>OW818697.1:265000-2369401 GCA_942493365.1 uncultured Clostridiaceae bacterium | reverse complement strand
TTGGTAGAGCATGCGGCTGTTAACCGCAGGGTCGTAGGTTCGAGTCCTACTTGAGGAGCCAGAGATAGAAGCTATCCCATTTAATGGGATAGCTTCTATCTCTTTTTCACGTGAGGGCTCGAACCTACGAGCCTGCGAAAACGTCTTAACGTTGCCTCACCCCTTTCATTCGTGGTAAACTAATACAGCTCGCGCGGCAAGGCCGCCTGCGTATTCTGCAGGTGGGGCGGCTGGCGGGTACATCAGTTCCGGGCGACTGTCTTTCGCCGGCAAATAACGGAGGAACATCATGAAAACCAAGACCTACCTGATCACCCAAGCGGCAGTCATTGCCGCCGCCTACATCGCGCTGACATTGCTGGTCGCGCCCCTGAGCTTCGGGCAGATCCAGTTTCGTCTGTCCGAGGCGCTGACCGCGCTGGCCGTGCTGACACCAGCGGCCGTGCCGGGATTGTTCATCGGCTGCTTGCTCTCGAATATCCTCAATCCGATGAACCTCGGCATCGTCGACATATTGCTCGGTAGTCTGGCCACCCTGCTGGCCGCTTGGCTGAGCTGGATGCTGGGCCGCCGCGTTCGCGAAAGCCAAGCCCCGTTGGTCGGTTGGACCGTGTTGGCGCTGCTGCCGCCGGTAGCCGCCAACGGCCTGATCGTCGGCTCCTACCTGCCTTTCCTGCTGGCGCCCGACGCAGCGCAGTCGGCGTGGAGCATCCTGTTCAGCATTGGTCTGATTGCGGCCTCCGAGGCCGTGGTGGTTTATCTGATCGGTTGGCCGCTGATCTACGGCCTGCGCAAATCCCAAATCAAACTTTACGAGAAAGTGTGAACATGAATGCCGCATTATTTTGATGAAAAACCCGATACCGCCCACAAACCGCAGGAATTGCAGGTGCGTTTGCGCGGTCTGGATTTTGCCTTTAACACCGACAGCGGCGTCTTTTCGCGCCAACGCCTGGACTTCGGCAGCGAGCTGCTGATCGAGACCGTCTGCGAAGACGTTGGCAAGGCAACCGGTCGGCTGCTCGATCTGGGCTGCGGCTACGGTCCGGTCGGCATCATCATGAAACGTGTTTTCCCGCCGCTGGACGTTGTGCTGTGCGACATCAACGAACGCGCCCTCAAGTTGGCGCGCGCCAACGCCAAACGCAACATGACCCAGTACATCGAGATTATCCAGTCGGACGGCCTGCAGAAGGTCGTCGGCAATTTCGACCTGATCCTGACCAACCCGCCCATTCGTGCTGGCAAGGCGACGGTGCATCGTTTTTTCGCCGAAGCGGCAGCGAGGATCAATCCCGGTGGAAGACTGTACGTCGTCATCCAAAAGAAACAGGGCGCACCCTCGGCTGAAAAGCGGCTGCGCGAACTGTTTGCCACCGTCGACGTGATCGAGCACAAGGCTGGCTACTGGGTGATTCGCGCCAGCGTGCCAGTTCCGCTGGATATGATAAAATAGTTGATAGCTAAACCAAGGGAAGTGAATGTATGTCATCCTGTGATTCGTGTCAAAGCAAAGACGGCTGCCCCTCCGCAGCTGACGGGGCGCAATGCCCCAGCGAAGGCGTCCAGCGTCCAGCCTATGATGAGCTCAACAATCTGGCCAACGTTCGCGCCGTAATCGGCGTCTGCAGCGGCAAGGGCGGCGTCGGCAAATCGATGGTCACTTCGCTCCTGGCCATGGAACTGGTTGCGTCCGGTCTGACGGTTGGTATCATGGATGCCGACATCACCGGCCCCTCCATCCCGATGGGCTTCGGTCTGCGTGGCCAGTTATCTGGCACAGCCGACGGTCTCTTCCCGGCGCAGACGCACAGCGGCATCCAGGTGGTGTCAATCAATTTGCTGCTCGACCACCCCGAAGCGCCGGTGTTGTGGCGCGGCCCGGTTATCTCGTCGGTCGTCCGCCAATTCTGGAAAGACGTAATCTGGGACGGCCTCGACGTCCTGCTGATCGATATGCCTCCGGGTACCGGCGACGTGCCGCTGACCATCTTCCAGTCGATCCCGCTGGATGGCATTCTTGTTGTCTCCACACCGCAGGACCTGGTCTCGATGATTGTTAAAAAGGCCCGCAACATGGCCCTGATGATGGGTGTCAAGGTGTTGGGCTTTGTCGAAAACATGAGTTTCGTGCGCTGTCCCGACTGCGAGCGGGTGATCGAGCTGTTCGGGCCTGGCCACACCGCCGCCGCCGCTGCCGAAATGAATGTGCCGCTTCTCGACCGCCTGCCAGTCGTCCCCGAGCTGGTCGAACTGTGCGACGCCGGGCGGCTGGAAGACTACAAACTGCCCATGCTGACGGGTGCGGTCGCCGTGGTGCAAAAACTGCTGGAGGGCAAACCATGCTAAGAAAACGCCTGCTGCCGGCCTTGCTGCTCGCAGCTCTGCTGACAATACTGCCCACCCTGACTGCCTGCGCCGAGACACCGGCCATCGGCGACATCAACGATTCGGCCACGATCATCTTAATGCGCTATGAGGATCAGGGTGACGGCATCAGCGGCGTCGTCTACCGTCAGGTAACGAATTTTGACGCCTTGATGGGGCAAAGCGATTTGCCGTTGTTGGTCGTGTTCTATTCCGCCACGGCTTCGGTCAACTCGCTGATCATCCCGCGCTTGGAGCAGATGGCCGATGATTACAGTGAGCAACTGCAAATTGTCTGGGTCGATGCGGATGCAGAGGAGGGGGTGGCCGATTCCTTCAATGTCCAGGAATTGCCGCAGTTTTCGGTCGTCGTCGCCGGCTCACTCAAACGATCACTCGTCGGCTACGGCGACCAGGGCGCGGTTATGCTGGACGAACTGCTGGCGCCCTATCTGACGACACCTTGAACATACTCGATCGAAAGTCTGAACAGATTCTGACATTTCCAGGGGCAGGCTTGCAAGCTGAACCCAATTAGGATAAATTTAAAATAAAGGAACCCAAATATTTGACAATCAACAGGGGGAGGTCATCCAATGGAAGACGAAATTAAAGGTATTGGCGAACGCCTGCGCGGCATGCGCGACATCATGGCCATCACCACCGACGAAATGGCTGCTGTAACTGGCGTTTCCGAAGCCGAATACCGGTCGATTGAGGCTGGCGAAAAGGATTTCAGCTTTACCTTTCTTTACAAGGCCGCCAAACGTTTCAACCTTGACATGACCGAGCTGATCACCGGTGAATCGCCCCATCTGTCGGGTTACGCTCTGACGCGAGCCGGCCACGGTCTGCCGATCGAGCGGCGCGCTGGCTTTCAGTACCTCAATCTCGCCGCGCAATTTCGCGGCCGCACCACCGAAACCTTCATGGTCACCGCGCCTTACCAGACTGGCAACGAACAGGCTGCCATCACCCTCAACACGCACACCGGTCAGGAGATGGACTACATTGTGTCCGGCTCACTGCGCGTCAAGATCGGCGAAAACGAAGAGACCCTGCAAGCCGGCGATACCCTCTATTACGACGCCGGTCGCCCGCACGGCATGGTCGCCGTCGGCGGCAAAGCCTGCCAGTTTCTGGCCGTGGTCATCAATCCCGGAAAAAGTCAGCAGGAGGAGCAATAATAATGCAGCGAATCTACGAGCAATATCTGCATGAAACGATCAACGATCAGGGCGAGGTCACCCACTTTGAATTCAATGTGCCTGCCGACTTTAACTTCGCCTACGATATCATCGACCGCATCGCCGATCGCGAACCCGGCCGTCGCGCCATGTTCTGGAGCAACGAGGCGGGCGACGAGAAGACGCTGACCTTCGGCGAATTCAAGGCCAAGAGCGATGCCTGCGCCGCCTGGCTCCTCAGCCTTGGCATTCGCAAGGGCGACAAGGTCATGCTGATCTTGAAGCGCCACTTCGAATTCTGGTACACCATCCTGGCCCTGCACAAAATCGGCGCCGTCGCCATTCCGGCGACCAACCAACTGCAGACCAAGGACATCATTTATCGTCTCAACGCTGCCGAAATCAGCGCCGTGATTTGCACGCCGGACGGCGAGATCGCCGACCTGGTTGATGTGGCCGCCAAAGACTACACCCAGCCCCTGATTAAGGTCATGGTGCGCCAAAAGAAGGCCGGCTGGCTGTCCTTCGAGGACGGTCTGGCCACTGCCGCGCCCTTTGTCCGCCCGATCGGCGCCGCCGCCACCACCGGCACCGACATGATGCTCCTGTACTTCACCTCGGGCACCACCGGCATGCCCAAGATGGTCGCCCACGACTTCACCTACCCGATCGGCCATATCCCGACGGCCAAGTATTGGCACAAAGTCGATCCCGACGGCCTGCATCTGACCGTGGCCGACACCGGCTGGGCCAAGTCAGCCTGGGGCAAAATCTACGGTCAATGGATCATGGAGGCCGGCATCTACGTCTTCGACCTCGAACGCTTTTCCCCGTCGGTCATGCTCAAGAAGATCCAGGACGACAAGATCACGACCTTCTGCGCGCCGCCGACCATCTACCGCTTCCTGATCAAAGAGGACCTCAGCCAGTTCGACCTGTCCAGCCTGCAGCACTGCACGATCGCCGGCGAGGCTCTGAACCCCGAAGTCTACGAACAATTCCTCAAGGCCACCGGCCTCGAGCTCAAAGAGGGCTACGGCCAGACCGAAATGACCCTGGCCGTCGTCACCAACTACTGGATGAAGACCAAGCCCGGCTCGATGGGTCGCCCCTCGCCGGCTTACGACATCGTGCTCTTAGACGATCAGGACAAACCCACGCCAGCTGGCCAATCGGGCGAAATCTGCCTGATCCTCAACGGCAAGAAGATCCCCGGCATGTTCAACGGCTACCACAAGGACCCCGAGCTGACCAACCGCGTCTGGCACGACGGCATCTACCACACCGGCGACCTCGCCTGGCAGGATGAAGACGGCTACCTGTGGTTTGTCGGCCGCACCGACGACATCATCAAGAGCTCCGGCTACCGCATCGGCCCCTTCGAGGTTGAGAGCGTCATCATGGAGCACCCGGCCGTCCTGGAATGTGCCGTCACCGGCGAACCCGACCCCGTCCGCGGCCAACTGGTCAAGGCCACCGTCGTCCTGGCCAAGGGCTACACCGCCAGCGACGAACTGCGCCTCGAACTGCAGGAATACGTCAAAACCCACACCGCCCCCTACAAATACCCGCGCGTGCTGGAATTCGTCACCGAACTGCCCAAGACGATCAGCGGCAAGATCCGCCGCGTCGAAATCCGCCAAGGCAAGCCCAACACTTGAGGCATCAGGAGTAGACTATGCAAATTTATGAATACTGCAGCGCCATCGGGCAGGACAGCCACCGCTTCCTGTCGGCCATGGAAGAGGCCGCCCAACCGGGCCGCCGCCTCATGCTGGCTGGCGTCGCCATCCCCAACGAAGTGCCGCTGGCCGGCAACAGCGACGCCGACGTCGTGCTGCACGCCCTGACCAACGCCATCTCGGGCGTCTCGGGCGTCAACATCCTCGGCAGCCGCGCCGACCGCCTCTGCCTCGACGAGGGCGTCACCGACAGCGCCGCCTACCTGCGCGAAGCCCTGGCCACACTCGGTGACTGGCAGCTGACCCACATCTCGCTGTCCGTCGAAGGCGACAAGCCGCGTCTGGCCCAGCACATCGACGCCATGAAGGCCAGCCTGGCCGCCCTGACCGGCTTGACCGCCGCCGACATCGGCCTGACCGCCACCAGCGGCGAGGGCCTGACGGCCTTTGGCCGCGGCCTGGGCGTACAGGTGTTTTGTATGGTGACGGCGAAAAGGGCGGTTATCTGAAAACGAACAACGAACAGATAACAACGAACAGTTAAAGACGGATTATGAAAATATAAAACCTCGTATGATCCACTTTTCTACGCTGGATTGTACGAGTTTTTTGATAATATGGATCAATCACGCGATTCTCCAAAGTTAGTAACCGAGATTCATCCATCTTTTCTTTTCCCTGAACAGCCAGTCTTCATGCGTGGTCAGCCTTTTTGTGCAGTGAGGTATTTTAAGAATCTTATACTATTGACAATCATTTTTGGATTTAGTATATTAAATATAACAAAATGATATGATTGGAGAATAAAAGTGAAAAAAAGGCGTTCATCGAATTGCCATTTCGTTCTGCTTGTAGCAGTTTTTGCAATTATCTTGATCATTTCTTTACCTATACCGGTTGCTGCGAATATCATAATTATTCCACCAGAATATGTTAATATTACATTTGATGCCTCTGGAGGTACTTTTAATGGCACCGCAGAAAACCAAATAACTCTTCAGACGCAACGTTATTGCAGTTTTAGCTTTGAAGCCACTGTTAGACCCCCTATCCCAACCAAACCAGGTTATATTTTTGCTGGGTGGTATTCTGCTGAAGGCGGCTGCGGTGAGCGCTTTGATGGCCCTGTCAAAGCCCCAGTAAACGATAATATGGTTGTATATGCAAATTGGGAAATAAAATCATACGGGGTTACATTTCTTGTCAATATTCATAACCTATGGTGGTCATGTTATGACGACCAAAGTACATATCCTGATAACTCATATTATTTAGCCGAGTATGGGTCGGTTTTAATTTTGCCGAGTCCACCTGCTAAAACCGGCTATCAATTTATTGGATGGAATTCAGCCCGGGATGGAACTGGTTTATTTTATAATGGAAGTGATAAGATAACTGAAACCCTCGTTCTTTATGCCCAATGGAAATCTGCAATGTGTACGTATTATTTTTACGATTGGGATGGTACATTTATTAAAGAATCAAATGTGAAGTATGATACTGTTGCTATCGATGAACCAACTTATCCTCAGCGCCCTGGCTACCACTTTACTGGATGGGATGGCACATTTTTTGATGACCAAAATAAATTAGTATTAACAGCCTCATATCATGAATATGAATATAACTATGTAACGCCCGGGGCTGACTATATACCGATATTAGACAACTACTCGCCCGTTTTGACGAATCCCAAATCACAACCAAATAGTAGTCCGAACTCAACAGCTGCGGAAACTCAACCGACAGTCAATGAGACATTAGAGGACGATTTGCAGAACGAGAAGCCTGAAGATGTCAAGATAACAAGCATGGATGATTATTTGACTCCTGAATCGAAAAACAATGATTCTTCAGAATTAATAATCATTCTAACTTGCACATTATGTTTTGTAGGATTAACAACGGTTGTAATCCTATATCGCAAACGGAAAATTAACGCAAAACGCAAAGAGGTTAATGATGATTCAATAAAAATGTAGATAACTATACTGATAATATTCTCCATCATAATTTTTGAATTATGATGAAAATCAGAATTGCTTTAATCTATCACCCACCCCTACTCCGCCAACTTTTCCCCCAACAGCCGGTCTTCCGGCGTGGTCAGCTTGATATTTCGGTTATCACCAACGACCAGATGAACCGCCGTGCCGGCTTGCTCCAGCACCGACAGGTCGTCGGTGGTCTGCCAGCCATCGGTCAGCGCCCGGTCGTAGGCGGCGCGTAAGAGCGGGTAGTTCGCGCCCTGCGGCGTCTGCATGGCCCACAGTTCAGCGCGATCGAGCGTTTCGAGCACGCGGCCGTCGGGGGCGGCGCGCTTGATCGTGTCCTTGACCGGGACGGCGGCACCGCAGGCCTGGTGTTGCTCGATGCCCACGATGACGCGGTCGATGACGTCGGCCGTGACGAAGCAGCGCGCGCCATCGTGGACCAGCACTAGGCTGTCGTCGAGATCGCGTGCCTGGGCGGCCAGCGCGTCGATGCCGTAGATGACCGAGTGCTGGCGGGTGGGGCCGCCGGCGGTTACGGCCAGAACCTTGGGCAGCGCGTATTCATAGATTAATTGCTGCATTGCGTCGATTTCGCCGTCAGCCGCAACCACAATGATGCCGGTGACGCGCGGATGGGCGGCCAGGACGCGCAGCGTGCGCACGATGACCGGCACACCAGCGATTTCGATGAAGGGCTTGTTGCGGTCGGCTTGCATGCGCGAGCCGGTGCCGGCGGCCGGGATGAGGACGTAGACGGGGCGTTGTTCAGACGTTGTCATGGCGGCATCTCCTTGGCGCGGCATTCAGTCAAACAAAATGTCGAGCGCCTCGCTGACGCGGTCGACATAGAAGAGATCGCAGGGTTCGGGCAGGCGGATTTTGGCCAGTTGCTGGCGGCAACTGCCGGGCAGGATAAAGCTGGTGAAGCCGAGGCGGCCTGCTTCCATGATGCGGCGGTCGGCTTGGGCCACGCTGCGGATTTCACCGGTCAGGCCGATCTCGCCGATCAGCAGGCAGTTGGCGCGGACAGCCTTGTTTTTGAGGCTGGAAATGACCGCGCCGGCGATGGCCAGGTCGGTGGCGGTCTCGGTCAGACGAATGCCGCCGACGACGTTAATGTAGGTGTCCATGTTGTTGAGGCCAAATTTGAAGAGTTTGTCGAGCACAGCCAGCAGCATGGTGACGCGGTTGCGATCGAGGCCCTGGGCCATGCGCTGGGGCGAGCCGTAGGCGGACTCGTTGAGCAGCGCCTGAATTTCGATCAGCAGGGGCCGGGTGCCCTCCATGCAGGCGGTGACGACCGAGCCGGGCACGTGCAGCGGACGGCCGTCGAGCAGGGCCTGCGAGGCGTTCTCGACCTCCTGCAGGCCGCGATCGGTCATTTCAAAGACACCCAGCTCGTCAGTGGCGCCGAAGCGGTTTTTGACGGCGCGCAGGATGCGCAGATTCTGGTGGCGCTCGCCCTCGAAATAAAGCACGGTGTCGACCATGTGTTCCAGCACACGCGGTCCGGCGATGGCGCCGTCCTTGGTGACGTGACCGACCAGTACGATGGTGATGCCCAGGCCCTTGGCCAGCCGCAGCAAGCCGGCCGTGGCCTCACGAACCTGGCTGACGCTGCCGGGGGCGGCGGATAGTTCCTCGACGTAGAGCGTCTGGATCGAATCAACAATGGCCAGCTCGGGTTTGTCACGGCGTAGCACGGCCTCGATGGCCGAGAATTCGGTGGCGGCCAGCAGCGCTGCATTGCCGGCGTCCAGACCAAGGCGGTCGGCGCGCAGCTTGATCTGCTGCGGCGATTCCTCGCCCGAAATGTAGAGCGTGCGGTGGTTTGGCGCGATCTGGCCCAGTACCTGCAGCAGCAGCGTGGATTTGCCGATGCCGGGGTCGCCGCCGATCAGGACCAGCGAGCCGCGGACAAAGCCGCCGCCCAGCACGCGGTCGAGCTCGTGCAGACCGCTTGACAGGCGGCTGCCGGTGTCGGCCGGCACATCGACCAGACGAACCGGCGCGGCCGGCGCGTCGGTCGCCGCCCAGGGGCCGCGCGGCGTCGAAGCGCTGCTGGCGGCCGGGCGCTTTTCTTCGACCAAGGTGTTCCAAGCGCCGCAGCCGGGGCAGCGCCCCAGCCAGCCGCTGGCCTCGTGGCCGCATTCACTGCAGAAAAAACTGGTTTTGAGCTTGGCCATGCGGACCTCCGATGGTGAAAGAGATGAAAATAGTATAGCACATTGCCATTAAAAACCGTGATAAGGCTTGTCCGAATTGTTGCGCTGGATTATGATGGAATAGATATAAAATCAGCGACAAGGAGTCTGTCAATATGGAAAACCTGATCAAAGAAACGCTGCAGGCCAATCTCGACCTGCCCAAGCATCAGCTGGTGGTTTTCACCTGGGGCAATGTCAGCGCCATCGACCGCGCCAAGGGCCTGATGATCATCAAGCCCAGCGGCGTGCCCTACGAGCAACTCGAGGCGCGCCACATGGTCGTCGTCGATCTCGACGGCAAGGTGATCAGCGGTACCTACAAGCCGAGCAGCGACACCGCCACCCATCTCGAGCTGTACAAGCGCTTCCCGACGCTGGGCGGCATCGTTCATACGCACTCGCGTTGGGCGACGGCCTGGGCGCAGGCTGGTCAGGACCTGCCAGCATATGGCACGACCCACGCCGACTACTTTTACGGCGACGTGCCCTGCACCCGCAAGCTGACCGATGCCGAGATTGCCAATGATTACGAGCTCAACACCGGACGGGTCATCGTCGAGACCTTCACGCAGCGTCAGCTCGATCCGGCCGCCGTGCCCGGCGTGCTGGTCGCCTGCCACGGAGCCTTCACCTGGGGCAGCAGCCCGACTGACGCCGTGCACAACGCCGTCGTGCTCGAAGAGTGTTCGATGATGGCCCTGCACGCCCGACTGCTGACGCCCGATCTGCCGTCGCTCGACCAGGTTCTGCTCGACAAACATTACCTTCGCAAACATGGCAAGAACGCCTATTACGGACAGTAACAGGAGGATTTGAAAATGGATAAACCCTGGCAGGCTCACTACGACCCCTGGTTCAAGACCACCATGAATTATCCCGAACTGACCCTGTACGAACTGGTCGCGCGCACCGCGCGGCGCTTCCCGGATTATCCGGCGCTGTCTTTCATGGGCAGCCACATTTCCTACAAATCCATGCTCGAGCAGATCGATCAGGCGGCGGCCTGTCTGGCCACCATGGGTTTCAAGGCTGGTGACATCGCCACCCTCTGCCTGCCCAATGTCCCGCATGCCGCCATCTTTTTCTACGCTGTCAATCGTCTCGGTGGCATCTGCAACATGGTGCACCCGCTGACGCCGGCCGAGGAAATGCTGCACTACATTCGCACCACGCGCAGCGATTACCTGATCATTCTCGACGCCATGCTGGCCAAACAAACGGCCATGCTCGAGGCCTCGCGCATTCGCAAGACCATCGTCTGTTCGATCACCAACTACCTCAACCTAGGGCTCAAAGTCGGCTTTTTCGTCACCAAGGGCCGCAAGATCGCCGCCACGCCCCGCCGACAGGAATACATCAAGTGGAACGACTTCATGGCCCTGGCCAAAGCCGGCGATTACCACCGTGAACGCGGGCCGCATGACTGCGCCGTTTACCTGCACAGCGGCGGTACGACTGGCATGCCCAAGACGATCATGCTGTCGTCCTACAACTTCAATGTGCTGGCCACGCAGGGTCCGCAAATCATAGGTTATGACAACGATGAAAACTTCGATCCGACCGGCTTGTCGATGGTCACCATCCTGCCGTTGTTCCACGGCTTTGGCCTATGCATGGGTCTGCACGCCATGCTGGTCAACGGCATGCGCTCGATCCTGGTGCCGCAATTCACACCTGAAGTGTTAGCCGATGTCATCGTCAAAGAACGCCCGTCCTTCATCGCCGCTGTACCGACGCTTTTCGAGGGTATCCTCAAAAACGAAAAACTCAAGCATGCCGATCTGTCCTGTTTGAAGGCCCTCTTCTGCGGCGGCGACACCCTGACCGCCGATCTCAAGGATCGCTTCGACGAATTCGTCAAAAGCCGCAACGGCAATTGCACCCTGCGCGAGGGTTACGGTCTGACCGAGACCGTCACGGTCTGCGCCGTCAATCCGCAGCTCGAGGCCCGCGACAATTCGGTCGGTCTGCCGCTGTCCGACGTGCTGATGGTTGTCGTCACCCCTGGTACCACCGACGAACTGCCGCTGGGTCAGGACGGCGAATTCTGCATCAATGCCCCGACCATGATGCTCGGTTATCTTGACGACCCGGAGGCGACCGACGAAACCATTCGCCTGCATGCCGATGGCCGCCGCTGGATTCACACCGGCGATTTCGGCAACATGGACGCCGACGGCTATCTGCACTTCAAACAGCGCATGAAGCGCATTCTCAAGGTCTCGGGCATCCCGGTCTTCCCCTCGCAGGTCGAAGACACGGCCAGCGCGGTGCCGGGCGTGCGCATGGCCTGCGCCATCGGCATCCCGCACCCCTACAAGATGCAAGTCGTCAAATTATTCGTTGTACCGGATAATTCTGTAACCGATCTAGAGGCCTTGCGCCAGCAAATCATGGAGCACTGCGAGAAAAACATGATCCAGTATGCCGTGCCGCGCGAGATCGAATTCTGCGACGACCTGCCGCGTACCAAGGTTGGCAAGATCGACTTTGTCTCACTTGAGGCCATCGAACTGGAAAAGCGCGCTGCGGCGGCCGACGACGTGACGGCGTAAATTTTCAGAGATAGCGCCTAACTTTATTCATGTAATGTGAATATTCTTCCCCGAAAACTTCGGTACACCATCTTTCCTCCGCCAGAATCAGCCAATGAGCGGCAATTTGAAAAATGAATAGAATTATCAATAATATGCACGAATGGGTCAAAATTGCACAGCCAAGAAAATAAATAAAATAGCCGATATACATCGGATTGCGGGAGATTCTGATATTATTATTTGGTGTGTTCATCACATTTCAGAATTTGATAGAGATTTACATTGATTTGGAGGGGAAATGTATGAAAAGGATGTTAATATATTTAACTGTTATGTTAATGTTGTTTTTCTTAGCAGGATGCAACATGCCCAGTAACCCGGAAACATCAGGTGAGTCAGTAGCACTTGCCTATGAACCGCTGTCATTTAAGTCGATTAATGATCTTAATGTGGAAAAGGATTTGCGAAAGGCTACGACCGATGAAGAAGCAGACCCACAGGAACTCAAAACCGTAGATGCATTGTATCAGTTCGCAAAGGTGCCAGACAAAATTTCGTTTAGCGAATTCGCTGTATCTAAAGCTTATGTTGCATCATACTATACGTTTCAAAGTGGTGACAAAGAATTCTTATCAAGTTTTGCAAAAACAGGCATCGCAGAAGCTGATTTGTCTTTAGTTACACTTACTGTTTTCCGCACATTTGACAAAAATGGTTTTGACGAATTTGTCAGTCAAAATAAAGCGGTTGGGAAAATAGTGACTTTAGGTGATATAACCAATGTTTTTTACTTCTCTGCATCGTTCGAAGGAAAACTCATGCAGAAAAATTATGACCTTATGTATATGGATAAATACATGCGGATATCTGTGCCTGGTAATTTACCAGACGATATGGTTGTTAGCATAATCAAGAACATTCAGAGGTTAGACATCTAAACAAGGAAAATCATACTAAAACATTTCGACATGAACTAGGGGCTGTCTCAGAAGAAGTTTGAAAAACTGTTGCGAGACGGCCCTTTTCATACCAAACTCGCATTCAACCCCTCAGCTGACCCAGTCTATGTTTTGCGAATTGCCGGCAAACTGGACGTAGGGGATGGTGAATTGCGGCACGCCGTAGGCGCCAGGGGCAATGTCGTAGGGCTGGTAGAAGACGACCATGCCGTCGTCCGTAAGATAATAATTGTCGAGGTAAAGGTTGGCCCGCAGGGCTTCGGGGGTGGTTGCGATGCCATCGCCCATCGCCATGTCGATGACGATGTCGGCAATCAGCCAGATGATACCGTCCTCATCGATGGTGAAGAAGTGGGTCATCGGCGTCAGCCAGCCGGTTTGCAGATCAAACACTTCGGCGCGCTGGCTGGTGGCCGGGTGAGCGCCGCCGCTGTTAATCGAGATCAGAGTCACGATGCTGGCGTACATATCATGGGTCCAGACGACATCGCTGGTGTGTTCTTCAGACCATGCCATAAAAAAGCTGCTGTTGGCCTCGTAAGCCGTGCTGGCCTCGGTCGCCAGATTGACAGCCGCCTCGTCAATGGCCTCGGTCTGCTGATCGTAGTATGAATTAATCTCGATGGCGATCGGGTTGCTTTCCGGCGTCAGGTGGGGGAAATGGCAGTTGAGTGTCAGGACAACCGTGTTGTCGGCGGCCAGGAAAGTTCGGTTGTAATCGATATAGGACCAGGTCAGTTCAGCGGGCGCGCCGGTGGTGCCAGACGGATCACCGATTGTGGTGGTGGCTGTCGTACCGGCCGGTCCGGCCGTGCTGCCGACGGTCGCTTGGCTCAGCACGATATTGCAGGCGGTCAAAGACAGAACAAGGCAGGCCGACAAGGCGGTCAGAAAGATCTTTCGTAGCATTGCTCATCCCTCCTATACACCTGTTATTATAGCATTTATAAAACGCTCTTCAAAAAACTTCTGGTTTTTTCGTGTATGGGATTTTCGAACAGGTCCTTCGGGCTACCTTCCTCGAGGATCAGACCGTCAGCCATGAAGACAACGCGGTCGGCGACTTCGCGGGCGAAGCCCATCTCGTGGGTGACGACGAGCATGGTGATGCCCTGCTTGGCCAGGTTCTTCATGACGCTGAGGACCTCGCCGACCAGTTCCGGGTCGAGCGAGCTGGTCGGTTCATCAAAGAGCATGATCTCGGGCTCCATGGCCAGGGCACGGGCGATGGCAACACGCTGCTGCTGGCCGCCGGAAAGTTTGCTGGGATAAACATCGACCTTGTCGGACAGACCGACGCGCGCAATGATTTCGCGGGCGAGCTTTTCGGCGTCGTTTTTGGTTTTTTTGCGGACCAGAACCTGGGCGATCATGACATTTTCCAGCACTGTTTTATGGGGAAAAAGGTTGAAACGCTGGAAGACCATGCCCATTTCCAGCAGCATGTTTTTCTGGCGCTCAGCCTCAGCCCGGTGGATCGTCCGATTGTGCTCGCGGTGCAAAAAGAGATCGTCCTTGATGAAGATCTTGCCGCTGGTGATTTTTTCCAGTTGGTTGAGCGAGCGCAAATAGGTCGATTTGCCAGCGCCGGAGGGGCCGATGATGCAAATGACCTCGCCTTTTTTGACCGCGAGATTGATGTCTTTGAGGACCTCGAGCGACCCAAAGCTTTTGTATAATTTCTCAGTTCGCAGAATGTACTGATAATCGTCCATAACCGGCTCCTATTCGTAAATGGAAAGTCTTTTTTCGATTTTGCCGAAGAAAAAGGTGAAGACGGCCGTGATGATCAGATAGATGACGAGTGCCGGCAGGAAGACCAGATAGTTGCCCTCACTGGTCATGATGTTTTTGGAAATGGTCGTGATGTCCATCAGCGAGATGGCAAAGACCAGCGAGACATCCTTGATCATCATGACGAACTCGTTGCACAGCGGGGGGATCATGCGGCGGATCGACTGCGGGATGATAATCGAGCGCATGGTCTGGGAATAGCTGAGGCCGAGGGCCTTGGCCGCCTCGTTCTGGCCCTTGTCAATCGACTGGATGGCCGCGCGGACGATCTCAGCGCAGTAGGCGGCTGCATTCAGGGCGAAGGCAATCAAGGCGGCGACAAAAGCCCCCTTGTAGACAGCTTCTGAGTCGCCTGTGCTGAAAAATCCGCGCCAGGAAAAGCCAAAAATGACCGGTGCTGAGAAGTAGATGACAAAGAGCTGGATCAGCAGCGGCGTGCCGCGGAAGAAGAAGATGTAGGCGCTGCTGAGTTTGCTCAGCAGGGGGTTGGTCGAGATCTTGCCCAGCGCCAGAAAGATACTCAGGAAAAAGCCGATCAGCATCGAGAGCGTGGTCAGCAAAAGGGTCAGCTTGACGCCGTGCAGCAGATTCTCACCGGAGCCGAGCATGCGGTAGGTGTAGTTGACCATCTGACCGGCGAATTTGGCGGTGCCGGCATCGGCGTTGTAGATCTGACCGGCGAAGGCGACGTAGGATTCTTTGAAGGATGCTGCGCCGGAGGTGGTGAAGGAGAGGTAGCTGACGACACCGAGGTCGTTGTAGGTGATCGTCAGATATTTGCGACTGCTGTTCTTTTCATCTTCGATGATCTGTTTGACCTTGTCGGAGGCCTGCGCCAGCATCGCGTCTTTGGAGACATTGACCGCGGCCAGTACGCTCAAAAGCAGGGCAGCTGCCATAATTAATATGACAGCTGCCTTTGATGAACGTTTCCAATGTTTGATATCAACAAGTCTTTTAAAAATATTCATCATAATACCACTTATACTCATTTTGTCGGCAGTAGGCTGCCGTTGCCGGTCAGGCTACGCCAGTTTTTTAAGCGCCAAACCAGTGCTCAATGTTTACAGTGAAAAAGCCTTCGGCTTCAAGCTCGACGATGGCTTTATTAAGTGCTGTTTTCAGCGCGGTGTTATCGAGGCCCATAGCGACGCCGAATTGCTCGGGTTCGCTCTCGTCCTGGAAGATTTTGCGGTACAGGCCGGGGTTGGAAGCCAGGTAACCATCAGCAACCGTGGAGTCGACAACAACGGCATCAACTTCGCCGTTGGTCAGTTGGGTGAAGCAGGTGACGATTTTTTCTTGAGCGGAGATCGTGCAATCGATCGAACCGGTGTCATTATAATCCTGCATCAGGATGTCCGAAGTGGTTTCCTTCTGCACGGCGATAGTCTTGCCGTCGAGGTCGAGGAAGCCTTTGATCTCGCCAGCGTAGTCGGCCTTGACGACGACAGCCTGGTAATTATTGATGTAGGGATCGGAGAACAGCATGGTTTCCTTGCGTTCGTCGGTGATGGTAACAGCCGAGATGACGACATCATAGTTGACGTCGATGCCCTGGAAGATGCCGTCCCAAGCGGTGTTGACAAAGTTGATCTCCAGACCGAGCTTCTCGCCGAGCGCCTTGGCGAAATCAATGTCATAACCGATCGGGGTGGTGCCATCCTCGGCAAAATCCTCAAAAGGCGGGTAGCCGATTTCCACACCAATCGTCAGGACACCGTCCTGCATCAGTTCGACGCCGGAGAGGTCGATTTTGGCCGTGGTTTCGCTGTCGGCGGTGGTGTTCGCGCTGGTTGTCTGGCCGACCGGGGTGCCGCAGGCGGTCATGGCCAGCAAGAGTGCGAATGAAAGGATCAGGATCAAAAGCTTCTTCATAGATTCTCCTCCTAAAAAGAGGGAGTTGGACATTCAACTCCCTTGTAACCGGACTTTTCTTGTGAATAATATATAATATTTTGGTATATTTAGTCAAGTAAAATGTAGCGAAAAATCGCTTATTTTAAAAACTTGTCAATTAACGCTTGAAAATCTGACTCAAAATATTGATCGGTGCGGAGCATCATGTGGATCACATCTGTTGAATCGGCATCGACTTCCAAGATCAATGGGACAGTATTTTCATTGATCAGGTCCACCCAGCTGTGAGAGAACAGGTAATAACCATCCTGGGTGATCTCGATTTGCGGGTAATTGATAAACTGCATGGAATAGGCGCTTTCGGCCGTTGTATCACCGATGATGGCTTCATATTGAGCGAGTTCAGCCGGCGCGACCAGCTCGTTTTGATCTTGACTGATCGACAAAAAGTACTGATGATTCTCTTGCAATGCGATCAGAGGATAGTCTGAATCCAAAAAATTGAGCGAGGCTTCCAACACCAGACGGTCACCTGTCTTGAATGCGCTGCTGTCAGCGAAGTAGATGCGATCAATCTTGATTTCATAAACGACCGTTTGGATTGTATTCAACATATATTCATTATTTCAATTTTGGGCGACATCGTAAAATCTGTCAACCTGAAAACAAAAAGACCCGATCACTTGTTCAGCGACCGGGTCTCTATTTGGTGGAGACGATGAGGATCGAACTCACTACCTCTACAATGCGAATGTAGCGCTCTCCCAGATGAGCTACGCCCCCACGGCGTAATGCCTATTATAGAGTTCAGCCGACTTGGTTGTCAAGGCGATTGGCGAGGGTTTGGCGGCTGTGGTATAATTGCAGGTAATTATTCAAAATCACAATTAAAAGCGCGAGGTGCTGATTCCGATGCATGCCAGGCACAAGGTCATAACGGCCGTGGTTCTTCTGATGCTGGTACTCATTCTGACGACGTTGGCCGGCTGTTCCAGCGCCCCTGCCGGCAGCCGTGATTTTACGATCAGCCAGGACAATATCACGATCGCTCTGCAGGCCGACGGTTCGGCGCTGATCAGCGAGACGGTCTCCTACAATATGCTGCGCAGTCTCAAAACCTTTGTTTTTGCCATCAATTATGCTGAGTCCGGCAGTATCAATCTGGAAAAAATCGAAATTGCCGCCAGCAGCACGGATGAGTTTGTCGCTATCCAGCCCAATACGGCTGAAAATCAGGACAACACGGCCGCTTACGAAGCGGATGATGACGGCGCGACGCTGAATATTCGCGTGACCGCGGTGTCGGAAAAGGACAGCCGCCGGACGATCCGCCTGACCTACCAGCTGGCCCAAGTTGTCTGGCAAAATGACGACAATGCCGTCTTGAAGGGCCGCTTTTTCACCTTGCATGAATTCACCCCGACGGCGCGGGCCAGCCTGACCCTGCTGTTGCCGGAGCAAATCCCCGCTGTCCAGATGTGGTATTTGCCAGTCAGTCGCACCGCCTATACAGCGGCCAGGCCGCAGGCGGATGCGCTCATATTCAGCGGCGCGGCGACCGATGGCAATCAGGCCATGACGCTGTATTGCCTGTTCCCGACCCTTGTCTTCAACACCGCCAAACACCAGACGCAGAACCAGACTTGGGACGCGCTGACCAGCGAAGCGCGGCAAGCTGCGGACGCTTTGCTTCGTGAAGATCAACTGCGGACCGATCTCTATTACTTCATCTTCATCATGCTTGCTTTTGCCGTGTTGTTTGGCCTTATCATTTACTTTTTCTTCGACCGAGAGGTCACCGCCTTGTTTCGCATGCGTTATTGGCAGCGCCTGCCGGCGGGCTGCCCGCCGGCCGTACTGGCGATTCTGCAAAATAAGGCGTGGCCCGGCCGCCTGATCCTGGCGACCTTGCTCGACCTTGTCAGACGGCGGGTCTTGACCCTGCGCGGCAATGTTTTCGCGCTGCCTGAAACCGGCAGCCGCCACAGCGCGGGCCTTTTGGCCTTCGAAGAATACCTGGTGCAGTGGCTCTTTGAGCACGTCACCCAGGACTCGATGATTTCCACCGCGGAAATTCGCAGGTTTGCCTGCGATCCGGCGACAGCGGCAGAAATGCAAGCCTTTTACATTCAATTCAGTTATTTAATCGAACAGGAAATCGACACGCGGCATCTGATCGATCAGCGGCGCATCCGAATAGGCCGTTGGAGTGCCGTTCTGGCCTCACTCGGGTATCTGGCCATGACGATCATCTCCTTTGTGGTTCTTCTGCATATCGCCAGCTTGTTGCTGCTGGTGCCCTGCCTCGCGATGGCGATCTATGCCTGGAAGATTCGTCGACTGACGCCAGCCGGCCGCGAGATTTTTGCGGTCACCAAGGCACTGAAACGTACCATCATCGATGGTGACGGCCAGAAAATGGCTGTGGAACCGACCTTTTTCGCCGAAATGCTGCCGCTCGCTGCCGCGCTTGCTGTCGACGAACGGCTGATCAGCAACCTGCTGTCAGCCGGCGAAAAATCCGCCCAACCCTATGAAGAATTCGCGTTGGAAAACTATGGCATCATCGCCTCGGCTAACCCCTGGGCAGAGCAGATTGCCGCGCTGGGAGCTGACCTGAAAGTGATGGAATCGATGCTGTCAGCCAGTTTGTTGCTCTCGGCGGGGCTGCATCACTAAGACATTGCGTACCGTCCATTTGTTTTTACGTCGTAAAAAGTCAAATACCATCAGCAGAATCAGGATGATCGCGACAACCGCGGTCAGGGCATAGCCCACCCAGTCAGCGGGCGGTTGAATGGCGCTCTTGCCATAAATGCTGCTGATGTCCCAGGGCACTTCCAGAGGACGAACGAGATCTTTGCTGTCCGGATGCCAGTTGCTGAGGAGATAATCGACCTGGGGAACCGACACGCTGACGTCGGCGAAATACTTCGCAGCAGTATCGCCCGGCGCGGCAGCAGCAGGCAGCACATAGCCTACCAGTCGACTCAAGGTGAGTTCATCTGTTTCGATGGAATTGATGTCACAGGCCATCACGGTAATTTCATAGGCGGTCGTCGGACTGGCTTTGTCATAAGTCAAGGTGAGTTGATCATTGACGTAGGTTGTCAGAACAAGGCCCTTGGGATTGGCAATGCTGACGAGATAGCCCGCGACGGTTTGATTGTCCTGCGCTGCCGGCCAGCGAATCACAAGTGCGCCGTCGCGATTATAGCCTGCGGAAACCTGGCAGTCGCCGACCCAGACCGGACGGATGACATCGGGCACAGTGACAGGGACCAGATGATTGCGATCCAAAATTGACGCGTTACCGAGCTGTCCGCGGTCCCCGTGACCGGATGCCGCCAGCAGGCCTTTGCTGCTCAAGACAAGCACGTGATTGCCGCCCAAAGCGATGTCGTCAAAGGGCAAAAAATCATTGCCGGTCCAGTAATTGAAGGTGCCATCAACATCGTTGGCCTGATTCTGGCTGATAATATCACCTTGCGCCAGTTGCCCGTTGGAATTGCTGCCCCAGATCAGCAGACGCTGCCGACCGGAATCGCCAGCCGGCACCGTGACGGCCGACTGGGCGTAACCAGCAAACAAGGACAATACATGGTCGTTATAGATGTCCTGATCGCCGGTCAAATCGGCGCGCATGGGAATGGTCTGGACAGAATCGGCTTTCAATCCGCCGCCCGTACCCAACTGGCCAAGCGAGTTATCGCCCCAGGCCATCAGTTCATCAAAACCATCGTGACGGATCACGGACAGACTGTGGTCGTAGCCAGCAGCGATCAGGGCAGATCCGTCCAGACCGGGCACCAGCGATGGCAAATTGTGCGACAGGGTTGTCCCGTCACCGAGCTGGCCTTTGCTGTTGTTACCCCAGGCATAGACTTTGGCCTGGTCACTTAAATACATCGAATGAGAACCGCCGGCGGCAATGGCTGTTGCGCCGCTGGCAACGATCGTGGCGGGCACAATACGGCGTGTGCCAAAAACCTGGCCATCGCTTTTAATAATGGTATCTGAAGGGACATCCCCGACCTGACCGTTGGTATTGTTACCCCACGCCCAGACACTGCCGTCCTCACCCAGCGCCATCGAATGCTGCGAGCCGGCAGCGATGGCGACGATTTTGGGCAAATCCGCGACCATGACGGGCAAACTGGAGCTTTGAGTAGTACCGTCACCCAATTGGCCATAGGCGTTGCGGCCGAAAGTCCAAACCGTGCCATCGGCTAACAGGACCATCGTGTGGTATGAACCGAGGCTGACCTCAATTGCTTTGTCAGGTAGTTCGACCAATTGCGGGATGTCGCAGTAGTCTTCACCGACGATACCCAGTTGACCGTTTACATTATCACCCCAGACATAAAGCTGGCCGTCATAATTAATCATGGCGCTGTGCAGTAGACCCGCTGACAGACGCGCAGCCGGTCGTTGATCGTCTGACGCCGCTGCCACGGCTGTCGGCAGTAAAGTCAACATGATCGCTATCATCAGCGAAGCAATCGTCACAAGGTGGCGGTTGCGCCGAAATCTGGTTTTACGCATGGTTCGGAACCTTCCTTTTTCAATATCAAGCCGCTTGACTGGCCAAAAATGTTTGTTCTGTGCTATGATCAAATCAATCATACACAAAGAAGGCGGCTTTTGCAAACCGTTCTGGCAGGAGACGGACGCGATGGATTCACCGATTGATATCCGACAGATACCGCAGGCAGTATGCCAGATTCTGGAGCAGCTTGACCGGAGCGGTTATGAAACCTGGCTGGTCGGCGGTTGTGTTCGCGATCTTTGTCTGGGGCTGGTCCCCAAGGATTATGACCTGGCAACCAATGCCCTACCGGAACAAGTGCAGGCTGTTTTCACGCGCAGCTTTGCGACGGGCTTGCAGCACGGCACCGTCACTGTGGTCTGGCAGGACCTGGCGGTTGAAATCACGACCTTTCGTTCCGAGGGCAGTTATTCCGATGCGCGCCGCCCGGACGCGGTGGTTTTTCAAAACGCGATTGAGGCGGACCTCGCACGGCGCGACTTCACCATGAACAGCCTGGCCTGGCGACCGGATCGCGGGCTTTTAGATCTGCACGAAGGTCTGGCCGATCTGCAGCAGGGTCTGCTGCGAACGGTGGGCGACCCGACGGCGCGCTTCGGCGAGGACGCCTTGCGGCTGCTGCGGGCGGTGCGCTTTGCTGTGACCTATGACCTGACGCCCGACCCGGATCTGGTGAGCGCCGCGGCCAACAAAGCCGATCAGCTTGACCGCTTGAGCCGAGAACGGCTGGTCAGCGAAATGCTCCGCATTCTCAACGCGCCCTATGCTACCCAGCTTTCCTCTTTTAGGGGTTGCGGCATTTTGGGCGAAGTTGCCGCCATCCTCTTCAACATCGCGACCGACGATCGGCGGCTCTGCGACAACCTGAGTCGTCTGATCGACGCCGACCTGCCGCCGGCTGCGCGGCTGCCGCTGTTTTATCTGGCCGCGGCCGCGCCGGACTTGTCACCGATGGCGCTGCGGCGGCTTTTGCTGCCATCCTTTCAGGCATCAACAGGCCACGCGCTGCAGCATCTGCTGATGCAGCAATGCCGGGTCTCACGACACCTGGCGCATGACGGCGAAGCGATGCTTTACGGGATCACCCTGCGCTTGCTGCTGCCGCTGAACCGGCCGCTGAACAACGCTGAGCAGCGCATGCTGTTACGTTTGCTGGCGCGCAGGTCTCATTTGGCGGGCGGCGATTTGGCCGCGGTGGCAACAGGCATCAGCCGATTGCTGCAGCTGTGTCTGGGCGCGGATTTGCCAGCCGGACCGGAAAATAAATTTGCCTTTGCCGGTTCGTCAGGCCAGCGGCCGCTGGTTTTGGCGGAGCTGGCCTTGAACGGTCGTCAGCTGCACCTGGCGGGCTGGCCGACTGGCCCCGCCATGCGCGTCCTGCTGGAGCGGCTGCTTTCGCGGGTTTGCAACGAACCGGCCTTGAACCGTCCGGCCGACCTCTTGTGTTTGGCCTGGTCATTGGACCCGCCTGCCAAGTACCGCCTGACCAACAATTGATATCTGTCTGTTACAAATCTGAAGAATTGGTGTGATATAATAAATGCGACTATATGACAGGAGGCCAGTATTATGGCAAGATCACCCCGTGCTGTTCTGACCCGAATAGCTGCGACCGTCACCGCCCGCTACTTCCCTGCGTCCGGCGCTTTCGACGGGTTTTATCTGGACGGCCGCCCGTCCGGCCGCCGCGAGCATCGCGCCGCGGATATCACGCTGGATCGTGAAGATCGCGGTTTTTTCTTTTCGGTTTTTGCCAATGCCTCCGGGGTTGGGCCAGATGAGGTCGTCCAGGGCAAAATTCGCAAAGCCCTTGATAGAATCCATAACGAGACCCACCTGTCCAGCCGCAACATCGACGGTGAAATCAACGAACTGGCCGAGTGTGCTGTGTCGGTAGCCGGTCGGATCACTTTACATCATGAAGGCACACGGCAGCCCTATTTTGCTGGGGTGGTCATCAAGGACTCCGAGCTGGCCGCGGTGACCATGGGCAGCGGCTGCGCCTACCTCTATCGCGGTGACGTGCTGTATCCGCTGACCGCCGACGATTATCCGCTGGACGCCATCGACGGCAACGGCAAGCCCGTGCAGGGTATGGATGTTTATTGCGCCGGTGTTGCGGGTACGGTTCGCTATTCCAATATCGCGCAACTGCAACTGGATGACTGCGTGATCGTCTGCAACAAAGAAATTATGGACTCGCTTGGCCAGCGCGATATTTTGCGTATGCTTTACGAAGCCGAAGACCAGGCCGATGCCGCCGGTTTGATCATCACCGCCGCCTCAGCCAAATTGCCGGGTGTGCCGCTGCAAATCATGATCAGCTTTGTCGAGAACATTTCGTCTGCCGACCGCGGCAGCCGCGCGCTACCGATCAGACCTCAGACAGACAGTGTCGCCGCCAGCCGTCAACAGCCGCCGGCAGATGATTTTGCGTCGGAAGAATTCATCCCTGCCCCTATCAGCAACCGCGACGCTCCCGTGGCGCCAGTCAAGTCAAGCGGCCGCCAAAATGAAGTCTACGACGATGAAGATGATTATGAAGAGGTTCACGACAGCGGTCGCGGCCGGCGCATCGCCTTCTATATTGTGATCGCCATCATCAGCATCGGCTGCATTTACGCCATCTGGTCGATGCTGTCACAAAACAAACCGACGACCAATACAACCCAAACGCCGTCCATCACGGACAGTTCTTCGACGTTGCCGAGCGCTTCGGGCAGCGAGACCATCGATCCGACCGCCACCACGACGCCAACGACAACCCCGACGACACCGGCGACGACAGCGCCAGCCGGCTCGCAGTCCTACACCGTGGTATCCGGCGATTCACTGACGTCGATTGCCAACAAGTTTTATGGTTCCAGCGAATCAAAATACATTGAACTGATCAGAACGACCAACAGTCTGGCCTCAGCTGATATGATTTACCCCGGCCAAGTCCTGACGATTCCCCCCAAGCCCTAAACGACTACGAAGCAAGCTCGATGATGACCAGACTCTCGTTGTGAAAAACGACGGTTCCCAGGCCGATCAAGGCCTCTTCCTGCAAACCTGAATATTTGTCTCTTTCCAGGTCGCCGACGATGATGTAGGCGACCTGGTATTTTTTCAGGAGTTCGGTCCGAAGCAGCGGATCGGTCGTGGTGTACATCAGCCGCACATCTTCCTGCCGCGGCGCGACGAAGCGGTCCATCCCGTCGGACGTGGTTTTGATGGTTCGCCACAGCCACTCGTGGGATGTCCAGCCGATGACGGTCGGTAACCCCGTATACGCCGAAATTCGGCAATAATCGGTCCAGCTGTCACCGGAGGCCTCTAGGATGACCGGTTGCCCCGTGACATTTTGATTGAACCATTGAATGGCGGCATAGTCGGCGGCCAATATTCCATCACCCTTTACAGCCAGCTGATGGGTGCCCTCGAGCCCCTGATAGCGCTCTGTCGAGAAGTTGTCCAGCCACTGGTGGATCGCCGGTAGCGTATACCAGCTTGGCATAATCAGGGTGACGATCAAAATCACGCTGATGACACCCGCCCCCCAGGCCGGTTTGGCAGTGAAATCCTTGCTGCGCCGACAGGATGCTGCAAAGAAGGTGGTGACACGGACAACGGCATAGGCCCAGACCATGGAAAGCAGGATGAAAGCCTGATAGGTAAACTTGAACATCGTGTTGGCGCGTTTGGCACCGGTGTAAATATCGACGACATAGACCAGTTCCGGCAGGAGAATCAAGCCGGCGGCGCAAGCCAGCACGATGCAGGCCATCAGATCGGCCGGCGAGAACGCGCCAGGCCTGAGGGCTGTCCTTCGTTGACGCGCGAAGATGAGCAGAAAAACGACCAGCAGCAGTCCGGCCATTAAATGCGGTCCCCACAATACCAGCAATTGCCAGAGGGGTGTATGCGTTTCAGCCAGCGCAATGGACTTGGACATCGGGCTGAAGCTGCTGTTGAAGGGCAGTGAAAGCAAGTGGGTCAGAAAAAAGATCCAGCTCATCTGCGCGCCGGTCAAGGTCAGCGCGTCACCAAAGACCAGGGTGAGATAGTGATTGACCGCCAAAACCACCAAGAACATCACGACGGCCAGCCAGGGCAGGCTGACCGCCAGAAACGGAATCAGGATCAGCACGCATTGCACGACGAAAACGGCCACACCAGGCAGGCGAACACGCCCGTAACCGCGGAGATTGATCCAGAACAGAACGAGGGCGGTCATGGCAAAATAAATGGCGAAGTCCCAGAAATTGCCCATCATGGCGATCGCCAGCAGGACAATGATCACCAGCAGCGGCAAGTTGGTTGTCGTCACGCGCAAGCGGCGAAAAACCTGCTTGAGTTCAGCTCGGTGCCAGTCCCGGTCATTGGCCGTCAGATTGGCCTGCTGACTGGCGTGGCAGTCGACGGCGCTCTGGCGCAGGTGATGGTTTTGGAAAAGACCGATCAGCAGAGCGACCAGCAACAGGACAAAAGCCATGTTGATGACATGGGCATGGAGATCAGCGACCAGGAAGGAATACAGCGGAAATTCGTGGATGGTCTTGTCGGCGATGTCGGGATTGAAGCCGATGAACCGCGTGGAGTCGGGGAAGTAAAAGGGCTTGTCGACACTGCCGCCGACCAAACCCAGCGAATGCATCAGGGACAGCCAGGCATTGCCGGGGCTGTTGGTGTCGTAAAAGAAGGCGTGGCTGTTGCCGCCCAGCGCGACGAGCCATGCGGCGAGCAAACCGCCAATCGCGTTGGCCGCGCGGGGCAACTTGGGCGTTTTGCGCCGCAGCAGCGCCAGCAGTCGACTGACGACCGCGTAGGCCATGGAGAAGGTCAGGGCGAAGGTGCTGGCCATGCTCAGGTTGTAGGCGACCGCAGGGGCAATGCCGGTCAGCTTGGCCAGAAACGTATACAGGTACTGGCCAAAATAATAGTAATTGATTTGACCGCCGGCATACCACATATCGACAGCGGGCAGAAAATCTGTCCGCCACAGGCTGTTCATAAAGCCGAAGTCCATGAATTTTTCCAAGCCGTCGATTTCCGGTTTGAGGCCGCGGGCAAAAGCCCAGAACAGCAGCGCAGCGCCAAACAGCAGTTCACCGGCGGCGGCGCGGCGGATGTTGACGGGTTCCTGGACCAGACTGTCCAACTGACGCCAGTTGCCCTTGACCAGCCAGCAAAGCAGGCCAACGGCGCAGAGCACGAGGACAATCGCCCAGCGGCTGAAGGGCAGAATCTGGAGATAGGATAGCGTCCAAAGCAGCAGCGAGGTCAAGGCCAGCCCCAGCGGCTTGGCCAACAGATAACCGTTGTCACCGCCTGGGAATAATCGCGCCGCCAGCGGCCAGACCAGCCAGCCGATCAGGGCGAAGGCCAGCCACCAAAGCAAAAAAAAGCCGATGTCGCTGCCCAGCAGCCACCAGGCCACCGGCACGATCAGCAGGGGCAGCAGGGCCCACAAACGTTTCATGGCAAGGTCTTGCTCGCGCAAAAGCCGCGAATGGCTTCAGCGGCCTGATCGCCCAAGCGGATGGCGTAGTTGATACCGCGATCTTCGGGGTAGATCTGCGCCATACCGGCCAGCTTGATGCCGGCGTCCGGGGTGTCCATGGCGGGCATTGATTCGCTGTAGTCACAGCTGATCACCGGCTGAGCAAAGCGAGTCCGCCGCAAACGCCAGTCAATGATATCGCGGGGATTGAAATCGGGGTACATGCCGAGCAGCCCCTGCTTGAATTGCTGAAAGATTTCACTGTCGGGCTGGGTCCAGAGCGGCGTCGAAACATCTAAATAACGTGAGAGGTATACGACATGCCCGCCATAGCGCCCGATGCCGGTCAGGTTGGTGTGTTCGACCACGACGACAAAGGGGAGATTGTCGCAGACCGTCGTCCAATAATAGGGTGACAGACTCTTTTTCAATCGAAGAACCAGGCACAGGTCACCTTTGTACCGGAGGCCGCGAGCCTGCTTCATGTAATCATCCGGCAGATCCAGCCCCGCAGCCATGTTGGCAAACTGACGGCCCGAGGTTGTCGCGATGACGGCATCAACTTCGAACGCCACGGAGGAGCAGTCCGCCAGAATGCATTCGATGCGGTAGCGCGGCTGACTGCCGGGAGTCAATTCCCGCGTGATGCTCATGGCGGTATGGCCATAATAAATCTGGCCGCCCCGCTTTTCGATGGCGTCAGCCATCTTGTTGACCAGCGTGCCGAAACCGCCCTTCATGTAGCCCAGGCGCGAATTGCCGCCTGTTTTGTCCCGCGACTGGCCACGCAACTTGAATTTGTTCCAGATCCAGACGGCCGAGATCTCCTCGGCGTCGAGTTCGAATTTCGATTTTAGCAGGGGTTTCCACAGTCGGTTGAAGGCCTGACGGCCGCTGTGCCGGCACAGCCATTCGGCCGCGGTTTTCTTTTCCAGCGCACGCCAGTTGCTGATGCGACCGGCTTTGAGTACCGTCAGGCCGGTGCGCAGGCGGCTAAGCAGGGACATACCGCCAAAACGCAGCAAATCGCCTGCCGCCGAAAAGGGGTAATGCCGATTGCCCGAAAAAAGCGCCTCGCGGCTCTGATACCAGGACAAATGCTCACTCAGCCCCAACTCGCTGGCCAATTCAATCACATGATGGTCACTGGTGAAAATATGATGGTAAATGTACTCGATCTGCTCGCGTCCAAGCTTAAAGGAGGTGACCATGCCGCCGGGCTGTTCGGTGGCCTCCAGCAGCACAACATCAAAGCCGGACTGGAGCAGCTTGTAAGCCGCTGTGAGTCCGGTCATTCCGGCGCCGATGACGCCGATGCGTTGACGTTGGGGTGATTCGGTCATGTTTGGGGCACCTCTCATCGAATGGGCCTGGATTCAATATAGTAACGCTTTTCAAAGGCTTCGCCCATCGAAAAGGTTTTGCGCGGCAGGATGCCGTCGCGGGCAATGATGGTGAAGAATTTGGATTTATCGAGCACCGGCAGCAGCAGACCGAGATTGCCGGCCGCGGCCAGTTGACGGACCACGTCTTCGCCGTGAATATAATCGACGCGGCAGTCGCCATGTGCGGTCATGCTGTCCAAGAGGGTTTGCAGCGATCCGGCGGGGAGTTTGTGCCGGGGTGTGGCGATGCGGATCTGCCAGCTGCTGCTGCGCCAGAGCAGGGGAATGACCTGTTCGCCGTTTGCTGGCGGTGCGCCGAAACCGGGGTCGACGTCCTTGATGACCGAAAGACCCTGGCCAACAAAACAAGCAGCGGCAGCAACCAGAAAGGCGTCGAGGGTACAATCGAAGATGACCCGGTGAATCGGTTCAAAAGCCAGCCCTTCATCGTGAATATTGATCACTTCGACCAGGGCATAGCGGGCAGGATGATCGGCCGCTACCTGGCCGCGCAGGCTTTCCCAATGCGCTTTGGCGGTGGCCAATGAATGGTTGCCATCGCCGACGGCGAACAGCAGGTGCTCTTGCAGCGAGTCAAGTTTGGACAACGCTGTGAGGGCCTGTTCGATTTCGGGCGAGTCCGCAGCGGCGAACCAGCCGCGCACATGGCCGCCGCCCTGCATCAGGTCGGTGTCGTAGAGCGGTTCGAACTTGGCCAGGCAGGCCAGCAGCGGCTCGATGACGGTGCGCCGTGGATCGTCGATCAACAACTGGATGTGCGGCAGCTCCAGCGGCGCGTCGCGGCGAATGGCCAGACGCGGCGGGATGCGGTCGAGCACGGTGCCCTCGGTGGCGCGGATCAGCTGGCGGTTGCCCGGCGTGAAATCGTAACATTCGAGGTCAACAGCCAGCACCAGGCCTTTGCGGCTAGGGTGATCGGGCGTCGACCGGTCGATGGCCATCCATCCCGGTGCCAGCTGGCGCAGCGTACCATCAGCCAGGTATTGCTGCATGGTGGCATTGATCCGGCCGACCCGTGCTTCGACAGACAGGCTGCCGGGGTGCTCCAGATAAATTTCGGGCAAGATCAAATTCAGGGTCGACGGCTGCGAACCAACAATATTGGCGGTTTCCAGCCAGTAATCAGGCTGCGACGTGAACTGATCACAGGCGACCACCGCCCAGCGATACAAATCGAGCGCGGGTTGCGGCAGGCAGATGACGGGGATAGCAAGACCAAGGCTGGCTGCGAGTGATGCAGCGGCCGGATTGGAAGTTGAGGCGATCATCAAGATGGGACCCCTTTCAAACTAAAAAATTCAATGAACAGATGATGCAGATAATTTTATCACAAATCGGCCAAAATACAACGACATGACAAAACGTGACATCGTTGTTACAGCCTATTGATATAATGACAGAATAATAGCATAATAGTAGCATAATAATGAATTGTAAGGGGCGATCGTATGATAATCAAATCTTCGACATCACTCAGAAATGACTATGGCACGATATCCAATCTTGCCCATGAAGCGGCAGAGCCCATCTATATCACTAAAAATGGCGAAGGTGACATCGTTGTTATGAGTATAGAGGCTTTCGAAAAGAGAGAGCAAGTTTTAAAGCTGCGCGCCAAAATAATGTCGGCAGAAAATTCAAGATTATCCGGTGCACCAACTGTTTCACTGCAAGAAGCAAGGGAGCGCATCGAGGAAAAATATCATGCCAAAGATTAAGGTCGAAATACTTGAATCGGCCTGGAGAGAACTTGAAGAAATCGCAGATTATCATCTGCAGATGGTGGGACCCATTTCCGCAAAGAAGATCACAGACAGAATTCTGGATGCATTGGAACGGCTCGCGGAATTTCCATTGTCTTGTACGCATGTACCAGATAACGAATTAAAAGGACAGGATTATCGGATGCTGATATGTGATCAATATCTTTGTATCTATCGATTAGTTGGCGATGTGGCATATGTCTATCACATCGCTCATGGTTCGACAGAATACGGTAATCTTTTAAAATAGCGAAGATAATCAATTTATAAATGATCTTATCGAAACGCTCGACAGAGAATTGTATGGTTGCTCTGATTGCTGACCCGCCGCTTTTAGTGTAGAATTTAAACCATTCTCAAAGCAAAAGGAGCGGCTTGCAATTATGCAACCTTACAGTTTGAACCAAATCCGTGAAATGTTCCTGGCCTACTTTGAATCCAAAGGTCATTTGCGGCTGCCCAGCTTCTCGCTGGTGCCGAAAAACGACCCCTCGATTTTGCTGATCAACGCCGGCATGACGCCGCTCAAGCCTTATTTTACCGGCGCGCAGACGCCGCCCTCGCCGCGGGTGACCACCTGCCAGAAGTGCATCCGCACGCCCGACATTGAGCGCGTCGGCAAGACGTCGCGCCACGGCACCTATTTTGAGATGCTGGGCAATTTTTCCTTCGGCGACTATTTCAAGAAGGAAATCATCGTCTGGGCTTGGGAATTTTGCACCAAAGTCATGAAAATGCCCGAGGACAAGCTATTTGTCACCGTCTATCAAGAGGATGACGAGGCCTGGCAAATCTGGCAAGACGTTGTCGGCCTGCCGGCGACCAAGATTTTCCGTCTGGGCAAGGCTGATAATTTCTGGGAACACGGCATCGGCCCCTGCGGCCCCTGCTCGGAGATTTACTTTGACCGCGGCGCCGACAAGGGTTGTGACAAGCCCGATTGCCAGGTCGGCTGCGACTGCGACCGTTACGTCGAATTTTGGAACTTGGTTTTCACCCAGTACAACCGCGAGGAAGATGGCAGCTACACGCCGCTGACCAAGAAAAACATCGACACCGGCATGGGGCTCGAACGTCTGGCCTGCATCATGCAGGGCGTCGACAACCTGTTCGAGGTCGACACCATCCGCGCCATTCTCGACTTCATCTGCAAAACCGCCAAGGCCGATTACGGCCGCGACGGCAAAACCGATACGGCCATTCGCGTCATCACCGACCACATCCGCAGCACGGTCATGATGGTCAGCGACGGCATCGTGCCCTCCAACGAAGGCCGCGGCTACGTGCTGCGCCGCCTGCTGCGCCGCGCTGCCCGCTTTGGCCGCATGCTGGGCATCGAGGGATCGTTCCTGCACCAGGTCGCCCGCGTTGTCATTCGCGAATCGGTCACCGCCTATCCCGAGCTGGGCGCGCGCCAGGATCAGATTACCCGCGTCATCCGCATCGAAGAAGAGCGATTTGAAGAGACCATTCAGCAGGGGTCGGCCATCCTCGACGGTTACCTGGCCGCTGCCCGCGCCGCCGGCCGCGCCATTCTGGGCGGCGAAGAGGTCTTCCGCCTGCACGACACTTACGGCTTTCCACTCGATCTGACCCGTGAAATCGCCGAAGAGCAAGGCCTTCAGATCGACGAGGCCGGCTTCCACCTCGAAATGAACAAACAACGCGACATGGCCCGCAAGGCGCTGCGCGACAAGGCCGGTTCGGCCTGGAGTCAGGCCGCGCTGCCGGAAGGTGTTGACCGCAGTAAAGCCACAGTCTTCACCGGTTACGACCTGCTGAACGATCAAGCACAGGTTTTGGCTATCCTGGTCAGCAACGGCGAACTCAATGGCCTCCAGCTGGTTGAATCGGTCGAGGAAGGCCAGACCGTCATCGTCATCACCACTCGTTCGCCGTTTTACGCAGCTTCCGGCGGTCAGGCCGGCGACACCGGCGTCATCGTCACCGAAAACGGTCGCCTGTCGGTTCAGGACACGACCAAAACGGCCGAAGGGCTGATCCAGCATGCCGCCCTGGTCGAGGAGGGCATCCTGCGCACTGGCGAAGCGGTCAGCCTGCAGGTCGATCCCGCCAACCGTCTGGCCACCGCCCGCAACCACACCACCACCCATCTGCTGCACAAAGCGTTGCAGCAGGTTCTCGGCGATCACGTCACCCAGGCTGGTTCGGCCGTTTCTGCCGACCGCCTGCGCTTTGACTTTCATCATTTTCAACCACTGACCATCGACGAAAAACTGACGGTCGAACAGATCGTCAACGATGCCATCCTGCGCAACGATCCGGTCAACACGACCATCATGAGCCTCGACGAGGCCCGCCAGACCGGTGCCATGGCGCTGTTTGACGAAAAATACGGCGACAGCGTCCGCGTCATCACCGTCGGCGATTTCAGCCGCGAGCTGTGCGGCGGCACCCACCTCAAGCAGTCATCCGAGGCCTGTCTCTTCCGCCTGGTTTCTGAGGGCGGCGTGGCCGCGGGCGTCCGGCGCATCGAAGGCATCACCGGCCAGGCGGCCTGGCAGGCCGTGCGCCAGCAGGATATGCTGGTGCAGGAAGCGGCCGGATTGTTCAAGGCGCAGCCGCAGGAGTTGCTGGCCAAAATCAGCCAAACCCTGGAAAACAGCAAACAACTGGAAAGGGCTTTGGCCGCCGTCCAGGGTGGTCAAATCGCCGCTGCCGCCGATGAGCTGGCGGCAACCGCCGAAACCATCAACGGTCTGCGCCTGGTCACGGGCGAAATCGCTGTGGCCGACGCCGACCAGCTGCGCGACGCGGCTGATCGCATTCGCGATCTGATCGCGCCGGGCGTCGTCGTACTGGCGGCCAGGACCCAGGACAAAGTCGCGCTGGTGGCCATGGCCTCGCCGGAGGCCGTCAAAGCCGGTGTCCACGCCGGCAATCTCGTCAAGCAGGCTGCCAGTCTGACCGGCGGTGGCGGCGGCGGTCGCCCCGACATGGCGCAGGCCGGCGGCCGCGATGTGGAGAAAATCCCGGCAGCCCTGCGGGCGGCCCGCGAGCTGGCCATTCAACAAACTTCAAAATAAATGGAGGCGACACCATGCACGACTGTGTTTTTTGTAAAATCATCGCCGGTGAGATCCCCGCAAAAATGGTTTATCAGGACGACGATCTGGTTGCCTTCAACGACCTGCACCCCGTCGCACCGACGCATATCCTGATCGTGCCCCGCTGCCACGCCGGCGACATCCTCGAACTGGCGGCCGCAGCAGAGGGCAGCAAAATTATGGCGGCCATCCTCAAAGCTGTGCCCCGCATTGCCGAAAAGGCCGGCGTCGCAGCTGGCGGTTTCCGCCTGATCAACAATTGCGGTAAAGATGGCGGCCAGACGATCAATCACGTTCACTTCCATCTGATTGGCGGCCGCAGATTTGGTGAAAAACTGCTGTAATCAGACGTCAGCTGTTATATAATAAATGCATTCGATTTAATCTCGATCTGATCCCGGACCGGCACTGTTCTTGGTTGGCAGTCTGCGCAACACAAGATGGGCAGGAGATGCTATGGCGATTAAGAAGAGAGATCCAAAAAAGACCGATCAACCGGCTCTAAACTCTGAGTCGAGCCATCCGGCACGTGACTTCCCGATCGTAGGCATTGGTGCATCGGCGGGCGGCCTGGCTGCTTTTGAAGCGTTCTTTTCCGGCATGCCCGCCAATACCAACCCGGACATGGCTTTTGTGTTGGTTCAGCATCTGGCTCCGGATCACAAAAGCATCTTGACCGAACTGATCAGGCACTTTACCTGTATGCAGGTTTTCGAAGTGGAAGATGGCATGGTCGTTCAGCCCAATTGCGCTTACATCATCCCGCCAAACTTTGACATGGCTTTTATCAATGGCACCCTGCAGCTGCTGCAACCCTCAGCACCGCGCGGACAGCGTCTGCCGATTGACTTCTTCTTCCGATCCCTTGCCCAAGACCTTCACGAAAAAGCCATTTGCATTGTGCTCTCCGGTACCGGCAGCGACGGCACACAGGGCGTGCGAGCGATAAAGGCCGAAGGCGGCATGGCCATGGCGCAAAACCCGGAATCAACCGAGTTCGATGGTATGCCGCGCAGCGCCATAGCCACGGGACTGATTGACTATGAAATATCGCCAGCCGAAATGCCCGCCCAGCTCATCGCCTATGCCGCGCATGCCTATGGCAATCCCGTTCGAGTTTCCGACACGCCTGCACCCAAGTTCGAAAATGCGCTCAAAAAAATATTTGTTCGTCTGCGCGACCAAACCGGGCACGATTTTTCGCAGTACAAGTTGAGCACCATCAACCGACGCATTGAACGGCGGATGGCAGTCAATCAGATTGATTCAATTGACGGCTACACCAGATACATCCAGCAGTCTCCGATTGAGGTGGAATCGCTTTTTCGTGATCTGCTGATTGGAGTGACCAGCTTTTTCCGCGATCCTGACGCCTTCCTGGTCCTCAAGGAACAGGTGATTCCCAAGCTGTTCGCCGACAAAACGGCCGGCGAAACCATCCGCGTCTGGTGCGCGGGCTGCTCCACCGGTGAGGAAGCCTATTCGATTGCTATCCTGCTGCAGGAAGCCATGAAGATGTTGAAAAAGAGTTATAAAATACTGATTTTTGCGACCGATATTGACAGACAGGCCATCGCTGTTGCCCGTACCGGCTTTTACTCGTCCAGCATTGCTACGGATATTTCACCGGAACGGCTGGCCGAGTTTTTCAGCCTCGAAACCGATGGTTTATCCTACCGCATCAAAAAGAGTATTCGCGATATGCTGGTTTTCTCCGAGCAGGACATAATCCTTGACCCGCCATTTTCCAGGCTGGACTTGATCAGCTGCCGCAATTTATTAATTTACATGGGCGGCGGTCTGCAGCGTAAATTGATACCGCTGTTCCATTATGCCCTGAATGCTGGCGGAGCACTTTTTCTGGGCACATCAGAAACGTTGGGTGAATTGGATCATTTATTCAGTGCCATCGATCGCAAAGCCAAGCTCTATAGGCGCAAAGAAACTGATGAAAGCTTGTGGGAGGGCATGTCGAAGCATTACAGTTCATCCGTGGTGCCCCGTGACAAAGTTCAGCAACCAAGAGACAGGCTAGCCCTACCCGCCAAACGATCCTTGAAGGAACTGACGGAACAGAACATGATCAATCGGGATAATCTTGCGGGTGCGCTGATCAATGCCCATGGCGATTTGCTGTATCTACATGGTCGTACCGGGGCCTTTCTTGAGCCTGCACCCGGGGAATCCGGTATCAATAATATTCTAAAAATGGCCCGCAAAGGGCTGCAGGTTGAGCTGGCCAATGCCTTGCGCAAAGCTGTCACAACCAACGAAACGATATTCAGTCCAGGTTTGCACATTAAAGACAAAAGCCGTATTGTCACGGTTAACATGATCGTTTGCCCCGTTGCGCCAGATTCGACCGAAATCAACGACTCGCAGCTCTATCTGGTTGTGCTGGAGGAGATGCCGGAAAACGTGAACAGTTTGGATCGAGCGATCACGATCAATGGACTGCCCGACAACGATGCCCGAATAGCCGCACTTCAGAAAGAGCTTATTACCAAAGATGAATACCTGCAGTCAGCCAACGAAGAATTGCAAACCATCAACGAAGAACTTAAATCGTCCAATGAAGAGTTGCAGTCGGTCAACGAAGAAATGCAGTCGACCAACGAAGAGCTGGAAACGTCCAAAGAAGAACTGCAGTCCATGAACGAGGAGCTGACGACGGTTAACACCGAACTGCAAAACAATGTCGCCGACTTGTCGCGGGTCAACAATGACATGAACAATCTGGTGGCCGGTACCGGCATCGGCACGGTGTTTGTCAATCATCAATTGCAAATACTGCGGTTTACCCCCTCGGCAACCCGCATCATCAACCTGATTGCCAGTGATGTTGGTCGGCCGATCACGCACATCGCGACCAATTTGACAAGTTATAATTGTTTGGCACCCGACATCCAGGCTGTACTGGACACCTTGACGGCCAAAGAGATTGAGTTGCCGACGACCGATGACCGATGGTATTCCATGCGGATTCAGCCCTACCGTACTCTTGATAATGTTATTGAAGGTGCCGTGCTGACCTTTGTTGATATTTCGTCAACCGTTCAGGCGCGTCAAGTTCTCAAGCAGGCCAATGATCTGTTGCGGCTGGCTGTGGTGGTGCGGGACTCTCACGACGCGATCACTGTTCAGAGCATGGATGGCAGGATCATGGCATGGAATCCATCCGCCTGTCGCATGTATGGTTGGCTTGAGGCCGAGGCCCTGCAAATGAATGTTCGCGACCGTATTCCCAAAGATCATAAAAATGACGAAATGGCGATTCTTTACAAACTTACCCAATCCGAGGTGATAGAGCCCTATCGAACCCAGAGAACAGCCAAGAATGGTGCTGTGCTAAATGTTTGGGTCACCGCCACAGCATTACAGGATGAAGCCGGGCAAATTTATGCGATTGCAACCACAGAACGAGAAGCCAAATAGCAGAGTCAGATCATGAGGCGTGCCATGGTAAAGCGAAGAGATATCCCCGATCAAAGCATACGATCCGGTGACCGGTCTGTCCAATCAACGGATGAACAGCAGCAAACCCTGCACGAGCTGCGGGTGCATCAGATCGAACTCGAAATGCAAAACGAAGAATTGCGGCGCATTCAGTTGGAGCTGGAACTGGCCAGGACGCGCTATTTCGATCTTTACGATCTGGCGCCGGTCGGCTATGCGACCATTAATGAGGCCGGCCTTGTTTTGGAAGCCAATCTGGCCGCCTGTGATTTATTGCGTACACCAAGAGGCGGTTTGGTCCGCAAGGCAATATCCAAATTTATTCTCAAGGATGACCAGGATATTTATTACCGTCACCGCAAAGTCCTTTTTAGCACGGGCGATCCGCAGCAATGCGAACTGCGCATGATCAGAAACGACAAGTCAGTTTTTTGGGCACATCTGACCGCGAAGACACAGCAGGATGAGCAAGGCCAAACGGTTTGCCGCGCCGTGCTCAGTGATATCAGCCAGTTCAAAGCGATCGAGAACGAGTTGCGCGTTAGTGAAATGAAATATCGATCGCTGATCGAAAGTTCCTGCGATGTCATTTTCTGCGTGGACGAAAAAGGCGTCTATCAATTTACCAACTCGGTCTTTGCCAAAACATTTGACCAGACTCCGGAATACTTTATCGGCAAGTCATTCTGGGATATCTATGACCAGGAGCAGGCTGACTATCGCTTTGCTGCCGTGCAAAAAGTTTTCCGAACCGGCACAAGCGAATCGCTGGAAGTCACCGTGCCGCTCAAAAATAAAACACTTTATTTTCAGGCGACAATCAGTCCGATCAAAGATGAAAATAACAACGTCGTTCTGGCGCTGACCCACTCGATCGACATAACCAGCCGCAAACTGGCTGAATTCAAGCTTCGCGAAAGTGAGGAGCGGTTTGCCAAAATTTTTCATTCTTCACCTAGCGTGATCACAATCACTCGGGTCAGCGATGGTCAGCTGTTGGACGTCAATGAGGCTTTTTGCCGAGCTTCGGGGTACACGCGCCAGGAAGCGATGGCCAGTTCATCGATCATGCTGAATTTGTGGGCCGATCCCAAGGATCGGGAAGCGGTTATGACCCGACTGAGTCGAGGCGAATCCGTCTCCAACAAGGAATACTCATTCAGAAAGAAGGATGGACAGATCATCGTAGCCCTTTTCGCAGCCCAGATCATTCATGTTGCCAACGAGCCGGTCATTCTGTCCAATATCCTGGACATCTCTGATCGCAAACGGGCTGACATCGAGCTGACCCATTCGCATGAGCTGATGCGCTACATCATTGAGCATAACAAAAGTGCCATTGCCGTGCATGACCGCGACTTGAATTACCTTTATGTCAGCCAGCGCTATCTGGACGATTACGGCATCGAAGACAAAGATATCATTGGCAAACATCATTACGACGTCTTCCCCGACCTGCCGCAGAAATGGCGGATTGTTCATCAAAAGGCGCTCAAGGGCGAGATTTCCAGCGCCGAAGAGGATCCCTACCCCAGAGCCGATGGCACCACGGACTGGACGCGATGGGAGTGCCGGCCTTGGTATGAAAACGACGGCCAGATCGGCGGCATCATCATCTACACCGAGGTGATCACCGAGCGCAAAAACCTGGAAATCGCGCTGGCCAACGAAAACAGTTTGTTGAAAACGACGTTGGCATCGGTTGGCGATGGCGTCATTTCGACCGACCATCAAGGGCATATTGTGCTGGTCAACCGCGTCGCCGAAGCACTGACCGGCTGGACGCAATCACAAGCAAAAGGCAAACTGATTCAGGACGTCTTTGCCGTTGTCGATGAGTTATCTCGAGAACCTTGTGAGGACATTGTGTATGCCGTGCTGTGCAGCGGCAAGATCATTGAAGTCGACAGCAACTGCATTCTGATCGGCAAAGACGGAACCGAGCGTTCGATTGAACAAAACGCGGCACCCATTGTGCAGGACAATGGCCAGATAATTGGTGTGGTGCTGGTCTTCCGTGATGTTTCGGAAAAAAAGAAAAAGCAGGATGAAATCGAATATCTCAGCTACCACGATCACCTGACCGGCCTCTACAATCGTCGCCATTTTGACGATCAGATGAAACAGCTCGACCAACTTAAAGCCAGTCATCTCACCTTGATTATGGCCGATGTCAATGGCTTGAAGCTGACCAACGATGCCTTCGGGCACAGGGTCGGCGACATTTTACTGGAAAAAGTTGCCAGCATACTGAAAAGAGAGTGCCGGGCTGAAGACATCGTCTCCCGGGTTGGCGGCGATGAGTTTGCAATTCTCTTGCCGGAAACCGATTCCGAACATGCTGACAAACTGATCGCGCGCATCAACGCCGCCATTGCCAACGAGAAAATGGACAATATTACCCTCTCGGTATCGATTGGTTACGCGGTCAAATTGCAAGACACGGATGACATCAAGGACATCTATAGGCAAGCGGAAGACGATATGTACCGGCGCAAGCTGTCCGAGAGTTCCAGTATGCGCAGCAAAACGATCGATTTGATCATGAGCACCCTATTTGCAAAAAGCAACCGTGAAATGGCGCATTCCAAGCGCGTCAGCGAAATGAGTGAAGCCATTGCCGAAAAAATGGGTTTCAACCGCAAGGATATTGAACAAATCAGGATTACCGGCTTGATGCACGATATTGGCAAGATTGGTGTTGACGAAGCCATACTCAATTCACATAATAAGTTAAATCATCATGAGCTCAAACAGATCCAGAAACATCCGGAAATCGGTTTCCGCATCCTCAGTGCGGTCAATGAGTTTTCGCTGGTTGCCAACGACGTGCTGTGTCACCACGAGAAATGGGACGGCAGCGGCTACCCGCGCGGTCTGAAAGGCACCGAGATTTCCTTGCAGGCTAGAATCATTGGCCTGGCCGACGCGTACGACGCCATGACCAGCATAAGGACCTACCAAAAAGTACACAGCGAAGAGGAAGCGGCTCAGGAAATTATGCACTGCGCCGGCACGCAATTTGATCCGGAAATTGCCAGGGTATTTGTTGAAAAAGTATTAGGAAAAACATGGGGAGACAGCGCATGAACAGCAAAAAATTTACCATCCTTCATTCCAATGACATGCACGGTGATTTTCTGGCCGAAGCCAAGGGCGAATCCGGCAACCTGATCGGCGGCCTGGCGCTGCTGTCCGGCTACATCAACAAGGTCCGCGCCGAGGAAGAGAACGTCCTCTACGTGATTTCGGGAGACATGGTGCAGGGCTCGCTGATCGACTCCGAGTTCAAGGGCATCTCGACCATCGAGATCATGAACTATCTGGCCCCCGATGCCGTCACGCTGGGCAATCATGAGCTGGACTACGGTCTGCCGCACCTGCTGTTCATGGAGAAAATGGCCAACTTTCCCATCGTCAACGCCAATCTCTACATCAAAAAATACGGCAAGCGCCTGATGAACCCTTACATCGTCATCAAAAAAGCCGGCTTTAGCATCCTGCTGACCGGCATCATCACCGAAAAGGTCATGGACGCTATTTCGCTCGACAAGCTGATCGGCACCTTCGTCTCGCTTGAAGATGCCGCCGCCGAAATCGGCAAGATCTGCAACGCCTACAAAAAGAGCGACATCGACCTGACAATCGCGCTGACCCACATCGGCTTTGAGTCGGATCTTGAGCTGGCCAAAATGCTCGATCCGGCCTGGGGCGTTGACCTGATCATCGGCGGCCACACCCACACCATCCTGGAGCAGCCGGCGCAGGTCAACAACATCCTGATCACCCAAGCCGGCACCGGCACCGACCAGATCGGCCGTTTCGACATTGAAGTGGACGACGACACCAACGCCATCATCAAGTGGCAGTGGCAGCTGATCCCGATCAACGAGAGCATCGCCGCGCCCGACGCCGACCTGATGAAGTTTATCGAGACCTTCAAAACCGAGGTCGATCAAAAATACAACGCCATTGTCACGCGCCTTTCGGAAAAACTGACCCACCCCAAGCGTGAGGTCGAAACCACGCTGGGCAACATCTTCGCCGACGCGCTGGCCGAGTCGGCCGAGTCGGATGTCGTGCTGGTCGGCGCCGGCTCGATCCGCGTCAAGGCGCTGGGGCCGGTGGTGACGCTGGGCGACCTCAAGGCCTGCTTCCCCTACGATGACAGCCTGACTCGGCACAAAATATCCGGCGCGCAGCTCCAAAAAATCTTTGCCCACATCATGCGGCTTGGTAATCGCGACGGCGAGGGTGAGTGCTATCAGGTCAACAGCAAGGTCAAGGCCGTCTATTCCGACGCGGCGCAAAAACTGACTGCGCTGACCCTCGATGGCGTGCCCGTTCGCGCTGACCAGACTTACACCATCATGCTCCAGGGCTATCATCTGGCCAATTCCAAGGCCAATCTGGCCATCACCAACAACGATCTGCTGGCTCTGGACGGCGCTAAAGTCGTCTCAACATCGGCCTATCAGGTCATCGAAGAATGGTTCAGAAACCACCAGAATGAGTCCCGCAAGATTGAAGGCCGGCTGACGTATGAGCCCTGACCGGATTTTAGTTGACGCCGACGGGCGGATGCTTGTATAATATTGCATGATATCGCCTGGAGCCGCCAGACGTGTCAATCGGCGGACAGCCCCATTCATCGCCGTGAGGGGAGGGAAAAAAGATGTCAGAAGTAAGAGTAAAAGAAAACGAGTCCCTTGACAGTGCATTGAGACGATTCAAGCGTTCCTGTGCCCGGTCCGGCGTTCTTGCGGAAGTTCGCAAACGTGAACATTACGAAAAACCCAGTGTCAAACGCAAGAAAAAGTCCGAGGCTGCCAGAAAGAGGAAGCGCTGATCATGACAAACATGAAAGAACGCCTTTTGGATGATCTCAAGACGGCGATGCGCGAAAAGGACACCCTGCGTAAGGATATGCTGCAAATCATGCGTGCTGCCATTCTCCAAGTCGAAAAGGATTCCCGGACCGAGCTGGATGAAGCCGGTATGGCCGATATCATGGCAAAAGAGTACAAGAAGCGGGTCGAAACCATTGAAGATCTAGCCGGTGCCAACCGTCAGGATATGATTGACAAAAACCGCGCTGAAATGGCCATCATCGAAGAGTATCTGCCCAAGCAGCTTTCCGAGGCTGAGATTGAAGCCCTGGTCCGCCAGGCCATCAGCAGTTCGGGAGCCCAGTCTGCCAGAGACATGGGTCAGGTCATGAAAGTCCTGATGCCGGACGTCAAAGGCAAGGCTGACGGCAAACTGGTCAACCAGATTGTCAAACGCTTACTGGACTGAGGTTTTTTCGAACAATCAAAGGATTGCAAATGGGAGCTCGATGTCGATGTACAGATATCGGGCTCTCTTTTCACACATCAGGAAGGAGGTTGCGGAAGAATGACCCTGCTGATGAGCAAAGAATGGCGTCTCAATCCCGGTATGCCGGCCAATGGCACGCTGGCTGAGCGGATCATGATCGGCCGCGGCCTGCGCGACCCAGCGCAAAGGGCGGCCTTCTTCAACCCGTCGCTGAGTGATCTCTACGACCCTTTCTTGCTGCCGGACATGAGCAAGGCCTGTTCCGTTTTGATCGCAGCAATGGCCAATCATGAGACGATCGCTGTTCAAGGCGACTATGACGTTGACGGGATCACAGCGACGGCGCTGCTAACCCGCTTTTTGCGTCGTCAGGGCGCTACCTGTCTCAACTTCATACCCGATCGCATGACCGATGGCTATGGCTTGACTGATGCCGGTGTCAGCCGCATCCTGGAATCGGGCGCCACCGTGCTGGTCACGGTCGACTGCGGCATAGCCAGCCTCGACGAGATCAGTCAGTTGACCCGCGCCGGCATCAAGGTCATCGTGACCGATCATCACGAATGTCGATCCCAACTGCCCGAAGCCCTTGCGGTGGTCAACCCCAAACGTCCGGACAGCGAGTACCCCTTCCGCGGTCTGGCCGGCGTTGGGGTCGCGCTCAAACTGATTCAGGCGCTCTGTCAGCAGCTCGCATTAGGCGATTTGTGGCAGGCCGACCTCGAATTGGCTGCGCTGGGCACCGTCGCCGATGTCGTGCCGCTCTTGGACGAAAACCGCGTCATTGTCACCGCTGGACTGGCGCGTATGCCGCAAAAACGGCAGCTCGGTCTGTCTGCCCTGCTGGCAACCGTCAACATCGCTGAAACTGCCGTGACAACGCAGACCTTCGGCTACGTTCTGGCACCGCGCATCAATGCCGCCGGCCGCCTGGGAAACGCCAACGTTGCGCTCGACCTGCTGCTGACCGAGGATCCGCAGATCGCTGCCGAGGCCGCCGCCAGCCTGGTTGAACTCAACCGCCGCCGTCAGGAAATGGAGGCCGAGATCATGGCCGAGGCGGTTCGCGAAATCGACAGCACCTTTGACTTTGCCGGCACCGACTTGATAATTCTTGCCCATGAGAATTGGCACCAGGGCATCATCGGCATCGTCGCCTCCCGGCTGGCCGAGCAGTATTGCCGCCCCGTCATCGTTCTGACCGGCGAAGATGGCCAACTGCGCGGCTCCTCACGCACCTGGGGTGACTATGATATTCTGGCCGCGATTTCAGCGGCGGCTGACTTCACCGTCAAATTCGGCGGCCATCGCAAGGCTGCCGGGCTGGTCGTCGAAGCCGACCGCTTTGCCGACTTCAAGCGAGTCGTCAATGACTATGCAGCCCGCACGCTGCGGCCGGACCAACTGCGGCCGGTCCTTTTGGCTGACATCGAAGCGGAGCCATCCGAACTGACCCTGGACAACGCCAGCGCTTTGCTGCAACTGGCACCTTTTGGCGAAGACAATCCACAGCCCCAGATGATCTGCCGCGGGCTGACGCTGTCTTCGATGCAGCCAACCGGCAACGGACGTCACCTGAAGATCCGTCTGCTCAATCCCAAAACAGTAGCTGGTCTGGAGGGCATAGCTTTCGGCATGGGAGACTCCGACGATCTTTTCGAAGTCGGTGAACCGGTGGATGTGCTGTTCGGTTTGGAAATCAACACCTGGATGGGTCGCTCCACCGTCCAGTTGATCATCCGCGACATCAAGCAGAGCGGCAATCGGAGCGAATTCACCGATCAGCCTTGGATAGCCGAAGATTTGTTTAACCATAAAATAGCGCTCAAAGAGCTGATGTTGAAGTACCAACTGCCGATCGAAGCGCTGCGGCCGACCCATGATGAATACAAAGCCGTTTATCAGTTTATTCGCGCCCGCTATGCCGAGCAACCCCTGCTGGCCGATCTTTCGCTCTTGGCGCTGCGGATCGCCCGCAGTTATGGTATCAACCTCAATGGCTTCCGGCTGACCCGCATTCTCTCGGTTTTCCAAGAAATCGACCTGATCAACCTCCAGCAGCTCGGCGCCGACCGCATCCGCCTGGCCCTCCTGCCGGCAGAAGCGCGCGTGCGGCTGGAAGATTCGCCGACCTACCAGCGACTCCAGGCTGAGGAGGTGGTATTATGACCGCTCATCCGACAGGCCCCCTGATCAGGAACAGCCCGATTCTGACCACGATTGTGCAGCGTTATCTGGCCTACACCGGCGAAGACAACGCCGATAATATCATCAAAGCCTACGACTATGCTTTGAGCGCGCATGGCGAGCAGCGCCGCGCGACCGGTGAACCTTACATCATCCACCCCCTGGCGGTGGCTGAAATTCTGACCGAGCTCGAAGTCGACTGCGATACCCTGATTGCCGCACTGCTCCACGACACGGTCGAAGATACAGGCAAAACCATCGCGGAAATCAAGGTCGATTTTGGCGAGGACGTTGCTTGCCTGGTCGACGGCGTCACCAAACTGAGCCGCATCCCGTATTCGTCCAAAGAAGAAGTTCAGGCCGAGAACTTCCGCAAGATGTTCCTGGCCATGGCCAAGGACATTCGCGTTGTGCTGATCAAACTGGCCGATCGCCTGCACAACATGCGCACCATCCGTCACATGAGCGCCGACAAACAGCAGGATAAAGCCCGCGAAACCCTAGATATCTACGCACCGCTGGCGCATCGTCTGGGAATTTACAAGATCAAATGGGAGCTTGAAGATCTGTGCCTGCGCTACATCGACAGCGAGGCCTATTACGAGCTGGTTGGCTCAATTTCGCAAAAACGTTCGGAGCGGGAGAAATACCTCGAGGAAATTGTCACCCAGCTGCAGACCAAAATCAACGAAATGGGCATCAATGCCGAGATTGACGGTCGTCCCAAGCATTTTTACAGCATCTACCGCAAAATGCAGAAACAAGACAAGGGTTTGGACCAGATCTATGACCTGTTCGCCACGCGCATCATCGTCGACTCGGTCGCCGACTGCTATGCCGTGCTCGGACTGGTGCACGAACTCTACAAACCGATGCCCGGCCGCTTCAAAGATTACATCGCCATGCCCAAACCCAACATGTATCAGTCGCTGCATTCAACAGTCATCGGGCCGCGCGGCATTCCCTTTGAGGTTCAGATCCGCACCATTGCCATGCATCGCATCGCCGAGTACGGCATCGCGGCGCACTGGCGTTACAAGGAAAACACACCGGCCAGCGCGCGCAACGATCAGCTCGACAGCAAACTGAACTGGCTGCGTCAGCTGATGGACTGGCAGAAGGACATGCGTGAACCAGGTGAATTCATGGAATCGCTGAAGAGCGGCCTGGTCGCTGACGAGGTGTTCGTCTTCACGCCCAAGGGCGAAGTGCGCTCGCTGCCGGCCGGTTCGGTGCCAATCGACTTTGCGTATAACATTCACAGTGGCATAGGCAATAAAATGTACGGGGCCAAAGTCAATGGCCGCATTGTGCCGTTGACCTATGAACTCAAGAACGGCGACATCGTTGACATTTTGACCTCCGAGAAGGTCCACGGCCCCAGCCGCGACTGGCTCAAGATTGTTAAAAGCACATCAGCCCGCACCAAAATCAGCCAGTGGTTTAAAAAGGAGATGCGCGAGGAAAACGTCGTGCGCGGCAAGGAGATCGTCGAGCGCGAAATCCGCAAGACCGGATTTACACCGGCGCAACTGCTCAAGCAGGAGCAGCTTGAGCCGATTTACCGCCGTCACACCATCAACTCGCTCGAAGACCTTTATGCCGCGATCGGCTACGGGGGTCTGTCGGCGGGCAAGATCATCCCGCGCTTGCGTGACGAGCACATCCGCAACCTGCCCGAGGACGAACGCATCAAGCTGGGCTATCGGATCACCCCATCAGGCCAGCTTGTTTACAGCCCGCAGACCGCCAACATGACGTTGGAAGAAGCTGCCCAAGCCCTGCAGCGCACACCCAAAACACGCCCGGCAGCGCGGTTTGACCAGGGCATCATCGTCAAAGGCATCGATAATTGCCTCGTCAAATTGTCACGCTGCTGCAGCCCGGTGCCCGGTGACGCCATCATTGGCTATGTCACGCGCGGCAAAGGCGTCGCGGTCCATCGGACCGACTGCAGCAACATTCGCAATCTGCTGTCCGCAGCTGTCGGATCTGGCGCAGATGCTGAGCGTGCGTCGCGTCTGATCGATGTCGCCTGGGCCAAAGAAGAGTCCAACTCGTCCTATCAGGTGGAGCTGAAAATCCTGGCTCGTGATCGCCGCCACCTGCTGGCCGACATCTCCAACGCCATAGCCGAGGAGAAAGTATCGATCCTGTCGGGGCAGATCACGGCCATGAAGGATGTCACGGCGACGCTGATCATGACCATTGAAGTCAGCAACCAGAACCAGTACGACCGTGTGCTGGGCCGCATCAAGGCGATTCGCGACGTTATCGAGGTGCGTCGTGGGCACTGATTCGCCATGACAAGATTAGACTGTTAATTACAAAACAGGATAAAAATGTTGCATCACCTTGTTGCAATCTGTTTTAAAATGAGGCTCAGGTGGCGGAGGTAGTAGTTTGGCAATGGCGGAATCGAAAGAACAGCTTGGCATCAACCTCAAAAAGCTGATAAAAGCTGCGGCGAGCTACAGCAGTTCTTGCGGCGTAGCCTGCCGCGTGATCGATCCCCTGGGTGAAACACTGCATCTTGAAGTCCCAAACGTCACGCAGACCCAGATCTGTGAATTTGCCGGGATGGTCCTGCCCGGTGGCGGTTCGGGCGAAAATGGCGGCATTTCCAAAATCTGTGCCAACTCCCATCTGTACGGCTGCTATCAGGCTGAACGCTTTGGCGGCCAATACGTTTACTTTTGCCCGCTCGGCCTGACCCATTGGGCAGCTCCGATCATGACTGACAACAACGTTGTTGCGGCGTTGTTAGCTGGACCGGCGCTGATGGTCGACCCAGACGATTTCCTCATTGAGGAACTCGTAGCCAAAAACGGCATTCACCCTGACTTCATGCCCGAACTCCGACGCCGCATGAAGACCGTGCCAGTCATTGGCACGAGCAGAATCAACGCCCTGAGTGAACTGCTGAGCCTTGCAGCCTGCGCGCTTTCTGACGAATCTTACACGGCGCTGCAGATCAAACGCGAATCCGGTGATCTTCAGGCCCAACTCTGGGAACAAATCAATTTCATGAAAATGTTCGCGACCAAGGATGACGAGGCCATGGCCTATCCGATTGAAAAGGAGCGGCAACTGCTGGAGAAGATCGAGACAGGTGACAAACCAGCCTCGCAGCGGATTCTCAACGAAATTCTCGGCTACATCTTTTTTTCCAGCAGCGGCAGCATCGACATCATGCGCGCCCGTGTCATTGAACTGGTCGTCCTGCTGTCACGCGCGGCAATCCGCGGCGGCGCCGATGTTCAGCAGATCTTCGGTCTCAATTTTACCTATCTGGGCAAAATCAATTCCTTTCGCAACATCGACGAGATCGCCTATTGGCTATCTGGCATCATGGCCCGCTTTACCGATCAGGTCTTCAATCTGACCAATGTCAAGCATGCTGATGTCATCTATCGCGCCGTCGATTTTATCAAAAAGAATTACATGAACCGCATCACGCTGGAGGAGGCCGCGGCTTGCGTATTCCTCAGCCCCGCCTATTTCAGCCGGGTTTTCAAGGAAGAGATGGACTGCAATTTCAATGCCTACGTCAATACCATCCGGGTGGATGCCGCCAAGAAACTCCTGCTCAATGAAAAGGTCGATTTGATCGATATCGCCACTTTGGTCGGGTTTGAAGGACAAAGTTATTTTTCCAAAGTGTTCAAGAAAATGACCGGCATTACCCCCGGCCGTTATCGAGAATCCAGAGGCCGCGCTAAAAAAACAGACAACTAAAATTCCAGGAGGACAACAAACATGGAACTTCTCAATCAGATTTCCGAAGCATTGCAGAAGGGCAAAGCCAAAGACGTCAAAATCATGGTCCAAGAAGCCGTCGACAGCGGCATTTCAGCACAAGCGATTCTCAATGATGGCCTGTTGGCCGGCATGAGTATCATCGGCGGCAAGTTTAAAAACAACGAGGTCTATGTACCGGATGTCCTGATCGCCGCTCGCGCCATGAAAGCCGGCACCGAGATACTAAAACCTCTGCTGGTGGCAGATGGCGTCAAGGCCGTTGGCAAGGTTGTTCTCGGCACCGTCAAAGGTGATCTGCATGATATCGGTAAAAACCTGGTTGGCATGATGATGGAGGGCAAAGGTCTGGAAGTCATCGACATCGGCGTCGATGCTTCGGCCGATCGCTTTATTACAGCTGCCATCGAAAGCGGTGCCCAGATCATTTGCTGCTCCGCTTTGCTGACGACGACGATGAGCGAAATGAAGGGCGTCATCGACGCTGCTGTTGCGGCGGGCATTCGCGACAAGGTCATTATCATGGTTGGCGGAGCACCGGTCAGCGATGCTTTTGCCAAAGGCATTGGCGCTGACCTTTACACCCCGGACGCAGCATCAGCAGCCGAAGCCGCTGTCGCGGCCATCAAAGCCAAAGCCTGATCGAGCTTCGCAAACAGTCACCAAAAAAACCAAAAAACGTCGAGTTGAAAAAGTCGACGTTTTTTTGTGTAAAAATCTTGCAAATAAGTTATAATGGTTTAACGAAAAGGTTCGATAATAATATTGTCGGTTTTATAACGAGGTTAAGGCATGCTGCAGAAAAAAATCCTGATCATTGATGACAGTGACTTCTACGCAAAATGCATTTCTGACATTCTCGAAACTGCAGGTTACCGGGTTGTCCGGGCGACCAACGGCGAGGAAGGTCTTCGCTTGGTGCGCACAGAAAAACCTGATATGGTTCTGCTGGATGTCGTCATGCCGGAGGTTGACGGCTTTGAAGTCTGCCGTATTCTGCGCGAATCGGAAAGCAACAACCTCATGCCGATTATCATGCTGACCTCGCAGGACCGTCAGGAAGATAAGCTGATCGGCCTCGAACTGGGCGCTGATGACTATATTATCAAGCCCTTCAACAGCCGTGAACTCTTGAGTCGTGTGGTCAACACCCTGCGAAGGATCGACCGCAACCGCGATGCCAGCCCCTTGACTGGCCTGCCGGGCAATTTGGAAATCCAACGGGAGATCAACCATCGGCTCGAACGCAACGATCCTTTCGCGGCGATTTATTTGGATCTGGACAATTTCAAAGCCTACAACGATGTCTATGGGTTTGCCCAAGGTGACATCGCCATCAAGATGACGGCGGACATCATCAATGATCAGGTTTCCGACTTTGGCGCAGCGGGTGATTTTGTCGGACACATCGGCGGTGACGACTTTTTCGTCCTCTCCAAGCCAGCCAACGTCGACGCGATCTGTGAAAATGTTATCGCCCGTTTTGACGAACGAATTCGAACCATATACAATGCAGACGACCTCGAAAACGGCTGCATTTATACTTACAGCCGGCGCGGTGAGCGGACAGAGTATCCGATCATGACCATTTCCATCGCCGTGATCACCAACGAACAGCGCGCCTATGAGACTCACGTTGAGGTCGCGGAAGTTGCGGCGGAACTCAAGAAGCTGGCCAAGTCAAAGACTGGCAGCGTTTACGTCAAGGACCGCCGCAAGGATTCAATCAAACCTGAATAACTGAAATCAATATAATCGGATGACGCTTGGTTCGTTCGAAGAGCAGATCACGCAGCAGATCACGCAGAGCGCCGGATTCGATCATTTCCGCCAGCGGCTTGTTGCCGCCATTGGCCTTGCGGGCGAATTGCCCGATTCTTTTGCGACATTCCTGGATAATGCGATCGGTCTCGCTCTCGTAGATGAAGCCACGCGCCTGGATATCGGGCTCGTCGCGCAGTTCGCCGGTGACCGAATCCACGGACAGGAAAATCGCCACCACACCGTCTTCGGACAGCAGCCGGCGATCCTGCAGAACCGGGTTGTTGATGTCGACCATGCCTGAGCCATCGACCAGCACGCCGGACGCCGGGACAAAACCGCCGATGCGAGCCTGACCATTCTGATACTCGAAAATATCACCGTTGTTGAGCAGGAAGATATTCTCCCACGGCACGCCCATCGAATTGGCCATTTCCGCATGGCGATAGAGGTGGCGGTATTCGCCGTGGCCGGGGATAAAGTATTTGGGGCGGACCAGGCTGTGCAGCAACTTGAGCTCCTCAACGTAGGCGTGGCCGGAAACGTGGATTTCAGCCAGCGACTCGTAAATGACGTGCGCACCGCGTTTGAAAAGCTCGTTGATGACGCGGTAGATGGGCTTTTCATTGCCGGGGATCGGGCTGGCGGAAATGATAACCGTGTCGCCGGGCACAATCTCTACGCGCTTGTGCTCGGAGAAGGCCATGCGGGTCAGTGCCGACATCGGCTCACCCTGGCTGCCCGTGGTGATGATGACGATTTCCTCAGCGTCATAGCGGTCGATCTGGTTGATGTCGATCAGGGTGTCCGGCCGCATAGCCATGTAGCCCAGCGAACTGGCGGCATTGAAGACGTTGAGCATGCTGCGGCCAACCAGGGCGACCTTGCGGTTGAATTTCTCGGCTGCCGTGAAAATCTGCTGCAGCCGGTAAACGTTGGACGAGAAGGTCGCGACCATGATGCGGCCGGTGGCCTTGCCGAAGAGATCGGCAAAGGTCTCGCCGACCTTGCGTTCGGACGACGAATGGCCGGAACGCTCGATGTTGGTGCTTTCGCAGACCAGCGCCAGCACGCCCTGGGAGCCGATGGCGGCTATGCGGGCCAGATCGATCGGCCCGCCGTTGATCGGCGTGTAATCGACTTTGAAGTCGCCGGAATGGAAGATAACACCGGCCGGCGTGGTAATGGCCAGCGCGTTGGCATCGGCAATGCTGTGATTGACATGAATAAATTCGACGCTGAACTGGCCGGCCGGAATGACCACGCCGTCCTTGATCGGGTGCAGCGTCACGCCACTGACGCCGGTGCCGCGGTCCTCCAGCTTGAGTCGGGTCAGCTCGAGCGTCAGGCGGTTGCCGAAGATCGGTACTTTGACGTCTTTGCACAGCCAGGGTAGCGCGCCAATGTGATCCTCGTGACCATGGGTCAGGAAGATGCCACGCAGTTTATGCTTGTTCTGGATGAGATAGGAAAAGTCAGGGATGACGACATCGATACCCGGCATATCTTCCTCGGGGAAGGCAATGCCGCAATCGACGACGATCATGTCGTTACCATACTCGTAAACCGTCAGATTTTTGCCGATCTCGCGCATGCCGCCCAGCGGAATGATCTTGAGCATGTTGGCCGGTGTGTGGGAAGCCGGGCGTCCCGGCGCCTGTTTGCGGCGTTGGCTGGAGCCGGTCTGCCCGGTCGTTGTTCGAGTTTGCGGCTGATTTTGCGACGGCGTCGCGGCCGTGGGACGCGGCTCGTGGAGCGGGGGCCTGCCGGGTCCTGGACGCCGGGGCTGGTTTGGCCGCGCCGGCGTTTTGGTGGTCGGCTGTCCTTGCTGACCGACGGTGACTTTGCGCACCGGCGCGGTCGGGGTGACCGGTGGCCGGCGGTGTGCGGGGCGGGGCGGCTGACCGGCCACTGGTTTGGGCTGTGGCTTTCTGACGACGGCAGACAAGCTGTCTGCAGATGCCGCGGGAATATTATTGTCGCCGGAAACGACATTATCAGCACCCGGATTGCGCCGCGGTGCTAACCGATTCTTGTTTCGGTTTGGATTATAGGGCATGTTGATGAATACCTCCAATGTTGTAAAAATTTCAACTTACACCAATCATAACACGTCTGGACCAAGATAGCTAGGATTGCCACTTGCCACCGGCCATTTTCCGTGATAAAATACCTGAGTGTCAAAATTTCTGACAGGAAACCAGGCCGGAGGTGAAAAATCATGCCGAATATCAAATCAGCGATCAAGCGTGTCTCAGTCACTGAGAAAAAGACCGCTGCCAACAAAATCAAGAAGAGCGAAATCCGCACTTCCCTGAAAAAGACACGGTCTGCCGTGGCTGCTTCAACGGAAAATGCTGCCGATATGGTTCGTGAGACGCAGTCAACACTCGACAAGGCCGCTGCCAAGGGTTATCTGCACAAGAACAATGTGGCCCGCAAGCAATCCCAATTGGCCAAAGCTGTCAAGACCGCGAAGTAATTTGCGACGACCTGAAATGACGAGAGCTCCGGATTTCCGGGGCTCTTTTTTGTTTTGTCGCAATCGACATATTCGAGTATAATCGAATTTGTCCGCAAAACACGATTCAATTCGATTATAATCGCATTTGGAAGACAGTACTAATCCAAATAGCTTCCCCGGGCTGAACAAATAAGAAATATTGCATCAAAGGAAATTATTGGCCAGTATTTTTCATCTGTTAAAGAGAAATATAACATGTTGTCTCCCGTTGATATTCGAAATTATGCCAACAAAATGTTTTCGCAAGCGAGAAAGTGCTGAGGACGTAAGAACATGAACATCAACGACTTCGAAAATGGAATCAATCCAGCGATTCTGGCACGCGGACGCCGCTATTTCGAGGAGGGTCGCGTCGATTCACTCAAACTAATCGGCACGTCCAAGTACAAAGCGAGAGTTGACGGGACCGATGTTTATGCGGTCGAAGTGAAATTGGGTCAAAACGGCTCCGTTGTCGATACAAACTGCGACTGTCCCTATACGGCGGGGGCGTTTTGCAAACATTTGGCAGCGGTCCTCTATGCCATTCGTCAAGCGAAGTTATCACAAGCAATTTCGAGTCCGCCATCCCCGGCGGAAAATCGCATGATCGACGATGCGACCCTCATCAAAGAGGCCAGGCAGACGATTCAATTGTCGATTCGCGGCGCAACCAGGAGCGGATTTGTCGACTACTGGCATGTCAGTAAAGCCGTTGGCGGTGCCAAAGATGTCATCGAAGACATTACTGACTGGATGGAATCCGGCCGCTTTGTGCTGGCCGCGCGCTTGACTTTGCTGGTGCTGAATAAAATGGTTGATCTGATTCAAAAAGCCGACGATTCTGACGGCAACCTCGGCGACATCATCAGCGAATGCTACGACCTGCTGGAGCGGCAGTTTTCGACGGGACAATTGCCGATTACGGAGAACAGAAAAATCTTCGAGCAAATCCTCAAAGATGCTGCCAATGAGCGCTTTGAAGGCTGGACCGACATGCGCCTTGACCTGCTCGATCGCGCCCATTGGCTGGTTAAAACACCAGAAATGCGGCAAAAACTGGAAAGCGTGCTGAATTCGCTCGAAGCTGAGGCGATGAGCAGCCAGAGACGCGATGTCTATTCTTTGGAACGGATCAATTTGATCAGATATAAACTGATTGCCAAATTCGACTCCGCATCCGAGGCGCAAAAATATCTGGACGAAAACATTCACTTCTCAGAATTTCGGAAAATGGCGATTGAAGCGGCACTTCAGTGCGAGGATTATATTCGAGCCCTTAATCTGGTGGTTAAAGGTCTTAAGCAAGATCAAGATTTGCCAGGTCGTGTCAAGACGTGGCGGACTTATGAATATCGGATCTATTGTCAAACCGGCCAGGTCGAAGATCAGCGTCGCCTCGCGACGATGCTGCTGATTGATGGTGAAATTGAATACTATCATCAGATCAAAGAAACGTACGCCGCCGAACAATGGAAGTCAGTTTATCCAACTCTGTTGAAACAAATTCGCCGCTCGAATATTTTCCTGCCCATCCTGATCGAAGAGCAGGAATTCGGGCTGCTGCTGGAATATGTGCAAAGGAACATTGGCGAGATTGATCATTACTACAAATACCTGATTCCTGCTTGCGCGAATGAGGTTTTCAAAGTATTTGAAAAAGACATCCTAAATACAGCCGAGGCAGCCAGCAACAGGCGTGAATACCAATCAGTTTGCCGAAAGGTCAAGTTGCTGATCAAAGCTAGCGGCAGCGAAAATGCCCGAGCAATTTGCCAGCATCTGATCGAACTTTACCCCCGCCGGCCAGCGCTGGCAGATGAAATATCGCACATTAAATTCAAATAGTCCTCCCGCAAAATCCCATACATCGCGTAATCACAAACGCCTTGATTGCACCAATCGCCTTGGCGGACGGTGCCCTCATATTGCAGGCCGCACTTGAGCATGACCTTGCCGGAATTCGGATTGCGGGGATCGTGACGGGAGTCGAGTCGATTGGCCTTGACCTCGTTGAAGAAAAAGTCGATCAGCGCTGCCAGCGCCTCGGCCACATCAGAAATTTCGTGACCTCCGAGTCGCTGCACCAGTTCCGAAACATCGCCTCTGCGTCATCAAGCCTGAATGGCCGCAAAATCAAACGCTTTGTCTCGAGTTTTTGGGTTCCCATATGGTTCACAACCAAACCTCCAAAACAATATTAAACAATGAAGGATTAATCTTCCGCAACTGTTCGTTTTTCGCTTTTAGCTTTCACCTGATTTGAATCGCGTGATAAATCTTCTTGCCCTTGCGGACAATCGCCTCGCCGTCGGTGAAGTCGGTGGCCGTCAGCAGGTAGTTGAAGTCGGTAATGACCTGGTCGTTGAGATAAATGCCGTTTTGCTGCATCAGGCGGCGGCCTTCGCCCTTGGAGGGGATCAGCTTGGCCTCGAGCAGCAGATCGAGCAGCGACAGGCTGCCCAATTGAGCGGCGTCGATTATCGTGCGTGCCAGGGTGTCCGAGCGGCCGGCGTTTTCGAAGAGATCCTCGGACTGCTGGCGGGCGGCGATAGCGTTGGCCTCGCCATGGATGATTTTGGTGACCTCAAAGCTCAGGCGTTTTTTGGCTTCGTTGATCGACGAATCCTGCATCTTGGCGTATTCATTGACCTCGTCCATACCGATGAAGGTCAGCATTTTCATGCAGTTGATGACGTCGGCGTCGTCGATGTTGCGCCAGTATTGATAAAACTCGAAGGGTGTGGTCTTTTTCGGGTCGAGCCAGACGGCGCCCTTGGCGGTCTTGCCCATCTTGGTGCCGGCGCTGGTGGTCAGCAGCTTGAAGGTCATGCCGAAAGCCGCACCCTGCTCCTTGCGACGGATCAGGTCGACGCCGGCCAGGATGTTGGACCACTGGTCGTCGCCGCCCAGTTGCATTTGGCAGTTGTAACGGCGGTAGAGCTCGAGAAAATCGTAGGCCTGCATCAGCATGTAGTTGAACTCGAGAAAAGTCAGGCCTTGCTCGAGCCGCTGTTTGTAACAGTCGGCGGTCAGCATTTTGTTGACCGAAAACTGCGAACCGATGTCGCGGAGAAATTCGACGTAATTCAAGGGCAGCAACCAGTCGGCGTTGTCGACCATCAGGGCTTTGCCCTCGCTGAAGTCCAGCAGGATCTTCATCTGGTCGCGGAATTTGGCGACGTTGGCCTGGATGCTTTCGACGGTCAGGACGTTGCGCAGATCGGAGCGCCCGGACGGATCGCCGACCATGCCGGTGCCGCCGCCGAGCACGGCGATCGGCCGATGGCCGGCCTTCTGCAGGTGGGCCATGACCATCATCTGGACGAAATGGCCGACGTGCAGGCTGTCAGCGGTCGGATCGAAGCCAATATAAAAGGTGACGCTGGGCTTGGCGAGGAGTTCCTTGACTTCCTTCTCGTGGGTGACCTGAGCCAGATAACCGCGTTCAACCAGCGTATCGAATACATTGACAGCCATATCAATCAACCTCTTCCTGTTTCCATATTAATTGATTATTTTAACGCATCACGGCCGGGGTGTCAAAGTCGCGCCCGCAGGGCTGACCGGCCGCCAGCATCCAAAGATCGGTGGACAGGCTGTCAAGCTCGGCCATGCGATTCAGAGCGGCATTCTTAAACTCGAGGCTGTCGGACGCCTTCATCAGAATCGGCAACGTGGCACTGTGGCGCATGATTTTAAGCAGATGGCGACCGCTTTTGTTGAAGCCAAGGATACGCAAATACTGCGGACCACCCGCCGCGTCAAACAGCGCCAGGTCTTCGCTCCGCAGGCCGGCCAGCATGGCCAGCAATGCACGCTGAATGCGGGTCTGCGGGAAACGGCGGGTCGCGGCATCAGCCAACAAGGTGGTTATGCGACCGCCGCCAGCCTCACCATCGGGACGGCGGGCGGCCGCGGCCAGGCGACGGCCCAGACCTTCGCCCATGCCGGGGATGGCATCGAGCTGGTCAGGCGACAGGCTGCGCAGCAGGCTAATCACCGGCACTGCCAGACTTTCCAGAAACAGCGGACCAGGCCCGGACTGCAGTTTTTCCAGCAAGGGAGCAGCCGAAAACGCCGGCATCATGGCCGTCAAATCCCTGACCAGGGCGGGTAAATCCTGTGCACCGCGTGCGCAATAGTCGGCAACCCGTCGACGGATGGCCGAGGCGCTGGCGAAACCAGCGTCCGCTGCCGGCAACACGCTGTCGAGGTAAGCTTGCCCCTGTCGACGACAAGTGATCGGCGTGATCCGACCGCTTCCGGGCGTGTGCAGCGCTTTCAGGTATTCGATGGCCAGGATGTTGTTGGCCGATGACAGTAAATCAGCCAGCTTCGGATCGCCGGTGAGTTCAGCGACGGCTTGCTGGCGGGCGGCTGGAAAAGATGCACCATCATCCAGAAAGCGGTGCAGCAGGTCCTGATAGGCCGGTGTTTCGTCGGCCAATAGCGCGGCCAATTGCCGCAGTGCCCCAAGATCGCCGCTTTCGCTGCCAAAAACCAGCTGGCAATCGAGTCCAGTTGCCCGGACGAGACTGACGCCGCCGCTGGCGAATCGCTCAGCGCTGGCCGCCGCGTATGCGAAGGGCAGCTCGATCACGAGATCGACACCGCAGGCCAGCGCCGTTCGAGTGCGCGTCCATTTGTCGAGCAAGGCCGGTTCGCCGCGCTGGGTCATCGAGCCGCTCATCACGGCTATGACGGCGCAGTCCGCGCCGAACTGACGGCGGATTTCCCGCAGTTGCCAGTCATGTCCCAGATGGAAGGGGTTGTATTCGGCTATAATTGCTGCTGTTTTCATCGAAATAGATTATAGCACGCGTCAGAGACGTTCAAAAGACCGTGTTTATTTGATATGATGGAACAAAAGAACGGTCAAGATCAAAAAGGAGCAAAAATGACCCCTGCGCGTCAGCATTCAAAAAGAGTGATCATCCTCTTGATCATCGCCGTCCTGATTCTGGCCGGCGCGGCACTTGGCGCCGCATGGCTCCTGGGATGGTTTAACCCTGCGCCGAAGATCAGCGTAATCAACATTGGCACACCTGGCGCGGCGACTGGTGACGCGGCTGACCTTCGTCTGGATGAGGAGAAGGCCGACGACCTGATCGAACGCATGAACAAATTGCTCAAATCCAACGACACCGGTCTGTTTGCCAGCACATTCCGGCTGGCCGGCCCGTTTGGCGAACCCGCAGCAGTGCTGTCGGAGATCTATCGGTCGGGCGATCAGCTGCTTTATGGTCAATATCTGCTGGAACAAAAGCAGCAAAAGGCGTTTTTCGACTGGTGGAACGATTTTGCCGCCACCTGCCTGACCACCGACGGTCTGGTGCGCGCCCAGGCTGGCATGACCGATGACCAGGTTGTTGTGGACGCCGACTTCTGGCGAGTCAATCTGGCGACGCTGCGCCTGCTGGCGCAAAGCTGCAAGCAGTGGCCGGACGTAACGCTGCAGGATAGCATGCGTCGGCTGTCTGACCGTTTGCTGACGTTGGGCAGCAAGCGTTTTGCTGCCGACTACACAGCAACCATTCCGACGCCGCAGCCGTCACCGATCTTCGAGGCCACACCGACCCCCAAGCCGACGACGACGCCGGCGGCCACGGAAGCAGGCGATTCCCTGCCGGTGCTGCGGCTGGCTTCGCTTGACCTGTACACCATGCAGCAGCTGGCTGCCTTTGACAACCGCTGGCAGGCCTTATTCGACCGTGCGTTGCTGATCGTGCAAAATGGCTACATCAGTGACGATCTGCCGCTATTTGCCCTCGCTTATGTCGAGGATCAAACCGTGCCCGGCTATCTGAACTTTGATGGTGACGCGCCGGTGATCAACACCGAAGAAGCCCTGCTGACTTTGCTGCATCTCTGTGAAATCGGTCAGGAAAACCCGCGCAGCATCAGCTGGCTGCGCGATCAGATGTTTAATGAGCATGCCATCTTCGAATCCTACCATATCGTGCAGGGTCAGGCGACCAGCAGTCAGGAGTGCCTGCAAGGTTATGCAATTATTGCTCGGATTGCGCGCATAGAGGGTGACAGCGATCTCTATCAGGCGGCAATCAATCGGCTGCTTTGGCATCAGGCTACCAGCCCATCAAGCGATGCTCTTTCGGCAATTTTCAGGGAAGACAATCAGAAATTAATTAGTATTTTGGCTTCCGACAACGCTTGGGCGTTGTTGGCGATGCGCTAAATAGAACTGTTTATATGACAAATTCGTAAATTGTATGTTGAATGCCACTAAATTGAAATATTAAATCTGCGCATTTCAGGTGATCTGTGATAAAATAGTATCGAAATGGTAATGCGTAAAAGTATGCATATCTATTCATTGTGAAGTTTGGAGGGCAGATCCGAATGCAGGAAATGATCGAACTCAAAGCAGAACTTGACAGGCTGATGTCCAGCCTGAGCGGCATTCTGGCAGCGCGAACCGTTCTCAACAGCGAAAACGAGATTATGGAGATCCATATCCTGAGCGATTTAACCAAATCGCCCAAGCAACTGGTTCGCGACGTTCAATCCGCCATTATTGCCGCTTTCGGACTTGAAATCGACTATAAGCTCATCAGCGTTGCGCAAGTCAACAGCAACATGGTGATGCCGGTCATTTCCACCGAACCAAGGCTGACGATCCGCAAGATCATGATCACATTGGACTCAAACAACCTGGAGACCACGGTTGTTTTGGGCAGTGGCGAAACGGTCTTTGAAGGCAGCAGCAAAGGCCCGTTGTCTGGTCGCAATCGCATTTTCTCAGCTGCCAACGCTTGTCTGACGGCTCTCAAAAACTATCTCGGCCAGGCCTATGACATCACACTCCTGGACTTGCAGCGCAATGTGGTTGGCGGCAGTGATTGCTATGTCATGGCGCTATCGTTTGTTGAACCATTCGGTGAGTCAATCCTGTATGGCATTGCCCCGATCGGCAGCCCGGAAACCGAGGTTCAGGCTGCCGTCATGGCCGTGCTGTCAGCGGTAAACCGGCCGATGGCCAAGCCCCGCAAAACACCCTGAGCCCATCCAGCCTGTTGCAATCAAGCACGGGCAGTTAAGACAGTTTGAAATGACAGGTCAGCAAAGCGAAGCGGAACAACCTACCTGCATAGCGAAGAGGTAGAGTCCATAACAGGAGGTTGTTCGAAATGAAAATTAAAAGAGTTATCGGTGTTATTATCGCTATTCTTGCCATGGTCTTCACGACCGGAGCTTTCTTCAAAATCATCTGATTATACCGATTATTATCTTCTAAAAAAGCTGACCTGTCATTTCATATTAACCCAGAGAAAAAATAGTAGGTGTTGGGCATCGTCATGAAAAAGTCAGCAATCATCTATATTGTAGTTTGCAGCATAATTGGTCTGGGTTTATTGTTTTACATCAGTTGGATTGATTTTCAAAATGCAATCAATTTAAACGGATTTGACAGTCTTCGCGATATGCTTCTAGGGATTACATTTCTATCGGTTCTTGCCGTTATAGCGGAATCACAAAGCATTGCCGTTGATCAGAACAAAGCGATTTCCATCGCTTTTGCTATATCTTTCAGCGCATTGCTAATCTATGGCATGGCGGCTGCCGCGTGGGTAGCGATCATCTCACTTTTGTTCTCATCTACGGATTTTGGGCGCGGCTATAAAGAACATGTCTTCAACACGCCGCTCTACAAAACACTGATGAATGTTTCGAATTATGTCATGGCCATCGTGGCGATGGGCTTTGTTTATACTTACCTGGGCGGCTCTTTTCTGATTTACATTCCTCATCAGGATGATTTCAATCTGATCAATTCGATCGTGATTTACTTGGCGGGTAAGATGCCACAAATTCTGGCGGCCATACTGGTTGATGTTCTGGTCAATAACCTGCTGATTATGATGTATTTTCTGTTTATGGGTGGCATCAACCGTCAGCGGATATCCGACTGGCTGAGTATTTTCCGCTGGTCGGTCTTGAGCATGGTCTGCATAGGCCTTCTGGGGGTTTTCCTGGCTGCGCTCTATATGTTCAACCCCTTGAGCGTCCTGTTGTTCTTTGCGCCTTTTATGATGTTCCGATACGCGTATGTTGGCTTTACCTCCATTCGCAAGGGTTATCTTGATACGATCCAAGCCTTTTCAGCAGCTCTGGATGCCAAGGATCATTACACCATTGGTCACGCGCGGCGCGTGGAAAAATATTGCGAGATCATTGCCTACGAAATGAACTTGTCTTCGGAACGAACAAAGATCCTGAAATACGCCTCACTGCTGCATGACATTGGCAAAATCGGCATCAGCGAGGCTATCCTCAACAAAGCTGACAAACTGTCCCCTGAAGAGTATGAAGAGATCAAAAAGCACCCGGTCATCGGTGCCCAAATGCTCGATGGCATCCAGTTCCTCAAAAACGAAGTCAAGATTATCCGGGCGCATCATGTTCATTACGATGGTGGTGGCTATCCGGCCGATGCCGCCGAAGAAGCCAAAATTCTGGAAGCCCAGATCCTCTGCGTTGCGGATTCCTTTGACGCCATGACTTCGGATCGTGCCTATCGGCCAGCGATGTCACTCGAAGAAGCGATAGACGAGTTGAACCGCTTTTCGGGTACCCAGTTTGCCCCCGATGTTGTTAAAGCCTTCATTCGCGGTCTCGGTAAACTCAAAGATAAGGACAAATTTCAGGATACCACGAAGTAGGATTTAATGCAGATCCGGGAAGGTATGCCATGTCACTTGCGGCGTTTGTTATTGGCTTGATCGTCGGATTAATACGAAAAGGCCGGATTGCCAGCATCTTCAAAAAACATTTCCGCTGGATCGCCATGCTCATCGCTTCCTTTTTTTTGGATGGCCTCTTGGCTTTTTCGTTTTTGCGAGATTTTTTCGGCCAGGAAAACTGGTATTCGGCAATGCGCGTCATCCTAGTTGTCATACAATACGGTTTGATGATAACTTTTCTGTTCAAAAATCGCCGCAAACCGGGCATGACCAGCCTCATGGCCGGTACCGCCATGAACGGGCTGGTCATTGCTGTCAATGGTGGCATGATGCCGATCTGGAGCTTGCTGTATAGCTTAAAACCGGAGAGCATCGAGAACATCAGCAAAGCACCGCATTACTTTCTGGCCAACGGCACCGAGCCGCTGCTGTTTCTGTCTGATGTTTTTCCAATTTGGCTGTTTGGCATCTTTATGATCAGTATCGGCGACATTCCGATTCTGATCGGCATTTTCCGCCTTGCCGCCTATTTGCCCAAACGAATTCTCAGACCAAAACCAAAAGAGGTTGAACAACCCGAAAATTTTGAGTATACTGAAGGGCGGTAAAGATTTGGAAGTTCGAGGTTGTTGACATGGGATTCATTGAAAATATCATCAAAAAGGCGCAAAGTGACAAAAAAACCATTGTTCTGCCGGAGTCATACGAGCCGCGGATCATTGAAGCCTGCGCCCTGATTTTAAAACAGGGAATCGCCAACATCGTCATGCTGGGCAACCGTGAAAAAATCCAGGCGGTCAGCCCGCAATGGGAAATATCGGGCGCCACCTTCGTAGATCCGGCCACTTCACCGCAGTACGAGTCTTATGTCGAAGCATTTTATGAGCTGCGCAAAGCCAAAGGCATGACTTTGGAAAAAGCACGCGAGACGATGCTCGACCCGCTTTATTATGGCGTGATGATGGTCAAGCAAACCCATGCTGACGGCATGGTCTCTGGCTCGATCAACAGCACCGCCAATACTTTGCGCCCGGCTCTTCAGATTTTGAAAACCGCACCTGGCACCAAACTGGTATCCGCTTTTTTCCTGATGATTGTCCCCGATTGTGATTTTGGTGCCGACGGCACCTTTGTTTTTGCCGACTGCGGTCTCAACGAAAATCCTGACGCCGATCAGCTGTCCGAGATTGCCATATCCTCGGCGCACTCCTTTCAGCAACTAACCGGCAAGACCCCCAATGTGGCCATGCTGTCCTATTCGACCTATGGCAGCGCCAAAAGCGAGATGACCGAGAAGGTCATCGAGGCGACCCGCCTGGCCAGGCAAAAGGTGCCGCAACTCAACATTGACGGCGAGCTGCAGCTCGATGCCGCGATTGTCGGAGAGGTTGCCAAACTCAAGGCACCGACCAGTCCCGTCGCCGGCAAGGCCAACGTGCTGGTCTTTCCAACCCTCGATGCCGGCAACATCGGCTACAAGCTGGTTCAGCGCCTGGCCAAGGCAGAAGCCTACGGCCCGGTCACCCAGGGCATCGCCAAACCGGTCAACGATCTCTCCAGAGGCTGCGTCGCCGAAGACGTTGTCGGTGTTGTCGCCATTACCGCCGTCCAGGCGCAAATGATAAAATAAAAAAGACTGACGGCAGGCTTAAGGAGGCAAATCGACATGATTGTTCTGGTTATTAACGCGGGGAGTTCTTCGCTGAAATACCAATTACTGAACGCCGCAACCGGCGATGTTCTGGCCAAGGGGGGTGCCGAACGAATCGGCCTGACCGACGCGTTTGTCAAGCATTCGAAAAACGGCAATAGCGGAGTGACGCTGCCGATTGACATGCCCAATCACAAAACCGCGGTGAAGGCCGTGCTGACCGTGTTGACCTCAGATGAACACGGTATTATCAAGAGCATGAACGAAATCGACGCGGTCGGCCACCGGGTCGTTCATGGCGGTGAACGTTTCGCGTCCTCTGTGCTGATCACGCCGGAGGTCAAACGCGCCATTCGCGCCTGCTTCGATCTGGCACCGCTGCACAATCCACCCAACATGACCGGTATCGAAGCCTGCGAAGAAGCCATGCCCGGCGTCCCCCAGGTTGCGGTCTTTGACACGGCCTTCCACCAGACCATGCCGCCCAAGGCTTACATGTATGCCCTGCCCTACGAACTTTACGAGCGCCTCGGCATTCGCCGTTACGGCTTTCATGGCACCTCGCACAGCTATGTCGCCCATCGTGCCGCCGAAATTCTTGACAAATCGATCGAGAGCCTGAAAATCATCACCTGCCACCTCGGTAACGGGGCTTCGATTGCCGCCATTGACAAGGGCCGCTGCGTCGATACTTCCATGGGCTTTACACCGTTGGCCGGCATCTGCATGGGCACGCGCTGCGGCGACATCGACCCGGCGATTGTCACCTTCCTGATGGAAAACGAAAACATGGATCGCGGCGCCATCGATGACCTGATGAACAAAGAATCCGGCTTGGTCGGCATCTCCGGCGTCAGCAGCGACCTGCGCGATCTTTACACAGCGGCCGGCGAAGGTCATCGTCGGGCGTCACTGGCGCTGGATATGTTCAAGTATCAGTGCCGCAAGTACATCGGCAGCTATGCCGCTGCCATGGGCGGCGTCGACATCGTCGTTTTCACCGCCGGTATCGGCGAGAATTCCGCCGACATTCGCTTCGGTGCCTGCGAAGGCCTGGGTTACATGGGCATCAAGATTGATCCGTATAAAAACTCAGCGGTTCACGGGCGCGAAGCCGTCATCTCGACCGACGAGACGCGGGTCAAAGTGCTCGTCGTGCCGACCAATGAAGAGCTGGCCATCGCGCGGGAAACCGGGCGGATCTGCGGGCTGGAAGCCTGATTTTAAGGAGTATTCAACAATGGCTGACAAAGGCAAACTGGTTGAAGCGATCACCGCCATGGATGAGGATTTCACCCAATGGTACACCGACGTGGTGCTCAAGGCCGAGCTGATTGATTACTCGGCGGTCAAGGGCTGCATGATCCTGCGGCCTTATGGTTATGCGATCTGGGAGAACATCCAGCGCAATCTCGACGCCATGTTCAAGGCAACCGGCCACGAGAATGTGGCCATGCCGATGTTCATCCCCGAGAGCCTTTTGCAGAAGGAAAAGGATCACGTCGAAGGCTTCGCGCCCGAGGTGGCCTGGGTCACGCACGGCGGCAACGAACTGCTGGCCGAGCGCCTGTGCATCCGCCCGACCTCGGAGACGCTGTTCTGCGATCATTACGCCAACATCATTCAGTCGTGGCGCGACCTGCCCAAGCTTTACAATCAATGGGTGTCGGTCGTGCGCTGGGAAAAAACCACCCGCCCCTTCCTGCGTTCGACCGAGTTTTACTGGCAGGAGGGCCACACCGCCCACGCCACCGCCGAGGACGCGCAGACGGAAACGCTGCGCATGCTCAATGTCTACGCCGACTTCTACCGTGATTTTCTGGCCATCCCGGTCATCAAAGGCCAGAAGACCGACAAGGAAAAATTTGCCGGCGCGGTCAGCACCTACACCGTCGAGGCCATGATGCATGATGGCAAGGCGCTGCAGTCGGCGACCAGCCATTACTTTGGCGACGGCTTTGCCAAGGCTTTTGGCATCCAGTACACCGACAAAAACAACCAACTGCAGTATGTCCACCAGACTTCGTGGGGCCTGTCGACCCGCTCGATTGGCGCCATCATCATGGTGCACGGCGACGACAGCGGCCTGATGCTGCCGCCGCGCATCGCGCCGATCCAGATCGCGATTATCCCGGTCGCCGCGCACAAGCCTGGCGTGCTGGACAAAGCGGCGGCCGTGGCGGCGGAGCTGGGCCGGACCTTCCGCGTCAAGATGGACACTTCGGACAAGCAGCCGGGTTGGAAATTCAGCGAATACGAAATGAAGGGCGTGCCGCTGCGCATCGAGCTCGGCCCGCGTGACATCGAAAACAATCAGTGCGTCGCCGTCCGCCGCGACACCGGTGAGAAGATGACCCTGTCCTTGGACGGTCTGACCGCCACCCTGCAGGGCCTGCTCGACGAGATTCACAACACGCTGCTGGCACGGGCTGAGCAGAGTTTGAACAGCCGTGTTTACACCGCCGCCGACTGGTCGGCCTTCGAAAAACTGATCAGCGACCAGCCCGGCTTTGTCCGCGCCGACTGGTGCGGCGATCTGGCCTGCGAGCTTAGCGTCAAGGAAAAGACGACCGCGACCTCGCGCTGCATCGTCGAGTCGAACAGCCAGGACAGCGGCCGCTGCATCTGTTGCGGCCAGCCGGCCGACAAAACGGTGATCTGGGGCAAGGCTTACTGATCAGGCCCGCTCCAGTCAAATTCAGGTTCAATCGCAAAGGTCCGCCCGGCAAGATAGGTCAGCGGACCTTTTGATTCGGGCAATATGATCAGTTGCGTGGAATAAAGCTGCTGCCGGTTGAGCACGCCGCCGACACCGCGGAAATGCTTGTTGAAACTGTTGCGACCGTATTTGCCGTCGCCTAAAAGCGGATGGCCAATGTGCGCGAAATGGGCGCGGATCTGGTGGGTGCGGCCGGTAACCAGCTCGACTTCGAGCTCGGCAACGTCTTCGGCTTCAGGACCAACGCCGGCAAAGACCCGCAGCACGCGGTAGCGGGTGATGATCGGCAGGTCGCCGGGCTGCTTGAGATCGTGAATGTAGACGTCGCTTTTGGCGGCGACCTTTTCCAGCCAGCCGGTGATTTCCAGGAGCGGCAGACCGTCGGCGGCGGTGACCGCTTCGCCCTGCGTCGGCACGCCGCGCACTAGGCAGCGGTAGCGTTTGACGATCTGGCCGGCCTGCATCAGGTCGGTCACGGCATCCAGCGCTGCCGCCTTGCGGGCGACCATAATCAGGCCGCCAGTTTGACGGTCGAGGCGGTGGCAAAGTTCGAGGCTGGGCTCGCCCAGATGGGTGCGCAGCAGGTCAATCAGGAAAGGCCCCTGGCCTTTGCCCTCGGCGGCGTGCACGGTGACGCCGGGGCGCTTGTTGACGATCAGCAGCAGCGGGTCCTGATGCACGATCTGGTAATATTGGCTTGGATCCCCGGTCTCGCGGCTGGCGGTGCCGGCCAGGACATCGTCGGGCAAATAGACCGCGATAATGTCGTCGACAAAGACCGGGCCATCGGCATTGCGGCGTTGACCATTGACGCGGACATCTTTGCGGCGCAAAGCCTGATAGATCTGACCGGGGGCTAGGGCTGGGAAATGGGCGAGGACCACGCGCACCAGATTTTTGCCGTCTGCGCCGGCGTCGACTGTGAATTCTTGCATATGTTTTGCTCCTGAGCTTCAGTTATCTGTTTATTATACCGCAAAGCATTTAGCCATTGTATTTGTATATTAATATTTATTTGAGAAAATATCTCAAATGTGTAGTATATGTCTTGTGGATCATGTATAATCAGATAAGCGGCTCATTCATTACGAGGTAAATATATGCTATTAGAATTCAGAATTGAAAACTTCAAATCGTTCCGCAAAAATAACTATCTATCAATGATAGCTTCAACTCAACGTGACCATAACGAATCACTCATTCGAGTCGAGAAAAAAGCAAAAAGAGTTTTACCTGTTGCAGTAATATTTGGGGCAAATGCAAGTGGAAAATCTAATTTTTTATCAGCGATGAGCATTTTAAAAGAACTTGTTTTAAATGGCGACTTGTACAAATGCAGAGTATTTGACAATCTAAAAGCTAGCACGTTTAGGTTTTTGTATGATGGAAACAGTGAGCCAGTAAAATGCGGAATCACATTTATGAAAGAGAACAGAATTTTTGATTATGACCTTAAGGTTGGTTTCGATGAGGCTGGCGAAGGGGCCTACATTGCATTTGAAGAACTATCAATCAACAATAAGCAAGTCTTCATTCGGAACGGTCAGAAAATTACGACAAATAAATTAGTTAGCGATAAAGAAGCCTTGATATCTCATCTTGAAGAACAAAAGAAATTTGTCTTTTTGTTTAAGGACTTGAACGATGAAAGTGTTGATGGGTTGAAGAAAAGTGAATTGTTTCTCACCAGCTATTTCAAAATACTATTTTCCCGTGAAACTGTTGACACAATACAGGAGTGGTTTGCGAAAGATATCTGTTTTTATTCTGAAACTGATAACGATGTCAACTCATTGAGCATGCCCTATGATGTAGCGACAACCAATTATATTTTGAACAAATTCATGAAATTAGCCGACATGGGAAATCAAGAGATATTTTATATCTCGAACAAAGACACGGAAAACGATAATTCCGTGCTGGTATCAAGATACCGCAGTGGTAATGGCAAAGTCATATCAATTAAGTCTGAAGACATCGAATCAAGAGGGACAATGCACCTTTTCAAATTTCTGGGCCCATTTATTGATGCACTTAAGAATGGCAAAACATTAATTGTCGACGAACTTGATACATCACTTCACCCATTTGTTTTGGCTAAAATAATTCGCATTTTTATGAATCCGGAACTGAACAAACATGGTTCGCAAATCATATTTACGTCTCATAGTGCAATTCTTTTGGATAAATCATTGATGAGAAGAGACAGCCTTGTTTTTGTTGAGCGTGATTCTGAAAATTACGAGAGCAATCTTTATACATTAGCAGACTTTAAAACTTCTGGCAGTTTAAATGTTCGGAATGATGAAAGTTACCTGAAAAATTATTTGTCCGGTAAATATGGTGCATTACCTAATATTGAACTGAGCGAGGCGGTTCGGGAGATTCTGAAAAGCAGTGAAACTGACAGCTTGGATTCTTCAATATGAATAGCGGTCGGTCAAACAGATATCAAAAACAAAGATTGCTTATTAATGGCGCAGTTGAGGGCAAACAGGAAATGCTTTACTTCAAGCGCTTGAAAGATTTAATTGATCAACAGCCTCAAGAAGCGATCCGAAAAACAATGATAATCAATCTAAAAAATGCAGGCGGTTTTTCGCCAATTAATGTTGTCAACCGTGCAGCTGATGCGAAAACATTTTCCAATGATAATCAGTATCATGCAGTTTTTGACCATGATAACAAGCAATCTGATTTTATTGTTGCTCTAGAACATTGCAGGCGCAAAGAAATATCGCCGTGTTTTTCAAATGTCTGCTTTGATTTGTGGTTGTTGCTTCACAAATGCGAGTTCAATAGACAAGTATGCAACACAGACGATTATATGTCGCAAATCAAGAAAACATTTGACTTGGGGAATGTCAACATTAAAAGTGAACATGTGATTAAAAAAATTTTAAACCAAATAGAATTGGAAGATGTTATTCGCGCCATTCGATATGCAGAAAATATCTCCCGACTTAACAGAGAAAACAATCGAAATGAAATTTGCAGAACGAAGTATAAGAAAGAGAATTTGATATGTTTTGAAAATCCCGATTTATCTATACATCTGTTCGTAAAAGAAATATTAGACGAGTGCTTAGGTCGTAACTATTTACGGATACTTTTGCCATGACAGACAGCCCGAACAAAAAACTCAACAACCCTTTCACGGCCTTGCGGCATCCAAATTTCCGCTATTTTTCGCTCGGCATGACCGTTTCGCTGATCGGCACCTGGATGCAGAACGTCGCCCAGCCTTGGTTGGCGTACAGTCTGACCCATTCGGCGCTATTGCTCAGCCTGATCGGCGCCCTGCAGTTTTTACCGGTGCTGCTGTTTTCGCTGCCGGCCGGCGTGATCATCGACCGCTTTCCCAAAAAGAAAATTCTCATCCTGACCCAGTCGGCCTCGCTGCTGATTACGCTGACCCTGGCGGTGCTGGTCTGGACTGGCCACGTCCAATACTGGCACATCCTGATCTGCGCGACGGCGCTGGGCTTTGCCAACACGCTGGACATGCCCGCCCGTCAGGCATTTGTCATCGAAATGGTTGGCAAGCCGGACCTGATGAATGCCATCGCCCTGAACTCGACGATTTTCAATCTCTGCCGCATCATCGGCCCGGCAGTAGCTGGCCTGATCATGGGCACGGCCGGTGTCGCCTGGTGTTTTTTCATCAACGCCATCAGCTTTGCCGCTGTCCTGATCAGCCTGTTTTTCATCAAACCGCTGGTCCAGCCCGCTCGGCCGCCGGTCAGTCAGCGTGTTTTTGCCGAGGTCAAAAATGGCCTGCGTTACATTTTCAAGGACCCAATATTGGTTGAATCGTTGCTGGCCGTCCTGATCGTCGGCACCTTCATCCCCAACTTCAGTGTGCTGGTGCCGGTTTTTGCCAAAGAAATTCTCATCCAGCAGGAAAGCGGCTTTGGCTTTCTGATCGCTGCCGTCGGTGTTGGCTCGCTGGTCGGAGCCATGTTCGTCGCCTCGCTCAGCCGCAAGGGGCCACGGCGCTACATGCTGACGGTCGTGCCGTTTGTGACGGGTCTCTTTATGCTGTTGACCGGGCTGACCGCGACATTTCTCATGACCTTCATCCTGCTGGCGCTGACCGGCTGTTTTTTCGTCGCCTTCACCTCGACCGCCAATTCGATGCTGCAGCTCAACTCCAGCAACGAATATCGCGGCCGTGTGATGAGCGTTTACGCGCTGGTTTTCGGCGGTTCCACCCCGATCGGCAATCTGTTCGCCGGCATTTTTGCCGACCAATTCGATGCACGCTATGGGTTTATTGCTTGCGGTGCGGCGGTTTTGCTGCTCATGGTGCCGTTGCTGCTGTATATGCGGCGGCAGAATGCAGGCAAAATAGTCGATATTCCGAGTTAGCGGCAAAGATGTGACTTTTTCAAAAGGGGCTTACGAAGCGCATATTCGTTGCATAAAATGTACCTCACGCACACATATTCGCTGTAAAAAGTGCATATTATGTGCTAAAATTGACTTGCATGACCAAAAGGGGGTGCGAGTATGTATCGGAAGGCAATTGAAAATCTATATCGGTGGAAAGCGAGCAAGTACCGCAAACCGCTGATTATTGAGGGCGCACGGCAGGTTGGCAAAACGTGGCTGATGAAAGAGTTTGGCAAAACGGCGTATGCGGACACGGTCTATATCAACTTTGACGCCAATTCCAGAATGGCCGAACTGTTCGCGGCCGACCTGGATATCGAACGATTGATCATGGGGCTCGAATTGTATGTCGGCCGCAAGATCAAGCCAGAGCAATCGCTGTTGATTTTCGACGAGGTGCAGGAAGTGCCAAGAGCGCTTACTGCTCTGAAGTATTTCTATGAGAACGCGCCGCAATATCATATTGTCTGTGCGGGCTCATGGTTGGGGATCGCGCTGCATCAGGGCACTTCATTTCCGGTCGGCAAGGTGGATTTTCTAAAGCTGTATCCGATGTCCTTCGGGGAATTTTTGCAGGCGACTGACAATGAACGTTTCGCGAAATTGCTGGGGCAGCGGGATTATTCGATGGTTACCTCATTCAAGCAGACCTATATCGACGCGCTCAAGCATTATTATTTTGTCGGCGGGATGCCAGAAGCCGTGCAGCGTTTTGCTGATGACAAGGATTTCAATGAGGTGCGGGAAATTCAAAAGCGAATTCTGGCGGCGTACGAACAGGATTTTTCCAAACATGCGCCCCACGAAATCGTGCCGAAGATTCGCATGGTCTGGAATAGCGTCGCCTCACAACTTGCCAAGGAGAACAAGAAATTTGTCTATGGCCTCGTGCGCGAGGGCGGGCGGGCCAAGGAATTCGAATGGGCGATCATGTGGCTTGCCGACTGCGGGTTGATCCACAAAATAAGCCGCGTGAATGCGGGACGAATGCCGCTGAAAGCCTATGAGGACTTGAAAGCTTTTAAGTTATTCGTCGTCGATATTGGGCTGCTCAGTTGCATGACCGGACTGCGCCAACGCACATTGCTTGACGGCAATGATTTATTTGCGGAATTCAAAGGTGCGCTGACCGAGCAATATGTCTGCCAACAGCTCAAGACAATCGACGATTTGGGCGTCTATTATTACACCAATGACCGGGGCACCTGCGAGGTTGACTTTGTGATCGACACGGGTGAAAAAATCATCCCGGTCGAAGTCAAGGCCGAGGTCAATCTCAAAGCCAAGAGCCTGCGGGTTTATAAGGACAACTTCGAGCCGGAGCTTTCCGTCCGCGTTTCCATGGCGGACTATCGGAAAGAAAACTGGTTGGTCAATCTACCGCTTTATGCCGTGGAGGAGATTGCCAACACCTGACTTGGCTTTTTGGTCATCTTGCGCTAAACTGAGTGCAGGTTTGACACAACCACCCACGAAAGGTTTTTTACAATGGCAAAAACAGTTTTGGTTATCTTCGGCGGCGTCTCGACCGAACACATCGTCTCCCTGCGATCCGCATTCAACATCATCGGCGGCCTGCGTCAGTCTGGCTTCAAAGTGATCCGCGTCGGCATCGCGCCGGACGGTGACTGGCTGCGCTTCGATGGAGCCGATGACGATATCCTGAGCAACACCTGGCAGGCCGCTGCCCGCGTGGCCGCATCCGCCGCGCCGACCCAGCCGGTGCGTTCGCCGCGCGACTTGATCGCTACGCTTTGCGGTTGCATTCCTGATTGTATCTTTCCGGCCGTGCACGGCATCAATTGTGAGGATGGCGCGCTACAGGGCTTTCTGACGCTGACCGGCATCCCCTATGTTGGCTGCGGCATTCTGGCTTCGGCAGCCGGCATGGACAAACTGCACGCTAAAACGATTTTCAAGCAGGCCCGCCTGCCGCAATGTAAATACACCTCAGCCTTGCGCGAGGACATCCAGCGCGACGCCGGCAAAGTCGCCGACAAGGTGGCCAAAGTCGTCGGCTACCCCTGCTTTCTCAAACCCAACAACGGTGGTTCATCGGTCGGCACCTGCCGCGCCACAAACCGCGATGCCCTGATTCAGGCGCTTGTCGAAGTCAGCACTTATGACCGCGTTGTGGTCATCGAAGAATTCGTCAAAGCGCGCGAGATCGAAGTCGCCATCCTCGGCAACGAACGCCCACGCGCCGCGCTGGTCGGCGAGGTCGCGACCAGCGAACAGGTCGACTACTACGATTATGAGGCCAAGTATTTCATGAGCGACGGTGCCGCCGTCATTGTGCCGACCGTGCTCGACGCGGCCATGGCCGCTCGTGTGCGCCGCCTGGCCATCAAGGCCTACAAAGCTATGGGCTGTGCCGGTTTGTCGCGCGTTGACTTTTTCCTGACCCGCGACAGTGAACGCCTGATGATCAACGAAATCAATACCCTGCCCGGCTTTACGCCGATCAGTATATTCCCCAAGGCCTTCGCGGCATCCGGCATCCCCCTGCCCGAGCTGGTCAAGAAGCTCTGCCAACTGGCCATCGCCGGTGCGCGCGCTAACGCCCGCAAGGAGCTGATCTGATGGCGCCCGATCAAAGGCCGATCGGTGTCTTTGACTCCGGTCTCGGCGGCCTCACGGTTCTCAAGGAAATCATCAATCAATTGCCGCAGGAAAACACGGTCTATTTCGGCGATTCCGGCCGCACACCTTACGGCAGCAAGTCGCCCGAGACCATCGGCCAGTACGCCCGCCAGATCGTCCATTTTTTGCAGGAACAGCAGGTCAAAATGATTGTCATCGCCTGCAACACCGCCAGCGCCTGCGCCTCGGACATCGTCCGTGAATGCGCTGGTGTGCCGGTGGTCGAGGTTATTTCGCCCGGTGCCGCCGCCGCCGTTCAACTGACCAAGAACGGCCGCATCGGCGTCATCGGCACCCGCAACACCGTGGCCAGTGAAGTCTATGTCCGCGCCATCCGCCAGGTCGCGACACCCGAGATGGAGATTTTACAGCAGGCCTGTCCGTTGTTTGTCAGCCTGGCCGAGGAGGGCTGGTGGAACACCCCGATCACCCGCGCCATCGCCGCCGAATACCTTGCGCCCTTGCAGGCCAGCGGCATTGATACCCTGCTCTTGGGCTGCACCCATTATCCGCTGCTCAAGGACGCCATTGCCGAAGTCGTCGGCCCAACCGTCCAGCTGGTCAACGCCGGCAGCCGCGTTGCCGCCGAAGTGCGCCAACAGCTGGCCGCCGCCGGTCTTTTGAACCCCGGCAACCAGCCAGCCACGCATAGCTTCTACTCCAGCGACAGCGTCAGCACCTTCCAGAAGCTGGGCGGCGCCTTTCTCGAACAATCCATCAGCGATGCCAGGCGCATCAACATCGAGCAGTATTGAGAGGACCCAAATGGAACCTAATGTTCTTCTGACCATCCAGGGCCAGCAATGGGATGACGGCGACAAGCCGCAGGCCATCAAACTGACCACCGAAGGGCGCCTCTACCGCAAAGAGATGGCCTGGTATATTGTCTATGACGAAAGCTCGGCCACCGGCATGGAAGGCACCAAAACCACCATGAAGGTCGCCGACGACGGCACCGTCTCCCTGATCCGCACCGGCAGCCACGGCATGAAGCTGACCTTCGCCGCCGGCAACCGCCACATCACGCGCATGGAAACGCCCTACGGCGACCTCGATGTCGAGGTTTTCACCAGCCTGGTGCAGAGCGATATCTCCGACACCGGCGGCTCGATTCACCTCGGCTACTCGATCGACCTTAACAACCGCGATCGCATGAACACACGGCTGGATGTCGAGATAAAAAAGCGAAATTAAATTGATTAATCTGCGAACATCGGTGTCGACAGATACCGCTCCCCAGTATCTGGCAGGATAACAACAATGGTTTTGCCGGCGTTTTCCGGGCGTTTGGCGATTTCTGCCGCGGCCCAGACGGCGGCGCCGGAGGAAATGCCGACCAGCAGGCCCTCGGTGACAGAAAGCTCTTTGCCGGTGGCAAAAGCGTCCTCGTTTTTGACGCGGACGATCTCATCATAGATCGACGTGTTGAGAACCTGCGGCACAAAACCGGCACCGATGCCCTGAATTTTGTGCGGCCCGGACTTGCCCTCGGACAGAACCGGTGAATCATCCGGTTCGACAGCAATGACCTGAATGCGGGGGTTTTTGGACTTCAGAAATTCGCCGACGCCAGTGATGGTGCCGCCGGTGCCGACGCCGGCGACCAGAAAGTCGACTTTGCCGTCGGTGTCATCCCAGATTTCCGGGCCGGTGGTGGCTTTGTGAACAGCTGGATTGGCGGGGTTGACAAACTGGCCCGGGATGTAGGAATTGGGGGTTGCGGCGGCCAGTTCATCGGCGCGGGCGATGGCACCCTTCATGCCTTTGGCACCCTCGGTCAGGACCAATTCCGCTCCGTAGGCTTTGAGCAGGTTGCGCCGTTCAACACTCATGGTTTCTGGCATGGTCAAGATGACCTTGTAACCACGGGCGGCGGCGACCGAGGCCAAGCCGATGCCGGTGTTGCCACTGGTTGGCTCAATGATGATCGAGCCGGGTTTGAGCTTGCCATTGGCTTCGGCTTCGTCGACCATGGCCAGGGCGATACGATCCTTGACGCTGCCGGCCGGGTTGAAGTACTCCAGCTTGGCGATGATTTTGGCTTGCAACACGTGCCTTTTTTCGAAGTTGGTTAACTCGAGCAGGGGCGTTTTGCCGATCAACTGAGTTATACTTTGATAAATTTTACGCATGGGTGACCTCCGAATATAAAACATATATGATATGTATGATATAGACATCATACAATGCACTCTGGCAATTGTCAACTGTTTTTGAATGGGAAATACAAAATATATATGAATAGTATGATATTGACAGATCGAGCATTTTGCGTTAGCTTTAAAACATACTAAACATCTAGGCAATGGAGAACTAAAAATGAAGATTTCGGTTAAAGGACGTTACGCGCTGGCGGCGACGATCAGCATGGCGGAGCATTACAGCAGCGGCGACTGCATCACCGTCGTCAGTTTGTCCGATCGTCTCGGCATTTCCAAAATCTACCTTGAACAGGTTTTTTCGCTCTTGAAGCGCGGCGGCCTGGTCAATTCGATCAAGGGGGCGCAGGGCGGCTATCAGCTGGCGCGAATGCCCCAGCAGATCACGGTATACGAGATCCTGTCAGCGGTCGAGTTGTCGCTGTTCGAAGCCACCGAGACCACCGTGCAGACCAAAGCCCCGGCCATCGAGGCCGCCATGCAGAGCGCCGCCTTCCAAAAACTCGGTGCTGCAGTGCAGGACACACTCGGGCAAGTGACACTCGCCGACCTGCTAACGGCGGTCGAGCAGCACCCGTCCGACAGCCAAATGATGTTTTATATTTAAGAGGCAAATTTTGGAGGGCTGACATGAAATACGATTTTGATGAAATGATCGAGCGACGCGACACCGACAGCCTCAAATACGATTTCGCCGAACGCCGCGGCAAGCCCAAAGGCATCCTGCCGCTGTGGGTGGCCGACATGGACTTCCGCACGCCGCCTGAGGTCATCGCCGCCCTGGTCGACAAAAGTCGTCACGGCATTTTCGGCTATTCCGAAGTCGGTGACGACTATTTCAAAGTGCTCAAAGCCTGGTTTGAACGTTTTTTCGATTGGGCCATCGAACCCGCTTGGCTGGTCAAAACGCCGGGCATCGTCTTTGCCATCTGCGCCGCCATCCGCGCCCTGACCGCCAAGGGTGACGCGGTGCTGATCCAGCAACCGGTGTACCATCCCTTTGCGGAGTCGGTACAGGTCAACGACCGCCAGCTGGTGGTCAACGAGCTGGTGCTCAACCAGGGGCACTACACAATCGACATTCAGGATTTCGAAGCCAAAATCAGCCAAAACCAGGTCAAGCTTTTCCTTCTTTGCAGCCCGCATAACCCGGTTGGCCGGGTGTGGACGGCGGCTGAGCTGGACCGCATGGGTGACATCTGCCACCGGCACGGCGTCACTGTCGTCGCCGACGAAATCCACGCCGACTTTGTTTTTCCCGGTCACCAGCATCAGGTTTTTGCCAATCTCCGACCAGCATTCGCCGCGATGACCATCACCTGCACGGCACCGACCAAAACCTTCAACCTGGCCGGCCTGCAGATTTCCAATCTTTTCATTGCCAACGCGCAGCTCCGCCAACAGCTGCAACGCGAAATCACCCGCAGCGGCACCAGCCAGGTCGGCATCATGGGCCTGACCGCCTGCCGCGCCGCCTACGCCAGCGGCCACCCGTGGCTGGCGGCCTTAAAGTTGTATTTGGCCGGCAACCTGCAATTTATGCGGGATTTTCTCAAACAAAAACTGCCGCAGATCAAGTTGATCGAGCCGGAGGGCACCTATCTGGCCTGGCTGGACTGCCGCGATATGGGGCTTTCAGATGCCGAGCTCGACCGCAAGATCATTCACCAGGCCGGCTTGTGGCTCAACACCGGTCGCATCTTCGGGGCTGGCGGCGAGGGCTTTCAGCGCATCAATTTCGCCTGCCCGCGCGCCACGCTGGCCGAGGCGCTGGCGCGGCTCGAGCGAACCTTCACAAATTCTCCATAATTTGCGACTATAATGGCGAGTATTCTAGCAAAGGCAGGTGGTTCCATGCGCGGCAAAATTCTGGTCGTCGACGACGAAGCGATGATTGTCGAAGTCATCCGAGCCTATCTGGAAAAAGCCGGCTTTGCCGTGGTCAGCGCCGCCAACGGCCGCGACGCCTTGACTGTCTTTGATCAGTCCGCCCCAGCCCTCGTCATCCTGGATCTGATGCTGCCCGACCTCTCCGGCGAGGCAGTTTGCCAGGCCATCCGCAAAAAATCGCGCGTGCCAATCATCATGCTGACCGCCAAGTCAGCCGAAGAGGACCTGATCAACGGCCTCAATTTCGGCGCCGACGATTATGTGACCAAACCCTTCAGCCCGCGTCAATTGCTGGCGCGCGTTCAGGCGATTTTGCGCCGCGCGAGCGAAGAGCCCTTTCCGCTGGCCAGCCAGCAAACCTTCAACGGCGGCGACCTCATCGTCGACAGCCTGCGCTACGAAGTGCGCAAGGCCGGCCAGGCCGTCACCTTCACCCCCAACGAATTCAAGCTGCTCTTAGCGCTGATCAAATACCCGACCAAGGTTTTCACCCGTGACGAGCTGATTTCGCTGGCTTTCGGTGATGACTTTGACGGCAACGACCGTGTGATCGACAGCCATCTCAAGAATATTCGCCAGAAAATCGAAGACGACTCCCGTCACCCCCGCTATATCCAGACGATCTACGGCGTCGGCTACAAGTTCGGCGGTGATGCGACATGAAAATCGGTCTGCGCACCAAGCTGATCGCCGCCTTTCTGATCGTCACCCTGACGATGGTCGCCTTGGTCAGCCTACTGGCCAACAATTTTCTCAGCAATCAGTTTCAAGCCTACGCCATCGACAAGCAACAGCAGCAGATCAGCAGCTTGGTCGAGTTGCTGACCAGCCGCTATGTCGACTGGGGCAACCGCTGGGACGCCGCCGGTATCGAGACGATTGGCGTCAACACGCTGGGGCAGGGCATGATGCTGCGCCTGCACGACCAGCAGGGCAGCGTACTCTGGGACGCGCAGGTGCACAACAACGGCATGTGTTCGACGATGCTGGCCAATTATGCCCAGACCATGCAGGCGCAAAACATTAATTTTCAGGGCGGCTACGTCGAAGAATCCTACCCGATCAATGTCGACCGCCAGCAGGTTGGCAGCGTGGATATTGGTTACTATGGACCCTACTTCTATTCGACTGCTGACGTTCAATTTCTTAAAACGCTTAACCAACTGCTGCTGCTGGCAGCCTTCATTGCCATGCTGATCTCGGTCGCCTTGGGCATCATCTTAGCTCGTCAGCTGACGCGACCGATCACCAGCGTCATCGCCACCGCCCAGCAAATTGCCGGCGGCAAGTACATCGACCGCATCAGCGCCAAATCAAACACCCGCGAAATTGTTGAGCTGACCACTTCGATCAACAGCCTGGGCGCGACACTGGGGCAGCAGGAAAACCTGCGCAAACAGCTGACCGCCGACGTCGCGCACGAGCTGCGCACGCCGCTGACCATCTTGCAGAGCCACCTCGAGGCCATGATCGACGGCACATTTGCGGCTGATCAGACCCGGCTGGAAAACTGTCATGCCGAGGTCGTGCGCATTTCCAAACTGGTCGGCGACATGGAAAAGCTGACCGAAATGGATCAGGACAACCTGACCCTCAATCGCGCACGCTTGGATCTGGCAGCCCTGCTGCAGCGCGTCGTCGACAATTTTCAGTCGCAGTTTGCCAGCCAACAGGTCAAGCTGACCCTGACGGCCAGCCCCGAATTCATCGAGGGTGACGAGGACAAATTGAGCCAGGTGATGATCAATCTGCTGGCCAACGCCCTCAAGTATACCCCGGCTGGCGGTAAGGTCGAGGTCGTACTCACTAGCGACCCGCAGCAAGTCAGCGTTGCCGTCAGCGACACCGGTACTGGCATTTCGCCGGCCGACCTGCCGAACATTTTTGAACGATTCTATCGCACCGACAAGTCGCGCACACGCAGCACCGGCGGCGCGGGCATCGGTCTGACCATTGTCAAATCGATCATCGACGCCCACAACGGCGCGATCGACGTGATCAGCACGCTCGGCCAGGGCAGCCAGTTTACGATTACGCTGCCCCGTGCCTGATTCTCCATAATGTATACACAAATCAGGTGTAAAATGAGCATCAGATACACTACCAGGGTATGGTACAAAGGAGGCTTCACATCATGAAGCAGCAAATTCAAGAAGCGGTCAGCAAAGCCGGCTATGAAGCCATCGCCGAAGCGAGCGAGAAGGAAATCACCATTCCCATCGGCGGCATGACCTGCGCGTCCTGTTCGCAGCGTATCGAGAAGGTTGTTGGCCGCATGGCGGGCGTTTCCTCGTCGGTCGTCAATCTGGCGACCGAGAAGGCCACTTTCAAGTACGACCCCACCACGGTCCGCATTTCGCAGATCAAAGCGGCTATCGTCAAACTGGGCTACACGCCGCTCGAAAGCCAGAGTACCTCGGCTGTCGATGAGGACAGGCTGCGCAAGCAAAAGGAGATCCGCACGCTGTGGACCAAATTTATCGTCTCTGCCGCCTTCAGTTTGCCGCTCCTCTACCTGGCCATGGGCGCCATGATCTGGTGGCTGCGCTTTCCGATCCCGGCCTTTCTCAACCCGATGCAATTCCCGCTGGTCTACGCCCTGGTGCAAATCCTGCTGGTCATCCCAGTGATCATCGCCGGATACCGTTTTTACGTCGTCGGCTTCAAGGCCATCTGGCAACGCTCGCCCAACATGGATTCGCTGATCGCCATGGGCACCTCGGCCGCCATTATCTACAGCCTTTGGTCAACCTACCGCATTATGACCGGCGATTTTGCCGCCGTCGAACATCTCTATTTTGAAACCGCCGGCGTGATCATCACCCTGATCCTCCTCGGCAAATCGCTCGAAGCCGTTTCCAAAGGCCGCACCTCCGAAGCCATCAAAAAGCTGATGGGTCTGACGCCCAAGACAGCGCTGGTGCTGCAGGACGGCAAGGAAATCGTCATCTCGGTCGATGAAGTCGAAGTTGGCGATATCATCATCGTCAAACCCGGCGAGAAAATGCCGGTTGACGGCGAGGTCGTCGAGGGCCATACTTCGATCGATGAATCGATGCTGACCGGCGAAAGCATACCGGTCGAGAAAAACGTTGGCGATCCGGTCTACGCCGCCAGCATCAACGGCAACGGCTCGATTCAATTCCGCGCCACCAAGGTCGGCGCCGATACCGCGCTGGCCCAGATCATCAAGCTGGTCGAGGACGCCCAGGGCAGCAAGGCCCCAATCGCCAAACTGGCGGATATTGTGTCGGGCTATTTCGTGCCGATCGTCTTTGGCATCGCCGTCGTCGCCGCCGCTGCTTGGCTGATCAGCGGCCAAAGCGTGGTTTTCTCGCTCTCTATTTTCATCGCCGTGCTGGTCATCGCCTGCCCCTGCGCGCTGGGTCTGGCCACACCGACCGCCATCATGGTCGGCACCGGCAAAGGCGCTGAATTTGGCATCCTGATCAAGGGTGGCGAAGCGCTGGAAACGGCGCACAAGATCAACACCATCGTCTTCGACAAGACCGGCACCCTCACCGAAGGCAAGCCGGCTGTGACCGATATCCTGACCACAAGTTCTGTCAACCGCGATCGGCTGCTGCAGATCGCCGCCTCGGCCGAAAAGGGCTCGGAGCATCCGCTGGGTGAAGCCATTGTGCGCGGCGCCGCGGCCGAAAATCTCGAGCTGCTGGCCGTCGAATCCTTCAAGGCCATCCCCGGCTACGGCATCGAAGGGCGCATCGCCGGCAGCGCCGTGCTGCTGGGCAACCGCAAATTGATGACTGAACGCGGCATCGTGCTCGACGCGCTGGCCACCGCGTCCGACCGTCTGGCCGACGAAGGCAAGACCCCGATGTATGTCGCCCTGGACGGCCAGTTGGCCGGCATCATCGCCGTGGCTGACGTCATCAAGGCCAGCAGCGCGCGCGCCATCCAGAAGCTGCACGACATGGGTATCGAAGTGGCCATGATCACCGGCGACAATCGCAAGACCGCCGAGGCCATCGCCCGCCTGGCCGGCATCGATCGCGTGCTGGCCGAGGTCCTGCCCCAGGACAAGGCCGCGGAAGTCAAGAAACTCCAGGCGCAAGGCCGCAAAGTCGCCATGGTTGGTGACGGCATCAACGACGCCCCGGCGCTGGCCCAGGCCGACATCGGCATCGCCATCGGCTCGGGCACCGACGTCGCCATGGAATCGGCCGACATCGTCCTGATGCGCAGCGACCTGATGGAGGTCCCGACCGCCATCCAGCTCAGCAAGAGCACGATCCGCAATATCAAGCAAAACCTCTTCTGGGCCTTTGGCTACAACGTGCTCGGCATCCCAATCGCCGCCGGCCTGCTCTACATCTTCGGCGGCCCGGTGCTCAACCCGATTTTCGCCGCCGCGGCCATGTCGCTGTCTTCCGTCTCGGTCCTGACCAACGCGCTGCGTCTTAAAGCATTCAAACCTTATCGTTGATCTGGAGGATATGATCATGAAAAAAGCATTTATTATTTTAACGGTATCCATCGTTGCCATACTGTCCTTCGCCGGCTGTGCCCAGATCGACGTCGTCGGCCAGGTCTCAATCACCTCGTTCGAGAAGGTTCTGGCCCTGTCCAACGTCACAGCCGATACAACCTTCGGCGGTTGGTCGCTCAACGCGCCCGACCAGTCAGCCCGCTTCTTTTTCAGCAGTGATTTCAAAACATCCAGCCCCCACGATGTCATGATCGAAGTTGACGCCCAACCCTTCATCGACGCTGGACTCGACCCCGCCAAACTGCCTGCTGGCACCCTGGTTGACGGCATGATCATGGTTGGTCAGGATCTCGGCGACGCTGCCTTTTCGGACAGCGCCAAAGCAACCGCGCTGGCGTCCTATACCGAACTGGTTGCGCTGCGGCGCGACGTCATTGGCTACCACGAGACGCTCGATCACTATGGCGTTGACCTCGGCAACGGCAACAAATTCGAATGGGCCAAGGACCTGAACACCAACGACAAGGATATCGTCTTTGTACTCGACCCCAAAATGCTGATCGACGCCGGCGTCGACCCCGCGCAAGTGACCGGTTGGGTTTTTGCCAAAGTCGCCATGAAGGATGCCGCCGGTCAGCCGATCGAAGTTGACAAATTTCTTAAGCCGTTTGATTTGGAGTGAAAACAATGAATGAGATGGAACTCCCCGAACAAGCATGCGGTGACGAGCGCAACACCACCCGCACCCTCAAACTCAAGAGCGACCTGACCGTCCGTCTCAACCGCGTCGAGGGGCAAATCCGCGGCATCAACAACATGATCGAGAAGGATGCCTACTGTGACGATATTTTGAACCAGATCGCCGCCGCCCAGTCAGCGCTGGAGGCCGTCAGCAAACTGCTCCTGAAACATCACATCCAGGGCTGCGTCGTCAACAAACTCAAAGACGGCGACCCGGAAATCATCGAAGAACTGTTGGTCACGATCAGCAAAATGCGATAACAACGAACAACTGGACTGTCACGGCAACGTGGCAGTCTTTTTTTGTATCTATTATAAGGGCATAGATTTAGCATTGCATGTTTGATAATATTAGTAATATCGGATTGATCTCATTCTTAGAGCCCATAATTCTGAGCACTTTGACAGTTTCTATGACGACGATTCCCGACCGGTCTCGACCGGCTTCGGCACTTTCAGCTCAAATACCACTTACGACAGCACCGGCCTCAGCTGCGCGGTTTCCTCGACCATCCGCAACGGCACGACCGACCTCTACCAGACCCAACTCGTCTACACGCCCGGCGACGGTACCAACTCGACCAATTCCTACCGCGTGCAGCAGGTGATCAACGACTACGGCGATGCCAACGCCGAGACCCTGACTTACGCTTACGACGACCGCGGCTACATCACCCAAGTGGCCAAGGACGCCAGCAATTACTCGGATTATCGCTATGATGGCTTTGGCCAGCTGATCCGCGAAAATTACAGCTGGGGCGGCACCAGCTACACCATGATATACAATTATGATGTCGGCGGTAACATCACCAGCAAGGTCCGCTACGACTTTGTCGCCGGTGACGGCACCCTGGGTGATCCGGTCGATACCATCGACTACGGCTACACCGACACCATCTGGAAGGACAAGCTGACCAGCTTCGACGGCGCTGCCATCACCTACGACGAAATCGGCAACCCCCTGACCGACGGCACCTGGACTTACACCTGGGCGCAGGGCCGCAAGCTCCAGCAAATCACCGACGGCACGACAACCGCCAGCTACAAGTACAATGACGCCGACATTCGCACGGAAAAGACCGTCAATGGCGTCACCACGACCTACAATGTGGTTGGCGGCCAGGTCACGTGGGAGAAGACCGGCACCGACGCCGCGATCTACTATTCCTACGATGCCAGCGGCAAGCTGTGGGCGATCCAGTACGGCGGCAGCACCTATTTCTACATCCGCAACGCCCAGGGCGACATCACCCGACTGATCGACAGCGCCGGCGACACGGTGGTCGAATACGCCTACGATGCCTGGGGCCAGCTCCTCGGCACGACCGGCAGCCTATCCGACACGCTGGGCGCGGACAACCCCTACAGCTACCGCGGCTATCGGTTTGACGGCGAAACGGGGCTGTACTATCTGCAGAGCAGGTACTATAATCCCAATTGGGGGAGGTTTGTTAATGCTGATCTGGTCAGCAATGTGTCGGTCATTCCGTCATCAATTACTGATAAGAATCTGTTTTCGTATTGTGACAATAACCCGATCATGCGGGCAGACCCGGATGGTGAGTTTTGGTTAGCTGTAGCAGGAGCATTTTTTGGTGCTATCATTGGCGCAGCAACTCAAGTTGTTTCAAATTTGACTACAGGTCAAGATGTTTGGGATGGCGTTATAGGAGCAGCTGTTGGTGGAGCAGTATTCGGAGGAATCATGGCAACAACGGGAAATCTTGCTGCGGCAAGTTATATCAGCTCAGCAGCCGAATCGGTCACGAATGAAGCGTGTAAGTATATCTCCGGTGAAAAAGAACTAACAACAACCAATTTATTAGACTCAGCAGGGACTGTTTTAACAGATACAGCTATAAATGGAACGGTAAACATGGTAACTGGGAAAATAGCTGGGAAAGTAGTGAGAACAAAGGGTTTGTATTCACCATCAAAATTTGTTAAAAGCTTTATTGGTCCTTACGCGAGAAGGATGTACAAACAAACAATTATTCAGGCTTATTATACTTTGCAGTACAAATTAGTAACAACAAAGTATGAATATCGAGCAGGATGACGATGAGAAATACTATTATTAAGGGATTATTACTCTTTTCCTCTGCTTGGTTGATTCTAACAATGGTGCTTATTGCATTCAGCCAAGCCCACCCATGGGGAAACAAAGACTACCAGTATTATCGAACGATTTCTATATGGTCGTTCATAATATTAATGGTTTTGGGCGGAATTACGACTTTGTTGGTATGCAAATATGGAATACAGTTACCTAAAACAAAATCTGACCGTTTCCGATTTTCATCTTGTGACTTTCAACAATTATCAGCAGCAATTATGAATGCCAACAAATATGCTGAATTTTCTGATCCGGTAAAGCTCGAATGCAATTCCGATGATTCTGTTCAAATCCAATATATGAAGAATTGGAAAAAATTATATGTTTTTGAACTTGTCAGAACAAACGAGCTGACCTTCGAAAAACTGACTAGCTACACAGAACTCTTCTGGGAATATGTTTGCGGCCTTGCGCCAAACATTAAACTTTATGACATTCATCTAATTCAATGCATTTGCGTTGACCGAATTACAACTGATTTCCGAAATTTCACTGAGAATAATGTGGAACAAGACTTCGGTCGATACCAATTGCCGGTAGGCATTTCATTTGGCGGCAACACAATTTATGTTGCGAAACAAAAGGGTGGCGCATTTATAGCGAAATACAAGCATCTGCGAAAAATTTTCATGAAAATATTGAGTGTTAGCGGGGTGCTTGAACAATCTCAGATGACCTGATTTGACAGCAGATCACCCTTCATCCTTCACCCCTCACCCCCTAAAAGGCTCGCCGCTGCGAGCTTTTTGCCATCTCCATAATTTCTACAAACCGCCACGCTATACTGCTGCCAACAGCAAAATTCAGGATCATTTTTAAAAGAGGTAGCCCATGAATCAAAAGATAGCCAACATTGCGATTTTTGTCGACGGCATGACCTGCGCCAACTGTGAGACCCGCATCGAGAATGCGCTCCGCAAAACCGACGGTGTTCAGGATGCCAAGGCCAGCTACGCCGGTTCGCGCGTGTCGGTCACGTATGACGCCAATGTCATCGATCAGGCCGCCATCGAAAGCGTCATCGAAGCCTTGGACTATCAGGTTCGACGACCTTTGGACAAGGCCACTGCTGCCACTTCCGCGCCTAAAGCCGAGCAGCCACCCAAGACCAAGATCGTGCAGGTGCTGGTCATCGTCATCATAATCGTCGCCCTCTTCATGATCATCAACCGCTTTGGCGGCTTCGCCTTCTTCAACGCCTTCCCGCAGGCGGAGGCCGGCATGGGCTACGGCCTGCTCTTTTTGATCGGCCTGCTGACCTCGATTCACTGCGTCGCCATGTGCGGCGGCATCAATATTTCGCAATGTGTCCCGCAACAGGCGGCAGTCGGTGCCGGCAAACGCGCCAACCTCAGGCCGAGCATCCTCTACAACGCTGGTCGCGTGGTGTCCTACACCATCATCGGCGGCATCGTCGGCGCGCTCGGCTCGGTCATCAGTTTCTCGGGCTGGGCCAAGGGCATCGTCGCCATCATCGCCGGTATTTTCATGGTCATCATGGGCCTCAATATGCTCAACCTCTTCCCCTGGCTGCGCCGCCTGGCGCCGCGCATGCCGAAAATATTCGCCCGCAAAATCAACAGCGAAAAGGCAAGCCACGGGCCGTTCATCGTCGGCCTGCTCAACGGTCTGATGCCCTGCGGTCCCTTGCAGGCCATGCAGCTCTATGCCCTGTCGACCGGCAGCCTGGTCAGCGGCGCGCTGTCGATGCTGGTCTTCAGCCTCGGCACGGTGCCCCTGATGTTTGGCCTCGGCGCGTTGAGCTCTCTGCTCAGCAAAAAATTCACGCAGAAAATGATGACGGTCAGCGCTGTGCTGGTCATCATCCTCGGCGTCTTCATGTTTCAGAACGGCTTCAGTTTGTCAGGTTTCGCCCTGCCCACGATTAACAGCGTGACCAACACCAACGTGACGACTCAGGAGATTGTCGTTAAGGACGGCGTGCAGCAAATCACGTCCGAACTGACGAGCAATGGTTATCCCCCAATCACCGTAACGGCCGGCATCCCAGTCCGCTGGAATCTTCACGCTGCTGCCGGTACGATCAACGGCTGCAATGGCACGCTGGTCATCCCGGATTACAACATCGAGAAAAAGCTGGCGGTCGGTGACAACATCATCGAATTTACACCCGACAAAACCGGCGTTGTCCCTTACAGTTGCTGGATGGGCATGATCCGCAGTCAGATCACGGTGGTTGAGCAGACCGCCAGCACCAATTCGACTTCCTCAATATTGCCTGACAGCCTCGCTGCCGGCGGCAGCTGCTGTGGCTGATCAATAACGCCAGGAGTAACGGCCATCACCAATCTCGACGATCTGGCCATTGCTGGTGATAAAGTAGGTCTTTTCATCGTCAACATTGTAATAGTAAATGCCGCCGGCGATGTTATAGTTCAAGATGACCTCGCTGGCGTCCTTGATTTCAACCGGATCGCTGCCAAAGCGGGTCGAGCTGAGCTGCCCGCTGCCATCGTCTGAAGAGGGATCGGCGATGAAATATAAAGTGCTGTTGCTGTCCATGATAATGTCGTTGTAGATGATATCATCAGCGATACTCTTGGGCTCGTTGCCGTTCAGATAAAACAGTTCATCATTGTCATCGACAAAATAGATGGCCGAGAAATCATCATTGGCTCTAAACGCCATGATATCGGCATTTTTCAGGCGGACTTCGGATTCCAGCGAGTTTTGGAGATTGTGAATGATCTGCAGGTCACCGTCATCATCGAGGTAGAGTATCGACTGGCCGTTGGCAGAGATTTGTGCTCGGGTGGCCACCATGTCAATTTCCTCAAGGTCGCCTTGACGACCGAAATAAAAATAGTCATGATCTGAAGTGGCGGTCATCCCGACAAATGTGCTCGCCTCGTACTGACTTTGCCCGGGGCCCGTCAGCCAGCCGGAGATGGCTGAACTGAGTATTTTTTCCGGATCGTTACCGTCTTTGCAGAAGTAGGTTTTACCGTTTTCAACGAAAACAACCTCGGTGAAGGTTCGGTTGGTAAACATGAAGTTGTAATCGTATTCCGAAATCATCTCGATGTCATCACCGTTTTTGCGAACAAAAAAAGCTTGCTTTTCCGAGCCGCTGTCGTCAGTCTCCAGATAATACAGCAGGGTAGCGCCATCACTGAGAAAGGATGGCGAACAATTGTCGCCGATTTCCTGGCTTTCGCCGCCATTGACTGATAAATAGCCAACAACGTCGTTGTCCGAGATAATCGTATAGCCAATCGACTGCCCATCCGGTGACAGACAGATGGAGGAGACCGTCTCATCATTGGCGAGCGTCGCGACGACCGTAGCCTTCATGCTGGCGATGTCAAAGCGGATCAGTTCGACATCGTCATCATCGTTGAGGGCGCAGTAGGCCACCGTGCGGCCGCTGCGAGCCAAAGAAATCATGCCGTTGACATCCTGGTCAATTTCGACGATGCCGCCAGCAGTGACCACCTGCAAATCGCCTTTGGCATTGATTACTGCGACCGACTGATCAATCGCCACGCGTCCGCTCAACGAATCATCAGTCTTCAATGAATCTTCCAGCAAGGCGTTTCGGGTGATAAAAACCAGTTCATCCTGATCGGCATTCATCAGCCCATAGATGGCGTTGCCGCTGTCCTGGCTGAAATTGCCGCCGCCACCACCACCCAGCAGGGTGACCAGAAGAACAATCGCCACCACGACCACCACCAGGCAGGAGCCGCCAATGATCAGCGCTTTTTTCGAGATTCGTCCGTGTAATTTAACGCCATGCTGCGGGTAGTTAGGCGGCGACGGCGCTAGCTGGGGTGATGTTTCCGGTTGCTGCGCGCCGCAATTGGGGCAAAAGCCACCGGTTTCCTGAGTCTCAAAACCACATTGTGCACAAAACATGTTAGTTTCCTCCTGTTGTTTATGATTTTAACATTTATAAACCCATTTTGGCGCTCAAACTGGAAAAAACCGACACAGATTAAACATCACACTCAATTTTGTCTCTGCTAGATTCTGGTCGCGGGTATGACCTGTTGTTAATAATTTGGATAAATAAATCCGTCACCGATTTCGATGTTTTGGCCAGCGCTGGAGACGAAATATGTTTTATCGTCATTGTTGTTGTAATAATAGATGCCACCAGCCACAGAGCCAATTGAAGATACTGCACTAGCTTCCTCCATTTCGATTTTTTCACTGCCGTTGCGTGATGAGCAGAGTTGCCCGCTGCCGTCCGATGATTGGTCGGCGATGAAATAGAGTGCATTATTGTCATCAAAACAAAAATTTCCCGTATTCACGTCATCGGCGATACTCATGGGTTCGCTACCGTTCAGATAAAAAAGCTCGTTATCGCGATCGATAAAATAGATGGTTGAAAAGTCATCATTTGCACAGACTGCGAAAATATCAAAATTTTCCAGCATCGTCTCTGGCTCCAGCGATTGGCGCAGATCGCGGATGATTTGCAGGCTGCCCAGGTCATCAACAAAAAGCATCGATTGGTCATTGGCAGAAATCTGTGAATCAATATAGCCATCTGAAATATCAATCTCCTCGAGGTTGCCCTGATTGCCAAAATAATAGATCCCTTCGTTTGAAGAAGCAACCATACCTACAAAGGTATCAGCTTGCAAATAGCCTCGGCCAAGAGGCGTGCGCCAATCACTTATTTCACCGTTAAGAATTTTTTGTGGGTCGTTGCCATTTTTACAAAAATAGGTTTTGCCGTTATCGGTAAAAACGATTTCGCTATAACTCCGATTAAAAAATAATCTATTTAGAGAGTAATCAGAAAGCAGATGGATTTCCTCGCCATTTTTGAGGATGTTCAATGAACCCATCAACCTAGTGTCTTTGATCCCCTTAAAATAATAAACCAGTTTGGCACCGTCGCTTATGGCGATTGGCCTTACATAATCCCCGAGTTCCTTGCTTTCTCCGCCGTTCGTCGAAAGATAACACACAATTTTGCTATCGCTAAGAATCGAATACACAACCGACAGGCCATCTGGCGAAAGACAGATGCGGTCAATCGTTTCGTCTGATGCGAGCGTCGCAATGATGCGGGAGCTTTTGTTGCCGATATCATAACAAATCAGCTCAACATCTTCTTCATCATTAGTGGCACAATAGAGCACCGACCGACCGCTTCGAGCCAAGACAAAATAACCGACGAGGTCTTGATCGACTTTGATACTGTCGCTGGTAGTTACGATTTGCAGATCACCTTTAGCTTTGAATGCGGCTACGGAACGATCGTCAGATACTTTTCCACTACCAACATATAGGTTGTCAATAGAAACGAGGTCTACAGGCACGGTGTCCTTCAACAAGCCAGTTCTGGTGACAAACAAAACTTCATCTTGATCAAAGTCCTTAAATCCATATATCGCGTTTTCAGCATATTGCACGTAATTGCCACCTCGATCGCCCCCGCTGCCTATACGCGTCGTCAGCAAAACAATAACGACAATGACAACGACCAGCGCCGCCACGCCAATTATCAAAGAATTTTTGGGGATGCGTTGAAAAAATGTGGCGATCGGCGAAGAACCGACAGGCCGAGGATCTGGCTTCAAATATTGCGACTGTTTGGGATATTGCGGATGTACGATGGGTTGCTGCTGCGCGCCGCAATTTGGGCAAAAGCCACCGTCTTCGGGCGTTTCAAATCCACATTGTGTACAAAACATGATTGTATCCTCCTGTTGACTCTGATTTTAACATTTACAAGCCCATTTTTGCACCCCAAACCATAGATCCTGATCGATTATCTCAGTCATATTTGTCGGAGAAGTTCTGGGAATTGAAAAACATCGTACGTAACAGGGCAATACAGTACCGGCGAATCCATCACAAGCCACGCTATGCCGTGAGCGCTGGAAGAGGAGATCGAAATCCTAAAGAAGCTATTAACATCTCTATGCAAGCATCCAGTAGCATGTGCCAGAAAGGATCTCCGTATGACATCGCTTGCTGTGAAATTTCTTTGCAACGATGAAAAAAGAATGGTTATATTGACGAGATTTTGTTAATATGGCTATGTCGTTAACTCAGTATAACTCAATTTGTGAGAAAGGAGGCACGAAGACAAAAGACGATTGAAAAGTTCACCGGAAAACGATCGGCGGTTGAAGCGATAGCAGAATTCATCAAGATAGCTCTGCAAGTGCTTTTGTCCTAATCCATGAAAGGTGCCATTGATAAAGGATTTGGTATTGCCAATGATCGTATGCAGCCATTTCAGATGCTCTGAATCTTCTTTGGGATTGAAGACTTTTGCCTCATGATGGTAGCCTGCTTTCTGCAGTTTGCGGTACGAACGATAGGCGTCGCTGGAAATTGTTGATCCTTCGGCGATATGCGCATTAGCAAAGTCCACAATCGTCTGCCCCTTCATGTTGTCCACGACATCCATCTTGAGAAACTGCGGATGCCCTTTTTCATTAATTGATAAACCCACGATAACCGTTGCCTTTTCAGTGCCTCTGCCACGCTTTCCATCTTGAGTGGCTGCTCCAAAGAATGAATCATCCAGTTCGATCAGGCCGCTGAGTAAGTATTGTGAATCCCGATCTTTCATCGCTTTTCGGATCCGGTGCAGCATATACCAAGCTGATTTGTAGGTGATTGCCAATTCTTTTGAGATTTGAGTAGCCGAACAGCCCCTCTTGTCATTACTGACAAAATAAATGCCCCAAAACCATTTTTCCAAACTCAGATGAGTCCTTTCCATCACTGTCCCGGTAGTCAGCGAAGCCTGATAATGGCAGTCAGTACACTCATAAAGATTGCGCGTTGCAATGACATAATGACTCATGCTGCCGCATCTAGAGCAGCAATACCCATTTGGCCAACGCAGCCGAAACAGATGATCGCGGCAGGATTCTTCATCAACAAAGTATTTTTTGAACATCATGAAACTTATCGCTTCTTGCTTAGCCATAATCAATGCCCCCTCAAACTATAACCGATAGTTCATGATAACAAACATTTGTTCTATTTTCAAGGTGCTACTGAGTTAAAGACATAGCCATATTAAAAAATATAAATTATAGTGAAATTATTTAATGCATCATATATAATAGTTTCATTTAGTCAGCTCAACACCGTCAAGTGTTTGGAGGATGTCACCAATGATTTGTCCGAGTTGCGATGAACCAAGTGAACAAGCCACACCCGAACCATCACCAGCTGCCAAAAAAGTATCCAGAAAAATCAAGGTTTTTATTCTCACCGCCAGCATCACCGTGGGTCTGGTTGCAAGCGGCCTGATCGGCTATCTGATCTGGAGCGCTCCGATCAATCAAATGAAATCAAAACTGCTTGGCGGCGATGTGAATGCGGCAAAGGCGATCTATTTTGAGCAAATCAAAGGTTTTGCAGGTGCTGAAAAGGAGACGTTGCGATTCTTATCGGCCCGAGCAGTGGAAAGTGCCACCCAGTTTGATCAAAAGACCCTGACTTACGAACAAGCCATCGAACAGCTCAAGCAAATACAATTGATGGCTATTGATCTCGGCGATCAACCTCAAAGTGAAATTGATTTTGTTGAAGCGCTTCACCAATCGCGGCTGACCTTCGCTGTAGCAGAAGCGTTTTTGGCTGAGAAGGACTATGCACAGGCCATCACCTGTTATCAGCAGGTTATTGAATCCGATGGGGACTATCAAACGGCCCAAACGCAGTTGGTAGCAGCTAGCAAAATCTATCGGACGGATGTACTGGAGCAGGTTGAAACGTTGATGGCTGAAGACAAATTGACGGAGACGGTGACCGAGTTGGAATTCGCGCTGACTGTTATGAAAGACAACCCGGAATTTGTAGCGCTGTGGGAGACATACCACAAACAATTGGACGACATCAATCGTACCGCAGCCCTGACTTCAGCCGACACGTTCTGGCGTCTGGGAGAAATGCAAAACGCACTCGATTCGTTGCGCACAGCCTTACTCTCAATCCCCGACGATGCCGAAATGACAGCTACCTTGGCAAATTATTCAAAGCAAATCATTGACAACACGCTAGCTGCCATCGACGCCGAACTGACCAGGGGAAACGACTTCGCCGCAGCGTCGGGGATCGTCGAGAGTGCCCTGTTGCTTGTACCTGATGAGTCAACGCTAATTAACAAAAAGTGGGAGATTAAAGACCTGGAAAAAGCTTCAGACAAGAGGGTTAAAGATTTGGTCGATTTATTTTCCGATCGTGAGGTTGCCAAATTGACCACCAAATTGGACATCATGAGCTACCGCTTTGATATGGACATTGCCGTCATTGTTACACTTGGTTTTATTAATATAACAGCACAATCACCAGCACTAGAAGATGCAGAGTTTTATTATCATAATGGGAATTATGGATATCATGACACCCAGGACGGCATTCTTTTAATATTCTACTATAATAGTGATGAATTAGTCGTTTATACTTGCGGTAAAGCGACTGAGAATATTTCCGCCGCTGAACTTGATTCGATCGCCGAGAGCGTTTCCGACGCGACTTACACCGGTGATTTATATTCGGCCGTTTTGAAATTCATCAGCGTGACAACGAGGGCGTTAGAAAATTAGAAATTGGAGGAAACCATGCATTTTGAGTAGCAAAACGCTATGAAATGCAAATTCTGCGGAAATGAGAATGACCGCCAAAAGGACATCTGCCAGGTGTGTGGGCAGCGGCTACCAGCCTCAAAAGATCCGAAATCTGCGCGCCGATTAATCTTGCCGGCATTGGCGATAGCGATGGGTGTATCTTGCCTGATTTTCGTCTTGTCGCTGGTTGCGGTCACGAATTTGCCACAACCCACGGCCAGTCAGGAAACCACCGAGCGCGAATAACAACATACGACGAGACAAATTATGACCGTTATCACCACACCAATTGCTTTTGACTGCGTTTCAAAAGAATTTGAGAGGTGAAAACTGAATAAGGTTACTTCGCCATCACGCCTTGACATTGGCGCCGTTCTGATAGATAATATTGTTCGCGTCTGTGGAGGAATACCATGCTGATTGATATCAAGACCTTATCACGTAGCACGGGAGCTTCGCTGACCATCGAAACGGAAATCAGCCTGAATGAGCTGACTTTTTCGAATCAGGACTATCGTCTGACCCGGCCGCCGACGATTCGGGGACTGCTGGAAAATACCGGAGCAGGTATTCTGACCCTGACCGGCAATTTGACAGCCAGCTGCGAAGTCGATTGTGCCCGTTGCCTGACTCCAGTTGTTTATGAACTGGAAATCCCGATTGCTGAAGCATTTCGACCTCAGGCCTCTGAGCAGACCGAGGAAGATGACGACAGCTACCGGTACAGCGCTGGCCAACTGGACATCGGACAGACGATTCGCGACAATCTGCTGACGGCGATACCGCCCAAGCTGCTGTGTCGGGAAGACTGCCAGGGCCTGTGTCCCGATTGCGGCAGCAACCTAAACGAGAAAGACTGCGGATGCGCTGCGACGCGCGAGGGGAAGGATTCCCCGTTTGAACAATTGAAACAACTGCTATAGCGCTTTGACAAGCCCTGTAGACAACATGGAGGTGTTTTGGAATGGCAAATCCCAAACGTAAATGGTCCAAAGCCAGAACTAGTCGGCACAGATCCCTTTTCAAACTGAGCATTCCCAGTCTGGTCGACTGCCCGCAGTGCCATACAAAGAAAATGCCGCACAAAGTCTGCAAGACTTGTGGGTTTTACAATGGCAAGGAAATTGTCAAGATGGACGAGAAATAAACTGCTGGTTTATTAGCGTTCCATCCAGACAAAAAGATCATTGACGCAGCGGGGATGATTTTGGCATACTCGCTGCTTTTTCTATGCCGGACACACGAAGGTGCCGGCTGCGAAAGCAGGGCAACGATACGAAAGGGAAGGCAGGCGTGCAGCAAAACCAGGGACATCTGATCAGCGGCATCCAGGCCGGCAGTATTGCCGGTGATCTTGGCCTGCAACCGGGCGATCGCCTGCTGCTGATCGACGGCCAGCCGGTGCTCGACGTTTTCGACTTTCGCCTGCGTCAGATGAGCGAGGAACTGCTGCTGACCATCGAGTCAGCCGACGGCGAGGTTGTCGAGTACGACATCGAGAAGGACGAGGACGAGGACCTGGGGCTGGACTTTGACAATGCGGTGATGACCGATTGTCAGGGCTGTCAGAATCACTGCGTTTTCTGCTTCATCGATCAGCTGCCGCCGGGCATGCGGCCGTCGCTCTACTTCAAGGACGACGACCTTCGGCTGTCCTTTTTGACCGGCAACTACGTCACGCTGACCAACATCGACGATGCCGAGTTGGATCGCCTGATTGCCTGCCGATTGTCGCCGGTCAACCTGTCGGTGCACACCACCGACCCGCAGCTGCGCCTCAAGATGATGCGCCACCGCGAGGCTGGCGCCATCATGACCCGCATGCAGCGCATCGCCGCCGCTGGCATCGTCATGAACGTGCAAATCGTGCTCTGCCCGGGGCTCAACGACGGAGCCGCTTTGACGCGGACGCTGGATGACCTGATCGGTCTCGGCCCAGCCGTGCAGAGCATCGCCATCGTGCCGGTCGGCATCACCCGCTACCGCGACGCCAACCACCTGACCGCGCTGCGTCCGCTGGAGCGAGCCGACGCGACCGCTGTTCTCGACGAGGTCGCGACCCGCCAGCGCGCCATGCTGGACGAGCGTCAAACCCGCCTGGTTTATGCCGCCGATGAGATTTACATCAAAGCCGGTCGCGCATTTCCGGCCGCCGCCGATTATGAGGATTTCCCCCAACTTGAGAACGGCGTCGGCATGGCCTCGCTGTTCCAACAGGAAATGGCGGAAGGCCTGCAAGCGCCTGACATCGAGGCCATCGCGCCGTTGTGGACGGCTGGCGCAACGGCCCGTCCGGACGCCGCCATCCTGGTTACCGGCACCGCCGCCGCGCCGATCCTGCAAACCTGGCTGCCCCAGATGTCCGCCCGCTTCGGCCTCGAGATTCGCGTCGCGGCCATCGTCAACCGCTTCTTCGGCGAGCGCATCACGGTCGCCGGCCTACTGACCGGCCAGGACATCATCACCCAAATCCCGGAGGCGCTGCGTCAGTGGCCTGATCGCCCCGCCAACATCTGCCTGATTCTGCCGTCCTGCCTGTTGAAGGCCGGCGAAGATATCCTTCTGGATGACTGCACCGTGCAGCAACTGGCCGATCAAATCGGCCTCCCGATCCAGGTCTGCCCGCCCGACGCTTCAGGCCTCCTGGGCCTGTTACAACACCTGACCGCCGGCGCGCCGGCATCACACCCCGAAAGGAGTGTCCACACATGAGCAAACCCATCGTCGCCGTCGTCGGCCGTCCCAATGTCGGTAAATCGACCTTCTTCAATTATATGGCCGGCGAACGCATCTCGATCGTTGACGATACCCCCGGCGTCACCCGCGACCGCATTTATGCCGAAGCCGAATGGCGCGGCCGCAAGTTTTCGATCATTGACACCGGCGGCATCGAGCCCAAAACCGACGACATCATTCTCAAGGCCATGCGCGAGCAGGCCGAGATCGCCATCGAGACCGCCGACGTCATCATTTTTCTCGTCGACATGAAGACCGGTCTGACCGCCGACGATCACGAGATTGCCACCATTCTGCGCAAGTCGCGAAAACCGGTTATCGTCGCGGTTAACAAGGTCGATCACGTCGGCAGCACGCCGCCCGATGCCTACGAATTCTACAACCTCGGCCTGGGCGACATTTTCCCCGTGTCCGCGGCGCATCGCCTCGGCCTGGGCGAGCTGCTGGACGCGGTTTACGAGCATTTCCCGCCCGTCGAGGACGATTCGGCCGAACACGATCGCATTCGCATCGCCGTCATCGGTAAGCCCAACGCCGGCAAATCCTCGCTGGTCAACAAGATGCTCGGTCAGGAACGCTCGATCGTCTCGGACATCGCCGGCACTACTCGCGATGCCATCGACTCTGATCTCGACAACGAAGAAGGTCGATACACCCTGATCGACACCGCCGGCCTGCGCAAAAAGGGCCGCATTGAAGACAGCATCGAAAAATACAGCATGATTCGCGCGCTGGCCGCCATCGAACGCGCCGACGTTTGCCTGATCATGATCGATGCCACCGAGGGCATCACCGAACAGGACACCAAGGTCGCCGGCTATGCTCACAATGCCGGCAAGTCCTCCATTCTGGTCGTCAACAAGTGGGATCTGGTCACCAAGGAGACCGGCACGCTCGAAGAATACAGCGTCCATACCCGCGCGTCCTTCCCCTTTATGCAGTACGCGCCGATTCTGTTTATCTCGGCCAAGACCGGCCAGCGCGTCAACAAAATCTTTGAGACGGTCAACGACATCTACCGCCAGGCCGGCCTGCGTCTGACCACCGGCCTCTTGAATGACCTGATCGGCGACGCTGTCGCCATGGTGCCGTCGCCGCAGGACAAGGGCCGCCATCTCAAGATTTACTACGCCACCCAGGTCGGCGTCCACCCGCCGCAGTTCGTCCTGTTCATCAACGACAAAGAGCTGATGCATTTCTCCTACGAGCGTTATCTGGAAAACCAATTCCGCAAAAACTACGGGTTCTCCGGCACACCGATCTGGTTTATGCTGCGACCCAAAGAGAAGAAAGACTAGCAGCCATTATGTTTTGGGATCGGCAGCCAATCTGCCGAAAATGAAGGGAAGAATATCACGTGATCACGAAAATTGAGAATCTGCGCAACATTGCCATCATCGCCCACGTTGACCATGGTAAAACCACCCTGGTCGACGTCATGCTCCGCCAGAGCGGCATTTTCCGCGACAACGAAGTTATCATCAACCAGGTCATGGACTCCAACGACCTGGAACGCGAACGCGGCATCACCATTCTGGCCAAGAACACGGCGGTTGTCTTTGAAGACCTGCGCATCAACATCGTCGATACGCCGGGTCATGCCGATTTCGGCGGCGAAGTGGAGCGCGTGCTCAAGATGGTTGACGGCGTGCTGCTGGTCGTCGATGCCTACGATGGCCCAATGCCGCAAACGCGCTTCGTGTTGCGCAAGGCGCTGGAGATGGACCTCAAGCCGATCGTGGTCATCAACAAAGTCGATCGCCCCGACGCCCGCCCGATGGCGGTCGTTGACATGGTGCTTGAGCTGTTCATCGAACTGGGCGCCAACGACGACCAGCTGGATTTCCCGATCATTTACGCTTCAGCCCGCCAGGGTTATGCCTCACCCGACCTCGCCACCCTGATGGAAGAGGTCAACGACCCAGCCGGCCACGCCGCCAACATCCGCCCCCTCTTCGAGGCCATCCGCGACGAGATGCCCTGCCCGGTCGGCGACACCGAAGAGCCGCTGCAGCTCTTGGTCTCCAATATCGATTATGACAATTACATCGGCCGCATCGGCATCGGCCGCATCGAGCGCGGCACCATCACCCAGGCGCAGAACATCACGGTTTGTGTCTACGATGACAACTCGCGCCGCAACGCCCGCATCGTCAAGCTGTTCCAGTACGAAGGCCTGCATCGCACCGAGGTCACCACGGCCTCGGTCGGCGAAATCGTTTGCGTCGCCGGCATTCCCGACATCAACATCGGCGACACCGTCTGCGCCCAGGGCTTTGCCGAGCCTCTCGACTTCGTCAACATCGACGAGCCGACCATCGCCATGACCTTCTCGGTCAACGACAGCCCCTTTGCCGGCAAAGAGGGCAAGTTTGTCACCTCGCGCCACCTGCGCGACCGCCTTTACAAGGAAATGGAAACCAACGTTTCCATGCGCCTCGAGCAGACCGACACCACCGAATCCTTCATCGTCAAGGGCCGCGGCGAGTTGCACCTCTCGATTCTGATCGAGACCATGCGCCGCGAGGGCTATGAATTTCAGGTTTCCAAGCCCAAGGTCATTGTCAAGGAAGTCGACGGCCAGATGATGGAGCCGGTCGAACTGCTGCTGATCGACGTCCCGGAAGAATTTGTCGGCGTCGTCATCGAAAAACTGGGCAGCCGCAAATCCGAACTGATCAACATGCTACCGCCGGAAAAGGGCTATACCCGCATGGAATTTCGCATCCCGTCGCGTGGCATCATCGGTTACCGCACGGAATTTTTGACCGATACCAAAGGCAATGGTATAATGAACAGCGTTATCAGCGGCTTTGAGCCGTGGAAGGGCGAGATCGAGACTCGCAGCCATGGTGTCCTGGTAGCCTGGGAGAAGGGCGACGCGGTCGCCTACGGCCTCTACAACGCGCAGGAACGCGGCAATTTGTTCATCGGCGCCGGCACGCCCGTTTATGAGGGCATGATCGTCGGCAAAAACCCCAAGAACGAGGACATCGTCGTCAATGTCTGCAAGCGCAAACAGGTCACCAACATGCGCGCCTCAGGAACCGATGAATCGCTGCGACTGGTACCGCCGATCAACATGAGTCTCGAACAGCATCTGGAATTCGTTTCAGATGACGAGCTGATCGAGATCACCCCCAAGAACATTCGCCTGCGCAAGCGCATCCTCAACTCAGATCTGCGCGCCAAGTCGCGGCCCAAAAAGGGCGACAGCTAACCGCACGACGGCGCCATCAGGAGGACCATTCATGGTATCCAAGAAAATTTCCCGCACCTTATCGATCGTCCTGGTCACCTGCCTGCTGCTCAGCGGCGCGGCGCTCGGATTCTATTTCGGCTTGTCCTACGTCGTCTCGCAAAACACGCGCTATGACAACCTGCAGGAAGAGTACGAACTGGCCAAGCTCAACAAAACCGATGTTCTGGATAAAAATGCGCCGGGCAACGTCGTGCTGGTTCTGCCCCGCGGCGCCAACACCCAGAAAATCGCGGAAATCCTGCAAACCAACAAAATCATTGACAACACCTTTGCCTTTGTTTTGCTGTCGAAATTCAATGGTTTCGATGACACCTATATAGCCGGTACCCATACGGTCAACAAATCGATGAGCTACGACGAGATCATGTACGCGCTCTCGCAAGGACCGGAAACGGTCAAGGTTACCATTCCGCCAGGTCTGACCTACAAAGAAGTCAAGGCAGAACTGGTCAAAAAGGGCGTTTACTTTGACGAAGCCGTCCTGGACGGTATGGTCAACAACCCGCAGCTTTTTCTGGACTATGCGTTTGTCACCAAAATCGTGGCGTCACCCGACCGCGAATGGCTTTTGCAGGGCTATCTGTTCCCGGACACCTATGTCTTTGACATCAACGCGGATGAAGAAACCATCATCCGCACCTTCCTTAACAACACTGAAGCCAAGCTGACCGACAAACTCTACGCGCAGGCCGCCAAAATCGGCATCACCATGGACGAAGCGGTCATTCGCGCTTCGATTATCCAGATCGAGAGCGGCGAAAAACCCGAAGAAATGCGCGACGTTTCTGCTGTTTTCAACAATCGTCTCAAGCGTACGGTGAGCCGGCCCTCCGAGTGGTGGGCGCTCGAATCCTGCGCGACAGTCAACTATCTGAAAAAGGAAGCCGGTTTGCCCATTGTTCTCTGGTCGTCAGTCGATGACAGCGGTTTCGAAAACAGCCCCTACAACACTTATCGATTTGAAGGACTGCCGCCGGGCCCGATCTGCTCGGTGGGCGAAGATGCACTCTGTGCCGCGCTGTGGCCGGCCAGTTCCAATTATCTGTATTTTTGCGCCAGCGGTAAAGGGGACGGTTCCAATATCTTTGCCAGCACTTATGCCCAACATACCAAAAACGTTGCTGCGGCCAGGCGGGCTGAAGCCAGGCGTGCCGCGGCGGCGGGCAACTGAAACCGAGCTGGGGGATTTTTCATGGCATCCAGAAGCATTAAACGCACCATCACGATTGTTCTGATCGTCTGTCTGGTCCTTTGTGGTTTGGCCGCCGGGTTCTACTCCGGCCTGTCCTATGTCCTGACGCAGAATGAGAATTTTGACAACATTGAAGCGCAGTACGAGCTGGCTCAGCAGAACGGCACGGTGGTGGTCGGCAAAGACACCCCGGGCGCGGTGTCGCTGATCCTGCCGCGCGGTGCCGACGCCCAGAAGATCGCGGAAATCCTCCAGGACAACAAGGTGATCGACAACACCTTTGCCTTTGTGCTGATGTCCAAGTTTAACGGTTTTGACGGCACCTATGTCGCCGGCACGCACTACGTCACGCGCACCATGAACTATGACGAAATCATGTACGCGCTGTCCCAAGGCCCGGAAACGGTGAAGGTGGTTATCCCGCCGGGGTTCACCTACAAAGAGGTCAAGGCTGAACTGGTCAAGCAGGGCGTGTATTTTGACGAAGCCGTGCTGGACAGCATGGTTAACAATCCACAGCTTTTTCTGGACTACGATTTTGTCACCGACATTGCCATGAAGCCCGAGCGCCAGTGGCTGCTGCAGGGCTATCTCTTTCCGGATACCTATGTTTTTGACATCAACACCGACGAAGAAACCATCATCCGCACCTTCCTCGACAACACGCAAGCTAAACTGACCGACAAACTCTACGCGCGTGCCGTGCATCAGGGCATCTCGATGGATGACGCGATCATTCTGGCTTCGATCATAGAAATTGAAGCGGGAAAAGCAGAAGAAATGCGGACGATCTCCGGCGTTTTCGCCAAGCGGCTTAAGCGGAGCGTGAAGACCGATGTTTGGTTTCCGCTTGGTTCCTGCGCAACCATCAATTATCTGCGCAAAGAAGCCGGCGAGGCAGCGGTCCTCTATCCCGAGGACAACAGCACGACCTTCAACAGTCTTTACAACACCTACAACAATGAAGGCCTGACGCCGGGGCCGATCTGCTCGCCCGGCGCTGATGCCATCGCTGCCGCGCTGTGGCCGGAAGACAACGCTTTCTGGTATTTTTGCGCCAAAGGCAACGGCACCAATTATTTTTCCAGGACCGAGTCTGAGCATCTCGCCAAATCATTGTATTACAAAAACCACCCGGCTGCCGCCGGCCAGTAACGATGCCAAAGACGGGCCTTGAACTGCTGGCTCCGGCTGGCGATCCGGAAAAGCTCAGGATGGCCGTGCAGTACGGAGCCGACGCTGTCTATCTGGCGGCGCCGGACTTTAGTTTGCGCGCATTCAGCGGTAATTTCACGCCGGCTGAGATGGCCGAGAGCATTGCGTTTGCCCATGAGCAGGGGGTCAAGGTCTATCTGGCGCTCAACATGCTGGCCCATCAGGAGGACCTGATCAATTTGCGGCAGGCCCTGCCAGAGCTGCTGGCGACCGGTCCCGACGCCGTCATTGTTGCCGATCCCGGCGTCTTCAGCCTGATTCGCGAACAGGCGCCGACCCTGAAAATTCACATCAGCACCCAGGCCAGCGTGACCAACGCCCGCACCTGCCGCTTCTGGTACGAACAGGGCGCCAGCCGCATCGTGCTGGCCCGCGAGCTAACACTGTCCGAAATTCGAGAGATTCGGCAGGACATCCCGTCTGAGCTTGAACTCGAGGCCTTTGTGCACGGCGCGATGTGCATGTCCTACTCCGGGCGCTGCCTGCTGTCCAACTACTACTCAGGCCGCGACAGCAACCGCGGGCGCTGCACGCAGCCCTGCCGCTGGAAATACGAGGTCATCGAAGAAAAGCGCCCTGACCAGCCGCTGACCATCGCGCAGGACCACCGCGGCAGCTACATTTTCAGCTCGCGCGACCTGTGCATGATCGAGCACATCCCGGCATTGGCCACAAGCGGCCTCAGCAGCCTCAAAATCGAGGGGCGGGTTAAGGGCGCGTTCTATGCGGCAACGGTCGTCAAGGCCTACCGCGCGGCGCTGGACGCCTACCAGGGTGATCCGGACGGTTACACCTTCGATCCCGGCTGGCTGGCGGACCTGCAAAAGACCGTCCACCGCGATTTCGACACCGGCTTCTTTTTTGCGACGCCGCAGGAGGATGCTAAAATCCAGCCCGCGCACACCAACGTCCGCGAAGCCGCGGTCGTCGGCATCGTTCGTGCCTGGCTGCCGGACAGCGGCCTGATGCTGGTCGAACAGCGAAACAAGATAACGGCCGGCGACCAACTCGAGCTGGTGCAGCCCAAGGGGCGCCATCTGGAGCTGACAGCTGACCGCCTGCTCGACCTCGAGCGCCAGCCGATCACCAGCGCGCCCCATCCGCAAATGATGTTTTACCTGCCGATGTCCGAACGCGTCATTCCAGGCGCCTTTTTGCGGCGTTTGGGCGACAAGGATATGGGCTGATGAAAGTAATTGACAAGTTAATAATATAACGATACAGTGACGGTAGATGAAATCACGGCATGAGGTTCTAACTATGAAAAGAACAGGCTTCATTCTGATTGTTTTGACTTTATTGGCTGGCGTTTTGACGTCCTGTTTCAGAATTGCACCGCAGACGTCTGTTGAAACAACCTTGTCAACAACGACATCTGAAACGACCCTGGATTTACCAGTAGATCCGGCCGATGTCGGTTTGATCGACATCAATTCGATTATGACGACCATTCCGGTCGAGGTTTTGGGCTACGATCAACTTGACCATGACAATTGCGAAATTTCACCCAGCGGACAGAAGTTTTTCCTGACCGAAAACAATGCCGATGGAACAAAAAACATTTCGGGTTTGAATCTGTCGGATCAAACGCAGCAGAAAATAGGCTCATCGCTTGCTATAACCAATGAATTTCTATTTTTGAGCTGGTCAGCAGATGAAAACACGCTGGTTTTTGAAAACGAAAATCAGATGTTCGTCTATCAGTGGGCAGAAAACAGATTAACCACCTTACCCGTTTCTGGCAATTCATCAGTGATCAGTCCTGATGGCAAAAAAATCTGCTATGTCGATCTAAAAGGTCTTATCTCGGTCTATGATCTGATCAGCAAAACCTCACATCCGCTTTCGGGCGACATCCAGGGGATCCATCCAGCCTGGTTCAGTGACAGCCAGCGCATCGTTTTTGCCGCGTCTTCTGAACCAAACGCGTTGGATGAGTATGACAACGAAGCAGTCGTACCAACCGAGATTTACGAGATCAAGATCGACCAGCCGGGTAAACTGACGTTGCTCCACAAGGCCGACGCGAACCATTACCTGTACTGGTTGATCCGGGACCGCTATTTATATCTGGGTTCTGAAGTAGAAAACGGAGACGGATACCAGACGCTGACCGTTGATATGGAGACCAAAGAGGTTTTCGGTTGGGATTGGGTCTATACGGATCATCAGATTTGCCAAAACGAGCTGGTCTATATTTGTTTTATGGGTTACAGCGACAGCCCTCTTAGCGTTTATGACAGTCATTTCAACGATTTAGCTGATTTTTACCCCTATATCGTTGAAGGCGAATCGTGGATTTACGATTCGATTTTGCTGACTGCAAATCGCTTGATTTACTATCTCTATGATTCCCCTGATCAAAAACTCAACTTGCGCATGATAACCGGTACCGGTTCCGATCAGACGATTACCCAGCTTTGCAGTCTGGAAATGGCAAACGATCAAATGTGGGACTTTACCACCTTGGACGGCCTCAAAACAATCCTTGTCGACTACGAAGCCAATTGCATTCGGGTCATTGACCACACCAGCCTGGTCGATTTGGCACTGCCGGTGCAATAATCGTTCAATACAGGAGGAAGAACCATGAAAAAGTCTGTCGTTATGATAGCTTTGCTTTTAACCTTTGCCATGATCGCTACATCCTGTACGACTCCGACAACGTCTATAACCCCGACACCCGCAACGACCAGCAGCCAAAGTTTCGCGCCAATCAGCCTGCCCCTGACAGCCGCCAGTTTAGGACTCGGCTCGTTTACCCAAACCGTTTGCAGCTGGTCGCCGACGGGCAGCTATCTGATCGTTTCCGCTCTGGAATCGACTGCGCCTGGCAGCGCGGAAAGCGTCTATCTACTGCGCCTGTCTGATCGTCAGCTGAGCAAGATCATGGACGGCAAAACCCAATCGGCTGTCCTCATGGAAACACCGCAATGGGCGGCCGATGAAAGCTTTTTCACGGTCTCGTTTTATCCTGAGCCGGACTGCGCTGCCCCGATCAGCTTGTATTACACGGGGGAAGGTCGCCTCGAAAACCTGACGATCGACGGCTGCAACCCGGCCGTCAGTCCCGACCAGACACAGCTGGCATATATCAACTGTGAGCAAAAACTGGCCGTCTACACGATCGCCACCGAGATCACCGTGATACCCCGTCCGGATGCCATTGGCCGTCTGCCGGTCTGGACCACAAATCAAACGGTTTTGTTTGCCCGAAACACCGGCGATAACCCCTCTGAACTGGACGGGGCCGTCCTCGAACAACTGACGGCACTGGATCTTGAAACCACAGAATACACCGCGACCTATGGCGACAAGAAGGTTTACCGGGCGCTCAGCCTGGTGCAGGACGATTGGCTGCTGGTGAACACGGGCTGGGATGACGGCAGTTTTTTCGGTTTATTGAACCTGACGACCAACCAATTGAAAGACTTTGGCGAGTTGCGGGCGGAGGTCTTTAATCAGGACGGCAAGCTCTATGCAGCCTATATTATGATGGGTGATGCAAACTCATTGACCCTCGCGGATATTGAGCAATCGGACTACACAATCAGCCCGCTGGTCCTGGCGGAGCAAGCAATCGCCCAGGTGGCAAGCCTGAAGTCTGATGGCCAGATCATCTATTTGATCGACGATTATGCCCAGGACAAAACCCTGGTCATGAAAAATGACCTCAAGGGGCTGAATGTTGAGTTGGCCAGTTTGGACGGGATTTATAAACCGGTCGCGACGCGCGACGGCAACCTTTTTGCCTTGATCAATGACGGCAGCGAACTGATTATTTTTTACCCAACAAGGATCGCCTGATTTCAGTCACTGACCTTGTTGAGAACATTGCCGATAAATTTTCTGAATTTCTTGTCAAAACCGTAAAGGGTCATGACTTCTTTGGCGACGACCAGGATAATCGGGCCCAGCAGCAGGCCAGGGAAGCCGTAGAGGCCGATGCCGACGATCATCGAAGCCAGGCCGGCCATCGGGTGGATGTTCATAGCGTTGCCCATCAGGGGCGGTTCCACGATTCGGCGAACGATGATCGCGACGACGATGATAACCAGCGCGCCGATACCGCCAAAGACGTTGCCGTTGATAAACATGAAAATCGAAACCGGAATCATGGCACCGGCAATGCCGATTACCGGCAGGAAATCGGCAACGGCGGCGACCATGGCGATGATGACGGCATAGGGCATTTGAATGATCAGCAGGCCGATCAAGGCCTCGATAAAGGTCATGATCAGCAGCAACGAGTAACCGCCGATGACGCGGAACAGCGTTTTCGACAGCGAATTGACGAGCTTGATGCTGTTTTCGCGGAAAGATTTGCTGGGCAGATTGCGGCGGATGAACAAATACAGTTTGCGGCTGTCGACGATAAAGTAGTAGCCTGACATGACAACGACAATGATCAAAAACAGCAGGAAGGGCAGGTAACTGGCGACAGCGGCCAGCCAGTTGAGGATGGCCGCGACAATGCTCGGCATGGCTGAAATGAGTTGATCTTTGAGATCGTTGACCGACTGATTGATGGTGGCCAGAAAATCTGCTTGGAAGATGCCGCCGAGTTTTTCCGAGATGCCGGCAATCCAATTGGTGATTTGGGCAGCCAGATCTGATTTTTGGACAAAATCGGGCAAGAATTCGGCCAATTGGCTCAACTGCTGAAAACTGCCGATGACGACGCCGATGACCAAAGCGATGACGGCGAGAATTTCCAAGACGTAAAAAACCATTGCCGTACGCACTTCTTTGCGGGAACGGTCCAATCCTTTGGGGTAAAGCACTAGGGGGCTGGATTCGCCGCTTGCAGAAGGATCCGGGTGCGCGGCTTTGCGCTTGTGATGACCGATCCGATAAATCATATTCAGCCAGCCGCGGGCAAAAATGCGCGCCATCTCGGCCAGGATAAAAGCGACCACGAAGGGCATCATGATCCAGAACAGCGTGAACCCTGAATAGATGACAGCCGCGCCAATCAGGATATAAAGCAAGTATTTGAGGATGGATAAGATGGTGGCCTTATCACGCTGAACCTGATCAATATGCGGCATTTATCGTCCTCCTGGCGGCAGTTTTTTAAGCATTGTATTCGATCATCATTGTAACAAGCAAGACCACGAATGCCAAGACAAATTTCCAGTCGGCTGGCCAAAACCGCAGGCGAGACACGGCTTCCGGCCGCTTGGCTTGCCAGTGCGTAATCAGAATCAGCAGGGGAACTAGGGCGACCGCCGCCACACAAGCGGCGATCAGAGACGCGTAAAGCAGGGAATCAGCCGCGCTGGTGCTGGCAGCCAGATAGTCGGCGGTCAGCTTGGGCAAGAGCGGCGCCAGCGCCAGCAGGGACATGTTGAGCGACATGTGCGCCAGGATGGCCGGCAGCAGACTGCCGCTGCGTTGGCGGATGCTGGCCAGCATCAGACCAGCCAGGAAGGGCGGCAACATGAAGAGCGGATCGCCATGGAAAACGGCGAAGGCCAGCGCTTGCCAGAATATAGCCGACGCGCCGGCGCCGGTCGAAACAAAGGCGGACAAAATAACGCCGCGAAACATCAATTCCTCGACCAAGCCGGGCATAACGACGCTGATCAGCACAATCAGCAGGAAGACCAGCGTTGGCTGGCTGAATAGGTCAGCTCCGCTGATGCCGGACGAATTGGTCAAAACCGGCAGGTCGATGCCGCTTTTGACAGCGGCGTAAATCAGCAGATTGTTCAGCCCCTGAAAAACAACGGCGGCCGGCACACCCAGCGTCAAAGCGAGAATCAGGCTGCCAGCGCGCGCGCGGCCACCCAAGATGCTGGCCGCCGGTATCCGTCCGGTCGCAATAACCAGAAGCGTGGGCAGGAGAATCAGCCCGCCCTGCATGATGATGCCGCCGATGACAAAAGAATAGAGCGTGTCATCATTGACCAGCTGTTCCAGCGGCGGCCAGGCGCGGCGCAGCAGCACCATCAGCAGGGCCAGCCCGGCGTGCAGGAGCAGCAGCGTGCCGGCCAGCCCGGACCACGAGCGCGCAGGCGTCTGTGACGCCGGTAGGGCCGGCGGCTGGCGGCGCATTGGCCTTTCGTCGATCCGACGGCTTTTCATTTAGAGCAGAAGCCCCAGGTACATATTCCACAGGTCGTTGATCAGCGGGCTGAAGAGCAAAACCAGCAAGGTGGCCAATGCGATGAAGGGCCCGAAAGCCATATCGTTGGCCAGTTCCGGGTTACGCAGTTTGCGGATCAGCATGGGTAACGCGATAAAGGCTGCGGACACAAAAGAAAGGGCGATCAGAGCAGGCATGTTGAACAGGCTGACCATCAGGCCGCAAGCAGCCAGCAGTTTGATGTCCCCCCAACCCATGGCTTCTTTTTTGGCGATCAGTTCGCCAAGCCAGCCGGCTAAAAACAGAAGACCGCCGCCGATCAGGCCGCCGAGAACACGGTACAAAAGGCCGAACAGCAGCGCAGGTTCGCCGACCAGACTGTCAGCGATCCACAGCAGCGCGGCGGAGGGCAACAAGGCCACGATAAACTGATCGGGGATGATGCGGGTGCGGAAGTCAGCGACGATGATCAGCAGGAGCGGCTGGGCGGCCAGCAGGACGGCCGGCAGCTGCAGAGTCAGTCCAAGAAAAATCCAGCCGAGCAAAAAAACCAGCGCGTCGGCCACGATCAACAAGAGACCGCCGGGCAGCAAACGAAGATTCTGCGCGGCCCGCAAGGCATCGGTGACTTCGGTCTCGTCATAATCCAAAAGCCATTTGGACGGCATCCGACGGAAAAAATGCCAGATGCCAAAACCGAAACCGGCACCGGCAATCAAAAACAAACTTGCAAACAAAACCGGCATGAAAACCTCCTTAAATAGTATATATCAACAGGTTCTATTTTACCGCACCGGGATGCTGTCGACCAGTTCTGATTTTTGCGAATTGATGGCAAAAAGCGTCAGTTCCGGCCGCGAAAGCAGACGCAACGGCAGGACGACGCAGCCCAGGCCGCGGCTGATGTAGGCCGGCATGCCTTCCCAGACGAAGGAACCTTTGTAAATGCCGAGGCGCAGTAGCTTCTCGCGGCGCAAGACGACAAACTCAAAGTGAAAGGGCATCCAGATTTGGCCGCCATGAAAATGTCCGGCCAGAAACAACCCCGCCGCGCCGGCTGGCAGACCAAGCAGCGTGTCCGGGTTGTGCGCCAGCACGATGCGCCGCTGCGGCAAAATGCCGGCGGCCTCAGCCTGGCGCAACGGTTCGGCGGCGTCCGGATGGCCGCGCTTCAGATCTTCGAGGCCGATGACCATCCACTGCTGATTTTGCAAATGCACGATTTCCCCCTGGTTTTCCAGCACGATAACCCCGGCTTGACGCAGCAGCGCGACCGTTTCATCGGAATCGTGGTTGCCGCGCACCGCCAGGAAGGGACAGTTGGCCAGCTCCGGCAGGCGGCGAATTTGGCTGATCAGATCCAGGCCGACCGCAATGCCGCGGGCTTTGGCCGACAGATCACCGGCAAACAGGATGATGTCCGGGCGGGCCTCACAACAGGCTTGCAACAGATGATCCGGCTTGACCCGAAAAAACTCGGCGTGCAAATCGCTCAACAGCAGCAAACGCGGCCCGGTTTCGCCTTCAGACACAGGCGGCAGTTCGAGCTCGACCGACAGGCATTCCAGCGCCGTCGGTTCCCAAATGGCCCGAATCAGCAAACCAATCGCCAGCGCGGCTAAAAGCAGTGCCGGCATAAACCAGTCGTTCCACTGAAAAGAATTGATCTGCAAGGTCATTGGCGTTCCTCCAATTATGATATATAATATTTGTGATCAAAATATGCGCCACAACAGACAAGGAGAATGAGCCATGCCGGACAAAGAATTCACATTTGAGGTCAAGAAAAACCTAGGTCAGCTCAGCACCAGCCGCTCGGGCTGGAACCGCGAGGTCAATCTCGTTAGTTGGAATGGTGCCAAAGCCAAGCTCGACATTCGTGACTGGGCGCCCGATCACAGCAAAATGGGCAAAGGCATCTCGCTGACCGAAGAAGAGACCGCTATTCTCAAGGAAATTCTCGCCGAACATGACGCCTACATGGCAGACTAGAACAACGAAAAGGGAACAGGTAACAGGGGACAGGGGACAGGGAACAGGTAACAGGGGACAGGGAACAGGTAACAGGTAACAGGGAATCAAGATGAAAGGTGAAGGGTGAAAGATTGCGGAAGACATTCTTGCAAATTTTTACTTCTTCCTTTTTTTCAACACTTCTTTTGCGTGTTCACTTCTGATTTTATCATAATGATTCGATAAGTTTATTGTCATCTGATATTTTTATCGGTTAGAATAGAAATGCAACGTATATTCGCTGTTACCTGTTACCTGTTAGCTTTTCCCTGTTACCTGTTCGTTTACAAGGAGGCCGCTTCATGAAAAGCCAAAGTCGGGCGTGGTTGGTTTTCGCTGTGCTGTTTTGTGTCTGGGGCACGCTGCCGGCCAGCCCCTTCAAATATTTTGCCGACATGATCCGCGAATTGGGCGGTCTGGCTGTTGGGCACCCCTTTATGCCGCTGGCCTGGCAGGCTTTTCTGATCTACCTGATCATCGCGTTGGTGCTGTGCGGCCTGCTACTTTTAGGGCGCAATCGCAACCGCATTTACATCGCCGGCATCTGTGCCCTGGCGGAAATGGTGCACCATCTCGTGATCTGCATTCGGACCGGTCAGGTTTATTCGGTTTCGCTGGCCATTGCCATTGGCCTGGCGCTGGCGCTGCTGTTTTTACTGATCAAACCGAAAAACCCGGCGCTGTGGTTGTCCGATATTTTTACCGTGTCGTTGGCCGTCTGGCTGATCTACGACGGCTTGATCTTTGCGCTGGGGCAGGTACCGGGGTTGCCAATTCATCAGCTGGCACCTTTCATCCCGGTGCCGGCAACCTCGCTGATTCAAAATCTTAACGGCGTCTTTGGCCTGCCGACCGCTGTTTGGGCGATAATACCTGTGGCGATGGGCGTGCTGCCCCTGATTTTCCTTGGCCGCGGTCGCCAGAAGGGCTGATGACATGCGCGCCGAAAAGGACCCCGCCTCGCTGACCTACATTGAGGCTGCTGACGAGATCAACACGCTGCGCGCTGAAATCAGTCGGCACAGTTCGCTTTATTATGGCGACGACGCGCCCGAGATTACCGACGAAGCCTACGACGCCCTAATGCGCCGCCTGCGGGCGCTGGAGACGGCCTGGCCGGCGCTGGCGGCGGACGATTCTCCGACCCGTGTGGTCGGCGGTACTGTGCGGCGGACGCTGCGCGAGGTGGCGCATCGCGTGCCGATGCTCAGTTTGCAGGACGTTTTCAGTGAAGCGGAGGTGCGCGATTTTGTCCGCCGCCTGCAGGATGAACTGACCGCCCCGGTCTTTGTTGTTGAACGCAAAATCGACGGCCTGTCGGTCGGGCTGCGCTACGAAAATGGTCGTTTTGCCCTCGGTCTGACCCGCGGCGACGGCGTTCACACCGGCGAGGATGTGACCGACAGCCTGCGCATGATCAAGAGCTTGCCGCAAAAACTGCGGGAAGCGGTGGCCGATCTTGAGGTGCGCGGTGAGGTCTACATGCCGGCTGATTCCTTCGAAAAGGTCAACGCTCGCCAGGAAGAGACCGGCGGCAAACTTTTTGCCAACCCTCGCAATTGCGCGGCCGGCACGCTGCGCCAGCTCGACCCGGCCATTGTGCGCGAACGCGAACTGGATCTCTTTGTCTTCAATTTGCAGCTGTGTGTTGGCAAAACCTTCGCGACTCACTCGGAAAGCCTCGATTGGCTGGCCGTGCAGGGTTTTCCGGTCAGCCCCGGATTCGTCAAATGCACGACCGCCGACGAAGTCTGGCAGGCCGTCACCAACATCGGTGCCGAACGATTTGCTTTGCCCTTCGGCATCGACGGCGCGGTCGTCAAACTCGATGACCTTGGCGATCGCGAGCGGCTGGGGACAACATCCAAGGTACCGCGTTGGGCTATCGCCTACAAATATCCGCCGGAACAGCGGGAAACGCGGCTTTTGGACATCACGGTCCAGGTTGGCCGCACCGGCCGCCTAACGCCGATGGCTGTGCTCGAGCCGGTCCGACTGGCCGGCACCACCGTCAGCCGCGCCACGCTGCACAATCAGGACAACATTGATCTGCTGGACGTGCGCATCGGTGACACGGTGCTGGTGCAAAAGGCCGGCGATATCATCCCGGCCGTGATGAGTGTCAACAAGTCGCTGCGCCCGGCTGATGCGCGCACCTATCGCTTGCCTGCGACCTGCCCGGTCTGCGGGGCGCCGGCCGAACGCGACGCCGAATTCGCCGACGTTCGCTGCACCGGCGCCGATTGCCCGGCTCAGCTGGCGCGGCACATTTTGTACTTTGCCTCCAAGGACGCCATGAACATCGACGGCATCGGCCCGGCCACGATTGAGGCTCTGCTTCAGGCCGGTTACATCAAAAGCATGGCCGACCTTTATTCGCTGCATCAGCATCGCGACGAGCTGATCCGTGATGGGATTGTCGGTAAACAAAAATCGGTCGATAACCTGTTGGCTGCCATCGACGCCTCGCGCCAAAATCCGCTCGACCGTCTGCTGACCGGTCTGGGTATTCGCAACATTGGCCGTCAGGCAGCCCGCACCATCGTCAAAACCTACGCCAGCCTGAACGACCTGATGGCGGCCAGCGAGACCGAGCTGCAGTGCCTGCCCGACTTCGGGCTGGTCAGCGCGCGGGCGATCATTGACTATTTCCGGCAGCCGCAGTCGCGCGAGCTGATCGACCATCTGCGCGCCGCCGGCGTGCGCATGACCGGCGAGACCATCACGGCCGGCGCTCGCCCGCTGGATGGCATGACCTTTGTCCTGACCGGCACCCTGCCGACGCTTTCACGCGACCAGGCGACCGAGCTGATCGAGCAGGCTGGTGGCAAGGTCAGCGGCAGTGTCTCGGCCAAAACACGCTATGTTGTCGCCGGCGAGGAAGCCGGCAGCAAGCTGGACAAGGCCAATCAGCTGGGTATCGCCGTCATCGATGAAGCCGGCTTACGGGCGCTGATGGCGACCGAGGCGCCGGCGTGACCGGCCGGCCGACCCCCGCGCAGCTCGAGCGTCTGCGCGGTACCCGCTGCTGGCTCCTGGACATGGACGGCACGATCAGCTTGGGCGAGCAGGCGCTGCCGGGCACAGCGGAATTCTTTGTCAAAATCGCGCACCGCGACTACATTTTTCTGACCAACAACTCATCGCACAGCGCTGAGCATTATATTCGCCGACTCAATCATATGGGCATTCCGAGCGAACGCCGTCATGTGCTGACCTCAACCGACGCCCTGGCCGCCGAGCTGCACAGGATTGGCCCGGCCGATCGTCCCGTCGCCGTTTACCCGGTCGGCACGCCCGACTTCGAGGCCGATCTCGCCGCTACCGGTGTGCAGCTCAGTCACGAACGCGGCGCGGCCGTCGATTTTGTTGTGCTCGGTTTCGACACGACCCTGACCTACGAAAAGTTGGACATCGCCTGCAACACCATTCGCCGCGGCACGCCCTGGCTGGCCGCCAATCCCGACCGCGTCTGTCCACTTGCTGATGGCAAGGTGCTGCCCGACTGCGGCGCTCTGATTGCCTTTATGGAAACCTGCACCGGTCAACCGCCGCGTCGCGTTATCGGCAAACCCGACCCAGCCATGGCCCAGATGGTTATGGCCGACCGCGGCTACCGGGCGGAAGACCTGGCGATGGTTGGGGATCGACTTTACACCGATATCGCCTTTGCCAATAACGCCGGCATTCTGAGCATTGCCGTGCTGTCCGGTGAAACGACGCTGGCCGAGATCGCGGCCAGCGCGGTCAAGCCGGACTTTGTTTTTGCGGACATTGGCGAACTGGCAAGGTGGTTGTAAAATGGAAGAACGGCTCGAAAACTACCGCCTGATCGAAGAAGCCGAATACCGCCTGAAAGAGGCTGAAGGTCAAGCCACCATTTCACATGCCGACATCATGGCCAGATACGGTCTAACCGAGGATGATTTAAATGATGGTGTGGAAATTGAGTAATGGGATGGGCGATCACGTATCTGATTTACTCGTCTTCCAGCACGCTCCGCAACCAATTGAACCAACGCCCCCGCGTTTCATCGCAGATGACATGCTCCATGCGGCAAGCTTCCTGTTCGGCGATGCTGTCCTCGACGCCGAGTATTTCCGTGAGGAAACGCTTGAGCATGCCGTGCCGCAGCAGGATTTCGTCGGCCTGCAGACGACCCTGCTCGGTCAGGTGGATTTGGCCGTAATGGGCCTGGTCGATCAAACCAACCTCGCGCAAAATGCCCATGGCTTTGGTGACACTGGCTTTTGAAACGTGGAGATGGTCGGCAATGTCAACCGAACGAACCGCGTCGGATGTTTCCGACAGCTCCAGAATGGTCTCCAGATAGTCTTCGCTTGAAGGGGTCAGTTTCTTGTCTGATGCCATGCCGAAGCCCTCCCGTTTGCGTTTTTCACGCACCTATTGTACACTAAAAACAGCATCAAATGAAAGCTTTCATCCGTTTTCGGGGGATATTGCCAGTGTTGTTTTTCTTGCTGACCCTGATCCTGAGTCTGATCCTGTCGGCGACCTTGCTGATTGGCCTGGGCAAAAGTCTGCAGATCAACTGGGCGCGTAAAAATCGCCGGCCGATCAGCTTTCTGACACCGGTCATCTTAACTTCGGTTTTTGTCCTGTTAACGCTGACCCTGACCATACCCAGGATGCTGGATACGGTCAGCATCCTGGCCGGAAATTATGCTATCGATGAGGTGCACATCGCGGAGGGTGATATCGGCTGGAACACCTTGAACGACGGGCAGCGCCAATTCTTTTTCAATCAATGGCGCATCCATTTTGAAGCCGACAAGAACTACCGGTTGACCTACACGCCCAACAGCCTCTATATTGTGGATTACTTTGAGGTTGACAGCACGGCTGCCAGCGAATAATTTTCCAGAAAACCTCAAGAATTTCGGATGCGTCCTATATCCGGCACAGCCAATCCGTGTCATGATTAATTTGCGCCCGCCGCAAGATTTCGTGATAGGAGATTGATCAAAATGGAAGAGCTCCAACATCGCTATGCCAGCGACCGCCTTGGCTTCTATATTGCCTCCAGCGACCAGGATATCCTGTCGCAGGTCGGCAAGCTGATGAGCCGCAATGGCTACGTCGGGGTTATGGACACGGCAGGCCGCTTGCAGTATCTTGTCGATGGTCGTCGCGGCTCGCCTTATGCTGCACGTCGGATTGTCGAGGCCGCCAGCCGCGTGGTGCGTGACCGTCAGGAGCAAGCCGAACCTTTGGTGCTGCAGATGGGCCCGGCGGTCGATCAGGTCCTGGCCACACATGCTGTCCGACCGGAGCTTAAGGGATATCGTTATTTACGCTATATGCTGCTGCAAGTCGGTCTGGACGAAGCTCAGCTTCGTCCGATCAGCAAGACCCTCTATCCAGCAGCCGCGGGCCATTTTCGGGTCAGCACGGCGCAGGTGGAGCGGGACATTCGCTATGCACTGCAGGACACTGATTTTCATCGAGCGGGGCTGACCAGCGCGGCCGCGATTTGCCGGATGTATGACGAGATGATGCGGCTGGCCGAAAAAATGAAAGAAAAACAAACATCCTTCGTTGCTCCGGAGAACAACGAAGGATGTTATTGAGCCTTTTGTCGAGCACACCAACCTTGGTTCACAGGCTGAACCGTTTAGAAAGCGTACCAGAACGGATGTGCCGTGCTCAGTTGTTAACCTTGTCTTTGAGACCTTTGCCAGCCTTGAAGACGGGAGCTTTGGATGCAGGAATTTTAATCTCTGCTTTGGTACTGGGGTTACGGCCTTTACGGGCAGCACGCTTGCGAACCTCAAAAGTACCGAAACCGACAAGAACCACCTTCTCTTCGTTGGTGAGAGCCTCAGTGATGGTGTCCAGCACCGCGTTGATGGCGCCTTCGCTATCTTTCTTGCTCAGCTTTGTTGCCTTGGCAACGGCATCGATCAGATCTGTTTTATTCATGTGTCTACGCCTCCTTTGGGAGTTATTTCAAGCAATATTATGATACCAATGACCCGCCAGTGTCAAGAGATAATCGCATAAAAACCTGAAAAGTCCTTAAATTTAATGCTTTTGACGTTTGAAGGCCTTTGATGTAAGATAAACACGCTAGAATTATGTGCTTTGCGAGGCCAAATTTATGAAAAATATTGACTGTGCAAGGATCAGTTCCGAGGTCGCCAGGCTGTGCCAGGAAGCCAACTTCAACTTGTCGCCGGACATCCGCGCGGCGCTCAAGCGAGCACGCAGCCAGGAAGAGTCGTCAACTGGCCAGGCGGTGCTGGACGAATTGCTGGAAAACGCTGATCTTGCGGCCTCTCAGCGGCTGGCAATCTGTCAGGACACCGGCATGGCAGTTGTTTTTGTCGAAATCGGTCAAGAGGTGCACATCACCGGCGGCAGCCTGTCTGCGGCCATCGATACCGGCGTGGCACGCGGCTATCGCGAGGGCTATCTGCGCGCCTCGGTGGTCGGTGATCCGTTGCTGCGCGCCAATACCGGCGACAACACGCCGGCGGTCATTCATTATGAGCTGGTACCGGGCGACGGCCTCAAAATTACCGTCGCCCCCAAGGGCTTTGGCAGCGAGAACATGAGCGCAGCCCGCCTGCTGAGCCCCTCTCAGGGCGTCGCCGGAGTGAAAGCTTTTGTGCTGGAAACCGTCGCCAGCGCCGGCCCCAACCCCTGTCCGCCGATCATCATCGGCCTCGGACTTGGCGGCACCTTGGAAAAAGCCGCGCTGCTGGCCAAACAAGCCCTGCTGCGCCCGCTTGGCAGTCGCAACCCGCTGCGGCATCTGGCTGAGCTCGAGGACACCCTGTTGGCCGCGGTAAACGATCTGGGCATCGGCCCGGCCGGTCTGGGCGGCCGGGTCACTGCGCTGGCCTTGCATATCAGCAGCTATCCAACCCATATCGCTGGTCTGCCTGTCGTGCTTAACATGGGCTGCCACGCCACCCGCCATGCGGAAGTTGTTTTATAATTCATTAATTCGGAGGCCAACATGGATCGACTGGTCATCAAGCTCCCCCTGTCAGCCGAACAAGCCGCCGCCCTGCGCGCCGGTGATCTGCTGCTGCTGACAGGAGACATCTATACGGCGCGTGACGCCGCCCACCAGAAAATGATTGCCAGCCTCGACCGCGGCGAACCCCTGCCGGTCGACTGGGCTGGACAGACCGTCTATTACGCCGGCCCCTGCCCGCCGCGCCCCGGTCAGGCGACTGGCTCGGCCGGCCCGACGACCAGCGGCCGTATGGACGCCTGCACGCCCCGCCTGCTGGCCCTCGGCCTGCGTGCCATGATCGGCAAGGGCGCGCGCAGCCCGGAGGTTGTCGAGGCCATCCGCCAGAGCGGGGCCGTCTACCTCGGTGCGACGGGCGGCGCAGGCGCTTTGCTGGCCCAGCGCGTTCGTCATGCTGACGTCGTGGCCTATCCCGAGCTGGGCACCGAGGCCATCCGCCGATTGAGCGTGGTCGATTTTCCCGTCGTGGTGCTGATCGACAGTCAAGGCAACAACCTCTATGAAGAGGGGCGCAAAAAGTTCAGCCGAATATAATGTCAACCCTTGACGTCGCCACCGACAGGGTCTAAAATAGTTGCATGTACAACTATTAAGGAGACCGCCATGGCATCTGCAAATTCCCTGCGCGAAAACAAGCGTCAACTGCTGCTGACCGGTTCAATACCCAAAGTTATTCCCCTGATGGCCATTCCGACGATCGTCGCCATGCTGGTGACCTCGATTTATGGTCTGGTCGACACTTATTTCGTCAGCTCGATGGGCGAAACGGCCATTGATGCCATTGGCATCAACATGGGCCTGGACAATCTGATCATGACTCTTGGAGCCTTTCTCGGCATGGGGGCCAACAGTTTCATTGCCCGCTTGCTGGGCGCACGAGAAGACAAGAAGTCCTCGCAGGTTTTATCGACGTCCGTTTTCAGCGCCATGATCATTGGCGTTGTTTTCGCCGTTTTGGGGCTGGTGTTTATGGAGCCTTTTGTGCGCCTGCTGGGCGCCACTGATAATACGGTCGTCTACAGCATGGACTACGCCAGTTACGTTTTGCTAGCCGCGCCCTTCATGATTGCCAGTTTTGTCATGAGCCAGTGCTTGCGCTCCGAGGGCAGTGCGACCTTCTCCATGATTGGTATGCTGTCGGGAACGGTGCTCAATGTCGGGCTGGCGCCAATCTTTATCTTCGGCTTCGGCTGGGGCGTCAAGGGGGCCGCAATTGCGACTGCTATTTCCAAACTGCTGACCTTTTTCGTGCTACTGACACCTTACCTGCGCCGGAGCAGTCTGCTGCATCTCAGTGTGCGCAATATCAATTACAGCCGGGAAATTGTCGGTGAGGTCAGCAAAATGGGGTCGGCGTCCTTGCTGCGCTTTGGACTGAGCACCATCGCCATGGCTGTTGTCAACAAAATCGCCAGTACCTATTCGGAATCCGTGCTGGCCGCCATGACCGTCGTTAATCGTCTTATTTTCTTCCCGACTGCCGCCATCCTGGGCTTTGCCCAGGGCTTTCAGCCGGTGGCCGGCATCAATTGGGGCGCGGGGCGCTATGACCGCGTCAAGCAAGCCTACAATTTCACCGCCTGGACCGGGGTCATCGGTGTTTCGATCATCAGCCTTTTCCTGTTTGTCTTTGCCGAACCGGTCATGTCCATCTTTGGCCAAACCAGTGCTGAGATGATAGCCATCGGCACCCTCTCGATCCGGCTGCAGTGCCTGGCTATGCCGATTCAAGCTTGGGTGATCGTCGTCAACATGCTTTACGCTGGCCTGGGTAAAGGCTTCGGCGCGATAATTCTCGGCATTTCGCGGCAGGGCATCTGTTTTTTGCCGATGCTGCTGATTCTGCCGGCGGCTTTCGGGGCCGAAGGCCTTGCCGCGTCACAGGCGGCCGCCGATGTGCTGACGCTGGTCCTGACACTGCCGTTTGTCGTGGTTATCATGCGCGAGATCAAGCAAAGACTCAATACAACCGCTGCCATGCCTGCCCCGGCCAAAGTGGAGACGTTTGAAGGATGAACGACAACGTGAATTGCGATCTGGATTGGAAAATTCTGACGCTGAACCGCAAGCGCCGTCAGTTTATGGACGAACGTCTCGCCACATACCAGTTGTCCGGCCCCTTGTATTCTTTTCTGATTTGCATTGAAAAAAATCCCGGCAACAACCAGGATTTTCTGGCCAATTTTTTCTGCATCGACAAAGGTGCCGTCGCGCACCTGGCCAAACGCCTGGAAAAACTGGAATACATTGGCCGGCAGACCAGCTCCAATGATCGCCGGGCCTATCAGCTGACGCTGACCGAGAAGGGCCGCGAGATCCTGCCAATTATTTTTGAACACTTAAATGAGTGGAATCGGGTTCTGCTGAAAGGGTTCAGTGCCGATGATCACCAGACAGCACTCGACTTGCTACAGCGCATGGCGGAAAACACACGATAAATTATTGATCGTGCTTGTGATGATCGTGTGCAAATCCAGGATGCGGCATGTCGTTTTTGTTCCAGTAGGCGTTGACACAATCGGCGCAAATGTCCTGCGCGCGCTCCCAGTTTTCGATCTCCGGTACTTTGGTCTGAGATATGCGTCCTTCGGCGGCGTAGGTGATGCTCAGGCAGTGGGTTTCGGCGATGTTCTTGGCCAGCAAGGGGCAGTAGAATGAATCACTTGACATGGGTCACACCTCCCAAGTTATTATATCACGACAAGGGTCAATAAATCTTGGTCTTGCCCTGTTCGCCGCGCTTGAGGGCGTCGGCCAGCGACATCGGCCGCAACGTGCCGGCTGCCTCGCGGGCGCGGGCTTCGAGAACGATTTTTTCGGTTGACGAAGTGCCGATGCGGGTGGCACCGCAAGCGATAACGGCCAGCGCGGCGTCGAGATCGCGAATGCCACCGGAGGCTTTGACGCCAATTTTGGCGGGGGTGTTGCTGCGCATCAGATAAATGTCCTCGACCGTTGCGCCGCCGCCGGCAAAGCCGGTCGATGTCTTGACAAAATCGACGCCGACATGAGCACAGATGCCGCAGGCGGCAATTTTCTGCGCGTCATCCAGATAGAAGGTTTCAAAAATGACCTTGATCAGCAGTCCGGTCCGACGAGCGACGGCGGCCACCGCCGCGATGTCCTGCTCGACGGTGTTGAGATCGCCGGACAGCAGGCGGCCAATGTTGAGCACCATGTCGACTTCCTGGGCACCGTCGAGATTGGCTTGTTCGGCTTCGGCAACCTTGCTGATGGTCGTGGTCGTGCCGTGCGGAAAACCGAGCACGGTGCCGACCCGCACGCTACAGCCGGTCAGCTGGGCGTCGGCGAAAGCCACGTCGGACGGGCGGACGCAGATGCTGGCGGTCTCGTATTGGGCGCAGATTTCACAGGCGGCCGCGACATCGGCCAGTGTGCTGTTCGGCGTCAGGATGGCATGATCGATCATGCCGGCAATCTGGCGGGCTGTGATGGTTTCCATGGTGGTGTCCTCGCTTTCAATCAATCACGTCTAAAATAACCGGGGTCAAAGCCCCGGGCTGATCGGTGCTGAAGGTGAGCGCCTGACGCAGCTGGGCCAGCGCGGCGGCGGCTTTGGCCGGGTCGGCGGCCTGGATCTCGGCAATGACATCGCCAGTCGCCAGGCGGTCGCCGAGACGGCGGCGGAAGATAAAACCGGCGCTGAAATCGATCGGATCGCCCTTGGCCAGGCGGCCGCCACCGGCCGTCACAAAGGCGCGGCCGACCGCGGCAGTGTCCATGGCAGCCAGCCAACCGTCGGCATCAGCCGTCAGTTGGAGGTGACAGGAGGGCTGCGGCAGGCGCGTGTAATCATCAATGATGCCGACATCGCCGCCCTGACCGGCGATAATGCGGCGTAGTTGCGCCAGCCCGGCTCCGGTAGCCAACTTGTCGCGCAGCAGGACGGCGGCCTCGGCCAACGTGGCACAGCGACCGGCCAGAACCAGCATCTGTGAGCCCAGACGAATGGAAACGTCGACCAGGTCGCCGCTGACGCGTCCCTTGAGGACGTCGATGGCTTCGATGACCTCGAGGGTGTTGCCGACATTGAGGCCGAGCGGTTGATCCATGCTGCTGATCACCGCCGTGACGCGGCGGCCGGCTAATTTGCCGATGTCGACCATCGTGCGGGCCAGATGGCGGGCGCTGTCAAGATCCTGCATAAAGGAGCCGCTGCCGCATTTGACGTCGAGCACAATGGCATCGGCGCCGGAGGCGATTTTTTTACTCATGATGCTGGCGGCGATCAGCGGGATGGAGTCGATGGTGCCGGTGACATCGCGCAGGGCGTAAAGCTTTTGATCGGCCGGCGTCAGGTTGTCGCTTTGCGACATGATGACGGCGTGATTTTGACGCACCAGCGCCAGCGCCTGGTCGATCGGGATTTTGACCTGAAAGCCTGGAATGGATTCCAGTTTGTCGATGGTGCCGCCGGTAAAACCCAGTCCGCGCCCCGACAGCTTGACCACCGGCACATCACAGGCGGCAACCAGCGGCACCAGGATTAGGGTGGTTGTATCGGCCACGCCGCCGGTGCTGTGTTTGTCGACCTTGATGCCGGGCAGGCCGCTCAGATCGAGCTGGTCACCCGAGCGGGCCATGGCCAGGGTCAGGTCGGTGATCTCCTGGTTGTCCATACCGCGGATAAAAATGGCCATCAGCATGGCCGACACCTGATAATCCGGCCAGCTGCCATCGGTCACGCCGCCGACAAAGGCCGCGATTTCAAAGGCCTCCAGGCGGAGGCCGTCGCGCTTTTTGATGATCAGATCGACTGCGTTCATGCTGTCACCTTCATTTGTTAAGCCTTTTACCGCAGTACTCGTCGGCGGTCAGCCGCAGGACGACAGTTTTGGCCAGCGCCGCCGGGTCAAAAGACCAGTTGGCGCGTCCGCTGTATTGGTTCATCAGGCTGTTGAGTCCGTTTTCGCGGCCTTGGGCATCGGGCACGATTTCGATGCGGCCGCTGCCGATGATGCTTTCGAAATTCATCGAATACTGGCAGGCCTGCTCGCCAGTTCGCAGTTGGTGTGAACAATCCATTTCAAAACAGGCGCGTGGGTTGCGGCCGATGATCTCCAGCTTGCGGCCGGCGGTGGCACAGTGAAAATAGAGCGTCAGACGTTCGCCGCTCATCTCGTAACCGAAATTCATCGGTACAATGTAGGGCTGTCCGTCGTCGGCAAGGCCCAACCGGCAGGTGTCACATCGGTCGAGGATGGCGACGATCTCAGAAATTTCGGTTATCTCCCGTTTGGCCTGGCGCATCGATTGTACTCCTTCAAGCTAGTTTGTCATATTTCTATTATCCGCTTGTCAAAGCCTGCTGGCAAGGCATGACGATATACACCAGGCCCAACCTGCTGATATAATCAGGTTGATGAAAGTTTTATCGGAGGTTGGGGATGAAAAAGTTATCGAAAACGGCCATCCTGATCATCACACTGATCCTGCTGCTGCTTCTACCCGGTCAAGTCTTCGCGACGCCTGTTTGGCGCGCGGGCGTGACCGAGGCGGAAAGCTGGCCGACCCTCGAGCAGGTTGAGGGTAAAGCTTGGATTGTGATCGACTGCGAGACGGGCGACGTGCTGGTCGCCAACAATGCCGATCAGCGAAATTACCCTGCTAGTATCACCAAGATCATGACGGCCATCCTGACCCTTGAAGCCGACGTGCTCGATCAAACCGTTACCGTTTCCGCCGCCGCTGTCAATCTGCCCTACGGCTCATCCAAAGCGGGTTTTCTGGCGGGCGAAACCTTGCGCGTGCGCGACGTTCTGGCCGGTCTGATGCTGGCGTCGGGCAATGACGCGGCCAACGTGCTGGCTGAAAAAATCGGCGGCAGTGTGGCCGGCTTTGCCGTCATGATGAACGACAAAGCCGCTGCGCTGGGCATGACCGGCAGCCACTTCACCAATCCCAGCGGCCTGCATGAGGACAATCATTATGTTACAGCGCGCGACATGGCGATTCTTTCAGCCTACGCCATGAAAAATAACGCTTTCCGCGAATTGGTTGCGACGCGCGTCTATGCCATGCCGGTGACCAACCTGCACATATTCAGCGGCTGGGCAATCTACACCAATTCCAACCGCTTTTTGAATTTTGGCGATCTCTATTTTAGCTCCGATTGGATCACCGCCTATGAGGGCATCAAAACCGGCAGCACAGACAAAGCCGGCAACAATCTTGTCTCGGCGGCCTTGACGTCCACCGGCCATGAACTGGTGGCGGTCATTTTGGGGGTGCCGCTCGACAGCCAGGCGGGCAATCCCTACATTTATTCCCGGACGCTGCTGGAGGCCGCCGCGGCGCAAACCACGCCGACCGAGACGAAGCCGACCACGATCGAAACGACGGCAACGAGCATGACGTCGATGCCGACGTCGACAGCAGCCACGACGATCGAGACTGGCGAGCCAATCGCGGTGCTATCCTTTGACGACCCCTGGTGTGTCGCGTTCTTGATTTTGCTGGCCTTGACGATTTTTCTCGTGATCTTGCTGGTTATCGTGATCGGTCGGAGAAAACGCGACCTCAGCTGATATTTTTCACCGAACCACGCTCGATCAAACGGGGCTCAAAGAACAGCGAAACCTCAGCATCCGGATTTTCCAGCAAACGCAGAATGCGCTCAGCTGACTGTTCGCCCAGCAGTTCTTTGGGGTGCGCCAGGCTGGACAAGCCAGGCGCAGTCGACAGCGCTAAACTGGAGTCATCAAAACTGATAAGCGAGATGTCGTCCGGGCAGCGGATGCCATGCCGCGCCAACAACGCGATCATGCGGACAGCGATCTGGTCGTTGTAGCAGATCAGCCCGGTGCATCCGGCCAGACGGCCGAGAAAATAGCCATCGCGGCTGCCGGCGAAAAGATCGTCCAGCTCTTCGGTGGTAAACCAGATGATGGCGTTGTCCTTGACCGCCAAGCCATGGGCCAGCAAGCCTTCGCAGCTGCCTTGATAGCGCAGGTGACCCTGCAGGTCATCGGCCTTGAAAATGGCGCCGATCTGCTGGTGACCGTTGCGCGCCAGGCAATCAACAGCCAGCCGGCCACCGGCGCGATCGTCGGGGACAACCTTGGGCAAATCGAGATCGGGATACCAGGCGTTGACAAACAAACAGGGCAGCCCCTGCAAGCCGAGCTGTTGATAAAGATTGGCGTTGATACCAGGCAGCGCGCTCTTGACCGGCTCGGCGATGACCGCGTCCACGCCGCCGGCCAGGATGGTTTGCAGGGCGTTACGTTCAAGATCGACGCGGTTGTGGGTGATCATCAGCTGCATGGTGTAGCCATTGCGTCGCAGAACGCGCTCGATCGATGAAATAAGCCGCGGGAAGATGTAATCGTCAACTGTCGTCATCAGCACGGCGACCGACTGGGTGTTGGCCAAGCGGCGGCGGACGTCCAAGGTGTAGGTGCCACTGCCGCGCGTGCGGCGTATGAGTCCCTCACTTTCAAGCACTTCGAGGGCGTGACGGACAGTCTGCCGGCTGTAGCCGAATTGCGTGGTCAGATCGTTTTCCGATTCTATTTTGCTGCCGACCGGCAGCGTGGTAATCCGGTTGCGCAGCCAGTCGGTCAACTCACGGTATTTGGCATTTCCCATACAATTTGCATGTCCTCTCGCCTAAGTTGTATTTATTATCGGTCAATTCAAGGCAAAAAGCAACGCAATAATTGCCATTTATTAGAAATATGCGCAAGTAGTACTTGAATTGCGGTCAATTACATTCTATGATGCAATTAAATGTTCGTACAATTTGAACAGGAAGGTGATTATCAATGGCCAAATATACCATCGGTGTTGATTATGGTTCGCTGTCCGGTCGCGCCGTGCTGCTCAACCTTGAAACCGGGGCAGAAGTCGCTTCAAGCGTGCTGGAATACCCGCACGCCGTCATGGACGAAAAGATCCCGTCGGGCCAGTTGCTGCCTCCCGACTTCGCTCTGCAGCACCCGCAGGATTACCTCGACGTGCTGGCTAAAACCATTCCCGACGTGCTGAAGCAGGCCGGCGTCAGCCCGGCCGACGTCATTGGCATCGCCACCGACTTTACGGCCTGCACCGTGCTGCCGGTCAAACGCGATGGCACGCCGTTGTGCATGCTGCCGCAATACGCTGATCAGCCGCATGCCTACGTCAAACTCTGGAAACACCACGCAGCCCAGGACAAGGCCAATCAGCTCAACGCCGCTGCCGCGGCGATGGGGGAGGGCTGGCTGGCGCGCTACGGCGGCAAAATTTCGTCCGAATGGGCCTTCCCCAAATACTGGGAAATCCTGGCCGAAGCGCCGGCGATCTACGCAGCGGCCGACCTCTTTGTCGAAGCCGCCGACTGGGTCATCTGGCAGCTGTGCGGCCAACTGCGCCGCAACGCCTGCACCGCCGGCTACAAGGCCATGTGGCACAAACAAGATGGCTACCCAGCCCCGACCTTCTTCAAGGCCCTCGATCCGCGTCTGGAAAACATCGTCGCCGACAAACTCGCCGGTGACGTCGTCCCGCTCGGCCAGCGCGCCGGCGTGCTGACGGCGGCAGCCGCCAAGTTGACCGGTCTGCCGGCCGGTATCGCGGTCGCTGTCGGCAATGTCGACGCCCACGTCACCGTCCCAGCCGCCGGCATCGACAGCCCCGGTAAAATGCTGGCCATCATCGGCACCTCGACCTGTCACATGGTCGTCGGCAGCGAAGAACACGTCGTGCCGGGCATGTGCGGGGTGGTCGAAGATGGCATTCTGCCGGGCTTCTTCGGCTACGAGGCCGGCCAGTCCTGCGTCGGCGACCACTTCGACTGGTTCGTCAAACGCTGCGTGCCGGCGGATTACCAGCGTGAAGCCCAGGCGGCGGGCGAATCGATTTTTGCCGCCCTCAACCGCCGGGCCGCCCGCCTCAAAGCCGGCGAGAGTGGCTTGGTTGCCCTCGACTGGTTCAACGGCAACCGCTCGGTGCTGGTCGATGTCGATCTGACCGGCTTGATCCTCGGCCTGACCCTACAGACCAAACCCGAAGAAAACTACCGCGCCCTGATCGAGGCGACGGCCTACGGCACGCGCAAGATCATCGAGACCTTCCGCGCCAACGGCGTGCCGGTCAACGAATTCTATGCCGCCGGCGGTATCGCCCGCAAAGACGCGCTGGTCATGCAGATTTATGCTGATGTCCTCGGCATGCCAGTCAAAATCTGCGGCAGCGATCAGGCCCCGGCGCTGGGCTCGGCCATCTTCGCCGCCGTCGCCGCCGGCGCGGCCAAGGGCGGTTATGATGACATTTTTGCAGCAACCCGACAGCTCGGCCGCGTTGCTGACACGGCCTATGCGCCCACCCCTGAAAACGCTGCCGTTTACGACCGTCTTTACGCTGAGTACAGTCAACTGCATGACTATTTTGGCCGCGGGGCCAACGATGTCATGAAGCGCCTGAAAACCATCAAAAACAGCATTCGGGAGGGAATAATATTATGAAAAACCAGTATGAATTTTGGTTTATGGTCGGCAGTCAACATCTGTACGGACCGGCTGTGCTTGAGGAAGTTGAGCAAAATTCACAAACCATCTGCCGCAGCTTTGCCAGTGCCGAAATACCCCATCCGGTCGTTTTCAAGGGCGTCGTCAAGGCCGCGAGCGAAGTCACCGCCGTCATGAAAGCGGCCAACAACGACCCGAAATGCGCGGGCATCATCGTCTGGATGCACACCTTTTCACCGGCCAAAATGTGGATTCCTGGTCTGTCAATTTTGAACAAGCCCTACCTGCATTTGCACACCCAGTTCAACCGCAACATTCCCTACGCCACCATTGACATGAATTATATGAACACTCATCAGTCCGCGCACGGCGACCGCGAGCATTCCTTCGCCGCCGCCCGTCTGCGCCTGGCGCGCAAAATCGTCGTCGGCTACTGGGACGATGCCGAGACCCGTCAGCAGATCGGTGCCTGGACTCGCGCAGCCGTCGGTGCGATCAAGAGCCGCGCGCTCAAGATCATCCGCTTTGGCGACAACATGCGCGACGTCGCCGTCACTGAGGGCGACAAGGTCGAGGCCCTGATCCGCCTGGGCTGGACGGTCGATTACCACGGCGTCGGTGATCTGGTCAAGACGATCAACGCCGTGACTGAAGCCGAGATCGACGGCCAGGTGGCCGAATACCAGCGAGACTACAGCATTAAAACAGATAACATGGGATCGATCCGCTATCAGGCCAAGCTGGAAGTCGGCATTCAGCGTTTTCTGGACACCCGCGGTGCCTGTGGCTTTACGACTAATTTTGAAGACCTCACCGGCCTCGACCAACTGCCCGGTCTGGCCGCGCAAAACCTGATGACCAAGGGCTACGGCTTCGGCGGCGAGGGCGACTGGAAGACCGCCGCGCTGGTTGCGCTGATCAAGTCGGTCGGCGGCGGCGCGACCTCCTTCATGGAGGACTACACTTACGACCTCGAAAAGGGCGACGAGCGCGTCATCGGCGCGCACATGCTGGAGGTTTGCCCCAGCATCGCCCTCGGCAAGGCTGCCATCGAAGTGCACGAGCTGGGCATCGGCGGCAAGGTCGCGCCGGCCCGCTTGACCTTCGCGGCCAAGCCCGGGCCAGCGATCTGCGCGACGCTGATCGACCTCGGTGGGCGCATGCGGCTGATCGTTAACGAGATCGATGTGCTGACCAACAACAAACCGATGCCCAAACTGCCGGTGGCCTACGCCATGTGGCGGCCGCGCCCCAACTTCACTGAGGGCGTCAAAGCCTGGCTCTTGGCTGGGGGTGGACACCATTCGGTGCTGACCTACGAGTGGACGGCGGAGAATTTTCAGGATTGGGCAGAAATGATGGGCATCGAATGCGTCGTCATCGGTGAGAAATTAGATCTCGAAGCCATGAAGCAGAATCTGTTCTTGTCCGACCTGGCTTACAAATTCAAATGATTTCCCGGCAACCGTCGCCGATGTCCGAGCAATAGAACTCGGGCGTCAGACCGGTTCGGGCACGATAAGCGTCGCCGACCTCGCTGATGAAGCGGTCGGCGGCGTTTTTTTCGACCAGGCTGACCGTGCAGCCGCCAAAACCGGCGCCAGTCATACGCGAACCCAACACGCCCGGCTGCTTCAAAGCCTCTTCGAACAGGGTGTCCAGCTCGGTGCCGGTCACTTCGTAGAGATCGCGCAGCGACTGGTGCGACTGGGTCATCAGCTGACCGAAGCGGATCAGGTCGCCGGCATCCAGCGCCGCCACCGCCTGGCTGACGCGGTCGTTTTCGGCGACTACGTGCTCGGACCGCCGCCGCACGGTCGCGTCGGTTATGGCTGACGCGGCCGCCGCGAATTCAGCCGGCGACAGCTGGCAGAGGTTGGTCAGCCCCGGCTGAACGGTGCGCAGCGCGGTTAGCGCTGTGAAACATTCGGCGCGGCGTTCGTTGTATTTGGAAGCGGCCAGACTGCGCGGCTTTTTGGTGTTGCCAATGACCAGACAGCAGTCGGCCAGATAGAGCGGCACATAGCGGTACTCCAGCGTGGCGCAGTCCAGCAGGATGGCGTTGTCGGCCCGGCCCAGCGCCGAGGCGAACTGGTCCATGATGCCGCAACTGACGCCGACGTAATTGTTCTCGGCGCGTTGGGCCAAGAGAGCGATGTCAACCAGATCAGGCTGATCGGGGCTGGCCAGCGTGGCCGTGGCCAAGGCGGTCGCCACCTCGATGGCGGCCGACGAGCTCAGCCCGCTGCCATGCGGCACGGTGTCGTCGTAAAGCATTTCGCAGCCCTGCAGCGTGTAGCCGGCCTGGGCCAATTCATAGAGCACGCCAGCCTGGTAATTGCCCCAGCGCAGGTCGTGATAGGTGTCCAGCTGGTCGAGGTCGAGCTCGACGGTCTGCGGCAGGTCGGTCGCCGCCATGCGCACGGTACGACCAGGCAACGGCCGCAACACGATGGTGGTGGCCAGCGTCAGCGCGGCTGGCAGGACGCGGCCGCCGTTGTAATCGATATGTTCGCCGATCAGATTGACACGGCCGGGGGCGCGAAAAACACGCAGCCCCTGGCCGTCGCCGCCAAATCTATTGATGAATTCGGTTTTCAATTGATTTAGAATCATGTTGTCAGTATACCTTGTTTGCCGGTCAATTTTCAAATTCTCTGCACCGGCCGGGCCTCGATGTAGCCACGGTAGCCGCGCGGTTCGAGTTGGAAGCGCGGACCGTCGTCGTCGGCCCATCGATAACCATAGATTGACGGATCATAGGTTTTGATCAGCGCCCAGATGTCGGAAATGGCGTCTTCGAATTTCTCTTCGTCGAAGGGCTGCCCCTGAAAAACCATCATCTGGCAGGGCGGCAGATCAATGATCTCGCAATCGTCGGGAATGGGCCCCGAATAGTCGCTTGCGACCTCGACACCCTGAGCGTAAACCGAGGTACCCGGCCGGATCATAGCCGGCGGCAGCCACAGCCCGATCGGTTCGTAAAGCGCGTCCTTGATGCTGGTCAGCAGGCCCCAGATCGCGCAATCGACCTCTTCGCAAAACTCATAATAATCGGTGGCCTTGACCGCGCGCCGCAAAATCAGCTTGCGCGCGGGTCGTTCGATCACCTGGACAAAAACGGTGGCGGGTGTTTGATGTTCAGACATATTAGTGTCCCCTTTCTGGAAGGTCAGATGGTAGTCGCGGACATTGGTCGGCATAAACAACCGGATGGGCGGCGGGTTCTGCTGGTAACGGCGCGGCGACAGGCCAAATTCGCGCGAGAACGCCCGGGTGAAACCCTCGTGTGAATCGAAGACGAATTCCAGCGCCACATCGATGACCCGCCCCGGCCGGTCGCGCAGCCGCAGCGCCGCCCGGCTCATGCGCAGCGACCGGATGTAGTCGAAGGGCGCGCGCCCGGTCAGTTCGCGAAAGATGCGGTCGCTGTGCCAAGGCGAATAGCCGGCTGCTCGCGCCAACGCCAGCAGCGTGATTGGTTGGCCGAGGTTGTCTTCGATGTAAGCTTGCATCCGCGCCACGGCGTTGATGTTGTCCCAGTTGTCTGTCATGGTTCTGCCCTCCAGCCTTGATTCTAGCCTGACGCGGCGAATCGTTCTTGACCGGCGTTGCTGATTTGCCAAAAAGCCTTGTGATGTTATAATAAAATCTGTTTGCCGAACAAGTCAACCAAGGGAGAACTGAAATTGGGAAAAATTGCATCGCAAATCAAAAATCTCCGCGCCAATTTCTCGACGGAGGAGCTGCTCCTGCTGGGGATGGTTGTCTCGGCGTTTTTGACCGTCTATATGGCCGTCGCCAGCATGATCGCCATCATCCTTTATCTTTTGTTCAGCCAAAAACTGCTGCCCGTCCTGCGCTCGGTGCCGCGTGCCTGGAGCCTCGGGGTGTTCTGCGGCCTGATCCTGATTGTTGCCGCCCTCTGCCTCAACTGGTTCGGCGTTTTTGTCGCCGTCGCCCTGGCGCTGTTCCTGGCCATCGCCATCTTTGTCCGCAGCGTGATGACCGAACGCCTCTTCGAGACGGCCATCCAGGTCGGCTGCGGCGCCAGCCTGATCAGCGTCGTGGTCATCGTCGCCCAATACCTGCTCGACCCCAAAGCCGGTGAGCAGGGCACGCCTTCGACTTTTTTGAATGCCAATTTTTACGGCGCGGCCGTCGAACTCATTGTGCTGTTTTGCCTCTACCTGCTGTTCAAGCCGGGACAGACGAACAAGCTGTTTTACGGCATCGTCATGGCCCTCAACCTTGGCGGCCTGGTCATCAGCAACAGCTATTCGGCCATCCTGGCCCTGGCGCTCGCGGTGATGTTCTATCTGATGATCAGCCGCAAATTCATGATTTTCATTGCGCTGGTCGCCATCGGCGTGGCCGGCGTCTTGATCCTGCTGCAACTGAAAGATCCGCAGGGCTTGATCACCGAGGTGCAAAAAGACATCGCCGACCGTTTGAACATCTGGCATACCGCCATTCAGGGCTTTCTCGACAGCCCGATCTTTGGCCGCGGCGGTGGGTCGTATAGCCTCGCCCAGCTCAAATTTGGCGGCCCGATCAAACCGCACGCGCACAACCTGTTTATCGATTCGCTGATGAGCTACGGCGTCGCGGGCATGGCCCTGATCACCGTTTATGTTGCCAATTTGACCCGCAGCCTTTTTGGCCTCAAGCAAACCCGCGACCAACGCGGCATCCGTGACCTCGTCCTGGCCACATCCTTTTGCGTGATCGTCCACGGCCTGACCGACGTGACGCTGATCAGCCCCGAGCCGGCCATCCTGTTCGCGCTGACCATCGGCGTCGCCGGCATTTATGACAAAACCAGAGCTCGTCCGGCATCCCTTTGAGCCGGTTTGGGCCCCGGACAGCCGGGTCCTGATCCTCGGCTCGTTGCCGTCGGTTTTATCGCGACAGCAGGGCTTTTATTACGGCAATCCGCAAAATCGCTTTTGGGCGGTGCTAGGTCGGCTATTCGACGAAGCGGTGCCGGCTGACATCGACGGGCGTCGTGCCTTCCTGCTGGCGCATCGCATCGCTCTGTGGGACGTGCTGGCCCAGGGCGAAATTTCGGGATCGTCGGACAGCACCATTCAGCAGCCGGTTGCCAACGACCTGACGACCATTTTGCGCCAAAGCAAAATCAACCGCGTCTTTGCCAACGGCCAAACGGCGGCCAAACTTTATCGCGACCATTGTCAGCCAAAAACGGGGCTGCCGTGCATCGCGCTGCCCTCGACCAGTCCGGCCAATGCTTCGTTTTCGTTGGAGCGCTTGTGTGAGGCGTGGCGGGTTGTGCGGGAAGAAGTAAACAGATAAATCGATATTCGATAATAGGAGCGTAAAATGAAAAACGGAATTGATAATGCTCTATTTCAAAAGACATTCGATTTTTTAAAAGTAGAATACAATTTTATCAGAAAAGGCTCGTTGTATATCCGGGTGATCAATAACCAGATCATACAAACGGTATTTCCATTTAGAATGAGTCCAATGCACATTGATCTAAACATTGGCCTATTTTCGGTTTATGAAAATATCGATTCGGGTGCATTGAAAGAAGGAAGATTTAGAATGTTTGATCTCACTCATCAGGTTTTCGAAATCCATGATCCTTCGAAAACCATCCTTGCTCTTAGAAGAGTCTTTATCGATCAAGTTATTCCGATGTTTGTAAAAACCACTTCGCTTTCAGAAATGCTAGATCTATATACAAAAATGGAATACTTCAATTCGGTAAATATGTTTAATTTGTATTTCAGGATGAGAGAATTCGATAAAGCCTACCAGTGTTTAGTCAAAAAGGAGTGTTTTCTCAATAAAGCATTAGAAATGGCAAAACAAAGCAATAAGAACGATGAATTAAGTTACGACTATGGGTTTGGTACTTATGAAGAAAATATGATCAATGAATTGCATAAAAAAATGAACGCGATTATAAATAGCGACCCAATAGTAATGAGCACGATCAATGACGAAATAGAATATAACTATAGAAATAACAAAGAGGTGCTGCGAAATCATGGCATTACAATTTGCAAAACAGAACAATAGACTTGTCATGAAACATAAACATTGCAGAAGTTCTGCAAGAACTTGTCAAGATCGCCATCATTTGGTACAATAGAGCCAAATCGGAGGCGATATTATGATTGCACGACAGGACTATCTCGATGCTTTGATCAATTTTCGCGACAAACAGCTGATCAAGGTCGTGACGGGCATTCGGCGTTGCGGCAAGTCGACACTGTTTGAACAGTTTCAGGATTATCTGAAAGCAGACGGTGTATCAAGCAAACAAATTATCTCGATCAACCTGGAAGACGGCGAATATGCTGATCTCGAAACAAGTCATGAACTTTACAGCTTTGTCTTGTATAAGATGATACCGAACCAGAAGATGTACATTTTTCTCGACGAAGTCCAGCGAGTCGAGGGGTTTCAGAAAGCCGTTGACAGCTTGTTTATCAAGAAAAACTGCGACGTGTACATCACCGGCTCAAATGCGCATTTGCTCAGTGGTGAGCTAGCCACGCTGCTTTCCGGCCGCTACATTGAAATCAAAATGCTGCCGCTTTCGTTTAAAGAGTATGTCTCGACCTTTCCGCAAAATGCCAATCTAGACCAGCTTTATACGGATTACACGGTGAACAGTTCGTTCCCTTATGCACTGGAGCTGACCAGACCCAAAGATCGGCGGCAATATCTGCAAAGTATCTTCGACACCATCGTGCTCAAAGACATTGTGGCCCGCAAGCGATTTCCCGACGTGGCCATGCTGCAAAGTGTTGTGCGTTTTATGTTCGACAATATCGGCAACACCTGCTCGACCAAAAGCATCGCTGACACCATGACCTCGGTCGGGCGGAAAATATCGGTACACACCGTTGAAAGTTATCTGACAGCCCTGACCGACAGCTTTGTCCTGTACAAAATCAGTCGCTTTGATATCAAAGGCAAACAATACCTGAAAACCGGCGACAAATATTACGCCGCCGATATCGGCCTCCGTTACGCTCTATTGGGCACTAAAAAGGCCGATTATGGGCACATCTTGGAAAACATCGTTTACCTCGAACTTTTGCGTCGCGGTTATGAAATCTACATCGGCAAGGTCGGCACCGCCGAAGTTGACTTTATCGCGATCGGTGACGAGGGCGAAGAATACTACCAGGTCGCCTACACCGTCTTCGATCCGGACGGCAAAACCCTACAACGCGAGCTGGCGCCGCTCGCAGCCATCAAGGACCACAACCCCAAATACCTGCTGACCCTGGATCACACGCCTCTGACAAACCATAATGGCATCAAGCAGCTCAATGCACTGGATTGGCTAATGAAGACGTGAAAGGGACCTGGCGATGAAACAATTCGAAAGTTTATTAAACGAAAATCTTGAACCCGATGAGCAGGTTTTATGGACCGGAAAACCCAGATTGTCGAAGGTTTTCGACAGGACGGATCTGGTACTGATACCGCTCGGTCTATACCAGACTTTGTTTGGACTGTTCTATTTATCTATGGCACTTGATAATATAAATTTTGCATTGAATGTGTCTGGACCAGGTTCAAAATTATTTTATATCTCAATCATGATGGTCATACCGGTCATCGCAATCAGCTTCTATCTGTTGTTGCCCCGGCTAATCATCAAGACTTACATCAAAGCAAAAACACACTATGCGATCACAAATTGCCGGGTGATTGTCATTCGGACGAACCGACGCAACAAAATAAAACATTTGGCGTTCGTCAAGATAGAATATTTTGAAATTAGAACATCCAAAAGCGGAACAGGAAATTTGTATTTTAACAAATTGAATGGTGTAACCCGTTCGATTGCGCCACTCGTCCTGAGCATTCCATTCCTTTACGATCGCTCGCGAAATTTTACTTTTTTTGATGTTGACGAAATCGAGTCGGTCCGAGATTTGTTTGTCAAGGCTAGGAATAAAATCGTTGAATCCTGTAGTCAGGGGGCATCAATATAGCAATGTTGACCTTCAACCGGAAATGCAGTGCTTTTTCCTCTCGAAAACTTGTATCCAAATTATTAGCCAGAGATATTATTTTCCTTATTGATATGCCGATTGATTATTTCAAGATCGAGCAGAAAGGACATGTATGATCAGAGGCGTGCGATTTCAAATTCCTAATCAATATGGCAATTTTTTTGCCGAGATCTTCCAGCGCTTTCAAATTGAAAGGTACTTTGTATATGTATCAGGACCTGAGAGTGAAATCTATAAAACAGGCCCAGAGGATCTGTTTGATATAACGATTTATTCTGGAAAAGATTTTCTTGACACAGTCAATTCGAGCGATCACTATCTTCCATACTTTGCGAAAATCATGGTATCAAGAAAAAGTAACTTAGATTACAGTCAAATTCATAATTTCGGCGACTTGGCAAACAGTGACTTCGACTTGGTATTGATCTGCATTGATGCGATTTTTGTTGAGATTTATACCAAACATGCTGACGTGGCGGCACAATTTTCAACAACAGCTCAAGAGTGGAATTATAGCGACATTGAATTTATCACTGAAACAAACGACAATAATATAGAGTTTGAGGCCCTTTGACTACAAAAGTGAGGTTGGATCCCTTTGGATTTTGTATAGTCAAATCAATTCATCAACCACTGCCTGCAATTTCTCCAACTCCGCCGCATCCATCGCCGGCGTGCCAGCCAACGGATAGACGCGGCCGAGTTGCCGCCATTTGTCTGACCCCAGCGTGTGGTAACCCAACAGTTGAATACGCGCAACTTGAAGTTGCGGCCATTGTTTTTGAAATTTGATTAGCGCCCGCACATCCGCTTCGGTGTCATTAAAACCCGGTACAATGACCTGACGGATCCAGACCGGCGTGCCGGCTCGTTCGCACGCGGCGATAAATTCCAACAACGGCTCAATCGGTCGTCCGGTCAACCACTTAAATTTCTCTGGATCCGGACTTTTGACATCCAGCAGCACCAGGTCGGTATTCGCCAGGATTTCCTGCCGTGCTGCATCATCGCCCAACCAATAACCCGACGTGTCCAGTGCCGTCTTCAGCCCGGCAGCTTTGAGCGCGCGCAGTAGGGCCGCTGTGAAGGTCGGCTGAGCCAGCGGTTCGCCGCCCGACAGGGTGACGCCGCCGTCCGCGCCGAAGTAGGGCTGGTAACGCTGCGCTTTGCGCACCAGCTCGGCAACGCTCATGACGCTGCCGCCGTTGGTCGCCCAGGTGTCGGGGTTGTGGCAAAAGCGGCAGGCCAGCGGACAGCCCTGCATGAAGATGATCAGGCGCAGGCCCGGCCCGTCAGCCGCGCCCAGCGTCTCGAGCGAATGAATGCGACCGGTCAGCTCAGAGCTGTTCATGGAAGGTGCGGCGGATGATTTCGCGCTGCTGTTCGGGACTCAGCTGGTCGAAATGCACGGCGTAACCCGAGACGCGGATGGTCAGGTTGGGGTATTTGCCGGGGTTGGCCATGGCGTCCTCAAGCTGCTTGCGATCCAAAACGTTGACGTTGAGGTGATGCGCGTTTTGCGCGAAGAAACCGCGCAGGATAGCGGTTAGGTTGGTGACGCGGTCGGCCGTTGTCCCGAGGCTGTCGGGGGTCAGGGTCATGGTGCAGGAAATACCGTCGCGGCAGCAGTCGTAGGGGATCTTGGCCACCGAGTTGAGCGAGGCCAGCGCGCCCGATTGCTCGCGGCCGTGCATCGGGTTGGCGCCCGGCGCAAAGGGTTCGCCCAGCGCGCGACCGTCGGGGGTGGCACCGGTTTTTTTGCCGTAGACGACGTTGGAGGTGATGGTCAGGATGGACAGCGTGTGCTTGGCACCGCGGTAGCAGGGCGTCTTGCACAATTCATCGTAGAAGTTGGTGCACAACGCGCTGGCAATCGAATCGACGCGGTCGTCGTCGTTGCCGTAGCAGGGGAAGTCGCCCTCGACCGTGAAGTCGCTGATCAGGCCGCGGGCGTCGCGGATGGGCGTGACCTTGGCATAGCGGATGGCTGAAAGCGAGTCAGCCGCCACCGACAGGCCGGCCATGCCAAAGGACATGACGCGGTTGACGTGGGTGTCGTGCAGGGCCATCTGGATTTTCTCGTAGGCGTATTTGTCGTGCATGGCGTGGATGACATTCATGGTGTTGACGTACAGGCGGCACATCCAGGCCTGGTAGGTCGTGAAGCGGCGCATGACGTCGTCGTAATCGAGCGGGCCGTCGCCGACTGGCTCGCTGACCGGGCCGATCTGGTCGCCCTTGACCTCGTCGCGACCGCCATTGAGGGCCATCAGCAGCACTTTGACGATGTTGCAGCGCGCGCCGAAAAATTGCATGTCCTTGCCGATGCGCCCGGCTGAGACGCAGCAGGCGATGGCGTAGTCGTCGCCGTAACGGGGGCGCATCAGGTCGTCGTTTTCGTACTGCAGCGAATCGGTCTCGATTGACAGCTGCGCGCAGTAACGCTGGAAGGGCTCAGGCAGCTTGTCCGACCACAGGACGGTCAGGTTGGGCTCGGGCGCTGGGCCGAGTGTGCGCAGGGTGTGCAGCATGCGGTAGGACGTGCGCGTGACCAGCGTGCGCCCGTCCTCGCCCATGCCGCCGACCGCCTCGGTCACCCACAGCGGATCACCGGCGAACAGTTCGTTGTACTCGGCGGTGCGCAGCTGGCGCGCCATGCGCAGCTTGAGGACGAAGTCGTCGATGATCTCCTGCGCGCCGCTTTCATCGAGCAGTCCAGCGGCCAGATCACGCTCGAAATAGATGTCGAGGAAGGTGCTGACCCGCCCTAGCGACATGGCGGCACCGTTCTGTTCCTTGATCGCGGCCAGATAGGCGAAGTACACCCACTGCACGGCCTCGCGCGCATTTTGCGCCGGGGCGGCGATGTCGTGGCCGTAGAGCTTGGCCATCGCTTTGAGTTTTTCCAGAAAGTCAATCTGCCGGTAAACCTCTTCCGACAGGCGAATGTTTTCCTCATCCATATTTTGGCGACCCAGTTCGTCCAGATCGATTTGCTTGAATGCGATCAATTGATCGACACCGAACAGCGCCACCCGCCGGTAGTCGCCGACCAGACGGCCGCGACCATAGGCGTCGGGCAAGCCGGTGATGACGCCGCTGCTTTTGGCGGCGCGCATCTCCGGCGTGTAAACGCGAAAAACGCCGTCGTTGTGTGTTGTGCGATAGCGGAAGTGTTCGCGCACCGTCTCGGCCAGTTCGAAGCCGTAGTCCTGACAGGCCTTTTCGGCCATGCGAATGCCGCCGAAGGGATTGACGCTGCGCTTCAAGGGCCGGCCGGTCTGCAAGCCGACGATGATTTCGTGCTCGCGATCGAGGTAGCCCGCCGGGTAGCTGAGCAGGGAAGAGACGGCGGTGGTATCGATGTCCAGCACGCCACCCATGGCCAGCTCGATCTTTTTGAGTGCTTCGAATTTTTCGTTGAGCGCGACGGTGCGCGCGGTCGGCGCCGCCAAAAACGACGCGTCGCCGGTGTAAGGTCGATAGTTTTTTTGGATGAAATCGCGGACCTGTTCAGTCATAGAAACCTCCCGTATGATAGCCGGGGAATAAAAAACCCGGCCAGCCAATTATAGCTGCCCAGGCGGTCGACAAAACGTACTGCTCCGGTCCCATGTGGTTTAACCCACGAATCCGCCAGTTCCGAAGCTATTTTTAGTATAGCCTAAACTGTAGCTTTGTCAATCAGGTGTAGGTTAATATGCGATCACTTTTATCATGCGCTCGAACAATACGATGCGGACGAGCATGTGCAGCCGATGGTCGACTTTCTGCTCGACGAGACCGAAAAGACCTGGGCGGCGCCGCTGACCCGAAGCCAAGCAGAACCACCCAAGATCAGCTGACACAGATTATCGGTTCAGTGTTACGGTAAATGAATGGTAAAGTTGGGAATTGAGAAGTTCGGAAAGGTGGTTTCGATCGAAAAGGTCGGTATGATGATCGAAAAGGAGGGGTTGAGGGTACCGATCGTTGGACCATCCGCCGTGGTCTCGGGTGGCGCTGCCGTTGTAACCTCTGCTGTTGCAGTCGTTGGTACTTCAGTCGTCGGAACGGTTGTTTCTGATTCCAGTGATGATGTGATCGTCGATGTCGTTTCGCCAGTAGGCAAGTTTGCAAACCAGTTGGTCGCAAAGCCTATGACGAGAATGGTGATGATCAACACGCCAACGACTACCGATGCGATAATGATAATGGTTTTCTTGCTCAGTTTATCCATAATCTTCACCTCACTATTAAATTGTATTAATCACATTATAATCCAAATTTGATCAAAAAAACAGAATTCAGATTATCCTTTAATAAATGTATCATCGCTCAATTCCTGAAAGGCCAGATCCAGCTCCGCTTGGGTGTTCATGACGATTGGCCCGCCCCAGGCGACGGGTTCATGCAGGGGTTGGCCGGACAGCAACAGGAAACGGATACCGTCGACGCCAGCTTCGACCCAAAAGCGATCGCCTTCACCGAAAAGAACCGCGTGTTTTGCCTCGACAGTTTCTCGCACGACAGGATTGAAGGTGCCGGATCCCAGCAGGATATAGACAAACAAAGTCGCTCCCGGATCGTTGACCATCGACCATTCGCTGCCCGCAGTCAGCTCGACATCGAGATAGGTGGCATTGACAAAGCTGCCTTGAAACGCGCCGGGTTGGCCGCCAAATTCGCCAGCGACCACGCGCACGCGGCTGCCTTCACCCATTACGACCGGCACGTTGCCGCTCTTGATATCGCCGTATTTGGGCGTGGTCATTTTGTCTTTCGCTGGCAGGTTGAGCCACAACTGCACGCCCAGCATACGACCGCACGCTTTGGGCATCTCCTGGTGAATAATCCCCGAACCAGCGGTCATCCACTGGCAATCGCCATTGAGAATGCTGCCCTGATTACCCAGGCTGTCACCATGCTCAATATCCCCTTGTACCAGATATGTAATCGTCTCAATACCACGATGAGGGTGCCACGGGAAGCCTGCAGTGTAATCTTCGGGGTTTGTCGAATCAAAGGCGTCAAGCATCAGGAAGGGATCAAATGATAAGGTATCATGGAAGCCAAAAACCCTTACCAAATGGACGCCGGCTCCGTCGATGGCCGGATGGCCGGTGACAATCTTACGGATAGGTCGAATTGTGGTCATTGGCGTTACCTCCAATACATTCATTATGCTGAATATATCAATTTTTAAAAAGCAACTTTCTTTTGTAGAAATAGATGAAGCTGGCTAAACTTAAACCGATATACAATAAATTTTGCTGAAACACCAGGCTCAGCGTAACTTCAATTGGATAATCGCCAGTGACGAACAAAGCCGAAAGCATCGGCCAAACGACTCGAGCGACCCAAAAAATCTGGATAAGCAGGTAGCCAATTTTCTTAAACTCGACCAGCCGAAAACGCGCTACAACCATCAAGGTCGTCATGCCGACAAAACCGATCATCGACAAGATATTGTAAACGCCAAAGTCTGGATCACTATAATAAGATGCCAAACTGCCGGCGTAATTCTCCGTGATGTTTCGATACATATCCAATCCAAACAATAGGGTGCCACCAATCAGCCACAACCAGACGATTGTCCGCGCAAACAAATTAAACCACTTCATGGAAAAGCCGTCGATGACATCCGGCCACTTGGACAACGGCACAGCGACCGGTTCAACCGGCGTAACGGGCGATGGGCTGGCGTAGAGCGCAGGCACCTCAGAGGCATAGGTTGTCACCAAAGACCCGCAGGTGGGACAAAGTTTGTCATCAGGTTTGAGCTCAGCACCGCAGAAAATACAATTCATGTTAGCCTCCAGAAGATTAATTTTCATGGGTTAATTATACGATAAAAAGGCAATTGTTACACCTCAAGTACTTCCCGATCCTTCACCAAAACCGTTTTGGCCGAGAATTCCCTGAAAGCCTCAGGCAAACTCGTGTGAATCGCGATGACCCGCTGGGGATCAAGCTCGCGGATCAAGCGCAGGGTGTCCGCGACCGCCGTGTGACCGCTGGTGTGCAGGGCGCGCAGGGCAAAGCCGCTTTGGCGCAGCGACGCCTCGAATTTCCGCTGATGGTCAGCATCGCGATAGCCGTTCCATTGCGAGTAGAAGAACAAGCCGTCATGCAAGCCGCAACGCTCCAGATCGCGAATCATCGACGGACGCGCCATCATCATCAGACGGCCTTGTTTGGCGACGATCGTTTCTTTATCGATGTAGTAGGCGGAAAAACGCTTGGCATATTCGGCGCCAATCTGCTTGAAGATCTTGTCGGTCAGGGAATGGGGATAGAACACCTTGATGTCCGGAAAATCCTCAGACGGACAGGGCAGATGTTTGTTGCCCAGTTTGCGCAGATCATGCAGCACATTGGCGGTGTAGATATCGATGACGAAGGTCCTTTTCAGCTGTTGCGCCGCCCGATAAAAACCGACCAGCCGATCGATGTTCTGACTGGAACACTGAAACAAAATCGGACCCTTAAAATCCAGACCCTGATCGATCAGCGCCTCGGCCAGAGCGTCCTCAGACGTAATCGCCTCGTCCGGCCGCCCCAGCGTATCGCCCTCAAGCAGCAGCGCATCGGCATGCTTCGCTGCAAGTTCGATGAAACGATCCAGACAGACAGACTTGCTGCCGCGTCCGCGAAAATCGCCCGTGTAAATAAGCGTCTTACCTTCGGCAGTCAGCTGAAAAGCCGCGGCGTCAAAACCAGCGTGATCCATCAGATAGGACTTGATCACAAAGTCGCCAACCGGAAATTGGGTGTCCATTTTAAATGTCGGCCCCGCAGTCGCGAAAATATCACAATACCTAAAACGCTGCGTGATCTCGACGATCGTCCGCTCACCGGCCGACAGCCAGATCGGGATGCGTGGATGAACATATTTGAGCAGCCCAAAGTGATCGATATAGGCATGCGACACCAGCACGGCATCGAAACTCGGCTCGTCCCATTCATACAAGCCATGAATCGGCGGCAGAACGCCCAATTCCAACAATCGTTGGTGCGATTCGCGCGCGAGTTTGTCGTCGATCGGCTTGCCACCCCAAAACAGCGGGAAGCCGGCATCAATCAGAACCCGGGTGTTCGCTGTTTTCAGCTCAACCAGCGTGCCGCCGATCTCTTTTGGCCCGCGATGAATGGTGATGCGCATTGATGTTTACCAGTCCGTCAACAGAGTTCGCTGTGTGTGTTTTCATTGTACGCAAAATCATGACTATTGTGAAGACGACAAGCAACAGCAGATAACCAGATAAATATTTTAATCGCCCAGAAGACCACCTTGATCACGGAGACAACAAGCCAAGAAAATCTCCAACCCTAGACGATTGGTTCAGATTTTTAAAAACAGAACTTGATTATGATATCGTGAGTTGGTGAGTACAACTGAAGGCAAAAACAATTAAAAGTGATGCAATATATATTCCGATACAAATCAAATTAATAATGGCCACAATATAAACAACGACCATTCTGCGATTCAACTTTTTAACCTCATTTCGGATTTCCCAATATAGCGCGTTACTATTGCGGTCTTGGCCCATTGACTGCGGCTGCGGGATTTGTTGCGTCTGAGCGTTATGTGACGCAGGTTTTTTTGAACTGAGTTCGTCGGTTGGATATCGATTTGCGTTACAAAAAAAACAGGATGCTCGTTCGTCATTATAATTCGAATTCTTACAGCTAGCGCATTCCCACATAGCACATCCTCCATAACAAATGTTTACAATCAAATTGATATCATAATAATGTCTTCTTCCAAAAACATCAAACATTATTTTACCATTTCAAGCATGCCTCTGCTCTTCTATTTTTTCCCCGCGAATGCTTTAATAGTAACATCACATCAACGCAAATCACCGGAGGGCCAGCCATGAAAATCACCAACCGCATGATCGATCCCGAACTGCGCTTTTTTGGCCGCCTGGCCAAGCTGTTCAACCCCTCGTTCAGCATCGCCCGGTTGCGCTTTTTCTATGGCTTCAGCCGCAAGCTCAAGATGAAGGTCAAAGCCGACACCTTCGCCTTCAGCGAACAAGCGCTGACCCGCGCCGACGGCTCGTCGATGAAACTGTGCGTCTTCGCCCCGCTGACCCCGCCGCCGCAACCGGTGCCCGGCGTGCTCTGGCTGCACGGCGGCGGCTACGCCATCGGCGCGCCCGAAGAGGCCGCGCGCATTGCTCGCCTCTTGATTGCCGCCAGCCCCTGCGTCGTCATCGCGCCCGATTACCGCCTGTCGCCGGAGGCCCCGTTCCCGGCCGCACTCGACGACAGCATGAGCGCCCTCATTTGGCTCAAAGAAAACGCCAGCGCCCTCGGCGTCCGTGACGATCAGCTGATGGTCGGCGGCGATAGCGCCGGCGGCGGCCTGGCCGCTGCGCTGACCCTGCTGGCTCGCGACCGCGGCGACGTTCGCATTGCCTGCCAAATGCCCCTCTATCCCATGCTCGACGACCGCCAGACCAGCCCGTCGGCCACCGAAAACAATGCCCCCATCTGGAACACCGCGTCCAACCGCAACGCCTGGCAGCTCTACCTCGGCGACCTCGCCGGCACCCCCGACCTGCCGGCCACCGCCGCCGCTGCCCGCGCCACCGACTACCACGGCCTGCCGCCCGCCATCACCTTCGTCGGCGACATCGAGCCCTTTTGCGACGAAACCAAAGTCTACGTCGAGAACCTGCGCCAGGCTGGCGTCCCGGTCCAATTCGAAGTCTTTCCAGGTGCCTACCACGCCTTCCAGCAGATGTGTCCAAAAGCCGTCGTCAGCCAAAAGGCGATCGCCTTTTTCGTGGCAGCGTACAAGTATGCGGCCGAGCACTATTTTGCCGAACAGGCATGAATGCTGAGTTTGCTATTTAGCTAAAAGCCAATCAAGCGCATAGCGGAACGAGTTCTCGATTTAACGTGCTTTTCTCACGCACTGTTGCTGCAACCTGATAATTTGATAATCTGTTTGTCCCGCGATCGAATCAAAAAGTTGAGATATTCTGGGCGCTGAATTCGTTCCATCATTAAAGCGCGCTGAAGCGCGACATCTATCGGTTTTCATCTTTACAAGCGATAGCTTCCCTTTATAAAGGGAATAAAGTGAATATAGTACATGCATTTCCTTTATAATGGAAATAGTGCTATAATCTAATCAGATCAGGAGGACGCTGAGATGATTAAACGACAACTATATATTGACAAGCTGATTGCGGCCAAAAACACTGATTTTGTCAAGATTCTCACGGGTGTCCGACGCGCGGGCAAATCGACTTTGCTGCAAATGTACAGGGATCACCTGATCAATGAAGGCATCGCGCCAGCAAGCATTATGGAAATCAATTTTGAGAAATTCGAAAATGAAAAGTACAAAGATAGCGCGGCTTTGCACGCCTACATCCAAGCGAATTCGGTCAAGGGGCAACGACATTATTTGTTGATCGACGAAGTCCAGGAGATGCAGGAATGGGCCAAAGTCATCAACAGCCTGCGCGTATCATTCGATATCGATATCTATCTGACCGGCTCCAATGCCACACTATTCTCCGGAGAATACCTGACCTATCTGACCGGAAGATACCTGGAAATCAAAGTTTATCCGTTGTCGTTTATGGAATATCTCGAATTCCAGGACGCCGGGCAAAAGGAAAACATGACGGCGCAATTTTCAGCCTATCTTAATAACGGATCATTCCCGGCTGCGGCTCTGACCCATGATGAAGGTCTGATGCGAACCATCAATCAAGGTTTGTTCGATTCAATATTTGCGCGGGACATCATGATGCGCGGGCAGTTGCGCGACGTCGGTAGTTTCTATAAAGTTGCCAAATTTATCGCCGAGAATATCGGCAGCCATATTTCGGCCAACAATATCGCCAATGTTTTGAAGTCCGAAGGATCGTCGATCAAGTCGGATACGGTTGACAATTACCTCAAGCTGATGTGTGACGCTTTCGTGCTTTATCAATGTGAGCGGTTCGATATTCGCGGCAAAGCACGCCTTCGTTCAAACGGCAAATACTACATTGTCGACACCGGCATTCGCAATCAGCTGATCGGTCCAGAACAGTCCAATCGCGGCCATATCCTCGAAAATATTGTTTATCTGGAACTCCTGCGCCGCGGTTACCAGGTTCAAACCGGCAAGAATGGGGATGCAGAAATCGACTTTCTAGCCAAAAGAGGCAAGGAGCAGTTCTATCTTCAAGTGGCCTGGTCAATCATGGACGACCAGACACGAGCGCGCGAGCAGAACGCCTTTGTTGGTTTGCCGGATGCTTTTCCCAGAATCATTATCTCGATGGATGAATTTGACCTGTCCGAGCAGGGAATCCAGCATGTCCAAGCGTTTGACTTTCTGCTGCAAAAGACTGATATTTTGAATTAGCACGCAAGATTTATTGCTGCCCCTGCAATTCAGCTCATTCTATTTTGAAAATCCTGATGGCATTTTCGCGTTCAATTTTCTTCAAAATATCAGACGGTAATTGGCTGAGTAACTTCACGTGGTCTTTCACAAAGGAGAATTCATCCTCACGGATACCCGCTTTGATGTCACTGCCAATCATCAAGCGATCGGGGAATGCCTTAAAAAGCGACAGCCACTCCGGTGTGATCTGCTTGGCACTGTTGAATATGCTGACACTGGCTGGCGTCGTTTTATCTTTCCTCATTTTAATGCTGGCATACAGGTTCGGATATTTTTCCATCAACTCACCGATCAATTGCGGCGTCGGCATGTCCGTATTGGCCCAGCCGGCATGATCCCAGATAATGATGGTTTTCTTGTTGTGGGCCAGAAGAGCTTCCAGTCCCCGCAGCGTTTCGGGCGTCGCTTCCATATGGACATCGATCGGCACATTGTATTGGGCCGCGATATCACTCATGATCAACATCCAGGGATGGTCACCCGCTATTGTCAAGTCGATTGCATTGCTTTCGGCCTTCGGAATAAAATGTCGCAGGCCGATTTCGCCGATGCCGCTGTACAGACCTGAACTCATCGCTTCTTCCAACAAAGCGGCAAACTTCTTTTCATCGGCCTTGGTGTAATGACCTGATGTTGCAGCGTTCTCCAGCATGGTAATGGCCTCGCCGCCATAGAGGGCGATAAACCGATCGGGGTATTGCTGGGCTGCGGCCGGGATGCCGTATTGCTCCTGGCTGTCATTCTTTCCGGCTGGAACACTCATGATCACCATTTTATCGATTCCTTCAGCGTCCATAGCCGCGATGATCTGCTCCACAGACATTCCTGAAGGCGAAATGTGGGTGTGCACGTCGATGTACCGGCCTTCAAATGTGACCTTCTCGGCGGTCGTCGCGGCCGCTGACGCCTGTGTCGTCGCGGCACTTGGAGACGTCGCCGTGGTAACCGTCGGGGAGTCGGTCACGGCTGTGCAGCCAGTCATAAGCATAGCCAGGATGAAAACGAGTGCGAGACTGGTGACATGATTTTTCATAGTACCCTCCCTGTTTTTTCCAGGTCTGCGAATAATAACATTGTATCTGATTCCCAAGTGAATTCCCAGACCAATCTAAGTTTATCCTTATGACTTAATTTGACGTTATAATTATTGTGATTGAATCAAACTGAAAGGGCAGGACGACCGTATGATCTACGAGACGATTATGACTTGCTTCAAGATGCAACAGGCCGACGAAAACTCACACTACAAGTCGTGGGAACATTGCCATCAGATTTGATTGCTACGCCAGAATCCAGTTAATCTATCAGAGCATGACCCCACTAGTGAACGGTGAAATTTCTGATGATCGCGAGCTTTCGGACACCTTCATCACGAAAATCCTACTCGGAACATTTGGCTGCTCTCCGGTCTACGAACGCTATTTCTATTTAGGACTCAAGCTGAGCTGCATGCTTAGACAATTTGGCCCAACCAGCCTCATCCAACTCGCAAAAGTCTATCAAACAAACGCCGAATTTGTGCAATATGTCGATGTCCATTCAAAGACAAATGGCGAAGCGCGGGAGATACCCAATCTTGCAGCACCGCTTGTTTCATCCAAAAGCAAATGAAAAAGGCTGTGAAACAAGGCTATCGATTAAATCTCTGAAATAATACACTTCATGCATGCCGCTGCTCATTTGAGCTTATTTCAGTTTAATGGGATCATTTGAAAATGTTGTTAAATTAGTTGCATCGCTTTTCAGGCAGAGTCAACCCGGTAAACGATATCGATAAAAAATGCATGAGGCAGTATTCAAGGAATCATGCCATCTTCTTTCGCTACAAAATCACAGTTGACAAACCAACTTAACTTTGTTAAAAAGAATAAGAATACAATACTAAAAAAATCGGGAGGATTTATGAAAAATTTTCGCAAAGGCCTGAGTGTTATACTGGTTGTAGTTTTAATGATCTCCCTGTGTTCATGTGGCAATCCAGAAGAGAATGCCAGAAAGCAATTTGAAAGTTTAACCGATGAGATTTTCAAAGACTCGATAACTTCCGATACCCTGTCTTTGCATTATACAGTTTCGCATCCTGAAAACTATGGCATTACTGACTATCCCATAACTTTGGGGTCATATTCTGAAGAAAGCTTTCAAGAAGAATATGATGACGTCAAAAATTGGCTGACAAAGCTGAAAGCTATTGAATACAAATATTTGACACCTGATCAGCAATTAGCCTACGAGATTATTGAGGAAGATTTTAGCACGGAACTTGATGCCGCTGACCTGTATTTATACTATGAACCACTGAGCTCTATTTCCGGCGATCAGCTAAACATTCCGATTCTCTTTGCTGAATATGCTTTTAATACCAAAAAAGATATCAGTGATTACTTGGCGCTGTTGGCAACCGTGGATGCTTTTGGCCAGGAAATCGTGGACTTTGAAACCAGAAAATCCGAAGCAGGTCTGTTTATGGCGGATTTTTCTGCAGATGAAATCATCAAACAATGCCAGGATTTTATAGCCACGCCGGACAGTAATTATTTGATTGAACTGTTTGATGAAAAAATAGATGCTTTTCCTGATCTGACGGATGCCGAACGTGCGGCTTTCAAAAAGTCCAACAAAGAGCTTGTTTTAAAAGATGTGGTAGATGCTTACAACACGATTATAGATGGCTTGACAACACTCAAGGGAACCGGGATAAATGATGGTGGAATATGCAATTTTGAGAACGGAAAAGAATTCTATGAATATACGATAAAAAGTGAAGTGGGTACTTCAAAAACCATCAATCAAATCAAAAAGATGATCGATTCCCGAATAAATTTGAACATCAGCACAATTACCTCTCTTTACGCCAAAAATGAAGCGCTGTTTGATCAGATGGAAGCTGCTGATCTGACCACAGAAGATTATCAAGGAACTTTATCAGCACTCTCCGAAAAGATCGCGACAGATTTCCCAGCGGGCCCCGCGGTGACCTACAAAGTCAAGAAGGTGCATCCTTCCCTGGAGGAATCTTCGAGCCCGGCCTTTTACATTGTGCCGACAATCGATAAATTCGATGCCAACGTGATCTATGTCAATGGTGTGACCGACATCCAAACGCTTGCTCACGAAGGATTCCCAGGGCATCTGTATCAGGCCACCTATTTTGCTTCAACCAAACCTGCCAATATACGTCGTCTTATGGATGTTTCAGGATATGTTGAGGGTTGGGCAACCTACGCGGAATTCAATTCCTATGAGATGTCTGGATTGGATGAAGAACTTGCTTCGGCGCTGGCAGCAAACATGTCCTTTATGCTTGGGTCACTTTCACTGGTTGACATTGGCATAAACTATGAAGGTTGGACCCGGCAGGAAACGGCAGAATATCTGGTCGATATGGGCATCAGCGATCCGGTAGACCAGAGTGATATTTTTGAAACCATGATTGGAAGCCCAGGCAATTATCTGAATTATTATGTCGGATACCTGGAAATTTTGGAATTAAAGAAGGATGCACGAAACACCCTAGGTTCAGACTTTGATGTGAAAGATTTCCATCTATTTTTACTGAAAACGGGCCCGGCCCCTTTTGATATTCTGGAAGAACAACTGGAGCTTTGGCTGGAGAAATAAATACCGCTTAACTTGACAAGTGTTGGCATGATGAAAGACTTTTTGCACCGTATTGCAAAAAGTCTTTCTTTTTTGAGGTTTTTGCATGCAATCGAAATTAGAAGGTACCTTGACAATAAAGACGACTTGATATAAACTATCAGCATGGTACCTAGTAAATATTACGAATGGAGATACAACAATGAATGACAATACAAACAACTGCCAGCACGGGCATCACCATCACCATGGTCTGCATGAGGGCGCGACGATTGACGAGAAATTGTTTTTCAACATGCGCAATTGCGCGCACATCCTGCGGCACAACACCGACGGCAAGGGCGGCCAGCGACGCATTCTGTCGATTCTACGCCAGCGTGAACACCTGACACAGCGCGAGCTGATGGAAATCGTTGATATCAGTTCGGCGTCGCTGAGCGAGGTGCTGGGCAAGATTGAGGCCAACGGCTTGATCCAGCGCAGCAAGAACGATGAGGACAAGCGCAACGTCGACATCGTGCTGACCGCGGCTGGTGTCCTTGAAGCCGACCAGCGCGAAGAGCGGCACGCGGCTCGCGCAGCCGAAATGTTCAGCGCAATGACCGAAGACGAAAAAGTCAGCCTGGCGGCATTGCTCGACAAACTGTCAGCCGATTGGCAAGCGCGCTATGCCTGCAAGCACGAACACGGCGGCCACGGCGGCCATGGCGGACATGGCGGATGCTGCGGCAGACATGGCGGTCACGGCGGACATGGGCACGAGGAACAGAAGGCCGAGTGAAAAATTTGGAATAAATCAATAGGAAACGGTCTGATATCCTTTACGGAGTCAGGCCGTTTTTGTGTGTCAGATCGTTGATCGCCGAATGAACATCCACATAAATATTTTAGTTCAATTTATCATGATATTATAGTAATATATTTACAGTAGAGTGCAAGCTGAAATCCGAAGGAGAAGGCGCATGAAGGATGAAAACACTAAAGTTACTTCTTTCTATTATCAGTACAGCGAACTCAATCTGCTTGAGGAATATCTGACGGAGCAGGCGGCGCAAGGCTGGCTGCTGCAAACGATAAAAGGACAACACTTGACGTTTGCCCGCATCGAACCGCAGACGCTGCGTTTTTGCGTGCTGGTTTATGACTTTTTAGTTTTAGCCGACTGGGTCCCAAAACAGCAAATCGAAGAATTCATCGAGACCTGCGAGCAGGCTTGCTGGCATTTGACGGCGACGTCGAAGGGGGGGATCCTCCAGATATTTCATTCAAGTGATCCAATGGCGCCAGCGATTCTGGTCGATCCCAAAGTCAAACTGAAGACGATTTATAAGTTGATGTACAACGGATGGCTTGCTATCATGTTCTCAGTTTATTTGTTTTTTAACATAGGATTTCCACTCATCATCGGAGGAATGACTGATAAAATGATTTACAATATCAGTTTGACTCTTATGATAATAGCTTTAGAGCTGTCAATTTGGTTTATAGCCATTTATATCATGCAACTAAGTTGGTATATAAAGGCTAAAAAGGCACTTGATCAGGGCATGGAAATTCAGCCCTATAAACACCATGTCACAAATGTACCTGTGACAATGATGATGCTTATAAATATTGGATTTAGTTTGTACTGTATGGCTTTGTACGATTTCCGCTGTCCTGATTGGGCCTTTTGGACTTTTGTATCATTTATGGTTCTTTTGGCATGCTCTGCATCGGTGCAAGTGATGCTTCTGGCAGCCAAGAAAATTTCGCGATCTGTTCAAGTCGGCGGTGTTATACTAGCCATCATTTATGCTGCTTTTTATATCACTTCATTTATGTTCTTCGGATCGATTGAAACCAAGCAGCCCTTGCCGCTTTCGCTGAACACACTTGGCATTTCCGATGCGATCGATGATGAGCGATATTTTGAAAGCAACGCGCCGGGGTTGATCTATAAAACTGAATTCCGTGACGATTCGAAGACGGCATCGCTGGCTTGCGAGATGTACGAAACGAAGTTCAGCTTCCTGATCCCAACGATTCTTGCTGAGGAATTCTTTTGTTATCGATATGAAGCAAGCGAACGCGACGAATTGCTGACCGAAGCCTTTAGCGCGAATGATGTGTATCATGATAATTATGACGATTCAAATTCGTACCTCGTCGTTTACGACGACACAGTCATCGAGATCAAGACCGATTGGGAACTGACCGCGGAACAGATGCAGGCGGTCGGGGAGAGGCTAGGGTGAACGAAATGATTTTCAAAGAAATTGACAAATACCCAAGAGCGACAAGTGTTGTATTTTCCCAAAAGTATATTGCAACTGCAACCGTGCCCAGGGCGTATGTTTTTGACAGAGATACGAAAAAGCAACTTGCAAGTTTTGGATACATGAGTAATGTCTTCACGGTCTATATAACACCGGATGAAAAAATGTTGATCGTTCGCGGAACGACCCATTTTATTTGGTTTTACTCTTTAGAAAAAATGAAGTTGCTGAAGAAATACACGATCAGGGAAAGTACATACACACAAGATCAAGGAAGCGCAGTGTCGCAAGACAGCAAATATTTCTATTATATTGTTATGAAAAACGATTTACTGACAATGATGATCAAAATTGATCTGATGACCTTGGAAATTGTCGATCGATTTTTTACGGACGAACGATATGTTATGAAAACTATTCAATATATACCAGAACGACAGCAGTTTTTTATATTCGGATATAAACGGCCGGATCAAGACTACAGTCATGGTGGAATAAACAAAGATTTCTATATGTGGTTTGACGGAGAAAAAACAACCGAATTGCTCTGGCCGGAGACTGAACCATGTCATGATGTTTATTACAGCGCTGATGAAGACCGATACTTTGCTTTGAAAAGTGGCAAAATTTATTGCGCAGAGGTTTTTGATTCGAAAGGGAAATCGCTCAAGAAAATCGATTTGGAAATGAAATACAAAATTGGATATTGCGAATACCCAAATAATATTGCGTATGACGATCAAGAGAAAATTCTGTATGTAATTTCCACTCAAGCACTCTATGCGATCGAACCAGAAACTGGAGAGATCTTGACAGCAACCGCACAGTTACACGGTTTTCAGAATATACGGCTCTTAGAACAGGCAATAATTGCGTCGAGCTTATCAGGTGGCACCTTGATCTATCAGCTGATTAAATCTAATATTTCGATGGACTTTGAAGCAGATAGACAAGCACTCATTGAGCGCTTGGAAAAAGAAATATTCGACGAAGAACAAAAAATTGAGACATTCAAACAGTTGAAACGTGGTGAACTGAAAGAGCTTGAAAATAGAGATTTAATGGGCGCAATCATGTATTGGCTATGGAACAAGATTCAAGTCGCTGATGCTAGAGAGTTTTCAGTCATTCAATCTCTTCCTCAACCGTGTCAGTATGTTTACGCCTGCTATTCAGTTGTTCGTGATGTTAACTCAGGTGGTTTTAGTAAAATGTTTTTTCAATACACCCGTCACTTTGCTTTCATGGCCTATGAGGGGTTTGCAATCATAGGGCTAGCAGACATGAGCAAAGTCATGGCAGCGGCACTTGAGATTTTTACTACCAATAGGGAGCTTCTTAAAAGCTATGATGACGGAACAGTGGAGGGCTTTAACAAGTCCCGACAATTGATGCTGTTTGATAAGCTGGATGAGGCATTTTCGGAAAATGAATGTCTTTTTGGCGAGCATTTACTCGCGTACATTCGAGCACATGAAAATGAGTTTGGGGATTGAGACATATACGCCTACCGCTGTTTAGCGATCGTTTAACATTTAGCCCCCATACGCCGCAAACTCCGCCGCTGTCCCGGCGAAAACATTCATGTCAATAAACCGCTCCTCGCCATGGGTGCCCGGCAGCGTGGCCTTGTCGGTGTATTGCCAGAAGGTCCAGGCGCGGCCGTCGCTGAGGGCGGGCGTCGAGTAAACGTTGCGAATCCAGACGTCGTAGTCGGCAAATGCGCCAGCGATGTAGAGGTCGTATGATTTTTGAGTGGCGTAGAGGATCGGCTTGACGTCGTAATGCTCTTCGAGGCGCGTGAGCAAAGCGGTCAGGCTGGCCTGCACGTCGGCTTTTGCGGGTGGGTTGGCCTCTTTGTCGCCGTAGAATTCGACATCGATGACCGGCGGCAGCGAGTCAGTTTTGCTGACGTTGGCAATGAAGTTGTCAGCCTGAGTCTGGCCGCTGCTGTCGTAACTGAAGAAATGATAAGCGCCGATGCGCAGGTCGGTCTTGGCGGCGTTGGCGAAATTGGCAGCGAATTGGGGGTCAACAAAACTGCTGCCTTCGGTCGCCTTGATAAAAGCGAACTGGATGCCCTGAGCGGCCAGCGTGTCCCAGTCGATGTCGCCCTGGTAGGATGAGACGTCAACGCCGCGCACCGGGAAGTCCTGGCGCGAGGGATTGTTGAGTTGGAAGATGCCGTTGAAAAACAGGATGACGGCGACGATGGCGGCAACGACAATGAGCGCTGCGGTGATGAGGAGTGTCTTTTTCACGGGGCACCTCCTGATAACTATGATATTATTATATCAAACTAACTGTGGAGGAGATTAGCATGAGCATAATAAACAATCCCTACAACAGTCCGGAACGAAAACTCAAGCGCAATATCATGAGTCTGCAGGCCGAAATAGGTTTGGCTAGAAAAGAAGAATTACCTGACTTCGAAAGAGCAAAAAACGACGAGTTGATCAAGAATGGCAACGATATCGCGGGCGATGAGTATTTTTTAATCGATTCAGAAAGCGGCACTAGGAAATGCTATCGCTTTTTGCCCGGATTTAAAACCGCGGATGAATTTGACGAGGCAGTGCAAACGCTTGGGTACAACGAAATTCGCCAGATAAGTGCCAACATCAAAACGATCAAGGGGTGCGTGATATTCTTTGTGGTGCTGGCGTGCATCGGAATCGCGGTATGGCTGCTTACAGTTATCTTAACAGCATACAACTTGAGTAGATAGGAAGAACAAACTACATACACTGAATTCGTCATTTTCCAAGTTAGCGGCAAAGATGTGACATCACATCTTTGTGAGCCGCGCATGCAGAACACTTGTTCTGCTTTGGCGTTTGTGCTAAAATTATGCTTGAGGGTAATCGTGATGAAGATGTACGGAAACGTTTTGGTTTATTATGATATTCTTGGCCGGCCACAGGTTGAGGTCAAGGTCCACGATGATACAGTCTGGCTCATGCAGGACCAGATCGTGGACTTGTTTCAGTCCAGCAAAGCCAATATCAGCGAACACATCAAACACATACTCGCCGAGGGCGAACTTGCTGAAAATTCAGTTGTTCGGAATTTCCGAACAACTGGGGCCGACGGCAAAGCATATAACAAAAAGTATCACAATCTCGATATGATCATAGCCATCGGCTATCGCGTACGCTCGGATGTCGGCACGCGCTTTCGGCAATGGGCGACGGAAACCCTGAAAGGTTACGTCATCAAAGGTTTTGTGCTCAACGATAGTCAGCTCAAGCAAACTGGCGGCGGTAATTATTTTAAAGAACTCTTGACTCGGATCCGCGACATACGGTCATCGGAGAAGGTCTTCTGGCGGCAAGTTTTGGACATCTACGCGACCAGCATTGACTACGATCGCAACGCGTCGATGACACTTGAATTTTTCAAGACCGTTCAGAACAAAATGCACTGGGCATCCCACGGTCATACGGCGGCCGAGATTATCGTGCAGCGTGCCGATGCTCAAAAGCCATTTATGGGTATGACATCATTTCCCGGCGAAAAGCCAACGCTGCAGGATGCTGCCGTTGCCAAAAACTATTTGGATAGCAAAGAGCTAGAAACCTTGAATCGCATTGTTTCGCTGTATCTCGATTTTGCCGAACTTCAGGCTCTGGACGAGATCCCGATGACCATGAAGGATTGGGTAGCGCAGCTGGATGACTTTCTGAAAATGAGCCGAAAAGACATTCTAAAAGATGGCGGCACAGTTTCGCACGAGAATGCTCTTAAAAAAGCCAGAGCGGAATATGACAAATATTGGGCGAACTGTCTGGGTGAACCGACGGCCGTTGAAAGGCATTTCATTGATACGATTGATGAATTGAAGAGAATCGAAGACCGAGAATAGTTTGTTTAAGTTTGCGATGAATATACAACTCACTCTAAATTTGCTTTTTTCAACACTTGTAGTTGAAGGTATCACAATCTCAACCAGACGAGGACTTTAGACCAACCAATATGAGGTGAGAAATCACCAACCCAACCATCGATGACAATAGGGAAGCATGGCACCAGCCACTTTGTTTATGTGTCATATTTTGTCATTCTATAATATATTGACAATCGATTATTGGCTGTATAAAATATCAATATTCGATACTGATAAACGATATCCAGAATATTCCCAAACTCGAGAGGCGGTGAGTCATTCTTGGCCAGGAACAAGTACCAGACCCTGACCGAACCGATGTTTTACACGTTGCTGGCCCTACGGCACGAGTGCTGCGGCGTCGAGATCATGAAGAAGATCAAAACCATAACTCGCGGTCGGGTCATCATAGGCCCCGGCACACTTTACACACTGCTGGCCGACTTCACGGTGTCTGGGCTGATCCGCGAAACAGCCACGCCCGTCGCCGGCCGCAAACGCTGCTACGTGATCACCGAAACTGGCAACCGCCTGCTGCAGACTGAGTACACGCGGATGCAACTGCTCTTTGACGACTATCGAAAACATTAGGCCTCTTGCATTTCCGGCGCACTGCTTATAAGCTATGGGTGTAATCTTCAACAACGATGGAACGAGGTGACCTGCCATGACCGAATCGACCAGCCTGCCGGTGATTGTCATCCCGATGGGAGACCCCAACGGCATTGGCCCGGAGATCGTTGTCAAGGCGTTGGCCGACCCAGCCATCTATGAAATCTGCCGACCGCTGGTGGTCGGTGACGCGTGGTGTCTGGCGCGTGCCTTGGAATTTTGCCAACTGGAGCTGTTATTGCACACCGTCGCCAGCCCGGACGAGGGCGTTTATCTGCCCGGCTTCATCAACCTGATCGACCTGGCCCACCCCGACCTCAACGACCTGGAAATCGGTACGGTGCAGGCGCTGGCCGGGCAGTGCGCCCTGGACTACATCCGCGAGGCGGTGCGTCTGGCGCAGTCCGGCGCGGTCGCCGCGCTGGCGACGACGCCGATCAACAAAGAATCCCTGCGCGCCGCGGGGGTCGCGCATATTGGCCACACCGAAATTTTGGCCGACCTGACCGGCACCGACGATCCGCTGACGTTGTTTGAGACCAACGGCCTGCGGGTCTTTTTCTTGACCCGCCATGTCAGCCTGCGCGAGGCCTGCGACCTGGTCACCCGCGAGCGCGTGGCCGCGGGCATTCGCCGCAGCTGCGCCGCGCTGGCCAAGCTGGGCGTGGCCGACGGAACGCTGGCCGTGGCGGGGCTTAATCCGCACAGCGGCGAGCACGGGCTTTTCGGCGACGAGGAGATGATAGCGGTCGAGCCGGCCGTGGCCGATTGTCAGGCCGAGGGGCTGCGCGTGACCGGCCCGATCGGTGCCGACTCGGTCTTCCATCTGGCCCTGATCGGGCGCTTTGCCGCCGTGCTGTCGCTGTATCACGATCAGGGGCACATCGCCACCAAGACGCTAGACTTTGAGCGGACCATTTCGCTAACCCTGGGGCTGCCTTTTCTGCGCACCTCGGTCGATCATGGTACCGCTTTCGACATCGCCGGGCTGGGCGTCGCCAGCGCCGTCAGCATGACGGAGGCTATTCGCCTGGCAGCAAAATATGAAAGGTTCTATGCAAGATGAACGCTAAAACGCCCATTCCGCATGCAGCTCGCACGTGGTATCGCCTCGACAATGCCGCCAAGATTTATCCGGTGATCATGCGCTCGCGCCACGGCTCGGTCTATCGGCTGACTGCCGATCTCAAGGAAACCATCGACCCGGAGGTGCTGCAGCAGGCGGTGGCGCTGGTCATGCCGCGTTTTCCGTTTTTTGCCGTCAAGCTCAGCCGCGGCTTGTTCTGGTTTTACCTGCAATCGATCCCCGGCTGCCCCAAGGTCGAGCCGGATGTGCAAAACCCGATGCGCCAATGGCGGCGCAAAGACGTCAAGAGCTTCCTCTTCCGCGTCCGCTATTATGAACGGCGAATCGCCATTGAAGTGTTCCATTCGCTGACCGACGGCAGCGGTGGCTTGGTTTATCTCAAGACGCTGATCGCGACCTACCTGCGGCTGGTGGGCAAGGGTGATTTTCTCGGCGAGGGCGTGCTGGATATCAACGAACCGGCGCAAGAGGCCGAGATGGCCGACGACTTCAAGCGCTTCTCGGATTTTCGCTCGATCCGCCGTCCCAAGGAGAGCGCGGCCTTCCACCTGCAGGGCAACATCAGCGCCGCGCACAACCCAATCCTGATCACGGGGACGATGCCGCTGGACAAGACCATCGAGGTCGCCAAACAGCACAACACCAGCCTGACCGAATTTTTGGCCGGCATCTATATTTACGAACTCTATCAGATCCAGCAGCAGGGCGGCTACCGGATCAACGACCCGATCCGCCTGTCGATCCCGATCAACGTGCGGCGCTATTATCCGTCCAAAACGCTGCGCAATTTTTCGTTGTTCGTCAATCCGACCATCGAGCCGGCGCTGGGCATCTACACACTTGAGGAAATCCTCGGGCTGGTTCATCACTACATGCGTTTCACGGTCAACGAGAAATTTTTGAACGGCCTGATGTGTGCCAATGTCAGTCCTGAGCGCAGCATGGCGCTACGCCTCGCGCCGCTGCCGATCAAGACCGCGGCCATGCGCCTGGCCTACCATCTGGTTGGCGAGAGCCGCTTTACCAGCGCCCTGTCTAATCTGGGCGCGATCAATCTGCCGGAGGGCATGGCCGAGCACGTCGAACGTTTTGATTTTGTGCTGGGTCCCTCGCACTTCAATGCGGTCAACTGCTCCATGCTGAGCTACGGCAATCAGCTGATCATGACCTTCACCGGCACCATGCCCGAGACCGACCTGCAGCGCGCATTTTTCAAGCAACTGGTGCGCTTCGGCATCCCGGTACGCGTCGAGAGCAACAACATCAATCAGGAGGAAGTATAAATGTCGTACTGTGTTAATTGCGGCGTTGAAGTCATCGCGTCAGAAAAAGCCTGCCCCCTTTGCGGCGTCGAGGTGCAAAACCCGCGCCAGCCATTCAATGAGAAGTCGGTCCGGCCCTACCCCAGCCGTCTCGACCCGATTAACGAGCGCATCAATCGACGTTTCACGGCGATCATCATCTCGATCTGCATGGCCTTCCCGGCCTTGCTCTGCGCGACCATCAATTTCATTCAGTCCGGTCGCCTGGACTGGAGTCTCTATGTAGTCGGCGCGCTGGCCTTGGCCTGGGTGGCGGTGGTGCCGTATTACATGACGGTCAAACCGCGGTTTATCGTGCTTTTCCTGCTCGACACCGTCGCGCTGTTGCTGGTGCTTTGGCTTTACGAATGGATTCAGGGCAACGCAACCTGGTATCTGACCTTGGCGTTGCCGCTGACCCTGCTGTCCTGCGGGCTGATCCTTTTGAATGGTTTGCTGATCGACTTCAGGGTGATCAGGGGATCAGTCATCCTGGCCATCATTCTGATCTCAGTCGGCGTGCTCAACGGCGGTATTGACATGATTATCGGCCGCTTGTTTCTGGGTGTTTTCCAGCTGGGCTGGTCGTTTTTTGTCATCATCCCATGTGTCGCGGTAGCCGCGGTCTTCCTGACCATTGCCCGTCGCCAGGCCATCCGTGAGGAGATTAAACGGCGTCTGCACGTCTGATAAAATCGGCGTCAATTTGACGTATCCGGCGAAGATCGATATAATGTCACTTGAGTTGGGGCAAAAAATGTTCCGCTACTTACAGACCAGTACGGAGGACACATGCCGAAATTCCAGCTGAACTCCCACCAGATCCGCAACCTGATGGTGATCGTGCTGTTGACATCTGTTGTCGCTGTGCCGGTCTTTGCCCAACCGCTTGGTTTGGCAGCGGCCTACGCCAGTTCAACGACTGAAGCAAACACTTTTCCCGCACAGACCGAGCCGAGCGATTCGGGAGCCTTGACGGGCAGCACCGATATTGAAGACTATTACAACCTCGAGCAGCCCAACCGCGGCGTCGACGACGAGGACGTTACACCGGACTCCGAGGCGACCGACGGGGTCGAGCCAGAATCGGCTGCGACGGATCCTGTTTTTGAGACGGTCTATTATGACTTGTATGTTTCATCCAGCACCTTGAACATGCGCGCCGCGCCTTCGACTGACGCCGCGATCGTGACCAAGCTGGGTTTTGCCGAAAAAATCCTCTGTGTTGGACTCGGCGAAGGATGGGTCAAAATTGAATTCAATGGCATCTTTGGTTATGTTGCCGCCGAATACACCAGTACAACTTATGTCTTTCAAGACGTCAATCAAACCATGTACGTCAATTCCAGCACCTTAAATCTGCGTCAGGAACCGTCAACGGACAGCACGATCGTCAAGAAACTGACCAGGTCGACCAAACTGACCCGCACCGGCATCGGCGGCAACTGGTCCAGAGTCACGCTGACGACAGGCGAGTCCGGTTATGTCGCGACAGAATACCTCACCAAAAATGCGCCGGTGGTCAGACCGACAACGACGGCATCCAATGGTGCCACTTATAGTGGTGATGCCGGCAAAATCGTTGACCTGGCTTACAGCGCGCTGGGCGTGCGTTATTATCATACCGGTTCCAGCATGAGCGGCTTCGACTGCTCCGGCCTGACTTCCTGGTGTTACCGCCAGATCGGCATCTCGATCCCCGGTTCTACCAGTGGTTACTACAGCCTGGGCGTCGGCGTGGACTATGCCAACATGGCGCCAGGCGATATCATCTGCATGGATACCAAAAGCTACGATGGCATCACGTCGATCACCCATGTCGGCATCTACGTCGGCGGCGGCAACATGATTCACGCCTCGTCCAGTAATAAAAAAGTCGTGATCCAGAATGTCAGCCAGTATCTTGGGTGGGGCGTCAAACTGATCGGAATCCGCCGGATTCTCAACTGACGGACAATTTAATGAACAACAAAAAACCGTTGTGTCGGCAGCGGTTTTTTTATTCGACGAATATTCAAATTCCACTTGAGGAAAGCCGACAAAATGCCTATAATGTATATTTGCATGCGTAATTAAGGATGCAAAACAAGAAAGGACGTGCGAAAAAGTCTATGGCAAAACGATCTTTTTCCAAATCCGGCGTCAAGGCCAGGCCAATCACCTTCTTTATCGTGGCATTCATCATCGTGCTGACCCTGGTGATTTCGCTGACCGGCCTGCAAATTCCGGTCCCGGGTAAGACCGAAGTTATCACCCTCTACAGCGTGTCCCAAATCCGTTTTGGTATCGATATCCGCGGCGGCGTCGAAGCCGTGTTTGCGCCCAAAGATTTTGCGGGCATCCCGACAGCCGATCAATTGGAATCTGCCAAAAGCATCATCACGACCCGTATGGACAATTTGAACATTTTGGATCGTGAAGTGACCATTGACCAGACCCGCGGTCAGATCCTCGTTCGTTTCCCGCGCAAGACCGGCGAAACCGAATCTGACACCCCGAAGGCGCTCAAAGAGCTGGGCGAGACAGCGCTGCTGACCTTCCGCGATCCCGACGGCAAGATCATTCTGACGGGCAGCCTGGACGTCGTCAGCGCGTCGGTAAGCTATGCCGAGGATCTTAACGGCGCGAATACACTGCCGATCGTCGATCTGGTACTGACCGAGCATGGCCGGATTGCCTTCAAGGAAGCGACGACCCGACTGGTTGGCCAGAGTATCTCGATTTACATGGATGATGTTGAGATTTCGTCGCCGACGGTTCAAGAAGCAATCGATTCCACCACCTGTCAGATCACCAACATCGCTTCCCGCGAAGAAGCGACCGCACTGGCCAACAAGATCAATGCCGGTTCGCTGCCCTTCGCGCTGGAAACCATCAACGGCCGCTCGATCAGCGCGACCATGGGCCAGGGGGCCCTTTCGGTCATGGTGCTGGCCGGCCTGGTGGCCTTTGGCTTGATCTGCCTCTTTATGCTGATCTTCTACCGACTGCCTGGCTTTGTCGCCTGCTGGTCGCTACTGGCTCAGATCATCGGTATCCTGCTGGCCATTTCGATCCCGCAGCAGACCCTCACCCTGGAGGGCATTACCGGCATTATTCTCTCGATCGGCATGGGTGTTGACGCCAACGTCATCATCTCAGCCCGTATTAAAGAAGAGCTCAGAGCAGGATCCTCGCTGCCTCTGGCACTGTCCAACGGTTTTGATCGGGCCTTGTCGGCGGTTGTCGACGGCAACATTACCGTGGCCATTGCCGCGGCCGTCCTGATGGCCTTCGGTTCTGGCGCGATGCTGTCATTTGGATACTCGCTGCTGATCGGTGTCATCCTCAACGGCTTGACCGGCGTCATTGCCTCTCGTTTAATGATCGGCTCTCTCAGCCAGTTCAAGATTTTCAAAAATGTCTGGCTTTATGGCGCAAGGAGGGTGAAGAACAATGTTTAGTTTTTACAAGCACCGTCGCAAATACTTTTTGCTTTCCACCGTCCTGCTCCTGATCGGCCTGATGACCGCCATCTTCGTTGGCCTGAAGCTCGACATCACCTTCAAGGGCGGCACAATTTTAAACTATTCTTTCCCGAGCGGCACGGTCGACATTGCCAAAGCTGAGAAGGCCATCGGTGATGCCATCGGCACGTCTGTCAAATGTATGCAAACCAAATCACTGGTCGGAGATCGACTTGACCTCGTGATCAATGTCGCCGGCGACAAAGCGTTAACCAACGACCAGCAGATGGCGTTGCAAACTGCGCTGAAGGCGACCTTCCCCGACATTACCTTCAGCGAGCAGGATTCTCTGCGCGTCGATCCCTTTCTCGGCCGTGATCTCTTCACCCGAGGTATCTGGGCCATTATCGTTGCCTCGATTCTGATCGTTGCCTACGTCTGGTACAGCTTCCGTAAAATCTCCGGTCCATCAGCCGGCGTCATGGCCTTGGTTGCCCTGTTTCACGATGTTTTCATCGCTTTCTTTGTCTTTGTCGTCCTGCAGATCCCGATCAATGAATCGCTGATCGCGGTTGTCCTGACCATTCTTGGCTTCTCAATCAACGATACGATCGTCATTTACGACCGTATTCGCGAGAACGAACGCCTGACCAAAGGCAGCATGCCGCTGCCTGAACTGGTCGATCTGTCGATCAATCAATCGTTGAGCCGGTCGATCATCACCAGCCTTTGCACCATCGGCGCCGTGGCGGTGGCTTATGTCTTCGCCACCATCTACGGCATCGAAAGCATCAAAGAATTCTGTCTGCCGATGATAATCGGACTGATCAGCGGCTCATACTCGACGATCTGCCTGGCCGGACCCCTCTGGGTCATGTGGAAGACCCGCGGTGGACGCACGGGATACGCGACGTGAAAAGTCTGCGCAGCAGACTTTTCAACTAAAAGCTAAAAGCTAAAAGCGAAAAGTTTCGGAATGTGATCCTTGAAACCAATGATCGGGTTTGTAGTGTAAATGCTGCAAATCCGATCATTGTTTTATCATCTAGAAACATATAAAATAGTGTTTGACTTGGAGTTAACTCCAAGTGATACAGAGGAGTTTAATCATGAACAAAACCAAAACCTATCGTCTCGTTTTAGCTGGTGTCCTGGTCGCGCTGGGCGTCCTACTGCCCTATCTGACTGGCCACATGTTTGGCCTGCCCGGCACGGTTTTCCTGCCGATGCACATCCCGGTCCTGCTGATTGGCTTGCTCTGCGGCCCGACGTTCGGCGCCATCGGCGGCGTGCTAATCCCTGCGCTGTCCAGCGCCCTAACTGGCATGCCGCCGGTTTTCCCCATGCTGCCGATCATGATCGGCGAGCTAGTCGTCTACGGGGCTGTCAGCGGCCTTCTTTACCGCAGAGCCAAAATGCCACTGCTTCCGTCGATGCTGATCGCCATGGTCGGCGGACGGATCATGTATGGCCTGGTTTTCGCCGGACTCCTCCTGGCCAACAACGGGGCACTCAAGGCCCTGTCGGTCACTGTGGCCTTTGTCACCGGCATCCCAGGCATCATCGCGCAGTTAATCCTCGTACCGCTGATTGTTGTGGCCGTCAATCGCACAACCAAACAAGGTAACGCCATCAAAGACCTGACCTTTGAAAAAGCGCGTAAAATGATCAAGGCCGGTCAGGCCAGCTGCATCGTCATCAAAGACGGCCAAATCGCCCGCGCCGAGAGCGGCCCCGGCGTCAAACCGCTGATCCGCATCGTGGACAGCGAACTGAGCCTCTTGAAGGACGCCTTCGTCGTTGACAAGGTGATCGGCAAGGCCGCCGCGCTGCTGATCGTTCTGGGCGGTGCAACGCGCGCCCATGGTGAAATAATGAGTCAGGCTGCCTGCGATTATCTTTCGAGCCGAGGCGTGGCCTACAGCTTTGGCCAGCGCATCGATGTCATCTCCAACCGAGCTGGTGACGGCATGTGCCCATTGGAGAACGCGGTTTTGGACATCGATGATCCCGCCGAAGGCCTGCAGCGGCTGCGGGAAACCATCAAGCTGCTGATGAGCGCGGGTTAACCCACATGACGATTTCCGAAGTCAGCGCTAAATTTGATCTGCCGCAGGACACACTGCGCTATTATGAACGCGTCGGTCTGCTGCCCAATGTCAATCGCAAAACAAGTGGCGTTCGTGACTACACCGTAGAAGACTGCCGCTGGGTGCAATTCCTCAAATGCATGCGCAGTGCCGGTTTGTCGATTGAGGTGCTGACCGAGTACGTCCGACTGTACCTGATGGGTGACGATACCCTGGCAGCCAGGAAGCAGCTCCTGATCGATCAACGCAAGCAGCTGGTCAAGCGCATTGATGAGATGACCAGCACGCTCGGCCGGCTGGACAACAAAATCAACAATTATGAAAAGGCTGTAGCAATTCAACGAACAACTAACAACGAATAACGAACAGTTGCGGATGGATATTCCTGATAGCTGATCAAACCAAAAAGAGATCGCGGGCGATCTCTTTTTGGTAATTTGATTATTCCGCAGTTGTTCGTTCTTCGTTGTTAGTTGTTCGTTAAAATTCGGCGCATGCCGAATTTTACTTGAAGTGTCTCTCCAGCAAGCCTTTGAAAGCCTTACCGTGGCGGGCTTCGTCACGGGCCATCTCGTGCACGGTGTCGTGGATGGCATCGAGGCCGAGCTGCTTGGCGAGGGTGGCGAGTTCGGTCTTGCCGGCGGTGGCGCCGTATTCGGCGTCGACGCGGACTTTGAGATTGGTTTTGGTGTCGGCTGTCACCAGTTCGCCGAGCATTTCAGCGAAGCGTGATGCGTGATCGGCCTCTTCGTAGGCAATGCGCTTGTAGGCTTCGGCGACTTCGGGGTAGCCCTGACGGTCGGCGGCGCGGGACATAGCCAGATACATGCCGACTTCGGTGCATTCACCGGTGAAGTTCATGCGCAGGCCTTCGATGATGCGGGGGTCAACGCCGTTGGCAACGCCGATGACGTGCTCGGCAGCCCAAACCATATCGGTGCCTTCAACCAAGACAAATTTTTCGGCTGGTGAACCGCACTGGGGGCAGTTGGCCGGCGGCGCGTCCCCCTCGTGAATGTATCCGCAAACTGAACATCTGTATTTTTTCATTAATGATCCTCCTGTGTTGTGTTATGAAGTCATTATACCCAAGCTGAATTCGGCAATCCGTAACAAATGACTCGCTTTGCGGACACAAAAAAAGGAAGCCTGCGGGTTTCCTTTTTTTGCTTGATAAGAAGCTCTATTTTTTGTAAGTGCGCTTTTCGTAGGTCTTCTTTTCGTAGGGCTTCTTCTCGAATGTTCGTTTCTCAAAGGGTCGGTCGGGCGGCGGCTGACTGCCGGGCTCGCTCTTCTCGACGCGGACGAAACGCTGGCCGATTTTCTGATTGGTCAGGCTGGTCATGACCTTGTCAGCCGACTCCTTGGGGACATCGACAAAGGTGTAGCGCCCGTAAATGGCGATGGCGCCGATTTGCTTGCCGGACAGGCCGCTTTTGGTGCAGATGGCCTCGACGATGTGCTTGGGCAGGATGTTGTCATCTTTGCCGGTGTTGATAAACAAGCGCGACATGCCAGGTTCGAGGGGCTTGCTGCGCTGCGGCCGAGCTTTGGCCGGGCCGTTGTCGAATTCGCCACCGCCAGAACGCGGCTCGTAGGCGCCGCGGGTCGGTCGGGCCGAGGTTTTGCGCGTGATGTGCTGCTCGTAAGGGACAACCGGTTCGATCTCACCGGCCTTGTGGAAGTGTCCGCCCATCGAGCGGCGCAGCAATGCCGCGGCCAGATCGGCGGTGGTGTAGTACTGCTCGGAGGAACCGGCCACGTTCAGTCCTTCGACAAATTTCTCGACATATTCGATGTATTGGCTGATGTCGCTGGCTTCGAGCGACTCGCGGGTTTCATCCAGGATGGCGCTGACCTTGCTGCCGGTGACGTCCATCAGGGTCGGCGGTTTGGCGGCGATGATGTTGGAGCGTGTGTAGCGCATGATGCCTTTGAGGTCGATGATCTCGCGGCCGACGACAAAGGTGTAGGCTTTGCCGCTGCGGCCGGCGCGGCCGGTGCGGCCGATGCGGTGGACATAGTATTCTTCGTCCTGTGGCAGATCGTAGTTGATGACGACTTCGATGTTGTCGACGTCGATGCCGCGGGCGGCCACGTCGGTGGCGACCAGCAGCTCGACCTCGCCGTTTTTAAATTTGTTCATGACGCGGGTGCGGCTCATCTGCTTCATGTCGCCGTGCAGCGCTTCGGCCGAATAGCCGCGGGTCTGGAGTTTTTCGCAAATCTCGTCGACACGGCGCTTCATGTTGCAGAAGATCAGGGCCAGCTTGATCTGTTCGGATTCGATCAGACGGCAGAGCACCTCAATCTTGTTGGATTCGCGGACTTCGATGTAGAATTGCTCGGTGTTACTGACCGTCATCTCTTTGGGTGTAATGCGAATGTGAATCGGATCGTTGAGGTATTTGTTGGTCAACTCCAGAATGGCGGGCGGCATCGTCGCGGAAAAGAATGTTTTCTGGATGCGGTCCGGTGTGTCAGAGAGGATGGTGTCAATATCCTCCTTGAAGCCCATGTTGAGCATTTCATCGGCTTCGTCAAGGATGATACCGCGCAGATGGTCCAGCTTGAGCGTTCTGCGGCGCATGTGATCCATGACACGACCGGGGGTACCGACTATGATCTGCGGTTTTTTCTTCAGCGCCAGCAGCTGACGATCAATCGGCTGTCCGCCGTAAACCGATAAAATCCGTATGCCTTCTTTATATTTGGTCAGCTCATGCAATTCATCAGCGATCTGAATGGCCAGCTCACGGGTGGGGGACAAGATCAGATACTGGACATGATGGTCCGAAAGATCGACCTGCTCAATGACGGGGATGCCGAAGGCACAGGTTTTGCCGGTGCCCGTCTGGGCCTGACCGAGAATATCACGGCCTTCGAGAATGTAGGGGATGGCCTGGGCCTGGATCGGGGTTGTCTCTTCAAAACCCTTGTCCTGGATGGCATGCAGGATCTCCGGGGAGAGGGGGAGTTCGTTAAATTGTTTGATTTCCAATGGACACCTGTTCAGACTTTCTCCGGCAGCACTGCCGGCATTTGTAAAAAAGCGAATAACCGTTCTATGTTATCACAATTTGTTGGGGTTGTCCATCGTTCCCTCGTTTTCAAAACAAGTGAAATCTTGTCTGAGAGCCTGGTTTCATGTTATCCTATCACAGATAAGAATTCGCGCGGCTCCTAGAATGCAGGAATGGGAAAAAATGAATTTATTAGCCCTGGTTTGCGTCATCAACTCTTTTGTTTTTATCGTTCTTGGGATTTTTATCTACAGGCTTGATTCGCGCGAATTAGTCAACAAAATCAGCATGCTCATCGAGTTCAGCTTTGCGATCTGGGCGTTGTCCTATGCTTTTCTATTTGCATCGCCAACGGCTGCGGAGGCGATGCTCTGGCACAAGATTGGTTCGATCGGCTGGATCATGATCAGCGCGCTGACTTTTCATTTTTTCCTGGCTTTCACTGGCCGCCTGAAGCACCCTTCAGCTTGGCTGCTGCAGGCACTTCTTTATGGGGTGCCATTCCTGCTGCTGGCCGTCAACATTGCCTTTCCACAGTCGATTCTGGCCCAGCGCTTTATTGAAAGCACGGCTGGCTGGGGTTGGACATATATTATCAATACCGGTTCACTTTGGTTTTGGGTCTACATCGTCTACATGGTGGTGTTTTTTGGCTACTCGTTTATCAGTTTCATACAGTGGGTCCGAAAAAATCGCCAGCGCTACTTCATCAGGAATGCCAGAATCCCGATTATAATCAGTGGGGTGATGGTGGTGGCCGGTTGTTTCAGTGATATCATCCTTCCGATCATTACACCGGCTTTTCCGCCGATGGCGATTATTTTTATTGTTTTATGGGGACTGCTGATCAGCAGAATCACAGAGGGCTACCGTTTCTTGGGCATTGAAAAAACGGCGACCTCGGAGATGATTTTACAGACGGTGATGAGTCCCATTTTGCTTCTGGATGACAATCAAAGGATCGTTCTATGCAATCAGGCGTTGCTGGATCTGCTCAAACTCAATCGTGAACAGATGATCAACAAACCGGTCAAAGATTTTATCCAGCACAGAAACGGTATTGAGATCCAATTGATTGACGCGCAGGGCAAAACCATTGAAGTCCTGGCGACCTTTTCCCGCATTGATACCGGTCGCGTCGGTGGGCGCGGCACCGTTGTCAGCCTGCAGGACATCACGCAGTTCAAGAAGATCGAACAGGATTTGTCATGGCGCAATGAGAAATACAGGGAGCTGTCCGATTACCTCGATCACATGGCCAATTATGACGACTTGACCAGCCTGCCCAATCGTTGGCTTTTCTTCAAGCGGCTGGATGAGGCCATCGAGGAATATGAGAAAACGGGCTTCGGCTTCACCCTGATTTTTATTGACCTCGACGGTTTCAAGGCCGTCAACGATTGTTTCGGTCATCAGGCCGGTGACCAATTGCTGGTTGAGGTGGCAAACAGGTTTAATGCCATTGTTCGTCAGGATGACCTGATCGCGCGAATTGGCGGCGATGAATTTGTGCTGCTGTTTGCTGACTCGCCTGAGGGTGCCGAATTAGACACCTATAATGCCCGCGTTGAAGCAGCTTTTGCCGAGCCAATCGTCATCAACAATGAATCGTGCCCGATCGGCTTGTCCATCGGCATGAGCCGTTGTCCTGACGATGGGATTTCGGTCGATGGGCTGGTTCGAGCCGCCGACCAGCGGATGTATCAGAACAAGATGGCCAAAAAGCATGTGGGCTAAGGAGAGGATGGCAAAATGAATATTCTGTCGCTCCTGGCCGCTTTGGCGGGCTGTTGCTTTATTTTTATGGGTTATCTGAAGATCAAACAAAATCCCCATGACATGCTCAATCGAATGGGTCTGATTGTCGAGATTTGCTTTGCGATTTGGGCGTTTTGCTATGCGTTGATGTATGCCGCACCGAGTGCCGCGGATGCCATGATGTGGCACAAAATCGGCTCGATCGGCTGGGTATTGTTCGCGGTCTATACGGTGCAGTTTTTCCTGATTATTTATGGCTACGAAAAACTGATCCGCCTGTCGCGTGTTCAGATTCTGCTCTGCGCGCTGCCCTTTGTTTTGCTGATCCGCAACTTTTTCTGGCCCGGCACTGCTGTCGTTTCTGAAATGGTTCAAAGTGAATTTGGGCTTGGCTGGACTTATGTCGCTGATCTAAAATCGGCTTGGTTTTGGCTTTACATTGCGTATATTGTGATCTATTTCTTAGTATTTATAATTATCGTCATCATCAAAGTCCGTCAAAAAGAGATGCGAAACAATCACAAACAGTCCTATGTCATGATCATTTCAATCTGTTTGATGATGCTGGCCGGTATATCGTCTGATTTTGTGCTGTCAGCGATCAAACCCGTTCTACCGCCGATTTGCATTATTCTGCTGGTGGTCTGGGTCTTGTTTTCCCGCTCGGTTATTCTGCGGTTCAGATTAATCGGCATTATTGACGCAACAACACCTGATCTGATTTTGCGAACGGTTATGAATCCAATTCTGCTGCTCAACAGTCAGGGTTATATTAAAGTATGCAATCAGGCTTTCGAACGACTGGTTAAATGTGACAAGGATAAGATCGTCGATCGACCGTTGTCGGACTTTTTCAAATCGGGGACCTATGACAAATTCCTTATAAGCAAGCTTTTACGGGAGAAAATCTTGCGGGATATCGAGAAACAATTTATTGATTCTGAAGGTAAAGTTATTCAAACATCAGCTACTTTCACGATCGCCGAGAACAAAAAGGACGGGATGCTGGGTATAATCGTCAGCATCAATGATGTGACGGAACTCAAAGCGATCGAAAAAACCTTGAACGACAGTAACGACCGGTATCGTGATCTGTCCGAGCATCTGGTCAGGCTTGCCAATTATGACGAGCTGACCCGATTGCCCAATCGGCGGATGTTTTTCAATCGTCTGGAGTCTGCCCTGTCGGAACACCAAAGAACCCATGAAAGTTTCGCGCTGGTTTACATTGATCTCGACGGGTTTAAATCAATTAACGATAACGCCGGTCATACCATTGGCGACCTCGTCCTGATCGAAGCGGCGCAGATATTCCAAAGTATCGTGCGAAAAAACGACCTGGTCGGGCGAGTCGGTGGTGACGAATTTGTTTTGCTCTTGCGCGAATGCGGCAATGTTTCTGATCTCGAAGCACTGCTCAATAGAGTTCGCGAGAAATTCAATCAGCCGATGGTGCTCAACGGAAGACTATGTCTGGTCGGCGTTTCCATGGGTGTCAGCCGCTGCCCTGAGGATTCGGAGTCGATCGACGATTTGCTCCGGCTGGCAGATGAAAGAATGTATCACGAAAAGAATCAAAAACAGGTGGTGGGCTGATGGCCATCAAACTGGCGCTGGATGCCCGCGCCGAGCTGGGCGAATGTCCGGTCTGGGATGACCGGCGGCACAAACTGTTTTGGGTCGATATCGAAGGGTGTGCCATCCATTGTTTTGATCCCGAAACGGGCAATGATCGCCAGATCGATGTCGGTCAGCGTGTTGGCGCGATCGCGTTGTGCGGTGATGGCGGGCTGGTTGCCGCTATGGCGCATGGGTTTTACAACGTTGATTTTGACGTCGGTCTAATTGCGGCGATTGGCGATCCTGAAGCGGACAAGCCCAACAATCGCTTCAACGATGGCAAGTGTGACCCAGCCGGCCGATTCTGGGCCGGCACCATGGGCATGAGCAAACCGCGGCAGCCGGTCGGCGGCCTGTACGTTCTCGAAGCGGGCCAGATTCGTCAGGCGCTGGACGGTGTCAGCGTCTCGAATGGCCTGGCTTGGAGCGCGGACAAGCGGACGATGTACTATATCGACACGCAATTGCAGACGGTCGATGCCTTTGATTACCAACTGACAATCGGCGCGCTTGCCAACCGCCGGTCGATCATCCGCTTGCCTGAAGGCACGGGCCGACCGGATGGCATGACCATCGATGCCGAAGGCATGCTTTGGGTCGCCCACTGGGGCGGCTGGCAGGTGGGTCGTTATGACCCGGCCACCGGTCGTCAGCTGACCCGGATCGATGTACCCGCCGAATTTGTCAGCAGTTGCGCCTTTGGCGGACTTAACTTGGACACGCTTTTTATCACGACATCCCGCAAGGGGATCAACTCGACCGATCTCGAGGCGCAGCCCAGCGCCGGCGGTGTATTTTGTGTTAAACCGGGGTATCTGGGGTTGTCAGCCGCTCGATATCAGCCAATTTGACACTTATCGTTCATAAAAAATTGCATAAAAAGTCTTAACATCTTAACATTCGTTGAAGTTTATGTGTTATTATGTCTGAGATGTAAAATGCATGTAAATTTGTAGATCAGACTGGGAGACAACAAATGGATCATCAACCTATGCGACATGAGTTCAAGCATCTGGTCAATTCACTCGAGGTGGCGGCCATTCGGCAACGCTTGGCAGCCGTCATGTCCCGCGACAAACACGCTGGCCTGGACGGTAGCTATCGTGTACGCAGCCTCTATTTTGACAATTTTGACGATCTGGCCTTGCAACAAAAGCTGGATGGCGTCAGCCGGCGCGAGAAGTTTCGTCTGCGCTATTACGATGACATGAACGATCACATCCGACTGGAAAAGAAGGTCAAGGTCAACAAGATGTCCTATAAAGAGTCCGCCTGGCTGACCCGCGCCGAGGCCGAGCTGTTGATGGCCGGATCGGTCAGTTGGCTGCTGGATCGCCCAGAGCCGGTCCTGCATGACCTCTATGTCAAAATAAAAACCCAGTTGCTCAAGCCAAAAGCGCAGATTTTTTATCATCGCGAAGCCTTCATATATCCCGCCGGCAATGTCCGCATCACCATCGACAGCCAAATCCGGTCCGGCCTGTTTGCGACCGACTTCTTCAATCCTGACCCGGCTACGCTCAAGGCCGATCTTGATGGGCATAGCGTTATTGAAGTGAAGTTCGACAATTTCCTGCCTGGGATAATCACCGATATCATCCAAATTGGCAATCGCCAGTCGACTGCGCTCTCTAAATATATGATCTGCCGGATAACCGGTTAAATAAAAATTAGGAGGAACCCCGATGTCGTTAGAAGAATTGTTTGCCACAGACCTGCTGGAAAAAGCAAGATCCATTTCACCGCTCACTGCCTTTCTATCTCTGGCCTTTGCCTTTTTGCTGGGTTTTGTGATCTTTGTCGTTTACAGACTGACCTACAAAGGCGTCATGTACTCGGCTGGATTTGGAGTCAGCCTGATTGCGCTGTCCTTGATTACCACCCTGGTGCTGATAACCATCACTTCCAACATCTTCCTCTCACTGGGCATGGTTGGCGCGCTGTCCATCGTCCGTTTCCGCACGGCAATTAAGGAACCGCTGGACATCGTCTTCTTGTTCTGGTCCTTGGCTGTTGGCATCATGCTCGGTGCCGGGCTGGTCCCGCTGGCCGTTTTCGGCACGATTGTCATCGGCGCGGTCCTGCTGATCTTTGTCAACCGCAAGAGTAACGAGACCCCTTACGTGCTGGTTCTCAGCTGCGAAAACGACTCGTCCGAGATCGATGCACTGGAACTGATCAAGACCAAAATCAAGCGGCTCAAGATCAAATCCAAGACTGTAACCGCCAATGTCGGCATTGAGCTGACCGTCGAAATTCGCCTGCACGGCAACACCACTGATTTTGTCAATGAAGTCGCCGCGCTGCCAGGCATTCGCAATGTTGTCCTGGTCAGCTACAACGGCGTCTACACCGCCTGACGGGACGAAATCATGAGTGAAAGCAAGTACATTGTCGCGATATTGATCGGGGTGCTCATCGTAGCGACCCTGCTGACGGGCGGACTGTTTTTGGTTCCGCAGGATTCGCCGCTCTATAGCAAGGGCCTGACCAGTGTGCCCTATGAAGCGCTTTTCAACCCCGACAAGATGATGACCATTAACATCGAGGTTCTGCCGGATGACTGGCAGGCGATGATGGATCAGTCACGGGAAGAAAAATTCGTCGAGGCGAATATCACCATCAATGGTGTTCTCTATCCGTCGGTTACCATTCGCCCCAAAGGCAACTCCAGTCTGAGTGCTGTCGCGTCGACCGATTCCGACCGTTACAGCTTTAAAGTGGACTTCAATCTACTGGTGAAGGATCAGACCTGTATGGGACTGGACAAAATGGTTCTCAACAATCTGCACGCAGACACCACCATGATGAAGGACTACATGGCCTACAAAATGATGACCGAGATGGGCGTCCCAACCCCCCTCTTCGCCTATGCCGATGTCTCGCTCAACGGAGAGCCCTGGGGTTGCTATCTGGCCGTCGAATCGCCCGATGCCAGCTTTGCTCAACGCCAGTTTGGTGCCAGCTTCGGCCAGCTTTACAACGTCAAGAGCATGGACGGTGCCGGTGTCATGACGGCGGCGGGTGTCCCACCCAAGCCAACCACCACGACGAAACCAGCCAAGGGCGGCTTCGGCGGGTTTGGCGGCGGTGCCGGTGCTGACCTCAGGTACACTGATGACGATTATTACAGCTACATCGACATCTTCGGCAATTCTTCGCTGATACCGACCACCGCGGATTATGATGAAGTCATCCTGGCGCTCAAACATCTCAAAGATGGTACCGAACTGGAAACCTACTTTGACGTAGACGAGATCCTGCGCTACTTCGCGGTCCATAATGCCACAGTCAATTTTGACAGCTACACCTCGATGCTCAAGCAAAACTACTTTCTCTATGAAGATGAAGGTAAACTCAGCATGTTGCCCTGGGATTACAACATGGCCTTCGGCTGTTTCGAGTCAAAGACCTCCTCATCGGTTGTTAACTTTCCTATTGACACACCGCTATTTAATGCCAAGACGGAAGAACGTCCGATGTACGGGCAGCTGATGAAGAACGAAACGTATGTCGACCAGTATCACCAATATATGCAGGAACTGCTCGACAAATTCTTCAACAGCGAAGATTTCGCAGCCGAAGTTGACAAGGTTGACCGTCTGATCAGTGATTGCATCGAAAAGGATCCGACCAAGTTTTTTACCTTTGAACAATACAAGATTGCGATCGTCGAATTCAAAGAATTAGGTGCCCTGCGCGCTGAAAGCATACAAGGTCAGCTCAATGGCTCAGTTCCGGCGACCACCGATGGTCAAACGGCCAACCCAGATGCGCTCATCGATGCCAGCGCAGTCGACCTGCCGTCGCTGGGGCTTCAGTTCTCTCAAATGTTCGGCTCAGGTGGCATGCGCTAATATCAATATTTGACTATTTCAACCCGACGTAGTACCCTTTTATTATCAACATTTTTATAGTCGGAAGGGGAGATTTCTTATGACATTAGCAAACGCAATCGAAGGTATCGGTGAGGTTTACGCTGAAAAACTGAAAGCATCGGGTATCAAGTCCGTTGATGCGCTGCTCACAGCCTGTGCCAACAAATCCGGCCGCGACAAGGTCGCTGCTGCAACCGGCATCTCCGACAAACTGATCCTGAAATGGGCCAACCACGCTGACCTCCAGAGAATCAACGGTATTGGCGCTGAATACTCCGAGCTGCTCGAAGCCGCCGGCGTTGACACTGTCGTTGAACTGGCCGCCCGCAAAGCCGGAAATCTGGCCGCCAAGCTGGTCGAAATCAATAACGCCAAACAGGTGGTTCGCCAGGTCGCATCCGAAAAAATGGTTGCCGACTGGATCGATCAGGCCAAAGCGTTGCCGCGAGTGATGACCTACTGAAAAGCCGCTTGCGGCTTTTCAACGAAAAGCTAAAAGCGAAAAGCGAAAAGTGAGAAAAGCCGCTTTGTTGTGTCAAGACATCGGTAAGTCTTTTGTGTCAGGACATAGGTGAGACACAAGACTCAGAGGTAAGTCCGAATAACCTCATTCTAAATCGGTCAGAGGCTGAAAACAAGCGCTCTGTATATCCAAAAAGCCCAGGGGGAAATCCGCTAACCATGCGAGATATCCCCCTTCTTTTTGAGGCTGTAAACCTATCGTCAAACCACGAAGGGCATAGCTAATCGAAACAACGATGCCGTCAACCGAGATCAACCCGTTGGAACGAACTTTTCTGGGCAGAAAGCCAAGCGGGTATTCGATGACATCGGGCTCGCCTTCGTATGCCCGGGGCGATGGGCAATAGACTTCGGCTGGCGTGAGCATGCCAAGTGCTTCGTGCGGACGGACCGTGTTGTATTCCTCGCGCCAAAAGTCCAGGGCATACTGGGTGGGGATAATGCCACCGGGAATTTTCTGCGACTGGACCTCGTTGGCCAGATCGGCATGCATTCGTTCGTGTGACCCGTTTTGAGTTGGTGTTCCCGGATCTGTCCGGTCCGGAAGAATGCCGAGCGTAATCCACCAGCAACTCAGGGTTGAAAGTTGCAGAATGGCGTTGTGGTTGGCGAAGGGCGTTCCGTTGTCACTTCGAATGACTTTGGGTAGCCCGTATGTTCTAAACAGCCTGAGAAAGACTGATTTCACGGCTTCGGTCGATGCGGTCGTCAGAAGCGTGACTGCAAGCAGGTATTTGGATTTTAGATCGCGAATCGTCAGAGGCAGACATTTTTCGCCACCAGACATCCACCAGCCTTTGAAATCGACCGTCCAGACATCGTTGGGCTGTTCTGGCTGAATATGCCGCCTTAGCCGATTGGCGTCAGGTACAGCCTTCTTGATGCGTCGCTTTTTAAGCATATCCACCTTGCCCAGAACGCGATTGATGCTGCTCAGCGAAGGTGTGATTTCCTTCGGGTATGCCTTGGCATAAAGGACCGCAATCTTTTTGGCTCCCCAGGTCGGATGCGCACTGCGGATCTTGATCAGTCGGGTGATCGGGTCTTCACCCAACTCAGCGGGGCTGTTACGTGGCTTGCGACTCAAATCGCTTAGCCCCGATAATCCACTCTGCAAGAAGCGCTTTTTCCATTTATGCCCTGTCTTTTCGCTGATGCCATACCCTGCACACGGCTCGCGGAAAGGCCTGTCCCGCTTGATGAAATCTTGGACAAAACTAGTTCGTTGTTCCATGACATTAGTCTCCTTCCAGCTCATTTGGCGCAGCCCTCCCTTCGAGTTCTGCCGCCATGTTACCATCCGGACTTACCTATGTCTTGAAACTTTTACTTACCCATGTCCTGAAACTATTACTTACCTATGTCTTGAAACTGGACACTTGCGGCTTTTCAACGAAAAGCTAAAAGCGAAAAGCGAAAAGTGAATGAAGTGAAATCCTTGAAATCGAGATCTGGCCTGCAGCAAAACTGCAGGTCTGATTTTTTATTCTCGAATCAACTTTTCGCGTCGCAGGGCTTTGATTTTTCGGGCCAGTTTTATTTGAAAATACAGATGCATAACCCATAACGGTACACAGAGTCCACCGGTAAAGTAGACGAGAATGGAAGCGGGCGCAATGATTACTGCTGCAAAAGACATGATTATTGCCAATGATAAAATGGATAAAGAGAATAAATTGATCCCAATAATCCGGGCATAGTGTTTTTTCCAAGATTCCAAATCACTGAAGATTTTAGATTTCCAGGATTATCATTCCGCAATCTTTCGTCTTTCGCTGAAAAGGCGCTTGTGGCTTTTCACGTCTTTCGTTTTTCGTCTTTCATCTTTCGTTGAAAAGCCGCAAGCGGCTTTTCACATCACTTCAAATAAGTCAGCGTGTTCTTTTTCTTGGAGGCCCGTTTGCCGGTTACCTCGCTGCTGTAGCCGACTGCCAGGGCAAAAAGCGGGAAATAGCCGGTGGGAATTTGCAGATCTTTGAGCAGCGCCTGGCCTGCGGGCGCTTTCATGGCGCTGTTGAAGGAACCGAGATGGCAGGTGCCAAGACCCATCGACCAGGCGGCCTGAGCCATGTTTTCAACGGCGTTGGCGCAGTCGCCCAGGGAAAATTCGGAATCTTCGCTGCCCGAAACGATAACTGCCATCGGGGCCCCGTGGAAGCAGTCGTAGCGGGGGGATTCGGCCAGTTTACGAACGATTTTGATCGACGAGTCGCGCAGGATTTTCTGATTTTCCAACGATATCCGGCGCAGCAGTTCTTTGTTGGTGATAACGGTGAAATGCCAGGGCTGGCTTTCCATGGCCGAAGGAGCATTCTGGGCGCATTCCATGATGGCGTCGATTTTGTCGGGCTCGACCTGACGATCATCGTAACTGCGAATGCTTCGTTTGGCGAGAATGTTCTTGATGGTTTCGTTCATCATGCGGTGCGTTCCTTTCAACCTGCAATATGGCCGGGGCCGGGGGCTTTGAAGACAAAGAATTCCAGGGGAGGAGCGGATTGATTGGACACGTTCATTTTGGTCTTGCAGGGAATGACCAGGATGCTGCCCGCGTCGTATTCGCGCGTGACCTGTTCATCGAGCCGTATGGCCATACAGCCACGGACCACAACCAGATAGACATTGGAATTGGCATTGTGTTCGGGCAGCGCATCGAACTGGGTGAGGATCATGTGATTAATCGCTGCGTGTTCGTCCTCGATAATTCTTTCGATCAACTTGCTGTCACCTGAAGCAAAACTGAAAACTTTCTCAATCATGCCGATCGACCTCCTTTCAGGATGGTCCGTGGTTACAGACGTCTACCTCTTTATCATATCACGGGATGACATTTTTGAGATACTTTATTTTACGGATGCCGGCGACCAGGACAGCCGACACAATGTAGAGCGCGAGGGTACCAACAGTTTTGTACAGGGTTGATTTGGGATCGAGAACAAAGAGACTCTCGGCGATGTAGAGCAATAGTTTGTGGACCAGGTAAATGCCGAAACTCAGGCCGGCCAGCGTTTTGATGAAACTGGCAGCTCTGTCGCCGAGGTGTTCCCAGCGTATCTGACCAATAAAAACAAACAGCGCGGCGGCCATCAGGTAGTTGTTGACCGAGCCGAAGGTCATGAAGAGCTTGTTGATCTGCGTCTCTTGGTAGCGGATCAGGTTGATGTACCAACTGCCCCAGAACATGCCGACACAGGCCAGGACGCCAAGGCTGTAGAGCGCGATGCGAATTTTGCGGGGGATCTCCTGAGTGGACAGCAGGTAGCCCAGCACGACATAGCCGAGATGGCCGGCGAAATTGCTGAAGACCGAGCCACTGACGGCAAAGCCCAAAAACTCTTTAAGCTGCGGCAGCACGGCGACGGCAAAAAAGCAAATGCTGAAAATGTACCACAGCAACCGCCGGTTTTTGACCAGATCAATGGCCGAGAGGATCGGAATGCAAAGATAAACCGCAAACAGCGCGTAAAAAAACCAGTAGGTCGGTTCGATTTTACCCTGGGTGAAGAGGTTGATGAAATCGCCGGCGTTGGCAATGACGAGTGTGCCGGTGGCCAGCCGCCAGACCAGATGCACACAGCTCCAAAAGAGCAGGGGGATGACCGTGCGGAAGAAGCGCTTTTGGAAGTAATCGCGGGTGGTGTATTTGGCGCGGTAGTTCATGAGGTTGGCGCCGGTCATCATAAAGAACACCGGCACGCACCACATGGCCAGGCATTGATTGAGCAGGCTGTATTTCCACTCCCAGGTATCCGAGACCTGAGAGACGGAACTGTTCATATGCAAAAAGACGACTGCCATACAGGCGATTACCGTCAGAACACTGAAATCCAGTCGACTTTTGATCATGCAGACATTCCTCACATCCAATTGAAGTGATTTGAGTATAACGCATTAATGCTCATTGCTCAATGAAGCAGCATCCGCTGGCCTTATGTATTGGTTTTTGATATAATAATACCATTCACCCCAGCCCTCGTGTTTTACAGACCAATAGACAGACGTCACAACCTGCAATTGGCAGGTCGTTTTTGCAACCAGAGGACTGACCGCCTGACGGGAGGTCATCAAATGAACAGTATGCTTGCATTTTTGTCCGATTATTTTTGGCTTTGTTTAATTATTGGCCTGATCTTGCTGCCCTTTGTGGTGCTCTTGGTTCGCAAGTCGACTCACTTGCTGAAGCTGATCGGCTTTTATCCGCGTCCCCACCCGCGGCCGCCCTGGACACGCGGCGATATGACGCCCGTGGAAATCAACCAGCATCTGACGCAACTGGCCCAGCAGCATCAGGCGCGCCGGACCTTGCGGAGCGGCAGCATTGATCGGCTGCACTGGCAAATTTACATGGGTCTGCAAACGCTGCGCCGCCGTCTGAGCTGCGCGCCGGCCGGGATCATCGGTTTGGTTCCTGCGTCACAATGGTTTTTTGACAATTTCAACCTGTTCTACAAAGAATTGACCAAACTGCAGAGCTTTGGCAATCTTGGTAAATTCCGCACTATGCCCATCCTCACCGCGCGGGATCAGAATGCCTATCCCAGGATCTACCGGCTGGCGCGGGAAATGGTCAGTTGCTGCGACTACCATCTCAATGAAAAGGTCATTCTTGACATGCTGGGTTCCTACCAGCAGGTCTGCCCGCTTTTGGCGCGTGAGTTGTGGGCTCTGCCGGAAATGCTGGTGCTTTGCCTGATTGAGAAAATTGTCGATGAATCCAGCCGGGTGATCGAGGTCATCACGATCAAACGCCTGGCCGATCGGACAGCCGATCGCGTCACGGCCAAAATTAGTCCGGATACACAAAATATCGCGGCGCAATTGAGGAAGGAAAGCGGGGAGGCCTGCCTGAAGGATCGGGCCTTTGTTTCGCATTTGTATCTGCGTATGCGCAGCATGTCGGTCAGCGACGGTGAAATCACTGAATGGATGGCTGCCGCGCTGCAAACATCTCAAAGTAGTTACGCGCTGGAATTCCGTGAATTGCTCGAACAAGAAGCGGAATTCGAAGCTGCGTCTGAAGCCATCATTCGCGCGCTGGTCATGAGTCTCAAAGTAATCGTCGACATCAACTGGGATGATGAACTGCAGCAGGCCTCCACGCTGGAAATGCTGCTTGCGCAGGACCCGGCCGGAATCTATGTCAAAATGAACGGCATGACCCGCAGCCTCTACCGCATCACGGTCGAAAAGCTGGCCCGTCACTTCAAAATGTCCGAAACAGCCGTGGCAGAGCAGGTTGTGGCCTGGGCCCGCACGCCACCGACTGGCATCAGTCTGCCCGAACCTGACCACATCGGCTCCTACCTGACGGGTCAAGGGCTGCCCTGGACAACCGCGCAACTGGCCGGCCGTCCTTACAAACGAAAAGTCACCCTGCACTTCAGCAAACGCAGTTCTGTCGTTGCCTATTACACAGGCATTTTCCTGCTGACCGCCCTCATCGTCGCGGGGGGCATCCTGCTGGTGCTACCGGCTGCACCATCGATTGGGCTGCTGATCGTACTGGGTCTTATTCTGCTGGTTTTGGGCAGCAGCATCAGCATTCGCCTGCTACAGGACATCAGCTCAAAGGTCTATCGCCCGCAACCGCAATTGTCCATGGATTATCAGGAATCCATACCCGACAAAGATCGTACGCTGGTCGTTATGCCGGTTATTATGGGTTCATCCGAGCAGGTGCAATCCTACATTGACCGCTTGGAAAAACACTATTTGGCCAACCGCCAAAACAATCTCTATTTTGCGCTGCTCGGTGATTTTGAGGATGCAGACACCGAAATTGGCCCAGCGGACGAATGCCTGACCGAAACGGCCGCCAACGCCATACATTTACTCAACACCCGCTATCCGGGGATTTACACGCGGTTTTATTTTATGTATCGGCCACGCTTGTGGAATGCTTCTGAAAACTGCTGGATGGGATGGGAACGGAAGCGGGGCAAACTCGAAGAAATTAACGCGCTGCTGATGGGGAATCAGGAAACAGGTTTTTTGATCAGCATCGGCGACCGCGTCCTCCTGCGCGATTTCAAATATGTCATCACCATCGACGCGGACACGGAACTGATACGCGAGAGCGCGGCCAGGCTGGTCGGTATCATGGCGCATCCGCTCAATCGGCCGCGGATCGATGAAAAAACGCAACGCATTATCGAAGGATACGCCATCGTGCAACCGGAAATTCGCAATCGCATGCCCGGCCCGACCGCCAGCGTATTCGCCCGCTTTTTTGCCGGACAAACCGGAATCGATCCTTATGCGACGGTGGTTTCGGACATTTACCAGGATGTTTTCAACGAAGGCACCTTTGTCGGCAAAGGCATTTACGATGTCGCCGTGATGCACCAGCTGCTGCGCGGCAACATTCCCGAAAACAGTGTGCTCAGTCACGATCTGCTGGAAGGCAGCCTGTCGCGGGTCGCCTTCGCCAGCGGCATCAAATTCATGGACACCCAGCCGTCAGGCATAATCAGCTATATTCGCCGCGAACACCGATGGATTCGTGGCGACTGGCAGTTACTGCCCTGGCTCAAACTGCCATCGGTTATCAGTTGGCTGTCTCGCTGGAAAATCATCGACAACATCAGGCGCAGCTTTGTGCAGCCAGCGAGCCTGACGCTGGTTCTGCTTTGCGCGCTGGCCCTGCCGGCGACGCCATGGCTGTGGCTGCCCTTCGTCTGCTTTGACGCCGGCTACAGCATCTTGATGATTATAGTCCGGATTATTATTCAAAAAAACCGAAACCCTTCAATGCGTCTGGCCATCAAGGCTTTAAGCGATCAGATCCTGTCACGTTTTTTGATGCTGCTGATTGAAATCATGCTGATTCCCATCCGGGGCCTCCTAGCGCTTGATGCGATTTGCAGAACGCTTTACCGGCTGATCATCAGCCATCGCAAATTGCTGGAATGGCAGACTTCCGAATCGGTTGACAGTAATGTTCTCAAAACCTTCAATTTCCATCTGGCGGCAATGTGGCCCGCGATCATTCCAACGATTCCGGTTTTGATTGGCGCCATGATGCAGCCCTCACCTGGCTGGATGACGATGCTGACGCTGGTCGCGGGAATCTGGTTGTTCTCGCCGCTTCTGTCCTATATGGCCAGTCTTCAGGTCAGACGCGCTGCGCCCGGCCGTTTCATGCGTGAACAAATCCGGCGGTTGCGGCTGCTGGCGCGGCGAACCTGGAATTATTTTGAAGATTTCAGTACTGCCGATACCCATTGGCTGTGCCCAGATAATTTTCAGACCTACCCTGGTCCCAAGGTGTCGGACAAAACATCGCCGACCAATATAGGCTTACAGCTGCTGGCCACTCTGGCCGCGCGCGACATGGGCTTTATCAGCCTGCATACCCTGGTCGAAAAATGCGAGAAGGTCCTTTCGATCGTTGAGAAACTGCCCAAGTGGCACGGCCATCTATATAATTGGTATCAGGTCAATCCGCTGCGGGTTCTCGATCCGCAGTATGTCTCCACCGTAGATAGCGGCAACTTTATCGGCCACCTGATTGCTCTCAAACAAGGGCTGATCGGCGTGCGCCGCCAACCGGTTTTCACAGCCAGCTGCATCACCGGCCTTAACGACACCCTGGTGACGGCCGGCTTGGCCGACCTGAAAATCAGTTTGTCGTTCGCCACCATGAACGACTGGAGTGAGAGCTTGAGCAAACTGGCGGCTCGCTTGGAAACAGCGCCAACCGATCAACGATGGAAGCAGCGGCTGGCCCTGTTGTGCAGCGGATTGCAAACTGACCTGACCTTGCAGGGTTGCAGCGGCTTGTGCAAAGAGCAGAAATGTCTGGATGATATGGCGGATGCCGGCAATGAAAAGGCCATTGCGCTGGTGATGCGCATCAATGAATTGGTCAGCAGCATTGACGCGCTTGTGCTCAAGGCCGACTTTCGCGCGCTGTACGATCACAAGCATCAGCTCTTTATCATCGGTTTTCATGTATCTTCACAGACGCCGGACAGCGGACGCTACGATCTGATGGCCTCAGAAGCCCGCCTGTCGAGTTTTCTGGCCATCGCCAAGGGTGACGTACCCCAAAAACACTGGTTCGCCCTGGGGCGCCCCTTCACGCTGATTCGCGGTACACCGACCCTGCTGTCCTGGAGCGGTTCGATGTTTGAGTATTTGATGCCGAATCTGGTTCTTAAAACGCCGCCGGGCAGCATATTCTACCAAAGCAGCCAGGCTGCTGTTTCCCGGCAGATTACCCAGGGCCGCAAGATGAAACTGCCCTGGGGGATTTCCGAGTCACAATACTATGCCTTTGATGTCAACTCCAACTACCAATACACGTCATTCGGTGTCATGCGCCTGCGTTTGCAATCGACCATCCGGCCAGCGCAGGTTGTGACACCTTACGCGACCCTGCTGGCGTTGATGGTCAAGCCGCAGCGGGCGCTCAGAAACATCGACCGCCTGCGCAAGATCGGTGCGGAAAGCGAATACGGTTTTTATGAGGCGCTGGATTACAATCGACCGGACAGTGCCAATCTGCGGCCCTTCTCGCTGGTGCAGTCGTCGATGGTTCATCACCTGGGCATGAGTCTGATCGCGATGGACAATTATTTGAATCAGAACGTCATGCAGACGCGGTTCCATGGTGAACCGATGGTCCAGTCGGCGGAAATTCTGCTCGAAGAAACCAGCGCCGTCGGCCTGATTTCGGTTTCGCGTCGCTGGTACACCATTAACATCAATGTCAACGATACCGTCGAGGAAGCCGCTGAAAGCCGCTACGTTTTAGCACCCGATCCGCCGGAGCCGATCGCGCACGTGCTGGCCAACCGCCAGTACATGGTGATGCTGACCTCGGATGGCGAAGGCTTCAGTTGCTGCGACAACATCTTTATCAATCGCTGGCGTGCCGACCCGCTGGGCAGTGGTTTTGGCACCTTCATCTATTTGCGCGATCAGGCCTCGGATACCCTTTGGAGTGCCGCGTACCGGCCGACCCGCAAAGAGCCGGATGATTACCAGGTGGTCTTCTCGGCCGATAAGGCCGAATTCAAAAGGCGTGACGGCCATTTCAACACACACACCGAGGTGACGCTGTCCCCGCAGGAAAATCTCGAACTGCGCCGGGTCACCGTCACCAACAACAGTGACAAGGCCATCAACCTGGAAATGACCAGCTATCTGGAAATCGTCGCTGACGAATACCGCGCCGAAGCCGCTCACCCTGCTTTCAGCAAGCTTTTTGTCGATACGGAGTACGATGAAAAGCGGCAAATGCTGATCGGTCGGCGGCGCACACGATCGCCCGAAGACCGGCGACATTTTGTCATGCACCGCCTGGTTGCCGAATCGCCCATCAAGCAAAAGGTGCAATTTGAAATTGACCGCCGGCTGTTCGTCGGTCGCAACGGTAATCTGATTCGCCCGCAAATCATGGAGTCCAGCCTCAACCTATCCAGCCGGGAAGGGTTTTCGCCCGACCCGATTTTAAGCCTGCGGGTGGTTGTCAATATACCGGCCGGTCATTCAGCAACGGTGGTTTTTTTGACCGGCTATGCCCAGTCGCGCGAGGAAATCATGCAGCTTAGCGCCAATTATGACAAGTTCCACGATTCAGACGATATTTTTAAACTGTCGTTGACCAGTGGCAATCTGCGTATGCGCTACCTGGCGGTCAAACCCGCCCAGTTGAACGCCATACTCAGCCTGGTCGGGCCGATTTATTATCCCAGCCTGACCTACCGCGGCCCGGTCGCTTCGATCCTGCGCAACCAATTGGGCCAAAGCGGATTGTGGCGCTTCGGCATTTCCGGTGACAATCCGATCATGCTGCTGCGCGTTGAAGATCTCAAGTCAGCGTCGCTGATCAGCGATGTCCTGCAGGCGTTCGAGGTCTTGCGCATGCATTTTGTCCCGGTCGATCTGGTCATTTTCAATGATGAGATGACCGGTTATGCCATGGAACTCAACCAGCTGATCCAGAGTCTGACCAGCCGGCTGCGCATTTTCAGCGGCAATCCGGCCGGCACCGGGTTGTTCGTGGTCAACCGCTTTCAGGTTTCGCCAGAAGAGACCGACCTGCTGCTCAGTGTGGCCCGAGTCGTCATCACCCCCGAAACCGGCGTGCGCTTCCGCAATCTTAAAGCTGCTGGCAGCAAGCCCGAATCCCGAACAGACGGCCCGGCAGAGCCAGCGCCGCGCGCGGTCATCCGACTGACGTCCGGCTCGTACAACAGCCATATTCAACCAATCCAGTCCTTCCCGGACAAAGAGCAGCCGCTGGAGTTTTTCAACGGCCTGGGCGGCTTTGCCAAGGGCGGTCGTGAGTATGTGATCCGGTTGCGCAGCGGCATGAAACCACCAGGCCCCTGGATCAACGTCATCGCCAATGACCAGTGCGGCTTTTTGGTCTCCGAATCAGGTGCCGGGTACACTTGGGCGGGCAACAGCCGGGAAAACAAACTGACAACCTGGTCCAATGACCCGGTGCTGGATCCGATCTCCGAAGCAGTCTATATCCGCGACGAAGCCACGGGCGCCATCACATCACCCTGCCTGCTCAACGCCGGGTATGGCGGTCATTACCAGATTCGCCACGGTTTCGGGTACACCGCATTCGAACACGACGAACTGGCGCTGCGACAATCGATGACGGTGTTCGTAGCCGAGAAAGCGCCGGTTAAACTTTGGTTGCTCACCCTGGCCAATGAAGGAGCTGTCGTGCGCAACTTTTCCGTGACGCTCTATGTTGAATGGCTGCTGGGCGTCCAACGTGAGCTGATGGCGCCCTTTGTCATCACCTCATTCGACCATCGCAGCGATTGCCTGGTCGCCCGCAACGCTTACAACGACCAGTATCGCGACAAATACACCTTTATCTTCAGCAGCGAAAAAATCACCTCCTGCACCGGCAACCGCAAGGAGTTTCTCGGCACCAGCATTTCGGCACGCTATCCGCAGGGCCTTTCCCTGCCGGGCTTTTCCGGTGAACTGGGCGCCGGCCTTGACCCGTGCGGCGTCATCCAGATCTGCATTGCTCTGTCGCCCGGTGAAAGCCGCAGCATCGTTTTTGGTTTGGGACAGACAGCCAGCCAGGACGAGGCGGCTGAGTTGATCGATCGCCTGCGAGTCCCATCACGCGCTGCGGAAGAACTCAATCTCGCCCGCGATTATTGGGACAGCAAACTCGGCGGTATCACCGTGCGTTCACCCGATCGGACGCTGGATATTCTGATGAACGGCTGGCTGCGTTACCAGGTGCTGGCCTGCCGCATCAAAGCGCGCTCCGCCTTTTATCAATGCGGCGGCGCCTACGGCTTCCGCGATCAATTGCAGGATGTGCTGGCCTTTTTGGAGGGCGATCCTGATTTGGTTCGCCAGCAAATCCTGCTGTGCTGTTCGCGTCAGTTTATCGACGGCGATGTCCAGCACTGGTGGCACCCGCCGACCGGCGTCGGGGTGCGGACGCGCATCTCCGATGATTTGCTCTGGCTGCCTTATGTCACGGCCGAATACCTGCTTCAAACCGGCGATTATGCGATTTTAGCCGAAAACGTACCCTGGTTGACCGGCGAACGGCTTCAAGAGGGTCAGCATGAAATTATGTTTACCCCGCAGGTCGCCAACAAAGCGGACACCGTTTACAAACACTGCCTGCAGGCGATCGAACGCTCCGCGCATTTCGGCAGCAACGGCTTGCCCCTGATGGGCAGCGGCGACTGGAACGACGGCATGAACCAGGTCGGCGCTGCCGGCCGCGGGGAAAGCGTGTGGTTAGGTTGGTTCATGTACGCGGTCCTGCATCGCTTTATTGGCGTCTGCCAACAATTCGGTGACGTCGCCAATTCTCGCCGGATGGCCAGTCTGGCCGCCAACCTGACCGGCAATCTCGAATCGGCCGCCTGGGACGGTCAATGGTATAAGCGGGCGTTTTTTGACAACGGCAACGCGATGGGTTCCAGCAAAAACGAGGAGTGTCAGATCGACTCGATCAGCCAGTCCTGGGCGGTGCTGTCCGGCGCTGCCAATCCGCGGCATGCCGCGCGAGCGATTGAATCGGCCCGCCAACAACTGGTCAAGGACGAGTATCACGCCATCCTGCTGCTGACGCCGCCCTTTGACAAATCGCCGGACAATCCCGGCTACATCCGTGGTTATTTCCCCGGCGTCCGCGAAAATGGCGGCCAGTACACGCACGGCGCCATTTGGCTGGCGATGGCGAGCGCGCAGCTCAAGCAGGCGCCAGAAGCGTGGCGACTCCTGAATCTGCTCAACCCGATCTGGGCAACGATTGATTTACGCAGCGCCTATCGCTATGAAAAAGAACCTTATGTCATGGCGGCCGACATCAGCATGGCACCGCCTTTCATGGGGCGTGCCGGCTGGAGCTGGTACACCGGATCAGCCGGTTGGATGTATCAGGCGATTCTGCACAGCTTTTTGGGCATTCGTCGCGAAGGCGGGCAGATTGTACTGGACCCCTGCGTACCGGAAACCTGGCGTTCGTATCATGTCGAATACTGCGTTGGCCTGACCAAATACCAATTGGATTTTCGCAACAAATCCGGGCCTGGAACCTTTGTCCAATCCCTTACTGTGGATGATGTGCCCGTCATGGGCAACCGCTTTGACATCGTCGATGATGGCAAAATGCATCATGTGGTAATTATGATTTCAGACCAAAAACAGATGTTATAACAGGGTCAGGCCGAGGTCCCAATTGCTTTGTTTCACTGAAACGTTTTGACAACCACAGCCTGCTCGTTCAACTGGCGCGCGACCGTGAACCCCTGCCCCAGGTAGAGTGACAGCGGTCCATGGTAGTGTTGCTCAACCGAACTATCGGCCGTGCGCGGATAGGCCTCGACAACAGCGCAACCCTGGGCGGCCAGATCGGCGCAGGCTGCCGCCAACAGACTTTTGGCCAATCCCTGACCGCGATAACCCTGGGCGACCGTGAAGCAGACAATGGCCGCCACACTGGCATCATCGCCAACCAATTCGGGATAAAACACCGCCAGCCCCGGCAGCTTGCTCTTGCGGTCGTAGTGACACCAGGCGACTGGCAGACCGTCGACGTAGGCCATCTGCCCCTGCAGCTGACCGGCCATGATCATCTCGCGGGCGATCGCGCGGTTTTGCGAGCCGGTTTGCGCCTCCCAATCGTTGGCATTGGCCGCATGGTAAAAACAACAGTAACAATCGCAGCCCCATTCAGGGTGATCAGCAAAGGCCACCTTGTCAAAGAATTGAAAATAGTCTTCGACCCGTTCGGGGCTGAGCTTCATGATCTTGACAGCCATATTTTCGCACCTCCTGCTTTTAAGGTGATTGTACCATAGCCAACGATCACTCCGTCCTTAATGCCTGGATCGGATGCAGTTTGGCGGCCTTGTTGGCCGGGTAGAGCCCGAAGACCACGCCGACGAAAACCGAGAAGCTGACAGCCAGGGCAATGACGCCGAAAGTCATGCCGAAGGTCATGTCGGCGATGGCCGAGATAACACTGAGCAGTCCCCAGGAAGCCAGGATGCCGATAATGCCGCCGACCAGGCTGATGACCATTGATTCAATCAAAAACTGCAGCATAATGCGCTGACGGCTGGCTCCAATGGCCTTGCGGATACCGATTTCACGGGTGCGTTCGGAAACCGAAACCAACATGATGTTCATGATGCCAATGCCGCCGACCAGTAGGGAAATGCCGGCGATACCGCCGAGCAGCAGACTAAGGGTGGCCATAACCGAATCCATGACATCGAGGATCGAGGCCTGGTTGATAATCCGGAATGCCGTGTCGTCCTGGCGATACAGGTTCATCAGGGTGTTGGTGATGTCAGTTTGCGCTTGGTCAACCGAATCCTTGTTTCGTGCGGAGGCATAGAACGACATCATGTACTTTTGATTGAACATGCGTTGGGCTAGCGTCAGGGGAATAATGATCTTCTGATCCTCGCCGCCAAAGGGTGATGAGCCTTCTTCGAGTACGCCAACGATCAGAAAATTGCGGCCGTTGATGGAAATCGTTTCGCCTAAAACCTCGCGCTGCCCAAAAAGCTCATCGGCCACTTCGACGCCGACGATGGCAACCGCGGTTTGATCGCTGAGATCCGGCGATTTGAGAAAACGGCCATACTGAATGTGTACACCGCCGATTTCCGAGTAACCGGGGGTGGTGCCCTGGATGTTGGCGGTGAATGTTTTGCTGCCGTTTTTGGCGATTGCCGGTTTGGTCATGCTGGCGGCCGTTTCACCGATGCTGTCAAATTTGACAGCCAGTTGATCGATATCGCTCACACTGAGATCATGATAGCGATTGTCGCGGATGGTGACCGTTAACAGGTTGCTGCCCAGTCCCTCGATTTCGCTGGTGACTGAGGCTGAAGCGCCGTTGACCAGTGAGATCAGAACGACGACGGCCAGGACACCGATGATGATGCCGAGCATGGTCAGGAAAGAGCGCATTTTGCTGGACAAGATCGAGCTGAATGCCATGCGGAATGATTGCAGGATCATAATATGACCTCCTCTTCCGCGACTTTGCCGTCCAAAATGCGGATGCGGCGGTTGGCTTGTTCGGCGATGTATTCGTCATGCGTGATAATGACGACGGTGTTACCCTGGTCATGAATGTCGCGCAGCAGACGCAGGATTTCCTGCCCCGTTTTCTGATCGAGGTTGCCGGTCGGCTCATCGGCCAGAATCAGGGAAGGCTTGGTCACCAGTGCCCGCGCGACGGCGACACGCTGCTGTTGACCGCCCGACAGCTCGGGCGGCCGATGTTTGAGGCGGTCGCCCAGACCGACCATTTCCAAGGCCTGACGGGCGCGCTGGCGACGCTCTCGAATGTGAACGCCCAAATAGATCAGGGGCAATTCAACGTTTTCGAGCGCAGTCAGTTTGGCCAGCAGGTTAAAACTCTGGAAAATGAAACCCAGTTTTTGATTGCGAATGTGGGCCAGTTCGTTTTCCGAGTAATCTTCAATGGCCTGACCATCCAGCACATATTCGCCAGTGTCGGCGACGTCGAGGCAGCCGATGATATTCATGAGGGTTGATTTGCCGCTGCCTGACGGCCCGATAATGGCGACAAAATCACCAGTATTGATGGTCAGCGAGACACCGTCCAGGGCGTGAACCAGTTCTTCGCCCATCTCGTAGGTTTTCGTGACATTGGTCATCTGAATCATGGAATCAGTTGCTCCTTATTTTGTTGTCGACGCCGTGGTGGTACCGGGATAACCCATGCCGCCGCCAAACGGAAACAGACTGCTGCTTGAAACATAATAATAGTTGATGGTTTCGCCAGCATTCAGACCACTGCGAATTTCGACGTATTGTCCGTCGGAAATGCCAACGACAACGGGTCGCTTTTGGCCAAGGTGAGTGGCATCGGTCGGCGTGCCGACGTAGACGAATTGCTCACCACCCAGTTCCTGCAAGGCATCCATGGGAATGCGGACAATGCCTTCCCGGCGCTCAATGGTGATGACAGCCGTAGCGGTCATGCCCAGCTTGAGTGCGGTGTCTTCCGGCAAATCCAGCGTGACTTCAAAGGTGGTGCCACCTTGACCGATGATGCCGGTTTCGGCGATTTCAAGAATGGTGCCGGAGAAGGATTTTCCGGTCAGCGCATCGAGGGTGATGGCAGCCTTCTGGTCAACGGCCAGCACGGCGATATCCAATTCATCAATCGGTACGGTCAGGCGGATGTCGTTGGCCGTCGCGATGACGCAGGCGACATTAGCAGCGGCGGTGACCTTGGCAGCAGAAGATGCCGCGGCCAAATTTCCAGCAGCTGCCGTAGCGGACGCTGCGGATGCTGACGCACTGCCTGTAGTTTGTCCTTCAGCCAGATTGAGCAGGGAAATGGTACCCGTATAGGGTGAGATCAGCGCATTTTGTTTGACATAGGTCATCAAAGTGGCCAAACTGGCGGCCTTGTCCTGGCGGCTGACATACAATTCGCTGTATTGGCGTGATGTCGGCGCGTCTTGGAGTTCGATCAGCTTGGTGCCGCTTTTAACCGAAGCATTGAGGGCACGCAGGATGCGATCAACTGTGCCGTCGGTGCCGGTGATGGCCAGCGGCTGGCTGATGACCAGCTGTCCTTCACCGAGGGCGCTGCCGTCGGCCTTGGTCACCTTGACCGGATCGCCGACCGGCGCGGTTTGATCAGAAATGCTGACCGTGCAGACGGTGGCACTCAAAGCGCGAACCGTGCCCGTGGCAGTCGATCCGTCGGATAACGTGACCGTGACTGCGCTGCCGACTGCCAGCCCGTCAATCATGGCCGGGGCAAAAGTGACAAGCAGCTTGCCGTCCAGCGACAGCATCATCAGTGCGCCATCGCGAGCCATGGTCTCACGGACCGCCTCGCCGGCAACAGCAAATATCTGCTTGACGCGTCCAGCAACAGCGGTCGGAATGGTAATCGATTCAGTTTTGTTGCGTAGCTGATTGAGCTGAACATCCAGCTTGTCCAGGTCACTCTGAGCCGTCCAAATGGCCTTTTGCAAAACCGCCGGATCAAAAGTCGCCAGGATATCGCCGGCCACAACTTTGTCGCCGTTCTCGACCATAACCTGGTCGATGGATAGACCGGCTTCGATAATAATATCTTGTGTCGTATCGTTGGAACTGATGTTGCCCGTGCCGGATACGGTTTTTTCAATCGCGCCGGATGTCGCGGCCACTGTTTTGACATTGGCCAGCGGGTCGCCGCCTCCGCCGCCCAGCAACGTGAATGACAGCACCAGAGCTGCCAGCAAGACCACCACCACGATGGTGATAATCATCCGTTTTTTACTTTTCTTCTTTTTCGCAGTCATGAATAAGCCTCCTGTTTGTCTTTTATTGAGTTAAGGTTGGCAGAGCCACGACAAATGTCGATCCCTGTCCCCATTCACTGTCAAAGGAAATTGTGCCGTCGAAAATTTCGACGATTTTGCGGGCGATGACCAGCCCGAGGCCGTTGCCTTCGCTGGAGCGCGACTTTTCACCCTTGAAAAACCGATCAAATAGCCGGGGTTTGTCTTCCGCCTTGATCCCAATGCCGTGATCGATGATTTCGACCCGGGCCAGGCCGTCCTGACGGGTCAACCGGATTAGTATTTCACTGCCGCTGGGCGAAAACTTGATGGCATTGTCGATCAGATTGAGCCACACTTCCTGCAGCAGATGCCCTGAGGCCATGATTGTGACCGCTGCCAGATCAAGTTCAAACTCGATTTGCTTTTTGCTCCATTGCATTTCCAGCAGCAGCACAGTTTTACGGATTTGCTCGTCCAGTGAAAATTCCGATTTCTCGATAATCAGATGACTGTCGAGTTCAGACAGACGCAACAAATTGGCTGACAGTAGCGAGAGACGCTGACTTTCCTCGACGATCAGCTTACTGTACTCGCGGGTCTGCTCATCGGACAGGTCCCCCTCGCTGATCAGCCTGGCAAAGCCCTTGATGGCAGTGATGGGCGTCTTGAACTCGTGTGACACGTTGCCGACGAAGTCCTTGTGCAGGACCTCGATGCCCTGAAGCGACCGGGCCATATCATTGAAGTCGGCGGTCAATTGACCGATTTCGTCGCGACTGGCTGGCTTGACGGTAATGTCAAAATTGCCGCGGGCGATTTCCTGCGAGGCTTTGGAAAGTTTTTTGATCGGCCGGACGATGCTGCGCACAGCCAGCAGAATGAGGATCGTCCCGACCAGGACGCTGCCCAGCATGACCAGCCCGGTGATTTCGCGGATTTGGGCCAGTTCGTCGCGAAATTTCAAAAAAACCTTGGGAAAATCGATGATAGAACTGCCCGACAGTATATGCATCATGACGGCAAAAGCGGCACCATTTATGAACCACCAGATGCCGATAAAAATGACAGCGAAGCGAACATAGATTGATTTGAATGGTAATCGCATCTTCATACGCATTTTTCCGCCTTGTATCCCAAACCGCGAACCGTGACGATCTTGAATTGGCTGAGCTGATCGAATTTTTCGCGCAGCCGCTTGATGTGGACATCGACTGTTCGTTCGTCGGTCTCGTTGTCCAAACCCCAGAATTCGTCCATCAGGTCCTGGCGGGTGAAAATCTTTTGCGGGTAGCTCAGCATTTTGAAGAGCAGCAGGAATTCCTTGCGTGGCAAGGTGACCGGTTCCTGGCCAATCGAGACGGTCAGGGTATCGCTGTCCAATATGACATCCCCGACCACGATTCGGTGTTCGTTGGCGATCCGTGCCCGACGCAGGAGCGCGGCGACGCGCAGCAACATTTCGTCAAAATCGATCGGCTTGACCATGTAGTCGTCGGTGCCGGCCTGAAAACCAGCACGTTTGTCCTCAAGACTTTCGCGGGCGGTGACAATCAGGACAGGCAGCGTATAACCAGAGCTACGCAGCATTTCGGTCAGCGCGAAGCCATCCATGCCCGGCATCATGACATCGGCGATCATTAGATCGATGTGCGTACAATCCATCACGGCCAACGCGTCAAAGCCATCGACAGCCGGGAAAACCTGGTAGCCGGCGCGGGTCAGATAGACGCCGATCAGTTTGCGGATGTTCTCGTGATCATCGACGACCAGAATGTTGAGCATGGTCATTCACTCCTTCCTGAAGCGGATGTGACCATTGTAGGCTTCTTGTTTGAACTGACTATGAACTGCTCAGGATTTCTTCGATGGCTGCCAATTCCTGCGGCGAAAAGTCCAGATGCTCCAGCGCGGCCAGGTTGTCGATGATTTGCTCGGGTCGGCTGGCGCCCAACAGCACCGTGGAAACCTTGCCGTGCCGCAGGATCCAGGCGATGGCCATGTGCGAGAGTTTTTGGCCGCGGTTCAAAGCGAATGCATTGAGCGCGTTCAATTTGACAACCATGGCAGCATCGAGTTTGCTGCCGATCCAGGTTTTGCCCAGCGCGACACGCGAATCCTTGGGCACGTCATGCAGATATTTGTCGGTCAACAAGCCTTGGAAAAGCGGCGAAAAGACCGCCAGCCCCAAACCCTGTTCTACGGTAAAATCATCCAGATGATCGTCCTCGATCCAGCGGTTGAGCAGCGAGTAGGAGGGCTGATTGACGATAAAGGGCGTTCGCAGCTCCTTGAAAATCTTCTGGATTTTCGCCGTCTGCTCGCGCTTATAATTGGACACGCCGACATACAGAGCCTTGCCCTGACGAACGGCCTGATCGAGCGCGAGGGCGGTTTCCTCTAAGGGCGTGTTGGGGTCATGAATATGATGGTAATAAATATCCACATACGCCAGACCCATGCGTTTGAGGCTCTGGTCGAGCGAGGCGGTCAGGTATTTGCGTGATCCGTTGCGGTCGCCATACGGACCTGGCCACATCTCATAACCGGCCTTGGTGGAGATGACCAGTTCGTCGCGATAAGCGCGCAGGCCGCGATCCAGAACTTTGCCGAAATTTTCCTCAGCCGAGCCGTTGTACGGGTTGCCGTAATTATTGGCCAGGTCAAAGTGCGTGATACCGGCATCGAAAGCCGTGTGGCACATCGCCTCGATGTTGTCGAAATGACCCTCGAATCCGAAATTCTGCCACAGCCCCAGGGAAATGGCCGGCAGCTTGAGGCCGCTGTTGCCGCAGCGGTTGTAGATCATTTTGTCGTAGCGTTGGTCGTTGGCTGTGTACATGGGGACCTCCTCGTTGATGGATTTATTTATTCACCTTCCACTAGTGGTTTATCTATTCTCAAGATTATCGCAAAAGCAATGGCGCTGCCGATACCCAGGATACCGCCCAGCAAAAAAGGCGCGCTCGGGCTGACAATCGTCCACAGCCCACCGGCGATGATCGAAGCCAGTAAAAGGCCAATGCCCTGGAGCATGCCATACAGACCCAGGACGGTGCCCTTGAAGGCCGGCGGTGAAACTTCAGCGATCAGAGCGCGTTCGGCGCCGCCGGTGATGGCGGAGAAGGAACCGTAGGCGATGAACAGGATGATAATCGCCACCTGCGAGGTCAGCAGGGCAAAGCCAAGATAGACCAGGCCGAACACCAGATAGCCGGGCACCAGCACGCGGCGGCGGCCAAAGCGGTCGGATAGCTTGCCGAGCGGGAAAGCCAGGAGAGAGGCCGAAATGTTGAAGATCAGATAGAGTAAAAGAACCTGCCAGTCGAGAAAACCGCAGTCGCGAGCCTTGAGCAGCAGGAAAGCGTTGGATGAATTGCCGAGGTAAAAGATGAAGACCACCACCAGGTATTTTTTGAGTTTGCCATCGAGCTTTAGGCCTTTGAGACTGAGTTTGCTGGTGGTTTTGGGCGCGCACTTGCTTTCGCGGATGGCCGGGATGATGGCGATACCGATCAGCGCCGGGATGATGGCGTAAATGAAAGCGCTCTGGTAACTCAGTCCCACGATGACAAAGACCATCGCCAGCGCCGCGCCGATGGCCGACCCGGTCATATCGAGCATCTTGTGCAGACCGAAGGAGTGGCCCATTTTGTTCGGCTCGCACGATTCGGCGACCAGCGCGTCGCGCGGTGCGGTGCGAATGCCTTTGCCGACGCGGTCGACGAAGCGGGCGAACAGTACACCGACCCAGGACAGCGAAACCAGCAACAGGATTTTGTACACCACCGACGCCGAGTAACCGATGAAGGTCAGGCGCTTCTTGTTCTGGCGAATATCGCCGATGTAGCCGCTGAAAACCTTGAGCAAGGAAGACGTGCTCTCGGCGATGCCCTCGATAAGGCCGACGATAGCCGGCGTTGCGCCCAGCGTGCCGACCAGAAACAACGGGATCAGCGGGTAGACCATCTCGGTGCTCATGTCGATGAACAGGCTGACCAGCCCGATCAGGACGATATTGGAAACAACCTTTTTTGTCTGCATTGGGGTTCCTTTTTGATCATAAATCGTAAGGTAATTTTAGCATGTTTTCAACGCATAAACACCGATGTTGTGCTATTTATGCTCCAACTGATATAATGTCAGAAACTCTAACAATATAAATAATGCAGAAATGGCAGGGCTTCTTGATGAATGGTGTTATTCGTTGGTTGGTAAAAGAAGGAGACAAGCCTATCCGGATAGAATTGATCGGCATAACACCTGGCGGCGCGAACGTCTCCATCAATGGCGTTGTAGCTGTCTACCCGCTTTCGTCGACACAAAGCAACGGGTATTACACTGTATTGCCAGCCGGTAACTTGGAATATGTGCTCAAAATGGATCAAAATGGTCAGAACATTGATCTGCAGGTCGAAGGCATGATTCAACCGGTCCTTACAACGACCAATCCAGCTGTTCCCCTGACGGACAAGTGGGAGAAGGCTGTTAAGACGGGACGACGGGATTTGATGGCCGTGATCATATTAACGGTTTTTAATCTGACGATTTATCTGCTGGGCGCAAGAATAGCTTTTCCCTTCTACATTTTTTCCGCCTATGCCTCAGCAGTACGGGGCCAACAATTTTCAATGATATATAGCAACAGCCTCTATCAAATTGCCGGTCTGATTATTGCCTTTGCCATGGTCGCTTGTTTTTTGTTGCTGTACTTCAAAGCAAAACGTTTTGTCTGGCCGGCCTGGGTCGCATTTAGCCTGGTCATTGCCGACACGCTGATATTCTTGCTATTTGAATTTTTAGCAAATCTTACCGTTCAAGAGGCATTTTACAACACGCTGCCCTTCATCTTTAATCTCGCCACGCATATCTGGATGATCTCGGACATGGCCAAGATGGCGCAGGCTCAGGATAAGCTGACCAAGCTGGCAAAAGCCGAATCATGATCGCGCCTAAAGCACCGGCAACGACCCGTTAAGATAGTCATCCAGACCTTGGGCTTCTTCGATATCAATGGCGAATAAAATGCCGTTGCCTGGCTCGTCGAGATTGGCTACCGAGCGGATGGCCTCTGTTATCTCGGCGCAATCGTCAATGTCGGCGACGATCATGACAATTTCTTTGTCGGTACCAACTTCCGCGATCATCGGCTGAATGGTCTCCTGACCGCCGATGCCGCGTGCTTTGATGATGGTCGCGCCGGTCGCGCCGGCGGCGCTGGCTGCTTCCAGCACCCTTTGCGACATTTCGGGATCAATTATGGTCAGAATGGCCTGCTGCATGGTGTCATCTCTCCCTTCGGAAGCCAGCATGGTTTCCCTGTGGCGATAGCGGGTACCCAATAGTTTTTGCAATGAAACGGTAAAGGCGATACCGTTTTTAGGATTAAACAATTTAAGGACAATGACCAGGTAAGACAACGTGCGGGCAATCATGTCGCTGTCGCCAATCAAAAAGACGACTTCGCGATCATTGGCCGGATTGTCTTGCCAGTTGAGCGCCTGGATATTGGCCGTCCCGCGAGCGGGCAAGAGCGTGCCGCCGCGGATGCCCATTTGTCGGGCTAAGCGCAGAACAGCAGCGCCCTGGCCGTTTTTGACGATAGCGGCCAGTAATTGCCATTGCACAAGAATTTGAGGATTGTCGGACATATTCCAAGACGCCCCCTCCATAGATGCTTTTCAAGGCTTGATGTTAAACCTATTGTACTACACTATTGGGCAGATCATCTTGCATTTCGTGGCCTTATCCGCTATAATTTCACTAATTAAATTTGACGATCAAAATATTTAACAATCAAAACATCGCTAAAACGTGAGTATTAGAGGAGATTTGAACATGAATTACTTTTTGACCGAAGAACAGCAAATGATTCAGGAGCTCGCTGCCAAAATTGCCGACGAGAAAATCGCGCCGATCGCCATCGAATACGATGAACTGGGCAAGTTCCCGCATGAAATCATCAAAATTCTCGCCGACTCTGATCTGTGCGGCGTTTATATCCCCGAAGAATACGGCGGCCTGGGCGGTGGTGTCTTCGAGATGTCGCTGGTCGTCGAACAGCTGAGCCGCGCCTGCGGCGGCATCGCGCTGGCCTTTGCCGGTACCGGTCTCGGCACCTTCCCGATCATCCTCTTCGGTACCGACGAGCAGAAGAAGAAATTCCTGCCCGCCATTGCCGCCGGCAAAAAGCTGGCCGCCTTCGGTCTGACCGAGTCGGGCGCCGGCAGCGACGCGGCGGGCGTGCAGACCCGCGCCACCCTCGACGGCGATCACTACGTGCTCAACGGCACCAAACAATGGATCACCAACGGCGGCGAAGCCGATGTCTACACCGTGGTCGCTTGCACCGACAAGACCAAGGGCGCGCGCGGTTTCTCGGCCTTTATCGTTGAGAAGGACACCCCCGGCTTCTCCTTCGGTAAAAAGGAAAACAAGATGGGCATCCGCGCTTCCTGCACGGTCGAGCTGGTCTTCGAAGACTGCCGCATCCCCAAGGAAAATCTGCTGGCCCGCGAAGGCATGGGCTTTATCGTCGCCATGAAAACCCTCGATCGCACCCGTCCCGGCGTGGCCGCGCAGGCCGTTGGCATTGCGCAGGGCGCGTTCAACGAAGCGCTCAGCTATTCCCGCAAACGCGTCCAGTTCGGTCAGGCCATCGGCTCCTTCCAGGCCATCCAGCATATGCTGGCCGACATGGCGATCCAGATTGAGGCCTCCCGCTCGCTGGTCTACGCCACCTGCCGCACCATCGACTCGGGAGCCAAGAACTTCTCCAAAGAATCAGCCATGTGCAAGGTCATGGCTTCGGATACGGCCATGAAGGTCACCACCGACGCTGTCCAGATTCTCGGCGGCTATGGCTACATGAAAGAATATCCGGTTGAGAAGATGATGCGCGACGCCAAGATCACCCAGATCTACGAAGGCACCAACCAGATCCAGCGCAGCGTCATCGCCCTCGAGCTGGTCAAGGAATTCCAATCGAAAAAGTAAAGTGTTTGCACGATTAATGTTTGAGGGGTGAAACGATTGAAGATCATCGTTTGTGTTAAGCAGGTTCCCGGAACCAACGAAGTCAAAATGAACAAAGAAACCAACACCATCATTCGTGAGGGCGTTGAGGCCATTATCAATCCCTTCGATAGCTACGCCATCGAAGAGGCCGTGCGCATCAAAGAGCAGACTGAGGGGCAGGTGACGGTCATCAGCATGGGCATTCCGGCCGTCGCCGCCATGCTCAAGGAGACCATCGGTCTGGGCGTCGATGACACCGTGCTGCTGTCCGACCGCGCCTTTGCCGGCGCCGACACGCTGGCCACGTCCTACGCGCTGTCGATGGGCATCCGCAAAATCGGCGATTTCGATCTGATTATCTGCGGCAAGCAGGCTATCGACGGCGACACCGCGCAGGTCGGACCCAGTCTGGCCGAAAAGCTGGGCATCCCGCACACCACCTACGTGCGCAAGATCGAGGAAATCCGCCCCGGTTACCTGCGCTGCGAGCGCATGACCGAGGATGGCTACGAGGTGATCGAGATGACCCTGCCAGCCGTGATTTCGGTCGTCAAGGAAATCAACGAACCGCGCCTGCCCTCGATCAAGGGCATGATGCGGGCTAAAAAGGCCGAGGTCACCGTGTGGACAGCCGACGACATCGGTGCCGACAAAGACCGCTGCGGCCTCAAGGGTTCGCCGACCCAGGTCGTGCAGACCTTTGTCCCCGTGCATGACGTCAAGAGCGAAATGATCGAGGGCGAGCCCGACGCACAGGCCAAAAATCTGGCCGATAAGCTGATGAGCATGCACTTCAAAGTTTGAAATCAAGATATCCGGAGGTCACTATGGCTAGCATCAAAATCGTTTTAGACAAATGCGTGGGGTGTAAACTCTGCGTCAGCGGGTGCCCGTTCAATGCCATCCGTGTTGACAATAAAAAGGCCCAGATCCTCGACAACTGCACCCTCTGCGGGGCCTGTGTGTCATCGTGTAAATTCAACGCCATCGATTTTCAGAAGGACGAGGAAACCGCGGCGATCGACCTGTCAGCCTACAAGGGCGTCTGGGTTTTCGGCGAGCAGAAGGACGGCACCCCGGCCGGCGTCGCGCTGGAACTTTTGGGCGAAGGCTCCAAGCTGGCTGCCGAACTGGGCGTGCCGCTGGCGGTCGTGCTGCTGGGCGACAAAATGGAACCGGCCGCCAAACTGCTGATCGCGCAGGGCGCCGACCAGGTCTATCTGGTCGATCACCCGTCGCTCAAGGATTTCAACGACGAATCTTACGCCGACATCGTGGCCCAGTTGATCCAGACCTACAAGCCCGAGATCGTCCTGATGGGTGCCAGCACCTACGGCCGCTCGCTGGCTCCGCGTATTTCATCACGCATCGGCACCGGCCTGACCGCTGACTGCACGCAGCTGGCCATCGATCCTGAGAAGCGCATCTTGCGCCAGACCCGCCCGGCCTTCGGCGGCAACCTGATGGCCACCATCATCTGCCCCAACCGTCGTCCGCAGATGTCGACCGTTCGCCCCAAGGTCATGAAGGCGCTGGCACCGGATTACGACCGTGCTGGCGAAATCATCATTCCCAACGTGAAAATCCCGGAAAACCTCAGCACCAAGGTACTGAGCGTGGTTTCGACCCTGACCGAGATGGTCAACCTGACCGAGGCCGACATCATTGTCTCGGGCGGTCGCGGCATGTGCGACCCCAAGAACTTCAGCCTGCTGCACGACCTGGCCGAGACCCTCGGCGGTGCCGTCGGCGCCTCGCGCGCCGCCGTCGATGCCGGCTGGATTGACTACAGCCATCAGGTCGGGCAGACCGGCAAAACCGTCGGCCCCAAGGTTTACTTCGCCTGCGGCATTTCGGGTGCCGTCCAGCACCTGGCCGGCATGTCCTCGGCCGACACCATCATCGCCATCAACAAAAACCCCGATGCGCCGATCTTCAAGATCGCCACCTTCGGCATCGTCGGCGATGTCATGCAGGTCGTCCCGGCCTTGATCAGCGAATTCAAGACCAGACTTGCCTAGATAACGAATTACTTTTATAATATTATTCAATTGACTCACACTCCTGACAGCATTGCTCTTGACGGGAGGCTTTATGGCGACGGTTTTTCTCTTGGCTAGCTTTTTTCGGGGCCCCGGATTAGCGATCCTGCTGGTTGTGGCGCTGATATTAATCGTTTCATTTGTGTTCAAAAAAATTGATAAAAGCAGCGCTGCGCCACCGGCAGCCGAGGTTTTCAATTCTAAAAATATCAAAAATCGTAAAAGCAAAAAGATGTACCTTGACGCAGATGCGTATGACAAGTACATCGTGATCCCCAATTGCCCAGAAGAAACATTTCTGGCCAGCGCGCGGGAATACAGTGCGCTTCGCAGCGGCGCCCGAATACGCTTCCAATTTCTCTATGCCTTTAAATCACTGTCGGATCAGAATGTGGGGATTATCCTTAAATGCCCTGACAATCTGGATGGCTTCAATTACCACAACCTGATGATCTGGCTGAGCGGCGCGACCAGCGCGACGGTGTCAGCCGTCGCGATCCACAAAATCGACAAAGCATGGTCCTACTGCGCCTTTACCGATCCCCACAACGAAAACGGCGACTCGTTTATCCTGCAATTCTGGAATGGCAAAAGGGGCTTTGCCTATATCCCCGAATTTGACGGCAACGTCAACATCGATCAAGAAAAGTCAGAAGCGGCTCAGGAACAGTACGGCGACAAAGCGTTGAACATGAACGATTTTGCCATCTTCAATGTCTATCAAGCCCAGGCTTTGACCTTGGATCTCGGCAGCGAATAATCCTGCGTGAATCTTCATTAGTCTTCGGGCCAGAAATCGTCTCGAAAGGTAAATTGACCCTCATTGAGCGCCTTTGCTGTTTGATAAATGCGAACGAGCAGCCAAATGTTTGCTGCCAGTATTGCGAGTGCCACACTTAACGTGACCAGGAGAAATTCAGCAGATGCAAACAACTGAATCATGACAACTACAAAGCTAAAAATGATCATAACGACATTAACGTTGATGCAGTTTTTGGTAATCTGTGCATCTTCCGACAAGTCCTTTTGTTCCAGTAAATAAACCAAGCCTTGGCCAAACAAAATGGTGAAAGTAACATGAAAGGCCAGCATAACGAACGCCAGTAAGAATATAAGAATAAAGTTGACTTGATTTGGCAAGATTAAATGCTTCAGTATCCCGAGAAACATCGTCATCAGACTCAGGGCTGCCAGAACAATTGCGGTTCTCTTGGCCCAATAAAACGATCGATGCAGCGAAGTTAATGAAGAGAGCCCCGATATAATCATAAGAAATCCCAAAAAGTCAGGAACAATATCAACGCCCTCCCACGAGATGTTAACATAAATCAGAATAAGCCCGAAAATTATCTTGGCAAAACCTGAAATTCTCATCGGCTGTACATCCCCATCATTTTTAAGAGCCCGCGGAAGAAGTGGCCGTTGAGCATCAGGATCATACCGTTGATCACCTTGTAACTGATGCCAGCCTGAACATATTGACGGAATGGCGTTTCGGCAACCGATTCTCGAATCATCAATTCGGGGGTCCTGTCTTTGCTGGCCGCCTTCTTGATTTGGCCGCGCGCGCCACGAGCCAGCAGCTTGCCAATCCAAGTGTCCTTGATTTCGGCCAAACTGGTGTTCATGGTATAGGGTGGACCACGATGGACTGACGCGGAAAGCGGCCCGCCCCAGACTGCAGCGAATTGCTCTTCGGGAATGTCTTCAGCGCGGGGCGGCAGATCGTAGTAGGCGGGCACCAGGTTGCGCAGGTCTTCACCAGCGGAGCCGGCCAGGTTGATCTTTTCGCGCAGTCGGATGTCGCGGCTGGAGGCGCCGATCTGAATTTCGTATACACCGGCTTCAACCGTCCAGCATTTGTGGGTTATGCTGTAATTGACAAATTCTGCTTGGGTCAACGTGAACTCGATCCGCGCGCTTTCGCCTGGCTTGAGTTTGACTTTTCGGTAGGCTTTCAATTCCTTCTGCGCTTTAAAAACAACTGGATTTTGCGGCGCAACATAAAGTTGCGCGGTCTCAGAACCTGCAATCGAGCCGGTGTTGGTGATCTTACATGTGGCGGTCATCGCGTCCTGATCAACTGACAAATCACTAAAATCAAAGGTTGTATACGACAAGCCGTGACCAAAGGGATAGAGCACTTTTTTGCCTGCCGTGTCGTAATAGCGATAGCCAACAAAAATGCTTTCCGGGTATTTGGCATAGCCGTCGGTGGCCGGGTAGATCGAGGCGCAGAAATTATCCTCGATGCTCAGCGGGAAAGTTTCGGCCAGTTTTCCACCCGGATTGACGACGCCCAGGACGAGGTTGGCAATGGCGTGACCGCCCTGGCAGCCGCCCAGGTGAACCAGTAGGATGGCGCGGGGCAGGTGGTTCCAGGGCATGGCCATCGCGCTGCCGCCCTGCAGGATGACAATCGTGTTTGGATTGGCCTCACAGATTATTTCGATCAACTGATTATGCGAATCCGGCAGGGCGATGTCGCTTCGGTCGAAACCTTCGCATTCGTAAGCTTCAGGCAGACCGGCAAACAGCAGGACGATATCTTTGCTGCGGGCCAACTCGACCGCCTGCTCGATTAAATCCGCCTGGATGCCGAAACCGTCAATATCATAACCTGGCGCATACGCCAGATCGCCGCCGGCCTCGGTCAGCGCTGCCAAGGCATTGTCGAGCACCACCGGGTTGACCTTGCTGCTGCCGGTGCCCTGATAGCGCGGATGCTTGGCAAAGGCGCCAATGACGGCCATGCTCTGGTGGGTGTGGCAGGGCAGGATGCCGTCGTTTTTGAGCAGGACAGCGGACTGTTCAGCGACCCGCAGCGCCAGCTCCAGATTTTTCTGCTGGTCAAAATAATAGGGGACTTGCCGGCCTTGCTGCGCTTTGAGCAACAGTTCGGTCACCCGCCGGGCTGCCGCGTCCAGTTTTTCAATTGGCAATCTGCCCTCTTTCACGGCTGACACCAGGCTGCGTTCGCGTTTGTTGCCGACGCCGGGCATCTCGACATCCAGACCCGCCAGATAACTGTCGATCTGCTCGTTCATCGCGCCCCAGTCGGTGACGGTGATGCCGTCAAAGCCCCACTCACCGCGCAGGATGCCGGTGATCAGCTCTTCGTTTTCGCTGCAGTAAACGCCGTTGAGCAAATTGTAGGCGGTCATCACGGTCCAGGGCTGGGCCTCGCGCACAGCCATTTCAAAGGCCTTGAGATATATTTCCCGCAGCGCGCGCGGATCGATGATCGAATCGGTGATCAAGCGGCCCTTCTCCTGGCTGTTGCCGGCGAAGTGCTTGAGTGAGGTGCCGACGCCGCGGCTCTGCACGCCCTTGATCATCGCAATGCCCATGCGGGCCGAGAGCAACGGGTCTTCGCTCAGGTATTCGAAGTTGCGGCCGCACAGCGGGCTGCGCTTGATGTTGATCCCTGGCCCGAGCAGCACGGCGATCTCTTCTTTGCGGCATTCCTCGCCCAGCGCCTGGCCCATCTCGGTGATCAGGTCGTCGTCAAAGGTGCAGGCGACAGCGCTGGCGGTGGGGAAGCAGGTGGCGGGCAAACTGCCGTTGATGCCCATAAAGTCGGTCGCGTCAGGCTGCTTGCGCAAGCCGTGCGGTCCGTCGGTGACCAAAACAGCCGACAAGCCCAGCCGCGGCACCCCGCTGATGTGCCAAAAATCCTGACCAAACAAGAGTTTGGCTTTTTCTTTCAGGGTCATTTTGGCGACCAGGCTGGCTGCTTTTTCTTTCAAATCCATAGATTCACACCCCAAAACAAAGATAACACTACTATTGTAACAAATTTACGGCAATTCCGTTAATTTGGTTGTTTAGAAACTGGTCAGAATGTCCGATTAGTATTAATGTATCATCCCAAACTACAGACGAGATTAATAGGGGGAAAATTCTATGAAGAAAAGCAAACGTCGTATCATAGCTCTGATTTCCATTTTTGCCATCCTGATGACGCTTCTGCCCAATACGATCGTCATGGCGACAGTATCTTCTGAAGTTGACATCGAAGTGGATCAGGATGATCTGCTCGACATAGTCCTTACGCTTGGCAAGACCGATACCAACGTTTCGACGTTGCAGGCTGATTTGACCGCCGCGCTGGTCGCCAAGGGCGTGCCGCTCGACAAGATCAAAATCCAGGCTGTCGAATCCAGCGAAGTCGCTGCCGGCAACACCTCGTCCGGCTGGGAGGTCTACGACCATACCAACAACGCGTCGACAGAGATCCCATATTATCGCCCCTATTACAATGAAACAAATGGCAATTATTCTCTCGACAACCATCTGGTCGTTTCGACCGGCACCCAAACCAACATTGATTTTTATGGCTATGGTGCACCAGCCTACAAAGACTTCATGTATATGCCGAACACTGACTTTGGCAAAAAAACCATCGACTTCACCATTCAGGAAGGATCATTCTTCGATGCCTTGAATGGTGCCGGCTTTCTGTTCAACACCTCCATGTCGTCCAACACCGCTCTGGACACCCGGACGATGTCGGGTTACCTTTTATTCTTCTGGTATCCTTATGGCCAAAACCCAACCGCCTACATCTACAAATTCACCAACGTTGACGTCAACGCCTTTCATAATAGCGCGTATACGGCCATTCAGGATTATGCCGGCTTTGAAGCGCTGGCTTATTTCGCCGTCGGCGCTGAAACAACCCGCGTGGTCAAGATCGAAGCCGCCGCCGATACGCTGGATATGACCTACAATGGCAGTCCTGTGACCTGGACCCTGACCAGCGACAGCTCAACGACCCAAACCGTCGCGCTGCCGACCGATTTCGGTGCCTATGGCTTTGGACCGCTGGTTGGCTACACCTCGCATGGCTGCTCACTCAACACCCACTTTACCTTCCTCGACGTCAAGATGAGCATGGAATCCAGCAAGCGCTTTTCCGAGGTCATCCGCGGACCGGAGTGGCGCGCCAACTCCAAACGCTTCATCATCAACGCTGAAGACGGCGCTGTCGCCGACTTCTCCGACCCGGTCGCCCTCGGCGAAATCCTGACCCGCCTTGGCAACGAAGGTATTGACTACCTCGGTTGGGGCAAAAATGCCGCCGACGGCATCGCCTTTATCACCAAAAATGACGGCAACGGCACCTTCGTCGACAAGACCCAAGCCGCGACCGACACTTATGCCGAACAGATTAACGCCCTGGCCAACTACATTTACAGCCAATACCACAGCAGCGCCGTCAACGACACGGAATGGCTGATTTATGGCAATCCCAGCTCGCTGGCCATCACCCCGCAGTCCGAAAAGACCGACACGGCAGATGCCGATTGGCCCGATGGCAAATGGCGGATCAACCATGACGAAAATTACTTTGAAAACTCTACAGGCACCGCGCTGTATGACAATCTGTATCTGAGCAATCTGGACATCTCCTTTGTTGAGGCCGGTAAATATGACATCTATTATAAGGATGTGCTGACCAAGACCGTTTACGTCCATCGTCGTCCGATCGCCGGCTTTGGCGTCAGTATGAGCGGCAGTGATGTCACCCTTGTTGATAACGCTTATGACCCCGATCACCAGAGCGCCGTCGGCAAGGGCATCGCTTCAACAGCGTGGGCTTACCGCGAGACCTCCGCGGACACTTGGATCGACGGCCAGCCTGCCACGTTCGCGGACAACAAAGAATACATCATTCGTCAGACCGTCGTCGATGTCGAGGGCGTGTCGGGCAACCCCTACTACCGTTATGTTTCGACTTCGTCTGACGCCGCGGCCCAGCCGGTCGCCGAATTCAACATCACCCCCGGTCGTCTGCTGACCTACCAGACGGAAGACATCAGCTACATGGACACCTCCTATGACCCGCAGGGCGCAGCCATCACGGCGCGTCTGTGGACCATCACCCGCGACGGCACGGCCATCTACAGCGGCGCCAGCCCCAAGACCAACTTCGCCGGCCTGTCCGCCGGCACCTACAAGATCGCGCTTAAAGTCAAGAACAACAGCAACATCTGGTCTGAGGAAGTTGCCCGCTTCATGGTGCTGGTCCGCGACACCACCGACCCAGTGATCGCCTGCGATACCGCCGCGAATTCTTACAGCACCCAGAAAAATATCACGGTGACCGTCGCTGATGAAAACGGCGGCAGCGGTTTCAGTTCACGCTATGCCGTCGTCAACCACACCGCCGATGCCCCTTCAAGCTGGGGATCGATCGGCACCAATGCCGTGCTCAATGTCGCGCTTCTGAACACCGGCACCTGGTACATCCACGTCAAAGCAGCGGACTACGCCGGCAACGAGACCATTTCCAACTTTGGCCCCTTTGTCCTGGCCGACACCCACGGCCCTTCTGCCCCTGTCATCACCCCCACCCCGGCCTATACGAGCGCTACCTGGGCCACGACCGCGATCAACCTGACAGCCAGTGGCTCGGTCGATGACTTTACAGCCGCCGAAGACATTGTCTATTATTACTCACTGGACGGTGCGCCTTATGTTGAAGGCACCTCGGTTGATATGACCGACAACGGCACCTACACCGTCACCTTCAAAACGGCCGACGAACTCGCCCAGGAAAGCTCGATTGTGACCTGGACGGTCAAAATCGACAAAACGCTGCCGACCATCACGCCGTCCTATGATGCCTCCAATATCGGCACCAAACTTGATCTGTCGATCGCCGCCGGAGACAGCGAGTCTGGCCTGGCCAGCGTCAGCACCTGTGTTGGCAACGACAGCTGGACGACCATTGATCTCAGCAGCGGGGAGCCGCTCAATGCCTACACCGTGGACCTCTCCTTTTTTGACAACGAATTGACGTCCGACCGCTATGTCGTTCGCATCGAAATCGTTGATCGCGCCGGCAACATAAAACAGAAGATCATCTATCTGCTGCCGGAATTTGTCAAAGAGAAGATTAAATCACTGCCTGATCCTGAGACGGCAACCGACGAAGAAATCACCGATGCTCAAGAAGAGGTCCGCGATACCAAGCGATTGCTTGACCTCTTGACCGAAGAGCAAAAAGATGACCTGCCCGACAGTGATCTGAGCAAACTTGACAAGGTTCTGTCGCGCATGGATCAACTGCTGGTTATCGTCTCAGAAGATGCTGGCACGGGTATCGAAGCCGATGGCATTGGCACCAGCACCAACATCCCAGAGCTCAGCGACGAGTCAGTCACCATGGTCAACATCAGTTTGCAAACCGATCCCTACAACGCGTCCAACACACCGAATTTTGTCATTTCTGCGGAAGAGGAACTGGCAGCAGATCAAGTCGAAATCCTGCAAGCCTTCGACATTTTTCTGCTCAAGACGGTTGTCACCAACGAAGGACAGACTTCCGGCAAGGTCGGCAATGAAGACATCACCGGCTTCATCACCATTCGCCTGCCGTTGCCCGACGCCTTTACCGGCCGCCTCAACCTCTGCGTGGCCTACATTGCCGATGACGGCACGGTGACCAAGCTCGAGACCAAGCTGGTCATCATCGACGGCAAAAAATATCTCGAATTCCAGACCGACCACTTCTCGACCTACGCCATCCTCGGCGACGAGCAAATCCCGACGACCGGCGAATCAGGCATCGGTCTGGCTGGCCTGCTGGTCTTTGCCGCCGCTGCAGCACTGCTCTTCCTTCGCCGCAAAATGAGACGCGAGAGGCAGGAAGAAATCTAATCCTGTCTGACATTCAAAATAAATTCTGGAGGATCGACATGAGCGAAGGCATCAAAGAAAAGAAGGCGAAAAAGACCAAAGACGAAATCATCGAAATCATCATTATCATCATGCTGGGCGTCACGGCCTTGTGTACGGCATGGGCATCTTGGGTCGGTTCGCTGCACGAAGGCAATCAGGCAGGCAACTACACAGCCAGCAACAACGTCGCGGCCGACGGAAACTCTCGCTGGAATGAAGGTGCTCAGGTTTATGCGCAGGATATGACCACCTGGAACATGATCAGCGACCTAATGATCGAGCAGGAATTTGCCGCCCAGGATGGTGACACGGCGGTGGTTGAAAAATTCAGCTGGAAGCTGGAGCAAATCCGTTACGACAATGCCACCGAAGAATTCAACGCGGCCATTGACTGGGCTCTGGCACAACCGGAATACGCCACGCCTTTTGACATGGAAGGCTATACCGACAGCTACTTTGCCGATGCATCGGACGTGCTGGCTCAGTCCGAGGAACTGCTGGCCAAGGGTGAGCAGGACAACAAAAACGGCGACGCCTTCGGTCTGGTCACCGTCATCTACAGCCTGGTGCTCTTCCTGCTGGGTATTGCCAGCACCTTCAAGAGCACCCCCAATAAAATGGTCATCACCATCATTTCGGTCGCTGCCTTTGCACTGGCCACCCTCTACATGCTGACCATTCCGCTGCCGACCGGCTTTGATCTGTTCTCGTTTTTGAAGCCGTAAGCTGAACTGCGTTGATATGAAAGAGGCAGCCGCGGAATTATCGCGGCTGCCTCTTTTGTGTCGATTACCTTGTCCTACCAGTTGCTGCCAGGAAAATAATTATTACTGCTGGCGTCTGGGCTGAGCGGCACCGAAAGATCAAAGGTGGCTGCAACATTATAAAATGGAGTTCCGTCATCGATTTGATGAAAACTATAGTATAACAATTCTGCCGAGTAATCTTCGACAAGCATCACGAAGGTTTTTGACTCTGGTAAATAAAATATATTGCCTGCCCGGTTGACTTCAATATATCCATAACAGGCATAAGCACGATACTTTGCTATGCTTCCGTTAATAAAGGGCGCGACATGACCGACTGCCAGAATCTGGTCCAAGGTAGCTTGGGTAATGTTGTTTTTGGGGTCACTGATCTTCATCATGGCATCGTAGGTATCGACCTGAGTATAGCCAGCCGGCAGGGGCTTGCTGGCCAAAACAGTGTATTGATTGGTGTCAGTTCCTTTGCAGATGCGCAGCTCGAACATGTTTGTATCGTAAACTTCGACATAATTGTAAATAGCTTCATTGGGGATTTCGTAAGCTAATAACATTTCACACGTCGCAAACTGATGAGTTGAAGAAGGTGATTGTCGGAAATTAAGCCCTTCCATCATGCTATGAGTGATCAGGATGTCACTCAAACAGTCGATTGAATCAAACAATGCCAGGGCTTGTTCGCGGGGTACGTGATGATAATTATCACGAATGGACTCCAGCAGGCTGGCCGTCTGGCGCGGCGCAGTCGGCGCTGACGTTGGTGCCGGGGTCTCGCTGGCTGACGGCAGGGTGGTCTCGACCGTGATCTCCGGGTCGGTCTCGGCAATCTCGGTGACCGCGGTTGTTACGGCAGACGACGATCGAGGCCCAGCCGGTACGGTGAACATTGGCAGGATCTGAACGACAATAACAATGTCGGCGACCAGAAAAAGCACCGTGGCCAGGACAATCCACTGACGCTTGCTGACGGACTTCAAGAACTGAGAAAAAGACTTCTTTTGTGGGGCATTGCCTTGTTGATCAAGTTCCTTCTTCACGATTGATTTCCTCCAACATTTTTTGGGCCAGGGTGACAACAAATAATTTGTTGCCGTGATCGATCACGTCTTGCAAAGACTGGACAGCTTCGTGCATTTTGCCTTGGCCGCGGTAGATGGCGGCAAGTAGATAATTTAAAGTAACCTTGGAAGAATTGTACTGGTAATAATCGATGTTCTCGGCAATCATCATTTCGGCTGCGTCGAAGTTGCCTTGCATTATTTGAATAGCGGTGCCTACGCCTGCACTGATTTTTTTGAGTTGCACCTTCATCTCGGAGCGAGTGACATGGGCACTGACATTATTTGCCATCTCGAAATAGGCGACAGCCTGATCGGCTTCGTTGATCAAAGTGTATAATTCGGACAGGCTGAAATAAACAAGGGCTTTATTGTAAGGCGTTTTGGTGGAATATTTGGCCAATTCGATAGTGTGCAAAACCGAAATAGCCTGCCTGAAATCACCTGTGTTGCTGAGCGCGGAAGACAGGCACATCTGCAGAAACGTGTCATTGGAATTTGTTTTTGTGCGGGAAAATAAATTGGTCATTTCAGTCAACAAAGGATAGGGGTCACATTCGTTTACAAGCTGCAGCAGTTTTTGCCGGGTAATCATATGCATGCAATAGATCGAAGAACTTAAAACGATGAAAAGCATCATCAAAGTCAGCAAGAACCAGACAATGATCGAAAAACCATTCATCAGCAAAACGATCAGCAAAAGAGCAGACAACGGTAAGGTGAAGATGAGTTGGACGAGCCCACTGTGATAGGCAAAGAATCTGGTCATGCGCCGCTCCGATCACGTTTTGTGATGAATTATATCACATTGTGATCCGAAGCTCCAAGGGATTCTTCATCTTTTCCTTAAAGCTTGGGGATTTGCCGGATCAGCTCGGGGATGATCTCGAAGACATCACCGACCAGGGCGATGTCGGCAACCTGCATCATCGGGGTGTCGGGGTTTTTGTCGATGGCGACGATCAGGTCACAGGACTGCATGCCGACCAGATGCTGGATCTGTCCCGAAATGGAGCAAGCTATGTAGACCTTGGTCTGAACGGTCTGGCCGGTCTGGCCGACCTGATGGGCATAGGCGATCCAGCCGGCGTCGACCGCGGCGCGGCTGGCGCCGACCGCGCCGCCGACCCGGGCGGCAAGTTGGCGCAGCAGGTCAAATCCAGCGGGCCCCTTCATGCCGCGGCCACCGGCGATGATGATCTGAGCGTCGGCCAGATTGACTACTTCATCGGTGCTGTGGATGACTTCGATGATGCGCTTGATTTTGCTGGCGTCGCTGTCCTCGACGGCTTCGACGATCACCTCGCCGGTGCGCGACAGGTCGGGCTCCGGAGCCTGCAGGACCCTGGGCCGAACGGTGGCCATTTGCGGCCGATGCTTGGCACAGCGGATGGTAGCCATGATGTTACCGCCGAAGGCCGGGCGCGTTTGCAGGAGGTCGCCATTGCCCGGGTCGATGCTCAGCTCGGTGCAGTCGGCGGTCAGACCGCAGTTGGCCAGCACGGCAACGCGCGGAATCAGCGCGCGACCGCGGGTGGTCGCGCCGCAGATAACGATCTCGGGCTGGTACTTTTTGATCAGCCGCACCAAAACCTTGGCTTCGATCTCGTCGGTAAAGCCGGCCAAGCGAAGGTCATCGATGACGACGACCCGGTCAGCGCCGGAGGCGAAAAGGGCAGGCGCCTGGTCGGTGATGGTGGCGCTCATCAGGATGACCCAAACCTGCGAACCGCGGTCATCAGCTAATTTGCGGGCGACACCGATCAATTCATGGGTGACTGGCTGGACGTGACCGGCCATCATCTCGGCGACGACCCAGACGTTGGTGTATTGTGATTTGTCGGATTCATTCAAGATAATCATGTTAGCGCCACCTTACAAAATGCTGCGCAGACGAAGCGCCTGGATCAGTTCGCTGGCACAGTCGCCAGGCGCGCCGGTGATGACCTGGGTGACGGTGCAGCGCTGTAGGGGTGGCTGGGTTTTGACGACGCGCGTCGGCGAGCCGTCCAGGCCGATTTTGTCGAGCTCGGCGCCGATGTCGCTGGGATGCCAGATGGGGATCTCGAACTTTTGCGCCGCCAGGCGTCCGCGCAGCGAGGGGATGCGGGGCGAATTGATGCCCTTGACGACGGTGATGACGGCCGGGAAATCCAGTTCGCAGATGTCATAACCGTCTTCGTGCATGCGCTGAACCCGGATGCCAGTCGGCGAGGCGTCCTCGAGCTTCATGACATAGGTCGCCTGCAGCCAGTCGAGATGAGCGGCAATGCCCGGCCCGACCTGGGCCGTGTCGCCGTCGACTGCCTGCTTGCCGCAGATGACCAGATCGACGTCACCGATTTTGGCGATGGCTTTGGCCAGCGTGTAGCTGGTCGCCCAGGTGTCCGACCCGCCAAAAGCGCGGTCGCTGAGCAAGATCGCGCGATCGGCGCCGACGGCCAGGGCTTCGCGCAACACCAGATTGGCCTTGTCCGGCCCCATCGACAGCACGATGACTTCGCCGCCGAAACGCTCGCGCAACTGGACGCCCGCTTCAAGGGCGTAGGTGTCAAAAGGGTTGAGCATGGCATCGACGCCTTCGCGAACAATCCGCTTGCTCTCCGGATCGATCTTGGCATTGTTGGAGGCCGGGACTTGCTTGATGCAGACGACGATTTTCATAAAAATTCCTCTATTTCCAGGTGTTTTCAATCAGATGGTACTGGGTCTTGAAGCCCAGCAACGAAAGGTAGACGCCGCACTTGGGGTACAGCTGATGCAGCGACAGCAGGGTGGCAATCGGGTCAAACTCGGTATTTTCCGGGATCTCGTAACCGATGGCGTCGGACAGCAGATGCAGCTTTTTGCTCATCCAGGCCTCGACAATCACCGGCAGGTCGGGATACTTAAGCAGCAGTTCATCGACGACGACGTTGCGTTCGATGACCGGCTGGGTGATGACGAATTCCGCGCCGGCAGCGAGCTTGCGCGCCAGTTTGGCAAACTCATGCGCCGCCGGTTCATAGGGATTAAAGGCCACACCCAAAGAAAAGACGCCGGGGTAGGCCTGCCGGATGTACTGCAGCAGTTCAACCGAAGTGACCGAAGCCACGCCGGTTACGCCAATGTCCGCCGGCTCCAGCTTGGGCAGTCGGTCCGAGCCGTCGCCGGTGATGACCAGCAGGCAGCGGATGCCCTTGGCTTGGCAGGCGTCGAGTATGTTGTCAAGGTCGCCCTTGGTGTGGAAGGTGTTCAAGTGAATCATGACCTGGTCGGGCTGGACATCCAATCCCAGCTCTTCAATCATCTCGGTGCCCTGAAAGGCCAGATGCCCCATGGCGTTGTCGGTGATGCAGGCGCAATAGCCGCTGGCCATCACGCGCTCGTACTTTTCCGCGAACAGCGCCAGATCGACGTCCAGATTTTCCGACGCCTGCTTGGGCGGCAGGATCTCGACGTGAAAGATTTTAGGATCATTGTGCTGACGCATGTTGACTCCCTTGCTCGTTTTGGGGTCATCGTAAATCATAGGAGATGGCGCGGCAATGGTTTTTGACCCTGATGCACAAAACCTTACAAATTATCAGCGGTTATTTTATAGTTTGAAGACAAAAAAATATCAGAAAACGTTCAACTCTTGCCCAAGAAGCAGGCCTAGGTATTTTTTATTCAACCTCTATAATGATAAAGGCGCAAACGCGCCAAATCAAAACTCGAACCACCCCTGACCCGCCCAGTCTATAATTAGCTGCCCACGAGGCCAAATGGAGGTTCCCATGAACACGACGAGTCTTTCAACCCCGAAATTCAACCGCTGGATACCAGTCATCGCCAGCATCTTCATCCAGATGTGCCTAGGTACGGCCTACATTTGGAGTGTCTTCCAGTCCTACCTGATCTACACCGAAAAAACACCCAATGCCCTTTTCCACTGGGATCCCACTTACGGTACCCTGGCTTACGCGGTGTTGTTGCTGCTGCTGACCGTCGGCAGTACGCTGGGCGGCAAGCTGCTGGAAAAGTATAAACATCCGCGTCCGGTCATCATCGGTGGCGGCATTGTGATCGGCATCGGCTTCTTTCTGACTATGTTCGTCACCCAGGACACGCCCTGGCTGCTCTGGCTGTCCTATGGCATCCTCGGCGGTATCGGTATGGGCATGGCTTACACCACAACCATCGCCACCTGCCAAAAATGGTTCCCGGACAAACGCGGCATGGTCACCGGCATCATCGTTTCGGCCCTCGGCTTTGGCGGACTGGTCTTCACCAATGTCGCTGAATCCCTGATCAAGCAGTTCACGGTCCTGCCGACCTTTGCCATCCTGGGCGGCCTGTTCGTGGTCGTTACCATTGTCGGCTCGCTCTTCATCAACCCTCCCCCCGAAGGCTACATGCCCAAGAACTGGACGCCCCCGCTCGCCTCGAGCACGCTCAACACCCATCAGTTCAAGCCCTCGGAAGTGCTGCGCACGCCGCAGTTCTATCTGGTGACGCTGGTCCTGATGTGCGCCACGGCCGCCGGCTCGATGATGATCCCGATGGCCAAGATTCTCGGTCTGCAAAAAGACAGCGGCCTTAAACCTGAGGAAGCCATCGCCGGCGTCATGATCATTACCGCCTGCAACTCCTTCGGCCGTCTCTTCTGGGGCTGGGTCTCGGATAAACTCGGTCGCAAGCGCACGATCATGCTCCTGCTGGTCGTTACCGGCCTGTCCATCGTCGGCGTTTCCTTCGTCAGCGGCTACCTGATGCTGGCCGTCATCGCCGTCATCGGCTTCTCCTACGGCGGCTACCTCGGTGTCTTCCCGGCCATGACTGCTGACTTCTGGGGCGGCAAAAACGTCGCGACCAACTACGGCATGATCCTGATCGGTTTTGGCATCGGCGCCGTTGCATCATCCTTCACAGTCGCCTACCTCAGCAAGACAGGCGCGTTTTCGACCGCCTTCATCATTGCCGGCATCGCGGCTGTCGTCGGTATTGTGATCATGGCTTTCATCAAAATCCCCAAAAAGCCTGGCGAAAGCAGAAAGGCAATCGAAGCCGAATAGTCGCCGTCGCATAATTTAGAGCATACGAAAAGGCCAGGAACCTCAGTGGTTTCTGGCCTTTTCGTAAGCACGAATTGTGCGGTGTTATCGGATGAACGTATTTTTGACTCGTTTCGAGATCAGAAAGTAGGGAATCCAGATGGCCGGCGCAACAAACTTCGACACAAGTGTAAAGATCATATCGGGGGTATAGACGATTGACATCACCCATAAGGTGTCAATGAAACCAAACAAAAACCCTAAAATGTACAAGATGATCATGTACTTTGGCAGCACAATTTTCTTCGAATGGAAAAGTACCAAAGCAATGATACTAAGAACAAATAATGCCAAATTAATAAAAAGTTCAAAGTAGATGGTTGGTATAAGACGGTCAGAAACATATTGACTGTTTAGGAGTACGATTAATCCACTGAAAAAAACGAGAATTGACGAAACAAGCGTCAGATAGACGCCGATCAGAGGAAGAACCAACCAGCCACCGATACCTCTTTTGACGGGGCCAAGGCGCATATCGATGCCGCAATTCCCGCAAAAAGGACTGTTGGATGGAACCAGCAGGTGGCAGTTGGGACATTCGACTGGATAGACGTTCATTGCATTTTGTACGTAAGTGAATGAATTGCCGCAATTGAAGCAGCTGGCTGAATTGTCATAGTTGTCCGCACCACACGTAGCACATCGAATCATAGAAACCTCCATAAAAATTCAAATTTGAAATCACCAGTTACAAAAGGCCGACCATATATTTGATTGCTTGTTACGCTCTGGTATTCATAATATCACAAAAATCATGGGGAAAATAATTATTGCCGCCCTTTGCCGATAAAAGCATCCCTCAGGATACCAAGCTGCAACGCCTTTATGCTCAACCACCCAATCGCGAAGCCGCACGCAGCCCATTTTGCCCGCAGCTACAGCGAGGCCAGCATCAGCTACCTCTTCGTTTGTGCAATCCAGTTTGATTCCGTTGACTTCAAGGAAAGACAGCATGACGTACATGCCGATTCGAAAACTTAATCATTTGGCCAACTCGAGAAATGCGGGTTTATATTTTCTCAAAATGCGCGCGGCGACAAAATCGATTTTCTCGTCCTCTGTCATTTCGATGGGCGGAGCACTTTCGAGATCGACCAGCAGGTATTTCGGGCGGTTATTTTTGAAAATGACTGCTTGGCCATTCTTTTCGGCAATGCGCGTCACACGGGAGAAGTTTTGGTTTGCCTCGGTCACCGAAACGATGGCATTACAATTGATGTTCAGGCATCACCTGCTTTCATATTCCTACTACACAAGATAATAGGTAGAAATCAACCTAGACTGGTGGCTTGCCAATACTATCCATAAAATGGTATAGTATTGGCATGAGCATTTATGATTTAATCTATGAAATTGCAGCGGACAACTACGGCCTTATCATGTCGGATGAGGCCCGCGATATTGGCATACCCAATATTGAGCTGGTAAAATTGGCACATCGCGGGAAGCTCAAGCGACTCGGGCATGGTTTGTATCGTTTGGCCAGATATATTCCGACACCATTGGACGCCTATGCAGAAGCGGTTAAGCTGGTTGGCACGGAAGCCTATCTTTATGGTGAATCGGTCTTGGCGCTGCATGGTCTTATCCCTACAAATCCAGCGTTCATCCAAGTTGCAACCCCAGTTCGAATGCGCAAAAAACTGCCTGATTACATACACGTGGTTAAAATACATGACCAAGAAACCAAATCCTATTACGAAGGAATTCCTTCGCAAAGTGTTGCCAATGCGATCCGTGCCTGTGTGGGCTCAATTATAAATGAACGCTTGATTGCCGCAATTCATGAGGCCAGAAGGTTAGGGATTATCACAGCTAGTGAAGAAAAACAGTTAACGAAGGAGGTCAAAAATGCCTGAAAAATGCCCGAATAACATGATGAAATTGGCGAAACAGATCAACCGGACTATTTAATATCTAAAGACATTGTGGATATATTTACCCAACTAAATTTTCCAGAGCCTGCTCCGATAGCGCTATTGCCCATTCATCACCAGATCGCACAGAAATTACATGCACTGAGTACAGAAAACAGCGAAAGGGCGCATGATTTAATTGATTTGCAACTTATAATCAATCAGGAACCTTTTGATTTCTCCATGATCTACAAAACATGTCAGAGACTTTTCAAATCCAGACGGCAACAGGAATGGCCACCAACTATTGTGAAAGGTATCAATTGGGATCGCCTTTATGCAGCACAAGCTGGAAGCTTGCCTGTAACATTGAGCATTGACGATGCTGTTGAATGGGTTAACACACTGATTTCTGACCTATTAAAAAAAGAGGGAAGTTTATGTGCTAAATGTTTGTCGATTTCTGGATTTATACATGGCATAATTGAAGCAGGAGTTTAAAAATTCAATTGAATTTTTAAACAAAGCGAAATTACTCACTGCAGTCTATATAGAAGCGAACTTTGAGTGATCAAAAAGGAGAAGGAAATGACACAGCATAGCTTTAGCTTTGAGTACGGAGATATCCTGTCAAAGATCGGAGCCACATGGTATACATCATATGCGTACTACAAGCATTGCGATCAGTGCCATGAGAGTTTCAAAAAAGTCATGACTTGGCAAAGTAGAGCCTCACAATACAAGAACAATATCAAACTAGAGAAATATTTCATTATGCAGATTGCCGCGATGTCCGCTGAGAAATTGTCCACCAACACTTTAGGCATAAACGGAACAGAAGTACTTCGAATGGCTAGAGAGGTACTGTCGGTTTTATAACCACAGTTTTACTGTCCATTCTATGGGGTCTATTTTATACCAAAATGGTTTATATACTTTAACGAAGCATAAACACCGTCTTAAAACCCTAATCAATAAGAAAAACCACCGTTTCCGGTGGTTTCTTTGTATCAATAAGCATTGATACATTTGGTGGAGATGAAGGGGATCGAACCCTTTACCTCTTGAATGCCATTCAAGCGCTCTCCCAGGTGAGCTACACCCCCGTATTTTGCCCTCAGGCGAACTTTATTTTAGCTGAGGGGGGTTATCTTGTCAATACCATTTCCCAAACGCGCAAACATCGGCTATAATTTGTATCGAAGTAATTTTTAGATGACAATTGAAGATAGTGAGGATACTGAATATGAAAAACGTACCGCTCTATGATGTTAGAAAAATCAACGATCTCCGGGATATGATCAAGCAAAGCACCAGCATTTACGGCGAAAAGGCCGCGTTCCTGATCAAGGACCCGCGCGCCTCGCGCCAGACTCCGATTGAAACGCAGCCAAACGACGGCACCGCGGAGCGTATTGTGCCCTACATGCCGGTTTCCTACAAACAATACGACCGCGACATCGACGCGCTGGGCACCAAGTTCAAGAAGCTCGGTCTCAAGGAGGCCCGCGTCGCCATCCTAGCCGAGACGCGCTACGAATGGTACGTCACCTACCTGGCCACGGTCAACGGCACCGGTGTCGTTGTACCGCTGGACAAGGAACTGCCGACAGCCGAGATCGAGAGTCTCCTGAATCGCTCACATGCCGATATCCTCATCTATGCCAAAAGCAAAAAGAAGGAAGTTGACGCCATTCGCGCCAGCATTCCGTCGGTCAAGTATTTCGTCTGCATGGACGAGCCGGCCGGCAAGGACGAGTATTTCTGGGACTGGCTGGCGGCGGGCGAGAAGGCCCTGGCTGGCGGCGACAAGAGCTTCACCGAGGCCGTAATCGACTCCGAAATTCTGAGCATCCTGCTCTTCACCTCGGGCACGACGGCCCAGTCCAAGGCGGTCATGTTGTCGCACAAAAACATCTGCATCAACCTGCAAGCCATGTGCAGCATGCTCTACATCGGCCCGGACGACATCTTCTTGTCGGTCCTGCCACTTCACCACACCTACGAGTGCACCTGCGGCTTCCTGTGCCCAATCTACCGCGGCTGCACGGTTGCGGCCTGCGAGGGCCTGCGCCACATCGTCAAGAACATGCAAGAGAGCAAGGCCACGATGATCCTGGTCGTGCCGCTGATGGTGGAGATGTTCTACAAAAAGATCATCAAGTCGGCGACGTCCGACCCCAAGCTGGCCAAAAAATTCAAGCTCGGCCTCAAGATCAGCAACACCCTGCGCAAGATCGGCGTCGACAAGCGCCGTTCGCTCTTCTCACGCATCCATGACACTTTCGGCGGCCACCTGCGCCTGATGATCGCCGGCGGCGCAGCCATCGATCCCAAGATCATCAAGGGCATGCAGGACCTCGGCATTCACACCGTTCAGGGCTACGGCCTGACCGAGTGCGCGCCGATCCTGGCGCTCAACCGCGATGTGATTTACAACAACCGTTCGGCTGGGTTGCCGTTGCCCGGTGTTGACGTCCGCATCATCGACAAGGACGAAAACGGCATTGGTGAGATCATCGGCAAAGGCCCGAATGTTATGCTCGGCTATTACGAAAACGAAGAGGCCACCCGCGAGGCCATTGATGCCGACGGCTTCTTCCATACCGGCGATCTGGGCTACATGGACAAAGACAATTTTGTCATCATCACCGGCCGCAAGAAGAACGTCATCATCAACAAAAACGGCAAAAACATCTTCCCCGAGGAGATCGAATTTCTGCTTGCCCGCACCGGCTATGTCGCCGAAAGCCTGGTCACCGGCGTCAGCGACAGCGACGGCGATACCCGCGTGGCCGCCGAGATCTTCCCGGACATGGAAAAGATCACCGAAGAGACCGGCGAAACCGACGCCAATTCCGAGGCCGTCCGCCAGCTGATCGCCGACGTCGTCAAAAAGGTCAATCACTCGCTGACCACCTACAAATACATCAAGAGCTTCACCATTCGCGACACCGAATTTGAAAAGACCACATCGAAAAAAATCAAACGCAAGTATTGATCTCAGGGGGATTATTTTCATGAATGGAACAGACTTGAGTCTGGGCAAAAAGAGAAACTGGTTTCAAACCATCGGCAACATTCTGATCACACCCGCAGCCATGCTGCCGCTGGCCGGCCTGCTGATGATGCTCGGCGATGTCACGGGTCGCCTCGGCTTCCTCGGTGCCGGTATTTTAGCCCAGACCGGCGCGATGCTGCTCGCACAGTTTCCGCTGCTGATTGCCGTTTGTCTGGCCTATGGACTGGCCAGTGGCCAAAACGGCGCGGCCGGCTTGACCGGTGCCTTTTCCTATCTGATTTTCAAAGAGGCGGGAACGGTCGTCTTCCTGCTCTTCAGCGGATCGTCGGATTTGCCGGTGTTCAGCATGGGTTTGCTGGGCGGCATTATCGCCGGACTGATCGCCGTGTTTTTCCACAATCGCTGCCGCGATCTCAAATTGCCGGAATGGCTCTCCTTCTTCAGCGGCGTCCGGGCCTCGGCCACGTTGGCCATTGTTGTCTCTTTGGTCGCGGGAGTCGGGTTTGGTGCCTTATGGTCGCTGATCGAGACTGCTTTGGCCTCGTTCGCCGTCTATCTGACGACAACTGGTGCCGGCGGCGCTTTTGCCTACGGCTTCTTGAGCCGCCTGCTGATGCCGTTTGGACTCCATGAAGTTGTCAATCATGAGATATGGTTCAATATGGGTGAGTACACCAGCAAAGCCGGCGTGCTCGTGACGGGCGATCTCAATCGCTTCATCGCCGGCGACGCCACAGCTGGCCAGTACATTGCCGGCTTCTACCCCATGATGATCTTCGGCGTGCCGGCCATCGCCGCCTGCTTCGCCATCACAGCCCGTTTCAACAACCGCGTGCGGCTGATCCTGTTGATGGCGGTGACCGGCTTGGTCTCGCTGATCAGTGGTGTTACCGAACCGATCGAATACATGATTCTCTTTCTTTCACCTTTGCTGTACGTCATCTACGCCGTGTTGTTCGGCCTGTCGCAGCTGATCTGCTATCAGTTGCAGGTATTGGACGGATTCGTTTACCAGCCCGGCCTGACCGACTATCTGGCCAACTGGAATCTGGCGACCCATCCAGAGCGAATCTGGCAGATCGGTATCATCATGGCGATTTTGTCTTTCGCCGTTTCCTATTTCGCGGTCATTCTGCTCAAATTGCGGGCGCCGGGACACGATCATCCGGAGGCGGACGATTTGGCTGAAGCTGCTGTTGACCTGGAAGAAGAAAATGAAATCCTGACGCTGAATGGCGAGATCGAGACGGTTGTCGTTGAAGCGCCGCCTGAGCCGGAACCGGAGCTAGAACCGGTGCCAGAGCCAGAGCCGGAAGCCCCGAAGAAGCGCCGCCGCAAAAAGCCGGTCGAAGAGCCGATTGTGGAAGTCCTGCCGGAACCCATCGTGGACAGCGTGCCTGTCAAGGCCAAACGCAAATGGTGGCAGCTGAAAGCGCCGGATTCGGTTTTATACGACATCGTACCCGAGCAAGTCGACGTTGTACCCGAACCCGTCGTCGAACCGGAGCCGATCCTGCCCGAGAAGAAGCCCCGCCGTCGGCGTGAGAAACCAGTTGACGCCGAAACACCTCTTGACGGCGTATTGGCAGTCGAAACGCCAGCGGTCGAAGTCCCTGCGCTCAAGCCGATAGTCCGTGAAAACAAAGTGCGCAAGGTGCACATCAAGCCGGTCAGCGAACAGATCATGATCGACGAACAGCCGGTAGCCGATGTTGTCACCGCGGAAGTTGTAGCCGAGAAGAAACCAAGGCGCAGTCGCACCAAGCCGGACGAACAAGCCTGACGGTTTTCAGACGAAAGGTGGCCACCCATGCAGGTCAGAGTCAATGAATTTGGACAAAACCGTGACGGCAAGGCCATCCAGAGTTTCTCAATTTACCAGGATGACGGATCGTTTTGCACCCTGCTGACTCACGGCGCAACCTTGCAGCGTCTGCTGATGCCCGATCGTTCTGGGCGCTTTCAGGATATCGTGCTGGGTTATGACAACATGACCGGCTATGAAAGCCCGCGCAATGCCTACTATGGCGCGACCGTCGGCCGCTGCGGCAACCGCATCGCCGGCGCGACCTTTGATCTGGACGGCCAGACCTGCAAGCTGGCGGCCAACGATGGCCGCAATCATTTGCACGGCGGTCTGCGCGGCTATGACAAGATCGTCTGGCGTGGCGAGGCAGTCGAACTGCCCGAGGGTCCGGGCGTCAATTTCTATTATTTTTCGGCTGATGGTGAGGAGGGCTACCCGGGCAATCTTGACGCCCAAGTGACCTACATCCTGACCGCCGATCATCGCCTGATCATTCGTTATACCGCCATCGCCGACCGCTCAACGCTGATCAATCTGACCAACCACAGCTATTTCAATCTGGCTGGACAGGGCAGCGGCAGCATCTTGCGCCACGAACTGCAAATCGAGGCCGACGACTTCACGCCGATCGACGGCGAACTGATTCCGACCGGGCAGATTCTGCCGGTCGCCGGTACCGCGCTGGATTTCCGGACGATGAAACCGATCGGGCGCGACATCAACAGTTCCGAGCCCATGATCGCCGCCGGACATGGCTTCGACCACAATTTTGTCGTGCGCGGCGGCCCAGGCCTGAAGGCTTGCGCGACAGTCTACGAACCCAAGTTTGGCCGCGTCATGGACGTTCAGACGACAATGCCCGGCGTGCAGTTTTATTCGGGTAACTTTATGCAGTCAGACACCGGCAAAGAAGGGGTTCACTACGACCGACGCAACGGTCTGTGTCTGGAAACCCAGTTTTACCCCGACGCCATTCATCACGCCAATTTTCCGAGCGCTGTTTTTGCCGCAGGGGATGCCTTCCGGCATGAGACAATCTATCGCTTCAGCACCCGTTAAGTATCATGCTTTGGGTTTCCAGCTGTCCTTCAGGGAAACGGCGCGGTTGAAGACCAGCGCGTCAGGCCGGCTGTCAGCGCTGTCCAAGCAGAAATAGCCCAGACGCAGGAACTGGCAGGCCAACGGAGCGGCCGAACAGGCCAATGACGCCTCGACCCAGCCGGTGATGGTTTCCAACGACTGCGGATTGAGGTGATCGAGAAAATTGCGCTCAGCCGCATCGGGATCAGCGACGGCGAAAAGGTTGTCGTAAAGGCGGATTTCGGCAGGCACAGCGGTCGCGGCATCGACCCAGTGGATGGTGCCCTTGATCTTGCGCCCGTCGGTGGTGTTGCCGCCGCGCGTCGTCGGATCGTATTCGGCGTGAACGACCGTCACGTTGCCGTCGGTATCGCGTTCGCAGCCGGTGCAGCGAATGACGTAGGCCACCTTGAGGCGGACCTCATTGTCAGGGAAGAGGCGGAAATAGCCCTTGAAGGGGGTTTCCATAAAATCGTCGGCGTCGATCCACAGCTCGCGCGAAAAAGTCACCTCGCGCTCGCCGTCTTCGGGGCGCTCGGGGTTGTTTTCGACGCGGAAGGTCTCGGTCTGACCGGCCGGGTAATTGTCGATGACCAGGCGCACCGGCCGCAGCACGGCCATCACCCGACGGGCGTGGGCGTTCATGTCCTCGCGCAGACAGTGTTCGAGAAAGGCAAAATCGACGGTGCTGTTGACCTTGGACACGCCAATGCGCTCGATGAAGGTGCGGATGGCAGCCGGCGTGTAGCCGCGGCGGCGCAGCCCGCACAGCGTCGGCATGCGCGGATCGTCCCAGCCGCTGACCAGACTGGATTCGACCAACTGGCGCAGTTTGCGCTTGCTCATGACGGTGTGGTTGATGCCCAGGCGGGCGAATTCGATTTGGCGCGGGCGGGCCGGCGCGTCGATGTTGTTGATGACCCAGTCGTAGAGCGGCCGGTGATCCTCAAACTCCAGCGAGCACAGCGAATGGGTGATGCCCTCCATGGCGTCCTCGATCGGGTGGGCAAAATCGTACATCGGGTAGATGCACCAGCTGTCGCCCGTGCGGTGGTGATGGGCGCGCAGGATGCGGTAAAGCACCGGGTCACGCATATTGAAATTGCCCGAGTTGAGGTCGATCTTGGCGCGCAGCGTCAGAGCGCCATCGGCAAATTCGCCGGCTTTCATGCGGGCGAAAAGGTCGAGACTCTCGGCTGTCGGGCGGTCGCGGAAGGGGCTGGGCGTGCCCGGTGTGGTCAGCGTACCGCGGGTTTCACGGATCTGGTCGCCGGTCAATTCGCAGACAAAAGCCAGGTCTTTGCGGATCAACTGGCAGGCGAATTCGTACATGGCCGGGAAAAAGTCTGAGGCGTAAGTGAAGCGGTCGCCCCAGTCGAAGCCCAGCCACTGAATGTCCTCGCGGATGGCGTCGACGTATTCGACGTCCTCCTTGCTGGGGTTGGTGTCGTCCATGCGCAGGTTGCAGACGCCGCCGAATTTTTCAGCTGTGCCGAAGTCGATGACGATGGCTTTGGCATGGCCGATGTGCAGGTAGCCGTTGGGCTCGGGCGGGAAGCGAGTGTGCACGGTCATGCCGGCGAAGCGCCCGCCAGGGGCGATGTCCTCATTGATGAAGTCGTGAATGAAATTGGTTGGCGACGCGTCAGCGTCGATGGTGGGATTGATAATATCGTCACTCATGGTGTTGGCTCCTTTGCGATTTCGAGGCCGGCCGTCAGGCGCGCCAAGGTTTCCTCGCGGCCAAGGATTTTCAAGATTTCGATGGCGCCGCCGGGGGTGACTTCCTGACCTGATGCCGCGATACGGATTGGCCACATCAGCTGGCCGGTTTTGAGCTCGAGCTGGGTCGCCAGCGCGATCAGGCTGTCGTGAATGGCCTCGCGCGTCCAGTCGGGCAGGGCGGCCAACACGGCGATGGCCTGCGGCAGGACCTGCACGGCCAGTTCGAGCGTGGCCTTGCTCTTTTTGTTGAAATACAGCTCCGGGCCGAAGGGTTGGCGGACGGTCAGGAAGCGGATCAGGTCGGGTACTTGGGTCAGTCGGATCAGGCGGGGCTGCAGCATTTCGGCGATCAGCAGCGCATCGTAGGGCTTGCTGCAAAATATGCCATCCAGCTGCGGCCGGATCAGATCGAGGAAACATTCCTGATCCATCGCCCGCAGGTATTCGGCGTTGAACCAACTGAGCTTGTCATAATCAAAGACCGACGGCGATTTGCTGATGCCCTCGATCGCAAAGACCCGGCACAGCTCGTCGAGGCTGAAGACCTCCTGCGTGTCGGTCGGGGCCCAGCCCAAAAGCGCGATATAATTGACGATGGCAGCGGTCAGGTAGCCCTCAGACAGCAGGTCTTCGAAGCTGGTCGAGCCATGCCGTTTAGACAGCTTGCGCCCATCCTGTCCGACGATCAGGGGCAAGTGCACATAGGTCGGAATCTCCCAGCCGAATGCTTCGTAAAGCCGGTTGTACTTGGGCGTTGAGGACAGGTACTCTGAACCGCGCACAACATGGGTGATGGACATGGCGTGATCGTCGACGACATTGGCGAAATTGTAGGTCGGAAAGCCGTCCGACTTGAGCAGCACCTGATCCTCCAGTTCGCTGTTCTCGACGGTGATGGCGCCGTAAACCGCGTCGTGGAAGGTGGTCGAGCCGGTCAGCGGCATCTTCTGGCGAATGACAGACGGTGTGCTGGCAGCCAGCAGGCGCCGCACCTCGTCAGCCGGCAAATCGCGGCAATGGCGGTCGTAGCCGCCGGCGAAAACGCCCGCCTCGTCAGCCTCGCCCCGCAGCGATTCCAAGCGCTCGCGGCTGCAAAAGCAATGATAGGCGTGCCCCGCGGCGACCAGTTGCTCGGCCGCCGGGCGATAGAGGTGCAGGCGCTGGCTCTGGATGTAGGGGCCGTAAGCGCCGCCAATGTCGGGTCCTTCATCGTGCTGCAGGCCGACCTTCCTCAGCGTCAGGTAAACCGTCTCGACCGCGCCATCGACGATGCGCTCCTGGTCGGTGTCTTCGATACGCAGGACGAACGACCCGCCCAGTGACTTGGCGATCAGGTATTCATAAAGGGCGGTACGCAGATTGCCGACGTGCATGAAGCCGGTTGGACTGGGCGCGTAGCGCGTGCGGACAGTTTTGGTCGTCATATCGAAAGCCCCCTTCAGCTATTCAGGCTGCAGAATAATTTACAGAAATGCCTTAATAAATTATTGCATAATATGATAACATGGAATTTCCAGATATTCCACCGAGCTCAGGTATTTCTGCGATGCAGAAATAATTCGCTCGGTGGAACACTGGAAATTCCCTTAAAACGATAGGACTTTAATTTTGCTAGAGCTTTTGCCCCGCAAGTTTAGTGATGGGGCTGTCCGATTCTCCGGAGCAAAGCATCCGCAGACGCGAAGCGTCGAGGACCTGTCTTTGCGCAGGAGACATCGACAGCCGCCGCTCGTAGGATCACCGGGAAACCTGGAAATTATTGGAAAATCATTTATAGGAGATGTCAGAAAGCCAATGTTTGGTTATGTCCGACCCTTAAAACCTGAATTGCTGATGCGCGAGTTTACAAGATACAAGTCGCTCTATTGCGGCATCTGCAAACAGATCGGTCACGACTACGGCCAGCTGCCGCGGCTGACGCTGGGCTACGACCTGACCCTGTTGGCCGTTTTGCTGCTGTCCCTGTCGGAGCAACAACCGCCCGACGAATTGGCTGGCTGCATCAGCAATCCCCTTGGCCGCAAACCCATTGCCCGCGGCGGCCCGGTCCTGGAATTGTGCGCCGCGCTGACCGTTCTTTTGGCTTGGCACAAGGCCGATGACAATGTCCGTGATGAAAATTCCGTAAAAGGCCGCGCCGTCAAAACCCTGCTCGGCCGTGCCCGCCGCCGCGCTGCCAAGCGTTATCCCGACTTTGACCGCATCATCGCCGAGGAGCTCAAGCGCCTCAGCGAATTTGAGAAAGGCCCGCCCGACCCCGCCGCCGCCGCGATCTTTGGCCGTTTGCTGGAACGCACCTTTACCCTGGCGGCGGTGCTGGTGACCGCTGATCAAAGCATGCAAAAGGCCATCGGCCTGTTCGGCCGCCACCTCGGCAGTTGGATCTATTTGCTCGATGCGATTGACGATTGGGCCGACGACTGTAATAATGGTAGCTGGAATCCATTCAGCCAGCTGTCGCGCGTGGACGCCCAGCAAGCTGCCAGCAGCGCGATGGAAGCGCTGGAACTGGAAATGGATCGAACCGCCGCCCTGCTGCCTTATCTGCGGGACAGCGGACTTTTAGCCAACATTGTGCTCCAGGGACTCCCGGCCACGCGCCAGCAGGTGCTGGCAGGCGAGAAACTTCCCAGACTATAAAGGATCAGCCCGGCACGAGGAACGGGCACCGAGAAAGGATACAACTACCATGGCAAAATCACCCTATGAGGTGCTGGGCGTCAAGCCGGGGGCATCGCCCGATGAAATCAAGAAAGCCTATCGCGTTCAGGTGAAGAAATATCACCCGGACAACTATAAAGACCATCCGTTGGAGAGCCTGGCCAAAGAGAAGATGCAGGAAATCAACGAGGCTTATGACCAGTTGACCAACCCCGCCAGCCAGAACGCCAACCCGTTCAACAGCTCCCAAGGCCCAACACAGCAGGGCCAGCAGAACCAGCAGAGTCAGCAGTGGCAGCAGCAGTGGCAACAGCAATGGTCGCAAAATCAACAGGGTCAGCGCAATGGCCCCTACTACCGCCAGGGCGGCACCAATGGCAACGATGCCTGCTGCGCGCTGAGCGGTTTGTGTTGTGCCGACTCCTGCTGCGAATGCTGTGGTGGTGACATCTGTGGCTGCTGCTGATCCGGTCAAACTCAAGGAGCGGACCCGTCAGCTCAGCATTGGCGGTCTGCTGACTGCCATCATTCTCGTGATCCTCATCGTCAAAATGGTCTGGCCGACCAGCAGCGTCGCGTTGCTGGCGCTGACCTCGCTTTGCTTGGCCATCGTCGTTATCGAAGTCGGTCTCAAAACAGCTGTCATGACCTACCTGGCCGCCACCCTGCTCAGTATTGCCTGGCCGGGCTTGGCCGTCAGTTTTGGCTTCATCGTGTTTTTTGGACCCTATCCGCTGATTCGCGCCCTGATCGATAAAATGTTCGGCCGCATCACCGCGCTGGTGCTCAAGCTGATCACCGGCAACATCCTGGTCGCGCTGACCGTGGTGCTCTTTCTCCAGAATGATCTCATGCACCTTTCAGAACGCTACACGTTCTTCTGGGCGCTGGTCCCGATTTTGCTGCAGGTTGCGCTGTTGATCTACGATTATGCCCTGGGTATGCTGATTCAATTCTACATGACCCGTATCCGCAAAAACAAGTAATCAGCGGCGGCTCCGTCGTTCCATGACGATCAGACGCGCCAGATGCAGCAGCCGCCGACAGCCGATGACGACATTGGCCAGCAAGATCAGCAGCAGAAAAATGCCGCAGACTATCAGCAAAAAGGCCAGATTACCATTGGATTGTAAGACATTGAGCGCAGAGTCGAGAATCGAAATGCTGGACAGTATCTGCTCGGCTGGCGAGACATCGACGGCGATGGTCGTACCGTCCAGCAGTTCAAAGACAACCTGACCGACCGTCATGCTGGTCTGAATTGGCCGGCTGAACTGGCCAGCCGAAAGATAACCGGCACCGGGTTTCAGAAAATCTGAATTGATCGGGTGCGTATAAAAAACAGTTTTCTTGAATACCAGATCAAATATTTCCCCGTCAACAGTCTGGCCCTTGGCTCCACTGAACAGATCACCGGCGGTCACTAGGGGTGTCGAGATGTAATAGGACTGGCAGCCGCGAAACAGCGCCAGCAGATCGCTTTCGGCCGCCGCCGGGCTGCCGCCGGTGACCACAGCGATCATATCGATGGAATTGACCGCGCCGATGGCCACCAGATAGGATTTGCCGCCGTATTCGCTGTAAAAAGCCCCATGAATGGTTCCTTCGGAACGCGTCCAGATATTTTGCAGGACGTTGTGCAAGGTGGTGATTTCGGAGGTCCCTTCCAGAATAAAAAATTCGTTCTGGCTGCTGATAATATCGTGAAAAGACGCGTTTAAGTTGGCCTGGTTGACCAGCAGCGCCAGATCGTAAGGTGTGGAGTACTGCAGGTTTTCGGCGGAAGGCACGCCGGTGCAGTTTTCAAATCGCGTCCCGACCATTTCGAAACTTTGGGCTTTGGCATTCATCAATTCGACGAAGTCAGCTTCAACGCTGGCAATCTGCTCGGCGATGGCAATTGCCGCCGCATCCGAATTGTAATAGATCAAACGGCAGAGCAGATAATGGAGCGGATATTTGTCACCCGTTTTGAGTTTGATGCCGTCAGGTGTGCCGCTTTTGGGCTCGACTGCCGCGGCCACCTTGCTGATGGTGATCAGGGTCGCCGGTTCCAGCCGTTCGCAGGCGATCAAAGCCGTCATGATTTTGGAGGCCGCCGGGATATTCTGGGAACTGTCGCCATTCAGATCATAGAGACTGCGCAGGCGAGAGGTTTCGAGCACGATGGCTGCTTGCGCCGAATGCTGGACAGTCGGCATCATCAAAGCGTAGGCAGTTTCTTCAGGGGTTGTTTCAACCGTGGCTGCGGCGACCGGCAGACGGCTCAAAGGGGTCAGCGTTGTCAGACAGACCAAGGCAATGACGATGACAATTGGGACTGTCTTTTTAGCAACCAATGCTGACCTCCGTAAATTCGAAAACGTATTGTAATACATTCCAATTTTAGCATACTTGTCGTATTGATAACAATTGAATGCTTGCATCAATTTGCGTTTGGCTCTATAATTTTTTTATCCGCATTGTCGCAGGCTACAAGGAAGGAGCCCTCTCGATGCCGTCTAATAAATTCAATCTGTCCATCATGACGATCAACAAACCGCAGAACTTCTCAATTATCAGCAGCAATTTTATGCAGATGGTCATGACAAAAAGCCCAATAATCTTGCCGGCGGGTTTTCAGGACTGCCACGAACTTTACGAATTTCTCATACCGATCTCCCGCATTCCTCGCTTGACAATCGGCAATCGCGAGATTGACTGCCACCCTGGGCAACTGATCCCGATCGCGCCCGGCGTGACACACGGGGTCAAACGAACGTTGCACGGAATATCCTATATCCTGATTTTCTTTGAACCGGCGGACATCGATCGCATCATCCGGCAGATTTCCGGCATGACCTTCAAGGGTGTTTTCCCGCTGACCGCCTATCAATTGAAGCCGGACATCCAACATATGATTTCGCGCATGATTTTTGAAAACCGCTCCAGCGAAGGCGGCCGCGAGGTGATGCTGAAGTGCATGAGTGAAGAACTGGCCCTCTTGCTGATTCGTCATTATTTTCAGCGCCCGGTGCAGGCCGAACTGATTGCGGTGGACGAAATGACCGGTGAACAGGAACGCTTCCGGGATGTCATCGCTTTTATACAGAATAATTTTCATTTTCGTTTGACCGTCGACCGGCTCGCCGAACTGACCGGCATGCAAAGTTTTCATTTTATCCGCAGTTTCAAAAAGGCCTTTGATATCAGTCCCTACTGCTTTCTGCTGCGTGTTCGCGTTTGCAATGCCAAGCAAATGCTGATTCATACCGCGCTGCCGGCGTCCGACATCGGGCAAATGTGCGGTTTCCAGTCGGCCAGTCGCTTCTCGGCCGTTTTTCTCCAAGAAACCGGCAAGACGCCGAGCATTTTTCGCAAGGAAAACACCTGACGCCCAGGGATGTGTTATAATTTTTGTTAAATAACTGCTGGCGCGGAGGTCCCGATGAGAATCCTGCACACGGCTGACTGGCATCTGGGCAGAAGCCTTGAACAAAACAGCCGCCTGGCTGAACAGGCGGCTTTTCTCGATGAATTGGGTGGCATTTGCCGTGACCAGGCCGTCGATTTGCTGCTGGTCACCGGCGATGTCTTTGACACCTACAACCCGCCAGCGGCCGCCGAGACCCTGCTCTTTGACGCGTTGGAACGCCTGGCTGATCAGGGCCGACGAGCCATTATCGTCATCGCCGGCAATCACGACAACCCCGATCGGCTGTCGGCCGCGGCCCCGCTGGCCTACCGGCACGGCATCTACCTTCTAGGCTACCCGGCCTCCGACGCCGGTGAATACCAGTCGCGCCACGACGGCCCCGACATCCTCGAGGCGGCCGGCCCCGGCTGGCTGCGGTTGCGGCCGGCTTTTGCCGACTGCGCCGCCACCATCCTGACGCTGCCCTACCCATCTGAAGCGCGGCTCTCCGAAATGACCGAACTGCTCGAGGGTGAAACCGTGGTGCAGCAAGCGTATTCAGCACGCATCGCCGGGTTGCTGGGCGGTCTGGCCGACGCGCATTTTTCGCCCGACACCGTCAACTTGATCGCGACGCACCTCTTTGTGCAGGGCGGCTGGGGCTCCGACTCCGAACGCACGCTGCAGCTGGGGGCTGCCATGCTGGTCGATCCGGCTGGCCTGCCGGCTGCGGCGCAATACATCGCGCTGGGGCATTTGCATCGGCCACAAACCATCCAGGGCAGCCCGGCGCCGGCGGTCTACGCCGGATCGCCGCTGGCCTACAGCTTTTCCGAAGCCGGTACGGCCAAGTCGGTCACGCTGATTGAGGCGCAGCCTGGGCAACCGGCGCAGATCAGCCTCCTGCCGTTGCAAAGTGGCCGACCGCTGCGCCGCTGGCAGGCGCGCGAAGGATTGGCGCAGGCCATGACCTGGGCCGAAGAGGGACGCGACGCCGATTGCTGGATTGATGTTGAAATCACGTCCGACCGCCTGCTGACAGCGACCGAAACCAAGGCCCTGCGCGAGCTGAACCCCGGCATCCTTTACATTCGCACCCTACTGACCGGCAGCGCCGCGGCCGTCGAAGCGGCCGCCAATCGGGCAGGACGGCGCATCGAGGATTTATTTACCGAGTTTTACCTGCTCCGCCACGGCGTCGAAATCCCCGCTGCCGTGCTGGCCGACTTTATCCGACTGGCCGCTGCCGAAGCGGAGGTGGAGCCATGAAGCCGCTGCTGCTGACCCTCGCCGGCCTGCAAAGCTATCGCGACCAACAGACGGTTGACTTCCGCCCGATCAGCGGCTGCGGTCTCTTCGGCATCTTTGGCCCGACCGGCAGCGGCAAGTCGACCGTGCTGGACGCCATGACCCTGGCGCTTTACGGGCAGATCAGCCGCGCCAGCCACAAGACCCAGGGCATTATCAACAGCGGCAGCGAACAGGCGGCGGTCAGCCTGACCTTCGAGCTCAGCCTGGACGGCGAGCGCCGCACCTACCTGATCGAACGCTCCTACAAGCGTAAAAAAAACACCCCGGACGCCAGCGAATTGCGCGTTTGCCGTCTGATCGAACTGGACGGCGACCAACGCGGTCGGGTGTTGGCCGATAAGGCCGGCGAAGTCGATGCGGCGGTCGAAAAGCTACTCGGACTGAAGTTTGAAGACTTCACGCGCGCTGTCGTCCTGCCGCAAAACCAATTTCAGGAATTTTTGCTCTTGGGCAAAAAAGACAAAAGCGACATGCTTGAGCGGCTGTTTTGCCTTGAAGAATACGGGCGCGAACTGAGCCGCAAAGTCGCCATCGGTCGCCGCCGGGTCGAAGACGAGCTGCGCACCATGGAAGGCAGTCTGGAGATGCTGCAGGACGCCTCGGACGAGGCTATCGCCGCCCTGCAGCAGACGGTGGTCGACGACGAACTGGCGCTGAAGACGGCGACCGCCCGGCACGAGGCTGGCCAGCGGGAATGGGCCGCGGCGCAGGCCGTACACCAGTTGGTCGTGCAAAAGGAGTCGTTGCTGGCAACCCAGCAAACGCTCGCCGAACAGGCCGTCGAACGCGCCGCCGACCGTCAGCGCTTGACCTTGGCCGCGGCAGCCGAGCCGATCTGGCCAGTCTGGCAGGAACAGCAGCAGATGCTGCCGACCGCGGCTCAGGTGGAAATTGATCTGGCAGCCCTCGTCGCCGAATTAGCTGACATCGACCAGAAAATCAAGGCCAGCCATTTGGCTTGGGCTGAGCATCAAACTCAATCGGTGCCACGTCAGGCGGCTGCCGATGTGCGCATTCGCCAGCTCGAGCGGGCAGCTGACCTGGCGGGACAGCTGGACAGCCTGACCGCCAAACAGACCGATTACACCCAGGAACAGCAAGCCCTGCGCGAGCGCGAACAGGCAGCCGGTCATGCGGCGCTGACATTGGAACAGAAAGCCGATCAATTGCGCAACACCCTCCAGGAGATGCGCCAGCTCCAGCAAAATCTGCATATCAACCCGGTTTGGCGACAGGATCTCGAAAAATGGCTCAACGTCTATCGCCAGCGCGTCAAATACGAACAAGAGTGTGAGGCCGAGGAAATCCTGCATGTCAATCTGGCCACCCAGCTCAAGGAATTGACCGATCAGGTCAACCGGACCGATTTGTCCATCTCAGCCGAACTGGCTGAAGTGATTCAGAGCGTGGCCGGCCAATTGCGCGATGGCCAGCCTTGCCCGGTTTGCGGTTCCCGCGAGCACCCGTTGCCCGCCACGCAACTGACCCGACCGGCGAACCTGCCGAGCGAGGCCGATCTGGAAAGCCTGCGCCGCCAACTGGTGCAGGCCGAAGTCCGCGAAGCGTCCAGCCGCCGCCAGATCGAGCAGTTGCGCGCGCAAATGGCCTATCTGCGGCCCGTCGCTTCGACTATCCTGGCTCGCCAGCCGCAATTGGACACCCTGGACGATCCGGAGCTTGAAATGGATCGGATTTACAATCAAGAGATAGAACTCTCTGAATTGCAAAAGAAAATACCCGTTTTGGAAGACCAACTCCGCCAGCTTCAGCGCCAGTTGCAGCTCGAGCAGGGCAATCAGATCAGTCTGATCGGTGAACTGGCTGGCCGCGAGCAACTGCTGCAGGAGTTGGCTGCGCAGGCCACGAAGCACCAGCTTGAGCTGACCAGCCTGCTGCCGGACACTGCGCAAGAGACCATGAGTTTTCAGGCGATCCAGCAGGAACTGGCGGCGATTCGCGGTCTCCTGCAGCAGGCTAAACAGGAAAGTGAACGCCTGCAGGCCGACCAGCAGAAGCTGGAAGGTCAACGTCAGCCCCTCGAACACCGCCGCATCGAGCTGCAGACCCGCCGTGACATGACGCAGGTCCAGCTCGACAAACTGACCACCCAACTGGCCAAATTGCTCAAACCGACCGGTTTTGCCGATGGCGCGGCGCTGGCCGCCGCCCGCCTCGAGCCGGCCGCCGCCGCCGCGCTGCAGCAGCAGTTGGCGCAATACGATGAGGCCTCGCGTGACATCGTGTTGCAGTTGCGCAACTGCGACCAGCAGCTGCAAGGCCGCTGGATCGATGATGCCGCCTGGACGGCCATCGAGACCGCCAGCCAGACCGCCGCCGCGGCGCTGGACGAAGCCCGTCTGGTCGCCGACCGCGCCCGCCGCAAGCTGGCCGAGCTGCAGAACAACGTGGCCTTGCGCCGTCAGAAGGAGGGCGAATACCAAGACGCCGTCGCCACCCGCGACCGCATCGCCCAGATCGATGCCCTCGTCCGCGGCAACGCCTTTGTCGAATTTGTCGCCGAAGAACGCCTGCGCGCCATCGTCGCCGAGGCTACCGAATACCTGCAGACCATGACCCGCTATCGCTACGCCCTCGAGCTCGACGCCGACCGTGCCTTTGTTATCCGCGACCAGATGAACGGCGGCGAGGTGCGCCTGGCCGGCTCGCTGTCGGGCGGCGAAACCTTCATGGCCTCGCTGGCCTTGGCCCTCGCTCTGTCCAGCCAGATCCAGATCCGCGGCCAGAGCCGTCTCGAATTCTTCTTCCTCGACGAAGGCTTCGGCTCGCTCGACGTCGATCTCCTCGACATCGTCATGGATTCGCTCGAACGCATCAGCAGCCCGCAGCGCCTGATCGGCCTGATCAGCCACGTCCCCGAACTGCGCCACCGGATTGGTACGCATCTGATTATCACGCCTGCCGATGGGCAGCATGGGAGTAGAATCATACTTGAACACGGATAAGCCTTTGGAAAATTTCGGTTCAACATGTTTAAGTTTTTGTCTGTGATTGCCCTATATGCGCCAGTCGCTCAAACAGGTCCTCGGCCTGCGGCAGCTTTATGTCTCATAAATAGCATACCCTATTGACACAATTCGCGATTTGCTCTAACATGAGTCTGTCAGGAGATGTTGCGTTATGACAGACTATTCGAGGTATCCGCTCAGCCATCGTTTTTACTCAGGTGCCGAAAAGAAAATCGGCATTTTAATCAAGGATAAAGCCTACTTTGCCAAGTTCCGCAAGAATTCGCCCGAAGGCTTTCGGTTCAATCATGTGTCAGAATATCTTGGCAGTCACATCTTTTCCATTCTGGGGGTCACGGCCCAGGAGACCGAGCTGGGACTCTATGACAACAAAGAAATTGTGCTGATTCGCGATTTTTTGGATCAGGACGAAACTTTCGTCCCCTTTAATGGTGTTGGGGACAGCTTCGCTGGATGAAGACCGAGAAAAGTATCAGTACGACTATGATGACATCATCGCGATGCTGCAAAGCAATATCAAGCTGACTAATGTCCCGGAAACCATTGATTGCTTTTGGGACATGTACATCATCGACGCTCTGCTAGGCAATTTTGACCGCCATGGCAGCAACTGGGGTTTTATCAAGAAGAACAATGCCTATCGAATAGCGCCTGTTTTTGACAACGGCTCTTGTTTATTCCCATTGTTGAACACAGACGAAAAAATCGACTTAATCTTATCATCACAAACCGAAATGGACAAACGAATTTTTAACTTTCCGACCTCTCAGATCAAAGCCAACGGTCAAAAAAGTTCCTACTTTGAAGTCATCAGCAGTTTATCCTTTACGGAATGCAACCGGGCATTAACCAGGATAGTCGAACGATTTGACATGGATCAAATTACGAAGATGATCGATAGGACGCACCTTATATCGCAAAGGCGCCAAGATTTTTACACAACGATGATCCGGCAAAGATACGAAAAAATATTGCTGTCATCTTATCTCAAATTAAATTAACTGGAGGCGAAACCCTGTGTCCAATGAGTTTACGACGCCGCTGACCGGCACTTTGGCCTACCGCAATGCCGCCATCATCAAGGCAGTCGGGCCCTACGGCGAAAAGATCAGCGTCGGCAAAATCGAATACCAGCATTTCGATGACGAAAGTTTTCAATATATTATTTCGCCTTTTTGGGATATCGTTGATGGTTTGCCAGCCAATCTTTTTGCGGGAATTCCGGGCATCAAAATGGAGATGCGTTTGCCGTCCTATTTTCGTGTCAATTATGAACCGGTGTTTATAACCGAAAGAACGCCCGCCAAAAATCGCGAAGATCTGTGGGAACTGCTGGAGAGCGTGGGCCTTGACTATTATGATCGGTTGGAATGGCTGATTCGCACGCCGCTGCGTGCGGCCAACGACAATTTGATCGTCGAACGCCTGCGGGATTCGAAAGAGATTATCGATTTCGATTATGCTACGACCGACCTGAAACGATTGCAGTATGGCGATGAAGTCATCGTGGACAATCTTCAAAATTTTGGCGGCACGCCAGGTCGCTTGTCCCAAACGCTAGCCGAAATTTTGTTTGCAGGCGCCGATATTCGAGTCAAAGCAGACGATAAAGTTTATGCCAAATCCGAGCGTTCAACCTTGATTCCTTTTGTCATCGCGGAATACTATGCGACGCGCCGTGAACGTAAAAGTTTGCAGCGCAAAGGAATAGCAGTTGCCCGAAGCAACGGCAAATACAAGGGCAGGCCCAAAGCAACAATTGACGATGCGAAATTTGCTGAAGCCTTCAAGCAATTCAGGGCCAAGCAAATCAGCCTTGTTGAAGCGATGGCGATGTCTGGGATTGCGTCTCGATCAACTTTCTATCGACGGGTTAAGGAAATTTAAAGTTTTTCCCAGATGTCCCACTCGCTCAGATAAGTTTTGCTGCGCAAAACCTATTCGCTCGTTGGAACACAAGGAAAACCTTTCTCTGAAAGAGGCTGGGTTATAAAGAATTCGCTCAACTTTTATTTCTGTCTGGGGTATCCCTGTGTGATCACAAAGCGAGTTCCGCAGACGCGCAGCGTCGAGGACCTGTTTGAGCGACTGACACACATGGGATACTCCCAGACAGAAAAGTAATAAATTGAGCAAAATCTTGACAACCCACGTCCCTCATTGTATCATCACTCTAATAAATCACACCAAAACAGTACGAATTAAAAGGGGGTATTCCAATGACCAATCCCAAATACGGCTTCAACACCCGTTCCATCCACGCCGGCCAGGTGCCCGATCCGACTACCGGCTCGCGCGCGGTACCGCTCTACCAGACCACTTCCTACATTTTTGAGGACACGCAACACGGCGCCGATCTGTTTAACCTGTCGCGCGCCGGCAATATTTACACCCGCATCATGAACCCGACCACCGACGTTTTCGAGCAGCGCATGGCCGACCTCGAAGGCGGCATCGCCGCGCTGGCCACGGCTTCGGGCTCGGCGGCCATCACCTACGCCATCATGAACGTGGCCGAGGCCGGTGACCACATCGTTGCCGCGTCGACGCTGTACGGCGGCACCTACAATCTCCTGGCCAACACACTGCCGCACTACGGCATCAAGACGACCTTTGTCAACCCCGAGCAGCCGGAGAATTTCGCCACGGCCGTCCAGCCCAACACCAAGGCCTTCTTCGTCGAGACCATCGGCAACCCCCTGGCCAATGTCGCCGACATCGAACGCATCGCTGCGCTGGCGCATGAAGCTGGCGTGCCGCTGATCGTTGACAACACCTTTGGCACGCCCTACCTGATCCGCCCGATCGAATTCGGCGCCGACATCATCGTTCATTCGGCCACCAAATTCATCGGCGGCCACGGTACTTCAATCGGCGGCGTCATCATCGATGCGGGCAAGTTCGACTACGGCGCGACCGACAAATTCCCCATGCTGTCCCAGCCCGACGCCGGCTACCACGGCCTCAACTATGCCAAAGACGTCGGCGCCGCCGCCTTTATCACCCGCGCCCGCGTCGCCCTGCTGCGCGATACCGGCGCCTGCCTCAGCCCCTTCAACGCCTGGATGTTTATTCAGGGTCTGGAAACGCTGCCGCTGCGCGTCGCCCGCCACGTCGAAAACGCCGAGAAGGTCGCCGCCTTCCTGGCTGCGCACCCCAAGGCCGCCTGGGTTCGTTACCCTGGCCTGCCCGGTGATCCGTCGCACGCGCTGGCGCAAAAATATTTGCCCAAGGGTGCTGGCTCGATCTTCGCCTTCGGCATCCAGGGCGGCCGCGAAGCCGCGGTGCGCTTCATCGATCACCTTCAACTGTTCTCGCTGCTGGCCAACGTTGCCGACGCCAAATCGCTGGTCATCCACCCGGCCAGCACCACCCATTCGCAGCTGTCCGACGCCGAACTGGCGGCCGGCGGCATCACGCCCGACCTGATCCGATTGTCGGTTGGCCTTGAGGATATCGAAGACCTGATCGCCGACCTCGATCAGGCCCTCAGTTTCGCCTAGGGACCAGCACATGCGATTGTCAACCAAAGGCACCTACGCCCTCGAAGCTGCGCTGGCCATGGCTTTGCAGCCACTCGGCCAGCGTCTGAGCGTCCGTTCTATCAGCGAACAGACCGGTCTGCCCGACGGCTACCTCGAGCAAATTTTCACCTTGCTGCGCCGCGGTAAAATCATCCAGGGCGCGCGCGGCAGCCACGGCGGTTACGCTCTGGCCCGCGACCCGGCCACGATCACGGTCGGCGACATCCTGCGCGCCGGCGAGGGCTCGCTCGCTCCGGTGCGCTGCACCGAAACCGCCAACGCCTGCGACCGCCGCACCGACTGCCTGACCTGGCCCGTCTGGTCGGCGTTGGACACAACCATCGCCGACTTTGTCGACAACATCACACTGGCCGACCTGGCCGCATCGTTTGCCGAGGGGGAGACCGCATGAAAATGTCCACCCGCTGCCGCTACGGCCTGCGCTCCCTGGCCGATCTGGCCGTTCACGGCCGCCACAGCCCGGTGCCGCTGGCCCAGATCGCGCAGCGTCAGGAGATCTCGCCCAAGTACCTCGAACAGGAATTCGCCGTCCTGCGCCGCACCGGTTTCATCCGCAGCGTCAAGGGCGCTCAGGGCGGCTACCGCCTGGCCGCCGACCCCACCGCCATCCGCCTCGGCGATGTCATCCGCGCCCTCGAAGGCGACCTCGACATCATTGCGCCGCCTTACGCCGGCCAATCGGCCACGGCCATTCGCCACTGCCTGGACCAGCAGGTCTGGCAACCACTCAATGCGGTGATCCGAGGGAAGATGGATGGGCTGACGCTGGCGGACCTTATCAACGAATAACTAAAAAACGAATAACAAACAACTGGACTGTCGCGGCAACGCGGCGGTCCTTTTTGTAAAAAATGAAAATAGGATAGATTTATTTTCATACATTTGTTAATATGAAAATCACTTAAACTAATTATCTTGATGACTGATATGACTATATTTGAGTCGGCAACGACTTATATATTCATCATCGCCGGTACCACTGACTCAACGCTTTTGTCATCGACAGATATTGCATTTTCAATGCGAAAGGAAACTGAACCATGCAGCTACCAGATGAAACTGCTTTCAATGGACAAGTCAGGTTGCCAAAGGTCTATGCCCTGATTGGTCTGGGCGGGATGCTTCTTTTTCTGACAATATGTATTTTGGCCGGAATCTATCTGGACAAATCGTTGGCTTCAAAAATAGTTGCTCAAATCGTGTTTGCCATTCCGCAAGCTATGGGCCTCGTGCTGATTATCTCCTATTTCAATTGGCGCATCGATCTCTACGAACGCACATTTGTCTATCGAACCATTTTTCGCCGTCAATATGAAATCGCCTATGCCGACATCGTCGACATTAAATACAAATCGAATACCATTCATGTCTATACGCCGGACAAACATTTATATATTGATGGGTTTTCTGCGGGTCTGATAGAATTATTTCTAAAAATTTATGAGGATAAACAGCGTATGGTTGCGGCAGGTCTGCTGCCTGCCGGAAAAAAATTGGTTTTTAAAGACTACCGCAAACCAAACCAGCTGGACATGGACTCGTTGATCAGGCAGAAGACCAAAATTGTTGGCCAGGTTGTCCTGCCCAAATTGCATCTGGTTATAGGCGTGATCGCTGCGATCTTATTTGGATTGCCGTATCCTTGCAGCCTTTTGTTTCCCGACAGTTTCACCAATTATACAGTTGCTGTGGCTGTGGCGTTTGTGGCCTTTCAGCTCGCGGGCGTCGCGATGATTCTGATGTACTTTAATTGCCGCATTGACCTGTACACACGAACATTTATCTATCAAACCATTTTTCGGCGCAAATATCAATTTGCCTATGCCGATATCATCAAAATCAAGGTCAATGCCAATTACATTCATGTCTACACCCAGAACAAGCATATGTACATTGACGGATCAACCGAGGGTGCAGAGTTGTTCTTGAAACGCTATAAGCTGGACAAACGCAGGATTGAACGCGAAGGAAAAGCGATGCGCGACAAAGAACTCAAGGCGACGGCCAATTTTGGGGAAAAGAGGAACGACCGATGATCAATAAACGATACGTCTTGATTGCAATCTGCCTGATCTTGTGCTTCATTTCAGGGTGTCAGGAGATCCCATCCACCTTTTTGTCCCATTGGATTTCGGACAGTCAAATATTGTGCTCGTTTGTATGACCACCGTGCGAAGGGGATACTAACCAATGCAATTGCCAGAAGAAACTGCTTTTAATGGACAAAGTTGTTGGAATACAACTAAACATATTTAGGACATCCTAGTCGCCAATTTAGTTTCAGGTCGGAAGAATAGAATTGTTGAATGAGCCAAAGAAAGGATTATTGAAGCATGGTACTGCCAATCATTTGCACATCAATGCTTATCATCTTTTTTATAATCAATCGTTTGGCTGCACATTTGTTTAAACAGCAAGATGAAGCAGGTTTTTATGGCCATGTACGGTTGCCCAAAGCTTATGCGATTGTTGGCATTATTGAATCATCGGTTTGTATGTTGCCGTTTCCGTTGACTTACTTTCTCCCGGATAATTTTACAAATTGGACCGCAGTTACTGCTATTCTTTTCTGTTTATTCCAAATATTAGGCTTTGCGCTTATCATCGGCTACTTGAATTGCCGAATTGATATTTACGAACGAAAATTTGTCTACCACACACTGTTCGGTCGCAAGTTTGAAATTGCCTATGCCGATATCGTCAAGATCAAAGAATCACCCCACACAACCCATTTGTATACCAAGGACAGACATTTATACATCGATGAATTTGCCGTTGGCACGCAAGAGTTCTTTCAAAACTATTATCAGGACAGGCGGCGAGTGCTGCATGAAAGAAAAGTGCTGCGCGACAAAAACCCAAAGTACACGCCGACACATAGCACCGATCCAGAATGAGCTGATCAAGATAATACCGGAGGCGAACAATGAAGTATTTTACCTACGATTTATGGCGGGGCATCTCCGATTCCATCGATGCGTGGCATGAACAATGTGAGCAATATTCCAAAGAATTTGAACTTGCCAAAGGCAGGTTGCCGGAACGATTAGTCGACAAACTTGAAAAATGCTGCTTCTTTCACGATGCCGCTGTGACTGATATCAAATTTGGGCCATATCTTTACACGGGTAATTCCAGCAGCCTGGAAATTAATCTCATATACATTGAGCAAAAGTATGCTTTAAAATATTTTGGCGTAATAGAACTCAAATACAGCAAATTAGTCGATAATCAGATGAACATCACATTGAATGACCGAAAACTCTTGATGGGTTATGATGAGTTTTTGCCAGTTAGTGAAAACTTGACATCTCACGAGATTTTATTCGACAATGGCGACACGGTGCTGATTGTATTTGATAAACTCAAATTGTTTGCGTATAACAAGTTTGGCCGTATGATTAGACAATGAGTCTATAGAAAATGGGTATGGGAGGCATGTAAATGATTAAGCGAAAACTAGTCGGTTTTGTATGTGTCCTGGTATTTGCGGTAATACTCAGCGCCTGCGGCAATGAAGTGAAAAGTGAGCAGAATCTTCCGGATGGCTTTGTCGCTGATAATTCGAAGTCAGTCTCCGAATTGGATTTGCAAGCCTATCCGCTACAAGACTTGCAGCGCTATTTTGGCTTACAATCAGAAAACGAAACCTTGGTTTTAGAAGATTCAGAAAAGACGGCAAGTCATTCGATTGAGGCGGTCAATCAGGAGTTTCCGATTGAATGTCTTCGGGACTCTGGTAGAGGGTATTATACAATTTACAAGGTTGAAGAGGGTGGATATTACTTTGTCTTTTGGGTGCAAACTTTTTCTCCGACAGCACAAAGTACCGAACAGCAAGACGCTTACGTCTATTTTACGGCTTATCTCAGGCATTTGAAATCGTCAACCGATTTTGATTCGATCATCGCAGGCACGAGCACGGCCGAAGATGTTTTCAAAATCGATCAGGCAACAGAACTTTGTTTTTTAATGAGCAACGGCATTTATTCATTCAGCCTGCTGAACGATGGCAAGATATTGGAAATTAAGTATGAAAAACCTGCAAAATTAATGAACAGAACCAGCTTGGTTGTTCAGAAAATGGAAATTTTTCCAAAAGATGAAGCACCTTCAAAACTTGCTGGCATTTTGGAGGGCGATTTGCCGTGAAACAGGAGAAATCGAATGGGTGCATGGGGACCAAAACTATACCAAGATGATTTAGCGCTGGATGTTACTGATCAATTCAAAGATTTGCTCCGTCGTGGGCTGACGTCTGAAGAAATCACAGATGATTTAATTTGCACGAACGCTTTTGCAATCAGCGATGAAGATGATGGGCCGATATTTTGGTTTGTCCTGGCTGACATTCAATGGCAATACGGCAGATTGTTACCGAAGGTTAAAGACAAAGCGATAGAGCTGATTGATTCCGGCGTGAACCAAAATCGATGGCTTCTTGAGAATCCCAAAGAAGCAAAAATAAGATCGAAAGTATTGGAAGAATTGAAAACCAGACTCCTTTCGTCACAACCACCGGTGAAAAAATTATCGCCAATAAAATTGTTCCAATGTGACTGGAAAATCGGTGATGTGTTTGCCTATCGGCTGGAAAGTGAGCTGGCTAAGGCAAAAGGGATTGCAGGGGAGTATTTGCTGATCAGGAAGGTGGATGAGTCAATTCAGAGCCCGGGACATGTTTTTCCGGTCGTTTATGTCATGATTACTCATGGTCAGAAATTACCTGAAAGCCTCGAGGATTTGAAGGAATCCGAGTACATTCAAACGACATTCAGATTTAAAAAGCACGAGTATAGAATGTTGATCTATGCCAATTCAAAACGAAGTATTCCAATCAAGAAATTGACCTATGTCGGCAATTTCATTGAACTGAATACGCCTAGAGTCGAATTTATTATTCACGACAATTCATACTTGGACTCATGTTCGTGGTCATACTTCGAAAAACATGTCCTTGATAAATATGAGCGCTTGATATAAAAATAATCACGGGAAAAGGTGATTAGAAAAGGAGAAGCTATGTTAGAAATTCATTTCAAAGATGACTTTGAGTTTACAAGCGAACCCAAAAATGTTTACTCGACCTTTTACTATTCTTTTGATGGCTTTGATTTTCCGGATAACCGATGGTCTGACAATTCGCTGGAAATTTTGAAGGTTTGGTGCGGAAACATTTTTTCCAAACAAAGTAAATTTAAAATTCTTTTTTTGGAAGGGCCCTATCACATCGAATGTACGCGAAAAGCGGATGGTTTGCATTTTCAGATGATTTGTACACGGATCGGAAGACAAATCAAAGGGGAGGGTGTGACCAGCATTGACGAATTCGAAAAGCATCTGTTTGAGATATCGAAAAGCCTGATCAAAGCGGTGGAAGAAAAGGCCGTTGGCGAAATCCAAGATTTGAACGATCTGAGAAAAATCGTCAGCGATCCCATAAACTTGCGCTGAACCGCAACAACAAGTAAAATGGTAATGTTTATGGAGGCGCAGAAATTTATGCAAAAATCTCAATTCGCTTTTAACAGCCGTCGTCTAGGCTTGATGATCCTGGCTCTGCTGATGACCGTGCTGCCGCTGACCGCTTGCTCGGACGCGGCGGACACCAATGTGGACGTGGCCAATTATGGCTTGGATGGCTCCAAGCTGGCGCTGGCCTATGCCAAGCAGTTCCCCTATCGCAGCCCGGGTTCGGCGCAGGAAACAGCAGCCGGCGACTATATTATTCAAAAATTCAAGGACCTTGGTTTTAAACCGGAGGTTACCGAATTCACCTTTAACGACACGGCGGGCACCAGCCTGACCTCGCGCAACATTGTCGTTGTCATTCCGGGCAGCGGTTTCACTGCGCCGGACGACAAGGGCAAAACGGTCAACATCGAGAGCACGGTCATTGTTGGCGCGCATTACGACACCCCGGTCAGCGGCCCGGGCAGCGACGTGCCGGCCGCGGTCAACGCCGATGGCACGGTGGGCGTGCCGACGCTGGCTGATTACAACGGCATTCAGGACAATGCGGCGGGTGTTGCCGCGCTGCTGACCATTGCCCAAAATATCAAGGATTATCATTATGGCTACGATGTCGTGCTGGTCGCCTTTGGCGCTGGCTCGGCCGGTCAGGCGGGCGCGCGCTACTATGTCAGCGAAATGAGCACCAAGCAAATCGCCGAGACCGACGCCATGTATTGCCTGGACGACATTTACGCTGGCGACAAAATGTACGCGCATGCCGGCCGCAACTCGGTCACCGGCGGCACCACCAAGGATTACGAAATGCGGCGCAAGCTCTATGAAGTAACCGACGTCTTTTACGAGAACGAGCTATACACCAACAACTATTACATGCTGTATACCAACCAGTCGGGCATTCAGGTGCCGCTGACCGGCTTCGCCGAAACGGTTGTTTACCGCGAATGGTCCTTCAACGACTCGGACTATCTGCCCTTTGATGAACTAAAAATTCCGATCGTTTTCTTTGAATCCTACGAATACGATGAAAAGTTGCTGACAGAGATGACCGAGAGCCAAAACCCGGCCTTCGGCGAGAGCGGCGGCCGGATTCGCGGCACCAAATTTGATTCGTCAGCCTTCCTGGCCCAACTCCTCAACACCACGCGCGCCAGCGCCGCAACCGCTGTCACCACCGGCACGACTGGCGAAACCGGCGCGTCTGGTACGACCGTTACAACCGGCACGACCATCACCGCCACCACCACAACGGAAAAGGTCGTGGCCGATCTGCTGACCCGCCGCATCAACAACACGGCTTTCATCATTCTCGAGGCCATGAAACGAAACGAAGGCACGACGCAGCGCTAAGATGAACCGCAAGCCCGACGTGGCCGCCTATGTGCACATCCCTTTTTGCGTCCGCAAATGCACCTATTGCGATTTCTGTTCATACCCCGGCCAGTCGCCTGAAAAGCGGCTGGCCTATTGCGTTGCGCTCCAACGCGAGATAGCAGCCGTGGCCCGCGCCGCCGGGGACGGCCAGCCTTTGGACACGGTTTTTTTCGGCGGTGGCACGCCAACCGTGCTGACGGGCGAGCAGTTGGCCGCGCAGATTGTCGCGATACGCAACAATTTTGGACTGGCCAGCGACGGCGAATTCACGCTGGAAGCCAACCCCGGCACCGTGACCGCCGACGGGCTGCGCCGCTGCCGTGAAGCGGGGTTCAACCGCATCAGCTTCGGCTTGCAGGCCATCCAGCCAGCGTTACTCGCAATGCTCGGGCGCATTCACAACCGCGATGATTTTGCCGCCGGCGTGGCAATGGCCACCGCCGCTGGCTTTGCCTCGATCAATGCCGACATCATGTTTGGGTTGCCCGGACAGACCCTGGATGATGTCGCTGCGACGGTCGATTTTCTGCTGACCCAGCCGGTCGATCACGTGTCCTTTTACTCGCTCAGTCTCGAAGAGGGGACGCCGCTGCACGCCCTGTGCCAGCGCCAGCCTGACCTCCTACCGGACGAAGAAACCGAGCGGGCCCAATACCGCCTGATCCGTCAGAAATTGCAAGCGGCCGGCTTTGAGCACTACGAAATCAGCAACGCCGCCCGGCCAGGCCATCAATGCCGCCACAATCTGGTTTATTGGCAGGCGCGGCCCTACTACGGCTTCGGCGTCGCCGCCCACAGCCTGCTGGCGGGCGTGCGCCGCGGCAACACCGACGACCTCGACGCGTACCTGGCTATCTGGCTGCCCGGCGGCGCTGGCGATCGCGATGCCTTCGCTGCCGCCACCGTGCTCGAAATCGTCGACGAAGCCGAATCCCGCAATGAAGCCATGCTGCTGGGGTTGCGGCTGCTCAAAGGCGTATCGTTTGCCGAATTCAATGAACGCTTCGGCGTCGGCTTGCTCGAATGCTTTGGCTGCGAAGTCGAAAGCCTTCGCGCGCGCGGGCTGGTGATTGTAGACGACAAATGCGTCAGGCTGAGCGAGTTGGGCTTGGATCTGGCTAATCAGGTTTTCATGAAATTTGTCTAGGTGGCAAGATGACTTGCCACCTAGACAAATTTCATGAACGAACAACGAACAGGTAACAACGAAAAGCGAAAAACGGAATGTGATGTGTCAAGACATCGGTAAGTCTTTTGTGTCAGGACATGGGTGAGACGCAAGACTTCAAGGTGAGTCCGAATGACGTCATTCTAGTTCAGTCAGAGGTTGAAAGCAAGCGCTCTGAACATCCAAGAAACCGAGGGGGAAATCCGCTAACCAAGCGAGATATCCCCTTTCTTTTTGTGGCTGTAAACCGATCGTCAGACCACGAAGGGCATAGCTGATTGAGATCACGATACCGTCAATCGAGATTAATCCATTCGCGCGGACTTTTCTAGGCAGAAAACCAGGTGGGTATTCAATAACATCGGGGTCACCTTCGTAGGCGCGCGACGACGGGTAATAGATCTCGGCTGGCGTGAGCATGCCGAGCGCCTCGTGCGGACGGACGGTGTTGTACTCCTCTCGCCAAAGGTCAATGGCGTGCTGAGTGGCAACAATGCCCCCGGGAATCTTTTGTGCCTGAACCTCACTGGCCAGGTCGGCATGCATTCGTTCGTGTGATCCATTTTGTGTCGGCATTCCTGGGTCTATCCGATCGGGAAGAATGCCTAACGTAATCCACCAGCAACTCAAGGTTGAGAGCTGGAGAATCGCGTGAGCATTAGCGAAGGGAGTTCCGTTGTCACTGCGAATGACTTTGGGTAGTCCGTATTTCCGAAAAAGCCTTAGAAAGACTGATCTAACAGCCTCTGTTGATGTGGTGACCACTAGGGTGACTGCCAGCAAATATTTGGATTTCAGATCACGAATAGTCAGCGGCAAACACTTTTCGCCACCGGACATCCACCAGCCTTTAAAATCGACCGTCCAAACATCGTTGGGCGCTTCAGCTAGGATATGCCGACGAAGCCGATTTGCATCAGGCACAGCCCTCCTGAATCGTCGTTTCCTAACCAGATCGGCCTTGCCCAAAACGCGATTGATGCTGCTGAGCGAAGGCGTGGTTTCATTTCGGTAAGCCCTGGTATAAAGAACCGCGATCTTTTTGGCACCCCAGGTTGGATGCGCATTGCGGATACTGATTAGGCGGATGACCGGGTCTTCACCCAATTCGGCCGGGCTGTTACGCGGCTTGCGGCTCAAATCTGCCAGCCCCGTAATCCCGCTTTGCAAAAAGCGCTGTTTCCATTTGTATCCAGTTTTTTCACTGATCCCATACTCCGCACACAATTCGCGGAAAGGTCTGTCCTGCTTGATGAAATCTTGGACAAAACTAGTTCGTTGTTCCATGACATTAGTCTCCTTCCAGCTCATTTGGCGCAGCCCTCCCTTCGAGTTCTGCTGCCATGTTACCATCCGGTCTCACCTATGTCTTGAAACTTTTACTTACCTATGTCCTGATACTTTTTACTTACCTATGTCCTGGAACTGGACACACGATGACCGGCCTCGCAGCAGCTGACACCGCCTGCCCGTTTACGCTGGCGCTGGTTGCCGATCAATACGTGCTGACCGAAATTGCTGATAGCAGTAAAACTTATTGCTTCGAGACCAATACACTCACCGACCTCGATCAGGTCCTGAACATGACGACAGCACCCGGCGCGGCCGTCAGCCAGGTCAAGATGACCTTTGCCTACAACACTGACAACAAACTCCAAACCGTTACGGACGGCCTCGATAACCAGATCACCCTGACTTATTATGCCAGTGGCCTTCTGGACACCATCGCTTGCGGCAATGACCGGCAGCTCAAATACTGCTATTCGGGCGACAACCAGCTGTTCAAAGTTCAGCGGCTGGACCACTTCACCGACCCGGCCAACAAAACCGGTCCTGTCTATGCTGAAACAATTTACACTTACGACACCAACGGCTACCTGACCAGCGTCACCGACCCCGACAATGTCGCCACGCAGCTGGCGTTCGACAGCCAGGGCCGCCTGATCCTGTGCAGCAACCTCTACTCGGACAGCACGGATGCTTTGACGCAGAAACGCACCATGGGCCGCGAGCTGACCCTGATCGACTACACCACCGGCAGCACGACCGTCCGGCGCCAGCTCCAGATCAGCACCCGGGAGCAGAACGCGACCGAGGACACCCTGGAATCGACTACTCGCCTCGGCAAAATGGTCTACATTCAGGGTGCCGGCTGCGACTGGATCACCGCCATCGAGGTCTACCAGCAACCGACTCTGATCGATGGCCAGGACGGCAGCGAAGAAGCCGACTACAGCTATACGCTCTTACGGACGCAGTCAATCGCGTACTCCGACAACAATAACGACGGTTGGTTTGACGCGGTGGTCGCGACGACCGCTGATCAGGACAGTGCCACGGCCAACCTGACCGAGACCTTCGGCATGTCGGAAAGCTACGCGCCGTTCTATGTCAATTACCAGTACACCGACAGCGCCACGACTGTTTATGATCTGAGTGGACGCACAGTCATCTATTGCCAGGATTATGCCAACCATAACGTTGCGGGCCACAACTGCCAGCAGACCATTTATTCGTTGGCTGGCCACACCCTAACCGAAAAGACCGACAAGGGCTTTACAACCAATTATCAGTACGATTCAACCGGCCGGGTCAGCCGGACCGAATTCCCGGACGGCCATGTCTCGACCAACAACTATGCCTTTGTCGACAACACTTTCCAAGCCATCGAGATCGATTACGGCCTCAATTACTTCGCCGAGACTCGCACAGATGCCCTGGGTCAGACCATCTACCAGAAGACCAAAAGCAGCGGCGACTGGCTGTCACTGACCTACACCTACAACGGTCTCGGCCAGCAGGTGACCAAAACCGACAAGGCCGGCAACGTCACCACGACCCTTTACAATGCCAATGGCGACGTTGACCAGGAGATCGTCGATCTGGCCAGTGTGACCGACAACCAGATCACCGATTACGATTATTACGAAGACGGAGCTTTGCATCTACAAACCGATCCTTACGGCAATACCGTGCATTTTACCTACGAGCCCACCAACGCCAAGCGCCTGCTGACCAAAGTCACGACGGTCAATGGCCAAACGACGACCGAGAGCTATGACTACTCGATCGACGAGAACGGCTGCACAACTCTGACCACGACGTATCCCGACAACACCCAGCAGATAACCAAGCTGGGCGCCAATGGTCAGACCGACTCGATCACAAAGTCCGTCAGCGACCTTACCGGCGGCCCGTCGATCAGCAACAGTTACGAGTACAACGCCAGCAACCAGCTGTCCCAGATCGGCCACAACGGCTTCGAGTACGTCTTCACCTACGATACCGACGGCATCATCGCCACCGTTTCGGTCAGCGACGGCACCGCCGCCAACACCCTCGTCCTGCTGACCAAGACCCGGACCGACAACAATGGTGTCATCACCAGCACCGACGCCTACGCCAATGGCCAGACCGTGACCCAGGTCACGGATCAGACGGGAAGAATCGACTATGTCCAGCTGACCAAAGACGGTGCTACCTCCACCTTATACGATTACAGCTACAGCAACACCGATCCCACCAACCCTCTGCAAAACGGCGACGAGACCATTACCATCACCGATAATGCCTCCGACCGCAAGACCGTGACCAGCACGACGTCGGACGCCAACAGCTACGGCCAGACGATCGTCATCACCAACGCCGCTGGGTCGTCGGCACTATACGCGCTCGACGTCATCAACAACGAAAACGCCATCACCTTGACCACCACAATCGGCGGTGCCAGTCAGAACTACACTTACAGCAAGGACGATATGTACCGGCTGTACCAGACCAACTACGAGCTACTGGGTGGCCAAACTGTGCAAAAGACCAACACCTTCGGCGATTTCGGCCAATTGGGCGGCACATCGCTTCAGGTCGGCGGCACCAATATCTTGCAGACCGGTTACACCTACAAAACAATCGCCGGCGTCGACTTCTCCGGTCAAGTCGAGAACGAGTCGATCGCGTACACTGGCGAGTCCGGCCAATTCCTTTACGACTACGACAATCTGGGTAATATCACCAAGATTCGGATTTCCGACGGCACAACAACTGTTGACCTCTACCGTTACGTTTACGACGAGGCCAGCCAGCTGATCCGCGAGGACAACGCCAACACCGGCAAGACCTTTACTTGGCAGTACGATGTCGGCGGCAACATTCGGACCAAAACGATCTACCCGATCACCGCTGAGGGCGTCAGCCTCTCAGGCATCACGCCGGAAGACATTATTTCTTACGGCTACGAAAACACTGTTTGGAAGGACCAGTTGTCCAGCTACGACGGTCAGGCCATCACCTATGACGCTTCTGGCAATCCCAAAAGCTACTTGGGCGCGACCATGACCTGGACGATGGGCCGCCAGCTCGAGAGTTTCACCAAAGACGGAACGAAATACCTGTACACCTACAACGAGCAGGGCATCCGCACCAGCAAGACTAAGATAATTCTCGCAACAAATGAAAGTGTTCGGACCGACTATTATCTCAATGGCAGCCAAGTTATCGCCGAGGTGACCGGCGGCACTCGTATCGATTATCGCTACGATGGCAACGGCAAGCTCATAGCCCTGCGCTACGACGGCGCTGAGTACTATGCTGTAACCAACATCCAGGGTGATGTTATTTGCCTGCTTGATAGTTCTGGTACAAGTAAAGTACAATATTCATACGATGCATGGGGCAACCAGACGTCCTGCACAGGCACTTTGGCAAATACCCTGGGCGTGGCCAATCCTTACGGCTACCGGGGTTATAGGGTCGATCGGGAGACGGGGCTGTATTATCTGCAGAGCCGGTATTATGACGCGGCTGTGGGACGGTTTATTAATGCGGATGATTTGAGTATGCTAGCCATGTCTGGCATAAATGTTATTGGACCAAATCTGTTTACATATTGTTATAATAACTCTACTGTAAACTCCGACCCAACAGGCAGAGCGGTTGTTTTGTTTGTAATTGCAGGGGTCGCAGTAACAGCCCAAGGGATTGCAATTGCACTTTTATTATTATTCTGCTTTCTTTATGCGTTTAATGTTAACGGTTTTCAAGATTACGTAAACAAAGTAATAGGATATGCATTCGATCGTCTAATTACTTCAGCAAAGGTTTTATTAAAGGTTTGTTCTCTTCCAGGTGATTGGGTTGCTGACATAATTGCTAGCTTAGTTGTTGCATATGTTAGTGCTAAAGTCATTGCTGAAGCAGATGCGAGAATAAGGGATATAGTCAAACGAAATTCTGTACCGAGGTATTGGTCCGCAACATTAAGAACAAAATATGTGGATATTGGACGTGTTTTGTCTTTTGACCAAGCAATATTAGAACTCAGAAAGGGAAATAACGTTTTTACTGTAACAGCGAGAGAAGCATTTGCACTTACTTCAGTCGTTGGAAACAATCGCACGCCGGCGGGTCCTGAAATAAGCGGAGGTGGGGCACAAGGCTATTATAATCATTATCATACATATAATCGCAATGGTGGCCATGTATTTTTTCTATTTTGGTAAAGGTGGAAAATAAAATGCTTACAGTTTTAAACAAACATATTAAAGATATTCAATATAGCAGATTAATCTTATATGCACAATTACGATGTGATGCTTTCTCAATTTGCATACCGGACTTGTACACCAAAATGTCATCTTCAACACGAAGTGAGGAATTTTTACAATATAGAAAAAATATTGCACGGATATACGAGTTTTCTATGCCACAACTTATTAAGTCTTACGTTAGTAACGACTACTTTATGCATCATAGGGATTCCTACCAAGAAATTGAAATCTATGCATTAAATAAAGGCGACTGCTCAACGGACTTCCTTTTTAACTCTCATGATTTATTCAAATGGCAATACCCCGATTTGCCAGAGGACCTTTGCCTATTTTCAAATGGAAAATGCTGGCTAACAATTGCTGCACATGAGAAACAATGTTGGATATATGACGCGGGACAAGTAGAGAGGGATATTTTAAAAAAGGTCATTGGTTTGAAATTCAATGACGATGGAAAAGAAGATGCTAATGCACCGTTGATGCTTTAGTTGTAACCGTCAAAGAATCACATATTCTGATAAGCTGATCTGACTCATACGACGGTCAGGCCATCACCTATGACGCGTCTGGCAATCCCAAAAGCTACCTGGGCGCGACCATGACCTGGACGATGGGCCGCCAGCTCGCAAGCTACAACAAGGGCACCCAGAGCATCCAGTACACTTATAACGAGCAGGGTATCCGCACCAGTAAGACGGTCAATGGCGTCCGGACCGATTATTATCTCAACGGCACTCAGGTGATCGCCGAGGTGACCGGGCAACCGCATCGATTATCGCTACGATGGCGACGGCAAACTGCTTGCGCTGCGCTACGACGGAACAGAATACTATTATGTCAGCAATATCCAAGGCGATATCATCGGGCTGGTTGATGGCGCTGGTGTTAGTGTAGTACAATACAGCTACGATGCATGGGGCAACCAGACTTCTTCGGGCACCTTGGCAGACACCTTGGGAAAGACCAATCCTTACGGATACCGGGGTTATAGGGTCGATCGGGAGACGGGGCTGTATTATCTGCAGAGCCGGTATTATGATGCGACTGTGGGGCGGTATATTAATGCGGATGATACTGCTTATATCGGGGCAAATGGCAAAGTAATATCTCAAAATATGGCTATGTCGTTAACTCAGTATAACTCAATTTGTGAGAAAGGAGGCACGAAGACAAAAGACGATTGAAAAGTTCACCGGAAAACGATCGGCGGTTGAAGCGATAGCAGAATTCATCAAGATAGCTCTGCAAGTGCTTTTGTCCTAATCCATGAAAGGTGCCATTGATAAAGGATTTGGTATTGCCAATGATCGTATGCAGCCATTTCAGATGCTCTGAATCTTCTTTGGGATTGAAGACTTTTGCCTCATGATGGTAGCCTGCTTTCTGCAGTTTGCGGTACGAACGATAGGCGTCGCTGGAAATTGTTGATCCTTCGGCGATATGCGCATTAGCAAAGTCCACAATCGTCTGCCCCTTCATGTTGTCCACGACATCCATCTTGAGAAACTGCGGATGCCCTTTTTCATTAATTGATAAACCCACGATAACCGTTGCCTTTTCAGTGCCTCTGCCACGCTTTCCATCTTGAGTGGCTGCTCCAAAGAATGAATCATCCAGTTCGATCAGGCCGCTGAGTAAGTATTGTGAATCCCGATCTTTCATCGCTTTTCGGATCCGGTGCAGCATATACCAAGCTGATTTGTAGGTGATTGCCAATTCTTTTGAGATTTGAGTAGCCGAACAGCCCCTCTTGTCATTACTGACAAAATAAATGCCCCAAAACCATTTTTCCAAACTCAGATGAGTCCTTTCCATCACTGTCCCGGTAGTCAGCGAAGCCTGATAATGGCAGTCAGTACACTCATAAAGATTGCGCGTTGCAATGACATAATGACTCATGCTGCCGCATCTAGAGCAGCAATACCCATTTGGCCAACGCAGCCGAAACAGATGATCGCGGCAGGATTCTTCATCAACAAAGTATTTTTTGAACATCATGAAACTTATCGCTTCTTGCTTAGCCATAATCAATGCCCCCTCAAACTATAACCGATAGTTCATGATAACAAACATTTGTTCTATTTTCAAGGTGCTACTGAGTTAAAGACATAGCCATATCTCAAAATATATATATTTATTGCGGAAATAATTCTATCAATTTTACCGATCCCTTTGGTAAATATGAACAAGTTATGAGCTACCCTCTGATTTATTAAATTGAAGATCTAATTTCTAAACTTAGTGATAAATTGGCCGCGATCATGCTTTGCGTTTCCGCCTCTATCGAAGGTATTAAAGCAGCAATAATTTCGTCATGGCTACCAATACTTTGCATTGCGGCATTAGCCGTAGCAATTATTGGGATTATTATCCTTGTAAACACAATAACATCCCTTATCACATTGGCCAATAAAGTTATCGCAGCTGTAAAAGCAAAAGTTAAAAACGGCGGCGTTGACAAAAATCGTTTAGGCGATAATACAGTCTACGTAATAGTATATAAAGGAACGTATGATGTACAATATGTTGGAAGAACGCGCAATTACCGAGCTCGCGAATATTATCACCAAAGAAGACCGGGGGCAGTATACAAAACCAGTGAATACACAATGTGGCCGATAGCAACATTCCTAACTTTGCCTGCCGCTCGAGCTTTGGAGCAAGCGATCATTACTGCATATGGCATTAATAATTTAGGAAATACAATCAATTCCATTGCCCAGTTAAATTGGGGAGCGTTTCAGTCATCCTTCCGCACGATGTTCAGTCTGCTTGCGAGCTATATTGACCCAGAGTAAAAATCGAAGGAGAAATGACCAATGGGAGCATGGGGTGCCGGTTTGTATGCCAACGACTGTACATGTGATGTCAGGGATACTTATCTAAGACATCTGCGAGATCAATTTAGTAACGATGAAGCCTATCAAAAAACAATTGAAGAGTATCACGAGTATATTGGGGATGTAGACGAACCGCTTTTGTGGTACGCGCTTGCGGATACTCAGTGGCGATTGGGTCGATTAATGCCAGAAGTAAAAGTAAAAGCATTGGGATGGATTACCCAAAACGGTGGCATAGCACCCTGGGGAGAAAGTAAAAACGGTGCTGCCTGGAAACGGACACTGGAGAAACTGAGGCAGGAACTAGAGACCGATATGCCTATTGAAAAAAAAATCATAAAGCCTGTTGAATTTGTGCATAATCCTTGGAATGTTGGTGATGTTTATGTATATCAGTTTCACACCGACGAATCAAGAGACAGTGGACTGTGGGGTAAATATATTCCATTGCAAAAAATAGCGGATGAAGAAGGTTATGACGAAACCTATGATTCGCGAATTCAGATTATTGATAAGGTTTTCGATGAGTTGCCAACTTTAGATGACTTATCGGGCATTCGGATTCTTCCTTTTGACTACCCCGACTATTTTCTTCCGAAAGGGACAAATGATTGTTATCCACTGGTTTTAAACAGAGTAGTGAGTCGATATAAACGGGGGGATTATCAAGAAAAAGATTTTACTTTTATCGGCAATCAACCAGACATTGCGAAATTCCCGCGTGAAAACAGTAACGTAGCTTCAGTTGGGTGGTGTACTTTTTTTAGAGAAGAAAAGTGGCTTTGCGAAATCTATAAAAAGTGGCGCGTTTGTAAATATGAGATAAGAGAAGGAAAAGCTTTCGTTAGCTTAATATAGAAATACTGGATCCCATTGGATTTTGTACAGTCATATAATATGAGATGTTCGGATACAAAAGGTGTAACAAATGCTAAGCATTAACGCAAAATACACCGAAAAGTTTCGGGAGCGGACTTGCCAACTTTCCCTTGAATAGAAGATATGGGTATAAAATATGAGAAAAATAATTTTTACTTCATGCCTAATATGGATCATAATTGCCTTCTCATCATGTATGGCCATCAAGCCATACGAATCAACACCGTTGTCAGGTAACACACAAACCGACACTAGCCCTAGTGGCCAAGTGATCGATTTCGTTGACAGCCAATTTGAACGGTGTGTCAGAGAACTGCTCGACCGCCCCACTGGACCAATCATGGCAGAAGCTGTCAGCAATATTTCGGAGCTTGACCTGTCATCGTACGACGTACGAAAAGCTGATGACCTTCGCTGGTTTCCATCGCTGCAAACGCTGATTTTCAGCCAACCAAACGACCTGTGCGATGACCAATGGGAGCCATACTGTGCCATCAGCGACATCAGTCTAATCAGTGCACTGCCAAACTTGAAAGTGCTCTATCTTGAAGGCTCCCAAGTCACAGACTTTAGTGTTCTTCATGATTTGTTTAATTTGGAATCGCTCTACATTAGCAGTAACAATCTGAATGATATATCGATTCTTGAAGGACTCGTGCATCTGCAAAACCTGGATTTAGGTTTCACCAACATCACAGATGTTCAGGCTTTGTCGCAACTGAGTCAGCTGGCCGAACTCGATTTGAGCCACAACAAGATTGTTGATATGACGCCGGTCGGGTCAATGACCAGTCTGAAGAGCCTAAATTTAGAATACACATTACTTACGGACATCGGTTTTATCAGCGACTTAACTGGACTTGAAGTCTTGCGACTGCAAGGCAACAATATTTCCGATATCTCATCGCTGAAAAATCTCTCCAAGCTTAAGAACCTCGACATATCCAGCAATGAAATCGCAGACCTTTCCCCGCACTCGCAACTGTCAAGTTTGAATGACCTCAACATTGCCGGCAATGCCATTTCGAACATCACGCCGCTGGCGAGTCTGAAGTCACTGCAGGACCTTTCTTTACTGGCTAATAACATCCAAGACATCAGTGCTCTGTCTTATCTGACCAACCTGAGGAGTTTATCAATCGGCGAAAACCAGATTACAAATATTGACAGCCTGGCAAATCTTGTCAACTTGGAGAGCCTCTATATTCAGTACAACAACATCGAAAAAATTGATGCGTTGACCAACATGATCCATTTGGAGACATTGTTACTTGAAGGAAATCGGATTAAAGACTTTTCGCCCATCGCAGAAATTGTAAAAAACATTGGTGATCGTGATTTTTAGCGTTTCGATCAAACAGGAGGATTTATGAAGGCCTTACGTATTATATTAATAGTATTTGCCGTTATAATTTTATTGTTGGCATTGGTTGTATTTTGTCTAAGACAAGCCCCCGCCCCCGCAACATTGGATATCCAGTCAAGATTTAATGAGTGTAAGAATTAGTTAACAATTGTAAAAGATGCTATTCTAAATGATTATCAATCTTTACCAGAAAAAAACAAAAATGATGAAATGTATGATTCGGATTTTGCCTTTAATAACGAAACGTATTTTTTGGATTTTGACTTCGGTGAAATTGAACGTTTTCAAGACGTTGAAATTGCGCTTGATAATTCGGCAAAAAATGCTATCAAAGATCTAAAAGATAAACCAGTAGGGCATACTTGCGTTTATGCTGATCATGAGCGAATTAATTTTGCATCTGGTGAGGGAGCTTTTGCGTACATATTCCAAATAAATGGTAATTATCCAGACTATGTTTATGAGCAAGGTGACATCAATCATTTTAGAGTGTACAGTTTAGGAGATAATTGGTTTTATGCAAGAACAAGTTTAAGGTGAATCCATATACCAAGCAATAACATACAATACAACAATGAGTAGCGACAAAAACGCCATCACCCCGACCACCACAATCGGCGCTGCCAGTCAGAACTATACCTACAGCAAGGACGATCTGTACAGGCTATTCCAGACCAACTACTTGCTGGGCGGCCAAACCGTGCAAAAGACCAACACCTTCGGTGATTTCGGCCAACTGGGCGGCACATCGCTTCTGGTCGGCGGCACCAACATCTTGCAAACCGGCTACACCTACAAGACAATCGCTGGCGTCGATTTCTCCGGCCAGATCGAGAGCGAGTCAATCCAGAACGGTGCCGCAACTGCCCAATACAGCTATGTCTACGACACCCTGGGCAATATCACCAAGATTCGGGTTTCCGACGGCACGACCACCACTGACCTCTACCGTTACGTCTACGACGAAGCCAGCCAGCTGATCCGCGAGGATAATGCCAGTATCGGCAAGACCACCACTTGGCAGTACGATGTCGGCGGCAACATTCGGACTAAGACGGTCTACCCGATGACCGCTGAGGGCGTCAGCCTCTCGGGCGTCACGCCGGAAGACACGATCGCTTACGGTTACGAAAGCGGCGTCTGGAAAGACCAGCTTTCCAGCTATGACGGCCAGGCCATCGCCTACGACGCCAACGGCAATCCCACCAGCTACCTGGGCGCGACCCTGACCTGGACGATGGGCCGCCAGCTCGAGAGTTACACCAAGGGTGACCAGAGCATCCAGTACACTTACAACGAGAACGGCATCCGTACCAGCAAGACGATTAACGGCGTCCGGACCGACTATTACCTTAATGGCAGTCAAGTTATCGCTGAGGTGACCAACGACACTCGTATCGATTATCGTTATGACGGCGACGGTAAGCTGATCGCCCTGCGCTACAACGGAACAGAATACTACACGGTGACCAATATCCAGGGCGATATCCTTGGCCTGATTGATAGCACCGGCACAAGTGTTGTACAATACAGCTACGACGCTTGGGGGAATCCTACGTCCTTCGATGAGTTGGGCAATCCGATCCCGTGCACCGGAACCTTGGCAAATACGCTCGGCGAAGCGAATCCCTATCGCTACCGGGGTTATAGGGTCGATCGGGAGACGGGGCTCTATTATCTGCAGAGCCGGTATTATGATGCGGCTGTGGGACGGTTTATCAATGCGGATGATTTGGGGGTTTTAGATTACAATAATTTTGAAAATATTGTAGAATATAATCTGTTCGCATATTGTGAAAACAATTCTGTCATGTTAATTGATAATTATGGATATCATGCCTTCACATATGAAAATATAAGTATGAAAAGATACGGAAAATGGCTCGTGTTAACACACTTTATTCCCCCCCAACTTGTGTATGGGGCAACTGGGCGACCGATTAGGTATATCACTCAAGAGATATTTAAATATTGTTTCAACTGCATTACCTCATACGAGGGTGGCGGGTCAATGAAATTCAAGAGATATTATATTACAGAAGAACCATATAAAAATAATATAGACTATGTAGTCACGCGTTTTGGGGTTAAAACAATGATTGATAAAGACACAAAAGTTGCATTTTTAATAATGCAAAGAGTTGCTGCTTTGTATGGGATTAATATATCAATTTCGTATCCCTATAGAACGCCTGAAGAACAGAAGAGACTTTATGGTATATATGTAGTAGAACTTAAAAAGTATAATGAAGGTTTAAGAACGGATAAACCAGATGCGGTAGCAGCGCCGCCTGGCGCACACCAGACTGGACGGGCACTTGACATTTTTCTGGGAGACGAGAAAATTCAAGAAAAGAGCCGCTTAGATCAACAAAAGAACCTTGCCTTCATCTGGCTGGATAGGTATGCAAAATACTTTGGATTTTATGGGTGGGATAAACTTGATGATGATTTTGAATCTTGGCATTGGGTCTACAACCCGTAATGGGTCTACAACCCGTAAATAGAATTTTTTAAAACCAGCTTGTAAACTTTGGAGGTAACATGAAAAGAAAATATTTAGCAATATTATTAATTATTCTTATCACCCTCAGCGGCTGCGGCAACATCAGTTCTTTGTCTACGACAACAGCCACTATAGCGACGACGACCGAAGCGAGTCCGGGTTTGGGAGAACGCGGCAATACTCTGGGCAATCTGACCAACGGAGGGCGATATGTATTGGCAGAGGATGGACATGTCTATTCGATCCTCAAGGATAATGACCGTCTATACTACCATGCTATCTACAAATCAAACCAAGATGGCACTAACGAAGTGAAAATATTTTCGGGCGGAATCGATCGGTTAGGTAGTTTGAATGTTTTGAATGGGTATGTGTATTTTGTCGATAGAAACGATAATCGAAGTCTCTATAAAATGGACACGAAAGGCAATAATTTGCAAAAGGTGTGCGAAGATACCGATATTCAACAAGTTATCGTAGTTGACGATTGGATCTATTACAGCCTCTACTTTTTACCGGGCATTTTCAAAATGAAAATAGATGGCTCCGAGAAAACTGAGTTAAGTCACGAGGCCGCGATGGATTTGTTTTATTATGATGATTGGCTTTATTATACTGACTACGAAACATACAAACTATTCAAAATGCGATTGGATGGATCCGACCAAAGCCAGGTGGACATTGGTCCAACATCGGAGACAATGATCTACTGCGTTTTGCTCTTTGAGCAGGACTGGATTTTCTATACAACCACCAATACGGAAACCGAAGAAGCCGCATTTTATAAAATCAAGATAGATGGAAGTCATAAGACGCTGTTAAGCGATCATGATATTCGTTGCATCAACACCGATGGTGAATGGATTTACTATGATGATTATACTGAAGGTGACTACTTGTATAAGATGCGACTGGACGGATCAGAGATCACCTTTTTAGACAATGCGCTCATCAATACAATCTACGTGCTGGGCGACTGGATTCGATATGATGCATTCGCTGCAGATGAAGTCTATGCAACGATTCAAATCAAAAAGGACGGCTCTGACCTGCGAATTATCCAAGACCCTTGAGTTGATAGGATAATGTAAGCAATAAAGAGGTATAATTGTTTGAAAATCTATCGTTTAATACCATGTTTTATAATGACTGCTGTGGGTGTGTAAATAATTCTGTGCTAATGGCATTTCCATCACGGTAGTGAACTACTGACTCGATCAGGGAAGTACACAGATAATTGTAACAGAATTTGCCCCCAGTTTTGAATCCTGCCGGTCCATTTTCTCAAGACATCTTGGGTGGCCAAATACAGTGATTTAAGCAGCGCTTCATCGTTCGGGAAAATGCTTTTGCCTTTGGTCACTTTTCGCAGTTGGCGGTGGTAACTCTCGATCATATTGGTGGTGTAGATAATCTTGCGAATCTCGGGCGGGTACTTGAAGAAGGTCGAAAGCTCTGCCCAATTGTTTTCCCAAGATCTGACAATCAGCGGATATTTACTGCCCCACTTCTGGTTAAATGCTTGCAATTGCTGCCTGCCAAGGTCCTCGCTGGCAGCTTGGTAGATCGGTTTGAGATCGGAGGTGACCTTCTTGAGATCCTTGTAGGAGACGTAGCGAACCGAGTTTCTGACCTGGTGGACGATGCATTTCTTGATTTCTGTTTCCGGAAAACTTGCCCGAATGGCTTCCGAAAAGCCAGTCAGATTATCGACAATGACAATGAGAATGTCCTGAACGCCGCGATTCCTCAGCTCATTCAAAACCGTTAGCCAGAACTTGCTGCTCTCGCTTTCGCCGATCCACATGCCCAGCACATCCTTGTTGCCATCCAGATCAACGCCGATCGCCATATAGGCCGCCTTGTTCTGGATGAAGCCGTCCTCGCGCACCTTGAAATGAATGGCATCCAGAAAGACGATCGCATAAACCCGCTGCAATGGCCGGTTCTGCCACTCTTTGACCATCGATAGGATTTTACCGGTGACATTGGAAATGAGGGTCGGTGAGACATCCACGCCATAGAGTTGATTCAGAAAATCCTGGATTTCCCGGGTACTGACACCTTTGGCGTACAGCGCTAGGATCTGGTCCTCGATGCCGGTCACGTTCTTCTGGTGTTTCTTGACCACGATCGGCTCAAACGTACCGTTGCGATCTCGGGGCACCGCCAGATCCATTTCTCCGTACTCGCTGCGAATCTCTTTGCTGCCGTGCCCATTACGTCGATTGACGGCTGATTTGCCAGCCTTTTCGCTCTTGTTGTAGCCCAGGTCGGTGTCTAATTAGGCTTCCAGCATTTCCTGTAGCGCATCCTTGAACAGCTCTTTGACGGCTTTCTGGGCGTCCTCGGCGGTTACCAGGTTGTTTTCCTTGATGAACGCCCGCAGTTGTTCTTTGGTCCATGGTTTCTTTTCCATTGCTTCTGACCTCCATATCTTATTTTATATGGTTTAGCCATTAGCACAAACTATTTTATTGACCCACTGCTGTGATTGCCCTCTCTTCATGCGCAGTCGTTCCCACAACGAATAATACAACTCCGTCGTCAAGTGACACACAAGATACCAGTCAAAGCAATCAGGGCATTATCTTCGTTGATAGCCAGTTTGAACAGTGTGTCAGAGAACTGCTCGATCGAACCACTGGCCCGATTATGGTAGACGATGTCAGCAACATAACGGAGCTTGATCTATCATCGTTCGACGTTCGCAATGCTGACGACCTTCGCTGGTTTCCGTCGCTCCAAACACTGCTTTTCAGTCAGCCATATGTACGATTTGACGAGAATTCGGAACCATACTGCGACATCAGCGATATCAGCCCGCTCGTTGCGCTGCCAAATTTAAAAGTGCTCTATCTTGAAGGTTCCCAAGTCACAGATTTTAGTGTTTTGCAAAATTTGACCAATCTGGAGTCGCTCTTCCTTGGCAGTAACAACCTGAATGAAATACCGAATCTCGAAGGACTCGTTCATCTGCAGAAACTGGGCTTGTATTACAACAACATCGAAGAAATTCAGGCCCTTTCGCCTTTAAATCAGCTGGCTGAACTTGATTTGAGCGGCAATCCGATTGTTGATATGTCGCCAATCGGTGCAATGACCAGTCTGAAGATCCTTGATCTCCGATACATATCACTGACGAATATCACTTTTCTCAGCGAGTTGACCGATCTTGAATGCTTGTTTTTAAACGAGACAAACATTTCCGATCTTTCGCCGCTGCGAAATCTGTCCAAGCTTCAGGCAATCTACCTTTCCAATAATAACATCGTCGATATTTCTCCGCTCGCGCACTTGACTGGCTTGAACACTCTCTACCTCGACAGCAATTCCATATCAGATATAACACCACTGACAAAACTAACATCCATCCAAGACCTGTCATTGCTGAACAATAATATCCATGATATCAGTTTCTTGTCAAACCTGACCAATCTGAAGAGTTTATCGGTCGGCAGCAATCAAATTTCGGATATTGGAAGTCTTGCTAATCTTGTCAATCTGGAGAGTCTCTATATCCAAGACAACAGTATCGAAAACATTGATGCGCTGGCCAACATGATCCATTTGAATACATTGATGCTTGAGGGAAACATGATCAAAGACTTTTCGCCCATCGCAGCATTTGTAAACAACATAAGCGATCGGGATTTTTCGTAAACCACACCCCTCGCATTTTGATTGTCGCATGCGACTTGCCATTGACATCGGACCCGGCTGGTGGTAAATTATCTTTAGCACTCTCATGCGATGAGTGCTAACGCTGACCAGGAGGAACCGCCGGATATGTCGCTGGACGATCGCAAAAAGAGCATCTTAAAAGCCGTTATCGATGACTACATCGAAACGGCCGAACCGGTTGGCTCCAAGTCGCTGGTTAATAAGTACAACTTTAACGTCAGCCCGGCGACCATTCGCAACGAGATGGCCGAGCTGGAAGAGCTGGGCTATCTGGAACACCCCCATACCTCATCAGGCCGTGTGCCGTCTGACCAGGGCTACCGTGCCTATGTTGACAGTTTGCTGCACGTTGAAGAGCTGCCGGCCGACGAGGAGGAGAAGATTCGTCTCGTGATGCGCGACAGTCTCGACGAGCTGACCGGACTGATCCGCAAGGCGTCCAACATTTTGTCCGAAAAAACCGGCTACGCCTCGGTAGCGCTGTCGCCGCAGGTGCGCCGCAGTCATTTGCAGCAGATCAAAATGCTGATGATCGAGCCCGGCCGCGCGTTGGTGGTGGTTGTGCTGACAGCCGGCGTGGTCAAAGACCGCATGGTGCGCATTCCCGACATGCTCGATGCCGGCCAGCTGATGCAAATCGCGTCGGCGATCGAGGAAGGCCTCTCGGGCATGACGCTCGATGACATCACTTTGGTGACGGTCGCCACCGCTGCCCGTCACGCCCGCTTGCCGGAAAACCTCTTGAACCAGGTCATGTTCGAAGCTTACGTATCGATCAAACAGGCGGATAACCTGGAGCTCTACATGGACGGCACGCACAAGCTGCTGTCGTATCCGGAATTTCAGGACATTCACAAAGCCAAGGAATACCTCGACATCCTGACCCGTGACGGCATCATCGCCGGCTACATGAACGAGATGAAGGACCACGACAGTGGCGACGGCGAGCCGAATGACCAGAACACCCAGTTACAGCCGGCCGTCAGCCAGCCCTCGTACGTCGTGCGCATCGGCCAGGAAATCATGCTTGAAGGCCTCAATGACTGCAGCTTCATCACCACCACCTACAAAATGGGCGATGTCGTCGCCGGCCGCATCGGGGTCATCGGCCCCCGCCGCATGGCCTACGGCAAAGTCATTTCCAACATCAGTTTCGTCAATCAGACGTTAAACGAGCAAATCAGGCGCCTGGCCAGTGGCAAGGACAGAATGGAGGTCCAGTCGAAATGAGAAAAAACAAAGACATCGAACCTGAAGAAGAAGGTTTTGATGAGTCTGCGGAAACAGCGGTGAACGACGCGACAGCGGCGCTGGAAGAGGCGCTGACCGCGCGGGACAAGGATTTTGAGATTCTATCGGACAAATATCTGCGGCTCGCGGCAGAATACGACAATTTCCGCAAACGCAGCCAAAAGGAAAAAGAATCGCTCTACACCGAGTCGGTTGATCAGGTGATCGGCGAGCTGCTGCCGGTTTTTGACAGCCTGGAACGCGCCGAAATCGCTGCTGCGCAGGTCAAACACGAAGACGCCCGCAAAATTGCCGAAGGCCTTGACCTGATCAAGAAACAAGCCGAGCAGGCGCTGACCCGACTGAGCGTGACCAAGATCGAGTGCGTCGGTCAGCCCTTTGACCCGATCCTGCACGAAGCGGTCATGCACGTCGAGGACGACACGGTCGGCGCATCCACCGTCGTTGAGGCGCTTCAGACCGGTTACGTTCGCAATGGCCGCGTCATCCGCCACAGCATGGTCAAAGTCGCCAACTAAAGCCACACGAAGACCCAACCTGCCGACATCGGCAACTTATAAATATTAAATGAAACAAACATCTATAGGAGGATGAATAAAATGGCTAAAGTTATTGGAATCGATTTAGGAACAACAAACTCATGCGTAGCGGTCATGGAAGGCGGCGAACCCGTCGTAATCCCAAATCCTGAAGGCAACCGCACCACCCCTTCGGTCGTGGCTTTCTCCAAGACCGGCGAGCGTCTGGTCGGCCAGGTCGCGAAACGTCAGGCGATCACCAACACCGAAAGAACAGTAATGTCGATCAAAAGAGAAATGGGCTCGGACCACAAAATAAAAATTGACGATAAAACATATACACCGCAGGAGATTTCAGCGATGATCCTGCAAAAGCTCAAGGCTGATGCTGAAGCCTATCTCGGCGAGACAGTCACACAGGCTGTCATCACCGTGCCGGCATATTTCAGCGACGCCCAGAGACAGGCGACAAAAGATGCCGGCAAGATCGCCGGACTGGATGTCCTGCGTATCATCAACGAGCCGACAGCGGCGTCGCTCGCCTACGGGCTTGACAAAGAACACCGACCAGAAGATCCTGGTCTTCGACCTTGGCGGCGGCACATTCGACGTCTCGATCCTGGAGATCGGCGACGGTGTCTTCGAAGTGCTGGCCACCAACGGCAACAACCGTCTCGGCGGCGACGACTTTGACATGAAGATTGTCGAATGGCTGGTTGACGGCTTCAAGCGCGAGCAGGGCATCGACATCAAGAGCGACAAAATGGCCATGCAGCGTTTGCGTGAAGCGGCCGAAAAAGCCAAGATCGAACTGTCCGGCGTGACCTCGACCCAGATCAACCTGCCTTATGTCACAGCAGATGCATCCGGCCCGAAGCACCTCGACATGACCCTGACCAGAGCCAAATTCGACGAGCTGACCGCCGACCTGGTAGAAAAGACCATGGGGCCGACCAGAGCCGCAATGAGCGACGCCGGCATGACCCCCGATAAAATCGACAAGATCCTTCTGGTCGGCGGTTCGACAAGAACTCCGGCGGTGCAGGAAGCGGTCAAGAAATTCTTCGGCAAAGAACCTTTCAAAGGCATCAATCCTGACGAATGTGTCGCAGTAGGCGCCGCAATCCAGGCTGCTGTGCTGACCGGGGATGTCAAAGGACTGCTGCTGCTCGATGTCACTCCGTTATCTCTCGGCATCGAAACCATGGGCGGAGTCTTCACCAGGATCATCGACAGAAACACCACCATCCCGACCAAGAAAAGCCAGATATTTTCAACCGCCGCAGACGGACAGACCCAGGTCGATGTCCACGTGCTGCAGGGCGAACGTGAGATGGCACAGTATAATAAGACATTAGGCAACTTCATATTGGACGGCATTCCTTCTGCACCTCGCGGAGTACCGCAGATCGAAGTCACTTTCGACATCGACGCGAACGGCATCGCCCATGTTTCCGCGAAGGACCTGGGAACCGGAAGAGAGCAGAAGATAACTATCACAGCGACAACGAACCTGTCTGAAGCCGAAATCCAGAAGGCTGTCAAGGAAGCCGAGCAATTCGCGGCGGATGACAAGAAGAGAAAAGAAGAAGTCGATACGAAGAATACGGCTGATTCAGCGGTATATCAGGCAGAGAAAACAATGAAGGACATTGGCGACAAGGTGGATGCCGGCGAAAAATCGGCCATCGAATCAGCCGTCACCAAGCTCAAGGGAAGCATCTCTTCCAATGATGTCGAAGCGATGAAGGCAGATACCGAAGCACTGCAGAAAGCTTTCTACGCCGTCAGCGAGAAACTCTACCAGCAGCAACCCGAAGCTGGCGGCAACAGCGGTCCATCCGAAAACCACGACGGCTTCAACCCGACCTCGGGTGACGCCCCGGACGCAGGCGACTTCAAGGATGCAGGCGGGGACAAATAAACGAACAACGAACTGTGAAAAGCCGGTGCGCCGCCTTTTCAGCGAACAGGTAACAGGTAACAACTAAGAACGAATAACGAACAGTGGTGGAACAGGTAAAACCCTGCCCATTTAACTGATTTATGTTAAACTAGTGCTGTCTCTGGCTTAACCAGAGTAAAAATGAATACAAGTATGACTACCATAGTTGTTCGTTGTTACCTGTTAGCTGTTAGCTGTTACCTGTTACCTGTTAGCTGTTACCTGTTAGCTGTTACCTGTTACCTGTTACCTGTTCGTTGTTAGTTGTTCGTTGAATTGGAGGAACCGCACAAGTGCCTGAGAAGAGAGACTACTATGATATTCTGGGTGTCCCGCGCGGCGCGAGCGACGATGAGCTCAAAAAAGCTTACCGAAAGCTGGCCAAGGCGCACCATCCTGATTTGAATGCTGGCAACAAGGAATCCGAGGCCAAATTCAAAGAGGCCAATGAAGCTTACGCGGTACTCAGCGACTCGGAAAAACGCAAGGTTTATGACCAATTTGGTCATGCCGGCGTTGACGGCTCAGGGTTTGGCGGCGCAGGCGGCGGGCCCGGGGGCGCCGGATTCAACATCGACCTCGAAGATCTGTTCGGATCCTTTTTTGGCGGTTTCGGCGGCGGCGGCGGACGCAAACGCGGCGGCCCGCAGCGGGGTGCCAATCTCAAATACCGCATGAACCTCGACTTCATGGAGGCCGCCTTTGGCGTCGATCGTGAGTTTAACGTCAACAAAGAAGACCACTGCGACACCTGCCACGGCACCGGCAGCCGCGACGGCTCGCAACCTGACAAATGCCCGACCTGCCAAGGCACCGGCCAGGTCAGCCAGCGGCAGCAAACCATGTTTGGTGCCGTGATGACCCAGCGTCCCTGCCCGACCTGCAACGGCAAAGGCACCACCGTCAAGGATCCTTGCCCAGCCTGCAACGGCCGCGGTCGCAAGCAAAAGACCAAAACCCTCAAGGCCAAGATCCCGGCCGGCGTCAATGACGGCGAAATGCTGACCATGCGCGGCGAGGGCGAGCCCGGCACGCTGGGCGGCCCCTACGGCGACCTCTACATCGAAGTACACATCCGGACCCATCCGGTTTTCAAGCGCGACGGCTTCAACACCTTCTGCGAAATGCCGATCACCTTTACCCAAGCGACCCTCGGCGCCGACATCGAGGTGCCGACCATCGACGGGCCGTACAGTTTCCACCTCAAGGACGGCACACAACCCGGCGAAAACTTCACCATCCGCGGCAAGGGCATCCCGCATCTCAACCGGGCCGGCGTCCGCGGCGATCATATTTTCCGCGTAATGCTCGAAGTGCCGCGCCATTTGGACGAGGCGCAAAAAGAACTATTGCGGCAGTTTGAAAAGAGCTGCACCGACAAAAATTACCAAAAGCGAGGAACCTTTTTCAGCAAGCTCAAAGAGATGTTCAAATAATTTCAAGCACCCAGATGGAGGGCCCCATGGATTATCTGCAACTCGATCCCCGAGCGACAAAAATGTGGCGTACCAGTCGGCTGATTGTCCTGATGATCATGGTGGTCGCCTTTGCTGTTGCGGCTTTGGTTCTGCCATATGAAGTCACCGTCGTCTTGTACGTCGTGGCTGGCGTGCTGATTGCCCTGCAATTGATCAATCTGCTGATTTACCCGCCGATTGAGTACCGGCAATGGGCCTATCTGATTACGCCCGATCGCATCGAAATCAAGAAGGGCATCTTTTTTCATTCAACGCAGGTCATCCCCATTTCGCGCATCCAGCACGTCATGGTGTCCGAAGGTCCGCTCGCCCGATTCTACCATCTGGCTGGCGTGACCATTCACACGGCGGGCGGTTCGATGAAGATTGAGGGGCTGGCGCGTGAAACGGCGCTGGAAATCTGCGAAAACCTCAAATCCGTCGTCAACCGCAAGGTGCATTTCGAGCCAGCCCAGAACGGAGGCTGACCATGGAAGCAACGCGCTGCCACTTCACGGTCATTTTTGAGAATGTCGTAAAGTTTTTCGTCCGACTGTTGCCGGCGGTGTTTATCCCACTGGTGGCGTCACCGGATTATGGTGCCAAGGGCTGGATTGTGCTGGGTGTGATCGCCGCGGCCTTTACTTTTGCTGTAATTTATCAGGCGCTGGCCTGGCGCGTGACCTGGCTGACAGCCGAGGCTGACCAACTGCGCATCCGCAGCGGCTTGATCTGGAAAGTGGAAAAGGCTGTGCCCTACGAAAAGATCAACACCATCGACCTCAGCCGCAACCTGTTTCAACGTGTCTTCGGTACCTGCCGCATCAAAATTGATACCGGTGCCGTGACGGGCGGCGAGAAGAAGGGCTCCGAGGTCAATCTGGTCTACAAAATTGACAAGGCCGAGGCCATCCGCGCCGCCATCCTGGCGCTGGCCAGTGGGACGGCGATCGCCTCGCTGCACGATGATCACGTCGAGGCCAGCGCCGCGACCGCCACGATTACGGCGCCAGACGGCACGATTTACACCCGCGCCGATCACCAGCCAGCGATCGCGCCGGCAGCGCAATCGGCCACGCCGCGCATTGAGATTCGCGCCCGGGTCATGGACTTTTTCCTTTACGGACTGACCGAGAGCAAAATAGTCATGGTGCTGGGCGTTTTCTTCGGCATTTTTGCCTTCGCGCAGGATATTTTTCAGGACGAGCTTGTAGCCTGGTTCGAGAAAAATTTCGACAGCGTCTGGAGTCAGGTCTCGCAAGTAGGCCTTTTGATGGCCATTCTGCTGGCGGCTGGCCTGTTGCTGGCGTTTTACCTGCTGGCCAACTTCGTCTCCATCCTCTATTCGGTGGTCCGCTTCTACAATTTCCGCACCAGCCGTGAAGGGGAGAACATTCACATCGAATACGGCCTGCTGACCGTTAAAAGCTACACGCTGCCCATCAAAAACATCCACGCGGTCATTATCAACCAGAATCTCTTGCGCCGAGCGATCCGCCAATGCAGCGTCGAGGTCGTATCCATCGGCTACGGCGACGAAAAGAACGAGGTCGCCCTGCTGTTTCCCATGGTCCGCACCAATCAACTGGAAGAGCTGATGGGGCGCATCCTGCCCGAGTATCAGGGCCAAACCGAGCTTCAGCCGGCCCCTTCAGCGGCATTGCGCCGTTATCTGCTGCTGCCGGTCTTGCTGTTGCTGGCCGCGGTCGGCGGGGCCAGCCTGTTCTGGCTGCCGGCGCTTTATTCGCTGCTTGTGTTGCTGCCGTGGCTGGTCATCAGCCGCTGGCTGAGTTACCGCCATGCCGGCATCGGCTACACGCCAGATCGTCTCGAGGTTCGCAAGGGTGGATTTCACACGCGGCGCTATCGCATCCGCATGGATGCTGTGCAGTCGGTGATGGCGAGCAGCCACCCCTTCATGGAACGGGCTGGTCTGCGCCGCTACCGCATCGATTACCACGCGCCGACCATGCGCTCGGTTGTACTGGTTGAATTCATGTCGGAACGGCATCTGGGTGAGCTCCGTCAGTTGCTGGATGAGAGCGAGGCCTGAACATGCCCGACGACAACCGGCATTGCGAGAGCACCCGCCACACACCAGATGCCAAAACAGTCATCGTTTTCACCCATGGCATCATGGGCAGCCCGGTCCAATTTGCTGACTTAGCGGAAATGCTCGATCAACGCTATTCGTACGATAATCTATTATTACCGGGTCACGGCAAACGTTTCAAAGATTATGCCCAAAGCAGGATGAGCCAGTGGCAGGGCTATGTCGACGAGCGCGTCATGGCGCTGGCAGCGCGCTACGACAATATCATCCTGGTCGGTCATTCGATGGGTGGCCTGTTGTCGATCCAAACGACTCTGTCCCAGCCCGACAAGATTCGCGGTCTTTTTCTGCTGGCTCTGCCGCTCAAAATCAGGATCCGCCTCTTTTTCATCACGCGCGGTCTCAGGATTCTTTTGCAGCCCAACAGCCTTGATCCGCGCATCATCGCCGCTAAAACGGCCAGCAGCATTCCGATTGGTTCCTGGCTCGACCAGATCTGGGGCATCCCGCGGGTGATCGAGCTGCTGGTCAAGTCGCGAGGGATTCGCAAGCGTGTCAATGGGGTGCTCCTGCCATTGGAAGTCCTGCTTTCGCGCCACGACGAAATCGTCAGTGTCAATTCGGCAGGTTGTTTGAAAAGTCTGACGAATGCCGAAGTCACCATGCTCGAAGACTCGGGGCACTACGATTATTCGCCGGAGGACCGGGTCAAGGTGCAAAACGAATTTCTGCAGTTTGTTGAAAAGGTTCTGCCCAAATGAAAAACCCCCTGCAGCCGACAAGACTGCGGGGGGTTTTCAGCATCAGAGAAAAAATAATCAGGTTGTCGTTTCTACCTCATCTGCAACGACGGCAGCATCTTCCACAACTTCGACCTCTTTCTTTTTACCGATCGAGAGGATCAGGTTGAGCAAGATGCCGAAGATGGCCGCAGTGGCGATGGCCGGCAATTTGATGCCGAAGATCGGGATCATACCGCCGTCCGGGTTGGTGTTGCTGACAAATCCATAGGCACCGCCAAGGCCGATGACCAGGATCGAGGCGATGACGGCCAGATTGCGGGCGCTGAACATATCGACCTTGCGGTTGATCATGATGGCGATGCCCTGGGCGCCGATTACGCCGAAGAGGTAGATGCCGACGCCACCGACAACGGCATTCGGAATGGACCTGACAATTTCGGCCAGGGGGGTGAAGAAGGAAATCAGCATGGTGATGACTGCAGCCGCACCGAGTACGGCGATCGAGAAGACATTGGTGATGGCCATGGTGCTGAGGTTTTCGCCGTAGTTGGTACCGGCCGGGCCGCCGATGGCACCCGATACGATGTCGCCGATGCCGTCACCAATCAGGTTGGTGCCCAGACGTCTTTTGATGTTGAAGGATTCGCGGCCCTTTTTCTTGGCCAGATGGTCAACGTAGATGTCGAGCTGGAAAAGGTGGGCGGTCGATTCGGGGATGGTAGCAATGGCGATCGGCATGATGGCGAATACGGCACCCAGGTCGGCAATCGGCAGCGAAAAGGCTGGTGCGGCGACGATCGGTCCGGCCAGGACCTGATCGAAGTTGACCATGCCGAAACAGACGGCCGAGATGTAACCGATGATGATACCGAACAGCAGCGGCAACTGGCCGAGCGTGCCCTTGAGATAAACTGATAAGAGGACGGTGGCCAGCAGGGTAATCAGGGCAACAGCCCAAGAGGCGTCACTGGCTGCCGCATTGGCCTCGCCACTGTAGAGGTCCCAGCCGGAGGCGTTTCGAAGCGCGACCCCAGCCAGCGAAAGACCGATAACAATGGCGATCGAACCGGTGACAGTTGGCGGTAGCACCCGCTCGATGTCGAAATTCTTAAAGAGGTTGATTAACAGACCGACGAGGATTGATACCAGACCGGACATGATAATACCGAACTGCGCCTTGGAAATCAGCGTTCCCAGGTCGACATCTTTCGTGCTGGTGATCGAAACGATCGCCGCGATGTAGGAGAAACTGGAACCGTAAAAGAGGGGGATCTTGCCGCGGGTGACCAACAGGAAGCACAGGGTGGCAAATCCACTGGCGAAAATGGTGGTGGAGATGTCAAATTTGGTCAGAACAGCGACCAGGACAGTGGCGGGAAACATGACCAGGATCTGCTGAAGGGCGAAGAGGATGAGTTTCCAAAATGGGGGGCGTTCATCGGGCAGGTAGCCAATCGTGGGCGGGGCTGCTTGTCTCATGGATAGTCCTCCTTCAAAGTAAATACTGTTTCAATTTTAAGCGAGCGGACGAAGGTAGGTCAAGGGCAAATACAGCGGATTGCGATCATGAAACAGATATTTTCAATTAATAATATAAGATCGATGACAATTACATATTGACAATAATGTGTGACGTACAGTATAATAGCAAACATAAGGAGGTGATCATTTGGAAAACCAAAAACTGATCATCGACGGACTCGTTCAGGAATTGCGCCGTGGCAGCCTGGTGCTGATGGTTCTCAGCCAGCTGGCCGATCAGCAGTACGGCTATTCGCTGGTGCAGCGCCTGGAGGAGCAAGGTCTCCCGCTTGACCCCGGTACGCTGTACCCGCTCCTGCGCCGACTGGAAAAGCAGGGACTCTTAGACAGCAAATGGGACACCGAATCAGCCCGTCCGCGCCGCTATTATTTGCTGAGCGCCACCGGACATCAGGTGCTGAAGGTTATGACAACAGAGTGGCAAAACATGGTTGATTTGATGCAACGGCTGCTGCCGACAAATGAAGGAGGAACCTGAAATGGAACTGATTGATCGTTACATTGAAGCAGTGGTCAAATATTTGCCGGTCAAACAACGACCGGACATTGAGAAAGAACTACGCACCCTAATCGAAGACATGCTCCAGCAACGCACCGGCGAACGCGCGCCGGAGCAAGCTGACGTTGAAGCCGTACTGACCGAGTTGGGCGATCCGCGCAAATTGACTGACAACTATCGCGGCACCGGCCGCTACCTGATTGGCCCGGTCTTCTTCGAGATCTACTGGCTGGTCCTGCGCATTGTCATGGCTGCGGCAGGGGGTGGCGTGCTGATTGCCACGGCTGTCAGTCTCGCGGCCAATCCGACCGGGGACGTTTTCGCGGCGCTGTCCCGGATTCTGGGCAGTCTCTTCAGCGCGCTGGTCAGCAGCTTTGGCTTTGTCACCCTGATTTTCGCGCTCAACGAGCGCTTCAACGACCAGGGGCGTGAAGAACTGGAAAAACTCCAGGAGAAATGGACGCCGGCCATGCTGCCGCCCAAGTCGGTGCCGTCGCTCAAGATCAAGCGCGGCGACCCCATCGCCGCCATCATCTTCGGCATCATCGCCCTGATCATCGTCAACGTCAATCTGGACATGATCGGCATTTTCTACCAGCACAATGGCCTCAACTACATGACGCCGCTGTTCTCCGATCTGATCCACGTCTTTATCCCCTGGATCAGCCTGTCGATCGGCGTCATGATCCTGATCGAGGGTCTCAAGCTCTTCACCGGCCGCTGGACGGTGTCGATCATCCTCGGCACGCTGGTCCAAAAAATCCTCGGTCTGGTCATCGCGCTCCAGATGTTTGCCGACGCCAGAATACTCAACAGCGGTTTCTTCAGCAAAATCGACGAACTGTTCAACACCAGCCACGCCGCCTGGCCGACTGACCTACCGGCACAGGTCTGCAAATGGATCATCATCATCGCCATCATCGCCTTTGTCATCGACTTGATCACCCTGGCCGTCAAGTCGGTCCAACTGATGCTCAGCGTCGAAAAACGGAAGGTGGTCTGACCATGCGCTGGCTGGCGCTGGATTTTGACACCACCCACGAGGCCTCGGAACTGCTGACTGATTTTCTCTCCAACCTTGGCGCCGACGGCGTGCAGGTGCAGGACGCCGAAGAAATCCGTACCTTGCTGGCCGACCCGGCCAGTCTGGCCTACGCCGACGACGGCTTCATCGACAGCCTGGACGAGACCGTGCGCATTCGCGCCTACTTCGCCGAATTTGACGAGGGCGTCCGCCGCAACCGCGATCTCGAGCTTTCGAGCGGCGATCTCTACGACGACGCGCCCAAAGTCTTCGTGCCGCTGGCTGAGCTCGAAGCGTTGATCCGTGACAAACTGATCGGCTTCGGCGAATTTCTCGACATCGGTCCCGGTTACCAAGGCTGGCAGGAGGTCCACGAAGAGGACTGGGCTGACGGCTGGAAAAAATACTACCAGACGCTGCACCTGACCGACCGCCTGGTCATCAACCCCAGTTGGATCGACTACGCCCCGGCCGCCGGCGAGATCGTCATCGCGCTCGATCCCGGCAGCGCCTTCGGCACCGGCACCCACGAGACCACCGCCCTCTGCGCCGAGCTGCTCGACGAACTGCTGCTACCCGGCGATCGCGTGCTCGACCTCGGCACCGGCAGCGGCATCCTGGCCATCATCGCGGCCAAACTCGGTGCCGGCGAGGTCGAGGCTATCGACATTGACCAGCTTGCCGTCGGCGTGGCCGCCGAAAATTGCCGCGTCAACGCCGTCGCCGTCGACTGCCGCCAGGGCGAACTTAAGGACGCGCATCGCCGCGACTACGACATTATCGTCGCCAACATCATCGCCGATGTCATCGCCCTCCTGGCCGCTGACATACCGCAGCACCTGGCCACCGGCGGCCTCTTTGTGGCTTCGGGCATCATCAGCGACAAGTTTGCCAAGGTGGCAGCCGCGACCCAGGCGGCCGGCCTCAAGCTGATCTGCAAACGCGAGAAGCGCGACTGGGTGGCGGCGGTGTGGAAAAATGCATTATGAAAGCTAAAATGAACATAAACATAAGGAAACTAAGCAAATAATTTATATACGGAAGTTGACAAAAATGATTGTTTGTCATAATATTAAATAGTACACAATAAAATAACGAGAAAGCGTAGGTACGGTATAGTGACAAAAAGATTATTACTTTTCATATTTATACTCTTTATTACACTATTTTCCTTCACAAATACGAGCGCTTTTAGTGTTGCAGATGAACCTGATCATGAACTTGCGGCAGAAACTCTTTCCGTAGATCAAATAATTTCATGTCCGAAAGTTGATGACTTATCATCTGAATATGAAAATGCTTATCGAACAAATGAGAACATAGTAACATATGTTGTAGATTTACAAAAAATAAATTATAAGGATTACGATGGTTCATGGAAAGAAGTTAACAACAATATCGTTAGCAGTTTTAGTGAATCTAATTTCCAGTTTGAAAATCAATCTAATGACTTTAAGGCATACTTTGGACTTGTAAATAATACATTAAATTCGAAAGTTTCAAAACAAAATCATTGGGCAAGTTTTTCTTTGGATGTAAGTCAAAAAGCCACACTTTCAATAAGTAATGGCGTAAAGGAATTTGGGAACGATTATTTGATTGGATTAAATTCCAAGTCGAATACGATCATTTGCAATGATATATTTGACAATTGTGATTTGGCGTACACTGTTTTTGGAGATACGTTGAAAGAGGATATTATTCTTTACTCTAAACCTTCATTTTCTGAATTATCGTACAATGTTCAAATGGATAAGACCATGGGCTTTAGAAAAGACAAAGTCGAAAACACTGGGTTTAATGAAGATACTGGAGAAAAAAATAAATCCAGTTCTGAAATTGGCGTGTTTTATGATCTGGAGAATAGTGAAAAGATATTCCAGATGATTAACTTGTATATAATTGATGCAAACGGTTGCTCCAGCAATTTGCTAAAATGGGATTATTCCCCTTCTGATGAAGGCATTAAATTAACGGTATACCTTGATTTAGAATTTTTAAACGATCCTACCACACAATACCCTGTTGTGATCGATCCAACAGTTCAGGGATCTTCAGTCACATTTGATTCATATGCATCTCGTACATATCCAAATACAAATTACTATTTGAACCCATACTTACGCACAGGCTGTGATTCGACATACGGAATCCGAAGGACTTTTGTAAAGTGGACTTATCCAGCAATTGACAATAAATATCCCATATCGTCTTCTCGCATCGAATTAGAGCGATACTCAAGCTCCGGGGCAATTAATCTTCGAGCTTTGCGTATCGAAACTGATTGGTCGTCCAGTTCAGTGACATGGTGGAATAGTCCCAATTGTAACTCTACTGTGATTTATGGCTCTGGACAATATAATGACTGGTACAGTATATATCTTACCGATATCGCAAAGCGATGGAGATATAATTTGTACCCCAATTATGGTGTAAAAATTTATGATGCTGTAGAAAGTAGCACATCAACTTGGGCATCATTTGAATCATCTGATAATTCTTCGACAAGTTATAGTCCGAAACTTGTTATAGATGTAAATACAGTTGATACTTATTATTTGTCAGGATCGCGTTATATTAGCAATATCGTACCATTAGATTTAGATGAGATTAGTCAATACGAATATATGACTGAATTTGAAACTGCCATGTTAAGGTGGAATAATTCTTCAGCTGACTGTTATTTTTATACAAACAACTCAACCGGAAACAGAGTATATATTAATGAGGATGGGCCATGGATAGCAGCTGTCCAAGCTGGAGGAAATCCGTATTCATCTTTTTGGATCGGGATTAATCCTTCCGAATTATCCAATCAGATTGAAATCAATGATACATCTCCTATACCATATTTCCTACATGAACTAGGCCATACACTTGGCGTGGGTGATATGGGGGCTATAGAGCCCGGCCACAATTATTGTGTTATGGGCCGTGGTGGAGAAAATGTAATTGTATACCCTACTGTAAGCGATATTGCTGGAGTGAATTCAATATGGTAAAAGTAAAAACAAATAACAATAATGATTGAAGATTCAAAATTAATAATACTATTTATTACATATTAAATAAAGGAAGTGAAAAGTATGAAAAAGAATGCATTTATTATTTTGTTGATTGCAATGTTTTTTCTATCAGCATGTTCAGTTAATATGCCTTCAGATGTCGCCTCATTTCAATCAAATATAGCAGAGCAGCCGACTAGTCCATCAACAGAAATTGTTCGATATCAGCTCTACCCCATATTATTTCCTTCACTCCAAAAATTAGTCGAAACAAGTGAAATTATTATAGTAGGAAAAGTTTCTAGCTCCTCAATAAATCGCATCGACCTACAAACAGAAGGAAACGTTAGCGGCGAAATTGAAATGTTCACAAATGTTTCGAGTTTTTACATTGATGTATCTCAAGTAATTAAAGGTAAAGTCCCAAGTGACATGAAGTTAAAAGTCGATTTGCTTTGCGGTGGAGAAGTTAATGGCTACGTCGAAATCTACGAGCCTGAAATTCCGTCACCCAATGTTGGGGAACAATATGTCTTTTTCATAAACGCACAGGAAAAAAACAAGGATCGCGAATTCTTTAAATACAAATTCGAAGGTTCATTTGATGGATTTGTCAAAATTGAAAATTGTAAAGTTATTCCGCCTCAGAACAGTGATTCCGTTTTCGAAGAAACAACATATGACTCACTAATTATTGAAATCGAAAGCATGGTTGATTGATCTCACGTTGAGTGTGAGGTTTCCTTGCTTGAAAGCGACAATATAACTGTTGATGATCTGATGGCCGGTTTTGTAATTGAACTGAAGGCATCTTGTGTTGCGGACAAACTGAGCTATGAATTAATAAAGGAATAAGACTGAAGAACAACTGTCGATAACGTATTGACAAACATAATTCACAGGTATATATATTAACATAGAGCCCAAATATATTATAATGGTTAAACGTGAAAGCTTATTCATCGGTCGAAAATGGCATTGCAACATATGCTTTTTAAGAAAGAGGTGAGTTTGATGAGAAAAATAACCAGTCAGTTTGCACACAAGCGGATCGTTATTCCGATTATTTTGTCCGTGCTGCTTTGCTGTTTAATCGGTGGCACAATCTTTGCAGCGCAAAGTACATCGATGGAACAAGCGCAAACAGCCGAACAGGCGCTTCAACAATACATCAGTAATTTCAACACGACTAGTAAGGCCTCGCTGACAGATTCGCAAGCCACTCAAAAGGCTGTCGTTGAAGAAGCCTTTGGGATTGGCGCATGGGATCAGGTTGAATACAAATCAATCAGCGGAGTTGCACCGATCGTCCGAGAAGTGTACCGAAAGGCCGATACGGGTACGGAAATATCAATTAATGAATACCAGGCCTTGGTTCAGGCCAATGTCGACCAGATCTGTAAAAAGTATAATTTTGACCCTTCATATTTGAGTTTACAAGGCAAAGAACTCATGACAAAACTTACGTCAGAAGAGGTCGTCAACCGTAATTTGATTTTACAGGAAATCAATCAAAATTCCCCGGTTCAAGTTGGTACAGAGGCAGCTGTGCCGTACCAGTATTTTTCGCTGACCTTCAAAGGACAGGACAAATCAATTGATGGTCAAAAGGGAAATTTTAGAATTCTTATGGTACAACAGGACGGCAAATGGTGTTGCTACGATCTCTATGCCGACGACATCGGCAGCCCGGAAAACGATTATTGAAGAGGGTGGGCGGCATGAAAAAGCGCATCAATCCTGTTCTGTGTTTGATCTTCGTCTTGGTCTTGGCACTATCTGGCTGCCAGCAGCAACCCTCAATAACCAATCCGTCAAACTCTCAATCTTCTACTACTTCACCCTCATCAACTGCTGAGACCGGTCTTGATTTGCAACTGATTGCTCTGCAAGGCCGACTGCTGCTGGTTCCGGCTCAGGGACAGACTAATCCAACGATGGCCGCTTGGCAGATGGCATCTGATGACCATAAATTTGTAGATGCCGAATGCTCGACCCTTAAGATTGATTCTATTACCGGAAGAAGACCCTTTGCCGAACAGGATACGACATTTAATCTCTATCAGATCAAAATAGGGGATTGGACGGGCTACGAAGTTCTAGATGCTGAGTTTGTCCAAGACAAAACCGGCGAGCAGCTGTTCGAAGAACTGATCGACAACAACTTTGCCGGCATTGCACCCGGCAGCAAGGATTATGCTATCTTACAAATTTTAGATGATCTTTATACCGTCGGGCCGGATGACAAGCTCGCGATGATCAGTCAGCGTCAGGTCGGAGGCTATGATTATGATACCATCGATAAGCTGGGAATGGGTGATGTACTCCCCTGGACCTGGGTGGGCCAGACGGTTTGCAGTCCGCTTGACAACAAGATCTTTTATCTAAGCGCACGGGAAGGCCAGTTTTACTCGGTTTGGCAAATCGATCTCGACGCTGGCACCGAACAGCGGTTCGGTCAGGATGGCGTGCGGGAACTGTTGGGCAGCGGCAACAATCAGCTGATCGCCTTAATGGATCCGGACCGCAGCGATGATTACCTGCGCCTCATTTCCACCAGCGATGCCGCGTCTTTCATCGCGGTGGAGGATCGCGAATGGCAGGCGCTGGATGGTTGGCTGTATCGCAATGATTCGACTCAAATGACGCTGGCCGGCCAAAACCGCCAGATCAAGATCGATACCGGCGTGGTGATGCAACCGCTCAGCCTCAGCGCAAACGTCCTTTGGCTCAAGGCCAGTCAAGTCGTGACCGAGACCACCTATTGGCGGTTTGATCTGGATCAGCAAACCTATTCAACACTCACCCTGCCTGCCAGCAACGATCTAGCTGGCTGGCAGCAATTTCTAAATGATCTCGATCAGGCCGCCAGGCCAGTCGCGCAAGCCGCCACGGACGGAATTTCGATCACAATCGATTGATCGCACGTTGAGTGTGAGGTTTCCTTTGTGCTATCATATTTGCAGATAGATTGCCTAGGATAAGGAAACAATCAACATGCATTACATCGTCTTTGATCTGGAATGGAACATTGCCGGCCACGCCAATCGGGTCGACCCGGCGGTGCAGGCGGCCATGCCCTTTGAAATCATCGAAATCGGCGCGGTCAAACTGGACGAGAATTTTCGCCAGATCAGCAAGTTCAGCGTCTATATCCGCCCCAAGATTTACCCCATCCTGTCGGGGCACATCGCGGCGGTCACCAACCGCCTGCAGCAAAGCCTCAAGTACGGCCTGACTTTTCCCGATGCCGCGCACGAATTTTTCACCTGGTGCGGCGAGGACTTCATGTTCTGCACCTGGACCGAGAGCGATACGCCCATCCTGAAAATGAACCTCAAGTTTTTCGGGCTGGACGACCACCTGGCCGGGCGCTGTCTCGATGTCCAGTATGTTTTTGACAATCGCATCGAAAAAGCCGATATCCAGCGCAGTATCGAGTACGCGCTGGATTTTCTCAAGCTGCCGAAAAATCAGACCTTTCACCAGGCGGTCAGCGACGCCTTCTACACCGGCGAGATCCTGCGCGCCATCGCGGACATCCTCAAGGTCGAGGAGCCCGGGCTGGACTTCATTGAGCGCTTTGCCTACGATCCCAATCAGTCCCGTTCCTACCAGATGACGCTGATCGGCCACCAGACGGCCGAATCCGCGCTGGACGAACTGCGCGCTCAGAGCGTGTCCTGCCCGGCTTGCGGCGAAACATTGACGCTCACGCAGGAATGGACGCGCAGCGGTCCCAAGGCCGAGGCGCTTTTCAACTGCGCCACCCACGGCCGCGTGCTGGGCAAATGCCGCTTCCGCCTGCGCGGCAGTGAGCTGATGAAGACTTCGGTCAGCATCCGCATCGACCGCGATCAGGAGCCGGCATGATCGATATCCTGGTTTTCAGTTTCAATGCCATCGCGCCGCTGATCCTGCTGGTCGCCCTCGGCTATTTTCTCGCCCGCATTAAATTGATCGACGACCCCTTCATCGAGGTTGCCAACAAATTCTGCTTCAACGTCGCTTTCCCGGTCAGCCTGTTCAACTCGATTGCCGCCATCGACCTGCAAAGCCAGATCAACGGCGGTTTGTACGCCTTTGTCACCGTCGCCATTCTGGCGGTCTTCGGCCTGCTGATCCTGACCGTGCCGCGCCTGGTGGCCGGCAACCAGCAGCGCGGCGCGCTGATCCAGGGCATCTACCGCGGCAACTTCCTGTTGATGGGTTTTCCGCTGGCGCAAAACCTCTTTGGTGAGGCCGGCATCGGCCCGGCGGCCATGCTGCTGCCCCTGGTCATCGCCCTGTATAATGTGCTCGCCGTTTGCCTTTTAGAGTATTACAGCCAGTGCCACACCGATTTCAAAATCGGCAAGGTGCTGCTCGGCGTCATCAAAAACCCCCTGATCATCGGTGCTCTGGCCGGCGCGGTCTTCTCGCTGCTGCGCCTCGAATTGCCGATCTTCATCAGCCGCGCCGCCAGCGATCTCGGCGGCATCGCCTACCCGATGGCACTGATCCTGCTCGGCGGCGCGTTCAAATGGAAACAGGCGGCCGCGAACGTCCGCCTGTTGGCTTCTGCTGTGATTATTCGGATGTTGGTCATTCCGGTTGTGGTCATTGCCAGCGCCGTCTGGCTGGGCTTTCGCGGGGCGGAGCTGGGCGCCATCTTCATCCTGTTCAGCGCACCGACCGCCGTTTCCAGCGCCATCATGGCCCGCAGCATGAACAGCGATGCCGCGCTGGCCGGACAGATTGTCCTGCTGACGACCGTGACCTCGGCCGGCACGATTTTCGCCGGGATCTTTGTCTTACGAGCGCTGCAGTTGTTCTAGGGGTTGGTCGGCGGCTGAATAGTCGTGATGGCTGCCTTCTGCTTGCGCAGTTTGCGACGATGACGGCGCAGCAGGATGAAGAGCACGATCAATCCGATCACCCAGAGCGGGGACAGAACGACCAGGATGATGACGAGCCATTGCAGGAAGATGACGATGGCATTGATCAGTGTGGTCAGTCCAGCTTGAATCAAATAACCCATATCATCCCAGGACAGGGTGGACCAGTTGATTTCGCGCTTGGGCTCGACCGGGCTGGTGATCTGACGCAGGCGGATCGAAACGGTTGATTCGGCCAGCAGATTGTCCCACATGCTGATCTGTCCTTTAAGTGATTCGATTTCCAGGGTCAGCTGATCGATCTGAGCCAGCACCTTCAAGCTATCTTCGATCGTTTCAGCCTTGGCGAGGAGTCCATAGAAGGTCTCTAACGATTTTTCCATCGTGGTCAGACGGGTCTGCGCATCATAGTAATCCTTGGTAATATCCGAGCTGTTGGTGTTGTTGCTGAGGATTTCATATTTATCGTCAGCATAAGCGATGAAGGCGTCGAGATTTTCCGGTTCGATTTTGAAGACCGCATCGATGTAGACAATATCGTCGGATATTCCCTGGGCTTTGTCGAACTCGTAGCCACCAAGTGCAATCGCCTTGGCCAGCAGATCGGCGTAGGCGGCTTTGACATCCTTGGCCTCCAGACTAAGCTGAACGTCCTTGATGATTTTTCGCAGGACGGAGGTCACAGTGCCAGCATTGGTCGGGAAGGTTGATTCACCATCCGCCGAACCGAAATCGGCGTCGGTCGGCGCGCCTGCGTTGGTTTCGACCGGGTAATAACCGGGCGATTCGTCAACGTCTTTGCCCGGACTGGCCATGGCAGAGCAGCCAGCCAGGACGGTCAATAGCATCACGCTGACCAATGCAATCATTAAAAATCTCTTCATGATAATTTCCTCCTTTTTCGGTGCCTGTTCATGCTATACATTGTTTAGACGAACAAAAACTAGAAAGGTTCGGGCTGGGCTCTAACAGGTGAATATGCTTAATTTTAGGCTAAACTGTTCAAATAAACAAGCGGTATTGACATGCTCCACAAACATATGTTACTGTTAACATACAAGGGGGATGACGAAAAATGGAAATCAATGATGTAATTCTGGGCTTCCTCGAATGGAAACCCATGACCGGCTACGAACTGAAATCTCTGTTTGAAGACCTGGATTTTCTGCCATGGTCGGGCAATAACAATCAGATTTACAAAGGCCTCCTACAGCTCGAAAAAGACGGCCTGGTGACCAAGATCGTTATCCAGCAGGAAAATCTGCCGGCGCAGAAACGCTACAGCGTGACCAAAACAGGCCGTGAGCAGCTGCAGTTTGCTGTTATGCAGCCGCCGGAGGATCAAAATCTGGCCATCCGCAACGGCTTTTTGCTGCAGCTGGCCTGGTCGGAATGCCTGACGACAGCCGAAATCCGCCAGCTGGTCATGATGTGCCAAAACATCGTTGAAAGCGAGCTGAAACTAAATCAGGAAGTCTTGAAACGAAAAATGGTTCTGGCCCGGCGCAGCGCGCGGGAGGAATTTATCTGGAACATGATCTTCAGAAACCGCATCGTTCACCTGCAAAGTGAGCTGAACTGGCTGCAGCTGCTGTACAGCGGTCTGGCTGATTTCGAGCCGAAACGGCGCGGTACGTTGGTATAAATGAAATATTCGGTATAACGAATATATATTGATAACCCGCGAAAACTCTGTTACAATGGTCTTTGAGGTGCACGCTATGTTGATTCGTGAAAGTTATCTCGACCAGCTTCGTCCCCTGATCTGCGAGCCAACCGTCAAGGTATTGACCGGTCTACGGGGCAGCGGCAAATCGACAATCTTCAAAATGGTACAGGACATGCTGGTCGAATCCGGCATACCGGCGGATAATATTATCAGCCTCAACCTCGAACGCATGGAGTCGGCGGAAATCAACAACGACCGTCGGCTATTTTCCTATGTCAAGTATCGCATGGTGCAAAGCGGCCCACGCTTTGTTTTTCTCGATGAGATTGAGATGGTCGACCAGTGGGAACTGGCCATTGTCGACCTGGCCCAGGAATCCGACTGCGACCTCTACCTGGCCGCTTCCGGCACCGGGCGCGTACCTGAACGGCTCAACGAACTGCTGCCCGGGCGAGTCACCGAGATCCGCGTCGCGCCGCTTTCCTTCGTTGAGTTTGGCGAAGACTGCCGCGCGCGAGCACTTGAGGGAGCAGATGACCGCCAGCAATTGGCACTGGAATACATTCGCCGGGGCGGCCTGCCGATTCTGACCGGCATCGCCGACGAAGCAACATCCGACCAAGCCAGCCTGGGGGTTTACCGCTCGATTCTCTATCAGGACGTCGTGCTGAGAAATCGCATCCGCGACGCCGAATTGCTCAATCGGATCCTCAAATTCGTCCTGACCCATGTCGGCAAAATCTATGCCGTCAAAAGCATAGGCGACTTGCTCAAAAGCCGCAATCAGCAAGCCAGCGCCGAAACCATCGCCAACTACCTGCGAGCGATGGAGGAGGCCGGCCTGATCTGGCGCGTACCACGTTTCGACATCAAAACCGGCGCCATCCTGCACAACAACGTCAAATACTACCTGGCTGACCACGGCCTGCTGCGTATCGTCACGGGGCAGCAGGACCGAAACATGGCCGGCATCCTGCAAAACGCCGTCTTCCTTGAGCTCAAACGACGCGGTTTTCAGGTCATGACCGGCAAACTCGGGGCCGAGGCCATCGATTTTGTCGCCGAAAAGGACGGGCGCCGCATCTATCTGCAAGTGCTCGAGCGCCGCGGTTCGCCGGATGTCATCGCCGAAGCAGCCGGCCCCCTGCAAAAGGTGAAGAACCCTTCAGCCCTTTATATCATCGCCCGCGACGCCTTTCGCCCCACCGGGTTGGAGGGCATCAGGTGCTTGAGTTTTGTTGATTTTCTAATGATAAATAACTTATAACAGGGAACAGGGAACAGCGAACAGGTAACAGGGAACAGGGAACAGGGAACAGGGGACAGGGAACAGGTAACAGGGAACAGGGAACAGGGAACAGGTAAGAGGTAACAGGGAACAGGTAACAGGTAACAGGTAACAGGTAACAGGTAACAACAGAAGATTTTTTAAATGATAAATTTTCATTTAAAGCTCGTAAATATCGGATGCATCCTATAGCCAATCATTTAAGCAGACTCTATGCTAAATGTGCTAGGATATTCGAGAAAACGAGGTGACTGAATGTTTGAAAAAGGTGATTTAGCTCAACAGTCCATTCAGTTTTCAATTCATCTGATTGGTTATTATAAGTGGCTATGTCAAGACAAGCACGAGTATGTTTTGTCCCGCCAGATTCTCAAAAGCGGCACCAGTATTGGTGCCAATATTCATGAATCGAAATATGCCTGCAGCAGAGCCGATTTCAACGCCAAACTGCATATTTCATTGAAAGAAGCTGCTGAAACGCAATATTGGTTTTGCATTTTGAAGGAAACGAATTATTTGCCAGAAGAGTATTTACACTTGGAGGCAAAATGCGAATCCCTCAAAAGAATGTTGGTCAAAGCACTCAACACCTCAAAAGCTAACAATTTAACTATAAAATAGAAGCTGGAAGGAACTGTTCCCTGTTCCCTGTTACCTCTTACCTGTTCCCTGTTACCTCTTACCTGTTCCCTCTTACCTGTTCCCTGTTCCCTGTTACCTCTTACCTGTTCCCTGTTCCCTGTTACCTGTTAGCTGAAAAATCGGCTTTCGCCGATTTTCAGTTGATCAGTTTTTTAAGTTGTTCCTGCGTGACCTTGGAGCTGACCAGGTCATAGAGCAATTCGGCGGCGAGGCGGCGATCGGCGTCTTTGATCATTTTTGAGGCCCGGTGGAGCAGGCGAATGACCGTCGACTGGCTGGCCGTGCGGCAGTTGTCGCGCCAGTCGAGATCGTCAGGCTGGCCTTTGGCCGACATGTATTTCCAGAAGTACAGGGGTTCGTCCATCGTTAATTCAAAGCGCAGCCGCGGGTCGGCGATGAAGTGTATGCCGTCCGCGCGGGTTTCCTGGGCGGCGATCAGGAAAATGGCGAAGACCCGGCGGTTGACTTCACTTTCGCGCGGCAGCAGCGTGGTCGCCAGGGCTATGCCGCCGATGTGATTGCCGGCCGGTGCCTGGCCGGACCGTAGCTGCCAGTCGGTCAGCAAGTGGCTTTCCATGCAGATGCCGTCACCGGTCGGGTGCTGGTCGGGTTTAAAGTCGCGGCAGCGATTTTGCGGGCTGGCGCACCATTGATCGGGGTACTGGATGGTGTTGTCGAAATAGCAATCCTGCGAGCAAACGCCGCGGAAACCGAGCGTGTGATTGTTCTGCCCGCCGTTGCAATACAGACACTGAAAGGCCAGGCTGGCCTCGGACGGCTTGGCGCGGGGCGCGCTGGGGACGGGGGCCGGGATTTTGGTCGATGCCTTCTTGGTATTCTCGGCCAGGGGTTCGACCAGCGGATGCCATTTCTCGTAAGCGGCTGGGCGGGGATAAGCCGGGGAATAGACAAAGTCTATGCCGCCCAGATCGACGCCTTGACGAACGAGATTGTCGAGCCGAATGTGGTCGACAAACCAATTGCGGCAGACGGGGCAGTAACTGAGCTTGACCGGCAGCGTGACAACGCTGCCCCCGTTGCGATCACGCGAGTATTCGAGATCGACCAGGGCATGAACCAGATGGTATTGATCGGTCGGGCACTCCGACAGATTATCGTTGACCAGGATTCTCACATAAGGAACGCGGGGGCGGCCTGAGGCAGCCTGGTTCTGGTGATCACCGTTTTGCATAATTGACCTCCATATGCTGACTCGTTGGCTATATTGATTGATGATTTAATCATAGAACAGTTTGCGGATGACATCAACAGGAAAATCGATATTTTTAAGGTATAATAGATTTATAAAAATACTTCGGAGGTTTGCTGTCTATGGAACGACCTTCAAGGATGACACCGCTCTATCAGGAGCACCTGCGGCAAAAGGCTGCCATGATCGCCTACGCAGATTGGTCGCTGCCGGTTCAATATGCCGGCATCATCGCTGAACACAAGGCGGTCCGCGAGTCGGCCGGCCTTTTTGATGTTTCGCACATGGGTGAAATCGAGGTGACCGGCGCGGCGGCAGAGGCCTTTCTCAACTTTTTGCTGACGCGCAGCATTCGTTTCGCCGAAAGTGGTAAAGCCTGGTATTCGCCGATGTGTTCAGCATCCGGCGGTACGGTTGACGACTTGATCGTCTACCCGCTGGCCCCCGATCGGGCCTTGCTGGTGGTCAACGCGGCCAATACCGACCAGGATTTGACGCATCTGCAGGCTGTCGCCGCCGAATGGCAGACCCTCACCGGTCAGACAATCAGCCTCACCGACCGTTCGGCGGAAGTTGCCCAGCTCGCCTTGCAAGGACCAGGCGCCGCGGCACTGATGCAGCAGATTATTCCAGAGGCAGTTGCTTTGCGCAACTATCATTTTGCCGTTCTCAAGGGCAGTCGTATCGTCTCGCGAACCGGTTACACCGGCGAGGATGGCTTCGAAATATACCTGCCGCCCGCGCAGGCCCCGGCCTTGTGGCAAAAACTGCTCGCGTTGGGCGCTCAGCCAGCGGGTCTTGGCGCGCGCGACATTCTGCGCCTCGAAGCCGGCATGCCGCTTTACGGGCATGAGCTGACGGCGGACATCACGCCGCTCGAAGCCGGGTTGGGCCGTTTCGTCAATCTCGACAAGGGCGCGCCGGGATTTGTCGGCCAGACCGCGCTGCGGCAGCCGACATCGCGCCGCCTGGTTGGCTTGCAGGCCGCGGGCAAGGCCATTCCGCGCGCCGACTACCCGGTGCTGCTGGGGGACCGTACGATCGGCCATATCACGTCAGGCGGCTTTTCGCCCAGCCTGAGCCGGGGCATTGGCATGGCGCTGATTGAAGCCGACGCTGACCTGGCCGCTGCCGCGATCAGCGTGCTGATTCGTGAAAGAAAAGAGCCGTTTGCTTTCTGTTCGCTGCCTTTTGTGCAGCGCGCGGCCAAACAATCATAATTCGGGGAGGACAACAAGATGGCCATCATCAAGGAGAATCTGCTGTACACCAAAACGCATGAATGGGTCGAAGCCGCCGATGGCGTGGCTCGGGTCGGCATCACAGACTACGCCCGCACCGAACTGGGGGACCTGGTTTTTGCCGAGGCGATGCCCGTTGGTCGTCGGCTTGCCCCGGGGCAGATGATCGGCGCTGTCGAGTCGGTCAAGGTTGCGGCGGATATCTTAAGCCCGCTGACCGGTGAAATCATCGAGTCCTGGCCAGATATGGACAACAGTCTCGACAAAATCAGCGCTGATCCTTTCAGCGTTTGGTTTGTGGGCATCCGCATGACCGATCCGGCCGAATTGTCCGGGCTGATGGATGCCGCGGCTTACGAGACCTTTTGCGCGACCGGAGGTTGAGCGATGACGGGATTTGTCGCCACCAGCCGTGAACAGCGCGTCACCATGCTGGCCGAGGCCAAGCTGCCTCCTCCCAACCGGCTGTTCGGGGTCATCCCGGTCGAGCTGCGTCGCGCCGCGAAATCTGCTGACCATGAACTGACCGGGCCTTTCTCCGAACTGGAGATCGTCCGTCAACTGGGCGAACTGGCCGAGCAGAACCAGCCGGCCGCCAGCCGAGTTTGCTTTTTGGGCGCCGGCGCTTACGATCACTTTCAACCCGCCGCCGTCCGGCATCTGCTGCAGCGGCAGGAGTTTGCCACCGCCTACACGCCCTATCAGCCGGAAATCAGCCAGGGTACGCTGCAGGGCATTTTCGAATTTCAAAGTCTGGTCTGTCGGCTGACCGGGTTGGATATTGCCAATTCATCAATGTACGATGGCGCGACGGCCGCAGCCGAGGCCCTGTTGATGGCCTGCCGCGCGACCGGGCGCAATCGCGTGATTGTTGCCGGTTCGGTTCATCCGCACACCCGGCAAGTCATCGAGACTTATCTGCCGATTGAAGACATTGTCATTCTGCCGGCGGGCGCGGACGGCGACTGGGCCGCCGCCCTGGCCAACAGTCCGCCGGACGAGCAAACGGCGGCAGTGCTGGTACAAAGCCCGGACTTTTTCGGTTTGATCCAGACGTTGCCGGCCATCGCTGACCTGGCCCACCAGGTGGGCGCACTGGCCATCGCCAGCTGCGATCTCTTAAGTCTGGCGCTGCTCAAAACGCCCGGTGAAGCCGGCATCGACATCGCCGTCGGCGAAGCGCAGGCCCTGGGACTGCCGCTGTCTTTCGGCGGACCCTACGCCGGCTATCTGGCGGCGCGCGACAGCCTGCTGCGCCGCATGCCCGGGCGCATCTGCGGCGAGACCGTCGACCGCCAAGGCCGCCGCGCCTTTGTCTTGACCATCCAGGCCCGCGAACAGCACATCCGCCGGGGCTGCGCCACCTCCAACATCTGCACCAATCAGGCGCTCTGCGCGCTGGCGGCCACCATCTCCGCCGCCCTGTACGGTGGCAGCGGTCTGCGCGAAGTGGCCGCCCAATCGGCTCGCAAAGCAGCGCATCTCTGCCAACTGCTGTTCGAAACCGGCTGGTTTGACGCTGTTTACCCGCGGCCGTTCTTTCGCGAATTCGCGCTGCGTCTGCGACCGGGCGCGTGGCCGGACAACGTCAGCGTTGCCGACCTCAACCATTGGCTGAACATCCGCGGCGTCGTGGGCGGGCTCGATCTGAGCGTCGCCGATGAGGCTGTGCGCGTCGAAGGCGGCTGGCTCTTGGCGGTGACCGAAAAACGCAGCCGTCATGACCTGGATTATCTGCTCGGTCTAATCGCCGATTACCGTCGCGAAAGGGGTGCTGACCATGTTTGATGCCAAGCCGGTCAAACTGATTTTTGACTATCAAAGCCAATCCGCCCCCACCCGGCTGATCCCAGCCGACGATACCCCGGCCCTTGATCTGGCGGACATTTTGGGCGCGGAAAATCTGCGCGCCCAACCGGCTAACATTCCCGATCTGGCCGAAAGCCAGGTGGTGCGGCATTACACCGCATTGTCCAACAAAAATTACGGCATCGACACCGGCCCCTATCCGCTGGGCTCCTGCACCATGAAATACAACCCCAAAGTCCATGAAGAACTGGCCGCGCTGCCAGGTTTTATCGGTGCGCATCCGATGCAGGAGGCCGCTGCCACGCAGGGCTGTCTGCGCCTGATGGCCAATCTGGAGAAACAGCTCTGTGCCATCTGCGGTTTGGCCCGCATGACCTTTTCGCCAGCGGCCGGCGCGCACGGCGAGCTGACGGGCCTTTTGATGATTCACGCCTGGCACAAGAGCCGCGGCGATCTAAAACGTCGGATCATCATCGTGCCTGATTCGGCGCACGGTACCAACCCGGCTTCGGCTGCGATGGCGGGATTTGAGCTTCGCGAGATCAAGTCCGGACCTGACGGCATGATCGACCTCGACGCCCTGCGGGCCGCGCTCAGCGACGAAACAGCCGGGCTGATGCTGACCAACCCCAACACCCTGGGGCTGTTTGAGAAGGACATCCTGGTCATTGCCGACCTGGTTCACACCGCCGGCGGCCTGCTCTACTACGACGGCGCCAACATCAACGCCATCCTCATGCAGGCCCGTCCTGGCGACATGGGCTTTGACATTGTCCATCTCAACCTGCACAAAAGCTTTGCCACCCCCCACGGCGGCGGCGGCCCCGGAGCCGGGCCGGTCGGCGTCGCGCCGCACCTGGTGCCTTTTTTGCCGGTGCCGCTGGTCAATGAGGGACCCGATGGCAAGCTTTTCCTCGATGACAACCGCCCGCAATCGATCGGACGGGTTCGCTCCTTCCAAGGCAACTTCGGCGTGCTGGTGCGTGCCTACGCCTACATCCTGGCCAATGGCGCGGCCGGGCTACGAGCCGTTTCCGAAACAGCCGTCACCAATGCCCAGTACCTGCTGCAAAAACTGAAGCCGGCCTACGACCTGCCCTACGATCAGCCCTGTATGCACGAGTTCGTGCTCTCAGCCGAACGCCAGAAGGCGCTGGGCTGTTCGGCGCTGGACATTGCTAAACGCCTGATCGATTATGGCTTTCATCCACCGACGATCTATTTTCCCCTGATCGTCAAGGAAGCGCTGATGTTCGAACCGACCGAAACCGAGGATCGCGAAGGTTTGGATGCCCTGGCGGCGGCCATGCTGGCCATTGCCTGCGAGGCCGAGAATCAGCCCGGCCTGCTGCATGAAGCGCCGCACGAAACCCCGGTCAGCCGGCCGGACGAGCTGCGCGCCGCCCGTCAGCCCATCCTTCGCGTCTGATAAGGAGTCAACATGCTGATCATCAAAGTAACCCCCAAAACAGCCGGCTTGTCGATCTGCGGCGATTTCGAAGATTTCCAGCGGCTTTACGATGCCCTGATCGAAATCCTGGGCGATGAACAAGCGCCCGGCGATGAATACGAGATGCCTGCCGTGAACATTCTCGCGGTCTGTTATGAGCTGCGTCAGGCGATCATGGGCAATCGCGCCGTTGAATTTGTCGCCAACCGACTGGATGCCGAGGCGCAACAAAACCTGAAAGTCCTCGGGCCGCAACGCAATGTCTATTACAAAACACGCATTCACCTGCCCGAAATTCTTTTTGACATCATGGCCCTCAACGATTTCATCGAAATCTACAGCCGGAAAATCAAAATTCCAGCCTTGAACCGGGACATTCAGATGATTCAGCTGTTTCAGGCCGAAGTCACCGCCGCGCTCCAGACGCTGATGGACGCCCCGGCCGGCGCGCGGCTGGCCCAATTGATCTACGGTGTCTTCCCCAGATTTGCCGGCTACTGCACGCAGTATGTTGAGCAGATGACCGAAAAACACCTGGGGATGAGCCCGGAAAAACGCCGCCAGAACATCCTGCCGCTGGCACGCAAATTTAACGAAAAGGGGCTGGACTACAACCGACTGGTCGTGGACCTGCAGGAGACCGCAGCGGAACTCCAGTGCCCAATCTACGATCTGGAGAGCATTATTGACATTCCTGAGCTGTCGGATCAGGAATGGTAAAATCAGCTCAGCGGCAGCATACCTTCAAAGCGAGGCGCTTCAAATGACAAACCAGCAATTCACCGCCATTTCGCCAGTCACCTATGAAAAGGTGACCCGTCTGGTGCTGGCCTGTCGTGAACCGTACAAGTCCCAGGCCCTGCGCCTGCTGCCCGGTCAGCCGCTGCGCCTGCGCCGCGAGCCGGATAATCCGCGCGACCACCAGGCCATTCGCGTGGACACGCTCGATGGCCAGGCGGTGGGTTATCTCGATGCTGACACGGCCAGCTACCTCGCCATTCTGCTCGACCATGTCCACGACCTGACCGACGAATCAACCGTCGAAGCCATACAAACCGCCGCGCCGCCAAACGACCCGGCCGCCCGGCGTCTGCGTTATCCTCGGCTTCACCTGCGGCTGCGCCTGCATCTGCCCGCGGCCGAGCCGATGCTGACCATCACCGCCGTGCTGGGTCTCAAGACCGAAGACTATCGCCAGCGTTTCAACCTGGCTGGCAACCCCTGGCTAGCCCCGCTGCACGATTTACACGAACAATATCTGCGCGGCGGGCATGACCGTTTCTGCCTGCCGCCTGCCATCATCGAGGCCTGGGTCCAATTGACCGACGAAAAATAAGTTCACATCTAATAATTATTGTGATACAATGTAATTCGAAAAGGGGTGTGACATAATGTTTGATATTAAAAACAAAATCGGCGTCTGGGGCGACTCCGTTCTCAAGGGCGTCATATTCGACGAAATCCGCGGCACCTATCAGTTGCTGGCCGAAAGCGTCGGCAATCTGATCACCAAAACCCTCGGCCTCAACATCGTCAACCGCTCGCGTTTCGGCAGTACGGTCGACAAAGGCCGTGTCACCCTCGAACAATCCCTGGAGCGCGGCCTCGACTGCGACTATGTCCTGCTCGAATACGGCGGCAACGACTGTGACTTCGACTGGGCCGCCGTCTCAGCCGATCCGGACCGGGCACACCTGCCCAACACGCCGCTGCCTGAATTCAAGGAGCAGCTGCAGGCGATGATTGACCTGCTGCGCACCAACAAAATAGAACCGATGATGATGTCGCTGCCGCCCATCCATTCCGAGAAATACCTGAACTTTTTCGTTGAAAAGGGCAGTCTCAATCGGCAAAATGTCATGCGTTTTCTCGGCGACAGCGAGCAAATCTATCGCCACCACGAATCCTATTCACTGGAAGTGACCAAGATGGCCATCAATAACAAGTGCCTTTATATCCCGATGCGCGAATCCTTTTTGGCGGCCAAGAACAGCCCCGACCTGCTTTGCATCGACGGTGTTCACCCCAACAAGGCCGGCCACAAACTGATGCAGAACGTGTTTACCGAGTTGGCCCAGATCTGAAGCGGAGGGCAGCAAAATGATCTATTTTAACAGCGACTACACCGAAGGCGCGCACCCCAAAATCCTGCAGAAACTGATCGATACCAATCTCGAGCAGACCCCGGGCTATGGCACTGACGACTACTGCTGGCAGGCCGCCGCCAAAATCAAGCAAGTATGCAAACGCGAGGACGTTGGCGTTCACTTTGTCATGGGCGGCACCCAGGCCAACCTGACCTTGATCGCCGCGGCGTTGCGGCCCTATCAGGGCGTCATCTCGGCGCACTCCGGCCACATCAATGTCCACGAGACCGGCGCGATCGAGGCGACCGGCCATAAAATCATCAGCCTGCCCAGCGCCGACGGCAAGTTGACCGCCGACCAGATTCACGAAGTCATCGAAGGCTACCGGCTGGACGAAAACCGCGAACACACGGTGCAGCCCAAGCTGGTTTATCTGTCCCAACCCACCGAGAACGGCACCCTTTACAGCGCCTCCAATCTGACCAAGATCAGCCGCATTTGCCGCGATGGTGGGCTGCTGCTGTTTATCGACGGTGCCCGCCTCGGCTACGCCCTGGCGGCCCCGGGCAACGACCTCGATTTGGAGACAATCGCTGATTTGTGCGACGCCTTCACGATTGGCGGCACCAAGGTCGGTGCGCTGTTCGGCGAGGCTCTGGTCATCGGCAATCCGGACACCAACCGCGACTTTCGTAGCATAATCAAGCAAAAGGGCGGCATGCTGGCCAAAGGCCGCCTGCTCGGGTTGCAGTTTCTGGCGCTGTTTGAGGACGGCCTGTACAGCGAAATCGGCCGCCACGCCGTCGACATGGCCTTGCGTATCAAAACCGCCTGTCAGCAGAAGGGCTACCCATTCCTCGTCGATTCGATCACCAATCAGCAGTTTCCGATCATGCCGGATGCCGTACTGGACGAGTTGGGACAGACATTCGCATACAGTTGGTGGGCCAAAGTGGATGACACCCACAGCGCGGTCCGCTTCTGCACCAGCTGGGCGACGCGGGAGGAGGACCTGCAGCAGCTGATCGAGGCGATTTTAGAGGGGTGAAGGATGAAGAAACGAGACCGATGGGATGATCTGCTCGATTTTGGTCTGATCACGATCGGCTGTCTGGCTTTGGTGCTGGGCAACTATTTCTTTAAGTTTACCAATCATTTCGTTTTTGGCGGCGTGACCGGCATCGCCGTATTGCTGGCCAAGGTCACGCCATTTTCACCGGGTACGATCAATCTGGTCTTCAATGCGCTGTTTCTGCTGCTCGGCTTTGTCGTTTTGGGGCGCAAGTTCGGCGCCAAAACCATTTACGCGACGGTGCTGATGACCGTGTCTTTCAGTGTTCTGGAGCAGGTTTACCCCATGATGTCGCCCTTTACCGACCAGCTGATGCTGGAGTTTTTCATCGCCATCCTGCTGACCGCCGTCGGCAGCGCGGTGCTTTTTCACTGCGAAGCCTCCAGCGGCGGCACCGACATCCTGGCCATGATCCTCAAAAAATTCACCGGCGCCTCGATCGGCGGCATGGTGCTGGCCTCGGACGTGATTATCGTCATCGCGGCCTTTTTTGTCTTTAACATCGAGACCGCGCTGTTCTCTAGCCTGGGGCTCTTGATCAAATCGCTGGTTATCGACACCTCGATCGCCCGCATCAACCAGTTCCGCATGATCAACATCATCTGCGACCAGCCCGCGCCAATCTGCGATTTCATCATCAAAGATCTCAATCGCGACGCAACCTATTACATGGCCAAGGGTGCTTTCAGTCAGCAGGACAAATACGTCATCATGTCGGTGCTCAAAGGCCGCGAAGAGATCAGACTGCGCCGCTACATCCGGGACCATTTGCCCTCGGCATTCGTTCTGGTGTCCGACTCCAGAGACATCTTCGGTCAGGGCTTTTCCAAGTTTTAAAACCACCGCTATTTTTATTTGACCTATGATATAATAAGATTATTCTTGCTATAAATAAAATTTGGAGGTATTCGCATGTCAGATCAACAAAACCCCAACCAGCAACCGCAATATCCCAACCAACCGCCGCAGCAACCGCAGTATCCCAATCAGCAGCCACCGCAATACCAATACCAGCAGCCGCAGTATCCGCCGCAGTATCCGCCGCAGCAAGGTCCCTATTACCACCCCGGCCAGCCCAACCCCTACTATGGCCAACCTTACCCCTACCAGCGCCAACATCAGGTGGCCAGCCCCAAAGCTGTCACATCGATGGTGCTTGGTATTATCGGCGTGGTCTTTGCCGTTTTTGGTTCGATTTATTATCTTTTCGTCGTTGCCATAGGTCTTGGCATCGCAGCCTTGATCCTGGCCGTTCAGGCCAGGAAAATGGGCCCGTCAGGCCAAGCGACAGCCGGACTTGTGCTGGGCATCATCGCCATTTCGCTGGGCTTTCTCGTGGGAATTGTCTTTATATTTGCAATTCTTGCTGCTCAGAGCATGTACTATAGCTGGGGCAATTACTATTGATTAACGAAGTACAAGCAGCCGCTGGAAACTGTTTTCGATTTTGTAAAAATGTCTTTGAAATTTGGATCAGTATGTTATAATCAAATTATCCTAATTCATGGGATAATTGCATTATAAAAATTAAATTCGGGAGGTATCCACATGTCAGATCAAGGTTATCCTACCAACAATCCGGTTCCGCCGCCACAGCAGCCTTATTATGCCCCGCCAAAGCCCGCTGCCAGCCCTAAAGCTATCACCGCCATGATCCTCGGCATCGTTTCATTGTGCTTTATTTTCACAGGACCATGGGCGTTCATTGGCGTTGCCGCTGGTGTCGCTGGACTGATCCTGGCCATCATGGCCAAAAAAGAGCAGCCCTCAAGCGTCGCGACCGCTGGTCTCATCATGAGCATCATCGGTATCGCCCTTTGCCTCCTCTTCGGCATTATTTGTACTGCTGCTATATGCGCACTGCAAAATGCTGGCAACCAATGGCAATACGAGTTGGAAAGTATGCTGAACGAGGCGACCAATTTCACCATCGGCAACTAATCACAACCCATATGATCTAAATATCTGACTCCAATGAAAGGGCAAACAATTATTTGTTTGCCCTTTCATAACATCCTGAAGGAGATACTCGATGCTTCCTCACATCAATATCTTGGACTTTTCTATTTCCATGTACGGGCTGATGGTCGTCGTAGGATTGGCTGTTGGCATTCTTATTGCCGTCTATCTGCCGGTCCGACGTGACCTGCCCAAACAAGACATCTTTTTTGCGGCCTGCTTTGGCGGTTTAGGGTTATATGCCGGCGCGAAAATTTTGTTTTGGATCATCACGTTGCCAACAATTATTCAAGTTCACGGCCCGGGTCCTTGGACGATGCAAGACATTTCCGATTTGTTCAGCTATGGCTTTGTTTTCTACGGCGGTCTTTTTGGCATCATCATCGGCATTCTGGTATACGCCAAAATGTTTAAAATATCATTCTGGCATTTGATGGACAGCCTGGTCCTGGCGGTGCCGCTGGTTCATGCCTTTGGCCGCTTCGGCTGCTTCTTTGCTGGCTGCTGTTATGGCTGCCCGACCGATCCGCCTTGGGGCGTCTTTTTCCGACCCGATTCAGCCGCGCCGTCCGGTATAGCACTATTCCCTGTGCAGATCTGGGAAGCTGGGCTCAACATCGTATTGTTTGCCATCCTCTTTGTCTATTCGCGTAAACCGCGCGGCGATCACAAAATGACCGGGCTTTATTTGCTGGGCTACGCGATCATTCGTTTTAGCTTGGAGTTTTTCCGCGCCGATACGATCCGCGGCATTTTTCTGGGCATGGGCACGTCGCAATGGATCAGCATCGTTCTGGTGCCGATCGGTTTGTATCTGCTGCTCAGCAAGAAAAAGTCGGTTGTCGTGGAGCCTACTGAAGAGAAATAATTTGAATTAAAGCAAAGCCAGCACCTTTTGCCGGAAGCCTGCCAAAGCAGTCGGGAAGGGAAGGGCTGCCAGTTCAGCGACGGTCACCCAAAGGCCCGTCGCTTTTTCTATAGATTCAGGTAACAATACAACGGCAAAGCCGTTCAGTAGCCAACGCAGATGCGTAAAGTCGTGGGTCAGATTGCCGAGGGGATGAATGGTGGTGCCTGGAAATTGGCGCGCGATCGCAGCCGCGTCGGTTTTGCCATCCAGCCAGTCGAATTCATAAAGGCCGGCGAGCAAACCCTTGGCCGGTCGTTGGTTCACTCGGATCAGGCCGTCGTAGATCACGACCAGCACGACAAGTTCATCGACGGGACGAGCTTTTGCCGCCGGACGAGCCGGATAGCGGGCGACGGCGTCGTCTGCCAAAGCTTGGCAAATCGCGGCCAGCGGGCATTCGGCGCATCTGGCCAAGCGCGGCAGGCAGATGGTCGCGCCGAGGTCCATCAGGGCTTCGTTGAAATCGCCCGCGCGTTCTGGCGGCAGGAGCGATTCGACCAGTTGGCGGACCTGCCGCCGCTGCTTCAAGTCGCTCGGGTCCCAGGCGGTGGCAGTCAGCCGGGCAAAGACGCGCACGATGTTGCCGTCGACCGCCGCGACCGGCTGGCCAAAAGCGATCGCGCCGATGGCGGCGGCGGTGTACTCACCGATACCAGGCAGCGCCAAACGATCTTTCTCGGTGAGCGGCATCCGTCCGTCGTGGCGGTCGCGCATCAAGCGAGCGGCGGCCAGCAAATTGCGGGCGCGCGAGTAATAACCCAGACCCTCCCAGGCCTTGAGCACGGCGGTTTCATCGGCATTGGCCAGATCAAGAAGCGTTGGCCAGCGCTGGAGAAAGGCCTGAAAATAGGGGATGACGGTCTGCACCTGGGTTTGCTGCAGCATGATTTCTGACAGCCAGATGCGATAGGGGTCTTTGCTGTGCCGCCAGGGCAGGTCGCGCCGCTCGCGGTCGAACCAGGCCAGAAGGAGAGTGGCGACCTGTTCGTTGGAATTTTCCATGTCAATTAACCCCACAAAATAAATCTGCCATACGCTATAATTGTACCATCAATATCACTGCGGGGGAGTGCCCCAACATGATCCGCTTGGGCGAAAAGCTGGTCGCTGGCGACAAGCCGGTGCTGCAGTATCGCGAAAACCGCGATAAATTTCTGGCGGCCAACAAAAAATAGGACTTGGATTGTTACAGCTCGCTCTGTATAGTATGGAATTTCGTATATTTAAAGTTAGCGGCAAAGATGTGACGTCACATCTTTGCCGCTAACTTCAAAAAAGTGTTTTCGGATAGTGTATATTTGCCGGAGTCAGCAATTATGTCATGCGTATTGAAAGAATTCAAGGGCGGATTTCAAATCCAAACGCTATTTCCGATCACTAGTTCGATATCGAGATCGGGTTGATATTAATAGATTTGTGCATCGTATTTGTCTTGTTGGTTTTTTGATGCAATAGAAAAATAGGTTCACACTTGAAAAAAACAGCACAACCTCGCGGCCGTGCTGTTTCGTTGATCGTCATTCGGTGATCGTTCTTAATCCGGCACGCCGTCGCCGTCGGTGTCCTGCATACCAGGCATCGCGGCACCATAGAGTTCGCGGCCGGCAATGCGGCGTTCTTCGCGCTCTTCCTCGATCTTTTTGCTGATGAAGCGGAAGACCTTTTCGGATTTGGCGATGTTTTTGACGATGAGCTGGTTGTCCGACTGGTCGGCGGTGAACAGGGTCAGGGTGCCGACGCCGAAGATCTTCTGACCAAAGGTCCGGTTCAGCTTGATGTCGAGAATGCGGTACAGCAGCACCTCATTGGTGTTGGTGTTGAAGAGACCGATTTTTGAGATAAAACGGTTGGTGTCAACAATGTAGCGGGTGAAGGAAATCGGCAGGCCCAGATAGCGTTTGCGGTCCTTCCACAAAATCTCGTCTTGAGCGTCATCAAGAACACTTTTTTTCTTTGCAGCCATAAATTCATCTTCCTTTCCATATCTGTGCTGTTTATGATAAAGTTTAATTACCTGAAACTATTGTATAGCAAAACAACGATTTCGAACAGGCCAATTTTTGAGGAGAACACAGATGCCCCGCTTTTTTGTGGAAAACTGCCCCGATCCAGCCACCGACACCCTGAATTTGCGCGATGCCGACTTTCATCACATCCGCGACGTGCTGCGCATGAAGGTTGGCGACGAACTGACCGTCTGCGACGGCGCTCGGGTTGACCTGCAGTGCCGCATCGCGCACTTTTGGCCCGACAGTGTCGAATTGATCGTCCTCGACCGCTCAGCCAACCAGACCGAGCCGGGCTATTTCGTCACGCTTTTCCAGGGTCTGCCCAAGGGCGACAAGATGGAATTGATCATCCAGAAGGCCGTCGAATTGGGCGTTTCACGCATCGTCCCAGTCATCTGCCGCCGCAGCGTTGCCCGTGTCGATGAACGCGACACCGCCCGCAAGGTTGAGCGCTGGAACCGCATTGCCGCCGAAGCCGCCAAACAGTGTGGCCGCGGCCGTGTGCCGGAGGTCGCCGCCCCCCTGTCCTTCGCCGCCGCAGCGCTCGCCGCCGGTCAGGCCACCATCCGCCTGATCCCGTGGGAGGGCGAACGCACTTGTGGCCTGCGCGAGGAGCTTGAGCAGGCGACCCACGTCGGCGCCAACCCCACGATCAGCGTCATGATCGGCCCCGAAGGCGGCTTTGACGCCGACGAAATCACCGCCGCCCTGGCCGCCGACATCCGCCCCGTCACCCTCGGCCGTCGCATCCTGCGCACCGAAACCGCCGGCTTGACCGTGCTGGCCATGCTGATTTATCGCTTTAATGAGTTTTGAAAAGCCAGCGAGTAATAGGTAACAGGTAACAGGTAACAACGAACAGGTAACAGGTAACAACGAACAGGTAACAGGTAAAAAACGAACAACGACGGAAGTGTGTTATGGCTATTGCCGCAATTATGCAATTTAATATTAACTTGAAATTAGCCTACCAAGGCAGCTTGAATTGTTTTCAGGATTCCCTTCCGCCACTGTTCGTTTTTCGTTTTTCGTTTTTCGCTTTTACCTGTTACCTGTTACCTATTCGCTTTTACCTGTTACCTGTTACCTGTTACCTATTCGCTGTTACCTGTTACCTGTTACCTGTTATATGTTCGCTTTTTAGGTTATAATAGTTTGAATATTAATCAAACCCGGAGGAAACATGAAAATCACCGCCCCCAAAGGCACCCGCGACATTCTGCCCGGCGAAATCGCCGGCTGGCAATACGTCGAAAAGGTCTTCGCCGAGGTCTGCAGCTGTTACGGCTATCAGGAGATCCGCATCCCGACCTTTGAGCAGACCGATCTTTTTCAGCGCGGCGTCGGCGACACCACCGACATTGTGCAGAAAGAAATGTACACCTTCCTCGACAAGGGCGGCCGCAGCATGTCGTTGCGCCCCGAAGGCACGGCCGGCGTCGTCCGCAGCTTCCTCGAGAACGGCATGGCCTCGCTGCCCTCGCCGGTTCGCCTCTATTACAACATAACTGCCTTCCGCTACGAAAACGTGCAAAAGGGCCGCTACCGCGAATTTCACCAGTTTGGCTGCGAGGTTTTCGGCGCGGCCGGCCCGGCCGTCGACGCCGAGCTGATCAGCCTGCTGGCGCTGTTTTTCGAGACCCTCGGCCTGCAGCGAACCAGCCTGCGCATCAACAGCATCGGCTGCCCGACCTGCCGCGCCGTCTACCAGCAAAAACTGCGCGACTTCCTGCGTCCGCAGCTCGGCCAGCTGTGCGGCAACTGCCAGACTCGCTTCGACAAAAACCCGCTGCGCATCATCGACTGCAAAGAAGCGCGCTGCCAGACCCTGACCCAGGACGCGCCGGCCCAGCTCGACCACCTCTGCCCCGACTGCCAGACCCACTTCGACGGCCTCTGCCGGCACCTCGACGCGCTTGGCCTGAGCTACACCATTGACCGCAAGATCGTGCGCGGTCTTGATTACTACACGCGCACCGTCTTTGAATTCATTTCCGAAAACGTTGGCACGCAGGGCACCATCTGCGGCGGCGGCCGCTACGACGGCCTGATCGCCGAGGTCGGCGGCCCGCCCACACCCGGCATCGGCTTTGCCCTCGGCGTCGAGCGCCTGATGATGGAGATCACCGCCCAGCAGATCATGTTGCCGCCCGCGCCGCCGTTGACCCTTTATCTGGCCATCCTCGGCGACACCGACCAGCAGGCGCGCGCCTTGTGCTACAAACTGCGCCAGACCGGCGTTCGCGTCGAGACCGATCTCATGGACCGCAGCCTCAAGGCCCAGATGAAATACGCCGGCAAGAGCGGCGCCCGCTACATCCTGGTCCTCGGCGAGGACGAAGCCAAGAGCGGCTGCGCCAAATTGCGCAGCTTGATCCACGAAAACCTCTTCGCCGAAGTCGCCCTGACCGATTTGCCGCAGATCTTGCTCGACCTGCAGCAACTCCCCGACCAGCAGCAGACCGAATACCTCGACAGACTTAAATTCCGCAACACCTGAAAGGGGAACACGATAAATGGCAGAAAACATGCAAGGACTCAAACGCAGCAGCCGCTGTTGCGAAATCGACTTTAACGCCCTCGGCTCCGAATTTGTGCTGATGGGCTGGTGCCACAAACAGCGCGACATGGGCGGGTTGATCTTCATCACCCTGCGCGACCGCAGCGGCGAAATGCAGCTCTTAATCGACGACACCTGCCCGGCCGACACCCGCGAAAAGGCCGCCCGCGTTCGCGGCGAATTCGTCATCGCCGTCCGCGGCATCCTGCAGAAGCGCTCGTCGCCCAACCCCAACATGCCCACCGGCGCCTACGAGCTGCTGGTCCAGGAGCTGCGCATTCTCAGCGAAGCCCAGACACCGCCCTTCTACATCGAAGAGGGCGTCGGCGCCAACGAGACGCTGCGCCTCAAATACCGCTACCTCGACCTGCGCCGCCCTGACATGCAGCGCAATTTGATCCTGCGCCACCGCATCGCCAAACTGGCCCGCGACTACTTCGACCAGGCCGGCTTCCTCGACATCGAGACGCCGATGCTGACCAAGAGCACGCCGGAAGGCGCCCGCGACTACCTCGTGCCCAGCCGCGTTTACCCCGGCAAATTCTTTGCGCTGCCCCAGTCGCCCCAGCTTTTCAAGCAGCTGCTCATGCTGTCCGGCTACGACCGCTACATGCAGATTGCCCGCTGCTTCCGCGACGAAGACCTGCGCGCCGACCGCCAGCCGGAATTCACCCAGATCGACCTTGAGATGGCCTTTGTCGACGTTGAGGATGTCATCGCCGTCAACGAGGGCTTCCTCGCCCGCCTCTTCCGCGACATCATGCAGGTCGAGATTACCCTGCCCATCCCGCGCATGACCTACGCCGAAGCCATGCGCCGCTTCGGCTCGGACAAGCCCGACCTGCGTTTCGGCCTGGAGCTGTGCGACATCTCCGACCTGGTCGCCGACAACGAATTTGCCGCCTTCCGCGACGCCGTCGCCAACGGTGGCAGCGTTCAGCTGATCTGCGTCCCCGGCGGTGCCACCATGAGCCGCAAGGAGATTGACGCCCTGGCTGAGTACATCAAGACCTACCGCGCCAAGGGCCTGGCCTGGCTGACCGCCGAGGCCGTGCCCCGCGGCTCGATCCTCAAATTCATGACGCCCGAGCTGATTCAGGCCATCGGCGAACGCGCCGAAGCCGCCAACGGCGACCTCCTGCTGATCGTCGCCGACAGCGACAAAGTGGTCTTCGACAGCCTCGGCGCCCTGCGCTGCGAGGTCGCCCGCCGCCGCGAGCTGATCGATCCCAACGACTGGAAACTGCTGTGGGTCACCGATTTCCCGCTGCTCGAATACGACGACGAAAACAAACGCTACATCGCCATGCACCATCCCTTCACCAGCCCGATGGACGAGGACCTCGCCCTTCTGGAGACCGACCCCGGTCAGGTCCGAGCCAAGGCCTACGACATAATCCTCAACGGCACCGAGCTCGGCGGCGGCAGCATCCGCATCCACGACCAGACGCTGCAGCAGAAGATGTTCAGCATTTTGGGCTTCACCCAGGAACAAGCCTGGTCCCGCTTCGGCTTCCTGCTCGAGGCATTCCAGTATGGCGTCCCGCCCCACGGCGGCTTGGCCTACGGCCTCGACCGCATCGTCATGCTGCTGACCCGCAGCGACTCCATCCGCGACGTCATCGCCTTCCCCAAGGTCCAGACCTCGTCCTGCCTGATGACCAACGCCCCTGACGTGGTCGACGCCAAACAACTCGACGAACTCGAATTGTCCTGCCGGGCACTCGAGGAAGCGACGCCCACCCATGTCTGATCACCTCGTGACCCCGACCAAAAAGCCGGACCTCCTGATGGAGGTTCTCGATTGGCTCAAATACCTGCTGATCGCCGTTTTGCTCGGGCTGCTCATCGTCGTTTTCGTTGTCCAGCGCAACACCGTGGTTGGCGACTCGATGGTCCCCAACCTCCACAATGACGATCAGCTGTTGGTGGAAAAGTTGTCCAAATACTTCGGCGGCATCGAGTACGGCGATATCATCACCATCCGCACCGACGAGCTCGAGGAGCACGAAGGCGGTCCCAACGTCATCAAACGCGTGATCGGCAAACCCGGCGACACCATCGAAATCCGCGACGGCGGCGTTTATCGCAATGGCGCGCCGCTCGACGAATCGGCCTACCTGCCGGCCGCGACGGCGACCGAAATTCACGATCTGGCCTACGCCAAAGTCACCCTGGCCGACGATCAATACTTCGTTTGCGGTGACAACCGACTGGTCAGCATGGACAGCCGCAACTTCGGCCCCGTGCCGCTCGACAGCATCATCGGCGAAGTCCTGCTCCGCTTTTACCCCCTGGACAAATTCGGCACACCCTGACGTCCACCGCAGAAAGGAAGGCTCCAGTATGACAGAGGTTTACCCCCGCCCCGCCAAAAAGAACAACGCCCTGCGCGAGCTCCTGTCCTGGCTCAAGTACATCCTGATCGCCGTGGTCATCGGCCTCCTGCTGGTCGTATTCGTCGTCCAGCGCAACACGGTCAACGGCGATTCCATGAAGCCCAACCTGCATGACGGCGATCAGCTGATCGTCGAAAAGGTCTCCAAGTACATCTTCGGTATTCAGGCGGATAATATCGTGACCATTGATACGGCCAGACTGACCCAGTTCGTTGGCGAACCCTTCATCATCAAGCGCGTCATCGGCACCCCGGGCGACACCATCGAGATCCGCGCCGACGGCGTTTACCGCAACGGCTCGCTGCTCGACGAATCAGCCTTCCTGCCGGCCGGCACCCTGACCCAGTCGCAAACCTCGACCTACGACAAGGTCACGCTGGGTGACCAAGAATACTACGTCCTCGGCGACAACCGCCCCAACAGCCAGGACAGCCGCACCTTTGGTCCCGTCCCATTTGACAGCATCATCGGCAAGCCGTTGATCCGTTTTTACCCCTTTGAAGATTTCGGCACCCCCTAAATCCCCAATCCCCGAATGGAGGAACATCCCCTTATGCCCTCGGAACGTCAAAAACTGATTCGCAACTTCTGCATCGTTGCCCACATCGACCACGGCAAATCCACCCTGGCCGACCGCATGATCGAACGCACCGGCTCCCTGACCCTGCGTGAAATGCACGATCAGGTCCTGGACAATATGGATATCGAACGCGAGCGCGGCATCACGATCAAGGCCCAGGCCGTGCGCATGGCCTACAAGGCGCTGGACGGCCAGATGTACACCCTGAACCTCATCGACACCCCCGGACACGTTGACTTTAATTACGAAGTCTCACGCACCCTGGCGGCCTGCGACGGCGTTGTCCTGGTTGTCGACGCCGCCCAGGGCATCGAAGCCCAGACCCTGGCCAACGTCTACCTGGCCATCGACGCCAACCTCGAGGTGCTGCCGGTCATCAACAAGATCGACCTGCCCTCGGCTCAGCCGGACGTCGTCAAACAGGAGATCGAGGAAGTCATCGGCCTCGACGCCAGCTACGCGCCCCTGATCTCGGCCAAAAACGACATCAACATCGGCGAAGTCCTCGAGAAGATCATCCAGTACCTGCCCTGCCCCCAGGGTGACGAAGATGCACCGCTGCGTGCCCTGATTTTCGACTCCAAATACGACACCTACAAAGGCGTCGTCGTCCACGTCAACGTCCGCGAAGGCTCGGTCCGCGTCGGCGACCGCATCCTGATGATGAACACGCAGAAAGAATTTCTCATCACCGAGCTGGGCTACTTCCACCCCGGCACCTTCTTCCCCTGCAACGAGCTCCTGGCCGGCGACGTCGGCTACATCGTCGCCAGCATCAAGAACGTCCGCGACACCGCCGTCGGCGATACCGTCACCCTCGCCAGCCGCCCAGCCACCGTCGCCCTCGCCGGCTACAAGAAGGTCCAGCAAATGGTCTACTGCGGCTTTTACCCCACCGACGGCGCCAAATACCCCGACCTGCGCGACGCCCTCGAAAAGCTCCAGCTCAACGACGCCGCCCTCTCCTTCGAGCCCGAAACCTCCGCCGCCCTCGGCTTCGGCTTCCGCTGCGGTTTCCTCGGCCTACTGCACTACGAAATCATCCAGGAACGCCTCGAACGCGAATTCCTGCTCGAGCTGATCTCGACCGCCCCCTCGGTCGTCTACCGCATCAACCTGATCCGCGGCGGCTCCATGTGGCTGGACAACCCCAGCAACATGCCCGATCCCACCGAAATCGAGTCGATGGAAGAGCCCTTCGTCACCGCCACGATCATGACGCCCAAAGAATACGTTGGCAACATCATGGAGCTCTGCCAGGACCGCCGCGGCTCCTACATCAACATGGACTACCTCGACGCCAACCGCTGCACGCTGCACTACAACATGCCCCTCAACGAAATCATCTACGACTTCTTCGACGCCCTCAAATCGCGCACCCGCGGCTACGCCTCGCTCGACTACGAATTCAAAGGCTACGTCAAATCCGACCTGGTCAAGCTCGACATCCTGCTCAACAACGAGGTCGTCGATGCCCTTTCCTTCGTCGTCCACAAAGAAAAAGCATACGCCCGCGCCCGCCGCATGGCCGAAAAGCTCAAGGACAACATCCCCCGCCACCAGTTCGAGATCCCCATCCAGGCCTGCATCGGCGGCAAAATCATCGCCCGCGAAACCGTCAAGGCCTTCCGCAAGGACGTCCTGGCCAAATGCTACGGCGGCGACATCACGCGCAAAAAGAAGCTCCTCGAGAAGCAAAAAGAGGGCAAGAAGCGCATGCGCCAGGTCGGCAGCGTCGAAGTGCCGCAGGAGGCTTTTATGAGTGTCTTGAGGTTGGATGAGTAGGGATGGGTGAAGGGTGAAAGGTGAAAGACGAAAGACGAATGATGAGGCCCGCGGCGTGATGTCGCGGGTTTTTTTTGCAATGAATTCTTTCGAATTTCTCTTGAAAAAATTATCACATGGTTTTTAGAATTGGGATTTGCTAGCCTACATTCTGATATCTTTCTGATAAACACTTTACTATTAAATAACTTAATAATAATATTTATGATTATTTTTAAATACAGCAAACCAAAATAACGTAATTCTAGTATTTGAAACAAAAATTTGCATATTGATATATTAGCAATTATAATTATTGTAGATTTTATAAATAATTTGACTTAAAATCTGGTAATATAATTGAAATTATTCTTGATTGCAATGGAGGCATCGCATTTATGACTAAAATTGCGCTAATAAGTGATATACATTTTGGAGAACACTCAAGAACTCAAGAATTTTCTGTTCCGGGTCAACAAATGCAAGATGAAAATGCAGGCGCGATATCGTTAAAGAATAGCTTGATCAGGATTTTAAAAGATAATGATGTTTCGCATTTGTTTATTGCAGGAGATTTGACATCAAAAGGAAGCCCACACGAATTCTATTATTGCCAAAAAGAATTAATATCAATTGCTGAAAAAATAGGTATAGAGAAAAATGATATGATATTTAGCTTAGGCAATCATGATATTGATTGGAAAATATCAAAACTTTATGAAGAATATAATGGACTATCGGGGACTGATTTCCCGCTTGAAATTGTTAAAGATCAATACCAACTTATGGCAGCTAGTGCACCAATACATAACATGCAGGAAATGAAACAACCAAATTGCGACGCAGGCCCAGCTCCACATTCAGGAATTATTTCAAATGAGGAATTTATTGTATTCATTTTAAATTCAGGATGGTGTTGCACCCATAATCAAGAGTATTCACATGGAAAACTATCCTCTGATCAATTGCTTTGGTTTAGGGAGTCTTCAATGAAATACATTGATGACAAAAGATGGAAAATTGTTTTGGTTCATCATCATCCTTTCAATTATACCTTTCCTGTTTTAGACCACGATATTTCTACATTAGAGGAAGGTAGTCATTTGCTTGAAATTGCTGGCGAAAATGGAATAAATCTAGTTATTCATGGGCATCGTCATCATCCTAAAGCAAAAACGGTTTTTGAAACGGGTTGGGTAGCACCCATTACATTTATTTGCGCTGGAAGCTGCTCTGTTAATTCTAAATTCAGAAATTATGGTCTTATCCCCAATACTATTCATATAGTCGAATTATCAACAACACCTGGGGAATTAGTATTAAAGAATTTTCAATATTCACCAACTGACGGTTGGATATCGTTAAAAAGTAATTGCACTGAATCGCCTTTAGATTCAATTATGTACCTTGGGAAATTATTTGATAAGAATGAAATTAACGAGGCAATAGAACATTTAGCGACAAATGAATCATTGAAGTGGCACGAGCTAGATGATCCGTTAAAATATATTTCTGTTGTTGAACTTAACAATCTAATTAATATAAAGTATTCTAAAACGCACAGCATTAATGGGATGTTTCCCAATAATGTGTGTATTCTTGGGAGGTGAAAAATATTTATGAATCGCGAATCAGATGTATTTAAAAAATATACTGGTCGAAATCCGTTTGGTGACAATCAAGGGCGAAATTATTCTGATAGTAAAGTAATAAATGAGTTTTATCCGACTTCGACATTTTGGTCATTATTTAATGATCAACATGAGGTACTACTTGGAACGCGTGGAAGTGGTAAAACATTCTTGCTAAAAATGATGCGATACTCTATGTTGCATAGATTACATTTACCTGAATCAAAAAAAATTATTCGTGATTTAGAATATATTGCATTTTATGTCCCAATGAATCTAGAATTTGTGACAGTATTGTCAAGTTCAAACATTCCAGAAATAAATCAAATTGACCTTTTTCGCTTTTTTTTCAATTGCTTACTCGCAGACTCAATAATAACCGAAATATTGTTTATGGTTGAAGAAGTTACAAATGAATTAGAACGTGCACAAAAAAACAATTATTTAGCACAAAGATTAAACGATATTTGGTTTAACGACAAATCAAATGATGTTTCTGACTTGACATCTTTGTTAAGTAAACTTCATAGTTTATATTATAACCATGATATAGCGATTGGGATAGAGAAACTTCCGAATGCATTTATTACGCAAATTGGGTCTACATTGTTGTCCGTAATTGACGTATTAAGGAAGTATCTTGATATCAAAGTTGAACCGACATGGATTATATGCATCGATGAAGCTGAGTTTCTAAAGGTTCCATTCCAAAAATGCATTAACACTGTTCTGCGCGCTGCATCAAAACGAATGGTTTTCAAAGTTGCTACACTTCCGTTTTATTATAAAACTAATGAAACACTTGATAGTAATGTTTGGGTTTCTGCCGGAAATGATTATAATTATCGAGTAATTGATATGAAGTACGATAGTGTAGACTTTATAAATGTTACCAATAGTTTATGCAAAAACAGACTGCACGAGAAAAATAGCGAGTTTACAAATATTTTTAGACTTGAAGATTTTGTTGGAACAATTGGAAATGACGATCAAATTGATTATTTTAAAGAAGAAGAAAAAACAAGAGATAGACAAAAATGTTTTGATAGGGAAATAATTGAAAAAGATATAATTTGTGAATTCTCTCAAAAACGAAAAGATAGTGCAATCAGTTTTAGCTCGAGCAGAAAACCAGTTTATGATAAATTCGCACCAATATATTTTGTACGAAGAATGTACAAAATTTCATTAGATGGTAATTCGACACCCGGTTGGTATGCGGGAAGCGCAATGATAAGAAAAATAGCTCAAGGAAATCCAAGAAGATTCATCCAGTTAATGAATGATTTATTTGAAAAGGCTCGCAAATCGAATCTTTCGCCAAAATCGCAACACGAAGCCATTTTTATGTTTTCGAGGATAATGTGTGATACAACACAAGCACTTGAAAAATATGGCCCTGAGGCAAAAGAAAAACTTGAAGAAATTGCAAAATGGCTTCAAAATAGGGTTCATGACGGTCCGCTAATTTATTCTGGAAATACATTTACTTTAAAATTAAACAATGATGAATTTGCATACAATAGAGATTGGATAGAACTTGCAATTGCTTATTCCAGATTGATAGTTGATAATAAATCATTGTTGAACGGTATAAATTGTGATACAAAATACTCTTTAGCAAATATTTATTCTGCTGCGTACTGGATTCCCATGCGTGCTGGTGAATATCCGAAAATAACGCTAACGAGCAAAGAATCATACAAATATAATATAATAAAAAATAGTTATAATAATGGGAAAAATATGAATCCAACAAGCTATGAGGTGATTAAATGATAAATATTAAAAATGTCAATTGCGATATAATTGATAGCACTACTCACAACAATGCATTTATATATGCATTAGGCTATGAGCAGAGATCATATTTCCTTTTCGAAAAAAGCAGATCACAATTGAACTGTAATAATACATTAGTATTTGTTTTTGATGATTATAATAATACTGATCATACGAAGAAAATGTACGATGAAATGCGCGATTGTGGATTTAAAACAATAATAATTCCGTACGAGAACAACCCACTAATGCTTGAAGAGGTTTTACAGTTTATTAAATTATTATTTGAAAGTAATGACCAAATCAACATCCATTTTGACTACTCGTCAATGCCAAGAAGTTGGTATTGCAAGATGCCACTTGAATTGCTTAAACTAATTCGGGATGATGATAAAATATACTTTTGGTATACCGAAGGAGAGTACCCAGATGAATATGAGAAATACCATAGTTCTGGGATTGATAACTTCTCTTATTTTTCAGGGAAACCATCAATAAATACTAATACAAACAGATATCATGTTCTTGGGCTTGGATATGATTATATCAGGAGTCAAGCTATATCAACTGTTATTGATCCGAGTTTTTTAGTCGCATGTTTTGCATATCCATTATCACGAAAAGAGATAAAAGAAAATATATATAATACTAATAAGCAATTGCTTTCTCAGGCAGCATTAACAATCGCCTTACATATTGATGATTTTAGCTTCATGGTTGCGAAGCTATGCGAAATTATTAACGAACTACATATTAAAGGTGACATAATTCTTATACCAGATGGGCCAAAACCTTTAATAATGGCGATATCACTTGCATCACTAATAATTAAAAAAGAAGGAATATCATGCATGCACATGTCTCGACATAGTGAACTTTATAGCAGAATTGATGTCACTTCAACCGGAAGTGTATATGGATTTGAAATTTCAAATAAGTAACCAATAAATAAAACAATTTAGTTTTCCAAGAACCAACCCTTTGTATCTTTTAGAAATTCAAATTCATCTTCTTTGACGCTATAAGAATGAACATTATTATTCCGAATGCTTCCCAGTTTCTGCATCCACTCGGTTTTAACATCTTTGTCTCCACGCTTTTGATAGCCAGGTTGCGTGTAAGATTTTTCGAAGAGATCCTTCCAATTGCTTCCATATGTTGCAATAGAGCGATAGTTTGAAAGCGTTATACAATCCCAAGGATCGACCTCGTCAGATTTGGTTTTCGCTTCATAGTTCTTTTCTGCAGCGAGTTTATGCGCTGAATCATATACTGCCTTTGGAATTCCGGATTTGAACCAAGTATCACCATATTTTGATTTCAACTTAATTCGAAAATCAATTTTTAGAAATTTTTCTATTTCCATAATAATTTTAAATGATTCCTCATTATACTTTTGCTCATTATCACTCCAATATCTTTCCATACCGTCAGGGTTAAACTCTGGCCGTTTATTAGCGATAGCCTTTTGCAATGTTCTCCAATACTTTACTTTTAAGCCAGAACCATAACTTTTTTTAAGTGCGAGTCTTTGCTCATCACTTGCGGTCTCAAAGAAATCGAAAAGAGGATCTATATAGTACTTCATATATTCCATTAATGATTCGATATCTTTAGTTTTTGGATCAATCTGCTTATTTATGTGTAGATGATCTACAATATCGTTTAAAATTCGAATTATACTTTCAATTCCGGCATTAATAGCAAGAAAACCATTACTTGATTCACCTTTAGCCCATTCTTCCGACATATTTCCCTTGATATATGAAAAACACTCCTGAATAAAAGGAAAAAATATATCATAAGTTTTATCGTTATTATAGAGATCAAATGTCCCATCCCTTTTCAACGTAGAGCCTGAATATATTCCGAAAAAATTGCTACGATCAAATGCAAGTCGAATTGAATCAATTGTAATACACCGAGTTGCTGATTTGGGATTTTCACCGACAATAACTCGATCATATAATGGAGACGATTTTTCTTCGCCAAGGTCCATAGCAAGTTGTAGCTTTAATGCCTTTACACATTCTGTTGGATTTTTCGAACCCCAAAGTAAATCAGAGTTCAATGTATTTCGTAGATTTTTTGAGACTGCTTTCTGATTCTCATTTATCTCCATAAAAAGTCGAACCTGGTCTTCGCGTTCGAGATTAGTGAATGCAACTACTGGAATAGAATTTGAATTAGAATATTTAGAATCAGCATAACCATATAACCGATGTTGGCCATCAATAATATATGCGGATTTATATTGTTGAGGTAAATGTAAAATTCCAATTCTTGAAATGGAATTCTCAACTTGAGTATTTGATAAATCGAATTGGAGTTTTTTCCCGTCAGTATCAATGCTAATAATTATTGAATTCGGGAAAAAACCACCGTTATTAACAAATTCCTTAATACATTTAATTCGCGCATTTTTAATAAGACGTTGATATGTTGGCATCATTTTTCTATTAGCTTTATTTCTATGTAGAACATATCCTATTTTCAATAATTTTTCCGGTTCTATTGAAAAAGAATAATATGTATATCCACCCATTTTCCCTTCAATAGCCGGCACTTTATTTTCAATTTCAGGAATTTTCAAACCGGCAAAAATATTTCCTAGAAGTTGATACCTTGCGGATGCGCCTAAGTGTTTTGACAATTCCGTATAATATTGTATATTTTCCTCATCAAAATGAATGATATCGTAATTTGCTAATCTTTCAACATCTTGTGATGAAACTATATAGTTTTTTGTAGCGAAAATAAATTTAATTTTGAATTTCTTCTCCGGAAATTCTTTTCGAATTTCAGCGATTATCCCTTCTTTTTTCCCGCCGATAGCTTCAATTGTTTCTTTGAAGCCAGCCTTTTTCGGCTCGCCACTTGTTGCTTTACACTCGATTATCAAAATTGATTCATCATCAACAGCAAATACATCAATCTGTTGTGTTAGTTTTGAATCTGGCGAATAAGTGACTTTAAAATTGCGATCTTTGTTAAGAGACAAAAAGCCAAGATTAGAAAGTAAGACCCAGACATCATCTTCAAAAGCAATATCAAAAGGCTTTGCTTTTTTTATTCGGATTTTTGTTTTTAGTTGCTTATCAACTGCCCAACCTTGCTCAACATATCGATCAAGTTGTTCAGGATCGATGACATCATAAAAATGGGTCTTGAGGCGATCTAATTTCAACCTAGTCAAGTCTTTGCCTGAAACTATATTCTCTTTAAATGACATAACGAATCCTCCATTTGATGATTAATTGACATCGATATTCGTAAATATATATTCTGATGTTTTTATTCTGGATTCAGAGGTTCCACTAATTAAACTTACTCTATCAAGTTCAATTAATCGATCACCCTTTTCAAAAATATCACGTATGACTGTATGAGCTGCATTTGTTAATATATAATATGCACCTATATTCTTTAAATGATCAATAAAACGACTTAAACGACGTTGATCATCTAGCGAAAAAAGCTTCTGATTATATTTGATAAAGCCATTATTATTATGAGAAACAGTATATGGAGGATCCAGAAAAACAAGATCGCCCTCATTTACTCTTTCTCTTGAACAATCAAAATCGCCGGAAAATAGTTCAGCATTTTGAAGTCGTGCGCTTACTTTGCGAAGTACATCTGGTTCGACAAAACACTTACTTCTATAGCCGTAAGGAACATTATATTTCCCTTTTAAATTAACTCTGTAGATTCCATTAAATGAAGTTTGATTTAAATATATAAATCGTGCAGCTTGTGATATTGGGTCGTCAAAAGTCAGTTCTCTAATTTCATAATAAAAATTTTCGCTATTTTCATAAGTTAATAATACATCGATAATTTCTTCTGGTGATTGCTTTAACGTTGAATAGGTTCTAATTAAATCCTCATTCAAGTCTGTCAAGAATGAATGGTTTTCTGGTTCTATTGCAAGAAAGAATGCAGCTCCGCCAAGAAATGGCTCGTGATAATTGTTGAATGCAATATTATGCGTTAAAAGATCCATATTTTTTATGAGCCACGATTTTCCTCCGGCCCATCTTAAAAATGGTTTAACTATATTGCTTGGCATCAGTTTTTCAACCTCCGAGTTTAGCTATCGACAGAGATTATATAATATAGTTTATTACATCTATCATTAGATGTACAGACGAAATAAAATCATTCATATATATTCCCACTACTTTCGGTTAATCTTGGACTATCGTCCAAGATTAACCGAAAGTAGAAGACAAAAGTCAACGTCCTTTTCACAAATACCTAATAGTAAGATCGCGTAGGGACCGGCGCATCTTTGCCGGTGGCATGCCGGCGCTGCTGAGCGGCAAATACACCGATTGGAGAAGCTTTTATGCCAGCACTATCAGCACCTACATTGACCGTGATGTCAAAGAGCATTCCGGCAACATCAATTCGCTGAAATTCATGAATTTCATCACGGCGGCGGCCGCGCTGACCGGCCAACTGCTGAATTACAAGTCCATCGCCGATAATGCCGACATTGATGTGGCGACGGCCAAGAACTGGCTCAGAATCCTCGAGACGCTGGGCATCATTTCCTATCTGCATCCTTACACGAACAACGTCCTGAAGCGCACGATCAAGACGCCGAAACGATGCTTTACGATACCGGCTTGATCTGTTATTTGACCCGCTGGAGCGACGCAGACACCGTGCTCTGCCTGGCCGAGCGGTTGAGCGCATTTGACCGGGAAAATCTGATCGTGCCGATTGGGATGATCTAGGCTGGCGAAGGTCGTTAAAATCGTCTATACTCAATTCAAAAATGAAGGATGTCAACAGATGCAAAAGCGACAATACCCATTATCACTATTTATTGGCGGGGTCATTTTAAATCTGATTAAAACTTTCTATATGCTAATCCTGATAGTTATTCTGTTTATCATTGGCGCATTTGGGCTAAAAGCTTTTACGAATGCAGCATTAATTCTTTTAGCGCTGGACCTGATTTGGGCGATTGCATTGCAAATCAGGTATAGAAGCATCCTCCTAAAAGACAGCGATAATCCTGAGTATAATGATATTTTAGATCAGTGTTTTGGCCGTGACGAAGTTGAGCAGGAAGACGATTCGAATCATTAAACCGTCGGGGGGCAGATTCATGCACGATTGCATCAAGGATTACGGCGATCTGGTTCACGACAATGAGATATTGTCCTATCAGGTCGATATTGCGAATAATGTTCTGACCATGGTGACAAAGTTTTATGATTGGGAAGATACAACAATTGTTTTCAGCGGCTTTTTGGCGCACAAATTTGAACGTGTCATGAGTGGGCCAAACATTATCTTTGATTTGCACCAAATTTCGATTCAAAAGTTTGTTGATGAAAACAGGGAGCAATTGACCCATGATTTGCCCTATGGCTTTCCGATAGGGTTGGTAAAAACCTGTGACGAATTGATCAACGTGCTGGAAGCGCGTGATTACAAGGTGTATCAGATTGATTCCACATTGGGACTTTACGGTTATGTCATTGCCAAAGACATATCGATCACCGTTGTCGATAAGCGCGAATAAATATATTGAAATGCCGCTACTCAGATCGCGGCGAACACTTCCACAGTGCCATCGGGTGATCCTTGATGCGATCAATAATCTTAGCATCAGAAAACAAGAGTTCCGGACGATATTCTTTCCTTCGAAAAGCTTCAAGAAAGGTTCGTTCACCAGAGTCCAAAACCAATGAACTGGTTAGCCAAGCGCTGACCTGAGCCTGTGCTTCCTGAAGATTGAAACGCTCATCGTTCCGAATGACTGGATAAAGGTCAGTTTTGATGCGGCTCTGGGTTACCTTTTGCAAACTGCCAAATTGAAATTCAAGCGGTGCTGTCTCGGTGCCAATCGCACTGTAGAAGACGATACACTTTCGCAGCATGGTTTTCTGAGATTCATCAAACAAACCGGACTTTAGTAGGTTATAAACATCATACAAATCCCGGGCTGCCGTCCGCGTGAGCAAGGCGACAATTTTGCTTGCAAAAATTTCGATCGGATCAACACAAAGCACCGAGAGAGCCTTTGTCTGCCAAGGCAGATCAATCTGACGACGGGACAGCGGTAATACGTGGCAACGGAGCATATAATTCGTTTCCACTTTTATATTATCCTTCATGCCGCCGCTGTTTAAGTATTCGTAAACAAAGGAGTCCAAAGCATGGAAATTCTTGGACTTTGAGCTTTGAATATAGCCATTGGCATTCATAAATTTACCAAGGCGTTCATTGATCTTGGTCCGAGTGGCTATCATGTCATCCCGATTCAAGTTTTGCGTGAAGTCCAGGTCGATGTCCACAGAAAGTCGCGGTAGTTTGAAAATAGTTAGGTTGATCGCGGTCCCGCCCTTTAGCGCCAGTGCATCGGCTAACAATTCATCGCCTTCCATGAACGCCAGTACATCAGTTAATCGGCAGACCTTCTCGTATGTGTCACGCACAAAGCCCAACTCCCGCGCTTGGTTGCCAAGCGTAGCCCTGTTCCATTCAGGCATCAATATCCACCCCCTTGTTGATGATCTTGTTCAGAGCCGCTGGGGCGTACAAGCGCCACTGTTCATGCCAGATAAAACTGTCGAACCAAGCATCTTGATCGGTATAGAGGTACTTTTTGCTCTTGGATATTTTGGATCGGCAATGATCAAAAAAGGAAGCCGCCAGACCAAGCTGCTCGGCGTAATGCGCGAGCAGATAGCCTGCTTTTTGATAGAGATAGCCTTGGCCATAAGCATCCAGACACGCCGCGAGCTTATCCGCATGAAGAGCGGGGATCAGCGCGATGCAGCGCAGCAACTCTTCCAATCCACCAATCTTGGTAAAATCCTTGATGCTGTCGATGACCGTTCGTTCCAAGCTCGTGACGTTAATCCCGGCAGCAAACTTTTCAACACCGACGTTGATGGGGGACGTTATGTGACAGTAGGTCACGCCATCAAACACAAAATTCGTAAAGCGACTTTTTGTTGTCACAGTGACCTCGTAAAAGACTTGATTGGCGTAGCCGTAGTATTCAAATGCGCTATGATGAGAAACACAAGCGTCATCAGCCAGATGGGATGCGATCGCAAACCGGCTCGCGACGGGCTGCTTTGTCTCAAGGCTGATGGCGGTGTACAAATCTCGTTTGATGCGCTCAATGTAACCCTTCTTGGCATAGTCGTGCAACAACGAATGCGCTGCAGCTTCACCGCCGGTTAGCCCGACAACATCATGACGTGAAAAGCAGCCCAAATCGAGTAACTGATTGAGGTACTTCATTTTGATCACCTCCGTGTTTCCATTATTACACGTAATGGTTCTTATTGCAAATGTTATGCGCATAATGAGAAACGTCAGTTTCTACAATTGCGCAAAGGGTTCCTTATATATACCATTTCGTGCAATATTGAAAACATGATCAACTAACAAGGAATCCTTGACAGTTCAAACCTAAATATTCAATTTGTCAATACATCATATAAGGCGTATACTACTATCAAAGAGAGGTGGAAGTTTTATGTCCGATGACCTGGAAGCCCTTAATAAAGCCTTGAGTGACAAGTTCGGCGCTGAGACCTTCGCCAAAGCCAGGGAGCGAGCCAGGTTCAGGCTGGATCTGGCCCATGCGGTCAAGCAGCGCCGGATCGAAATGCACATGGACCAAAAGGACTTGGCCAAGCGGCTACGCACCACGCAGCAACAGCTTTCCCGCTATGAAGTCGGCGAGAACAGCCCGACCGTCGATCGCTTCTACGAAATCTGCGACTCGTTGAACCTCGAGCTGATCATACGCGACAAGGACAACGGCAAGGAATTAATCAGGAAATAGAAATATCTCGCGAGGAGCCACGATGAACGTCAAGACTAAACCACACCCCAAACTCAAGCGGGCTATCAAGATCACTGGCATCATCGCCGCCGTAATTGCGGTTTTGCTGATCATCGGAGTTGTCCTGCTGACCACCTATGTTGATCCTTGGCACGAGAAGGTCGCGGCCGCCGGCATTGTCGAGAAGACGGCGCAGGTTGGCGAGGTCAATTTCAATTACGCCGAGGGCCCCGACAATGGTCCGGCGCTGCTGTTGCTCAATGCTCAGCATATGGATTGGTACAGTTACAGCCGCGTCTTGCCAGCGCTGTCGGCGAACTTCCACGTGTTCGCCGTCGATTACCCTGGCCACGGCAAGACCACCTATCCGGATGATTACGCGCTGAATGCCGATCAAATCGGCGGTGATCTGGCCATCTTCATTGAAACGGTGATCGGTGAGCCGGCGTTTGTGACCGGCAATTCGTCCGGCGGCCTTTTGACGGTCTGGCTGGCGGCCAACAAGCCGGATCTGGTGAAGGCCATTGTGCTGGAGGATCCGCCCCTGTTTTCGTCGGAGCATCCCAGGATCAAAGCAACGATCGCCTACAAATCGTTTACGACCTGTCACCAATTCCTCGAGGTGGGTGGGGACGATTTCCTGCCATTTTGGGTGCAGAGCAGTAAGCCATTCATCGAGAAAAACTTTGGCGCGTTGTCGGTGCCCATGATCGAGTCGGCTGTCAAAATTTATCGCACCGCCAATCCGGGCAAGGCCGTTGAAATTGGCTTTTTGCCCGATACGCCGCGGCTGTTGTTTCGGGGCATGAATGACTATGATCCAAAGTTCGGCGATGCCTTCTATGATGGCACATGGAACGCCGGTTTTGACCACGCTGCAGCCCTGCAGCAGATCACCTGTCCGACCTTGCTGGTGCACGCCAATTTCGAAATCATGGCCGACGGCGTGCTGAACGGCGCCATGGATCAGGCAGATGCCGACCGTGTTGTATCAAATGTCGCGAAATGCGACTATTTGCGCGTCGACGCTGAACATGTGACCCATTTGGACAAGCCAGATCAGTTTGTGCAGATCATCGAAGATTTCTTCATGGGCTCGGAACAATAGCAACCAAAACCGCCAAACAATCGACCTAACATACCGATAAATCTTTTCGCGATCACCTCTTGACAAGTTCCCAAAAATTCCCTATAATTCCTAATAATAGGGAACAATAAGAACGAAAAGGACGTGATAAGTCATGGTAGATCAATTTTATTCGGTTGAGCAGATTGCGACGATGCTGGATCTGCACCCCAAGACCGTTCAGCGCTACATGCGCGAGGGCCGGCTCAAGGCGCAGAAAATCGGCAAATCCTGGCGCGTCGCCGGGCATGATTTGAGCGTGTTCGCCGAGGGCACCGACAGCGCCGCGAGCGGCGATGCAGCGCCGGGCATGCAGACCATCATGGCCTCGGCGGCCGGCAACGCCAAGGTGTCATCGATTATCGATATTCCGGTGCAGAACAGCGCGGAGGCCGTTCAGGTGGCCAACTGGGCGTCAGCGGCCATGAACGCCCGCGCGCCCGAGGCGGGTTACGCCTCGATGAATTCGCAGTATATCGAGCCGGAAAAGATCATCCGTTTCATGCTCTGGGGCAGTCTGAGTTTTATGGCCACGATGATGGCCTCCTTGGGAGAATTGTATGAATAATAAACATAAACACAAGTCAGAAACTTTATAAAAATGAACAAAACATAAATGAAAGTCAAAAACTTTACAATTCATCCCGGTCGGATTATACTGGTCGTGAGGTGATCAGCATGATTAATCGCGCCGACTATATGCAAATCCTCTGGGATTTCAAAGACAAAAAGGTGATTAAGGTCGTGACTGGCATTCGTCGCTGCGGCAAATCAACGCTTTTAAAACTGTTTGAGAAGCGTCTGCTGATCGAAGGTACGCCATCGTCAAATATCATTTTTATGAACTTTGAATCGGTTCAATTTTCACATATTCAAGGCTATTTGCAGCTTTACAACGAACTCAAGAGAAGGATTACGAAAACCGGCAAAACTTATATTTTTCTCGATGAAATTCAGATGATTCCAGAATGGGAAAAGGCGGTCAATTCCTGTCAGGTTGACTTTGATGCGGATATCTATATCACCGGTTCAAATGCCTACTTGCTTTCTTCGGAGTTATCAACTGTTTTGTCGGGGCGTTACGTTGAAATCAAAATGCTTCCTCTGTCTTTCAAGGAATATCTGGACTTTAATTCATTTGGGACGTCAACAAGCCTTGATGAAAAATTCCAGTCATTTCTCAAATACGGCGGCATGCCTGCTGTTGCTGAATATGAATTCAACAGCCAGCGAATCAACGAAATGCTCGAAGGTGTCTATTCGACGGTCATCTTGAAGGATGTTATGGCGAGGACAAATATATCGGACCAGAGCACGCTGCAAAAAGTCGTGTTATTTTTGGCCGACAATATTGGCAACCTGACCTCGCCCAATAACATTGGTAACATTTTGACACTGGAAGAGGATATCGATGAAGGCAAGCGACGCAAAAGTCCAGCCGGCAAGACCGTGGAAACCTACATTGCCAGCCTGCAAAATGCCTTCATTTTCTACGGTATCCGGCGCTACGACATCAAAGGCAAAGAATTTCTGAAAACGATCGGCAAATATTACATTGTAGATACCGGCATTCGCAACATGCTTTTGGGATATCGCGATGTCGACCGTGGTCATATTTTGGAAAATGTTGTTTACTTCGAGTTGCTGCGCAGAGGCTTTCGGCTTTCGATCGGAAAAGTCGGTGATCAGGAAATTGATTTTATCGCCGAAAAGCCTGACGAGAAGATCTACTTTCAAATCGCTGAGTCGATTGCCAGCAGCGAAGTTTTGGCGCGAGAAACAGCACCCTTGCGGGCGATTAAGGACAATTATCGCAAGGTCATCTTGTCGATCGATCGTAGTTATATTAGTTCATACGAAGGCATCGAAATGGTCAATTTAGTTGACTTTCTGATGATTGATCCCAACCAAAAAAGGCCCTATTAAGAGCCTTTTTTGGGTTGGGCGGAAAGTCTGCCCGACGTTGCTGTTAATTAGGGTTGATAGCTGTCCCAGTTTCTGTAGTCCCATGTCCGCAGGGGCTGCGCGGGTTCATATTCAAAGAATTGCGAAGCGCTTTGCAGCGCGGGGTATTCGGCCACTAAAGCGGCGGCCCGGGCGTTCATCCCGCTGGCCGATGTATCACCCCAGGTTCCATTGTCCAGATAGTCGATCAGCGTGACAAAGGCTGTGGTTCTTTCCAGATCTGTGAAAGAACCGTGTCCGGCACTTTCAACCCAGCAAATCCGCAGCAGATCTTCGTTGCCGGCGCTGCGCACGGTATCAGCATAGGCCAGTTTCAAGGGTTGGAAATCAAGTTGGTCACCAAAATTGTCCAGATTCATCACCGGACCTTCTATTTCGCCGGTATAGGTCAGGAATTTCTCGATTTTGGCTACAGCGGCTGGATCGGCTGAGATGCGCGGCGCTGCAGCCAGTTTGCCCAGGTCAGCTGCCAGATCAGCCTCGGTGAGGCCAGCCGCCGCGTACATGCCGAGAACAAAATCTTTGCGGCCAGAATTTTCGAGCATTTCGGTGTAGTCAATGCCGTTGTTCCAGGAAATGACGCCGCCACCCAATTGTTCCATGGCATATGTACCCGCAATAAACTGGGATCTGACAAACGTTTTTACCATCTGATCGTACTGCGCCGCGTAATCATCAGCGGCGGGTTGCGTTCCACTCGTCCAACTCGGGAATTGTTCGATGGCTGCGGCCAGCGCCAAGCGGGCTTTGCCGGCCGGGGTCGAGTCAGCCAGTTCGGTAAGGGCAGTCAAGGCATCTTCTTCGGCAGATTTATCGGTGAAGTTAACCAACTGGAGCGGCGATGTCGGGTCAACCAGCGTTTTGAGGACAAATTTGGCGTCCAGTTTGGCGTTTAAGCCAGCAACCTGACCGGCACCACCGCCAGCCATAACCATGGCAGCGTCAAAAATCTCAGGGTAAAACTCCATGGCCAAACGGGCGACGAAAGCACCGCGCGAGCCACCCATGGCGATGGTCCTAGTCGGTTCCTGGTCATATTCATCAATGAAGTTCTGTCTGACGGTGACCAGGTAATCGACGGCCGCGACAAAATCATAACCGATCGGATCACGGGTGATGCCACCGAAAGCATAACCTTGACCAATCATCCACAAACTGGATTCGCCATCTGCTTTTAGAGCCTGGTTGGCACCGTCGAGATCGAGAATCAGAGTGCCATTCCAATTAGCCGGTTTGAGTACGGCCCATTTCGTGCCATCGGGAAATTCGCCACTGATGGTCTTATTCTCACCGCCGGTAGTTTCCGTCGGCGTGGCGGTGGTTGACGTCGTTGGGGCTTGCCCACAGGCTGTGAAGGACAGGATAAGACAAAGCGTTAAAACCAAGATCAAAGACTTGCGCATCAAAACAATCCTCCTTAAAATCTCTTATAGGGTAATTTGTCTTTCATTATACACTACAGCAACTTCAAACGAAAGATAGTCTAACAGCGCTTGACTTGACAGAGTATTTGCCCGATCCCTATAATAGGCGTGTTGCCGTGCGGACGTGGTGGAATTGGCAGACACGCTGGATTTAGGTTCCAGTTCGAAAGAATGCAGGTTCAAGTCCTGTCGTCCGCACCACTTTGCTACATTATCTCTGATATGATATACTCATTTAAAATAAGCAGCTCGCATATGATTCCCATTTTTTCAATGTATATGGAGGCATATTATGCGAAGAATTCGATATATTGTTGGTGCTCTATCAATTATTATTGCGCTGTTATTTTTAAGTGCGTGCGTTTTTCAATCTGATGGTGGCCCGATAAATTCTATGTCAGCAAATGCATCAACAAAACCGACTGAAACGAACGCTTGGTGGCATGCACAAATTACCCCAATCACTTATTCTTCGCTGGAGGATTTGCTCAATGACAGCGATCTTGTCATAATCGGAACAGTTACAAAGATATTGCCTGCTGTCAGGGTGAATTATACAGACTGTGTGCCCGGTAAGTTGGGTTTTGGGATAGAGCAAGATTCGCTCAATGTCACGTCGGCTGATGTCCGGATCGAGCAGGTGATCAAGGGTAATATTTCAGTCGGAGAAAGCATTCGGCTTGACCAGGATGGTGGTTTGGCTGAAGGGATCATGGAAACAATAACGCCCTATTATTATCTTGAGAATGGTATAACGTGCCTGATGTTTATTCAGCATAATGAAGATTTTGATTCATCCCAGTATTTTGCTTACCGTTTTACCAGCGTCTATGATGGATTTATGCCGATTCAGTCTGGCAAAGTAAACCCATTGGACCATTTGAGTGTTTTCTTGGCAGGTACTTCGGTTGAAGATGCCATACTGGCCATGCAGCCGTAAGTATTCGTGATTCCTGCTAAAATGCCGGATGATTTTGCGATCTACTTTGCTTTGGCGTGAATCCAGAGCAGAAAAATGTGTTGGATGCATACCCTGGCGGTGGCATTACGAAGGACCTGATTGAAAATGGCACATGGCATAGCGATTTTAGCATTGAAAAAAATGATCTGGCGGTTATTTACAAGAGAAAGCGGAATCTCTGGAAGCCATAAATCTGGAATCATTCCGGGGGTTTTTGGAAGATTTTATGAGGGATACTGATGAGTATCAAAATATGCCTGCTGCTGTGGGTGTATACAGATAAAAGAGTGCAATCGCCAAAGAGTGCTATCGCCAAATTGTATTAAAATAGGGTAGAAAGACTAAATAAATGGACAGAATCTGATAAAACAAGAACATTTGTTACTATACAGCGATAAAACAATTGATATAATTTTGAAAAAAGGGGGATAATCTATGAAAAAGAAATTCGTTTCTATGTTCGTATTTGTCTGGGTGTTAATCGCTCTTCTCCCGCTCGGCTTGACGGCCTGTGCGCAGCCGGTTGAAAATGTGTCTTTGAGCGGCTATATCATGGATGAACATTGCTATGTTCTGAAACCTGTACCCGGATCGGACACCAAAAAGTGCCTCCAAATGGAAAAATGTGCGGCTACGGGTTATGGCATTGCTGTCTTGCAGGATGATGATACCTACAAGTTCTATTATTTTGACGGCGAATTTTCGCCTGATGCTTCGGGTGCCCAGGTCATGGCATCAGACTTAATTAACAATACGACCAAGGTGGACCATATCTACATAACGGTTCAGGCGACAATGAATGGTGAATCCAAAAGAGCAGCTGACGGCACTTCTTACCCTCTGATTACAGTAACCAGCATGGAAGAAGCTCAAGATTGATAAAGAATCGCTATTTATGATTGATAATCAAGTGAATCATCTTTCCTCCCCGAAAATACGTTTGTTGATTTCCCTGATCGTTGTCATTGGGCTGTCGCTCGCTGGTTGGTTGGTCTATACCCTGCTGTCGCAGCCAACCCCAGATTCGAGCATAACCCTAACTGAACCGGTGGCCGCGTCTCGTTCGTATATTGGCAAGGTCGTTGCGGCCCAGATTATGGAACCGGTTGTTGAAAACGGTCAAGTTATGCTCAAACTGGCCGACGTCGATCAGGCGAATATCGTTCGTTTTGAACTGGCCAACGATCTGGGCGATCCTGTGCCCATGATGGCCTATATCACCTCGTCAGGCCGACTATATGCCGGGGACGCACTTTGCGCCTGCGGCTGCAGTGAATTTGTCCTGGCCGGAAAAGCCCTGGTCTGCAACAACTGCCGTTCCACCTACGACATTGAAAACCAGAATTACCTTTCAGGCGCAGCCATCTGCGAGCAATACCCGCCGACCTCGATGCAGCCTGTCGTACAAGACGGCTGGATCATGATCAGTCAATCCAAGGTTCTGAACTGGCGAAACAGCCAACAGCAATGAGGGGGATCCATGGGTCTTTTTCGAATTGCACTAAGCAATATCATCCAGCGAAAGCGTAAAATGTCCTTTATTATTGTCGGGCTTCTTGTCGGTGTGGCCACTGTTGTCGCACTGGTCAGTATCGTGGCAGCGATGCGGCTCGAACTGGGCAATGAACTTGACAAATTCGGTCCCAATATCGTCATTACGCCCAGATTTCAAGGACTTGAACTGAATTACGGCCTGCAGGTGACCGAGGTGTTGTCTGATGTCAAACCACTGACGGCCAGCGATGTGCCCTTGATCAAGACGATTCCTGATGGCGGCAGCGTCAATATCATCTCGTCGAAGCTGGTTGGCGCCGTTATGCTGAATGAGCAGAAGGTTTTACTGGTGGGCGTGGAAACCCATCGTGAATTTGCGATGAAACCCTGGTTCTCGCTGCGCGAACTGGCTGAGCCATCGACGGATCGCGCCGACTCGGACCTGGCCCTTCTGGACCTGCCGGCTGACGGTCTGCTCTTGGGATCCGGCATCGCCCATGCATATGCACTGAATGCCGGGGACGCGGTTTCCATTAACGACCAGAGCTTCACAGTGTTCGGCATCCTCAGCGCCATGGGCACCGAGGAGGACGGCCTGGTTTATGCAAATCTCGAGGTTGTCCAGACTTTGCTGGACCGTCCCGGCGTCTTTTCGATGATAGAAGTCTCCGGGTTCTGCAATTTCTGCCCGATAGAAGACATGGCCGCACAGATGACGACCGTCCTGCCGAATGCCCGTGTCACGGTCTTGCGACAAGCCGCGCTGATCCGCGAAGAAACGATCGGCCGCTTTTCAGCCTTTGGCTTTATCCTGTCCGGTGTGGCCCTTTTAGTCGCGGCTCTGATCGTGATGTCAACCATGCTCGCTTCGGTCAATGAACGCACACGCGAAATCGGCATTTTCCGGGCGATTGGGTTCCGCCGTCTGCATGTGCTCGCCATCATCGAAATGGAAGCGCTCTTTGTGAGTGTGGTCGGTGGTATCCTTGGCTTTCTGACGGGGAGCATTGTCGCTTGGTTCGCCGGTCCTTATCTGGCGCAGATGGACGTCACGGTTCCCTGGAATCCGCTCCTGCTAATACCCGCCATCCTGATTTCTGTCAGCATTGCTGGCCTGGCCAGTCTGTATCCGGCACTCAAGGCCGCGAATCTTGACCCAGCTGAGGCTCTTCGCACGATTTGAAGGAGACAACCCATGAGCAATCAGTTCATTATGATGAAGGACATCGATAAAACATACAAAACAAACAACGAGGCGGTGCATGCACTCAGCGGGGTTACCCTTGATATCCACAAGGGCGAATCCGTCGCATTCATGGGCCAGTCGGGCTCAGGTAAAAGCACACTGCTGTCAATTATCGGCGGGCTGAACAAGCCTACCCGCGGCAGCGTGCAGATTGACGGTATCGATATCTACTCACTCTCTCAGGAGAAACGGGCGGATTTCCGCCGAAAATATCTCGGGTTCGTCTTCCAGCAGTTTCAGCTCATCCCCTACCTGACCGCCTTCGAAAATGTGCTGCTGCCGCTGACAACCGCTCCCTACCCGGTTAAACAAAAAAAGGAAATGGCTGCGCTCGTACTGGAGCGGGTTGGTTTGTATGCGGAAAAGAACCGCCTGCCCAACCAGATTTCCGGTGGAGAACAAGAGCGCGTGGCCATCGCCCGTGCTATTGTCAACCAGCCACCGCTTGTTCTCGCCGACGAACCAACCGGTAGTTTAGATTCCAAAACCGGACAGGAAATCATGGAGCTTTTTGCTCAACTGAACCAGGAAGGGCTGACCATCCTGATGGTCACGCACAATCCTGGTAATACGAGTTATATGAAAAGATCGATTATGATGAAGGATGGCATGATTTTATGACACTTGCCCAAATTGCTGTCAAAAATCTCCTGCGCCGCAAAGCTAAAATGGCGTTCGTGCTGATGGGGCTGGTCATCGGTATTGCCACCACCGTCTCGATCTACAGTATCGTGGAAACGATGAAAGCGGAGATGGCAGGCCAGATGGCTTCCTACGGTGCAAACATCGTGATTACAGCCGACACGGGTGAGGTTGCTTTTTCTTACGGCGGCATCAGCATCCCTGAAGTGCTTTTTGATGTCAAAAAGCTGACTGTAAATGATATATCAACGATCAACGGCCTGCCGGACCGGCAAATGATCCGGGCTGTCATACCCGAAATACTGGGTGTGCTCCAGATTAACGGGCAAGAGATCGTGGTCGCCGGCAGCGATCTGAAAACCGATTTTGCGGTTAAGCCCTGGCTGCGCATCCGCAATATGCTCGCGCCGGAAAGTACACAGGTTAGCAACGATTCAGGCTCAGGGATGGCTGTCGAAAAGCTGGACCTGAGTCGGGAAGATTTCGAAAATCTGAATATTGGCAAGGCGGAAGTCATTCTGGGAGCAGGCGTTTCTTACGCATTAAGCCGATTTCCCGGCGACCAGGTCGTCATGAATGGCAAAGATTTTCGGGTCGCTGCCATCCTGCAGAAAAACGGCACCTCGGAGGATAATCAGATTCTGATGGATCTGTCGGAAGCACAGGTGTTGCTCGGTCTGCCGGGCGAAATTTCCGTCATCGAATTGTCAGTCGACTATAACCTTGGCTCGGAACAAACCCTGCTTTCCCAGCTTCAAGCGGCTTTGCCCCACGCCAAAATCACCAGCTTGCGCAAGGTCATGCTCGACCGGGACGAACTGGTGACACGACTGTCCCGCTTCGGCACCGCCCTGTCGATTCTGATTTTGCTGGCGGGACTTCTGGTGGCGGCCCTGACCATGTCCAGTTCAGTACGGGAGCGCACGCGTGAAATTGGCATTTTCCGGGCCATTGGTTTCCATCGGAAGCACATTACCCGGATAATTCTTCTGGAAGGTATCCTGGTCAGCGCTTTGGGCGGATTGATCGGTTACTGCCTGGGTATGATCATTGCGCAATTCGCGGGTCCGGTCCTTGCTGACGCGGCATTGATCGTTTCCTGGCGCTTGGACATGCTGCTGCTGGCCATCGGGTTATCACTGGTTATCGGCTGTCTGGCAAGTCTTTACCCCGCCTGGCAAGCGTCCAAGCTTGACCCCGTCGAGGCTCTTCGCTACCTGTAGATGAATCGATAACCCAAAAAAATATAGAATTCCCCGTTACGGGTTTATAATAAGAACAAGACGTGTCAAACAGAATTCAAAAGCGGACAATGCATTTTCGATTTCGAGGAGGGCATGACATGAAAGTTTATAAAATGATAACGATTGGAATGGGCATCATTATTGTTACAGTAGTGGTGTTATTCGCTGCCGGCGTATTCGGCATTAACGGTTTATCTCCCGTTGTCACCACAAGTAGCTCAACTGATGGTTCATCCGCGACCAGCGAAACCACCACATTCAATGAAACGACGGCGACAACGACGCCCAGCGCAACAACTCTAGCAACCAGCGCGCCTACCGTTGCGCCCACAACCGTCAAACCAACACCAACGACGGCCAAGCCGACGACACCCACGACGGCAGCCACGACAGCAGCATTTACATATACAGTGACCGAAGATAGTATCGCCCCTGCACCCATGGGCTACACGACCATTTTCATTAATGTCACACCGGCTGGGACCTACACAGTCCGATACGATGGCCAGTTGACGAATGACCTCGGAGGCGGACAATATTATATTCAAGTATTAAAAATAAGTGGAAACTATGCGTCTCATGTGACTGTTGCTCAATAACATAGGCAACATACCTTTTGAGGGAACGAACATTTTGAGGAAACGAACATGAAAAAATGTGCTTCTGGATTATTGATCTTGATCTTAGTAGTTGCCATGTTTGCGCCGTTGTTTACGAAAATCTCACCCGTCTCGGCTTTGGACTCGACGGCGACACCGATTGCCTACATCATCTCAGATGGGGTCGACTATTATGAGATTGACTACCAGCAACTCTTTACATCCTATTTGAACTATCGAATCAATCCCAATGCTGCCGCGGCTAAGCTGGCCAAATTTTATTTTGATACGCTCATAGTCAATCCGAATCGGATGGTTGCCTACCTGAGCAGTGTCACGATGAAGTTTGTCAAATTTTCGGACATTCTTAGCCAGTATGTGCAAACCAGGAATGTGAGTACAACCTACATCTGGTTTAACAGTGATGTAGCAACCCCAGCTTTTGCCAGCTTGACCACGGTCAAAGTTCTCGGTGCCGACGGCAATGTCTCCGGAACAGTTATGGTTGGGCTGGATGGCAAAATTGTTGCGACTGATGTGGTATTGGCCGCGTTTAACAATGCGCCAACGGCAAGCGCCATGGCGACCGTGATCGCGACTTATAGTGCATCCGCCGGACTCGTGCTGACCGATTACAACGCCCTGATCAGCAGAACCCCCGTCTTGAATTCGATGGTTTCAACAACTTTTGTGAACATCACCGATATCAAAACGGCTTTCGACACTTTTGTTGCTCAGGAATTGGCTCTGGAATCTTCACCGTTGGTGGTTGCCTTCAACAATGCACCCGATGCGGCGACGATGGCCAATGCTATTATATTGTATGAATCAATATTCAGCCCAGCGGACTTTAGCATCTACAGCACTCAGATTGGTCCGACCGCGCAAGGACTAATCCAGACTGCGATGCTGACGACACCTTTTTCCAGTGAACAGGATATTAACATGGCCTTTGTCCTTGGCCTGATCAATAGCCAATTTGTTCTCTATGGCAGACAGGTTTATGACAATAATCTGGTTGTGCTCGGACTTTCAACCGGGCTGCCCAATAACTCCTACGATCTGCTTTCTGCCAACGAAAAGATCTTGATTCAAAACGCTATTTTTGCCGCCCGACCGCTCACCGATCCAGCTCAGCTTGTTGTCATCGCCATGGACACGACGACCGTTGCCGATTACATCGGCACCTTGCTGACGATCAACGGCAGCCTGCTGGGTCTTGATCTCACGGGCTACAATGGTCTGACGCTGGCGCAGCAAAACACGATGCACAATGTCTTGATGGCGGCCACTTTGACCAGTGTGGCCGATGTGCAGACTGTATTCAATGCTGAAATGACCATCTTGACAGACATCCCGGCTGTCGGCAGTGCAACGGCCAGATCCAATACCAGCACCTTGACCTGCGAACTGACCACGGGCAGCTTTGACCCGACCGCCGGCACAGTAATCGGCAATTGGACGCTGGGTGGCACCGATCTGGCCGATCTGGGAACTGTCACCATTGTTGCCTTGTCCAATAACGATCAAACAGCAACAATCACCGTCTCAGGGACAATTGGCATCAGCCCGAAGAACTACACGGTTATGCCAACACAGGCGGCGATGGCTTTTAGCTTCGCGGGACCGCCGACCATGACAGTCACCGTGCTTGACCCTTATGTGGTGGGCAGCGCATTAGCTGTAACCGGCACCAGCACGATCACCTGCACCCTGACCAGTGGCGTGTTTGATCCGACCGCCGGTGTCGTCACCAGCAATTGGACGCTGGGTGGTGCCAATCTGACTGATCTGGACACGATTACCGACGTTGCCATATCGAATGGCAACCAAACTGCGACCATCACCATCACCGGTTCGATTGGCATCAGCCCACAAGATTACACCATCGAACCGGCACAGGCGATCTTTACACCCAACGCCCTGACAGCACCGCCGGCGCCGCTGGCCGTGACCATCAGACCGGACACGCTTGCTGTAGCTGCTTCGACGGCGTTTGGCAATTCAGACATTATTACCTGCACGCTGACGACCGGCACATTTGATCCGGATACGGGGACAAATGTCGGCAACTGGACCTTGGGAGGACCTTTCGTCGGTGATCTGGGCAATATAATTGGTGTCGTCATTTCGCCTGACAACACAACGGCATCTTTGGTCATCGATGGCACAGTCTGGACGAATGTCTATGATTATACTGTGACACCGGCTACGGCGGCTTTCTCGACGGGCTTTTCGACACCAGGGTCCTTGGTGATTACGGTTCTCGACCCGCGGGCAGTTGGCAGTGCGATAGCAACCACCAATACTAACCAAATAACTTACGAGCTGACTGTGGGGACATTTGATCCAACAGCCAGTTCGACGCTCGGCAACTGGACACTGGGCGGTACGAACGCCAGTGATTTGGGTAACGTTACCAACGTCGTGCTTTCGAACAATAACAAGACAGCGACGATTTCGGTTGATGGTACGGTTGGCAACATCTCGAGGATCTACACAATTCTGGCTGCGCAGGCGATTTTCACACCTGGTGGATATACGGCGCCTGCTGCCGAGACGATCGTGGTGAGCGCTGATACCCTGGCCGTCGGCAATGCAACAGCCGTGAAATATGAAAGCACGATTATTTATACCTTGACGACCGGGACATTTAACCCAGCAACGGTTAGTAATACCGACAACTGGACACTCGGCGGAGACTTTGCCATTGATTTAGGGACGATCCAGATTATTGCTTTGTCCGGTGGCAACACCACGGCGACTTTGACGATAACTGGCATCGTGTGGCCGGACACACCCTATACGATTGATCCTGCACCGGTAACCATTGCGGCCGGCTTTATCAATCCGGCCCCAGTGACGGTCAGCCTGCTTGATCCGCAGGCGGTTGGCGATGCTGCTGCCGTGACGGGGACGAGAACGATAACTTACACGCTGAGTACGGGTTTGTTTGACTCGATTAATGCCCTTGACGTCACGAACTGGACGCTCGCCGGTACCGATCTGGGCGATCTGGGGACCGTAACTGGAATTGCCTTATCCAATGGCGATAAAACGGCGACGCTAACCATTACAGGGCTCATCGGTAACGCCCCCAAAAATTACATCGTCACGCCGAATCAGGCCATGTTTACGCTATGGCAGTTCAGGGCTCCGGCGTCGGTTACGGTTATTGTTACACCGTAAACCGAATACGCCAAGCAGTCAATGATATCTAGGAGGCTTTACAATGAAAAGAAATCGAGTTTTTAGGTTATTAGCAATATCTCTGTCCTTGATCTTAATCATGACTTATGGTGCGGTAGTTTTTCCTGGCAATCAGAACTTACCGCCATCGCAGCTGCGTGATAAAATCACACCGGAAGAAAGAAAGGCTGCCGCCGAAATTTATGCCGAACTGGTCAACGCGGCACTGGCGGCGGGTACACTAGTCAAGCCGACGCTGCAAGTAGGCGCAGACGGGTATTTGATTCCCGACTACTACGCTGACGCAAACTGGGCCTACAGCCCGCCGATGCGCAAATTTATTGATGCCTTGCCAGGGTTGGGTGAAGCCAGCCAAAATGCTTTGGGACAATATATCCCATTAGCTGTCCCAGACAAAGCATCCTTTCTGGGTTCTGACTATTACGAAATTGCAGTAGTCGAATATAAAGAAAAAATGCATTCGAATTTGCCGGCCACCACCAATCGCGGTTATGTGCAACTTTCAACGACCGAGGTACCGGGCAAGCAAATTCCGCTGTCCTATCTCGACGGGACACCTATTTTAAAGGGTGACGGCACTCGTGCTTATGCTGTGGATGACCCGCATTATCTGGGCCCGGCTATCTTGTCCGACAGCGCTTTTCCCGTGCGCATCAAATTTTATAATTTGCTGCCGATCGGTGTCGAGGGCGACCTCTTCATTCCTACCGATACCACGGTCATGGGCGCTGGTTCCGGTCAGATCATGGATGAAAATTATACCCAAAACAGGTCAAACATCCACCTGCATGGCAACAACACCGTCTGGATCAGTGACGGGACCCCCCAGCAGTGGATTACGCCAAGCGGTGAAGCCACCTCCTATCCGGAAGGCGTCAGCGTGGTCAGCGTCCCCGACATGCCAGATGTATCCGATGCGCGTGACGGCACAACAACCCTTTATTACACCAACGCGCAAAGCGCCAGGTTGATGTTCTATCATGACCATTCTTATGGCATTACCCGCTTGAACGTCTATGCGGGTGAAGCTGCGCCCTTCCTGATTCAGGACGACGTGGAAAAAGACCTGATCAACGGAACCAACAACACCGGCGTCAATCCGCTGCTCAAGAGTTATCTGCCCGGTGTCGGCACGCCGCTGGTCATTCAGGATCGGACCTTTGTCGATGCTAACACGATTATGAGCACCGATCCAACCTGGGTCTGGGGAACTAATCCCTATACACCGGGTGTGCCCTACACACCCACAACCGGCGACCTCTGGTATCCGCATGTCTACATGCCGGCGCAAAACCCCTTTATGAGCGGCGGCGCAAATCCATTCGGCCGCTGGATGTACGGACCGTGGTTTTATCCGCCAACCAACATCCCATATGGCCTTGTCGCCAATCCTTACTCGACGCCCAATCTTGATCCCGCAGATCCCAACTACCGTCCGCCTGTGATGCCCGGCACACCTCTCGTATCAGCACCGGGTGAATCGTTTATGGATACCCCGATGGTCAACGGCACGGCATACCCTTACTTGGAGGTTGACCCGACAGCATATCGTTTCCGCATCCTGAATGCGGCCAACGACCGCTTTTTCAATCTGCAGTTTTATGTTGCCGATGACTCCTATCTCCCTGGTGATCCTGGCTACCTGACGGAAGTCAAAATGATACCGTCAACCACAGCGTTGCCAACCCATCTGGAACAGATCATGCCCGATCCAGCTTATGCCGGACCGGACTGGATCCAGATTGGTACCGAAGGCGGCTTCCTGCCGGCCCCGGTCGTGATACCCAGCTTGCCAACAACCTGGAATCTTGTCGGAACCGCTTTCAATTTCGGAGTTGTCGACCAGCATGCTTTGTTGCTGGGCGCCGCTGAGCGAGCCGATGTCATCGTTGATTTTTCTCAATTTGCCGGTAAAACGCTGATCCTCTACAACGATGCTCCAGCGCCCTACCCGGCTGACGACCCGCGCTATGATTATTACACCAATAACCCTGACCAGACAGCAATGGGCGGCGCTCCGTCGACCCTGGCGGGCTTTGGCCCCAATACGCGCACGATCATGCAGATCCGGGTCTCGGGCACGGTGGGCGAAGTGCTGCCAGCCTATGATGTCAATGCATTGATGGATGTGTTCGCCAAGGGCGCAATCCCGGCCACTGCCACGACAGATGCCAACACCGGTGTCTTTGCAACGGATCAGGAAACGATCATCATGCCGCAGGCTGCCTATAACTCGGCTTATGGCGTCAACAATCTGCCGGCGGACGACAACAGCGCTTACGTCCAGTTGGATGAGAGCAATAAAACTTTCCGTCCAATCGACAACAATGGTGTCCTGATGACAGATGCGGTTACCCTGCCGCTGGAACCCAAAGCCATGCACGATGAAATGAGCGGTGTTTATGATGAATATGGGCGTATGAGCGGCATGCTGGGCCTGACATCACCAATTGCCAGCTCAATTAACGCACCGTTTATTGCCTACGGCTATGCCAGTCCACCGGTCGATTTGTTGAAAGCGACCGATGCCGATCTCAGTTCAACGCAAATCGGTACCTTGCCGGATGGAACGCAAATCTGGCAAATCACGCATAATGGTGTCGATACACACACCATTCATACCCATCTGTTTAATGGTCAGCTGGTCAACCGCGTAGCTTGGGATGGTGCTTTGATGCCACCCGACGCCAATGAACTGGGTTGGAAGGAGACTTTCCGCGTCAACCCACTCGAGCAGACGGTGATAGCACTGCGTCCCAAGATTCCTACCGCGGCGCAAATTCCATTCGATGTACCCAATAGTGTACGGCTGATTGACCCGACCATGCCAGAAGGCGCTGTACTCAAAGCACCTCCGCCCACTGGCTGGTTTACGCCCGGTGGCATCAGTATTAATCAGATTCTCAATCACAAAGTCAACTTTGGTTGGGAATATGTATACCATTGCCATATTCTTTCGCACGAAGAAATGGATATGATGCACACCATGGCCGTAGCCGTAACACCGAAAGCGCCCGCCAACCTGCAAGTCACAAGAACTGGCAACGGCAGCAGCCAAGCCAATGAATTGACCTGGCTGGACAATGCCTCCAACGAAACGGGTTATGTTGTCCAGCGGTCTGTGACTGCTACCGGTCCTTGGACCACGATCACCAGCCTGCCGATCAATACCGTATCCTATGCTGACTCGATCGGCGATACTAAAAACGCTTACTACTACCAAGTTCTTGCCGTCAATGTCGTCGGCGACACGCAAACAGCTGGGTTCCCAACGATCACCGAGAACTCACCAGCCAGCAACATCATCCTGATCGGTTCACTGCCGGTCCTGAAACCAGCTGTGCCGACAAGTCTGACCGCTACCATGCAGACAGGACCGCAGGTGCTGCTGACCTGGATGGACAACGCAGTCAACGAAACCGGTTTCGTCATTCGCCGATCAACCGATAACGGTGCCAACTATTCGACAATCGCGACCACGCCTGAGGCGACCGGCATCGGTGTTGTAACCTTTACCGATACCACAGTCATAGCTGGCCAGAATTACCTCTACACCGTAGCTGCGATCAATACAGCCGGCTCCTCGACATACTCCAACATTGCCAGGGCAATGCTGCTGACTTTGCCGTCCGCGCCGTCCAATGTGTTGGTCACTTCTTCAAACATCAGCAGTCGCAACGCCGCGGCCATACTGACCTGGAACGACAATGCACTTAACGAAACCGGCTTTATTATCGAAAGAGCCACCAATAACACCTTCACCACCAATCTGGTCAGCATCACGGTCAGCGCCGATACAACCAGCTATAACACCGGCAATATCTCACGTTTTGTACCCTATTACTTCAGAATCAAGGCGGTGAATAGCTTGGGTCAGTCTCTGGCAGTCAATGCCAGTCCTTATCCGATCCCAATACCCTGAGAAACGCCGGTTTTTCAACAGATGGTTCTCTTATGACCCAAAAACGTCGTCGTGGATTGAACATCCCATTATGACACCCGTTTCTTGTACACTTTCATTGCAAAGAGATAGGCCACAAGCATAATTCCCAGGCACCAGGCAAGAGCAACCCAAATATCATCACCCGCCGGCAGACCTGACAACAGCGCACGAATGGAGTTCACAATCGAGGTCACCGGTTGGTTTTCGGCAAAGGCTCGTACGACCGGTGGCATCGAATCGGTCGGCACAAAGGCTGAGCTGATGAAAGGCAAAAAGATGATCGGATAGGAGAATGCGCCTGCGCCGTCGACCGTTTTGGCGGACAGTCCCGCAATTGCCGCGATCCAGGTCAGGGCCAGTGTAAACAGCGCCAGGATACCGGCCACGGCAAGCCAAGACAGAATTCCTGCTGACGAGCGAAAGCCCATGATCAGCGCGACAAGTATGATGACGACAACCGAAATTGCATTGGATACCAGAGAGGTCAGCACATGCCCCCATAGCGCGGCCGAAGGCGCAATCGGCATGGAGTGGAATCGTTCGAAGATACCACTTTGCATGTCCATGAACAGACGGTAGGCGGTATAGGCGACGCCGCTGGCAATCGCGATCAGCAGGATGCCGGGCAGCAGATAGTTGACATAGTTAGCCGAATTAGATTGAATTGCACCGCCGAACACATAGACAAACAGCAACATCATGGCGATCGGCGTGATGGTGACTGTAATAATCGTGTCCATGCTGCGAAAAATGTGGCGCATGGAACGTCCAAGCATAATGCCCATGTTGCTGAAAGTGTGTTTCTTTGCCGATTCCATCTTATTTTTTCTCCTTCTTGTCGATGATTGCGAGGAAGATCTCTTCCAGGCTCGGCTGCTTTTCAACATATTCCACCTTCGCCGGCGGGAATAGTTTTTTCAGGTCGGCGAGCGTGCCATTGGCGATAATCCGGCCCTCGTGCAGAATGGCGATCTGGTCGGCAAGCTGTTCAGCTTCCTCCAGATTTTGCGTGGTCAGGAAAACCGTGGTACCGTTGTCAGCAAGCTTTTTAACAGTCTTCCAAACCTCGATGCGTCCTTCGGGGTCAAGCCCGGTGGTTGGCTCGTCGAGGAAAATGACCTGCGGTTCTCCGATCAGACTCATGGCAATGTCGAGCCTGCGGCGCATGCCGCCCGAGTAGGTGGAGACCCTGCGGTCTGCGGCGTCGGTCAGGCTGAAGCGCTTCAGCAAATCATCGGCAATCAGACGGGGACTGCTGATGTGCCGAAGTTTGGCGATCATGATGAGGTTCTCCCGCCCGGTCAAGATTTCATCAACGGCAGCGAACTGACCGGTCAGACTGATCGATTGACGCACGTGATCAGGCATTGTCGCGATGTTAAACCCATTAACGGTCGCGGTGCCGCCGTCAGGTTTAAGCAGTGTGGTGAGTATCCTGACGATCGTCGTTTTGCCCGCGCCGTTGGAACCGAGCAGGGCGAAAATACTGCCCTTAGCCACTTCAAAATCTACACCCTTCAAGACCTGAAGGTTTTTGTAGGACTTCTTCAGCTCTTTGACTTGAATGGCATTTTTGCTCCCGATATCATCCACCGTCGCTTGACCTGTGATCCTTTTCATAGCCTTGTCAACTTCCTGGTTGACAGATTCTTGATATAAGTCGGCGTAAGTTTTTGAATCCTTGATTAGATCGTCGCAAAATGCTGCGACGTCACGGCCCGTCACTTGGAGCACCCCTTTGCCCGAGGCTGCGCCTTCTTCTAAAAGGTCAACAATCCCCGAGAGCAAACCTATTCCTTCGGTCAGCTCCACAGGGCCGACCTTGAAGAGGTATTTTTGCATCTCCTGGTAAACAATCTGATAATCTTGCGGCAACGCCTTGACTCGCGCCATGTGGGCCCGCCACTCTTTTTTGCCGGCGATGATATCTTGTATGCTCATTTTAATCTCCTATTGTCCCAGTTTTTTGGCGATATTGTTGTTGAGTTGCTTGCGCCACTTGTCGCGAAATGAATCCGCGCCTTCTTCGCCAGTCAGCGCTGAACAAAAACCTTGGATATCGTCACCCAAAACCTCTTGCACACGCTGACCGTCAGCCGCCGTTTCTTCGAGCAGGCCTAGCACCCCGTCAAGAATTGGCATCAGATTGCGTCCGGTGAAATCTGAATGTGACCAAAAATAGGACTTAATCTTTGACCAAGCCGCCTGATAATCGGGCGGCAATTTTTGAGCACGCGTTTCAAGCCTTCTAAGCTCTCGGGTCATATCGCGTCCTGTGATTCTTTCCCAGAAATTCATTGCTTTAGCTCCTTTAGCTCGCTTATTTTCGATGACAAGAATGCCCATTTCCGCCAGAACGTCCGAAGCTCCTCAAGTCCAGCAGCGTTGAGTACGAAGAACTTGCGCGGCGGTCCCATGTCGGAAGGCCTTTTTTGGATATCCACGAGTTTGTTTTTCTCAAGCCGCACCAAAATGGTGTAGACCGTTCCTTCGACAACATCTGTGAAGCCGAGAGCATTCAGTTGCCGTGTGATTTCGTAGCCGTAGGTTTCTTTGTTGCTTATAATCTCAAGAACACAGCCCTCAAGCACGCCTTTGAGCATTTCCGTCAGGTTATCCAATCCACTTACCTCCGCTATTCTGCACGAATGATATGCAGTAATACTTATTACTAGAGCATAGTATCACGTAGTAGTGAGGGTGTCAAGAAGTATGTGGTCAGAACAAATGAAGACCATTTAAAATTTGTATTAAAAAATTTGTTTGAATTTGGCAAATGGATGATAAAATAGCATCAGGATAAAATCAATGAAGCGAAGGTAAAGCAGTTTGAGGTCACCATGCAAATCAGATTAGTACATGCCGGACGCTTTATCGGTGACCGACCTTTCTATCGCGAGGTCATCCGGGTGGCGATGCCAGTCATCCTGCAACAATTGGTCGCGACGGCCATGGGTTTTATCGACAGCGTCATGGTTGGCCAAATCGATGCCCAAGCCATGGCCAGTGTTTTGGTTTCCAATAAATATTTTTTGATTATGCAGGCCATTTTGTTTGGCGTTACTTATGGCGTCGGCATTTTTATTTCGCAGTATTATGGTGCAGATGATCATGAAAAGGGCCAGGGCCTCTTCGTCATCAATGTGTTGGGTTCTGTCTCGGTGGCCATTGTCTTTCTGACGCTGATCAGCGCGGCGCCAAGGGTCATGATGTCTCTTTTTGTCGAAAATCCGGCGACGATTGACTATGGCATGGCCTATTTGGATTTCGTTCGCTTCAGCTATTTGCCCTACGCGATCAGCCTGGCCAGCATGACCGCGCTGCGATCCATCGGTGAAAACAAGAAACCGATGGTGATCAGTTCATTGGCGATCCTGCTGAGCACCGGCCTCAATTACCTGCTGATCTTTGGCAATTTCGGCTTTCCCAAAATGGGTGTTGCCGGCGCCGGATTGGCGACTTTAATTGCCCGTTTGTTTGAAATGATCTTGTACCTGATTCTACTGGGCCGCAACAAGCAATATTTCAATCTGAAATTCGCCCCGATTCGTCGGCTGACCAAAGAATTGCTGCTCCTGGTGATCCGCAAGACCATTCCCATGATGGGCAATGAACTCTTCTGGTCGGCCGGAACGGTTTTGGTTTTCAAAGCCTATTGTCTGGTGAATGAAGCCAACATCGCCAGTTTGACCATTGTTGAAATGACCAGCAATTTTGTCTTTATCCTGCTGGGGGGTTTTGCGGCAGCAGCTTCGATTTTGGTGGGTGCCCGCCTGGGGGCGAGCCGCTTTGCCGAAGCCAGACAAAACTCGACCCGGCTGCTCGCGTTGGGTGCAGTGATTGGGGTCGTTTGCGGCGTCGTCGTGTTTTTGATATCGGGCCAGATTCCGCAATTGTTCAACGTCAACGACGAATTCCGCATTCTGGCAACCACCATGCTCAGCTTACAAGCCGCGTTCTACCCTTTGATTCTTGTTAACTGCATTTTCTTTTTCATTTTGCGGGTTGGCGGGGACATGTTTGGTACCGTGATGGTTGACTCCGGTTACATCTGGCTGATCACGCTTCCGATTGCCGCCGCCTTGAGCCTGCTGGTCAAGCCTGAGATGGCGGTTTTTTTCCTGATCATCCAGTGTACGGAAATAATGAAATTTGCAATAGCCTGGTGGCTTTATCGGCGCGGGAAGTGGCTCTGCAACCTGACCTGAAAGGCCACATCTATGCAATGTTACATCGATTCCTCAGCGATAATCGCGTTGTAGGACTTTTCATCGAGCGGGTAGCGTTGGATGAGCAAGATGCCAGCGATGAAGATGACAGCTGGTACTGGACCAATGAGGAGCCGGATAGTCAGAAGCGTAGAAGGGACCTGATCAATGGCATTGGGGACAAACTTTGCCAGATCAAGGAACATGCCCGAAAGCGCGGCGGCCAGCGCAACGCCGATTTTGGAGAAGAAAGTCCACATACCATAGTATGAACCCTCTTTGCGGGTTTTGGTTCTGATCGCGTCGACTTCAACAACGTCGGGCAGCATGGCAAAGGGCGGTACGTAGCCGAAGCCGATGCCGACACCGGCGAAAACCATAACGACCAGGAAAAAGGTCATACCCAGCGTGTGGGCAAAGACGAAGATGGCCAGGCAGCTGATGGTGAGGATGGCGAGCGCGAGCTGATAAGTGCGCTTCTTGCCGATGTTCTTGGCAACCAAGACCGAGACGGGGACGCAGATCATAGCGACACCAAGCAGCAAAAGCAATGCAAGCGTCGTCATGGGCTCGTCTTTATAAAGATACTTGAAGTAATAGACCAGCATGGTCTGAACAAAGGTGATACCGGTCAGGTTGAGGGTATAAACAGCTACGAGGCGCAAATAGGTTTTGTTTTTAAAAACAGCGGCAAAGGTCGCAAAAAACTTTTGCGTCGGGCGGGGGGTGTTGGCATGGTCCGGTTCACGGACCGTTAAAAATGTGATCAGTATGGTTGCTGCCATGAGAAAGCCAAAAATCAGTCCAACCAAAGCATAGCCCAGATGATCATTGGGCTTTCCCAACGCATCATTGCCCGCGAGGCCGATGATCGGCTTGACGATGGCACCACCGAGCATTGTGCCAATGACGGCGAACCCAAAACGGAAACCATTCAATGTGGATCGTTCCTTGAAATTCTTGGTCAGCTCGGGCGTCAGTGAACTGTATGGTACGTTCACAACCGTGTAGGCGGTGTTGAGCAGACAAAGCGCCAGCGCGGCCCAGATAAAGCCCGTGAGTTGGTCGTTGCTGAAATCGGGACCGGAAAAGAAAAACCACATCGACAGCAACAGCGGCAGGGCACCAAACAAGAAATACGGACGCCGGCGTCCCCAGCGGGAGCGGGTGCGATCCGAGATGAACCCCATCATCGGGTCGGTGATGGCGTCCCAGATTTTGCCAATCAGAATAGCGATACCAGCCCAGGCAGCTGCAACGCCAACCGTGTCAGTCAAGTAAATCAGCGAGTAAAAACCCATGGCAGTGAAGAAGAGGTTGCCCCCGAGATCACCGATGCCGAAGCCGATTTTGACGCGCAGCGGCAGTTTGGCTTCTGGGGCTACTGTGTGGGCGAGATCATCATTTTTGCTCATGCAGATACTCCTTTATGCTTTCTTCGTATTTTCGACTGAGTTCATCGGTGGCATTTTGGACCGTCGTACGGGCATCCTGGTGGTACGCGGGCAAAAGGTCGGTCAGATCAAGGCAGGGCGCGGTCACCAGCACCGCATGTTTGCGGATGGCATTGGGCCGCGTTGAGATGTTGCCGCCCAACAGGCGACCGACCAAATCCTGGAGGGTGACAACGGTTTCGACGACGCAGTCGAAGGAAATTTTGTCGCCGGATCGGCCCAGCAAGTAATCAGGGTCATGGTAGGACATCAAATCGACGAGCTCCATGTGGCGCATGGCAAACCACGCTTCGCCCGCCTGGCGGTCGGCGAAGGCTGATTCGAGCGGGTTGAGATGGTCGATCGGGGTCACAGGATAAATGCGGTCCCAGCCCTCCTGCCGGATCCGATAAACGCGTTGAATGACTTCCGCGCCATTGGCGGAGAGTCCCAGCGCTGACTCGGCAACCGCAAGCGCGGCTGCCAGCAAGGCATCCCAGCGTTTTGCGGTCGATTCAACTGCCGGAGGCTGATAGCTGTAAGTCTTGCTGTAAAAGGCTTCCGATAAGGTCAGAACCTGGTTTTCGATCTGTATAATTCGCGGCAGGAGATCGGCCAGTTCAAGAGATTTTGGCTTGTGCCGCCTGACATCCAGGCCGCAGGTGTTTTCCAACTGACTAACAGCGGCAAAAACCTTCTTGAGGTCGCGCGGGTCGTATTGATAATGGATGGAAAGCGGCAGGATCCGTACATTTTCCGACCGGCCGGCCTTTTCAATGTCTTTGGCGCACCAGAACCCCATGCGGATGGTGCCCTTTTCGATGCGCGGCAGGGTCTCGCTGTGATAGGAAATCTGACCTTCGGGCGCCAGCGCGAGCGGGCAGGGATCATCGGTCATGATGCGACGGATCTGCTTGAGACTCGCGGGATCAAACTTGACATGATATATCGGCACCGCCCCGGCCCGCGGCAGCAGAAAGCGAATAACGGCATCACCCCAGAGCGGCACCGCGTAGTCGTGAATGATGCGGATCAGCGATTGACGGCGCAGCGGCCGTTTGAGCCGTTTGGCCAGGCGCGGCAGGAGATTGCTGAAAATGTGAAAGACCAACTGCGGCTCGTCGCCGTAAGCATGACGAAAAGCCACGATCAGCCGCGTGCGCTGGGCTTGAAAGTCATCAAGCTCATCGAGGATGGTTTCGGGGTGAAAAAATTCGATCTTTCGAAATTGAAGGGCGAAACGCAAATAGAATGGTAATAGTATGCGGCCGAATTGCACAACCGGCGCAGAGATGCGCGAAGGCCCCAAAACGTGCCGTGCGCGAGCCCTGACAATCGGCTGAGCCACCAACCAAGGTTTACCCATGAGCACCTCCAAATGGAGTCGTTTTGGGGCTGTGATATGAGCGCAATTTTAACAAAAGGGTCTGGAGGTGTCAACGGTTGGATATATAATACCAATGTATACCGTAAACTAAATGCCAAAACGATTGAAGTTTACGGTATAACATGATAATATAAACAGAGGGGGGCGATGACATGATAAAGCGAGAATCGTATATGGAGCAGGTGCGCCCATTTTTCAATAAGGACATCGTTAAAGTATTTACAGGCATTAGACGTTCAGGGAAATCAACGTTGCTGCTGTTAGTTCAAGCGGAATTGCTTAAAGATGGTGTTAACAAGAACCAGATATATTCGATTAATTTTGAGAGCCTCGCCAGATCAAATCAAACGATGATGATAACATATCAAGATATTTTGAGTTTCGGCAAAAGTCATGCTGGCAAATCCTATCTATTCCTCGACGAGATTCAAGAGTTGACGGGTTGGGAAAAAATGATTAATTCACTCCGCGTCGACATGGACTGCGACATCTATATTACGGGGTCCAACTCAAAATTGTTGTCCGGAGAATTGGCGACCCATTTGGCCGGCCGATATGTTGAGATTGCTGTTTTCCCATTTTCCTTTCGGGAAATCATGGACGTTGAAAATGAAAAACGCCCCGAAAGCTCAGCGAAAGAAGTATTTCAGCGATTCGTGCGCGATGGCGGCATGCCGTTCATTTATGAGAATGACCTCGATGCAAAATCAACCTTGAATTATTTGCGCGACATTTACAACTCAATCCTGCTAAAAGATATTATTGCCCGCTATGCCATTCGAGATGTCGAGCTGTTTGAACGAATAATATTCTATCTGTTGGCCAAAGTCGGGAATTCTTTTTCCGGAACCAGTTTAACGAATTATTTAAAAAATGAGCACCGAACATTGTCGCAAGAGACGCTCTACAACTACATTGCGTACACCCAAGATGCCTGCCTTTTGCTTTTATTGCCGCGAGAAGATGTTCAGGGCAAGAGAATGCTGAAATTCCAAGAAAAGATATACCTTGCTGACCAAGGGATCAGAGAGGCTGTTTATGGCAATAACGAAAGAGACATCAACCAGGTTCTGGAAAACATTATTTGTTTGGAACTGCTCCGGCGAGGATTCAAAGTGCATGTTGGCAAATCCGATGACAAGGAAATCGATTTTGTTGCCATAAAACCATCGCAGCGGTTATACATCCAAGTGGCCTACCTGCTTGCAGATCAATCCGTGATCGACCGCGAATTTTCAGCATTCAAGGAAATTCGGGACAATTACCCCAAGATTGTGCTCAGTCTTGATAAAAACAATTTTAGCCGCGACGGCATCATTCACCAGAATCTTATTGAGTTTTTGTTGGGCTAACTGGTACAATGGACTCTGTTTTGAATAAACCAGAAGAGGACCACCCATGAGTTTGCTGACAGTTGAACATTTGAGCCACGGCTTCGGCGATCGCGCGATCTTCGAAGATATTTCCTTTCGCCTCAATCGGGGCGAACATATCGGTCTGGTCGGCGCCAACGGCGAAGGCAAGTCAACCTTCATGAGCATCGTGACCGAACACATGGAACCCGACGAGGGCACCATCCAGTGGACGCGGGGCATCGAGGCCGGCTATCTCAACCAACACGCCACGCTGACGCCGGGGGCGACCATCCGCGACGTGCTGCGGCAGGCATTTGACCACCTCAACACCAAGCAGGCGCGACTGGACGAAATCTACGAGCTACTGGGCGAAGCCGACGAGGCCGCCATGGCCGAGCTGATGGACGAAATGGGCGAACTGCAGACCCAAATCGAGCACAGCGACTTTTTCCTGATGGACAGCAAAATTGAAGAAACTGCTGATGCCCTCGGTCTCTTGGCCTTTGGCCTGGAAACCGACGTCGCGGCGCTCTCGGGCGGACAGCGCACCAAGGTCCTCCTGGCCAAGCTGCTGCTGGAAAAGCCCGATATCCTGCTGCTGGACGAGCCGACCAATTACCTCGACGCCGAGCACATTAGCTGGCTCAAACAATATCTCTTGGACTACGAGAACGCTTTCATCCTGATTTCGCATGATATGCCCTTCATGAACAGCGTCATCAACGTCGTATACCACGTCAGCAACTGCCGTCTGGAGCGCTATGCCGGCGACTACGACCATTTCCTCGAAGTCTATGAGGTGCAAAAAGGCCAGCGTGAAAGCGCCTACGAGCGCCAGCAGCAGGAGATTGCCAGCCTCAAGGATTTTGTCGCCCGCAACAAAGCGCGGGTGGCCACGCGCAACATGGCCATGAGCCGCCAGAAAAAGATTGACAAGATGGACGTCATCGAGCTCGACCGCGAAAAGCCGGTGCCGGTCTTCGTTTTTCAGACCGACCGCACGCCCGGCCGGCTGGTGTTTGAAGCGCAAGGCCTGGTCATCGGCTATGACGACCCCCTGAGCCGCCCGATCGATCTGCAGTTGGAGCGCGGCCAGAAGATTTCGCTGGTCGGTGCCAACGGCATCGGCAAGACGACGCTGCTCAAGAGCCTGCTTGGTCTGACCCCAGCTCTGGCGGGCGCGCACAAACAAGGCGAATACCTCTCGATCGGCTATTTTGAGCAGGAAAACGTCGCTGACCGAACCCGCACCTGCCTCGAAGCACTTGGCGCGGACTTCCCGGCCATGAGCATTTCCGAGCTGCGCGGCGCCCTGGCCCGATGTGGCCTGACCAACAAGCATATCGACAGCAAGGTGTCGGTCCTCAGCGGCGGCGAGCAGGCCAAGCTGCGCTTCTGCAAACTGATGAACCGCAAGCACAATCTGCTGGTACTGGACGAGCCGACCAACCACCTTGACGTCGTCGCCAAGGAGGTTCTCAAAGCGGCGCTTAAGGCCTACACCGGTACCATCCTGATGGTCTGCCACGAGCCGGAATTCTACGAGGACATCGTCACCGGCACCTGGGACGCCCGAGAATGGGCGCTCAAACTGTAGGCTTTTAAGCTAGAATGATATTGTATCATAACAATATGTTATAGATAACTATTATGCTCAAAATTTGGAGGACAGCGATATGAACTATCGAACAAACAGCAAAAATAAAGACCAACTCTCCATTCTCGGCTTTGGCTGCATGCGGCTGCCCACCCTGAAAAACGCCATCGATGAAGCGCGCTCCGAGGCCATGATTGTTGCGGCGATCGAGCAGGGGATCAATTATTTCGATACAGCGTATATTTATCAAAATGGCAACAGCGAGCGGGTCTTGGGGCAGGTCCTGGCCAAAGGCTATCGTGATCGCGTGAAAATTGCCACCAAACTGCCGCATTTTATGGTTAAAACCGCAGTTGATTTTGACAAACTTTTCACCAAATCGCTGCAGCGTCTGCAGACCGACCGCATCGACTATTACCTGATCCACATGCTGGCCGATGTCAATGCCTGGCAACGCTTGGTCAAACTGGGCATCGAAAAGTGGATTGACAACAAAAAGGCCAGTGGCCAGATCATCAACCTTGGCTTCTCGTTTCATGGCATCAAGGATCAGTTTGTTCGACTGGTCGACAGCTATGATTGGGATTTCTGCCAGATCCAGTACAATTACCTCGACATTAATAATCAGGCGGGTACAACTGGGCTGGAATATGCCGCGGCCAAGGGCCTGCCGGTGATTATCATGGAACCGTTGCGCGGGGGCAAAATTGTCACCCATTTGCCGCCGGAGGTCAACGACCTGTGGAAACACGCTCATCCCAAACGATCGGCGGCCGAGTGGGCGCTGCGCTGGGTCTGGAACCGACCGGAGGCCACCGTCGTACTGTCGGGCATGAGCGACGAGCACCAGCTGGCCGAGAACCTGCGCATCGCATCGGACAGCCAGGCCAACGCCATGCAACCGGAAGAACTGGCGTTGTTTGATCAGGCTCGGGCCATTCTCAACCAGAAAATCAAGGTCAATTGCACGGCCTGCGGCTACTGCCAGCCGTGCCCTTTTGGGGTTGACATCCCAGCCTGCTTCTCAATTTACAACGAAAAATATACACTGAAATCAAATCGCGCCTGGATGCACTACCTGCAAAACACCGGTGCCATGACCTCCCACCCGGCCTATGCGTCACTTTGCAAAAAGTGCGGTATCTGCGAAGAACATTGCCCGCAAAACATCCCCATTCGCGAAAAATTGGCTGAAGTTGCCAAAGACATGGAAGGCCCGCTCTTCAGGCCTCTGGTGGCGGTGGCCAAAAAGGTCATGCGGGTAAAATAACCAATCGAGGAATACAGCATTATGTTAAACCAGTTTTCACGCACCGAACTCATCTTTGGCCATGACGCCATGGAGCGCCTGGCGCGCGCCCGCGTGGCGGTGTTTGGCATCGGCGGCGTCGGTGGCTATACCGTTGAAGCGCTGGTTCGCAGCGGTGTCGGCACAATCGATATCATCGATGACGATCAGGTCTGCCTGACCAACATCAATCGCCAGATCATCGCCACCCACAAAACGATTGACCTATACAAAGTCGATGTTGCCGAGCAACGCATTCTTGAGATCAATCCCCAAGCGGTCGTTCACAAGCACCGCACCTTCTTCATGCCCGACACCGCTGAGCAGTTTGATTTCTCGCTATATGATTATATCGTCGACGCCATCGATACCGTGACCGGCAAGCTCGAGCTGATTAAACGGGCCCATGCCAGCGGCACGCCGATCATCAGCTCGATGGGGGCCGGTAACAAGGTTGACCCGACCGCCTTTGTCGTGGCCGATATTTATAAGACCTCAGTCTGTCCATTGGCCAAAGTCATGCGCAAACTGTGCCGCGACAACGGCATCAAAAGTCTCAAAGTGGTCTATTCCAAGGAACCGGTCATCATCCCGATCGATGACACGCGCCAAAGCACCGAGCGCCGTCAGGTGCCCGGCAGCAATGCCTTTGTGCCGGCGGTGGTTGGGCTGATCATGGCCGGCGAGGTGATCAAGGATCTGACGGCTTTTTGCACCGACGGCCGCACCAACCAGACTAACTAAGCGCCTTCTCGATGGCTGGGATCAGCTTGAGCGGATCCTTATCCGAAGCGAAGCGGGCCACGACCTGTCCCTGTCGATTGACGAGAAATTTGGTGAAATTCCACTTGATGCTACGGCCGAAGAGACCGCCTTTTTGGCTGCGCAACCATTGGTAGAGTGGAATGGCGGCCGGGCCATTGACGTCGCATTTGGCCATGATCGGGAAGTCGACGCCGAATTCTTTGGCGTAATAGGCGGCGATGTGGTCGTCGCTTTCGGGCTCCTGATTGGCGAACTGATTGGACGGGAAGGCCAGCACGACCAGGCCGCGGTCGCGGTAGGTGGCGAAGAGTTTCTGGAGGGGGCTGAGCTGGGGCGTGAAGCCGCATTTGGAGGCGGTGTTGACGATCAGCACGACCTTGCCGCGGTAGTCGGCCAACGAGACGAGCTCGCCTTTGTTGTTGGTAACTGTAAAGTCATAAAGAGTCATAACTGACACCTGCTTTCTTGCAAAATGTTTATGACTCAATTATAAACCCAAATTCTGTGAATAAATGGTAATGTTGGGTACGGGGGTGTAAAATTAATGATATCAAAGCACACAACGGGAGGACAAAGCGGATGACTTTGAACTTACTGATAGGGGGCGCCGCCGGGCAGGGTATCGAAACGATGGCAGCCATTTTCGAGAAACTGCTCAAACAAGCAGGTCACTTTGTTTATACCACTCGAGATTTTATGTCGCGCGTTCGCGGCGGCCACAATTTTACGCTGATGCGTTTTGGTGACGAGCCGATCACGTCACACAGCAACCGGCTGGACGCTTTGGTTGCGCTTAATGAAGAATCGATCGCTCTGCACCGGGCCGAGCTGTCGGAACAGGGTTTTATCTTGTGCGACAACGCGCTGGTAACCGACGACCCGCGGGTGATCAAAATCGACATGCAGCAGATCGCCAAAGGTCTGGGCAATCCGAAGGTGGCCGGCAGCGTGGCGATCGGGGCGCTGATGGGCCTTTTCGGCCTCGATTTGACGCACGTCCCAGCCGTTCTGCCGCATTACTTTGCCGAAACACTTATTGCGGTCAATTCTCAGGCAATAGAAGCCGGCTACAAGGCCGTACAACCCCATTTCACCAGTCAGCCGGGTGATTACAGCCGCTGGATGACAATCAGCGGCAATCAGGCGCTGGCGCTGGGAGCCTTGACGGCCGGGTTGCGCTTTTATTCGGCCTATCCGATGTCGCCGTCGACCAGCATTATGGAGGTTTTGGCTGACAAGGGACGCCAGTGCAACGTGGTGGTCGAGCAGGCCGAGGACGAAATCGCGGCGGTCAACATGGCTATCGGTGCATCCTTCGCCGGCGCCAGAGCCATGACCGGCACATCGGGCGGTGGTTTTTGCCTGATGGTCGAGGGATTGGGCCTGGCGGGCATGACCGAAGTGCCGCTGGTCATGGTCGATGTGCAACGGCCCGGCCCGGCAACCGGTTTGCCGACGCGAACCGAGCAGAGCGACCTTCGATTTGTCATTTCCGCTTCGCATGGTGAATTTCCGCGGCTGGTGATCGCCCTGCGCGACCACCGGGACGCTTATCAGCAAACCCGGCGTGCTTTTGATATCGCCGAGCGCTATCAGATGACGGTGATCCTGCTCAGCGACGAATATCTGGCCGACACAACATCGACTGTCGAACCTTTCGAGATAGATCTGCCGGATCAGAAACATAGCGAAATCAAGCGTTTTCTCCCGGGCAACCCTGATCAATTTGTGGCCGTAGACAGCGACGAACATGACGAATACGGCCACATTACCGAATCGGCCGAGGTGCGCGTGCAGATGACGGACCGGCGACTGAGCAAATCGGACAGGCTCATGCTGGAACTGCAAGAACCCGAGCTGATCGGCACTGCGGCCGGCGCGACCCTGCTGATTGGCTGGGGCTCGATGTGTGGTCCGCTCAGCGAGGCGGTCACGCTGCTCAATCAGGAACAGCCCGACGCTTATTGCGCATTGGTTTTTGGCGACATTTTCCCCTTACCGACCGAGCGACTGCGGTCACTGGCGCAAACAGCCCAATACATCATCAATGTTGAGCAGAACGCGACCGGCCAGTTGGGCGGACTGGTCCGTGAAGTCACCGGGATTCAATGTCACTCGAGCATCCTGAAGTACGACGGACGGCAAATTTCCGGCGAAGAAATCGCCGCCAGAGTCAGGGAGGTCAAGCGCAATGGCTGAGCACAAACAAACGGAAAACTTTTTGACCCACGAGACCGCCTGGTGCCCGGGCTGCGGCAACGCCAGCATTCTGTCCTGTCTTAAACGAGCCCTCGAGGAACTTGGCAAGGACCCGCATGAGGTTCTGATGGTGGCCGGTATCGGTCAGGCCGCCAAGATTCCCCAGTATATTCAGACCAACAGCTTTTGCGGCCTGCACGGACGGGCATTGCCGGCTGCCGTGGCAGCCAAGATCGCCAATGAGCGCCTGACGGTTATCGTCAGCACTGGCGACGGCGATTCCTACGGTGAAGGCGGAAACCACTTTATTCACAACATACGCCGCAATGTGGACATCACCCATTTTGTCCACGATAACCAAATTTATGGGCTGACCAAGGGTCAGGCCTCGCCGACCTCGGAGGTCGGCCACGTGACGCCGGTTCAGCCCGACGGCAGCATCAACACCCCGCTGAACCCCGTGCTGCTGGCCTTGACGATGGGGGCCGGATTTGTCGCCCGTGCCTTTACCGGCGACCCGGAGCAACTGGTGGCGATCATGAAACAGGCCGTGACCTTTCGCGGGTATGCGTTGGTTGATATTCTGCAACCCTGTGTGAGCTTTAACAAGGTCAACACATTTGCTGACTATGCCAGAAGGGTCTATCACCTGCCGGATGACTATGATTCGACCAACAAAATCATGGCCATGCAAACGGCCATGGAATTTGGTGCCAAGATACCGACCGGGATTCTGTACAATGTCGCGCGACCCTGCTTCCACGACCTGCAAAGCGTACTGGCCGGAGGAACGCCCTTGCTGGAGCGGCAGACAGCGCGCACGACCCTTTTGAGGTTGATCAACGAATTAATCTAGCTTACCGCTATGCATGGTTGAGCCTGATTTTGGAAGATGGCACGAAAAAACGAATTGAGTAGCTTTTTCTTGCGAATCGCGGTCGCAACGTATACAATATTTGCATGGCTTACAGTATTGGACTTGGCAAAATAAAAAAGATTTCCCGCTCCAAAAAATACCAGCAGGGAGCCGTGATAAGCAGTGACGGCAGCGATGCTGAGTTTTATGTCGTACTCAAAGGTGAGATCGGGATCTTTATCAACTACCAAAAACCAAACGAGGAGATGATTGCGACCGTCAGTCCCGGTGATTTCTACGTGGAGACGGCGCCGATCATGAAGAAGAACCGGCACGAAACCGTTGTCGCGATCAGCGATGTTTTTGCGGTGCACATTGATAAAAGCAACATGGCGGACTTTTTTAGTGAAGAGCCCGAATTTGCGTATGACCTGTTCAAAGCCATGGGCGTGCGCCTCGAAATGATTGCTGCCGACTTCGAAAAGCAATGTGGGCATGCCTGGTCAAAGCCCAAAGCCGCTTCACCGGAAGCGATACATGCGCGAAACGTTGTGCTTGGCGCCGACTTCTCACTGTTTCCGGAGGGCCACGGCCAGTATGAGTTGTCACTTGACAATGCCAACAAAGAATTGTTATCGGATTCCAGCGTGATCTGCCCGAATTGCAAACGACGGGTGGCAATTCGAAAAGTCAGAAACACCAATCTGACCATCATCAAAACGGACCGTGACATGCGCAATCACTACAAAGGCATCGAGCCGCTACACTACGATGTCGTGACCTGCCCGGATTGTCTATACAGCGCGCTGGGCGATATGTTTGAGTCGCCCGATCAAATTGATGCCGTTCTGCCGCGGGAACTCCAGAACATGAAACACAAGATTAAGTTGCTCACAGGCCTGGAAATGGACAATGAATCGGTCTTTGCCGGCTATTATCTGGCGCTGCACTGTGCCCCGAAATCCTTCAGGCGGCACCAACTGGTTACCGCCCGTTTGCTGCTCAAGCTCAGCCGGATCTACGAGGATTGCGGCGACAGCGCGATGGCTGATCAGACTGCCCAGAAATCACTCGACGCCTACCTCTACGCCTACATGCATCTGGACGTATCCGATAAGGAAGACCAGCAGCTGTGCATTATTATCGGCGAATTGAGCCTGCGCTTAAACGATCTCAAAACCGCCAAAAACTACTTTTACAAGGCTAAAACCGAGAAAACCGGCTCGCCGAGTCTGAAGCGTCAGGCCGAAAACAGGCTGATGGACATCCGCGAGATGGAAAGCAAATAACGACAGGTTTTACGGATAATAGACCGGGTTGAGCTGCTTAAACTCAACCTGCAGGAAGGTATCAGCCAGCGCACTCCACTGATCAAAGCCAGCCCAGCCGTACAGATACTGGCCAGCGATGCCTTTGCCTAGGCCAAAACCGTCGGGTGCACCGGAAAACATCAGAAGTTCGGTGTTGATATCCTTGGCCTGCAGGGCTTGATACAACGCAATACTGCCGGACTGGACAGCCGTTGTGCCCAGGGTGCCCGATACGATAAAGGCCGGTGGCATGTCATTGTTGAAAACCAGGCTATCCTGATCCGGTGCCATCTGGACGCCGTAAATCAGGATCATTGCGCTCAGATCAGCACTGACTTGATCGACTTCGTCCGGGACGTAATCAGCGTAGATTGTCGTGGGCGACACATCGCCGTAGAATTTATCGGCCGTGTTGAGAATCGTAAAACCGCCGTCGGCAAAGCCACAGGCGATGATGTTTTCGGGAGCGCCCAAGCCCAGCGCGCCGGCATTGTAACGCAGATAACGAATGCTGCGCTGCAGATCAAGGCTGCTGTTGATTTCGGCAGAGGGGGCAACCCGGCGTTGAAGCACAAAGGCATTGTAACCACGCGCCTGAAAGTCCCTGGCCGTCGTGTAGGCCTCCTTATAATTATTTCTCAGGGTATAATCGCCGCCAGCCACAATGATGATGTTACCTTTGGCGGCCGTCTGGTCGTTGACTGGGTAATACAGCAGGAACGGCTTGAAGTTGATGCTGTCAAAGGCACCGAGATATTCCTGTTGCTGCATGTCTTTTTCAACAGCCATGTTTTTGCCGCTGTCACCCCAGATGTAGAGACTGACCGCACTGGTATCGGCCAGTTTGACAAGCTGGTGGCGCAATGTCTTCAGTGCCTGAATTTTGGGATAGCTGGCGTCGTTGACGATATTTTTGGCGAATTCGACATCCAGATACAAGTCAAAATAGGCCTCGTAATAGGCGTTGAAAGATGCCGGCTCAAAGGCGGTTGGGCGATTGGTGAGATACTTGGCCAAGTCCATTTCGTCTTTGTAATCTTTCATGTAGCCCGCGGTCTTGTCATCCCATTTTGTCCAGCCCGCATAGAGGGTCATATTTTTGCTGGCCTTGGCGTCGGCATCGACCGACGTTGTGCAAGCGGGCTCAAGGTACCAGCCACTGAAGGTATATCCCCAGCGCATCAGGGTGTAGGTCAACGTCTGACCGGCTTCAAGCATTTTGACTTCGCCGGGCACCGCACCGGTGTAATTGCGATCGTAGGTGATCTTAAAAATTTGCGCAGCGGGAATCCCGGTGGGATCGGTCGCCGCCGTTGTGTTTGCTGTCGCGCAGCCTGCGAGAGCAGTGATCAACAGGCCCAAAGTGAGCAATAAAACGAGGAATTTTTTCATAAATAATCTCCTGTGACTATAAAGCTTTTCTATTGTCGTTTGATCTTCATTGAGGTTGTTTTTGGGAACTCATTTTCGCGCAAAATGAATTTTCGGATCATCTTGTAGGATGCCACATGGCTGTTGGCGGCCTTGACCACATCGGCAAACAGGGTTTGCAGAGCGGCGGTGTCAGTTGGCTCAATGCCGTGGAGCTCCTTGACTGCCTCAAATCTGGGATATATCTCGGCCACAACCAGGTAATCACCCTCTTGCAGTTCGCCAGAAACCAAAGACTCCGCCACCAGTGGACTGTGAGCCAGCGCGAACTCCAGTTCTTCCGGGAAAATATTCTTGCCGTTTTTGGTGATAATCACATTCTTTTTGCGGCCGCAAATGATGACAAAACCATCCTTGTCGAGATAGCCCAGGTCACCGGTGTGGAAATAACCGCCTTCGAGCGCCTTTGCTGTTTCTTCAGGCTGGTTCCAGTAGCCCAGCATAATATTGGGGCCGCGACCGATGATCTCACCAATGCCGTTTTCATCCGGGTTGATGATCTTGATCTCAACGCCGGGTACCGGGTAACCGGCGGCGCCTTCCTTGTGCTTGTCGGGAGCGTTGAAGGCCAGGAGCGGCGCACATTCGGTCAGCCCGTAGCCTTGCAGGATCAGATAGCCAAAATCGTTGAGGCCTTTTTCGACGATGCCGTCGACCGCCGCGCCGCCGGTCACGATCAGGCGCAGATCCGGTCCGAAGCCGTTCTTGATTCGGGCAAAGACCTGGCCGCGTATGTCGATGCCGATTCGGCGCAGACCGTTGGATATTTTGAGCATGATGCTGACCAACCGGCGCTGGCGGGGGTTTTTATCAATTTCTTTGCGGATTTTGCTGTAAACCATATCCAGCATCAGTGGCACCACACAGAAGATCGTGGTTTTGCTCTCGCGCAGATTGTCCGCAATGTAGCGCAAGCCTTCGGTCATGGCAATGGCGGCCCCGCGATGCACCGGGCACATGAAGCCGCAGGTGCATTCGTAGGTGTGGTGTAAAGGCAGAATCGACAAAAAGACATCCTCGGGAACGACCAGGAAAAAGGAATTCATTTGCATGAGATTGGCGGCAATTGTGGCGTGTGAATGCATGACGGCCTTGGCAGCGGCGGTTGTCCCAGAGGTGAAGAGAAGAATACGCATTTCCTCACCGTCAATGGGGTGGGTCAGCAGGCTTTGATCACCAGCTGCAAAAAGCGCCTGGCCTTCGGCGAGCAAATCCGGCATCGTGACGCTGGGCAGGGCGTTTAAGGCAGTGGGCTTCTCGGTCTGATCCAGACACACCAGAAGCTTCAGCGCCGGCAGATTGGCGGCGGCAGCAAAGGCTTTGTCAGCCAGGCGTTCGCTGAAAATGATGACGTTGACTGCGGCTTGCTTGAGCATCGTGGTCAGTTCGGCCACCGGCTGTTCCTTGTCCAGCGGCACTACGATGGCCTCGCCGCTCAGGATCGCCAGATAGCTCACGTACCATTCGTATCGTGTTTCGCTCAGGATGGCGATGCGCTGGTCTTTACGGAAACCGCGGCCCATCAGGGCGGTTCCCAGTGAAATGATGTCATCACCAAATTGCCGATAACTGATCGGCACGTAGGGCTGACCTTTGACGGGCTTGGTCAGAAAGGCCGGACGCTCGGGGTATTCCTGGACCGAACCGACCCACAAATCTCTGAGATTCTGGATGTCTCGAACCGGAACAGGACCTTTGATAAACTCCAGCATAGTTAACTCCTGTCAAATCAGCGTTTGATCAAGTATATCAAAAAGAGCTCTCTTCGCACAGTACGAGGTCGAGCACAGGGGAAGGCGATTTTTAATCATAGCTTAATGTTGATATGCTATGATTAGCACAGGTGGTGATTTTATGCGCATTCTGGTCGTCGAAGACGAGCCGGATCTCAATGAATTGCTGGTCAAACGGCTGAAAATCGAAAACTACAGCGTGGACAGCTGCCTGGACGGCGCGGCGGCGGTCGACTTTATTGCCTGCGCCGATTATGACGCGATCATCCTGGACATCATGCTGCCCAAGGTCAGCGGTCTGGCTGTCCTCAAGCAAATGCGCGAGAGTGGCAACAAAACGCCGGTGCTGCTTCTGACGGCGCGTGACAGCATCGAGGACCGCGTGGCTGGGCTCAACCTCGGCGCCGATGATTATCTGATCAAGCCCTTTGCCTTTCCCGAACTGCTGGCGCGCGTCCGCGTCATGCTGCGGCGGGCTGGCGACACCACATCCAGCGTGTTCAAACTGGCAGACCTGACACTGGACAGCGCGGCGCGAACCGTCACCCGCGGCGAGGTGCCAATCACGCTATCGAGCAAGGAATTTGCCATTCTGGAATACCTGATTCTCAACCGCGGCACGGTGCTTTCGCGGGACAAGATCAGCCGCCACATCTGGAATTATGATTATGAAGGCGGCTCCAATGTCGTCGACGTCTACATCCGCTATCTGCGCAAAAAAATCGATGAAGACTTCAGTCCGAGGCTGATTCACACAGTCAGGGGAGCCGGTTATGTTCTCCGGGAGGAAGCATGAAGAAGGTTTCGATCCGACTGCGGGTGACCTTGTGGTTTACCCTGCTGATGACGCTGCTGGTGGCGGTCGTGCTGGCTTTCATGTTTGCGGCCAGCAGCGGTGTGGTGCACAATGAATCACAGAAAAAGCTTAAAGGGCTGGTGGAAATCATCAGTTCGGAATTGCTGGAAAACGAAGATGTTGAAATTGACAGCGATCTGGTTTCGGGTCGGGAAGAAGCCTATTTTGTTGTCTACGACACTGACGGCAGCATGCTGCTCGGCGAGTTGCCGACCGGCGCCAGCATCACCCTGCCCTTTGTCGATCAAAAACCGCAGTCGATCAACAGCAACGGGATCAAATGGAACGTCTATGACCGGCAGATCAGCCTGCCAGATAACCGCACCGTTTGGGTGCGCGGCATTGTTGCCAGCCGCGAGGGTGGCACGACTTATGCGGCCATGCTCCAACTGGCTTTGATCGCTTCACCCTTTCTGGTCATCTTGGCTGCCCTTGGAGGCTATTTCATCACCGGCCGCGCCTTTCGGCCGGTTCAACGGATCGCCGGGCTGGCCGAACGGATCAGCGATGGCAAAGACCTGACGCAACGCATTACCCTGGGACAGGGCAAGGATGAGATTTATCAGCTGGCCGCCACTTTCGACCGCATGTTCGATCGACTGGAAGCCTCTTTTGCCAGCGAAAAGCAGTTCACATCAGACGCCTCGCATGAGCTGCGCACACCGACATCGGTCATTATTTCGCAGTGTGAATACGCTCTGGAAAACGCCTCAACGCTGGACGAAGCCAGGGCAGCCCTGGCCACGGTGCTGCGACAGGCCCGCAAAATGTCCGGCCTGATCGCCCAACTGCTGACCTTGGCCCGCGCCGATCAAGGACAGCACAAACTCAACCTGGAGCTGGTCAACCTCAGCGAGCTTTGCGAACTGGTCGCCGACGAGCAGCGGGAAGTGGCGGCGGAAAAGGGCATTGTCATCACGACGGCCATCGTGCCCGACCTGCTGTTGCATGGTGACCAAACCCTGCTGATGCGGCTCCTGATCAATCTGGTGACCAATGGCATCACCTACGGCCGTCCAGGCGGGACGCTGTTCGTCGAACTCAAGCAGGACGGTGACCGGTTCGTCGGCCAAGTCCGTGACGATGGAATCGGTATCGCGCCGGAACACCTCGCGCACATCTGGGATCGCTTTTATCAGGTCGAGGCGGCGCGTTCTCCCTCGGCAAATGGTGTCGGACTAGGCCTGTCGATGGTCAAGTGGATCGCCGAGGCCCACGGCGGCAGCGTCGACGCGCAGAGCCAACTGGGCATCGGCAGCGTCTTTACTTTCATCTTTCCTTCACATTGATTTAATGTGGCTTTAATCTTTATCGTTTAGAATTGAGATATGAAAAAGATTATTTGTGCTCCGGGAACCCTGAATAAGAAAAAACTGCCTGTTATCCGCATCATCAGGCGCATCGTCCAGACCGCTTCATTCATCCTGCTGCCGGGCCTGTTTATTTCGGTCTTTTCGGCCATTCAAAACATCACCACAGCCCTTGCGACGGGTGCCTTCCAGCTGGCCGCTCAGGCCGGTGATCTGCTGGTCCTGCTGGCTGTCATACCGGTCACCATGCTCATGGGACGCTTCTTCTGCGGTTTCCTGTGCTCTTTTGGCTCGATGGGTGACTTTCTGTGGTACATTTCCCGCAAATTGTTCAAAAAGCAAATCAAGATCAGTGCCAGCGCTGAGCGCGGCCTGAAGCTGATCAAGTACGCCCTGCTGCTCTTTCTGGTCTTCGTGGTCTGGATTTTTGGCCTCGTCACGCCAAGCAGCACCACCAGCCCATGGACCATATTCGGCATGTACGCTTCGGTGACCGGCTGGCCATCGGCAGTCTACCTGCTGTCGATCGGCGCCGGGCTCTTGCTGCTGATCATGGCCGGATCCATGCTGGTCGAGCGCTTTTTCTGCCGCTACCTGTGCCCTCTGGGCGCCACGCTGGCCGGCCTGTCACGCTTCCGCCTGTTCCGCATCAGCAAACCGCGCCAGAATTGCGGGTCGTGCCGACTGTGTTCCGCAAAATGCCCGATGGGCATCGAGCTGGGCAGGGCTGACACCGTCACCTCCGGCGAATGCATTGACTGCTTTGCCTGCACCTCGGTCTGTCCGCGCGGCAATGCCAAAGCCAACCCGGCCCCGGCTCTGGCCGCCAGCCTGTCGGTCATCGCGATGACCGGCCTTTATACTGTTGGCAGTCTTGCCAGCGATAGTTCCGTTTTGGCCTTGTCAAATAATACCATACCCATCACAGACTCAGCCACTCAGGGCCAATACACGGATGGCGTTTACACCGGCACCGGCTACGGTTTCAAAGGAACCACCCAAGTGGAGGTTACGATTTCCGGCGGCAACATCACCGCGATCCAAATCCTCTCAACCGGAGACGACGCTGAATTCTTCGTCCGCGCCAAAAGCAGCGTGATCAGCAGCATTCTGGCTGCACAGTCCGCACAGGTGGATACGGTGTCGGGTGCCACTTTCAGCAGCGATGGCATCATTGGCGCCGTAGCCGATGCTCTTTCGAGCGCGGGCGGCGGCACGGTTGCAACTTCAACCCCTGCAACGGCCGAAGTGACGACATCAACGACCCCGGCGGCAACAACAGCATTTCTGGAGGGATCCTATGCCGATGGCGTTTACGCCGGATCGGGCAGCGGCTTCCGCGGCACGACCACCGTTTCGGTCTCCGTTTCCGGCGGCAAAATTACCGATATCACGGTCACGGCGTATCAGGATGATTACGAGTATTTCGTTATGGCAGAAAGCAGCGTCATCGCCGATATCCTCAGCCAGCAGTCGGTCAGTGTCGACACCGTTTCGGGCGCGACCTTCAGCAGCAATGGCATTATGGAGGCGGTCGCCAATGCTCTCGGCGTCAGCTACACCAACAACAACAGCCAGCTGCCCAGCGGTGGCCACGGGGGCAGACGTTAAAAAGTTACGACTTTGTCGGCCCACTCGACCATACTAATTTTCATGCTTATGCCCCTTCTTTTTTGCGCTTGACCACCATCATAATCAGTTGCAGAGCGTAAACGACTACGAAGACCAGACCGTAGAGGATGATCGGGATCCAGGTGATCTGGTGAATCATGCTCCAGCCGAATTTCGTTTGCAGCACACCGCCGTAGGTCAGCAGCACCAGCGTGATATAGCTGACAAAAACGCCGGCAATGGCGATCTTGTTTTTGATAATGCCGAACATCTGAGTGACGATGAACATCATCATGAAACCGAAGAAGAACATTGGCCACATGCCGTTGCCCTGTTGCAGCGCGACGATGGCACCATGCGCGGCGACAAAAACTTCAAGGATGGTGATCCACTTGATGTTGAAATGCCATGACGTGCCGGCCAGCGACATCTGGATCATCAACAGGAAGAAATAGAAGAAACCGATCAGATGGCCGATTGTGCCAGTCGTGGGATGAAACCAGAAAGTGTAGATAATGGCCCACGAGATGTAGATGCCGTGCAGGCTGGTCACGGCTGCGACGCCCTTGGCCGGCAGCTTGACCTTCTTGCCGAAGAACAGGCCGCGGCGGGCGTTCATCAGGATCAATACCAAGACCAGCATGCCGATGACCGAACCCTGTGAGGACATGACCGGCACCTGCTGGGCCAGTCCGTCATAGAAGAAGGCGGTCTGGATGAGGTGCAGTACGATGAAAAAGGCATTGACACTCAGCAGTTGAATGTTGATCCGACCGACCGTGCCCGGGAGCGCCAGCGGTTGCTTTTTCAGTTTGAAAAGCAGATACCAGACCGACACCTGGTGCAGCACATATAGCGTCCAGGCCGTGATCGTGGCCCACAGCTCGGCGGCCGGCAGTTTCCAGTAGTACCAGTCCGCGCCCGTATCGTCCAGCAGGTTGGCCTCGAAGCGGCCGAGGGTCAGCGAGACCAGATAGATGGCGGCGACAAACAGAGCTGAACCAACCAATGACAGGATGACGGTCTTTATGAGCGGATAGGATGACTTCATGATTTGCACCTCCGTATTTTCACAGACCTTATTCGAGTGCTAGTCAATATCATCCATTATTGCAACAGTTTTTCCAGTTTGTCAAAACATTCGTTCCAGCCTTGTGTCATCCCTTCCAGATGATCCGGGGGGATCGCCGAAGGTGCCTCGGAGAGCAAGTTCATCTGGGTTTGATTGCCATCATCCGTGAAGGTGATCGTGACCCGGCCTTCGAGCGGAAAGTCCGTTCCCATGCCGTAATAGTCGGCGTTGACGACGCGGCCGTTCTCGTCGGCAAAGGAATCGGTCATCACCAATTTTTCATTGACAACAATTTCCAGATAGCGGCCGGTGCTCCAGGTATCCTTGCCCTCGGGGTCGCGCATGCAATTGAGGAAACTGCCGCCAACGCGCAGGTCGAGCTTGTAAAACGGCGTCGTAAAATCCTTGGGGCTCATCCAGGCTTTGAGTTGTTCCGCGTCGGTCCAGGCTCGCCAGACAACAGAACGCGGGGCGTTAAAGCGGCGGGTTATTTCGAGTTGTTTTTGAAGTTTCAGATCAGTATCCATTATCATTCCTCCTTCAGGCCCATACCAACTGCCAGGTCACTCCGAAGCGATCGGTGACCCAGGCAACTTTGCGCAGTTCGAGGACCTTTTCGGGCCCCATCATGACCGAGCCACCCTCAGACAGCCCCGCAAAAAGGTCGTCAAATTCGTTTTCGCTGTCGCAGCTGATGTAAAGCGAGCTGGCCCAGCTGAAGGGAACGGTGTATTCTGGCGCGAGGTCCATAAACATGACCAGTTGCCCCTTGATACTGAGTTGCCCATGTAAAACCTTGCCTGGGATCTGGCCTGCGGCCTCAAGTCCTGGCGCGTCTTCGACATGGGTCAGGTTGACGCGTCGGGAATCCCGAAAGACCTTCAGATAATGGTTCATCGCTTCCTCAGCCTGGCCGGCAAAGGTCAGAAAAGGGACAAGTTTGAAATTTTGTTCTGACATAAGCAATCCCTCCTGTTCTATATCTTCATTATGAACAGACTGTTGTCTTTTTTCGGTAATCCAGGTTACTTAGTTTTGTCTTGCCAAATCAGCCCAAACGTATTAAAATACGTCACAGAATACTGTGTGCTTTAAGAGAAGCGCACAGTTTTTTAGTAAGATGGAGAACAATTGATGAAAAAAATAATGTTTGTCTGCCACGGCAATATCTGCCGCTCACCGATGGCAGAGTTTGTTTTGAAAGATATGGTCGAAAAGCGCGGCCGGTCCGACCTGTTTAAAATCGCCTCATCCGCCACCAGCCGTGAAGAGATCGGCAATGACACTTTTTCTGGCACCAAGCGTAAACTTCGCGAAATGGGTATTCCCTTTGAAAGTCGACAGGCGCGCCAGCTGAACAAGGGGGACTACGAAATGTACGACCTGATCATTGCCATGGATCAGCAAAACATCACCAATATATTGCCAATCATCGGAGCCGACACCGCCGACAAGGTTCGCCTGCTATTGGATTTCACCGGCGAACACGGCGAAATCGCCGATCCTTGGTACACCGGCGATTTCGACAAAACTTATGATGATATTGTGCGCGGCTGTGAAGCGTTGCTTTCAAAAATATGTACTTGATTGCATAAGATTATTATGATAATATTTTTAGCAGTATAACAACAGGGAGGCGAACCAATGAAAAGATTTGCAACTGTCTTACTGCTATTATTCATCGTGGCCAGTCTTATTTCATGTCAGCAGAATAATTCGATAACGCCTACCACTTTGCCTACGGTCAAAGAATCTTCAAGTACTGACTCGACCCTTGACGGCACGACAAGCCCGACATCCTCAGTGAACAGTACATCTGCAACCACAATACCAACAACAGCTACTTCGGTAACAACCCAAATGACCACTGTTGTAAAACCAGGAGAAACGCCCCTGGTTTTTGATGATGCACTGCTGGAAAGTGTTTGCCGCTCCTATACCAAAAAACCATCCGGTCATATCTACCCCAGCGATTTTAGTGGCGTCTTGAATGACACACTTTATCTAAATTATCGGCCGGCGGAAAATCTCACGGATGTCATGTCGGGAGCTGAAGGTTCTTTGTCTCAGAGCGTAATTGGTATCATTCGAAGCTACAAAGCATTTTCAGTCTTGGCATTTAAAAAAATCAACATTGGTTACAGCATCCCAGCCAGCGATCTGTCTACTACCTTCACCTTTGACTTGCGCAATTTTACCACATCAGGAGCCCTGCTGCAATTTTCTGTCAATGGCAACCATGAAAGTTCGATCGAAGACAGCTACATCAGGTCAACCATTTTGACGAATTTCAGTAGCCTGTCCAATTGTTCTGGTTTGACACTTTTAAAATTATATGACTGCCAAGGCGTCGATTTGGGATCGTCGGTCAGCCTGAAAAATCTTCGAGTTCTGCTGATCCAAGATTGTGACATCAGCAGTATTGCAGCATTGCAAAAATCAACCAAGCTTGAAACGTTGACCATCGGGTACAATCCAATAATGGATTTGTCTCCGATAGCCGGGCTTGCCAGTCTGCAAACACTTGAGCTCAGCGATTTGAGCGCTGTTGATGCAACAACTCTGCTGGCTTTGCCGAATCTCAAAACACTTAAAATGGCGGATTGCCCATTGATCACAAAAAGCGTTTATGATCAATTGGTCGCTAAAGGTGTTACAATTACTTTTTATAAGGACGGTTGGAGTTATGAACCGACTCTGACCGATTAATTGCAGATGGTGATTTTGTTATGGATGAAATCTTCAAAAGAAGAAGCATACGAAAATACCTGAATCAGCCTGTCAAAAGCGAAAAAATTGACAAACTCCTGCGCGCCGCAACCGAGAATCTTCTGCTGGAAGCTGTACATCTACGGTTGGGCGGCGTCTGGATGGCCGCAGAACCGATGGCCGACCGAGCGCTTTGCCTGCGGACTATGTTTGACCTGCCGGATCACATCAAACCGTTCTGCATCATTTCTATTGGCTACTCGACTAATGACCAGCAGAATAGTTTTGTTGACCGCCGTGATCAAAAGCGTATCCATTATGAGAATTATTAAGGTTCGAAGCAAACGGCAACTGCGCGCCTTCGTGCGTCTGCCGGCGGTGATTTTTCATGACAATCCCTGCTACGTGCCACCGATCTGGCTGGATGAGACCAAGGGTTATACCGCCAAGGGCAATCCGATCCTGGCCAACTCGGATTTTGAGCGGCTGCTCGTGTATGACGATGTCGACCAGCCCGTCGGGCGAGTCATCGTCTACATCGATCACACCTTTAACGCTTTTTATCAATCAAACATCGGCTTTTTTGGCTCGTTTGAATGCATTGATGATCCTGCGGTGGCGCGGTTGCTGATCACGGCCTGCGAAGACTGGCTTACGTCCAGGGGCATTACTGCCCTGCGCGGACCGATCAACCCGGTCGCCGAAAACTGGGGTTTTGTCCTCGAGGGGTATGACAGTCCGCCGGTCTATATGTCGCCCTGGAATCCAGCGTATTATAACGATATTATGATCACCGCCGATTATGCCAAGGTCAAGGACCTGCTGGTTTATGAAGCCGATATCCAACAGGGTTATGTGCTGCCGAAGCGCTATGATGGTTTCGTTGCAAAGTACCAGCGCCGCTATCCCGGTATCAGCCTCAGACGCCTCGACATGCGCCGCATCAAGGCCGATGCCCGCTCGATCTGGGCGATCTCCAACATCGCCCTGGCTGACAACTGGGGCTATGTACCGGTCGAATTGCCAGTCATGGAGGACATGCTGAAAAAACTCAAACTGATCGTCGATCCCGATGCCGTCTGGATCGCCGAATACCACGGCGAAGCGGTCGGTTTTTGCCTCGGCTTCCCAGACATCAACGTCATCCTCAAGCGCATTGGCGGCCACCTGCTGCCCTTGGGCTGGGCGCGCCTGATTTTCGGTGTCAAAAAAATACGCGACTACCGGCTGTTCGGCTTAGCCGTTCACCCGGATTGGCAGGGCAAAGCCTTGGACGCCCTGATGTATGTCCATCTCTATAACAATCTGGCCGCTAAAAAAGTGCGTATGGAGGCCAATTACATTCTTGAGGACAACCTGCGCATCAAAAACGCGCTCGAAAAACTGGGCATGCAACGGATCAAGACTTACCGCGTGTATGAGAAGTCGATATAGTTACCTTATAAAATCGACTCTTTTCAGATTTTCAGGATAGATCACCCATAACTGGTATTTCATTCTCGGGCTTCTGGCTTTGTGCTGCTTTTTCAGCAGTCTGAGCGTAGGATTGAAAAAGGAGTATAATTATTATTTCAGGCTACAAAAATCAGGGGGTACAAGATGGACAAATTCGACTTGATTGTTATTGGCTCGGGTGTTGGATTGACGGTACTCGACAAAGCCCTGGAAATGGGCTGGACGTGCGCACTGGTCGAAAACCTGAAATTCGGCGGCACCTGTCTGACCAAGGGCTGCATCCCCTCCAAAAGCCTGACCTGGCCGGCTGATTTGATCCGCGAAATGCAGGACGCACAGCGCGTCGGACTTGATTTTGCCTTGAAAAGCTTTGACTGGGACAAGATTGCCAATCGCATGTGGAAATCAATCAATGAGACACAGGATATCGAGCTGGCGCTTGACTCGGCGGCCAATCTCAAAGTCTTCAAAGGCACAGCGTCCTTTATTGCGCCACACCGACTATCGATTGCCCCTCTGGACGGCAGCCGCAAAATTGAGATCCAAAGTGAACGGATTATCATTGCCGCCGGGGCCAGAACCCATATCCCCGACGTTGCTGGGTTGACCCGGTGCGGCTTCGTCATGGCCGAAACTTTTTTCAACCAGCAGTTTCCGTCCCAACCCTACGAAAGTCTGGTCATTGTCGGCGGCGGTGCCATCGGCTGTGAATTTGCCCACATTTTTTCGGCCTTTGGCACCCGGGTCACGGTAATCGAAAGCACACCGCGCCTGTTGTCACGGGAGGAACCGGCGGTCAGTCAGCATGTCGCCAAGTCTTTCGCGCGAGTCGGTATTGAGGTCATTACCGGGGCCCGCCTGGTCAAGGCGGTGACAGTCGGCGATGGCAAGCAGGTGACGGTCGAGGTAACGGCAACGGGTCAGAAGCGGCAGATCAACTGTCAGGAGATTATGATTGCGACCGGGCTGCAGCCCAACTCTGATCTTCTCAAGGTCAAAAAGGCCGGCCTGGCCACCGACGATCAGGGCTGGATCAAGGTCAATGAATACATGGAAACCAATGTCAGCGGCATCTGGGCGATCGGCGACATTGACGGCAAACTGCAATTTCGCCACAAAGGGGAAAAGGAAGCCGGTGTCGTCGTCCACAATTTGTTCAAGCCCGCGCCAAAACAGGCGATGGACTATAACAAAATTCCCTGGGCGATCTACACTTACCCGCAGGTTGCCCATGTCGGACTCACCGAGGCGCAGGTCGCAGCCCGCGCGAAAATCGCCGGACAGCACTTTTACGTCGGCCAAAAATACTATTCGAGCGTGGCCAAGGGCGAGGCCATGGGCTATGAAAGCGGCAGCGATGAGGATGGCTTTGTCAAGGTGATCTGCGACGAGCACAAGCACATTCTTGGGGCACATGCGGTCGGCGCCAATGCCGATTTGCTGATTCAGGGTCTGACCTACCTGATGAATTCAGATAACAACCCCATCTATGATTCTATTGTCATTCACCCATCGCTGAATGAGGTCGCGAACTGGGTTTTCTATGGATTGGAACTCAGAGGGGGAGAAAGTGGGGGACACAAACATGAAACGAACTAACCAATTACTGGCCATAATCCTGATTTTGGCCATAGCCTTGACCATTCCCGCATGCGCTCAGCCGACACCTGCCGGCAAAGGACCGATCACGGTCGCCACCATGATTGACACTGAGGGACCGCTGCTGCGCGTCGAACTGCCGCTGGCCCGTCCGGCGATCCTGGCCGGCCTGCAAACTTCGGTTATCCTCAACATCAGCGTGGCCACGATCGGTGCCGTTGTCGGCGTCAACGGCTTCGGTACGCTGATCATCAACGGCATCCGCGCCGATGACATCGTGCTGCTGCTCAAGGGGGCCATCCCGGTTTCGCTGCTGGCGCTGACTGCTGACAGCCTGTTCATGGCGGTCAGGCGCCGTCGGGCGTGAATCAAATTATTTTGACAATAAGCGTTGCAGGCTTGCAAGAATGGATTATAATATTAAGTAATACGATAATATTAGGAATAAATGAAAAGAGGGTATCTTTATGGAATTGATTTTCCCCGCATTTGTTGTGATCGTTATCATCGTGATCTTCTTTTTCTCCGGTATTCGCATCGTCCGCCCGACCCATCGCGGCCTGATTGAAACGCTGGGCAAGTATTCCAAGTACGCCCAGCCCGGATTCCACTGGGTTTTTCCCGGTGTCCAGAAAATTTATCTGGTCAACATCACCGAGCAGATGTTCAATGCCGAACCGCAAATTATCATCACCAACGACAACCTCAATGCCACCGTTGACGCCCAGATATATTTCAAGGTGCAGGCGACCGAGGAGAATGTCAAAAATTCGGTCTACAATGTCAACAACTATCAGTATCAGATCGTCAACCTGGCCCGGACCACGCTGCGTAACATCATCGGCACCCTGACACTCAAATCCGCCAATAGCGAGCGCGGCAAGATCAACACCGAGCTGCTGCGCACCCTGAAAGAAGAGACCAGCAAATGGGGTATTGACATCGTCCGTACCGAACTGCGTGAAATCGATCCGCCTAAGGATGTTCAGGAAACCATGAACAAGGTTGTCAAGGCTGAAAATGAAAAGGTCGCCGCCGTCGACTTTGCTACCGCCGCCGAGACCACAGCCGATGGTATCAAACGGGCCGAGATCAAGAAGGCTGAGGGTATCCGCCAGGCCAAGATTCTTGAAGCCGAAGGCGAAGCGCAAGCCATCAAATTGGTCAATGAAGCGGCCGAAAAATACTTTGTCGGCAACGCCCAAATTCTGCGCAAACTGCAGGCCACCGAGATCGCCCTCAAGGATAACGCCAAGGTCGTCGTGCCTTCAAATGCTGAGCTGATCAACGTCATCGGCGAGCTGGCCGGTGTTGTGCCGATCAAGAAATAACGTGATTTTGTTTTAATTTGCTGAATGATGAGAATCGGATATGCCTGCCTGACCATTGGTGTTGCCCACACGGCGATCCAAAGCTGTATGCTGCGCAGCGCCACTTCGCAGCGTCTGGCGGCGATCATCGCGGCCAATCTGGAAGCCTTGGATCAGATGATTGACTACAATATTGCCAACGGGATCATGCTTTTCCGAATCAGTTCGGATATCATACCTTTCGGATCGAATCCGGTCAATCAGTTGGACTGGGCGACGATGTCGGCTGACCACCTGCGGACGATCGGAGACAAGATCCGTCGCAGCGGTTTGCGGGTGTCCATGCATCCCGGCCAGTATACGGTGCTCAATTCACCAGACCCAGACATAGCAGCACGGGCGGCCGATGATCTGCGGTATCACACGCGATTTCTCGACAGCCTGGGCGTCAGCTGTGAGCATAAAATAATCCTGCACATTGGCGGCGTTTACGGCGACAAAAAGGCGGCAATCGATCGATTCGCGGAAAACTTCAGAAAACTGGATGAGTCTGTCAGATCGCGTCTGGTCATTGAAAATGATGACAAATCCTATACCATAACCGATGTGCTGGCCATCGGGCGACAACTGCGAATACCCGTTGTCTTTGACAACCTGCATCATGCGGTCAACGGCGGAATTCCGTCCGCTTCCGACGCTCATTGGATCGCCGAGTGTGCCGCCACCTGGCAAACTCGGGACGGCGTTCAGAAAATTCACTACTCCCAGCAGGATCCGCACAAACGAGCCGGTTCTCATGCCGGGAGCATCGCCATTCGACCCTTCCTTACCTTTGTTGAGAGCCTCGGCACGCTTTCACCCGATATTATGCTGGAGGTCAAGGACAAAAATCTTTCGGCGGTCAAATGCGTCAATTGCCTGACGAAACAAGCTCGGATCGTAACCCTGGAAAAAGAATGGCGGCGCTACAAATACAAAGTTTTGGAAAGTTCACCGACAGCCTACAACCAGATCCGCGCGCTGCTGAAAGACAAATCCGCCTACCCGGCGCTGGCCTTCTACGACCTGATTGAAGGTGCTTTGGCCTGCGAATTTTCGCCGGGCAACTGTGTCAACGCGGCGCAGCATGTCTGGGGGTATTTCAAAGATCAGGCTACAGCCACGGAAATGGCGGATTTTCAGCGGCGAATCGCGCAGATCGAACAAGCCCCGCTGGCGGTGGCCAGACTCAAGCGTCTGCTGTGGAAACTGGCGATCCGATACCAGCAGTCTTATCTTTTACAATCTCTTTACTTCAATTTGTAAATCGTGTTTGTACCATGAAGCGATTTTTGTTAGAATTTAGATCATTAATCATTTCAGGCAACAGGAGACGAAAATGAAAAAGTTCAATTTATTTGACTGGATTTTCCGCTTCATCAAAGGCATGTTCATTGGCACCGGTGCCATTCTGCCGGGGGTCAGCGGCGGCGCAATGGCGGCCGTTTTCGGCATATACGAAAAGATCATTGCTTTTCTGTCCAACATTCGCAAGGATTTCCTCAAGAACGTGTTCTTTTTCATACCCGTCCTCTTGGGCGCCGCCTTTGGCATGTGGCTGCTGACCAAGCCGCTGGAGTATTTCCTGGGCGTTGCCGAGATTCAGGTCAAATGGTGCTTCATTGGCTGCATCGTTGGCACGCTGCCCGCCTTGTTCCGGGAAGCCGGCAAGCAGGGCAGAAAACCACGGCATATTGTCGAGACGATTGTCGTCGCTGTGATCGGCTCGATCGGGCTCTGGGCAGCCAGCCAGTACCTGAGCGTCACCCTGCCGCAAAACTTTTTCACCTGGATGCTGTCCGGCCTGATTTTCGCCCTGGGCATGATCGTGCCCGGTCTCAGCCCGTCCAACTTCCTGATGTATTTCAATATCTATGAGCCGATGACCGCGGGTATCGGCGACCTGAATTTCGAAGTCATCCTGCCGCTGCTGATCGGTGCCGTAGTCTGTATTCTGCTGTTTGCCAAGCTGATGAGCTGGCTGCTAGCCAAGGCTTATGCTGGCATTTTCCATTTCATCCTGGGTGTGGTCATCGCTTCGACCGCGATCATTATTCCGCTGGATTACACCAATGCCGATGCGGCTGTCTACATCGTCAGCGCCGTGCTTTTCCTGGTCGGTCTGGCGGTTGGCCTGTTCATGAACTGGCTGGAGAAGAAGTATAAACCGAACGACGAGAAAGTCGAAGAGAGCCAGGAAACGACCAGCGTGGAATAGCAAATCCGTATTGTTTTGCCTGCTCAATCAGCGTAAAATCAAACTAATAACACGCGCATCGCACGGGCCTGAATCGCACGGGACATGTATACAAGGAGAAAACTATGTTTTGTTCAAAATGCGGCAGTAATATCGCCGACGACGGCAAATTTTGCCCGAATTGCGGCAACCCGACAACCCAAAACCAGACGCCCAACGTTCCCGTTTACAGCGGCTATGTGTACCCCGCCGCAGGACAAGCGCCGAGCCAGCCAGGCGCTTATTACGCGCCGCCTCAGCCGGCACCGCGCAAAAAATCCAACGCGCCGCTGATCATCGTTTTATCGGTTCTGGCGGTTGCTGTGATCGTCGGTGCGGTCCTCCTGATCAGCAGCCTGATCTCAGGCTTTTCCAACCCAACCGGCGGCACGAGCAGCACGCAAATTCTCCAGCCGGACGGCTTCCGCCAAAACTATACAACCATCAAGGGCGGCGGCGATGACACGTATACGGTCATGATTTACATCTGCGGCGCTGACCTTGAAACCGAAGGCGCCTGCGGATCTATTGATATCCAAGAGATGCTCGACGCCAACTTTGGCGACAATGTCAACGTCATCCTCCAAACCGGCGGCGCGCTCGACTGGTCGATGGAGGGCATCACAGACGGTGGTGTTCAGCGCTGGCAGGTCAAAGATGGCCAACTGATCGAATTGCAAGAGCTTGAATCGCAAAGCATGCTGACGTCTTCAGCGCTAAGCGATTTCATCAGCTTCGCGTCCCGGAACTATCCGGCCAACCGCAACGCGCTGATTCTCTGGGATCACGGCGGCGGATCGCTCTACGGCTACGGCATGGACGAGATGTACCCCGATACGACGCTCTACCTGCCCAATATTGCCGAGGCGCTGGCCGATGCCGGTACCAAATTTGACATCTTTGGGTTTGACGCCTGTCTGATGGGTTCGGTCGAGACCGCCTATATGCTAGAACCTTTCGCCGATTACATGGTGGCCTCGGAAGAAACCGAACCATCCTACGGCTGGGACTACAGCGTTTGGCTGACCGAGCTTGGCAACAACACCTCGATCGACCCGGTGAAACTGGGCCAGTCGATCGTTGACAGCTTTATCGATCAAAACGGAACCGACTCGACCCTGTCGGTCGTTGCGCTGCGTGAAATTCCGGCTGTATATACCGCGCTCTGCAATTACATGGCCAACGCCGACGCCGCCATCGCAGGCGGTACGGAATTCGGGGTCATTTCACAGGCGGTTGCAGAAACAAAGTCATTTGCCGAAGGCGGCTATGACATGATCGATATTATTGATTTCACCAGCCAGTCGGAAATTGAAGGCAAGCAGGCATTGGTCGACGCCGTCAACAGCGCGGTCAAATACCACAATGATTGTACGGTCGGGGGTGTCAACGGCTTGTCACTCTACTTTCCATACTCCGATCTGACCGTTTATGATACGTCCAAGCAATGGTTTTCATCATTTGGCTTTGGCGGCGATGTCTACAAATTCTACGATTCCTTTGTGACCATTCTGGCTGGCGGGCAGAGCAAATCCGACGGCGCGTCATTATGGGAAACCTTGACTGACGGTGAAACCGCAACGGTCGATTACTCAACGTACGACTGGTACGATCAAGCCACTGTCGACAACTACGACTATGCAGATGAAAGCATCGATTATTCAAGCCTTGCCGTCTTATATGACGAAATCAACGAATACCACTATCTGCCGCTGACTGCAGCCGATTGGGAGTTGATCACCGAAGTTCAAATGCAGATTATGCTGGACGACGGCGAGGGCTACATTGACCTCGGCAGTGACCAGACCTGGATTGAGGATGATTACGGCAACCTCATCCTGAATTACGGTTCGTCAGATAACACCTGGGTCGCCATCGGTGGGCAGATTGTTTGTTATTATGCTGAAGATACGACGGTGTCAGATGATGGAACCACCACCTACACCGGTTATGTACCGGCTTTTCTGAATGATACGACTGACATCCAGATCATTCTTGTCTGGGAGAAAGACGCAGACGACAACATGATTCAGTACATCGCCGGCTACCGAGTGGTTGATCCCGATGCTGATGTCGGCGACCAGAGCACCCTCGGCAAGGGTTATTTGCAGTTTTACACCGGCGACAAGATCGAATACGTCTGTGATTACTACAATTACGATGGTTCCTACGATGCGCAGTATTTCTTCGGCGATGCCATGTTTATCGGCGACACTTTGCCGGAAGTGTCCTACGAGGATGTTGGCGAAGATCCTGTGCTCGAATGCTACATGATCATTGACATTTACCAGAACTATTCGTGGACTGAAACCGTTACTTTCAGCCTGAACTAGCCCGAAACATGAGCAGGATGCCGGTTGTTTTTATTGGCCATGGTTCTCCGATGAATGCCATCGAAGACAATGTCTTTACCCGAAAATGGATCGAAACCGCGGCGGCAATCCCACGGGCCAAGGCCATCCTGTCTGTGTCAGCGCACTGGACAACGCATGGCTCGCGTGTCTCAGACAGTCTGCAACCGCAAACTGTTTACGATATGTTTGGCTTTCCCCAAGAACTCTACGAGCTTAAATATCAGCCACCCGGTTCGCCGGCATTGGCGCAACAGGTTCAGATGCTGCTCCCCAACACGCAAATTGACAACCGGTGGGGGATTGATCACGGCACGTGGTCGGTCCTCAACTGGCTGTATCCGCGGGCGGACATCCCGGTCGTGCAACTGAGTCTCAACCTGGAGGCCACGCGGCAAAGCCACTTTGAAATGGGGCAAGCCTTGAGCGCCCTCCGGGACGACGGCGTTCTCATCCTGGGCAGCGGCAATGTGGTACACAACCTCGCCTTGATCAATTGGCGCATGAACGGCGGCTATCCATGGGCCGAGAGCTTTGATTGGTACATTCAGGACAAGGTCAGCGCGAGAAACTTTGCGGCTGTCGTGGATTACCGTCAAGCCGGCTCGTCCGCGGATTCGGCATTTTTCACAACCGAACACTTTGACCCGCTGCTTTACGTGCTGGGTGCGTCGGACCCAGATGATCAGCTGACCGTCTTTAACAATGTGTGCCTGATGGGCTCGATGTCGATGACCTGTTATCTGTTTTCTTAGCGCAGGTCGCACAGCAGCCGCTGCACCGATCCTGCTTTTTGGGCCGCAGCAAACGGATGATGACCCATAAAACCCAGGCAAAAACGACTGACAAAATTAAATAATCCAAAAACTGCATAAAACCACCTTAAAAAATCAGACTGCCCAACTGGTAGACCGCACAGGCAACCAGCCAGGCGACGAGGCACTGCAGGACCACGACGCCCAGCGTCTGCGGCCAGGACTTGAGCTCGCGCTTCAATGCCGCGATCGCCGCAAAACACGGCGTGTACAAGAGCGTGAAGAAGAGAAAGCTGGCCGCTGAGAGCGGCGTGAAGAGCGTCGACAGCGTTTGCGGCAAACCATCAGCCGAGGAACCGGTCAAGACGCCCAGCGTGCTCACAACGGCTTCCTTGGCGCTCAAGCCGGTGATCAAAGCAGTGGAAATCCGCCAGTCTGAAAACCCTAGCGGCACAAAAATCGGCGCGATAAATTTGCCGATCATGGCCAGCAGGCTGTCGCCACTGTCGGTGACGACGTTCAGCCGAGCATCGAAGGTTTGCAAAAACCAGATAACCAGGGTCGCGACCAGAATAATGGAAAAGGCACGCTGCACAAACTCCCGAGCCTTTTCCCAGATCAGCCGCAGCAGACTTCTCGGCGATGGCAGGCGGTAATTGGGTAATTCCAGGACAAAAGGCATGGTCTTGCCGCGAAAGATGGTTTTATTGCTGATCAATGCCAGCAAGACGGCAATGACAATGCCTGAAAAATAGAGAACGGCCATAACCAGCGCGGGGTATTGCGGAAAGAAGGCGAGCGAAAAAACGGCGTAAATCGGAATCTTGGCCGAGCAGCTCATGAAGGGCGTCAGCAAAAGGGTCATTTTACGATCCCGATTGGACGACAGGGTGCGGGTGGCCATGATCGCCGGCACCGTGCAGCCGAAACCGATCAGCATCGGCACAATGCTGCGGCCGGACAAGCCAATGCGGCGCAGCAGCCGATCCATGACAAAGGCGATACGAGCCATGTAGCCGGTATCCTCGAGCATGGAAAGAAAAAAGAACAGGACGACGATTATCGGCAAAAAGCTCAGCACGCTGCCCAGACCAGCAAAGAGGCCATCGATGACCAGACTGTGAACAATTGGATTGATACCGTAAGCCGTCAGCCCGTCACCGACAAGAACGGTCAGCGAATCGATCAAAGACGCCAACAGGCCGGACAGCCAAGCCCCCAAAACATCAAAAGTCAACCAGAAAACCAGCATCATCAGACCGAGAAAAATCGGTATAGCAAAAAACTTACTGGTCAGAACCCGATCGATCTCGATGCTGCGCGTGCGTTCCTTGCTGAGAAGCGCCTTTTTGACCGTCGTCGCACAGAGTTTTTCGATGAAGGCGTAACGCATATCAGCCAGCGCTTCGTTGCGGTTGAGGCCGCTTTCCAGCTCCATTTCAACAATGCTGTGCTCGATCAGTTCCAGCTCATTCTGACTCAGCGCCAATTTGTCTTTGAAAACATCGTCACCCTCAACGAGCTTGGTGGCGGCAAAACGTGCCGAGATGTTTCGCCGCTCGGCATGATCCTCAATCACATGCGAAACGGCGTGAATGCAGCGATGCACCGGCCCAGGCTCACAAAAATCGGTGCGCATGGGCAGCTGATGGTCGCGGGCCACCTGCAAAGCCTGGGCGATCAAATCTTCGATGCCTTCGTTTTTCGACGCGCTGATGGCAATGACAGGGATACCGAGCCCTTCAGCCATGGCCTTGATATCGATCGAACCGCCGTTGCTGCGCAGTTCATCCATCATGTTCAGCGCCAGCACCATCGGAATCCGCATCTCCAGCAGTTGGAGGGTCAGGTAGAGGTTGCGCTGGATGTTGGTGGCATCAACAATGTTGATCATACCATCGGGTTTTTCGTTGATCAGAAAATCGCGAGTCACCCGTTCGTCACTGGAGAAGGGTCGAAGCGAATAAATACCCGGCAAATCAACCAACTGACAATCTTTTTGCCCACGAATAATACCGATTTTCTGGTCGACCGTGACGCCGGGAAAGTTGCCGACCCGCTGATTGGCGCCGGTCAGCTGATTGTAAAGCGTTGTTTTGCCGCTGTTCTGATTACCGGCCAGCGCGATGATCATAGGGGTGCCACCTCCACGTTGCGGGCGTCTTCAGAACGAAGGGTCAAGGCGTAGTCGCGGACGCAGATTTCGATTGGATCACCCAACGGCGCGACTTTTTGGATCATAATCGCCGTGCGCGGGATGATGCCCATGTCCAAAAGCCGAAGTCGCAAAGCTTCTTCGCCGCCCACCCGTGTGATCACGGCCTGTTGCCCAATGCTGAGTTTGTCGAGTGTCATCGTAATGCTCCTTAAAGTTAGCGATGGCTAACACTAAAGTTAGTCTAGGCTAACACGAGCATTTTGTCAAGAGCTTTTGCTGGCATAAAGCGCTGAACAGTAGATCATGGGGCATTACCTTTGATGACATAATCAAAGACTTCGCCGATTTTGACCTCAAAAGCCTGGGCGATGCGAAAGGCCAGTTCGAGCGAGGGTGAATACTTGCCGGCTTCAACAGCGATGATCGTCTGCCTGGAAGCCCCGACCTTTTCGGCCAGTTCCTGCTGGGTCATTTCGTTGGCAAAAAAGCGCAGTTTGCGGATGTTGTTGGTGATGACACAATCAGCCATGATGAACACCCTTTCTGTAGTAGTGAAGGCTGGTGAACCCTTCCAAAAGCGATCCAACCGAAAAGGCCGCGAAGAGGATGTTGAGCATCAGCGCCGGTGAATAGCCGAGCGCCAGTGTGATTAGACCGGCAATCAGGCCAAAACCGGCAAAGGCAAAGCCAATGCGCAGCGATTTGAGCTCGATCAGCTTGTCCATTTCATCTTCGACCATCATCGCTTCGATGGTTTTGTTGATTTTGGCATCATCATTCTGGCCGTTCTTAATGGCGATGCCTATGGACAGCAGGATATGGAAAATGATCTGAATGATGATCGTGGCGACAATACCGATGCCGATAAACACCAGCATGGTGATGGCCCAGAACTTCAAGTCAGTAGCGGCCAAGTCAGCCTGGACTACGCCGAATGTGTAGATGAAATAGGCGGCGAGGATGAGGACACCTGTGACCATGCTGGTAATCGTGCGTTTTTCTGGATAAGACATTGTAATTTCCTCCTTTGTATCTTATGATGTACACAATGTAACACAGATAAGACACAATGTCAAGTAAATTATACATATAAAATTGTCGAGATTTTTCCCATGCGTCATGATAAAATAGTCGACATGGAAAATGATATCGAATACAACAAAAGAAGAAAAATCGTCAGCATCATCTCAATCACTGTTTTGCTGGGCCTGTTCGCGGTATTAACGTACTTTTTATGGCAACCGCTTTCCGAGTCATTTACCGAGCCAGAGAAGTTCCGCGCCTGGGTCGGATCCAACGGCCTCGTCGGCAAGTTGGCCTTTATCGGCATGATGGCCCTGCAGGTTATCTTTGCGTTGATCCCCGGCGAACCGATGGAAATCGGCGCCGGCTATGCCTTTGGCACCATCGAGGGCTTGATCCTCTGTTTGATCGGCACCGTTGTCGGCGCGTCGATCATTTATCTGTTTACCAAGCTGTTTGGCATTAAGCTGGTGGAAGCATTCATCAGCCGCGAAAAGATCAACTCGCTGAAGTTCATCCAAAACAGCAAGCGTCTCAACCTGTTGGTCGGCGTTCTTTACCTGATTCCAGGAACCCCAAAAGATATCTTTACCTACTTTATCGGGCTGACCCCCATGAAACTGGGTACCTTTCTGTTGATCTCGACCATTGCTCGAATTCCCTCGATCGTTTCATCAACGTTGATTGGGAATTCATTAGGCGAGGGGGATTATCAAATCGCCCTGATCATCACGATCGTTACCGTGATTGTCAGCATCATCGGCTTGATAGTTTACGCCGTTATTTCCAAGCGCGACAAAACTCAAAGCCCTGTCGAGTGATCATACTATAAAAAATATAGATAACATATGATAAGCGTACACTATGTTAATAACAAATCATTCAATAAATAGTGCAGAATCAGTCACAAATTGTTTTGTTTTGCCATAAAGCTCTGCTGGACGCTCGACGCGATAGTATTGTATAATTCTAATAGTTGAATGTACGACGGAAAGAGCTGCTTATGAAGAAAATATGCGAAACGCTCGCGACAACTGCACTTTTTGCTGGACTCAACCATGATTTCTTTCATGAGTTTTGCGGCAAGACCAGCATTAGACTGGTCTGGAAGGGCGAAGTTCTGGCCAACGAGGGCGATCTTTGCACCGGCATCGGCATGATTATTGAAGGTCAGCTGGCCATGCAAAAATACGCCAGCACGGGCGATTTTGCCACGATCGAACTGCTTGGTGCCGGCGAGATTTTCGGCGAGGATCTGGTATTCGGACACAAGAAGAATTATTCGGTGACCATCGAAGCGATCACCAATGCCAAGATCATCTTCATATCGCGCGAAATGCTGGTAACGCTGCTATACAAAAGCCCGGAGATCATGAAGAATTTTCTGACCATTCTGTCCGACCGGGTGCTGTCACAGAACCGGCGGATTTCGCTGCTGTCGCAGAAGAGTCTGCGCCAGAAGATTGCCAACTATCTCCTCGAATTGCTGCGTGATCAGCTGGAAAAAGAAGGGGAGGCCCCGAAAATCACGCGCAAGACGGTTTCCACGCAGGCCGTCGAACTGCCGGTTTCCAAGGAGGTCGTCTCACGTTTGCTGGCCATGCCGCGTCCGTCATTTTCACGCGAATTGATCAGTATGGAGCGCGATGGCCTAATCCGCGTCAGTGGCCGCGTGATCTGGCTGATGGACATGGATCGCTTGGAGCGCGGCGTGATCGAAGGATTTCAGCTTTAAATCTGGGCATGTCATGCGATTTTTCTTTTTTCGGATCATGACCTATGTTAAACTGAAGGCAGGAGGACAATTCCTGTGTTTTTAACCACTTCTGATATTATGACCGAACTTGGGCAGTTTTTTGTCAATATGTTTGAGGATCTTAAAAGTGGTCTGCTTTTTTTTGGTGGCCCACTGGATATTCTTGTTGCGGTCCTGGATATCTTCGCGACGTCTCTGGTTATTTATTACATCTTGAAATTATTGCGCGATTCACGCGCTTGGCAGCTGCTCAAGGGCGTCATCCTGATCATCGGCTTCGCCATTATCTGCAGTCTGGTTGGCCTGACGACGGTTGGTTTTCTCTTCAACAACACCATTTCCATTTTGGCGATCGCCTTCGTGGTCATCTTTCAGCCTGAACTGCGCCGCGCCCTTGAAACCGTCGGACGCAACAGTTTTCACGTCATTTCCACCGCAATTTCACAAGATGAGCCCAGCCGATCGGCCGGTTCGGTGCACAATCTGATTGAGTCGATCGTCCGCGCCTGCGAAAAATTGTCCGAAACCCGAACCGGTGCACTGATCATCATCGAGCGCCAATCCCGTCTCGGCGAACTGGTCGAACAGGAAAATGTCGTCCAGCTTGACGCGGCCGTTTCGGCGACCATGCTGATCCAGGTCTTCTATAAAGGATCGCCGCTGCACGACGGCGCCGTCCTCATCCGTGACGGCCGTCTGACGGCTGCTCGGGTCCATGTGCCGCTTTCCGACAATTACCATTTGCGCAAAGACTACGGAACCCGTCATCGTGCCGCGATCGGCGCCAGTGAGATGGGCGACGCCATCGCGGTTGTGGTGTCCGAGGAGCGCGGCAGCATCTGCCTGGCGCATGACGGACGCCTCTATACCTTGGACAATGGTGATGCGCTTCGGACCTTGCTGCACAAGCTATTGGGCGTGACCTCACGCCCGGGCGTCAGTTTCAGCTCATTGAGCAGCATGTTTCGTTCCAGCATCCGCCAGACCCGCCGAAAAAAGGGCGCTGCCGAAGAAGAGGCTGCCACTTTCGATGAAAAAACCGATGAAAATGTCGCCGCCAATCCATCACAGCAACCCAAGAAGCGGGCAGCCAGCCGAATTTCGCGCAGTCAGCGCATCATTCTGATGGTCGCATCGCTGGCGATAGCCATCGGTCTTTGGCTTTATGTTCAGGTGACGGTAAACCCAGTCAACACGCGTGCTTTCGAAGTGCCGCTGACGGTTGAAAATCAGGAGCTGATCGCGGCAACTTATGATCTGCAAATCCCGGCAACCAATATCCAGATCACTTTACAGGGCCGCAAAAAGCTGATCGAGGGATTGACGGCCGCCGATATCACCGCTTACATTGACTGCTCAGCGATTGATTCGGTTGGTACAATCGAGTTGGCCGTCAAGATCGATACTGGCAGCCTGATGTCAATCCAGGCGACGGCTATTGCGCCGATCAAGGTTTCCGTTGTTGTTACAGAAAAATCCAACCCTTAACGCTTGAAACAACGCTGTAATATTTCTATAATATAGTCGCAATCTATTTGTAATTCAAAGCCCCCTCGACCTGAAACATTCGGGTTCAGCTCGAATGGTATAATAGGCTTGCTAAATATGATGAATCTCGGAGAATATGGATGACCAGATTGTTTGGAACTGATGGTGTACGTGGAATAGCCAATAAAGAACTGACGCCTGAACTGGCGTTTCGGCTCGGCTGGGCAGGTGCCCTGGTTCTGGCGGGGGAGTGCAGTCACAAGCCGGTCATTCTGGTTGGCTCCGATACCCGGATATCCTGCGACATGCTGCAGGCCGCCCTGGTCGCCGGCATATGCTCGGCGGGTGCTGACGCTCATGTTTGCGGGATTATCCCGACGCCGGGCATTGCCTATTTGACCCGCAAATACAAATGCGATGCCGGTGTTGTCATCTCGGCCTCGCACAATTCTTTTGAATTCAACGGCATCAAGTTTTTCAGCAGCAGCGGCTTCAAGCTGCCGGATGACACCGAAAACGGCATTGAAGCGATGATCGCCAAGTATGACGAACGCGCCGCGGTTCGTCTGATTGGGGCCGAAATCGGTCGCCGCATCGAGCGCAACACCGCCTCACACGATTATTCCGAACATCTCAAGCGTCGCATGAGTGTCAACCTGACCGGCCTGAAAATCGCGCTCGACTGTGCCAACGGGGCCTGCGCGCACATCGCCCCCCAGCTGTTTGCTGACTTGGGCGCGTCGGTGGTGACCATCGGCAACAAACCAGACGGCATCAACATCAATAAAGATTGCGGCTCGACCCATCTTGAAGGCTTAAAGCAACTGGTTCGCTGCGATGGCTGTGACATCGGTCTGGCCTTTGACGGAGACGCTGACCGCATGCTGGCGGTCGATCAAAACGGCCAGATCATCGACGGCGATGTCATTATGGCCATTATTGCCCTCGACATGCAGGAACTCGGTCAACTGCGGGCGGACACCCTGGTGGTGACCGTGATGAGCAACCTCGGGCTGGACATCATGGCAGCCGAAAACAAAATAAGACTGGCCAAAACCAAGGTCGGTGACCGCTATGTCCTCGAAGAAATGCTGCGCGGCGGCTTCAATGCGGGCGGTGAACAATCCGGTCACATTATTCTTTTAGACGACAGCACGTCCGGCGATGGCATGCTCAGCGCCCTGCGGTTGCTCAAGGCACTGACCCGCAAAGGCCAGTCGCTGGCACAGGCGGCCAGCATCATGCAGGTGCTGCCACAGGTGCTGAAAAGCGCCAGGATACCGAACGGCAAAAAAGCCAAAGCCATGGCAGATGCTGATATTCTGGCTTTGACCGATCGTCTGGAAGCCCAGCTCAACGGTCGCGGTCGGACGTTGGTGCGGGCCTCCGGCACCGAACCGATCATTCGAGTGATGATCGAAGGTGAAGACATCGATCTGATCACACAAATGGCAAGCGAACTGACCGAGTTGATCGTCAGTAAATACGGCACCTGAAATTCGATAGGAAGTTGAGAGGCTAAAATGTGCGGAATAGTCGGCTATATTGGATCGGAGCGTGCTCTGCCCATTCTGTTGGAAGGATTGGGCCGCCTCGAATATCGTGGTTATGATTCGGCTGGTGTGGCCTTTATCTTAGACAGCCAGGTCAATGTCATCAAGAAAAAGGGCCGTTTGCAAAACCTCGCCGACGAGTTGAACGAGCTGGGTTTGCTCAATCCGGAAATGGGCGATAAAATCAAAATCGGCATCGGCCATACCCGCTGGGCGACGCACGGCGCGCCGAGCGATGAGAATTCGCACCCGCATCTGTCGGCCTCTGGCCGCATCGCAGTGGTGCATAATGGCATTATCGAAAATTACCTCGAACTCAAAAGCTACCTGATCGAGTTGGGCACGGCCTTTGTGTCTGACACCGATACCGAGGTCATTGCTCACCTGGTCGAACGTCATTATCTTAAGGACACCCCGGGTGATCTGCTGGCCGCCGTCCGCCTGACGCTGGCCGACATCGAAGGCTCCTATGCCTTGGGCGTCTTATGCTCCGATCAACCTGATCAGTTCATCGCGGCCCGCAAGGACAGTCCGCTGGTGATTGGACTGGGCGACGACTGCAATTACATCGCGTCCGATATTCCGGCCATTCTGAGCCGGACCCGCCGCATACTGATCATGGAAGACCGCGAAATCGCCTGCCTCAAGGCCGGCGCAGTCGATTTGTACGATGCGCTGGGCCAACGGGTCAGCCGCGAACCCATGCTGGTGGACTGGGACAGTGAGGCAGCCGAAAAGGGCGGCTATGAACACTTCATGATGAAGGAGATTCACGAAGAGCCGCGCGCGGTCCGCGACACCTTACTGCCGCACCTGCGGGACGGCCAGATCCGCATTCCGGAAATCGACTGGACGCAGCCTTGGCTTCGTGAAATCCGCCAGATTCGCATTGTGGCATGCGGCACGGCCTACCATGCCGGCATGGTGGCCAAATATCTGATCGAAAAAATCTGCCGCATTGCGGTTGAAGTTGATTTTGCCTCGGAATTTCGCTATCGCGACCCGCTGGTCGACGATAAAACCCTCGTCATCATCATCAGCCAATCCGGCGAAACCCTTGACACGCTGGCTGCCATGCGCGAAGCCAAACGCCTGGGCGGACGCATCTTGGCCGTGGTTAACGTCGTCGGCAGCTCCATCGCCCGCGAAGCCGATGCCGTCCTTTATACAGCAGCCGGCCCTGAGATTGCGGTTGCCTCGACCAAAGCCTACAATACTCAACTCGCGGCGCTCTATCTCCTGACCTTCCAACTGGCCAGCGTCATGGGCCGTATCGAGCCGCCTCAGCTCGCGCAGGTTTTGACGGAGCTGACCCGATTGCCCGGGCTGCTGACCGAAACGCTCAAAATCAAGGATCAAATCCAGCGGTTTGTCTCGGAACACTTCAACGCCCGCAGTATTTTCTTCATCGGACGCGGCCTGGATTATGCCCTTTCAATGGAGGCCTCGCTCAAACTCAAGGAAATCTCCTATATCCACTCCGAAGCATACGCGGGCGGTGAACTCAAACATGGCACCATTGCGCTGATCGAAGAGGGGACACTCGTGGTCTGTCCGATGACCCAACCGGCGCTGATCGACAAAATGATCAGCAACATCCGCGAGGTCAAAGCCCGCGGCGCGGTTATTTTGGGGATTATTTCGCCGGATTGCATGAAAGCAGCCGCTGTCTGTGACACTGTTTTCGAAATCCCAGCGACTGACCCGCTGTTCGCTTCCATCCTTGCGGTTACCCCGACCCAACTCTTCGCCTATTATATGACGGTCTACAAAGGCTTCGACGTCGATAAACCGAGAAATCTTGCCAAAAGCGTCACAGTCGAGTAAATACGAGGAGGAGCAGCATGAGAAGCCGCAGCGCCAAGGTCATTGTCAGCATCCTGATGATCGTCTGTATAGGGGTTCTTGTTTTCTCGGCCATCGGTTTTCCCAATTCAGGCGGACCAAGTACAACCAGCAGCACACCACAAGGCCAAACAACCAGCGGATCATCGGACACAGCTGCGACAACCGTCGTTTTAAAACCGCTTGAGCTGGTCTGGACGGATCCCCTGCCTACACCGGCACTCGGGCTCCGCCGCTGGCCGGCGGAATCGCTTTTGCCGGTCATCCATGCCGCCGATCTGGCCGGTTATCAGGGGCGTGAGCCGCAAGACCAGCCCCTCCAAGGCATTACGGTTATCTTGGATCCAGGCCATGGCGGCCAAGACGACAACGGCATCAAGGACGGCGGCGCGCAATACCCAATTTTCCCGGCCAGGGCCGAGGTCATGGAAAAGGATATCACCCTGCAGGTCGCGTTGAAAACCCGTACACTCCTTGAAAATCTTGGCGCCGAGGTCGTCATGACTCGCGAAAATGACGCCTGGTACTCAATCAACAGTCGAGTAGCTCTGGTGGGTATCGAAATCCTTGACAAATTTACCGCTGAACTACCCCTGCAAGGCTATGAAACCGATGCCATCGACCATCTTAAACCGGCGCTGGAAAGCATGATCCAAATCAACAGCGATGCTCTGGACAGCGGCGGACGCGGCATCATGCAGGGCGTCGGCGTTAATAAAGATGTCCGGTTGCTTTTGGATATTGAACGACAGTATAACGATGTGCTCTTCATTTCGCTGCACTGCAATGCGCTGGAAGGTGAAGATTCTGTCCGCGGGATTCAGGTCTATTATCAGTCCAACGAATCGACCTACAAGGAAGAAAACAGCTCGGTTAAATTCGAAGACTCGATGACCAATTCACCAGCCTACACGCTGTTCAATGACGACGCACGCCTCAAGCTGGCCACCTTGCTGCGCGACAATCTGCTGGTGCAGCAGCCGGGCATGAAATATGAAGGCAAACTGGATATCCACCAGGCCAATTACGGCGTTCTGCGCGAGCAAAATCTGGTGGGCGCCTTGGTCGAAATGGGCTTCATCACCAACGCGGCAGATCGCCAGATTATGCAGGACCCAGCCGGACAGCAAAGCATTGCTCAAGCCGTGGCCGATTCAGTTTATGCCTATTATTGCCAATAAGTGAGGGTTTATGCCGATCGAAGCCAACGTCGCAATCAGCCGCCAAAGCAATCGCGATTCAATCTGGTTTCTCTCCAGTAAAAAGAAAAATTACCGACAAACAGCCGTTTTCAATCTCATTTCGGCTCCGATTACCGGGGCGGTTGCCTATGCGGTTTATCATCTGACCAAGCTTCTGCCTTTTAGTGACCCTCTAGTCGCTTTCTTAGGCTCCTTGCTGTTTTATTTGTCGATTGTCAGTCTGGCTTTTGCTGCTGTTTTTTATTGGAGTTATTTACTGTGGCCCATTATTTCTTATCGGCGCAGACTCAAACAAGCGGAAATCGTGTCGCGAATCGCCTTCGGAGCGGAAGACGTGATTCTATATTTTGACGTTGCAAAAAGTCCTCGCAAAATGCATTTGCAGGTTCAGGCACTGAATAAGGTCTATGAGATAGATGATTATTTTTTCGTCATGCTTGATATCAGCAATACTGCGTTAATTATCGACAAAAGGGATTTCACAACAGGCCGACCAGACGATCTGCGCTTGCTCCTGCAGCAAAAACTGGCCAAAAAGTTTATCGAAAAGCATAACTGAAATCACCCTTACAAGCCGACCAAAATAGCCTCGCCCTCGATTTTGACGGCGTAGGCTGTCGCGTCGGGCGTTTTCATTTTAATAAACAGCAGATGCGGATCGCCAACAGCCTTGCCGGTGCGCACGTCGAACTGCGAACCATGACGCGGGCAGGTGATAACGGCATCAACGAGTTTGCCGCCGACCAGCGACCCCCCCATGTGCGGGCATTTGTTGTTCAGCGCAAAATAGGCGCCGCCGACGTTGGCCAGCAAAACATCGGTTTCACCGACACGTACCTTGATCATGGTATTGGGCGATACATCACCGACACGCGCAATTTGGGTATACTCCATAAAAACAGCCTCCTTCAAAAAACATATCCATATCTCCATTTTAGCAGAAACGGAACAAATTCTAGTTTTTTTCGTCTATGTTATAATTAAACCAAAGGGGGGTTCGACATGAAACGAAAACTGATCAGTCTGCTGTCGCTTTCACTGGGCTTAATGCTGGTGCTGACTGGCTGCGGCGCGCCGCCGACCAATGATCTGATGGCCAATGTCAAAGCCGCCGAACAATCGGCCGCACCTTCTGAACCCGATATCGCTTATATTGATTCGGTGGGCGATTTCTCGTGGCAATTGCTGCAGCAAACAGTCAAAAAAGACGGTAATGTCCTGGTTTCACCGGCCTCGGTCTATCTGGCGCTGGCCATGACGCTGAACGGCGCCGATTCGACCACCCGCGAAGCCATGCTGGAAGTACTATCCGCGCAGGGACTGACGGTTGAACAAATCAACGCTGCCAGCCGCGACTGGATGGCGCTGCTGATGAACACCGGAAACAAGACCAGGCTGACCGTAGCCAACTCGATCTGGTATCGCGATGGCTTTGATCCTGATCCTGCTTTTCTGCAAAACAACGCCGACTACTACGCGGCAGCCGCCAAAACACTGGATTTCTCCCTGCCGACCGCCAAAGACACGATCAACGCCTGGGTCAAATCATCGACCAATGGCCTGATCGACACGATCATCGATGAAATCGATCCACGAGACATCATGTATCTGATCAACGCGGTCTATTTTAAAGCGCAATGGATGAGCGAATTTTATGCCAATTCAACAGCAGATGGAACTTTCGGGGCACCGTCTGGTGACAAGACGGTTAAATTCATGCATCAGACGTCATCGTTTGACTACCTAAGCAATAATAACGGCGAAGGCCTCCTGATGCCCTATTCTGACGGACGTTTCGCTTTTGTCGCCATCTTGCCGACTGCTGGAATGTCGGTGCGAGAGCTTGTCGCCGCCACCGATGCCGCATCATTTGCCGAGCTGCTAAAAACCAGAGAAACGATGAGCATCGAGCTGAGCCTGCCCAAATTCGAGACGCGCTTCGACACCAGCTTGAAGGATTCCCTAACAGCCATGGGCATGGCGGCGGCTTTCGATCCGGGTGTGGCGGATTTCAGCCTGATGAACAGCGGGCGCCGCCAGGATTTGTACATCGACGAAGTGCTGCACAAGACCTTTTGCCGCGTTGATGAAATGGGCACCGAAGCCGCGGCGGTGACCGCCGTCATTTCTAGGGGTACATCCATGCCAGTCAGCAACAAACAACTGGTGTTTGACCGCCCGTTTGTTTACGGCATCGTCGATACAGCGACCGGCCTGCCGCTGTTTTTAGGCATTATGGATGATCCGTCAGCCGAATAATTTTTAGAGTTCGAGCGGAATCAGCGGCGTTCGCGTATAGCGTACGATTTCATCGAGGCGCGGCTGGTTGATGATGTTGGTAAAGGTGTAGGCGATGCCGGCGTGCTTGGCGCGGCCGGTGCGGCCGATACGATGCGTATAATACTCGTTCTCGAGTGGAATTTCATAATTGAACACGGCATCGACGCCGTCGATATCCAGCCCACGTGAGGCGACATCGGTGGCGATGAGAATATCCAGTGAACCCTTGCGGAAGTCGTGCAGGACCTTCTCACGGGCGCTCTGGCGCACGTCACCGTGGATACAGTCCGCTTTGCCGCCAGCCGCCTTGATGCGCTTACAGACGGTCTCAACCATCTGCTTGGTGTTGCAGAAGACGATGACCTTCTCAAAGTTGTTGTCCTTGATCAGTTTGCGGATGGTATCGATGCGGGCATTGCCGTTGATGTCGATGCTGTATTGGGTGATCGGCGGCTTGTTGCCTTCGTCTTCCTCGACGGTGATCTCAATGGCATCGCGCTGGTAGATCCAGGCGATGTCCATAACCGAGCGCGACATGGTGGCCGAAAACATGGCGATTTGCGCCACTTTGGGCATCATGTCCAGAATCCGGCGCACATCGCGCACAAAACCCATGTCCAGCATGCGATCGGCTTCGTCGAGCACGACGGTATGCACTTCGTCCAGATGAATGGTCCGCCGGCGGATATGATCATCCAGACGGCCTGGTGTCGCGACAATGATCTGCGGCTTGGCTTTGAGCTGGGTCAGCTGTTTGTCGATATTCTGGCCGCCATATATCGAGGCGATCCGGATGTCGGGACGAAATGCCGCGAGCGTGCGCAGATCGTCGGTGATCTGGATGGCCAGTTCACGGGTCGGGCTGAGTATCAACGCCTGAATACCCTTGTCACCCGGCTCGATATGCTCCATGATCGGGATGCCGAAGGCGCAGGTTTTGCCTGTGCCGGTCGGTGCTTTGGCGATAATGTCATGCCATTCGAGCATCGGCGGGATGGTTTGGGTCTGTACTGATGTCGGGACGGTAAATCCCATTTTATTGACGGCCTGCATGGTTTCCGGCTGCAGATCCATTGCTTCAAAGCTGGTTATTTCACTCATTCAATTGATTCCTCGATCCATTTATACACGCCAACATCATAACACAGGCCGTGGCTGTCAGCAAGGCAACAGGGATTTTCGATGTTCTTAAATTTGGCTTGAATCGGTCCCGCTCGCCGATTATACTGGTATTGTCCTGCCACTGGCTCCGGGACATTACTAACCAGATTGATGTTGATAAAACACGGGGGTAATCATCATGGAAGATATGGAAACCATCTGGATCACCGCCAAAATCGGTCAAAAAATCCGTAAAGCCAGAACAGACAAGGGGCTTTCCCAGGGCGAACTGGCCAATCTTGTCAATGCTTCACAACAGCAGATTGCCGCATATGAGCAGGGCGAACATGACATGCCTATGAGCCGGCTGTTTGACATCGCGGCTCTGATCGGTGTGACAGCTGGCGATTTACTCGCCGACTGAATAATCGGCTAACCTTCTTTTGGAACGGTCAAGGTTGAGCTTCGGGTTCCAAGACGTTGTGATCCATCAAATCCCACTTCTTCTTGGGATGGATGTAAGATGTCAGATAGATGATTCCCATAAAGGGACCCCAAAAAGGAAACAGCAGAATGCCTTTCCAGATTTCTTTGAAATGGGCGCGGTTGAATCGACTGTCCAAAATGAGGATGGCAATGGCTGAAACCATGCCGATAATCTGATTGATCAACAGGGATGTCACGAGCATCCACGGCGAGAAAAAGCCGCCGAGCATTTCCACCATGGTAATGGTGCTCAAGACGATCTGAACCAATCCGATGGTACAGTTGAACGGTATAATCATAGCGAACACCATCATCAGAGCATGACCGCCACGTTCCTGGCGAACTTTTTTCCAAAGCGCCGGCAGGTAGATCTGACCGCAGGCGATCTGGCCGCTGAACCAGCGACGCAGTTGCCGCCAGAGCAGTTTGAAGGTCGGCGGAATCTCAGCCCAAAGCTTGGCTTCGTCGCTGAATTGGATATTATCGCCGGCCAAAATGGATTGGATACTGAATTCAGAATCTTCAACCAGCGTCCGAATGCTAAAACCGATCTTTTTGATGTGTTCGCAAGTAACCGTTGAACCTGTACCGACCAGCGAAACCGAGCGGTTGTGGTTGTTATGCGTGACAAACCAGAGGCGACTTTCAAAAGAGTAAATAATGCTCATGGTCGATGTTAAAATCGAGTCGCCGGCGTTGATCGCCTTGCGGCAACCTTGGACGATCTGAGCACCTTCACGCAAACGTTCTTCGACGTACAAAAAGAAATCCGGGTCAATGACCGTATCGGCATCCAAAATGGTGATGGCATCATACCCGGCATCCACATAGCCTTGCGTAAAGAAGGCCCAATGCAAAGCGTGCGCCTTGGACTGCCCGGTGGGGTCAGTGCGTTCGACAACATTGAATCCAGCAGCCCGCACCACGCCGGCGGTGTTATCAGAGCAATTGTCAGCGATCACCAGGACATCGATGAGATCGGCGGGGTAATTGATCGCTTTCAGGCTGTTCAGCAAGCGATTGATGACGTTTTCTTCGTTTCTGGCCGGGGCCAGAACCAAAATACGCTTGACCGGAGGTACAGTAGGCAGAGGACGTATCGGCCGTCCGGGTTTGGTCAAAAACATATAGGCGAAATATAAACCCGTGAGCACCGAGACAATGGGTAATAATATTTGAAAAAATGCCAGAACAATGACCGTGAGACTTAGATCAATGGGGGGTATCAAGCCATGCATCAATAATGATCCTTTCCTGATCCGTGCAAAAAGACGGTTATGCTCACTAATATTATACTCATATCGGTGCGTTTAACAATAACCAACATTTCAGATCATGATGCTTTGTTCTTGTCATGTCTGTCCGTGAAGGATAAAATGAAACTGGAGCTAATGCTGCATCAGCAACAAGGAGGCCGTTCAGTTGACAATCTTGACGATTTCCCGGCAGATGGGCAGCCTGGGCGATGAAGTTGCGGAAACACTATCACGTCGTTTTGGCTGGGAACTCATCACGCGGGAAAAACTGATTTCCATGTTTTTCGACCCAGTGACCAAACCACATGATCGGCATATGCTGGCTGAAAGTGCGAAATTCTATTTGACCCAATGTCAGAACGATATGACATATCTCGATTTTCTAATCAAATCATTACACGAATTTGCCAGGGATCGATCGGCCGTACTGGTCGGGTTCGGCTCGCAGCGGATTTTTGCCAATGATCGCGACGCCATTTGTGTGCGGATCATCGCGCCAGAAGAAACCCGCATTACCCGCGTCAAAAGACAATATCACTTGTCGACGGAAAACGCCGCCAAAATTCTCAACACAGCGGAAAAGAAGCACAAGCGCTTCGTTTCAACGCTTTATGGCTGTGACCTGACCGATCCGACCCTTTACGATCTGACCCTCAATACGGCCGATCTGTCGCCTGACGAATGCGTCGCGGCCATTGCGGCGCTGGTTCGTGAGCGGGAAGCCCACCGGCAAATGGAAAGCCAGACAGAATTGACAGAGGCGGTTATGAACCCCACCGATCGTGCATTAAAGAATCCAGCCGAGATCGAATTTGCCAAAATCCTCGACATGTACCAGATCGAATGGAAATACGAACCCAAAACCTTCCCGATTGAATGGGATGCCGAAGGCAATGTCATTCTGGCCTTCAGCCCCGACTTTTATCTGCCGCAGTTTGATACCTTTATCGAATTGACTACGATGAATCAACGCTATGTGACCACGAAAAACCGTAAAGCCAAAAAACTGAGAGAACTCTATCCCGGAACCAATATCAGGATCGTATACAAGAAAGACTTTCAATCACTGGTTGAACGGTTCAATCTGAGTCGGGGAGGATAAGGGATGGAAACTTTTAAGGTGGCGCGAATTTTGTATTCTGCCGATGCCATTCAGCAGCGGGTGGCAGAAATCGGACAGCAGATCACGCGGGATTATCAAGACCAGGAATTGATTCTGATCGCTGTGCTGAAGGGATCGCTTTATTTTATGGCTGATCTGACCCGGTATATCGACCGGCCGGTTCAGCTTGACTTCATCACAATCGGCACCATCCCCAACACGACCAGCCAGACCGGCATCGTCCGAATTACCAAGGATATTGAGCTGGACATCACCGGCAAACACGTTCTACTGATCGAAGACATCATCCGCACCGGCCTGACCACCGCCTATCTGGTCCAGACTTTGCGCGGACATCTGCCGGCAAGTATCAAGGTTTGCACACTGCTCGTCAATCCAGATCAGCAGCTGATCAACGTCCCGACCGCCTATTGCGGCTTTGAAGTAACCCGGACTCGTTTGATTGGCTATGGGATGGATATTAATGAAAACGGTCGAAATCTGCCCTATATCGGTGAAATCGATGGACGAGAAAATACATAAAAAGAGCTCCAGCGAACCCTTAATCATTAACAATCTGACTTTGTACCCTTTACTGCGAATCTTTAATCATACGCCTGAACTTTTTCTTCCAGTGACGAATCATCAAGAGTTCATCCCAATCATCGTGACTTTCCGACCTACATTCACTTGTCTGACTTGCAATCTCCCTGCTCACTTTCGTGAACGCTTCGATTACTTTTCGCATTCCACATCTTTCAATGTGGCGGTACTCCGAAAGTCTGTTACTTTCTTGGTATTCCCTGGAGCCTGCTCTTAGTTTATCAACGGCCCATTAGGATGTCAATAGGATTTGCCGGTCAGTTTGTTACAAGCCTGTAAACAATCTGTAACGAGACCTTTCGGACTGCATTCAGATAAAAATGCGACCGCCAACATAAGACAGGGTGGCCATCACCAGAGTCCTGGTCGTGCAATTCGGGTCCTTCAGCATCGCAATGACGAACTGACGATCAGCGTCAGTCAAACGGTCGCCCTGGGGATGCCGTTCGCCGGCCAATAAAATTGCCGATGACAATTTCGCGCGCGCTTCAGCACTGTTGTGATCATTAAACAGATCCATATCCAAAACTTTGCGGATTTCTTTGAGCTGGGCCCAATGGGTGGGATCGCGGCGAATGTCATCCTGATTTTCCAGTTTTTTTAGAATTGCTTTTGAAAAATGCCAGAACTGCGGTAAATGGCAGACCAGATCCATCATGATATCCTGATTCATTTCCGGCATCATGCCGGTGAACAGGACGATTTTTTCATTCAACAAATTTCTCCAAGCATTGATGTCCAGAGCATTTTTGATTTGATTGTCAGTTTTATACATCACACTGATTTTCTCCTCGTCGATCGTTATGTTGGCATTGTATAACACCCGACATCAATTGGCAAATGACATCGACCGACGCCATGAGGAGAGCCCTGAATGATAAATCAAGCCAAACGAAGGTCACGCTGCCATTTTAAGGCGTTCCGGTAGGAGTCGATGATATCCGTCTGGTTGATGCCCAGTTCTTTGGTCAGCGAAAACACCTGTTCCCAATCACCCTGTTCATAAGCAATGACCAATTTCATGACCGGAAAGATATAACTGTTACCGTTGAGCAGATAGCGTTTGACGGCATCCGGCAGATAGATTTCGTTGACTATTTCTTCAAAAGAACGATCCAAAATGGCGTCCAGCATCGAAAAAAGCCCGGCCAAAAAGAAATGATCCGAATTGGCTTTGAGGCTGGTGCGGATGGACAACTGTTCAGCCAGACGGGCACGCAGCAGGGAAAGCTGGACCAGTTCGCTGGGCTTATCCTTGCCCACGATGTTCAGAACAATCAACGAAATCCAACGCTTGATCTCGCGCTCGCCGAGCACAACCAACGCGTGACGAACCGAGTTGACGCGATTGATCATCCCGAAAGCAGGCGCATTGACCAATTTGAGCAAATAATAGGTCAGGGACATATCCCGCAAGACCATGTTGGTCACTTCTACGAAATCCATTTCATTGCGATTGATAGCGTTCATCAGCCCGAAGTATGATACATCAAGGCTTTGCAGGGATTGAGCGTGGTGCATGACCGGCTTGCCGAAATAATAACCCTGAAACAAAGAACAACCGATCTTGCGGGCACATTCCAGTTCTTCGTGTGTCTCAACCTTTTCGGCCAGAAACTGCAGGTTCTCCTTGCGGCTATAACGCGAAACGATGTTTCGCGCAGCATCGACACTTAACGTTTTGAAGTCAAGTTTGACAATGTTGACGATGTCCAGAAGTTCTATATATTCCGGCCGGAAGACAAAATCGTCCAAGGCAAGCACGTAGCCCTTTTCGCGGAGCGAGCGGCACTTCTCAATTACAAGCTCCGAAGGAACCACGGATTCAAGGATTTCGATGATCAAATAATTGCTCGGGAATAAGGTCGGGACATCTTCCTGAATAAAGCTCTCATCAAAATTGATGAAAGCTGGTTTGTTATTGGTCAAATTGTCGAGCCCAAAGGTTAAAAATGTATTCAACAATGATCTGGCCGTGGCAACATCCCCCGCAGTGTTATCGAAAACATTGTTTTCACTGCTGCGATAAAAGATTTCATAGCCGTAAACATTTTGCTTGACATCAAAAATGGGTTGTCTCGCCAAAAACACATCAGCCATAGCAACTGCTCCTTAAATCTGTCTATTTATATATACGTGATAAGCAATAAAAAGTTTAGTCATTTTTTGGACAATTTCTCAGCCGTGACGGTAAATCATCATACTGACTTGAAGGATTCTAAATGCTATAATGCATGTACCTGAAAATATTGGCAAAACGTGTTTGAAATGGTGGTGTATGAGTGGAAAAGCTTAAAATATGGATAGTATAAACATCAGAGACCCCTTTGTTCTTTTGTTTGATGGTCACTATTACATGTACGGAACAAGGGGACAGACGACCTGGGGATTGGCGGATGGCTTCGACTGTTATGTCAGCGATGACCTGACGCAGTGGAGTGAACCGATCGAGGTTTTCCATAACAGCGGTGATTTCTGGGCAGATCGCTGCTATTGGGCTCCCGAATGCTATTTTTACCATGATTCGTTCTATCTGTTTGCGACGTTCAAATCCGAAACCAGTTGCCTCAGGATGCAGGTGCTCAAATCTGACTCGCCAACCGGCCCCTTCCTGCCATACAGCGATGGCCCGATTACACCTGCGGACTGGGATTGTTTGGATGGCACAGTGTATTTTGATCGGGCGGGCGTGCCCTTCCTGGTCTTCAGTCATTCCTTCCAGCAAAACCCGAAGGGCGAAATGTGCGCAGCCAAACTCAAGCCGGATCTGAGCGGTTTAACGGGTGAGATCAAGGTTCTTTTTACCGCCGCTGATGCGCCGTGGCCGGTTCCCTTTCCCAACGCCAAACAAGTCTTTGGCGTCGATCATGATATCTATTTGTCTGATGGACCCTGCCTTCATCGAACCGCGAAGGGACGATTGATCATGCTGTGGTCAAGCTTCGGCCCCAAAGGCTATGCTGTCGGGCTGGCGGCATCGGATAATGATGAGATCGATGGCAACTGGATCCATCATGATCACCTGCTGTTTGAAGAAAATGGTGGCCATGGTATGATTTTTAGATCCAAGCAAGGTGAACTGATATTTACACTTCATTACCCCAATGATAAGTATTGCGAAAGGCCGCTTTTTGTCAAGATTTTGGAAGAGAAGGATACCATACGAATTTCATAAAGAGTTGTTAATTATCGACGTAAATAGAATTAAGGTATAAAATACCAAATCTGGTTTGGTGATACAGATGACAATTAAGTTTTTTAGAAAAAGAATCAGAACATTAGAGTTTGAGCGGGATGTTTTGAAAGACAACTTTTCCCGGCTTAAAATATTGTCAATAATCATGGCGATCATTCAACATATGATGGTTGATGCCAGTGATTATTTATACAAGACGACCTGGTTGGCCTGGCCGTTTTTGATCACCAGCTTTTTAATGATCCCATTGATCTGGATCGTTCGAGTAAATAGTCATAGATTTCCGCTTTTGCTGGCAAAAGCAATTCAATACTTTTATGCCTTAAGCATTATGGCCTTCGGTATTGCCATGACCTGTGACACACAACCGCAGGTTGATATGGTCTTGATCTATTTAATGGCTGTATTTGGTGTGACGATTGCGCTTTACATGCCACCGTGGCAAAGCATCATTCTCTTGTTGTCTGCCTCTCTGGCTTTTGCCTTCATTATTCCGAATTATATTGATGGTGACAAGCAAGTTTATGTGACAAATTTTAATGTGGTGCTCTTTACAATATTTGCCTGGATTCAGTCACAAATGCATTACAAAATGAAAATCAGCCAATACCGTGACCGGCATATGATTGAAGAGAAAAGTCATATACTTGAAGATATTGCTCGGCGCGACTCGATGACCATGCTGCTCAATCATGTGACAGCGATGGAAATTCTACAAACGGAAATCGAGCGGGCGAACGAAATAAAAACCCCACTGGCTTTGATTTTTGCTGACATCGATAATTTTAAGCACATCAACGATCAGTACGGGCACCAGACCGGCGATCGTGTCATCATAGAAGTCGCTCGCGTCTTGAGTGAGACGGTACGTTCAAGTGATATTCTCTGCCGTTATGGTGGTGAGGAATTTGTCATCATCATGCCCGATACAGATTTGTCTGCAGCCCAGTCTTGCGCATCAAGGCTCATTGAAGCCTTGGGCAACGCGCAATTTGAACATGAAATTACGGTCACTCTAAGTGGCGGTATCAGTCAGTACCAAGGGGAAACGATTGACGAATTTATTCGCACGACGGACGAAAAATTGTACTTGGCCAAGGCAGCTGGCAAAAACCAGTTTGTGGCGGCTGCTTGAATAATAGTCTTCAAAAGAATAATAATCTTTAACTTCAACTGTGACCTGTTTTCAGGTATAATTAGTTGCTTCGGCAATAATTTGCTTCAGCATATTCTGGATTATAATGAGAATGGAAATATTGCATGAAACTAATTACCTTCACGATACCCAGTTATAACTCGGCATCCTATATGAGTAAATGTATTGATTCGTTGCTGGCTTGCGGTTCTGAAAAAGAAATCGAAATCATTATCGTCAACGATGGTTCAACAGACGATACAGCCGCCATTGCCGACCGCTACGCCGCCGATCATCCGCAGTGCATCAGGGTCATTCATCAGTCCAACGGCGGCCATGGTGAGGGTGTCAATCAGGGTTTACGACATGCCACCGGTTTATATTTTAAGGTCGTCGATTCCGACGATTGGCTGGATGTGGAGAGCGCTCTGCCGCTGATGGCCAGGATGCGTGAGCAGGCCCATTCAGTTGCGCCGATTGATCTGTTTATCGCCAATTATGTCTATGAAAAAATCCACGAAGACAAACGCCGCCCGATGCGTTTTTCGATGGTTTTCCCCGAAGATGAAATAATCGGCTGGGCAGACACGCGCATGTTTGGCGTCTCGCAATACCTCCTCATGCACACCCTTTATTACCGAACCGAGATCCTGCGCCAGAGCGGCCTCGAACTGCCCAAGCACACCTTTTATGTTGACAGCATTTTTGCCTTTGTACCGCTGCCCTATACCAAATCATTGTGTTACCTGAACCTTGACATCTATCGCTATTACATTGGCCGTGCTGACCAGTCGGTTTCGGAAGCCAATATGATCAAGCGCATCGACCAACAGCTGTTGGTCAACCGCCTGATGATCGAAGCGCATAAAAAGGAAATGATTCTGACGCTGGACGAAAAACTCCAGAAATACATGCGAAACTATATTCGCATCGTATTTGCCATCAGCATGTCGATTGAACTGCTGGCTTGTCACGATACGCATTTCGAGAAAAACAGACCCAATTGGATGCTGCTTAAAAAGCTGCATCCAGAATGGTACTATAATATTCGTTTCAGGAGCTTCGTAGCCTTGATGAATCTACCGGGCAAGCTTGGCCGCAGAATCAATCTGACCAGTTACCGTCTGGTGAACAAGATATTCAAGTTCAACTGAATTACAGCGCTTCCTGGCGGCCTCTGGCGGCCTCGGCATCGCGCACTTTCTTCCGCCAGCATTTATAGCACATCGCGACATAGCTTTCGTTGCCGCCCAGGTAGACCTGATCGCCCTGGACAGTTATTTTGCCGTCCGACCCAAAGCGGGCGTTGACGGTGGCTTTGAGGCCGCAATCGCAAATGGTTTTGATTTCAGTGATCGAGTCGGCCAACTCAAACAGTCGGCTGCTGCCGGGGAAGAGGCGCGTCCTGAAATCAGTCCGTAGTCCGAAACAGAGGACCGGAATGTTGAAGTCGTCGACAATGGTTCGTAGCGACTCGATCTGCGCCTCCGAAAAAAATTGACATTCATCAGCAATGACGACATTGATCCGTGCGTCCGAAAGGGCCATGAAGTGACCCAGTAAATCGTCAGTCGGCAGAATATTGTCAGCCACGCCTTCAATGCCGATGCGCGATTTAATGACTGTGGTGCCAAAGCGGGTGTCAGTAGCCGGCTTGATCAACCAGACCTTCATACCGCGTTCTTCGTAGTTGAATTTGGTAATCAACACTTGAGCCGTCTTGCTGCTGCCCATCGCGCCATACTTAAAATAAAGTTTTGCCATATCGATTCTCCTGAATTTATCTTGAACTCTTGTCGTAAGGAATGCCCTCGGCTTTTGGGGCACGCGATTTTTTGGACGTGAAGATGAGCAAAATCATCGTGACGATGTAGGGCAGCATTTGATAGATATATTGAGCATTCTTAATGCCATCAAAGCTAGGCAGGAAGGGAATGCTGCCGCTGTAAGAACCGATAACCTTGAATAAGGCAAAGAAAATTGCCGCACCAAAAATGCGGATGGGATTCCAATTGCCGAAGATCATGACGGCCAAGGCGAAGAAGCCATAGCCGGCGACGGTCGACTGAAAGCCAGAGCCCGCGGCGATGGTGAAGGCCAGTCCGCCGATGCCGCCCAGGAAGCCAGAAATAGCAACGCCGGTGTAGCGCAGCCGATAGACATTGATACCGACCGAGTCAGCCGCCTGAGGATGCTCGCCGCAAGCACGCAGACGAAGACCGAATCTGGTTTTGTAGATCATGAAAATCGTAATTGCCAGCAGGATCAGGACGATGGGTGTTGTCAGATAAAAGTTTGTAAAGAACAGCCGTTCAAAGAACCCTCGTTCCAGGGTAGACGACAGTCCAAAAACTTCGGGGCTGATACTGACCCAGGATGGGATATAAATGGTCGTCTGGCCCTGCCCCTGAATTGCCCAGGTGAGAACGATGGCGAAAGCCGGCGCGAACATGTTGAGAGCGGTGCCGCCGATGGTTTGATCGGCCTTCAGGCTGACCGCGGCGAAGGCCAGGATCAGGGAGAAGACAAGACCGGCTGCTGCCGCAATCAGGATCGCGCAAAACATGGCCAGAATAGGATTGGCAGCACCCCAGCCCGATTCATTGGCCGCGAAGAGAAACAGGCAACTGGCCAATGCGCCGATGATCATGATGCCCTCAAGGGCAATGTTGATCGTGCCGCTCCGTTCGCTAAACATGCCGCCAAGCGCAACAACCAGCAAGGGGATGGCAAAAATTATCGTTGCGCTGATAATATCAGCCAGAATATTCCATCCGTTCATTTGACATCCTCCTTGTTGTTTTCTGTCAAGCGATCAGGTTTCTTTGGTTTAAACAACTTGGCGATCAGCCCCTTGATCAACAGCGCGAAAGCGCTCATATAAATGATAACTGAGATGATAATATCGATGATTTCCTTGACAAAGGTTGGCTGGAGCGCGTTGCCGCCGACTTGAATATAGGAGACAAACAAGCCGCTGAAGATAATGCCAATCGGACTGGAGGTTGCCAACAAAGCAACCGGGATACCATTAAAGCCCATTGGCAGCAACAGCTTTTCGATCGTATACTGAGCGTTTCCGCTGAGATAATAAAGTCCGCCGCCAATTCCAGCCATCGCACCGGCAATGACCATCGAAAGGACAATGTTGCGTTTGGCGTTGATGCCGGCATAGATGCTGGCATTGCGATTAAGCCCGCAAGCCTTGAGTTGATAACCGAAGGTCGTTTTATTGAGCACAATATGAATGATGATGGCCATGATAATCGCTAAAAATATACTGATATTCATAAATGAGGATGAATCGAACAGCTTGTCAAGCCCCCATTTTGGGATGATGGCTGCGGGATTGGCAGCGGACAATTCGGCAGACCGTTCAGAATTTGTACCGCCGTAATAATTGGATAAAATTTTGGGAATATTGGACATCAACAAATTGACCAAAAACAGTCCAATCCAGTTGAACATGATCGAGGTGATAACTTCGTTGACATTGAACAGCGCTTTGAACAAGCCAGGCCACAAGCCCCAAAATGCGCCGCCCAGCATCGCCGCCAACAAGGCTGCCCACCAGGGCCACTGCAAAACAACCCCGGTATAGAGGCCGAAGAAGGCACCCATCAGGTATTGGCCGGACGCGCCGATGTTGAAGAGGCCGGTCTTGAAGGCGAAACCTACACTCAGACCCGTCATGATCAGCGGCGCGGCCTGATAAAGGACCTTGGCCATTTTATCGGCGGTTGCCAGACCATTGGTCAAAATCTGTTCGAAACCATTGACGGATTTGGAAGCATTGAAGAAAACCAACAAAAGGAATCCGGCCAACAATCCAAATAGAATTGAAACCACAGAGGAAAGGATGGTGTTAAAACCGGGTCGTCCCAACATACGAATTTTAGGTCGTTTCATTTTGTGACCTCCTTGGCGGCTGCTGCGGCAACCACGCTATTGCGTTTGGCACCGGCCATATAGAGGCCAATCTGTTCGACGGTGGTTTCACTGGGGCGGAATTCACCAACGATTTCGCCGCCATACATGATCAGGATTCGATCAGAAACGCTCATGACTTCGTCGAGTTCAAGCGAGACCAGCAGGACGGCTTTGCCGGCATCGCGCTGGGCGATCAATTGGGCGTGAATATACTCAATGGCACCGACATCCAAGCCGCGCGTCGGTTGGATTGCCACCAGCAGTTCAGGATTTTTGTCGATTTCACGAGCAACAATTGCCTTCTGCTGATTACCGCCAGACATACTGCGAACAATCGTATCCGCGCCCTGTCCACAACGCACGTCGTATTGCTCAATCAGGATCTCGGCATAGGTGTGAATGGCTTTGAATTTGATAAAACCAGCGACCTGGTATTTCTTTTGCCAATACCTTTGCAGGATCAGGTTTTGGGCCAGATTGAAATCGAGAATCAGGCCATAGCGGTGACGATCCTCTGGGATATGACTGATTCCCAGTTTGGATCTTTTGCGGATGCTGGCTCGAGTAATGTCACGCCCAAGGAGGGTGATTTTACCGCCGCTGAGCTTCTCGATTCCGGTCAAAGCATAGACAAACTCGCTTTGTCCATTGCCTTCGATACCGGCCAGACAAACAATTTCTCCGGCGTTGACGTCAAAGGAAACATTTTTAACGGCATTGTTTTTGTGTAATTTGGAGGGGACGGTGACGTTCTCAACTTTGAGAACTGTTGTGCCGGTTTCGATACGCTTCTTTTCAATTTCAAATTGAATATCGCGGCCGACCATCATGCGTGACAGCTCTTCTTTGGTTGTATGATTAACATCGACAGTACCGATGTATTTGCCCTTGCGCAGGACAGTACAGCGGTCGGCGACATCGATAATCTCATTCAGTTTGTGCGTGATGAACAAAATGGATTTACCCTCAGCGGTCAAACCGCGCATGATATCCATCAGTTCCTTGATTTCCTGTGGGGTCAAAACCGCAGTAGGTTCGTCAAAAATCAGAATTTCATTTTCGCGATAAAGCATTTTAAGGATTTCAACTCGTTGCTGCATACCGACCGAAACATCTTCGATTTTGGCATCGGGATCGATGCTCAAGCCATATTGTTGACTGAGGCTGATAATTTTCTGGCGGGCATCCTTTTTTTGCAGAACGCCAAACAGATTGGGCTCTACCCCCAAAATAATGTTTTCGAGAATCGTAAAAACTTCGACCAGCATGAAGTGCTGATGGACCATGCCGATGTTCAATTTATTGGCATCATTGGGGTTGGAAATTTTGACGATTTCGCCGTTCTTTTTGATGATGCCGGCATCGGGTTGGTACAACCCGAAGAGAACACTCATCAGGGTACTTTTGCCGGCACCGTTTTCACCAAGCAGAGCATGAACTTCACCTTTTCGCAGTTGCAAGGTGATGTTATCATTGGCTCTGATGCCGGGAAAATCTTTGGTGATGTTCAGCATTTCAATGACATAATCACTCATAGGATACCCCCTGCCTTCAAGAAAAGGCCAGGCTTATCGCCCGGCCTTTTCTTCAGGCCTAATTTGGATGACTGAGTATTATTCCATGTAATCGACTGTAACGATTGTGGCTGCGGGTTTATTTTCGATGTCATTGGAAACAACGAGCGAGCCGTCAACCAGTTTTGCGAACAAGGCATCGTAATCAGCAACCTTGAAGGTCGTCATGCGCCATGAATCAGCAGCAGTCGGCAGGCCAACCATGCCTTCTTTTGCACCAAGCGTGAAGGTTATGCCGGCCAAGGTGGCGTCCCATTTACCATTGTTGGCATAGATCGATGTCAAAGAAGTTTCGACTGACTTGGTCAGTTCCTTCATCGCCGAGGTGATGATGGTGGGGGACTCAGCGGATTGGTCAACGTCAACGCCGATGACTTTTGCGTTGGCAGCAGTAGCTGCAGCAGTTGCGCTCAGATAAATACCACCACCGCAGGCGAAGACAACTTCAGTACCTTCAGTGTACCAACCGGCCATTTTGTTCTTGATATCGTCGGACGGCGCGAAACCGCCGGCATACCAGTATTTGATGGTCACGTCGCCGGCTTTGAGGTTTTTGGCGTCAGCAGCGGCTTCAGCACCTTGAACATAGCCGTAACCATAACGGACAACAGCGGGAACCGCCATGCCGCCCAGGAATCCGAGCTTGGTGTAGCCTTCCATGACGGCGGCATAACCAGCCAGATAACCGGCTTGTTCTTCCTGGAAAAGAATACAGTGAACATTCGTGGAGGTTTTGAAGGTAGCATAGTCAGCGGTATGAGGTACGCCGTCGATCAGCAGGAATTGGACTGTGGGGTACAGATCCTGAACTTCATAAACGGCAGTCTCAAACAGGTAACCAGGGCAGACAACAATTTTGGCGCCCTTTTCGATGGCGGTTCCGATTGTCTCAACACGCGCGGCGGTTGAGTCTTCAGTCGGACGATAATAGGCGTAGGTGATATTGTTGGCGACGGCGTAATTCTTAACACCGTTCCAGGTTCCTTCGTTGAAGGATTTGTCGTCGATGTTGCCAACATCGGTAACCAAAGCGATTTCGAAGGTGGTGGATGTTCCACAGGCGGACATGGCAAACACAGGTAGGATGAGCATCAGAACCAGAGCAAGAGCCAGAGTCTTTTTCATGACTAATTCCTCCCATTTAATATGAAATTCGGATGACTTGGTATAATCGTATTGTAACATATTTGTCATGAATATAGAAGGAATCTGAATGATTTATTCATTTCTTTCCAAATGAATGCACCACTTTGCATCAGCGCATGTGGGCAGCTGATGCAAAATGGTGCACATTGTTCCGATGGCAATCGGGGTTAGTCCAGACAATCCTTGAGTTTACGGCTGCGGCTGGGGTGGCGCATCTTGCGCAGGGCCTTGGCCTCAATCTGGCGGATGCGCTCGCGGGTGACGTTGAATTCGCGGCCGACCTCTTCGAGCGTGCGGGAGCGGCCGTCGTCCAGGCCGAAACGCAGACGCAGGACCTTGTCCTCACGTGAGGTCAGACTTTTCAGGACCTCGAGCAGGTGCTCCTTGAGCAGGACCATGTTGGTCTGATCAGCGGGGGAGGGGGAGTCTTCATCGGGAATAAAATCACCCAGCAAACTGTCCCCTTCGATGCCCACGGGCTTCTCCAGCGAGACCGGCTCGTGCGCCACTTCCATGATGCCGCGGACCTTGTCAACCGACAGCCCCATTTCTTCAGCCAGCTCTTCGACTTCGGGATCGCGCCCAAGCTCTTGAATCATCTGGCGCTGGGTGCGGATCAGTTTGTTGATGGTTTCAACCATGTGCACCGGGATGCGGATGGTCCGACCCTGATCAGCGATGGCGCGTGTCACCGCCTGGCGAATCCACCAGGTGGCGTAAGTGCTGAATTTGAAACCTTTGGAATAGTCAAATTTTTCAACGGCCTTGATCAGACCGAGATTGCCTTCTTGAATCAGGTCCAGCAATTGGATGCCATGCCCGATGTAACGTTTGGCGATGCTGACGACCAGGCGAAGATTGGCTTCGCAAAGTCTGTTTTTGGCGTCTTCGTCGCCTTCCTGGATTAACTGAGCCAGTTCTTTTTCTTCGGCAAAGGTCAAGAGCGAAATCTTGCCAATTTCTTTGAGGTACATCCGAACGGGGTCGTCAATTCTGGCGCCCAGAGAGTCGGCTTCAATATCCGGCTCGACCGGAACGTCGGTTTCAAAAACCTGATCCAGTTTGACTTCAATACCAAGCACCTCAAGCTGTTCGAGCAAGGTTTCCGCCTGACCGGGAAAATCGTCAAAGGCCTCAATGGCCGTGACGACATCCTGATAAGCGATTTGGTTGTTGGTCAGTTTTGCTTGCTTGACCAGCAGGCCAAGCAGACCGTTTTGTTGTTTGCTTTCCATTAATAACGCTGCCTCTCTGATTTTGCATGGTTTTTAGCCTCGGGAATGGTGCTTGTGTCATGCATTCCGTCAGCCTGAGAAGGAAAAACCTCCTGCGGCAAAGTGCTGCAGGAGGTTGTGCCCTTCAGCTGATCAGTTGTCGGCGCTGATTAATATCTGCTTTTGGACTGGAAGCACTCTTTGCAGTAAACCGGCTTGTCGTTGCTGGGACGGAAGGGAACCATGGTGTCCTTGCCGCAAGCTGAGCAAACGGCGGGGAACATTTCACGCTCGTAGCTGCCGCCGCGGCTGGTGCCACGTGATTGCTTGCGAGCTGCGCGGCAATCGGGGCAGCGCTGGGGCTCGTTCTCGTAGCCCTTCTCCTTAAAGAATGACTGTTCTTCTGCTGTGAATACGAAGTCGTTGTTACAATCTTTGCATGTAATCGTTTTGTCTGCCATTGTTATAAACCTCTCTACTTTGGGGATCGGGCCGGTTGCCGGCCGCGATTGTGTGCGGTACCGCAGCCGACGATGGCGGCGGTCTTCTTTTCACGTCTTTCTGGAGATTCGGCTTTTCTTTTCTGCCTGATCGATCATTTTACGGGCGGAAAGGCCAAGTTGAATATCCAAAAAGTACAAAACCCCCGAGACTATATGGAAGCCTCAAGGGTTTCTAATACGCTCCTTCATTATATACTATTATGGACAAAAATGAAAGAGTTTTTTTGAAGATCAAAATAATCCAAAATAATCAGCACGCTAATACATTTTCGACAAAGATTTTAGCGATCCGAGGATCAAACTGTTTGCCGGCATTTCGAATAATCTCAGCCACAGCATCCTCATGGGTCATGGCTTTCCGATACGAACGATCCTGTGTCATCGCGTCATAGGAATCAACAATGGACAGGATGCGGGACAAGACCGGTATATCTTCACCAGACAAGCCTTGCGGGTAGCCTTTGCCATCCCAACGTTCATGGTGGCAGAGAATGTAATCGGAAATGTGACTGAGTTCCGGCGATGCTTGTGTGATGCGGTAACCCACTTCAGGATGTCTGCGAATTTCGATCCATTCATCATCGCTCAACGGCCCATTCTTAGAAAGTATGCTTTGTTCGATGCTGATTTTGCCAATATCGTGCAGGGTGGAAAACAATTCGAGTGTATCCTGATCTTCGCTGGAGAGCCCAATGGCTTGCCCCAGTTTTTTACTCAGATCACCAAGCCGTTCGGCATGTTCTTCGGTTTCATTACTTTTTTCAAACATCGTCCTCTTGATCGAAGAGATAATTGAACTGTGTAAACTCTTGTGTTCGAGCAACTTTCGCTTGTACATGAGTTCTTCAGCCGTCTTGATGATTTTTTCAAGTGACTGGTGAAGCAGGCTCTTGGTCGCGTAGCCCAAAGAGATATTAGAATAATAGACCATCGAATCGGCTGCATTCATATGATTTTCGCACGTCGTCTTGATGCTGTCGACAATTAACTGTGCCTGCACGCTGGTTGTATTGGGCAGCAGGATGCTGAATTCGTCGCCGCCGGTCCTGGCCAAAACATCAGACGGACGGCAGCAATCCTGTAAAATTTTGGCCATTTCTGTCAGCAGGTTATCACCCTCAGCATGACCCAGCGCATCATTGATCAGTTTGAGACCGTTGATATCACCAACAATGACCGATAAAGGCAAATTGGCCTCTTGATCCAGACGTGCTTGTTCTTGTCGGAAAAAAGCACGATTGGAAAGCCCGGTCAGGACATCATGATAATAGAGGTAGAGGATTTCAGCTTCTTTCTTTTTTCGTTCAGAGATATCGCGGCTGATACCAATGATGCCAATGGCGTTGCCATGATGGTCATAAAAAGGCGAGAGCAGGGTTTCCAGATGGACATACTGACCATCAGCATGTAAGAATTGATGCTCACGCGTCATGTTCAATTTATTGTTTAAGACGTCAAGGTCAACTTTACGATACAATACAGCGAGATTTTGGTCGAAAATTTCAAAATCTGATCGACCAATGATCTCATCGACGGGTTTACCGATCACTTCGGCAAAGGCTCTGTTGCATTCGATAAAGACGCTGTCCGGATTTTTGTAAAAAATCTGATCAGGAATGGAATCCAGCAAGGACTTCAGCATGACCTGCTCTTTTTCGAGCTCGGAGTTAACGGCGTTGATTTTGTTGTTCTTGTCAATGATTGTTTTAAATGACGGATAGGTCAGCAGAAAAATTAAGACAGCGGTTACCAGAACATAAACCCAGCCCTTGATAATACTGACAAAAATGATAGTTTCATGATCGGTAAAAAGCAAAGCGACCAGACGGTCCGATAACAGAATCCAAAGAACTCCTGTTAAAGCATAAATTAAGGTTATTTTGATCGAATGACCCTTGGCATTCAAATTCGAAACACTCCTCAAAATACTCAAAATACTATTATCATTTTATCATTTATTTTACAGAAAAGGCTAACAAAACATAATTGTGTAAAAACTTCAGTATTTTACAATTAACTGTCTGACCGAATAGAGATCGTGTCGCCGTTGAGCCAGCAGCGGCAATTGCTGCCGAATCTGATCCACTTGCCCCAGATCAAGATCGGTCAGAAGCAGACCTGCCTGGTCATCGAGACGCGCCAGGACCTCGCCCCATGGCGAAACGGCAATCGAATTGCCGTAAGAAATATAGCGGGCAGAGGTCTGCCGGGCCGGTGCCGCGCCGAGCGTAAAGACTTGGTTGTCCAGTGCCCGACAGCGGAAGAGCAGCTCCCAGTGGGCCGGGCCGGTGGTCATGTTGAAGGCGGCTGGCACGACGATGATGCGCGCCCCCTGATCGACCATCAGCCGGCTGAGCTCCGGGAAGCGGATATCATAGCAGATCATCAGCCCAATTTTGCCGAATTCAGTATCAAGGACCGTCACCTGGTCGCCGGCGTGCAGGGTGTCGGATTCATGAAAAACCTGGCCGCCGGGGACGTTGATATCGAAGAGGTGCATCTTGCGGTGCTTGCCGATTGGCCGGCCGCTGCGGTCAAAAGCATAGGACGTATTATAGACCCGTCCAGCCGCGTCAACCTCCGGCATGGAGCCGGCGACCAGGTATATGCCGTTGTCTTGAGCGGCCTGCGCCATCATCGCCCAATGCTCGCCGCCTTCTCGTTCGGCGTATATTGGAAAACTCGCCGTCTGGTATGGACAGCAAAACATCTCGGGCAGTACAATCAGATCTGCGCCTGCCTGAGCGGCTTTTTCGATGTAGTCCACTGCTTTGCCAAGGTTGGCCAGTTTGTCGTCGGCCACTGGCATTTGCACAAGTGCTGCTCTCATAGAGCCTCCTAAAATCGGCTTGCTTGATATCATTGTATCATTGACCAAGCCACAGCCAAAGCGATCATTAAAAATGAAAAAAGAGCTTCCAAATTTCTTTGGAAACCCTTGATTCTCATGGTTGCGGAGACAGGACTCGAACCTGTGACCTTCGGGTTATGAGCCCGACAAGCTACCAACTGCTCCACTCCGCGGTATTCAATTTTGCACATGTCGTGCCGCCACTTGCTTGGCACCTTGTGGTGCTCGTGGCCGGACTCGAACCGGCACGGAGGTTAGTCCGACGGATTTTAAGTCCGTTGCGTCTGCCGGTTCCGCCACACGAGCAGGCTTATGTGCCCAGTTATAATAGCACCGATGTTCAGGGATGTCAAACCAAACTTCAACCAAACTTCAACCAATAAAAGGGTTGTAACTTTGCATGGGTTAACAGATAATAAAATATAGCGTAATAAAAATTGCGGGCGCAGTGTGCCATTGCTGCCTGAAAGCTTACAAGGAGGCTGTCCATGAAAACTGATACGATTCGAAACATCCGTATTGCCGCCATCGTTGTCGTGGTGATTTTGGTGATTTTGATTGCCCAGAGCAGCGTGTTCTCGGTCAATGAGACTCAGCAAGCCGTCGTCACGACATTCGGCCAATACACCCGCACGGTGCAGGCTGGCTTGCAGTTCAAGCTACCCTGGCCGATTCAGTCGGTGACCATTTTGCCGGTTAACTTGACACAGAAAATTGAGCTGGGGTACTTCAGCAACGCTGATGGCACTTACAGTGATAACCCAGAAGAAAGCACCATGATTACCGGCGACATGAACATCGTCAACATCGATTTCTTTGTCGAATGGAAAATCAGTGATCCGGTTAAATATCTTTACACCACGGAAGACCCGAACGGCGTTTTGAAGAACATGCTGCAAAGCTCGGTTCGTTCGGTTGTTGGTACCAAGAGCATTGATGAAGTGCTGACGATCGGCAAGATTCAGATTCAGGCCGATGTCAAAGAAATGCTCACTGCACGACTGACTGAAAATGACATTGGTCTGATGGTTATGGACGTCAAGGTCAATGATGCCTCGCCGCCTACGGAAGAAGTCGCCAAGGCCTTCCGCGACGTTGAAACGGCCAAGCAGGAAAAGGAAACAGCCTTGAATCAGGCGCTTGAATACAAGAACAGCCAGATCCCGGCTGCCAATGCCGCGGCCGACAAAATATTGAGAGCTGCCGAAGCCAGCAAGCAAAGCAAGATCAATGAGGCCATCGGAGAACGCGACCGTTTCCTGTCAATGTTCAACGAGTATATCCTTTTCCCGGCGATTACACGTGAGCGCATGTATCTGGAGGTAATCGAAGAGATTCTGCCCAACGTGAAGGTCTTTATCGATGACGGTACTGGGGTTGTCAAACTGCTGCCGCTCAATGGAACAACGATCGGTTAAACCGGGAAAGAGAGGAAAAATAATATGGACGCAAAAAAAATAAAGAATCTGATCATTTTAGGCATCCTAGTCATCTTTGTGCTGATCTTGGCGTCATCGTCATTTTATACCGTTAATGAGGGCGAATTTGCCTACATCACTCAGTTTGGCGCGATCAAGGAAATCAGAACCGAGGCCGGCTTGTATTTCAAAATTCCCTTTGTACAGGATGTTAACACAGTTACCAAAAAGCAGATGATCTATAATGTCAATCCGTCGGAGGTTCTGACAGCCGACAAGAAGGCGATGATCGTTGATAGTTATTCGATCTGGCAGATCACCGATGTCACGACCTTCATTCGAACGGTCAACAACGTCTCAGAAATGGAAAAGCGTATTGATGCCAGCGCCTACAGCGTCATCAAAAACGTGATGGGCGGGATGCAGCAAAATGAGATCATCACCGACGGCGACGGCGGTCGTTCCTCGCTCAACAAAACAATTACCACCCAGGTCGCAACCAGCCTGAAATCTTATGGTGTGGAGATCAAGTCCGTCGAAATCAAGCGTTTTGACCTGCCGCCGGATAATACATCGGCGGTTTATGCCCGTATGATCTCCGAACGTTCGCAGATGGCCGCGTCATTTAAAGCCGATGGTGAGTATGAAGCCGCCAAAATCCGCAACGAAACCGACAAGGAAGTCAGCATGATCGTCACGGCGGCTGAGGCTGAAGCGCAGAAACTCAAGGGTGAAGGCGAGCAAATCTACATCAGCACGCTGTCCGCCTTGTACAATGATCCGAACAAAGCCTCATTTTATCTGTTCACCCGCGAGCTGGAAGCGCTGAAACTATCCTTGACCGGCGATAAAACCATCGTCCTGGGGCCGGATTCGCCGCTCGTCCAAATTCTCAACCGCACCAACTGAGCCACTCGGACCGACCTTGAACCAGACCGCGCCACCACCGATCCACGAGGAGCGGTACCATTGCTCCAGGTCAATGACCTTGCGCTGACCGCTGTCGGAAACCGTCGCGTCACTTGCAGATAGGGCAGTGATGGTAATCCAGTGCCAGCTTTCCAGGTTTTTGAGTCGGCCGTTGGACAGGTTGAGGAAGGCGACTGGGCAATCATGATCGAGTCCGTCGCGGATAAAATCAAGAAATGATGTGAAGGGTGCCTGCCGGCTTCGTTTGGCAGGCACCTTGAATATTTCGGCCGTAAGGTCAACACCATGATCGCTGGCATAACGGATGACACCGTCAGATAAAATCGACGCTTCATTGACGCCCATATTGCCTGGCGTCACATAATGCCAGATGTCGGCCATGAAGTGCGTAAAGTCTTCTTTAACGTGCGAACTCGCGGTATACAGATGATCTAAAAACGAACGACTGCGGGCAAGGTAATAGAGGACAGTCGCCGCTGTGCAGGGTCCGCAGCCGGCCTGGCGCTGCCAGTAATCAGCAAACCACGACTGATCGCAGCCAAAATTGGTTGTGATCAGAGCCTGATCATTAATCATGAGCAGCTCGGGCTGACGAATGGCGGCGTCCATCATGGCAATTCCTCCAGGTGTTTTTTATATCATAGACCGCCCGCTGAATAAATACAATTATTAAGGACTGTTCAGGTTGAAAACAACCCCAAAAACTGTTAAACTGAATAAGGTGATTTTATGATGCAAGATATTCCCTGTGTCCAATTGTCAAATCTTCAGGTTGATCATAGCGGCAAAGCGGCCTTCAAAAATCTGAACCTGAACATTGACATTAGTGCGGTAACAGCTTTTACAGGCAGCAAACCGGCTTATTGGAATACCCTGCTGCGAACCATGGCCGGCATGTTGCCCTACCAGGAAGGTCAGGTCAAACTGTGGGGGGTTCCAGTCGACCAGATTCCACGTCGCAATTTAAGCAGTCAGGTTTGCTTTGTCCCCCAGCAGATGCAAACTTATTTTCCCTATTCTGTCTTCGACGTCATTATGCAAGGCTGTGAACCGCGCCTCAGAGCCTTGCAGTCTCCTGATGATAACGACCGAAAGCTCGCCGAAATGCTGATGCAAAAGCTGCAAATCAGCAAGCTGATCAATCGCGAATGCAACAATCTCACGGCGGCCGACCGCCAGCGGGTGCTGATCTGCCGTGCCCTGATGCAGGATGCGCGGCTGATGTTGTTTGAAGAGCCGATACAGGGTTTGGCGATTGAAGATCAGCAGCAGATTTCTTCATTGTTCCGTGATTTGGCCTGTCAGGGTGGCAAAACGATCGTAATGACCTTCGAAAATCCCAGACTGGCGTTGGAAATTTCCGATCAACTGGTCATCTTTGACGATCACGGCATTACCAACACCCTCGACCGTCGACACCCGCAGTTTTTGGAAAATGCGAAAACAGCCATCGAGCTGATGCCGATAGCTGTTTCAGAAAGTGTCCATGGAGAGACTGAGAATGTTGCGTTTGACCACAGCAGACGAATCCAGGATCTCTTTTAATTGGCAGCTTTTCAGTCGTGTTTGGGCGTTTGCTTGACAATGTTGATACCATGAAGGACTGCGCTCAGACCATCGGCTTGCATTTGAACAGTGGTGGATTCAATATTAGCTAACAGTCCGCCCTTGATGCTCACGACATAGCAGGGTGCCAATTGATTCAAAGCGATGGCCATGACATCCAGTCGGCATTTTTCGCAGCGGCACATATCTGTCTCGGCCATTAACTGGGTTGTCAGTTCAGCGACCATCTCTTCATTGCTGTTTTTTAGGTGATACATTTTTGCCCTCCAAATATTTCATCAGAATACACTCTATATTATCACTTAAATTGCAATGAAAACAACAATTGCCATTAAAACGTGGGCATAAATACTCTTAATGTGCGATAATGTAAGACAGAAAAGCCTTTTTGAGGGAGCTAATTTATGGGCGGCGACGGATTTGGAAACAAAAAAATGAAGCGGGCAGACATCATCAGACAGCTTATCAAGACAGCGGTTCTGACGGGTGTCTTGTTGCTGACTGTCCTGCAATGCGCTTGCCTGCCCTTTCTGGCCTACATTGAATCGCCCACCATTATCGACCCGAGTTTTACCCATGCGACAACCGGCAGCAACGGTACCACGGCCACCAGCGCAGATGGCGCACCAACCACCGTGCCCACGGCGGCGGTCACCTTCGAGGAAAAGGTCGAGCAGTTGATTTTGTCAGGTCTGCAGGGCAAACAAAAAAACATCGATATTACCAATGCCTTTGAACCGCTGGCGATCAAAAAAAATGATATTCAGGCCACGATTGATCGAGTTTATTCTGTTTATCAGAAGATTTTCTGTGAACACCCCGAATACTTCTATCTCAATGGATCGATTAATGTCAATTACAGCTCGGAGGGTATCTGGGGAACCCTTTCTTCGATGAATGTCAAGCCGGAATACTGGGAAAAGTTTGCCAGCCTGAGCACCTCTCAACTGGACAGCAAGATCGCGTCGGTCAACGGCCAGGTTGATTCCATTGTCAACAGCATTCGCGCCGTTTCCAATATACCGTGGCAGCAGCTGCAAATGGCGCATGATTATCTGATCCAGCAAATTGTTTATGATACCAGCCTCAATCAGCAGGTCAATCAGGCGTTTAGCGCCCTGGTCGACAAAACCACCCTCTGCCAGGGGTATGCCCAGTCCTTTCAACTGATCGCTCAGCGGCTGGGCTTCGAAACCGTGATGGTGCTGGGCGAATCCGAAGGCGTCGGGCATGCCTGGAATATTGTCAAACTGGACGGTGCCTACTATCAGGTGGATGCCACGTTTGACGATCCCACACCTGATGCTGGTTCAACTGAGCCGGTTCAGCATGTCTATCTGTTCCGCTCAGACAGCCAGATGGCGACCAATCATACTTGGATCAATGCCAACTATCCGGCCTGCTCGGTCGATGGCAATCAGTATTTTACCGCGCAAGGACTGGTCGCTGGTAGCCAAAATGAACTGAAAACAAAGCTGCGTGCCTTTATCGCAGCGATTGATTACAATGTGGTCAAGACCAATCGCCTGGAGCTGCTGTTTACCGGTTCGGACATACCAACCAACGCCAGAATTGAGGAGATGATCAAGGCCGCCATGCAAGCCGAAGCGCCTGGGAATTCTGTGCTTTTCAGCCATCAAATCAATTTGGGGATTGTCATCATCGATATCGTGCCGGATAATTGAGATCAATACGGGAGGTATCCTGATGCCCAACATCCTTTTTATCATTAATCCGGGATCCACATCGACCAAAATCGGGCTATTCCATGAGGCGCGCTGTATTTTTGATTTGACAATCAACCATCAGCCCGCCGAGCTGCAGTTAGCTGGCAATTTGGCCGGGCAGTTGCCACTGCGCCTCGCCGCGGTTGACGAGGTGCTGACGCGGTCGCTGGCCGAAAACCAATTGACAACCCAGGATCTGACGGCCATCGTCGCACGCGGCGGGCTGCTCAAAGGCCTGCCCAGCGGCACCTACCGCGTTAATTCGGCCATGCTGGCCGATCTGCAGGCCAATCGCTATGGTGAACACGCCAGCAACCTCGGTGCTGTGATCGCTGATCGGCTGGCAAGCCGCCTGGGCTTGACCGCCTATGTCGTTGATCCACCCAGCGTGGACGAAATGGATGACATTGCCCGTTTTACCGGCTCGCCGCGTTTTCGGCGCCGTTCGATTTTTCATGCGCTCAACCAGAAGGCTGTTGCCCGCGAAGCAGCCGTCAAACTGGGCAAACCTTACGAGCAGTGCAAGCTGATCGTTGCCCATCTGGGCGGCGGCATCTCGGTCGGCGCTCACCTTGGCGGGCGTGTCGTCGACGTGACCAACGCGCTGGAAGAGGGGCCCTTTTCACCCGAACGCGCCGGCAGCCTGCCGACCCTGCAACTCTTGGATTTTTGCTTTTCCAGCAAATACAGCCATAATGAAATCAGTCGCATGCTCAATGGCAAGGGCGGACTTTTCGCCTATACTGGCCTGACCGATGTCCAGACAATTGAACAAACGGCTGCCAGGCCGGATTACCGGCAGTTGCTGGAGGCCATGGCCTATCAAATAGCCAAAGAAATCACCGCCATGGCGGCGGTGCTGTCCGGGCAGATCGACGCGGTTGTGCTGACCGGCGGCATCGCCCACAGCCAATGGCTGACCAGTCTGATCATCGAACGAGTTGCCTTTCTCGGGCCGGTCATGCTTCACCCGGGCGAAGACGAATTGGCGGCGCTGGCCGCCGGGGCCCGACGGGTCATCGAAGGAACCGAAAACTGCCGCGAATACAGCCGTGAACCACTTGAACACGCATGAACCGAAGGGGGGTACCCAGACCATGTTGAAAAGTCTGGATCAGATCGAGGAACTGGTCATCAAACGACCACCGGGACGAATTGCCGTGGCCGCAGCGCACGATGACCACGTGATGCGCGCTATTGCCGATGTCTGCCAAAAGGGCTATGCCCGGGCGACATTGATTGGCGATAAGGAAAAAATATTTGCCATTGCCGATGAACTCCAAATCGACGTGTCGGACATGACGATCATCAAGGAGCTCGACGAGCGCCGCTGCGCCGAGATCGCGGTCAATATGGCCGCCAGCTCGGAGGTCGATGTTATCATGAAGGGCTTGATGCAGACATCGGATCTACTCAAAGCTGTGCTCGAGCGCGACAAGGGGCTGCGCGGCAGCACCCTGCTCAGTCACATCGGCGTCTACGAAGTCGCCGACTACGGCAAGCTCCTATTCGTCACCGATGGCGGCATCAACATCGCGCCCGACCTCAAGCAGAAGGTGGAGATCATCCGCAACGCCGTGGAGGTTGCCCATGCGCTCGGTCTCGAAGTCCCCAAGGTTGCCGTCCTGGCGGCCGTGGAAATGGTCAACCCGGCCATGCAGAGCACCCTCGACGCGGCCGCGCTGTCCAAGATGGCCCAACGCGGGCAGATCAGCGGCTGCGAAATTGACGGGCCGCTGGCCATGGACAACGCCATCAACCTGGCCGCCGCTCAGCACAAGCACATCACCAGCGATGTCGCCGGCAGAGCCGACATCCTGCTGACGCCGGACATCGAGTCGGGCAACATCCTGGTCAAGGCCCTGATTTTTCTCAATCAGGCGCGCTCCTGCGGTATTATCACCGGCGCCCGCGTGCCGCTGGTCGTAACGTCGCGCGCTGAAAACAGCGATGCCAAGTACTTTTCGATTTTGTTGGCGCTGGCCATGATCGGCCGCACCGGGTTTGATAGAAGGGGGAACTGAAGATGTCTAAAGATAAGAAAAACGTGATCTCAGTCTGGGTCGAGGACAAGGCGGGCGTGCTGTGGCATGTCAGTCAGCTGTTTGCCGAACAAAACTGCAACATTGACAGCCTGACCGTCGGCGCGACCGAAAAGCCGGGTATTTCACGCATGACGATCATCGTCGGCGGCGATGAGGTGTCGGTCGACAAGGTTATCGCCAGCCTCAACCGGCTGACCAACCTGATCAAGGTCCGCAAGATCGACAACGACGAGTCCGTCCTGATGGAACTGGCTCTGATCATGGTCGACGCGCCGGATGAGCGCAAGACCGACATCATCAACATGGTCAACGTCTTCCGCGCCCACATCGTCGATGTCGCTGCCAACTCCTTGACCGTCTCAGTCTCGGGCAGCCAGATCAAAATCGAGGCCATGCTCGATCTGTTCAAACAGTTCGGCATTCTCGAAATCGTCCGCACCGGACCGATCGCCATCGACCGCGGGAAGCGAGTCTCGGGGTAGGATGCAAATGGACGTCAATCGAAAATAGTTTCCGTCCACTTTTCCAAATCGGTTGAGATTTTTTGCAGCCGCTCAGTTTTGTATGGACAGTATTGACTGGAGGTTCACCAATTTGGCCGTCTGCAGCGGCGCATCGTCTGATCGCCGCTTTGACCCAAAGCTTCAGCGAGCTATCCAACTGCTGATAATCGCCTCTGGCTGAAAATGTAAAAAAACAGCCGGTATTAGTCAAAAAGCTCCGCATCGCTCATGGCGACATAGGGATTCTTTTGATCGGGGTCAGAGCCAGTGACTTCATCCAGAGGCACCCAGACGCTATTCGGATCAGCCAATCTTTCCTGAGCTGTCCTGGCCAGCGCATCGTTCTCGAGCCGATTAATAACCTCGAGTAATTCGCTAATTTGATCTCTTGTTGCAACAATGGTCTTTTTGTATAAACTGTAGGTCATCAGGACCGCCTCCGGAGTATTATGGTTCATGACGAACACAGGCTCATTGCTATTGGCCATGTCTTTGATGATCTGAGAGTAGTTTCGCTTGATGTCGGAAACTGACTTCATGATCATGTTGAAAACAGGCATTTTGGGTGCTTTTGGTAAATTGTTGGCAGCCATTTTATTCGCCCCTTTATAATGAAAAATCAATTAATTCATGAGCTGATCGTGAGCAATTTGATTGTATCATATCTGCACTAAAAATGCACAGAATATTCACAGAATATTTGTGGCACAAAAAAGCCGGCAACCATACAGTCGCCGGCCTTTCGATTGACGCGGATCAGGTGTTTACTTTTTCAGAACAGCCAGCGCCTTCTCGACGACCGCACCGACGGTCAGGCCGAATTTCTCATAAAGGATGTTGGCTGGGGCCGAGGCACCGAAGTGGTCAAGACCGATGACCGCGCCGTCCATACCGACGTAGCGGTACCAGGGCATGGTCGCGCCAGCTTCAATGGCCACGCGGGCACGCAGGGCGGCGGGCAGCACGGATTCCTTGTAGGAGGCCGACTGCTCTTCAAAAACTTCCATGCTGGGCATCGAGACGACGCGGGCAGCGACGCCCTTGACGGCTAATTCATCAGCGGCCTTGTAGGCCAGTTCGACTTCCGAGCCCGAGGCCAACAGGATGACCTGGGGATTGGCGACGTCGCGCAGGATGTAGCCGCCCTTCATGGCCACCTTGCCGGATTCGGCGTAGGTTGGCAGGTTCTGACGGCTGAGAGCAAGGCAGGACGGGCCTTTGCGCTTCAAGGCCAGCAGGTAGCCGGCGGCGGTTTCCTTGCCGTCGGCCGGACGGTAGACCATGATGCCAGGCGTGGCGCGCAGGGCAGCCAGGTGTTCGATCGGTTCGTGGGTCGGGCCGTCTTCGCCGACGCCGATGCTGTCGTGGGTCATGACGTAGATGACCGGCAGCTTCATGATGGCGCTCAGACGGAGGGCGGCTTTGAGGTAGTCGGAGAAGACGAAGAAGGTGGCGCAGTAGGCGCGCAGACCGCCGTGCAGGGCGAGCCCGTTGGCGGCGGCGGCCATGGCGAATTCGCGCACGCCGAAGTGGATGTTGTGGCCGGCGTAGTCGCCCGAGCACATCCAGCCCTTGCCGGTCAGTTCGGTCTTGGTCGAGGGGGCCAGGTCGGCGCTGCCGCCGATCAGATTAGGCAGTTTGGCGGCCAGACGATTGAGGACGGTGCCGCTGGTCGAGCGGGTGGCCTGTGAGCCTTCGAAGGCCCAGAAGGATTCATCATTTTCCAGATCGGGCAGAGCCTGACTGAAGCACTGGTCCAGCTCAGCCGCCAGCGCCGGGAAAGCCTTTTTGTAGTTGGCAAACATCACATCCCAGCTGTCGTTGCCGGTCTTGAGGTCCGCCTTGAGCTCGGCCATGTAGGCGGTCAGCTCGGCCGGCACGTCAAAGGCTTCGCTGCCCGGCCAGCCGAGGTTGGTTTTGGTCTTGGCGATGTTTTCTTCGCCGAGCGGTTCACCGTGGGTCTTGGCCAAACCGACCAGGGGCGAACCGAAGGCGATCTGGGTCTGGACAATGATCAGCGACGGGCGCGACAGGTCGGCTTTGGCAGCCTCGATGGCGGCGCTGATGGCGGCGCGGTCGTTGCCATCGGTCACCGTGATGACCTGCCAACCGTAGGCTTCGTGGCGCTTGCCGACATTCTCGGTAAAGGTGCAGTCGGTGTCGCCCTCGATCGAGATTTCGTTGTCATCATAGAAGACGATCAGCTTACCCAGGCCGAGTGTACCAGCCAGGGAAGCGGCCTCAGAGGAGACACCCTCCATCATGCAGCCGTCGCCGGCCAGCGCGAAGGTGAAGTGGTCGATGACCGGATAGCCCGCCTGATTGAAGCGGGCGGCCAGGTGTGCCTCGGCCATGGCCATACCGACAGCGGTTGCCATGCCCTGACCCAGGGGGCCGGTGGTCATTTCCACGCCGGGCGTGTCGTGCAGCTCAGGGTGGCCGGGCGTGCGGCTCTGCCATTGGCGGAAGCTCTTGAGATCGTCAAGGGTCAGGCCGTAGCCGAAAAGATAAAGCAGGGAATACAGCAGCATCGATGCGTGGCCGGCGCTGAGGACAAAGCGGTCGCGGTTGATCCAGGTCGGATCGGCGGGATTGTGCTTCATATGATTGGCCCACAATTCGTAGGCTGTGGGCGCGGCGCCGAGCGGCAATCCAGGATGGCCGGACTTGGCCTTCTGGACACCTTCGATGGCCAGGACACGGACGGCAGTGACTGCCAATTGATCCATTTTAGGATTTGTTTTCATAGGGTTCACCTCGCAAATAGTAAGACTTGATCTATCATGGGTAAGATTAACATGAATTGGCGGCGCGGTCGACAGTTTTGCGAAAAAGTGTTTGAAAATAACACAGATTTGTTAAATATTCACACGCGGCAATGATAAATAAATGCACATGGTCACAGTCGTAGCGACAAAAAAACAGCCTGCTAATCGCGGTCAGCAGGCTGTCAGACTCAATCGGAATTTACACCCCGGCTGGCAATCCCGGTACGATCGGGGCCGCAAAGACGCGGGTGCCGAGCTCGGTGTCGATGCTCAGGATGGCGCTGCCGTTGTCACCGGCAATTTGCAGTTTTTGAATGATATCCGTGGCGTTGCCTTCTTCTTCGACCTGCTCGGAAACATACCATTGCAGGAAAACGTAGGCAGCATGGTCATTAACTTGCAGAGACAGCGTTGCCAATTTGTCGATCAATTCGGTAACGATTTTTTCGTGAGCCAGGACGCCCTTAAAGACGGCCAGCTCGTTGGCCCAATTGCCGCTGGGATCAGCGATGGCGGTGAAGGTCGCTGGCACATCGCGATACTGCAGATAGTGAAAGAGGTTCTGGGCATGAGCCAGTTCTTCCTGGTACTGGACGTAGGTCCATTTGCCAGCCCCTTTGAGGCCCTTATCATTCAGCCAATTGGACATGGCCAGATAGAGGAAGGCTGAATAATATTCTTTGTTGATTTGTTCGCTGAAGGCTTTGGACAGTTGATCGTTCATAAAATCACCCCGCATAAATTCTATAGAATCATATAATATCTATATTTTGGCAGATTGTGTAGATTTGGCAGTATCGGGGGTTACATTTGAACAACAGTTGTGGCATAGGATTGTATACAATATTTGCGTTTGTCGATAAAATTGCTTCAAAACAATCAAATTTCCAACCAAAAGACAACCGGTTTTGTGCGATTGCCTTTTTCTCTTGAAATGTTTGCTATTTTTCCTATAATAGACGAAAAGGTATCTTGAATTCAAAGGAGAATTGCTTTGTACCAGATTGTCAAAAAAAAGATGCTCAATTCGACCGTGACCCTGATGGACATCGCCGCGCCAGCCATCGCCCGCAAGGCCGAACCGGGTCAGTTTATCATTCTGCGCGTCAACGAGGACGGCGAACGCATCCCGTTGACCGTCGCCGATTTCGACCGCGAGGCCGGCACTGTGACCATTATTTTCCAGATCGTCGGCAAGACGACGCAACTGCTCAACGAGCTGAACGAAGGAGATTCGCTCCTCGATTTTGTCGGCCCGCTTGGCACGGCATCGCACCTCGACGGCTACAAGAAGGTCGCCGTCATCGGCGGCGGTCTGGGCTCGGCCATCGCCTACCCGCAGGCCAAAAAACTGCATCAGATGGGGGCAGAAGTGGACATCGTCGCCGGCTTCCGCAACAAAGATCTGATCATCCTTGAGGACGAAATGCGCGCCGCCTGCAGCCGCCTGATCGTCACCACCGACGATGGCTCCAACGGCACCAAGGGCTTTGTCACCGACGCCCTAAAAGGTCTGATCGATGCCGGCGGCAATTACGACCTGGTCATCGCCATCGGACCTCTGATCATGATGAAATTTATCTGCAAACTGACGGCCGAATACGGCATCAAGACCCTGGTCAGCATGAACCCGGTTATGATCGACGGTACCGGCATGTGCGGCGGCTGCCGCCTGACGGTGGGCGGCGAGACCAAGTTCGCCTGCGTCGACGGCCCCGATTTTGACGGCCATCTGGTCGATTTTGATGAGGCCATGCGCCGCCAGCAAATGTACAAAAAAGACGAGAAAATGACCTACGAGGCTCACCTGTGCAACCTGACCGGGGAGGAACGCAATCATGGCTAATCTATCGCAGCAGAAAGTTCCCATGCCCGAGCAGGACCCCAACGTCCGCAACAAGAATTTCCTCGAGGTCGCATCCGGCTACACCGCCGAGATGGCCATCGAGGAAGCCGGGCGTTGCCTCAACTGCAAGGGCTTGCCCTGCGTTGCCGGCTGCCCGGTTAACGTGCGCATCCCCGAGTTTATCCAGCAGGTCAGCGCCGGCAACTTTGCCGCGGCCTATGACATCATCACCTCCACCAACAGCCTGCCGGCCATCTGCGGCCGCGTCTGCCCGCAGGAATCGCAGTGCGAACAGCTGTGCGTGCGGGGCAAAAAGGGCGAATCGGTCGGCATCGGCCGCCTCGAGCGCTTTGTCGCCGACTGGGCGATGCAGCAGGACCTGGCCAAAACCGAGACCGCCCCAGCCAACCACCGCAAGATCGCCGTCATCGGCTCCGGCCCGGCCGGCCTCTCCTGCGCCGGCGATCTGGCCAAGCGCGGTTACGACGTGACGATCTTCGAGGCCTTCCACGTGCCCGGCGGCGTCCTAATGTACGGCATCCCCGAGTTCCGGCTGCCCAAGGCGCTGGTGCAGAAGGAAATCAACAGCCTGCGCCTGATGGGCGTCGACATCCAGACCAACATGGTCATCGGCAAGGTGCTGTCGCTCGATGAGCTTAAGGCTGACGGCTACGAGGCCATCTTTATCGGCTCGGGTGCCGGTCTGCCCAGCTTCATGAAAATTCCCGGCGAGAATCTCAACGGCGTTTATTCGGCCAATGAATTCCTGACCCGTATCAACCTGATGAAGGCCTACAAATTTCCCGAATGCGACACGCCGGTCAAAGTCGGCCAGCACGTCGCGGTCGTCGGCGGCGGCAATGTCGCCATGGACGCCGCCCGCTCGGCCAAACGCCTGGGAGCTGAGACGGTTTACATCGTTTATCGCCGCTCGGAGGATGAATTGCCGGCCCGTCTCGAAGAGGTGCATCACGCCAAGGAAGAGGGCATCATCTTCCACCTGCTGACCAATCCGACCGCCGTGCTGGGTACCGATGAGGGCTGGGTGCGCGGCCTTCAATGCGTCGAGATGACCCTGGGCGAACCTGACGCCTCGGGCCGCCGTCGCCCGATTGAAAAGGCCGGCTCGGAATTTGAGCTGGCGGTCGAAACCGTGATCATCGCCATCGGCAACAGCCCCAACCCGCTGATTAAGGCGACCACACCCGGTCTGGAAACCCAGAAGTGGGGCGGCATCGTCGTCGAAGAAGAAACCATGGCCACCAGCCTGCCTGGCATCTACGCCGGCGGCGACGCCGTCACCGGCGCGGCCACGGTCATCCTGGCCATGGGCGCCGGCAAAAAAGCGGCCAAGGCCATTGACGACCTGTTGAGCGGCAAGGCGGTTGATCCCGAAAACCCGGCCTGCGTGGTCGGCACCGCGAAAATTGAAAACTAAGAGGTAGAAAATGCGTTATGTTCGATTTTCCACAGACACGCAAACCGCCTGGGGCGTTCTGACGGCTGATGACCACATCCAGCCGCTGACCGCCGCGCCCTACCAGGGTGGCGTCGCCACCGGTGCGACGATCGCGGTCAGCGCTGTCAGATTGCGGGCGCCCTGTCAGCCCAGCAAAATCGTCGCGGTCGGCAAAAACTACCTCGACCACGTCAAGGAATTCGACGCGCAGGTGCCGGAGACGCCGATCCTCTTTATCAAGCCCAACACCTGCGTCAACGATCCTGATGGCACAATCCCGCTGCCGGCCATCTCCAAGCAGGTCGACTACGAGGGCGAGCTGGCGCTGGTCATCAGCCGCACCGCCAGCCAGGTCAGCGCCGCCGAGGCCAGCCAGTATATCCTGGGCTACACCATCCTCAACGACGTGACCGCCCGCGACCTGCAAAAGCAGGACGGCCAGTGGACGCGCGCCAAGAGCTTCGACGGTTTTGCGCCAGTCGGACCCTACGTCAGCGACGAGGTCGCGCCGCAAGACCTGGCCATCGAAACCCGTCTCAACGGCAAGATCGTCCAACAATCGACGACCGCCCTCCAGATCTGGCCGGTCTACGAACTGATCGCCTTCATCACCCAAGTCATGACCCTGTTGCCTGGCGACGTCGTCACCACCGGCACCCCGTCGGGCGTAGGCCCGATGCAGGCCGGCGACGTCGTGGAGGTCAGCATTACCGGGTTGGGCGTTTTGCGGAATAGGTTAGGGGAGTAGGGAAGTATCACCCCTGTTCGAGCAACGAATCGGCCAGGGCGATGAGCTCGTCACTTGGTTTGTGAAATACACCGTCCGCCCCAGATAAGTGCCATCGATGATTAGAGCATAGGCCGCGTCATCGAGCCTGAACACATAACCCGTGACCTGATCGGTTTGCGTGGAGACAAATTCAAAGGGCTGACTGTAAACAAACTTGATCAACAGGGTCTGATCGGTTATGTCTTCGGCATTCCACCTCTTGAACAGATAAACCGGGCCATCCTGCATCGGCCGAAAATCGGTTTCATAGTACCGCCACCAGTTTTGTTTGACCGCCTGAAACAGGCGGTCAAAATTTTCGTCGACTTGTTCATAGTTTAAAATAGTATCATCCTTTTGGACAACGATCTGATCTGGTTTTTGCAAATCAGCAGCGGGGAAATTTTGGACTATTTCGGGAGAAATCAAAGTGGATGCGGCACTGCCACAGGATGAGAGCAGGAGGCAAAGGGCAAGACAAAACAACAGAAACAAGATCATTTTGCTTTTCATAATGATACTCCTTCAAATGCTCTATTTACTTAATAATATAATATGGCTATGTCTTTAACTCAGTAGCACCTTGAAAATAGAACAAATGTTTGTTATCATGAACTATCGGTTATAGTTTGAGGGGGCATTGATTATGGCTAAGCAAGAAGCGATAAGTTTCATGATGTTCAAAAAATACTTTGTTGATGAAGAATCCTGCCGCGATCATCTGTTTCGGCTGCGTTGGCCAAATGGGTATTGCTGCTCTAGATGCGGCAGCATGAGTCATTATGTCATTGCAACGCGCAATCTTTATGAGTGTACTGACTGCCATTATCAGGCTTCGCTGACTACCGGGACAGTGATGGAAAGGACTCATCTGAGTTTGGAAAAATGGTTTTGGGGCATTTATTTTGTCAGTAATGACAAGAGGGGCTGTTCGGCTACTCAAATCTCAAAAGAATTGGCAATCACCTACAAATCAGCTTGGTATATGCTGCACCGGATCCGAAAAGCGATGAAAGATCAGGATTCACGAATACCCCACTCAGCGGCCTGATCGAACTGGATGATTCATTCTTTGGAGCAGCCACTCAAGATGGAAAGCGTGGCAGAGGCACTGAAAAGGCAACGGTTATCGTGGGTTTATCAATTAATGAAAAAGGGCATCCGCAGTTTCTCAAGATGGATGTCGTGGACAACATGAAGGGGCAGACGATTGTGGACTTTGCTAATGCGCATATCGCCGAAGGATCAACAATTTCCAGCGACGCCTATCGTTCGTACCGCAAACTGCAGAAAGCAGGCTACCATCATGAGGCAAAAGTCTTCAATCCCAAAGAAGATTCAGAGCATCTGAAATGGCTGCATACGATCATTGGCAATACCAAATCCTTTATCAATGGCACCTTTCATGGATTAGGACAAAAGCACTTGCAGAGCTATCTTGATGAATTCTGCTATCGCTTCAACCGCCGATCGTTTTCCGGTGAACTTTTCAATCGTCTTTTGTCTTCGTGCCTCCTTTCTCACAAATTGAGTTATACTGAGTTAACGACATAGCCATATAATATAATTATAAACTTTTATGAATCGAAAAACAAATATTCAAATCTTGCTCTTGCAACAGTGCAGCCCATCTTGACAAAACACAGCTTTCGAATTATCATGGGGCTATCGGCCGTGCTCGAGCACGGCAGCGCGATCAGCACGAGGTTATGGGATGAGCATTTCGATCAAACGCATTGCAGAATTGGCCGGCGTCTCCCGCGGCACGGTGGATCGCGCCCTCAACGACCGCGAGGGCATCAGCCCGGAGATCAAGGCCCGCATCCTGGAAATTGCCGCGACGCAGGGCTATCGCACCAACCGCGCCGCCAAGATGCTGGTCAATCGCAAAAAGCCCTTTTGCCTGGGCGTGCAGATGCCCTCGATCGGCAACGACTTTTTTGAGGATGTGCAGACCGGGCTGACCCAGGCCGCCGCCGAACTGGCCGACTTTGGCCTGCATCTGTCGATCCGCGCCATGAAGGGCTTTTCGCCGGGCGAGCAGATCACCCAGGTGCGCGCGCTGCTTGAGGAAGGCATCGACGGCCTCATCCTGGTGCCGATCGACCACCCCGACGTCTCGGCGCTGCTTGATGAGCTGGCGGCCACTGGCCTGCCGGTCATCACCCTCAACACCGATATCCGGCAGGGCGAACACCTCGGCTACGTCGGCAACGATTACCTGAGCAGCGGCGCCATTGCCGCTGGCATGATGGGGCTGGTGTCCGACGGCCGGCCTTTTCAGACCCTGATCATTACCGGTTCGCACGATATTCTCGGGCATAATCAACGCATTGAGGGATTCAAGAGGGTTATTGAGCAAAACTACCCCTGGATCAGTATTCTGGATGTTCTGACCAATCAGGACGACGACGCCCTGTCCGAGCAGTTGGTCGCCGAAGCCATCCAGCGCTGGCCGGACCTCAGCGCCATCTACATGACCGCCGGCGGTGTGGCCGGCGCCTGCAGGGCGCTGCTGGCTCACGGCGGCGAACGGCGCATCAAGCTGGTCTGCTTTGACCAGCCGCGCAGCACCCAGGTCTACCAGCAATCTAGTCTGATCACGGCCTCGATCGGCCAAGAACCGGTGCGTCAGGGCAGCCTGGCGGTGCACCTGTTATTTGACTATCTGCTCGACGGCACTCGACCGCCGGCCCGCACCCTGACCCGCAACGAAATATTTATCCGCGAACATCTCGTGGAAAATAACTGGAGGTAACAATTATGTCTGAATTCTATCCCAACATCCCCAAGATCCGCTACGAGGGCGGTACCAGCAATAACCCGCTGGCCTTCCGTTTCTATGACGCCGATGCCATCGTCGCTGGCAAATCGATGCGTGATCATCTCAAATTTGCCATGTCCTACTGGCACACCATGGTGGCCGGCGGCAGCGACCTGTTCGGCGCCGAAACGCTGACCAAGAACTACAACGGCAACGATCCGATGAGCATTGCCCGCAACAAGGCACTGGCCGCCTTTGAGTTAATGGAGAAGCTCGGCATCGGCTACTACTGCTTCCACGATCGCGACATCGCGCCTGAGGGAGCTAACCTGGCCGAGTCCAACCAGCGTCTCGACGAGATCGCCGACCTGTTGCTCGAACAGCAAAAGAAGACCGGCATCAAGCTTCTGTGGGGCACGGCCAACTGCTTTTCCAACCCCCGTTATCGCAACGGCGCCGGCACATCCTGCAGCGCCGACGTTTTCACCTTTGCCGCCGCGCAGATCAAGAAAGCGCTGGATATCACCGTCAAATTGGGCGGCCGCGGCTATGTTTTCTGGGGCGGCCGCGAAGGCTACGAGACCCTGCTCAACACCGACCTCGGTCTGGAGCTGGACAACCTGGCCCGTCTGCTGCGCCTGGCCGTCGACTATGGCCGCAGCATCGGCTTCACCGGCGATTTCTATGTCGAGCCCAAGCCCAAGGAACCGACCAAACACCAGTATGATTTCGACGTCGCTACCGTTACCGGCTTCTTGCGTCAATACGGCCTGGACAAAGCGTTCAAGATGAACATCGAAGCCAACCACGCCACGTTGGCCGGACACACCTTCCAGCACGAACTGCGCCTGGCGCGCGAGACCGGTTTCTTTGGCTCGATCGATGCCAACCAGGGCGACTTGCTGCTGGGCTGGGACACCGATCAATTCCCGACCAATGTCTATGACGCCGTCTGGTGCATGTTCGAGGTTATCAAGGCTGGCGGTTTCACCAACGGCGGTCTCAACTTTGACGCCAAGACCCGTCGCGCCTCCAACACGCCCGAAGACATCTTCTACAGCTACATCGCCGGCATGGATACCTTTGCCCTCGGCCTCAAAATGGCGGCAAAAATCATCGAAGACGGCCGCGTCGATCAGTTCGTCGCCGACCGCTACGCCAGCTTTAAAACCGGCATCGGTGAACGTATCATGAATGGCACGGCCACGATGGCTGAGCTCGAGCAGTACGCCCTGGCCAAGGGTGACGTTGAAACCAGCAGCGGTCGTCAGGAATACCTTGAGGCCATCGTCAACTCACTGATGTTCAGCTGAGCAAAGGAGATTGCCATGAGCAAAACCTGTCTGATTGGTATCGATGTCGGCACCTCCGGCGTCAAAGTTATCGCCCTCGGCACGGACGGCCGCATCATCGCCGCCGCGGTTGAAGAATACCCCCTCTACACGCCGCAAGCCGGCTGGACCGAACAGGACCCAGCCGATTGGCGGGCGGGCACGGTCAAGGCCGTGCAGCGCGTGCTGGCGGATTGCGCCGGCTATGAGCCGCTCGCGGTCGGCCTGTCCGGCCAAATGCACGGCATGGTGGCGCTGGATGACGCAGGCCAAATTGTGCGCAAGGCCATTCTCTGGAACGACCAACGCACCGATGCGCAGTGCCGCGAGCTCACCGATTTGGCCGGCGGCCCCGATGGGCTGCTGGCGCTGACCAACAACCGCATGCTGACCGGCTACACCGGCGGCAAAATCCGCTGGCTGCAGCAGGTTGAACCGGCCAATTTCGCCCGTACCAGTCTGATTCTCAACCCCAAAGACTACATTCGCTATCTGCTGACCGGCGAATACCTGACCGAGGTGTCCGACGCCTCGGGCACCGGCTTTTACGATGTCTGCCACAATCGCTGGAGCACGGAGCTGCTGGCCAAGGTCGGACTCGACCCGGCCCTTTTCCCGCCGGTGGTCGAGTCAACGGAAGCCGCCGGCACAGTCAGCGCCGCGGCCGCAGCCGAATTCGGCCTGCCCGAAGGCCTTGTCGTAGCAGGCGGCGGCGGCGACGCGGTCATTTCAACGACCGGCCTCGGCCTGGTTCGACCGGGGCGCATCGGCGTCACGCTGGGCACCTCGGGCGTCGTCGCCATGAACCTCGACGCCTTCCTGCCCAACCCGCAGGGCAATCTCCAGGTCTTCCGCGGCAACATGCCCGGCACCTTCACGGCCATGGGGGTCACGCTGGCCGCGGCCGGCTCCTATCATTGGTTTCGCAATGCCTTTGGCCCAACCGGCCCGGTTGCCTTTCAGATACTGGACGCCGAAGCCGCAGCCACCCCGGCCGGCGCCGACGGCCTGATCTTCCTGCCCTACCTGACCGGCGAACGTTGCCCGATCAACGATCCCGACGCCCGCGGGGGCTTCATCGGCCTGACCTCGCTGCACGTCAAGGGTCACTTTGCCCGCGCCGTCCTGGAGGGCGTCGCCTACTCCCTGCGCCAGGTCTATGAACTGATCGTCGCCAACAACCCCGCCTGGGCCGAGTCCGGCGAGGTCATTCTGGCCGGCGGTGGCGCAGTCAGCCCACTGTGGCGGCAGATCTTCGCCGACGTCTTCAACCTGCCGGTGCGCACTGTATTCGGCAGCGCTGAAGGTGGATCATTTGGCGCGGCGCTGGTCGCCGGCGTGACGGCCGGCGTCTGGTCTAACCTCAACGAGGCCGTCAAGCTGGTGCGCCCCGAGAGCGAGACGCTACCCAATCCGGCGAATATTGCGGTTTATGACAAAATGTTCGAGCGTTATGTAAGATTGTATCCGGCATTAACAGCTAAAAGCGAAAAGCTAAAAGCTAACAGCGAACAGCTAAAAGCTAACAGCTAACAGCGAACAACGAACAATTAACAGCGAACAACCAACAACGAACATGTTTCGGGGTTGGTTGTTTTTTGTGTTAAAATGTTCTCCAGTGCATAATTTTCAATGGAGGCCAAGCCTTGTTTCTTGTCATCGACAACATTGATTCCTTCGTCTGGAACCTGGTGCGCTATCTCGAACTGGCGGGCGCGCAGATTGATTTGCAGCGCAACGACCGGCTGGATTTCGAAGCCATTGAGCGCGCGGGCTACGAGGGTATCGTGCTGTCGCCCGGTCCGGGCAATCCTGACGAAGCGGGCCAACTGATGCCGCTGATCCGGCGCTTTGCCGGTCGATTGCCGATCCTCGGCGTTTGCCTCGGCCATCAAGCCATTGCTGAGCACCTGGGTGCGCGGATTGTTTGCGGCGCCAGCCCAATGCACGGCAAACTGAGCGTGGTGCAACATGACGGGCAGGGCGTTTTCACTGGCCTACCGTCGCCCTTGACCGTGACTCGTTATCATTCGCTGGTCGTTGAGCGTGCCAGCCTGCCGGCCACGTTGACCGTCAGCTGCACGACCGAAGACGGCACGATCATGGGCCTGCGCGACGCGTCGGGTCTTCTGGAGGGTGTACAGTTTCACCCCGAAGCCGAACTGACCGAACACGGCCTGGCCATGGTGCGCAATTTTGTCGACCGCTGCCGGGCGAGGATTTGACCATGCAAACTTTGATTGAGGATTGGGGCAGCGGCTTGACGGCCGATCAGGTCTGGGCCGTTTTGCAGGGCGACTCGGCCATCGCCTTTTTGGACAGTCGACCGGGTTACGGCCAACTGGGGCGTTATTCCATTTTCGGGCTCAACCCCTGGCAACGCCTGCGCGTGACGCCTGAAGGTTGTTGGCTGGATGGCCATCTGGTCGACGAGGAGCCGTTCGCCTTGCTCGAGAGGCTACTGACTGAGCATCGCACCACGCCCATCCCCGGCCTGCCGATTCACGGCGGCTGCATCGGTACCATCGCCTACGATACCGGTTTTGTGCTCAACGAGCTGCCTCTGCCGTTTCGGGCGGCCGCGTCTGGTTTACCGCTCATGAGCTTTGACTTCTACGACAATTTTCTCGTTTTCGATCACGATAAAGACCACGTCATCGCCGTCGCCTGTGGTCAATTGGCTCCGGCCGCCGACAGTTTGCGCCAACTACGCGACCGTCTGGCTGAGGGGGCGCCAAAGCCTATGCCACGAGGCTTTCCCGTCGTCACGCTGCCCTTGCCGCCCGAGGCCGACTACTGCGCCAAGGTCGAGGCGGTGCGGGAGCACATCCGCCGCGGCGATGTCTACATTACCAATCTGACCCACACCTTCACCGTCCAATCCGAAGAGCCAGCCCACTTGCTCTACAGCCGCCTGCGCCGCGTCAATCCGGCGCCTTTCGCCGCCTTTGTGCGGCAGGACCAGCTGGAGATCGTTTCTGCCTCGCCCGAACGCTTGCTGCGCGTTGACGCCGACGGCCGCGTCGTGACGCGCCCGATCAAGGGCACCCGCCCACGCGGCCGCGACGCCGCTGAGGACTTGCGCAATGCCACCGAATTACTGGACAGCGGCAAGGACCGCTCGGAGCTCTTGATGATCACCGACCTTGAGCGCAACGACCTCAGTAAGGTTTGCTTACCCGACTCGGTGCGGGTCGACGAATTGTTTACGCTCGAGACCTACCCGACTGTTCTGCATCTAACCGCTCAAGTCTCGGGTCGCTTGCGGCCGGACATCAGCGCCGTGGCCGCGCTCAAGGCCTGCTCGCCCGGCGGTTCGATCACCGGTGCGCCCAAGGTCGCGGCCATGCAAATCATCGACGGACTGGAAGACCAGGCGCGAGGGCTGTATACTGGATGCATGGGGTATTTCTCCTGCGACGGACAGGCTGACTTCAGCATTTTGATTCGCACGGCTGTCAAGCAGGGCAGCACCATCACTTACGGCGCTGGCGGCGGTATCACCTGGGAATCCGATGCCGCGGCGGAATACCGCGAAATGCTGATCAAGGCCGAGTCGTTTCGGCAAATCATGGAAGGCGAGGGATAAGCGATGCTTTGGATTAATGGACAGCAAGACAGCAATAATTTTGTATTGGATGACGGATTCTGGTTTGGCCGCGGCGTTTTTGAAACCATCCGGGTGCATGACCGGCCGCTGTTCTGGACCGAACACATCAACCGCCTCAACGACGGCTTGCAAGCGCTCAAAATCCGGCCGCCAATCCGCAGTGAAGAACTGCTGGCGCAGTTGGAAGCCATGAACGCCTATCAGTGTGTGCTCAAAATCGGCGTTACGCCGGAAAATATCGTTTTCCAGACCCGGCCGCTGCCCGACGCTCCATCACCGAATTTTGGCATCCTGCCAATTCAGGAATTGCGCAGCCACAATCCGCTCTTACACAGTTACAAGCTGCTCAATTATCTCGACAATCTGCTGGCGCGCGAACGAGCAACCGATCATGGTTACGAAGATGCACTCTATATTGATGCCGGTGGCGGTCTGTCCGAGACGGCGCGCGCCAACCTGTTTTTTGTCCGCGACGGCCAAATCCACACGCCGGCCCTGGCCTGCGGCCTCTTAAGCGGTGTCATCCGCCAGTGGGTGATCGACAATTTCCGTGTTGAAACCGGCTTTTACACCATGGACGAGCTCTTAAAAGCCGACGCGGTTTTTGAAACCAACAGCGTTATCGGTATTCAGCCAGTCAGCCACATTGAAGAGCTGGCCTGTGGTACCTCGCCGGTGGTCGAGGACGTCCGGCAACGCTACGAGGCGACGATCAGCTAAATCACTTGATCTTGATGCCAAAAATTTTCTGGTCATAGGAACCGACGACGATCATGTCGTTGTAGACAGCCGGCGACGATTCGACGTTGCGGCCGAGTGAAATGACATCCAGATCCTGGCCGGTGCGCGGGTCGAAGAGGTGCATTTTACCGGCTGAATCGCAGAAAATGCCGTAAGTCTTGCCGTCGGTGCCCTGGATGCCGACCGGCGAACTCCAGCTGTAGGCAGACAGTTTGCGTTCCCAGACCAGCGCGCCGGTCTGTTTGTTGAGCGCGATCAGTTTGCCGTTGGACGACGAGGTGGTCAGGCAAATGTTGAAGATGATCAGGTCGTCGATGTCGTCCTGGCCGACCAGCGGCGTGGCCAGCGCACCGCCGTTGATGTAGTAGTGATAGACGCAGGGCACGTCGTACTGCCACAGCAATTCGCCGGTCAGGGCGTCCAGTTTGCGAATGTTGCAGTTGGCACCCTGTTTTGTCGCGGCCGAACGTTTGTCGATTTCGTTGGCGGTATAGAGCGCCACGCCGTCGGCTGTTTCCTCGAGGGTAATCGTGCAGTCACTGTCGTCTTCGGCGTTGAAAATCCAGGTGGGCTGGAGGGTGTTCAGATCGAGGCATTGGACGACGCCGCCATTGTCGCTGAAATAGAGGAAGTTTTTGTAGGCCGCCGGGGAGGCCTCGATGCCGAGCTCGTCGGAATAGCTGGTGTGATAGCGGTAGCGGGTGATCTGCGGCGCGATTGACAGCGTACCGGCTGTCTCGTCGTACTGGGTGTTGAGCTTGGTCAGGTAGACCATACCGTTTTCGGCGCATTCGATCAGGGTATCGCTGGCCGCGTCGACCAGGCCGGAGGAGTCCCAGGCACCCCAGGCGCGGAAGGCCAGCGGGTCGCGGCCGTAGAGGGCGTAGGCTTCGGTCTGATCGAGCAGGTTAAAGATGTGGTAGTTGAATTCGCCGTAGCGGCCGCTGACCTCGTTAAGACCTTGGCCGGCGTAGAGGAGGGGATAACCGCGCGGGTCAACGACGGCGGTGCCCTTGAAGGGGAAGCCGACGTCGATCGGCTGACGGGTCGGCAGGCCGGTGGCCAGGTCGAGAAAATAGATGTTGCCGTCAAAGACCGGGTAGATGACCTCGACCAGATCCTTGGCCTTCATCTCGGCTGCAATATTCATCGCCAGGCGGGTGGCAGCCGGCCAATGCACCAGCAGCGGCTGCCCGGTCCAGCCGCTGCCCGGCCAGAAACTGTTGGTCGAGCTGACCGCGCCGATCGCCTGCGTCCAGACGATCTCCAGTTTTTTCTGGCTGACGTTGGCGCTGCCCCAGGCCGCCGAACTGCGCCAGTTGTTGCCGCGAAATGCCAGGACGCCTTCCAGCGCGGTGTAGTCAGCGGCGCTGCCCAAATCGATAGGCGAGGGGTTCAGATAGTCGGTCTGGGCGGTGTTACTTTTAAACACCCAATAATCAATCGTGCCGCCATCGGCGCCGGTCAGGGTCATTTTCTGCTCCGAAAAAGCGTTAACCCCATCAAAGACGGCCGGCGTTTCCCAAGACATCTCGAGCTCGGTCGGATCGGCCGGCGGCGCGGGCGTTGGGTCGGCCACCGGGATTGGCGTCGGCGTCGGTGAAGGCGTGACCGTCGTCGTCGGGGCTAGGGTGGTCGCTGTGGTGGCAGGCGCGGGCGACCCGCAGGCACCCAGCAACATCAGCAGCGACAGCAGCAGCAACAGCGGTAAAAGGCGGGACGCAGCATTTCTCGTATTCATGCATAACCTCGTTGATCAGTAAACCATCATTGGTTTCAGTATAGTGTAAAAACATCCAATTGTCAGCGGCGTCATGATTGGACTGGAAGAGCGGCCAAGATCAAGCTATACTTAAGGTAAGAGGTGATGAATGATGGCACTGCAAAAAATCGCGTTCTACGACACCAAACCCTATGACCGCATCTGGATGGATCGGCTCAACAGCGAATACGGTTTTGACATTCGCTACTTCGAAAACAAGCTCAATCTCGATACGGCAGCCCTGGCCAGCGACTGTGACGGCGTCATCGTTTTTGTCAACGACACGCTGGACGGCCCGGTCATCGACAAGCTCAGCCAGCTGGGTGTCCGCATCATCGCCCTGCGCAGCGCCGGCTTCAATCACGTTGATTTCCGCACCGCCTACGGCAAGATTCATGTGGTCAATGTGCCAGCCTACTCGCCTTATGCGGTGGCCGAGCACGCCATGGCCCTCCTGCTGACGCTCAATCGCAAGACGCATCGCGCCTACAATCGCACGCGAGACTTCAATTTCAGCATCAACGGCCTGACCGGCTTCGATCTGCACGGCAAGACCGCCGGCATCATTGGCACCGGCAAGATCGGCCGCGTTTTCATCGACATCTGCCGCGGCTTCGGCCTGCGCGTCATCGCCTACGATCCCTTTCCGGCCCAAGGTGCTGGTATCGACTACGTCAGCCTCGATGAACTGATCCGCGATTCGGACATCATCTCGCTGCACTGCCCGCTGACCAAAGAAACCCAGCATATCCTGGACAAAGCGGCACTCGACGCGGCCAAAGACGGCGTGATCATCATCAACACCTCGCGCGGTGCCCTGATCGACAGCGCCGCCCTGATCGAAGCGATCAAGGACGGCAAGGTTGGCGGTGCCGGGCTGGACGTCTACGAAGAGGAGTCGGAGTTTTTCTTTGAGGACTTTTCGGCTACCATCATCAAGGACGACGTGCTGGCCCGTCTGGTCTCCATGCCCAACGTCATTCTGACCTCGCACCAGGCTTTTCTGACCCACGAAGCCCTCAGCAACATCGCCCGCACGACGCTGGACAATCTGCAATTTTATTTTACCGGCGGCGAGCTGACCAACGAGATCTGCTACCAGTGCAACAAGACGGCCAGCTGCAAGAAAACGCATGACGAGCCGTGTTTTAAGATTAAAGGGGATACATGAGCGTTTTCGACATTTGCATCATCGGCGGCGGCGTCATCGGCTGCGCCATTGCGCGGGAATTGTCCCGCTATGACCTGTCGGTCGTCCTCCTGGAAAAACACAGCGACGTGGCCGAGGGCTCGACCAAGGCCAACAGCGCAATCGTTCACGCTGGCTTCGACGCCAAACCTGGCAGCCAGAAGGCGCGCACCAACGTCGCCGGAAACTTGATGTTTGCGGACTGGTGCCGCGAACTCGACGTGCCTTATCGCAACAACACCTCGCTGGTCGTGGCCTTCGCGCCGGAGGACCTGCCGCGGTTGCAGGAACTGCTTGAACGCGGCCGTCAAAACGGCGTACCCGGCCTCAGCATCCTGAATGAAGCCGAGCTGCGGGCACTGGAGCCCAACATTGGCCCGGCGGCCTGCGGGGCTCTGCTGGCGGCGACCGGCGGCATCTGCTGCCCCTACGAGCTGACCATCGCGCTGGCCGCGCACGCGGTCATCAACGGCCTTAAGCTGGAGCTGGGTTGCGAGGTCGAGTCGGTCGCGCGTCGAGATGACGGCTTTGTCCTGCAAACCAATCGTGGCGAATTTGGCAGCCGCCTCCTGATCAATGCCGCCGGCGTTCACGCCGACGAGATCAACAACCAGCTGAGCGCGGAGAAATTCACCATCACCCCGCGCCGCGGCGAATACTGGATGATCGACAAATCCTTCGGCGCGGCTTTTACGGCCACCATCTTTCAGTGTCCGACCGACAAGGGCAAGGGCGTGCTGGTCACTGCGACCGTCGAGGGCACCCTGCTGATCGGCCCGACCGCCGAGGACATTGAGGGCCGCGAAGACGTGCGCACCACCGCCGCCGGGGTGGACAACATCCTGCGCGTTGCCGCCCGCAGTTGGCCGACCATGCCCCGGCGCAGCTTCATCACGACCTTTGCCGGCCTGCGTGCCCATTGCGACCGCGGCGACTTCATCCTGGGCGAGTCGCCCGATGTACCCGGTCTGATCAACGCCGCCGGCATCGAGTCGCCCGGCCTGACCGCTGCCCCGGCCATCGCTGTTGAGCTGGCCGCGCTGGCCGCCGGCAAGCTGAACGCTGTTCGCAAAGCCGAGTTTTTACCGCCCTGGCGCGTGGCCAAAAACTTCCGCCACATGGGCAACACCGAACGCCAGGCCATGATTGACAACAACCCGCAGTACGGCCGCATCGTCTGCCGCTGCGAACAGATCAGCGAGGCCGAGATCCGGGCTGCCATCCGCCGCCCGGTCGGCGCGACCACGGTCGACGGCGTCAAGCGCCGCACCCGCGCCGGCATGGGCCGCTGCCAGGGCGGTTTCTGCACGCCGCGCGTCCTCGACATTCTCAGTGAAGAACTCGGTGTGACACCGCTTGAGCTGACCAAATTCGGCGGCCAGTCGTTCATCCTGACCGGCAAGGTGGGTGAAGCCGATGCTTGAGCCGCTTAAAATCGACCTTCTGATCATCGGTGGTGGACCCGCCGGCATGGCCGCGGCCATCTCTGCCTGGGATGCCGGCTGCCGCGATCTGCTGATCCTCGAGCGCGACGAACGCCTCGGTGGCATCCTGCCGCAATGCATTCACAACGGCTTCGGCCTGCACCGCTTCAAAGCTGAGCTGACCGGCCCCGAATACGCCGCCCGCGATTTTGCAGCGGTCACCAGCCGCGGCATCGCCTGGCAAAGCGGCACCATGGTGCTGGACATCACGCCCGACCGCGTGGTTACCGCCGTCAGCCCGATGAATGGCCTGCAGCAGTGGCGGGCCGGCGCCATCATCCTGGCCATGGGCTGCCGCGAACGCCCACGCGGCGCGCTGGGCACGCCCGGCACCCGCTGCAGCGGCGTCATGACCGCCGGCACCGCCCAGCGCCTGATCAACCTCGAGGGCTATATGCCCGGCCGCAAAGCCGTCATTCTCGGCTCGGGCGACATCGGCCTGATCATGGCCCGCCGCCTGACCTTCGAGGGTGCGCAGGTGCTGGCCTGCGTCGAGCTGATGCCCTATTCCAGCGGTCTGGCTCGCAACGTCCTGCAATGCCTGCAGGACTATGACATCCCGCTCATCCTCAGCCACACCGTGACCGAAGTCCACGGCGACCAGCGCCTGACCGGCGTCACCGTCGCCGCCGTTGACCCCACCACCCTCAAACCGATTGCCGGCAGCGAACAGCATTATGAATGCGACACCCTGCTGCTGTCGGTCGGGTTGATCCCGGAAAACGAGCTGTCGCACCAGGCCGGTGTCACCCTGTCCGAGCGCACCCAAGGGCCGCTGGTCGACCAGCATCTGGCGACCGACGTGCCCGGCATTTTTGCCTGCGGCAACGTCCTGCATGTTCACGATCTGGCTGACGAAGTCTCGGCCGAAGCCAGCCGCGCTGGTGAGGCCGCTGTCCGTTGGCTGAACGCCCCGCTTTCTGACGTGCTGATGGTGCCGGTTGAGGACGGCACGGGTGTGCGCGGCGTCGTACCGCAGTTCATTCGCCGCGATCAGGCCGAAGGCAAAATTCGCGTTCAATTTCGCACCAACGCCGTTTACAAACGCGCCACAGTGTTCATCGACGCCGACGGGCAACCGATCGCCAGCTTTAAACGAAGAATTCTGGCTCCCGGTGAAATGGCCGCGATTGATCTGGACACCGCCCTGCTGCCGCCAGAAAGCGGCAAAATCACGGTGCGGGTGGAGGCGGAAACATGAAAGAATTGGTTTGTATCGGCTGCCCGATGGGCTGCCGCCTCCAGGTCGATACCGATGGCCAGACCGTTGCATCGGTCAGCGGCAACGAATGCCAGCGCGGCGACCAGTTTGCCCGCGACGAGGTGCTGGCACCCAAACGCATGGTGACCAGCCTGATCCCGGTCGCCGGCAGCCGCGTGCCCCTCAGCGTACGCACGCGCACCGCCATCCCCAAAGCGCTGATCCAGGACTGCCTGCGCCAGATCCGCCAAATCAAAATCACGCCGCCCGTACACATTGGCGACGTGATTCAAGCTGATATATTAGGGACGGGCGTGGACTTGATCGCGACCAGAGATATTGAATAAATTCTCACTAACATCATAAATATTGTTTAGTAATCTAACCCCGCTGGTTTAGTTGAATACGGGGCTCAACTCTCCGGAGCAAAGCATCCGCAGGCCGAAGGCCGAGGACTTGTCTTTGCGCAGGAGACGTTGGCCCCCACGCAGACGCGCAGCGTCGAGGACCTGTTTGAGCGACTGACGCATACAGAATCTTAATTGTAATCCCCGCTGTACCGCACCAGCGATGCCGACACGATACCGGGCACCTGCATCAGGTCCTCGATAAACATGGTTTCGCTTTTACCGAGGTTGACCTCGACAACCAGCTCGACGCCCTTGGCGGTGGCGGTTTTGCTCTTAAGCGTGTATTTGGGTAGCAGCGCTTTGAGATCGCCCGTGAATTCTTCGTTATAACGGATGACAATCAGGAAAGGTTTGCGGTTGCCATTGCTCAGGACATAAGTGATGATGATCAGGATGATCGCGAGTAAAAATGATCCAGCCCATGCAACACTGAAGAAGCCGGAGCCGCAGGTCAGGCCGACAGCGATCGCCCAGAACATGTAGACGATGTCCAGCGGATCCTTGAGGGCGGTGCGGAAGCGGACGATGGACAGCGCGCCGACCATGCCGAGCGACAGCACCAGGTTGGAACTGATCGGCAGGATGACCATGGCGGTGATGACGGCAATCAGTAAGAGGGCGGTGCCGAAACTGCGATTGAACAACACGCCGCGAAAGGTGAAGCGGTAGATGAGCAGGATACCAATGCCTAATGCCGTGGCGGTGATCAGTGTGACGATGATCCGCTCAACGCTCAGCGGCTGGTTGGGATTGACTTCAAAAAGTTTGATGAGTGCTTCCATGAATTTTTCTCCTTCGGTTTTATCTTAATCCAATTTTATTGATCTTCCCATTTGTGCAGTCGGCAGGCTCCAGCGCACACAACATATTTACTGACCGCCATCTGGGCGACGCCGTTGAGCTGCAAGAGCGAGCGGATGAAGTCGGGCAGGTAGTGGTCGTATTTGACCTCCAGGATCATCTGGCCCGGTTCCAGCACCGGCATGACGGCGGCGGCGGGGTCCCACAGGTCCTGGCGGTAAATGCCGGTGGCGAGGTGGCGGTCGAAGGTAATGCGAACATTGCCGTCCGGCCAGACCAGTGGAATGCGCTCGTAGTCGACCAACAGGATCGGGGCCAAGAGGCGGGTGCGGATTTCGCTGTAAAACTGCAGCAGCATGTTGGCCTCACGCAGGCGGCTCTTGCTTTGGGCGGTCTGGGCGATCTTCAGGGATTCGTCCAGAATGGCTTCCGGATTGCCTGCGAGCAATCCATCGACCTGCTCGCGGCTGAGGCGGCAGCTGCGTTTCCAGGTCATGTTGCCGGACTTGGTTTTTTTCTCGAGGTGGATGACCTGATCGTTGTCATTGTAAATGCGCAGACGGAATTTGTGGCGCGGATCGGTGCCGGCCAACTTGTCGAAGATGCCGCTGCGACCGGTGTCATCGAAGTAAAGGCTGCGAATCTGATAACCGTGAAAGCCGGTCGGATTGTCGCAGTTGGCGTTGCGGTCGTGGTGCATGATCGGACGCAGGCTGAAATAAAGGTGGTGGAAAGTCGCCTCGTCGATGATAAATTTGAGCTCATTTCGCCAGGCCATCAATAATCCTCCGGGAAAAGTTCTTTCATACGCGCCGCCGAAAGGCCGAAGGATTCCTGCAAAATCAGCAGCATGCGACCGCGTTTCTCCGTGGTGATGCGGCGCAGGGTGGCGACATTTCGCTCCCAGTTCGCGACCGAAGACGGCAGGCCCCAGCGCGCGATCTGCAGCGGCATTTCGGCGCGGATCTGTTCGGTCATGCTGTCCAAGATGCCCAGCATGCGGTCGGTCTGGAAGGTGGTGTTGAGCAGGTAGGCGTAACGCTCAATGAAGGCGGTCTTGAAGGCCGGGTTCTCCAGGAGCTTGACCTGCAGGGCCGAGCTGAACCAGTTGCCCTGGCCGTGACCGGCGGGGTCGAGCAGATCGCCGCTGAGAATATTCTTCTGGTAGGTCGAGGGGTACATCGCCCAATCCAGATCGAAGAACGCCCAGCGCCACTCGGCGCCGTCGACATTTTCGCGGTAGAATTTCTTGTTGCCTGAGTCGAGGTTGTTGAAGAAGGTTTCGGCGATGATCCAGTCCATCAGGCTCAGTTCGTCGATCTGCGACAGCACATAGGCATAGGCGGTCGGGTCGTTCATGCTGTGTGATTTGACATAATCAATTAATGGCTGATAGTTGGATTTGCTGCCCTCAATCATGATGCCGTTGCCCTTGATGATCGTGGTGTTGTCGGGGTCGACGCCGAAATGGGCGGCCATGTAGTACTGGTCAATGTTTTCGCGGATCTCGTAGAGTCCGAAATATTCGCCGTTGATGTAGACCACGCAGGGGCGCCAGTCCATGGTGTCGGTCTCCAGGTCGTCCTCGATGACCTCGGACATGAAGGCGTCGCGCAGTTTGGTGTTTTTCCAGTCCTGGCCGGACGTGCGCAGGATCAGGTGCTTGAAGGTTGAGACCTTGCTGTCGGGGAAGAAAGGGTAGATGACCTGCGCATCGCCGTAGGTGGTGCGGCAGTTGATTTCCATCGATTTTTGCAGCTCCTTGCGGCTGAACGATCCGTGCAGCCCCATGCCGGCGGCGAAATTAACGCCCAGCGTGCCATCGGTTTCGTAGAAATTGAGCTCGGCGGCCGACTCGATGCCGCGGGCGGTATTGGCCCAGAAACCTTTCGAGCCCGTGAAAGCAGCCGGATCGAGCGCAATACTCATGACCGGCAGGGCGTGTCGGACGTCGGCCAACAGGGTGCGGCTGGCGTCGTCACTGGGCAGGCTGCCGACCAGTTCGGCGCGACAGCGGATGACGACGTTGCTGCTGATTGAGAGCGGAGCTGTATAGAGTGCTGAGTTTGAAGTCGGTGTGCTGCCGTCGAGGGTGTAGCGGATGGCCGCGCCAGCCTGGTCGCTGGACAATGTCACGGCCACGGTCTGGCCATCGAGGTAAAGGCCGTCGACGACCGTCTGATCCGAGACACGAATGACGGTGATCGTCGGCTTGAGGGCGATGCCCTGACAGGCGGCCGTGGTATTGGCCGCGCCGCGTGTTGGGGCCGCGTAAAAAAACCGGTTATCAGCCGGTTCGCTGCCGCCTGCATTACCCCGGCCGCTGCTGATGCCATTGGTAATGTTGCCGGTGTCAAACCAGTCGGTCAGCAATTGATTGGGGGCAGTCAGGTAGATCGTTTCGTCGTTGGTTGAGATGCCAAAGGTTGTCGGTTCAACGACCAGATATTGACCGGGGGCGATGGTCAGATCGCTCAACGTCATTTTGAAGGGTACTGTGATGTCATCGCTCAGGCCGTAACCGGCCAGACTGATCGCGGCGGCGGAACCGTTGTACAGCTCGATCCAATCCGGGTTGTTGACTTTGCCGGATTGCGCGCGGATGGAGCTTTCGGCCAGCACCTCGTTGATCCAGACACCGCGGTTTTTTAGCGTTATCGCGCCGCTGATCTTGGTAAATCCGGCGGTGGTATTGGGCGAGCCGGGCGTCGGCTGCGGGTAATACTGCCAGGTATCGACCGCGTCGATTTTGCGGCCTTTGGCGACGTTGTCCGGCAGATCTTCCAGTGCTTCGCGGATGATGACGATGCCGCGCGAATCGGTCATAAGCAGCGTGGTGTCACCGTCGCCGAACTTGAAGGCAGCTTGCAACGACATCGGCACGGCCGGGTCATAGGTGACTTCTTTGCCGGACAGCCAGACGACCAGCGTTTGCCCGACAGCGATTGATATGTCGGGGAAGACAAACTTGTCGAGCTGATCCGAATTGTCTGACAGCTTGAATCCGAGCAGGTCAATCGCCTCGGTGCCGGTGTTGAGAATCTCGACCCAGTCCGGCAGATCGCCGTCGACATCGGGAAAGGAGAGATTATTAGTCATGTATTCGTTGACCACCAGACCGTATTTCGGATGCGGGATGGCCGCCGCCACGTCGGTCTGGCCGTCGGTGCCGTTGGCCGCGCCAGGGGTGGGCAGGCCATAATAGAAGTAAGGCGCTTGTGCCGCGGTGGCACCGGGTGCCATGCCATAGGATATATCGGACGGCAGGACGGGCAATTGAATGTGCCCGAGTATCTGGCTGGTCGGGGAGGTGAAGACGAGATCGTCGCCGTCGGCATTGAGGCGGAAGCTGGTGTGCAGCTCGCCCGTCGGCGCGGTCTCGGTCGCCGTCAGACCGGAGGCGAAAACGACAAGGTACCCGCCGGCCTTGATCGTGACCGATGGGAAAACCCATTCGTTGGGCTTTTTCAGATTGTCGGACAGGCTGTAACCGGCCAGATCAATGTCCGTCGCGCCGGAATTATAGAGCTCGATCCAATCTGGGGTTGTTGTGTTGGCCGACTGGAGGGTGGCGCTGTTGGCGGTCATGATTTCGGTGATCAGCACCGGATTGCTGATAATCTCGACTGTGCTGGGTACTTCGCTGGCTAACCCTGGCAAGGTTGGCACCATATCACAACCCGTCGATGGCAACAACAGCATGGCAAGCAAGCCTAGGACCAGTGCCTTGGCGGTTAACGTTTTTAACAAGCGGGGTTTGTTCTTCATGCGCTTCACTTTCCGTCCGCGGATTGGGACCTGCTCAATAACCAACATTTTACAGCAAAAAGGATTTATAGGATAGCTGTCTTTTCAGAAAATATAGATCGCAATAAGATTTGACGATCAAATATAATAATATTAATAACAAAATTTTGTCGATTGCCATTGAAATCCATGACGGATTTTCAACTCAAAAATGCGAGCCGAACCTCATGCGAAAAAAATCGGAAAAACCCTTGCCGACAGTGGGTTTGGCCGGATTGAATCCGAAGCGAAAACACGTGCGGAAATTCGGCACGAAAATTTTTTGGCAATAATTCAAAAAAAAGTTTGTTGACAAGAAAAAATTATGCTATAATCCCGATTGATCTTGACTGAATTGGAGGATAACCTGCAAAGAAATGGTAGCAATGAAAAATAAACACGCGCGGGCGCCGCTTTACGAAGCGCTCGATCGTTATTCGAAAAACGATATTGTCCACTTTGATGTGCCCGGCCACAAGAAGCGCCTCGGCGCCGGCCTTGGCGAATACTTCGGGGAGCGCATCATCCGCCTGGACGCCAACTCGACGCGCGAGCTTGACATGCTGTCCAACCCCGGCGGTGTCATCTGGGAGGCCGAAGAACTCCTGGCTGACGCCTACTGCGCCGACTACTCCTTCATGCTGGTCAACGGCTCGACCTTCGGTATCCAGACCATGATCATGGCAGCCTGCGGCCCCAAAGACAAAATCCTGATGCCCAGAAACGTCCACAAATCAGCCGTCAACGGGGTCATTCTCAGCGGCGCGGTGCCGGTCTTCATCGAGCCGGAAATCAACACCGAGTACGGCATTGCCAACGGCATTTCCTATGAGCAAGTGCGCAAGGCGATCAAGGACAATCCCGACACCAAGGCCCTGCTCCTGATCAACCCGACCTATTTCGGCGTGGTCTCCGATCTGCGCCTGATCATCAAGCTTTGCCACCGCCACCAGATCATGGTGCTGGTCGACGAGGCGCACGGCGCGCATTTCCCCTTTCACCCCGAATTCCCCGACAACGCCAGCGCCCTCGGTGCCGACATGGCCACGGTCAGTCTGCATAAGACCGGCGGTTCGCTGACCCAAAGCTCGGTCCTGCTCCTCAACGAAAAGCTGATCGATTACAGTCAGGTGCGCACGATCATCAACCTGATGCAGACCACCAGCGCCTCCTACCTCTTAATGGCCAGCCTCGACCTGGCGCGCCGCAATCTCTGCCTCTACGGCAAATCGCGCTACGATTCGATCTTTGCCGCCGTCGAAGCCGCCAAGAAACAGCTGATTAACACGCCTGGTCTGCAGATCCTGACCCGCGACGACATCAACGGCCAGGGCTTTTACGACTACGACGAAACCAAGATCGTCGTCAAGGTCAACGAGCTTGGGCTGACCGGCTTCCAGGTCTACAATATTCTCAAGACCGAGTATAACATTCAGATGGAGCTGGCTGAGTCCTACGTCATCCTGGCCGTGGTCGGCATCGGCGACGACGAATCAACGTTGCAGTACCTGGTAAAGGCTTTGAAGGAAATCGCCGCCAAATACCACGGCACCGCCGAGCCCTTCCGCCTCAAGCAGACGGAAATGTTTGAAAAGCCGATGACCGTTGTCTCGCCACGCGAGGCCTTCTTCAGCCCGAAGCGTGTCGTCTCGCTCGAGGACGCCGTCGGCGAAATCTGCGCCGAGTCGATCATGATTTACCCGCCGGGCATCCCGCTGGCCATTCCCGGCGAAAAGCTGACCCGCGGCATCATCGAACACTACAAATTTTACCGCGAACAAAACTGCGTCGTCATGACCAACGCCGACGATCCGGATCAGATCCACGTACTGGGCGAAGAGCCGGACAACTAAACGAGGACTTTGATTATGGATAATCATCAGGATCAGCCCTTTCCGACGCTCGACCTGCGCTTCATGGCTTGCGCCGCCGACTACAGCCAGGCCGCGGTCGTGCTCTTTGGCGCGCCCTTCGACGGCACCGCCTCCTTCCGCCCCGGCTCGCGCTTCGGCCCGGCCGCCATGCGCCAGGATTCGCTGGGGCTGGAAACCTACAGCCCCTACCAGGACCGCGAGTTGGCCGAAGACAAAATCCGCGACATTGGCGACCTCGAGCTGCCAATGGGCGGCCGCACTTTGGCGTTGGAGCGCATCGGCGCGACCGTGTCCCGCATCGTGGCCGACGGCAAGACGCCGGTCATGCTGGGCGGCGAACATCTGGTGACGCTGCCGGCTGTGACCGCCTGCCTGCAAAAGTGGCCCGACCTCTGCGTCCTGCATTTCGACGCCCACGCCGATTTGCGCGAGGATTATCTGGGCGAAACCTTGTCGCACGCCACCGTCATGCGCCGGATCTACGACCTCGTCGGTGACGACCGCATCTGGCAGCTCGGCATCCGCTCGGGCACCGCCGCTGAATTTGAATTTGCCAAAAAAGGCCATGTCAGCATGCATCCCTTTGACCTCGAAGATACCGAGGCCATTGTCGCCGAGATCGGCCAGCGCCCGGTCTATCTGACCATCGACCTCGACGTGCTCGACCCCTCGATCTTTCCTGGCACCGGCACACCCGAGCCGGGCGGCGTCGCCTTTTTAACGCTTTTACGCGCCCTGCTGCAGTTGCGCGGCCTCAACATCGTTGGTGCCGATCTTGTCGAGCTGGCTCCGCATTACGACGCCAGCGGCGTGTCGACAGCCGTGGCCTTGAAGTTGCTCAGGGAACTGCTGATTTTGATTTAGTTGTATAATAGAATATACAAACCAAGGGGGTGCCCAGGATGAAAGTTTTCATGATTGGCGGAACCGGACTATTAGGCAGTGAGGGCGCGAAGGAGCTGATCCGGCGCGGACACACGGTGTCTTCGATCGCGCTGCCGCCCATACCCGAGGGCGCGCAGCTGCCACCCGAGATGACGCTGGAATTTGGCAATTACCTTGAGCTGTCCGACGACGAGATCAAGCGCCACTTCGCGGGCTGCGAGGGCTTTGTCTTTGCCGCCGGCGTCGACGAACGTCTCGAGGGGCCGCCGCCGATTTACGACATGTTCAAAAAATACAACATCGATCCGCTGCGCCGCCTGCTGACTCTGGCCAAGGCCAGCGGCGTCAAGCATGCTGTCATCTGCGGCTCCTACTTTGCCTACTTCAACCGCGCCTGGCCCGACTTCCACCTGGCTGCGGAAAACCCCTACATTCGCAGCCGCGTCGATCAGGCCGAAATGGCGCTGTCTTTTGCTGACGCCAGCTTCGACGTCGCCATGCTCGAATTGCCCTACATCTTCGGCACGCAGCCCGGCCGCAAGCCGGTCTGGGTCTTCCTGGCCGAACAAATCCGCGGCATGAAGGGCGCGACAATGTACCCGCGCGGCGGCACCACCATGGTCACCGTCCGTCAGGTCGGCCAATGTATCGCCGGTGCCCTCGAACGCAATCGCGGCGGCAAAAATTACCCGGTCGGATATTACAACCTGACCTGGCGCGAAATGCTGACCATCATGCACAAACACATGGGCGTGCCTGACAAAATGATCATCACCATCCCCGATTGGATGTTCCGCCTCGGCATGCACAGCGTTGTCAAAGGTCAGAAAAAGGCCGGCCACGAGGGCGGTCTCAACATGATCAAATTCGCCCGCACCATGTGCGCCAACGCCTTCATCGACAAGGACACCATCGTCAACGAGCTGGGCGTCCAGCCCGACGACATCGACGCCGCTATCGGCGAATCGATGAAACTATGCCTTGAAATTATGGATGGCAAGACCAAAGCGGTGGATATGAAAGGGGAATGACGATTTACGTCGCTCGCGACGAAAATCGTCGGTGAAGGGTGAAGACTAACTATATTTAGTCAAGCACAAAATTAAATAATCAATCATATTAATTTTGACAAGCCAAACAGGCCTGAACTTTGCGGTTCAGGCCTGATTTTAATTTCTGGATCAGCAAGCCGAATTGACGAAGGTCTGGTTAGTGGTCAGCAAATGGTAAATGACGCGAATCAGTTTTTTAGCGGTGTGACTCAGTGCGACTTTGTAGTGTTTACCTTGGGCGAGCTTGCCGTCTAGATAGGCTCGAAAGGTAGGACAGTAAATGGAGGTAAGACGTGCGGCCTGAATTAGTGCCCAACGAAGGTAGGGCGATCCGCGCTTGACCATCCTGCAGCGGTCACCTCTGAAATTTCCTGACTGGTAAGTGGACGGCTCAAGACCGGCGAAGGCCTGCAATTTGTCCGGAGAGCTGAAAAGCCAGATGTCCCCGACTTCCGCTAATATAATTGCAGCAAGGGTTGCACCAATGCCGGGTATGGTCGTCAGCGGCGTCTGAATGACTTGGATAGCCTCGGCTATAGTGTGGTCAATTTGGCTAACCTGCTGTTGAATGAATTCAAGATGCTGCAAGGTCATTTTCAATTCGAGAGCAGTCGAGGGACTGTTAAGCCCGATCGAGTCTTTGGCAAGCGCCTTGATTTCAAGTGCTTTGTTGCGCGAGAACCGGCCGTGCGATCGCTTGGACAGAATTGCGGTCAGACGGTCGACGCGGCAGGTGGCAATTGCCGCGGCACATGGCAGTTCGAGTAGCATAGCCTGAAAGGAGTGAATGTTTATGGAACGGCTAAATGAGCGCAACTCAGGAAAAAGCAGATCGACGAGACGCGCGATTTTTTGCTTGAGCCTGGCTCTGATCGCAAACAAGTCGGTGCCGATTTCGAGTTAATGCTTTTAGCTCCTGAATTTGGTATGATACAAATACAGGATTTGAATCGGCGGTCATAACCAGCTTTGCGATGCACTTTGCATCCACCTTGTCGGTCTTGGTCTTTCTGAGTGATTGCGATTTCCGGAACTGGTTAACCTGTAACGGATTGAAGACCACAGGCTCGATTCCGCGGCTACGGAGGAAAGCTACAAGGTTCACGCTGTAGTGCCCTGTTGCTTCGAGTCCTGCTTTTATTTGGTTGTCAGTCCCTGAATCAGCGGTTTTCTGAATCGCCTTCAGCAACGAGTCGAAGCCATCTCGCGAATTGCTGACGGTGAAGGTCTCGCGAACGACCAGGCCATTTTCGCCCAGGATGCAGCAGTCGTGCTTGTCCTTGGCGACATCGATTCCCACGTAAATCATTTTGACACCATCCTTCGAACAAAGAGTGCGCTATCCCACAGGCTTTCTGCTTCTGGAATCTAGTGCGGAATCAACCGTCCGGCGGTATCTAACTAATTACCAATCTCGCAAAAAGCTGTGGCCGGAGTCTTCGCAAAACCGTCGAGCGGTAGGGTGAAAAACCGGTCCACAGCGCCTGCTTGAATTATAACAAGTCTGCTGTAACTCTGACTTGAATAACGCTACTTAATAATACTAGGGTGAATATCGGAGGATGTCCCGGATATCTGACATTAGCTGATTTTACTGAGAAGTGGCAGTTTTCCGCGAATTTCACAAAATTATTGCAGCGGATTTTGCACCTTTTGCCTTACAGCGTAAACGCCAACTGATCCTTATCCTCCGGCTTAATATTATTGACCGGCAACAGATCATAGGCCTTGGACTGACCGAAGGCCTTTTCAATACTCTGAGACCATCGATTATGCCTCCTTCTTGCCGGGTACAGCTGCCATGCCGAACATGGCCAGTGCTTGGTTTACTTTATCGAGACGAACGGTTTCCTTGCCTTGTTCTAGTTCTCTGACAAAGCGCAGACCAAGACCTGAACGCATCGCGAATTCTACCTGCGTCAAGCCTGCTCGTTTTCTTTCTATTTTGATGGTTTTACCAATTGTATTCATACAAGCATAATAACCCCTATGGGGTATAAAACCAAGAGAAATGAAGGAAATATACCCTTTCGGGGTCATAATATAATATTAAATTTGATATCGTGAATTATGGAATTGCAATCCAGAATACTCGAAATGAGGTGCGCTGTAATGATTTAGGAATAGACATTTCCCCATAAACCTGTAAAATATTATTATAGTTCTATTCTCGGAGGCTCGATGAACAATCTGACCGACATCGCCATGATCCTGCAAAATATCGGTATCGGCCTGGCCGTGCTGGCGGTGCTGATCGTCCTGATTCGCATCGCCGAGGCCGTGCTGCGCCATTTCGCGCGGCGCCACGCGGCCAACACCGACCTCGACCTGATCGGTCGGCGGGCGGTTGTATCGCACACCATTCGGCCGCGCAAGGCCGGCAAAATTGTCTGCACGGATACCGACGGCGTCGAGATTGAAGCCGAAGCGACCAGTGATCGCAGCATCAAGCACGGCAGCCCTGTGGTTATCACGGCGATCGACGGCGGCAAGTTGCGGGTTTCGCCCATCGACGACAGCACGGCGGGAACCCGGCCATGACGCTGTCCGACCCGGTTGTCCTCTGCGGCCTCAATGCCCGCTATGTGCACACCAATTTGGCCTTGCGCGATCTGATCGCTTACACCCGGCATCATTGGCCGGCCGCCCCGCAGCAGATTCTGCTGGAATGGACGATCAACGACCAGGAAATGCTGATCTTGCAGCGGTTGGCCCGCCAACCGGCGGCCGTCTATGCCTTTTCCTGCTACCTTTGGAACATCGATCTGGTGCGCCGTCTCAGCCGCGATCTGAAAAAGGTGTGTCCGGATGCCAGGATTGTCTGGGGCGGCCCGGAGGCCGGTTTGCGCGCTTTCGCTTTGCTGACAGAGGAGCCGGCGGTTGACCTGATCGTCAGCGGCGAGGGGGAGGCAGCCTGGCTGGCGATCTTACAGACGCTGGCTACGCCCGGTGATCCCGATTGGGCCACGGTACCCAATTTGAGCTGGCGGGACGAATCGGGTGCCATCCACCAAAACGCCGTCGCAGCGCAGCTCGACCCGGCCGACTGGGTTTTCCCTTACAACGATGAGGATTTGGCGGCGCTCAAGGGCCGCATCATTTATTATGAGACGTCGCGTGGTTGCCCGTTTCGCTGCAGCTACTGTTTGTCGGCGCTCGATCGCGCGGTCCGCTATCGGCCGCTGCCACAGGTGCTGGCCGAGCTCGACCAACTGTTGGCCGCCGGTTTGCAGCAGGTCAAGCTGGTCGACCGCACCTTCAACTGTGACCCGGCGCGCGCCCGGCAGATCTGGCAGCACATCAACGAACGCGCCGACCCGGCTGGCCGCACCAATTTCCATTTTGAGGTGGCTGCTGATCTGCTCGACGACCCAACGATTGATCTCCTCAATCAGGCGCCGCTCGGCCTGATCCAGCTGGAAATTGGTGTGCAGACCATTCATCCGGATGTGCTGGCAGCCATCAACCGCCCGATGAATCTCGAGCAGTTGGCCCGTCAGGTGACGCGGCTGCGCGACGGCGGGCGCATTCATCTGCATCTCGACCTGATTGCCGGCCTGCCCGGTGAAGACCTGACACGTTTTGGTCAATCGTTGGATTGGGTTTACCGCCTTCACCCGCACCAGCTGCAGCTCGGCTTTCTCAAGGTGCTGCCTGGCAGCCCGATGCAGCAGCAGGCAACCGAGCTGGGCTTCGCCTGGCAAGGTCAGCCACCCTACGAAATTCTGCGTTCCGATGCCCTGACCTTTGCAGACCTGACCCTGCTCAAGGCTGTGGCGCAGATCATAGAAATGTATATTAATGCCAATTTTTGCCGTGCGGCGCTGGCGTGGCTGATTACCCGAAAGCCAGGCCCCTGGCTGGCGTTATCCGGTCTGGCCCGCTGGGCCGGCGACCGCGGACTGCTCGAGCGACCGCTGGGCACGGCCGAAAAGTGCCGAATGCTGAACGATTACGGGCTGGCCAGCGACACCGAACTGGCCGGCGACGGCTGGACGGCCCAGGTCTGGCAAGACCTGCTACGCCTGGGTTATCAGCTCAGCGGCCAGAAGGATCAGCCGCCGTGGCTGGGCTTTACGACCGACGCGCGCGGCGCAGCGCTGGCGTGGTTTCGTCTGCGTCACCCGGGGCGCGGTCGGCTGCGCGTCGACCGCCTGTGCTTTGACTGGCGAGATTATGCTGACGGCCGCGACCTGACACCGGCCGACTGGTTGATCTGCCTCGACCTGACTGGTGACCGTCCGCTGGTGCTGGACAATTGCCGGTGTGATGATTTATACTAAAGCGATTTAAAACTGGGAGGACTTCGACATGATCACATTTAATGCGACAAACTTACGCCCATTCGTTCAAGATACAGAACTGGAGAATTTGACGCCCCAACTCAAACTGGCTCACAAATTACTGTCCACCAAAACCGGTGCCGGCCATGAATTTCTGGGCTGGCTGGAACTGCCTCGCCTCTACGACCACGATGAATTCAGCCGCATCCGCAAGGCCGCCGCTCGCATTCGTCGCACCTCGGACGTTCTGATTGTCATCGGCATCGGCGGCTCCTACCTCGGCGCGCGCGCCGCCATCGAAATGCTGAGCCACACCGTCAACGCTTCGCTGAGCAAACGCCAGCGCAAAAACCCGCTGGTTATCTTTGCCGGCAACAACATCAGCTCGACCTATCTTGCCGATCTACTCGACCTCATTGAAAATAAGGACGTTTCCATAAATGTCATCTCCAAATCCGGCACCACCACCGAGCCGGCCGTCGCCTTCCGCATTTTCAAGGGCTGGATGGAGAAGAAGTACGGCCGCGACGAAGCCAAGTCGCGCATCTACGTCACCACTGATGCGACGCGCGGCGCGCTCAAAAAGCTAGCCACCGACGAAGGCTTCGAGACCTTTGTTGTGCCCGATGACGTTGGCGGTCGCTACTCGGTGCTGACCGCCGTTGGCCTGCTGCCCATCGCTGCGGCTGGCATTGACATCCGCGAGATGATGCGCGGTGCCCGCATCGCCATGCAGGATTATCGTGAACCCGAACTGGAAAACAATGCCTGCTACCAATACGCCATCTGCCGCAACGCCCTGCTGCGCAAGGGTTACGCGGTCGAGATCATGGTCAACTATGAGCCCAGCCTGCATTACTTCACCGAATGGTGGAAGCAGCTGTTCGGCGAGAGCGAAGGCAAGGACGGCCGCGGCATTTTCCCGGCCGGCGTCGACAACTCGGCCGACCTGCACTCGATGGGCCAGTACATTCAGGACGGCCGCCGCTTCCTCTTTGAGACGGTGATCCAAATCGAAAAAGCCCGCCGCGAGGTCATCATCCCCAACGATCCCGACAACCTGGACGGCCTCAACTTCCTGTCCGGCATGACCCTGCAGACGGTCAATCACAAGGCAGCGCAGGGCACCGTTCTGGCTCACATCGACGGCGGCGTGCCTAACATGCTGCTCAGCGTGCCGGAAATGACGCCCTATTACTTTGGCCAAATGGTCTACTTCTTTGAGAAGGCCTGCGCCATCAGCGGTTACCTCAACGCGGTCAATCCGTTCAACCAGCCTGGCGTCGAGGATTACAAACAGAACATGTTTGCGCTGCTCGGCAAACCCGGCTTCGAAGCCCGCAAAGCCGAGCTTGAAGCGCGCCTGCGCTGAGGAGAAACAACAAAAATGTCAATCGTTCACATCCCGCGGCATGTGCTGCAGTCCGTGGCCAAACCGGCCCGCTATGTCGGCGGCGAATGGAACAGCGTGACCAAGCCCCTGCCGCCTGACGGACCGGCGCTCACGCGGTTTGCCTTTTGCTTCCCCGACACCTACGAGATCGGTATGTCCAATCTTGCCCTGCGCATTTTGTACGATCTTATAAACAAACGCCCGGACACCTGGTGTGAGCGATGTTTCGCGCCCTGGACCGATATGGAGGCGCAGATGCGGCGCCTGGCGCTGCCGCTGTTTTCCATCGAGTCCAGAACACCGCTGCGCGAATTTGACCTGGTCGGTTTCACCTTGCAATATGAACTGTGCTACACCAACGTGCTCAACATGCTCGACCTCGGCGGCGTGCCGCTCTTAGCGGCCGAGCGCGGGCCGGGCGATCCGCTGGTCGTGGCCGGCGGCCCGGTGACCTACAACTGTGAACCGATGGCCGACTTTTTTGATCTGGTTGTCATCGGTGAAGGGGAAGAGGTTTTAAACGAACTGCTCGACCTATACGCCGCAGAGCGCGAACTGGTTCGCCGCGACCGCACGGCCTTCCTGCTCAAGGCCGCCCAGATCGAGGGCATCTATGTGCCGCAATTTTATACGGCAACCTACAAGGCCGACGGCACGGTGGCGGCCATCGCCCCCAACCGGCCGGACGTCCCGGCAAAAATCCGCAAACGCATCGTCCGCGAACTGGACAGCGTCAGTTTTCCGATCAACGGCATCGTGCCCAGCACCGAAATTGTCCACGATCGCATCGCCCTGGAAGTGCTGCGCGGTTGCCCACGCGGTTGCCGCTTCTGCCAGGCCGGCATGATCTATCGGCCGGTGCGCGAGAAAAGCGCCGCCCGCCTGACCGAACAGGCGCTGGCCATGGAGCGGTCGACCGGTTACGACGAGCTCGGCCTGCTGTCACTGTCAACCAGCGATTACAGTGATCTGGCCACTCTGACCGATAACCTGCTCTGCGAATTGACACCGCGGCAGACCAGCCTGTCGCTGCCGTCGCTGCGCCTGGATTCCTTTTCGCTCGAACTGATGGAGAAGGCCTCCCGCACCCGCAAAAGCGGCCTGACCTTCGCGCCCGAAGCCGGTACGCAGCGCCTGCGCGATGTCATCAACAAAAACATTACGGCCGACGATCTGCTCAACGCCATGCGCCTGGCCTTCAAGGGTGGCTGGAACGGAGCCAAACTCTATTTCATGCTTGGCCTGCCGACCGAGACGCCCGAGGATGTCACCGGCATCGTCGATCTGGTCCACTCCATCGCCGAGATGTACTATTCGCTGCCCAAAGACCAGCGCCCGCGCAAGCTTGAGTTGACCGTCAGCACGGCGCTGTTCATCCCCAAGCCCTTTACGCCCTTCCAGTGGTCGGCGCAGGCCGATCCGACCACGATGAATGCCCGCACCCAGCAACTGCGCGATACCTTCCGCCAGAGCCGCAGCGTCAAATACCAATACCATGATCAGGCCACCTCGCGCCTCGAGGCGGTGCTGGCCCGCGGCGATCGTCGTCTGGCCGCCGTCATCCTGGCGGCCTGGCAGCAAGGCCGCAAATTTGATGCCTGGGATGAGCACTTCGCGTTGCAGCCCTGGCTGGACTGTATGGCCGCCGCCGGCCTCGACCCCACCTTCTATACCACGCGCGAACGACCCGAGGACGAGGTGTTCCCCTGGGACCATATCGACATCGGCGTCAACCGTGACTTCCTGCTCAGCGAATATCGCAAATCCCAACGGGCCGAAGTGACGCCCCAATGCAATCTGGCCTGTGGTGCCTGCGGCGCGCAGGAATTTGAAGGGGGGATCTGTGTTGGAAAACAAGCCAAACGCAACTGATCCGACCGACATCGTCGTGCGCCTGCGCTTTGCCCGTGTTGAGCCGGCCATCTGGCTGGCCCACCTCGACCTGATGCGCACCTTCGAGCGCTCGATCCGCCGCGCTGAGCTGCCGGTGGCTTATTCCAAGGGCTTCAACCCGCGGCCGCATCTGGCCTTCGCCCTGCCCATCGCCACCGGTCTGGCCACCCGCGATGATTACGTGGACATTTATCTGACCGAAACGGTCGACCCGAATGTATTACTCGCCCGCCTCAATCGCTGCCTGCCCACCGGTCTGTCGATCCTCGCGGCTCAGACGGTCAGCGGTGTTGGACCCAGCCTGATGAGCCTGATCCAGGCCGCCGATTACCGCTTCGAAGGCCGCGGTCTGGCCGCAGCGGCCGAGCGTATGCTGGCCATGTCGGCCGAACTGCCTTGGACGGTTGAGAAGAACAGCAAGGGCAAACAGGTCACGGTCGACATCCGGCCGCTGCTGGTCGCCAGCCAGCCTGATGGCCCTGACGGCCTGACCGTGCGTTTCAAAGCTGGCAGCAAAGACAATTTGCGCCCCGACATCTTTCTGGCCGCGCTGGTTCGTCACGGCGGTCTGGACGCCACCGATGCCGCCGATACCGCCGTTACCCGCACTCGGCTGCTGATTGAGAGTCATTCCGTGCCGCCCGTGCTGCAAAGCCCGCTGCCGCTGCCCGATGAACGTTGAACTGGTCATCTACCCACAGGGCGATGGGCTCTGCTGCGTCCTGCTCGAGGACGGCCGACCGGTTGAAATGATGACCGAGGACGGCGCTCTTTCATCACGCCGTCAGGATATCCTGCTCGGCCAGGTGCGGCAGGTGATGCCGGCGCTGGCCAGCGTTTTTGTCGATATTGGCGATGAGCATGACGCCATGCTGCCCCTGGGCGAAGCGCCGGCCAACGTCAAAGCCGGCCAGCCGATCATCGTACAGGTGCGTCGCGAAACTGCCGCCAGCAAAGGTCAGCAGGTGACCACCCATATTCAGCTACCCGGCCCTTTTGCCGTTTACAACCCAGCCGGCGCACCCAAACACCGCACCAAACTCAAGGCTTTTGACCTCGCCCGGCAAAAAGAACTTTACGAAAGTGACCTGGCCCGCCTGCAGGTCCTGTGGGCGAGCCTGTTGGCCGACAGTCGCAAAGGCCGCGTGCCGCGTCCGTTGCTGGCGGCTGGTGAACCCCTGTATTCGATGTTGATCAACGGTATCTCGCCGACACTGACCCAAATCCGCGTGGAAGGCGATGGGCTGTTCAATCGGGTTTACGAACTGGTCAAGACGATCATGCCGCCCTATCTGCCGCTCTTGAAGCTATACGTGCCGCGAGCTGGCTACGGGCTGTCCGCAGCGCTGGGGTTGAGCGATCTGGCCGACAGCCTCTATCAGCGTAAAGTCTGGCTGGACAACGGCGGTTTTCTGGTCATTGACCGCACCGAAGCGCTGACCGTCATCGATGTCAACAGCGGCAAGGATATCAAGGGCAAGCACAATGACGCCCTGCGCCTGCGCACCAACCAGGCCGCCGCGCTGGAGATCGCTCGCCAGCTGCGTCTGCGCAATCTGGGCGGCAATTTCGTCATCGACTTTCTCAACATGGATGAGCTGTCGCGTCAGACGCTGCTGGAAACGCTGACTGATTCGTTGTCGCGCGACCGCGCCCACTGCCGACTTATCGGCTTTACCGGATTGGGTCTTTTGGAAATGTCCCGAACTGCGGTTTAAAGCAAAATAAATTTGCAAATCCTGTCGTCAAGCAGTTGACGCCGTAGTGTTTTATGGTTATCGTATATACCAGATGTTGAAAACGGATAGGGAAGAACCACAAGATATGGTGTGATTTTTCATGCCTGGTGGCCTGTCTATTGATTTGACATCTCATTATTTCTGGAGGACAGCACACATGATCACCAAGGTTATTAAGCGCGACGGCCGCGAAGCTTCATATAATATCGAGAAAATTGCCAACGCCATTTACAAATCGCTGGAGGCTTCCGCCGAATCCAACGAACAGCATATTGGCGTGCCGCGCTTCAACCTGAGCATGGATCTGGCTGGGCGCGTGGCCGAGTACTTGGATCTGACGGCCGAAAAGGTCCCCAACATCGAAGATATCCAGGACATGGTCGAGCGCGTCCTGATGGAAGCCGGACTGCCCGAGACGGCCAAGCGTTACATCCTATATCGAGCCGAACGCACCCGCGTGCGCGAAATGAACACCCGCCTGATGCAGACCTACCACGATATCACGACCAGCAATTCCCGCCAGAACGACATCAAGCGGGAGAACGCCAACATCGATGGCGACACCGCCATGGGCACCATGCTCAAGTACGGTTCCGAAGGCGCCAAGATGTATTACCAGATGTTCATGCTCAAGCCCGATCACAATCAGGCTCATCTGGACGGCGACATTCACATCCATGACCTGGACTTTTATTCGCTGACCATGACCTGCTGTCAGATCGACCTGATCAAGCTCTTCAAGGGCGGTTTCTCCACCGGCCACGGCCATCTGCGCGAGCCACGCGACATTCGCAGCTTTGCCGCGCTGGCCTGCATCGCCATCCAGTCCAACCAGAACGATATGCACGGCGGCCAGTCGATTGTCAATTTTGACTATGCCATGGCCCGTGGCGTGGCCTGCACCTACCGCAAGACTTACATCACCAATCTGGCCAAGGCCATGGAACTGATTGGCGGGGATCATGACGCTTTGGCGACAGCCAAAAACCTGGTCAGCCAGACGGAGGAGCTCAGCGGTGTCCAGCCCAGCCTGGTGCCCAATCCGGCCTATCATGACATGGAGACGATTCTCCTCACCGGTGCTCTGCCGGATGTCAACGCAGAGGGGATCAAACGCATTCAGGAATTTACCACCCGCAGCGCCTGGCAGGAAACCGACAAGGCCACTTTTCAGGCTATGGAAGCGGTCATTCACAATTTGAATTCCATGCACAGCCGCGCCGGCGCACAGACCCCCTTCAGTTCGCTCAACTACGGCATGGACGTCTCGCCCGAAGGCCGCATGGCGGTCCGCAACCTGCTCAAGGCTACCGAGGCAGGGTTGGGCAACGGTGAGACGGCTATTTTCCCGATTCATATTTTCCGAGTCAAGAAGGGCATCAACTTCGATGCCGGCGATCCCAATTACGATCTGTTCAAGCTGGCCATCCGCTGCAGCGCTCGTCGGATGTTTCCCAACTTTGCCTTTCAGGACGCCCCCTTCAATCTCAAGTACTACGACCCCAACCGTGTTGAGACCGAGATCGCCTACATGGGTTGCCGGACGCGCGTCATTGCCAACAGTTTTGACGAGTCCCGCGAAGAAACCTACCGCCGCGGCAATCTGAGCTTTTCCTCGATCAATCTGCCGCGCTGCGCCATCCTGGCCAATGGCGATCTCAATGTTTTCTACCGATTGCTGGATGCCCGCATGGAGTTGGTGACTGACCAACTGCTGGAGCGCTTCGAGGTGCAGGCTCGCAAACGCGTTTACAATTTCCCTTTTCTCATGGGTCAGGGCTTGTGGATCGACTCGGAAAAACTGGGCTGGGAGGACGAGATTCGTGAGGTTCTCCGCCACGGCACCCTCTCGATCGGCTTTATCGGTCTGGCCGAAACGCTGACCGCACTGACCGGCAAACATCATGGCGAAAGCGCGGCGGCCCAAAAGCTGGGCCTGGAAATCATCAAGCATATGCGGGACACCTGTGACAGCAAATGCCAGCTGACCGGTTTGAATTTCTCCCTGCTCGCGACCCCCGCCGAGGGCCTGTCCGGCCGCTTCCTGCGCATTGATCGCAAGCAGTTCGGCAAGTTGCCTGGTGTGACCGACAAGGATTATTACACCAACAGCTTTCACGTCCCGGTCCAGTTTGAGATCAGTGCCTTCGACAAAATCCGCGTCGAAGCGCCCTATCATGTCCTGACCAACGCCGGTCACATCACCTATGTCGAGATGGACGGTGACACCACGCAAAACCTTGAGGCCTTCGAAAAGATCATTCGCTTCATGGGCGAAAACGGTATCGGCTACGGCGCGATCAACCACCCGATCGATCGCGATCCGGTTTGCGGCTACAATGGCATCATCGGCGATTCCTGCCCCGCCTGCGGCCGCAAGTCCGAGAACGACGATCTGCCCTTTGACCGCATTCGCCGCATCACCGGCTACCTGGTCGGCACGCTCGACCGTTTCAACAACGCCAAACGGGCCGAGGAACACGACCGCGCCAAACACGGTTTGAGGACTTGAAACGATGAAAATCCGGCTGCACGGCATCGTCAAGGAATCGATCACTGACGGTCCGGGCATCCGCTACACCGTCTTTACCCAAGGTTGCCCGCATCAGTGTGACGGCTGTCACAATCTGGACAGCCATTCCTTCACCGACGGCAGCCTGATCGAGACGTCGGTGCTGATCGCTGAAATTCTGGCCAATCCGCTGCTCGACGGCGTCAGCTTCAGTGGGGGCGAACCATTCATGCAAGCCGAAGAATGTGCCGCGATCGCAACCAGCATTCGCGCGCTTGGTCTGAATATTATGGTGTTTTCGGGGTACACCTGGGAGGAACTGCTCGAGCAGGCTCCCCGACGAAAGGGCTGGCATGAACTCCTTTGTCAGACGGACATTCTGATCGACGGACGATACGAGAAAACCCTGCGCTCGCTCGATTTACGCTTTCGTGGCTCCAAAAATCAGCGCGCGATTGATGTGCAGACCTCGCTTCGCGAAGGCCGTGCCATTCTCGCACAGATATGATTGCATATTATTTTTATAAACGCTATAATCATATCAGTTTTGAGAAATTGTCATTTGATGATGAAATAACTGCCCCATAGACCTGATACCCGAGGAGCATATCATGGCTAAACAGCTTTGGCTTCCTTCTTTTTTCAGTTCAGGCATGATATTGCAGCAACAGGCGGTCAACCTGGTGCATGGCTGTGCCTGTCCGGAGTCCACCGTGCGGGTAACGCTGGACAAATACAGCTTCACCGGTCATGCCAGACTGCCGGGCAACAACCATTATGAGCGAGTCTTCACCGGCGAAACGATCAGTGGAACGGCCGGCGAATTTGAGATTGACATACCGCCGTTTGACGCGTCTTTTGATACCTACACCTTGTCGGTCAGCAATGAACTGGATATGCTGACCATCAGGGACATTCTATTTGGCGAAATCTGGATCGCCGGCGGACAGGCCAATATGCAGATGCCGCTAGCCGCCTGCAAAGGCAGTGAACACTTGACTTCGCTGGCCAATCTTCAATATGTGCGGGTGCTGCGTCAGTCCGAAACGGGATTGGCAAAGAAGAAGTCACTCTACGGTTATCAGCCTCACGATGATCTGACGGGCGCAGTTTGGCATCGCGGTGATGCGCCTGAAGCCATGGCCCAAGTGAGTGCCATCGGTTTTTCCTTTGCGCGTGAGTTGCATATCGATCTCAAGATCCCCGTCGGGATTATTGAGACCGCGCTGCGCAGCACCTATATTCACAGTTGGCTCAGCCGGGAGTCAACCGAAGATCAACCGGAGATTAAAGCCCATATCGTCAAAATGGGCTATTATTGTGAAGAAAAGGACTGGAAGCTCTGTGGCGGCAAAGAGCGCGCACGGCATCAGCCGGCAGCTATTTACAACAGCAAAATCGCGCCGCTGCGGGGCTTGGGGGCGCGCGGCATTCTTTGGTATCATGGTGAGAACGACTGCAAATATCCGTCATATTACCAGAAAGCCCTCAAAGCCCTGGTCAAGGACTGGCATCTGGTGTTCCGACCGTCTGACCCCCGCGGACTCGCCTTGCTTTTGGTTCAACTCGAGCCGCATTTTCAGGGCCACCGCCGTTTCGATCAATTGGCCGAATTCAACGAAATGCTGGCGCAAACCCGTCATAGCCTGACTTGTCCATCGGCGTTGGTACCGATCTACGACCTGCCGCCGGATTTTATTTCGGCTCCGGCTGTCTGGCGGCACCCGATGCGCACCGTGACCAAACTGCCGATTGGCGAACGTCTGAAAACGGTCTCTCTGGGCCTTTTATATCGTCGCAAGGCGCCATCATCGTCACCGGAGTGTTCCAATGTCGAAGTTATCGGCGGCAAAATCATGCTGAGCTTTTCCAACATCGGCGACGGACTACGCCTGAAAGGTGATGATGCCCGCCTGCGCGGATTTGCTATTTGCGGGCCGGATCGTGTCTTTTTGGAGGCGCAGGCACGAATTCTGTATGGGCTGAAAGTGCTGGTCTGGCATGAACAGATCAGTGACCCCAAAGCAGTCACCTATGCTTATGCTGACATGAATCATCATGCCAACCTGATCAGCCGCGATCATCTGGCCGTTGTGCCCTTCCGCTCGGATCGAGAACCGTCGCGCTACTGTCCGCCTATGGAGTGGGTGCATTGTGATGGTCTGCGCGTGGTGCTGCCCCCGCTTTTCAGCGCCCGAAGAAACCGGCTGGTATCCGGCCTGGCAGATGGAGCGAGGGAAGGGTGAGCTCTTGTTGGAAAAAGCCAACAAAGCCGAGGGTGACGGGTCAATCCTGGTTCGATATCAAAATGCCGACGAAAACAGTGAGATCGGCTTGGAACCAGTCCTGCATTATGATTCACTTTATCCGCCATTAAATCTGAAGTTCTATAATCAGCTCTCCGTAGATATTTTCAATCCCGATCAGCAGAGCAAATCCATACGCTTGGCCTATGCTGCTGGTTCGGTTGACGCACCTTTAAGTTTTCTGCCGGACAAACAAGTGTTACAACCCGCCTTGCGTTGGCAACGAGTGCCGTTTGACCTCAGCGCGATTAGCCCTGAAAGCCGTTCGGTCATTCGCCGCCTGGTCTTTCTTGTTGAAGACAGAAAAGGAAAAGGGTTGTTGTATTTCGACAACATTCGTTTGCTCCGGCCGCGTTAGCTGTAATCGCATTTACAGGGCTGAGCCTATTTCCGGACTTGCTCGCCGAATCCCTTACCGATGACCTCGGCGCTCTCGTTGATGTAGATGAAGCAATCGGGATCCAATGTTTTGAGATGGTTCTTGATCTTGATCAGCTCGTCGGACTTGACCAGCGTTTTGACCATCATCTGTTTTTTGAGCTCATAGGTCCCCAGACACTGGATGTAGGTCACACCGCGGCCGACCGATTTGTGGATGAATTCGGTCAGGTCGAGGTATTGGCTGGTGATGATGTTCATCTCAAAATAGCGGCCGAAACCAAGAATGATGAAGTTGGTGATTTTACCCGTGATAAATATGCTGATGGCCGAATACAGGGCCAGCGTAATGTCAGAATAGATCAGGGAGGCGGCCAGCACGGCCGTATTGAAGAGCGTGAAATAGGTGCCGATCGGCAAATTGAACTTTTGCTTGAGCGCCATGCCAATCAGTGATTCCGGCCCGTTGGCCAGGCCCAGCCGCAGCACCAAGCCGGCACCGACACCGAAGAGCAGACCAGCGACCAACGCGGCCAGGATGGCATCGGTCTTGAGCACAGGCATGAAGAGCGGCAAAACGCCCATGAACACTGAAAAGAGCACGAAACTGAACAACGCTGATATAATCTGCTTGATGCCGTATTTGAAAAAAGCCCAGATTGCGATCGGCACGAAGAAGGCAGCCAGCAAAATGGTGATGGGCCAGCCGGTCAAGTGGTTGATCAGCAATGCCAGTCCGCCCATGCCGCCGCCCATCAAGTTGTTGGGGATGACGACGCAGACAAAGGCTGTCGCTCCGATCAATGCGCCAAGGATCAGGCTGAAGACTGCAATCAGTTTTCGTTTCAATGTGGTACCCTCCAGATTCGTCAGGTGCTGATCAAATTCTATCTGGATTCGAGACAATGTTCAAGCCTATATCGCGGAACTTGCATTTTTCACCGCCGCGTTGTATGATGATGGCAATCTTTTCTGTTTTGAAGAAAGAGGAGTACACTTCATCAGACCGTCAGAGATTGGGGTTCCCCGGCTGCAAGACCCCTCGGATCGCATGTTGTGGAAGGTCGCTTTTGGAGCAGAACGCCGGCGCCGCGTCAGGGCGCGCAGATTGGTTCGCCTGCGGGCGGGAAAAACTGGTGGTTACCACGGGAGCATAGCTTTCGTCCAGTTACTGGCGAGGCTTTTTATTCTGGGGGAGGTACACGCTTGGATCCATATGGCGACTCGGTTCTTAACCATTCTGAGGCTTTATCCTGGGCGGCTTGGCTCTTGGGCGTTCTGCGTGGTGTGGCGCGGCGCCGAAAATCGCTGAGCGCTATGGCCTGATCGAAAAGAAACAGATTGACCCGGAGCGCGTGAAACACCTGCCGCCGGAGGATCAGGAAAAATATCGGCGCGAAATGGCCATTCTCGATGTCAAGCTGCGTGGCCTGATGTTCAGCGCCCCGGGATTTATTCTGATCATGATCGTCTTTAACTAACCCCTGAGGAGGATATCATATGGCACGCATCGACAACATTGACAAAGCATTTGAACCCGGCAAGACCGAGCAGGACATTTACGCCCGCTGGATGGCCAAGGGTTACTTTACGCCCCGGATCAAACCGGATCGCCAATCCTATACCATCGTGATGCCGCCGCCCAACATCACCGGGCAGCTTCACATGGGGCACGCCCTCGACACGCTGCCGCAGGACGCGCTGACCCGCTACCACCGCATGAAGGGCGAGCCGACGCTGTGGCTGCCGGGCACCGACCATGCGTCCATCGCCACCGAGGTGAAAATCGTCGACGCCCTCAAAAAGGAGGGCCTGAATAAGCTGGACCTGGGCCGCGAGGAGTTCTTGCGCCGCGCCTGGGAGTGGAAGCGCGAGTACGGCGGGCGCATCACCCGCCAGCAGCGGCGGCTGGGCGCCTCCTGCGACTGGACGCGCGAGCGCTTCACCATGGACGAGGGCCTCAACCGCGCGGTCGTCGAGGTGTTCGTGCGGCTCTACGACAAGGGCCTGATCTACCGCGGCAACCGCATCATCAACTGGTGCCCGGTGTGCAAGACCGCGCTCTCCGACGCCGAGGTGGAGTACGGCGAAGTGACGTCGAGCCTCTGGTACATCCGCTACCCCGGCGCGGACGGCGGCGCGGGCGTGGTGGTGGCCACCACCCGGCCCGAGACCATGCTGGGCGACACCGCCGTGGCGGTGAACCCCAAGGATGAGCGTTATGCCGCGATGGTGGGCAAGACGGTGATGCTGCCCATCGTGGACCGCGAACTTCCCGTGGTGGCGGACGACTACGTGGATCCGGCCTTCGGCACCGGCGCGGTGAAGATCACCCCGGCCCACGACCCCAACGACTTTGAAGTCGCGCAGCGGCACGACCTGCCGGTACTCCGCGTTCTGAACGACGACGGCACCATGAACGAGGCCGCGGGCCGCTTCCAGGGCATGACCCGGCAGGAGTGCCGCAAGGCCGTGCTGGCCGAGCTTGAGGCGCTGGGCCTCCTCGTCAAGACCGATCCGCTGACCCACAACGTGGGCACCTGCTACCGCTGCCACGACACGGTGGAGCCGCTGGTGTCCACCCAGTGGTTTGTGAAGATGAAGCCGCTGGCCGAGCCCGCGGTGCGCTGCGTGCAGACCGGGGAACTCAAGTTCGTGCCCGAGCGGTTCACCAAGGTCTACCTCAACTGGATGGAAAACATCCGCGACTGGTGCATCTCCCGCCAGCTTTGGTGGGGCCACCGCATCCCGGCCTACTACTGCGCCGACTGCGGCGAGATGACGGTCTCCCGCAAGGCGCCGGGCGTCTGCCCCAAGTGCGGAAGCGCGCACCTGCATCAGGACGAGGACGTGCTGGACACCTGGTTCTCCTCGGCGCTGTGGCCCTTCTCCACGCTGGGCTGGCCGGACGAGACCGAGGACCTCAAATACTTCTACCCGACCAGCGTGCTGCTCTCGGGCTACGACATCATCTTCTTCTGGGTGGCCCGCATGATCTTCTCCGGCATCGAGCAGATGGGGACGCTCCCGTTTGACACGGTGGCGCTGCACGGCCTGGTGCGCGACGCGCAGGGGCGCAAGATGTCCAAGTCCCTCGGCAACGGCATCGACCCGCTGGAGGTCATCGACAAGTACGGCTGCGACGCGCTGCGCTTCTCCCTGGCGATGGGCGTGGCCCCCGGCGGCGACGTGCGCGTGTCGAGTGAAAAGTTCGAGGCCTTCCGCAACTTCGCCAACAAGATCTGGAACGCCGCGCGTTTCGTGCTGATGAACTTTTGACGGCGACGCGCCGATTTTACCGGCATCGACGATCGCCGACCTGGAAGCTGCCCGACCGCTGGATCCTGACCCCTGCAAACCCTCAAGGCCCCGCAGTGCCCCAGAACCTCGACAAATACGAGACCGGCGTGGCGCTGGCCAAAATCTACAGCTTTCTCTGGGAGGAATTCTGCGACTGGTACATTGAGATGAGCAAAGCCCGCCTCTTCGAAAAAACCGGCAACGGTCGCCGCGTGGCCCAATACGTGCTCAACAAAGTGCTGTGCGAGAGCCTGCAACTGCTGCACCCCTTCATGCCCTTCATGACCGAGGCGGTTTACAGCCACCTGATCCATGACGATGAAAGCATCATGATCTCGAATTGGCCGCAGCCGGAGCCAGAGCTGGTGTTCCCCGCTGAAGAACAAGCCATGACCACCCTGATGGATGCCATCCGCGAGATCCGCAATGTCCGCGCTGGACTTGGCGTGCCGCCGTCGCGCAAAGCTGCGCTGATCGTCGTCTCGCCCGACCCGGCCGTGCGCCAGCGCTTTGTTGACGGCACCGCCTTCCTGCAGCGCCTGGCCAGTGTCTCGACGCTCGAAACGCGCGCCGACAAGGTCGGCATCCCGCTGACCGCTGTGACGGCGCTGTTCTCCGGCGGCGAGGTTTACCTGCCACTGGCCGACCTGATCGACCTCGACAAGGAAATCGAACGTCTGAACAAAGAAAAAGAAAACCTCGAGAGCGAGTTGGCCCGGGTTGCGGCCAAACTGGAAAACGCCGATTTTGTCGGCAAAGCCCCAGAAAAAGTCATTCAGATCGAAAAGGATAAGCTGGTCAAATATGGCGAAATGCTCAGGAACGCCAATGAACGTATTGAGCAGCTAAAACTCTAGTTTTTTGGCCCATTTGATGGCATTAAAGTAAAGCTCCATGTATTTTGTGGCGCTGACCTGATCCATCATCTCTTGGTTGTCGGGATTGTTCCAGTCGCCATTTTCACAAGCCACAACGTAATTCAGCATTTGGCGCAGCTCATTATCCTCACCGCACAAAGCCTGTTTGACCTGATCGGAAAAGGGCAGTCCCTGCATAATTTGATCCATCGGACGGTTGAGCAGGACATCGATGAAGGAGAACATACCGGTCAGGTAGTACTCACTGCGGGAGGCTTTCTTGTGGAGAAAGCCGGACAACAATTCCATCAGTTTGCCACGGACAATCGACAGCTTGAGCATTTCGGCATTTTCCACAGCCTGGAAATCCTTGAGCATCATCAACGAGATCCACTGGTAAAGTTCCTTGAGGCCAATATAGGACAGGGCGTACTGGATGGAGGTAATCTTTTTGCGCACACTGAAGAAAGCCGAGTTGGTCAACTTAAGCAGCTTGTAGGACAGGCCGAGGTCACTTTCGATAATCCCGGAAATAACCGAGTAGCTGGGTTCATGCTTGTTCAGCTCGTCGAAAACACTCATCAGGCTGGTGTTGAGCGTGGTGATATCGAGCTTACAGACCATCGCCGGTTTGCTGAAAAAATAGCCCTGGTAGTAGTCGTAGCCCAGATCCAGCGCGAGTTGAAACTCTTCGCGGGTTTCGATCTTTTCGGCCAGAAATTTGACTTTGCGGCCGTATTTTTGCAGCATGCTCCGCTGTACAGCGTGACTGACAGCATGAAATTCAACCTTGATAATATCGGCCGTGTCGACCAGCGGTAGAAAGCTTTCTTCAAAAACAAAATCATCCAGAGCCAACGTATAGCCCAGTTCGCGCATTCGTTTGCAGGCATCAATCGTTTCCTGCGTAGCCTCGTCGCGCTCCAGAACTTCAATGACGATGTGCTCTTTGGGCAATAGAAGTGGCAGATCACTGTTGACCAGATTCTTGGAAAAATTGATAAAAGCTTTGGTTCCGTCGGTCAGGTCTTCAAGACCGATGACCAAAAATGAATTGTAGATCAGCTCCGTGGTCGCCTGATCATCGTCAATGCCGCAGAAAGTATTGTCCTGACTGTGGCGATACAGCAGCTCATAACCATAAATATTCTGTTCACGGTCAAAAATGGGTTGTCGTGCAAGATAAATATTCATTTTTGATTACCCGATAAGTCGCCCAGTATTTGATCAAACTTTTAGGTATTATATTTATTATCGAATACATTGGCAAAAGCTTGAGGGAAATGCGAAAAGCCAGCGAGAGCTGGCTTATCAGCTAAAAGCTAAAAGCTAAAAACGAATAGTTGCGGAATCCCTTTTATTGCCGCCTAAAAAGCAAATCTTTTGTTTGACGGCAAGGGCATTCACTCTTAAAATAAATGTGTATGGGTGAACTCATACGGTCAAACGATAAAGGAGTTGAACATTATGCCATTAGTCACAACTCAGGAAATGTTCCAAAAAGCCTATGCTGGCGGCTATGCCATCGGTGCTTTCAATGTCAACAACATGGAAATTATTCAGGGCATCACCGAAGCGGCAAAAGAGCTGTCGGCACCCCTGATCCTCCAGGTTTCTTCCGGTGCCCGCAAATACGCCAACCACACCTACCTCGTCAAGCTGGTGGAAGCGGCCCTGATCGAGACCAACCTCCCGATCGCCCTGCACCTCGACCACGGCGACACCTTCGAGCTCTGCAAGAGCTGCATCGATGGCGGTTTTACCTCGGTCATGATCGACGGCTCACACCACTCCTACGAAGAAAATATCATCCTAACCCAAAAGGTCGTAGAATACGCCCACGCCCATGGCGTTGTCGTCGAAGCCGAACTCGGCCGCCTGGCCGGCATCGAGGACGCCGTTCAGGTCTCGGCTGAAGACGCTTCCTACACCAAGCCCGAGCAGGTCTTCGACTTCGTCGGCCGCACCGGCTGTGACTCGCTGGCCATCGCCATCGGCACCAGCCACGGCGCCTACAAGTTCAAGCCCGGCCAGAACCCGCAGCTGCGCTTTGACATTCTGCACGAAATCGAGAAAAAACTACCCGGTTTCCCGATCGTCCTGCATGGTGCCAGCTCGGTCATCCCTGAGTTTGTCCAGATGATCAACCAGTTTGGCGGCAATATGCCGGACGCCATCGGCATCCCCGAAGACATGCTGCGCGAGGCTGCCCGCTCAGCCGTCTGCAAGATCAACATCGACTCCGACCTGCGGCTGGCCATGACCGCCACCATCCGCAAGTACTTCGCCGAAAACCCCGGCCACTTCGATCCCCGCCAGTATCTGGCGCCGGCTCGTACAGCCATCAAAGAAATGGTGGCCCACAAAATCCACGCCGTCCTCGGCTGCGAAGGCAAAGCCTGACAAATCTGGTCGCGTAGCGAGCGCATTTGTCAGACGAAAGACGAAAAATGAAAGACTGTGCTAGGATAGCTTGTATCATGATTTGAGCAGGCGAAGCCTGATTTAAATATATAAGAATTTATTCATTAGTCTTTCGTCCTTCATCCTTCGTCCTTCATTTTCATTTGGTCTTGAGGTTTAACAATCGAGAAAGGGGATCGCGCGAACGGTCCTCTTTTTATTTTACAAATGATATAAATAAAAAGTAGAAAAATAATATATATAATAATTAAAGATATATGTATACATATATATAAAACAAGCATATACTTAAGTCAGGATCACAATTCAATAAATCAGGGTGGTATGTGTCATGAATATTTCAACAAAAGCAATCGTCTCAAATTCTGATATGATCAAGAATTATAAATCATGCAGAATCCTGGCTGAAGAAATGGGTAAGATCTTTATCTTAAAGAACAATCAGCCGGATGCCGTTTTGTTTTCGATCAGAGAGTATGAGAGACTTTCAGCGTTTGTTGAGTATATGGAAACTTTGGATGAGAAAGAAATAACCAAAGTTGTCGAATCTTTACCAGTTGAAGGCAAAAGAAAAGTTTACTCGTTCGAACATCTCAAGAATGATATTAAGAGTCACTAGCAAAAGGAGGGAATTGTCATGGAAATTATGAATATTCTGGGCTGGGTCGTTTTAGGTGGTTTGGCCGGTTGGGTCGCCAGCCTAATTATGAAAAACAACCGACAAATGGGCATTATTGCCAATATCATCGTCGGTATCATCGGTGCCTTTGCCGGTTCATTTCTGCTGGGACTGATCGGTGTCGCCGGTATGTCCGGCTTCAATGTCTACACCTTCTTTGTCGCCCTGCTGGGCGCGGTCGTCCTGCTCTTCCTGTACAACATGATTCGTGGACGCGGCAGACGATAAACAGGTAAGCGGAAGACGATAAACAGGTAATAGGTAACAGGGAACAGGGAACAGGGAACAACTTTTGAATTCATTTTCTGATAATAAATTGGACCTGCACTTCTGACGAAGTTGCAGGCCTTTTTATCTTTTGAAATGAATAATTTCAGGACCGTCAGCTGTTACCTGTTACCTGGTAGCTGTTCGCTGTTACCTGTTACCTGTTACCTTTTCGTCTAACCCAAGCCTTCCGTCTTGATCAGCGTGCCCTTGACCAGCAGGCGGTGCGAGGCAACTCGGATCGGGGTGCAGGTCACCAGCATGATGCGGCTTTCACCATCGGGCGGGGCAACAAAGGAAGCACCCAGATCCCCTGGCAGTACGGTGTCGATTTTATCGACTTGATAGGTGTAACGATTCTCTTTGTCCTCAACGATGATAAGATCACCGATAACGACTTCGCCGAGGCGGTTGAAATGGCGGCCATAATCGTACATGCGATGCCCGAAGTAGATGGCCAGTCCGGGTTGACCGGCGGCGACGCTTTTCGTGTAGTGGCCGATCGCCACGCGCAGGTTGTATTTGGTTGCGCCTTCGGCGATGGGCATATCGATTTTGATCCTCGAGATGGCTATGCGGCCGATGGCCTTGATGACCACCTGGGCGGGGGCGGGTGTCGGGGTGAGCACCGCGGCGCTGGATGATTCAACAGTATAATCGGGTTCTTCGCCCGGCACGGCAAAAGCGTTGGGGTCGATGATGATCGTGCCGTCCCCGTTTTCGTAATTGCTGATCAGACTGTCGGTCAGCTGGTCCTGCATGTAGTGGATGTAAATGGGTTCAAGAATCAGATACAGACCAGTGACGACCAAAACAACAATAAAGGCATCAATGAAAATGGCCATTGGTGTCGGTTTGCGACGCTTTTTTTTCGGCACGGGCGTCTCTATAGCGTCGTCAAGATTATTTGCCGAATCCTGTGGCAGTTCGATAGCTTCGATTTTATCGTCTTGAGTATCCATATCAAATTACCTTTCGCGTGAATTTGTACAAAATATGCGCTGATTCTTTGCCAAAACAGATCGATCAATGCTATTCTTATATCAGTATATCTTTTTCGGAGGCCATGATGCAACTGATCGTTATCTCGGGTCAACAAAGACACATCCTGCACGGTGAGTTGGGAGACAATCTTCTGACCGTTTTGCAGGCGGATCGCGCTGCCTTGCATGCGCCGTGCGGCGGTCGCGGGACGTGCCGTAAATGCCGTGTCGAGATCGATGGCCTGGGCGAAGTTCTGGCCTGCCAGACGCTGTTGACGGCCGAGCTGATGGCTCGGGTCACGCAACCGCTGACCGTGAAACTGCCGGCTGAAGCCACGGCCAGGATTTCGACCGATGGGCTGGTGCCTGATCTGGCCCTCAACCCACTGATTGTCAAAGGCACAATTCAACTGACCAAACCATCGCTTGATGACCAGCGCCCGGATGATGAACGCTTTTCCGGCACCACAGGACTGAACGTGCCGTTTCGACTGCTGAGCCAGCTTCCAGCTGTGCTGCAGGCGACCGACTTTGCGCCGTCATTTTATTTTCGCGTGCCAACAGACGACGGCCCAGGCGAAGTCCTGCGCTTTTGCGATGAAAAGAGCAGCGAACCGTTGGGCATCGCCGTTGACATTGGCACGACCACCCTGGCCGCTTATCTGATCGATCTGTGCAATGGTGAACGGCTGGCAGCGGCGTCGGCCCTCAACCCGCAAAGAGCCTATGGCGCTGATGTCATCAGCCGGATCGATCAGGCTGCGACTTCGTCAGCGATGCCAAAAAGGCTGCAATTGCTGATCCTGGAAGCGATAGGCGAATTGGCGGTAAACCTGATCCAACGCGCAGCGGCCAAGCATGGACGCGCGATAGCTTTAGACGATGTCTGCCATTATGTCCTGGCCGGCAACACGACCATGCTCCATTTGCTGACCGGTCTGCCGACGGCGTCAATTGCCCAGGCCCCCTTTGTCGCGGCCAGTCTGCGCTCGCTGACCCTGACTGCGGCCGAATTGGGTCTGCCGGTGGCGCCCGACGCCTGCTGCCAGTTGCTGCCCGCCATTGCCAGTTTTGTTGGCGCTGATATCACAGCGGGTATCATGGCCTGTAATCTCGATCAACCGTCTGAATTCATGGGCCGGCTGCTGCTGGACATGGGCACCAATGGTGAAATTGTTGCCGTGGGTCCCAACGGCCTCTTCGCCTGCGCAACCGCTGCCGGGCCGGCCTTTGAAGCGGCCAACATCCGCTGCGGCATTGGCGCCGTTCAGGGTGCGATCGATGAAGTCATCTGGACCGGCGAGGACCTGACCTTTACCGTCATCGCCGATGACGGGATTGTGCAATCAGCCCGCGGCATCTGCGGCTCGGGCCTGGTTGCCGCCGCCGCCAGCCTGCTGGAATGTGGCCTGATGGACGAGACCGGCCGCCTGGGCGATGGCGCGGCAAAGCTGCCAGAAGCGTTGCAGGAGCGACTGATCAAGATCGACGGCCAACCGGCTGTTGTGATCGCGGCAGCGTCCAGCAGCGCGACCGGACAGCCGATCGTGCTGACCCAGAAAGATATTCGCGAACTCCAGAATGCCAAAGCGGCCATCGCGGCGGGTATTTTGCTGATCCTCGATCGGGCCGGGCTTGAACCTGGGCAGGTCGGACAAGCCCTGATCGCGGGAGGGTTCGGCAATTACCTGGATGTCGTTCATGCCTTCCGCATCGGCTTGCTGCCACCTGCGCTCGCAGGCAAGACCAAGGCGGTCGGCAACACCTCCGGCATGGGAGCGATGCTCGGTATGCTGGACCGGGATACACTGAAGCGGGCAACCGACATTGCTGGTCGGGTCAACTATTTTGAGTTGTCTAGCGACAGCCGCTTTGCCGACCATTATGTGGAAGCCATGCTGTTTCCGGAGGCGGAAAGCTGATATGACCGAGCAAAAATCGCAGTTGCGCAGCACCATGATCAGGCGGCGCGAGGCCTTGACTGCGGCGGATTGCCAGTTGGCAGCCGCAGGCCTGCGAACGACGCTGCCGGCTTTGCTGGCGGCCATAAAACCCAGGCTGGCGCCAGGGGCGCCGTTGCGCCTTGGCGTTTACTGTGCGATTCGGCAGGAGGCCGATCTTTCGCCAGCCTGCGCTGACCTGCAAAGTGCGGGCGGGTTTGAACTGTATTATCCTGCGGTGAAGGGAAGCAGCGAGGCGGCTGAGCTGGTGTTTGGCTGTTTGCCGATGGATTGCGAGCCGGCGGACTTCCTGGCCAGGGGCTGTTTTGGCATTGCTGAACCCAAATCAACGTGCTGGCTGCCCGAACTGCCAACCTTGGATGTCGTGCTGCTGCCCGGTCTGGCCTTTGATCGCGCCGGTAATCGGCTGGGCTGGGGCCGCGGTTTTTATGACCGCTTGATCCCCAAGTTGTCAGGCAATCCGGTGTTGGTCGGCGTTTGTTATGACTTTCAGATTGTCGCAGGCCAACTGCCGATCACGGCGGGAGACCGGCCGGTCGATTGGCTGCTGACGCCCGAGGGCTTTCATATGATAAAATGTAATTAGAAAACTACATCAAGCGAGGTGGTCGGCGTGAAATTAACAATTCTTGGCTGTTCCGGTGGCTTCCCCGGCGCAGGCGCAGCGACATCCGGTTATCTGCTGGAAGTGAACGGACATTACATTTTGATTGATTGCGGCAGCGGCGTGCTGGCCAATCTGCAGCGCATCATCCCCTTGAACAAGCTGGAAGCGATCATCTTGACGCATCTCCATCACGACCATATCAGCGATATGCAGGTGCTCAAATACGCCATCAGTCTGAGTCAGTTGCACGGTCAGAACATTCAGGCCATACCGGTCCTGGCACCGGCTACGCCCGAATCACTGGCCACCGGCCTGCAAAGCGATGGTGCCCTGATCATCGGCCAGATCAACGCTCAGAATGAACAAATTCTGTTTGGTGCCCAACTCCGCTTTTATCCCATGGACCATCCCGTCGAAACCTACGGTCTCAGCATTGAATTTGAAGGTAGGAGACTGGCCTACACATCCGACACGATACCCTGTGTCAATTTACAGCCGCTGCTCTGGGAAGCGGATCTGGCGCTGATGGATGCTGGCTCGCTGGAACGCCTGCGCAAACCCAAGATGCTCCATATGACAGCAGCGGAATGTGGTACTCTGGCCAATACCTGCGGCGTCAAACGCCTGATCCTGAGCCACATCCTGCCGATTCTTGACCGCAATGAGATTTTGACTGAAGCACGGGCCGAATACCCGAACGCCGAGCTGGCGGAACAAATGGGCGTTTATGAGGTTTAATCGACAACTGCCTGATGACTATTCCCACCAACAGCGGTAAAATATACGAATGAGCAGTTTTAGCAAAGGAAGAACACTATGAGCGACAAAAGCAAACATACAGCCGTCATTACCGTGGTCGGCCGCGACCGGGTCGGCATTATTGCCGGCGTCTCGGGCCTTTTAGCCCAATGCCAGGTCAATATCAAGGACATCTCACAGACTATCTTGCAGGATGTCTTTACCATGATCATGCTGGTCGAAATCGGTCAGATGACCCTGGATATCAAGGAACTGGCCGAACGGCTGGAAAAGCTGGGCCAGGAACTTGGCCTTTCGATCCGGGTGCAGCATTCGGACATTTTTGATGCCATGCATCGGATCTGAGGCAGAGGATAAATGTACAGCGATTTTGAAATATTGGAAACCATTCGTATGTTTCAGGAGCAGCACCTGGACGTCCGCACCATCACCATGGGCATTTCGCTCTTTGACTGCGCGACGGCCGACAGCGCCGAGACCTGTCGCCGGATTTATGAAAAAATCTGCCGCAAGGCCGAGCATCTCGTCCGCGTCGGCGAGGATATCAGCCACGAATACGGCATCCCGATCATCAACAAGCGCATCGCGGTCACGCCGATCTCGCTGATCGCCGCTGCCGGCGAATCGGCCGACTACACGGTCTATGCCCGCGCCCTCGACCGCGCGGCGACGACCGTCGGCATCAATTTTATCGGCGGCTTTTCGGCGCTGGTGCACAAGGGCTACACCGACAGCGACCGCCATCTGCTGGCGTCCATTCCCGAGGCGCTGGCCACAACCAACCTGGTTTGCTCGTCGGTTAATCTGGCGACCAGCCGCACCGGCATCAACATGGACGCGGTGCGCGACATGGGCATAATCATCAAGAAAACCGCCGAACTGACCGCCGACCGCGACGCCATCGGCTGCTGCAAGCTGGTGGTCTTTGCCAACGCGCCCGAGGACAACCCCTTCATGGCCGGTGCCTTCACCGGCCCGGGTGAGCCGGAGTGCGCCATCAACGTCGGCGTTAGCGGCCCGGGCGTCATCAAGACCGCCCTGGAATCAGTGCGCGGCGCCGATTTGGGTGTGGTGGCCGAAACGATCAAGAAGGCCGCTTTCAAGATCACGCGAGTCGGCCAACTGGTCGCCCGTGAAGCTTCACGCCGGCTGGATGTGCCGTTCGGCATCATCGACCTGTCGCTGGCCCCGACACCGGTTGTCGGCGACTCCATCGCCCGCATCCTGGAGGAATTCGGCCTCGAAACCTGCGGCGCCTGGGGCACCACCGCCGCGCTGGCCATGCTCAACGACGCCGTCAAAAAGGGTGGCACCATGGCCTCGTCCTTTGTCGGCGGCCTTTCGGGCGCCTTCATCCCAGTCAGCGAAGACGAGGGTATGATCGCCGCCGTCCTCAACGGCAGCCTGTCGCTGGAAAAACTCGAAGCCATGACCAGCGTCTGTTCGGTCGGCATTGACATGGTCGCCATTCCCGGTGACACACCGGCCAGCACGATCTCGGCCATCATCGCCGACGAAATGGCTATCGGCACCTTCAACAACAAAACAACCGCCGTCCGCATCATTCCGGTACCCGGCAAAACGGTCGGTGACACGGTCAATTACGGCGGCCTGCTGGGCTCAGCGCCGATTATGGCCGTCAACCCGGCTTCGGCGGCTGATTTCATCGCCCGCGGCGGCCGCATCCCGGCGCCGATCCACAGTATGAGGAACTAGGCTGATGAAAGCCGAATTAAAATGGGCACAAACGCTGGAAAACGAGGCCATCCTCCGGGCAATTCTGTTCGGTGACGCTGCCTTGCCGGTAGCTGTCGGGAAACGCAACAGCCTGTATCATGGCCTGCTGCAGACCCTGTTGGCGGTCATTGATCTTTATCAGGGGGACTTTGAAACCGCCGGGCAGCTCCTTGATGGCAAAAATTTTGGCAAAGTGCCCTTGAAATGCACCGAACTGGCCCGCTTGTGGTACGAGGCCGAAGCTGATGATCCGGCCATCGCCTGGCAGAAACTCAATGTCTGGATGGATCGTCAGAACAAACCCGAGCGCAGTTTGGGCTTTCCCAGCGCCAGGCTGATCGCCCTGGATCGGCGTATCGCGCTGCGCTGGGCACCGGTTTTACGCTATTACCTGACCACCTTGTTTGACAGTTGGCCGGATGCCGTGATCGAGCAAAATCGGCTTGATCGGCAAGCCGCATTGACAGCGGGCGTTTTGGAGACCACCCTGATCAGAATCGACTTTATGCTGCGTTTTGCGCGCGCCCGTCAGGCAAAATCAGTCACGCAGATCATAGAAGCGGCAGAAGAATGGCAGGCGATCTGCGAGAAGGATCCAAGTTTTGGTGACGACAGCGAGTATATCGTGGAGGCTGCTGTCGCCCTCGAATACGAAGATCGCTTTAAAGAAGCTTTGGAATGGCTGAGCCGCGGGTTGATCAAAGACCCTGACAATTACGACCTGATGCTCGTTAAAGCGCGTATTCTCAAACGCATCGGCGAAGTCAAGGAATGCCTGGAGGTCTGCTCCCACCTGATCGAAAAGTTTCCAGATGACTTTTCCGGCTATTGTCTGCGCTCCAACACCTATTTCATGATGGGCTGGTACGAGCGCGCCATGGCCGACGCCCGCAAAGCCGTCGAGGTCGCGCCGGACAACCCCAACAGCTTCATGGCCAGGGCATTTGTCCAAATGCAGCTGGGCCGCTACGAAGAGGCCCTCCTGGACTTCGAGCAGACGCTCGGCTACGACCCTGAACGCTACGACGCCCTGCGCGGCCAGGGCAAGTGCCTGTCCATGCTGGGACGCGACTACGAGGCGTTGGCCAGCTTCAACGCCCTGCGCCGGACCTATCCGGACGACCCGGATCTTTATTATGAACTGGCAGATGTTCTTTTTTCAGCCGGCTATCTGGAAGACTGCTACAAGGTCTGCCAGAAATGCCTCGAACTTGACGATCAGTACGTCAATGCTTACGTGATCCTTGGCATGATTGCCATGCGCAAAAACAACGATGAGAAGGCGCGCGAACTCCTCACCAAGGCCATCGGCATGGAGCCGGACAACCCCTTTGCCCTCAATGAGCTGTCCTACCTGTCCCATTTGCAGGGTGACGACGACGCGGCGCTTGAGCTGGTCAATCGTGCCTTGGAAGAAGCGCCGGAATACGCCGACGCGCTCTGCAACAAGGGCGTCATTCTCTATTTCCGCAGCGAATTCGAACAATCGTCCGCCATTTTTGATGAAACGCTGCGCCTGGTCCCCGATCATGTCGCGGCGATGGTCGGTAAGGGCAACACGCTGACCCAGCTCTGTGAATTTGACGAGGCACAGCAGTGTTATGATCAGGCGCTGGCTCTCGATCCGGAAAACGCCGATGCCTGCCACGGCAAGGCTGTTCTTTACCGCATGCTCGGCCTCGACGACGAGGTGCGCAGATGGCAGGAACGTGCCTACACCCTCGATCATGATGACGATGACTGAGCGCTGACTGCATGGTAATATATTTGTATTTAGAGTGCCCTGTCCAGATACCGATTACAGGGCATTTATCTTTGAAATTATGACAAATATCATTTGCAAATCTGATACGTTACCCCTATAATCAGAACCAGCACAAATCAAAAAGATAGGTTATTATAGGAGGTTGCTGGAAATGTTTTGTAACCAATGTGGTTTTGAAAACCCCGACCAGGCAGAATTTTGTTCCGACTGTGGCAACTCAATGAACCCTCAACCCCAGACCCCGCAAATCCATAAACCCCGCAAAAAACTGCCGCTGATCCTGGGCATCTGCGCGGCGGTCATCCTTTTGATTGTTGGGTTGGGTTTGGTTTTCCGGCTGCAAATCATCAAGGCTATTTCGCCGCAAAATTATCTGCAGATGGCGATGGCGCAGACCTTTACTGCCAACCCCAACGATCTGATCAGTCAGCTCAACCTCACTCAATTCGACAAAAAGACAACCACCCAGTCCTTTTCATTTGATGGCCAGGGTGTTTCGGTTGAAGGCGAACTGCAGCTTGATGTGGTCAAAGAAATTGCCATGCTCAATCTGTCGGCTTCAGCCAACGGGACAAGCTATGACGACAACCAATTGTTCATTTCGCCTGACCTGATCGCCGCCTCGCTGCCGGATTCCGGTCTGGATGAAACCATCTTGACCGTCGACCCCGCCACACTCAACGCGAGCTGGACCGATAAAGGCTGGGACGCGATATACGCCCTCCCGAATGTTCAGGATATAATCCGCCAGTGTTTTGGTCAAGGCAATACAGAGGTCATTTCGCAGAAATTCATGCAGGATTATCAAATCCTCATCGATACCCTGTCGAAAGAAATCGAGTTTGCATCGGGTGAGTCGGAAAAGGCCGCCATCGACGGACAAACCTATCAGCTTGATGTGATGTCCTACACCATCCCGAAAAAATCTTTCAACAACTTTATGGAGGATTATTTTGCCCTCTGCCTGAATGTGTACCGTGACCAATATACCGCCATGTATGGAGAGGACATCCCGGATGAGATCGAGCAATTTCTGACAAATTTTGAAACGGTTTCCGAATCCTACCAAGTGGATGATGACATTACCATCAACTTTTCCATCGATCAGGCCGGCCTGATCCGAAAAATTCTGATCGACGGCATCTCGCTCGATCTGGTTCAGTCGGCTGACTATGCGATGGATATTGAAATCAAAGTTGAACTGGGTGGCAAGACCAGTCCGACTGATGTCATCGAAGCGGAAATCACAGCAGAATCATCTTACGACACCTATGTTTTCCAGTTGAAGCGCGAGATAGAGACTAAAAATGGCGTGCTGACCGATGCGATCAACGTTGAATTATCCAGCAACAACGTCACCGACGATCTGTCTTTGGAGCTGACTTGCGAATGGGACAAGAATGATCAGAAGGGCAACAATCTTGAGGTCAGTTTTCTCTGTGAAAGTGCGTCCAGCACCCTCGCCGATGTTACCCTGACGGGCCAATTGACCTGCCAACCTGGTCTGATCTCGCTGCAGGACGCAACCATTGAAAGCGCCGACGCAGGAGATTTGTTCGACTTCAACTATTCCCTGCAGGAACTGAAATCGCCGATCGGTTTTGATACCAGCAGTGCCACCCCCTTGCTGGAGACAGATGAGTTCGTCGAATACATGGATGGCCAACTGGTTTCCCTCAATCAAAGCAAAGCCTACAGTCTCCTGAACTCAGTTCTATATGCGCTTGCGGACGGCGCTGACCTCTCGTCGGTGCCAGCCGGAACGAGCATCGATGATCTTGAATCAGCCATTGCAGGCTATTTGTGGTATCCGATCCGCAGCGATGATACCTTCGGGATTACCATCACCGAAGGTCAGGTCGAAAGCGTCAATTACAATGGGCAAAGTCAAATTAACTCGGAATTTCAAGCGCAAGAAACTGAAAATCAAGCCATCGACATTTTCAATGCAAGTGAATTATATTTTGCAGCCGATATCATGCTTTCAGTCGACAACATTTATAACATACAATATTCACCAGAAGATCTTGAATGGTATACTGAGGTGACCGAATGGCCGGTTATCGTCTCGAGAGCCTACCGGGGTGACGGTTCTGGCTGGAAAGTCGGTATTTCGGCAGAGGGTGTCGTTCAGGTTTCGGTCAACGGTTTCCATTACAACAACACGACAGAATTACTGGAATAATAGCCAAGGCTGAGCAAAAAACAATCAAATCATTCAGCAAAAGCCGCGCGATTGTGCGGCTTCTGCTTTTATTCGACGGATTTGTGGTGTATATTAACAGTTGGAATGTTTCGATTTGAGGTTTTGCACAGGTGATTGTATGAGAAAAACAAAAATAATTTGCACCATTGGCCCGGCTTCCGAAGATGTAAAAATCTTGCGCGAACTGATCAGCCGCGGCATGAACGTAGCCCGGCTGAATTTTTCGCATGGTGACCATCGCGAACATCTCGTGCGGGTCAACCGCATCAAAGCATTGCGCGATGAACTCGGGGTGCCGCTGGCTTTGCTCTTGGACACCAAAGGCCCGGAAATCAGGACCGGCAATTTTGAGAACACCAAGGTTGAGCTCAAAGAAGGCGCGACCGTCACGCTGGTGCCGGATGATGTTTTGGGCAATGATAAACTGATCTCGATCAGCTATACCGATTTTTACAAAGATGTCAGCCAGGGATCGCGCATATTGATCGATGATGGTTTGATTGAACTCGAGGTCCTCGATGTCGAGGGCACGGCTGTCAAGTGCCGGGTCGTCAATGGCGGTCCGGTCTCCAATCACAAAAGCGTCAACCTGCCCGGCGCCGTCACGCACCTGCCGTCCCTGACGCAAAAAGATGTCGATGACATCCAGTTTGCCATTGAAAATGGCTTTGATTTCATCGCGGTTTCCTTTGTACGCAAGGCAGCCGACATTCTGGCCATCCGAAAGATTTTGGAGAAGAACAAGGGCGATGACATTCATCTGATCGCCAAAATCGAGAACCGCGAGGGCATCATCAATTTTGAAGAAATCCTGAATGTCGCCGACGGCATCATGGTCGCCCGCGGCGATCTGGGCGTCGAAATCCCGATCCAGGAAGTGCCGACCGTCCAGAAATCGTTGATCCAAAAATGCTATCGCATCGGCAAACCCTGCATCACAGCCACCCAGATGCTGGACTCCATGATCCGCAATCCGCGGCCGACGCGGGCCGAGGTCAGCGATGTGGCCAACGCCATTCTCGACGGCACCAGCGCCATCATGCTGTCCGGCGAAACGGCCAGCGGCAAGTACCCGCTGGAGAGCCTGTCGATGATGGTCAGCATTGCCCTGCAGACCGAAAAAGCTTTTGATTACTGGGGCCGTTTCAGTTCGACCAAATACGAGATGATCCGCAGCGTCGCCAACGCCATCAGTCACGCCACCTGCACCACCGCCATGGATCTCAAGGCCAAGGCCATCGTGGCCGTGACCGTGGGCGGCCGCACAGCCCGCCTGATCTCGCGTTTCCGGCCGGCCTGCCCGATTATCGCCACCACCGTCTCGCCGCTGTCCTACCGGCAACTGGCGCTATCCTGGGACGTTTATCCCTATCTGGTACAAAAAGTCGAATCGACCGATGAGATGTTCGAGTTGGGCATCGCCAAGGCGATCGAGTCCGGCGTCGTCAGCAACGGCGATGTCGTGGTCATCACCGGCGGTTCGCCGGCGGGGGTCAGCGGCACGACCAACATCTTGAAAGTTCAGAATATCGGTTGTCTGCTGGTGGAAGGCAAGGGCATCGGCAGCGGCACCATTTCGGGCGAGGTTTTTGTCATGCAAAAAGAGGAGGACCTTTCGCAGGCCATCTTGCGGACTAATTATATCCTCGTGGCCAGCAAGACCGACAACAATCATTTGGAGCTGATGAAACATGCCACCGCGATTGTCGTCGAGGACACCAATCCGAGCAGCCACGCCGTCACCGTCGCGCTGTCGCTGGACATCCCGATCATCTACGGCTGTGAAAATGCCACCAAAATCCTCAAGACCGGCTCGATTGTGACCGTCGATGTCGAAATGGGGATTATTTCTTAAAAATATCGGCGAAAGCCGAGATTTTTGACGAAAGATGAAAAGTGAAGGGCGAAAAATGGCGGAATGAGAATCATTTAAAATAGTTCAAAAACGTTTGCGGAACCGCAAACGCTTTTTCGTATATTGCCTAACGGCAAGGAATCCTGCAGCATGAGCCGTAATGTTTACCTGTATGACAATACCTGTAGCAAAAATTTCTTTGCTTCCGTGAAATAGGAGTGGATTTGCTTTCATAAATTTGCTAACATGAATAATATTGAAACCAACGCGTTTGTAGGTATTGTATGATTGTATATTTTAAAATTGATCAAAACTATTTGTTGTTTGAATGTATATTCGAACCAAATATATTTTATCTAAACAGAATCGATTGTAAAATATACTCGGAAATCGAACGACAGGAATCTATAAATTCCGATGAGTCAAATAAGTGTGATTTTCAGAAAATTGATCAAATTGACCGAAATGAAATAGTGTCAAAATATTTGGTTGACAAAAACAACAAGCGATTGTTGAGAAAAAGTGATGACAAAGATTATTTTAGTAAATTTCATTGCTATGTTGAAGAGAATTTATTAGTCGAAGATTGGTATATGTATGAGAAAAAGGAACTGACTGAATATGCCGCTGAATGGTGCAAACAGAAAAATATTCGCTATTCATTAGAATGGCAAACTAGTTCGATCCAAAAGGAGGATTTATGAAGGCCTTACGTATTATTTTAATAGTTTTTGCTGCTATATTTTTACTGTTGATATTGGTTGTTTCTTTTAAAAGACAACCCCCCGCCAAGCCGCACATCCAGTCAAGCTATGATGAGCATAAAGATTCGTTGACGATTGTAAAAGATGTTATTCTAAATGATTATCAATCCTTGCAGGTAAAAGACGAAAACCATGAAATGTATGATTTGGATCTTGACTTAGGTGAAATGACTCGTTATCCAGACGTTGAAATTGTGCTTAATAGTTCAGAAAAAGAGGCTATAAAAGATCTGGAAGATCTTTCAATGCTCTCATTCGATTGCGTATATGCTTATAATGATCATATTACATTTGTATTTGGTGTAGGAGGTGCTGCGTATATATTCCAGCTAAATGAAAATATTCCAGACAATTTTGCTTATAAGGATGACATCTTTAAATTATATGTATACAGATTAGCAGATAATTGGTTTTATGCAAAAAATTGGTGAGGAAATAGGAGGATATCGTTGGATTATGTAAAGTCACAAAGTGTGAGCTTTACGCGTACAAAGTGGGATACAAATGCCAAGCAATAACGCAAAAACCACCGAAGGGGATATCGCCAAGTTCTTTAGAATTAAAAGCAGTACCTTTGTCCTAGAAAAAAATGGACGGTTCTGACCCGCGAAAAATTCAAGTTATGTGGATTAGCTATATTACTGTTCACTCGACAGATAGCATTTCATAAATAAAGTCTGCGATTGTTGGCCATTTGTCGATCGCTTGGCATTCCTCGTGGCTGATCCGCAAGACCGGGCAAGTGGCTGTTGAGCGTTCGGAAATATCCAGGGCGAACCAATCACCATTCACGCAGGACGCGACATGAAGCAAATTTTGCTGATAGTCCTCATTGACTTCAAGCAGATAGGACTGTTTTTCACTGGTAAAATCAGCGATTTGATTAAGGGGCAGCAATTCACATTCGTCATTCAGGTAACCGCCGTTCGACTTGAGCAAAACATCCAGCCAGGACTCGGGCAATGGAAGTTTGAACTCATGCAAGCTCTTGACAGCCAGGGCTTTGTGAAAATCATCTGGCCGTTCACGTTTGGCTCTGATCAGCAAGTCTAAAGCCATTTTGTCGGTTATGATCTTTTGGGGCTTGGGGTTGAGCGTGAATTTGTTCCATTCTAAATCAAGAATTGAATGCAATTCTTGAACTGTCAATTGTTCGTACCCATAATTTGGCGCAGGATTTGGCATGAAATTGTCGAGCGCAATGGCATTGGCGGGAAGTGAATCAAACAGTCGAATTGGCTCAAGTTGAGCATTGGTTATGACCTTTTGTTCCAAAAGGATATTTTTAGCCTTTTTACTGATGCACAAATCAAAGTGATCCAGGTGGGTTTGGCCTTTTTCGCAGACATGACTGAGCCAGCAATAGGCGAAGTCTGTATCGGGTAAAAAATCCCGGAGGAATCTGTAGTATGAGCTGATACTTAAAACTAACGGATCGATCGGATTGAACAGAGGGATGAGATCACGATGGATCCGCTTTTCAAAAGGATTGTGCTGCCTGATTTCAATAGCGTTGAAAAATCGGTGACCCGAGCGCAAGAATGGATTTTCATTTTGAGCGAACTTGGGATCATACCAAGGATGGTCAATTCCGCGGCCGAGCGCCCGACTGATAACGGGGATATACCATTGCTGTGCAGCAAATCTGCCATTGTCCTTGAGCCAGAGGTAATCGATCCCCGATAATTGATTGGCTTGGACGACTTGTCGGAATTTTTCCGACACACGGATATTGCCACACCAACCACGAGCCACATGGATGGTTGGCGGCATTTTATCTGCCTTACAGGTTAAAATACTACCCTTAATATCTTCAGCCAACCATTGATCGCTATTGAGGATATACCATTCATAATTGGCATCTGGATGATCGATCAGCTTTTGCGATAGGATACAACAACCATTGAATTGAGCCTGCCGCTTTTTGATCAGAGCCTGCTGATTGCGAAATAAATTCATCAATCACAGGCGAGTCCAGATCGATCCTGCTCCAGGTTCCGCTGAAAGTTTTCAAACCTAAACCATGAACAAAATCACGCGCAAACTGATCGCTTTCCGATTCGCTCTTAGGGCTGACCAATTCGATACGAAAAGTCAGCTGTTCCTTGATCTGCAGACCTTCGTCGCACATTTTCAATTGCATTTACCCACGTCGATCCGGATGATTCGCAAACCTCATCCTTGCATTTTCAATCGCCATCTTGACAGCTTCGCCGGCCGGCGCGCCGGGGATTTTGCGCCGACTGACACAATTGGCGATGCAGATGGCCTCGTAAACATCATCGCCAATTAACGGCGAAAATTTTTGAAAATCGACCAACTTGAGGTCTTCCAGCGCGCAACCGCGCTCGATGCAGTGGCGGACCAGCTTGCCGGACACTTCATGGGCGCTGCGGAAGGGCAGGCCTTTGACGACCAGATAATCGGCCAGATCGGTGGCGTTGGTGAAGCCGCCGGCAGCGGCCTGGGCCATGCGGTCGCCGCGGATGTTCATCGTGCGCAGCATGCCGATCAGCGCGGGCAGGCAAAGCAGGACGGTGTCGACGGCGTCGAAGATGGCTTCCTTGTCTTCCTGCATATCCTTGTTGTAGGCCAGCGGCAGGCCTTTCATGACGGTCAGCAGGGTCAGGAGCGAGCCAAAAACCCGACCGGTCTTGCCGCGCGACAGCTCGGCGACGTCGGGGTTTTTCTTTTGCGGCATGATGCTGCTGCCGGTGCTGTAGGCGTCATCGAGCTCGACAAAGGCGAATTCCTGGCTGGACCAGAGGATGATCTCTTCGCTCAGGCGGGAGACGTGCATCATGAAGATGGACAGGCAGCTGGCCAGCTCGATGGCGAAGTCGCGATCGGAGACGCCGTCGAGACTGTTTTGGGTGATGCTGGCAAAGCCCAGCGCCTTGGCGACCTTTGGCCTATCGAGCGGGTAGGTGGTACCGGCAAGGGCACCCGAGCCGAGCGGCATGACATCCATGCGGGTCAGCGTGTCGTCCAGGCGGCCGATGTCGCGCGCCAGCATCTCGACGTAGGCCATCAGGTGATGGGCAAAGGTGATAGGCTGGGCGCGCTGCAGGTGGGTGTAGCCCGGCATGACTGTATCGAGGTGGCTTTCGGCCAGATTGAGCAGGGTGTAATAGAGCTGCAAGAAGCCCTGGCGGATCTCGCCGCCGGCGTCCTTCAGGTAGAGGCGCAGATCCAGCGCCACCTGGTCGTTGCGGCTGCGCCCGGTGTGCAGGCGTTTGCCGGCCTCGCCGATACGACGGGTCAGCTCGGATTCGATAAACATGTGGATGTCTTCGGCTGCAGGGTCAAATGGTAGCTGGCCGGCTTCAATATCCTCGAGGATGCTCTGGAGGCCGTCGCGGATGGCCTGCCCGTCGTCCGCGCTGATGATGCCGACAGCGGCCAGCATGGCGGCGTGCGCCTGGCTGCCGCGGATGTCCTGACGGTACAGGCGGGCGTCAAAGGCGATCGACGAATTGTAGGCGTTGACCGCTGCGTCGGTATTTTTATCGAACCGGCCACTCCAAAGTTTATCAGACATCTTGCATCTCCTTAATAATTCTGATGTGAGCCAGTCGCTCGGACAGGTCCTCGACGCTTCGCGTCTGCGGAACTCGCTTGGTGGCTACACACAGAATTATTAAGGAGAAGTGTGTAGCGGAATGAAATGTGAGACAATTGCTTACAGCATGCCGTTGCGTTTTTTCATCTGGGCTACGACTTTCATGGGCAGGCCGAAGCAGTTGATGAAACCGCCGGCATCAGCCTGGTTGTAAACATTATCCACGCCAAATGTCGACAGGCTTTCTTCATAGAGCGAGTAGGGCGACGTGGTGCCGGCCGGCATGACGTTGCCTTTGTAAAGCTTGAGGCGAACCTTGCCGGTGACGGTGGTCTGGGTCTGGTTGACGAAGGCATCCAGCGACAGGCGCAGGGGGTGGAACCACTGGCCGAAGTAGACCAGCTCGGCATAGCGCTGGGCGACGAGGTCCTTGTAGTGCAGCGTGTCGCGGTCGAGGCAGAGCAGCTCGAGCTCGCGGTGGGCGGCGTAGAGCACGGTGCCGGCCGGGGTCTCGTAGATGCCGCGCGACTTCATGCCGACCAGGCGGTTTTCGACCATGTCAACGATGCCGACGCCATTGTCGCCGGCGATTTTGTTCAGGGTTTTGATCAGGTCGACCGGCGACAGTTTTTGGCCGTCGAGGGCGACCGGGATGCCCTGTTCAAAGGTTACTTCGACATAGGTGGGCTGATCCGGTGCCTGTTCCGGCGAAACCATCAGCTCGAGGATTTTTTCGTACTGCGGTTCGTTGGCCGGGTTTTCGAGATCCATGCCCTCGTGGCTGAGGTGCCAGAGGTTCTGATCCATGGAGTAGTTGGTAGCCTTGGTGACCGGCACCGGAATGCCGCGCGCGTTGGCGTAGTCGATTTCCTCGTCGCGTGACTTAAGCGACCAAATGCGCCAGGGTGCGATGATTTTGAGCTCGGGGGCCAGGGCTTTGACGGTCAGCTCAAAGCGAACCTGATCGTTGCCCTTGCCGGTGCAGCCGTGGGCGACGGCCGTGCAGCCTTCGCGCTTGGCGATCTCGACCATGCGCTTGGCAATGATCGGGCGGGCAAAGGAGGTGCCGAGCAGGTATTTGCCTTCGTAGATGGCACCGACCTTGAGGGTCGGGTAGATATAGTCGGTGATGAATTCCTCGGCAATGTCCTCGATGAAACAGGCGCTGGCGCCGCATTTGAGCGCCTTGGCGCGCAGCGCGTCGTGATCGAGCCCGATGCCGACTTCGCCGGCCATGGCGATGACTTCGCAGTCGTAGTTTTCCAAAAGCCACGCAATTATGATCGATGTGTCCAGCCCACCCGAGTAAGCCAGCAGAATTTTCTCTTTTGCCATAAAAATTGTCCTCCGTTGATATTATTATGCAAAAATATGCATAAATATTAGCTTTTTAACCATCCTCTTACTGATCACAAAAGCGAAGAGCATAATGGATTGCCAATTATTATAACTCGAACTTATTGACTTTGTCAAAACCGATTTCAGGCTTGAAAACAACTGGGGCAATGTTGTATAAATATAACTGTGGGTGAATATTTATCGTGACCACAATCTGCGTGCCAGCCGTGGCAGGTTCATGTTATAATATTGCAGTACTTTTGACGAGGAGGACCCTAGATTGGCATATCCGATCATCGACAGCCTGGCCGGTTTGTATATTTCTGACCAGGGCCGCATCGTTCTGGCTGACGATACCGCCACCGCGGCGTTGTTTCTGCCGACCCCTGAAACCATGTATTATGAGGTGATTCGCGTCGTGCGGGGCATCCCGCTGTTTTGGGAGGATCACCTGGCGCGTCTGGGGCAGTCGGTGCAAGCCAACGTCAAGGTGACAGCGTCCCTTTATGACGACAGCTGCCGCCTGATTGCCGCCAATGGCCTCCAGCAGGCCAATTTGCGCATCGTGCTGCTCGAAGGGCGGGCGGTCATTCACCTGACACCCTCCGCCTACCCGGTGGCTGAGCTTTTCGAGCAGGGGGTAGCGACCGGCATCCTGGCGTGGGAGCGGGAAGACCCCAATGTCAAAATCATCAATTCCGACTACAAGGCGGCGGTCGCGCTGCGTTATGCCAACCCCGGGCCCTTCGGCGTTTTTTACGAACTGCTGCTGGCCGATCGTCAGGGCTTGCTGACCGAGGGCTCGCGCTCCAACCTGTTCTTGATCCGGGGCAATCAGGTGCTGTCCGCGCCGGAAAGCCGTATCCTCAAGGGCATCACACGCCAGCATGTCATGGAAGCCATTGCCACCGCCGGGGCAACGCTGGCCGAGGAGATGCTGACGTTTGACGACATTTGCCGGGGTCGCTGTGACGCCGCTTTTCTCTCAAGTTCGCCGTTTGATATCCTGCCGATCCGTTCGATCGAAGCGGCCCAGCTTGACTCGACAGCCAATCCCTTGCTGCGAAAAATCGATCAGGCCTATCGCCAGATTGTTGAAAATTATATACAAGACCACAGCATAATCAGGAGGAAATGACATGATTCAAGAAACAGGCAATGTATCCGTCAGCACCGAAAACATTTTTCCGATCATTCGCAAATGGCTTTACTCCGACCGCGATATTTTCCTGCGCGAGCTGGTCTCCAACGCCGCCGATGCCAACGCCAAACTCAAACGCCTCACGGACCTTGGTGAATTTGCGCTTGCTGAAGGCGACGTGCAAAACATCCGGGTGACCTTTGATCAGACAGCCGGCACGCTGACCATCGAGGACAACGGCATCGGCATGACAGTTGACGAAATCCGCAAATACATCAACCAGATCGCCTTTTCCGGCGTCATGGATTTTGTCGAAAAATACAAGGACAAGGGCGGTGACAGCGGCGGCATCATCGGCCATTTCGGCCTGGGATTCTATTCAGCCTTCATGGTCTCGGATAAGGTCCGCATCGACACGTTGTCCTGTCAGCCCGGCGCCGAAGCGGCCAGCTGGGAGAGCGAAGATGGCATGTCTTACGTCATGGGGCCGTCCGACCGCGCAACTCGCGGTTCTCAGATCACCCTGACCCTGTCCGATGAAGGCAAGGAATTTCTGACGGGCAGCAAAATCAGGGAAATCCTCGACAAATACTGCAGCTTCATGGCCTGGCCGATTTATTTTAACGACGTTGTTGCCGATCTGGAACGCGCCGAGCGCGAGGCCAAGGCCGCCGCCGAAAAGCCCGCGACCGATGAACCGGACGAGATCGAAACCACCGCCGAACAGCCGATCAATGACCTGTCACCGCTCTGGCTGAAAAAGCCCAGCGAATGCACCGATGACGAATACAAGGCCTTTTATCGCAAAACCTTCCGCGATTACCGCGAGCCGCTTTTCTGGATTCACCTCAACATGGATTACCCCTTCAACCTCAAGGGCATTCTCTATTTTCCCCAGTCCGACAATGCCTATGAAAGCCTCGAGGGGCGCATCAAAATCTATTACAATCAGGTCTTCGTCGCCGACAACATCAAGGAAATCATCCCGGAATTCCTGTTTTTACTCAAAGGCTGCATCGACTGCCCCGACCTGCCGCTCAACGTCTCGCGCAGCTTCCTGCAGAACGACGCCTACGTCAGCAAATTATCCACTCATATCATCAAGAAGGTCGCCGACAAACTGACCCAGCTCTTCAACGACCAGCGGGCAGACTACGACAAATATTGGCAGGACATCGGCGTCTTTGTCAAATACGGCATGCTCAAGGAAGACAAATTCTACGACAAGGTCAAGGACATCGCGCTCTTCAAAACAGTTGACGGCCCGCTCAAGGTGCTGTCCGAGCTCGGCGACACCCTGCTCTATTCGCACGACCCGTCCAAGCAGGTCGCCTATGTGCAGATGGCCAAAGCGCGCGGCCTCGATGTGCTGGTCATGGATCACGAGTTGGACAATCACTTCATGTCCTTCATCGAGTACAAAAATCACGGCAAGCATTTCAAACGCGTTGATGCCGAACTGGGCGGCAGCGAAGGCGACGCCAGTCAGGTCGAGGCGTTCGAGAAATTGTTCCGCGAGACCCTGGGCCAGGACAAGCTGGAGGTCAAGGTGCAGTCGTTGGGCGCTGATGCGTTGCCGGCGATGATTGTCGAGTCCGAAGAATCACGCCGCATACAGGAAATGCGCAAACAGTTCGAGAAGATGCAGGGAGCCGGCGATGATAAAATGGACATCAACAGCATGTTTCCGCTGCAGCAAACCTTGATTGTCAATCAGGACCAGCCCCTGATCAGCCGGCTGCTGGCACTTTACGAAATCCCCGGCCGCCAGGAAGAGACCGGTCGGCTGATTCGCCAGGTATACGATCTGGCGCGTCTGGGCCACGGTTCATTGTCCGCTGATGACATGGCTGAATTCTTGAAACGCAGCGCCAGTCTGTTGGGGCAAATTGCCGGACAGGACTAAAGGAAAGATGGTGGCACCATGAACCCCAAGGATCAAGTCAGAAGAATCTATGCCGTGAAAAAGCCCGGTTTTGATATTGAAGCGGCGGGTCTCCTGCGCGATCTGGTTGAGAATCTCAATCTGCCTGGTCTCAAGGCCATCCGGATTTACAACCGCTATGATGTTTCGGGCATTACCGACGATCAGTACGAGCAAGCCCGCACGCGGGTTTTTGCTGAGCCGCCGGTCGATACCATCGCCGATGAAAGGTCGGATTTTGGCTGTCCAACCGCAGCCTTTGCCGTCGAGGCCTTGCCTGGCCAGTATGACCAGCGTGCCGATTCCGCGGCCCAATGCATCCAGATTTTGACCTGCGAAGAACGGCCGCTGCTCAAGACCGCCCGCGTCTACGCCCTGGACGGTGAGATCGCGGCTGACGAACTGGCGCGGATCAAGAATTGGCTGATCAACCCGGTCGAAGCGCGGGAAGCCGCGATGGACAAGCCGGACAGCCTGGTCGACGCGTTGGACAGTCCTTCCGATATCGAGTCGATTGTCGGTTTCACAACAATGGATCAGGCGGCGCTGAACACCCTGCTGGAAACGGCCGGCTTTGCCATGTCTGCTGCCGACCTCGCGTTCACGCGCGACTGGTTTGCCGACGAAGGGCGCGACCCGAGATGGACCGAACTGCGCGTCCTCGACACCTACTGGTCCGACCATTGCCGACACACGACTTTTTTGACCCGCATCGATGCCGTCCATTTTGCCGGCGACGATGAAACAACGCGGCGCATGCAACAGACCTGGCAGACCTATCAGGCCATGCGCGCCGAGGTCTATGGCAGCAGGCTGGCCGAAAAGCCGATCTGCCTGATGGATCTGGCTACGCTGGCGATGAAGGAACTGCGTCGGCAGGGCAAACTCGATGACCTCGACGTTTCGCCGGAAATCAACGCCTGCAGCATCAAAGTCAGCATCCCTGTCAACGGTCAAGCAGAAGACTATCTGGTCATGTTCAAGAACGAGACTCACAACCATCCGACCGAGATCGAGCCCTTCGGCGGCGCGGCGACCTGCCTCGGCGGCGCCATCCGCGACCCGCTGTCCGGGCGATCCTACGTCTACCAGGCCATGCGCGTCACCGGCAGTGGCGATCCGACCGTGCCCGTCAGTCAGACCCTGCCCGGCAAATTATCACAGCGCAAAATCACCACCACCGCCGCTGCCGGCTACAGTGCCTATGGCAACCAGATCGGTCTGGCCACCGGCCAGGTCGAAGAAATCTACCACCCCGGCTACATCGCCAAACGCATGGAAATCGGCGCTGTCATCGCCGCGGCGCCAGCGGCTCAAGTCAGACGGGAAACCCCCGCGCCGGGCGATCAGGTGATCCTGCTCGGCGGCCGGACCGGCCGTGATGGCTGCGGCGGCGCCACGGGATCATCCAAGGCGCATGATGAACAATCGATTATCAAATGCGGCTCGGAAGTGCAAAAGGGCAATCCGCCAACCGAACGCAAAATCCAGCGGCTGTTCCGCAACCGCGAGGTCGCCCTGCTGATCAAGCGCTGCAACGACTTCGGCGCTGGCGGTGTTTCGGTCGCCATCGGTGAACTGGCCGACGGACTGCGCATTGATCTGGACAAAGTGCCACGCAAATATGAAGGCCTGGATGGCACCGAGCTGGCCATTTCTGAATCACAAGAAAGAATGGCGGTCGTCGTTGCCGCCGATGATGTTGCAAAATTTATTGCCTTCGCTGAGCAGGAAAATCTTGAGGCGGTCGCGGTGGCCGAGGTCACGGACGATCCGCGCCTGGTCATGCAATGGCGCGGCAAGACCATCGTTGATCTGGCGCGTTCCTTTATCGATACCAACGGTGCCCCGCAACAAACCGCCATTACTGTGATGCCGCCAACCCCTCCCAGCGGGTCCAGCAACAGCAAGGCCGTCGTCGGGTTTGTCGAGCAACTCAAGGCCGGCCTTTCGACTTTGCAAGACTGCTCCCGCAAAGGCTTGGTCGAGCGTTTCGACAGCACGATCGGCGCCGGAACCGTCCTCATGCCGTTTGGCGGACGTCTTCAGCTGACCCCCGAAGAGGGCATGGCCGCCCTGATCCCGATGCTGGACGGCGAAACCGATGCCTGCACCCTGATGTCTTTTGGCTTTGACCCTGAACTGTCCAGTTGGAGCCCCTATCACGGCGCCTATTTTGCCGTGGCCCATTCGCTGGCTAAAATCGCTGCGATGGGCGGCGACGCCGCGACGGCACGGCTGACCTTTCAGGAATACTTTGAACGACTGACCACCGCCGAAAAATGGGGCAAGCCGCTGGCCGCTCTGCTTGGTGCCTACCAGGCTCAGATCGACTTCGGCGTGCCGGCCATCGGCGGCAAAGACAGCATGTCCGGTTCATTCAAAGACCTGCATGTGCCGCCGACCCTGGTGTCCTTTGCCGTTGCCGTCAGCAAGGCCGGGCAGGTGGTTTCGGCTGCGCTGCAAAAGCCGGGGCAGTCGGTCTGGCTGCTGCCCGTCCCGATCGGCGAGGCGGGCCTGCCTGACGCGCCGGCCTTCATGGCCAACCTGGCGCGCGTCCACCAAATGGCCGCCGCCGGGCAAATCGCGGCCGCGGCGACGGTCCGGCAAAGCGCCGCCATAGCCTGTGCGAAGATGTGTTTTGGCAATCAGCTGGGCTTTGAATTCGCCGCCGAGCTGAAGGCTGATCTTTTTGCGCCGCAAATCGCGGCGCTGCTGCTGGCGGTTAACGACAATCGCTCGGCCGATCGACTGCAAGCTGCCGGTGCCCGACTGCTGGGTAAAACATTGGGCGAGCCGGTTTTCCGTTGCGGCACCGAGGAATTGCCAGAGGCAGACGCCTTGGCAAGCTGGCAGAAACCGCTGGAAAAAGTCTTTCCGACCGCCAGCAACCTCGACCAGCCCATTCCAAAACTGCCTGCGGCCCAGGCGGTGCCTAAAACGTCGCCCTGCGCGGCCATTCGTATCGCCAGACCGCGCGTTTTTATCCCGGTTTTTCCGGGCACCAACACCGAGTACGACACGGCGCGAGCCTTCGCCAAGGCTGGAGCAGACCCTGACGTGCTGGTGGTCCGCAACCTCTCACCCGATGCTATTCGTCAAACCATGGCTGAAATGGAAAAGCGTATCGCCCAAGCGCAGATCATCATGCTGCCCGGCGGTTTCAGCGGCGGCGATGAACCTGAGGGTTCGGGCAAATTCATCGCGGCAGCCTTTCACAATCCTGCCGTCACAGAAGAGGTCCGCAAACTCCTGCAGCACCGTGATGGCTTGATTCTGGGCATCTGCAACGGCTTTCAAGCCCTGATCAAACTTGGTTTGCTGCCTTTCGGCGACATCGGCGAACTGACCCAGGACAGCCCGACCCTGACCTTCAATCGCATTGGCCGCCATGCGTCATGTTATGTAACGACCAAAATACGCAGCTCACGCTCGCCCTGGCTGAGTTTCACCCAGCCGGGAGACCTGCATCAGGTGCCGATCTCCCATGGCGAAGGTCGCTTCGCTGCCAGCCCAGAGCTCATCAGCCAAATGGCGGCGCAGGACCAGATTGCCGCGCAATATGTCGATGCCAGCGGTCAACCCTCGCATCTGACGGTATTCAATCCCAATGGCTCACTGGGCGCCATTGAAGCCATCAGCAGCCCCGATGGCCGTATCCTCGGCAAAATGGGGCACTCCGAACGAAAAGGGCCGCTGCTGGCGCGCAACATCCCCGGCGAAAAGGACCAACGCATCTTTGAAGCTGGCATTGCCTATTTCCGCTGACGGGCTTTGTCGCTTTTTGTCGAACGTCTACCGCTGCATCACCCTGGTTTCCGGTGTAATCTGGATACCGGGGTGATTTTTTATGAACAAAAGAACTGTTCGTCCAAGCTGTTTAACCAGGCGATGGAGCCTGCTGCTGTTGAGTGCAATCTTGCTCTTGCAGCTTTGCGGGTGTCATGATCCGGCGCAGACGGTGCGCGTGACGACTGAGACCACGGCATCCACTGCATCAAGCAGTCAGGGCACGGGAACCGCTGAGTCGACTGACCTGAAACCTGATCCCACCTCATCGGCCTCATCGTCGGATGAAACCCAGGCGGCCAGCACATCGACCACAACACACACGACGACCGTTCCGCCGCCACCGGAGACGTCGCAGCCGTCTCACCGACATGATTGGCTGGTGGTCAGCGATCTGCAAATTTACGAAGCCGCCTTGAATCAAAGCGCGATGGCTCAAGGCAATGTCGCGGTCTATCTTCACCCGGATCCTGGCGTGCAACAGACCTTTCTGGTCGCCGCTGTCAATTTGGTCTCGGCCGAGCGTTTCAACAGTTATTTTTACTGGTTTCTCGATTTGGATGCGGATCCCGCGCAACAACCGCAGCTGATGTTGTGTATCGATCGGTTGTTCAGCGATATGACCCGTGATGCCGCCATGGCTGACAATTCCTACAGCGATCCGCGCGTCGTCGAACTCTTGGAGGCCTCATTGCGTCAAGTTCTGGCGAATGAATACAGTCCCGAGATTTTCAATTTTATCGTCCAATGCTATCGACATGATTTCAGTGACCGTCTCTCGTCCACACAGATCATCAGACAGGTCTGGCAAAAGGCCATCAATCGAATCGAGGTAACCTATGAAGCCGATGTTTATACAACAATCTCATTCAGCATTATCTCAAACCCTGCCTGAAACACAACGGCAGAAACGATCCGTCAGCCTGAGCCTGTTCTCGCTGCTGATCCTGACGGTCATGCTGTTGCAAAATGCCATCCCGGCAGCTGCTGCCGGTTTTCCGGGATCCTCGGGTCTGCCGGTGCCGCCGACCAATCAGGCGGCATTTGAGAGCTGGCTGCTGGCTGTCGGTCAGCCGGTGAAAAGTCGATCCAAAGGTTATCAGGCGAACTACACCATCTGGCGGGATTACAAACTGCTGGTTTATGGCAGTCCAAGTCAGGTTGCCGGCAATCGATATGATCCGAAAACCGGTCAATTTGCCAGCCTCGGATTTTCATATGAAGAGATTGTCGTGACCAATTCGTTGTTCCGCGACGACGCGCCGGGTGGTGTCACCCAATCAACCCCCTGGCAGTGGACCGAATTGAATATGGGACAATCGGCTTATGTATCTTGGGCCAGACTTTCAGTACGCCAAAAAGATTTCATCAAAAATGCCCAGCTGACCTATCGCAATAACAATTACGGCGGCATGACCTTTCAAAATCTCAATCTGCTCGAAACGACCACCGTTGTCCTGGCTCCGCCATCCTGGCATATGGGGTTTGCCTTGTACACCAATCATTATTTGTCGAAAACCAAAAAAGAGATCAGATATGCGACATTCAACGGCCAAGGCGCGGGTGGGGTCGGCGTGAGCTGTTCGATCAGCGTACTCAATACACCGGCTGCGGATGGACAGTACGTCATTGGCAGTCAGGCGGACTTCATCGACATACAGTATACGGTCAACGGTATTATAACGGCCTTCAGCGGGTTGGCGGGCGATGCGGATATCAAAAACCGCGGTGCCGGGAATGCTACAGGCTGGGTCAATGGAACTGGCTTGGGGCCGTGGTCGGCCCCGTTGACCCTACGAGTCAGTCGAAATGAGCTGGCAGGAGAACAAGAACGTCCATTTACGCTCGATGGACAGGCTTGGGCGGTCAGTCAAATGGGTGATATTCAATTGGTACGAGCGCAAAAGACGATTGTTGTCAGAGCGGAAAAGCCTGCGCCGGAATTCGATGCTGAGGTTGAGATCAAGGGTAGTATTCGATACTTTTCGGGTCAGACCAACAGTCAGGGTCAGACGATGTCGATCGAACCGCACCGCTTTTTAGCACTTGAACGCCTGAATATCGTGATTGATTTTACGCGAAGTCCCAAATCGGCTCAATTTACTTTTAACGGCAAAACAATCGCCATTGTTTGTGTCGATGACGTCACGCATTATGAGGCCAGTGTGATAATCCCCGCGCTGCCTTCAACCCTGACCTGGGATAATCGCCGCTTGCAGCCACCTATGACGCTGACGGTTCAAGCTGAAGACAGATCTTCGCCCAGCCAGCGCATGACAAAAGTCATTTCAGATATTGAACTGACCGGAAATGTTTATGATATAACCTATGTTCAGATCAGACCTTATCGCTGATTCAAGCCAGGGTGAGTCATCAGTTTGGCCAGAAAAATGTCGGAACTGTCATCTGTTTCGGGTAATAGTGGAATTCGGTCATCAATAGCAGATGGCGTCGAAAGGTTGGGAATTTGTGGCTCTTCCGAAACAATTGAACTTAAAGTGCCGGCTTCGGAGGTGGTATCAACATGTGCAGCCTCGCCGGTAAATGTAAAGCAATAATTATTTTCACCATAATAGATATAAAAATAGGCAGTGGGGACAGGTGATTGCCGATCAACAAAACAGAAAATCGGATGCTTCAGTTTCTTAGCGGTACGAACAAGGGAATGATAGTCCGTCGCGGTAACACACCATTCAGGCTCCCAGGCTTTGTCGCCAATGACCATCAAGCGGCTTTTCGCCTGGCGCATCATTCGATGAAGCTGGCGATTGAAAAGATTTTTCTTGCGACCGCGGGTCAGGGTCAGTAAAAGGATCAGCAAAAGCAAGCACAGGCCAGCCAGGACTAAAATAATCACGAAAGGCACGTTGGTAATGACAAATACACTTTGCATGAGTCGATGGACAGCGACTGGCAAACGATCAGGCAGGACGCGAGTTATTTCAAACTGGGGCTGCTGAAGCGGTATTTGCAAAGCGGATGTGTCAATGATCTCCACGAGGCCAGAAGTCTGTTGCGAGGTCAAGCTGACAACCATGGTAACGGCCACATCGAAAGTTGCCGGTTGGCTGGTTTGTGCTTTAAAGCTCTCGATGATGGCAGTATAATCGGCTAATTTTACGGAAACAGCATCTTTGATGACCAGTTCCGTGCCATTGATCTGGCCAACGGTTTCAGGTCGAAGGTTGATTTTGTGACTGAGAAGAATGATATCCGGGTTGCTGGCATCATGAACCCGAACAATCGCATCGATGGTATAACTGTATTTTAAATTTGATGCGCGGTCAGCAGAGAACGCATAATCGAAACTTGCATTGACAGAATCAGAAAAATCCTGAATATAGACCTGATCCATGCCGACTGTGGTCGCTTCCGTAAAGTTGTTTGGCTTGAGGACGACTTCATAATCAATGGCCGCGTCGCGATGATAGTTGAGCACTTGCGCATTCAAATAGATCGATATTGGAGCAAGTGTAGCGTAGCCGGCAATACAAATGGCCGATAGGAGGATTAACAAAACGAATACAAGAAAACGACGCAGAAAACGGTTCATTTCCTGACGGCCGCGTTTGATTTTTCCTGGATGATCTGACTTGGGGGTCTGCACTTTGTCGGTGCGTTTGGATTGTCTCATCCCGCCCTTGGCCTCCTGCTGATGTCCAGTAGCTTAATAACACGAATTGTAACATAGATTGTTCAACTGGAACAGATGTGAAACCATTATTTAAATGAAGATAGACAAAAGAAAAAAACATCAAACAAATGATAAATTGCACATTATTGGATACGATATATGTGCAATATGACAGGTGTGATTCGACAAAATGCAGCACAAAGTCCTGAAACAGATAGAATAATTGACAATAATCAGGCCAAAAACAACCCATTCGCTTGGACCTCCAATGGCGAAAATTTGACAGAATTGGCATTGTTTTTTATAATTCAGATATGAAACAGTTGATTATTCCGTTGACGAACAATGCCGCCTGCCGATTCCGCAGCGTTTTGAGCATATTATTCTAATCAAGTGAGGTACTGATGAAACGACTTCGACTCAGGCTAACCTGTCTGTTTTTGATGCTTATACTGGCTATCGCTGCTATTGCCATTCCGGATTCTCAAATGGCTCTGGCGATGAGCGAAGAGAAGATTCCTTCAATTGTCAACATCAAAACCGCAGATAGCGATGTCAAACATATAACCTATTGCCGTACCCTGATCGCGGCCATTGATGAAGCGGGCGTGAATGTCGGTGAAAATGACCGGCTTAACTTGCCTGATGATACCGCCCTCCTGCCGGGTCAGCAATACGATGTAACGGTGACGCGACTGGATGAAGTCAATCTGACCTATGGCGGCTTTTCTTTAACTGCGACTGCGGAATTTATTTCGTTGGCTGACTTGATGACGCGATCTGGTTTTGACGCGCTTGATCTCAGTGACGGCAGTCGGATTGAAAACAGGCTCACCGCTGGCGGCAACCTCAATTCGGTCAGCCTGAATTATGTCAATGTCGATCAGCGGAGTTCCCAGAAGCTTGAAGCCATTCCTTTTACGACCATTATCGTGGATGATGATACAATGTATGTCGGCAAATCGGTCGTCAAGACGGCCGGCCAAAACGGAACCAGGGCGCTGTATTATCTCGACACCTATGAAAACAATATATTAATCAGTTCGCTGCTGACGCAATCCGAAGTCGTGCTTGATCCTGTCCAGCAGGTCGTTCGGCAAGGGACCAAGACACACTATGCTCTGATCAATTATAAAACGCTGACAAGCTCGGTCGCCAACAGTTTGAACAAAATCAGTCCATATCTGAATCCGCCGGGCGCGCTGGGTGATGTATCGTATCATGATAATGGTAATGGTACGATTACAGTCGGTGGAAATACTTTTGAATATACCGCGGTCAAACGCCGCAAACTGACATCATACGATGGTCTGGATGTTTGCATGGATCGCGGCTGTCACACCCCAGCCATCAATCACAAGACATTCAGCGGCATTCCGGCACAGCGAGGGATCGTGGCGGTCAGTGGTACAAAGATAGACGGCAAGTATATCGGATCAAATCTTCCGTTTGGTACCGTCGTGTATATTGAGCACTATGGCTTTGGTGTTGTCGGCGATATTAATGGCGGCAAAAACAATTCGGATTTCATTGATTGCGGCTTTAACCCGGGCGACTGTAGAAACGGATATACCTATGCCGGTGGTTATTACGGCGATGTCTACATCATCAAGCTGCCCTGAGCGGCGCGACGATGAACAGACAGGAAACATTGAGCTTACTGGCAGCGTTCAATATTCGGCCGACGCGATCACTGGGACAAAACTTCCTGGTCGATGAGCGGGTTGTCGTTAAAATATGCGAATTGGCCGATCTGTCGACGCAAGATTTGGTCATAGAAATTGGCCCCGGCATCGGTGGTTTGACGCGTGAGTTGGCCACCAGAGCGGGCCAGGTGATTGCTTTAGAAATCGATAAACATGTCATGCCAGCTTTGCAGCAGGTCTTGAGCCATGTAAACAACTGCAAGGTTGTTTTAGGCGACGCGCTTGAGGCGGACCTTGCCAGGCTGGCCGAAGCTAAAACCGATGGTGTCAAGGTTGTTGCCAATTTGCCGTACTACATCACCACGCCGCTGATTGAAAAAATTCTGGTGGAATTGCCGGATTGCAGCCAGCTTGTTCTAATGGTGCAAAAAGAAGCCGCGGCCAGAATCATGGCCAATCCCGGCTCCAAACAGTATGGCCCCTTGGCGGTCTTGACGGCGAGTTTTGGCGAGGTGAGACGGGAAATACTGGTCCCGGCTGACGCCTTTTATCCACGCCCGGACGTTGAGTCCTGCGTTGTACGCATCACAGCCAGCCATCAAATGCCGATTGATAACTGGAAAAAGTATCTCAGATTTTTAGAGCATTGTTTTGCCCAGCGCCGCCGAACGCTGACCAACAGTTTGAGCATTGCCGGGGTCGAACCGGGTCGCCAGAAATTGGCTGAAATTCTGTCTGAATTGGGCTTGAAATCCAATATTCGGGCGGAAATGCTGGAAAAGGAACAGTTCCTTGCAATTTACAATCGTCTCTATAGGCAAAAATAACGCTTCCAAAATCTTTTTTCAATTTACATCTTCCCAATTTACAACTTTTTATGATAAGATTACCATGGCACAGATTCAATGACCGTTTGATTGCTATATCCAGTAAAATGCAAGAATGGCATTAGGCTCTTGCAAATGTGTCGTTATATTGCATCCCTCAACCGAGGTTTGAAAGGAAGGTATCGTCATGAAATGTACCAATCAGTCAATTTTAAAATGGGTTGAAGAAATGGCAGCATTGACCAAACCCGACCAGATCGTCTGGATCGATGGTTCATCAGCCGAAAAGGATCGTCTTCAGAAAGAAACCTACGCAACTGGAGAAATGCTGGAACTCGATCAGGAGAAGCTTCCGGGCTGCTCGTATCATCGGACGGCCTTGAACGATGTCGCGCGGGTCGAGCATCGGACATTTATCTGCACATCTAAAAAAGAAGATGCCGGTCACACCAACAACTGGATGGCTCCTTCTGAAATGTATGCCAAGCTGCGCCCGCTTTTTGACGGCGCAATGACCGGCCGCACGATGTACGTCGTGCCCTATATCATGGGCCCGGCGGGATCGCCGCTTTCCAAAATCGGTGTTGAGCTGACTGACAGCATTTATGTTGTCCTGAATATGCGCATCATGACGCGCATGGGCGAAATTGCCCTGACGCAGCTGGGCGACAGCGATGAATGGGTTCGCTGCCTCCACGCCAAAGCTCAAATTGACGAAGAAAACCGCTACATTGCCCACTTCCCAGAAGATAATGCTATTTGGTCGGTCAACTCTGGCTATGGCGGCAATGTTTTGCTGGGCAAGAAATGCTTTGCGCTGCGTATCGCTTCCTATCTGGCCAAAAAACAAAGCTGGCTGGCGGAGCATATGCTGATCCTCGGCATTGAGAACATTAAAACCGGCGAAACCCAATACATTACCGGTGCCTTCCCGAGCGCCTGCGGCAAGACCAATCTCGCCATGCTGATTCCGCCGGCCTATGCCAAGGGCTACAAAGTTTATACGGTTGGCGACGATATTGCCTGGATGCGTCCCGGACCTGACGGCCAGCTTTACGCCATCAATCCCGAAGCCGGCTTTTTCGGCGTTGCCCCCGGCACCAGCATGAAATCCAATCCCAACGCCATGCTGTCCTGCAAAAAGGACACCATCTTTACCAACGTTGCCCTGACCGACGATAAAAACGTCTGGTGGGAAGGCATGGGCGTCGCCGCGCCGGCCCACGCCATCGACTGGACCGGCAAGGCGTGGACCCCGGCCAGCGAGACCAAGGCCGCCAACCCGAACTCACGCTTCACGGCGCCGGCCAAAAACTGCCCCTGCATTTCGCCCAAATGGGAAGAGCCCATGGGTGTGCCGATTTCAGCCATTCTCTTTGGCGGCCGCCGCGCCAAGACTGCGCCGCTGGTTTACCAATCTTTTGACTGGAATCACGGGGTCTTTGTCGGCGCGACCATGGCTTCTGAAACAACAGCCGCCGCATCGGGCGCTGTTGGCGTTGTTCGCCGCGACCCGATGGCCATGCTGCCCTTTTGCGGCTACAACATGGGCGACTACTTCCAGCACTGGCTCGAAATGGGCAAAAAAATCGCCCATCCGCCCAAAATCTTCAATGTGAACTGGTTTAGAACCGATAACCAGGGCCATTTCATCTGGCCGGGTTACGGTGACAATTTCCGTGTTCTGGAATGGATTCTGGCCCGTTGCAACGATCAGGTCGAAGCCAGAAATACGCCAATCGGTTACATTCCATTCGCCAAGGACATCAGCATTGAAGGGCTGGACAATTTCACCGAGGCCGATGTCGAAGGCTTGCTGAGCATCGAGCCTGAAATTTGGGCCGACGAAATCAAGGGCATCGAGGAACATTTTGCTAAATTTGATCGTCTGCCCGTTGAAATGGCTCGTCAGCTCGCCAATTTGAAAGAGCGTTTTGCCTGAAAACCTGAACCTGATTCGAAATAACCCGCCTGCAACTGCCGACAGTAGTCAATCTATTGTCGGCAGTTTTTCGGGCACCTGACGGCGAAAATCAGGCGTTTGGTTGCCGTTGCCAAACAACTGTTTTATACTGGTGCTAATGATTGCTGAGCTGTGCAAGAGAGTTATCAAGTACGCAAGAACTGAGGCAATATGACGACAATCCAACTAAAATCGACTGAACTGCTGGCGCCCGCCGGGGACTTTGCTGCTCTGCGAGCTGCCATCGGCAACGGCGCCGATGCCGTGTATCTGGGTGCTGGCACTTTTAACGCGCGGCGCAATGCGCCCAATTTCTCCGCTCAGGAACTGGTCGAAGCCATCGACTTCGCCCATCTTCGCTCGGTGAAGGTCTATTTGGCCCTCAACACCTTGATTGCTGACGATGAAGGGGACGCCGCGATTGAGCTGGCTGCTCTGGCTTATGAAAACGGCATTGACGCGGTTATCGTGCAGGACGTCGGGCTGGCAGCGGTTTTGCACCGCATTTTGCCGGACTTGCCGCTGCACGCCAGCACCCAAATGACGATTCACGATCGCGCCGGGCTGGAGGCGGCTGCTCGTTTGGGCATCAGCCGGGTCATTTTGCCGCGCGAACTTTCATTAGCGGAAATTGCCGAAATGACGGCGCTGGCCAGGTCGCTCGACCTGACCACAGAGGTTTTTGTGCACGGCGCAGTCTGCATGAGTTATTCCGGTCAGTGCCTGCTCAGCAGCATGATCGGCGGCCGCAGCGGTAATCGCGGTGAATGTGCTCAGCCCTGTCGGCTGCCCTGGCAACGATCCTTTGCCGGGAGTCAAGCGACCGAGCCGCAAGGGTCCTTCCCTTGGCTGAGCCCTCGCGACCAGGCTCTGATTGATTATTTACCCGGGCTGATCGATGCCGGCGTTGCGTCATTCAAAATTGAAGGCCGCATGCGTGGCAGTGCCTACGTTGGACAGGTGACCTCAATCTATCGCTCGGCGTTGGATCGGGCGGCAGCGTGGACTGAAGACGCGGGCAGCACCTGGCGCGACCAGACCGCTGGCGACAAGCGTCGGCTGCTCTTCGCTTTTAACCGGGGCGGCGAGTTTACCGACCGCTACATCAGCGGACGCCGCCTGCCGGATTATCTCAGCGGAACACATACCGGCAGCCATGGCGTGCTTTTAGGAGCGATCTGCGGGCTTGAGCCGCGCTTTGGCCTGATGCGGGTGATGACGGCATCCGATTGGCCAGCGGGCACCAGCCCGGGACGGGGAGACGTGCTGTCAGTTCGTCGGCCGGAAACCGCGCAGGAAACCGCCAGCGCGCCGATCGGCTCGATCACGGCGCAGGGACGGAAGCTGACGATCAAGGGCTTTCATCCGGATATTCTGGCTGAACTGCGCGAAGGCGATCCTGTCTTTTTGATGAACGATCGCCAGGCGGAACAAACCGCCCTGAAAGCTGACAAGCGCCATACGAAAATTTCAATCACCTGTTCCGGTGAGGGCGGCCAAATCACGCTCGCGGCCCGCGTCATGCCGGGGCAGGGCGCGGCATCCGGCTTGGCTGTCAGCATCAGCTGCCGATCAGAGGCGGTCAATCCGCTGGATCCGGCAAGAGCCGAGCAGCAATTGAAAAAAACCGGGGGCACGCCGTTTGATGCTGATGAAATCCACCTGAGCGGTCCGGTCTGCTTGACCATCTCCTCGTTGAACGAGCTCAGGCGTCAGCTGATCAGTGAACTCGATACTCAGTTGGTTCGGTCTTATAAGCGCCAGCTGCCGGTCGGTTTTTCAGCCAATTGGACCCAAGCTGTCCGAATGTTGCCCAGACGTGATCACAACGCTGATGCCTTGGGGTCTCAAGTCGCCCTGACCGCCTGCTATGCTCGCATACCTTCCTTCAGCGAGATTGCCTGCGGCGCAGCACGTTACCTGCTGCCGCTGCTCGGACTGTCCGAACAGAATGCGCCGGCCATCGTCCAGGCGATCCACGCCGTTGAACCCGATGCGCAGATCATGGCTTGGCTGCCAGCCGCGTCTTCCGGCAGCGGCGCTGAACTTGTCAGCCAATTGCTGCGTCAGTTGCCGGCATGGGGATTTGATGGCATTTATGCCGGTCATCTGGGCTTGGATCAATTGACGGATCCAAAATTGGAAAAATGTGTAGATCTTGGCGCCAATCTGTTCAACCAGGCAACAGCAGCCTATTTTGCAGGCCTGGGGGTCACAACCATCTGCGCCTCGCCGGAACTCGACCTCGGTCGTTTAATTGCTCTGCGCAAAACAGCACGGGAAGCTGGACTTTGTCTGGAGTTGCCGATCTACGGCCGACTTCGCCTGATGACCAGCGAGTTTTGTCCGCTGGGCCAAAATCTGCCAGGCTGCCACAGCTGTCACGAAAAGCCGCTGACCGGCGAAAAACCCGATGCTTCAGCTGTTCTAAACCTGAAGGATCGCAAGGACCAATCCTTTCCGGTCATCCTTCACCCCAGAACCTGTACCAGTGAAATCTACAGCCATTTTTTGCTGGCGGCCACTGCCGAATTGGTCCGCTTGGCTTCCGAAACTCAAGCCGACGGCAGCCTCTTCGATCGACTGACTGCCCGCTTGATTTTTGTCAATGAAACCTTATCAGAGCGTCGCCGCCTGACCGGCCTTTGTCAGCAGTTGCTGACGGCAGCAGGAACTGACAACAGGCAGATTCTGGCTGATTTCCAGTCCGCAGCCCGCCAGGCGGCGGAGCGTCAAAACAGTCCACTCAGCCACGGGCATTATCATCAAGGCGTATAGGAGCAACTCTATGGAAAAATCAATGCAAACAACAGTTTTGATTCGCCAGGGCCCCACCGGCAAAACCCCCCTTTATGCGACAGCCGGCTCGGCAGGCTGTGACTTGTTTGCTGCCGGCGAAATGACGCTGCGACCTGGCGAAACGCGTGTTTTGCCATTGGATTTTGTCATGGCTCTCGAGCCAGGCGTTGAAGCCCAGATCCGCCCGCGCAGCGGGCTTTCCCTGAAAACAACTCTGCGTGTGCCCAATTCGCCAGGGACGATCGATTGCGATTATCGTGACGAGGTCGGTATCGTCATCCAAAATACCTTTAGTCAGGCCACACTGAGCGATCTGATCATCAATCGACCGGAAGTCGTCTTGGAATTGGCTGCGTCCTACCGCCGTCTTAAGCTGAGCGATTACCTGACCCAAAACAACCAGGCCAAGGCCCAGCAGGTGATCACGGATAAATTGCCTGAGCTGGCTGACCAGGTTGTCTACCTTGATTCTGACGAAAATCCGTATGGGACAATCTATATCAAACCGGGTGACCGGATTGCCCAAATGGTGTTCAGCCGCTATCTCCGAGCTGACTTTATTGAACACGACCAGCCAGAAGCGATCGGACAAGATCGTGGCGGTGGATTCGGCTCAACAGGACATTAAATTCATCGTCCTTTATTGACAACCCTGTTGCCAAAATAATATAATCAATCTGCTGCAGTTTAGCCTGCAACACCCGTTTGTTAGGTGAGGCTACTGTGTGAACAAACGCTGCTGCCCGGAAACGTCGAGAGACGCCAATGGGTCAACAGGTTTTGCCGGATTAAGGCTTAACCTAACGCAGCTGGACCGGCGTTAGCTGATAGTCTAAGTCGCACAGAGCCAAAGCTCGATCAGGAAGGGTAAGACGTCCATTTTGCTTAGGCAGAATTTCGGGCGCGTATGCCATTTTTGTATGAGCTCGCCGGATTAAGGGTCCAGCGGGCTTTTTCGTGTGATGATCAGCCGGGTTTCCGCAGCATTGAATCGACCGGTTTAGGGAAGGAGGGGTACTCATGCTTGAAATATTTCGTTCCTGCATGAAGGAAATCAACGGACGGATGGTGGGCGAGCTTGAACGCCTGGATACGATTGAACCGGACTGCTGGGTCAATTTGTCGGCTCCAACTGAAGAAGAGCTGAAAACAGTTGAAGACGCGCTGGGACTCCCCCCCGAATTTCTTCGCTATCCTTTGGACGAAGAAGAGCGGCCGCGTATCGACGACGACGACGACAGTGCGCATATTCTGATTATCGCCGACTTTCCCTATATCCGCCGCGATGGCAACAACTCCAAATATGAGACGATGCCGGTCGGCATCGTGATTGCCAGCAAATGCCTGGTGACAATTTCATTGCGTGAGGCTGCCGTGCTGGACCAGTTCAAAAACAATCGCGTCCGTGATTTTATAACGGGTTTCAGAACCCGCTTTACCTTCCAGATCATGTTCGCCGGCGCCAAGGATTACTTGAAGTTTCTGCGCTTTATGGACAAGACGATTGACGCGGCCGAGCATCAGCTTAACAAGTCGATCAGCAACAAAGAGTTGTTTAAATTGATGGAACTGGGCAAATCCCTGATCTATTTCTCGACTTCACTGAAATCAAACGAATCGGTGCTGGAAAAACTGATGCGCGGCAAATTTGTCAAAAAATACGAGGAAGATGAAGATTTGCTCGAAGATGTGATCATCGAGTACAAGCAGGCCCTCGAAATGGCCAACATCTATGCATCGATCATCAATGGCACCATGGACGCCTACGCCTCGATCATCTCCAACAACCTCAACGTGGTCATGAAGTTTATGGCGGCAATGACCATCGTGGTATCGGTGCCAACCATGATTTTCAGCTTTTTTGGCCAAAATGTTCTCTTCCCATTTACCGAGGGCTTTATGGCTTTACCCTGGCCGTTCTTCATGACCATTGGCCTTGGTCTGCTGGCCACAGGGTTTACCGTTTGGTGGCTGAATCGTAAGGATATGTTCTGAAAGGAACGACGCTGTGAAAAAACCTGAACAACAAATCAATTTGAAATCATTTGGCTGGCAGTACAATTCGATGCTTTCGCACCTTTTCAAGGTTTTTTACCTGATCGGTGAATTGGTGATGGTCAATTTAGCCATCATCATCAGTTTTTATTTGGTTTCATCCAATAAAGTTCTCCAATTCGAGCTGAGTTTAAATGATTATGTCTCGACGATTCCGATCCTGCTGCTGCTGAGTATCTTGTATATAGACTATCTGGGCATGACCCAGTTTTTTCGCAAAACATATACGGATGTTTTTATCAGCTCGTTCATATTCGGCTTTTTATCGATTTTGTCGACTTCAACCATCGCGTATTTTGCCAAATGGTTTTTGCAGCAACGCTATGTGCTGATTTACGCCGGTCTAATCACGGTGGTTCTGTCCTTTATCTGGTCGGGCCTTTGCCTGAGAATCAGCAAGGCCATCTACCAGCGGGGTAAACTGCTGATCATTGCGACCAGTCAGGCGGAAGCAGACTGGCTGTTCAATAAAATCCAATACGAATTATCCAGCTTGCATCTGGACTACATCGGCTATATCGTTACCACTGATTTGGCACTGCTCAGCAAGCAGATTAACCTGAGCACTGAGGTCATGATGGCTGAGACCCTCGATGAAAAACTCAAGTCTGATTTACTGCTGTATTGCTCAGACCATGACAAAACCATTTATGTTGTACCGAAATTCTCCGACCTGATCTTTTCCAAATTTCGGGTTTTGCAGTTTTACGACATGCCGACCTTCATGATTGACAGCCTGGGCCTGACCTTTCAGCAACGTTTGTTCAAACGAGTTTTCGATTTCATTTTTTCTTTGTTGGTCCTGCTGATCACGCTGCCTTTTCAACTGATCATCTTCTTGCTGATCAAACTTAATTCGCGCGGGCCAGCCATCTTCAAGCAGGAACGCAGTACGCTGGATGGCAAGACCTTTTTGGTCTACAAGTTCAGGACCATGGTTGACGAAGCCGAAGCGAAATTCGGCGATCATTTGTCGACTCAGAATGATCCGAGGGTAACCCGCCTGGGTAAATTCCTGCGCGATCGTCGCCTTGATGAACTGCCGCAATTCCTCAACATCCTGCTCGGAGACATGTCTGTGGTTGGACCACGCCCGGAAAGACCTACCCTGATCAGCGAAATTGAGGAGCGGGTGCCTGGCTTTACCCAACGGCTGAAGGTCAAAGCCGGCCTGACTGGTCTGGCGCAGGTTTATGGCAAATATGATACCAAACCCGAAGACAAACTGCGCTTTGATATGATGTATATCCGGAACTACTCGTTCTTGATGGATATGCGGATCATTATCCAAACCATTCAGGCCATATTGCCGTCCAATATTTATTCTCGGAAGATTACAATGGGAAACTTTGCTGCAACGGGCATTTCACCCGACAATGTGCACAAAGAAGATCATGACGAATCGTGACATATGACAAATCGTGTCAAAAATCAAAAAGATTATTGACAAGCGATTTTCCACTCGATATTATGTGGGTACATAACGAACGACAAAACCATCCGACAAAGGCAGAGCAGATGAAAGTCTGTGACGCAAAACTTAGGGCCTAAAGACTTCACAGTCCATGGCAGCCAGTTACCGGAATTGCGATCCTCTATTTTATCCTCGCTTTTCGATAACAATGGCTGCACCCCAGTCGTTGTTTTTTGTTGTTCTGAATTGAGTCGAAAGAAACATTTTGCCATATCAAGGATGGATATGGTAGTTGTGTTTAAGTCTGCCACCAGCACGGAAGCGAGTTTCTGACAAGGAAGTCATTCAATGATTTCTGTTTTTGTTGACCTACGGGTTACCTGGACAGAAAACCGGAGGGATGACCAATGCTCGACCGTTTGCTGAACCAGGTGAATATACTCGAAAAGGGCATGGATGCTGTATGGCTGAATAATGAAGTCATCGCAGGCAACATTGCCAATGCTGATACCACCAATTACAAAGCAAAAAGTGTTGATTTTGAATCGGTTTTCAAGGACGCCTTGGGATCCGGTTCTCTTTCTGCGTCTGGCCAAAAGACGCAATCGGCTTTTCAGACATTTTTGCAGGACTCCTCGACCACCAGCGGGTCAGGTAATCCGATGTCCGCATCGGCAGCTTCGCTTGCCGCACTGGATTCACAAACCAGCTCGATCAGCAACAACAGCCTTTCGACCACCCGTCTGGACGGCAATAATGTTGATGTTGATGTTGAAATGACCGAATTGGCAAAAAATTCTGTGTTGTATGAAACCTTGACCTACTCTGTTTCCAAAGAACTCGGCCGAATCAAGATGGTTATCAACGAAGGCAAATAGCCTCCGATAGAAAGGAACGATTGCGATGAGCTTTTTCAAATCGATGGATATCAGCGGATCCGGCTTGACCGCCCAAAGTTTCAGGATGGACGTCATTGCCCAGAACATTGCCAACGTGGATACGACGCGCACCGCGGATGGTACACCCTACCAGCGCAAAACAGTCGTCCTGGGGCAGAAGCAGAACTCCTTCGCCGACTATCTGGCCAGTGCCGGCCGCTCCGACGTTTCTGGTGTCGAAGTTGCCTCCACCGAAACCGACACCACCAACGGCGAACTGGTTTACAACCCTGACCACCCGGATGCCAATGCCGACGGGTACGTGCAGATGCCCAATGTTGATGTGACAACTGAGTACGTCGATATGATTTCAGCCTCACGATCCTATGAAGCCAATCTCACCGTGATCAGCGCCACCAAGCGCATGGCGATCAAAGCGCTGGAAGTCGGCCGCTGAGCACGAACCTAACTTGGTTTGAAGATTAAGTACAAAGAAGGTGCAAAAAATGTCAATGATCAACACCAGCCTGACAACCTCCAATGCGCTGCAATCCATTGGTCAGAACAACGCCGGGAGCGGCACCTCGACCTCAACTTCGACCAATTTTTCCGAGATTCTCAACGAGGCTATTTCATCGGTTACCTCGACCGAGTCGACGGCCAACAACCAAAGCCTGTCCATGCTGACCGGTGACAATGTCAACATCCACAATGTCGTCCTGGCGGCGGAGAAGGCTGACATCGCGCTGCAGCTGACGCTGCAGATCAGAAACAAGGTCCTCGATGCTTACAACGAAATGATGCGCATGCAGATCTGAACCAGCTGATATCACCACAAAAGTCGAAATCAGTCATTAGAAAAAGATGGGGCGGAAAAAAGTGAGCAATAAAAGTGTACTGGATTCTCTGGGAATAGTTGGCACAACACTTCGAAAAATCGGTGATTTCTGGAAGAAGCAGGAAAAGCCCAGACAGCGCCTGATTATTGTCTTGGGTGTCAGTGGACTCGTCGTCGCGATCGTGATGACCATGTTGCTGAATACCACCAATTATGCCGTCCTCTTTACCAACCTTTCGCCCAGTGATGCTGGCGAAATCATGCAGCAGCTCAAGGATTCCGGTGTCGAGGCCAAGGCACAGGGCGAAGATACCATTTTGGTCCCGTCCGACTTGGTCGATTCACTGCGTATGGATCTGGCTGCGTCCGGCTTTCCCAAAAACAGCACCAACCTGAACATTCTCGAGCAAAGCACTGGCTTTGGCGTGACCGATGCTGACAAGCAAATCTATCGTCGCTATCAGCTGCAGCAGGATCTGGAAGGTGCCATCAAATCATTTGACTGCATCCTCGATGCCAAGGTTTCGCTGAACATTCCCGAGACCAGTTCCTTTGTCATTGAAGACCAGCGTACGCCTGCAACTGCCGCCGTCCTGCTGACCATGAGAGTCGGGACATCGTTGACAACCGGCAATGTGGCCGCCATTACCGCCCTGGTTGAAAAAAGCGTGCCGGGTCTGACAACCGCCAACATTTCCATCATGGACAGTAACATGAATGTTCTCAGCGTCAGCGACCCCTCCGGTGAAGTCGGCGCGGGTGATCAGCTGACCATCCAGCAGCAGATCGGTGAAAAACTCAAAAAGCAGGTCCTGTCGTTGCTTCAGCCCGTCTTTGGCACCGACAATGTCCTCGCTGAAGTCAGCGTCACGCTCAACTTTGACGACACGACCAAAGAAAGCATTACCTTTCAACCGCTCGAAGGCAACTCAACCGGTATCGCCTCCAGTATCGACAAGATCAAAGAATCATCCAACAACGGAACCCCTTCCGATTCAACATCAACCGGTACGGACAGCAACGGCGGCACGGCTGTTCCATCAAGCAGCGACAGCAGCGCCTACGAAAAAACAACCGAAAGCATCAATTACGAAATCAACACCATCAAAGAGACACTGGTCAAAGCCAAAGGCACCATCAGCAGCCTCAGCGTTTCAGTCATCCTTGACTCATCCGACGAAAACGCGACCGATTATTCCGATAACGTGCGCAAACTCGTGGCGACAGCCATTGGTGTTTCTGAAGAATACATCACCGTCGACAACCTGCCTTTCAGCGGCGTGGCATCCCAGCAAGACACTTGGGAGAGCTATCAGGCGACCAACGATAAAGCCATGGCCTGGGAGCAAACCCGCTTCTTTATTCTGCTGGGTGCCGGCCTGCTGGTGGGTATCCTGCTGCTGTCATTCATCTTCAAAGCAATCAAAGGCGCTGCTTCGAGTTCAGGATCCGGTTCCGGGTCCACATCGCTGGCCAGAAGGTCCAACAAGGAACAGCAGATTGCTGACCTGATGCCCTCCCTGCGCCAACCCAACAATCGGCTCGACCTGCAAAAAGCCTATGCCTCAGCCGCTGCAGCCGGTTCGGCTGAATTTGACCAGGAGCAACTCACCTTAGCCCTGTTAAACGACGCCAGCAGCATCCAGCGCCGCAAGATTGAGTCCTACTTTGACAGCAATCCCGAAATTGCCACTTCGATTATTCGCAATTGGCTGAATGATGAGGGGAAATAAGAATGGCATATCCGATTTCAACGCGCACATCCCGTGAAAAAGCTGCCATCCTGCTGATTGCGCTCGGCAAGGATACATCGGCGAAAATATTTCAAATGTTGAACGATGATGAAATCGAACAGTTAACCCTGGAAATCGCCAACATCCGCAAAATTGACACCCAATCGCAGACCGACGTCATCAAGGAATTCAGCGAAGCCTACCTGGCGCAGAATTACATCATGGAAGGCGGCATCGAATATGCGCGCGAAATTCTCAACAAGGCCATCGGCCAGCAACGCGCCTTTGAACTGATCAGCAAGCTGACAGCGTCCCTCCAGGTGCGGCCTTTCGATTTTGCCCGCCGGTTGGATTCCACGCAACTGCTCAACATCATCCAGCATGAACAACCGCAGACCATCGCCCTGATCTTGTCCTATCTGGATTCGCGGCAGTCGGCCGCCATCCTGAGCGATCTGCCGCATGATATCCAGGCCGACGTCGTCACCAAAATTGCCAAAATGGGCAAAACATCACCTGAACACATCAAAGAAGTCGAAAGGATTCTGGAAAGAAAACTTTCGACCATTGGCTTTTCCGATTTCACGCGCATTGGCGGTATCAACACCACCGTTGACATCCTCAACTCCATCGACCGGGGTACGGAAAAGTATATACTGGAAAATCTTGGCCAACAAAACCAGGAACTGGTCGACGAAATCCGCAGCAAAATGTTCCTGTTCGAGGACATCGTCAAGCTCAACCGGATTTCCATTCAACGGGTCCTCAAGGACATCAGCAACGACGATCTGGTCATGGCGCTCAAGGGCGTCAAGAACAATGTGTCGGATTTTGTCTTCGAAAACATGTCCAAGCGTATGACCGAAATGATCAAGGACGAAATGCTCGTCAAGGGTCAGGTCCGGATCAGAGACGTCGAACAGGCACAGCAGAGAATCGTGGCCACCATCCGCAAACTGGAAGAAGCCAACGAAGTCATCATATCCCGCGGACAGGAGGAACAACTCATTGGCTAAGATTCACAAGTCAGCCGTGGTTCATCTGGACAGCGCCAAACCCGTGATCGTTCGTGGCAGAAATTGCACGACGAATGATGACGGATACAGCGTGATTGAAAGCCGCACGTCGCGGATCATGTCCGATGCCCAAACCACCGCCGATCATGTGATCGAAACCGCACAGTTGCAGGCGCAGGAAATTTTCGAAACGGCCCGCAACGAAGGTTATCAGGACGGCCGTAATCAAGCCAAGCAGGAAATGGCCATGTTTCAACAGCATATGCGCCAGACCGTTCACGGCAGGCTGGAAGAGACAGACACGCTTTATCAGACCAACCTGGACAATCTGCAGGCCGAGCTTCTGGAATTGGGTCTTCAGATTGCGGAGAAAATTCTGGGTCTGGAACTGTCCCGCAACGACAGCGCCTTCATCGGCTTGGTCGGCGATGCCATGAGCCGCTTCAAGCAGGGCGAAAAAGTCAACATCCAGATCAGCAAAAATGATTATTGGCGTTCCTTGGTATCCAGCGTCTATGCCTCAACCGGCATGGCGGAAGAAATCAACCTGATGATCGACGACAATCTGCCCGACGGCAGCTGCATCATCGAATCATCCGCCGGCATCGTCGACGCCAGTGTCACCAAGCAATTTGAAAAAATCTGCGCGGTCATGCTGGAAACCAGCCAGGAGGTTGCCGGATGAGCAAGTTTGCAACCGCCCGCTATCTGGAAAAACTTCGGCACATGGATCCGATGGAGTACCGTGGTGTTGTCACCCAACTGATTGGCACAACGGTTGAAGCGGCTGGCCCGATCTCACGGATCGGCGATGTCTGCAGCATATACTCCCAAAACGGCTTCCTGGCCTCGGACGCCGAGGTGGTTGGATTTCGTGAAAACCGCATCCTGCTGATGCCCTTCGGCAAACTGACCGGCATCGGCCCCGGCAGCAGGGTTCTTTCGGTTGGCCATGGATTGCAGGTGCCGGTCGGCATGAACCTGCGCGGCCGCATCCTCGATGGCCTCGGCCGGCCGATGGACAATCTTGGCCCGCTGCGCATCGAAGGCCGCTATCAGTCGGACAACACACCACCCGACCCGCTGACCCGCAATCGCATCAGAAAGCCCCTGACGCTTGGCGTTCGGGCACTTGACGGCCTGCTGACCTGCGGCCAGGGCCAGCGTATCGGCATTTTCGCCGGCAGCGGCGTGGGCAAGAGCACCCTGATGGGCATGATTGCCCGCCAGGCTGAGGCGGACATCATCGTCATCACCCTGGTCGGCGAGCGCGGTCGTGAGGTTCGGGAATTTATCGAAAAGGATCTTCAGGAAGAAGGCCTGGCCAAGTCGGTCCTGGTCGTCGCCACGTCGGACCAGCCAGCCATCGTTCGGCAAAAGTCAGCCATGCTCGGCACCGCGATCGCCGAATACTTCCGCGATCAAGGCCTCAATGTCCTCTTGCTGATGGACTCCCTGACTCGTTTTGCCATGGCGCAGCGAGAGATCGGTATGTCGATCGGCGAACCGCCGGTCTCGCGCGGCTATACGCCTTCCGTTTTCAACGTGTTGCCCCGTCTGCTGGAAAGAAGCGGCAACTCGGACAAAGGATCAATCACGGGGTTGTACACCGTGCTGGTGGAAGGTGACGACATGAATGAGCCCGTCGCCGACACCGTTCGCGGCATCCTGGATGGCCACATCGTGCTGTCCCGCTCCCTGGCTCATCGCAATCACTACCCGGCGATTGACATCCTGGCCAGCGTCAGCCGTGTCATGCCGGACATCATCGAACCTGAACACCTCGCAGCCGCGGGTTTTATCAAAAATCAACTGAGCATTTACCGCGAGGCGCAGGATCTGATCCACATCGGGGCCTATAAAAAAGGCTCCAGCCCGGAAATTGACGAGGCTATCCGCCTGTTCCCCCTGATCGGGCAGTTTCTGCGGCAAAACGTCAATGATCCGGAAACGTTCGCTGTGACAGTCGACAAAATGAAAACGCTGTGTGGAGGATGAGATGAGAAAATTTGTTTTTTCATTGGAAGTTCTCCAAAACACCAAGTTGATACAGGAGAAGGAGATCCGCAAGGAACTGGCCGACATCGAGGTCCGCCTGATGGAACAGATTCTCGTCCTGGAATGCATCGAAAATGATATGAATGGCATGTGCCGGACCTGGCAAACCCAGATGCTGGCGGGCATGAGCGCCATGTCCCTGCAGCAGTTCAACAACAGTTTTTCGCAATTGCGTGAACAACAAAAGGCCATGCAGGCCCAGATCAGAAAAACCGATCAAGAAAAGACAGCCTGTCTGGACCGCCTGGTCATCCTGATGACCGACCTCAAGTCCTTGGAAAAGCTCAAGGAACAACAACTGGAACAATACAAGCAGGATCTCGCGCGTGAGATGGAAAACGAGATCGGCGAATTCGTCACCAATCATTACAAACCAGCCATCAGCATTGGCGGATAGGAGAAGGTAGACAAGCATGGACATGGAACTTGATGATATCGAAGAGACCCCCTCAATTGTACCGTCCAAAGCCCGGGTCAAACCAGCCCCCAAGCCCAAGCCCAAGCCGGCCGCGAAATCGGCCGCGGCAAAAAAAAGCAGTCCAGCCAAAAAGAAAGCTGGATTCGGAGCTGGATTTGCTGTCTGCTTCCTGCTCATGGCCATTCTGCTTGGAGCAGCCGGCGGCGCATTCTGGTTCAACATCAGTGATGTCAAGACCATGGTGGTCACGACGCTCAAACTGGATCAAGAGGAATTCACTTATCTGGAAAACCGCAAAAATGAACTGGCCATAATTGAAGCCGATCTGCTGGACAGAGAAAAACAACTCAAGAGCGATCGACAGGATGTGGACAAAATGCAGCAGACCCAGACCGAAACCGAAGCCGAGCTGACCACCAGAGCCAGCGATCTCGACACCCTTGAAGCCAGTCTGACGGAACAGAAAACCAATCTGGACAGCATCGTAGCCATCTATGAAGCCATGGAACCAGCCAATGCCGCAGCCATCCTGATGGCAGCAGACACCCTTCAAGAAAATCTGTCGATTATCAAGAACATGAACCAAAGCAAACTTGCTCTGATTTTAGCCGAAATGACCCCCGCCCAAGCCGCCAAAGTCCTTGCTCTGCTCGCCGGCGATCAATCGTCAAGTACTTGAAAACAAAGGAAGAAAAAGATGAACGTAGCAACGACAACTCCCGTGATCAATATGATTCCCAATGGCGAAGCGATGCCTGCGCAGCAGCAAGGCACCCTCGTTGATTTTGCCGCTGCGCTTGAAGCTGCCGATGGTTTTGGCGCGGTTGTTGAAGACACGTCCAACCTGCTGAATGCCGAGGCCGGCCAGATGAACAACAGTCAGGAACAGGAGCCGACCGTTGCCTTCGAACAGGTCATGCCCTTGCTGGCCGCTCAATCAGGCTTTGTACCAGCGGTTCAAGTGGCCGAAATGAAAATCATCAACATCGTTGGGCCGACAGAAAAGCCTGCCGAAGCAGCAGCGGTTCTTTCCTTGGTTCAAACAGTGGAAGCCAAACCGGCCGATGCCCCGACAGGGGTTTCGCGCGCGAACACAGCTGACTATGCAAACATATTGAGCGGTTCTGCTGCCACGGGAACAGCCCCGGTCGCGCTGCCAGCAGAAGACGCCACGCCTGACAAAGCGATTGAAGCTGCGACAGTTATGAATGTACCAGCGACCGAAACCGCCCCGACCAAGGCTGCTGCCGCCGCACCGGCATCCCCGACTGAAACACCGTTGCCCGCTGGCCCGGCCCCTGTGATTGAAACTGCGGTCCGTTCGTCAGAAAGCCAGAAAACTGAACCGACCACCCGCAAGGCACAAAACAAACCATCGGCAGATGTTGAGATCGCGTTACAAGAAGTGGTTGTTCAACTGGACAAACAAAAGACGACCAGCCCAAAGAGCGTTGACGTTCACGATACGACTCTGCCTGACAGTGCAGAGCCCTTGGTCGATGAACTGACTGCGCTGCCCAAAGCCAACAAAACAGGCAAAGGGCATGATGATGTCAAGTCTGCGCCGCCAACCTGGGCAAAAGCCTGGCAAAACGCCAAGCCGGCCGAACACAGCAACTCAGCGCTCAACGTTCAACAGGACACCCAACCAGTCATTGCTCCAGAAGTCAGTGTTGAGAATCAACCATTGGCAGCAGCTGTGACGCCTGTTTTACCACAACAGCCAAACCTCAACAAAGGCAGCAAAGCGAATAAGAACGACGATGTTCAGCCAATCACCGTTTTAGAGGGCGAAACCGCTGAGACAGACCCAAAAGCGCCTGTGCTGGCGTTGGATGAGAATGACGCAACTGAGCAGACGGACCCATCGGACACCAAGAACGAGGAAAAAGACAGCAAAAATGGACCGACTGCCTGGGCCAATGCCTGGCAAAACGCTAAACCGGCCGAAAAGAGTCATTCACCGCTCAACACAGTTACGCCACCTGAAGCAGTTGCCGATACCACACCAGCTACCGGGGCTGAGATCACCCGGCAAATCATTGATAAGGCCGAGATGACCTGGCAAAACGGTGACCAGACCATCAAAATCAAATTGAAGCCAGACAACTTCGGTGAAGTGCAAATCACCTTGGTGAAAAGCGAAACAGGCATTACCGCTCAGATCAAAACAGACAACGAGCACACCAGCCACCTACTGACCACCCAGATCAATCAGCTCCAGGAATCGCTGCAAAACAAAGGCCTGACCTTCTCGCGAATCGATATCCAATATCAGGCCGGATCAGACCTGGCCTCCAGGCAGCAATCCCAATCCAACCAGACCGACCGTCAGAATCAAACCCGCCGCGCCAGCGGCAGCAGCCGCAGCAGCGCGATCAAGACAGAAACAGCCATCAATCAAACAACAGCATGGGCTGGATCAAACAAGATCGACTATCTCGCCTGAAAGGAGAAAAAATGGACGTATCAAGCATTGCCAGCAACTATTCCTCAACAGCAGCTTCCAGGACGACCGGCAAGGAACTGGACAAGAACGCTTTTCTCAAAATTCTGGTCACCCAGCTGGCCAACCAGGATCCGCTCAACCCAATGGAGGATCGCGATTTTGTCGCCCAGCTGGCGCAGTTTACCTCTCTGGAAGAACTGCAATCCATGAACAGCGGCAATACCTTCAGTCAGGCCAGCAATCTTGTCGGACGCAACGTTTACTCAACCGTCACGGCAGAAGATGGTACAAAAACTGAAGTGTATGGCAAGGTGACCAGCGCCATGGTTAATGGCGGCCAACCCTACCTTGAGGTCAACGGCCAGTACATTCCTTTCAATGACAGCGTTGTAGTCTACGACTACTCGGATGTGATCATCCCGACAACACCAACAGCAACCTAAATATAATCTAAACGAAAACAAAAGGTAAAAACAGGAGGAAAAAGAAATGTTAAGATCATTGTATTCTGGAGTGTCAGGACTCAAGAACCATCAGACCAAAATGGACGTCGTCGGTAACAACATCGCCAACGTCAACACGATCGGCTTCAAATCCAGCCGTGTCACCTTTCAGGACATCTACAGCCAGACCATTCGTCCGGCCACCGTCCCCAGCACATCCGGCGGCCTTGGTGGACTCAACCCGCAGCAGATCGGTCTTGGTGTGACCCTGGGTACCATCGATATCATGTACACCCGTGGCGCAACGGAGTACACCGGCGCGCCGCTGGACATCAGCATCGACGGCGACGGATTCTTCGTTTGCTCGGATGGCAGCCAGAATTATTTCACACGTGCCGGCAACTTCTCGACCGACAGCAACAACAACCTGGTCAACTCGGACGGTCTCTATGTCCAGGGCTGGTCCCTGGCGGCCGGTGCCGATCCGGACACCGCGGTCATCCCAGCCACACCGCCCACACCGCTCATGAACATCAACATCAGCGACGACTATTACGATGTCAGCATCAGCAGCACCGGTGACGTGCTCGGCATCAACCGGACAACACAAGAAAAAAGCATTATCGGAAAAATCGCCATTGCGACCTTTAACAACCAGAACGCGCTGCAAAAGGGCGGCAACAGCATCTACGAGAGCACATTGAACAGCGGCGCTCCGCTCTATGACTTCCCGGGACACGCGTCATCCGCATCGCTGAGCCCTGGCTCACTGGAAATGTCCAACGTTGATCTTTCTAAAGAATTTACTGATATGATCGTCACCCAGCGCGGATTCCAAGCCAATTCCCGTGTTATCACCACCTCTGACCAACTGCTCGAAGAGCTGGTCAATCTCAAGCGATAATCGTCGCATAACGGAGGCATTATGATTCGGCTGACCAGACTCCACAACATCCCGTTTCACCTCAACAGTGATCTGATTGAAACAATCGAGGAGACCCCCGATACGATTATCACAATGACCACCGGCAAGAAAATCGTTGTTGAAGAGTCAGCTGAGGTGATTCTGGAAAGAATCATCGATTTTCGAAACAAGTGCTACCGTGATCTTCGGCAACAGATTATTCGCGAACATCAACCTGAAGGAGACGAAACCCAGTGAAGAAAATCGTTTTCATTATATTGGCAGCCATGATTCTGGTAACCGGTTGCTCACCCAAGGAACTTGTACCCTTTACCCTTGATCCGGGTGAGTACTTTGTGACCAATATCAAAGGCAGCGACTCCTATTTAAAAACCGACATCATGCTCTTAGCCGCGGATGATACATACAAAAAAGAGTTTGAAGAAGATACTTCAGAAATCCGTGACACCATCATCTACATCTTGCGCAGTATGACCATCGATGAGTTAAAGGCCGAGGACATCCAAGAGAAACTCAGTCTGGCGATCACGACGGCGCTCAACGAAAAATTAGAACACGAGCTCTTTCTAAAAATCTATTTCAACGAGTTTGTTATCCAGTAACATGCAGATGCAGAAAGGTTCCTAATGGCCGAAATACTGACTCAAAATGAAATTGACCAGCTTCTGAGAGATCTGAATGACGGGACTGCCGTCATCAATTCCGAAGCGCCGCAAGTTGGCCCGCGAATCAAGAAATATGATTTCCGGACAGCCAATAAAATTCCGCGCGATCAGATCAAGACCCTGGGCATCATCTATGAGAATTTTGCTCGACTGCTGGCGACCTACCTCACCGGAACGCTGGGTGTTTTCTGCGAGGCCAACGTCAGTTCATTGGAAGAACAAACCTACCAGGAGTTTACCAATTCCACGCCGCAAGCCAGTCTCCTGGCCATCCTCAAAATGGAGCCTTTGCTGGGGTCTACGCTCTTCCAGATTTCACCGGACATTGCCTACGCCATATTGGAATGCCTGCTGGGCGGGCCGGGAACGCCTTCGGATCGTCGTCGGCTTTTCACAGAAATCGACCTGGTTATTCTGGAAAAGGTTATCAGGCAATTGCTGCCGCTGATGAATGAAGCCTGGGACAAGATCACCAAAGTTGACACGGTGCTGGAAAATCTGGAAACCAGTCTTCAGTTTGCCCAAATTGTGCCACCCAACGAAACCATCGTTATTATTACCATTAATACGCGGGTGGGCGGCGTTGAATCGCTGGTCAATCTCTGCTTGCCGCAAATCGCTTTTGAACCGGTGACCAAAAACCTGAACACTCGCCTGCTGAACAACGTTCGCGGCGAACGACACAAGACGGAATCATACCAGGATACCATTCTGGAAATGATTCGGATTACGCCGGTGCCAATCAAAGCCATTCTTTCAGAAGCAACAGTCACCGTCCACGAGTTGATGAATCTTCAGGTCGGTGATGTCATCCAACTCGACAACAAACTGACCGACCATCTGCTGCTGAAAATTGGCCATATCCCACGACTTGAAGGTGTCTTGGGCACCAAGGGCAACCGGTATGCTATCAGGGTCACCGGAATCAATTTCAAGGAGGAAACCCTATATGAGTGATATGCTCACACAAGAAGAAATCCAGGCTATGGTAGCCAATCAGGGCGAGCCGGCATTTTACCATCAGGAAACAACCGTCCTGACCAGTATGGAAGTTGATACCTTAGGCGAAATCGGCAACATCAGCATGGGTTCGGCGGCGACCGCGCTTTTCGCCATCCTGGGCCGCAAAGTCGTGATCAACACGCCCTCGGTCTCTGTGACAACGCTGGCAAATTTGTCAGAAGGCCACGAAGTTCCTTATCTGGTGGTCAATGTCGGCTATACTGAAGGTTTTTCCGGCAGCAATCTGTTTATTCTGCAACTGGATGACGTCAAGCTGATGACCGACATCATGATGGGCGGCGACGGTAACCCCGATATGAATGAAGAACTCACCGAGCTGCACATCAGCGCCATCAGCGAGGCCATGAACCAGATGATGGGCGGTATGTCCACAGCCATGGCCGATATGTTCAGCCGCAAGGTCAACATCACGCCGCCCGAGTCCAAGATTGTTCGCTTGTCGGATGAAGAACTGCGAGAGATGTTTTCCAGTGAAAGACAGGAACTGATCAACATCAGTTTCAAAATGGAAATCGAAGGATTGATCGACAGTAACATCATGCAGTTGATGCCGATGGAATTTGGCCGTGAATTAGCCCATGAACTGACCAAACACAGCACCAAAAGTGCGGCTGCGCCTCAACCGGCACCGCCGATCAAGCCAGCTGATGCGGCACCAGCACCGATCCCGGAGCCCGCCCCGCTGCCAGCAGCCAGACCGGCCGCACCCAAACCTGCTCCGGTCTCAGCGGCGAAACCGCAGCAGCCGGTCGACATTCATCCCATTCAATTGGCCAGTTTTGATGATCCCAGCTCTGACATGGAAGAAAACATCGATGGCAGCATGGACCTGATCCTTGATGTCCCGCTGATGATCACAGTTGAGCTTGGCCAATGCCGCAAGACCATCAAAGACATCCTCGAACTGAACATTGGGTCGGTTATCACCCTGGACAAGTTAGCCGGTGAGCCTGTCGATGTCATCGCCAACGGCAAACCCGTCGCCAAGGGCGAGGTTATCGTCGTCGATGACAGCTATGGCATTCGGATCACCGAAGTTCTGACTTCAGCCAACCGGATCAGGACGCACCGCTGATGACGGCGGTATTGAGCAAAAGCCCCTATGACGCCGGCCAGATCATCTGGCTGGTTGTCGTCATGGTCGGCATCTTCGCCCTGTCCTGGCTGGCGACTAAATTTTTGTCCAAGCGTCTGCCCGGCAGCAGCAAGACCAATCACATGAAGATTGTCGAAAAGCTGAGCATGGGCAAAGATCGTCAGGTTCTGCTGGTCAAAGTTGGTGAGGAACACTTCATGGTCGGCGTGGCCGGGCAGCAGATCAGTTTCAGTCAGCCCGTCAAATTAGATGCAACAGTTCCGCCCACTTATGCTGAGGTTCAAGAAAAGGTGAACAATGATCAAAAAGATGAAACAACTGAAGATTAGCCGCCGAGCCAAGCTGGTCGCCATGATATCAGGCATCACGATGATGCCGTTATTGCTGGGTGCCCGTACTTCGGCCTCAATCATCAATCTGCCGGAGGATCGTACCGAGAGTATCAATCTCTTGCTGATGCTGACCGTGCTGGCACTCGTTCCGTCCATTTTGATTCTGATGACAGGTTTTACCAGAATTATCATTGTGCTTTCCTTTGTCCGCAATGCGCTGGGTTTGCAGCAGATGCCGCCCAACCAGGTTCTGATCGGCCTGGCCCTGATCCTGAATCTTTTTTTCATGGCGCCCATCCTCGAAGAAATCAAGGTCAAAGCCTACGATCCATATATCGCGGAACAGCTTTCGCAGGAGGAAGCGATCAATGCTGCCATGCAGCCGCTTCGAGGATTCATGTTTGAACAGACTTATACAACCGATCTCGAAATGTTCATGAATATGGCCGAAATTGATTCGGTGCCGACGATTCAGGATGTCCCCAGCCGGGTGCTCATACCTGCCTTTATCACCAGCGAATTAAAAAGAGCCTTTCAGATCGGTTTCTTCATTTTTGTTCCGTTCCTGGTTGTCGATATGATCGTCGCCAGCACATTAATGTCCATGGGTATGATGATGCTGCCGCCAACGGTCATCTCATTGCCTTTTAAAATCTTGCTTTTTGTTCTGGTCGATGGCTGGGGGCTGATCATTCAGACCCTGTTCGCCAGCTTCCAATAGCCGCGGAGGGAGATATCCATGAGCCAGGCAGATGTCCTTCAAATTGGCCAGGACGCCATCTACACCATTATCGAAGTCTCCGCGCCAATTTTGTTGGTTGGACTGGCCATTGGGCTGATTGTTTCGATCTTTCAGGCCATGACTCAGATCAACGAGCAGACGCTGGTTTTTATTCCCAAAATCGTTGGCATCCTCGTGGCCATGCTGGTCACCGGCAGTTGGATGCTGACCCGCCTGACCGAATTCACCAACCGGCTGTTTTCCAGTATTTCGACATTGATCCAGTGAGGCGAGCATGTTAGAAGAGCTGATCGCAAAATACAGCGATGCGCTGCCATACTATCTGCTGATCATGATCCGTATGAGCGGATTGTTCATGCTGTCGCCCATCTTTGGCCGTAAAAATCTGCCGAACACGATGAAAATCGGCTTTTGCGTGATTCTAACGGTGCTGCTGGCCTCAGTGACCACACCGGACACCACCCTGCTTGATGACGGGGCCTTTGGCTTTGTGATCAGCATCCTCAAAGAGTTGACGGTCGGGCTGACCCTGGGCTTTCTGACCACCATGTTCTTCAGCGTCACCTTGATTGCCGGCAGCATTATCGATGTGGAAATGGGCCTGGGCATCGGCGGCATCTTTGATCCGCAGCTCAACACGCAGGCTTCGGTCAGCGGCGTTTTGCTCAATTTGATGATGTTGCTGTATTTTCTGATCAACAACGGCCACCTCAAGCTGATCCGCATCCTGGTTGCCTCGATCAACAGAGCGCCGGTGGGCAAAATTAACCTGCTGCCCGACCTGGCGATCATGACCGGCGAACAATTCGGCATGTGCTTTGGCTTGGCCGCCAGCCTGATGCTGCCGCTGATCGGCGCGGCGCTGCTGACCGAAACCGCCCTGGGTATGCTGATGCGGGCCATTCCCCAGCTGAATGCCTATATGGTTGGCATCCCGCTTAAAGTTATGGTCGGCTTGGCGGTTCTTTATCTGATGCAGCCGATCTATGTGACCTTCTGTGATCAGATTTTCGAAAAGATTTATTTGGCATCCGAACAATGGGTTGCGGTTATGGGGGTTAGCGCATGAGTCAGGGCAGCGGCGAAAAAACCGAACAAGCGACACCCAAGCGAAAGCGGGAACAGCGCGAGAAGGGTAATGTCTTAAAGAGCCATGACCTCAGCGTCGCGCTGCAATTGCTCGGTATTGTTGCGGTGCTCAAAGTAGCCGGTCCCGCCATTGGCAGTGGCATGCAAACGATGTTTGCCCAGTTTCTGCCGAGCCAGATTGTCGTCAAAGAACAGCTGTCGATTGTCGCGACGCAGGGACTGTACCAGAATGCGCTGGGTCAGGGCCTGATGATTATGCTGCCTGTTTTTGCCTTTGCGATGATTGCAGCCATCCTCGGCAATGTTCTGCAGTCTGGCCTGCTGCTGACCACCAAAACACTGGGCTTCAAATTTGAGCGCATCAACCCGATGAATGGCTTCAAGCGCATGTTCTCCAGCCGCAGCGTCATGGAGATGATCAAATCTCTGGCCAAGATCGGCATCGTCGTCTATGCCGTCTACGAAGAGTTTTCCAATGCCACCCGCGATATTGCCAATCTGGTCGTCTTCAGCATCCTCAAGGCCAGCGGCATTATTTTTGACCTGGTCATCAATCTGGCCCTCAAAATCGGTGCTATTTTCCTGATTATTGCTGCCGTCGATTACCTGTATCAGTGGTGGAAACACACCAAGGAATTGAAGATGACCAAAGAAGAGGTCAAGGAAGAATACAAACTGACCGAAGGCAACCCGCAGACCAAAGGCCGCATTCGCCAGATCCAGCGCATGATGGCCAATCAGCGGATGATGGCCGATGTGCCGCTGGCCGATGTCATCATCACCAACCCGACGCACTACGCCATCGCCCTGCGTTATGATCCCGCTCAGGATGCCGCCCCGGTCGTCCTGGCCAAGGGCAAGAACCTGGTCGCCGCCCGCATCAAGGAAGTCGCCCGCGAAAATCGCGTCATGCTGGTCGAAAATCGGCCGTTGGCGCAGTCCCTTTACAAAATGTGCAAAGTTGGCAAACAAATCCCGGCCGATCTCTATCAGGCCGTCGCCGAAATCCTGGCTTATGTTTTCAAAATCAAGGGAGGCAAAAAATAATGAAGATGAAATTTACCGACTTTCTGGTCGCTGGCGGCATATTCCTCATCATCATCCTGATCATCGTACCGCTCAGCCCGGTGCTGCTGGACTTTTTCCTGATTATCAGCATCAGCTTGTCGGTCATGGTCCTCATGATGTCGCTCTTCACCAAGGAAGCGCTGGAGTTTTCGGTTTTTCCATCTTTGCTGTTGGTGCTGACCCTGTTCCGACTGGCACTCAACATTTCTTCGACCCGTTTGATCCTGAGCAATGGCGGTGAAGCCGGCGCAGTCATCAAAACCTTCGGCAGCTTTGTGATCGGCAGCAACCTTGTTGTTGGTATCATCATCTACGCCATCATTATCATCATTCAGTTTATTGTTATCACCAAAGGTTCCGAGCGCGTCGCTGAAGTCGCCGCCCGTTTCACATTGGATGCCATGCCCGGCAAACAAATGGCCATTGACGCCGATCTCAATTCAGGCCTGATCAATGATCAACAAGCCAAGCACCGCCGTCAGAAGATCCAGCGTGAAGCTGATTTCTACGGCTCCATGGACGGTGCCAGCAAGTTTGTCAAGGGCGATGCCATCGTTGCCATCCTCGTCACCATCATCAACATGGTCGGCGGTATAGCCATCGGCATGCTGTCCGGCGGTATGGACATCAATGAAGTCGTCTCACAATACACGCTGGCCACTGTCGGTGAAGGTTTGGTCGCTCAGCTGCCGGCGCTGATGGTTTCCACCGCGACCGGTATCATCGTCACCCGCGCCGCCTCCGAAAATAACATGGGCCGCGACATCACCGACCAGTTCTCCGCCCAGCCGGTCATTATGATCATCGCCGCCGGCATGGTTTTCATGCTCGGCTTGATCCCTGGTCTGCCCACCTTCCCGATCATTATCCTGGCCGGCATCCTGCTCTTCCTGGGCATTATTCTGCGCCGCAAAAAGGAAGCCTCCAGTAAGGCCGAAATTATCGCTGAAGATACGACGGCGCGCAAAAAGCCCGAAAGTGTCATCAGCCTGCTCAGCATTGATCCGATCGAACTGGAATTCGGTTATGGGCTGGTCTCGATGGCCGATACCGCGCAGGGCGGCGAACTGTCCGAGCGCATCATGATGATTCGGCGCCAGTGTGCCGCCGACCAGGGCCTGATTATTCCGGGCATCCGTCTGCGCGACAACGTGCTGCACAAGACCAACGAATACGTGATCAAGATTCGCGGCGAAGAAGTCGCTCGCGGCGATGTCATGCCCGATTGCCTGCTGGCGCTGCACACCGACAGCGACAAGCATCCGATTAAGGGCATCGAGACCGTCGATCCGTCCTTTGGCCTGCCGGCCCTCTGGATCAACAAAAGCGAACGGGAAAAGGCCGAACTGCATGGCTACACCATTGTCGATCCACCATCGGTCATTGCCACCCATCTCTCGGAAATCCTCAAACGCCATGGCTACGAGCTGCTCGACCGGCAGCAGGTGCAAAGCCTGGTCGACCACCTGCGCACCACCCAGCCGACCCTGGTCGACGAGATATTTCCCAAGGTTTTTTCGCTGGGCGACCTGCAAAAGGTCTTGGCAGGCCTGCTGCGCGAATCCATCTCCATCCGCGACATCGGTACCATCGTCGAGACTATGTCGGATTATGCCGGCACCACGCGCAACCCCGATCAGCTGGTTGAATACGTACGCCAGAAGCTGCGCCGCTCGATCACCCGTCGCTATATCCAGGGTAACAAGGTTCATGTCATCACGCTGGATCCCAATCTCGAACAGCTGATTGCCGAACGATTGCGTCAATCAGACCAGGGGTCCTTCGTCGCTTTCAGCCCCGAACAGATCCAGAAGGTCCTGGGCAGCCTCAAGGACGCTGTCGAGCAGACCCTGGCCGTTGGCACCAACCCGATCGTTCTGACGTCACCGACCATCCGGCCGCACTTCAAGCGGATGTCCGAACAGCTCATTCCCGATCTGACCGTGTTATCCTTCAATGAGATCGACACCAATGTAGAAATACACGCCGACAGAATGGTCAGTATCTTAAACTGACAGAAAGTGAGGCATTGCTTTGGCTGATATTTTTAACTTCAACAATTCAAATCCACCGGCCAACTTTGCCGAATCAGCCGAAATTGAGCGGCTGTGGGGCAAATGGTGGCAAACCCGGGACTTGGAGTATCGCAACGACTTGCTGATGAATTACATCGGACTGGTCAAGCGCGTCGTCAATCGGCTTTTCCCGGCCAGCCGCGCCTACCATGATCATGAAGATCTGATCAGCTGCGGGGTGCTTGGCCTGATGAATGCCATCGACCGATTTGATCCGACCAAGGGCGCCAAGTTTGAAACCTATGCGCAGATTCGTGTCCGCGGCGAGATCATCGATTACATGCGGCAACAGGATTGGGCGCCGGTTCATGTCCGATCCCGGATCAAACAGATTGAGGCAACGTACGACGAGCTGGCCCAAAACAAGGGTTCGCAGGCCAGCGACCTGGAAGTAGCCAATCACTTGGGCATCGACCTGGAGGAACTCAATCAGGTGCTCGGTGACGCTCATTTTCTCAACATTCTGCACCTGGAGGATCTGCTGACCGATTCGCCTGACGACGACTCGTCTCTGACGGCGGAAGCGCAGTTTGACCGGGTTTATGAGAAAAAGGAGATTCAGCTTCTGCTGACCAAGGAAATCAGCCAGCTCAGTGAACGGGAACAACTGATCCTCAACCTGTACTACTTTGATGAACTGACCTTAAAAGAAATTGGCACCGTTGTCGGGCTGACCGAATCCCGCATTTCCCAGATCCATTCCGGGTCGCTGCTCAAGCTCCGAGCTAAGCTGAATCGGCAAATGCGACTGCCCGCCGGCTGTGCCCGCTAAGCGAATAGATTAAAGTTTTGACTGGAAACATCCGTTTTAAGTTATTGAAGGAGAATCATCATGATTAGAGGTTTGTACATTGCTGCGACAGGGATGCAGACGCAGCAGAACCGCATGGATGTGGTGACAAACAACCTGGCCAACGCCAGTACAACCGGCTACAAAGAGGACACCCTGCTGACCCGTTCTTTCCAGGATATGATGGTAGAACGACTTGATGACCCGTCAGTGGTCAGCAGATCGAAGATGATGGGTCCGCTCAACAGCGGTATCCATATTGACGAAATCCGAACCTCCTTCGGCGCAGGCACCCTTGAAGCAAGTGACCTGAGCACCGATCTGGCCCTGTCCGGCGATGGATTTTTCGTCGTTCAGACCGCCCAAGGCGAGCGCTACACCAAGGCCGGCAATTTCTCGATTGCCGCCGACGGCACATTGACAACCAGCGAGGGCTATGCCGTACTCGGGCAGAACGGGCCGATTCAAGTCGGAAACTCGTCCTTCACCGTCAGCAGCGATGGCCGCGTCACATCAGCCAACGGCAACGATCAGCTCCGAATCGTCAGTTTTGCCGACAATCAAGGGCTGCGCAAAGAAGGCGGCAACCTTTACACCAACTACAACACCCAATTGATCGAAGGATCTGACGCCCAGGTCCACCAGGGTTTTCTGGAAACATCCAACGTCGATCTGACCAGCCAGGTGGTGGACATGATCAACATTCAACGCAATTACGAACTCAACCAACGCGTGATCCGCATGATGGATGAACGACTGGGCCGCGCCGTCAGCGAAATCGGCAAACTGTAAGGGAGGGGGCAAACATATGTCAAATCAATCCATGTACACCGCAGCGGCAGGCCTCAAAGCCCAACAGCAGAACATCGACACGATTGCCAACAACATCGCGAATGTCAACACCAGCGGCTATCGCAAGAACCGGATGGATTTCAGCGAAGCGGTCTACACCGCCATGCTCGATCCGACGCTGCCGCTTGATGGCCAAACGGGCAACCTGCAGCTGGGTCACGGCGTCCTGACCGCAGCCACCCGCCAAATTTTCACCCCCGGCGCGCTGCAGTCGACTGGTCGAGATCTGGATCTGGCCCTTTCCGGCACAGGTTTCTACGCCGTAGAAGGATCCGATGGCTCACCGATGTATACGCGTGACGGCATCTTTGAAAATTCCTACCAGAACGGCCGCAACTACCTGGTCACCACCGGCGGCAACTATGTTCTGGATGCCAACGGTCAGCGCATCAGCTCAACGCAGCCGCTGGACAACGCCGATGTCGACTCGACCGGGAGACTGCGGGTCAATGACCAGCTGATCGCCACGGTCGGCGTCTATGAATTTACCAACCCGGACGGCCTCGAGGCGGTAGGCAACAAGAACTTCAAAGCAACCGTGGCCTCCGGGGACGCAGTTACCGCGACGACCGAAATTCGGCAGGGGTTCATCGAAAGTTCCAATGTCGATCTGGCCGAAGAAATGACCGAGTTGATCAGTGCTCAACGTGCTTACGCCTTTTTGGGCCGAGCGATTACCACAGCAGACGAAATGAGATCCATTGAAAACAATATCAGGCGATAAGCGTCCTGAAAGTATACCTTGAGAGGGGAGATAACCATGAGAATCAATCCAACAATTTCCGCATCAGCCATATCCCGCTACGAGAAAGTTGTCCATCGCGAGACAGCCGAAGCACCCGGCATGAGCACTTCGGACAAGGTTGAACTGTCGGAGCAGGCCAAGCTCTATTCCAGCCTGATCCAGGCTGCCAACAACAGTGACAGCGACTATTCCGACGCGAAGGTTCATGCGGTCATGAACCGGATGGCCTCCGGCACCTACCACGTCGACATCAGCAAACTGGCCGAAAAAATGACTGCTGGCCTGAGCGGAGGAAAGACCAATGACTGATGAACTTGACCGGCTCATGGAGCTGATCCGTCAGCAGAAAGATGTCTATGATGATCTGCTGGGTTTGGCGATCCGCAAAAAGGAAGCCATTGTCACCGGCAATGTCAGCGAAATGGACCAGGTGGTCCAGGCCGAAGAACTGCTGCTGATTCACATCGGTGAACTGGAACAGATTCGCCGGCAGATCGCCGACGCGGTTGCCGAGCGCTGCTCGGTTGCCGTTGAAGATCTGACCCTGAGCAATTGGCCGGACATCGACCCCGCTCGCCGGCTTCAGGTGGAAAATCTGCAAACCAGTTTTCGCAGCACGCTGGATGACATCAGCCAGGTCAATCAAGTCAACAACCGCCTGCTGACCATTCATCTTCAGTATGTGCAGACCGTGATCAACGAAGTGACCCGAACCAGTCAGGAAGTCTCCTACGAAGCCGATGGCAATCTGATGACGCGCAAAATTCAGGCGCTGAATCTGATCGATGAAATGATGTGAGGATACTATGAGCGTTTTTGGAGGACTGGAAACAGCCCGCAAAGGTTTGATCGTCAGCCAGAAAGCGATTGAAGTCACAGGACACAATATTGCCAATGCCAACACCATCGGTTATTCGCGGCAACGCTTGAATATCCAATCGGTCGAGCCGGCATCGGCCGTTTCGCGCTATGCCCTCAGCAGTGTTGAGCTGATTGGCCAGGGTGCCAGAATTGCCAGTGTGGAACAGATTCGCAACAGCTTTCTCGATAACCAGTTCCGCAAGGAAACCTCGCTGGGTAGCTCATGGGGGACTCGCTCGGAAGGGCTTGGTTATGTTGAACTGCTGTTCGATGAATTGCACGGCACCGGCCTGAGCGCCGCCATCAATCAATTCTCCGGCAGTCTTCAGGAACTGACCAAGAGCCCGGCCACCAACGAAAACCGCACCAATGTTTTACAAAATGCCATCAGTCTGGCGGAAACACTCCAGCATTTTTCCACCCAATTGTCAGACAAACAGGGCGAACTTGATCAGACGGTTCAGGTTATGACCGGCCAGATCAATACCATCGCCCAGTCCATAGCTGCGCTCAACAGCCAAATCGGCCAATATGAACTGAGCGGGCAGCAAGCCAACGACCTTCGCGACCAACGTAACAGTCAGCTCGATGATCTGTCCAAGCTGATTGACTTTACAACAGCAGAAGATTCCAAAGGCCAATTGCAAGTTTTTCTGGGCGACCAGAAACTGGTTGATTATATTACTGTACGCAATCTGACCAATGAACTGACTGTGGATAATCCGCTCAACGGCGAGACCGATGCCCTGAGCAGCGTCATTTGGGAAGACAACAGTACAGCGGTTTCCATTAACAGCGGCAGCCTACAGGCGACTCTTGATCTGCGGGATGGCGCCACAGCCGACAACGTCGGTGTACCCTATTTCAGCCTTGAGCTGGATCGCCTGACCGTCGGGCTGGCCAACGCCTTTAATGAAGTGCATGAAGCCGGCTGGACGCTGCCTAACGCGGCCGCCGGAACCACCTCGGTCACGGGCATTCCCTTCTTCACCACCGAACTCGATACGCTGGGCGTGGCCAAACCCATGTCGGCGTCTTCGATCCGCGTCAATCCAGCGATCGAAACCAACTTGAGCCTGATCGCTGCTTCGGACGCCCAAGTTACCTCGGATAGCATCACCGGCAACAACAAAAACGCCCTGTCCATGGTCGCCTTGTTCAGCAGTGAAGAAATCCCTGACCTCGGCAGTTTCAGCGGATTTATCAACGGGTTTATCGGTACGGTGGCCGCGGAGGCCAACCAGGCCAACAATCGCGCGGAGAATCAGAACGTCCTGACCGACAGCATCGACAAACAGCGCGCTTCGATCATGGGCGTTTCACTGGATGAAGAAACCACCAATCTGATCAAATTCCAGCACAGTTACGCCGCCGCCGCGCGCGTGATCACGACCATCGATGAAATGCTCGATGTCCTGATCAACAGAACCGGCATCGTCGGCCGTTAATTCCAGACCAGCCAGGAGGGGAAAACCATGAGACTCACCGAAACAATGCTGTCCAGCTCATACCTGACCGGGCTGAACCACAACCTGACGCAAATCGCGAAATATCAGGAACAGCTTTCCAGCAACAAACGGATCAATCGGCCGTCGGACGACCCGGTTGCCATCATCAGCAGCCTGTCGGTCCGCGCCAGCCTGGAGAGCCTGAGCCAGTACAGCCACAACATCAATGATGCCCAATCCTGGCTGACCCAGAGCGAAACGTCGCTGATGGATCTCAGCGAAGTGACCGCATCGGTCTACGAGCTGGCGCTGCAGGCTGCGGGCGGAACCCTGACGGCAACGCAAAAAAAAGATATCAGCGCGGAAATCAAACAATTGAAAGAGTATGTTGTCGAGCTTGGCAATTCCAAATTGGGTGACAAATACATCTTTGGCGGCTACAATGCCATGACCGCACCCTTTAAGATCTCAGGCAATGACGTTCTATATCAGGGCTTTGATCTGACGACGGCGACGCCGGCCGACATTGCTGCCCTGCAAAGTCAAACGACCGAGTATGAAATCGGCAGCAACGTCAGGCTCAATGTCGGGATGAACGGCGTGGATATTATGGGCTCTGGCAACGACAACCTGATCAATATTCTCAATGGGTTGACCAACTTGCTGGACAACAACGGTTCAGCCGCTGATATTGCGGTTTATGCTGAGAAAATGAAGAACAAGCAGGATGATGTTCTGACCCAGGTTGCCAACATCGGAGGCCGTGCCAATCGGCTGGAGCTGCTCAGCAATCGTTATGCCCAGAATCAATTCAACTATGAAACGCTTCAGTCCTCAATCGAGGATATCGATACGGCCGAGATCATCACCAAGCTAAAACTGGCCGAAACCGTCTATGAAGCAGCCCTCTCGATCGGATCTAGGGTCATTCTGCCCAATCTGACTGAATTTCTTCGTTAAGCAGGCTTGCTGATCAAGCCAGATAGCCTTATCATAAACATAGGAGCGTGCAAGATGCAGATCAAAACATCAACCTTCGGGACTTTGGAAATCGACGAGGACAAGATCATCACTTTCGCCGATGGCATCCCCGGCTTTGAGGAACTCACCCGATTCATTGTGGTCATTTTGGACCAGACCAAACCCTTCTTCTGGTTGCAGGCGATTGATGAAGATATCTCATTGCCGCTGATCAGCCCTTTTGACATCCTGAAGGATTATTCGCCGGTTGTCGATGATGCGGTCTTTGCTGATTTGGGGCTGGAAAATGAAGAAGACCTGCTGGTGCTGGCCGTTTCGGTCATCCCGCCGGAAGTGACGCGGATGACTGCCAATCTCGCGGCACCCATACTGATCAATATTGCGGCCAACGTCGGTCGTCAGGTTTTGATTGAAGGCGGCGAATACCAGATCCGCCAGCCGATCTTTGATCTGGTCTCGAAGTATATGCAGGGAGGTGCCCAGGATGCTGGTGCTGACGCGACGGAATAATGAGGCCATCATGCTGGGGGATGATATCAAAATCACCATCCTCGAAATCGACGGCGATCGCGTCAAGATCGGAATTGACGCACCGCAGGCCACCAAAATCCTCAGAGCCGAGCTCTTGGCTGAGGTCAGAGATGTCAATCGTGAGGCCATCAGAGCCAATTTGAGCTTTATGCAGTCGATCATCGATCCCGTTACGGAAGAAGGCAGTTCCGACACTTCAAAATGACTTAAAACTTCAGCAAATTGTAAAAAAAGATTAAAGAAACAGTGGGATCATTCGTATTATAATGATGAAGGCAATTGCAGTTAAATCTGGTTGAGGGCGCCTGATACCAGCAAGCTGCGTGAAACCTTAACCCAGGGCACGGACGCCCGGGTGTAAAAATTCAAGGAGGAACCCTATATGCGTATCAACAACAACCTGATGGCCATGAACACTCAGCGTCAGCTGAATGTCAATGACAACAACACCGCCAAATCAATCGAAAAACTGTCATCCGGCTTCCGGATCAACCGCGCTGGCGACGATGCCGCCGGCTTGGCGATTTCCGAAAAAATGCGTTCCCAGATTCGTGGCTTGTCCATGGCTTCCCGGAACTCGCAAGATGCCATCTCCCTCGTCCAGACCGCTGAAGGCGCGCTGGCCGAAACTCACTCCATTCTGCAGAGAATGCGTGAACTGGCTGTCCAGTCCTCGACCGACACCAACCAAAACGTCGACCGCAGCGCACTGAGCCAGGAATTCGAACAGCTCAAAACAGAAATGGGCGACATCTCCAAGAACACCAAGTTCAACAGCATGACCCTGCTCGACGGCAACTTCGGCGTCAGCGTTGACACCACCGCGTCAACAACTGATACCGTTACTGGTGTTGCTGCGATCACCGCCGGCGGCAAAGCCAGCACAGTCTACACCTTCGCAGCTGCTGGCGCAGACACCACGATCAGCGACGGCACAACCACCATCAACCTCGGCACAACCGATGACCTCGATGGCGCCGGCACGATCAGTGTCGAACAATTCGGCATTTCAATCCAGACCACCGCCGGATTTGATGCCACTGACCTCGCCACCACGCACATCGACATGGCCGCCACGGGCGACGGAACGATCCAAATCGGCGCCAACGCCGGTGAAGAAATGACCATCGCAATCGGCGACATGAGCGCTGAAGGCCTGGTCGTTGACGCTGCCGCCATCGGCACCCGTGATGATGCTGTCGCCGCTCTGTCGACCGTTGACAACGCCATCAGCCTGGTCTCCACCCAACGTGCTGGCCTTGGTGCTATCCAGAACCGTCTCGAACACAAAATCAACAACCTGAACACCTCGTCAGAAAACCTGCAGGCTGCCGAATCACAGATCCGTGACGTCGACATGGCCAAGGAAATGATGGAGTACACCAAGAACAACATCCTGTCCCAGGCTGCAACCGCCATGTTGGCTCAGGCCAACAACGCCCCGCAGTCCGTACTCCAGCTGCTCCAGTAATCTCAAATCAAGACGTTTTCTGATCTATGGGCTAACGGAAAGAGCCGGAAGGATCCGGCTCTTTCCCAAATCCCAATCTCACATAATTTCATGATTACAAGAGAATCATCCGAAGGGAAGTGGATGGAATGACTTCATCGTCCATATCTTCAATGCTGCGAGTCAGCGGCATCAGCTCCGGCCTGGACACCGATTCCATCATCAAAAACCTGATGGGGATCGAAAAGCTGAAAGTTGATCGGGTCACCCGGCAAAAGATTACCCTGGAATGGAAACTCGATGCTCACAAAACCCTGAACGACAAGATCAGTGCCTTCCGTTCCGCAACCATGAGTGTCCTGTCTGCCGACAACCTCTATTCGACCTCGGCCTTTAACACCTTCAAAGTCAACCAGGATACAGCATCCAACAGCGTGAGTCTTGCGGCGACCAGCGACGCAACCGTCGGCTCGTCCACCATCAATTCGATCACAAGAATTGCCAGCGCAGCCCAAACATCCAGTTTTGCCACCCTTTCGACCGGCAATGGTTTGACGAGAACCGACACCCTGGCCGACCTCGATCTGGCAACCCCCCTGGTATTTGGCGGTGCCGGCAGTGATGAAATATCATTTGCAATTAACAGCAAAACCTTTACCTTCAAAAAGACCGACACCTTGAAAACCATGGTCAATACCATCAACAGCAGCGATGCCGGCGTGCTTGTCAACTACAGTGAGCTTTCTGACAAGCTCTCGATCACATCCAAAACGACCGGCGCGGCATCCGCGATCAATATCACCAATACAACCGGCAATGCCTTCGGCCCCGCCTCCGCGTTTGGAATAGTTACCCTCGATGCTCAAAACGGCGCCGATGCCCTGCTTTCGATCAACGGCTACTCCGTGACCCGAAGCGACAACAACTTCAACATCGACGGCATCAGTTATACCTTGAAAGCAGCCTCCGCCACACCGATCAATTTCAGCGTTGAACGCAATACCGACTCCACGTTCGACAAAATCAAAAACTTTGTTACCAAATACAATGAGTTGGTGTCCAGCCTTCAGACCAGCCTGGACGAAGAACCTGACAGTGATTATACACCACTGATCGACACCGAAAAAGAAGCCATGTCGGAAAGTGAAATCACCTCATGGGAAACCAAAGCCAAGGCGGGACTTTTGCATAACGACCGCAACATCGCCAACCTGCTGACCGCCATGCGCCGCATGATTTACGACACCGTCGAGGGAACCGGCAGCAGCCTTTCATCGATCGGACTGACGACAGGAGCCTATGCTGACGGCGGCAAGATTACACTTGACGAGACAAAACTGAGAAGCGCCCTGGCTTCTAACCCCGATCAGGTCATGAACATTTTTACCCGGACCAGCGACACCAAGACTTATGAACAAATGGGGTTCCTCCCCAGGCTGGCGGCATCGTTGACCAGCTACACCGGAACTTTCAGCAAGAGCACGGCGCTTCAGGAGATCAGCAAGATCACGACCAAAATCGGTGAACTTGAAGAAAAAATGGCCGTTAAGGAAGAAATTCTCTATAAAAAGTATTCGGCAATGGAAACCGCAATGGCCAAGTTTAATTCTCAGAGCAGCTGGATTGCACAGCAAGCTTCGAGCAAGTAGAAGACAGGAGATAATTTTATGAATCTGCGTAATGGTTATGTCCAGTATCGCGAACAAAGCGTTTTAACAGCCAGCCAGGGCGATCTGGTGCTGATGCTTTACGACGGTTGCCTGCGTCAGCTTCGGCTGGCCCGCCATGCCCTGACCCCGCAGGGCAAAGACCAGCCTTCGGTTGAAGATGCCAGCCAGGCGCTGATGAAAGCGCAGGATATCGTCGGCGAACTGATCCAGGGCCTTGATTTCCAGTATGATGTCGCCAGACATCTGTTCAGGGTCTACGAATATGTCAACTATCAGCTGATCCAGGCCAATGTCCGCAAAGACACCAAACTGATCGAAAACCTCGAAGACATTATGACCGAGCTCCGCGCGACCTGGGAACAGGTTCTCAAAATCAGCCGGACATCCAGCATGGCAGTTGGAGAATAAAACGACATGATGGCGGTACACCAGATGACGGATTCTGTATCGGCCGATTTGAATCAGCTGCTGATTCTGACCGAAGAATGCCAGATGGCCATTGGTGCGGACAACCCCGAACAGCTGGAGCAATTGATCGAAAAGCGCCAGTCTTGCATGGATAGGATTGACGTGCTGCGCGCTGACGGATATACTCTGACTGAAGAACATCTTCAAAAGTTATCCCAAATAGCAGTCGCAGATCAGACCCTTCAGCTGTTGGCTGAGAATCTGAGCGAACAATACCGCGAGGCCTTAAAATCATTACGCGGTCACCATCGTTTTATCAAGGCATATACGCGGGATCCTGAATTATCCAGCCAATATCTGGATATCAAGGAATAGAGGAGGAAGCATTTATTATGAAGACAGTACTTGTAGTTGATGATGCGGCATTTATGAGAGTGACCATCAAAAACATGCTCGAGAAGAACGGGTTTTCCGTTATCGGCGAAGCCGAAAATGGTAAAGTTGCTGTTCACAAATACCATGAATTGAACCCAGACATCGTGACCATGGACATCACGATGCCTGAGATGGATGGCCTGGCTGCTCTGAAGACGATCATGCAGCTCAATCCGGCCGCCCGCATTGTCATGATGACGGCCATGGGTCAGCAGGGTATGGTTAAAGAGGCTGTTATGGCCGGCGCCAAAGGATTCATTGTCAAGCCGTTCAAGGAAGAAACCGTCGTTTCAGCCTTGGCTAAGCTCTGATCAGGAAGGATACTTCTATGTCTGAGAACAACACCAACAGCCGCGAGCCGATGCTGGAAATGTTCATATTCGAGACACTCCAGTTGGTCGAACAGCTTGAAGATATCCTGATTGAAAGCGAAAAAAGCAATCATATCTCAAGCAGCAGCATCAATGAAGTCTTTCGTTTTATGCATACAATCAAAGGCGCGGCAGCGATGATGATGTATGACAATGTTGCCAAGCTGACTCATGCAGCCGAAGATCTTTTCTCGAGTATTCGCGCCGCTCATGATCCGGTCATTGATTGTGTCAGACTGACCGATATTGTTCTCCGTGTCTCTGATTTTATCAAAAACGAAGTCGCCAAGATCGATAATGGAAAAGACCCGGATGGCAATCCGGAAGTACTGATCGGCCAGGTTCGTCAATACCTGGCCGATTTTAACCAGCAACAAGGTCTGGACGTACAACCTGTACCGGCGGCACCCGTTTCGGCCACCAAACCTCCCGAAACGGTAAAAGCGACTCCCGCCGCCCAAGCGGTCAAAACAGCCGAAAAGTCTCAAGCGATCGATTTGGACGATGATATCAATTTGAAAAAGTATGACGCGCTCATCTTCTTTGAGGATGGCTGCCAAATGGAAAACATGCGGGCCTTTACTGTTGTACACAGTCTGATGAGTCATGTTCATGAAATGATCTTTGAACCGGCTGATATTGCCGATAATGAACAAAGTTCGGAGATCATTCGCGAAAATGGCTTTCACATTCGGTTTACGTCAGAAGAAAGTCAGGAAATGCTTTATGCCTGCCTCGATCAGACGCTTTTCCTCGAGCGTCTGGAATTTGAAGAGGTCGATGATCTTAACATCGAACCGACCGAGCCGGCCACGCTGCCAGAACATGATCAGCCACAAAAAACAGGAGACTCGACCAAATCAGCTGAGATTAAAATAAGTCTTGAAGATGAGCCAAAGTCCGCGGAGCCGGTTCCGGTCACTGCCACGCCCGATAACATCGTCCAATCAACCGGAAAAGCTCAGAGCATCATCAGTGTAAACATCACCAAATTGGATCAATTGATGGATCTGGTTGGTGAATTGGTCATTGCTGAAGCGATGGTCACCCGCAACCCTGAATTGGATGGGATCGTCTTGGAGAATTTCCACAAGTCGGCCAGGCAGCTCAACAAACTGACAACGGAACTTCAGGACATCGCCATGTCGATCCGCATGATTCCGATTGCCGCCACTTTCCACAAGATGCAGCGGATCATCCGCGATATGAACCGAAAACTTGGCAAAGAAGTCGAACTCACGGTTGTTGGCGAAGAGACCGAAGTTGACAAGAGCATTATCGATAATCTCTCAGACCCGCTGATGCACCTGATTCGCAATGCGCTCGATCATGGCATCGAGAGCCCCGAGGAACGCTTGGCCGCCGGCAAGCCCGAAAAGGGCAATGTGCTCCTGGAAGCCAGAAACTCCGGCGCGGATGTTTGGATCACCATCAAGGATGACGGGCGCGGCCTCAACAAGAATAAAATCCTCAAGAAGGCTGCCCAGCAAGGCTTACTGACCAAACCAGAAGCCGATTATTCCGAAAAAGAAATTTTCGAATTTATCCTGCTGCCTGGTTTTTCGACCAAGGACGCTGTTTCCGAGTTTTCGGGGCGCGGTGTTGGTATGGATGTCGTCCGCGAGAATATTCGAAAAATAAATGGCGCGATTACCCTGGATAGTGTCCAGGGCAAAGGGACGACCATCCAGATCCGCATTCCTCTGACCCTGGCGATCATCAATGGCATGCTGATTAACGTCGGCTCGACCAGTTTTATTATTCCGACAACAACCATTCGGGAGACCTTCCGGGCCACGGCCAAACAGATTGTGCGCGATACCGACAGCGCAGAAATGATGATGATCCGAGGCCAGTGCTACAGCGTATCTCGCTTGCACAAGCAATTCAAAATCGAACCGATAATCACGGACCTGACCCAGGGCATCATTGTTGTCGTTGAAGACGGCGATAAAACCCTCTGCATCTTTGCCGATCAACTGGTCGGAGAACAGCAGGTTGTCGTCAAACCGTTGCCAAATTACATCAAAAACACGATCGGACTTGCCGGCTGCACCATCCTCGGCAATGGCAGCATCAGCTTGATTATCGATGTCAACGATCTGATCAAGATACACTAACATAGTCGGATTCAGCGACTCAGGAGGAAAACATATGGCAAATCAATATCTGGACGAAACAGACAGCAGTGAAGACACTCAAAAAGGTAAATTTCTGACCTTTGCCATCGGCGAAGAGATGTATGGCATCGAAATCCGATTTGTGACTGAGATCATCGGTATTCAACCGATTACCAACGTCCCGGAAGTGCCGGCCTATGTCAAGGGGATCATCAATCTGCGCGGCAAGATCATCCCGGTCGTCGATGTTCGGCTGAAATTTCGCAAGGAACCGATGGCTTACGATGACAGAACCTGCATTGTGGTCATTGATATCGAGTCGTTGTCAGTTGGTCTGATCGTCGACAATGTTGCCGAAGTCCTGAACATTCAGGATGAGAACATCGTTCCGCCGCCGGACAGCAAGACCGGCTTTCACAATCGTTACATCAAAGGCATCGGCAAGGTCGGTACTGATGTAAAACTACTTTTGGACTGCGACAAACTGCTGTCCGATGAAGAGACAGAAGTCATTGAATCAATTGTCTGAAGAAACTGTTCTGACCACCCTGTTTACGTCTATTAAGGAGGATAAAGGATATGAAATGGTATTATAAAATGAAAATCGGCTCAAAAATCATGCTGGGCATAAGCGTTGCCTGTTTGATGATCATTGCCGTTGGCGCGGTCAATTTTTTCATCGACGATCAATTGATCACCCTCATTGCCTTGGCAGCCGCAGTCGTTGTGACACTGGTCGTGGGCATCCTGATTGCCCGCAGCCTCAGCAAGCGGGCACATGATGTGCAAGGCACTATCAGCAAGATGTGCTTTGGGCAGTTTGATATTCGACAAGACAAATATCACTACCAGAATTCGCCCAAAACCAAAGATGAGATTATTAATGTCGCTAAGGGCATTGACCAGTTTCTAAATTATCTGCATACCTTCATTATCAGCACCATTAACAACATTGCTGATGGTAAAATTGATGAAGTTACCAAACTGGTTGATACAATCGCTGCCACTCAGCCAGGGATGGATACAGCGGCGATCCTTGAAGCCGACCATCTGACCAATCCTTTGCTACGTACGGTCAAAACCATCAATGACTTGCTGGAGAGTACACTTACGCTGAAAAACGACGTCGAAGTTGGTAATATGCGCAGCCGGATTGATGTGACGCTGTTTAAGGGACAATGGTGCAGCATTGCCGAAGGCATCAATCAGATCATATTCCAAATTTCCGCGCCGATCTCTGAAGCCTCCATGGTCATGAGCCAAATGGCCGAAGGCAATCTGCAAACCCGCGTCGTTGGCGACTTCAAAGGCGACCACGATCGCTTTATCAAGACGCCGCTCAACAAATCACTGGACAGCATCTGGGCATACGTCAATGAAATTTCCGATGTCTTGACTGCGATGGCCAACTCCAACCTGCAGCAGGAAATCGTCAATGACTACCCCGGCGATTTTGCGCCGATGAAAGATGCCCTCAATCTGATCATTCAATCCTTTAACAAGGTGCTGAATGAAATGAATGTTTCCGCCGACCAGGTCACTGCCGGCGCCCGCCAGGTCTCAGATGGCAGCCAGGCCCTCTCGATGGGCACTACAGTGCAAGCCAGTTCGATCGAAGAACTCAATGCCTCACTCATCGAAATCGCGTCCAGAACCAAGCAGAACGCCATCAATGCCAACGAAGCCAGCGAGCTGGCCGTAGAAACCCGTGGCAACGCCATTGCCGGCAATGCCCGCATGAAGGATTTGCAGAAGGCGATGGAGGAGATCAATGTATCTTCAAACAGCATTTCCAAGATCATCAAGGTCATCGACGACATTGCCTTCCAGACCAACATTCTGGCCTTAAACGCTGCGGTCGAGGCTGCACGCGCCGGTCAGCATGGCAAAGGCTTTGCGGTGGTAGCTGAAGAGGTCCGCAACCTGGCGGCTCGCAGTGCCAGCGCGGCCAAAGAAACAACCGGCCTGATTGAAGGATCAATCAGAAAAGTTGAACTTGGCACCAAAATTGCCAATGAAACGGCCACGGCCTTAGACAAAATTGTCAATGATATTTCCAAGTCAGCAAATCTGGTCAGCGAAATCGCGACAGCATCCAACGATCAGGCTACCGGCATCGCGCAAATCAACCTGGGTGTCGAACAGGTTTCGCAGGTTGTTCAAGCCAACTCAGCAACTGCTGAAGAGAGTGCCGCCGCCAGCGAAGAACTGTCCGGTCAGGCGGAGATGCTCAAGGAAATGATTGCCCAGTTCAAACTGCGCGAAAGTGAAAATGGCGTCAGCAAAGGGTCATATACCAGAAAGAGTTCTTTTGAATCTAAAGGTTCGACTTCGGCCAAGATCGAAAAGAGAGACGATCATCATTCGAACCAATCACGAGAAGAGTTGGTTATCGAGTACCAGAAGAGAATGGCGGCGAAAGATGCGCAAAAAGCTGAAGCGCAAGGAAAACCGCCAGAGCCGAGCAAGCACCCGGATCCGGCAAAACCACCGGAATCGGCCAAAACACCAGAACCGTCACATGCTCACACCGCCCCCAAAAAACCCAAGATCGCATTGAGCGACAATGAGTTTGACAAGTTTTGACACAAAAGCAGATGATTATGATAAACGGTCGCTTCAGGTAATACTGTTCGACTGTTTATCCACATTCCGGGAAGAGGAGAATTGATGCTGATCCTGCAGGAACGAGAATTTGAGACACTGGTGCAGTACATGCGCGATAACTTCGGGATCAATCTTTCTCAAAAGAGAAATCTGATCGAAGGTCGTTTAAGCAATCATCTCAAGGAAAACGGCTATACCGATTATCAGGAGTATCTCAAACAAGTTTTTTCAGATGTTTCCGGCTATGAATTAGCCAATCTCGTCAATCGCCTGACCACCAACCACACCTTTTTTATGCGTGAAGCGACACATTTCGATTTTTTGCAGTCGACGGTCCTGCCAGCCCTTGAAAAATCGCTGACCAAGAAAGAGATCAAAGTCTGGAGCGCCGGCTGCTCATCTGGCGAAGAACCCTATACATTAGCCATGTTAATGCACGATCATTTCACGTACAATAAGAGTGAATGGGACACCCGTATCTTGGCCACCGACATCTCGGCCAAGGTCCTCGATCAAGCCCGCAAGGGACTGTATTCGGCCACCTCAGTCGAATCATTGCCCAAACCCTGGCTGACCAAATACTTTCAGCGCAGCGGCACCGCTCACTGGGAGGTCACCGACAAGATCAAACAAGAAGTCGTTTACCGCTCGTTGAATCTCATTCAGGATAGCTACCCGCTCAAGAGCAAATTCCACATTATCTTTTGTCGCAACGTGATGATCTATTTTGACAAACAGACCAAAATTGAACTGATCAAGCGCTTCTATGATTTGACCGAGCCAGGTGGCTATTTGTTCATTGGCCATGCCGAATCGATTGGACGGGATGAGACCGCATACAATTACGTTCAACCAGCCGTTTACCAGAAAAAAGCCTGAGCACCAGCAAGGAGCCGAACATGACACTAAAAAAGAAAATCAGAGTGCTGGTTGTTGACGATTCGCTGTTGTTCCGCGAAACGATTGCCCGCGGCTTGGCAAAAGATGATAGTCTGGAAGTTGTGGGTACAGCTTGTGATCCCTTCGCTGCCCGCGACATGATCGAAGAACTCGAACCCGACGTAATGACCCTGGATGTCGAAATGCCCAAGATGGGCGGCATTGAATTTCTGCGCCGACTGATGCCCCAATACCCTATGCCGGTTGTCGTGGTCAGTTCGGTCAGTCATAATGTTTTCGACGCGCTGAATGCCGGCGCGGTTGACTTTGTCACCAAGCCAGGCCCGGACAACTCCAGCAGCATGGAAAGTCTGATCCGTGAACTGGGAGTCAAGGTCAAAATCGCTTCCACGGCAAAAGTATCTCACCTGAAAAAGACGCCACAATCAGCGCCCGGACAAACCGCCCGGGTCGGCAATGAAAAGGGCTGCGGCTTGATTGCCATCGGCGCGTCAACCGGCGGCACTGAGGCCATTTGCAGCTTGCTGCAGAATTTCCCGCGTGAAATGCCGCCGATCGTCATCGTCCAGCATATGCCGCCGGTCTTTACCCAGATGTTCGCCGAGCGCTTGAACCGTTGCTGCGCCATGAGCGTCAATGAAGCTGTCAACGGGGTTGAGCTGAAGCCTGGACAAGCCTGGCTGGCCGCTGGCGATATGCACATGTCAGTCAAGAAAACCGGCGGTTTGCTGACGCTCGAAAGCAAACCCGGCGATCGTGTCAATGGCCACTGCCCCTCGGTCGACGTGCTGTTCAATTCCATCGCCCCGCTGCAGAAAGCCGGCCTTTCCACGATTGGTATCTTGCTGACCGGCATGGGTTATGACGGTGCCAAAGGCCTTTTGGCCATGCGTAAAGCTGGAGCGATGACCATCTGCCAGGATGAGGAATCATCGATCGTTTACGGCATGCCCAAAGTCGCCTGGGATATCGGCGCCGGTGTCAAGCAAGCCCCGCTCGATAAGATTCACGAACTCGTTTTCGCTGCTATGCAGAAATAGAAAGGTTAAGTGAGGATTTGGTCATGGAGCTAACTGAATTGAAAACTGGTACACGCCTGGAAGTGAGTTGGTTTGAAGAAAATGAACAGCCTGCCGAACCCGACTGGGAAGCTGCCGATTCACAAAACATCTATGTCAGCCAACTGCTCGAACCGATCACCGACGGCATGCTGCTGGTCGCTATGCCGATTCGCGAATTCAGACTGGTCAATTGGCCGGAAGGCTGTATGATGCGAGTCAGCTTTATTCAACAGGACAGCTGTGTCTGGTCCTTTACAGCCAGCCTCATCGAACGAGTCGAAAAAGACCGCATTATGTCCTTCCGGATCAAGGCCAATGACGATCTGGCCCGTCTCCAGCGCCGCGCCTGGTACCGCCTGCCTTGCAGCCTGGGCATGACCTTTCGCTTTATTGCCGACGCGTCTGAGCCTGAAAACTCGATATCCCATAAACTATTCCAGGCGGTCACCCGCAACATCAGCGGCGGTGGCGCGGCTTTCGTCACCAACCAAGCTCTGCCGGATCAGCCGGACGTCGAAATAACCCTGCAACTCGACAATGAACTCCCCGTCAGCGCGCGAGGTCGTATCCTGCGGGTCAGTGACATCAATGGATCGCCTTCGCGCAAACAAGTCTCTCTTCAATTCACCGAAATGTCACGCCCTGATCAGGATGTTCTGGTGCAATTCGTTTTTCAACAGCAATTGCAGCGCACGCAAAAAGACCGAAAGTTCAAGACATGAACGAACTCGATTACAAAGCTTTATTTGAAAGCGCTGAGGTCGGCTTGATCTGCCTGGACAGGGAAGGCCTTGTTTTGGCTACCAACAAAAAGGCCGCCGAGTGTCTTGGGAAGACCCCAGGCATACAGATGCCCAGTGGTCTCACCGATGCGGCCGATCGGATCAAACGGGCTTTTTTGCAAGATGAAAAGCAAAGCTATGAAGACCTTTTGTTGATCGAAGGTCAGGAGAAATGGCTTGCCAGCACCTATCGCCTGATCAAAAACCAGGGAGATGACAAGACTTGCGTCCTGGTTTCTATTCTTGATGTCACCCACGGCCACACAACAGAGGCGGCCCTGACCGAGAGTGAAAACCTGCTGCGCCATACACAGAAGGTTGGACGTTTGGGCAGCTGGCATGTTGATTTTGACAAGAACACAATCAACTGGTCCGATGGACTTTTCGAATTGTATGGCCTTGATAAAAATGACGGCGTGCCGGACATCTCAACCTGGCAGCACGAAATAACCCCGGCGGTCAATACCCGTAATGACCCGAATCTCTCCATTGAAGAGCGCATCAGCCAAACCCTGATGGGTGAAGAGCCCTATACCGACGATTTCAAAATCACCCGCAAGGACAACGGCGAAGTCCGCTACATCCACAGCATCGGACAGATCATCGCCGATGAGGACGGCAGACCAGCGCGCATGATCGGCACCGTCCAGGATGTCACCGACCAGAAAAAGAAGGAAGAGGACATCATCTACATCAGCTATCACGACAGCCTGACCGGCCTCTTCAACCGGCGCTTCTTTGAAGAAGAACTGGCACGCATGAATACCCGCCGCCAGCTGCCCCTGTCGATCATTCTGGGCGACGTCAACGGCCTCAAGCTGGTCAACGACGTCTATGGCCACCACGACGGCGACAAGCTGCTCCAGAACGTTGCCGAGCTCCTGAAGACCGCCTGCCGCGCCGAGGACCTGATCTCCCGTTGGGGCGGCGATGAATTTATCATCTGCCTGCCCAAAACCGATGCGGATGCCGCCCAACTGATCATCAACCGCATCATCGAACTCCGCGATACCGACCAGGAAGGTCTCGGCATACACCAGCTGCTACCCAGCATTTCGCTCGGTCTGGCGACCAAACGCGACGAAAGCGAAGACATTCAAATCATCATCCGCGAAGCCGAAAATGCCATGTACCGTCAAAAATTGCTCGAAAGCAAAGCCATGCACAGCACCGTCCTGCACACCATGCAGCAGAAACTCTTCGACTGCGGCATCGAATCCCGCCAGCATGCCGAACGCCTTGCGGTCCTTTGCCAGAAGATCGGCCAGCAAATGCAGCTGCCACAAAGCCAACTCGACGATCTCATCCTCCTGTCCAATCTCCACGACATCGGCAAAATCATCATCAACGAAGACATCCTCAACAAACCCGGCAAACTGACCGATGAAGAATGGCAGGAGATAAAACGTCACACCGAAACCGGCTATCGCCTCGCCAAAGCCACCCCCGAGCTCAACCGCATCGCCGAAAGCATCCTGTCCCACCACGAACAGTGGGACGGCAAGGGCTATCCCCAAGGTCTGTCCGGCCAGGACATCCCCCTGGCTGCCCGCATCCTCTTTGCCGCCGATGCTTACGACACCATGACCCATGACCGCCCCTACATGGACGCCATCAGTCGCACTTCAGCCCGCGAAGAACTTCAGCAGCAGGCTGGCCAACAATTTGACCCGGCCATTGTTGAGACCCTGCTGGCCATTCTCGAGGAAGAAGGACGTTAGGTGGCTGATCTGGAGCAATGCCTGAACGCCTATTGCGTGATGTGTCGCACCGGCTCCGAACAGGCTGCTGTCAAGTCCATCAATCAGAATTACCCTGATATAACGGCCATCGCGCCGACCAGGACCATACCCGAAAAACGACAAGGCCAATGGTCAAGCCGCGACCTGATCCTGCTGCCCGGCTATCTTTTTATTTTTGCCCAGGGCGAACTGCCCCATGATCTGCGGCAAAAGACCAATCATCTCTACAAAGTTCTCCAGTACGAACGTGGCATTCGCACCCTGACCGGCAGTGACGATGATTATGCCCAATGGGTTTATAAACATCAGGGCAAAATCGAACAATCAACCGTGCTCATTGAAGGCGGTCAGATCAAGGTTGTGAGTGGGCCACTGCTGGATTTTGAGGGAAGGATCACCAAGCTGGACAAGCATAAGCGCCGGGCGTGGGTGGCGTTTGACTTTGACGGACATAAACAGACCGTGTGCGTCGGGGCGGAGTGTTTGGACGCTTCAGGAGGACATTCGTGAAAGATAAAATTGTCGAACTCGATTACCTAAGAGGATTTGCTATTCTTGGCGTCATTATGATTCACACGACAGGCTGGTTCACAACTGTAGGTTCATTAACATATGTGACTGGCGCAATGCTTTTTGTTGACACGCTATCAGGATATGCAGTCCCTTTGTTTTTATTCATTTCTGGTTTTGTGTTGTTTCATAATTATTCATCGAAGTTCAAACTGCTTGAATTCTATAAAAAAAGAGTACTATCAATAATACCGCCCTATATTATCTTTTCGATTCTTTATATGGCTTATGAATATACAATAGGGGGCGTAACTAATTTCAGCTTGAAATCGATTGTCTCTAATCTGATATTTGCTAAGTCTTCTTATCACTTTTGGTATATTATAATAATCATTCAATTTTATGTTTTGTATCCTGTCATTGCAAAACTATATGTTTATTGTAAGCAGAAAAATAAAGTTGACAGTCTATTAGCTTTGTCGCTTATTATTCAAGTGTGTTGGAATTATTTTTTCCAACATGGGTTTCCTCTCCTGGATCAAAACAACCTTTTCGTCTCAATTGTTTCAAAAATGGGTTTCGTATTTTTAAGTCACATCTTTTACTTTATGATTGGTATTTATATTGCTGATAATATACCATTAATCCAAAACTTTCTCTCTAAAATAAGAACAAAATTACTAATCGTAATATGTATATTTCTGGCAATTTCTGTATCCTCAATTTATATCGATATTTATTACCATCATGCGACCGGGCTAAGAAGTTCAATTTATTACTTGATAAATCCAATATTGTTTTGCTTTGCATTTGTATTGTTTTATAAAATATCATCTGTTTTAATGATCAAAAAAAATATTATATCCCTCGTGATTTGTAATTTGGGACGTTATTCATTTGGCATATACTTGGTTCATTTAATATTTGTTAATTTGATTATTATTCTACTCAAGGACATGAATATCCAAGCTGATAATATATTGTATTATATTTTATTATTTCCATTTGCCACTATCTTTAGTTTCATTGCGACCAAACTGATAAGTTATCTGCCGTATAGCAAATATATTATTGGTATACATTCTTTAATAAAGCAGAAGAAAAAGAGTATCGACCCAAGCGATTGAATAATGAGCAAGGAACTTTTACTTGCAAAATTATCGTCACTAAGTTACACTTACTTTGGCGTTCAAAAACTGAACGACGGCGCCAAAGGAGACCAGCATGCTTGCAGCCTCGACCCAGGATACCGATAAGGGATTTATCCTGATGCACGAAATTGAAGCCAATCAGGACATCTCGCAGCGCGAACTTTCACAAAAGACCGGGCTTTCTCTCGGCACGGTTAATCTTTTACTTCAGAAAATGATCAAGCAGGGCTTGATCAAAATGGAAACCATTCCAGCCAACAGGGTCATTTATATGCTGACCCCGATCGGTCTGGCCGAAAAGGCCATCAAAACGGTTCATTACATCAAAAATCATTACCAAATCATTCAAGCAACCAAAAACAGAATACAGCATAAAATTGAACAATTCCATCAGCAATATGATGTGATTTATATCTGTCTGCCCGGAAACGAGCTCGACAGCCTGGTGCAGGCCGCAGTTGACGAATACCTGGCCAAACATTCAGATCGATATGTTAGAACGATTTCGATCAGCCAAGCCCTGCATCCCGACGAATTGCCCGTCTCGGATAACGCCATCATCTTCTACCTGCCAGAGGACGCCCTGTCCTCCCAAACAGTCCTACAGACCGCATCCAGCATCCCGCTGGTCAGTCTGGCCGATATGCTCTGAACGGACCACGAACCCTGTTAAGCCCGGTTTATCGCCACCGAGCGTAAGCCGCACCAACAGGCACAGAACAAGACCCATCGTACCAGCGCGCCCTGCCTGGCACGAAGGGCAAAGCTGTATCATACCACCGAAGGAGTCCCAGCATGGTTTACCACATCATCAAAAGAACAGTCGACATTTTGCTGTCCTTGCTCGGCATGATCGTGCTGTCCTGGTTCTATTTGATTCTGATCATCGCGATCAAGATCGACTCACCAGGGCCGGTGCTGTTCAAACAAAAACGCGTTGGACAAAACAAAAAACTATTCAAAATTCTCAAGTTCCGCACCATGCGCATCGAAACCCCCAAGGATACCCCGACACATCTGCTGAAGAACCCCGAGCTGTACATCACCAAGCTCGGCCGCTTTCTGCGCAAAACCAGCCTCGACGAAATCCCTCAGATCTGGAATATCTTTGTCGGCCAGATGAGCATCATCGGCCCGCGTCCCGCGCTCTGGAACCAGGACGACCTGATTGCCGAACGCGACCAATATGGCGTCAACCAGCTCGTCCCAGGCATGACCGGCTGGGCCCAGATCAACGGCCGCGACGAATTGCCAATCGAAGTTAAAGCCAGATTTGACGGTGAGTACGCAGCGAAGTTCGGGTTTGTGATGGATCTTAAATGCTTTTTCGGCACCTTTGTCAATGTGGTCAAGCGCAAGGGCGTTGTCGAAGGCGGAACGGGGAGTTTGGCGGGCAAAGAGGAAACCAAAGCATGAAAAAGGTTTTAATTACTGGCGCCAACAGTTATATTGGCGAGTCATTTGATGAATGGCTAAAACAGTGGCCGGCTGAATATCAAGTCGATACGATTGATATGATCGGCGATAAATGGCGAGCAAAAGACTTCACTGGGTATGACGTGGTTTTTCATGTGGCGGGGATTGCCCATGTAAAAGAGACAAAAAATAATCGAGATCAATATTATAGGGTCAATCGTGATTTGGCATTCGCTGCAGCGAAAAAAGCAAAATATGAAGGTGTCCGACAGTTCATTTTTTTAAGCTCAATGAGCATATACGGTTTTGATCGCGGAGTGATCAAACTCGACACACAACCCGAGCCCAAAAGTCATTACGGAAAATCAAAGTATGAAGCAGAAAAATTGATCAACCAGTTGCTCGACCCCAAATTCGCCATCGCAATTATTCGCCCACCGATGGTTTATGGTCCCGGGTGCAAAGGAAATTATCCCAAGTTAGCAAGAATTGCCGTAAAAACGCCCATCTTCCCCAAGATTAAAAATGATCGAAGTATGATCTATATTGAAAACTTGTGTCAACATATCAAGCAATTGATTGACGCTCAAAGCAGTGGGTATTCTTTCCCGCAAAATAACGAATATGTCAACACGAGCGATCTGGTTCAAGCGATTGCCGAAAATCATGCCAAGACGATACGACTGACCAGACTATTCAACCCAATCATTAAAATATTACGGGTCAACGCAGTGCAAAAGGTTTTTGGCGACTTGTATTATAGCCGTCAAATGTCATTGGACTCCGAAAGTTATAATATTTGCGATTTCAAGTCTTCTATTGAAAAAACAGAATCAAATTGATCCCAAGGAGAAAAACTCATGAGCAAAAAAGTACTCATCACGGGCGGGGCAGGCTTTATCGGAAGCAACCTTGCCTTGAAACTGAAAAAATCAGGCTATTCGGTCGTTGTTCTGGACAATCTCAGCAAGCAGATCCACGGCGACAACCCGCAGGCTTCTTACACCTTTAATCTCATCAAAGATCAGGTTGAATTTATTCATGGTGATGTGATTAACGAAAGTGACCTGCAAAAGGCCATGCAAAATGTCGATATTGTTGTTCATTTGGCTGCTGAAACCGGAACCGGGCAGTCCATGTACGAAATAGACCGTTATGTTGCGGTCAATATTGGCGGTACAGCGAAAATACTTGAAATACTGACCAATGGAAATCATCATGTCAGCAAACTGGTCATCGCTGCCTCGCGAGCCGTTTATGGTGAAGGCAAATTCCAGTGTCATGAGCATGGAATAGTCTATCCATTTACCAGAACTGAATATGATATGGCGCGACAAGATTTTGAAGTCAAATGCCCTGTTTGCGGTCAAGAAGTTGCAATGTTGGCGACCGATGAGGAGTCCAAACTACATCCCACCTCGGTCTACGGCTTTACCAAGCAAGCGCAGGAACAACTGTGCATGATCGTTGGCCGTTCAATTGGCATCCCGGTTGTCGCCTTCAGATTCCAAAACGTATACGGACCCGGACAGTCGCTGAAAAACCCTTATACGGGTATTCTTTCCATATTTTCGACTCAAATCAAAAATGGCAATGATTTGAATATTTTCGAAGACGGTTTGGAAACAAGAGATTTTGTGTACATTGATGACATTACCGATGCAATTATTCTGGGCATTGAAAATGACGCCGGCAATTATCAGTCGTTCAATGTTGGCTCCGGCGAAAAGACCGATGTTATGACTGTTGCGCAGACCCTCAAAGCCAAGTACTCATCGGATATTTCGATCAAGGTGTCTGGCAACTACCGCATCGGTGATATACGGCATAATCTGGGTGATCTGACAAAAATCAACAAACTGCTTGGGTATCTGCCAAAAGTAACTTTCAAACAGGGGATTTCCAATTTTGTCGACTGGGTAGAGGGTCAGGCTGTTGAATCGGATCGTTATCAGGCTTCGATCGAAGAAATGAAGAAGAAGGGACTTTATAAATGAATCGGATCGAAGGAAAGCGTATACTGTTTTTTGCGCCGGCCTTTTTTGAATATGAAAAAAAGATTGCCGACAAAATGTCTGAACTCGGCGCAATCGTCGATTTATATGACGAGCGTTCTGTGACGAAACCCTTCGAGAGAGCAATGCTCAAGATTTCTCCGACTATTTTTCGAAAAAGAACTTTGGAGTACTTTCAAAATATCCTTGAAGCAAATAAATTCAAACAATATGACTACATATTGGTTATCAAGTGCGAGATGATGCCAATCGAAATCATCAAAAGTCTCAGGTCGAGATATCCATCAGCTATCTTCTGCCTGTATTTATATGATTCACTCAAAAACATCAAAGGAATCCTGCCGAAGCTATCGGAATTTGATCGAGTTTTGTCTTTTGACTCCACCGATGTCCAGAACTTCAAATCGATAATTTTTAGACCTCTTTTTTTCATTGATATCTATCGAAAACCAGCAAATAGTAACAATCAATTTCTGTTTGATCTTTGTTTTATTGGCACAATTCATTCTGACCGATATTCAATGATCAAAAAATTCAAAGAGCATGCAAAACAAAAAAATCTGAAATACTATTTCTATTGCTATTTGCAAAGCAAATCCATTTATCGGTTTTATAGACTGACAAAAAGGGAATTCAGAAATACCACGTCAAGTGATTTCAATTTCAAAAAAATTTCCAGTTCAAAAATCGCTGCAATTATAGATCAGACTCGCGTTATTTTAGATATCCAACACCCTGGGCAAACCGGTCTGACGATGAGAACGATTGAGATGCTTGGCATGAACAAAAAGCTTATTACAACCAATCATGCTGTAAAAACCTATGATTTTTATAATTCCGATAACATTCTGGTCATCGATCGAAATAATATGGATATCCCGGCAGACTTTTTTATTAAGCCATATCAAAAAATCAATGACGATACATATAGCAGATATTCTTTGCAAAACTGGATCTATGAAGTTCTTGGTTGTTGAAGGGAGGTCTAAAAATGGCTAATAAATATTCATTTTCTGAATTTGTTTCGAATGTATGGGCGCTTGTTTTAACAAAAATATTTTACAAAGGGGCCAGACTGATCCGTCGTCCCGTTTACATTCGCGGCAAGAGCAGCCTGCAAGCTGCATCTGGTTTGACAATAGGGCATGCCTGCCGTTTTGATTTGCCAGGTGGCAAAAATAAGACGCTGTTCTTTGGCGAAGCATGTGAAATTGGCGACAACGTACATATCGTTGCTCATAAGCTGGTGAAGATTGGCCATAACTGTTCTTTTGCTTCAAAAGTTTTTATCAGTGATACGAATCATGGCAAGTATTCTGGCGATAATCAATCTGACCCCGGTTCCGGACCGAACCAGCGCACTTTGGTTTACCAGCCGGTAATAATTGGCGATCGTGTTTGGCTCGGCGAAAATGTGTGCGTTCTTTCAGGCGTTTCAATTGGCAGCGGTACCATCATTGGAGCCAATTCAGTTGTCAATAAAGATATTCCAGAAAACAGCATCGCGGTGGGCGTACCGGCCAGAGTTGTCAAAGTATTTTCAGTCAAGAAAGGAAAATGGGAGAACATATGAAGAAGAAACCCCTGATTAGTGTTGTTATTCCTGTCTATAAGGCTGCAGATTTCATTTCATTGACACTGCAATCCATCTGCGAACAGTCATTCGAACAGCTTGAGATAATTCTCGTCAACGATAGTACACCAGACAACTCGATTGAGATTGCTACAGAAACGATTTCCAGATACAAGAGAAGTATGCAGATATTGAATAAGCCAAATGGCGGCCCTTCAGCGGCAAGAAATGCAGGGCTCAAAGCAGCAAATAGTGAATACATATGCTTTATTGATTCTGATGATGTTATTGATCGCAATCATTTGCTGAACCTCTATAACATTCTCACAGAAAACAGTTTAAACATTTGTTTTGCTGATTACGAACAGACAACCTTGAAAAACAGGAAAGGAAGCCCTTGCAATCAGCCTCAAGCGGAAATCCTGACAAAAGATCAATTGATTCACCAATATATGACCAGACAACTTAAAATTCAGAATTGTGCTTTTCTTTATAAGAAAGCATGGTTGATTCAGAACAATTTGCTGTTCAATGAAGAACTCAGTCTTGGTGAAGATGCGGATCTTTTCTGGCGAATAGCGGCAACAATTGACCGAATTGGGCATAACAAGCAAATGTCCTACAAATACCTGTACCGAAAGAATTCCTTGATGACAAATCAATCCATTGATAATAATCTGGTACTGTTTGAGTCACAAAAAAAAATTTTACCGACCTTAAATCTTGGCAATTTCGATTATCGACAAATTCTTTATCGCGGCGTTTTTGGTAAGTTACATATCGTCGCCAAATCATCAAAATACAACAAATTCAAACAATTTTTATCCAAACTGGATATGCGAGCAATGAAAGAAGGTTTGGCAAATTATCCCGATCTAAAACTCCGAATAGGGACATGGGTACTTTACCATATTCCTTTTTTGTTTTTTTGTCTGACAAAACTTACTTGAAAGGATATTCATGAAAAAGCTTTTACTGATCATGCCCTATTTTAATAATTACCACTTGTTTATCAGGCGCGCGCTGCAAAAGCAAGGTTACGCAGTAACACTTTGCAACGAAAGACCGGTAACATTTATTTGGGCTATTTTGCATTTTCTGGCCAAACGCGGCATGAAAACCGGTAAAATTATGAGATTGTTTCACCGGTCAATATTGAAAACCGCGATGAGCAAAGGCCCTTTTGATTACTTCTTGCTGATCAGAGGTGAAGAAATTGAGCCAGAGATAATAGATAGAATCAAGCAAAACCACATGAAACAAGATGGCCAATGTATTTATTACGCATGGGATGCTTTCTGTAATTTTCGAAAATCAGAAAAACTCTTTCCGCTTTTTGATCGGGCGTTCACCTTCGACCCCAACGATTATAACACCCATAGCAATCAAGGACTGAGTTTTTTACCCTTGTTTTATTTGAACGAATATAGTGAAAATGTGAATCAGCATGAGGCGCCGACCTACGAATATGAAGTCGCAACTGTTGCCACTTATCATCGCCGTCGTTATGAGATAACCAGAGAACTGGTCCAAAGGGGAGATCTTCGTGTTTTTAGTTACATCTATCTCGCGCCGGATTTGTATTTTAAAATGAGATTATTTGATAAGCTCGAACGCCTTGATAAAAACATTATCAAATTCAGAAAAATGAGCCAGCGCTTGGTCATTGATCGCTATATACATGCAAAAGCAATACTAGATATTCCGTCGCCCAAACAAAAAGGCTTGACCATCAGAACATTGGAATGCCTTGCGCTTAAAAAGAAAATAATCACGACCAATGAAACCATCAAAAACTACGATTTTTATAATCCAAATAATATCTGTATAATTGACTGGGATAATCCACAATACCCTGAGCATGCATGGTTTGATCAACCCTATCAAGCAGTACCTGAAGAAATTGTTGAGAAATATGATGTCTCTACCTGGATCAGAACATTAATGAATGGAGTGCAAATAGCATCGTGCTAAATTACTATTATTGGTACGCAGCAATATGGAGCTTGGTTATTTTTCTGTACAACTTAGGTTGGTCAGATCTAAACATCCCGATGCCGACTTCGCTTTGGGTTTTCTTCATCGTGACAATTGCTATATCGCTCTTTTTGGGCTATAAATCGCGAAGAAAGCTTGTATATCAAAAATCACAAAAATGTCCGCGATTCAGTTGGTTAATAACGATAATATTCGTTTTTGGCTTTGCTATGGATTTTTATTATAGTGGACAAATCCCATTATTTGCCATTCTGACCGGCAGCAGCAATTATACTGAATTTACCGGGATTCCAACCTTCCACACCATACTGACGACTTCAGCCATGTTCTATTCTATTTACATTTTCTATATTTATCTATCTTTCCCGAAATATAAAAAGTACTTAATACAATATCTACTCGTCCTCTTTTCATTTCTTCTTATGTTTAACAGAGGCGGCTTGATAATTGAGATATTTATGGCTGTTGCTCTGATAGTATCTTCCTACAAAACGACAATCAGAAAAAAGATTAAGCTAAAGCATATAATCTATCTGGGTTTATTTGTTTTTATGACTCTATATCTGTTTGGTGCCCTTGGGAATCTGCGCACGGGCTATTCATGGAACGATCAAAAATTTATAAAGGAAACCGGAGAATATAACGAAAAATACCCAAACTGGCTGCCATCTCAATTTATGTGGGCTTACTCTTATGTTACATCGCCGATTAGTAATCTCTCTTTAAATGTTGCCAAAGAAACAGCAGAGATAAACACCGCCAAATTTGCGATTTCGCTTATACCGGATTTTATTAGCAATAGATTGTTTTCAAATGAATTGATTAATAATAATGCCGAATTGACCAGTAAATCGTTATTGGCCAGCGGCGGCTTCGCTCAAGGGTATATGAGTGGTGGCATATTGGGCATGTACTTCATGTATTTCTATATGCTCATTCTTTTCAAATTGGCCCGAATATTTACGCAAAAATATATATATTACTGGGTACCCGCATTAACCTTTTCCTGTATGATGGTTGCGTTCTTTTTCTTTACGAATACCATCGCATATTCAGCAATTGGATTTTCCATTATTTATCCAGTAATTCTGGCAATAATGTCAAAAAAGATCCGATCAAATACAAATGAAAGTGCAAGTGTTGATATGGCTAGAACAGATATCGCTGACAACTATCGTTATGAGATCGCTGTTGTCGTATGCGCATATAAACCGCAATATGATGCAATGTTGAGAACAATTAATTCGATTGTTAATCAACTTGATGTTCGCTTTGAAATTGTAATTGCAGACGATGGTTCTGAAATTGATTTTTTGGCAGAAATAGAGAAGCACTTAAAAGGAATTGGTTTTCGTGATTATAAAATAGTCAAAAATATTTGTAACGGTGGAACTGTTAAAAACTATATCAGCGGCGTCAAAAAAACTGAAAGCAAGTATATCAAGGCGATATCTCCTGGCGATTTGTTATATGATAAGAACACGTTGAGAAGTATTTGTGATTTTATGCAAGAACATGACTCTCAAATAGCCTTCGGAAATGCTGTCTATTATTCGTATAATACTCAAGGTGAAGCTGAACTTGTATGCACGAAAAACAACCCCCAGCAAACCGATTTGTATGATGCAAATAATTACAATTACACACGAGTCAAAAAACAATACTTATTGAATGATGATTTAATCCTCGGAGCTAGTGTCGTCATTGGAAGAGATATGTTTTTGCAGTACCTTTTGCAGATTGAGAATAAAGTCATCTATGCAGAAGACTTTATCATTAGAATTGCTGTAGCTGATCGCGTTCGAATTTGGCATATGAATCGTTATCTTGTTTGGTATGAACATGGCACTGGGATTTCAACATCAAACGAAAGAAAAGATTTTTGGAATGATATATTGAGCCAAGAAAGCGTCGAACTATTTAAAATAATTCATGCAAAATACCCGCGGGATTTTATTGTTCAACAAGCGTTGAGACTTTATAAATTGGCTGCAATGCACAAAATAAACCAATACAGGGTAATGAAGACTTTGCTAATACCGATTAAAACGATTACAGGCAAGCTTAAAAAGCCAGTTATGTCGAATAACGAAAAGGTGGATTTATGCAATATAAATTGGTAAAAATCAGGTCGGTAACAACAGATGGAATGGGTACTCTTTCCTTTTTTGAAAGTGAACGGGATATTCCTTTTGATATCAAGAGAATATATTATATTTACGGAGTCAATGCAGGCGTTGAACGCGGCGCTCATGCCCACATTAAACTGCGTCAATTGATTTTTTGCCCTTATGGCAGCGTTATCATTAAATTGGATGATGGTAATGAAGTAGAAGAAATTCTGCTTGATTCGCCTGATCAAGGCTTAATTCTCGAACCGGGATTATGGCGAGATATGGTTTGGAAAATTGATAACTCGGTACTTTGTGTAGCGGTTTCTGATTATTATGATGCAAATGATTACATTCGCGAGTACAGTGAGTTTCTAAATTACTGTAATAAGGATGGGAAAAAATAATGACAGAGACGATTGCAATTGAACATATCAATAATAAATCAAGGGAATCAAATCTCGAGTTATTGCGCTGCATTCTCATCACCATGGTTATTTCTGTCCATTTTTTTGGCGATTTCGGTGGCGTTTTGGGCAAAGTTGAACCAGGAAGTGTCAACTACTTTATCGCACACTTTTTTGAAATGATCAGTATACCTTGCGTCAATGGTTTTATCCTTATTACTGGTTGGTTTTCCTTTCAAAAAGTTACATTTAGTCCAAGAAAAGCGGTTGGTCTAATCATTGCTGTCATTGCATATAATTATTTGTTCTTTTTTATATCCGTTATTGCTGGACTGCAGGAAATTACTTTAAGGAACATAATATTCAATGCAATTCCGCAAAACTGGTATGTTATTCTTTTTGTGACCTTGATTGTATTATCACCCTATATAAATTTCGTAATATCTCGACTTAAGAAAAAACAATTCACAATAATGATAATTGTATTGATCAGCTTATTCTCAATCTGGACTATATTATGGGACTTGGCTATCGATATTACTGGCCTGAATTTTTTAGGCATTAGTACAGTTTCAATCAATGGATCAGAATCTGGTTATTCAATTGTCAACTTTGTCCTGCTCTATTGTCTGGGTGCCTATTTGAAATTATGGTATACAGCAAAAAGATCAGCGCTATTCTATAGTGTTTTATTTATGCTTTGCACAGTGGTTAATTTCTCAATCGAATTAATCTCGCCAGTTATGAGAAATTACAATAATATATTGACGATTTTGCAAGCAGTTTTTCTGCTGCTCGCATTCAGCAAATTCAAGATTGGCAATATTAAATCAATCAATATTATTGGCGCAGCAACATTTGGCGTATTTCTAATTCATACAAAGCCTTTGATAACAAATACGTTTTGGAATTTGTTCAATATATCGGAGATTGTCACATCTTCAACGATGTCATTTATTTTGAACAGTATATTTTGCATATTATCAACCTTCATGATATGCACGATCCTGGATATTATTTGCAGGTGGCTAACGAGGCCTATATCGAGGATTCTTGATAAATTTGTCGTTCTAAATAGACCGCTTATCGATTTAAATACTACACCTGGTTCTGGAGGAATAAATAATGAAAGTCTATGACCGTCTCGACAGACAATATCAGATGTTTTCCGATGAATACAAAGAAGCGGCTATTCGTGTGCTTGACTCGGCCTGGTACATACATGGCCATGAACTCGAGGCGTTTGAAATTAAATTTGCTCAATTTATCGGTGTCAAACACTGCATTGGTGTGAATTCCGGCTTGGACGCACTTTCATTATCGATAAGAGCATTGGGGATCGGCGAAGGGGACGAGGTGCTTGTTCCCGGCAACACCTATGTCGCGAGTGTCATCGGCATAACCGAGAATCGCGCAACACCGATATTTATTGAGCCAGATGATTATCATAATATTGATGCTGACTTGATAGAACAAGCTGTTACAGACAGAACAAAAGCGATCATGGTGGTTCACCTTTACGGACAAGCTGCCAATATGCGAAAAATAAAGGCAGTTGCTGATAAGTATGACTTAAAAATAATCGAAGATTGTGCTCAATCGCATGGAGCATGCTTTGAAGGTAAAATGACCGGCTCATGGGGAGCGGTTGGATGCTTCAGTTTTTATCCGACTAAGATTCTCGGCGGTTTCGGAGATGGCGGTGCAATTACCACTGATGACGATTACCTGGCAGAAAAATTGAGAATGATGCGCAACTATGGTAGCAAAAGGAAATATTATAATGAGATCAATGGCGTGAATTCAAGACTGGATGAAATGCAGGCTGCGTTGCTGGATGTTAAAATGAAGCATCTGCCCTTGCTGATTGAACAGCGTCAAAGTTATGCGAAAAAATACCTTTCAGGTATCATCAATAAAAAGATCGTGCTGCCCAAAACGCGAGTGGGCGCGGACCATCTCTATTATCTGTTTGTAATCATGTGTAAAGACCGCGATGGCTTACAAGAGTATCTTTCTGATCGAGACATAAAGACCTTGATACATTACCCCATTCCGCCGCATCTTCAGGAATGCTATTCAAACTGTGGCTATCACGAAGGGGACTTTCCAATTACAGAATACAACGCAAAACATGTTCTGAGTCTGCCATTTTTCAATGGAATGACCGATGAAGAAATCCAATACGTCATTGATGCTGTAAATGCTTATTAGGAGAACACCATGAAATTGAGAGAATTACTCGAAAAGGACGTACCCTTTATGCTTGAATGGATGCATGATCAGGAGATCAATAGATATTTCCAATTCAATGCAGCCGCTGCGACTTTTGAAACTGCAGCAAATTTTATTAAATCGTCTAAGAATGACCCAGACAATCGGCATTATGCCATTGTGGACGATGATGACGAATATCTTGGCACGATAAGCTTAAAAGAAATCGATAACAGGAACAAGCGCGCAGAATATGCAATCAGCACGAGAAGGAAAGCTCATGGGCGAGGCGTTGCGGCTTGGGCAACCCATGAAATATTAAATATAGCATTCAATCAATTACAATTGAATCGTGTTTATTTAAATGTACTTTGCGAAAATGAACAGGCAAACAGGTTTTATCATAAATTCGGATTTATCTTTGAAGGAACCAGTAGCCAGCATATTTTCCTGAAGGATAATTTTATGGATCTGAATTGGTATGCAATGACAAAAAGCCAATGGGAAGTAAGGGTTCAAAAATAAATGTTAAACATATTGATGATGGTCACTTGGTATGCAAGTGTTGGGGATAATGAGTCAAAGGCCGGCATTTTTCATTATGAAATGTCCGTCAACTTGTTGAAGCATTGCAATGTTGCTTTATACTTCCCATTTGATACGAAAATGCAGAATTCTTTTGAACAGAATGTCGAAAATGGACTATTAACATTTCGGAGCAAAAGAAATAGTCGCGAAAGAATTAAGAACAAACTGCGAATCTTTTTTGATTTTATCAAAATTAGAAAAGCCTTTAAGCCTGATATTCTACATGCTCATGTGGCATTGGGCGCAGGTCGATATGCTTACGCCTTAGGGAAAATATTCAGAATTCCGGTCGTCATCACTGAACACATGCCAATAGAATTATCGGGCTTGGACATCAGGAAGTATCGACTGATGGCTAAATACGTTTATCAAAGCAGCAAGTTTAATGCCTGTGTCTCGCCTGATCAGATGAGAAGGCTGCAGGTGTTTTTTCCAAAAGCGGAATTTGAAGTAGTCTATAATGGCGTGATTGCGCCAACTCTAGATCATCAGGATCACAAATACTTTGTTGCTGGGTATACGAACTTCGCCATCGTCGCAAACCTGTATGATCGTGAAATTAAGGGTTATCAGTTTCTGTTACCTGCGATCAGGATTCTCAAAGAAAAAGGTTATGCTATCCGCTTGCATCTAATTGGCGGGGGAGAATACCTTGACTTTTACAAGAAAATGGCAGCTGATCTGGGAATTCTTGATACATGCATTTTCTATGGTGCATGTGAGAAGCATATCCTCTACGAGATTATCAGCGAAATGGCATTTTGTATATCGGCCAGCTTGTTTGAAGCATCAGGTGTTTATGTTCAGGAAGCAATGATGCTGGGGAAACCATTGGTCGTTACCAATTCCGGTGGCGCGGATTCTCTAGTTTCTGATAAAACAGCGATCGTGGTTGAAAAAGCAAGTACAGAAGCTCTTACTGACGGAATTGAAAAAATGATGAAAGATTTGAGTCATTTTGACACGACTGAGATTCAAGACTATGGTTATTCCCATTTCGAAATCAACAGCATTAGTGAAAAGTATATGCAAGTTTATACGAATATTAAGAGGAACAAAAGATAATGGGGAATAGTATTTTTATCGAAAAGAGACCATCAGAAAAACTTTTTTTTAGTGGGGATCATTTTGCGAAAAATTTGGATATTCAATCAGATTTGTTGATTGGTGATCTCAAAAACCCATCGCCAGAGTTTACGATCATGATCCCAACCTTTAAGAGAACAGACTATTTGATGCACGCTTTGGATAGTGTTTTAAAACAAGACGCCGCGGGTGTTGATTTTGATATCTTGATTGTTGATAATGACTGCAATCCACAAAGCACAACCTCTAAAATGCTTTCAAAATTATCAGTCCCCAATTTATTCTATTATCAGAACAGAGAGAACCTGGGTCCATTTGGAAACTGGAATCGTGGTATTTATCTGACTAGATCAAAATGGGTCATTGCTTTGCATGATGATGACTTGCTTTATCCTCACGCCTTGAAGTCGGCAGTACGAGCAGTCAAGATACTCGATCATGGTCAACTTGGCGCGATAACGGCTCAAATACAAAGCTTCAATGGATTTGATGACTCGATTACTGAACCTCGAAGGTTAACTGGTAGCAAACGAGAACATATCCTGAGAAATCGAGCACCCAAACGTTCTTTGAAAAGACTGCAATTTGGCTTGATTGATGGGGCTTTTTCTCCAACCTGCGGGGCTGTGTTAAACCGCTCGGCCGTAATTGAGATGGGTGGATACGCGGATGACTATAAGTCTGACGACATGTTTTTTTTGTATGCATTGAGTGAAAAATACGAATGTTATACGCTTAAGGAAACATGGGGAAAGTACCGCATGGCAGTCAATGACACGTTAAATGAAGAAACTCAGGCGCTACTGATATTCGAAAACACATTATTGAACGATTACTTTATTAAAATCAAACAAAAAGGCTTGATAGCTGCAATTGACAGACATTATCGCCAGAAACATACCTACATGATGGGCATTTATCCATTAATTGATCTCGTTGAAGCCAGCAAGCAAGATGAATTTATCAAAAAATATTTTCCTGAATGGTCAGAATATGTTGCTGATTCTGCCGAATTAGCTGGCTATCATCGACGTCAAAAAGTTATGGCTATATGGAATATCATTATAGATTATCTGTTTGCTTTGAGATATAAACCATCCAGCCTGGGAATGATTGAGGGAAATAATGGCACGCATTAATAACTTATTGGTCAATGCCAAATGGTCATACATTGGCAGTTTTGTCAGTATAGCCTTGGGTTTTCTTTCGCGTACTGTTTTTAATTACATCCTGGGAACAACCTATCTTGGTCTGAACAGTTTGTTCATGAGTGTTTTGGGGCTGCTGTCTTTTGCTGAACTTGGCATTGGCAATGTTCTTAATACGCAATTATACAAGCCAGTAGCCGACAATGATCACAATAAAGTAAAAGCAATTCTTCATCTTTATAAAAAAGCCTATACCGCCATCGCACTAGTCATTGCTGCTATCGGACTTGCCATTTTGCCATTTTTGGATCTGTTTTTAAAAGGTGCTGAAAACGTAAAATATATCTATGTATATTACTTGGTTTTCTTGTTTAATACAGTGATTTCGTATTTTGTCTCATATAAATTCAGTCTGCCAAATGCTGAACAAAAAAACTACATTCAAACAAATATTATTACTGTATTCTCGCTCGTATCAATGCTGGCGCAAGTAATTGCTATAATTGTGTTCAGAGAATACTGGGTTTATCTTGTTGTGCAAACAATATTTGTAATTTTACAATGCCTATATTCGTCAATCTATCTTAATAACAAGTATCCAATCTTTGCTGAGAAGAAAACAAAACTCGCCAAAAAAGACAAGGATGATTTTACTAGCAATCTATCAAGTGGGGTTATGTATAAATTGTCGGAGGTCCTCATCCTACAAACGGACGATGTGATCATTTCGGGGATGCTAAATGTTAATGTTACAGGCGTCATGTCAAATTATAAAGTCCTCATTGGCTATATCGAAAAGTTTACCAAACCTGTCCTGGACAATACGGGTCCTGGGTTAGGTAATTTTATTGCAACTGAGAGCATTGAAAGAAAAAGGGAGTTAATTAGAGTCTATCAGTTTCTTGGCTTTTGGGTCTATGGTTTTTGCGCAATTGGACTCGTTACACTATCAACCCCACTCATTCAATTATGGCTGGGCGCTGATAAAATACTATCAACGTTAACGATCACAATATTCTTTTTTAATTTCTTCTTTAGTGGACTCATGAGAGCTTTTGCTTCGATTAAAATTGCACACGGAATTTTCTATGATGATTGGTATATTGGCTTCATAGGCGCTATCGTAAAAATTGCTCTTTCAATTTATTTGGTTACACTATTTGGGTTACCCGGCTTATTTATTGGCACGTTGGCATCATACATCGTCATCGAAATAGGCAGACCGATCATCTCGTACAAAAAGCATTATGATGAACCGTTGATGAAATATTTTATTAGAAACATAAAGTATTTGATTGTTGGTTTAGCAACCGGAATCCTGATGTACCTCTTAATAAATCTTATTGTTTACCCATTGACATTATCAAGTTTTATCATCGCCACGGTAGCAGTTATATTTATTCCCAATATCATTTGGGTTGGTGTATTTTATCGCACAAAAGAATTCAAATATTTTCTCAATATATTTAAAAATATCATTGCAAAAATATTTAAGAAATTACAAAAATAGCTCTTGATTAATAGAAAGGATAAAAACTATGAAAACAGTAATACTAGCAGGCGGATTTGGAACGAGAATATCTGAAGAATCACATTTAAAACCCAAACCAATGATCGAAATTGGAGATATGCCAATACTTTGGCATATTATGAAAACGTATTCTGCCCATGGCTTTAACGACTTTGTTATCTGTTGCGGCTACAAGCAGCACATCATCAAAGAATTTTTTGCGCATTATTACCTTCACAGTTCTGATATTACATTTGATTTTTCACAGGACAATGCCATGGAAGTTCATTCCAATTTCGCAGAACCCTGGCGCGTAACCATTGTTGATACTGGCATGAACACAATGACTGGAGGGCGCATTAAACGCATCGAAAAATATATCAATAATGAACCATTTTTACTGACGTATGGGGACGGTGTTTCCGATGTGGACATCAACGCACTGATTGCTTTCCATAAGGCCAAAGGGAAAATTGCGACATTGACAGCCATTGACGCGGGGCAGAGATTTGGCGTTCTGGGCATGGGTGAAAATGGCAGTGTTGCCGCATTCAGAGAAAAGCGGGAAATTGACTGCAGCTTGATCAATGGTGGCTATATGGTTTTAAATCCGGAAGTGTTTAAATATATTGAGGGTGATACAACTGTTTTTGAGAAATACCCACTTGAGCAGTTGGCTAATGACGGTGAACTCATGGCATTCAAGCACGAGGGCTTTTGGCAGTGCATGGACACGCAACGGGATAAAGAAAAGTTAGAAAGCTTATGGGCAAGTGGGAAAGCCCCCTGGAAGAAGTGGTGAGTATTATGTTGGATCTTTCTTTTTACAAAGATAAAAGAGTATTTGTAACGGGTCATACTGGATTCAAAGGAACCTGGCTTTGTAAAATGTTGATTAACGCTGGTTCCATTGTTACCGGGTATTCGATCGGTGTACCGACAGAACCTTCAATATTCTTGCTCGCTTCATTGGCAGATGCTATGGATTCAGTCATTGGCGATATCCGGGATTTTGATGCCTTGCTCAATGCTTTCAATAAGGCACACCCCGAAATTGTCTTCCATCTTGCGGCGCAGCCACTTGTCAGAGAAAGCTATCAGGATCCACGGTACACTTATGAAACCAACGTCATGGGTACGGTTAACATTCTGGAATGCGTCCGGCTGTCGCACACCGTCAAGTCATTTGTTAATGTTACGACAGATAAGGTTTACCATAACAATGAATGGGCATGGGGGTATCGTGAAAACGAACCGCTCGATGGTTTTGATCCCTATTCAAACAGTAAATCATGCTCTGAATTGGTCACCCATAGTTACAACAATTCGTTCTTTGCTGATAACCAAGTCAATGTATCTACGGCACGCGCAGGCAATGTAATTGGCGGCGGTGATTTTGCAAAAGATCGAATTATCCCCGATTGTATTCGAGCGGCTATGAACGGGCAAGATATCATCGTTAGAAATCCCGAATCGACACGGCCATACCAGCATGTTATTGAGCCGCTATTTGCTTACCTGATGATTGCTGCCAAACAATTTGAAGATCAATCCTATGTCGGGTATTATAATGTTGGCCCTGATGATTGTGATTGTGTCAAGACAAGTGCACTGGTTGATCTTTTTTGCAAGCATTGGGGTCATGACATCAAGTGGATCGATCAAAATGCCGGCGGCCTGCATGAAGCCAATTTTTTGAAACTGGATTGCTCAAAATTGAAATCAGTATTTGGATGGAAGCCAAGATGGAACATTGATACCGCCGTTTGCAAAACGATTGAGTGGGTCAAGTGCTGGAGCGAAAACCAAGACATCAACGACTGTATGAAAAAGCAAATTGAAGAATTTCTATGTGTTTGAATACAGACAATTCCTGGAGGAAGAGTAATGTTTGAAGAATTAACCGAGGCGCAAGCCAGACAGAAAATTCTAAGCGATGTGAAAGAGTATTGCGATAAATTTCACAATGTCAAAAGATATCAATCAGGGGATAGGATTTCCTATGCATCGCGTGTTTATGATGGTGAAGAGATGTGCAATCTGGTTGATAGCTCGTTGGATTTCTGGCTGACTTCGGGTCATTACACAGACCAGTTTGAAAAGGAGTTTGCACAATATCTTGGCGTAAAATATTGCAACCTCGTTAATTCAGGCTCTTCGGCCAACTTGCTGGCGTTCATGGCGTTGACCTCGTATTTGCTTGGCGAGAGGGCAGTTAGACGGGGAGACGAGGTCATCACGGTAGCAGCGGGCTTCCCAACTACTGTAACGCCCTATATCCAATTTGGCGCAGTCCCTGTGTTTGTCGATGTCACAATACCTCAATATAACATCGATGTGCAAAAACTGGAGGAAGCGTTATCGGCAAAAACCAAAGCCGTTATGGTGGCTCATACCCTTGGTAACCCGTTTGATGTTGCACGAGTGAAGGATTTTTGCGATAAACATCATCTCTGGCTGATCGAGGATAACTGCGATGCGTTGGGATCCGAAATCATGATCAATGGCGAAATGAGAAAAACAGGCACAATTGGCGATATTGGAACCAGCAGCTTTTATCCGCCCCATCACATGACAATGGGCGAAGGAGGCGCTGTCTATACCAACAATGCTTTGCTGGATAAAATTGTACGTTCATTTAGAGACTGGGGGCGCGATTGTGTATGCCCCTCTGGAAGCGACAATTTGTGCGGGCATCGTTTTGACAGACAATATGGCGAATTACCGGAAGGCTACGATCATAAATATGTCTACTCACATTTTGGCTATAACTTGAAAGCTACAGATATGCAAGCGGCAATTGGTTGTGCGCAGCTTAGAAAATTCCCTGACTTCGTTGAGCGGCGAAGATACAATTTTCAAAGACTAAAATCTGCATTACAGGAAGTCAGTCATAAATTGATTTTGCCGGAGCCTTGTCCACAATCAAATCCCTCTTGGTTTGGATTCATGATGACCTGCAGAGAAGGAATCGAACGGGAGAAGGTTGTTCCCTACATTGAAGCAAAAGGTGTTCAAACAAGAATGCTTTTTGCCGGTAATCTCACCAAACATCCCTGCTTTGATGAGATGCGCAGAAGCAAACAAGGCTATAGAATAGTTGGTGATCTTCATTTTACTGACGAGATAATGAACAAATCCTTCTGGGTGGGGGTCTATCCAGGCATGAATGATGAAATGATTGATGATATGGCCAAGATCATAATAGAAGCAACAAAACTATAACAGCTCGAATGAAAAGATTCATCTATTAGAGGTTAAAACAATGTTAGTTTCTGATTATATTGCCAAGTACTTGGTTGAAAGAAATATTATATATGCTTTTGGATATCCTGGCGGAATGGTTACCTATCTGATGGATTCCTTCAACTCAAATGAACAAACGGCTGCTTTTTCGCTTTATCATGAGCAAGCTGCTGCTTTTGCTGCGTGCGGATATGCACAATCATCGGGTCATGTTGGCGTTGCATATGCAACAAGTGGACCAGGCGCAACAAACTTGATAACAGGCATTTGCCATGCGTATTTTGAATCAGTACCCTCGCTTTTTATTACGGGACAGGTGAATACTCAGGAAGCTAAAGGCAATATGAAAATCCGCCAACGGGGTTTTCAAGAGACAGATGTTGTTGCTTTGGTCAACAGCGTTACAAAGTATTGTGTTTATGTTGCAAAAGCCGAAGACATAAAATATCATTTGGATAAAGCACTATATTATGCTACCGAAGGAAGACCGGGCCCTGTTTTGCTTGATATACCAATTGATATACAACGGACCGAAATTGACATTAACAGTTTACAGGGCTTCAACCAAAACAAACTCATTTTAAACGATTGTCAAAACGCAGTCAGAGTTATCACAGAAAGTCTCAAGGAATCAAAAAGGCCCGTCATTATACTCGGCAATGGAATACATATAGCTGGCGTTAGTCAGAAGATGCGAATTGTTTTAAATCAACTGGGTATACCGGTAGTCTCAAGCATGATCGCTGTGGATGCGATGGCTTCAAGTAGTGATATTTATTTTGGCTTCATTGGTGCTTATGGGCATCGGTGCGCTAACTTGATTGTGGCGCAAAGCGATTTGGTCATATCTTTGGGAACCAGACTCGACATGAGGCAAACCGGTGCAAATATCAAGGCGTTTGCTCAAAATGCGCGATTGGTTAGAATTGATATTGATTCAAACGAATTCGAAAATAAAATTAAGGATGATGAAATCGATATACTGGCAGACTTAAAGTCGCTTATTCCATGTTTGATCGATAATTCTGAACTGCGTAATTATTCTGGTGATCCAAAATGGATCGGCAAGTGCCGTTTTTACAAATCAAAACTAGATAAAATTGACCTGTCAGAACCCAATTATCTTGTCCAACAGATCAGTGAGCTTATACCCGATGAGTCAATCATCACGACAGATGTTGGACAAAATCAGGTTTGGATTTCACAGTCGTTTAAAGTTAAGCCTTCTCAACACATTCTATTTTCAGGTGGCCATGGGTCGATGGGCTATTCCTTGCCAGCCGCGATTGGCGCTTATTATCATGCCCGCAAACCAGTCTATTGTTTCACAGGTGATGGCGGATTCCAAATGAACATTCAAGAACTTCAGTACCTAGTCCGAGAAAAACTTCCGGTCAAAATATTTATTCTAAACAATCATTCGTTAGGCATGATCAGGCATTTTCAGGAAATGTATTTTGACTCGAATTTTACCCAGACTGTGAAAAATCAAGGATATTCTGAACCGGATTTCGTAAAAATAGGATTGGCTTATGGAATAAATAGTTTCAATATTAGCGATATAGGCGATTTCAAAAAATGCAATGCAGCTTTGTATGATCAGCATCCGGCTTTGTTCAATGTTGAAATGGGATGTACCACCTACGTTTTCCCCAAATTGGCGTTCAACAAACCCATCTATGATCAGGACCCAGCAATCGATAGAGCGTTACTTGCAGAACTTTTAGCATATGAGGGCTGAGGATTGGATATGAACGAATCGATTATTCAACAAGATCTTCAATACATTACTGAACAGAACATCAAATGGGAGACGTTTGCTGGTAAAACCATTCTGATTACTGGAGCTAATGGAATCATTGGGTATTATTTAGTCAGGACGATTATGTTCTTAAACAACCATTATTTGGAACCTCAATGCAAGATTTTAGCATTATGTCGCAATTTCAATCGAGCAAATGAAAAATTTAAAGACTTATTAAACAGGAGTGATCTCGAGCTAATCATCCAGGATGTTGGTGAAAAAATTGATTATAAATATAATATTGACTATATTATTCATGCGGCAAGCCAAGCCAGTCCGATTTATTTTGGCAGCGACCCTGTTGGAACCTTAAATGCCAATGTTTTTGGTACAAACAATATATTACAATTATCGTATGAAAAAAAATCCGAGGTTTTATTCTTTAGTAGCGCTGAGGTCTATGGTGAAACTCAGGCCGAAAATATACCAACAAAAGAGATGGATTTCGGCTATCTTGATCCAACCAATGTCAGGTCATGCTATGCCGAGAGCAAGCGGTTAGGCGAAACGATGTGTGTCTCCTGGTACAAGCAATATGCAGTTCCGGTAAAAATTGTCCGCCCATTTCATACCTATGGGCCGGGCATTTTACGAAGCGATGGCAGAGTATTTTCCGACTTTATTTTCAACATTGTCGATGGAAAGAATCTCATCATGAAAAGTGACGGAACAGCAAGAAGAACATTTTGTTACTTATCGGATGCGATTCGTGGATATTTTACCGTTCTATTGAATGGTAATAATGGTGAAGCCTATAATATTGGCAACAGTTCGGCTGAAGCAAGTATTCTTGAATTGGCAAATATTCTTATCGGTTTGTTTCCAGAAAAGAATCTGCAAGTCATCAAGCAAAAGGATCGCAAGATCAACGAATATATTGAAAGTCAAATCAGCAGGAGCTGCCCCAATATTGAGAAAGCAACTGCTATCGGCTGGAACCCGCAAATAACAATTGCGGATGGCTTTAAACGCTCAATTCTAAGTTGTTTGTAAAATTGGACCGGCATCTGATTTTAAGCACAAAAATTATTTAGAGAGGTACACATTTATGAAAGGTATAATTCTCGCCGGTGGAGCCGGCACCAGACTCTACCCGCTGACAATGGTCACCAGCAAACAATTGCTGCCGGTTTATGATAAACCGATGATCTATTACCCTTTGTCCACACTGATGCTTGCGGGCATACAGGATATTCTGATCATCTCGACACCCGAAGACACGCCGCGTTTTGAAAATTTGCTGGGGGATGGCAATCAATTTGGCATCCACCTTAGTTATGCGGTTCAACCATCTCCAGACGGTCTGGCACAAGCCTTTATTATCGGTGAGGAATTCATTGGCAAGGATGATGTCGCCATGGTATTGGGCGATAACATTTTCTATGGAAACGGCTTTACCAAACTGCTGATGCAAGCCGCAGAAAACAAAGATCGTGCCACGGTTTTCGGCTATTATGTCAATGATCCGGAAAGATTCGGCGTGGTTGAATTCGACCAGGAGGGGAAGGTTATATCGGTTGAGGAAAAACCCAAGACACCTAAATCAAATTATGCGATTACTGGCCTTTACTTCTATGATAATCGAGTCGTTGAGTTTGCCAAGCAAATGAAACCAAGCGCGCGTGGTGAATTGGAAATAACGGACCTCAACCGAATTTATCTGGAACATGACCAGCTAGACGTTAAATTGATGGGGCGTGGGTATGCATGGCTCGATACGGGAACGATGGACAGCTTACTCGAGGCCGCTGACTTTATCTGTATGCTGGAAAAGAGACAGGGCATTAAAATTTCTGCGCCTGAGGAAATATCATACCGCAAAGGCTGGATCAGCAAACAAAAACTGCTTGAATCTGCTGCCAAATATGGCAAATCTCCTTATGGCTCGTACTTATGCAAAGTTGCAGAAAATGTCATTCGAGAATTGTCATAATAAAAAGTTGATTGTATTTAGCGAATGAATTTAGGAGAGACTCAATGCAGGTATTTGAAACAAAATTGAAAGATGTCTATATTATAGAAACCAAAGTGTTTGGCGATAGTCGCGGATGGTTTACCGAGACCTATGCATTGAATAAAATGGCTGAAGCTGGCTTGGATGCAGTCTTTGTACAAGACAATCATTCTTTTTCTGCACAAAAGGGGACCTTGCGCGGCCTTCATTTTCAAAACAATCCGAAAGCGCAGTCCAAACTTGTTCGTTGCACCCAAGGGGCAATTTTGGATGTTGCTGTCGATATTCGCAAGGGTTCACCGCAATTTGGGCAATGGATTGCCGTCGAATTATCGGCTGAAAATTTTAAACAGCTCTATATTCCCAAGGGTTTTGCGCATGCATTTTTGACGCTGACCGACAACGCTGAGGTTCAATACAAAGTAGATGAATACTATTCACCGGAATGTGATCGAGGCATCTACTTCAATGATCCTGCCATCGGCATAGCGTGGGGAAATGTAGTGCCGATTTTATCAGCCAAAGACGAGAAGGCACCATTGCTACAAGATTGCGATAACAACTTTATTTATTAAGCGATGACATTGGAGGTTAAGAGAAATGAGAATATTGGTGACCGGCGGCGCAGGCTTTATTGGCGCGAATTTTGTTTATTATGAACTGCAAAATCATCCAGCTGATCAAGTTGTTTGCCTGGATGCGCTGACTTATGCTGGCAATCTCAGCACACTGTCCGAAGCGATGAAAAATCCACAATTTCGTTTTGTCAAAGGCGATATCACTGACAAAGCAATTGTTGATCAACTTTTTTCTGAAGAGCAATTTGATATTGTCGTCAACTTTGCTGCCGAATCCCATGTCGACCGTTCGATTGAACACCCCGAACTGTTTCTGCAAACCAACATCATGGGGATGCAAGTTCTGATGGAAGCTTGCCGCAAGTTCAAGGTTGGCCGCTATCATCAGGTTTCGACCGACGAGGTTTACGGGGATCTGCCGCTTGACCGCCCGGATTTGTTTTTCACTGAAGAAACGCCGATCCACACATCATCTCCCTATTCGGCATCTAAAGCAGCGGCTGACTTGCTGGCGCTGGCCTATTGTCGGACGTTCAATTTGCCGGTGACAATTTCCCGTTGTTCGAACAACTATGGTCCATATCATTTCCCGGAAAAGTTGATTCCCCTGATGATTTCCAGAGCGCTTGCCGATCAGTCACTACCTGTATACGGCAAGGGTGAAAACGTTCGGGATTGGCTTTATGTTGAGGACCATTGCGCGGCGATCGACTTGGTAATTCGTCATGGTAAAGTTGGCGAAGTATACAATATTGGCGGCCATAATGAACGGACAAATTTAGAAGTCGTGCAAACTATTCTGCGAGAATTGGGAAAACCGGAAAGCCTGATTAGTTATGTTACCGACCGTCTTGGTCATGATCAGCGCTATGCGATCGATCCCGCTAAAATCACTACTGAATTGGGGTGGCAGCCGCAAACATTTTTTGACAAAGGCATCAAAAAGACCATCCAATGGTATCTTGATAATCGCAGTTGGTGGGAAGAAATACTCAGCGGTGATTACCAGAATTATTATGATAAAATGTATAGCAATCGCTCAATGAAGGGATAATTATGAAGGTTCTTGTAACAGGCTATAATGGACAACTGGGGTATGATGTCGTCAAACAATTGGAGAAGCGCCAAATCGAATGCAAAGGCGTCGACATTGCCGATTTTGATCTCACAGACAGCGCCGAAGTCTCGAAATATCTCCTGCAATATCAGCCGACTGTCGTTATCCATTGTGCAGCTTACACAGCAGTAGACCGCTCCGAAGATGAAAAGAAACTGTGTTTTGCGGTTAACGTCACCGGTACTGAAAATATCGCCAGAGGCTGCAAGGCAACTGGTGCCAAAATGGTGTACATCAGCACGGACTATGTGTTCGATGGCGAAGGCGATCAACCGTTTGAAGTGGATTCACCGAAAGCGCCCAAAGGGCAATATGGTCTGACGAAGTCGATGGGTGAAGATCAAGTCCGGCAAATATTGGAGCAATATTTCATTGTCAGAACTGCCTGGGTCTTTGGTATGAATGGCAATAATTTCGTCAAAACAATGCTCAAATTGGGTCAGGAAAAAGCGGAAATCTCAGTTGTATCGGATCAGGTTGGCTCGCCAACCTATACTTACGATTTGGCAATTCTGATCTGTGATATGATCATGACGGATCAATATGGCATTTACCATGCTACGAATGAAGGTTATTGCTCCTGGTATGAGTTTGCCCAATCGATAATGATCGCAGCTGGTTTAAAAACTTTGGTTAAACCCGTCACCAGTGAACAATATCCAACCAAGGCTGTTCGGCCGAAAAATTCGCGGCTTTCCAAAAGCAGTTTAGACGCGGCTGGCTTTAGTCGTTTGCCGCAATGGCAAGACGCCTTGCAAAATTATTTAACGCAGCTAAGGTAAACAATAATGAGTATGGTATCAATAAAATTTGTTATTTTTCTGTTAGCTGTTTTCACGCTGTATTTTGTCGCCCCCCAAAAATACAAAAGCGTTTTTTTATTGATCGCCAATTATGTTTTCTATGCGCTTGCTGTACCCCAATACTTACTGATCATGATATTTTCAACGGCTATAACCTATGGTGCAGCACGGTGGATTGAATTAAAGTCTACACTCAAAGAAAAGCGCAGCATCCTGGCTTTAGTGATCGTCATAAATATTGGACTGATTATAGTCTTCAAATATTTCAACTTTTTTGGGAATACAATTGAAACACTGAGTTCAGTATTGGGACTGAGATTCTCCATTCCTGAGTTTTCGATTATTCAACCGCTGGGGATATCATTTTACATTTTACAAGTCATTGGGTACATGATTGATGTCTATCGAGGAAAAATTAAGTCTGAAAAAAATATTTTAATTTATGCACTCTACGTATCATTTTTCCCTCAAATTGGTGCCGGCCCAATCGGGCGAGCAGCAGCTTTGATCCCTCAATTTCGAGAGGAACACAAGCTCAATGTAACCAACGTGAGCAAAGGTCTTCAACTTATTTTACTTGGGGCATTCAAAAAGATAGCTATCGCTGATACTTTAGCTATTTATGTCAATTATTTTTTCGATAATCTTCAAACCAACCATTATCAAGGCGCTACGATCATCATTGCGATGATCCTCTACAGTATTCAAATTTATTGCGATTTTTCCGGGTATTCTGATATGGCATCAGGTTGTGCGCGGTTGCTTGGATTTAAACTGATGGAAAATTTTAATGCCCCCTATCTTTCGAAATCAATCGTTGAATTCTGGAGACGATGGCATATTTCATTAAGCTCCTGGTTCAAAGATTATTTATATATACCCCTGGGCGGCAGTCGCAATGGGTTTTTCCGAAAATGTATCAATGCATTGATCATTTTTCTGGTCAGTGGGTTATGGCATGGCGCCAGCATTAATTTTATTGTTTGGGGCTTTCTGCATGGCTTCTTCTGGATCTTCGAAGAATCTTTCCACAAATTGTGGAAAGGGCACGTTTTATTTGCCAAGCCAATTCTCAACAAAATAAAATCGATGGTCCAGATACTGATTACATTTTCCCTGGTAACCTATGCGTGGATATTTTTCCGAGCGCAAAACCTTCAAGATGCTTTATATGCGGCATCAAACATTTTCGTTTTTGAGATACCATCTGCGACACTCCAAAATTTAAAAGCCATTTCGACAACATCAATCGGCGGATCATATAGTCTTGCAGCATTCTTTTTAATATCCATCGTCTTTTTCGTGATCATGATCATTCTCATTGATCATAAAGATCAACACAAGGAAGTTAATGAATATGTCAATAGAGACACCAATTTGTTTGCTTTTAAAAATTCAATAACTAGATACATCCTGTATTATTGCTTTGGCATGATCATCATAACATGGTATTTTATTCAAAATGCAACGGTTGGGCAGCAGAGCCAATTTATCTATTTTCAATTTTGAATGGCGGGAGAAATGATGAAAAAGTATTTTGCTAAAATTACAATCTATGTAGCTTCGGTTATAATAAGTGTAATTTTCGTCTTTGTTTTTGTCGTTGAAATAATACCGGTTCAATTTGATGAAACATACCAATATGAAATTAATGAAAAATATGATCGATTATTAAGCATTAATGAACCCAAAATTATAATTACGGGCGGATCAGGCACTGCCTTTGGCCTGAATCAGAACATAGTAGAATCAAAAACATCAATGCCTGTTGTAAATTTGGCATTACATGCAGGATTTGGCATGCCATTTGAGACAGAGATCACCAAAGGCAATATTAATGAGGGTGATTATGTTGTTCTTGTATACGAATATAGTCAATGGTCACAACAATATTGGGATTCTTCATTAATTATGACTGCAATTGATAATGAAATTGAAATGTACAAATATGTTCCTGTAAATTTTGTCGAAAATACAATGAAATATTTTCCAACCTATGCCTCAAAAAAAATGGATTCATTCTTAGGGATAAGTATTGTTTCTGCTTACGGTACTTACAGCAAGTCCTCTTTTCTAAATGGCAATATGGTTTTGGATCGCCCAACCTGCACTTTGCCTGATCCAGCACCCGTTGAAACATTTGGTCAGGCTATCATCAATCCAGGAATAATTAACTCTGAGGTCGTAGCATACGTCAATGAATTTAACAGCTATGTCACGGCTAAGGGGGCGATACTGCTGATTAGTTTTCCGCCGGTTTTAGATGAAGCAGTATTTTCGACCCAAGAAGAGATAATGGCTTTCGAAAATTTGTTAGATTTACAACTTGAACCGCCAATAATCTCAAGTGTTGAAGACTATATATTCGACAGAGGTTCAATATTCGACAGCATCTATCACTGCAATAATTTTGGCGAAATAAAAAGATCAGAGCTGATTTCCAGAGATTTGGTGTTTTATTTTAATCAAGCAAATATGAACTAAAGGCTTACAATAACCTGCTAATGATCTATAATAACAATTGCGTGTTTGTTAAGTCATTATCAATGGAGAATTTACAATGAATAAACCCTTAAGAATTGCTTTGCTTGTTATTGCCGACATCATATCGATCAATCTAGCTTTTTACTTGGCCATCTTTTTACGCTTTGACGGCATGACTGGTCAAGGCGCCGATTACGAAAACCATATGAAGGTTTTCAGCAACCATTGGATTTTCATGACTTTGATCGGGTTAGCTGTCTTTTATTTTTTCCGCCTTTACAAAAGCGTCTGGCGCTATGCCAGCATCGGCGAACTGATCCAGGTCATCATGGCACTTTTTGTCAACACGGCCTTGCTGGTCAGTTATTTCATGGCAACGCAAGTTTTCGTGGCTCGCAGCATCTACATCTTCTATGGCATTCTGGCCATGATTTTCGTCGGCGGCTTCCGCTTCAGCTATCGCCTGCTGCGCCGCATTCGCAACCACGAACTTTTTTCGAATGCGCCCTATACGCGGGTCATGATCATCGGTGCGGGCGATGCCGGGGCGGTCGTGATCCGTGAGCTCAAGAACAGCAACAAACTGAACAGCAAACCAGTTGCCATCATCGATGACGACAAGAGCAAAGAAGGCACCGCGATTTTCCAGGTGCCGGTCGTCGGTCAGCGCAAAGACATCGTCATGGTTGCCGAAAAAATGCGTATTGATGAGATCATCATTGCCATGCCGTCGGCCAGCAAACAGGCGGTGCGCGAAATCGTCGAGGAATGCAAAAAAACCAAGTGCAGCCTTAAGACGCTGCCGGGTATCTACGAACTGATCGATGGCAAGATCGACGTCAACGCCATTCGCAACGTCCGCATCGAGGATCTGCTGGGCCGTGAAGTCATCGACTTGAACACCAAGGAAATAGGCGAGTACATCACCGGTAAAAAAGTCCTGATCACTGGCGGCGGCGGCTCCATCGGTTCTGAGCTGGCTCGCCAGATCGCGCTGTTCAAACCCAAGGAACTGATCCTGCTCGATATTTATGAGAACAATGTTTACGATCTGCAAAACGAACTGAAGCGCAAGTATAAAATAAACGATCATGACCATGGATACAGCTGCGATGACAACGAAGACTTTTGCCTGCGTGTGATCATCGCTTCGGTTCGCGACCGCGATCGTATGGAAGAGATCATGCAGGAAGTGCAACCGGACATCGTCTTCCACGCCGCGGCGCACAAGCATGTACCGCTGATGGAGCACAATCCCAAAGAAGCGATCAAAAACAACATCTTCGGCACCTTCAACGTTGCGCAGGCCGCATGCAAAAGCCAGGTCAAACGCTTTGTCATGATCTCCACCGACAAAGCAGTTAACCCGACCAACATCATGGGCGCCACCAAGCGGATGTGCGAAATGATCATTCAGTCGCTGGACAAGACGAGTACGACCGAATTCGCGCTGGTCCGGTTTGGCAATGTGCTGGGCAGCAACGGCAGCGTGGTGCCGCTTTTTGAAAGACAGATCGCCGAACAAGGTTATATCACAGTCACGCACCCGGAGATCATCCGCTATTTCATGACCATCCCCGAGGCTGCCAGACTGGTTATCCAGGCCGGCGCCATGGCCAAGGGCGGTGAAATATTTATCTTGGATATGGGCGAACCGGTCAAGATTCTCGATCTGGCCAAGGACATCATCCGACTTTCCGGCTTGGAACCGGATGTGGATATCCCGATCCGCATCACGGGCTTGCGGCCGGGCGAAAAGCTGTACGAAGAGCTGCTCCTGAAGGAGGAGGGTATCCAATCGACCCGTCATCAGAAAATATTTATTGGAAAACCAATCGATATTGAATATAATAAATTATTGACGTCACTCGATGCTTTGAAGAAAGCTCTCAAGGATAACACTGATGAGGAAATCAAAATAATCATGCAGGAACTGGTTCCGACCTACAAACCGGACCTGTCAGAGCAAACCATACGGAGGACATTTTTGTGAAAAGACGACCACAGGACAACAGCACAGCGCGCGGAAAAGAGCAGAACCATTATGCCGCAGCCGAAGTCAGAAAAGACAGACAGATTACATCCGAAGTGTCCAGCCGCAGCAAAGGCAAGACGAACGGTACCCGCAAAGCAAAAAAGAAAATGACCCCCAAAAAGATCATCCTGACCATCGTCATCGTGCTGATTTGTTTGCTGCTGGTTGGGGCCGGAGCCGCTTACGCATATATGAAAGTGACACTAGGCGGCATTAATTACAGCACGGAAACCATCCCGTCACAGTACAACCCGCCAACCGAGAGTTTGGAAAATCCAATTCCGGTCGTTCCCGGCATAACCAACATCCTGTTGCTGGGCGTTGACAATCGCGATAGCGATGAAATTAATGAACGTTCAGATTCCATGATGATCCTGACCATCGATACCATCAACAACAAAATCAAATTGACGTCCGTGCAACGGGACATGCTGGTCTATATTCCTGGCCGCACGGCTCCCAACAAGATCAATTCCGCCAACGTTTACGGCGGCCCGGCGCTGGCCATGCGGGTTGTCAACGAGACCTTCCGCCTGAATATTGAAAAATATGTGTTGGTCAATATGTCGAATATGGAAAGCATAATAGATTTGGCCAATGGCATTGATGTATCAATAACTGACTCGGAATTTGTATATGTCAATTATGGTATTTCAGATGCAAATTATAGATACCCGACTTCAAAACAATCGCCATTTATAACGGTCAGCGGCATGCAGCATCTGGATGGACGTCAAGCCGTAGCTTATGCCAGAATCAGACATGTCGGCAGCGACTACGGCCGTATGGCTCGGCAGCGCACCGTCCTGCAGGCGTTGTTTTCTGCCTTTAAAGCGGCAGATTTGGTCACCAAAAACAACTTGCTGCAAGAAGGGGTCAAACTGATCACCACCAACATGACCGCTGATGAACTGATGACCATAGGCTTGGGCGCCGTTCCGTTGATCAAGGGCGAGATCGAACAACTCCAGTTACCTATTACCGGTACCTTTCATTCGGGCTATCTGAATGGCAAGTCCTGGGTCAACTGGTGTGATTACAACAAAATGATTCCCGAACTGCAGAAGTTTATCTACGGCAAAACTTTTGCCTTCGACCCAGTCAAGCTGATCCCTGAAGACATGGTTACCAGCTCGCAGACGCAGGAAACGACTGCAACAACAGCTCCGTCCGAGACAACAGTCCCAACCACTTTAGCGACCGAATCGACGGCACCTTCCGATACGACTGAATCATCAGAAACCACCGAAACAACAACTTCTGACCCAATTATCGAATAGACGACAGCAGCATAATTTGAAAGGTAGATATTCATGGAACGGAACAACGATATAGACCGAAATGAAACCAGCGTCCGCGTAATCATCGAAACGCTGCTCAAAGGTAAAATAATCATTGCCGTGATTACGGTGGCGGCGATCATCTTGAGTGGTACAGTCAGTTTATTGATGCCCAACATCTACGAGGCAACAGCTGTCGTCGAGGCGATCCCCTTTGATCTGAACACTTCCGCTGCAAAAACTGTCGATGACGCAGCGACCACACCATTGGAGACGACTTCGTCAACAAACGCCAATACCTTGGTCGAAAATCTGATCAAAATGCCGAGCATGTCGACCGACGACTACCTGCAGCAGATCACGTCACCTGACGTGCTCAATCAAGTCATTGAAAAGCTGGATTTGAAAGATACCACGGGTAAATTGGTCAGCGCCGGCAGCTTGGCGAGTTCGATTTCGGCGACCAATACGGACAAAACCGACTTTATCCAAATTCGTGTCAGCTACCAGGACCCGGCTAAGGCAGCCGCAATTGCCAACACGCTCAGCCAGTGTTTCATTGAACATATAACAACCCTTTGCCAGTCCGAGGCTGAACGATTGGGAACCCAGATTACAGATCAGATTGCGGTGCAAAAAACGATTCTCGATGAAAAATCGCAGACCTTGGCGCAATACCTTGCCGAGAACTCCAATGTCGATGTGCTCAGAGGGCAGGTCGAGGGTTTAAAAAACCAGATTGTCCATTACAATAATGATCTTCTGGACACGAGAACACAAATCACGTCGGACTACAATACGTTGGTGGCCTTAAACGCGCTGTTGCCGGCGCATCTGAAATTTGATCTGAGCCAATTCAACTCGATCGAACAAGATCAGAGCAGTATTCAAGTCGATCTTAATGCAAACAACTTATTGGAAGCCCTGATCGTGGTTGACATGAACACCTTGCAAACGCGGCTGATCAGCAATACTTTCCATAAAACCGCTTTGGAAAACATGATCACCGAAATGAATGAATCCTTGACAGCAATCAAGATCCAATTAACGTCCGAGCAATATCAATATGACGCAATCAACTTTGATATCATGACAGCTCAAAACACCTACAATATTTATTATCAAAAGTACAACGAGATCAAGCTGACCGCCGCGACCGATATCGGCAGTGCCTATATTTCGCTCTCGGTCAGCGCCTCAGCCCCGACGGCACCGGTCAGTCCAAACTTGAAAATGAATCTGATTATCGCCGTCTTGCTGGGCTTGCTGCTGTCATGTGCCATCGTCCTCTTTATGGATTATTGGAAGAAGTCCAAAGTGTAAAAGTTTTAGACTGGAAAGGGCGAAGCATGAAGAAGACTCGTAGAATCATCATCACGGTCGGCGTTATCATGATCAGCCTTTTGCTCGTGCTTTTTCTCGCCGGCACCGTCTACATCAACAGCCTGACCAGCCTCTATGAAACGGGCGAGGTGACAGCCGATCCCACTATTCAGGAATCAGACCTGATCGTTTCGTCAGAAACCGTCAACGAAACCGACAGCACATCCCAGATGACCGAAGCGGTCACCGAGCAAAGTCAGGCCGAATTGATTCCGCTGCGCTCTGATTCGCAGGTGTACAACATTTTGCTGATCGGGGCTGACCCGCGTGAAGGGGAGACCAACGGACGATCCGATGCGATGATTATTCTGTCGGTCAACAAGCGCACGCACAAAATCCACATCGTTTCCCTGGAGCGAGCGCTTTATGTGGACATTCCCGGCCGCGACTTCTATATGCTCAACGCTTCTTATTCCTATGGCGGGTCCAAATTGCTGCGCGAAACAATCGAGAAAAACCTGCGCGTTCACATCGATGATTATGTCCGCATCGATTTGACGGGATTTGTTGCGGCGATCGACACGGTTGGCGGGTTGGACATCAGCCTGACCGATAAGGAAGTCGGCGATATAAATTCACGGTTTGGCATTTCCCTTTTGGCTGGCATGAACCATCTGGATGGCAATCTGGCATTGGCCTATTCCCGCATCCGCAAAATCGACTCGGACTATGCTCGCACCGGTCGTCAGCGCAAGGTTATCGAATGCCTGATCAGCAAGATGGGACAGCTGGATCCGGTCACCCTTGACGCGACGCTGCGCCAGATTTTGCCCAATGTGAAGACCAATCTGAGTGCTGAGCGGGTGATCGGGCTGGCGATCGATGCGCTGACTTTCAAGGATTATCCGATTTCGCAATTGCTGATACCCATCAAGGGAACTTATGAAACCATCGTTGTGCGAAATATGCAGGTGGTTCAGTTTGATTTCGCCCAAAATGTTGCGGCTTTACAATCATTTCTTTACGATGACTGATAAAAGAGTATAATAAAAACATGGCTGCAGATCAGCCCAATCAATTAGAAAAGAGGTATTTACCGTGACGAAGGATCAATTTGGCATCAACATCTCCGCTATTGCTATTATCGCATTTGTCCTGACTGGTTTGAACATTGTCGGCAGCGGCCTGATAACCGTCATCCTGATTACTGCATTTGCCATCATTGTCGAAAAGAACAGCTGGCTCAACAAGCAGGTACTCCAGGCCTTGTACCTAAGCATCGGCTATCAGATTGCCGTGATGGTCATAAGTTGGACCTTTTCCCCCTTCTATGAATTCATGTCGTACTCCTATGTTTTAAACATCATCGACACAATTTTAAACGCTGTTTTGGGCATCGGCCTGATTCTGATCTCTATCCTGGCCATCACCCGCGTCATGCATGAACGTGACGCGCATCTGCCGATCATCGGCAACCTGGCCGACTACACTCTGGGCAAACCGCGCCCGCCCAAGCCGGTCTATCAACCGCCGGTCTACCAGCAGCCCTATCAGCAGCCGGGTGCTCCGGGCTATCCGCAGCAATATCCGCAGCAGGGTGCCCCTGTCTATCAACAGCCCTACCCACAGCAGGGCGCGCCGGTCTATCAGCAACCCCCCGCACCGGTCTACCAGCAGCCTGTCGCGCCGGTCGCGCCGGTTAGCGAACAGCCAGAAGCCAAGCCGGCCAAAGCGGCCAAGGCTCCCGAAGTGGCAGCTGCCCCGATGCAGACTGATCCTGCTGGCTGGACCTGCTCCTGTGGCCGACAGAATGCGGGCAAGTTCTGCATGGGCTGCGGCAAACCCCGTCCATAGCGTAAAATCTGATTAATAAAAGGGAGGCATCATTATGTTCTGTCCGAGTTGTGGAAAAACTAATCCTGACGACGCGAGGTTCTGTGATGGTTGTGGTTCGGATATGACGGCAGCCAAAGTATCGCCGCCCCCGCCCCCGCCGCCGCCGCCGCCAGCCTATCAAGCCCCGGTGGCACCGGTCTATCAGGCACCACGTGCCCAGTACACTCCGGCTCCCGCCGATGATTTGACCAAACCCTTGAGCGTTGGCGGTTTTCTGGGCACCATGATTGTGCTCTGCATTCCGATCGTCGGCATTATCATGTTCTTTGTCTGGTGCTTCGGCAGCAGAGTCAACAAGAATCGCAAAAACTTCGTCCGGGCATACTTCTGGCTTTTGGTGATTGGCTTTGTGCTTTCAATCGTTTGTTCGATTGTTATGTGGACATTGATTGCCCAATTTATGAACAGCACAGACTTCCAGGCGATGCTGCAAGACCCAACCAAATTTCAGGATTATATCGAAAGTCTGTTTGGTAATTTGATTCCGATGAACTGACCACTTTCGAATTCATCAATTCAAAAGAACCGCGGGCTGTCAGTCCGCGGTTCTTTTTTGTTGGCACGATTCACAGTAGCCATAGAGGGCCATGTGATGCGAAACAATCACGAAACCGCTTTCACTTTCGATCTGCCGGGCCAGACATTCGAGCGGGCATTGACTGACCTCGACCGTGCGTGCGCAGGACAGGCAAACCAATTCGTGGTGGTGGAGGGCCGATGCCAGCTGATAACGGGTGATGCCGTCGGGGTAGATCAGGCGGGTGATGGTTTGATGGACCGTCAGCTGCTCCAGATTGCGGTAAACGGTCGTCAGAGCGAGGCCGGGCAGGGTTTGCCGGGCGCGCATCAAGATCAGGTCGGCCGTCACCGGCGCGGTTTCCTGGCGAATGGTTTCTAAAATCAAGGTTTTCTGTCTTGTTTGGCGCTGGTTTTTCCTGGTCATGATCAATGCCCCTTTTTCTGCTATTATCAATCACCGGCGTTGGTTTGACAAGCCAGCGCCAGCGATTTATACTAATGCAAGTGACTATCAATAATAGAGGGTAAAAAATGCGCCGATATTTTTTCAGAAAAGCTGGGGTCATTTTGCTGGCGGTCATCTTGATTGCCAGTCCGGTCCTGCTGATGGGCGGTTGTCAGTCGCGCCCGACCCTGTCGTCGGATGCTGGGCTGGTGATCGTCACGTCCTTTTTGCCGATGTATATTTTTACGGCCAATCTAGTTGTAGGTGTTGATGGCGTCAGCCTGTCCAACATGGCATCACCGGATGTCGGCTGCCTGCATGATTATCAATTGCTGCCGGCCGACATGATCAAAATCGAGTCGGCGGATATTTTTGTTTTCAACGGGGCCGGTATGGAGGGCTTTCTGGTCGAACTGGCCGGCGAAAATGGCGATGTCACCCTGATTGACGCCAGCGAAGGGATCGAGCTGCTGCCGATGGCGGATGGCACGGACAACCCGCATGTCTGGCTCTCGGTCCGCCTGGCCATCCAACAGGTGCGGAACATCAGCCGCAGTCTGCAAGCGGCCGATCCGGGGCACCAGGCGCTTTACAAGGCCAATGAGGAAATGTATGTTAAAAAACTGGCAGCCATCGACGACTTGTATCGTGAACGACTAAAAACGCTGGGGCGGCGCGACATCATCACCTTTCACGAAGCGTTTCCCTATCTGGCTGACGAGTATGGTATGACCATCGCCGCGGTTATCGAACGTGAACCGGGCAGCGAGCCAAGCGCGGCGGCTCTGGCCCAGACGATCGACCTGATCCGGCAAACGGGCACGCCGGCTCTGTTTGCCGAACCACAGTATTCGCCGATCATCGCCCAGACGATTGCCGCCGAAACGAACGCGCAGATCTACAACCTCGATCCCATCGTGACCGGCAAGGCAGCTGCCGGCACCTACGAAGAAAAAATGATGGCCAATCTGGACGTGCTCGTACTGGCGCTCAAGGATTGAGCAAAACGGTAACATAAATATTTGACAAGACCAGCCTGTTGAAATATCGTGTAGAAGGACATCATTTTGAAAGCAGGCATTTAATATGATCAAGCAAATCAAAAGACTTCTCACCAGCACCTTCGCCCTGGCCATGATACTAGCAGTATCCGCATGTGCCGCCGCGCCGACAACGACCGCAACGTCGGCACCGGAGCGGGTCAGCATCCGCGTGGCCGCGCTCAAAGGACCGACCGGCATTGGATTGGTCAAGCTGATGGCCGACCAGGAACAGGGCACGACGCAAAACGATTACACCTTCAGCCTGACCGGCACGCCGGATGACATCGTCGCCCAGCTGTCCAGCGGGCAGGTGGACATCGCGGCCCTGCCGACCAATCTGGCGGCGGTGCTCTATCAGAAAAACAACCAGAATCTGCATGTGCTGGCGGTCAATACGCTGGGTGTACTCTATATTCTTGAAAAAGGTGACACCGTTTACAGCCTGGCTGATCTGTCCGGCAAGACCATCCTGGCCAGCGGGCAGGGCGCTGTACCCGAATACGTCCTCAATGAACTGCTGGCCAAGGGCGGACTGTCTTCACCGGCGACCGTCGAATACAAGAGCGAACACAGCGAACTGGCTGCGCTCGCCGCGGCCGGGCAGGCTGATCTGGTCATGCTGCCCGAACCCTTTGTGACCACGGTGCTCAGTAAAAACCACGACTTCCGCGTCGCGCTGGATCTGACGGCCGAATGGGCCAACGTCCAGACAGCATCTGGCCAGGACGGCGAACTCAGCATGGGTTGCCTGGTGGTGACCGACATGTTTGCCCAGGCGCATCCCGACGCGCTGCAAAGTTTTCTCAGCGAGTACCAGCTGTCGGTGGATTTTGTCAACGGCGATCCGACTGCCGCCAGCCAGGACGTCGTCAAGTATGAGATTATGCCGGATGCCGCGCTGGCAGCTGCGGCTATTCCCAACTGCCACATCGTCATGATCGCCGGAAGTGATATGCAGGAGACGTTAGCCCCGTTTTATGAAATTCTCTTTGCCGCCAACCCCAAATCAATTGGCGGACAGCTGCCGGATCAGAACTTTTACTGGATACCTTGATTTAGAGGAGTGACTCGATGACTGAGCAGGGCAAGGCCTGGTACTGGATACCGTCATTGGCCTTTTGGCTGCTGATCTGGCAGCTGATCTACTGGCTGGTCGGCAGCGATTTTCTGCTGGCCTCGCCGGTGCAGGTCGCCATCCGCCTGGTCGATCTGGGCGGTCAGCCGACTTTTTGGCTGTCGACCGGTCTTTCCCTGCTGCGAATCATGGCCGGGTTCATCCTGGGCGTGGCGGCTGGCACTTTGCTGGCTATCGTGACGGTTCGTTTCAAATGGATGATGGCGCTGTTTTATCCGGTGATCAGCGCCATTCGCGCGACACCGGTCGCCTCATTTATCATCCTGGCTTTGGTTTGGATGACCAGCAGTCGCGTGGTGGTCTTCATCGTTTTTTTGATGGTACTGCCGATTATCTGGGCCAATGTGACCGAGGGCATTCGCAAGACCGACCCCAAACTGCTGGAGATGGCGCAGGTATTCGGGCTGTCGCGCGGCCAGGTTTTTCGCCGGATTTACCTGCCATCGGTGAAGCCGTTTTTTGTGGCCGCGGCATCGACCGCCATGGGGCTTGGCTGGAAAGCCGGCATCGCCGCCGAAGTCCTGAGCACGCCGAAACTGTCTTTGGGTGGTGAACTGTATAACGCGAAAATCTACCTGGAAACGGCCGATCTTTTGGCCTATACCCTGGTCGTCATCGTGCTGAGTCTGCTGTTGGAAAAAGTCCTGATGCTTGCCTTGCGCCGGAAAGGGGAGTCATGAGCCTGAAAATTCTCGATCTGCACAAATCCTTTGCCGGCAAACCGGTGATCGCTGGCCTCAACTTGACGCTGCCCGATCGCGGCGTTTTTGGTTTATCCGGCCCTTCCGGCTGCGGCAAAACCACCCTGCTGCTTTTGCTGGCTGGCATCCTCAAGCCGGATACGGGGACAATCGAGGGACTGAGCGATAAGGTGAGTATGGTCTTTCAGGAAGACCGGCTGCTGCCGTGGCTCACGGTCGGCGAAAACATCACGCTGATCCTGCCCGATCGTCAAGCGGCTCTGGCCTGGCTGGAGCGCGTGCGACTCAAGGACTGGGCGGATCGCTACCCGGCGGAGCTCAGCGGCGGCATGAAGCGGCGGGTGGCCCTGGCGCGCGCGTTGGCCCGTCCCAGCGACTTGCTGTTGCTGGACGAACCCTTCAACGGGATGGATCAGGACTTGAAAAGCGCGATGTTTGAGCTGATCAAAGCAACGGCCGTTGATCGCGCGGTTGTTTTGGTCACCCACGATCAGGCGGACCTGGAACAACTGGCCCAAAACATCGTCCTGGTCGGTGGCCCGCCGCTGGTGCTGCTTTCCCAAATGAGCATTGACAAATGATGACAAGCCCTGATATGATGAAACGGTTTCATACTTCTCGACCGGACTGATCACAACAGAAACCTCCGGAACCGATCATGAACCAATGCCGTGGTGTTCCACGGCCCGGAGGAATCGATTGATCTTTTTTTCATCCAACAACAAAATTCAAACACATGTTCAGGCTATTCGCAGCAATCTGATATCCAACCCGGACACCGCAAAACAGCTGATGACCTACGGCCTTTTGGTGGTGGTGTATGTGCTGCTGAACGTTTATCTGGGCGTCCGCGGCTGGCAGGCCTTCAGCAACCATCTCTACCTACCCGCCTATGTCGCGATGCTGGCCTGCGTGGCCTTGATTCTGCCGATTGCGGCCTACCTGTTGGACCAGGGCCGCAAGGTCAGCGTAATGCCCAAGATGATCGCTTATGCCGGTTTTTATTGGACGGCTTTTTTTATCTATGCGGTCATCATCATGATCCTCAGCGACATTGCCGGCTTGATCAACCAGTTCGGCAACAACTGGCTGTTCAAAAACCTGCCGCCCAGCCTGCTGAACAACCGGCAGACCGAGGTCGTGGTGGTCTTCAGTTTGAGCGTGCTCCTTTTGGCCGTCGGCACCTGGCTCGCCCGGCAGCCCCGCATCACCGGCTATTTGCTCAACATTGCCAAGCCGATGCCCAGGCGTCCGCTTCGCATCGTTCTGTTGTCCGATATTCATTACGGGAGCATGGTCAGCACAGCCAATCTTGAAAAAATGGCGCGCCGGGTCAAGGCTCAGCATCCCGACCTGATCTTGCTGGCCGGGGACCTGATCGACAACTCTCTGGACATTATGCGCCAAACCGATTTTGCTGCGCAAATGTCGCGCTTGCAGGCGCCGCTTGGCGTTTTCGCGGTCCTGGGCAATCACGAACTGGTCAATGCCGATGTTGATGATACGGTCCGCTTTTTCAGCGACGCGGGCATTCGCGTGCTGCTGGATGAAACGGTGACGATTGCTGATCAGTTGATTCTGGCTGGACGGCGTGAGCGTAAAACCGAATTTTCCGGTCCCCTGGACCAAATGACACCGCAAGACCTGCTGGCTGATGCGGATCACAGCAAACCGATCATTCTCATGCAGCATCAACCGGCCGATTTGGCGCAGCTCGAAGCCGCGGGAATTGATATCGCGGTCGCTGGCCACACCCATGGCGGTCAGCTTTTTCCGCTCAATATTTTGAACCGCCGTCATTTTACGCAGACCGCGGCCTATCGTCGTCAGGGTAATTTACACAGTATTATTTCCGATGGCTATGGCACCTGGGGCCCACCGATTCGGCTGGGCAGCCGCGCGGAGATCGTGGTGATCGATTTAACGGGCGCCAAAAACAGTTAATCTTGTGCCGCAGGGGCAGGGCTGGAGAAACGGGTCAGCCGCTTCAGTTCGGCAATTTCTTTGACGGTCAGGAAGCGCCATTCCCCGGGTCGCATGTTGCCCAAGGTCATGTTCATAATGCGGACCCGCACCAACTTCAGCACGTTGTAGTCAAACACTTCGCACATCCGCCGGATTTGGCGATTGAGGCCCTGGGTCAGAATGATTCTGAAACTGCGCGGGCCTTCTGCTTTGACGCGGCAGGGTCGGGTCACGGTGTCCAGGATGGCAACCCCCTGGGCCAGGCCGTCGATGAATTCATCGGTGATCGGGCGGTCAACGGTGACCAGATATTCCTTTTCGTGCTGGTTGCTGGCGCGCAGGATTTTGTTGACGATGTCCCCGTCGTTGGTCAGGATGATCAGGCCTTCGGAGTCGCGGTCCAGCCGGCCAACCGGGAAAATTCGTTTGTCAAAGCCGATAAAACTGACAATGTTGTCGCTGCGGCGGGGATCGGTCGTGCAGGTGATGCCGATGGGCTTGTAGAGCAGAATGTAGACCAGATCATCATCCTTGAGAATCGGTTGGTCATCAATGCGGACAGTCTGCCCGGGCAAAACCTTGGCGCCTGGGGTGGCGGGCAGCCCGTCAAGTGTGACGCGACCGCTCTCGATCATGCGGTCGGCTTCACGACGGCTGCAAAAACCGCTGTCGGCGATATATTTGTTGATGCGAATGCTGTCGGCTTCGGTCATGACGTCAACGCCTGATTATTTTCTTGTATGGCCGGCACCAGCTGCAAACCGCCGGTTTTGTCCAGCGCAATCAAGGGCAGGCCTGGGAATTGTTCTTCGAGCCCGGAGATGAAAATGCTTTGTCCCGGATCCGGCGGCATGCCAACGACGACAACCTCAACTTCGTTGCTGCGAATAAAGTCCGCAACCGCGTTGACGGCATAATCGTGAAAGACAATGATCATTTCAGCCTGGAGCTGTTTGGACACGTTATAAAGATATTCAACTTCATCACTGGCCATCCAGTTTTTCATTTTACGCGGCCGAACACAAATGACCTTGAGGGTATTGTCATTCAAATCGGCAAGTTGCCTGCCGGATTCAATCAATCGGCCGCAGGATTCTTGATCAGTCACACAGACCAGAATCATAAAATAACTTCCTTTCCAAGGGGATCTGCATTGCTTTAATTTATATTCTAGCGATCAAATATGAAGAGAGTATGTCCACTTGACAACATTTCTATATCGCTTGGGTGCGGCGCAGCGAAAAGGTGAAAACTGACCCTTGACCCAGCACACTGCTGACGCTGATTCGCTGCCCCATCTGCAGGAGAATTTCGCGGGCAATGGCCAGTCCCAGGCCTGTACCGGTCTGCTGGTGGGCTTTATCGGCTTTGTAAAAGCGATCAAATACATGATCAATATCTTGCGGCGCAATACCCAAGCCGCTGTCTGTCACGCTGACCCTGACCTCTTGGCTGTCCCAGTCGAGGCTGACACCAATCGTGCCCCCAGTCGGGGTAAATTTCAAAGCGTTGTCAAGCAGGATGACCAGGATCTGCTCCACCCGATCGGGATTGGCATGAACTCGCGGACAGCCCGACGGCACGGCCGGCAATTCAATCGACAAACCCAGTTCATCAGCCTTCAGGCCAACACGTTCGACTGTTTCCAGCAGGAGTTGGTCAATATTAATGTCAGACATCGGCATCACCATAGTGCCGGACTGCAGTCGGGAGAGCTCAAGCATGTCATTGATCAGATGGGACAAGCGGACTATTTCCTGAAGCATGATGTTGTAGTAACGCATCTGATCGGCCTCGCTGCGCACCATACCGTCGCGCAGCGGTTCGACCAGCGCGCGCATCGCGGTCAGCGGCGTGCGCAGTTCGTGGGAGACGTTGGCCACATAATCGCGCCGCGTTTGCTCCAGCCGCTCAGCCTCGGTGACGTCCCGGAAGAGGCCGACCGCGCCGACGACAATCCCGCTGCTTTCAGCGGAATCTTCCGCTTCGCACAACGGAGTAACCAGCGCAAGAATCATGCGATCGCCTCGCTGCAAGGTGATTTGCTTTTCACAGTTGTCGTCCAGTGCCGAGCGAAAAGCCGCCTGCAGGACATCGGGCAGATCAGTCAGGACAAGGGCAGTCGCTTCGGCGTTGTCAATCGGCAGGAGGAGGGACAAAGCTTTGTTGCTTTTTGTGATCTGACCGGTGCGGTCAACGGCCAGGAGCCCTTCGTTCATGCCCTCGAGGACCTGACGCAGTCGATTGCGTTCCAAGGTGAGTTCGCTGATGCTGGCCGCCAACTTGCGCGACAGGTCATTCATGGTTGCCGCCAGATCACCGATTTCACCCCGCTGGCGGGTGTCAGCGGTGACGTCGAAGTTGCCGTCGGCCATGGCCAGCGCGACATCGCGCATCTGGCGCAGCGGCCGGATCAGCCGCGCGGTGGCCAGATAGGACGGCAAGATCATCAGGAGAAAAACGATCAGCGAAGAGAGGAGCAAGGCGGTGTTCATACTGGTCAGACCGACATTCATTTCATCGAGCGGCTTGACAAAAAAGACGGCGCCAATGACCTTGTCCTGCAACCCAAAATGCAAAATGACCGGTACGCCGATCAGCAGAACTTCGCTGGTGCCGGTTGTGCGGCTGATGTTGCTGGTTGTCCACAACGAGGAAATTTCGCCGCTCAACAGCACGCCGGTGTTTTCGCCGATCAGAAGATTGATCGATTCCAGCGAAGCGGCCTCACGGTCCGGCAGCGATGTGTTGCGAATTTCGCCGGATAATCCGTCCACCACAAAGGCCCAGGCGTCAAAGAGTTCATAAGAGGATTGCAGCAGAGAATCAACCTGCTGGTCGCCTTCGAGAAAACTTAGCGCCAGCATGTCGGCGATGACTTCGGCTTTGGGGCGAAGCTCGTCGGCCTTGATCTGTTTGAAAACCGGCCGCGATATGAAGGCATAAAAAAGAGCGGTCAAGCCAGCCCACAAGAGCATGGCAATCAGCAGCAGACTCAGGACGCGCCGGAAGAAGACGCTTCGTCTCATGTCGGCGCAACCTCGAATTTGTAGCCGACACCGTAGACGGTGATCAAGCCCCAGGGGGATGAATCCAGAAGGATTTTCTGCCGGATGCGCTTGATATGGGTATCGACGGTGCGCGTGTCGCCAAAATAGTCATAACCCCAGACCTGCGACAAAATCTGTTCGCGATTCATGACCTGACCGGGATGTGAAGCCAGCAAATGCAGGATTTCGACCTCTTTCGGGGTACAGGGCACATTTTCGCCGTTGACCTTGACCTGGTAATTGTCCAGGCTGATCTCCAGGCCGTCAAAGCGCAGCACGCTGCTGGCATCGCGCGCATTCTCGCCCAGGCGGCGCAGGACGGCTTTGATGCGCGCCATGACCTCACGTGGGCTGAAGGGTTTGACAATATAATCGTCAGCGCCCAGCTCAAGACCGAGGACGCGATCGATTTCTTCGCCTTTGGCGGTCAGCATGATGATCGGCACCGAGCTGTGGCGGCGGATTTCGCGGCAAACCTCGATGCCCGACAAGCGCGGCATCATCAGGTCGAGAATAATTAGGTCCGGATGTTCGTTCAGGGCCATCAGGACAGCCTGTTCACCGTCCATCGCCGAGCTGTGCGCGTAGCGTTCGGCAGACAAATAGAGGCCCAATGATTCGTGCACGACCGGATCGTCATCGCAGATTAAGATGTGCGGTATTTTGGCCAATGGATTTACACCTGCCTTGTGCTTGTTTTATCAATATTATAACCCATCAGACCCGGTCTGTTTCATCCTGTCATGATTGTTCATATTCATGTTATAATTGTTGCTGATTACCCAACCCAGCGAAAAGAGGCCGACATGTATCTGGCAGACCATTGGCAAGACTATGAACTGATTGACGCCGGCGATGGCGAGAAACTGGAGCGCTGGGGTTCGGTTATTCTCCAGCGGCCGGACCCGCAGGCCATCTGGCCGCATGATGCCTGGCCAGCGCCCGACGCGCTGTATCACCGCAGCCAGACCGGCGGCGGTTATTGGCAGAAAAACCGGCCCTTTCCGGCGACCTGGGAGATTCGTTATCCGTTTTTTGACAACAGCCTGACCTTTAAGATCGAACCGACGGGCTTCAAACATACCGGCCTGTTCCCTGAGCAAGCCGCTAACTGGGATTTCTGCGGTGATCTGATCCGTCAGGCTGTCAAAGCCGGACGGGCGCCGAAAATCCTCAATCTGTTTGCTTACACCGGCGCGGCCACGGTGGCCTGCGCCGCGGCCGGCGCGGCAGAAGTGGTTCATTTGGATGCTTCAAAAGGTATGAATGCCAGGGCGCGTGAAAATCTGGCGTTGTCCGGCCAGGCGGATGCCTTGGTGCGCTTTTTTACCGATGATGCCCAAAAATTTGTCGAACGTGAAGCCCGCCGGGGCCGCCAATATGATGGCATCATCATGGACCCGCCGGCGTATGGACGCGGCCCGTCCGGCGAGTTGTGGAAACTTGAGGACGCTCTTTACGGACTGGCCGAGAAATGCTCGGCGCTGCTGTCCGATCAACCGTTGTTCTTTTTGATCAATTCCTACACGACCGGCTTGGCGCCGAGCGTGCTGACCGATATCCTCAACTTGATCGTCAAGCCGGCTCATGGCGGCCGCGCCGAAGCCAACGAACTCGGCCTGCCGGCCACCGCGCGCGACCTGATCCTGCCTTGCGGCTGCACGGGTCGCTGGCAGCCATGATGAAGCCGGTCATTATATTTGAAGACAACCACGTCATCGTCGCCGTCAAGCCGCCGGGCGTGCTGTCACAAGCCGACGGCGGCCCGTCGGCCGATATGCTGACCCTCTTAAAGGACGACATCAAAATCCGCTTCAATAAGCCCGGCGAGGTATATCTGGGCCTATTACACCGTCTCGACCAGCCGGTCGGCGGCCTGATGGTCTTTGCCCGCACCTCGAAGGCGGCCGCGCGGTTGTCGGCACAGATTCGCGAGCACCAGCTGGCCAAAACCTACCTGGCCGTCGTGCAGGGCCTGCCTGAACCTGACCAGGGGCTGCTGGAGGATTCGTTGCACAAGGATCCGGCCACGCGGCTGGTTGCGGTCGTTGCGGCCGGGCAGGGGCAGGATGCCATCCTGACCTATAAGGTGCTCGCCCGCCGCGCCGACTTGGGCCTGTCGCTGCTTGCCATCCGTCTGCAAACCGGACGCAGTCATCAGATACGCGTGCAGCTGGCCAGCCGAGGCTGGCCGATCGTTGGCGACCGTCGCTACGGCGCGGACAAGCATGAGCGACAAACGGGCGAAAACAACATTGCGCTTTTCGCCTGGCAACTGGGATTTTTCCATCCGGTCAGCAAAGCCTGGCTCGAATTTTCGGCGCCGCCGCCCGACGGCCGGCCTTGGAACGCCTTTGATTCGGCATTGTGGGCCGGATCGATTGCGTCATGGCTCAAATAGGTTATAATTTATAGTAGTGGCCCCGCTTGGCGGGGCAGAAGGAGGCCTTCATGTCCAGTCTAAAAGGAACCAAAACCCTGCAAAACCTGATGAAAGCATTCGCCGGAGAATCCCAGGCCCGAAACCGTTACACGTATTTTGCATCGATTGCCAAAAAGGAAGGCTATATGCAGATCGAGGCCATTTTTACCGAAACCGCCAGAAATGAAATGGAGCATGCCAAGGTGTTTTACAAGCACCTCGACAGCGGCCTCGGCGGCACGGCTCAAGCCTACCCGGTCGAATTTACCGCGACTTTCCCGGTGGCCTATGGCTCGACTTACGATAACTTGATCGCCGCCGCTGCGGGCGAACACGAAGAGTGGAGCGACCTGTACAAAAACTTTGCCGATGTGGCCGAAGCCGAAGGCTTCCGCGATGTCGCGATTTCCTTCCGAGCCATCTCCAAAGTTGAATCCCATCACGAAGCCCGCTATCTCAAGCTGGCCGCAAACATCAAGAGCGACCAGGTTTTCAAAAAGCCAACAGCCACCGCCTGGTTGTGCGGTAATTGCGGCTACGTTCATGAAGGCAATTCAGCGCCGGAACTTTGCCCGGCCTGCAAACACCCCAAAGCCTATTTTGAATTGCTCTGCGACAATTATTGATCAGAGCCGACGGGCAGCGATTTCTCCGCTCTGCTTGATGATGCTGTCTGCGGGCACATAACCCCGCACAGACTGCAGGGGATAGACCAGGCAATTGCGGCCGATTATCGTTCCGGGGTTCAGTACGCTGTTGCAGCCGACTTCAACATTGTCACCCAGCAGGGCACCGAATTTTTTGAGGCCGGTGGTGATTTTTTCGCCGCCGTGCGTCAGCTCGATCAGCGAACGATCGCCCTTGACATTGGACGTGATGGCACCGGCACCCAGGTGCGATTTGAAGCCTAAAATTGAATCGCCGATATAATTATAATGTGGGACCTGAACGCGGTTGAACAGGATGCAGTTTTTAAGCTCGGTTGAATTGCCGACGATAACGTTGTCGCCGATCAGCGCGTTGCCGCGGATGAACGCACAATGGCGGATTTCCGTTTCGTGTCCGATGATCAGCGGTCCGGTCAGGCAGGCAGTCGGCGCGACGGTACTGTCTTTGGCAACCCAGACCTGTTCAAAAATCTGATCGTACTCTGCGGCCGGCAGCAGGGGCCCGATGGTCAGGATCAGCTGATTGATTTTACTGAAAACCTCCCAGGGCCATTCAACCTGGCACAGCAGTTCGCTGGCCATCGTCTGGGTCAAGTCAAACAGTTCGCGGCTTTTTAGATGATCGTACACCATGAGGGGGCCCCCTTCAGTCATTGTCACGATTATCATACCAGTTTTTACAACAGATTCAAATATTCCTTCATCAGAATGGAGCACGGCATGATTTTTGACAATGCGCTTATCATCGCGACCCAGGTGTTTATTTTGTTTTTGCTGATCGGTGTTGGCTTCTTTATTCGCAAAATACGCCTGATCGACGACCCCGCGCTGCGGCAGATCAATTTCATTTTGCTGGCGATCATCAACCCCTGTATGATTATCAAAGCCTTTCAGACCGACTACAATCCGCTGTTGATTGACGGCATCCTGATCGCCACGGCCAGCGCTGTCGCGACCCACATTCTGGGGGCTGTGCTGGCCAAACTGGTCTTTCGCAAAAGCCCGCCGGCGCAGAGCAAGGTCCTGCAGTTTGCGGTCATTTTTTCCAACTGCGGCTTCATGTGCCTCCCCTTGCTGTATGCAATCCTTGGCAATAACGGTGTGCTCTTCGGATCCGTCTACGTCGCTGTTTTTAACATCGGCACCTGGACCTACGGCGTACTTTTGCTGACCGGCAACAAAGCGGAGATCAATTTAAAAAAGGCGCTGATCAATCCCGGCACGTTGACCATTCTGATCGCGCTGCCGTTGTTCTTGCTGCAAATCAGACTGCCGCTGGTGCCGATGACCGCCGTCGAGCAAATAGCCGGTATGAATACGCCTGTCGCGATGATGATCATTGGGGCGCAAATGGCCATGGTGCCGTTTATGAGCTTCTTTCGTCAAAAAAGTGTCTATCTCGCCTCAGCCCTGAGGCTGCTGGTTGTTCCGGGCATTATGCTGATTGTCCTGAGTCTGTTTCAGCTCGATCGAACGGTGCTGCTCTCTTGCCTGATCCCGGCCATGGCGCCGGTATCAGCGGCTACGGCCATTTTTGTGACGCGATATCAGCAGGATACGGCGTTGGCGACCCAAGCTATTGCCTTTTCGACCTTGTTTTCGATCATCACGATGCCGCTGCTGATTTTCTGCAGCGATTTGATCACTCAGGTGTTATAACCTGATCCGGAATATGATGGTCTGATGGTTCGTTTTTGGAGGTTGGCGCGCGGTCTTCGATTCTCATTAATTCAGGCAAGAAGAAGCAAATGATGCCAATGACCAGGGTGATCAGTCCGGGTAGCCAGATCATCGGCAAAAGACCAATCTCATTGGCGACCGGGCCGGTGATGACCAGGCTGACCGGCATGGCCAGTGAGCAAGCCATGTAGGCAATGGATATGACGCGACCCAGCATTTCCTTTTCGACACAGGTCTGCAGGATGGCCATGACCGGCGCATTGACGTAGGAGGAGGTGACGCCGACCAGACTCGAGATGATGATGACGATGAAGAATAAATCGGGGGGAACCGCGATGATGCAGGCAATCAAGGCGCCGCAAATGACCTGCGCAATATTGACAAGGACGATCTTGCGTTTACCGCCGCCCCAGATGGACAACGACAGGCTGCCGACCAAAATACCAAATGCTATGGCCATTTCAAAAAGACCAAAATCTGTGGCAGTGCCATTAAAATAGCGGGCGATAACCAAGGGCATCAAAGCAAAGACCGGGGCTAAAAAAAAGTTGCCCAAGGCGAAGACGAAGATCAGCAATCTGAGACCTTTCCAGTGGTAGACATATTGAAAGCCGATTTTGACGTCTTTGAAATACCCGGCGAGGGTTGACGAATTGTCGCTTTTGCGAGCCAGTGCGGGCAGACGAATCAGCAGAAGCGACATGATGGCGATAGCCGCCGTGCCAACATCGATCAGCAGAATGTATTTCAACGGCATGAAGGCAAACAGCAGGGCACCAAGCATCGGCGACAGCATTCTGACAATCGATTGCTCGGCTTGAACAATGGCTGCAACCCGACCCAAATGTTTTTCGGGGGTGATCATGGGCATGACAGCATCAAATGCCGGTTGGTGAAAAGCCATTCCGACGGCTCGCAAAAATAGCAGGATATAAATCAAGAGGAGACTGGGCTGACCGCTGTTCAAGATGAGAAAAAACACGAACGTGAGGGTGGCAATCGAGGCATCGGCGATCATCATGACATGCTTGCGATTGAATTTGTCTGCTATGACGCCTGCGAACGGGGAGAACAGGATGATGGGGGCGACGCCCATTAGCAAGGCGACGGCGGTATTGGCATTGGAGTCGGTCTGCAGCATGCTGATCGACCAGATGATGGCAAACTGAACGATGCCGGACCCGATCAGTGAACAGAATTGCCCAGTCAAAATGATGGACAATTGGGAGATCCAGTTTTTTTGATTATTCATTGATGTGGACCCCCCTTTTCGTAGATTTCGGAGCCAAGCAATATTAGATATTATAGTGATGATATAAAAATAATTCAAATGATAATTGTCACAAAAAATCAGTCCGCAGTTGGCGAAGACGTGTCGGAGCGTTCACTTGGGTCATCCCGCTTGACGTCCATTCTTTTTTGGCGGCGATACTCATTTTTGCGATCGCGATGCGGCCCGGCACCGCCCATCGGAGCCTGAAAAGCCGGGGAGCGAACCTGATCGAGCAGCGATTTGGTTTTTTTTCGGGGTTTGCGCACAGACGAAACCTCCTGAATTGAATTCTAAATCATATTATTATCTATGAGCAGTCTTGTCAAATGTTCGGTCTTCGGCTATAATCTTGAAACGATAACGAGGTGTAGCGCAGTTTGGCTAGCGCGCCTGCTTTGGGAGCAGGATGTCGGGGGTTCGAGTCCCTTCACCTCGACCAGATCAGAAGGCTCAACCGTTGGCAGAATGGTTGAGCCTTTAAATATGCTATAATATTTAAAAGAATGCTAGCCACAACTTAAAGGCTTAAAGAAAGAGGTGAAAGTCTATGGTTAAGAAAAACGTTGGCTTTTTATTGATCATACTCCTGATTTCGACTCTGCTTTTTGGTTGCAAATCTGCACTTCCTGATCAAAATCAATCGACATTAACACTATCGAACGGTACTGATACGATTGAACCTTTTCAGCTATTTAAGTATTCTCTAGAATATCAAGACAGCATTGGTGAATGGCTCGCCGCGGATGGCGAAGGCAATTTTCAATATGATATCGCGGATTATGCCTCTGAGTTTCCTTCGCTCCGAGCGACAGACAAAATATCAATTAACGTCCCTGCCAATACCCAATGCAGTTTAGTCAAGTTAATGGCTGATGATTTTAGTGAAATCGAGCTGGTGAATCTCTCGAAAATTGTGGAGCTCGACGCTGGGACGTACATTCTCAAAATGGATATCGAAACAATTGGCCGGACCATCGGCAGCAAAACCGAGAGCACCGTGACTGTGGGCTTTGTTAAAATCATCGTTAGAGCAGAATGATTGAAACACAGATCAAGGGCATATCCCTCACCTTCGAAACCAGTCCGCTGGTCTTTTCGCCGTCTGCGATTGATCAGGGCACTTTGGCCATGTTGGCGCAGGTCACATTCGCGCCGACCGACAAAGTCCTCGATCTGGGCTGCGGCTATGGGGTGGTCGGCATTCTGGCGGCCAAGACGATCGGACTGGAGCGGGTGGTACTATGCGACATCGCGGCGGAGGCGGTCGCGCTGGCCGGCAGAAACGCTGCCCTCAACGGCTGTGAAGGGGTGCGCATCCTGCAAAGTGACGGCCTCGCGCAAATCGAGGACCATGACTTCACGCTGATCCTGTCCAACCCGCCCTACCATGTCGATTTTGCCGTGCCGAAACACTTCATCGAAGACGGTTATCGCAAACTGGCACTTGGCGGCCGTCTGCTGATGGTGACCAAGCGCAAGGACTGGTACAAAAACAAGCTGATTGCGATCTTTGGCGGGGTGCAGATTGCCGAAATTGATGGCTATTTTGTTTTCAATGCGGAAAAGCGTTTGGCCAAACCCGCCAGGCAGATTCGGCCAAATTCATCGGATCATTTATCGAAAAAACTGCGGCGCAAGCAGGGACAGGCTTAGGCTTTGCTTTTGATCCTGATGTAAATATGCTTGGAGGACTTGTGGCCGGTCTCGCGCACATCTATCTCATAAAGTCCGATTGACTTGATCATGGGTGTCAGTTTTTCAAAGCCAAAATTGCGTGGGTCAAACGACGGCTGCTTTTTCAGCAGCAGACTGCCAACTTCACCCAGATAAGCCCAGCCGTTCTCGTCCTCAACATCACTGATTGTGGAGGAAATCAGCTTGATGACCTCTGGACCGATCTTTTTGATGGTGGTCTTTTTTGTGCTGGCGGCTGGCTGCTTCGAGGGCTTCTGATCCTGCTGCGTTGCGGGCAGATCGACTTCCTCGCGGCCGGACTCAGCCAGGATTTCCAGATAGATAAATTTGTCGCAAGCGGCGATAAAGGCATTGGGCGTCTTTTGCTCGCCGATGCCGTAGACCGTTTTGCCGGCCTCACGCAGCCGTGTCGCCAGGCGAGTAAAGTCGCTGTCGCTGGAGACCAGACAGAAACCATCGGCCTTTTCGGCGTAGAGAATGTCCATGGCGTCGATAATCAGAGCCGAATCGGTGGCATTTTTGCCGACGGTATAGCAAAACTGCTGGATCGGCGTAATGGCATAATCCAAGAGCAGCGACTTCCAACCACCGAGATTGGGCCGGGTCCAGTCGCCGTAAATTCGCTTGATCGTCGGGTTGCCGTAGCGGGCGATTTCTTCCATCATACCCTTGATATTCTGATGTGAAACGTTATCGGCGTCGATCAGGACGGCCAATCGAATTTCACTAATATTATCCTGAAAATTGTTCATATCTGTTCACTTCCTTTCCTTTAGTTTACTTTATTTTTCTGATGATGTACATCAATTGGTGTATAATGATATTTGAAATAAAAAAGGAGGGCGAAGGCGATGCAAAGAATCGGACTGCTCACCAGCGGCGGCGACTGCCAAGGACTCAACACAGCCCTGCGCGCAATAGCAAAAGTCCTGTACGTTGCCAATCCGGAAATTGAATTGGTCGGGTTTAACGATGGTTTTGCCGGCTTGCTGAACGCTGATTGCCGAATCATGCAACATGCGGATTTTTCCGGCATCATGACAATCGGCGGTACGATTCTCGGCTCGTCACGCCGTTCGTTTCAGCAGGTTCACTGGGATAACGACAAAGACAACACGGAAAACGAACAGCTCATCGCGGTCATCAAAAACAATTTCGAACAACTCAAGCTGTCAGGCCTTGTGGTGCTGGGCGGACACGGCTCACAGGCGATGGCCAAAGCGCTGATCCGAAACGGGCTCCCGGTGTTGACGCTGCCCATGACCATCAACAACGACATCGCCGGATCAGACGTATCGATCGGCTTTTTGAGTGCCAGCCAGATTATCTCGACCGTGATCGACAGCATCCATTCGACCGCCACCTCGCATGGACGTGTCTTTATCATCGAGACCATGGGCCACGATTCCGGCTGGCTAGCCTTGAATGGCGGCCTGGCCGGTGGAGCTGATGTGATCTTGATTCCAGAGCTTCCGTACAACATCAATCTGGTCGCGCAGGCGATTGAACTTCGTCAGTTGCGGCAAAAGCGGTATACGATCATCGTTGTCGCCGAGGGCGCGGTTTCCATTGAAGAAAATACATTAGCCAAGGATGCGCTGCAAAAGCTGCGGGCAACCTGGCCTTGTCAGTCGGTCGCCTGGCATTTGGCCGAGGAACTCGGGCAAATTGTCAATCAGGAAATCCGCGTGACCGTACCCGGCCATTTCCAGCGCGGCGGATCACCCAACTCTTGTGACCGGGTTTTGGCAACGCTGCTCGGAACCCAAATTGCGCAGAAGATAATCGACAACGAATACGGCTATTTGATCGGCATCAAAGATGACCAAGTCAAGCCGGTGCTGCTCGTTGAGCAGCCAGACCAGCCCAGGCTGGTGCCGCTTGACAGCCCGCGGGTGATCGCGGGTCGGGCGATGGGGTTGTCTTTTGGTGACGCGCCGCCGGTCTGAACATGTGTCACACAAGAGTTATTCGCCTGACTTTCTCCTAGACAAAACAGGCCTTTTCTACTATTCTTGATAAACGAAGCTATTTTTTGGAGGACATTAATGGATTATCGGGCGATTATCGTAAAGTGGCTGGCTGGCGAAACCGGTGTCTCCGCTGAACAAATTGACAGTTGGATGGAGATTCCCCCGCAGCCGACGCTCGGAGATTTCGCTTTTCCTTGTTTTCAATTGGCGCGTACGCTGCGCCAGGCGCCACCGCAAATTGCCGCCGACCTGGCGCAAAAGGCAGCCGCCACGCTGTCGGCAACCGAAAAAACGCAGGCCGTTGGCGGTTATCTCAACTTTTTCATTAACCGTTCCCAGTTCATCGGCCAGGTCATCCGCCAGACGCTGTCGGTCGGCGACCGCCTGGGCGCGTCGGCGGAAGGCAACGGCAAGACGGTCATTGTCGAGTTTTCATCGCCCAACATTGCCAAGCCCTTTCATGTGGGCCATGCCTTTACCACGATCCTGGGGCATGCCCTGGCCAACATCTACGACCGCCTGGGCTATACGGTCGTGCGCATGAATCACCTCGGCGATTATGGCACGCAATTCGGCAAGCTGATCGTGGCCAGCCGCCTGTGGATCGATGAAGCGGCGCTGGCGCGTCAGCCGATCAAAGAATTGCTGCGCATCTACGTCAAATTTCACGAAGAAGCCACCAGCAATCCCGAACTTGATGTGCAGGCGCGCGATGCCTTCCGACTGCTCGAAGCGGGCTCGGCGGCAGAGAAGGCCCTGTGGCAGCGTTTCAAGGATCTGAGTCTCAAAGAATTTGCCGACGTCTACAAGCGTTTGGGTGTTGAATTTGATAATTACAATGGCGAGAGTTTCTATTCCGATCAAATCCCGGCCGTCGTCAGTATGCTGCAGCAGAAAGGCCTACTGATCGAAAGCAATGGCGCGCAGGTGGTGATGCTGGATGAATACGGCTTGCCGCCCTGCATCATCCTCAAGTCCGACGGCACCACCATTTATGCGTCCCGCGACATCGCCGCAGTGTTGTACCGGATCAAGGCCTATCATTTTTTCAAAAACATTTACGTGGTCGGCACACCGCAAGCGCTCCATTTCCAGCAGGTGTTCGCTGTACTCCGAAAAGCCGGCGTTGCGGAGGCCGATCAATGCGAGCATGTCGGTTTTGGTCTGGTCAAATTTCCCGACCGCAAGTTGTCGACCCGCAGCGGTGATATGATTTTTCTATCAGAACTGCTCGACGAAAGCGTCGACAAGACCCTGGAAATCATTCGTCAAAATGCTGAATTGCGCGGCTCCGACATGGCCGAACCCGAAATGCGTGAGGTTGCCGAGAAACTGGGCTTGGGTGCCGTGGTCTACACGTTCCTGAAAAATGGCCGTGACCGCGACATCATTTTCTCCTGGAGCGACATGCTGGATTTTGATGGCGACTCCGCGCCCTATGTTCAGTACACCTACGCCCGAGCCCGCAGCATTCTGCGCAAAGCTGAAAATGCCGGCGATCTGGCCAGCGAGCAAACCTTGACCCAGGATGAGCTCAGCGTGCTCGACCACGATGATGAATTTGCCCTGGCCAAGCTCCTGGACGGGTTCCCAGACGCTATCCGCAAGGCTGCCGAGGCCAACGAACCCTATATGCTGGTCCGCCAGATCACGTTATTGGCCAGAACCTTCAACAAATACTACAACTCCGAATCCATTCTGGGCACGGCCGACCCGAAGGTTCGTCAGGCGCGCCTCGCGCTGCTGCAGGCCGTCTGCCTGGGCATTCGCACGGGCCTTGATCTGGTTGGCATTGCCGCTGTCGAAAGGATGTAACCCAAATGACCGCGAAGACGAGCTCGTTTGACAAACTGGTCTACCAGCGGGTTGGTTATGAATTTATCGCCGCCGAACTACGCAAAGCCCGACTGCATCTGCGCATTGCTGTCAATCCGGCCGCGGCGGCTCAGACCGTCCAGGATATGCAGGCGGCGCTTCGACTGTATGCCACGCAATCAGCCATCGCCCGCATTCGCCATGACTGTCATACCGATGACGCCTTCTACAGCGACGAACAAGCCTATTATGATCAGACCGACGCGCGCGTCGCGTTGCTGGTCCAGAGCTTCTATTCGACGATGCTGAATTCGCGCCACCGGGCCGAGCTGGAAAATCGTTATGGACGGCTGATTTTCCGCAAAGCCGAGAACCTCAAGGAAACGGTCAATGCTGCTGTGGTGGAAGATCTGGCCGAAGAAAGCCGCTTGGAATCGACATTTGACCAGTTGATGTCCAGCGCGACGGTTCATTTTGATGAAGCATTCATGACCCTGGCCGAACTGGAGCCGCATCTGGAGTCAGCGGACCGTCTGACGCGACAGCGAGCGCACAGCGCCCGCGAGGATTGGTATCAACAGCATGGCGACAGCTTGGATCGCCTTTTTGATCAGATGGTTGCAATCCGGCATCGAATCAGCCAGAAGCTCAAGCTCAGATCCTTCACGGAACTGGGCTATAAGCGCATGGAACGGTTCGATTATGGCCGCGAGCACATCGACGCGCTGCGTCAAGCGGTGGTCCGCTACATCGTCCCCCTGACGCGCGAAATCCGACGTTTGCAGCGCAGACGACTGGGTGTGGACGAGCTCAATCATTATGATTTGCCCTGTCTGAATCCCGCCGGCAACCCGCAGGTTATGCCTGAACTGGCCGCGATCCCGCAGATGACGGCTCAGATTTTGGGCGATATCACGCGTCAGCAGCCTTCGTTTTTCCAGCGCCTGATCGACGGCGGCTATCTCGATTTGCAGCCGCGCGTCAACAAATCGCCCGGCGGCTACTGCTCCGACATCATCAATGCCGGCATGCCCTTCATCCTGATGAATGCCGGCGGCACCGCGGATGACATCTCGACCCTGCTGCATGAAGCGGGGCATGCCTATGCCACGTTGCGCAGCATGGAGAACATGACCTTGATGGAGTATATTGAACCGACCATGGATGTCTGTGAAATTCATTCCACCACCATGGAACTGTTTGGTTACAATCACATCAAACCATTTTTTGGCGCGGATGCTGAGAACTACACCCTGATGCATATGACGCAAGCGCTGCTGTTTATTCCCTATGGCTGCCTGGTCGACGAATTCCAGCACAGAATCTACGATCAGCCGGATATGACGGCGGAGCTGCGCTATCGAACCTGGCGCGAGCTCGAGAAAATCTACATGCCGGATGTTCGTTATGACGAGGCGCCCTTCTTGAAAAAGGGCGGTGCCTGGCAGATGAAAGCGCACATCTTTGTTGCACCCTTTTATTATATCGATTATGTCCTGGCGCAGTTGGTCTCGCTGGATTTGTGGCGTTCGAGCAAAACGTCACCCGAGAAAGCCTGGCAATGCTATGATCAGCTCTGTGGTCTGGGTGGTCGCGAAACCTTCAAAAATCTGCTGGAAATGGCCGGGCTGGCTTCGCCCTTTGAGAGCGGTACCATCAAACGCGTGGCGTACGCCGCCAGCAGTTTTCTCGACCTATGAGAAGCCTGCCGCCGGCCTTTGCCCAGGAAATGCAAGACTTATTCGATCGCTTCGGCCGCAGTGGAGAATGGCCTTTGTTTCTGGCTTCGTTTGCCGAAAAGCCGCTGGCTGGACTGCGTGCCAACACCCTGAAAATCGACGCCGCAGCGCTACGCGTTCTGCTCAATCATAACCTGAAGCCGGTCCCGTGGTCGGACGACGGCTTTTATCTGCCCTTGGATTTTCAGCCGGGCAAACTGCCCTGGCACTCGGCGGGGCTATACTATATTCAAGAACCCAGCGCCATGCTGCCAGCCATCGTTCTCGGGGCGAAACCGGGCGAGCGCATCCTTGACCTGTGCGCCGCGCCGGGGGGTAAAAGCTGCCGCATCGCCGCTGACCTCCGTGGCGAAGGGCTGCTGTGGGCCAACGAGATTTCCAGCGACCGCGCGCGGGCGCTTTTGCACAACGTTGAGCTGACTGGCTGCCGCAACGCCATCATTTCCCAGGAAACCCCTGAGCGGCTGGCCGACCGCTTGCCGGCCTATTTTGATCGCATTCTGGTTGACGCACCCTGCTCGGGGTCGGGGATGTTCCGCCGCGACCCAGGGGCCATGGACAGTTGGCAAGCCTACGGCAGTGATCACTGCACCGCGCTGCAGCGCGGTATTTTGCTGGCGGCCTGGACCATGCTCAAGCCCGGCGGCAGCTTGGTTTATTCGACTTGCACTTTTTCGCTGGCGGAAAATGAGGAGATGATCCTCTGGCTGACCGAGCAAGTTGACTGTCAGATTGAACCGATCGCCAAAGTGCCTGGCATTGACAATGGCCTGTCGGTATCACCGGCTATGACGCGAACGGCCCGAATCTGGCCGCACAGGGTCGACGGCGACGGTCACTTCTGCGCCAGGCTCAGCAAGCCGAAGGATGACATGACGAGCCGGGAAGGTGTATTGCCCTATCCGGCTGAAACGCCGACATTGCCTGGTTTGGCGGCCTGGGCGGCATTCGATCGCTTCTGCGCCAGCACCCTGTCTGAAGTCGGGCAGCAAAAATTGAAGGCCTGGACGGACAACGGCCGGCGCCGCTTCGAGCGCAACTGCCTGCATCTGCTGCCGCCTGGCGCGGCACTGGCGAATCTGAAAATGGTCAAGACCGGGCTGTTCCTCGGGCAGGTCCGTGAATTGCGTGACAAGTCAGCGGTTTTTGAACCCTCACAAGCCTTCCTATTCAGCCTGACCCCGCAGGATCTGCGCCACACGCTGGCTGGCACGCCGTCGTCCGATCTGATCCGCCGCTATCTGCGCGGGGAAACCCTGACCATCGAAAACCCGGATACGTCCAGTCCAAGCGGTTTTGCCGCTGTTGTCCTGAGCAGCGGCGCACAGGCCTGGCCGCTCGGCTGGTGCAAAACCATGGGCCCTGGCCTGATGAAAAACCTCTATCCGCAAGCCTGGAGGCGACAGATATGAAGAACACCCTGCTGCGTAAATTTGAAGCTGCCTTGCAGATTTTGCAAACAGCGCTGAACGAGCCGGAAGATTTCCGAAAACTGTCGCTGATGTTCGGCCATGGCAGCAAAAAGCTGCCAGCCAGCGTCGAGCCGGCCGACGATTTGGCTGCGGCTTTTCATTACCGGCTGCCTGGACAGAGCGGCACAGCCGAAGCGGAGGAAATGATCGACTTGATTCGCAACGCCTGCCAGCTTTACGACAGCTGCCGCATTGAGCTCTATCAGCGCGGGCAGAACCGATTTTTTGAGGCTGATGAGCGCGGCGTTCGGCTGGGCAATTTTACCCCGGCAGCATCTGACCCGATCGAGACCGCCGGCGTGTCTGAGACGCGTAAATACCTGATCAAGATCAACGAAGCCACGGATCTGCTCAAGGCCATCAAGATCATTGATGCCCAGGGACGCCTGCGCAACGATAAAATCCGCAAATACAATCAGATTGACCGCTTCACCGAGCTGGCCGAGCCGCTGCTGAAAGAACTGGCTGCCGGCGGCGAGCGGCTGAACGTTTTTGATCTGGCCTGCGGCAAATCCTACCTGTCTTTTGTTTTGAACTATTATCTGCGCGAGAAAATGATGCTGCCTTGCCAAATCACCGGCATTGATTATTCGGCCGGTGTGATTGAAAGCTCGCAGCGTTTGGCAGCGCAACTTGGATACCGCAACATGACCTTTGAACAGGCCGATCTGCGCGAATTCCGCGCGGCCGGGCCGGTCGATCTGTGCATCAGTTTGCATGCCTGCGATACAGCAACCGACTTTGCCCTGTTTGCCGCGATCACGGCTGGCAGTCGGGCGATCATTGTGGTACCCTGCTGTCAGCGCGAATTGTTGGCCGCTGATTTTAATTTGCCGGCATCGCTGGCAGGTCTGCTCAAACACGGCGTGCTGAAAGCCCGCATAGCTGATCTGTTGACCGATGACCTGCGCCTCCTGCTTTTGAAAGCGGCAGGCTATGAAACCAGCCTGATCGAGTACATTTCGCCCCTGGAAACACCGAAAAACCTTATGATTCGGGCTCGTTTCACGGGTAAACCTGACTTGAAAGCCAAAGCCGAGTATCAGGCGCTGACAGCTCAACTGGGCTGTACCATAACCCTTGGCAAATTATTGGAGGAACATCAAAATGGACGTTATCCTGGCGACAGCAAATCCAGATAAAGTGCGCGAAATCCGCGAAATCATGCCGGATGAACGCATCAATTTTTTGACGATGGAACAAGTGGGTTTTACCGGCACGATTGTCGAAAACGGCGAGACCTTTAGTGAAAACGCGCTGATCAAAGCCCGCGCCGTGCATCGGGTGACCGGCGGTTACGTTTTGGCGGATGATTCCGGCCTGGCGATCGATGTGCTCGACGGCGCGCCCGGCATTTACTCAGCCCGCTTTGCCGGCGAAAAGGCCAGCTATCCCGAGAAGATTGCCCGCTTGCAGGAACTGCTCAAACCGTGGCGCCCGGAAAAATGGCAGGCCAGTTTTATTTGCGCCATGGTCCTGATTCGCCCGGATGGATCGGAAAGTATCGTCCATGGTGAATGCCGCGGGCGAATTGCCGAAAAAAGTCGCGGCAGCAATGGCTTCGGCTATGACCCCATCTTTTTGCTGCCCGAACGGCAAAAGACCATGGCCGAACTTGATCTCGCCGAAAAGCATCGCATCAGCCATCGTGGGCTGGCCTTGCGCGCTGTAGCCGAGCTGTTGGAGCACGAAATAAGCAAGGGCTGATTGAGGCTTGACCTGCCTCAATACCTCATGATATATTATCCCATACGGACGATTGTATCTTTGACGTGGACTTTTGCGGGAGGAAACTATTTTGGCCAACAGTGAATTTTTTCTGGTCAAGTCCGATATGCTGCCCGAAATATTCATCAAAGTGATGGATGTCAAACGGTTGCTGAGCTCCGGCAAGTCGGAGTCGGTCAACGAAGCGGTTCAACGGATCGGCCTGAGCCGCAGCGCTTATTACAAGTATAAAGATGCCGTCATGCCGTTTTACGAAACATCCCGTGGCCGCCTGGTGACCTTGATCTTCGCCGTTGAGAATTTTCCGGGTATTCTATCCGGCATTATCAATTGCATGGCCCGGGTCAAGGCCAACATCTTGACCATCAATCAAAATATCCCGATCAACGGTCTGGCCGATGTCTCGATCTCAATTGAAACCGACCGCATGAGCGTTGATCTGGAAAACCTTTTGGATGAACTTGGACGCATTTCGGGCGTTCGCTCCTATCGCATACTGGCCAGAGACTAATTGGAGGACGCAATGATTGAGATAGCAATTTTAGGATATGGCATCGTCGGATCCGGCGTGGCTGAAGTCTGCCGCTTGAATCAGGCCATGATCGAAAAGCGCGCCGGCACAGCGATTCACGTCAAAAAAATCCTCGATGTGCGTGATTTTTCGAGTGACCCCTATGCCGATCGGTTTACCCGCGACGCGTCGGAAATCTTTTCCGACCCGACCATTTCGGTGGTGGTCGAAACGATTGGCGGCGCAGGCATAGCCTATGAGCTGACCCGCCAAGCGCTCGAGAACGGCAAACATGTCGTGACTTCGAACAAGGAACTGGTCGCCACGCACGGACCGGAGCTGATGGCTTTGGCGCAGAAAAACGGTGTTGCGTATATGTTCGAAGCCAGCGTCGGCGGTGGCATCCCGATAATCCGTCCGCTGCATAAGTGTTTGTCAGCCAACGAAATCCAGGTTATTGCCGGTATTCTCAATGGTACGACCAACTTTATTCTGACCCGTATGGCCAAGGACGGCATTGATTTTGCAGCCGCCCTGGCCGAGGCCCAGGCACTCGGATACGCCGAACAAAATCCGGCGGCTGATGTTGATGGCGTGGACGCCTGCCGTAAAATCGCGATTCTAGCCAGCATTACCACCAGCGAATTCATCGACAGCCGCGAGATCTACACCGAAGGCATCACGGCGATTACCACCACCGATATGGCCTATGCCAAACGTTTGGGTTACAAGATCAAAATGATCGGCTCCTACCGCCGTCAAAACGATGGCACGGCAGAAATGATCGTCGCGCCCATGCTGATCGCGCGCGACCATGCCATTGCCGTCGCCGATGACGTCAACAACGCGATTATGGTGGAAGGCAACGCGCTGGGCGAAGCCATGTTTTTTGGCCGCGGTGCCGGCCAACTGCCAACAGCCAGCGCCGTTGTGGCCGACGTGATCGAATGCGCCATGCACATCGGTAAAATCCCCCATCTGGTGCCGTGGGTGCGATCCGAGCGGCAAATTGTCCGTCCGCACGCTGACTGCTCTGTCCGCGCGCTGATCCGCCTGGACAAGGCCGTCACGGCATCCGCTGTTGAAGCGGTTTTTGGCGTGGCGGACATCGAATGGCTCGAGCCAATCAACGACAGCGAAAAAGTCTTGATTGCCGGGACAAGCGGCAAACTGACCGAATATGCCCTGCAAACCAAGCTGGCAAATTGGCCCGGGCAGGTCCTGGCCAGGATCAGACTATTTTAACAAAATTTATTCTCAAAAAATTGGTAACATGCTATAATATCTCAATTGTATTTTCAACAGCCACTTTCCGTTCGTCTTGAGCCTGACGGAACCCTGTCAGGAGCATTGTGTTGACGATGAGGTAACAACGATGACCGCGAGTCCTGAAAAAAGGGCGCCAGGCAGCGTGACCGATCAGGAAAAAAATTACCGAAATCTATTCGAGCAGTCACCGGTCGCCAGCGTGCTGGTCAATCGTGACGGCCTTATTGTGGAGTTCAACCGCCGCGCCGCTGACCTGCTGTTGATCGACCCGGAATTGCGCTCGTCACCAGATTTACCCGGCTATGTCAGTCAGGACTACCAGACGATTCTGGCGTGCCATTTAAATGCCGTTTTTGAAGAAGGCCTGCAGCAAACCGTCGATATCAAGATTCAAATCTGCGATGGCCAGGAAATTCCCATCCGCCTGATCACCCGACCGGTCGAAGATGACGCCGCCCTGTGTCAGGTCACGCTTTTAGATACTTCAGCGCAATCGCAAAACAACAAGGTCCTAAGCCATTTGGCCTATTATGACCAACTCACCGGTTTGCCCAACCGGCTGCTTTTCAATGACCGGCTGCGCTGGGCGATCCGTGATGCCCGGCGGCGCAACGAAAAACTGGCCGTGATGGTTATCGATCTGGACAATTTCAAGAGCATCAACGACAGCCTTGGCCATGATGCCGGCGATCTGCTGCTCAAGGAAGTGACCACCAAAATGCTGAGCTGCCTGCGCGAATCCGACTCACTTGCCAGAATGGGCGGCGATGAGTTCACCATCCTGATGCAGCACGCGACCGATATACAAGCGGCATCGATCGCCGCCAATCGCCTGCTGGATGCCATACGCCAGCCGGTAACCATTATGGAGCGACCGGTGGCGGTCAGTGGCAGCATCGGCATTTGCCTGTACCCTGACGATGGTGACAACGCGGAAATGCTCCTGCACAATGCCGACCTGGCGATGTACCGGTCCAAAACCGCAGGACGCAACTGCATGGCCTTTTTTAACGAAAACATGCGCGCCGCGCTGACCCACCAGTTTCATCTCGAACATCAGCTGCGGGATGCCCTGCGATCGCGAAAACTGGCTGTTCATTATCAGCCGATGATTGACAGCGCGACCTTTCAAATCATTGGGCTTGAAGCTCTGTTGCGCTGGGATTCAGAAAGCGATGGCATCCTGTCAGCCGGCGAATTTTTGAAGACGGCCGAGAATCTTGGGCTTTGCGGTAAATTCAGCGAGTGGGCCCTGGACGAAGCCTGCCAGCAAATGAAAAAGTGGACGGACCACGGTTATTTCAAAAAGCGCGTCAATTTTCGCATGGCTGTTAATCTCTGTTCCGAACAGCTGACCGACCCAGAGCTGAGCGACAAAGTGTTCGGGATTCTGAACCGGGCGGGGCTGTCGCCGACGGCGCTGGCCATGGAATTGAGTGAAGAGGCGATCCGCAACACCGATCCCGCCATCGCCGAAAATCTCAAGCGACTCAGCAAAAAGGGCATCGCGCTGCATCTGGATGATTTTTCCGAAGGCATCGGCTCGCTGCAAATCCTCAGTCAACTGCCGTTTGATTGTTTGAAAATCGATCGCATCATCACCTTGCTTTTGATGGAAAACCCCAAGGGATCAGCCCTCTTGGACACGCTGATCAAATTGTCCCATATCCTTGGCCTGCGTGTCATCGCCGAGGGCGTGGAAAATCAACAGTTATACAACTGGCTGAAAGCACACGCCTGTGACGGCATGCAGGGCTACTATTTCTGCCGGCCCTTACCGGCGGTGCAACTGGAGATGCTGCTGGGGCTGCATTGACTGCCGTTTCAGATTTGATTGCGCAAATAGCGGGCATAAAGGTGTTCCAGGCGATGCATGGCATCGTCCATTTCCATCTGCAGCGCAGCGGCCCGTTTGAGATTCATGGCGTCCATGGCCTGACGGATTTCGTTGAAGAGGCAGACCCTTTCCTGCGTGTCTTTGGACAGCAGTTGGCGCAGATTGTCAATTTCGCTCCATAGACTGTCATCATAGTCGGCCGGCGCGTGGGCTTTGACGCAGGCACGCACGCGCAGCAGATTGTTGTGCAGCAGACGGTCACGCAGTTCCATTTCCCAGGTGTCCAGCATGGCCCGCGAATAAGATGACAAAATCCGATCACTGAACACGCCGCCCTTGCAGAGGACCGCCAGCCCCTCGTCGTCGTGCAGGAGCGTGCGCAACGTTTCATAGACCGAAGCCGGCGGCTTGCCAAACAAGGCGTCGCGTTCTTCTTCGGCGTATTTCTGGAAAACGTCATCTTCGCTGCGGTACATGCGGTCGGTCCTCAGGTAAGCGCCGGGTTCGCCGGCTTGTTTGCAGAATTCCCGCTCCAGGTCGCCGGGGAGACAGCCCGATCCGACTGCGTAGCTGATGCCGTCGAGCATGCACTGGTAGATGGCGGCCAGCGTGATGTAAGTGTTGGTATGCGGATTGGGCGCGCGAACCTCGAAACGCGTCGACATCGGGGCCTCCTCGCTGCGGATCAGACCCGCCAGCACGGTGCGGTTGCGGGAGGGTGTGCTGATATCGCAGCCCAGCGAGGCGACGGCGTGCGTAGGCGCTTCAAAGCCCGGCTTGAGGCGGTTGAAGGCGTCATTGGTGACCGTGATGAAAGGGCTGATCACATTGTAATGCTTCATAAAGCCCATGATCGAGCCCCAGCCGATTTCGTTGAGAAAATCCTTGTGGAAATCAGCCGGTGAGAAGAGGTTGATTTTCCGCCCGTCTCGCAAGGTGGCGACCGCATTGACATGGACATGTTCGCCGCTGCCGGCGACCCCCTCGATCGGCTTGGCCATGAAGGTGGCTTCCAGGCCGTGCAGGCGAAAGACTTCCTTGATGAAAATGCGGGCGAAAAGCTCATTATCCGCGGTTTGCATGGCGGATGAATATTTCCAATCGATCTCGAGCTGTTCCATGATGTGATCGAGATTGCCGCTGCCGGTCAGGGTCGCCTTGACGCCGCCGACTTCCTTGTGGCCCATTTCGGGCTTGAGTCCGTAAAGCTCCAAAAGTTCAAGCGCCTGTTCGAGCGCCGTGCGGACAATGCCCTTGGTTCGCTTCCAATATTGTTCTTTCAAGCCTTGGGAGACCGAAAGCTGTTCGCGGTTAAAATCCCGTTCTGGGGTGCGAACCCAAAACTCCAGTTCGGTCGCCGCCGTCAGCGACACATCGGCGACATCCGCTGGTGTGATTTGCCAAGGTTCGCAAAGGGCTGGATGGTCGGCCAGCAACTGCTTCATTTCCAGGCTGAAGCGGTCGCAAGCCCGCTGCAGCAGGGAACGGCTGCAGACCAGTTCGCCGTTGTGCGACAAGAAGGCGGGAATGCGCAGCGTGCCGCAGGGCAGGCCGCTTTCGAGATCACGATTTTCAAAGTTGTAATCGACGAACCAGTTGACCGAGCTGTCAGCGAGCAGATCAACCTTGCCATCGTTCAGGGTCGCGATACCAGGCAAGACCACCGATGAGCCATCGGTTTGGACACCGCCTTGCAGATAATTGTCGATATTTTCCAAAAAAAGCCGGATGGGAATCTTTTCGTCGGTATCATTGCCGGACAGATCAATGCCGGCCAACGAAACGAAGCGAACCTCGGGATGATCCTTCAACACACTGCTGATCGCCTCTTTGCTGTGGCTGCCCACGGGGATGACAAAAAGCAAACTGGGGTTTATTGCGAATGAATTGTGAAGCATGGTGAACTCCTTTCGGCTAGGCCCTTCTTGAATAAAAAAGGCGCTCTGGTTGACCAGAACACCTTTTGTTTTGTGCGTTTTCGATCAATCAATAACGATTGTCGTAACCGCCGCCTGTCTGACGTCTGTTGTTCTTGCGCGCACGGCGGCAATCAGGACAACGGACTGGCTCGTTCTCAAAGCCCTTTTCCTTGTAGAATGCCTGCTCGCCTTCAGTAAAAGCGAATTCCGCGCCGCAATCCTTGCAAATGATCATCTTGTCCGGCATGGTGCATACCTCCTGAAAAATATCGGATAAAAGAATGAATGACAGTGGCTTTGCATGACCTTTGTAGGAGGCATGAACCTTCTCATCAGCTGACAGCGGTCTGTAAACAAGCTAAATCCGTTGCTCAAATAATAGCATACATGTTATAATCTAACAAGTATGCAGTGAATAATTGCACTAATTTAATGCAAATTGCCAAAATATTAAAGGAGCATGCCTATGAAACTAATTGATTGCGTTGAGGTGCTCGACGCAAGAATTCTGGTGCCCGCCGCTGATATGGATATGGAAATTCGAGTGGCTTGCGGTGCCGACCTGATGAGCGATGTGATGGCTTTTTCCTGTTCCAGCAATGAGGTCATGCTGACCGGCCTGGTCAATCTCCAGGCCATTCGCACGGCCGAGATGATGGACGTCAAGGTCGTCGTCTTCGTGCGCGGCAAAGCGCCGAGCGACCCAATGATCAGCCTGGCCGAGGAGAAGGGCATCTGCATTCTCTCCACGGGTCTGCCGATGTTCACCGCCTGTGGCTTGCTGTACCAAGCCGGCGTCAAAGGCAAGGGGGGCTGAAAGCTGGAACCTGTCAAGCTGTCTTTTCCGATTCGCGGGGCGGATTTTATCAATGCCGGCGAAGCGGCGAGCAACACCAAAAAAGCTCTGACCCGACTGGGCATCGACCCGAGGATTATCAAGCGCGCGGCCATTGCCCTGTATGAGGCCGAGATCAACGCGGTCATCCATGCCGACGGCGGCCTGGCCGAAATCGATATTTTCCCGGATCATGTTTTGATGCGGATCATCGATCATGGCCCCGGCATTCCCGATGTTGAGCTGGCTATGCAGGAAGGCTGGTCAACAGCACCCGACATCGCCCGTCAAATGGGATTTGGCGCCGGCATGGGACTGCCGAACATCAAAAAGAATTCCGACGAAATGAAGATTGAGACGATCATCGGCGAAGGAACAACTCTGACCCTGATCATCAATTTTAAGTGATAACCAATGGAGGTTAGCATGTCCAAACTTCACTCGGTCCGGCTCAATCGCGATCTCTGCATGGGCTGCACCAATTGCATCAAGAAGTGCCCGACCGAGGCCATCCGGGTTCGGCTCGGCAAGGCCAAGATCGCCGAAGACCGCTGCATCGACTGCGGCGAATGTATCCGCGCCTGCCCGCATCATGCCAAAAGCGCCGACATGGATCCGATCAGCCGACTGGGCGACTTCAAATACAACATCGCGCTGGCCGCGCCCTCGCTGTACGCCCAGTTTGGCGCGCCGGCGACGCGTGAGATGGTGCTGTCCGCCCTGCGGGGCATTGGCTTTGACGATGTCTACGAAGTCGCTTTGGGCGCTGAAATCGTTTCGCGCCGCACGACGGAATACATGCACGAAGAGGCTGGCCAACGGGTCAAACCGCTGATTTCATCGGCTTGCCCGGCCGTGGTGCGCCTGATTCAGATGAAATACCCAGGGTTGATTCCCAACCTTGTTCCCTTTGATTCGCCGGTTGAAGTCACCGCCCGCATTGCCCTGACCGCGGCGATGGCGAAGACCGGGCTGCCGGCCAACGAGGTGGGGATCTTCTTCATCAGCCCCTGCCCCGCCAAACGGACGGCGGTGGTCAATCCGATCGGCCGCTCCGACAGCGCCATCAATGGCGTCATTGCCATATCCGACGCCTACCCGCTGATTCTGGCGCGTCTGGAAAAACCCGATACGGCGATGCCGGCCGCCGGCGATATTCAGTTGCAGGCCGGGCCTGGTGGCGTACGCTGGGGATCATCCGGCGGTGAAGCCGATGCCTTGAAAATAGAAAAGGTGCTGGCCGTGGATGGCATCCACAATGTGATCGCCATTCTCGAAGAGGTGGAAAACGAACGGCTCAGCGACATCGATTTTATCGAAGCCAATTCCTGCACCGGCGGCTGCATCGGTGGACCCCTGACGGTTTCCAACCGCTTCTCCGGCAAATCGCGGCATCGCACCATCATTTCGGCCGCCGAAAAGATGCCGGCGGCGCAAAAAGACGGCCTTGCCGCCGCCGCCGACCAGACCAAATTGACGGCCTGGCCCGAACCCGTTCTGGCCAATCATGCCCTGCAGCTTGACGAAGACATCAGCCAGGCCCTGCAAAAATACGAACACATGAAGACCATCGCTTCGCACCTGCCGGGGCTGGACTGCGGGGCTTGCGGTGCCCCGGACTGTGAAGCGCTGGCCGAAGATATTGTGCGCGGTGAAGCGTCGGAAACCGATTGTTTCATCAAACTCAAAGAGAAAATTCATGAGGTCGCCTCGCAGATCAGCGGCCTGGACAGCATGCATACCGCGCCCAGTGGAGATGCGAAAGATGAATCGTGATTTGTGTGTTGATGATCTGCTGACGGCATTGCCCTGCCGCCTGCTCAACGGCGCGCCGCCTGACGGCCGACCGGTGCGCGGCGGTTATGCCTGCGACCTGCTCAGTTGGGTGATCTCCCGGATCAAGCAGGATGACGTCTGGCTGACCATTCTCAACAGCGTCAATGTCGTCGCCGTGGCCGTGTTGTCGGAGTGCGCCTGCATCCTGCTGACCGAGGGCACAGAAATGGAGCCTGCCGTGCTGGACCGAGCTCGCGAAAAATCAGTCATCGTGCTCTCAACCGATCTGCCGACCTTTGAAGCGGCGGCCCGACTCGCGGCCTTGACCGGCCTGAATCCGGCATGAAACTGTTGTGTGATCTGCATATTCATACGAGTTTGTCGCCCTGCGCCGATGAAGACATGACGCCGGGCAATATCGTCGGCATGGCTCGCTCGGTGGGCTTGCAGGTTATTGCCATCACCGACCATCAAAGCTGCAGCAACTGCGCGGCAGTCATCGCCCAAGCGGAGCGGGTGGGCGGCCCCCTGGTGCTGCCTGGTCTGGAAGTGGAAAGCCAAGAAGAGGTGCATCTGATCTGTCTGCTGCCCGACTTGGCCAGTGCCGCCGATCTGGCGGCCAGGATTCGCGGCAGCCTACCCGCGATTGCCAATCGACCGGAGATTTTCGGCCGCCAAGTCTTGGTTGACGAAAACGACGTTGAATCAGGAACCGAGAATGTTTTGCTCCTGCAGGCTTGTCGGCTCGGCTGTGACGAAATTGCCGCCCTGACCCTCGCCCGTGGCGGTGTTTGCATCCCCGCCCATATTGACCGTGATGCCAACAGCATGTTGACGGTGCTGGGCCGCATTCCGGCTGACTTCCCAGCCAGAACGCTGGAAATTTCCGCCCGGGCCGACGCGGCCGCTTTGCTCGATTTGCACCCCGAGCTGGCCGGGTTCAGCCTGATCCGCGGCTCGGACGCCCATCGTTTGACCGACCTGGCCCAAGCCGGTTGGCCCCTCGAGATACCCGCGTTCGCGACCGCGCTGGAAGGCCGACAGAATATTATTCGGGCATTGCGGCAAGGATTGTAAAAGTGCTATAATTGCTGGAGCGAGTCGGGAATGGTGGTTGATCGATGCGAGATTTGTCGCTTCATTTATTGGATCTCATGCAAAACTCTGTCAAAGCCGGCGCGCAAAGGATTGAAGTGTCATTTGATGCTGATCCCGCAGCCGGTTTTTTACGTCTGACGGTCCGTGACGATGGTTGTGGGATGTCGCCGGATCTGCTGAGCCGGGTCACCGATCCTTTTGTCACCACCCGCACCACCCGGTCGATCGGGCTGGGATTGCCGCTGTTCAAGGAACAATGCGAACTGACCGGCGGCAAATTGCTGCTGACCTCGGCGCTGGGAGCGGGGACGACCCTGACCGCCGAGCTGGGGCTCAATCACGTCGACCGACTGCCGCTCGGCAATCTCGGCGAGACCTGGAAGACCCAGATCATGGCCGATCCGGCCAAGGATTATTGCCTGATTTTGCGGGCACCGGATCGCGAAATGATCCTGGATACAATAGAACTGCGGCAGCGGCTCGACGATGTGCCCCTTGACGAACCGGACGTGTTGCAGTGGGTTGGAGATTTTGTTGCTGAACAACAGCAACTCATATTCGGAGGTGTCCTAAATGAAATCATTAGCTGAACTGGAAGCCATTAAACAGAAAGCGCGCGCCGATATGGCCAGCCGAATCGGCGGCGGTCGCAAAGTGATCGTCGGCATGGCAACCTGCGGCATCGCAGCCGGCGCGCGACCGGTCATGAACACCATCGTCGAGGAGCTGCGGGTTCGGAACATCAACGATGTCCATGTCACCATGACGGGCTGCATCGGCGTTTGCCGTCTGGAACCGATTGTGGAAGTCATCGAGGAAAACGGCGACCGGATCACGTACGTCAAGATGGATGAATTGAAAGCCCGCCGCGTCGTCGCCGAACACCTGGTCAACGGCATCATCTGCAAGGATCTGACCATCGGTGCCGCTGAAACCGAAGCCAAAACCGCTCAGGCCTGACGGAGAGATCAGTGAATATCGCAATCATTCTTGAATCCCTGAAATTTTACAAACTCAAACACGCCAAAACTGTCCAGCTTTGGTTTCTGCTGCTCTATGCCCTGAACATCCTGGTGTACATCCTGCCCTTCAGCGACAGCGACTTTACGGCGCTGATCAACTTCACGTCCGACACGTCAAGGAGCAATTTGCCAACCGACCAATATCTGATCGGTGTGATCAGCACCATCACCCAGGGCAATTGGATCATGATCGGTCTGAGCGTGTTGGTCTATCTGATCGGCCTCTTTTTCAGCCTGATGTACGCCACACTGATGATCAGCGAGAAGCAGGGCCTTCGCCCGCGCCAGGCACTGGCGGCCTGTCTCGTTGCCTTGCCGCGCCTGCTGGTTATCGTGCTGGCAATTATGGTTATTGCCGCGCTCAGCATTTCGCTGTTTTTCATTCCAGCCATCATTATAGTGACCATGCTGTTTTTTGCGCCCCTTGCCATGACCTTGGACAAGATGCCCATGATGACAGCCATTCGCCAAAGTTATGAAAACACCATGCGCCGAAAATTGCTGATTGTTTCGCAGGTTCTTATGCTGTGGGCGATCGTGACGCTGCCCAGCAATCTCATATTGGGATTCATATCTGGTGGTCCAATTCCCTATGCTATGGTCGCGTCATTTTTCACCGTGCTCGGTGCTCTGATGCAGGGCCGATTGATGGGGCTGCTCTACGTTATTCTTGTCAAAAATGACCAAACTGTGGTACCATCAGAATCTGACAAACAGCCATAACTGTCTGCTCACCCTGAGGAGGACCGAGCCAATGCCGGAAAAGTCTGAAGCCATCCAAAAGCATCTCGCATGGCAGGGCAAGATCGAAGTGATCTCACGCGCGCCTGTTTCATCACGCGAAGACCTGTCGCTGGCTTATACCCCCGGTGTTGCGGAACCTTGTCTGGAAATCGCCCGAGATGTCGATCTTTCTTATGTTTATACCCGCCGCTGGAACATGGTTGCTGTCGTCACCGACGGCACTGCGGTTTTGGGTCTGGGCGACATCGGACCGGAAGCCGGCATGCCGGTCATGGAGGGCAAATGTGCCCTGTTCAAGGCTTTCGGCGACGTCGATGCCTTTCCGCTGTGCATCCGTTCCAAAAACGTCGATGACATTGTCAACACCGTTCGCTTGCTGGCCGGCAGTTTCGGCGGCATCAATCTCGAGGACATCTCAGCCCCGCGCTGCTTTGAAATTGAGCAGCGCCTCAAGGCCTGCTGTGACATCCCGATTTTTCACGACGATCAGCACGGCACCGCCGTCGTCACGCTGGCCGGCCTGGTCAACGCCCTGCGCGTGGTCGGCAAGGATCTCCAGGACGTCAGCATCGTCGTCAACGGTGCCGGCGCTGCGGCCACCGCCATCGTCAAACTGCTGATGGCCTGCGGCCTGTCCGATGTCGTGCTGTGCGACCGCGCCGGCGCCATCCATGAAGGTCGCCACAACCTCAACGAGGCCAAGCAGGAGCTGGCCACCCTGACCAACCGCAAGGTTAAAAAGGGCAGTCTGGCCGACGTGCTGATCGGCGCCGACGTCTTCATCGGCGTTTCAGCCCCCGATGCACTGACCCCCGCCATGGTGCGCACCATGGCCCCCCACCCCGTCATTTTCGCCTGCGCCAACCCGACGCCCGAAATCATGCCCGACCAGGCGCGCGCCGGCGGTGCCGCGGTCATCGCCACCGGGCGTTCGGATTTTCCCAATCAGATCAACAACGTCCTGGCCTTTCCCGGCATCTTCCGCGGCACCCTCGATGTCCGCGCCAGCGACATCAACGATGCCATGAAACTGGCGGCCGCCTACGCCATTGCCGGTCTGGTTGCGGATGAAGAACTCCAGGCCGACTACATCATTCCCTCGCCCTTTGACCCACGCGTCGGTCCCGCCGTTGCCGCGGCAGTCGCTCAGGCAGCCCGAGACTCAGGCGTTGCCCGCATCTGAATGGCTTTTAGTTTAACGGCTGAAAACCAGGCTGATGCGATCAGTCTGGTTTTCTAAATATTGATCAACTTGATGGAGGTAAAAGACATGGGAAAGAAAGAAGAAATCCTGACCTTACTGGAGCGTAACGCCAAACTGACGGCAGCCGAAATCGCCGTCATGACCGGAAGCCCCGCCGCCGAGGTTGAAAAAACAATTGCCGCCCTGGAAAAAGCCAAGGTCATTCTCGGCTACAGCGCCCTGGTCAACTGGGAAAAAACCGCCGCCTCGCCGGTCACCGCGCTGATCGAGGTGCGCGTCACGCCGCAGCGCGATCAGGGCTTCGACCACATCGCCCAGCGTATCTACAGCCATCCGCAGGTCAAGTCCTGCTACCTGATGTCGGGCGGCTTTGACCTGATGGTCATCATCGAAGACGAGAGCCTCAAGGATGTCGCCATGTTTGTTTCCGAGAAAATCGCGCCGCTGGATTCGGTTATCTCGACCCAGACGCATTTCATCCTCAAGAAATACAAGATGAACGGCACCGAGTATGAAATCCGCGAAGACGACCACCGGGAGGCGATCGTCTTATGAAGCTGGATGACTATCTGTCAGACACCGCCAAATCGATCCCGCCCTCGGCGATCCGACGGTTCTTTGACATGGCCAACGAGCTCAAGGGGCAGGTCATTTCGCTGTCGATCGGTGAGCCGGATTTCGTCACGCCGTGGAATATCCGCGAGGCCGGCATTCATTCGCTGGAAAACGGCAACACGCACTATTCGCCCAACCAGGGCTTCATCGAGCTGCGCGAGGCGGTCTGCGACTACATGCTGCGCCGTTACCAGCTGACCTACGAGCCCAAAAACGAGGTCCTGATCACGGTCGGCGGCAGTGAGGCCATCGACCTCTTTGTCCGTTCGGTGGTCAATCCTGGCGACGAGGTCATCATCCCCGAGCCCTGCTTTGTCGCCTACAAATCCTGCGTGCTGCTGGCCGGCGGCGTGCCGGTCATCATCGCCTGCAAGCAGGACAACAACTTCAAGCTGATGCCTGACGAGCTGGCGGCGGCCCTATCGCCCAAAACCAAGATGGTCATGCTCGGCTTTCCCAACAACCCAACCGGCGCCGTGCTCAGCCGCGACGAGATCGCCGCCATCGCCGACGTGCTGCGTGGACATGACGTGCTGATTCTGTCCGACGAGCTCTACGGTGAGCTGACCTACGAACCGGCCGACCATTGCTCGATCGCCACCATGCCCGGCATGGCCGAGCGCACCGTCGTCGTCAACGGCTTTTCCAAGGCCTTTGCCATGACCGGCTGGCGCATCGGTTTCGCCTGCGGCCCGGCCGCGCTCTTAGGCGCCATGAACAAAATTCACCAGTACGCCATCATGAGCTCGCCGACCACCGCCCAGGACGCCGCGATCGAGGCGCTCAAGAACAGCGAAAGCTACATCGCCGACATGCGCGAAGAATACAACCGCCGCCGCCGCTTCATCATCCAGGCCTGCCGCGACGCCGGCCTCAGCTGCTACGAGCCGCTTGGCGCCTTCTACGCCTTCCCGGACATTCGCGTCACCGGCCTGACCTCGACGGCCTTCTGCGAAGAGTTCCTCAAGGAGGAGAAGGTCGCCATCGTCCCCGGCAACGCCTTTGGTGACTGCGGCGAGGGCTTCGTCCGCATCAGCTACGCGGCCTCGATGGAAAACATCCAGGAGGCCATGCGACGCCTGCAGGTCTTTGTTTCAAGGAGAACCAACAAATGATTGAATTCGATCAGTATAAACAGCAGCTGTTGGCGATGGCCGAGTCCTTCGACACGCTGCGCGACGCCCTGCACATTCGCGAGGTCAGCGACGAAATCTCCGAGCTCGAGGCCAGAGCGCAGGAGCCGGGTTTTTGGGATAACGTCGAGAAGGCCCAGCAAATCCAGACCCGCGTCCGTCAGCTGCAAAAGAAGGTTGATCATTTCAATAAGATGGTGCAGGATTACGACGACCTCCAGGTGCTCTGCGAACTGGGCACCGAAGTTGACGACCCGGAAATCGCCGCCGAAGTCGGCGCTGGCATGACCCAGCTTAAAGCCGAGTACGAAAAGATGCGCCTCGAGACCCTGTTCACCGGCGAATACGACGACAGCAACGCCATCCTCAGCCTGCACGCCGGTGCCGGTGGCACCGAAGCCCAGGACTGGAACGAGATGCTCTACCGCATGTACACCCGCTGGGCCGAAGCGCACGGCTTCCAGGTCAAGCTGCTGGACATCCTCGACGGCGACGAAGCCGGCCTTAAAAGCGTCTCCTTCATGATCAGCGGCGACAACGCCTACGGTTACATGAAAAATGAAATGGGCGTCCATCGTCTGGTCCGTATCTCGCCCTTCGACTCATCCGGCCGCCGTCACACCTCCTTTGCCTCGCTCGAAGTCATGCCGCAGTTGGACGAAACGATCAAGGTCGACATTCGCTCCGAAGATCTGCGCATCGACACCTACCGCGCATCTGGCGCCGGTGGCCAGCACATCAACAAGACCGACTCGGCCGTCCGCATCACCCACATCCCGACCGGCTGCGTCGTCTCCTGCCAGACCGAGCGCTCGCAGGTGCAGAACAAGGAGACCGCCATGGGCATGCTCAAGGCCAAGCTGGTCGCGCTCGCCCGCGCCGCCCACATGGACCGCATCGAAGACCTCAAGGGCAACCAGATGGAAATCGCCTGGGGCAGCCAGATTCGCTCCTATGTCTTTTGCCCCTACACCATGGTCAAGGATCACCGCACCGGCTACGAAATGGTCGACGTCGACAAGGTCATGGACGGCGACCTCGATGGCTTCATCAACGCCAGCCTGGCCGGCCAGAAGATCGAGAAATAAACCCGCGCCCGCCAGGGCAGGGAGGACGTCATGAAAATACCCAACGCCGCGGACCGCCTGCCGGGCCAACTGCGCCTGGCCATCATCGCCTGCCACGTCCTGTGGCGCGAAATCAGCCTGCTGACCGCCCAGAGTCCGCATGTCTATTTTGCCGTCAGCCTGCGTCAGGGCCTGCACGACGAACCCGAAACCCTTAAGCGCGAACTGCAAGCCGAGATCGACAAGCTCGACGGCCAGTACGACGCCATCCTGATCGGCTACGGCCTCTGCAGCAACGGCATCTGCGGCCTGCGGGCGCAAAAGTCGCGTCTGGTCTTTATGCGCGGCCACGACTGCATCACCTTCTTTTTGGGCTCCCGCCAACGCTACAAACAGCTGTTCGACGACCACCCCGGCACCTACTGGTTTTCGACTGGCTGGATCGAAACCGGCACCATCTTCGGCCCCCAGCGCCGCGAACAGCTCCTCCAGCAATACCGCGAACAATACGACGACGAAACCGCCGAATACCTGATGGAAGAGGAACAGCGCTGGATCGCCAACTATCAGCGCGCCTGCTACATCGCACAACCCTGGCTGGGCAGCAACGCCGCCCGCGAGCGCGACTTCACGCGCCAGTGCGCCGACTTCAACGGCTGGTGCTATGACCAGGTTGAAGGGGACGGGCAGCTACTGAAGGACTTTATCAAGGGGCCGTGGACGGACGAGCGGTTTTTGGTGGTCGAGCCGGGGAGCACGATCGAACCTTCGTATGATGAGGGGATTGTGAAGAGTGTGGTAGTGGTAAAAAGTATTTCTTAGTGGGTATCGGCCGCATTCTCTGTCCAAGGCGAGGATCAGCACTTGACATTGGGTCTGTAAAATAGTTTGTGCTAATGGCTAAACCATATAAAATAAGATATGGAGCACAGAAGCAATGGAAAAGATACCATGGACCAAAGAAACAACTGCGGGCGTTCATCGGACATGATGCATAGGTTACTCAAAAAGGGAAATATACGAATGATTGAGAAAATAGAGATTTCTAGCGGAGAAGCTGTATTCGGTACGGGAGAGTACACATACCAACGTGTTCTCGATGACTTTCCAAATGCGAAATATATCGGAGTATTAACCTTTAACATCTCATCAAAAGCTAACAGCAACCTTTTAAATGAATTAAAAAAAATGTGCCATAATGGTACTGACGCTGTAATCATCACAAATATCCCAAAACACTTTCCATCATATTTTGGGAGGGAATATGCTTTTGCCGCAAAAAAAGAGATTGATTTTTATAAGCAGCAACTTAATCCCGAAGAGTATGGACTGAGATTAAGCTCATATTTTACATTTCATAACCACGCTAAAATTATAATGACAGATAACATTATATATTGGGGGTCGAGTAATTATTCGGATGAGAGTAGTAATAATTTTGAATGCGGTACTATATCAACTGAAAAGGCTTTAATTGATTTTGTAAAGGACACTCTAATTCCAGGATTAAAAGAAAAATCTGTTCCTTATTACATGCATAATTTTGCTGTGGCCATCACAAATCTTGAGGAGTTAATTCCCATATGTCAAAAAGCAAGAGGTATGCTTTTTGATGCTGCTTTTGAACCTTGGTCTGATTATGATACTAATTTTGAAGAAAAATGGATTTACAGAAAAACCGAGAGCGAAATCACAGTAGGTTTTTTAAGGCGATTTGTTGAAGCATTTTCAAAGTTCGAAAATGCTTTAAGTATTATCGATAGTATAATTGATGGCTATTCGGAATGTGATGAACTCCCAGAGGATGTTGATCAATTAAAAACAATGTTTGATGAGTACAATAGAAATTATGATTTACTAAATGAAGATATCACCACCCTATTTGAAGGACTTGAGAAAATGGCAAATTATGATGTAACAGAAGAAGCAAGCCGAAAAATTAGCGATGATTATGGCATGGAAGCCTACGACGAGAATTTAGACCGTTTTGTAAATATAGCGATGCAAGAAGCAACAGAGGAATATGGATCTTTAATTGAAGAAACAGAACCGATTGTGAATGATGCAATAAGTAAACTTGATGAAATGATAGTATATTTCGGCAAACTGAGAGACTGTCTATTGGCTTTGCTTCAAGTTAATCATAAGATAGATAATACGAATGTGAGTAGGTAATCGTAGCCTTGAAAAAATGTACAAACAAGCAATGCGCTAAAACTATCTTTGCACTATTGTCTGCATCCTCATGCACAACAAATATTGTTGTTTAAATAATATAAATGCAATACACTATAGGAAACTATTGTAATTAGGAAAGGGTGATTGTATGATTCTCTGGATAATATTTATCGCTGCAATACCGATTGTTATTATTTATTTTAATTCAAAAAACAAAGCAAATAGGGCAAGCGAAAAGTTTAATAACGATAAATGGCTTGAACAAAATAATTATCATCCCAGCGTAGATTTTTCATACGAAAGTATAATGCACGACATAAGCGCCAGGTTTATGGTGGATGAGCATGAAAAAGTTGTTTTAATTTCTTTTATGTCCAGTTCTTCGATAGTAATTAAATTTAGCGACATAATAGGCTGTGCAATAAGGGAAGACAGTAGAGTTTCGGGTGGTATTGGTCGGGCTGTCGTTGGAGGAGTTTTGGCTGGAGGAGCAGGTGCAATAGTCGGTGCCTCAACAGCGAAAAGGCAAATCGAGTCATATGAGATAGCTATTTATACAAACAGCATTAATAGTCCTGAAGTTAGTATCAAGTTGATTAATACAAAAGAGAGAACAGATGGTATTAATTATAAAAACGCGGTGAACTATGGAAACAGAGTAAATTCTACGATTAAAGTGATTATTTTTCAAAATCAGAACGCAACCACAAATGGAAATAAAACTGAGAACTCAAACGATAATATTCCGATCGCTCGAAACTCAGGCTTGCCCTGGGACGATTAAGAATGAAGAGCCGCCGCTAATTCAGCGTCCCAAGTCTATGTATATTGAAATGGTTAATAACAATACATACAACTTAGAAGATGTCGCCAGCATTATTAGATATTGATTCATGATAGAATGATTAGCAGGAAATTTAAGATAGTCAATTTCATAATCAATAATTTATATTTATTTTAAATAATAACTTGTTTTTCAATTGTAGCTAATTTATAATTGTATTTAAAATATTTATGCCACTATAAATGATGGGTGTGAATTTATGAAAATATTTGGGAGCCGAAGATTGTGGAAAGACAGTGCTAAGCTTGCGTTTGCTTTTCTTGCCGGTATTGAGTCTGTAATTGGAGTAATAGATATTTCGTTTATTTTTGGTAATTGGTGGTTGAGTCGCTTACTGCTTATAATTGCTTTATATTGTTTTCTGACAATTGTGATTCTTTTTATAAAGTATTTACTTACGAAAAATAGAGTTACTATCTCGATTCGCGGGATTCCTGTGACGATCAAGCAGGGTGACTTGTTTAAAAGTGAAGGCTGGAAATTGATAACTTTCACAGAACGGTTTGATACTCAGGTTGACGATATTGTTATAAACAGAAATTCGATCAATGGAATTTTCATTGAAAAAATCGTTGGCCCTCAACATTTGAGTGAGTTCCTTGAAATAATCACTTCTTCCGAAGATGAAACACACACTTTGTATAAGAGATCAAAAAAAAATGGGAAATGGATTTATCCGCTTGGGAGAATCAAGTTATATAAAGACTATATGCTCGTTGCATTCAACCCCATAAACGCTCAAAATGAAGTCCATACTACACATGCAAAGTATGAACATTGCTTAAGAGTTATGTGGGAAGAAATAAGTCGTACATATGCCAACAAACCTGTTTTTCTTCCGTTATTGGGTTCGGGAATTACAAGATTCGATGACTGTTCAGTAAAATCAAATTTTGATCTTCTTAAATGTATTCTCTGCACTTTACGTACTAGTGTTGTTCATATTAATCAACCAATTACAATTCTACTGACGGACGAAGTTATAAATAAAATGAATCTATACGAACTGAAAGGAGCAGAATGATTATGACGTACAGAACAAAAACTTACCTCGCAGGGGATTGGACAGGGGACAATGATGCTATTGAACAGTTAAACAAGTGGAATAACAGTAAATACTGGGGGCTATCATTTAACGACGCACATGATATTACTCAGGCAAACGATGGGAGTTTGAACTGTAGTATCAAATCGTCACTTGCAAAAAGAATTGATGTTTCAAAGACATTTGTTCTTATTGTGGGTAATGCCACAAAAAGCAGACGCGCTGGTGAATGTAACTACTGTACGTATTTCAAATATGGTAGTTGCAGTAAAGGATTTGCCGTCAGTAATAAGAGTTATATTGAATACGAATGCGACAAGGCTATACGTGACGGTTTAAAAATTGTTGTACTTTACAATGACGCAAAGGTTGATAGAACAAAGTGTATTGATTCAGTACAAAATCTTGGAACACATAGCGCTATGCAATATAATGAAAATAACATTAGATATTGGGATTATTATTCTGTTAAAGCAGCATTGGATGCTTAAACGAGGCAATAATATTTATTTATCACATTTTTCCTGAATCACCCCCGTCCTATCGCAACTAGTGGATTTCCCTGTGTCCCAGCCGAGCGAATAGGTTTTGCGCAGCAAAACATATATGAGCTCTGCGGGACATCAGGAAATCCATTTTCTATTTGACGAAACCCCTCACGATTGATACTATTTGACTATCTATTGAGTTTTCAAGCTGGAGGAAACAAGATGCGAAATAAAGTATTGGTTGTGATGGGCAGCGACTCGGATTTTCCGGTCATGGAAGCCTGTGTTCGCACCCTGAAGGATTTTGGTATTGCTTATGACGCGCGAATTTGTTCGGCTCACCGCACGCCCGACCAGGCGATCGCGCTGGCACGCGGCGCAGCGGAGCAGGGCTTCGGCGTGATCATCGCCGCTGCCGGTCTGGCGGCGCATTTGCCGGGTGTGCTGGCAGCCTGCACCACGCTGCCGGTCATTGGCGTGCCAATCAAGAGTGGCGCGCTGGCCGGTCAGGATGCGCTCTACGCCATCGTGCAAATGCCGACCGGCATTCCGGTGGCCACCGTCGCCATCGATGGCGCCGCCAACGCCGCCATTCTGGCCGCTGAAATTCTGGCGCTGGCTGACGATCGTCTTGCCGCGAAACTGGTGGAACATAAGCAAAATATGGTCGACTCAGTCGCCGGCCGTCAGGCCCGCCTGGAGGAGAAAATCAATGCCCTCAGCTGAACCAGGCCAGCCAGGCTACCTGGATATCGCCGTTCTGGTTTCCGGCGGCGGCACCAACCTGCAGGCCATCATCGACCGCATTGCCGACGGCCGCCTGCCTGGCGTGCGCATCGCCGGCGTCATCGCCTCGCGCCCCGGCACCAAGGCCGAACAGCGCGCTGCCCAGGCCGGTATTGCCTGCCAATTGGTCAATCGCCGCGACTTCGCCGACCTGGCCGCCTACGACCGAGCCATGCAGGCGGCGCTGGCACCCTGGCAGCCCGGCCTGATTGTGCTGGCCGGATTTCTTAGCTTTTTAGGCCAAGGCATGATCGACACATATCGTAATCGCATTATTAACATCCATCCGGCCCTGATTCCTTCTTTTTGCGGCGACGGCATGTACGGCATTCGCCCGCACGAAGCCGCGCTGGCCGCCGGCGTCAAGATTACCGGCGCGACGGTTCATTTCGTCGACGAACACTACGACCAGGGACCGATCATCCTGCAGCAGGCGGTCGACGTCCGTCCGGACGACACGCCCGAAAGCCTGCAGCTGCGGGTCATGCTGGAGGCCGAACAGGTCATCCTGCCGCAGGCGATTGCCTTATTTGCCGCCGGCCGGCTTGAGATCCAGGGCCGCCAAGTCATCATCAAGGGGGAATAATTCATGATCAAGCGCGCGCTGATCAGCGTATCCGACAAGGATGGCCTTTTAGAACTGGCCGAGGCCCTGCACGGGCTGGGCATCGAAATACTCTCAACCGGCGGTACGGCCAGTGCGCTGGAAAAAGCCGGCATCCCGGTCATCAACGTTGCCGACGTCACCGGCTTTCCCGAATGCCTCGACGGGCGGGTCAAGACGCTGCACCCGAAAATTCACGGCGGCATCCTTAACATCCGCGCCAACGCCGAGCATCAGGCCAAGATCCAAGAGCTGGGCATCACCTCGATTGATCTGGTGATTATCAACCTCTACCCCTTTAAAAAGACGGTCATGAAAGCCGGCGTCAGCCAGGAAGAATGCATCGAGAACATCGACATCGGCGGCCCCAGCATGCTGCGCGCTGCGGCCAAGAACCACCACGACGTCACCGTGCTGGTCGATCCGGCCGATTACCCGGCCGTGCTGGCCGAAATCCGCCGCGATGGCGACACCACGCTGGCCACCCGATTCGCGCTGGCCCGCAAGGTGTTCGAACACACCGCCGCCTACGACGCGCTGATCGCCAATTATTTCCGGCAGCAATCGCCCGAGCGCGACCTGCCGGCGCAACTGACCCTGACCTTCGACCGCGTCAGCCGCATGCGCTACGGCGAAAACCCGCACCAGAGCGCCATCTTCTATCAGGACGCCCTACCGGTGCCCGGTTCACTGCCGCTGGCCGAACAGCTGGGCGGCAAGGAACTCTCCTACAACAACATCGCCGACACCGACGCGGCCTTGAATCTGCTGCGCGAATTCAGCGAGCCGACCGTCGTCGCCGTCAAACACGCCAACCCCTGCGGCGTCGGTAGCGCCGACGAACTGCTGGACGCCTGGTACAAGGCCTTCGAGGCCGATAAGGTTTCGATCTACGGCGGCATTGTTGCCATGAACCGCATCATCACACTGGAGGTCGCGCAGGCGACCAAGGGTGTTTTCCTCGAGGTGCTGATCGCCCCCGACTTCACGCCCGACGCGCTAGAACATTTGCAGGAACGCAAAAATCTGCGCATCCTGCGCCTGCCTGGCTGTGCCGACGCCATTCCGACCGGCGCGCTGACCCTCAAGCACATCTATGGCGGCCTGTTGGTCCAGGACCAGGACACCACGCTTTACAACCCGGCCGAGGCCAAGGTGGTGACCGAGCAGCAGCCCGACGCGGCGCTGCAGGATGACCTCGACTTCGCCATGAAAGTGGTCAAGCACACCAAGTCCAACGCCATCGTTCTGATCAAGGACCGCCAGACCGTTGGCATCGGCCCCGGCCAGCCCAACCGCATCACCTCGCTGCAAATCGCGCTGACCCAGGCCGGCGAAAAATCCCAAGGCGCAATTCTCGGCTCCGACGCCTTTTTCCCCTTTCCAGACTGCGTCGAAGCGGCCGCAGCGGGCGGCATCGCGGCCATCATCCAGCCCGGCGGCTCGATCCGCGACCAGGAATCGATCGACGCCTGCAACAAAGCCGGCCTCGCCATGATCTTCACCGGCACACGTCATTTCCGTCATTAAGGCAGGGAGGACCCGAGCAGCATGAAAGTCCTGATCATCGGCGGCGGCGGCCGTGAGCACGCCATCGCCTGGAAACTCAAGCAGAGCCCCCGCGTCAGCCGCCTCTACTGCGCCCCCGGCAACGGCGGCATCGCCGACATCGCCGAGATCGTGCCGCTCAAGGCGACCGATCTCGAAGGCCTGACGGCCTTTGCCCAGGCCGAACAGATCGACCTCGTCTTTGTCGCGCCCGACGACCCGCTGGCGCTTGGTTTGGTTGATCGCCTCGAAGCCGCCGGCATTCGGACTTTTGGCCCACGCAAAAACGCCGCCGTCATCGAGGCCAGCAAGTCTTTCTCCAAGGACCTGATGCGCCGCTACAACATTCCGACCGCCGCCTACGCCGTCTTCACTGAGCTTGACGCCGCCCTGACCTACCTCGACACCGCCGCCATGCCCATCGTTGTCAAGGCCGATGGCTTGGCGCTGGGCAAGGGCGTGATCATTGCCCAGGATCGCGAACAGGCCCGCGTCGCAGTTCGCGACATGCTGGCCGGCACCGCTTTCGGCTCAGCCGGCAGCACGGTGGTCATTGAAGAATTCATGACCGGCCCCGAACTGACCGTGCTGGCCTTCACCGACGGTCGCACCGTTTGCCCGATGGTCTCATCGCGCGACCACAAGCGCGCGCTAGACGGCGATCAGGGCCTCAACACCGGCGGCATGGGCGCCGTCGTGCCGGGCGCGGACCTGACCTCGGCAGAATGGGCTCATTTGCAGGCAACAATCTTCCAACCGACCATCGACGCCATGCGCGCCGAAGGACGGCCCTTCAAGGGCGTCATCTACTTCGGCCTAATGCTGACACCGCAAGGCCCCAAAGTCATCGAATACAACGCCCGCTTCGGCGACCCCGAAACGCAGGCTGTTTTGCCGCTTTTACAAACCGACCTGATGGACATCATTGACGCCGTGATTGAAGAGCGCCTCGATCAGCTCGACATTCGCTGGTCGACGCAGGCGGCCTGCTGCGTCGTGCTGGCCTCGGGCGGCTATCCCGGCTCCTACCAGACCGGCTACCCGATCCATGGCCTCGACACCGTCAGCCCGTCCGGTCTGGTCTTCCACGCCGGCACCCGCCGTGAAAACGGTCAAATCGTGACCAGCGGCGGCCGCGTCCTGGGCGTCACGGCGCTGGCCGACGATCTGCCGACCGCCATCCGCCAGGCCTACGCGGATGTCGAAAAAATCAGCTTTGCCAACCTGCATTATCGCCGCGACATCGGTCTGACGCTATGAAGATCGGACTGTTCGGCGGCACCTTCGACCCCGTCCACAACGGCCACGTTGCGCTGGTCAAGGCCGCGCTGGCCGCCGGTCTGGATCGCGTCATCGTCATGCCCTCGGGCCAGCCGCCGCACAAATCCGACGCGGCCGTTTCGATGGCTGGCTACCGCTTCGAATTGGCCTGCCAGGCCTTCGCCGACCTGGAAAATGTCGCCGTTTCTGACCTGGAAATCCTGCGCGCCGGCCCGTCCTACACCATGGACACCATCCATCAGTTGCAAACGCATTTGCTTGCTGAGGACGAACTGGTGCTGGTCATGGGTTCGGACATTCTCTTCAGCATCGAAAAATGGTACCAGCCCGAGGCCGTCATGCAGACCTGCCAACTTCTGCTGGCCAGCCGCGGCGGCGTTGACAGCGCGCAAAGCTTGGCCAAGGCCGAGGATTTGCGGCAGCGCTACGCAGCCCGGATCAACTTTTTCCCGGCACCGCGGATTGAGCTGTCCAGCACCCAGATCCGAACGGCGGTGCCTGCCGGTCAGGACATCCACGACTGGGTGCCCGAAAAAGTCGCCAGAAGCATCCGCAAAAACAGCCTCTATCGCTTTGAGCACGATCTCAAGCTTGTGCCGGCCGACCTGTGGCCGCGTCTGGACGAGATTGAGCGCCAGGTTTGGCCGCTCTTGGATCGCAAGCGTCTCCTGCATTCGCTGAACGTCATGGTTTATTCGCTACACCTGGCGCATGTCCATGTCATCAACCCTGAAAAAGCCTGCATCGCCGCGCTTTTACACGACTGCGGCAAATGCCTGCCGAAAAATGAAATGACGGAATACGCCAGCCTGGCCGGTGATCCGGCGCTGCTCGGTTTGGAACTGGCCCACGGACCGGCCGGCGCCTGGCTGGCCAAAACGCGCTTTGGCATCGATGACGCGGACATTTTGCGCGCCATCCATTACCACACCACGGGCTGTGCCGGGATGAGCGAATTGGACAAGATCATTTTTATTGCCGACAAAGTCGAACCCGCCAGAACCTATGATCATCTCGATGAAATCCGCCGCTTGGCCGAAACCGACCTCGACGCGTCTTTGCGTCTCTGCCTTGGCGAGATCGATTTGTTTCTCAAGCGCGAAAGCCTGACCCCGCACCCTTACACCCAGGTCGCCAGTGATGAACTGGACCGCAAGCCCAAACACTGAACGATGTGATATAATAGTTGGGATCAGGCCAAAACAGCCTGACGTGAAGGAGGAAATTCATTGACCGCTGAACAGACCGCCGAATTAATCCAGGGGATTCTGGATGACAAAAAAGCTCAGAAAATTGAAATTATTGACGTCGCCGGCAAGACTATTCTGGCTGATCGTTTCGTCATTGCCACCGGCACCTCGGTGACCCATGTCAAGGCGCTGGCCGGTGAAGTGGAACTGATGATGAAAACCCGCCATCAGATCTCGCCCGATCACATTGAAGGTTACAGCACCGCGCGCTGGATTTTAATGGATTACTCCGACGTTGTCGTGCATATTTTCCATGCCGAAGATCGCGAATTCTACAGTCTGGAAAAATTGTGGCGCGCCAGCCGCACCTGATTTGTCGCAAATTGTCGCAAAATGTCGAAGAGAAGGCCGCCTGGCGGACCTTCTCTTTTGTTATGCTGACCGGGTGAGGGGGACGGTGGCATGGCGGAATCCAGTGAAAAGAAAGGCGGCGGTCGCACCAGACTGATCTTGGCGCTGACCTGCCTGGTTGCGCTGGGCGCGTTGGTCTGGGGTTGGATTTTTCCCGAAGCGCGCCCGGACATCAAGAATGCCCAGGCTTCGACGAATGCGGCCCTCGCGACAGATCAAGTGGCCGACTTGGACGAGATCATACCGATTTATATTGTTGGCGCAGTGGTTAAGCCCGGCATTTACAAGATCGTGCGCGGCAGTTATCTTTATGAATTGGTCGAGCTGGCCGGCGGTCTGCTCGAAACTGCAGCGGCTGACAGCATCAATCTGGCCATGCGCCTGGATGAAAATCAGCTGATTCGCATTCCGACTCGGGCAGAAGTGGCGGCCGACCCCAATGCCGCGGCCTTGGCCGGGGTCGGGTCCAGCAGCACCAAGCTGATCAATCTCAACAAAGCCGACGCGACAGAATTGGATTTGCTGCCGGGCGTTGGCCCGTCGACGGCCAAGGCGATTCTCGAATACCGAAAAAAGAACGGCTCTTTTCAATGCATCGAGGACCTCATGAAGGTTCCCGGCATCAAAGAGAGCCGTTTCAATTCGATCAAGGATCTTATTTGCTGTTCATAGCCAGTGAGCCGGAGATGGATTCAGCATATTGCAGCTCACTTGTTCCGTCATTCATTGTTCCGCTGGTTTGCGTGCGTGACTGGCTGCCGATTTCGATCGGTAGACCGTTGTTGATGAAACTGCCGGAGATCGAACTGAAGTCGAACTCGAAGGCGGCATCCTCAGGCAAGGTCAGGTCAATACCGCCGGAGATGGTTTTCAGTCGGGCGCTGACGAATTTGTCCCAATCAACGTTGACCGAGCCGGAGATGGTTTCGCCTTTTACAGCAGCCGTGCAGTCATTGATGTCAATTGAACCCGAAATGTTGAAGGCATCGACTGACGCCAGATCGGCGGCGTCAAACATGAAGCTGCCGGAAACGCCGTTGAACTTGAGTTCCGACCAGGCCATTCCGGCTTCGCCGGTCACGTCACAAGAGCCAGATACCGTGCCAATTTCGATCTTGCCAGTGTAGGCAGCCGGGATCATGATCTGCTGGGACATATCAATGCTGATCAGGCCAAAAGTCGGGTAGTTGGGATGGATGATGATGCGATCGCCCTGGATCTCATGCGTATAGGTGATGGGGTCCCAAAAGGTGAGATAGGTGCCGCTGCATGCTGCAATCAACCGTATCATTTTCTGCCAAGCCATCAGTAATTGTGATCGCCTCCGACACGCTTGAAATGACTTGGATCGTTTTGATCGCGAGATCATATCCACTTAATCGCTTCATCGATCGTGAAAGACTGCCTTTGCCGTGCATGAACAGGGCGGCGAGTTGACCGCTGCCGTCTTCGGACAGGGCTTGTGATTTCGTCGCGAAATTGGGCAGCTGTCGATCAAGTTGAGAAAAGTCAACTGTCTTGAACGCAGCACGACTTACCGCCAGTCAGGCTACGAAAAAGAACACGAGTACAGACCAGTAAATAACGATGAGTAATGTCTAACTTTCGTGCCGCGACTGCCTCCCATAACCAGTTTACGATTCCAGTGGCTATATTTGGCCAAGCCGATGCTCAGCCATTTGGTCAGATAGACCATCGGGATGGTGGCCAAGATGGTCAAGGCAATCAAAGCGACGGCCAAAGAAGAACAGCGCTCAGGCTGGTTGCGTCTGGCTTTGGCGATGGCCACCGACGAAGAGGAGACGGCTGCGACACCGAGGCTGCCGGAGGAAACCCAGGCCAAAAAGCGTGCTGAACAGGCTGATCCAGATCGGAATGCCCAGGAAGACATTGAAGAGTATCACCGCATCAAGCTGGCTCGTTGATTTTATGACCAGCGGCAGCCCGCAGGCGCGGTGTTAATGTTACTGGCCGACGATGCTGTCGGCCGGTCCTGCCACAGGGGTGGCCGCAGGCGCGGCAACGTTACAGCAGCGCCGGTCGGGACCGGTCGTTGCACGTAGCGGAAGCTGCGACTGGAAACCGGGAGCGCCGGAGCCTTCCGAGCCCTGCTTTCGCGGTCCTGCTGGGCAATATCGTAAGGACTGCCCAATTCCTCGCAGATTTCCGCTTCGGATTTGCCGGCGGCCTGTCCAGCCGCGAAGTGTTCTTCGAAGTCGGCTACGATCTCGGCCTGATCTGCTGGCGCGAGATGCGGCAAAGCGCGCTGCAGATTTTGCAAAAACTCGTACTTATTCATGCTGAGACACCTCCCATAAGATTATCGACATGTTTGACAAACTGACGCCATTCGGTGAAGAGAGCCTGGTGCATCTGGCGCCCTTGACGCGTAATGGTGTAATACTTGCGCGGCGGACCTTCCGGTGATTCGCGCAGGTACGTGGTGAGCTGCCCGTCGGCGGCCAGTTTGCGCAGGATGGGATAAATGGTGCCGTCTGCGATTTCGATGGTTTCGGACAACGTACTAGCCAAATCATAACCGTAGCGGTCTTCGGCTGTCAACATGGCCAGAACGCACAATTCCAAAACGCCTTTTTTGAATTGAATGTTCATCGTTACTACCAACTCCTTTACATTAAACACTACTGCATTGCTCACTACTGTGTAATGACCTATACCAATCATAAACCGGTAATGGAATAAAGTCAATAGGCAAATTTCCCCGATGCCCCGCTTGCTCAGATAACGACAGGACAGAGTTGACCAAGTCAATCAAAACTAAAAAGCGCGCGCGCGAGCTCTTTTGTAAACTGATTGTACATGGATTAACCACCCGCCGTTGTTCGTTTTTCGTCGTTACCTGTTACCTGTTAGCTTTTACCTGTTACCTGTTACCTGTTACTTGTTCATTGATCTAAGAGCCTGTTTGTATTATTATAGAAGGAATCTATGACCATACCAAAGGTCCAGAACGGGGGATTCTCATGTCTGATTTTACCGATGCCGCCTTTAGGAATACCTTCCGGCATACGTCATCGCACATCCTGGCTCATGCCGTCAAGCGCCTGTATCCGGAGACGCGTCTGGCCATCGGGCCGGCGATCGACAGCGGTTTCTATTATGATTTTGATCGGGAAACGGCCTTCACGGCAGAAGACCTGGTCCTGATCGAAGCGGAAATGGCCAAAATTGTCAAAGAACATTTGATGGTTGAGTGTTTCGAGCTGCCACGCGCCGCGGCCCGCGAATTGATGGCCGAGCAAGGGGAGACCTACAAGGTCGAACTGATCGATGACCTGCCCGAGGATGCCGTCATTTCGTTTTATCGCCAGGGCGACTTTACCGATCTGTGCGCCGGGCCGCACCTGGCCAATACGGCCGAGGTCAGGGCGTTCAAACTGACCCAGCTGGCCGGCGCCTACTGGCGCGGCAACGAGAAAAACAAAATGCTTCAGCGCATTTACGGCACCAGCTTTCCGGACAAGCAGGAGCTCAAGGCTTACATCGACCAGCAGGAAGAGGCGAGAAAGCGCGACCACAACAAACTGGGCCGCGAACTCGGCTTTTTCACGACCGTCGACTACATCGGACAGGGCCTGCCGATCATGCTGCCCAAGGGCGCACGTGCCCTGCAGCTCCTACAGCGCTTTGTCGAAGATGAGGAAGAGCGCCGCGGCTACCAGCTAACCAAGACGCCGATGATGGCCAAGTCCGACCTCTACAAAATTTCCGGCCACTGGGACCATTACCGCGACGGCATGTTCATCATCGGTGATCCGGCCAAGGCCGACGAAGAGGAAGTCCTGGCCTTGCGGCCGATGACCTGCCCCTTCCAGTTTCAGGCTTACCTGACCAAGACGCGCAGCTACCGCGACCTGCCGATTCGCTACAACGAGACCTCGACGCTGTTCCGCAACGAGTCATCGGGCGAAATGCACGGCCTGATCCGCCTGCGCCAGTTCACCATTTCCGAAGGCCACCTGGTCTGCCTGCCGGAGCAGCTCGAGCAGGAATTCCGCGGCTGCGTCGATCTGGCGCAGTTCATGCTCAAAACGGTCGGTCTTGATGACGACGTCAGCTACCGCTTCTCCAAGTGGGATCCCAACAACCGCGAGAAATTCATCGGCGATGCCGAGCAATGGGACAAGGTGCAGGACGCCATGCAGGTCATCCTCGATCACATGGGCGTCGAATACGAAGTCGGTATCGGCGAGGCGGCCTTTTATGGCCCCAAGCTCGACATTCAGATCAAGAACGTTTTTGGCAAAGAAGACACGCTGATCACCATTCAGATCGACTTCCAGTTGGCCGAGCGCTTCGGCATGGAATACATTGATCGGGAAGGGCAGAAGCAGTTCCCCTTCGTCATCCACCGCACCTCGATCGGCTGCTACGAGCGCACTTTGGCGCTGTTGATTGAAAAATATGCTGGCGCGCTGCCGCTGTGGATCGCGCCCGAACAAGCCCGCATCCTGCCGATTTCCGAGAAGCATATCGATGCTGCCAATGAGCTGGCCGCGCAGATGCGCGCCGCCGGTTTCCGCGTTGAAGTGGACAGCCGCGACGAAAAGATCGGCAAGAAAATCCGCGAAGCCCAGATGGACAAAATTCAGTACATGCTGGTCATGGGCGACCAGGAAATCGAAGCCGGCACCGTGGCCGTTCGCGCCCGCAAAGACGGCGATCTGGGCGCCATGCCGGTCGCCGACATGCTCCAGCGCCTGCAAAGCGAGGTCGCACAGAGAATCAACTGACATTCACTTGACACTCGTCAGCTTAATCAGTAAAATATGAAGGCTGACGGGGTGTGGCTCAGGTGGTAGAGCGCTTGGTTCGGGACCAAGAGGCCGGAGGTTCAAGTCCTCTCACTCCGACCATCAGAAAAGACTCGGTGACTGAAAAGTCATCGGGTTTTTTGTTTGTCAGACTGATCAGAAATAGATTGACATATCAAAATATGTATAATAAAACTACAGTGAACAATTGATTCATCTTCAGGAAGGAACCAGATAATATGGGATTTGGTCAAGCGTTTGTTGTACTACCGTTCATTTTGACCATCATTATATATTTTGTTTTTCATCTAATCAAAAAAAAACTAACGATTTTCCATACAGTTATTGACATCGCTTTTATCGCTTATTGCTTTTGGGTTATCGCCCTGTTGTATTTTCCTTTAGTATTTGAATCGGATCCGTATTCCTTCATGATACCGTTCAACCTGATTCCTTTCTATAACATCATCCCGCTGCATGGTGGGCAACTGACAGGCAGCATGCTGTTTCACACAATTGTAAATGTCCTGGGCAATATTCTTCTATTCGCGCCCCTGTCACTTTACCTGTGCGCTCGATTCCCCGATAAGAGAAAAAGAAATCTTGCGATCATTCTGACGATCTCGTTTGGTGCGGAAGTCATACAATTCATGCTAGCTCTTCTGGCGGTGAACAGATTCCGGGTCATTGACATCAATGATCTTTTGCTCAATGTCAGCGGCGGGTTTTTTGCCTGGTATTTTTGCCAGAAACGCAGAAAAACCAAAGAAGAAGCGAAGTAACAGACAAAGGTCTTTTTATGTTGCCCTCAGCGACGAAAGTCAGCAATTATGATATTATTGACTTATTAACATCACAAAGAGGTGCAATATGGCGACACAATCTGAAAAGGCAAAAGCTCTGTTCGATTCTGGTTTCAACTGCGCCCAATCGGTGGTCGCGGTATTTTCCGAGAAATACGGTCTGTCCAAGTCCCATGCGCTCAAGGTGGCCAGCGGTTTCGGCGGCGGCCTGCGTTGCGGCGAGGTTTGCGGCGCGGCGGCGGGCGCGGCGATGGTCATTGGTTTAAGGGACGGTCAATTTGTCTCCTATGACAAGGAAACCAAGCAGTTCTGCAATGAAAAAACGGTCGAGTTTATGCGGCGCTTTCGCGAAGCCAACCAATCGATTGTCTGCCGCGATCTGCTCGGTATTGATATTTCTACGGACGAAAATCGCGCCAAGGCCGCGGAGCAGGGGCTGTTCAAGACGGTCTGCGTCGACATGGTCACCAGCGCCGTCGTTATTCTGGAAGCGATGGGCTACTGAGTGACAATTTCAGATCAAATCAAAGCATTTATCCAAGCGCAGGACTGCCCGATTGTCGGCTTTGCCGATCTGCGCGGCTTGCCTGGCGCGATCCGCCAAAACTTTGATTTTGGTATTGTCATGGGGTTGCCGCATTCACGGAAAGCCATGCACGAAAATGCCGCGGGTCAGATGGACCGCTATTATGCGGAGTTTGTCGAACTCAATGAACGGTTGCCGCAGTTGGCCAACGCCACGGCCGACTTCATCTATGCTCAGGGTTATCGCGCCTGGGCCAAAAACAAAAACAACGTCGTGCTGGACGACGACTTGCGCACGATCCTGCCGCACAAAACCGTCGCCACGTTGGCCGGCCTCGGTTGGATCGGCAAGTCAGCGGTGCTGATCACGCCGCAAGCCGGCGCGGCGCTTCGCCTCACGGTCGTCCTGACCAACGCGCCCCTGGATTGCGGGTCGCCGATCACGCAGACGAAATGCCCCGAGGATTGCATGATTTGCACCGACATCTGCCCCGGCCATGCGCCGTCGGGCAAATTGTGGCGCAGTGACTGCGACCGAGCTGACTTTTACGACGCCCACGCATGCAGTGCCGCGGCCAAGGCGCGCACCCGCGAATTGATCGGCGTCGACGAAAGCGTCTGCGGCCTGTGCATTGCCAATTGTCCGTTTACTCGGAAAGCATTATACTATTAGAGAAGTTTTCAACAAGGGAGATGCCAGCATGAGCAAGGCAGACGATATTTTCAAGGCCAGCTGCCAGGATATTCTGGCCAACGGGCACGACCAGATCGGCGAGGCGGTCCGCCCGCGCTGGGTGGATGGCACGCCGGCTTTCACGATCAAAAAATTTGGTCTGGTCAACCGCTACAATCTTGCTGAGGAATTTCCGATTTTGACCCTGCGCCCGATCAATTTCCGCGCCGCCGTCGATGAATTGCTTTGGATCTGGCAGAAGAAATCCAACCGCATCGCCGATCTCAACAGCCACATCTGGGACAGCTGGGCCGACGCCGACGGCACCATCGGTAAAGCCTACGGTTATCAGCTGGGGCTCAAACATCGCTACAAAGAGGGCGAATTCGATCAGGTTGACCGTGTGCTCTACGATCTCAAAAACGAGCCGACCAGCCGCCGCATCATGACCAACATTTACAACCACGCCGATCTGCACGCCATGCAGCTCTACCCCTGCGCCTACAGCATGACCTTCAACGTCACCGGCGACCGCCTCAACGCCATCCTCAACCAGCGCTCACAGGACATGCTGGTCGCCAATGGCTGGAACGTCACGCAATACGCCGTGCTGGTTCACCTCTTCGCCCAGTCAAGCGGCCTCCTGCCGGGCGAGCTGGTCCACGTCATCGCCGACGCCCACATCTACGACCGCCACGTGCCGCTGGTGCGCGAACTGCTGGCGCGCGAGACCTTCCCGGCCGCGCAGCTGGTCATCGACCAGTCGGTCAAAAATTTCTACGATTTCAAACTCGATCATATCAATCTGGCCAATTATCAGCACGGCGAAAAAGTTACCGGCATCCCGGTCGCCATTTAGTGCTGCGAAGGAGTTGCACATGAATCTGATCGTCGCGGTCGACAAGCACTGGGGCATCGGTTATCAAGACCGCCTGCTCTTCCGCATCAGCGAGGACATGAAAAATTTTCGCGCCCTGACCCTGGGCAAGACCGTCATTCTCGGCCGCAAGACGCTGGAGACCTTTCCCGACGGTCGGCCACTGGACAAACGGACGAACATCGTGCTGTCGACAAACCCTGATTTTGCCGCCGCCCCCGCCCTGACCTGCGGCTCGCTGGCCGAATTACGTGACCTGCTGCAGGGCCATGCGGACGATGAAGTCTTCGTGATCGGCGGCGCCAGCGTTTACCGTCAACTGCTGCCGTTTTGCCGGCTGGCCTATGTCACCAAAATCCACCAGGAGGCGCAGGCTGACTGCTTTTTCCCCGATCTCGACGAGCTGCCCGGCTGGGAGCTGATCAGCAGCGAAACACGGCAATCGGAGCAGGGCCAGATCGTCTTTACGTTTTGTCTCTACCGGCAGATCGAGCCGAGGGAGTTTCTGGATGAAAACTAAGCGAAATGCAAAATCTTTTAGCGGACGAATGGCAACCTTAGCCGTCGTGCTGGCTTTAGTCGGCTTGCTGCCGGCCTGCCGATTGACCGAGGACAGCGGCTTTCCACCGCTCGAGAGTCAGGCCAGCGGCCAAACCGACAGCAGCCAGCCATCGACCCAACCGACCGGCACGGCGCAGACCCCAAGTCTTCGGGTCGCGTTGCCCATGGACGAACCAACCCTGGATGCCGTTCGGCTGCTCTATCTGGCCAAGCAGGGCGGCATCAGCCAGGAAGCCGGGCAAACCATCGGTCAGCAAATCTCGCTGGATGCCCTGAAGCTTTATGACAATGGCATGAAAATCGATCTGATCACGGTGCCGGCCGCGACCGGCGCAACGCGCGAGCAGGTCAACCTTTGGCTCAGCACCAACGATCTGCCCGACATCATTTACACCGACTCGGCCGCGGCCAAAATCGGTCTGGAAAACTGCCGAAACATCAATGATCTGCTTTACGACAATCCATTGCTGTCCGCCGGCCAAGTCAACATCGCCGCGCTCGACAGCGGCCGCCGCGGTGACAGCCTGCTGGCCGTGCCGTATCTGGCTTCGATGCCGGTAGTTTATTTTAACGAAACGCTCCTCGCCCAGCTCGGTCTGGTTGCACCTTCCCCGGATTGGACCTGGAATCAGTTGCTGGCCTTCGAAAGCAAGGCTCAGCAGGCGATTGATGCAGCCGGCTTGAGCGCCTCGCCAACAGCGCTGGCCATTATCGGCAGCAAGGCGCAAAATTCGCAGCTGATTAAATCGGTCTTTGTGATGGGCACGCCGGCCGATCTGCTGCAATGGCTGCCGGCCTCTCTGAGCGCAGAAGCAGGCTGGGCCATGTGGGACGGTCAAAGTTTTCAATTTCAAAAACCCGTTTTTGCCAGCGCGGCCGAGTGGCTGAAGACCATTGTCAGCGGGGGCTATTCGACCGTTCATCTCACCGCCGCCCAGCGCCTGATCGCGCAAAACGGCAATGACCTGATCCTGTCCGGGCGCGTGCTGATGTGGGCCGGTGACTCAGCCGACGACAGCACCTGGGAGAACGCCGGGCTGACCGTGACCGCCCGCCCGATTCCCGCCGACCAAACATCGGGCGTCATCCAGCGCATGCCCCTGACCGTACGATCGCTGATCGTCAGCAAGACAGCCACCGACCCGGCGCTCGCCGCCGAATTGGCTGCCTTCATCGCACTGGACACCGATTCGCTGCTGATGCAGAGCCGCTACCAGGTTTATGAAGGGTTTGTGCCGATGAACAATGACTCAGCCGTCTGGGATGCCGCCGTCGCCAGCCAGTCAAAATGGAATTGGTTCAGGGTTTTCGACAGCCGCATTCAATTGTCCTATTGCCGCGGTCAACAACTGAATGCCGGCTGGGATACCGCGCTGCAAAACGCCCTGCAAGCCTATGGCAATAACCTATTGTTGGCCAAAAACGCGACCGACAGCAACGCTTTGCTCCAGCTCATGAACCAGGCCGCCCAGGCTGCCGTTCAGGGGGATTGAGCATGACGACAGCTGTCTGGTTTGAACCCCTGCGTCTGGCCGATAGCGCCAACCTGCGCGCCTGCGGCATTCAGATTGGCGATGCTTCCAGTACCACAAGTCTGCGCGAAGCAGTTCGTCAACTCCTGGAAATCTGCGATCATCAAGCCTGCATTTGCGGCTTGAGTGACAATCTCCAGGACGTGCAAGCCGTTGCTGGCATCCAGGTTGTTGATGAGGCGTCGCGTCGCGCCATCCTGCATATTTATACGAATGAACTCGGTCTGCTGCCGGCCGTCCTGAAAGGCATCATGCACAAAACCTTCTGGGACATCGGCCTCTATCGCCTTGAATGCACGATTCCAGCCGATGCTGAAAGCTGGTTGCGCGTCATGCGACAGATGGAATTTTGCGAAGAAGGCAAATTGCGCAACAGCGCCATTGACCCGCTCACCGGCAAACACAAGGATGTATTAATGTACGCCATGCTGCGCCCGGAGTTTGCCGCCCGCGGCACCGCCTTTATCCCTTTTCGCTTGGGCGTGTTTGCCGTCACCGGCCACGAGACGGCCCTGACCGAAGCCTTTTTCGTTCGCTATGGCGAACGCTTCGAATCCGACTACCAGCACGAATGCGCAGAAATGGCTGGCCTGCTCAACGAACAGGGCGCGCTGGCCAATGAATGTTTTTTCACTGACTTGATTAAAAACCACACCAGCATCGTCCACGCCAATGCGCCTCAGCCGGTTCTGGAGGCTGCCAGCCAGGCCCAGGCCTACTTTGCCGGCAACCTGCCGCGTTTCGACCTCCCGGTCGACCTGAGCCGCGGCAGCACCTTCCAGACACGCGTCTGGGAAGCACTCAAGGACATTCCCTATGGCTCAACCTGGACGTATGAAGAATTGGCCTACCGCCTGACCGCCGAGAATTGGCCCGCTGCCCGCAACCTGGCCCGCGCCGTCGGCTCAGCCTGCGGCGCCAACCCGTTGCCGCTGATTGTACCCTGCCACCGCGTCATCGGCAAAGATGGCCGCCTGGTCGGTTTCAGCGGCGGTCTGGACATCAAGGAATTTTTGCTCGACCATGAATTCATCGACCAGAACAACAACAAATAACCACGGAGGCATACCATGCTCAAGCCACGCCCCAAAATCCCGCTCAATCCCTCCACCCTGATGGCCCCGGTGCCGCTCGTCCTCGTTTCCTGCCGCGGCCTCGCTGACGGCGCCGTCGCCAAGCCCAATCTGATCACACTGGCCTGGGCCGGCATTATCAATTCCGACCCGCCAATGGTCAGCATCTCGGTACGCAAATCGCGCTTCTCCCACCAGCAGATCCTGGAAAGCGGCGAATTCGTTGTCAACATGGTGCACGACGAACTCTTGCACGCCACCGACCTTTGCGGCGTCAAATCCGGCCGCGACCTCGACAAATTCGCGACCTGCGGCTTGACCCCGGTCGCCGCCGCCGGCCTCAAGCTGGCGCCGGCCGTCGCCGAAAGCTGCCTGACCCTGTCCTGTCAAGTCCGACAGGTCATTGAGCTGGGCTCGCACGACTGCTTCTTGGCCGAAATCGTCGCCGTCGAAGCCGCCGCCGACCTCATGGACGCCAAAAACAGCCTGCGCCTTGACAAAGCCGGTCTGGTCGTCAACGCTCACGGCAAATATTACGCCATCGGCGAAATGCTCGGATTTTTCGGCTATTCGGTGGCTAGCCCGGAAGTTCTAAAAAGGCGTCTGCAGACGCCTTTTTAGAACAGGTAACAGCGAATAGGTAACAGCGAATAGCTATTGTATGATAATCCTGAAAATAATGATCGGGCCTGCGGCCAGAAGCTGCAAGCCCGAATCTTGTTGTAAGGATTAACATTCCAAAACTGTTCGTTGTTACCTGTTCGTTGTTCGTTGAAAAGGCTGCGAAGCCGCCTTTTCCGCTTTCACTTTTTTCAGTTTAGCAAAACGGGGCAAGCCGTCTTCCAGCGCGATGTGGGATTCGCCCTGGATGAGGGGCAGGACGTAGTCGATGAAGTGCTGGTTGACGAAGTTACCGGCGTCGTTGATCCACTCCAGGGGCACGGTCTTTTCGGCGTTGGCGACTTCGTTGAGCGGGATCAGCTTGATTTCGCACTGGTAGGGGCCGGTCTCGGGGCGGGCAAAGCCGACCATGAAGTCGGTCATGCCGTCCACGGCGCAGTGCACGGCGGTTTGGCCGGCCAGGAAGGCTTCGTCGACATCGGTTTTGGAGGCCAGGTGCGCGGCGCAGCGCTGCATCAGCGACAGCTCGATGGCACGGACTTTGCAGCCAATTTCGGTTTTCAGGTATTTGGCGAGCACGGTGGCGGTGCCGCCCATTTGTTTGTGACCAAAGGCGTCGATGGAGCATTCGCCGACCAGTTCGGGAATGTATTTGCCTTCCTTGGTTTTGACGCCTTCGGAAACGGCGATGATGACCTTCTTTTCTTTCTCGTAGACCTTTTTGACGTCGCCCAGCAATTCATCGAGGTCAAAATTGATTTCCGGTAGATAAATGAGGTCCGGCCCCATGCCCTTGCTGGTGGCCAGCGCCGAGGCGGCGGTCAGCCAGCCGGCGTTGCGGCCCATGATCTCGATAACGGTAATCATCCCGATGTCGTAGACGCGGGCGTCGAGGTAGACCTCCATGCAGGTGGTGGCGATATATTTGGCGGCCGAGCCAAAGCCTGGGCAGTGGTCCGTGCCAAAAAGGTCGTTGTCGACGGTCTTGGGCACACCCATAACGCGGCACTCGTAGCCGGCCTGCTGCAAATATTTGGAAATCTTGTTGCAGGTGTCCATCGAATCGTTGCCGCCGTTGTAGAAGAAGTAGCGAATGTTGTATTTTTTGAAAACCTCGAGTATGCGCTTGTAATCGGTGTCGTCGTCAGCGGCCTTGGCCAGCTTGTAACGGCAGGAACCCAGCGCCGATGAAGGGGTGGTTTTGAGCAGCTCGAGCTCCTTGGGGTCTTCTTGGCCGATGTCGTAGAAATTTTCGTTGAGGATGCCGACGATGCCATTGGCGGCGCCAAACACTTTTTCAATCACGCCGGTCTGCTGTAAGGCGGCGGTAAATACACCGGCAGCGCTGGCGTTGATGACCGAGGTCGGTCCGCCGGACTGGCCGAAAATGGCATTGCCAATTAGTTTGCTCATAAAATATTCCTCCTGTGAATGGTCGAAATGTGCATAGCTGAGTCATTTTATCATGATAACAAAGGTTGATCAATACTGGAAATAACGAACAACGAACAGTGGGTGAAGGGTGAAAGGTGAAAATGAATCTTTCACTTTTCGTCTTTCGTTTCAAAGCCGCTTGCGGCTTTGATCAGCCCATAAATCAACATATCGCGGTAGCTGCCGCGGCGCAGAACGTGCTGGCGCATACGGCCTTCCAGCGCGAAGCCGAGCGACTCGAAGAGGTGGATCGATACGTGGTTGTCCTCGATGATTCGCGCCCAAATGCGGTGCAGCCCCAATTCGTCGAACGCGTAGCGGATCAGCACGATCAGCGCCTCGGCCGCCAGCCCCTGGCCGCGCTCGGCCGTCGCGGTCAGCGCGATGCCGATCTCGGCGTGGCCGTTGGGCAGGTCCAGCCCGTCCAGATTGATAAGACCGATCAAACGGCCGCCGGTACGAATGGCGAAGACGAAATTATCGATGCCATCGTTCCAATCGGCCAGCAGACTTTTGATCTGGGCCGCGTTGAGCGGACGGGCGGTGGTGGGTATATAATAGATGAGCGACGCCATGTCGGCAAAGAAGGGCTGCAAAGCCAGCAGATCGTCCTCGGCGACAGCGGTCAGGTCAACGCGGGCACCGTGCAGCGGCAAACCGGCCAGCGGATCGATTAATGTCATGTTGATCACACTCCTTATGCTCAGTATACTGTTTGCCTTGGCCCCTGAAAAGGGGAACGCCGCGAAAACGCTTGACAATCAAGCCGTTCATCCGTATAATTCACTTCGTGCCAGCGCGGTTTGGCGTGTTACGGTGGGATTAGCTCAATTGGTTAGAGTGCCAGATTGTGGTTCTGGAGGTCGTGGGTTCGATCCCCATATCCCACCCCAAAAATTCCTTCTGGGGATGCTCCAGGCAGTTGAACAATACCGCGGCCATCAACATTGGGGTGTCGCCAAGTGGTAAGGCACGGGACTTTGACTCCCGCATCCGTAGGTTCAAATCCTTCCACCCCAGCCACATGATCCACTAGCTCAGTTGGTAGAGCACTTGACTTTTAATCAAGGGGTCCGGAGTTCGACCCTCCGGTGGATCACCAAAACGAAAGCCTCAAGAACATTGGTTCTTGAGGCTTTTTGCTATTTGTAAACATCCTTGCGATGGCCAACATCAATCAGCGTGATTAGTATTCGATCATCCTCGATCAGCGCCAGTATCCGATAATCAGCGCGGCAATTGACTTGTCGAGCTTTTTAAGCTTTCTTACCGCATAATCCGAGATGACGACATGGTAGCCCATCAATCAAGACCCAGCTCTTGCTTAGCTTCGGCCAATGTGTAGGTCTTAGTCATGGCAGCCATTGCCGCGTCAAATGACGACAGGTCGATTTCGTCTTCGATCTTTTCTATCGCCGCTGATCGCAGCAACTCGGAAATTGTCATATTGTGCATCTTGGCATAATTGCGGAATAGTTTTTCTTCTTTTGCGTCCAAACGCAATGATAGTGTAGCCATTGCCATCACCTCCTGTAATACATTGTAATACAACTAAATTGCCAGAGCAAGCGATTAGCAGGTGATCCCCTTCGTTCAAATTGAGTTTGCGCCGCACTTCGATGGGTAGCGTGACTTGATCATTAATCTAAAACAATAACGCTTGACGGTAATGACGCGAAGCGTTATTATGATTGCATGATACTATCATTCGCCAACAAGAATACGGAAAAACTAGCTCGAATGGAACGAGTTTCTGAATTCGTGCAGTTTGAACGGATCGCCCTGCGCAAGTTGAAAGGCAAAAGGGCAGGACAGTATTCCATCCGCATAAACGACCAGTATCGGATCTGCTTTGTATGGACAGAGCGGGGACCGATCAACGTCGAGATTTGTGACTATCACTAAGAAAGGGGAAGCCATGAAAGAGATTATTTTAGTTCAACCCATTGAACCCGTTACGCCCGGCGAGCTGCTGCTCGAAGAGTTTCTGCTTCCGCTTGGGATCACGAAGTATCGCCTTGCCAAGGAAATCGACGTACCCGCGCAGCGAATCGGTGAAATCGTTGCCGGCAAACGCGCGATTACAGCAGATACGGACTTGCGGCTCTGCAAATATTTTGGCCTGTCGACTGGCTATTGGCTGCGCATCCAAAACAAATACGACATGGAATTGGTGCGTCGGAAAATCCAGTCTCAGTTGGATCGGATTGTTCCGTTGCATCAAGCGATGTAGATCAAGTGCCCACATCCTTGTTTATATACTTTACTATCGTGCTAATATAATATATAATAATAGCACGGAAGGAAAGTGATGATAGTGACTCAGTTCGAAAAGATGGATATGCTTTTGCATCGGCAGAAGGGCATTTTAAAAACCGCCGACATTGTCGCTGAAGGTATTTCCAAACCATACTTCTATGAATATGTTGAAAAGCGTGAGTTGATCAGGGAAGCGCAAGGTATCTATATGTCGCGCGATGCTTGGTCTGATCCGATGTATCTGCTCCAGTTGCGCTGTAAACAAGCGGTGTTCTCCCATGACACGGCATTGTTTTTACATGATCTGACCGACCGCGAACCAGTCAGGTATTCGATCACGGTAAAATCGGGCTATAATCCGTCAAAACTTTCCGCTGACGGAATCAAAGTGTATTCTCTCAAGCAAGACCTTTATGAACTTGGCATCACGTCAATGGACACACCATTTGGGCATACTGTGATGGCTTACAATATGGAGCGCACCATTTGCGATATTGTGCGCAGCAGGAGCGCCATTGAAATCCAAATCTTTCAGGATGCCTTGAAACAATATGCAAAACGAAAGGATAAAAGCCTACGCCTGCTCATGAAGTATGCAAAGGCATTCCGTATCGAGAAAATCCTCAATCAATATCTGGAGGTGTTGCTTTAATGATTCATTCGTCTAGACAACTCAAAGACCTAATTCGCAACCTTGCCAAAGATAAAAAAATCGAAGCACACGTGCTCATTCGCAATTACATGATGGAGCGATTTTTGGAACGCATCACGTTATCTGTATATAAAGACAAAATGATATTGAAAGGCGGCATGTTGATTGCCGCTATGGTTGGCCTTGGCGCGCGCACCACGATGGATATTGATGCCACAATGAAAGGCGCCTCCATTTCGATTGCAGAAACCGAAAAGATTATTGAGGCGATAATCGCAATTCCAGTTGGCGATGGCGTAGAGTTCCGTGTTAAGAACATTTCAGAAATCATGGAAGATGCCGAATACGGCGGAATCCGGGTCAGCATGGAAACGGTTTTCGACGGGATTATGACACCGCTCAAAATTGATATTTCAACAGGTGACGTCATCACCCCGAGGGAAATCATCTATGAGTTCAAGCTAATGTTTGAGGATCGCAAAATTGCACTTTGGGCGTACAATCTCGAAACAGTGCTCGCGGAAAAACTAGAGACTGTCATTGACCGCAACGTTACGAACACCCGAATGCGTGATTTCTATGATATTCATTTGCTTTTGAAGTTACACGGCGACAGTATTGAGCCGACGACATTTTCAAGGGCTTTGGATGCAACCGCTATGAAGCGCGGGTCTTTGGATGCCTTGAGGGACGCAACTGATATATTTAATGAGCTTGCTGAAAGCGAAAACTTACAAAAACATTGGGCAGCATATCAAAAGAAATTTAGCTTTGCAGCGGGACTTGAATGGAGAGAAATCATGTTGTCGGTTTGCAAACTAGTAGAAATGACGAGTTAAACAAAATACATTTCAATTCATATCGCATAAATGACCAGTATCGGATCTGCAAATATTTTGGCTTGTCGACCGGGTATTGGCTGCGCATCCAAAACAAATACGACATGGAATTAGCGCGCCGGAAAATCCAATCCCAGTTGGATCGGATTGTGCCGCTGCACCAAGCGATGTAGATCAAGTGTCCATTTTTCAGGCATCCGAGATTGATGTTTCAATTACTCGTAAACATCTTTCCGATGGCCAACATCAATCAGCGTAATCAATATTCGATCATCCTCGATTAGCACAAGAATCCGATAATCGCCAACCCGGTAGCGCCACTTGCCCTTGTGATCAGCCGTAAGCGCCTTGCCGTGCTGGCGTGGATCACTACAACCCTCGAGGTTTTTCTCGATGTAGCCGAAAATCAGCGCGGCAATAGACTTGTCAGGCTTTTTAAGCTTTTTTACCGCATAATCCGAAATGACGACATGGTAGGCCATCAATCAAGACCCAACTCTTGCTTAGCTTCGGCCAATGTGTAGGTCCTGGTCATAGCCGCCATTGCTGCATCGAATGAAGACAGGTCGATTTCATCTTCGATCTTTTCAATCGCCGCTGATCGCAGCAACTCTGAAATTGTTATGTTGTGCAGCTTGGCATAATTGCGAAAGAGTTTTTCTTCTTTGGCATCCAAGCGCAGTGATAGTGTAGCCATTGCCATCACCTCCTGTAATACATTGTAATACAACTAGATCGCCAGAGCAAGCGATGAGCTAGAATATTCGCATATTTTATACTTACGCCCCGGCACGAATATTTTTCCCAACGCGATCAAACACTTCATCAGCAGAATAGCGAACCGGCGACTCAGCTGCCAGCTGATCGGCTTCATCCAACTTAGATACCAGCGAGTCAGCACCATAAACGAAGGCTCTTTCGGCCAGAATCAGCTGGGCATGTTCAGCATTTTCAATATAATACCGGCCATTCTCCTCAGAAATAAGCAAGTGATCCCCTTCGTTTAAATTGAGTTTGCGCCGCACTTCGATGGGCAGCGTGACTTGACCTTTGGTTGATATTTTAGCGATTTTCATTGTGCAAATCCTCCCAACAATCACGGAATTCCGCGCAATCCTTACATAATCAGTATACGCCTGGCAATAGCGAATTTCAAGAGAAAAGTAGTCAATAATACCCCTCAATCTCCGCAATCATGCCCTTCATCCGGGCCACCACGCTGTACGGCGCGATGATCCTGGTCTTGCTGAGGGTGTACTCGAAGTACTTGAAGGACACCTGGCGACTGCTAATGATGATAGACGATTGTGGGAAAGTGCCACCTTCTACCACATGCTGCCACGTGGCATGTGGCAGCATGTGGTAGTATGTGGTAGTATGAACTTATGAAATGCCTTTAATCGATTAATGAGGTGATGATTCATATGAAAGAAACCAGTCAAATTGAATGGAAAAGGGAATTTACGGAAGATATCAAGAAGGAACTGATCGCCTTTGCGAATTCGCAGGGGGGTGAACTCCTTGTGGGGATTGCGGATGATGGAACTGTGCTGGGTGTCACAAGCCCGGATAAGGTATCCGCACAAATCACAAACATGATTAGAGACGCGATTCACCCGGATATGAGTCTGATTTCTTATGTTGAAATCGAATACCGTGATGAAAAGCCAATTGTTAAAGTAAGAGTCAATCGAGGGACAAAAAGGCCCTATTATATCGCGAAAAAAGGAATGACTTCTGCCGGCGTTTACGTTAGGCAGGGAAATACATCAGCACCGGCTTCCAAAGATGCCATCCGTGAAATGATACGTGAAACGGATGGGTATAGTTTTGAAAGTTTTCTTTCATTTGACCAAAATCTGACTTTTGAATACTGCAGTAAAATATTCGCCGATAGAAACATTCGATTTGAAACAAATCAAATGCAAACGCTGAAGATAATTAATGCTGACGGTCTTTATACAAATTTGGGACTTCTGCTTTCGGATCAATGCTTTCACAGCATCCAATTTGCATGTTTTCAAGGTACGGAGATTGGAACATTTGTTGAACGTCAGAAGTTTTCAGGATCGATCTTAAAGCAATTGGATGAGGCTTATGCAATCATGAGCCGTTATAACAGAACAAGGTCAGAAATTTCTGGGCTGCATAGGACTGACATCAAAGAATACCCGGAAGGTGCTCTGCGTGAGGCTTTGATCAATTCTGTTGTCCATAGGGATTATGATAGGGATGTGAGCACAAACATTCGAGTTTTTGATGACCGAATTGAAATTGCTTCTTACGGAGGGTTGCCGGCTAACACCACCATAGAGACTTTCTTGCTCGGGCTTTCTATTCCTCGAAACAAAAATCTTGCAGACGTCTTCTATCGGTTGGAACTCATTGAGGCATTCGGATCTGGAATACCGAAAATGACCGATCTTTATCAAGCGCAAGGCAAGACGATTATATTTAAAACAAGTTCCAATGGTTTTATGGTCTCTTTGCCGAGCCTATCCTATCAGGCTGTTCCAACAAGAAAAATTCAACCTAAAATGGGGGCCAAACAAAAGCGACTGGATGATGCAATTAATTTGATCAAGCAAAAAGGACCTGTTTCCAGAGCAGAACTTGAATCGGTTTGGGGCGTTGGCCGGACGATTGCCACAAGACTGATAAAATTGCTTGTCGAAGGTGGAGAATTACTCATACAGGGCAGTGGCAAAGATACGCTTTATGATATAAAATGACCCGCCCCTAATAATACCCCTCAATCTCCGCCATCATGCCCTTAATCCTTGCCACCACACTGGCCGGCGCGATGCTCCTGGCCTTGCCGGCGAACTGGAAAATCCAGGACAGGAAGGTCGAGCTGATGTTGGCCTGGACCTCGGCGGCGAAGTGGATGGTCACGGTGTCCTTGTCGCCGCCGAACATCGAGAAGGACTGCTGCACATACCTGACGATGTCCAGGTTGGCGTCCGGCAGGCGGCGCTCTTCGTTGCAGAAAAAATCAAGTCCACGCCCGTTAAATCTCTGATATAATACTCTTAATGATGCCGCCGCTCATTTGAGCTCATTTCAGTTTATTTTGAGGTATCAATGCCATGATGATCTACGTTGGGATCACCGACTACGATTGGTTTAATCTGCTGAAATCTCAAAAGCCAAACGAAATCAATTTCTGGCAGCCCAACAGCGGCCGGAATTTCCGCGCCTTAAAAGAAGGGGAGCTGTTCCTCTTCAAATTGCACGCGCCGCGAAACTACATTGTCGGCGGCGGCATTTTTATCAATGAATCAACCATCACAGTAATGGTGAGCGACACAACGAATTCGATCCGGTGGTCAGTTCGCTGATACTGACGTCGCCGATCTTACTCGACGAAGCAAAGTTGATTCCGGTGCCGGCCAGTTTTACGCTCAATATCCAAACAAGCAGAACCTACGACACCGAGACGGCAGAAAGCCGTCAGGGTAGTTATTCTGAAAGGATTCGGGCCACTGGTTTGAATGTGAATAGCATATTGTATAAACTAAGCAGTATTGGCCAAGAATAACGTTTTAATCCCAGCGCAATTAAGAAAATATACCTTAAAAGAAAAAATGAAAAATATTTTGAGAGGACTATTGACAAATAGTCCATAGAAGAGTATCATACGAACATACCCAATAAATACAAGTCGATTGAAAGCTAAAAAGAAAGAGGTAGGCTATGAATACTAAGAATGCTCTTAGAGCAGTATACTATTTTGAACAAGAAGTCAACGAAATGCTTGAAGATGCATATAGAAGCAGTCTGAAAACCAGAAGTGATGGTGGAGAAGGTCATGAAGTTGTTGCTGTGACACCTACCGGTGAACCATTTCGAGGGTTCTATTTTGTAAACGCTGGTGAATCGCCATGCGAAGATGAAGACTATTATAAATTACAAAGTAGTCACATAATTGCAGATTTCATATGGGTAAACGTAATCAATGCTGTTAAATTAAATGTTGAAGAAAAGCTAGACATTTTATCAAATTGGGCAAAGAAGGAGAGGGTACAGCTCCCTTCCAAAATTGACAGCGAAACAAGATCAGATTTTTATACACGAATAATAAATTCCATCGATAGTCGCAACTTGGGTATTACGCATAACCAGATAATAGCGGAATATTGCAAATCTTTTCTTTCCAATTCCTTCGATCATTCTGAAGCATTTAATAAAATAATTTTAGACCTACGGAAATGTTACGAAGCTGAGAGACCTAATGTTGGATCCAATATTCGAAACATAAGAGAGGCCGCAGGTATTAGCCAAGGCGTTTTGGCGGATATTATACAGACAACACAAAGCCAGATAGCAAAATACGAACGTGGAGAACAACTACCATCAGCTAACAGAATTGTTGATATTGCTTGGGCTCTCGAAGTTAACCCTGGTGACTTGTTGATATAGATTAACTTTTAACCTACCTTTGCGCTTACAGGCATGTTCAACTTGCTACTATTAAACATGCAATAATTTCGCACGCTGAACAATGGATTTAGTTCCTTTATATTAATCGGATAATAGAAAGAGGTTGAATATTATGATGTATGCAGTAAAGGCTAAATGTGGGCATTCAGGTTTTGGAAGAAATTATTATATTCCTATCATTTTTGCTGTTTTTGCTCCAACCGCATCAGGTGCAGCCCAAAAAGTCCGCTGGTTTCCAAGGGTTAAACATGATCACAAAGATGCGATTCTCGATGTATGGCAAATAGACATTCTCAGTTACAAAATAATTGAGAACACTAATTCGAAAGACCTTTTTTTGCAAGCAAGGTCAATTCAAGAACAGCGACTCAACATTTCTTACGAAGAAATAATTTGCAGGATACAAAAGGAATGTGTTTTTGAAAATGACGATGAATCAATAGTTGAAGAGAGATTTGTATATTTCAACAAGAAAGAACGGTTGCGTAATCCACATAAGTGTAATCGTTATATCTTTTCTGAAGAAATAAAAATAAGCAGAGTAGGAAACTTTTAATTGGTAAATCAATTAAATCGACAAATAGGTTAAGCTTGCTCTATTAGAATCCGATCAATTTTCATTTGCATCAAGCTATGTAGATTTCACATCAAGACCCAGCTCATGCTTGGTCGATTTTGCCGTAATACCCCTTGATCTCGTCGATCATGCCCTTCATCCTGGCCACCACGCTGACCGGCGCGATGATCTGAGCCTTGCCGGCGAACTGGAAGATCCAGGACAGGAAGGTTGAGCTGATGTTGGCCTGGACCTCGGCGGCGAAGTGCTGTTCATCGACTTTTTGGATGACGATGTCTTTGCCGAAGCGGTCGATGACGACGCCGACCAGCTCGTTGGCGAAGTGGATGGTCACGGTGTTCTTGTCGCCACCGAACATCGAGAAGGACTGCTGCACGTACTTGACGATGTCCAGGTTGGCGTCCGGCAGGCGGCGCTCCTCGTCGCAGATGCTGACCTCATAGGTTTTATCGACGCGGAAGTGGGTGATGCCGTGCTCGTCGCTATGGGCGATCAGGTAGTAATTGTCGCCGTCCCAGTGCAGCGCGTAGGGGCTGACCTGATAAACGTGGCCGTTGCGGCGAAAGCACATGGTCTTGCTGAGGGTATACTCAAAGTACTTGAAGGACACCTGGCGATTGGCCGCGATGGCCTCGTAGAGCTTGTCGATCGAATAATAAATACTCTCGTTAGGCGCTTTGATGCGGCCATCGACAAAGACCTGCCGCCGCAGCTTCTTGGCCTCATGCACGCTGGCCAGCGACTCCAGCTTGTCGATCAGCAGGTTGCTCTTTTTGGCTGTGATGAAGCGCGACGACTGCACCGCGTCGACCAGCAGCTTGAGCTCGGGCAATTCGAATTTGCGGTTGGCGACAAAATAACCGAAGTGGCTGCCCTTGGTCAGCACGATGTCCATGCCAATATGCCGCAAGGCCTCGATGTCCATGTACAGCGATTTGCGGTCGCAGCTGATGTCGAATTTCTTCAGCTCCTCGGCGATATCCGCCAGTTTGACACTGTGCAATTCGTCCGACTCTTCCTGAAGATAACGCATGACATGCAGCAGACGAAGCTTCTGACCCGGAAATTTCGGCATAATGCGACCCTCCCAACGGCGTAAGCAAACATATGATCAGGTTATTATATCAATATACCAATAATTATAGCCTATAATATGGACAATGGGAAAGTTATAGGATAAATATTAATTAATCTAGTGTATAATGATTTATAGATTTGCTCGCAATAATTTCTTTATCAACTCAGTTTGTTTGGAGAGGGAATTAAATGGAAGAGAACAACAAAATATGGTAGATTACGCACCTGGTATGAGAGCCATTATCCGTGACGAGGAATGGATGGTCAAGAAAATTGAAACAAACAACCTCGGCAACAAAGCACTTCATTGTGTTGGTGTTTCACCACTGGTTAAAGATAGAGAGGCTATATTCCTTTCCGATCTAGAACAAATCACGCTGGTAAATCCAGCAGAAATCAAACTTGTCCCAGATGATTCTCCGTTTTTTAGAAGAACTCAGTTATATTTAGAAAGCCAATGGCGCCAAAAAATTCCAACTGATACAAGCTTGCATATCGGCAATCGTGCTGCAATGGATTTGATGCCCTATCAGCTTGAGCCAGCACAAATTGCATTGAGAAAGCCGCGTCAACGTATCCTAATTGCAGATACAGTAGGTCTTGGCAAAACACTGGAAGCCGGTATTCTGATGTCCGAACTGATTGCGCGTGGCAAAGGAGAACGCATTCTAGTTGTAGCTGTGAAAAGCATGATGACACAGTTTCAAAAGGAAATGTGGAACCGTTTTACCATCCCTCTGGTACGTCTTGATTCCAAAAAGATACAAGATATAAGCGCAATAAACTGCCCTCCAATTATAATCCGTTCTTTTATTACGATAAAACTATTGTCTCTATTGATACTTTGAAACGCGATGTTGAATATCGTACTCACATTGAAAACGCTTATTGGGACATTATTGTTATCGATGAAGCTCAGAATGTTGCAGATCGTGGCGACCACCAGGCGCAGCGTGCAAGGCTTAGCCAAACTGCTTGCAGATCGCTCTGATACTATGATTATGCTTTCGGCTACACCGCATGATGGACGTGCCAAGAGCTTTGCATCTTTAATGAACATGCTTGATCCTACTGCTATTGCAGATCCGGAACATTACACAAAAGAGGATATAAATGGTCTCTGTGTCCGGAGATTCAAGAAAGACGTTAAAGATCAGGTCAGTGGCTCATTCCTTGAAAGAAATATTGAACTGGATCGCTGCCATGCATCTTCCCGCGAAGAAAACGCATTCAATATTTTTGCTGATATGCAGTTGCAAATGGATCTCGGAAAAACAAAGAGCGTCAGGCAGCTTTTTAAGACGAGCCTTGAAAAGTCGCTGTTTTCAAGCCCCACTGCCTGTATTAAGAGCATTGATGCCAGACTTTCAAGCTGCGTAAAAAATATAATGATAATGAGATAAAAGACATCCGCTCTCTTGAAGAATCTGCGAGATGCCCTTAAAAAAATTGGCACCAAAGATTTTTCAAGATATCAGAAGTTGCTTGCGCTTTTTGGTAGTAAGGATTACGGCTGGACCTGCGCTAAGGATGATCGAGTTGTAATTTTTACCGAACGCATTGAAACAATGAAATTTCTTGCAGAACACCTTCGCGCTGATCTTGATTTGAATGCAAACGCTGTGCAAGAAATCTCTGGTGCCATGAGTGATGCAGAACAGCAGGAAATCGTGGAAAACTTCGGGCGTGAAGAATCGCCGATTCGCGTTCTTGTAGCTTCAGATGTCGCATCCGAAGGTTTAAATCTACACTATCTGAGCCACAGGATGATTCATTTTGATATTCCATGGTCGTTAATGGTATTCCAGCAAAGAAACGGTCGAATTGACCGTTACGGTCAGAAACAACGCCCCGATATCCGCTATATGCTGATTGAGAGCGAAAACAAGCGAATCAAAGGTGATATGCGAATCATCGAGATTTTGATAACCAAGGAAGAACAGGCACTTAAGAATATCGGTGATCCTGCTCTGCTGCTCGGAAAATTCTCCATTGAGGATGAAGAGTTGGTTGTTTCCGATGCTATCGAAAACGGTTCAGATGCAAGTCACGTTTGAATCTGTTCTTGAAAGTGGGGAAAAAGTAGTTGAATCCATTTGAAGCGCTAATGGCAGCTTCGGCAGCAGAATCTGCTCCTGTACAATTGAAATCGGAAGACACACTGTATTCAGATATCGATTACCTTTACAATGCATTGAACTATCTCAGTCGGACCGAAAATCACCCTGTTAATAAAATGGAAACAGTGTCTGGTCTTGAAATCACCATTACTTCCGATATGCGTCGCAGGCTCAATGCATTAATTCCGGAAGAAGCAATGCCTACCGGCGACTATTTGAGACTCAGCGATGATAAAGAGTTCTGCATGGCGGAGATGAAGCGCAGTATGCAAAACAATATGGCGGAAAATGCATGGCCGAAAACGCAGTACCTTTGGAAGTTACATCCGATATTTTCTCCTGGGTAAACGACAAGTCCAGTTTGCTTTTCGGTCGCGGTGAAGCACCAATAATTAGCCTACCAAACAAGATGAAGTCGGGCGAAATTATTTTTATCGCTAACTGGTAGCATTCCGAATACGAAGTCCACTCCACTGGTTGACGAGTGGTTTGGGTTAGGATACGAAAATGGTCGATTTGTAAAAGAATATACAATGAACGAGGTAGTTCAGAGCGAACTGGGATTGGTAGCACAAATATTCCTAATACAGGGCTGTATTATAGCCAACGCTGGATATTAATTTCGCAGTAGCACTTCTTCCCGACGTTGTGAATCAAGCCAAAAAATATCTCGCCAGCTTCTTTCGCGAATATCAGGCGCGTATTAATCCGATGATCGATGAAGAGATTGATAAACTTGCTTCGCTAGCCGATAAACATAAAGCATATCAGCTTTCACTGTTTGAAAGCGAACGCAAACGAAGTGAACAGGAACGTAGAGTAGATGAACTTTTCAACAAATTTACGCTGTGGGTTACAGACACCTTAACAATCGAGGATAATCCATATATCCGTGTTATAGCTGTTTTGAAGGGGGGTTAGGAAGATGAGTATTGATTTAACCGGAATCACAAATCAAAACGAATATTATACCAATCATTACTTTGCTTCCGTTTTTGAAGAAAATGCCTCGGAGACAATATCAGCATGGAGAACTGCCGCAAAAGATGGCGAGCTGAAAAAGACACCATGGGCTTTGCTGCGAGATACTGCAAAACAATACTATCCTATTCGCGACCGCTATCTTCGTGCTAAATTTGACACGCAAACGCTTGTCAATATTCGAACTCTTGCGGATGCATATCTGCAGGCACTCGGATATCCACAAGCACAACCTGAATGGGTGGGAATTGATGATAAACTAAAAGCGCCAATTTATCTGGAACTAAAAAAGGCAAACGGTGCCCCGGCTCTTTGGGTTATGCTTGCCGCATCAAATGATAAGGATGCGGGTATCCTTGAAAATTTCAGTTTTCCTGCTACAAATATTAGCGATGAGAGTATAAGTCTCGTTCCCCCAACCGCTTTAACTTCAATTGAAAACGAGGATCTTGTGACAAAGATTCTATTTGGTTCTGCTGAACCGCCTCGTTTCATTCTCCTTTTTGGTATGAATCAGATTGCTCTAATCGACCGCAACAAATGGAACGAGAAGCGTTATCTGCAATTTGAATTGGAAGAAATATTCAGCCGTCATGAAGAAACTACTATGCAGGCGATGTCAGTTCTTCTACACAGGGACAGCCTTTGTCCGACTGACGGAACCGCTCTTCTGGATGAGTTGGATGCCAATTCCCAGAAGCATGCTGCCGGTGTTTCACAAGATCTGAAATTCGCACTTCGTGAAAGCATTGAACTGCTCGGCAACGAGGTGTTGTATGATATGGCTCACCGTCAGGGGCGAGACTTGGATGCTGACCCAGTTGACGCAGGAGAGTTGACGCTAGAATGCCTGCGCTATATGTACCGAATGCTGTTCGTATTCTTTATTGAGTCACGTCCCGAGCTTGGTTATGCTCCAATCAAAACACAATCCTATCTTTCAGGTTATTCGCTAGAAAGCCTGCGCGATATTGCTGATGTTATCCGAGACGATGTGACAGAGGTCGGTAACGGTTTATACCTTCATGAAACCCTCTCCAAGCTTTACGAACTGATCTATAACGGCTACCCTGAATCAGCGGAAGACATTTTGAAATACAGCGCTGAAGAGAGCCTCCACGATATGTTTGTCATTACTCCTTTGAAGGCGCATATCTTTGATCCTGAATACACAAAAATGATAACGAATGCCAAACTGCGCAATAGCATAATGCTTCGTATTATCGACTTGATGAGCCTGACACGTGAGACCGGCAGACGGAACGGACGTCGCGGACGTATATCGTATGCCAACCTCGGGATCAACCAGATGGGCTCTGTTTATGAAGCGCTGCTATCTTATCGAGGTTTTGTAGCTGAAGATACGCTCTTTGAAGTTAAACGTGCTGGTGATTCTTTTAATGAACTTGATGTCGGCTATTTTGTATCGGAAAGCGAGCTTGATCAATACGCGGCAGACGAACGCGTTCGCTATGAAAATGGCGAAAACAAAGGGAAACTGCGAAGCTACGAAAAGGGTACGTTTATTTACCGGCTCGCAGGACGGGAACGTGAAAAATCAGCATCCTACTATACCCCGGAAGTTCTTACAAAATGCTTGGTGAAGTATGCTCTTAAGGAACTGCTGGAAGGGAAAACTGCTGATGAAATACTGAACTTAACTATTTGTGAACCCGCAATGGGTAGCGCAGCTTTTCTAAACGAGGCTGTTAATCAGCTGGCAGAGGCATACATTGACCGTAAGCAAAAAGAACTCGGTGAAATCATCTCCTATGAGGACCGTTTCAATGAACTGCAAAAAATAAAAATGTACATCGCCGACCGAAATGTGTATGGTGTCGATCTGAATCCAATTGCTGTAGAACTGGCAGAGGTGTCATTATGGCTGAACACCATTTTCGAGGGCGGCTTTGTGCCGTGGTTCGGAACGCAGCTTGTCAACGGCAACTCCCTTATTGGTGCTCGCCGGCAGTGCTATCGAGTCGAAAATCTGACAGCATCCTCCAAGGGAATGCGTTGGTACGAGAATGCACCTGACCGTGTACCAATCGGAATAAAGAGAATGCCCAAAAAGCAAGTGTATCATTTTCTGTTGGGTGATACCGGTATGGCAAGCTATTCTGACACGGTTATAAAATCACTTGAACCGAATAATATGAAAAGAATCGTCACGTGGAATAAAAAATTTAATATTCCTTATGAGGAAGACGATCTTGTTACTTTGTTGCGCCTTTCTGCCTCAATTGATGAGTTGTGGGAATCACAAATCAACCTGCGAAAACAGGTAGCCGAAAAAACCCAAGATGTATTATCTGTTTTTGGACACGAGGACCTTAGTACTGATTCCCATACTACAATTCATCAGAAGGATAAAATTCTAAGTGAATTTTATAAAACTGAACACATGAAAAATGCTGGTCCATATGCAAGGCTCAAATTCGCAATGGATTATTGGTGCGCTCTGTGGTTCTGGCCGATTGCCAAAGCAGATTTGCTGCCAAGTCGCAGCGAGTTTTTCTTTGACATGTCCCTAATCCTAGAAGGCACAACTAATTCAGTTCTGGTTACCGACACGGCAACGTCTAAAAAAGTTGCCAGAAATCAGCTATCATTCTTACCGACAGAAATGCAACAATTGGAAATGGATATTTTGAAAACGTACAGCCAAGAAAGTGTAGTTGATATTCCCACTCTCCGTAGACAAAATCCTCGTCTGAACCTTGCCTTCGAAATTGCAGAGCAGAATCATTTCATGCATTGGGAACTAGAGTTTGCTGACCTATTTTCTGAGCGAGGCGGCTTTGATCTTATTATTGGAAATCCGCCGTGGGTAAAGATGGTTTGGAACGAACAAGATGTGTTAAGTGACAATCAACCTCTTTTTGCCGTTAAAAAGTTTACAGCAAATGAAACAATAAAAGTCCGTGCAGCGATCCTAGCACACACAGATGTGAAGAGTCTATTTTTAAGTGAGTATGAAAGTTTGTCGGGAAAACAAACATTTTTAAATGCTACTCAGAATTATCCGGACTTGAAAGGCCAACAAACAAATTTGTATAAATGCTTTCTGCCACAAGCATGGATGTTTGGTGCAAAGATAGGTGTTAGCGCATTCGTCCATCCAGATGGTGTATTTAATGACCCGAATGCGGGCTTAATGCGTGAAAGACTTTATCCGTTATTGCGATATCGCTTCCATTTTGCAAACGAAAAGAAACTTTTTGCGGACATCAAAGATTACATTACGTTTTGCCTAAATGTGTATTGTAATGCTGAAACCCCGTCTTTCAAAACTATATCTAACCTTTACGATCCAATAACTATTGATCAATGTTTTGATGTCGCTTCTGGTTTAACAAAATTACTGGGGATTAAAGATAGTAATGGAAACTGGTGTACTCAAGGGCATTGTGATAGAGTGATTGATGTTGGAAAATCTGAATTATCTCTTTTTGATCGACTTTTTGATGATGGTAATGAATGGAAACGTGCACGTTTACCGGTATTACATGCTAAACAACTGGTTAGTGTTTTAGAATGTATCGGTGCACAAAATATTAGAATCAGTGATGTAGATGATGTCGAATCAGCTATCCTGCTTGATGAAGCTCAAGCACAAAAGAACGGAATAATTGTTAGGGTTGTTCATTTTCCTCAAACTTCTATTGATATGATTTACTCGGGATCGCATTTTGGTGTTGCTAATCCTCTTTTTAAAACTTCACGAAGGATATGCAAACTGAATAGTGACTTTGATGTTCTTGATCTTTCATCATTACCAGATGGATATCTGCAGCGGTGCAATTATTCCCCTGCTTGTGTAATAAGCAAGTTTGTTGAAAGAATACCAAAAACAAAATGGGGGACACAATACCACAGTGAAAGTAAACTTATCGTAAGAAGAATGTTGAATCAAAGTGGTGAAAGAACACTAAATGCAGCGATCGCTCCTCCTGAGACAACGTGTATAAATACGGTCACAAGCGTTGCGTTTTCACGGCCTAAAGATTTAGCAATAGCCGGAGCATTATTTGCTTCAATACCTTTTGATGGTTATATTAAGCTCTTAGGAAGAGGTGACCTCTATTACGAGACTATAAGTAAAATGCCGTTCTATCATGGCCCACTTGCTAATGCACTTTCGATAAGGAGTCTTTTGTTAAATGCACTTACGAACAAATATGAAAAGCTGTGGGAAGGCGCTTGGGATCAAAATTATTCAGAAGAGAGTTGGGCAAAAGATGATCATCGATTGCGCTCAAGTAGATTCAGTTCTCTTACTTGTAAATGGACGAAAAGTGTACCTCTTATTAGTGACTATGAAAGACGGCAAGCTCTTGTAGAAATTGATGTCTTAACAGCAATCGCATTAGGTATGTCTTTGTCTCAGCTAAAAACATTGTACAGTATTCAGTTTCCAGTTCTAAATCAATATGAAGAGGATACTTGGTATTCTGCAAATGGACGTATTGTCTTTACAACCAATCGCAGTTTGGTTGGAATTGGATTTGACAGACCCACGTGGGAAAATGAAATTAAATGCGCTTCCTCTGGAAAGAAGTGCTATCGAACTATAACTGACGATACGTTACCCGGTGGGCCTATCGAACGAACCATCGAATATATTGCGCCCTTCGACCGTTGCAACCGCGAGCAGGACTATGCGACTGCGTGGGAGTTCTTTGAAGATAAATACGGAGGTTTGAAATGAAAGGGAAAAAATGGTTGACAATAATTACTTTTTTTTGTTTTGTTGCCGCATTACTAATCGCTGTTTTGATTGGAAAAGCATCTATTAGTGTTGGATATGACATCGCAATGGCTGTTTTCGGCAGTGCTTTATTAGGCTTTATCATTTCACTTATAGAATATTTTTTCGAACGTCGTACCGCTATGGAGGTATTTTGGCAAGAGGCCAGAAAAGCATTAGCACAGTTAAGGAAAATAATACACATAGATATTGATGCGCCAATGGATTTAGTCCTTCAATGCTTTAAAGAAGAACTTGCTAACAAGTTTGTATTAGACCTTGGAGATTCCGCTGAATTAGCAAATCTTCATATTAAGCACATTGCAGCAAACAACTTGATGAGTTGGTTTGAAGAAAATATCACACTAGCATTTTCAGATAATGATGATATAGATGTGGAACTCCAAAAAATTTATAAACATCAAATGCAAGTATGCAGAAACGAGGTTCGGCGATGCATTGATAGTTGTTTCACATATGAACAAATTGATTTGGGACCTCTTGATAATGCTTACGGAAACCTCGATTATATCTTTGCTAATAATATGATTCGTAAATCCGCATATCATAATATATTCAACAAGATTCGAGTTTTTCGAAGGTTAGTGCTAGAAGAAATTATCCACTTTAAACTGCTTATTGAGGGTAAAGGAAATTTTGCTGTATGTGCAGAAAAGGCCAATAACATAAGTAGTAAGATATTCGATGTTAATGAACAAGAGTGCGATGGATATATTTCGAAAGTCGTCTATCAGTCGTCATTTGATGATATAGACGAAGCACTTGAGCTGTTCAGATGTAAGATATATTGGAATCAGAAGCCTGAGTTGCCCGAACGGATACCAGTATCCGGAACTACAAGATTGGTATCTTTTGAAAAAGAATCCGAATAGACAGCTTTAGATTTCGTTATCTGCGGAGGCATCGTGTATGTTACCATCCATACTGGCAAAACAATTGCAGCAAGGTATAAGCGATTATATTGAGACAACGTTTCCTATGACGAATGAGCCGTTCCGTGGATCTCTAAAAAATATGCTTACCACGAAGGGCTCTGTTTATCATGAGCCTTATGTTGCTGTGCGCCTTCCTTTTCGTGTGGCTCATGAGATGCCTAACTTTTATGAGGCGGTACACCCCGCGTACCTTCCATATGTGCATCAGCATCGAGCCTTTGAGCGCTTAACTGGAGATGATGGCAGATCCACACTCATCGCTACCGGCACTGGATCGGGTAAAACAGAATGTTTTCTCTATCCGATTCTGGAATATTGCTATCAGCACCATGGCGAAAAAGGCATCAAAGCACTGATTATCTACCCGATGAATGCCCTTGCTTCCGACCAGGCCAAACGTATCGCTGAGCTCATCTATAACAGCCCTGAACTGCGTGGCAACGTTACTGCAGGTATGTATATCGGTGGTCGAGAGCACACACCGAGCCGCATGATGGGCGAAAGCAATATTATCACTGACCACGAAACCATGTTGAACCAGACCCCCGATATTCTGCTTACAAACTACAAAATGCTGGACTATCTTTTGGTTCGCCCGAAGGATGCCGCCCTTTGGCGAGATAATACCCCTGAAACACTGAAGTATATTGCAGTAGATGAATTGCACACATTTGATGGCGCACAAGGCACCGATCTTGCTTGCCTTTTGCGCAGACTAAAATCCCGTCTATGGACGCCGGGCGGCTATCTCTGCTGCATCGGTACTTCCGCAACTATGGGTTCCAAAGAAAACGGCAAGGGCATTTTGGAATATGCTTCGGAGATATTTGGCGAGCCGTTTGATGATCATGCAGTAATCACGGAAGACCGTCTGACCCCAGATGAGTTTTTTGCAGATTGTGATATCACAGACTTCACCATACCAACCAACGAGCAAGTAGCTGAGCTGAATGACTTTGTGGATCAGGACGACGAAGAAAAATACATCTATGCTGCAACCAAGGCATGGCTTGCTCCGATAGATCTTGACATAACAACTGATGAAGGTCGCATAACTATCGGTGATAAACTTATGCACCACAGCTTTTTGCAGTCGGTCGTTACCCTTATGGGCGGAAATTTTTATCAAGTTCCCCGTATTATTGAAGAACTAAGAGCCAACTATCCAGAATTGAACAGCCTCGGCGATAGTTCTGCAGCTGTCAATACGCTGCTCGCGCTGATTTCCTATGCCAGAACTGGCATTGCAGGTAATCTGCGTCCGTTTCTCAATGTACAGGTACAGCTATGGATTCGGGAGTTGCGCCGCCTGGTGGCGAGGGTGACTCCAAAGAATGTTACATATTCCATCGCGCACGATCTGAACTCACAGCAAGCAAAACAGTATCTGCCTGTTATAAACTGCCGCGACTGCGGTGTAACCGGATGGGTTTCAATTTTGAATGAGCGCATGAAAGCTTCGATAATAAATCTGGAAGCTTTCTATAATCGATATTTCAAAGCCGATGATAAGGTTATTATGCTGTTCCCTCATTCACATCCAGATACACTGAATGGACTTGCTAAGTCGACAATATGCCCGGATTGCCTGCAAGTGAAATTTGGTGAAGACGGCAATAACTGCAATAACTGCGGTGCGGATACTGTGGATATACTTGTTCCAATCCCTAACCAAACTACAGGTTCACAGAATAATAAACAGTTTGTGTGCCCGTTCTGCGGCAGCAAACGTGGTCTGTCTTTGATAGGACTCAGAAGCGCTACCGAAATCAGTGCAAGTCTTTCGCAGCTGTTTGCCTCAAAATTCAATGATGACAAGAAAACTTTGGCATTTTCTGATAATGTTCAAGATGCAGCACACAGAGCTGGCTTCTTCAATTCCCGTACATGGAGATTTGGACTTCGCGGCGCTATACAGAAATATGTTAAAAACGGTGGTGAAGGTCAGAATCTAAAAGATTTCACTGAAGGATTTTTGCATTATTGGCACGGTAGCATGAGCGATGAAGACTTTGTTAGTTACTTTATTGCCCCAAATATGACCTGGATGTATGCCTATGAAGATATGGTCGAAAAACGCATGTTTGGTAAGGATCAGCGTGCACGGAAACTGATGCAGGACATCGAAAGGCGCTTGTCCTATGAAATTATGCTTGAATACGGCCTTACTGGACGAATAGGGCGTACGCTTGAAAAAGCCGGCTGCTCTGTCATCGCATTTAATAGTATCGAGGTTCGAGATGTGGCGACTTCTGTATATGAGCGTGTAACAAATGAGGTTGGCACGCTCAACCACACCGCTGCCGGACGCTATGTACAGATGATTATAGGCTTCTTGAATACTCTGCGTCAAAAAGGCGCTTTCTATGATAGTGCATTTAACCAATATATTATGGAGAATGGAAACGGTTATATGATCTCCACTGGCCAAGTTAGTTGGATGCCTGGCAGACAATCTGGCCGAAACACACCTCGATTTATTGCGCATCAGAAAACAGCAGGTAGGCGTAATTATAATTTTGATTCCGTAAATGAGCGTAAATATACTGACTGGATTTCTTCCTGTTGTGATGAAAATGTAGTTGAGCCAAGCACCTTTGGTCTGATTAGCCAGATTATATTGGAAGAACTGGTCAAGAAGAATATTGTCGTTAATATACCTTCCACTGCTGATTTTGCCGTTTATGGTCTTAACAAAGAGACAGTTTACATTTCCTCAGATGTTGTACAGATGAAATGTAATAGCTGTGGCGCCACTTACTCCGGTGCAGCAGAAAATATTGAATTTTGGGACGGAGCGTCTTGTGCAAGAAGCGTGTGCGGAGGCATTGTAAATCGTGATGAAACTGTTTCACTAAATTATTACGGAAAACTGTTTGGAGCTGGTGACCTTGCTCGTATCAATGCAAGAGAGCATACCGGACTTTTGCAGAGAGACGATCGTGAGGAACTAGAAACAAACTTTAAACGCAAAAAAGATAGCCTGCAGATGTGGGATCCCAATGTGCTTTCTTGTACACCGACGCTTGAAATGGGTATTGATATCGGTGACCTTTCTACTGTTATCCTATGCAGTATACCGCCTGCACAGTCACAGTTTTTGCAGCGTACAGGGCGTGCAGGTCGTAAGGATGGAAATGCACTGACGCTGGCTGTAGCCAATACTCGTCCGCATGACTTGTTTTTTTATGCTGACCCATTGGATATGATGGAGGGCAATGTTGTACCACCCAAAATCTTTCTCAAGGCTTCCGCCGTGCTTGAACGGCAATTTGTGGCCTATTGTATGGACTCATGGGTAAAACGCGGTGTATCTGAGCAGTCAATTCCGAAAAATGTTGGTATTTGCCTCGGCAAGCTCGATAGCCATCCGGTTGACGTGTTCCCGTTTAATTTTCTAAATTATGTACAGAGCAATCTGACACATCAACTAAACTCCTTTATTCAACTCTTTTCTCAGTACCTCGACGACAATGCTAAAAATGAATTAAGAGTATTCGCACAGGGCAATAAACTGAAAGAAAGCCCGATGCATATGCGCATTCTTGAGGCTTTCCAAGCGTTGAAGAAGCAGCGAGAGTCCTTGTCTACAAGCATCAAGCAATTGAAGGGCATGGTCAAGGAACTGGAAAGCAAGCCACAGGACTCCTCATATGATGATGAAATTAAAGAACTGAAAGCGGAGATGGCTGCTCTGCTAAACGTCCTGCGCGAATTAAACCGAAAGAATGTGTTCAACTTTTTGTCGGACGAAGGCTTGCTTCCTAACTATGCATTCCCAGAATCCGGCATTATTCTGAAAGCAGTGCTTTACCGGAAAGAAGATTCCGGAGTCGAATCGACATCAACGGAAAAGAAAAAATATGAAAAATCCGTATATGAATACAGCCGTGCTGCATCTTCCGCTATAAGCGAATTTGCACCAAACAATAGCTTCTATGTTGACGGTCGTAAACTGATCATCGATCAGGTAGACCTAACGTCCGCACAAACTGCAAAATGGCGTCTATGTCCGAATTGCTCTCATGCACAGATCGAAGAAGCTGGTAAAAATACAGCAAGTTGTCCGCAATGCGGCAGTCCTGCCTGGGCGGATGCCGGGCAAGTACGCACAATGCTGAAAGTGCAGATGGTCTATTCAAATATGGACTATACAAAAAGTCTAATCAGTGATGAAAGCGACGATCGCTCCAAAGTTTTCTACTGCAAACAGCTCCTTGTTGACGTAGATGAAGACCATGATATTTCCAGCGCCTATCAGATGGAAAACGAGGAGTTTACGTTTGGATATGAATTTGTCAAAAAAGCAACGCTACGTGAGATCAACTTCGGTGAAAGTGATATGGTCGGCGAAAAGCTGTATGTTTCCGGTGTTGAAGAAGTACGCAAGGGCTTCAAAATATGCAAGTATTGTGGAAAAATTCAGCCTGATAGTGGAAAAGCGGTACATACTTTCTACTGTAAGACCAGAAGGGATTCTGCTATAAGTATTGACCCATATGAAGAGTGCTTGTTTTTGTACCGTGAGTTTACTACGGAAGTGCTTCGCCTTCTAATTCCCGCAACTACCATGGACTCATCCAATGTTAGAACGGAGTCTTTCGCCGCTGCTTTCATGCTTGGCATGAAGGAATATTTCGGTAATGTGGATCATCTTCGCGCAACTGTCAGCGAGGTGCCGGTCCCCGAAGCCGACTACAGGAAGCAGTACCTTGTAATATATGATTCTATCCCGGGTGGCACAGGCTATCTGAAGCAACTGATGCATGAAGAAAACGCGCTCATAGAAATATTTGAAAAAGCTCTGCATGTCCTTGAACAATGCTCCTGCAAAGAAGATCCTCAGAAGGATGGTTGCTACCATTGTCTCTATGCTTACCGGCAGAGCCAGAAAATCGGTAACATTTCAAGAAGCACCGCTATCCGCATTTTGAAGGCGGTTCTAAGCGGTAAGGATAGCGTTACAAAGATTCAAAAACTTGGCAATATCCCTGTTAACTCCCTGTTTGATAGCGAATTGGAACGCCGTTTCATTGAAGCTATTGCACAAATGGGCAATGAAGATAGAAAAGTTCAGATATCAAAGTCATTGATCCATGAAAAAGAGGGCTATATTCTTAAGGTCAATGGTTCGACATGGGAAATCGAACCGCAAGTTATACTCGATACTATTGACGGTGTTTTGGTAACCTGCAAGCCAGACTTTATTATCAGTCCAGTGGGTTCTTCAACCCGTCGTCCTGTCGCGATCTTTACGGACGGATTCATTTATCACAAGGATAAAGTTGCCGACGATACGTTAAAGCGTGAAGCAATCCGCAGGAGTGGGCGATATCGCGTTTGGTCTCTTAGTTGGCGTGATGTGCAATCTGTGTTCCAGGCTCAAGGAGATTATGCGACAGAAACACTCGCTGCGGAGAAAATGCCTTCCGGTAATGTTATGTATCAGCCAACGGTCAATGCAGCAAAGGCAGACTCACTCAAACCGGGCAATATGTCATCGTTTGAACTGCTTATGCGATACCTTGATCTGGACGAGGCCGAGGCACTCTTTGCAGTTCAGGCAAGAGCATATTCACTGTCATTACTTGAACTAACAAACGCTACAAATAAGTTGGCATTTCTTGATTGGAAGGACATGATCGGGAAAGTTCTCGAGCAGACACACTTTACTGATGATGAATACGTCCAGCCAGGTACATTCTTCGGTAAGTGGATTCCTCGTAGCACAAATGCCCATATTTCAATCTATGCCGGTATTCTTGCAACAGCTATGCAGGCTGATAGGAATGCACCTGTATCGGTTTGCGCGGTCCTGAATGACAAAAAGGATGGCCGTACCGACAAATACGAAAGTGAATGGAATGGGTTCTGGCAGTTCATTAACCTAATGCAGTTTGCAGAACGTTTTGTAGCAATCTGTGCAACAGGTTTAGAGCAGCGTGCATATTTCGCACTTCCGATAAAGACAGCTGCTACGCAAGCTGCGGATACTACACCTTCGAACGCAGAAAATGCCTGGGATGAGATTCGTGAAATGCTATTTGACATCGAGGCTATTGAAATGGCAGCAAAGCTGTGTTCGAATGGTTTATCAGTTCCCAATGAGGTTGGCTTTGAACTTGTTGACGATTCCGGAGAGGTGCTCGCCACTATTGAATTTGCTTGGACTGATAAACAAATTGGTTTTATGACCGATGAACAGTCGGAAGACAAGGAAAAGGCGGAGTCAGAAGGATGGAAAATCTTTACGACTTCCGATGAAATTGACATCAAACTATTTGGAGGTGAGATCTGATGGCAGAAAATGTGAAAGTCGCAATATCTTCAGACTTTTTGACTGCATTTGCAGCGTTGCCCCGCCAAATTCAAGGAAAAGTTACGGAGTTTATCAACAAATTCCGCAATAATCCTACGGCACCCGGTATCAACTATGAAAAGCTGCAAGATGGCAGTGATAAAAAAATCTGCTCAGTAAGAATTGATGATACCTACAGAGGCATCGTTGTAAGGCAGCCAGAAACCGGCGTTTATCTTCTGCTTTGGGTTGATCATCATGATGAAGCATATACCTGGGCAAAGAACAAAAAGTGTGAGGTAAATCCCCAAACAGGCGCTATCCAGATATTTGATATGATTACTGCGCCAGAAGTTTCGCTGACAGCCAAAGACAAAATGTTGTTTGCCGAAGTCACGGAAGATGAACTGATCAAACTTGGCGTGCCAGTGGAACAGCTTTCTTTTGCACGTTCCATCAGAGATGCCGCTGATTATTATAGAAAAAAAGAGATTTTTTCAAGTGATGTATTTGAATCGCTTTCCTGGATTGTCGAGGGATTTCCGGCATCGGAAGTAGTAACAATGGTTGCATCGGAGAAAGCGGCACACGATGTAACTGGCAGCCTTGCAGAGGCACTGGAAAGTCCTGAAACGCTCAAATCTTTTGTCGTGGTCGAAGGTGAAGAAGAATTACGCCGCATCATGGCGGAACCGCTAGAAAAGTGGCGTGTATTTCTGCATCCGACGCAAAGAGAAATCGTTAACAAGACATATTCCGGTTCTGCTCGTGTACTTGGAGGTGCAGGCACAGGGAAGACCGTTGTAGCAATGCATCGTGCCAAGCATCTTGCAGTAAGATTGAAGGACAATGAACGCATTCTATTTACCACCTATACGGCCAATCTTGCTTATGATATTAAAGATAATCTTCGCAAAATCTGCACGTCCGATGAGTTACGCCACATTGATGTACTGAACTTAGATGCATGGGTTTCTCAATATTTGCGTGAACAGGGGTATTCTGCTGAAATCGCCTATGAAGAAGCCTTAAGAACCTTGTGGGAAGATTGCGTTTCAATGAATGATTTTGACAATGAATTTCCAGTCAGCTTTTACCAAGAAGAATGGAATCGTGTCGTTGTCGCCCAGGAAGCATTTAATCTCGAAAAATATGTCAAAGCCACACGCACCGGACGTGGCACCCGACTTGACCGAAAAAAGCGCATTCAAATCTGGAAGGTATTTGAGTCCTACCAGAATCTAATGAAGGAGAGACAGATCAGAGATATAAATACTGCAATGTATGAATGCCGTCTTCTTGTAGCCAAATCACCAAAAGATAATCAGTATAAAAATATAATCGTAGACGAAGGACAGGACCTCAGTTCAAACGCGTTTCGTTTACTAAGAGCTATAGCCGGCGATGAACACCCTGATGATATATTTATAGTTGGTGATGCGCATCAAAGAATTTATAAAAATAAAGCAGTTTTATCCAAGTGCGGCATCAATATCCGCGGCAGAAGCAGTGTGCTACGGATCAACTATCGCACAACAGAAGAGATCCGAAAAGCGGCGTTTGCCCTGCTTAACGGTATTTCCTTCGATGATTTGGATGATGCATTTGACAATGATGATCGCTGCCAGTCCTTAACGCACGGGCAAGCTCCGCGCGTACAATCCTTCAAGACCGCAAATGAAGAGTTTGATACAGTTTTGGCAGAAATCAAAAGACTTATTGGCAGCGGAGTTGCAATTAAAAATATCTGTGTTGTGGCTCGAACACATAAGCTGCTTGAGGACTATATCGCACAGTTTACAAAAAATGGGATCCGTTCTTATGAAATCAAAAGGAGTAAATCCGATGATCGTGCTTTGGATGGAATTCGCATTGCAACGATGCATCGTGTAAAGGGCCTTGAATTTCAGTATGTTTTCGTCGTGGCGGCAAATAGTCGTATTATTCCGCTCGACTCTGCTATTGATCGTACTGACGCCATCAGTGAACAGGAGTCGATCACTGCTGAAAAGTGTTTGCTTTATGTCGCGCTGACGAGGGCTCAGAAGGGTGCTTATATTAGCGGATACGGGCAAATGTCGGAATTTATTACCAGGTGAGACGTGACCCTGAAAGCATATATAGTTGATCAGCAACCCATTTAATCTATAACTTAAAAGTTGAAGAAGGAGTAATTGAAAAATGGAAGCAAAAGAAATATCATTGATGTTTTTAAATTCTCTCATGGTGTTGGAAATACCTTTTTTCCAACGAAGATATGTATGGATGAAAAATAATTGGGAAGAATTGCTCGATAACTTACTGGATAAGGAACAAAGTCATTTCCTGGGGTCAATTATTCTGAAGCAACAAAAGAAACTGACAGGTGAAACACCGAGGTCGCTCGTCATTGATGGTCAGCAAAGGTTAACAACTTTGAGCATTTTAGTAAGAGCGCTATATGATACGTTACCTCTGGGTAGTATGCCATCTGCTACACAAGAAAAAATAAAACAAAACATGGAATCGTTGTTGTTCTATAATAAAAGTATTTATGATCCGGCACGCTATCTAAAAATAGAACACTCTCATTTAGATTCACCAGAATATGAAAAGGTCATAAATGGAAAATTGGTAAGTGAATCTGAATTTAATAAAATTGTTATGGCAGCGGATGCTAACAAAAACATAAGCCCTTCAAATAGCATTCTTCAATGTTATAAATATTTCATCACACGCCTTGAGGAGCTTGATGCTCAAAAAAGAAAAGACCTATTCAGTGATTTACTCAATGAACAAAACAAGATTATTGTCAAAATTGATCTTGGTGATAAAGAAAACGAGCAGGCCATCTTTGACACAGTGAATACCGCCGGCGTAAGGTTGACTTGCGCCGATACAATTAAGAACGCATTATTCCAAAAAGCCATGGAAAATGCTCGGGCATCAGGTAACGATGCTCAAAAACAAAGAGTCATTGATTTTTATAATTTGCATTGGGCCGCCGTCTTTGATGGGACTCAAGATATTGCTGATTTCTGGGCAAAAGAGCGAAGCATGGGCCGGTTTGTCAGGAATAATATTGAGATTCTCTTGCACTGTTATGCCGTCATTAAAGGGATATTTGACCCTACTAACCACAAAATGTCTGATCTACCAGTTCTCTATAAAGATTATATTGAGAGCATGGATAATGATGAATTATTCAGGATTATTACAGAAATTGAATCATATGCACGTCTCTATCAAGACAATTTTCTCGAGTTTGATAAATCTTCTATCTTTGGATACGAAGAAAACAGAAAAAGACTTTTTCATGTTCTTGATGTGTGTGAGGTTTCAACCTTCCATCCGTATATCTTAAATCTTTTCATGAGTAATCAAAATATTGATCTGGTTGAAAAACTTAATGAGCTTGAAATATACGTTATACGTCACATTATATGCGGTGCCACAAGCAAGAACTTTAACAAGGAATGTGTTCAGCTGATTAAAAAGGAAAAATCAGTTAGCCAACTATATTTTGAAAAGAAAGAGGATCTTTCAAATATAGCTGTGTTTAAGGGACTATGCAATATTTCAAACAAATTAGCATCCCTTTTGCTCTTTTGGATTGAGCTTAAGATGCGCAAAGACTCGAATAACAAGGTAGATATTGAATCCCTAAAATACACATATTCACTCGAACATCTGATGCCACAAAAATGGCAATGGTATTGGGGTATTTCCGCATTGCCTGTTTATGATGAGAATGGTGATATCATTACAGATCAGACTACAGCAGACCGAGAAAGAAGCAGTTGTATTTATCAGATTGGCAACATGACGTTGCTAACATCGTCACTGAACACATCTTTGCGAAATTATGAATATTCAAGAAAAATAAATGGCGAGGGAAAACAAAAAGGGATCAAAGAATATGCTGATCTCCTGGTAACAAAAAAAATTCTTAAAATCTACGACAGTAGCCAAATTTGGGATGAAAGGAAAATCCGAGAGCGGACAAATCAGATTTACATTGATGTAATTGATATTTGGAAACCGATAATTGCTGTCTGAATGTTGTTACTATTCAATATAGTATAATCAAAATTTGCTTATCGCGGACCTAACATATCCCAGAAAATTGAGAAGCAGTTTGACCTGACTAGAAAACAAATTTAATAGACTGATTTCGAGCACAATGCATCAAAACTAAATTGCTTCAGCAACATGGGGGATCTGATATGAACAGTAGTATGCAAGAATCAGGAGATTTGAAAATTGGCATGACAGTATATGATAAATATGGCATGCCTGGGAGAATTAAAGCTTTAGAGGGACCGAGTGATGCGCCTAGAATAACTGTTCGATATACAGCAGATAGTGAGGTTCCAAAATGGTCGACATATTCGATAACAGATATCGGAACAAGTATTTTTTTGTCTGCTGAAGAATCAGCAAATTTCATTACAAGGACAAAAAATGCTTCTCAAAACAGAATTTCAAAAAGTATGAATCAAAGAAAAAGTCTTCCTAATTTAAAAATTGAAAACAAAGAAAAACAGCAAGTCGAACATTCTTTAATCAAAGAAATTGAGGAATATCTTGACTTCCGTAATGTAACAGAGTTAATTCATTTCACAAGTTTTGACAACCTATCGACTATATTGAAGCATGGACTCCTCTCAGTTTCAACTCAAGAAAAAATGGGATTGAAAAGCATTCGTTCAGACTCAGGCAATCAATTACTCAACTTTATTAGCTTATCGATTAGTTTCCCGAATTATCTGATGCTTTGGAACAAATTACATCATCTTGACAATAAATGGATTATGTTAACCATAAACCCGATTATATTGGCGAATAAATATCAAGATGTGCTTTACTGCCCGCATAATGCAACGAAATATCTAAACTATATCTTCAATTATCCAGACCAGCTAAAAGGTATCGCCGGAATACAGCGATTATTTAGCGATCGTATTACAACCAAGGCGGGAGAAAAAACGCGTGGAGATCTGGCTTTAACTGACAATTTCACATCTAATCCGCAAGCTGAGGTATTAGTCAAAGAGCGTATTAGCATTGAATATATTACTGGAATATTAGCGCCTACCAATGATGTGCATAATGAAGTAGAAACGCTTGTCAAATCTCGTAATCTCAATATCAACAGTAGTTACTCTCGTGAATACTTTAGTTATAGGCACGACTTTGCCTATTGGAAGTGAGGCCTATTCATGGCACAAAGATTATTCTTTAGATCAACTCCTAATGAAAAGCACTTTATTTCGGAAGAGTTATGTGACTTTGAATTCTTTACGGGCTTTTCTGTAAGCCAGAAACAAAAATCAATTCGATCACTGCATAACCAAATAAAGAAAAAATATTCCGAGAAACGAATGCTCGAAATCTCATCAAAATCCGAAAACCCGTTAGGTGTTGCCCTAAGTGCTTTCAATTTGAAAATGAAGGTTGATGATCTGGATAGACGAGTTAGTATTGAGAACATATTTCAATCAGCAAAAGTATTTGCTTGTGGTGGGCCATTTACAGATTTACTGAATTGTTCAGCAAGCGAAGCAAAAAAGGATATGCGACTGAAAAATTCTGGTAGGTTGTTGAATTTCCAATATAGCGGGTGCGATTGGTCGCTTGAACCGAAAACGGCTTTTTATGACTGGCTATATATTAACGCCTTACTACAAAATCCTGATCTCGCAAAAGAGTTAAATTCTTTCGAAATATTTACGGATATCGAATTCAATCATAATAAATCCGTAAATTGCCAGGCTAGGTCAGCAGCGCTGTTTGTTAGTTTACTTAATCTCGGACAGCTTGATAAAGCATTATCAAGTAGAGCTGCTTTTATAAGCTGCTACAAAAAGCCAGCAATATCTTTACAGATGCAAATCAGCGACTTAGATTTATTTTGACAGAATAGGAGTTCGCATCCGTTTTACGATCCGTAGGGATCAACGCGAGGTGAACAAGTGCAAATACAAGAAAAGACGTCCAGGCTGGATGCATTTTACAAGATCGATCAGCAGTTATAGCATCGAATCTATAAATTGGACAATGCCTTGCAAAACCGCTTAAAGGCCATCTAAACTTTTCGCAAAGCCCACGATCACAGTTATAATAATTCTAAATGACGTCAGTCCAACGTTAAAATCGAGTCTTATGGCCTCGGACACACTTTGAGCAAATTTCCACAACGAGGTAACCCCCTATGCTAGGAGCAATCATTGGCGACATCGTCGGGTCGCGATTTGAATTCAACAATCATCGCAGCAAAGACTTCGAATTATTTGCCGCGAGCTGCTTTGCCACCGACGACAGCATCATGACCCTCGCCGTGGCCAAGGCGATCATGGCCGCAGCTAAATTGAAACCGTTGCGGGAAAGCGGCTGGGGCTACAGCCCCGAGTATGATGCGCGCCTCGGCGAACTGACGGTCCAATGGATGCAGGAAATCGGCCGCAAGTATCCCAACTGCGGCTATGGCGGCCGGTTCGCGAATTGGATGTTCAGCGACCATCCGCAGCCCTACCAGAGTTTTGGCAATGGGGCGGCCATGCGCATCAGCCCGGTGGGGGATTTCGCGCGGTCGGAGGATGATGCCGTCCAGCTTTCGCGGGTGATCACGGCGGTCACGCACGATCACGTGGAGGGCCTCAAAGGGGCCGAGGCGACGGTGGTGGCCATGGTCATGGCGCGGCAGGGCGCGACCCGCCAGGAGATCCGGCGGCGGATCGAGGCGGACTATTACCCGCTGGATTTCACGATCGACGAGATCCGGGCGAGCTACCGTTTCAATGAGACCTGCCAGGACACGGTGCCGCAGGCGATCGAGGCGTTTCTGGAGTCGGTGTCGTTCGAGGACGCCATCCGCACCGCCATTTCGGTCGGCGGCGACAGCGACACGCTGGCGGCCATTACCGGCGGCATCGCCGAGGCTTACTATGGCATTCCGCAGGCGTTGCGCGAGCGGGCGTTGACTTACTTGGACGCTGATCTGCGGGCGATTTACGACGAGTGGACCGCGTTCACGGGCGATGACGGCAGCGTGCCCTTTGGTCAGGACATTGCCGAGCGGATCATTGGGAAAGTGGAATAGTTTTGTCGAGATTTGTCGAACGAACGACGTTCTGTTCATTTCTAATGCGATGTAAAATTGAATGAATGTAATATTGAGTGAATTGCATGAGACACAGAACTTGTTGTATAATGGGGATAACAGTACCCCACACGCTTAGGGCTCGAAAGAGAAACCGCGGACCAAGTGGGGTCTTTTATTTTGGATGGACTGGGTGAGCGTATGGACGAGAAGAAGCGGATTATTTAGAAAGTAGAGGAATAAAGATACCCTACAATTATATGGAAAAATCTATATATGTATGGTAGAATACATTTAAATGGATACCCTACAAATTGCCAACAATATTTCATTATGTAGGGTAAAACCTGCCAATTTCAGTTTTGATTATTTTTTATGTATGAGGTGACATAGTGTCAATAGTTAAAAATGTTCTCATCGAAGAATTGGAACGAAATCTGGACATGCAAAAATCATACCAGGAACAAATTGACGCGCTGCCTAAAGGCAAGATCATTTTGAAAAAAGTCAAGAATCGAGATTATTACTATCTGCTCTATCGGGTTCATAAAAAAGTGAAGACAGACTATTTGGGGCCCAAGGATAAGTTCGACTCGGATGAAATTCAGAAGAAAATTGACAAACGCCACTATTTTCAAGATACACTGAACAAATTGCAGTTGGAAGAGAAGGAAATTAGAAAGGCTGTCAGGTAATGGTATGGATCAAAAGCAAGAGGAGCTATTGTCGAAATTTGTCGAACGAATGTCGCTCATCACATTTCAAAAGCGATATATAATTGACTGAAAAGCAAGTATAGAATCTTGAAATACAGTATCGCATATAGTATCATAATAATGTCACTTAATTTTCCGCAAACTAACAATATTGAAGTTGCATTAGACACAGAACTTGTTGTATAATGGGGATAACAGTACCCCACACGCTTAGGGCTCGAAAGAGAAACCGCGGACCAAGTGGGGTCATTTTTTTGGAACGGACTGGGTGAACATATGCTAAATGATGTAGGCTTAAAATCCGCTACCACGATAAAACAGCAGATCCAAATCCTAAAGGACCGCGGAATGACTATCAGCAGCGATAAATCTGCCGAGACCTTACTATCTAGAATTCACTACTACAGATTAAGCGCATATAGTCTTGGACTTCGAAGAAACAATATTTTCCGTTCAGGTACAACTTTCGAACAAATTTACCGAATCTATAGATTTGATGAAAATCTACGTCGATTATTTATTGCTGTAATCGAGCCAATTGAGATTAAACTTCGAGCTTCAATTTCAAACCACTTGGCGATAAAGTACGGCAATATTTGCCACAAAGATAGTTCGATATTTTCGAATCAGCAGCAACACGAAAAGTTTCTAAAAATGCATACCAATGCAATCGATCAAATGATAGATGCAGCATTTGTTAAGCATCATGTTGAGATATATAAAGACTTACCTATCTGGGCGGCAATCGAAACCTGGTCATTTGGAATTACTTCAAAACTTTTTGGGAATCTGTTACCGGGAGATCAAAAAGCTATTGCACTATGCTTTGGGATAGACGAATTTTATCTTGCCGGCTGGTTTGAGTGTCTTTGTTACATTCGGAACATTTGCGCACACAATGGTCGACTCTACAATCGAATAATCGTGAAACGTCCTAAACTATTTAAGGATGATTCTGCTTACAATAGCATAAAAATATTTCCGGTTATTATAATGTTAAAGAGATTAAATCTAGAGAAAGGCTCAAATTGGCGATCTTTCTCTGAAAATCTTACGGCTCTGGTCCATAAATATGCTGATGATATTAATCTTGCATTCAACGGGTTCCCAGACAATTGGGAGGGACTGTTTAAATAGACCAATGACTAGAAAAGAGGTTTTGCCAATGTACCCCAACTATAGAAAAACTGTATTCCCCTATACCAACAAAAATGGAAACATCTCCTGGGTCGTCGAGTTCCCGGATCTTCCAGGTTGCACAGCTGTCGGCGAAAGCGAAGCGGAGGCCCTTCTGGAGGCCAAAACGGCTTGCGAGCTATGGCTGGATGAATACTATGAGGAACATCAGAGCTATCCGACGCCGAAGGAAACATGCACTTCTTTTAGCGGAAGACTTGTTTTGAGGTTGCCGAAAACTTTACACAAAGAAATTGCCATCCAGGCTGAAGAGGAAGGCGTTAGTCTGAACACCCTGATTATTTCTTTAATCTCGCAGAACTATGGGAAACTTGTATCGCAGCAAAATGATAATCGGTTATAATAAACAGAAGAAACTATAGTCAAATTTGGCATTGAACGCCGGGAGGGTTTGAGTATGGAAAAGATAAAACAAGAACAAATTGCACGCGAAGCGCTGGAGAAGTTTTTACTGCCGGAAGAGCAGCTGTTGGCAACTGGGAAATTTGATAAACAGATCTCATTTATGCAGACCTTATTTGTCCCACCTCTGGTAAATGCGTTTATCGCAATTTATTATTGGGTGGGTGTGACGAAAAACCGGCTGATTTTTATTCCTCTTGATTCCTTTGACAAGCCAAACGGTTCGGAATGTTACTCACTTGATCGAGCTGATGTGATTAGCAAATATTTGGTGCTGACCGTTGTTCTGCCAAATTCACCGCGGCCGCAGAAACTTTTGCCCAATTTCGGATTGAAGAGAAATTCGGGCTTTGACGACAAAGCGTTCAGGGCAGCCATGGAAGGGACATTTGATGCAAGCAATCATCATTGAGAAACTGACAGAAATTGAGAGATCGGAAAATATCACCATTTTACATGCTGTTGAATCCGGCAGCCGGGCTTGGGGCTTCGCCTCGCCCGACAGCGATTATGATGTGCGCTTTTTTTACGTGCGTTCAAAGGAACATTACCTTCGACTCGACAAGCCTAGAGACGTGATGGAATATCCGCTCAGTGACGTGCTGGATATTTAACGGCTGGGATATTGACAAAACGCTCAAGCTTTTGCATACCTCAAATCCGACTCTTTTTGAATGGAGCAATTCACCCATCGTTTATAAAACCTCGGAGCATTTCGAAAAATTATTGCCGCTCATCAGCAAGTATTTCGTAGCCAAATCCGGGCTGTGGCATTATCTGAGCATGGCCGAGGGAAACTATCGGGATTATCTCAAGGGCGAAATGGTCAAGGCGAAAAAGTATTTCTATGTGATCAGACCGCTGTTGGCGTGTCGCTGGATATTGCAGAACGGGACGCCGCCGCCCATGCCTTTCACCGAGCTTGTCGAAACACAGCTCGAACCTGAACTCAGGCCGATCATCGACGATTTGTTAAAGCTGAAAACAACCTCGCCGGAAATCCGCGAAACGCCGCGCATTGATGAACTAAACAATTTCATCGAACGAAACCTGAGGGTGATTCGTGAGCAAATTGAAGCCAAGCCAAACGAAAAGCAAGGCGATTGGGCACCGCTTAACGCGCTTATGCTGTCGATCCTAGAGAACTGATCGACATATGAATAGTGAAGAGACATTTGGTATGAAAAATGCTGCGAATTTGCATCAATACTGTATCTCCCCGCATGGGAAACCGGCACCAATAAACTAAGTGGTGCAGCCGCCAGAATGCTGCAGCTGATCAAGAAAAGCCGGAAGTCACAGAAGAATTTTATACCTGCAAACCACATCTTTACAATTATACTTATTAAGATGATAATGTAAGTATAAATGAAAAGTAGGTGAAGACTTTCGGTAATCAAAAAAAATTGGATGAGCTGATCAAACAACAGAACGGTACGGTGTTAAGCTCTGACTTAAACAAGTATGAGATCCCCAGGACCTACCTTTCACTGATGGTGGCCGATGGCCAGCTTGAAAGGGTAGGTAGAGGCGTCTACGCACTTCCTGACGCCGTCGAAGATGTAATGTTTGCCATGCAAGGCAAGTATCCAAAGCTGATTTATTCGCATGAAACAGCCCTGTATTTACATGGGATGTCAGATCGTACGCTGTTTGAGTATTCGGCAACGGTGCCCAGTGGTTACAAGGTCGTGAAAACAATCACTGACAAGTTTAAAATCTATTTCATCAAAAAAGATCTGCACTTATTGGGAGTAACAAAAACCAAGACTTCCTTTGGCAATACCGTCACGGTTTATTCGCTAGAAAGAACGATCTGCGATGTCCTCAGAAGTAAAAATCGAATTGATATTCAAATCTTCAGTGAGGCACTGAAAAGAGTTGCCAACAATAAATCATTGGATTTTCAATTACTTATGGAAACCGCCAGGGAGTTAGGTGTTGAGAAGACTTTGAGGAATTATTTGGAGGTACTCATGTGAGTGGAAAAGTAATGAAAGATTTTTAGAAAGATTGTCGAAATCGGATTATAAGGACAACTTCATTTTGAAAGGCGGTTTGTTGATTGCGGCTTGTATTGGGATTGATCTGCGTTCCACCATGGATATGGATGCGACAATTATAAATTACCCTATTTCAGAGGTCACGTTAAGAAAAGCCGTTGCAGAAATTATGGCGATAAATCTTGATGATGATGTAGAATTTTCACTCGTTGTAATTGAACCGATTAGAAAGGATGATCTTTATGGCGGGTTTAGAGTCAGTATTCAAGCTGACTAAGGAAATTGCTGTTCAAGCGGAAGAAGAAGGCGTTAGTCTGAACACCCTGATTATTTCTTTAATCGCTCAGAACTTTGGGAAACTTGTATCGCAGCAAAAAGCACTGGTTCAATTTTGCAGAGTATGTTGGTTTAAGCAGGGGCGCAATTGAAACGATGCGTCCAGCTTTTTCACTGTAATAGATGTGTACTTAAAGCTTTCAGGAAAGCGTAGCTATCAATCCTAGAGAACTGATCGACATAAAATGTTTGTTATGATAGAATTACGATGAAAAATCTTAAACATTCTTAAACTTCAAAATACTCAATAAAGGAGAATCGCCGATGTATTGTCCAAATTGAGGAACCCAGTATGAAAGCCGATTTTGCCCAGATTGCGGAACAGCAGCACCTGGACAGTCAGCCAATCCTTATGGACGCCCCGTCATAAACCAGCCGTACATTGCACCAGTCCCGATTTACTACCCGGTATATCCAGGCAGACTACCGAAACTGCCGCGCCCGCGATTAACGGGCACGATGGTGGCCAAGATGGTCATCGGAATTTTGTGCATTGTTGTTTCGCCAATGATCGGGTTGCTTTCTGTCGCTATGAGTGTAAAAAGTTATCCCTATTATTATAACGATTCCGCTTCGAGTGCCGCCATGGGATTTGGAATATTACTATTTTTCATGTTTTTCCTGGCGGCGGGCATTACTTCGACTGCCGGGCGACGAAGCCGCGGGGCCTCTTTGGCCACGATGATCATCTTTATAGTTTGCGCAATACTTGGATCCTTGGCTGTTGGGATGATTTCAGCTTTTGCTTTTTGGACCTTGGTTTCAGCCATTTTGGCAGTCGTCTATTTGATCTTTTTCATTGTCCAAGCATCGACGCGCGAAACCTGAGTTCCTGCTAATTCTTTTATGCAATTGTCCGTAATAATTATTGATACACTTTCGGAAAGGGATGTGCTCAAAATTATGCGGATCAAGTATGGCGTTCTGGAATTGGAGAGAGGGCACATGGATCGTGCTGCTATTGCGGCCAAACAGCTGGCGGCGGCGCTGGCTTTGACGATGAGCATCGATGACTGGATTCTGCATCCGTTGCATGAAATGTTGATTAGCGTGTATATTTTCAAAAGCAAAAGAACGGTTGGCTTCATTCCGTACATTCGCAGTCAGGACAATGCCGAATCGCTCGACCGGGTGGTCAACGAGAGCCTGCTGTCGGCGCGGTTTACGAGCAATGCCAAGCTGCTGCTGCAGGGCAGCATCCCGGGCTGTGTCATTGTACTGCGAGCCACGGCGATCAAGGAAACGGGTTTTGACATGACACCGCTCTCCAGCCACAACTTGCTTGATGTTGACGCGGTGCGTGAAGCGATTTTTCAGATGACCGGGATCAGTACGCAAAAATGTCAGGAGCTTTTCGAAGATTTAAGAAACCCAGAAATTGAATCGATGAATGTTCTCGATTCGCTCTATGAGTACCGTAAAAGAAATTACGAATTTAATCATGAGGATGGCGATAAGCCAAAGGAATGAGTTAATCTAGATTGCAAATATACCAGGCCGCCCGTTTGCCGGTCTGGATGACCTCGACGCTTGGGAAAATCTGCCGCATTTCCGTTTCGGCCGAGCGAATGAAGTCGAAGTAATCGCCGCGTTCGATCCATTCGATCAGGCTGGTCAGCAGGCCGCGCTTTTGATTGTAGTCCATAATGATCACGCGCCGGGTGGCCAGGCTTTTCATCTTGCGGTACAACTGCATTCGCTGCTCTTGGGGCAGACCATGTAGCACGTAACTGGCAACGACGATGTCATAGGACAATTCTGTCGTGTCAAGGGACAGGGCGTTGCCAACTTTGAATGCCGCGGTATTGCCTTGGTTGAGGCGCTTGGCCAGGCGAATCATTTTCGGTGAGCCATCAAGGCCGGTCACCGAAAGACCTTGCTCTGCGAGCACAGAACATAGTGCGCCGGTCCCGCAACCGAGATCCAGCACTTTTTTAGCATCAAGAAAAAAGACTTGGTTTTTGCTGACAATCCGTCGATAGTTTTTGACTTGATATTGAAAAAACCACCCATAAATGGGTGCGATGAGATCAAACATTTTGATGTGCTGTACAATATTCATATTCAAATTATAGTTTGATTGAAGCGATCTGTCTGTGATTTTGGCACAAAAAAGGGACAGCGAACTGCCCCCTTTTGTCCAAGAGGTTTTTGCAGGATTAATGACCTGAAGATTGCTTGATTTGAGAGGTCTGCTGGCTTTGGCTACTTGGGGCGGAAGAACTCGAACTGGACGCATGGCTGGTCTGTTGGGCGCTGCCATTGGTTTGGCTGCCGTTGGTTTGTTGGGCGCTGCCATTGGTCTCGCGGTTGGTTTCGGTGATGCCGGTCGAGGCACCAGTTTGTTCCGCGGCGGACTGAGTCGTCTTGCCGCCGATACCGGTCTGGTTTTGCTCTTGATTTTGTAAGAGGTTTTGGATCAGCTCGCCCAAAGGGGCATTTTCGATGCTGTTCTCATCCCAGTTTTGATTTTGGACCAGGGCTTGATTCAGGAGCATCTGCCGACCGATCGAGAGGCCGTTTTGGCTGGCCTGGCCGACGAGCGCTGCATCATTGGAGTAAATGGCGCGGACTTCGATGTTGGATAGCACGCCTTGGTTGACGGTGCCTTCCATGGCGAGCAGCTGCGTTTTGAGCTGAATGGCATCCTCGGGCATGACGGCGGAAATCAGCATGGTATCGACCTGGACCTGGTTGCTGGCCTTGAGGATTTCGGCCCAGGTGTTGACGGCATCCTGCCAGTAGAGGCCGGTCAGGTTGTGCCCGGCCAGCAGCTGCGTGGCATCGTCGTTCAGGGCCTTGACCGACAGGACGTTCAGGTCGCGATCGAGCGAAAGCTCGAGGCTGGGGTTGACGTCGATCGACAGGGTGGCGTAAACCGGGCTGGTGATGAGGCCTTGGCCAAAGATCAGACCGACGACCAGCAGCAGCACCAGGCAGGCGGCGGCCAGCGAAAATTGCAGACGACGGTTGCGCGCAACCGGGGCGGGGGTAATGTTTGTGGGTTCCATCATAATTTCCTTTCCAACAACCATGTCTGGCTGCCATTGAAGTTTGACCATGCGGCAATCGGACGTAAAGACGTGGGCGTGTTTACGGTCAATGCCAACGATTGTTCCTGTTTTCATTGTTGTGCCTCCTTTTCGAAAGCCGAGATATAGCTGTGGATCAGTTCAAGATCGCTGCGCATCAAGAGGGCCAGCAGGATAATGCTGGAGCGGTTTTTTTCGATCGTTTTGACCGAGACCTGACACCGTTTGGCCAATTCGGCACCGGGCAGACGATGCATGGCCATGAGGCGGACCATGAGCGTTTGATCGCTCGACAGATGGCGAGCAGCCTGAATGCAGAACATTTGGCTGGGGCGGTGTTTGGGAAACCGGCCGGTGATCTGATTGAGGCTGAAGCCAAACGACTGAAGATGGATCTCGAGTTGCAACAAGGATTCGTTGATTTCCAAATCGTGTCCGAACTGTTCGCTTTGGGGGTCAGCTAAACGCTCCTCGATGGGGATGCCGTCTTCCGAGTCGCAGTCGGAAAAAACGCGGGTGTTGCGATTGTGCTTGTCGCGCCGCATCCAGTCAAACAGGCGGTGTTTGACCAGCATGTTGGCATAACTGTAAAACGGGACATCCAGGCTGCTGCTGAAGCGGCTGATCGCCTGGTTGAAACCATCCAGGGCGACACTGAATTCATCTTCCTGTTCTGCGAAATATGAATGGGTGATTCGACGAACCCAATGCTTGATCTCGGGCACGCTCTCGGCGATGAACTGATTGCGCAAGGTTTCATCGCCCGCCTGAATTTTTTCGATCAGCGCTTCGGGCTGACTGGGTCGTCGAAACATGGGCCGCCTCCTTGGCTGATAATCGTTGAGGATCCTCTACTACTATCATACGCAGGATGAGGTCGCTTTGGGAGGGAATTGGGAAATCTTAACGGCGGGCGGTTTTGGTCTTGTAGAAAAAGTGCTTGCCAACCTCGGTGGTCACGATGTAGAGCACAGCGATACCGAGCAGGGCCAGGAGGGTCAGCGGCGGGATGGGCGTAATACCGAGGATGGTCTGCATCGGCAGGTAGGGCAGGAGCAGGGTAACAATGCCGACGCCAATGGTTGAGAAAAGCAGCACGGGTGCAGGTTTGCTTTTAAAGAAGGGCTTGCGCGTGCGCATGACGATGAGGACCAAAAGCTCGGTGATGATGGACAGGATGAACCAACCACTCTGGAAGAGCTGTTCTGGGGCTTTGAAGCCCCAGAGGAGCACGCCGAAAGTCAGGTAATCAAAGACCGAGCTGATCAGGCCGAAGGAAAACATAAAATTACGGATGAGCTTGATGTCCCAGCGGCGGGGTTTGCTGACCATCTCGGGGTCAACGCTGTCGTTGGCCAAGGTCATGGCGGGGAAATCGGTCATGAAGTTGATCAGCAGGATCTGCTTGGGCAGGAGGGGCAAAAAGGGCATAAAGAGCGAGGCTCCGGCCATGCTGAACATGTTGCCGAAGTTGGCGCTGGTGGTGATGTTGATGTATTTCAGGGTGTTGGCAAAGGTGGCGCGGCCCAGTTCGATGCCGCGTTTGAGGACGTCGAGGCTTTTCTCGAGCAGAACAAAATCGGCGGCTTCTTTGGCGACGTCGACGGCGGTGTTGACCGAAATGCTGACATCGGCAGCGTGCAGCGCGGGGGCGTCGTTGATACCGTCGCCCATATAACCGACGACGTGATTGTTCTTTTTGAGCGCCAGAATAATGCGTTCTTTCTGAGTGGGATCAAACTCGGCGAAAAGATTGACGGTCTCTGCCACTTTGCGCAGAGCTTCGTCGCTGAGTTTGGCGATATCGTTGCCGGTCATGATGCCGGTGACCTCGAGACCGACGGTCTTGGCGGTGTGAATGGCCACCAGCTGGTTGTCACCGGTGATGATGCGCAGCTGAACGCCTTTGCGGCTGAGTTCGGCGATGGTAGCGGCGGCATCGGACTTGGGAGGATCGAGAAACAGCAAAAAGCCGACGAAAATCAGGGCGTTTTCGTCTGTGACGTCGTATTTGTCCTGCGTCGGAACAGTCTTGTGAGCGATGCCCAGAACGCGGTAACCCTGATTGCTCCAATCGGCAAAGCGTTGCTGAATGCCGGCCAACCGTTCGGCGTCCAGTGGTTTGACCGCGGTGCTGGTTTGGGCCTGGGTGCAAACATCAAGCACATGGCTGAGGGCACCTTTGACGATCAGATCGCAGCTCTGACTATCGGTGACGATCACACTCAGTCTTTTGCGGGTAAAGTCGTAGGGGATTTCGCCCTGCTTGACGGTCTTGCCGAGGTCAAGGTCCTGGTAGGCGATGATTGCCTCATCCAGTGAATTGACCAGGCCGGTCTGCAGGCGGGCATTGAGCAAGGCCAGCCGAAAGACGGCGTCGGCGGACTGGCCGTCGAGATCGACCGCACCATCGAGGCGGACGATGCCTTCGGTCAGAGTACCGGTCTTGTCGGTGCACAGGACATCCATGCTGCCGAAGTTTTCGATGGCGGTCAGGTGGCGGACTATGACGCCTTCCTTGGCCATGGTGCGCGAGCCTTTGGACAGCGTGACGTTGATAATGGCTGGCAGCAGCTGCGGCGTGATGCCGACGGCCAGGGCGACCGAGAAGAGCAGCGAATCGATGGCCGGCCGGTTGAAGATGACGTTGATGGCGAAAACGGCTAGGGTCAGGATCAGCATCATTTCGGTCAGCAAATAGCCAAAATGGCGAACGCCGCGTTCAAATTCGGTTTCGGGCTGACGCAGGGCCAGTTGACCAGCGATTTGGCCAAATTCGGTTTTGCCGCCGGTCAGCGTCACCAGCATGGTGGCAATGCCGCTGTGCACGTTGGTGCCCATGAAGACGCAGTTTTCGCGTTGGCTGAGATTGGCGTCTTCGGCGACGATGTCGGTGTTTTTGTCGACGGGGAAGGCCTCTCCGGTCAAAATGGACTGGTTGACATGCAGGTCGTCACAGGCCAGGATCAGGCCATCTGCCGGGATCAGGCTGCCGGCCGAAAGCCTGACGATGTCACCCGGCACCAGCGCGCGGGTCGGAATTTCAATGGTCTGGCCGTCCCGCAGCACGGTTGATTTGATCTGTACTTGAGAGCGCAATTTCTCAATGGCGTTGCTGGCGCTGTACTCTTGCAGAAAACTCAAAATGACGCTGCCCAGGACAATGGCCAAAATGATCAGCGAATCCAACCAGTCTCCGGTTAGCCCGGAAATCAGGGTGGCGATGATCATGATCAGGATGATCGGATTTTTAAACTGGCTGAGCAGCAGCAGCAGCGGCGCTGTTTTGCCCTGCGATTTAATAGCGTTGTCGCCGAATGTTTTTTGCCGCGCAACGGCTTCCCGGGCGGTCAGACCGTCCGGCGAGGTCTGGTATCTGGTCAAAACATCGGCTTGGGGCAGGCTCCAATACTTGAGGTCATCGGGAATTGGCAAAACAATCACCTCGATACAGCACTCAGATTATTGTTTCTATTATAACAGTTTTAAAGTGTCTTTTCTTCCGGTGGCGGTCAATGTTATGATAATGCCATGAATGACTTAACCTACTTTAAAGCAACGCGACTGACCGACCGCGTCACGCGCATTGCCGGTGTGGCCGGCGAATTGATGTACCTGGCCGAGGGCGAGACACGGGCGGCGCTCTTAGACACGGGCGTCGGTGTCGGCGACTTGCGGGGCTTTGTCGCTGGGTTGACGGGCAAGCCGCTGATCGTGCTGATCACGCATGGTCACATGGATCATGCGCTGGGGGCAGCGGCTTTTGATGAGGTCTATCTGAATCCGGCCGACGATGCGGTGTTCAAAAGCCACAGCATGATGGAACGGCGAAAGCACTATATGAACCGCATGATCGGCAAAAAGCTCGAGCTGATCCCAGACGCTGACTACCAGCCGGCGCGGCCTTTCGCTTACCATGCGATGCGGCCGGGCGACGTTTTCGACCTGGGCGGCCTGTCGCTGGAAATCTTCGCGGCCGCCGGCCATTCGCCGGGTTCGGTCGCGGTGCTGCTGCGGGAAGAGCGGGCGCTGCTGTTGGGCGACGCCTGCAATCCGCTGACCTTTCTGTTTGACGAAAGATGCCCGAGCGTCGAGGAATACCGTGAAAATATGCTTGACCTTCAGGCGAAGACCCAGGGTTTGTACGTCAAAATTTACCTCTCCCATCGCGACGGCGAAGCGCCGCTCGACCTGATCGCCTCGGTGATCGGGGTCTGTGACGATATCATGACCGGCCAGGTCGACGATATCCCCTTCAAATTTGGCGGCGAGGGCGTCTTTGTCGCCAAGCGAATCGCCACACGGCTGCAGCGGTCAGACGGTGGTTCGGGCAATATTGTTTACAAAAAGAGCCGAATTTACAAATAAGCTGGGCATTATCTCAATTTTACGCTACAATAATCATGACTATTTCCAAAACAGGGAGGCCTTGCTTTGATTCGAATGGCTTTGACCTTGAGCATCTGTTCGCAGGACGCGCAGAACACCAGTTTTCTGGTCAATGGTACACTCCTGGGCATGCTGTCCTCAACTTCGCAACGCACCCACGTCCAAACAACGCATCGGCCGATGCAGCTGATGGTGGCCATCAAGGACGCCGGACAGTCATCATCGGCCTCGATGATCAAACAACAGCAAATCGTGTCGGTTTGGCAGGAATTTTTCAAAATTTTGTCCAAACGTCAAGGCCACGAACTCAATGGCTTGCTGCATCAATACCACATGACGCCCGAATGGCTGATTGTCCTTGATGACCGACGTTTGCAGGCCTGGTTGCCGGTGGATTTGGGCTTTTACCTTTTCAGGGATGGCGAGCTGCGGCGGTTGCGCCCGGCTGCGCCGCGCGATGCCCATGCGTCGGTTGCCAACATCAAGGGCAATATGCTGCAATACTTTTCGATTATCCTCAATCATCACGATCAGTTGTTTTTATTGCCGCCGGTGCTGTTCAATTTTTTCAGCGCCAACGAGGCTGCCGAGGTGTTGCTGGATATGCGGCAGCAGCCGGCCAAGGTGAGCGACTTGCTTTACACCGCCAGGCTGCGGGGATTTGCCGATGAGATCACCTGGTTTGCCATGGAGGTTTTGCACCACGAGGAAGACCATCATCCCGACAGCGGTGAAAAGCCAACCATGAAGGAGCGGATGCCTTGGTTGTTCGGCAAGGTGCCGTCTGTTGAGTCGGAAGAATCGGAAAGCGATACGATTGAACTGGGTGTGCAGGACGTGCTGGAGCCGCCGGCAGAAATGCAGCCTATCGAACACAAACCACCGCCCAAAAAGTGGCTGCCGTATTATCTGGGCCTGGGCGCCTTTGCCGTCATCTTGATCATCGTGATTGCGGCTTTGGTCATGGCGGGTCGCGATAAGTCCGGCGATACCGCGACGACCCCGTCGAGCACGACCGCGCCGCTGCCGACCGTGACCGCCGACCCGCTCAACCCCGATGTGACGCCGGCGCTGGATTTGCCGGTGCTGATGGTCAATGCCAGTCAGCTCAACCTGCGTCAGGCAGCCTCGCGGGAATCCAAATTGCTGGCGACGCTGGTCACGGGCGACAAGCTCTACCAGCTGTCCCCTCCTGAAGGCGATTGGGTGAAGGTTCTGACGATGGACGGAATGGAAGGTTTTGTCTATAATACCTATGTGACAGCGGCCACCGACGCCGGCTGACGCCAGATGTGTCCAGAGAGGAAACCTTGAGATCATATGACCATTGCCTTTGATTCCCACACCCATACACTGATGAGCGGTCATGCTTTCAGTACCATCGAAGAATACGCCAAATCCTGTCGCCAGAACGGTCTTGAGGGTTTTGCCACCACCGATCACGGCCCATCGATGAAGGGCGCGCCTCGTCTTATCTACTTTGCCAACCTGGTCTCGTTGCCGCGCGAAATCCATGGGGTCCATGTGCTGCGTGGGGTCGAAGCCAACATTGTCGATTATGCCGGCATCTTGGATTTGCCGGATGACGTTCTCAAAAGACTCGACGTTTGTATTGCCAGTTTTCACGACATCTGTCTGGCGCCAAAGACGAGTTTTGAACACACCGCCGCCTGGCTGGCTGTGATTGCCAATCCGAATGTTGATATTGTCGGCCATTCCGGCCGCGGACCATACCCCTACAATTTGGACAGTGTCATGAAGGCTTGCCTGGAGCATGACAAAGCCGTCGAGATTAACAACCACACGCTGGCCAATTGCCAACCCGGTTACAATTGCCGGCTGATTGCGTTGGCGTGCAAAAAATACGGTGTCAAGATCGTGGTCAACAGCGACGCGCACATTTCGACCGACGTCGGCCAGGTGGATCTGGCCCTGGAACTTTTGCGTTCGATCGAATTTCCGCTGGAATTGATGATCAATAGAAGCTATACTGAATACTGTCAATGGTTAATGAAACGTAAACCTTGGCTTACATTGAAAGGGGATTTATTATGAAAGTTATAGCAATATCAGGAGGCACCAAAAACGGCAGCAACGATGCCATGGCTCGCGAAGCGCTGATGGGCGCGCAGGAGGCCGGCGCGGAAATCGAATTCATTCGCTTGCTGGATCTCGATCTCAAGCCTTGCACCGGCTGTATTGCCTGCGTCAACAGCCTGATGAGCGGCGGCAATGGCGATTGCGTCATCAAGGATGAAGAGAAATGGCTGGACGAGAAACTGCTGAATGCCGATGCCGTGATCTGGGTCATGCCGATTTTTGAAAAGGGCACACCCGGCATCATGCACGTCGTGCAGGACCGTCTCTTTGGTCCAAGCCATGATACTGGCACCAACATCGTTGCCGGCAAGATCGCTGAAAAAATGGGCAAACCCGGCCCTGATCCGCGAAAACTGAAACCCAAGGTCACCAGCTTCATCTCCATCGGCGGCAGTGACTGGATGACCAAAGTATCCGCAGACCTCAATCTGCTGGCCATGACCACCATGTGGAAGGTCATTGATGACACCGTTTTCTCCTGGAGCAAATCGATCATCCTCGACGACGAAGCCGTCAAAAAATGCCACCAGATCGGCGTTAACATCGCCAATGCCGCCAAGGATATCGCCAACGCCAAATACCTCGGCGAACCCGGCATCTGCTCCAACTGCAACAGCCGAAACTTCTTCCTGGCCCCCACCGGCAAGGCGATCTGCGAAGTCTGCGGCATCGAGGGCAAGCTGGTCACCAAGGGCGACACGATGGAATTCGTCTTCGATTCCGAGCAGCTGCAACACGCGCACAACAGCATCCCCGGCAAGCTGATCCACATGGATGACATTTACCGCAATGAGACCAAACTGGCGGAGCAGAAGAAGACGCCGGAATTCAAAGCGCGCAACGACAAGTACAAAGCCTTTATCCAGGGGTCTAAGCCGGAAAGAAGCTAAGAGCGAACAGGTAACAGGTAATAGGTAACAGGTAACAGGTAACAGTTGCGGAATGATATTCCTTGAAGCAATAATTTGGCCTGCGGCAGCAATGTCGCAGGTTTTTTCATTTTTCTTTACAGCAATTTTTCGCGCAGGAGTGCTTCGCGTAGTCGCACCATGATGTCAGCGCGATTGAAGGGGGCGATCAGGTAAAAGCCGTCGGCATCGGCGCGGACGGCGGCGGCGATGGCCAGGGTTGCGGCCAGCCCGGTTTCGAGCGCCTGCTCGCGGGTCTGATCGGGGTGAAACTGGGCGACAACAGCCGGCGGGATGTGGATGCCGGGCACTTCCTCACTCATGTAGCGGGCATTGCGGTAACTGACCAGCGGCATCAGGCCGATCAGGACTTTGAGGCCGGCGGCGCGCACCTGACGGATCAGGGCGAGGCCCTGCGTATCGTAAACCGGCTGGGTCAGGATCAGGCGGGCGCCGTTTTGCTGTTTGCGCAGGACGCGATCCAGCTCGGCCGCCGGATTGGCCACGCCGGCATCGAGCGCGGCGGCGGCCAGCAGGGGGTCATCGGCGAAGACATCGTCGTTCATTTGCTGGATCAGGTTGAGCAGGCCAAAACTGCTGAAATTGAAGACAGGCTTGATGAAGCCTTGATCGGACTCGGGGATGGCATCGCCGGTGATGGCCAGGACCTGGCGGATGCCCTCGCTGTGGGCGGCTAAGAGGCTGCTGCGCAGGGCGTTGGCATTGCGATCGCGGCAGCAGAGATGGGGGAGAACCAGCATGCCGGTCTCGCGGGCGATGCGCGCGGCACAGGCGATGGGCTCCATCTTGACGCGAGCCAGCGGCGAATCGGCCAGGGTGATGGCGTCAAAGCCGGCCAACTGCAGTTGGCGAGCGGCGGCGATGATCGGCTCCATCTGGCTGGTGCGGGGCGGGTCGAGTTCACAGATGACGATAAAATCGCCGCGGTCCATCTTGTCGGCGAGACGGCCGTGGGCAGCCACTTTGCCGGGGGTAGCGATCGGTTGATTGCGCGCAATGGGCACCGCTTCTGGCCGGCCTTGATCCAGGCTGAGCCGCAATTCGCGGATGTGCTGGGGCGTGGTGCCGCAGCAGCCGCCGAGTAGGCGGGTGCGGCCGTGAGCCATCGCGGCGGTGGCTTGGGCGAAGTAGTCGGGCGTCGAGCCAAAGACCAAACGCTGGTTTTCCTGGTGGGGGTAACCGCTGTTGGGCATCAGGGTCAGCGGCTTGCCGGTGGCGGCCAAGTGGCGCGATTGTTCGGCCAGGTGGGTGGGGCCAATGCCGCAGTTCATGCCCCAGATGTCGATCAGCGGGCTGGCTTCCATCGTGCGCGAAAGCTGTGTCAGCGATAAGCCTTTGCGGGTGTAGCCATCAGCGGACAGCGTGAAGGAGGCGATGATTACAGCCTGCGGCTGGCGATCTTTGATCTGCTGACAGAAGGGGAGAAAGTCGTCTGGATCGGCGAAGGTTTCAAAGATGAAAAGCTGCGCGCCCAAATCGACAAAGGTATCCACCACGATCTGCGTGGCCGCGGCGCCTTCGTCGGCATCGAGGTTGTAAACCGGTCCGATGTCGGCGGCGACGAAGGCCAGATCACCGGCGCATTCGACGGCGATGGTGTAACCGGCGCGCACGATGGCGGCCAGTCCGACGGGGTCGCTCGTGCCCAAGACGGCAGCGGCGGCGAAGGTGTTGGTGCGTAAAAGGCGACTGCCGGCCGCGAGATATTCCTGATGAATCTGGCGGATCAGCGCTGGGTTCTCGGTATTGGCAAGTTCACAACTGACCGTGCTGTTGCCGGCCAATTGGGCATAGTAGGTGCCCATGGCGCCGTCGGCCAGGATCAGATCGCTGGATAATAACTCGTTGGCTGCGCGCATGGGCCGTCCTCCAGTTGTCTTGATTTTCATATTCTAACATGATGACGAACAATGTAAAACGGTACTGGACAAAAATTGTGCCTTGCGGTAAAATCAGCAGGCAGGCGAAATCCCGTGCGGGTGTAGTTCAATGGTAGAACCTCAGCCTTCCAAGCTGATTGCGTGGGTTCGATTCCCATCACCCGCTCCAAAATGGGTCTATAGCTCAGGTGGATAGAGCAACAGCCTTCTAAGCTGTGGGTCGCAGGTTCGAGTCCTGCTAGGCTCACCAGAGAGACCGCGAAGATTTAAGAGAATCTTGGCGGTCTTTTGATAATTGTTTGCAGAATTTGCCGACTTTATCCATTATAATAGAAGTGGTATGATAATCACCGATCATTCCTGAAGGAGCGCATTGCATGACCAAAAGCAAAGCCTATGACAACGACAGTATTTCCTCGCTGAAAGGCGCTGACCGGGTCCGCCTGCGGCCCGGCGTCATCTTTGGCTCCGACGATCTTGAAGGCTGCCAGCACTCGTTTTTCGAGATTCTGTCCAACTCGATCGATGAAGCCCGTGAAGGCTTTGGCAATGAAATCGAGATCACGCGTTTTCGTGACGGTTCGATCGAAATCAAGGACGAAGGCCGGGGCATTCCGCTGGATTACAACCAAAAAGAGGAACGCTTCAACTGGGAGCTGGTTTATTGTGAGCTCTACGCCGGCGGAAAATACAACAACAACGCGGGCGAAAACTACGAATACAGCCTGGGGCTGAACGGCCTCGGCGCCTGCGCCACGCAGTACGCCTCCGAATACTTCGATGTCACGGTCATTCGCGACGGCTTCAAACACAGCCTGCATTTCGAAAAGGGCGAGAACATCGGCGGTCTGAGCAAAGAGCCGGTGCGGCAAAAGAAGACCGGCACGCTGCAAAAATGGCGGCCCGACCGTGCGGTCTTCACCGACATCATCATTCCGCTCGAGTACTTCAAGGCGACACTCAAGCGCCAGGCCGTGGTCAACAGCGGCATCACCTTCAAGCTGATCGACGAGGAAAGCCGCGAGACCACGACCTTCTTTTATCCTGAGGGCATCCTCGGCTATGTGCGCGAGCTCGACGCCGGCACCGGCATCAGTCTGCCGGTTATTTTCGAAGGCAGCGGGCGCGGCCGCGACCGCAGTGATAAGCCGGACTACCGAGTCAAATCGAGCATCGCCTTTTGCTTCAACAACGAGGTCAACGCCATTGAGTACTACCACAATTCGAGCTGGCTGGAATACGGCGGGTCGCCCGACAAGGCGGTCAAAAATGCTTTTGTCGGCGAGCTCGACCGCCAAATCAAGTCGCGGGACAAATACAAGGGCAACGAGTCCAAGATCACCTTCATCGACATTCAGGACAGCCTGATTCTGGTGGCCAGCTCGTTTTCGACCCAGACCAGCTATGAAAACCAAACCAAAAAATCGATCAACAACAAGTACATTCAGGAATTCATGACCGACCTTTTAAAGACCAAGCTCGAGATCTGGTTTATCGAAAACAAAGCCGAAGGCGACCGGGTGGTCGAGCAGGTGCTGATCAACAAGCGCAGCCGCGAAAACGCCGAAAAGCAGCGCCTCAACATCAAGAAAAAACTGATGGGCAGCATCGACATGATCAACCGGGTCAAAAAGTTTGTCGACTGTCGCACCAAGGATCTCGACCGCCGTGAGGTCTACATCGTGGAAGGCGACTCGGCGCTCGGTTCCTGTAAGATGGGGCGCGACGCCGATTTTCAGGCGATTATCCCGGTGCGCGGCAAGATACTGAACTGCCTCAAAGCCGATTACGAGACCATTTTCAAGAGCGAAATCATCGTCGATCTGCTTAAAGTGCTGGGCTGCGGCATTGAGATCCAGACCAAACACAACAAGGACCTTTCGCAGTTTGACCTGGGCGGTCTGCGCTGGAACAAGGTCATCATCTGCACCGACGCCGACGTCGACGGCTTCCAGATCAGGACGCTGATCCTGGCCATGCTCTACCGCCTGACGCCGACGCTGATCGAAAAGGGGTACGTTTACATCGCCGAGTCGCCGCTGTTTGAGATCACCCAGCGGATTAAAAAAGAAGAGAAGACCTACTTCGCCTACGACGAAAAAGAGAAGAGCGACCTGCTGGCCAGACTCGGCGCCGACACCTGCCAGATCCAGCGATCCAAAGGATTGGGCGAGAATGAGCCGGAGATGATGTGGCTGACCACCATGAGCCCTGAGACGCGGCGGCTGATCCAGGTCATTCCCAGTGAGGCCAAAGCGACCTTTGACACCTTTGAAATGCTGCTGGGCGACAATCTGGCCGGCCGCAAGGCGCACATCGAAGAGGACGGCCACCTCTACCTGGATCTGTTGGACGTCAACTAAGCGACTATCATAGCAGGAGGATTGCATGACACAAAAACAAGCGGTCGGGCTGGTGCAGAAGCAACCGATTATCGATACTCTCGAACAAAACTACATGCCCTACGCCATGAGCGTCATCGTGTCGCGCGCCATTCCGGAGATCGACGGCTTCAAACCTTCGCATCGCAAGCTGCTGTACACCATGTATAAAATGGGCCTCCTGACCGGCAACCGCACCAAGTCGGCCAACATCGTCGGCCAGACCATGAAGCTCAACCCGCACGGCGATCAGGCCATTTACGACACCATGGTGCGACTGACCCGCGGCAACGGGGCGCTGTTGCATCCTTATGTCGATTCCAAGGGCAACTTTGGCCGCCAATATTCGCGCGATATGCAGCGTGCCGCCGCCCGTTACACCGAGGCGCGGCTGGACAAACTGTGCGAAGAAATTTTCCGTGGCATGGACAAAAACAGCGTCGATTTCATCGACAACTACGACGGCACGATGCAGGAACCGACGCTCTTACCGGCCAGCTTCCCGTCGATTCTGGTCAACAGCAATCAGGGCATCGCCGTCGGCATGGCCAGCAACATCTGCTCCTTCAACCTGGCCGAGGTTTGTCAGGCCACGATAGCCTACATCCGCGACCCCGGCGTCGATCTGCTCGACATCATGCCGGCGCCCGATTTTTCCGGCGGCGCCGAGATCATCTACAACCCGCGCGAGATGGCCCAGGTTTACCAGACCGGTCGCGGCAGCATCAAGCTGCGTGGCACTTATAACGTCGACAAAAAGAACGGCTTCATCGAAATCAAGGCCATTCCTTACACCACGACGGTTGAGGCAATCATCGACGACATCACCGAGCTGGTCAAGTCGGGTAAGGTCAAGGAAATCAATGATGTCCGCGACGAAACCGATATTGACGGTCTCAAACTGACCATCGATTACAAAAAGTCAATCGATCCCGATGCCCTGATGCAGAAGATATTCCGCTTCACCTCGCTGCAGACCACCTTCCCCTGCAACTTCAACATCCTGATCAACGGCACGCCGCGCGTGCTGGGCGTCAAGGGTATCTTGGGCGAATGGCTGTCCTGGCGGCGCACCTGCGTGCGGCGCGAGACGGTCTTCGATCTGGGCAAAAAGCAGGAGCGCCTGCACCTGCTGCGCGGCCTGGAAAAGATTTTGCTGGATATCGACAAAGCTGTGCGTATTGTCCGAGAGACCGAGAAGGAGACCGAGGTTGTCCCCAACCTGATGGCCGGTTTCAACATTGATGCCGTGCAGGCCGAGTATGTCGCCGAGATTCGGCTGCGTCAGCTCAACCGCCAGTACATTCTGCAACGGACCGCAGATATCAAAAATATCCTCGATGAGATCGCCGAGCTGGAAGCCACGCTGAAGAACAGCGAACGCATAGACAAAGTGATCGTCAAACAACTCGAAGCGGTCGCTAAAAAATTCGGCAAACCACGCCTGACGCAGCTGGTGCACGAGGACGATGTCGAAGTGCTGACCGATCATCAGTTTATCGAGGACTTCCGCCTGCGCCTCTTCCTGACCGAGCACGGCTATCTCAAAAAGATTGCCCTGACCTCGCTGCGCAGTGCCGGCGATCTTAAGACCAAGGAAGACGACCAGATCGTCCAGGATCTCGAGGGCAAAAACAAATCCGATCTGCTGCTGTTCTCCGACCGCGGGACGGTCTACAAGCTCAAGTGCTTCGAGGTCAAGGACCACAAGCCGTCCGACCTCGGCGAATACACACCCAATCTGCTTGGCCTCGAAGACGGCGAGCGCATTGTCTTTATTCACATGACCGAGGACTACGCCGGTCATCTGCTGTTTGGCTTTGCCGGCGGCAAAATCGCCAAGGTGCCGCTTGTGGCCTACGAAACCAAGACCAATCGCAAGAAGCTGATCAACGCCTATGCCGTGGCATCGCCGCTGGTCGCCATCCATCATTTGCTGGACGATGAGGACTATGTGGTCACCAGCAACATTCGCAAGGCTCTGGTCTTCAACAGCAAGCTGGTTCCGATCAAGACCACCCGTTCGACGCAGGGCGTGCAGGTGCTGCTGTCGAAAAAGGGCAGCACGATGGCCACCTTCCGCCGCCTGTCCGATACCGACATCACCGAACCGCAGTATTACCGCAACAAAAATCTGCCGGCGGTCGGCACTTACATCCGCGAAAACACGCTGACCAACCGACAGCTTGGCCTGGAAGAGTCCTGACATGGCCAAGACGGTCTACATTCGCGACGAACAAACCGGCAATCCCGTGGTGCGCCGCCTGCTGATCATTCTGCTTGCGGTGGCCTTGACCGTGGCTGTCATTGTCGGTCTTTACATCGTGACCGGCGATCAGCGAACTGACGCGGTCCTCAAGGACTTTAAACTGGCCATGACTGAAAACCGCTATGACGACGCGATTGCCATTTATCGCCTGACGCAGGGCAATGCGCTGACGTCGGGCTTGCTCGATCAGCAGCAGAAAAACTTTCAGCACGCCCTGGCAGAAATGGAAGCGGTTACCAATGCGCAGTTGGCATCGATCGAAAACCATCTGCTGGATCAAATGACGCTCAACAACAACGAATTGACCTTCGCTGAAAAAATGGCCGAAGTCTCCGCGGTTCGACTGATCGCATTTTTGCGCGGCTTGTGTCAGGATTATCTGCAAGGCAAAACCAGTTTGCCTATCCTGGAAAACGCTTTTAGCCAGCTGGCAACGTTGCCCAATCTGCAGGATGCCATCGGCGAACTGCCCAGTGAATTTGAGCGCATGACGGGCGGTCAGGCCATGATGATGACGGCGATGGCTGATTTTGAGGCGGACCATTATTGGGCGGCCTGGGCCGGCTTTGCGACGATCCTTGACCACGCTGAGCTGGCAGGCTATGTCCACGACCAGGCTCGTCTGCGCATGGACGAATGCCGGACGGAAATGTATCGGCCATTGCTCGACGAGGCGCAAGCGCTGATGGCTGGCGGGCGCTTTCTTTCGGCGCAAAAGGCGCTGCAGAAAATGGCCGCTGTTTACACCGAAGACACTGTTATTCAGGCTGATCTGACGGCATGCGCGACGCACCTGCCGGCTGTTTTGCTGCCCTACAACGGGCGCATCGAATTGATCAGCATCAAACCGTTGATTAACAACAATGCTGCCGCTTTTGACGGCGACAGCTATGCCGATGCCGCCAACGATTCGATGATGACAACCGGGGAATTCAGCGCCATGCTGGCTGAGTTATATGCCAACAATTACATCCTGATTGATTCCAGCCGCATCTACACCAGTGATCGGCGTGTCGCCCAGCTCGAGCTGCCGGAAGGCAAAAAACCGTTGGTGCTGGTCATTGAGGGGCTCAACTATTATGCCTCGCGCCGCCAAACCGGCAACGCCTGGGATTTGGTGCTGGATGAAGGGGGCGAAGTCAGCGCCGAATACCAAAACAGCAGCGGGCAGATGACCGTCGATCGTCAAGGTGAGGCCATTGGCATCCTCGACTTGTTTGTCAGCGCCCACCCTGACTTTTCGCACGATGGCGCCAAAGGCACGATTTCGCTGACCGGCTATGAATGCATTTTCGGTCAGGTGACGGAGGAGGATCAGCTGGATGATCGCAATGCGGCCTTGCAGGACAATGGGTTTGCGCCGATCAGCCTGTCGTCGGCGCAGATTGCCGAAAACAAAGCGGCCGTGCAAACCATCATCAACCGTTTGAAAAACACGGGCTGGCTTTTTGCCTCATCAACTTACGGTTTTATTGACGCCCGCAACCAGAGCCTGGAACGCATTCAGGCCGACACCGGCAAATGGCTGGCTCAAGTTGGCGCGCTGACTGGTCCGGTGGCTTTTTTGAATTATCCGAACGGTTCATTTTTAACGGGCGCGGACGAACGGTCGATCTGGCTGCAAAACCAGGGCTTTATTCTGTTCGGCGGCCTCGGCACGACAGCTTACATGTACCCCGGCAGCAATTACATTTATGTCGACAAAACGCCAGTCAATGGCTATACCATGCGCAACAGCGCAACCTACAAACTGGATCGGCTGTTCAAAGTCAGCAGGGTCTATGATCAGGCGGGGAGACCTTAATCGTTTTTCGAGAAAAGGAGGAACTAGTTATGAAAAAGTTGCATTTTATTCTGTTGATGATCATCACACTTTCAGCATTGACAGCCTGCCAGGGCGCGACGCTGACGAGCCAGCAAACATCGGTGGTTCCAACAATAACAACGACGGCACCGCCGACACCGACGCCGACGCCAGCGCCGACACCGACACCCGCGCCGGAAACAGGCACCTTCAGCCTGGTTAATGCCTACCCCAATCTGACCTTCAATCAGCCGCTGTATTTTGGCGTTGTCGATGCTTTAAGCCAATACGCCTTTGTCGTGGAAAGGGCAGGTCGAATCAAAATATTTGTCGATCAGGCTGATACCACCACCGCGGATGTTTTTCTGGATCTAACCGATCGTGTGCGTTCCGGCGGCGGTGAACAGGGCCTCTTGGGACTGGCGTTTGATCCCGATTATAAAAGCAACGGTTTTATTTATGTTAATTACACCAACAGCGCCGGGACGGTCATCTCACGACTGACCCGGAGCGCGACAAATCCATTGGCCGCCGACCCGGCCAGCGAAAAAGTCCTGCTGACCTTTGCCCAGCCCTACGAAAACCACAATGGCGGATGCCTGGCCTTTGGGCCGGACGGCTACCTGTATATTGCCGTCGGCGATGGTGGGTCCGGGGGCGACCCTCAGAACAATGGTCAGAATCTGACCACGCTGCTGGGCAAAATCCTGCGCATCGACGTTCATCCATCGGAGAGCAGCCAGCCTTTCAGCATACCGGTAGACAATCCCTTCGTCGGCAATACGCAGGGATACCGCGAAGAAATATACGCCTTTGGGCTGCGCAACCCCTGGCGTTTCAGCTTTGACGCAAGTGGCCGCCTGTGGGCAGCGGATGTCGGACAGAGTCTCTATGAAGAGGTCGATCTGATTGTCAAGGGCGGCAATTATGGCTGGAGCGCTTTAGAGGGGCTGCATGCCTACAAAGATGTTCCCGGCCTCAATTTGGCGGATATGATTCCGCCGGTGTGGGAATACCCGCATGCGCCAGACGAATCGATCACCGGCGGCTATGTCTACGCCGGCACACAATCGCCGCTGCTCAAGGCAACTTACATCTATGGCGATTACGTATCGGGCCGGCTTTGGTCGCTCTGGATCGACGAAGACGGGTTGGCGCACAATACCATGATTCTTGATTCGGCGATTAACATCGCGTCTTTTGGCGTAGACGCGGCCGGCGAACTGCGGGTTGTAGACCTCAACGGTCAGATCTACCGACTCGAACAGGTCAGCAACTGATCTCCATACCCGCTTCGGTGCTGGTTCCGGCAAAGATAACCCGCCCCTGCCGATCGGTCAGCCGAAGGTTGACGATCGCCGTGATGCTTTCGATGATTTCGCGATCCATCAGGCCGTCGACCGGCGCTCGTAGCTTGCCGCCGCCGATCATTTTTGCCGCAAAAGTCAGGCTGCCTTGCGGTCCGCGCAGCAGTCCCGAGCAGGTGCGGGCGATGGGATCGACCTGCCAGTTTTCCAGCCGCGAGCGATTGTAGGTCGCAAAGCGCACGGTTTGGCCGGCAAAATCTGTGAAATAGGCGAAAAATCCAGGGAATTCCCGACCGAGCAGGGGGATCCGCGCCTGCGAGAAAACAAATGAGGCATGACTCGAATCAAAATGGCTGGCCTGCAGCCAAAGGTAGGTGCGCGGAAATGAACGGCCGTAATCCTTTTCGATGTAGCCAGCCCCACCGTTAAAATCCATCAGCTCACCATCCAGTTCGATCGTACCTGAAATGGCGTGATCGAGATGAATAATCGCGTGGTAGCATTCCATAATCGGCACAAAGGTAAAGGGTCCCATGATACCGGGATTCAAGCGTGAAACAGGGAAAGCATGGATATTGGAAAATATCAGCGAGCCTTTGATTTGGCCCTCCGGTGAGTCGATGGCCAAGGATAAGCCCTGATCGGCAAAGGTGTTGCTGCCAATGCGGATGGCAAACCGATCGGTTGGCGAGGCGAAGTCGGCATAGGGGAAATGGTGATACGCCGTTTTGCCATTGACCGCGTTGATCACCTGAATAAAGGCATGTTTGTTGCCCAGGGGATCGATGGCCATGCCCGGGATGATGGCGATGGCATGCTGCCGATCCGCGCTGATACACTTAAAATACCAGCCCTCAAAATAGCGCTTGTGCTTGTGCCGTCCTTTGAAAAATGCCTGATTCATCACTAACCTGCCATTAAGGCTGCATCGCCCCAAAGAGCACCAGCCAGGCCAGAAGCGATTTGGCGACCAGGCTCAGCACGATGTAGGTCCGCTCACCATAAGCGTAATTTTTCCATTTGCCGATGCCTTTGTACTGGAGGATCATGTTGATCGGGAAGGTACAAAACGCGACAAAGTAGGTGCCGACGATGGCCCAGACAAACCAGGGTGTTCTGTCAAAATTGCCGTTGCCGAACATATACAAGAGGATGGCAATCCAGGGCGCCAGGCCGGCAATCGATCCCCAAATGAAAGGACCCCAGTTGACGTTCTTCTTATCGACGCCAGAATTGAGCTGCTCCATGACCAAACCAAAGAGGTTCATGGTCGCGTTGGCGATGAAAATGACAACCAGCGTCGCGATGTCATAGATGCCAAACAAGGTCGAAATCAGGACGATCATGATCGATGAACTGATGGCGTATTCAAACCAGCGATACTTGTTGATACCCCTTTGGATATCAGCCAGATACTTGTCGCTTTTGATGACGATTAAAGCGTGAGCGGCGGCTGAGATCAGTAAAAATGAAGCGACCAGAATGCCGAAGGGCAGGTCGAACAAGACTTTGGTATCGGGAACCAGCGTCTTGCTGGCCACATCGAATTTTAGAAAATTCTGCACAATGGTCGGCTGAAACGCCGCAATTTTCTGGATGACCGTTGTGGCCAGAAAAAGCATCGCGATACCCTGGATCAGATGAAAGAAGCCCATAATCAGGTTAAAACGTTTCAATTTCAACAGATTTGTTTCCATTTCACTTTCCTCCTGATGATTATTGATGCTTTCAAATTACAATTGATTCACGTATTTTGCGATATCACACGTTACAATTGCGCCAAATATAAGCCACCCCAACGCGAGCACACGAAGGATGGGTTACGAAATGGTATTTGTAACGATATACGATATCGAATATCGACAGAACGCGGGTTTTAGCGCTGGAAGAACTCCTTGTAGAGTTCCTTGACAGCATAATTGCAGTACTCCTCGCGAACGCCAAACATGACGCTGATCTCGGACGAACCCTGGTTGATGATCTCCAGATTGACGCCGGCTTTGGACAGCGAATTACAGGCCCGCGCCGTGACGCCGACCGTCCGCGCCATGGCTTCGCCGACGATCATGACGATGGCCAGACTGCGATCGACGGAGATTTTTTCAATACCCAGTTCATCGACCAACCGCTTCATGACGATCTCCTGCTTGTCCAGCGGGAAGACTTCTTTGCGCATGACAATCGACAGCGAATCAATGCCGGAAGGCATGTGCTCGAAGGGGATGCCTTCGTCGGCCAGAATCTGCAGAATCTTCAGCGCAAAGCCGATCTCACGGTTCATCAGATACTTGCTCATGGTCAGGGTGCAAAAGCCTTTGGCGCCGGCGATGCCGGTGACGACGCCCTCGAAATTGAAGCGCTGGCGGACGATCATCGTGCCGCGAGCTGTCGGATTGTTGGTGTTGCGAATATTGACCGGAATGCCCTTGCGAAAGGCCGGCGCCAAGGCTTCTTCGTGCAGTACCGTAAAGCCGGCATAAGCAAGCTCGCGCATTTCGTCATACGTAATTTCATTGATCGGGTGCGGGTTGTTGACCAGCGCAGGATTGACGGCATACACCGAATCAACATCGGTCCAGTTCTCATAGACGTCAGCGTTGGTGGCTGCGGCCAGGATTGAACCGGTGATGTCAGAGCCGCCGCGGGAAAAGGTGACGACTTCGCCCTGCCTGGTGTAGCCAAAAAAGCCCGGGAAGATGACCAGCCCAGGGTAATCGGCCAGCTTGGCCAGGTTGTCGTAGGACTCGGGCAAAACCTGCGCATTGCCGTATTCTTCGGTCAGCAACAGGCCGGCCGCCTGTGGGTTGAAGTAGGCTGCGTCGCGACCCAGACTTTTGAGGTAATCGGCGACCAGACGGGCGCAGTTGTCTTCGCCGGCGGCTTTGAGTGAATCCATGTATTTCATGGCATTGGAGCAGTCAGCATTGGTGCGAGCCGTCAGGTCATCCTCAATGGCGGTCATACATGCTGATGACAAGCCCAGATCATCGGCGATGACGGCGAAACGCGAGACGACGGCCTGCAGCTCACCGCAGCCGTTATTGCCGTTGATGCGGGCATTGGCCAGCGTAATGAGCAGGTCGGTGACCTTGGTGTCCTCACGTGTGCGTTTGCCAGGGGCGGAAACAACCATGATCCGACGATCCGGATCACTGAGCATAATATCGCATACTTTGCGGATCTGCTCGGCATTGGCGAGCGATGATCCCCCGAACTTGCATAATTTCATGATTGACTCCCCCTTAAACAATCCAATTATAGACAAGGCGTGCTTTGATTTCAACAAAAATCCACAGTTTTAATGGCTTAATAGTTGACGATCGCTTAAAAAACCAAGATACTATCAATATGATCAAGATATTGGACAGGCTGATCAAGCCTGATGAAATCTATAAAGATTTGCTGGAAATCGATTTTTCGGCCTTGGCCAACCAGGCATTTCGGCTGGTGATGTTGGATATCGACAACACGCTGGCGAGACACGGATCGCATGAGGCTGACGAATTTGCCCGCACCGCCGTTGCGCGCATCCAGCAGGCCGGGCTGGTTTGCAGTATCGTGTCCAATGCCGCCCCGCACCGCGTTCAGCAGTATGCCGCGTCGCTCGGGTTGCCCTATGAAGCCTTGGCCAACAAACCTTCGACGAAGGCCCTGAAGCGCTCTTTCGGCAAAGCGGGCGTTGCGGCCAGTCAAACCGTCATGATCGGGGACCAGTTGCTGACCGATATGATGGCGGCGCACCGGGCGGGTTGCCGGGCCATTCTGGTCCGGCCGCGCTTTCCAGAGGAAGTCTGGAATGTTCGCCTCAAACGCCGGATTGAGAAAATACTCCTGCGCCGCTACAAAATGAATTCAAAATGACTGTCACGGAGGTGAATCCCTATGCCGAAATTTGGTCCAGCCGGCAATCCGCAGGCGTTTTATGATGCCGGGTTAAAATCGTCGGTTGATATGCCAGCCTGGCTGGCGGCGCAAAACCTGTCAGCCTATGAATACCAATGCGGCCGCGGTGTCAACATCGGCGCTGACCATGCCCGGCTGCTCGGCGAAGCGGCTGTTGCCCATCAGATCCAGCTCAGTCTGCATGCGCCGTATTATATCAATCTGGGTAGTCCTGATCCGGAAAAGCAGGACAAAACCATTGGCTACATCATCGAGAGTTTGCAGGCGGCGCAGCACATGGGCGCCGTCCGGGTGATCGTCCACCCCGGCAGCGCGGCCCAGGCCGGCAGCCGCGAAGCTGCGCTGCAGTTGGCCATCGGCCTGCTGAGCAAGGCGATCCGGACCGCTGATGACCTGAAGCTGATGCAGGATTGCACGCTGTGCCCGGAAGTGATGGGGAAGAACAATCAATTGGGCAATCTCGAAGAGGTGATCGCGCTCTGCCGATTGGACGACCGACTGATCCCTTGTGTCGATTTTGGCCATTACAATGCCCGCACGCAAGGCGGTTTGAAGACCGCGGCCGACTTCCGGCAGGTCTGCCAAACCCTGGCTGACGGTGTCGGCATGGCTCGTGTCAAGATCATGCATGTCCATTTCAGCCGCATTGAATTCACAGCCGGTGGTGAAAAAATGCACCACAAACTGTCCGATCTGGAATATGGTCCGGATTTCGAGCCATTCGCCCAGGTCATGGTGGAAATGCAGCTGGATCCGATCATTATTTGTGAATCCGACGAGACCCAGGCCAAAGACGCTGCGCAAATGCAGCAGATGTATCAGGAATACCTGGATAAGAGTCGCTTCTCTTGACGGTCTATATTATAATAGACTAAAATAGGAAAGAATTTGACCATCATCAAACATGGATGAGGCAATATTGGAGGTAATTACTTTATGATCAGCGCAGGTGAGTTTCGCAATGGCGTCACCTTTGAGATGGATGGCAATGTTTTTCAAGTCATTGAATTTCAGCATGTCAAGCCCGGCAAAGGTTCGGCCTTTGTTCGTACCAAGTATCGCAACGCCAGAACCGGAGCTGTTGTCGAGCGCACCTTCAACCCCAATGAGAAATTCGAAAAAGCGCAGCTCGACCGTGCTGATATGACCTACCTCTACAACGACGGTGATCTTTATCACTTTATGAACATCAATACCTTTGAGCAAATCCCCTTTACAGCTGAAGCGCTGGGCGACGCGATGAAATTTCTCAAAGAGGAAATGATCTGCAAAGTGCTGTCGTACAAAGGCCAGGTTTTTGCCGTTGAACCGCCGATTTTCGTCGAACTGGAAATCACCGACTGCGAGCCCGGCGTCAAGGGCGATACCGCGCAAAATGCCACCAAAAATGCCACGCTCGAAACCGGCGCTGTCGTCAAAGTCCCCCTCTTCGTCAATCAGGGTGAACGGATCAAAGTCGACACCCGCACCGGCGATTATATGGAAAGAGCCTGATTTCGCGCCATGAGCGATTATCCGCAGGCTTCGATCAAGGGCGAGCGGACCATGTCAAGAGGGTTCGTTGCCCAGTATGCCGCAGAAGCGGCCATGCAGACCCCTGGTGTGGCCGGATTGGAAACCAGCGCCGCCGCATCAATAAAAGAGTCCATTGGTGTTGAACATGAAGGCAAGGGGGTCAAAGTTGTCTTTCATGAAGGCAGCGAAGAGATTGTCGGCATCACCGTTTATCCGATCATCTTCTATGGCAACATCATTCCGGAAGTCGCCTGGAGCCTCCAGGAGCAAGTTAAATCGGACGTTGAAAAATACACCGGGCTGATCGTCGAAACCGTCAATGTTCATGTCAAAGGGGTTATCGCCAGAGAGGAAGACAAAAAATGAATCAGTTTGTCCGTTATTCCCTGATTGTTTTTGCTTTTATCGTAGCTGTTTTTGCCTTTGTGTTTTTCATGATGATGATTGATAACGCAGTGCTTGGCGGCGTTCTCCAGCTGATGACCTATTTGCCTGACAAAGCGCCTTACAATGCCGTGGTCATCATCCTCTCGTTGGTCGTGCTGGCTTTGTGCGTCGCGACCATCGTTTACGGGATTATGAGCGGCCGCCTGCGTCGTTCGCGCATCCGCAGCACCGATATCGGCAACATCGACATCGGTGTCGATGCCATTGAAAGCATCGCCCTCAACGCGGCCAAGTCGGCGCAGTGCGGCATCAAATCGGCCAGAGCCCGCGTCGCGCCGTCGAAGGGTGACAAAATCAATGTTCAATTGAGCGCCGTTTTGTATTCGGATGTTGAAGTGCCCGTGATGATGGCCAAGGTCCAGGATCGAATCAAAAAAGACATTGAACGTTATACGGGCATCCCTGTTGCGCAGGTGGTTGTCCGCGTTGTTCGCGTCGAGCCTGTCGCCGCGCGCATCGAGCGGTAAGCGGCCATGAAATCGTTTTGGCAGCAATTTCTGGAGGGTCTGCGGGGTAGAAACCCGGGGGCGATCGGTGCTGTCGTCGGTTTTGCCTTGGCGCTTTCACTGATACTTTTTGGTTTTTTTCAAACCCTGTTTCTCATCCTTTTCACCGTTATAGGCTATATTCTGGGTATTCGATATTTTAGAAACCGCGAAGCTTTCCGCGATCTTCTAGACAAAATTTTGCCGCCGGGCATGTTCCGGTAAGGGGGATCCACATGAGCCGACGCGATGCTCGCGAAAAGGCATTCATGCTGTTGTATCAGCTTGAAATGCAAAAGGGCGATGAAGATGCCCAAATCCTTTCGTTCATTGAAGACCGAGAAGTGACAGAAAAGGAAATCGAATACATGACGCAGTTGGTCAGGGGTGTTCGTCAGAATGCGGACGATCTTGACGCCAGGTTCTCACCCTTTCTTAAACGATGGACCAAGGATCGTTTGCCCAAGGTCGACCTGATCATCATCCGTCTGTCCGTATTCGAAATGTTTTTTGTTGATGAAGTTCCAGAGAACGTCGCGATTTCTGAAGCTGTTTTGCTGGCCAAAAAATACAGCAGCGAAGAATCGCGCTCTTACATCAATGCCGTGCTGGGCCGTCTCAGCGGAGTCGGCGCATGAGCCAGCCGATTTCGGTTGTCCAGCTCAATCGGTATGTCGCGGGTTTGCTCGAGCGCGATGCCATTCTTAACCCTGTTCTGGTCAAGGGTGAGATTTCAGGCTTCAAATCATATGCCTCGGGGCACTTATATTTTTCATTAAAAGACGAAGAAGCATCCGTCAGTTGCGTTATGTTCAAAGGGCAGACCACCCGCCTGCGGTTCAAACCGACCGACGGCCTCAAGGTGATTGTGACGGCCAAAGCATCGGTCTATGATCGTGACGGCAAATTCCAGCTTTATGTCAGCGACATGACGGCAGATGGCTTGGGCGATTTGTATCTGGCCTTTGAACAGCTCAAGAAAAAACTTGAAACTGAGGGACTGTTTGACCCGGAGCGCAAAAAGCCGCTGCCGCTGTTGCCGCGCACCATCGGTGTTGTGACGTCGCCATCTGGCGCTGTCATTCGCGACATCATCCAGGTGCTGACCCGCCGCTTCCCCAATTTTCACCTGCAGTTGATGCCGGTCCAGGTTCAGGGCGAAGGTGCCGCCGCCAGCATTGCCGCGGCGATTGAGCGGTTCAACCGCCTCGGTCAGGCGGATGTCCTGATTGTTGGCCGCGGTGGTGGATCGATGGAAGACCTCTGGGCTTTTAACGAAGAGATCGTGGCGCGCGCCGTGTTTGCCTCCAAAATTCCGGTTATATCCGCGGTTGGCCACGAAACGGATTTTACCATCTGCGATTTTGTCGCCGACCGCCGGGCCTCAACGCCGTCGGTCGCAGCTGAATTGGCTGTGCCGGTTCGGCGCGAACAGGAGCTGATGCTGATGCAGATGCGCAGTCGCCTGGCCCAGGCACTGGGCAGCAGACTGTCAAGACAGCGACTGCATCTCGACAACCTGCGGCAAAACCGGGCCTTCCGTCAGCCGCTGGAGATTGTTGATCGTCGCCGGATGGATGGTGACCGTGCGCTGCGGCTTTTGCGGCAAACCATGCAATCACGCGTGGCGCAGGCTGAAAGGCAGTTTTCGATTTTGGCCGGCAAACTGGACTCCTTGAGTCCGCTCAAAGTTTTATCGCGCGGCTATGGGATGATCACGCTGGCCGCCAATGATCGCGTGCTGCTGTCGACTGCCATGGTCAAAGCGGGCGATCAGATTGATGTCTGGCTCAGTGATGGTGTCTTAAACTGTGATGTTCGCCAGGTCGGCGACAGGAGGAAATAACTATGAATGATGCAACACCTGACCCTGTGGAATTAACGGGACTGTCTTACGAGGAGGCCGTCAAAATGCTTGAGCAGACGGTCGCGCGGCTGGAATCGGGAGACATCAGTCTGGACGAATCGATGACCCTTTTCCGCAAAGGCATGACCCTGTCTGAAATCTGTGCCGGTAAACTGGCGGAGATCGAGAAACAGATCACCCAACTGATTGAAAAACAAGACGGATCCATCGAGGAGAAACCTTTCGGGGAGGAATCCTGATGTCTTTTTTCAAGCAGCAATACGATGCCTTTCAGGCTGCAGTCGATGCGGCGTTGCCCGACTATTTACCCGAGCAAGCCGAACTGGCCGACGGCAAGGTTGTAGAAGCAGCCCGCTACAGCTTGCTCGGCGGCGGTAAACGGATCCGGCCGGTCCTTCTTTTGGCGACAGCTGAAATGCTGGGGGTCAATCGATCCGTCGCTTTGCCCTTTGCCGTGGCCCTGGAAATGATTCACACCTATTCGCTGATCCATGACGATCTGCCCTGCATGGATGATGATGATCTGCGGCGTGGACGACCGACCTGCCACAAGGTTTACAGCGAAGCACTGGCTGTTCTGGCCGGCGACGCCCTGCTGAACCGGGCTTATGAAATTTTGCTCGACGCCATTCGACCGGAAATCCCCGGTTCTGTTGAAGCCGCGCGCCGCATTGCTTCGGCGGCCGGCAGTCGCGGCATGATCGGCGGCCAGTCGCTGGATCTGGCAGCGGCCGGACAAACCATCACCTTGCCTGAACTGCGCATTTTGCATCAATTAAAGACCGGTGCTTTGCTCAAAGCCCCAGTTCTGGCCGCAGCCGCGCTGGCGGGGGTTGATCAGGAGATGACCGAGCTGCTGACGGAATATGCCGTTGCCTTGGGCCTGGCGTTTCAGATTCAGGACGATATTCTGGATACCACCTCCGACGCCGGCACGCTGGGTAAAACCGTCGGCAAAGACGCGCGGGACAAAAAACCGACTTACGTCAGCCTGCTGGGCACCAGCTCAGCAAAAGTTCATCTCGACGATTCGATCAGTCTGGCGGCGTCTACGCTGCATGCCATGCACCTGGCCGGTTTGAAAACGCACTTTCTTGAGGGATTGACGGCCTATGTACGACTCAGAACCCATTAAGCAACACCATCGAAAGGATTCAATCATGTCAGATACCCTACTGGGAAATCTCGATTTACCCGACCAACTGCATCAGCTCAACCGGAACCAATTGGAACAGCTGTCTAGCGAAGTACGCGATCTGATCATCCAGACGGTTGCCAAAAACGGCGGCCATTTGGCTTCGAATCTTGGCGTTGTCGAATTGACCCTGGCTTTGCTGCTCGAATTTGATTTTCATCGTGATCGCGTTGTCTTTGATGTCGGTCATCAGAGTTATGCCTGGAAAATTCTCACCGGCCGGCTGGAGAGCTTCGCGACGCTGCGACAGCTGGGCGGCCTGTCCGGTTTTCCCAAACAAAGTGAAAGCATCTACGATTTTTTCAACACCGGACACAGCAGCACCTCCATATCGGCAGCCCTGGGCATCAGCCGCGCGATGAGCCGCAGCAACCATGCCGGCAAAGCCATTGCGGTGATCGGCGATGGGGCCCTCACGGGCGGCATGGCCTTTGAAGCCCTCAACGACGCCGGCCATTCGCAGGAAAACCTGATTGTCATCCTCAACGACAACCAAATGTCGATCAGCCCCAATGTCGGCGGCCTGTCGCGCCATCTGGAAAACCTGCGCGTCTCGCCGCGCTACATCCATATCAAATCCTGGGTCGACGCCCAACTGCTCAAAACCCCCTGGCTGGGCAAGCCGATCTATCGACTGCTGCAGCGAATCAAGCGATCACTTCGGCAGACGGTGCACAAGAACGGCATCATTTTTGAACAGCTCGGATTTCGATATTATGGACCGATCAATGGACACAACCTCGTTGTGCTCAGAAATTATCTGCGCACCATCCAGCAGATCAAAGGTCCGATCCTGCTCCATGTCATGACGCAAAAGGGCAGGGGATACCGCTTTGCCGAAGAATCCCCGTCGCTTTACCACGGCGTGGCGCCCTTTGTTGTGGAAGATGGCGTGACCGAGCAAACGGGCAGCTCATGCTCGTTTTCAGCAGCCTTTGGCGAAAAAATGCTGCAATTGGCCAGCCAGAACCCACGGATTTGCGCGATTTCGGCGGCCATGACCTTTAGCACAGGCCTGGCCGAGTTTGCCGAAAATTACCCGGCACGCTTTTTCGATGTCGGCATCGCTGAGCAGCACGCCATGACCATGGCGGCAGGTCTGGCTGTCGGTGGGATGATTCCGGTGGTCGCCTTGTATTCAACCTTCTTGCAGCGGGCCTATGACCAATTGCTACATGATGTCTGTCTGCAAAAACTACCGGTCATCGTGGCGATTGATCGTGCCGGCATTGTCGGCGAAGATGGCGAAACCCATCAGGGTATCTATGACCTCGGGCTGCTTTTGCCGCTGCCCAATCTGGAAATATTTTGCCCGCAAGACTGCAAATCTTTACAACGCACTTTGGAATACGCCGTCGACGCCGGACTTCCGGTCGCCATTCGTTATCCGCGCGGCAACGATTGGCCGGAAGCAATACCCGAGCCGCTTGCGGATCAAGAGAACGATGTGGCAGCGATTTTGCGCATCGACCATTTGCGACAGGGCAGCCATATCACGTTGGCGGCCCTTGGCACCATGGCTGGACCGGCGCTGTCAGCCGCGAAGATTCTAGCTGGCCAGGGGATCGAAGCCGATGTCCTGGTGATCCAGTGTGTAAAACCCTTTGATTTTGCGACGCTGTTCACATCAGTTCGCAAAACCGGCCATGTGATCCTGATTGAAGAAGGCCTGCAAACCGGCGGCTTCGGCCAATACGTGCTGCCCAAACTGCTGACGGCCTTACCGAAGGCGCGCTTCGCTGTTTCTGGCATCTGCGACGCGCCGCTTTGCCAGGGTCGCCGTGATGAACTGCTGGCTGCTCAAGGCCTCAAACCGGCAGACATAGCTGCTCAGGCGGCTGCTTTGCTGGACCTTGCCGCCAAAAAATAAAATAATTTGCATAAATGGTGTTTTTTTCTGGTTTATCCAGATGCAGATCAAATCAGCATGGGTTATAATCGAATACAAGGTCATGATCCGAAGAAGAGGAGAATCCATGCGTATAGGAATCTACTCCAACCCTGATAAAGATCCAGACTTTCGCATCGCGCGTCATGCTGCCAAACTGATCCGTCGGCATGGCGCTGTTTGCGTCACCGCGCCAGGCAGTTCGGAAAGTGCATTGATCACCGAAAAAGGGATCGAACAGGCAGAATTTTGCACTTGTGACCTGATTCTCGGTCTGGGCGGCGACGGCACCTTTCTTTCCTTGGTTCATATCATCGGCTGCGAAGAAATCCCGCTGATCGGCGTCAATCTGGGCAGCGTTGGCTTCTTGCCCGAAATTATGCCCGAGCAGTTGGATGAGGCCATTTGTCAGATTGTGAGCGGCCATTATCATCTGGAAAATCGCATGATGCTCGCTGTATCCTGTTTTGATGAAAACAACCAATTGCTTGAAGAAGGCCATGCGCTGAACGACGCGGTTATCTCACGCGGCGGTGTTTCCAGGATCCTGACCCTTGAATTGACCATCAATCAGGAAACGATTGATCACATTCCTGGTGATGGGTTAATCATCTCCACCCCGACCGGCTCGACAGCTTACTCATTATCGGCCGGCGGGCCGATTATTCACCCGGAGTTATCCCTGATGCTCATCACCCCGATTTGCCCGCATACGCTGCACAATCGCAGTTATATCGCGACCGAAAGCAGCCGGGTTATCGTGAAAATCGACGATTACCAGGGACAGGCGCTGCTGGCCATCGACGGTCGACAGGAAATATTTCTCAACAGCGGCAGCAGCGTCATCATTGAACGTTCACCCCGATCGCTGAAAATGATCCGGCTGGGCAACGACAATTTCTATGCGGCATTGCCGAAAAAAATTCAGGCCAGGGGGAAAGCCCGATGAAAACCTCAAAAAGTGAACGCCAGTCACGACTTTTACAGCTGATTCGCGAAAAGGACATCGCCACACAAGAGGACCTGGTTGCGGGACTGAACAGCAATGGCCTCGAGGTGACCCAGGCGACTATTTCCCGTGACATCAAGGAACTGGGCATTATCAAAGTGATGACCGGCAGCGGACAGCAAAAATACGTGCCCATGGAGCGCAGCGGCGAGGTTGCGTCGGGCCGCCTGATGAAGGTTTTTGCCGAAGCCGTGGTGGGTATTGATCTTGCCGTCAACCTGGTCATCATCAAAAGTTTGCCGGGGATGGCCCAGGCTTGTGCTTCAGCCTTGGACTCCATGCGACTGGCGGAGGTCGCAGGCAGTATTGCCGGCGATGATACGGTCTTTGTGGCTGCCAGATCGATTGAGCAGGCGATAACGCTGTGCAGCAGCCTCAATGACGTTGTCCTGCAAGGTTCATCCAGAAAAAGTCATATCAGGGAGTAAGCACCATGCTGTCAAGGATCGAAATCCATGATTTTGCGCTGATTGAAAACGCTGTTCTAACGCCTGAAGCCGGCTTGCTGATTATGACCGGTGAAACGGGCGCGGGCAAATCGATTCTGATTGACGCGATCGATGCGCTGGGCGGTGGACGCGTCGGCCGCGACATGATCCGTCACGGTCAGGACCGGGCAACGGTTGAAGCGGTTTTTTTGGACCCCGCGCCGTTTTTGCCCCTTGAGACTCGTCAAAGCCTGGGGTTTTCTGAGGATGATGACCTTTCCGAATTGATACTTTCCCGCGAAATTCAATCATCCGGCAAATCCGTCTGCCGCGTCAACGGTCGATTGGTGCCGCTGAATGTGTTGCGCGATCTTTCAGCCTGCCTGATTGACATTCACGGTCAGCACGACCAGCAAGCAATCTTTAAAACCGACACCCATTTACAATTGCTCGATCGATATGGCGCTGAGCCGGTCACCAAGGCCGCCCTGGCCTATCAGGCAGTGCTCGCTGACTTCCAGATCATCCTGCGTCAACTGGCCGCGCTGGGCCAGGACCCGGCCGAGCGCGCCCGGATGACCGATATGCTGCGTTATCAGACGGAGGAAATTGCCGCGGCGCGGATTAAGCCCGACGAAGACGAAAAACTTGCCCAGCGCCGCAAGCTGGTGGCCAACGCCGAAAAAATCAGCCTGGCTTTGTCGGAAGCCTGTGAACTGCTTAACGGTGATTCATCGAGTACGGTGCTGAGCAATCTTGCCCAGATTGTCAGTCGGGTGGAACCGTCGACCGCGCTGCTGCCGGAGTTGAACGAAACCGGTGAACAGTTGAAAGAAGCGCTGTATTCCCTGCAAAACGTCGCCGGCGATCTGCGAACCGCCTTGGAAGCGGTCGAGTGTGATCCCAGCGAGCTTGAACGTCTGGATGAAAGGCTGGACCTGCTGTACCGCCTGAAAAAGAAATACGGCGGGACGCTGGAGGCGGTGCAGGCCTTTTTTGCCCAAGCCACCGAGCAGTTGGAACAAATGGCCGATGGCGATGAGCAATTTGAAAAACTGCAAAAAGAGAAACTGCTGATCCGCCAACAGCTGATTGACCTGGGCGGGCAATTGTCCGAGCGTCGTCGTCAGGCTGCCAAGGAGCTGGAGGTGCACATCACCCGCGAATTGGTCGATCTGGGCATGAAAGATGTGCGATTTGCCGTCAGTATTGAACCGGCTGACGCCACGCACGATCAATTTGCCAAAACCGGTTTGGATAAAATCGAATTCTTGATTTCCGCCAATCCCGGCGAACCGCTCAAACCGTTGGTCAGAATCGCGTCGGGCGGTGAAGCCTCGCGGATTATGCTGGCGGTCAAGTCGATTCTTTCGCTGGCCGATCAGATTCCTGTTTTGATTTTTGATGAAATTGATACTGGCGTCAGCGGTCGAACCGCCGGTCGGGTCGCCGCGAAGCTGCAGCAGTTGGCGCGGGGACGTCAGGTTTTATGCATCACGCATTTGGCGCAAATTGCCGCCATGGCCGATCAGCATCTGCTGATCGAAAAAGCGGCTGCGGACGGGAAAACCCGGACCAGCCTGCATCTGCTGGATCGCAGCGGTCGTGAAAGCGAGCTGGCCCGCTTGCTTTCGGGCGGGGTAGGGGACACGACGGCCCGCGAGCTGGCCGCGCAGCTTTTAGGGCAAGCTGATCAGTTCAGACGTTCAGAGACTGCCCCTGATAGAGTATTTGCAGCAATTGACGAAAGTCCGTCGGCAGGGGTGCTGTCAATTTAATTTTCTGTCCCGAGACCGGGTGGGTGAAACTTAAACTGGCCGCGTGCAGAGCCTGTCGGCCCATCGTCTGATCAAGATCGAGACCCGGCGCACATGACTTTTCCGGGTCTGCCAGCCAACCATAGAGACCGTCGCCGATCAGCGGCAAACCGACTGCTTGACAATGCACGCGGATCTGGTGGGTGCGGCCAGTCAGCAGTTCGAATTTGACCATCGATACATCCAAATGCTCGAAATAGCGCAATTCACACCAGCGCGTCTGGGCTTGTGCACCCTCTGGATGAATTTCACGCAACATGATGCTGTTGGCCGAACGCCGGATCGGCGCGTCGATAACACCTTGTTTTTCCGCGAAGCGACCGTGGATCAAACCAACATAGATCTTCTGCATCGCCTTGCTGGCTATCACGTGATGAGCATGGCCATTTCTGGCGATCAGCACCAACCCTGATGTGTCTCGATCCAGACGACTGACCGGATGTAGGGGATAATCGGCCAGAGAGGCTGGTCAGAGAGCCCTTTTCATGAAGAAAGGTCGGGTGCGTGACCATCCCCGCCGGCTTGCTGACCACCAGCAGCCAGTCATCGATAAATCGCACCACGACATTCGGAACTTCGCGCAGGTCAGGCTGCCCCGGCGAGGCGTTATAGATCGCCACCAAAACGTCCCCGGACTTGACGGGATCCACCATGCGATGAGCTTGCCCGTTTAAACTTAATTGACCATACAGGCGGATTTTTTTGCTCATCAGTCGTGACATGCCGGTTCGGCGAATCAGAACGTCAACAGCTCGTTGGCCTTCATCATCGGGTGTCACCTGGTAGGTCAAATGCATAATCAGCCTCCAAAATCATCTATTTCAGTATTATACTAGTAATCAGAGAAAAAACCATTTATGATTTATTGATAAACATTTAACGAAGATGTTGATGTTGTTAACAAATCGTGATATTGTATACAATTGGGAGGTGAGTCAAACCATGCAAACTATGAATCAATTGACTCATGACGAAAAGATGGATCAGCTCAAGCTGGTCATCGAACGTCACGGCAAGGAAGGCCGTAAAGCCATGATGCAGGTTCTTCAGGAAGCACAGGGCGTTTATGGGTACCTGCCTTTGGAAGTTCAGCGTGAAGTTGCCTTCGGTCTCGGTGTTTCCGTCGCTGAAGTCTATGGAGTTGTATCATTTTATTCATTCTTTTCGATCAATCCCAAAGGCGAGAACGTGGTCAGCGTCTGCATGGGAACCGCCTGTTATGTCAAAGGCGCCCAAGCGATTCTGGATAAAGTGCAAGATATTTTAGGCATCAAGCCCGGTGAATGCACCCCGGATATGAAATTTTCCATCAATGCCTGCCGCTGTATCGGGGCTTGCGGACTCGCACCGGTCATGATGATCAATGAGGATGTCTACGGCCGCCTGACTGCCGATGAAATCCCAGCGATCCTGGAAAAATACAAGGAGGCATGACCGTATGGACTTTTATCGATCCCATGTCCTCGTTTGTTGCGGCACCGGCTGTACATCCAGTCAATCACTCAAAATCATTGAATTATTAGAGCAGGAATTGACCGCTCAAGGACTTGCCAATGAGGTCAAGGTTGTCAAGACCGGCTGTTTCGGTCTCTGTGCCGAAGGCCCGATCATGGTGGTCTATCCTGAAGGCGTCATCTATTATCAAGTCAAGCCAGACGATGCCCGGGAAATAGTCGGCGAACATCTGCTCAAAGGCCGTCCCGTCAAGCGCCTGATGACCGTCGCCACCAGCATTCCGCTCGATCAGGCTAAAAATGTCAATGAGTCAGACTTTTTCAAAAAGCAGCTACGCATTGCCCTCCGCAATTGCGGCATCATCAACCCCGAATCGATTGAAGAATACATTGCGCAGGATGGGTATCTTTCCCTCGGTAAAATATTGACCGAAAAGATACCCCCCAGTGAAATTGTCAATGTTGTTAAAATGTCCGGCCTGCGTGGTCGTGGCGGCGGTGGTTTTCCGACCGGCCTGAAATGGGAATTTGCCGCCAAGCAGGTCAGTGACCAGAAATATGTCTGCTGCAACGCCGATGAAGGTGACCCTGGTGCCTTTATGGATCGCGCTGTCCTCGAGGGTGATCCGCACAGCATCGTCGAAGCGATGGCCATCGCCGGCTATGCCATAGGCGCCAGCCAAGGCTATGCCTATGTGCGCGCCGAATACCCGATTGCCGTCAAACGCTTGCAACTGGCCATCAATCAGGCGCGTGATTTCGGTATGCTGGGCAAAAATATTTTTGCCAGCGATTTTTGTTTTGACATCGAAATTCGACTTGGCGCCGGCGCCTTTGTCTGCGGCGAAGAAACCGCCCTGATGCGTTCCATCGAGGGCAAGCGCGGCAACCCGACCCCGCGGCCGCCCTTCCCGGCGGTCAAGGGTCTTTTTGACAAACCGACCATTCTCAACAACGTCGAGACCTTCGCCAACATCCCGGTCATCTTCCAGAAAGGGGCCGAGTGGTTTGCCAGCCTGGGCACCGAAAAAAGCAAAGGCACCAAGGTATTCGCGCTGGGCGGCAAGGTCAATAATGTTGGCCTGGTCGAGATCCCGATGGGCACAACCGTGCGCGAAATTGTATTTGACATCGGCGGCGGCATTCCCAACGGCAAAGCCTACAAAGCGGTTCAGACCGGCGGTCCGTCCGGCGGCTGCCTGCCAGCGTCGCTCTTGGATGTGCCGATTGACTACGACAACCTGATCGCGGCCGGCTCGATGATGGGCTCGGGCGGCATGATCGTCATGGATGAAACCACCTGCATGGTTGACATTGCCAAGTTCTTTCTCGAATTCACCGTCGACGAGTCCTGCGGCAAATGCGCGCCCTGCCGCATTGGCACCCACCGCATGCTGGAAATCCTGCAGAAGATCACGTCCGGCAACGGTGTGCCCGAAGATGTCAGCGAACTTGAGCGCCTGGCCACGGCCATCAAAGAAGGCTCGCTCTGCGCGCTCGGCCAAACGGCGCCCAATCCGGTGCTCTCGACCCTCAAGCATTTCCGCCACGAGTACGATGAGCATGTTATCGAGCACAAATGCAGCTGCGGCGTCTGTAAAGCGCTTCTGACCTACATGATTATCCCGGAAAACTGCCGCAAATGCGGACTTTGCGCCAAACGATGCCCAGTGGATTGCATCAGCGGCGTCCTGGGCAAAGAACCGTTTGTCATCGATGCCAGCCAATGCATTCGCTGCGGGGCCTGTGAGCAGACCTGCAAATTCAAGGCCGTCATCAAAAAGTGAAGTGGTCAAAAGGAGCGTGATTTCCATTGAATAATGTTAATATAACCATCGATGGTGTTCAGATCAGTGTGCCGGCCAACAAGACAATTCTCGAGGCAGCCCGCACCGCCGGCATCAAGATTCCGACACTCTGCTACCTGAAGGGTATCAATGAAGTTGGCGCCTGCCGTGTTTGCCTGGTTGAGGTTGTCGGCGGTCGCTCGCTGGCTGCCGCCTGTGTCAACCCGGTCGCCGAAGGCATGATCGTCAAGACCAATTCGCCCCGGGTGCGCGCCACGCGTAAATCGACGCTGGAGCTGATCCTGTCCGACCACAACAAAGATTGCCTGTCCTGCATCCGCAACCAAAACTGCGAACTTCAGGATCTGTGCGAGCTTTACAGCATCCGTGAATACAACTTCAAGGGCGATAAAAGCCCATCCAAACTGGATGACAAATCCTGGTCAATCGTCCGCGACTCGGGCAAATGCATCCTCTGCGGCCGCTGCGTTTCGGCTTGCCAAAAACAGGATGTCAACGTGCTGTCCTTCATCAACCGCGGTTTCGACACGGCCGTCGGGCCGGCCTTCGACATCAGCATGGCCGACGCCCCCTGCATCTACTGCGGCCAGTGCATTATTGCCTGCCCGGTCGGCGCGTTGCACGAACGTGAAGAAACCGAAAATGTCTGGACGGCCATCAACAACCCGAAAAAGCACGTCGTGGTTCAGGTCGCGCCGGCCGTGCGAGCTGCCCTGGGTGAGGAATTCGGTCAGCCCATCGGGACACGCGTGACCGGCAAGATGTTTGCCGCCCTGCGGCGAATGGGTTTCAGCCGGGTTTACGACACCAATTTCGCCGCCGACCTGACGATCATGGAGGAAGGCACCGAGTTGCTCGGCCGCATTCAAAACGGTGGCAAACTGCCCATGATCACCTCCTGTTCGCCTGGCTGGATTCGCTTCGCCGAATTTTACTACCCGGAATTTCTCGATAATCTCTCGACCTGCAAATCACCACACCAGATGGAAGGCGCCATCATCAAAACGTATTACGCCAAGCGCAAGGGCATTGACCCCAAAGATATTGTGGTCGTTTCGATCATGCCCTGCACCTCGAAAAAGACCGAATCGTCGCGCGAAGAAATGTTCAATCCGGCGACGGGATGCCGCGATGTCGATTATGTCCTGACCACCCGCGAAATCGCCCGCATGATCAAACAGGCCGGCATTGATTTCAACAAGCTGCCTGACGAAGGACCCGATCAGGACCTGATCGGCGAATACACCGGCGCGGGCGTTATCTTTGGCGCGACCGGTGGTGTTATGGAAGCCGCGCTGCGCACGGTGGCCGACATTCTTGAAGGCAAAGATCTGCCCCAGCTGGAGTACAAAGTTGTACGCGGCGTTGACGCGGGCATCAAAGAAGCCGAGGTCGTTCTGGGCGGCATCACCATCCGGGCCGCGGTCGCCCATAGTACGGCTGCCGCCCGCAAATTGCTGGACGCCATCAAGGCCGGCACGGCACCGCAGTATCACTTCATTGAGATCATGGGCTGCTCGGGCGGCTGCGTTTGCGGCGGCGGACAACCCCAGATTCACGCGCAGGATCTGATGGATATCGACATCCGCACCCTGCGCGCCAAAGCGCTCTATGATGAAGATCTGGTTCAAACCGAAAGAAAATCGCACAAGAACCCCGATGTCGCGGCTCTCTACAAGGATTTTCTCGGCGAAGCCAACGGCCATCTGGCGCATGAACTGCTGCATACCTATTATCACCGACGGGAAATCTACCCTGACAGCGTTTTGGAACAATGATATCAACAAGACAAAAATATTTATAGTGATGGCCGGTCAGAATTATGACCGGCCATTTATTTTATTGACATCATGACACCTTTTCTATAAAATAATATAAATGCTTATTCTAATGCCAAAAGCATATTAAAACTAGAAATTTGACAAATAAATAAATGGAGGTGATTACCATAGACTGGCTATGGACAATAGTCGGATTTATCGCAGGTTTTGCCATCGCAGTTGGATTTACTGTTTTCTATTATCAACGTGGATTCAGTAAAAAGTCCGAAGCCATCCGCAACTCAACCGAAAAGGCAGAAGCGGAAGCCGGCAAACTACTCGGTGAAGCCCAAAAATCCGGCGAAAACAGAAAAAGAGAGCTCCTTCTTCAAGCGAAGGAAGAGATCCATAAAACAAGACTTGAATTTGAAAAAGATGTCCGTGAAAAAAAGACCGATCTACAACGTGAACGCACTCGCCTCGAACAAAAAGAAGAAACGCTCGACCGTAAGCTCGAGGTTTTGGACCAGAAGGAAGAGGCACTGGACACAAGAGTCAGCGATGTCCTGGCGCTCGAAGAACGGGCGCGGGAACTTGAAAAACAGAAAGTCTACGAACTTGAACGCATTTCCGGCCTCGCTGTTGAGGAAGCCAAAAACCTGGTGCTGGACGAAGCCAGACAGGAATACCGGCATGACATGGCTCTGATGCTCCGCCAAATGGAAGAGGCCACCAAAGAAGAGGCTGACCGTAAGGCCAAAGATATTATCGTCAGTTCCATCCAGCGTTACGCTGCTGATTACGTGTCCGAAGCGACCGTTTCAGTGGTCACGCTGCCCAATGACGAGATGAAGGGCCGCATTATCGGCCGTGAAGGACGTAACATCAGAACCATTGAAACGCTGACCGGCGTCGATCTGATCATCGATGACACGCCCGAAGCGGTCATCCTGTCCAGCTTCGACCCGATTCGCCGCGAAATCGCCCGCATCACGATTGACAAACTGATCGTCGATGGGCGCATTCACCCGGCCCGGATTGAAGAGATGGTCGAGAAAGCCCGCAAGGAAGTCGATGCCACCATCAAGCAGGAAGGTGATCGTGCCGTCTTTGAAACCGGCATCATGGGATTGCATCCCGAAATCATCAAACTGCTCGGCAAACTCCGCTACCGCACCAGCTACGGCCAAAATGTCCTGCAGCACTCGATCGAGGTCTGCTGGCTGGCTGGCATGATGGCCGCTGAACTTGGCCTGGACGTCATGATGGCCAAACGGGCCGGCCTGCTCCATGACATCGGCAAAGCTGCCGATTTCGAAATGGAAGGCTCGCACATCACGCTCGGCGCTGAAATTGCCCGGAAATACAAGGAAGGCCCTGAAGTCATCAATGCGATCGCATCGCATCATGGCGACATTGACCCCGATTCCCTGATTTCGGTTCTGGTTGCAGCTTCGGATGCCATATCGGCTGCCCGCCCCGGCGCTCGCCGCGAAAATCTGGAAACCTACATCAAGCGGATTCAGAAACTCGAGGAGATTGCCACATCGTTCGAAGGCGTTGAAAAATGCTATGCTATTCAAGCCGGCCGCGAGATTCGCGTCATGGTTCGCCCGGAAAATGTCAAAGACGACGAAATGATCCTGAAAGCCCGTGAAATCTGCAAGAAAATTGAAGATGAACTGGACTATCCCGGTCAGATCAAAGTTCACATCATTCGGGAAACCCGCGTAACAGAATTTGCCAAGTAAGTCTTGCTTGATCTCAACTTGAACAAAAGGACCAACCAAAAGGGTGTCATGTCCCAGCACAATTCAGCTGCTGGGACAGGCATCCTTTTTCTGTCCAATCCGGCGCTTCTATGTTAAAATATAAGCTGAAACAAAAATGTTTCTTTGATGGAGGAAATTGATTGCGAATTCTGTTTATCGGTGATCTGGTCGGCGCGGGCGGCCGCAAACTGCTGAAGGCCAGTCTGCCCGATCTGAAAAAGAAATGGCAGGCAGATGTCTGTGTGGCCAATGCGGAAAATGCGGCAGCGGGGCTCGGTTTGACCGCTACCCTGGCGAAAGAAATTCAAAATTGTGGTGTTGATATTTTAACGATGGGCAACCATTGCTGGTCCAAACACGACCTGTTGAATACCGCCGATGACATTCGCCATCTGGTTCGACCGGCCAATGTGCCGGCCTCATGGCCCGGCCGTGGCTTTACCGTGTTTGAACATCCGGCGGGCAAACTGCTGGTCATCAATCTCCTTGGCCGCGTTTACATGGAGCCTGCCAACGACCCCTTCGCAACAGCCGATGAAATGCTGACCCGGCTTAAAGCCGAATACAACACCAAATTGTCGCTGATCGATTTTCATGCCGAAGCATCGGCCGAGAAGACGGCCATGGCCGTTTATCTTGATGGTCGAGTCAGCGCGGTTGTGGGCACGCATACCCATGTTCAGACAGCCGACGAGCGAATTCTCGAGCGCGGGACGGCCACGATCACCGATGTTGGCATGACCGGCCCCCGGGATGGCATCATTGGCATGGAACGAGAATCCTCACTGCGGCGTTTTGTTGATCGTCTGCCAGCGCCCTACGAAGTTGCCCAAGGACCTTCGGCCCTTTGCGGCGTATTTATTGAGGCTGATCCGATCACCGGCCAGGCAACACAGATTGAACGGATCAGGATCGACGAATGACCCGGAAAAGATGGCTGTACAAATTGTGCTTTTTGCTGACAGTGCTGTATTTGTTGACACTGCTTATGGGCTGCGCAGACACCACCCCGCGGACGACACAGACCAGCGCGACTGAAACAACAAGCGGGACAACCGTTGATCTCAACAGCCGCCCGAACTCGGCCAGCGGCGTGCTCCGACTTTGGCGCTACCGCGTGCAGACCCTGAACCCGCTCCTGGAAAAGAGCGAATCGGGGCAGGCCGCCAATGATCTGATTTTTGAAGGATTGTTTAAAATCAACGGCCGCCAGCAGATTGAGCCAGCCTTGGCAACCAATCTGACGGTGATCGAGGGAACCGCCGGCCTGGCCGTGCAAATCCAGTTGGCAGAAAGTCGCGCCTTTCACAATGGCGTACCGGTGACTGCCCAGGACATCAAGGCGTGCTTTGACTACATTATGACCCATCCTGCGCAATCCCCCTTTGCGGCAAAAATACCTGCTGTCATCGCGGTGCAAGTCATTGACGCCCACACCCTGCAGTTGACCTTGAATCAGGCCAGTCCCTGGCTGGCCTACGCCTTGACATTTCCGATTGTGCCAGCTGCCAGCCTGTATGCCGGAGCTTACGATCTTATCCCGGGAACCGGCCGCTTTAAGATGGAATCCTATTCCACGACGGCGGGCATGACCTTGGTCAGATCAGGCGACGTGGCCGACATCAGCAGCCTGAAAACAATTCATATTTCGGAATTCAGCAGTTTGACAGATGCCATGAAAGCCTACGAATCCGACCAGCTTGATTTGATCAATCTGCCGCCCGATGATTATAGCCGTTACATTTTGCGAAACAGTTTGCATTTTGAACAATATACTGCCAACCAGATTGTCTTTTTGGCGTATAATACAAAACAGAGCCCTGAGCTTGCTGACCCTGGCAGGCTGTTGTTTATCAAGCAACTCCTGGCAGCCGATCAATTTTCAGCCGCCGGGGGCGAAGACTGGGGTGAGAACACGCCGGTGCCGTTGAATGCCGATTGCTGGCTGATCAGTGACACCGCCGACCAACGTGCTGCCGCAGTAGACAGCCTGGGTCCTGGCGAGTGGGGGGGCTATCAAGGAGAAATCAACGTGCTGGTTCCGGCCAGCGAAAGATTGCTCGTTGAGGCAGCTGATTTGGTCGGACAAATGCTGAAAACCGCTGGTATTCGTTTTAAGATCACCTCGCTGGCCGCCGATGCCTATGTCAACGCATTGGCAAGTGGTAAGTATGATCTGGCCTTGTTACAATCGGTCATGCCGGTCGAACCTGATGTGACTTGGCTGTACAGTGACAACCGCCCGGCCGCCTTTGCTTTGCTCAATGGCTTGACCGGCCCTGGCCTGGCCGATTATGAAATCTGGCGTCAGAACCTGGCCCAAGCGATTTGGCAGATGCCGAACGGGCAGGATGGAGCATTGGGCGATACCCTCTACGAAACTGCCGTTCGCTCCCCTTGGAGCGTCCTGCTGATCCGGTCAGCCGCTATCTTGTATGGCGACAGAATCGTCGGGCAGTGTCGGCCTGATATAAATCACCCTTACGAGGGTATCGAGGAGTTGTGGATATGGTCTGGGCAATCATCGTAATCGTTTTACTGACAGGTGCCGATCAACTGTTTAAAACAGTGGTCATGGCAAACATTCCCGTCGGTGGCAGCATCACCGTAATCGACGGATTTTTCTACCTGGTCAATCGTCGAAATTCCGGCGCGGCCTGGAGCTTTCTGGCCGATCAGAACTGGGCCATTTATCTGCTGATCGGCATTTCATCGATTATGTCGCTGGTGATTCTGGCGCTCATCTGGAAAAGCCGCAATGTCAAACTTCGCGCCTGCCTGGCCGTGATTTGCGCCGGCAGTCTGGGCAATCTGATCGATCGAATCCAATATCTGGGTGTAACGGATTACCTGGATTTCCATTTTGGCAGTTACGTCTTTCCGACATTTAACCTGGCGGATTCGCTGGTTGTCTGCGGCGCAGGGCTGCTGGCCCTGTTGATCCTGACCGACCGAACCCTGCTGCCCGACCGTAAACACAACAAGGTCGCGAGTCAAAACGAGGAGAACCCGCATGTTGATGACCCTTCAGACTGATGCAAATGTGCTACGTCTGGACAGCTTTCTGGCAAGACAGCTGCCCCAGTATTCACGCGCTTATTTGCACAAGCTGATCAGCGATGGTCTCGTCACGCTCGATGGGCATCCTCTGAAGCCCGCCTGGAAAACGGTTTCGGGGCAGACGATCGAAATCGGGGTCCCCGACCCGCTGCCATCGACGATCCAGGCTGAAAAGATACCTTTGAATGTCGTTTATGAAGACGAGTGGCTGCTGGTGATCAACAAGCCTCAGGGCATGGTGGTTCATCCTGCTGCCGGGCATCGTTCCGGCACGCTGGTCAATGCTCTGCTTGATTATTGCGCCGGCCAGCTTTCTGATCTCAATGGGGTCATTCGCCCCGGTATTGTTCATCGGATTGACAAGGATACGTCGGGATTGCTGCTGGTGGTCAAGGATAACCAGGTGCATGCTGACATTGCCGATAAAATTCGCCGGCATGAAATCCGCCGCACCTACACGGCCTTGGTGTATGGTCTGGTAACCGCCGACAGCGGCACAATCGACGCGCCCATCGGACGCGATCCGCGTAATCGCCAGCGCATGGCTGTTGTCAGTCAAGGCAAACCGTCGGTAACCCATTTCAAAGTCCTCAAGCGCTTTCAGTCGACCACGCTGATCGAAGCTGATCTGGAATCCGGCCGCACGCATCAGATTCGGGTTCATCTCCAGTACATCGGGCATCCTGTCGTCGGCGACCCCGTCTACGCCGTGGGCCGCAAAAACTATCATTTGGCCGGGCAGGCCCTGCATGCCTTTGGGCTGACATTTGAGCATCCGGTCAGCAAAAAAATGATGCACATCGAATGCCCGATGCCGGACTATTTTGAGTCCTTGCTGGCGAGCCTCCAATGAACCGCCTGGGAAAAAACCCGCGCGTCAAGAAAGATTGGCAACCATATCTCAGCCAGTATTTTTCCAGCCAGCGTTTCCAGCAAAAATTCCTGATGTTCGTGCTGATGCTGGGCTTCGGTATTATTCTGATGAGTCACATCATGACGGTGCGCGCGGATAATCCCAATCGCAATCTGGTCGAGCTTTTTGAACAACGGCAGCAGAATTTGGCCGAGTATCAGTCGCATTTTCAGGCCTTGCAAGATGAAAACGCAAAACTTACGCTGCAAAAGACGGCGATGATTGACCAACTGCTGATCAATTCAGGCCAAGGCGAACTGCAGGCCGAATTGGAAAAGGCCAGGATATTGGCAGGCTTGACTGAGGTTAGCGGGCCCGGCCTGATCCTGATTCTGGACGATTTTGAATTGCCGGATATGATTGTCCATGATTTCAATGTGCGACATGCCCTTGAGCTGCTCAATGGCGCCGGCGCAGCGGCATTTTCCATCAACGGCAACCGGTTCACCAATGCGTCCAACATTGACTGCATCGGCCTGACCATTCGCTGCAACCAGGAACGATTGAGTCCGCCATACGTCATCATCGCCCTTGGCGATCCAGAGGCCCTGGCAACGGCAGTTTTTAACGATCAGGACTTCAACACCAGACAAGCGACCAACATGATCAAAATTAGCTACGAAAAATCTGATCGTATCGTAATCCCGGCCTTTGCTGAGGCCGATAATATCGAAAAATACATTGACAGGCTGGAGGTCGTTGCGCCATGAAACCCAATGCTCTAAAATCAGTTGCTTTTACGGTGGTTTGCGTTATTCTGGGGATCCTGATCGCGCTCCAGATGAAAAACGTCAATCTGGACAATTTGTCCGAGTACAGCTTGTCTGAGCTGCAGGAAAAAATCATTGAATACGCCAACAAGAATGAAGAACTTTCGAAGCGAAATTTTGATCTTAACAAGTACTGCAGTCTGCTGGAAAACGACAAGGCAGCTGGCGATGTTCAGATTCAGTCGATTATCAACGAAAAAGAACGTGCTGCTATTTTTGCCGGTTTGCGCGAAGTCAAGAATTATGGCATTGAAATCAGAATCAGCTGCGCACAGGACATCAGCGTCAATGTCGGCATCCTGCTCCGTTTTGTGGATGATCTGCGCAGCATTGGCGCTCAGGCGATATCCGTCAACGACGAACGCATCGTTGCTATGTCGGAAATCAAGGATAATGGGGATTCAATTGTCATCAATGGCAAGAATTTCGTTGGCAATGCGACGTTTACCATCAAGGCCATTACCAATCCTTCCGATGAGAAATACATCCTGGACATCCTCTACGGCGATCGTGATTCAATTTTGAGCAACATCAAATATGAAAATGACCAATACGATATCAGTATTGAAGCTTTGCCCGAATTAACCATTCGAGCCTTGGGTGAAGACAGTATCGCCTTCAAGATCGATTTGCTGATTCCTGACGGCGAATAGGGGAGAACGGCATGGAGAAAAAGATCCGGGTCGAAAACACCACGGCGGCGCAGTCGGTATTTGGCAGTTGCAATGGTCATCTGGAGATCATTGAACAACTGCTGGATGTCAATATTGAAGTAACTGATCAAGGCATGCTACTGCAGGGTGATGAAGAGAATTTGGTGAAAGCCCTGGCGGTTTGCGAACGACTTTTGGAAATCGAGCGCCAAAACCACCCGGTTAACCTCCAATTGGTGACCTACCTCTGTGATACCGCGCGTGATGGCAACCTTGAGCAAGTGATCGGCTATACACCGGACTGCGTCTGTGTGACGGCAAAAGGACGCCCGATCCGCAGCAAGACCATCGGGCAGCGCGATTACGTTCAGGCGATTCGCCAACACGAAATCACCTTTGCCATCGGACCGGCCGGCACCGGCAAGACCTTTTTGGCCGTCGCCATGGCCGTCAACGCCTTTCGGGCCCGTGAAGTCGGTCGGATCATCCTGACCCGGCCGGCCGTTGAAGCTGGTGAAAATCTGGGCTTTCTGCCGGGTGATTTACAGACCAAGGTTGACCCCTATATGCGGCCCCTTTTTGATGCTTTGCATGAACTGATGGGCGCTGAAAACTATCTGAGAAATCTGGAAAAAGGACTGATTGAGGTCTCGCCGCTGGCCTACATGCGCGGTCGAACCCTCGATGAAGCCTTTATCATTCTTGACGAAGCGCAAAATACTACACCAGAACAAATGAAAATGTTTCTGACCCGTCTCGGTTTCAACTCGCGGGCAGTTGTCACGGGGGATATCACGCAAATCGATCTGCCGCCCAGCAAACGATCGGGCTTGAAAGAAGCCCGCAATATTCTGCAAGATGTCGAAGGCCTGGCGTTCGTTGAACTGACCCAGCGCGATGTGGTCCGCAATGCCCTGGTCCAGCGCATTATCAGGGCGTACGAAAAAATTGGCCAGCAGGGAGGTAACTAGCATGCCCAAAATGACTTCTGGCTTCAAACGATTTCTGATCATCATCCTGTCTGTCATTTTGTTTGCAACGGTTGTTTTGGCTGTCTACATTGGCTCTATTCAGCAAAAATACAATCTCAAGGTCGGCGATGCCAGCAATGTTGATATTGCCGCGCCGCGCAGCGTCGTCGACAAGGTTGAAACGCAAATCCGAGCAGAAAAAGCAGCGGCGGAGGTGCCGGATGTTATGCTGCGCTCGGTTGAGCGAGCGAACGCTGTCAATGAAAGTGTCAGCGATTTCTTTGCGTTGATTACGGAATTGAGAGCTGCGCGGGCTGCATTGCCGACGGCCGGTGCCGACAGAATAACGACAGCCGAGCTGGCCGGGCAGATCGTTGAGCAGGTAAACAGCCAGTTTGGCATCGTCCTGGCGCAAACCGATGCTTTGATTTACGCCAGTCTGGACAATGAGAGATTTGCCAGTGTAAAAGATCACGCTGTTTCCATCGCCAATTTAATTATGCTGGATAAAGTCGATGATGCGGGCTTGATAAACTCATTGACAGAAAAGATTACCGAACTGGAAAACTCTTTGGCCTTCAACAAAGATGACAGTCGGATTATTGAAACCACCCTGGGATTTCTGCTGAAATCCAATGTGGTTTATGACGAAGCCGCCAGCAAAAATGCCCGCGATGCCGCCTACAACAAAATCCTGTCCAACCCGGTCCTGATCGAAAAGGGCAGCCGCATCGTTTCGGTGGGTGACATCATAACCGACGACACGTTTGCCCTGCTCCTTGATCTGTCACTGATCGACGGCGGCGGTCTGGATTTTGTCTATTTGGCCGGCATTGCCCTGCTCCTGCTGCTTTTGATCAGCATGACCGGCTTTTACATCAAGCACTATGAAAAGGAAACAATCAAAACGGTCAGCGATTTCGCGGCGCTTGCGCTGGCCCTGCTGATTCCGCTGCTCGTTTCGGTCTATACAACCCGGGGCGCGCCGCTGTCGCCGCCAGTCTACTTTGCAGCGGTGCTGATCTCCTCCTATTTTGGCTTCCGTGCCTCCCTCATTCTCTCGCTGGCCTTGACGGCCGCCATCTTGCCGATGACCAATTTCAACCCGATTTTCTTGGTCGTCGCAATGTGCGGCTGCCTGGTGGCATCCCTTTTCACGCGCGGCATCATCCGCAAGGACAATTATGCCTTTATCATCATCACGACGGCGGGCGCCAATTTTATCGCGACCATTTCCTATGGCCTGCTCCAACGTGAGACCTGGGCCGACATCTCGCTGAACTGCGGCTACGCTGCTTTGAGCGGTGCCTTGTCGGTCATCGCGGCCATCGGTATCATGCCGCTTTTTGAAATGTTGTTCAATTCGGTATCGCCCATGCGCCTGATTGAGCTCTCCCAGCCCGGGCATCCGCTGCTGCGGCGGCTGTTTGTCGAAGCACCCGGCAGTTCCCAGCACAGCATGATGGTGGCCAACCTGGCCGACGCCGGCGCGTTGGCCATCGGGGCCAATGCCTTGCTGGCTCGAGTTGGCTCGTATTACCACGACATCGGCAAACTGGAAAATCCGCTGATGTTCACGGAAAACCAGGAAGGGGAAAACCCGCATGATTTCCTTACGCCGGAAGAAAGCGCCGAGATGATACTCAATCACCCCGAAGCCGGCCTGCGTATTGGCCGCCGCTATCGCTTGCCGGGGCCGATTCTGAAAATTATCTACGAACATCACGGATCGACCGCGCAAACCTATTTTCTCTACAAAGCGCTTAAAGGCGCAGAGGACGGCAATCGGCCAGACCCTGATCCGACGCGTTTCAAGTATCGCTGTCCGATTCCATCAAGCCGTGAGTCGGCGATTGTCATGCTCTCAGACTCGGTGGAGGCGGCGATGAAATCCACGGGCACGAACAAGCTCGAGGATGCCGAAAAATTGATCCGAAAAATCATCAAAACCAAAAACGAACAAGACCAACTGATTGCGTCCGGTTTGTCTTATCACGATGTTGAAGTTCTGGTCGAGGCCTATTTACAGGTCTACACCGGCCATTTTCATGAAAGGGTGAAGTATCCCGATGATCGTCCAATACGTCAATCAGCAGAGTAAATATCCGGTCGCCGAATGGCGCCAATTGATCAGCCGCGCACTGCCAGCAGCCCTGAATGCCACCCTGATCGGCCGCCAATTCAAACGGCTGGACATTGACACCTCGGTGACAGTCACCTTTGCCGGGCCGCGCATCATGCGGCGAATTAATCGCGAGACGCGCCAGGTCGACAGCCTGACCGACGTCCTGTCCTTTCCGATGCTGGATGCCGCAGAAGGCCAGCTGATCAAGGTACCCGGCGTCGAAGATTTTGATCCGGACCATCCGGAGCAGCCAACTGTGCTGCTTGGCGACATTGTTGTCTCACTGGATCGCGTCTTCAGCCAGGCTGAGGCTTACGGACACTCGCCGGCACGGGAAATCGCCTTTTTAATGGTTCATGGCCTGCTGCATCTGGTCGGGTACGACCACATCGATGAAAACGAAGAAAAAGCAATGTTACGCAAACAAAAAGCAATCCTGGACCAATTGGGTCTGGGAAGAGGAGCACAAAAATGAACACACCTAACTTCAGATCAGGTTTTGTCAGCCTGATTGGCCGCCCCAATGTCGGTAAATCGACCCTGCTCAACAGGCTCGCCGGCATCCGGTTGGCCATAACCTCGCCCAAGGCTCAGACAACACGCCAGGTTGTCCGGGCGGTTGTCGATGACGAGAACAGTCAGATCATTTTTCTCGACACCCCTGGTCTGCATCAGCCGCGCACCCAACTGGGTGAGTACATGATGTCCTGCGCCGCCACCGCGTTGGCCGATGGGGATATTATTCTCTTGCTGATTGACGCTGAAGGCGCGACCGAATCGAGAACCGGCCGCGGCGTACCCAAGATCGAAGCGGGCATATTGGAAAAAGCGGCCAAGCTGAACAAACCAGTCATTCTGGTTTTGAACAAAGTCGACCATACGGTCAAGGAAGCCTTGCTGCCGCTGCTGACCGATTATGCGGCCGCCTACAATTTTGCCGCGCTGATTCCGGTCTCGGCCAGAACCGGCGATGGCGTACCCGAACTGATCAAGGTCATCCAGAGCCTGTTACCCGAAGGTCCGCGCTATTTTCCGGTCGACAGTGTCACCGATCAAACCGAGCGTTCGATCTGCGCCGAACTGATCCGCGAGCAGATCCTGCTGATGACCAGCGAGGAAATTCCGCACGGCACAGCGGTCGAGGTCGAATCCTTTGAAGAGATGGCCGATGGCCAACCGATCGAGGAAGATGCTGACATTGAACGTGATCTGGTGCGAATCAGCGCTTCGATCTATTGCGATAAAGATTCACACAAAGGCATTCTGATCGGCAAGGGTGGATCAAAACTCGTCAACATCGGCACGGGTGCCCGCATCCAAATCGAGTCGCTGCTGAATTGCCGCTGCTATCTCGAACTGCATGTCAAGGTCAGGGAAGACTGGCGCAATCGAACGGGTATCCTGCGTAATTTGGGCTACGAAATCAAGAAATGAGACAGGTGCTTGCATGCCGCATCTAAAACTCAAGGGCTTTGTCATCCGTGAAGTGCCCGTCGGTGAAGCCGACCGCATCATCAATATTCTGACGGCCGATTACGGCCTGATCAGCGCTTCGGCGCGCGGCGCGCGGCGGACGCGCAGCCAATTGCTGATGACAACCCAGATCTTTGCCCTCAGCGAATTTGAGCTGTTTGTCAACAAAGGCCATTACACAGTAAACGGCGCTGAATTGATCGAGTCCTTTTCCCAGCTGCAGCAGGATCTCGACCGCCTGGTCTGCGCGGCTCATCTGGCCGAGGTTCTGCTCGACGCCACGCGCGACGCGGCTGCACAGCCGGATGTTTATCGGCTTTGGGCCTTCAGTCTGCAAGCCCTGCAAGCGTTACCTGATCCGCTGCTGACCGTTCATCTGGCGCAGATGCGTCTTTTGGCTGTAATCGGCTTTTCCCCCTGCGTGGACCTTTGCGTCCAATGCGGCGAGGCGATCGGTGAAAACGCACGTTTCAGCATCAAGGCCTGCGGCACCCTTTGCGATCGACCGGGCTGTCGACAAAAAACAGGCGATTCATCGACCTTATCAGCAGGCGCATTGGCCAGCCTGCAACATGCCTTGGACGCTCCGCTGGAAAGGCTGTTCAATTGTCGGCTCAGTCCGGAAGCCCGCCGCGATTTTATCAATTTATCCGATCGTTATCTGACCCACCAAATGGAGAAGTCCTATTCGCGGCTCAATTTGCTCAAAGACCTCGAAGCACTTTCGATTCAAGGGCCTGCAACCTGATCCCAGAATTCGTTGAGATGCTCTGACAATTCGGCGGGGTCGGCAACCGCGACCGGCTGCCATTCGTTTGGAAAGAGGCTGACGTATTCCGGCGTGGCAAAGCGGTCATCGATCAGCAGGATGAAACCGCGATCGTTTTCGGTGCGAATGACGCGGCCTGCGGCCTGCTGGACTTTGTTGAACCCCGGATAGACGTAGGCGTATTCATAGCCGCTGCCCAGCGACTCGGCATAGTATTGCTTCATGATTTCGCGTTCGGGACTGATCTGCGGCAAGCCGACACCGACGACGACAACGCCGGCCAGCTTTTCACCGACCAGATCGATGCCTTCGGAAAAGACGCCGCCCATGACGGCGACAGCAACGAGGGTTTTCTGACCAAACGTCTCAAAACGGTTGAGAAACTTGCGGCGCAGCGACTCGCTCATGTCCGACTGCTGAAACATCCAGTCAATTTCCGCGTGTTCCGGCGCCACCCGGATCAACCCGCGCAGCATCGACAGGTAGGCAAAGGAAGGCACATAAACCAGATAGTTGGCCGTTCGCTGGCCAACGGCCTGCAGGATCATCTGCAAAATTGGCTGCACGGTCTCCTGCCGCTGTTTGAAGCGGGTCGACAGATTGCTGCAGACCATGACCAGGAGGTTTTCGGGCGGGAAGGGTGACCCCAGCAGCAGCGTCTGTGGCTGCGCGGTTTGGCTGCTGCCGTGCAGCAGGCCGACATAGTAATTGATCGGTGACAGCGTGGCTGAGAAAAAAGCTGCGGCATGCAGACTGCGGTATGTTCGGGCCAGCTTTTCGGCGGCGTCCAGGCAGAGCATTTGAATCGACAGCTTGCGGCCGACCAGCTGAAACGTCGTCACATAGGTCAGGTCAAAAAACTCTTCAACCACGCGGCTGAAGTATAAACCGCTGAAATAGAAATCCAGCAGCTTTCGCCGACCTGGAAAGTCCGCGTGCTGATCGAGAAACTGACGGCAAAGGTATGAAAAGCGCCCGAGCATGGCCAGCAGGGTCGCCGGCAATTCGCGGGTGGCGCGAAAATTGTCAGCGATCATGACGGCATTGCGGGTGATGCCCTTTTCGACCCGATCGATACCGGGCTCGTTGCCGGACAGTTCCTGGGCCAGACGTGCCATGTAGCCTTGCAGGATGCCCAATGACTGCGTCAGCTGCGGCGACAGTCCGTCAATAGCTGCCAGCGCTGCGAGAAGGCTGTCGCTGTCCAGGGCGGCACTGAACATCTCCCGCGAGCGCGCCGGCAGGTTGTGTGCCTCGTCGATCAGCAGCAGCTGGGTGCGGGCATCGCTGCCAAAGAAGCGGTCCAGCTTGATACGGGGGTCAAAAGCATAATTATAGTCGCAAATGATGATTTCGCAGTACAACGCAATGTCCAACGACAGCTCGAACGGACAGACTTTGTGCTTTTTGGCGCAAGTCAGGACTTCATCCCGGCTGACGTTTTCCAGCAAAAACAGCTCACGCAGCGCTGCCGGCAGATGATCGTAATAAGATGTCGCGAATGAACACTGACGGCTGTCGCAATACAGTTCAGGTTCCAGACAAAGTTTTTCCTTGGCATAAAGCACGACGCCCTTCATCAGCAGTCCGGCTTTCTGCAAATCTTCAAGCGCGCGCAGCGCCACCAGGCGCGTCGAGGTCATGGCGGTCAGGTAAAAGCAATGATCAGCCAAATGATTGGCCACGGCCTTGACCGCGGGATAAAGCGCCGCCATCGTTTTGCCGGTGCCGGTCGGCGCTTGGATAAATACAGCGCTTTTCTGCCGGGCCGCCCCGATGACTTCGCGCATGAACTGCTTCTGACCAGCACGCAGATCGGGGTAGGGGAAGCGGCAGTCCAGCCCGCTCTGGTCGCGGCGCAGCTTGCTTTTCAACAGGTCACCAGTGAAGTCCAGATAGACGCGGCAGGTTTCGAGAAAAAAGGCTGACAGTTCTTCTCGCGTCTGCAAACGCTGCATTTCAACAGCATCGGCGGATTCCAAAGACAAATAGGCCAGACCGACCGACAGCTGTCGGAGCTCCGGGCGCGTTTCCAAAAAAAGCCAGGCATAAAGTTTGGCCTGCGCCCAATGCGTCGGCTCACCCTCGCGCGGCAAACGGTCGGCGGGGCCGGTGAAGGATTTGGCTTCGATCAGGCAGATATCATCATTCAACTGCAGCAAAGCATCACAGCGACCGCTGATTTGCAGGTCAAACTCCGCGCTGGAATAGAGCGTGTTCAGCGCCAGCTCGGCGGTGACCGTCGCGTCCGGATGTCGTTCGCCCAGCAACCTGACGAAGCGCTGGTGCAGCCGGATGCCGTCGGCCGAGCTGACGCCGCTGTAGAGCGGTCCGGCCAGCCCGCCTTGGCGATGCACCGTCTCGGCCAACGTGCGCACGGCGATCCGCAGGGCGTGACGGGGAGGTTCGTTGGTGTTTTGCGAGTGTTCATTTTCCATGAATAAAAGTATAGCATAACAATTATTTGCATTGATCTTCTATCTTGAGTTATTATCCTGGTCATACACCAGCGGGCTGTTCAAAATGCGGAATTTCCGCTGGGTATTCCACAAGACCAAGAGGTTGTCGAAATTTTTGTCCGGATCGCACATCAGCTCGGCCAATTCGTCGATTTCGCGAAAATCATCCTCGGTCAGCTGATCATATTTGCCATCGACATAGCAAGGCTGAAATTTGTAGGATATTTCATGATTCATCAAGGCATGGAAATCATAAAAAACGCTGCGAATGATCGCCTTGAGCGGATTGATGCCAAGCCCATCGGCATAGATGTATTGTGTGCGGCTGGTGTCGCCGCGGCGGCCGGCCAGCCAGGTCTCGGCCGCCCAGTCGAAGCGATCGACGGGCATATCGTACTGTTCAAAGCCGATTTTGCCGCGATCGTAAAAACCATCGGCATCAAAGGTGATCCAGCGGTTTAGCGCGTCAGACCAGACCTGATTGATCCAATGGTCTACAATTTGGCCCTCGAAAAAATAGGGCGCGAAACCGTTGCGCGAGCGGCAAGGGATGCCCTTGGCTTTGAAAATCGCCGACATCAGCACCGACACATAGCGGCAGGTCACGACGATTTTGTTTTCGACTTTACGAGCCAGTGTGAATCCCGCTTCATCGAGCCGAAACAATTCCGCCGTCATGGCACTGGCGGTCAGGAAAACATCGTCTTCGCACCGCTGCCGGGACCAGGGGAACTGGGTCATGTCGCCGTAACGAAGATCCTGGTTGGCGTTGGTATTGCCTTCGCGCAGGGTGGCTCGGTGAATGATCTGCGCACAGACCAGTCGGCTGAGCTCGGCCAGATCGTCGGGCAGGCTGCGAAAGTAATCGGCATAAGGGCCGGCGTAGGTGTAGGGGCCGGTTTGGCGGTAGTGGGTTTTGATTAAATCGCGCAAATTCACACCTGGTTTTCTGAGTTTACGACTCGAATAGTTTTTCCAAGAGGCGATAAAATTCGTAAGAGTGTTAATAACTGAGGATTGGTTTCACCGCGCTCCAGTCTTGCGATAACCGGTTGTTTGACGCCCGATGCTTCCTCGAGATCCTTTTGTGACATGCCAGATTGACGGCGTGCATCGATGATGCTGCCGATGAATTTGATACGTTGAATCTCCATTGGATCAGCTTGTGATCCATTTTCCCATAATTCATTACAGGAAAGGTCTAAATCATCATTCCACGAAATACCATATCCACCAGCATCAACTTTTACGCATTTAAAAAGCAGTTCGTCCTGTAGATCGACAAACTTTTTCCACTTTTTCAGGAGGGGTCGAACATCATACTGCTTAATTGCACCGCCAGTAAACCAAAGCATCAATTGCATGTCGGGGAGTGGATGAACAGCATGGATTTTGTGAAACATAAAATTACCTCAAATTACTCAAGCGGCGGAAGCTTGCGGAATTCTTGCGTGTTCCACATTTCTTCCAATTCAATTTGATAGAGCATAAGCCACTCTTTGATTAATGACTGTACCCTGATCGGTAAATCGCCTTCAATCATTTTATATGTGCGAATATTGATCGCTCCCATATACTCTCCGTAAACAGCATGAATATGTGGCGGGTTATGATCACTCTGCTGGTAATACATTTTTATAATAATCCCGAAGAACCTTGCAATTTCAGGCATTATATCTACCGCCAATCGATATTTATAAATCAATTATGCGCCATATGATATAATATGTCAATAACTCATAAGTACTATTTCAGACTCGCGCCAGACTCTGCGCAATATCCTCAAGAATGTCGTCAATGTTTTCCAGGCCGACTGAGAAGCGGATCATGCCGGGATTGATGCCGGCCGCGAACAGCTGATCGTCGGTCAGCTGGCGGTGGGTGGCGCTGGCCGGGTGGAGGACGCAGGTGCGGATGTCGGCGACATGCACCTCGTTCGAGGCCAGCTTTAGGCCGTCCATAAACTTGATGGCGTTGGCCTTGCCGCCATTGATGACGAAGGTGACGACACCACTGGTGCCTTTGAGGTATTTCTGCGCCATGGCGTAGTGGTTGTCGCTGGCCAGACCGGGGTAATTGACCGATTCGATCTTGTCAGAATTTTCCAGGTATTGGGCCACCGTCAGGGCGTTTTGGCAGTAGCGCTCCATGCGGATGGCCAGCGTTTCCAGCCCGAGGTTCAAGAGAAAGGCCGAATTGGCAGCGGGGTAGACGCCGAAATCGCGCATCAACTGCATTCTGGCTTTGATAATGTAAGCGGCCTGACCATAAGTATCGACGTAGTTGATGCCGTGGTAGGACGGGTCGGGCTCGGTGAAGCCGGGAAATTTGCCGTTGGTCCAGTTGAATTTGCCGCTGTCGACGATGACGCCGCCGACCTGAAGGGCGTGGCCGTCCATGTACTTTGATGTGGAATGCACAACGATATCGGCGCCGAAGTCGAAAGGCTTGCACAGGATCGGCGTGGCGAAGGTGTTGTCCACGATCAGCGGCACACCGTGGGCATGGGCGATGACCGCGATTTTTTCGATATCCAGAACGGACAGGGCCGGGTTGGCCAGCGTTTCGCCGAAAACTGCTTTGGTATTTACTTTGAAAGCGGCGTTGATGACTGCAACATCAGCGTCAAAATCAACGAAAATGCATTCGATGCCCATCTTTTTCAGAGTGACGGCGAAGAGGTTGACGGTGCCGCCATATATCTGCGCCGTGCTGATGAAGCTGTCACCGGCGCTGCAGATGTTGAGGATGGACAGCAACGAAGCCGCCTGCCCGGACGACGTACATAGCGCGCCGACGCCGCCTTCGAGGTCGGCAATTTTGGCCTCGACCGCCATGACGGTCGGATTGGCGAAGCGCGAGTAGATCAGGGCCTTGGTTGGCTCATCAAATACATCGCCGACATCCTCAGTTGAATCAAAAACATAGGTGGTGCTTTGATAGATCGGGATAACCCGCGGCTCAGTATTTTTGGGTGTATAGCCAGAATGCAGGCATTTTGTTTCGTCTCTCATGTGGATGACCTCCGGTGTAGATTTCATATATTATATATCAAAACAGACAAAGACCGAAGTTTTATTCAAACATCGGTCTTTGTTTTGGTGCGGGAAACAGGACTTGAACCTGCATGACCTTACGATCACTAATACCTGAAACTAGCGCGTCTGCCAATTCCGCCATTCCCGCAGGCGAGATTTATCTTACAATAACGTTGGCATAATTGCAAGAGATAATTTATAATTTCCTTTGGGGGATGTTCGGATCGTTTCCCATGCAAGGAGGCCACAGGCATGAACACCAAAACAGAAAACTTCAAAGCATTTCTCAAAGGCAAGCGTATTGCCGTGCTGGGCATCGGCATCAGCAATCGCCCTTTGATTCGCTATATTGCCGGTTTGGGCGGTTCGATCACGGCGTTTGACAAACTGGCCGCCGACGATCCGGTTTTGGCCCAGACGCGGAACGACTTCGAAGCCGAGGGCATTGAGCTGGGGTGGTCGGTCGGTGCCGACTATCTCAGCGGCCTCAAAGGTTTTGACATCATCTTCAGGACGCCCAAGATGCGCCATGATATTCCCGAGCTGCTGGCCGAACGTGCCCGTGGTGCGATCATTACGTCAGAGATGGAAGTCTTTATGGAACTTTGCCCGGCGACGATGTTCGCCGTGACCGGCAGCGATGGCAAGACCACCACCACCACGCTGATCAGCCTCATCCTTAAGCAAGCCGGTTATAACGTGCATCTGGGCGGCAACATTGGCACGCCGCTTTTGGACCGCATTGAGTCGATTAAGCCGCAAGACATGGTGGTGCTCGAGCTCTCCAGCTTCCAACTGATGAGCATGCGCAAAAGCCCTGACATCGCCGTCGTGACCAACATTACGCCCAATCACCTGGATGTCCACAAGGACTACCAGGAGTACATCGATGCCAAGCGCAACATCATGCTCTACCAGCCCTTCTACGGTCGCTTGGTGCTCAATGCCAGCAATTTCGAAACCAGCTCTTTCAGCACGGATGCACGTGGACAGGTCGTCTGGTTCGCCCAAAAGGACAGCGAACATCAGGAGGGTTGCTTTGTCACCGAAAACCAACTGGTCTATCGCAGCGGTGGCAGGGAAGTGCCGATCATTAACAGCGCTGACATCAAGATCCCCGGCAAGCACAATGTCGAAAACTATATGGCGGCAACGGCGGCTGTCTGGCCTTATGTCAAAACCGAAGACGTCACCGCCGTGGCGCGCAGCTTTGGCGGGGTCGAGCACCGTCTGGAGCTGGTCCGTGAGCTCGATGGCGTCCGTTACTACAACAGCTCGATCGATACCAGTCCGTCCCGCACCAAGGCCGCCCTGCGGGCGCTGGCCGAGCGCAACGAGCATGTCGTGCTGATAGCAGGTGGTCAGGACAAAAAAAGCGACTACACCGGTCTGGGCGAAGCCATCGTGGCGGTCGCCAGGAAAATCATCTTCTGCGGGGCCAACGCGGACCTGATCGACGCCAGTATACGCCGCGAGGCGGCCTACAAAGGTGTCAAATATGAAGACCTGAAAATCATCCACTGCGACAATTACACCGATGCTGTAACCCAGGCCAGGACCCTGGCCGAGCCCGGCGAGGTTGTCGTGCTGTCGCCGGCCGGCACCAGCTATGATGCCTTCCGCCACTTTGAAGAGCGCGGAAATTTGTTTAAAGAACTGGTCAACAAACTTTGATCAAACCGGCCAAAATTTTGCCCACAAGAACATCCGCCATCCTGATGGCCTTGCTGGCGGCGGCGCTTTATGGCGTCAGTGCGCCATTTGCCAAACTGCTGCTAACTGAGGTACCACCCGCCATGATGGCTGCCATGCTCTATCTGGGCGCGGGAATTGGCATGCTGATCATCAATATATTTAAAAATGCCCGCCAGCACGAACGACGTGAAGCGCCATTAACCCGGCAGAATCTACCCTCCATTATTGGCATGATCGCACTCGACATTGCCGCCCCGCTTTTGCTGATGATGGCCTTGACGCTGACCACCGCCACCAATGCGTCGCTGCTGAATAATTTCGAGATCGTGGCTACAGCCATCATTGCCATGGTATTCTTTAAAGAAGCGATTGGCCGCCGGATGTGGTTGGCGATCGCGCTGATTTCGCTGGCCAGCTTTGTGCTGTCAGTCGAAAACGTGGCCAGTTTTTCCTTTTCGATCGGGTCGGTATTTGTGGTGCTGGCCTGCATATGCTGGGGGTTGGAAAACAATTGCACACGCAAATTATCGGACAAAGATCCGCTTCAAATCGTGGTGATTAAAGGTTTTGGCTCTGGATTCGGATCTTTGCTTGTTGCGCTGTTGGTCAGTCAGCTTAAGTTCAATTTTATTTATATTTTGTTTTCGTTGCTGTTGGGCTTTGTTGCTTTTGGTCTGAGCATTTATTTTTATATCAAAGCTCAGCGCGAACTAGGCGCAGCCCAGACCAGTGCCTACTATGCCATCGCACCCTTTATTGGCGCTTTGGTTTCCTATATAATATTTGGACAGGCGCTCAATCTGACCTTTCTGATCGCTTTGGTCTTGATGATTTTGGGCGCTGCCCTGGCGGCATATGATCGGCATAAGCACTGGCACTCACATTCCGGACTGACCCACAATCATTCGCATCGTCATGACGATCATGACCATGAACATGACCACAAAGGAAGCCGACTATGAAACAAATCAGACACAAACGCCTGAAAATCAGTCTGATTGTTATTTCTGCACTGATCGTTGTCATGGCGGCGGCATTTTTAATCTATACGGCTGATTACTATCGCGCGCAATCCAAAGCACAAACCATCCTGGCCGACAGCGCGACCCTCTTTGATGGGGGTGCAGCCTTTGGCGATCCCGCATCCCAACAAGGCCTGATCTTTTATCCTGGCGCCAAAGTCGAGTATACGGCTTACGCGCCGCTGATGCAGCAAATCGCCGAGCGCGGCATATTCTGCGTCATCGTCAAAATGCCTTTCAATCTGGCCGTTTTTGACAGCGGCGCAGCCGCCCGCATCATAGCCAAGTACCCCCTGGTTGAACAATGGACGATCGGCGGTCACTCTCTGGGCGGTGCCATGGCGGCCGATTACGCGTCAAAAAATCCCGACAAATTTGCCGGGCTGGCGTTGTTTGCCGCTTACTCGGCGTCGGACTTGTCCCAAAGTGACTTCCAGGTAATATCGATTTATGGCAGCGAAGACAAAGTTCTCAGCCAGGACAAGCTGATCGCGGCGAGAAAAATTATGCCGCCAGATTATAAAGAGACCATCATCGAAGGCGGCAACCACGGCCAATTTGGTGACTATGGCGAGCAGGCTGGCGATGGCAAGGCCACGATCAGCGCCGAAGAACAATGGCAGCAAACGGCGCAGGCGGTCGGCGATTTCATATTAAGGTAAACGAAGGTCTATTCTCGATTGGCCATACGAAAACATTTAATGGCCAAGTACAGCATCGAAAACAAAATCAAAACCACAAATATTATCATCATATAGCCCGGCAAATTTTCCACTCGCGATGAAACGTAGAAAATGTAAAAAAACAACGAAATCATTTCCACTTTCAGGACAATCAACAATGTTTTGGCTGTGCTGTAGACGGCGGCCTTGTTCTCCGGGTTTCTGGCCGTTGGTACATTCCAGATCTTTGGGAACAAGCTTACAACTGTCAACAGCAAATAAAAGACACCACCGATAATGGGCAAAATCAACAGTTCAGCTTTGTTGCCCCAGCGATCCACTTCACCAGGGATATTGTAGTGGGCTGGGATCTGCTCGGGGATTGCAGACCAACTGGTCACGGCATAAATCGCAAACGCAATAAAAACGGCAGCGCCGAGCACTTCAAGAAGCTTTTGCCAATAGGTATATTTGGTTTTCATCATGCACATCCTGTTCTGCGCAATTTAATATGTATAATTTAGCAAAAAATTAGAAGGTTATCAATAAAAACAAAAACCGCCAGTTTGCGCTGACGGTTTTGCTGGTGGGAGGAGGTGGATTCGAACCACCGAAGTCGTAGACAACAGATTTACAGTCTGCCCCCTTTAGCCACTCGGGAATCCTCCCATATCGATGCAATTGTATAGGTGCTTGTGGTGGGCCTTCAGGGACTTGAACCCCGGACCGACCGGTTATGAGCCGGCTGCTCTAACCAACTGAGCTAAAGGCCCATATTCACCGATTATCCGGTGCCGCTCGTCAGAGCGACAAAGGGAATTATAGAAATAATCCGCTCCAATGTCAAGCGATTTTACAAAATTGCGGCGGTCATTACTCAGATCAGACTCTCCACCCAATAGACCAGACCACCAGCCAGGAGGGCTACGACAAACGCGGTCAGATGGGTGATCCGCTGCGAAAAACGAATCTGCTTGGCCCCGATAAACTGTGCGTCACCGATGAGGGCAATTGAGCAAGTGACCAAAGCGGCGAAGGGCATCTGACTGGACGTTCCGGCCAGAGCAAAGTATAGGGTCGTGAATGCCAGCGAAGCGCCGGTGCCGGGGATGAGACCGACCAGCGCGGCGATCAAAACGACCAGAATGCCGCTGCCGGCAATCCACTGACCCAGCAACTCCATGCCAATCAGGCCGATGGCCGTGTTGATGACAAAGGTCAGGGCAAAGATCAGCAAGATGACGGTGGCGGCGGTTTCAGCCAGATCGCCGACGGCATCACCGGTGTCCTCAAATTCGTGCTCAAATATTTTGCCGAATTCGCGGGTGGTGAATTTGATGATCAGGCGATAGACCACCACCACCAAAAGCCCCAGCATGGCCAGCCAGGAAGCGAACGTGATGCCAAGCGCCTGCAAACTATCAGCGTTCAAAATATTGAAATAAGCCAGCAGATTCAGTACATTTTCGATAACAAAGGCCACGGCAAAGAAAATCCAGAAGGCTTTGCCAAGCACGTGATAACGGAACACATGCAGCTTGTGGCGGAATTTGTCCGGCAGTTCATGAAAATTGACATCAGCCTCGACTGCGTCCTGATCGACACTGAAAGCTTTGTCTTTTTCGTGCAGCGCCGGTGTCAGGGCGGTCAGTTTTTTGCTGCCATTGAAAATGCCGCCAAAAATTACCGCCATCACAAACTTGATGCCGACAAGCATCAGCCAGGTCAGCGGATTGTAGGAGAATATCACATAGGTGGCTTCTTCGCCGATGCCAATGACGCCGGCTAGCAGGGAACCGAGGCGGATGGCCCCGCGGCGGTAGGTGTTGTAAACGAAAAGCAGCGTGCCGTCAACAGGAATCAGCGCAAGACCGACCATGACAGCTGGCTTGTCGAGCTTTTTGGCAACGATGAACGTGCGCAGTCGATCACCGAACTTGTAGTCGAGCACACCGAATACCAGCATCAGGACGGCCATCACCGAGCCAATATCAAAAATAGCCGTATGGGCGCTGCTGAAGGCAATGTTGAAAATCTGATCGATCATGTCCTGCACACTCCGAATGATTGTTTGCCTGGGCTTACATTTTTGTCATAAAAAGCAAATGCCAGCCGTTGCAGCGGCTGGCTTCGGGGGTCGTATTTAATCAGTATAAGGCCATTAAGAAAAATGTCAATAAAAATGAAAAATGAAACCATCCTTCGTCCTTCATCTTTCGTCTTTAACGCAAAAACTGCCTCAAACATCAGTTTGAAGCAGTTTTTGCCATGGTGGGGATGAAGGGACTTGAACCCTTACGATCTCACAATCGACAGATTTTGAGTCTGTTGCGTCTGCCAATTCCGCCACATCCCCGTGCACGGTACGCGATAAATATTACCAAGTCTGTTGCATTCTGTCAAACTTTAGTTTATGCTATTAAAGACAACCTTTTAACTAGTCCTGTGAGGCTGGAAGGGTGACAATAAATTGATCGGATCAGACCTTTCGAAGACCAGGTCGTCCGCGCGCCGATTTGTCGAGCCCTCTGCCTGTGCAGATGGCTCTTTTTGTTGTAAGGAGGCGAAAACGATGAATGAAAAAGCAGTTTTGATGGATGCAACCATGATGGATCGGGCGCTGACCCGCATCGCCCACGAAATCATCGAGCACAACAAAGGCATCGACAACCTGTGCCTGATCGGTATTCAGCGCCGCGGCGTGCCGATGGCCCAGCGTATTGCCGACAAAATCGCGGCCATTGAAGGCAAGCGGCCGGACGTCGGTATCCTGGACATCACCTTCTACCGCGACGACCTCAGTATGCTGGCCGAACACCCGGTCATCAACGGCACCTCGCTGCCCTTTGCCATCCAGGGCCTCAAAGTGGTGCTGGTTGACGACGTTCTGTACACCGGTCGCACCGTCCGCGCGGCCATTGACGCGCTCTTCGACTTCGGCCGCCCGGCGCAAATCCAACTGGCGATTATGATCGACCGCGGCCACCGGGAATTGCCCATCCGCGCCGACTACACCGGTAAGAACGTGCCAACCTCGCGCAACGAGATCATTCACGTCAAGATCAAAGAATTCGATGGGGAAGATCAGGTTATTCTTGTCGAAAACGAACAGAAAGGTTGATGAATATGCAGCTTAGCCAAAAAGACCTGCTCGGCATGCAGCAGTTGTCAGCCGATGAAATCAAACTGATCCTCGATACAGCCGATACCATGATGATGGTGTTGACAGCAAACAGCAAAAAGACCGCTCATCTCCAGGGCAAGTCGATCGTGACGCTATTCTACGAGAACAGCACACGAACGCGGCTTTCCTTCGAGATGGCCTCGAAATTTATGGGCGCCGCCTCGGCCAACATCGCGGCCTCCGGCAGCAGCATCAACAAGGGCGAATCGTTGATTGATACGGCCCGCACCATCGACGCCATGGCCACTGACATCCTGATCATGCGCCACAACCAGTCGGGCGCGCCGCACCTGATCGCGCCGCTGATCAAGGCATCGGTCATCAATGCCGGCGACGGCATGAATGAGCACCCGACCCAGGCGTTGCTCGATCTGTACACCATGCGCCACAAAAAGGGCGGCCTGGCCGGACTCAAGGTCGCTATCGTCGGCGATGTCCTGCACAGCCGTGTCGCCCGCAGCAATCTCTGGGCGCTGACCAAGATGGGCGCCGAAGTTCGCCTGGCCGCGCCGCCGACGCTGATGCCGATCGGCCTCGACCTGGCCGGCGCCGTCATTTGCCCAACCGTGCAGGACGCGGTTCGCGACGCCGACGTCGTCATGGGACTGCGCATTCAGTTGGAACGTATGCAGAAGGCGCTGTTTCCATCGATCAGCGAATACGCGCGCTTCTTCGCGCTGGATGCCAAAACCGTCGCCCTGGCCAAACCTGATGCCATCATCATGCACCCCGGCCCCTGCAATCACGGGGTGGAAATGCCGACGCTGGTCTACGACAGCCCGCAGTCGGTCATCAACGAGCAAGTCACCAACGGCGTGGCCGTCCGCATGGCCGTCCTGTACCTGCTGGCATCAAGGAGGAATGGCTGATGAAAATTATGGTGAAGAATGGCCGCGTGGTTGACCCGGCGAGCAATTTCGATGGCGTCAAGGATCTGATGATCGAAGACGGCATTTTTACCGACAAATTGAGCGGCCCGGCAGATCGGGTCATTGACGCAGCCGGTCTGGCCGTATTCCCCGGCCTGATCGATGCCCATTGCCACCTGCGTGAACCCGGCTTTGAATACCGCGAGGATATCGTCAGCGGCACCCGTAGCGCGGCTCAGGGCGGCTTTACGACCGTAGCCTGCATGCCCAACACCAAGCCGGTCTGTGACAACGCGGCGATTGTGCGCTTTGTTAAAGAGAAAGCCGACAAAGAAGGGTATGCCCGCGTTCTGCCCATCGGTGCGGTCAGCAAGGGTCAGCAGGGCAAGGAATTGGCCGAAATCGGTCTGATGGCCTCCGAGGGCATCGTCGCCATCTCAGACGACGGCCGCCCGGTCGAAAGCGCCGACCTCATGCGCAAGGCCATCCTCTACGCCAGTCACTTCGGGCTGACGGTCATCTCGCACTGCGAGGATCTCCCGCTGGCCGAGGGCGGCCACATGAACGAAGGTTACTGGTCGACCGTGCTCGGACTGCGCGGCATTCCCGCTACAGCCGAATCGATCATGGTCGCTCGCGAATGCCTGCTGGCTGAGTCGCTGAGGCTGCCGGTGCACATCGCGCACATCAGCTGCCGTGCCTCGGTCGAGCTGGTGCGCAACGCCAAGGCCAAGGGGGTCCGTGTCACGGCCGAAACCTGCCCGCACTACTTTACCCTGACCGAAGCCGCCTGCAACGGCTTTGACACCATGGCCAAGATGAACCCGCCGCTGCGGACGGCCGACGATGTCGAAGCCATTATCGAAGGCCTGGCTGATGGCACCATCGACATCATAGCCACCGACCACGCGCCCCATCATCAGGACGAGAAAAACCTCGAATTCGGCCTGGCCAACAATGGCATCGTTGGCCTTGAAACCGCGCTGGCTCTGGGCTATACTCACCTCGTCAAGCCCGGCCGTCTCACTCTGTTGCAATGGCTGGCCACCCTGACGGTCAAACCTGCCGCCCTGCTGCAGCCCCAGCTGGGCAGTTTGAAGAGCGGCCACCCCGCCGACCTGGTGCTGGTCGATCTCGACCACCCCTTCCGCTTCGACCGCGACAAAATGGCCTCCAAAGCGCGCAACACACCTTATCATGGCTGGGAATTGTTCGGACAGGTGCGCTGCACCATTTGCGAGGGGAGAGTCACCTATGAATAATTTTGCCGACCGACTGGCCCTGCGCATCCGCGAAACCGGCAATCCGACCGTCATGGGCCTGGATCCGGTGCTGGATTACATTCCAGCCAGCATCATCAACCGCATGCGAACCGAATACGACGACCATGGCCTGGCAACCGGCCATGCTATTTTAGCTTTCAACAAGGGCTTGATCGACGCGGTGGCCGACCTTGTGCCGGCGATCAAACCGCAGGTAGCCTACTATGAAAAGTACGGCATCAACGGCATGGCCGCCCTGGCCCAAACCATCCAATACGCCCAAGCGGCAGGCATGCTGGTCATTGCAGACGGCAAAAGAAACGACATCGGTACCACCGCCGAAGCCTACGCCGGGGCCTGGCTGGGCAAAACCACGATCATCGACAATTCATCGATTGCCCAGTTCGATGCCGATGCCCTGACCGTCAACGGCTACCTGGGCATCGACGGTATTTTGCCCTTTATCAAGCAATGTGAAGCCCGAGGCAAGGGCATTTTTGTCCTGGTCCGCACCTCAAATCCTTCGGCCGGCGACCTGCAGGATCTGATCCTGGCTGACGGCAATCCTGTCTACGAGGCTATGGCTTTAAAAGTGGCCGAATGGGGCGGCACTTTGATCGGCGAGTCGGGTTATGCCGCAGTCGGCGCCGTCGTTGGCGCCACCTGGCCGCGGCAAGCCTCGCGGCTGCGCACGCTGATGCCGCAGACTTTCATTTTGGTGCCTGGCTATGGCGCGCAAGGCGCGACGGCCGAGGATGCCGCCAACAATTTCGGCCCGGACGGTGGCGGTGCCATTGTCAATGCCTCGCGCAGCCTGATGCTGGCCTGGAAGAATCACAGTCTTGACCACGAACAATACGCCGCCGCAGCCCGTCAGGAAGCGCTTCGCATGAAGGCTGATCTGGTTCAGGCGCTGGCCAAGAGCGGCAAACCAATACATTAACGAGGAGAACATCATGCCCAGAAGAACTGATATCCAAAGAGTCATGGTCATCGGCTCCGGCCCCATCATCATCGGGCAGGCCGCTGAATTTGACTACGCCGGTACCCAGGCCTGCCGTGCCCTCAAGGCCGAGGGCTTTGAGGTCATTCTAGTCAACAGCAATCCGGCCACCATCATGACCGACTCGGAGATGGCCGACAAGGTTTTCCTGGAGCCGCTGCAGATCGACGTCATTCAGCGGCTACTGCTGGACGAGAAAATCGACGGCTTGCTGGCAACCCTGGGCGGTCAAACCGGACTGAATTTTGCCATGGAACTCTCCGAGAGCGGTTTTTTGGAAAAGCACGGCATCAAAATGATGGGAACGCCAGCCTCAGGCATCAAAATGGGTGAGGACCGCGAGCAGTTTCGCGATGCCATGCTGCGCATCAACGAACCCTGCATCCCTTCGGGCATCGCCGAAAGCGTTGACGATTGTCTGCGTCTGGCTGATGAGGTCGGCTACCCGGTTATTGTTCGCCCGGCCTTTACCCTGGGCGGCACCGGCGGCGGCATCGCAGCCGATCCGGACGCGCTGCGGGAGATCGCCGTCACCGGCCTGGCAGCCAGCCGTGTGCATCAGGTGCTGATCGAACGCAGCATCGCTGGCTGGAAGGAAATTGAATTTGAAGCGGTGCGCGATGCCAAGGGCAACGCCATCACCATCTGCAGCATGGAAAATCTCGACCCGGTCGGCGTCCACACTGGCGATTCGATCGTCGTCGCCCCCGCGCAAACCCTGACCGATGTCGAATACCAGAAACTGCGCACGGCAGCCATCAAAATCGTCACCGAGCTGGGCATTGTCGGCGGCTGCAACGTCCAGTTCGCCCAGCACCCGACCAGCTCCGAATACGCCGTCATCGAGGTCAATCCGCGCCTCTCGCGCTCGTCGGCGCTGGCTTCCAAGGCGACCGGCTACCCGATCGCCAAGGTGGCTACGCGCATCGCGGCCGGCTACAGCCTCGACGAAATCCCCAACGAAGTGACCGGCACGACCTACGCCTGCTTCGAGCCAGCCCTCGACTACATCGTCACCAAGATCCCCAAATGGCCCTTCGACAAATTTGTCACCGCCCGCCGCACCCTGGGCACCCAGATGAAAGCGACCGGCGAGGTCATGGCCATCGAAAACACCTTTGAAGCTTCGCTGATGAAAGCCATCCGCTCGCTGGAAATCAATCAGCAGGGCCTGAAAATGCCCATTTACACGCAAATGACCGATGAAACGCTTTGGCCTCGCATCAGACAGGCTGACGATATGCGGCTTTTTGCCCTGGCTGAGGGCATTCGCCGCGGCTTTGAAATAGAGACCTTATACCGCGAAACGCTGATTGACAAGTATTTCCTTTATAAGATTCAGCACCTGGTCATTACCGAAGAAGACCTGTCCACTATGAAGACCATCGAACCGGACCTGCTGACCCGGGCGGTCAAACAGGGGTTTACCGATACCTACATCGCCCGACTGAGCGGCCACACCACGGATGCTGTAAGGGCTGCCCGCAAGCAGCTGGGCTTGATTCACACTTACAAAATGGTCGACACCTGCGCCGGCGAATACGATGCCGTCACGCCGTATTTTTACTCGACCTTTGACCGCGACAATGAAGCCATCCCAACCGAACGCAAAAAGGTCCTGGTGCTGGGTTCCGGCCCCATCCGCATCGGTCAGGGCATTGAGTTCGACTACTGTTCGGTGCATTCGGTCTGGGCGCTGCGCGATTTGGGCTACGAGGCAATCATCGCCAACAACAATCCGGAAACCGTCTCGACCGATTTTGACACCTCCGACCGCCTGTATTTTGAACCGCTGACCGCTGACGATGTTCGAGCGATCATCGAAAATGAGAAACCGGCCGGCGCCATCTGCCAGTTCGGCGGGCAAACGGCGATCAAGCTGATCAAAGCTGTTTCGGACATGGGGCTGCCCATCTTCGGCACCTCGGCGGACATGGTTGACGCCGCCGAAGATCGTCAGCGCTTCGACGCCATCCTTGAGGATTGCGGCATCAAACGCCCCAATGGCACTACGGTCATGTCGGCCGATGAAGCCCTGCAAGCCGCCGCCAGCCTCGGCTACCCCGTGCTGGTCCGACCCTCCTATGTGCTGGGCGGGCAGGGGATGGCCATCGTTTACAGCGATCAGGAAATGATCGAGTACATGCGCATCATCAACCTCGTCGAGCAGGAGCACCCCATACTGGTCGACAAATACCTGATGGGTGTCGAACTGGAGGTTGACGCGGTTTCAGACGGCGAAAACATCCTGATCCCCGGCATCATGGAACACCTTGAACGCGCCGGCGTTCATTCTGGCGATTCGATTTCGATCTTCCCGGCCTACATCAGTGAGCGCATCCGCGACATCATCGTCGATCATACCGCGAAACTGGCCCGCGCCCTCAAGGTCATCGGCCTGCTCAACATTCAGTTTATTCTTTTCAACGACGAAATTTACGTCATCGAGGTCAATCCACGCTCGTCGCGCACCGTGCCCTACATCAGCAAGGTTACTGGCATACCGATTGTCAAGCTGGCGACCCAGGTCATGATGGGCGCGCGCCTGACTGATTTCGAATTCGGCACCGGTCTTTACGCCCGTTACCCGGCAGTCTATGCCATCAAAGCACCGGTTTTCTCCTTTGAAAAGCTGCACGATGTCGACACCAGCCTCGGCCCGGAGATGAAGAGTACCGGCGAAGTGCTCGGCCTGTCCACAACCTACAGCGAGGCCATGTACAAGGCCATCCTTGCCTCAGGCTTCAAGTTTCCGCAGGCTGGCAGCGGCATTTTGCTGACCGTGCGTGACAGCGATAAACCGGATCTCGTGCCGCTGGCTGACCGCCTCTGCCGCATGGGTTATGAATTGTACGGCACCGGCGGTACGGCCAACTATCTCAACAAACTCGGCGTTCCCTGCAGTTTTGCCCGTAAAATCGAAGAAGGCAAACCCAACGTCATCGATATGATGAGCGATGGCCGCGTCAAAATGCTGGTCAATACCGAAAGCCCCGGCAGCGTGATCACCGGTTTCAGCGGATTCCGCCTGCGCCGCCGCGCCATTGAGCAGGGCATCGCCACCATTACCTCACTCGATACGCTGGTGGCGGTCACCGAATGCCTGGAGCGCAAAATGAGCCCTGCCGATCTGACCCCCTATGAAATTCGAACTTTTGCTGAGATCGTCCGCAGGACCCGCCACAACAAAGTACCATTGAGTGAAATGCCAATGCAAAATGATATGCTCAAGAAGTAGGGGTAGCAAATGATGCAGAACGCTGAATACTTGGCTCGCGTGTTGGCCAACGAACGACTTAACGACTTAACGGTCATCCTGACGCTTCAAGCGCCGGAAATCGCGGCCGCCGCAGCGCCCGGCCAGTTCGTCAATGTGTCGTGCGATCGCTTGCTGCGCAGGCCGTTCGGTATTATGGACGCCGACCCAAAAACCGGCCTGATCAAGATTGGTGTTCGCGTTCAGGGAGAGGGCACCCACTGGCTGGCGGATCGAAAGACTGGCGAGATGCTGTCAATGCTCGGGCCGCTGGGTCACGGGTTTGAGCTGGCGGGTTTTCAAAGAATCATTACCGTCGGTGGCGGTACAGGCCTTTTCCCCCTGCATTTTGTGCACAAATACTGCCAGAAGCAGGGAAGCGAGGGGTTGGCTGTTTGCGGCTACCGCTCAAAAGAGGACAGCATTCTCACCCAGGAGTTTGCCGATATTGCCTGTCAGACGATGTTTGCGTCTGATGCAGGCGATCTGGGCTTTGCCGGTCATGCTGGCGCCGCATTGGAAAAACTGCTGCAAGAACTTTTGCCCATGCCGAACACGGTTATCGTGACCTGTGGTCCCAAGATCATGATGAAAGCCGTTGCGGATATCGCGGCGCGAAACAACATTCCCTGTCAGGTATCGCTGGAAGAAAGAATGGCTTGCGGCATCGGTGTTTGCCTGGTTTGTGCCTGCGCGATCAAAGCGTCACATCATGGCCAGCCGTTTTCCCACCAGCGTTGCTGCGTTGAAGGCCCAGTCTTTCCGGCGGAGGTGGTCGAATGGTCGATTTAACAACGAAAATTGGCAGCCTGACGATGCAAAACCCCGTCATGGCGGCGTCGGGCACCTTTGGCTTTGGCCGCGAAATGAGTCGCTGGCTGGACTTGTCAAAATTAGGCGGAATTTGCTCCAAAGGCCTGACCCTGTTGCCGCGCCTTGGCAATCCATCACCGCGGGTCGCTGAAACGGCCAGCGGCATGCTGAACAGCGTTGGCTTGCAAAATCCAGGTCTGGCGGCTTTTCTGGCCGACGAATTGCCCTTTATGCGCACCTTGGGCTGCAAGACGATTGCCAACATCGCTGGCCACGAAACCGAAGATTATCTGGAAATGTGCCGTCAGTTGGAACAAACCGAGGTTGACGCCATCGAATTGAACCTGTCCTGCCCCAACGTCAAAGAAGGCTGTATGCTGATCGGCAGCAACGCCCAAATGATCGAAAAGCTGGTCGCGCAAGCCCGTCGAGTGACGACCAAGCCCTTGTGGGCCAAGCTGACACCCAATGTCACCGCCATCGGCGACATGGCAATGGCCGCAGAAGCCGGCGGAGCCGATGCCGTTGTGCTGATCAACACCTTGATGGGCATGGTTATTGATCGCAAAACGCGTCGACCGCTGCTGCGCAACAACACGGGCGGGCTGTCCGGACCGGCCATTAAACCGGTCGCCATCCGCATGGTGGCCGAGGCCAGACGCGTTATCAAGATACCGATAATCGGTGCCGGCGGCATCACAAATGGCTGTGATGCCCTGGAATTCATGATTGCCGGGGCTAGCGCTGTTGAAGTTGGTACGGCAAATCTGATTAAGCCGACAGCCTGTCAAGACATCATTACTAGCATGATTTCACTGGCTGAGGAAGATGGCATACAGGTCATTGCTGATTATGTCAACACTTTGACGTTGTGGAATAATTGAACCTGTGCTAGATTGTCAAATAAAGAGAGGTACGCGGCAATGACCCAGCAGGAAACAATCATTAACTGGCTTTTTGAGACCCAAGCGATTCGCGTTTGCCAGCCGGATCAGCCGTTTTGGTACACTTCAGGCTCGCTAGGCCCGTTTTATGTTAATACTCATTTTTTGTATGGCAGCGAAGCGCAAGCCAATCAGCTGCTGGAACTAATCGAAGTCGCCGCCGCTGATCCGCTGACCATGCCAGGTCGTTTGGCGCAGGCGGTCGATATCCAGTACAAAAACAATTCGCTTTTCCACGATCTTTGTGATCTGATCGCGCAATGGCTCAAGGCCTGTGAGTTTGATTTCATCTCTGGGGGGGAGCGCCGCGATTTCTTTTTCTCCATACCGGCTGCGATTCTGCTCAACAAACCGCATCTCAGCATCCTCAAAAACGGCACGCGCATCCTCAGCGAAGATGGTTTCACCAGCCACCGTTTGATTCAAAATGGCGACCTGGGCGGACAAAAGGCCGTGCACGTGGCCGATCTGGTTACCGAGGCCTCTAGTTATCAACGCGCTTGGCTGCCAGCCATTCATGGCAGTGGTGCCACCATGCCGATTTCTTTGGCTGTCGTCGATCGAGATCAGGGCGGTCGGGAATATTTATCAGCCAACGACACCGAACTGCTGGCGTTGACCAAGATCGACCGCAGTCTTTTTGAACAGGCTTTGCAAAATGGCCTGATCGAACAACCGCAATTGGACATGATCAATCGGTTTATCGACAGTCCGACCGAATATATGCACAATTTCTTCGCCAATCATCCGTTGTTTATTCGTCAGCAACTGGACATGGGCGGCAAAAATCGCGAGAGAGCACTGCTGTGCGTTGAAAAAGGCTATGCGGATCCGGTCTGAAACATGTCAAATCACCGGACTCCATTACAACCTGGTTCGCTCGCGGCGGCGCACCCTTTCTTTGCTTGTCCGCGAAGACGGCTCAATCGAAATCCGATGTCCTTTGCACTGTTCCAAAGCGCAGATTGATCAGTTTATCAATGATAAATCGGATTGGATCATCCGCAAACGCAGGGAAAATCGAGACATTATCAAGGTCAGCGCGCCGGCGCATGATCAAAAGGCCGCGGCGGCTGATCTGCTCAAGCAACGCTGCGAGAAGGTCATCATCGGCCACGCCCTGCGCCGTCCGACCGCGCTCGCCATCCGGGATCAGCGCAGCCGCTGGGGCAGCTGCAGCAGTCGCGGTCGGGTGGCTTTGAATATTCGCTGTATTCACCTGCCCGAGCACTTGCAGGACTACGTCATCCTGCATGAGCTCTGTCATTTACACCACATGAACCACGGCCCGGATTTCTGGCGTCTGCTGGAATCCTACCTGCCGGACGCCCGTCAGCGTCGCAGGGCATTGAATCGATATCGATTGGCTCAGGAGGAGAAGACATGAACAACACCAAGGTAGCCCTAATCACCGGCGCCAGTTCCGGTATCGGCCAGGCCATTGCGCAGGAACTGGTCAAGCGTGGTATACGCGTTTATGCTGCGGCCCGCAGTTTGCCCGACGAATTCCGCACGGACGGTGGTCTGTCAACACTCAAGTTGGATGTCAACGATACCGAAGCGGTCAACAAAGCTGTCGCCAAGGTCATTCAAGCCGCAAGCCGTATCGATTACCTGGTCCAAGCGGCGGGATATGGCATCTCAGGCGCGATCGAGGACACGCAGACCGCGGAGGCCAGAGGCCAGATGGAGACCAATTTTCTCGGTACGGTCAACCTTCTGCAACCTGTCCTGCGGCAGATGCGCAGCCAGAAAGGCGGGCTGATTGTGCAGATCGGCTCGGTCGCCGGCGTTCTCGCGATACCCTATCAGGCCTATTATTCGGCCAGCAAGGCGGCGATGGCCGCCTTGACCATGGCATTATCCAATGAAGTCAAGCCGTTTGGCATTCGCTGCATGTTGGTCCAACCCGGCGACACGAAAACCGGTTTCACCAAATCGAGAATCATGGTCGAAAACGCCTTGAAATCTGATTATGCCGAACGCTGCAAACGATCCATCGACAAAATGGCTGCCGACGAGCAAAAAGGCATCACCGCCGAAAAATCAGCCCGCCATATCGTTCGCAAAATGCTCCGCCGCCATCCGCCGCTGGTGATGACCATCGGGATTTTTTACAAGCTGGTGGTTGGTCTGACTCGTTTTCTGCCCACGCGATTTGTGCAATGGGCGGTCGGCCTGATCTATGCCGGCTGACTTAAACAATGACATCGAATTGCTTTTTTGCGATAAAAGTCTGCTGGTTGCATTCAAACCGGCCGGCGTGCCGTCGCAGCCTGATAAAACCGGCTCTGACGATTTACTCAGTCTGCTCGCCCGCCAATTAAAAATCAAACCAGACAGTCTGCTGCCAGTTCATCGCTTGGACCGACCGGTTTCGGGGCTGATCGTCATCGCCAGGACGGGGCCCGTTCAAGCCGCTTTGACCAGACAAATGGAAGAGCACTTCATGGCCAAAACCTATCTGGCCGTGGTTTGCGGCCGCCCGTGCCCAACAGAGGCAATATTGACCGATTATCTGCTGAAAAATGAACGGCTCAACACCAGCCGGGTGATTGACGCAGCGCTAAAAAATGGAAAAAGAGCGCAACTCCAATATGCGACGATTGGCATTGCCGAAGTTGATGGGCAGCCGCTGTCCTTGCTGGCGATTGATCTCGAAACGGGGCGACACCATCAGATCCGCGTCCAAATGGCGCACGCGGGATGGCCGCTGTGGGGCGATACCAAATACAATCCCGCGCTCAAGAACGTCGGGGGATGGCATCAATTGGCCCTGATCGCGTCCGAGCTGACCTTTCAGCATCCAGTCAGCGGCCAGACCTTGACGTTCAAATTGCCAATGCCGAAGGAGCTGCCATTTTCTTTTTTTAGTACCGACAAATCAATTGTATGATAAAATAAATGATAATCAATCTCAAAGAGAGGCTGGTTTGCCCGATGGCAATACTCTTTATCCTGACGATGATTTGTGCAGTCCTGCTGGCCTTTACGGGCTCACTGCCGGTGTGGGCTGCCGGCGCAATCACCGCGGCCTGCCTGATCGGGTTACTGCTGATCGGCATTGTCAAACAGCAACATCAGCGTCAGCTGAAAAAGAGAATTCGTCATCTTAACGCTGAATGGGGCATGGCAACCCGTCACCTGGGCGGCTTGCCAATGCCGCTGGATACATCAGGCAATTTGTTCCTGATCCAGAATCATCTGATGCTGGATACAGAATATGACCAGCACTATATTTCATTGGCTGGGCTTCAGAGAATAATCCTGGTAACCGTTGATCAGATCAAAAAACTGTCGGACCGACAGCTCTGCGATTTATTGGAAACCGGCAGCGTCCGATCCTTTTCCTCGTTACGCGAGAAAATTAGGCATCACGACAGCGTTTTGCACAATCAGGCGTTGTTGATGATTGTCTATCGAGAAGCTGAAGAGGATGCGCGCCTGTTGATTTTAGCGGGTCAATACGGCTTAATTTACACCAAAGGGTTAATGAGCCGATCGTCTGTTTGTGACCGAATCCGGCTGATTTCACAGGATGGTTCACTTGAAACACCGCAAATCTAAACGCAATTTTCCCACAAAAGAGGAGAGCAGCATGGAGTTTCAGAATATTCAGACCATAATCCAACGAATCCGCGATAACATCGCCAAAGTTATGATCGGCAAGCAGGATACCTTGGACTTGTTGCTGATTGCCTTGATCAGCAGCGGACATGTTCTGTTGGAAGACATCCCGGGCATTGGCAAAACCACGCTGGTGTCGTCATTGGCCAAATCGCTGGGTCTGAGCTTTCAGCGGATTCAGTTCACGCCAGATGTTATGCCGTCAGATATAACGGGGTTTAATCTTTACAATCAGCTGACCGGCCGGTTTGAGTACCATCCGGGTGCCCTGATGAGCCAGTTGGTTTTAGCTGATGAAATCAACCGCACAACCCCCAAGACGCAGTCCAGCCTACTAGAAGCCATGCAGGAAAATCAAGTGACGGTTGACGGCGTGACCTATCCGGTCCCGCAGCCCTTCATGGTCATGGCGACGCAAAATCCCATCGAACAGATTGGCACCTATCCCTTGCCTGAGGCCCAGTTGGATCGATTTATGTTGAAAGTTTCGCTTGGCTATCCCACATTGCAGGAAGAAATGGAAATTTACCAACGTTTTTCCGGTCATTCGCCGTTGATTGATCTCGAAACCGTGGTGACACTGGACGAATTGATCGATCTGCAGGAAACCGTTCTGAAAATCTATTGTTCGGAATCCATTCGCCGCTACATTGCCATGATTGCCCAAAGCACCCGCCGTCATGCCGAACTGGCGCTGGGGGTCAGTCCGCGCGGCGCCCTGATGCTGATGCTGGCAGCTCGCGGCCGGGCCGTGCTGCTAGGCCGCGATTTTGTCTTGCCGGATGATGTTCTGGCCATGGCAGCACCCGTGATGTGCCACCGCTTGCTGCTCAAACCGGAAACCCGACTACGGCAGGTCACCGTCAACAGTATTCTTGACGAAATCATCAAGTCGGTGCCGGTACCGCAGGCATGATTACCGCGCGCGGGTATGGCTATCTGATCCTCATGCTGCTCGATTACCTGGTTCTCGCTTACACGGGGTTGAATTTTCTGGCGATCGTCTGGGTGGTTATGGTTTTGCTGCCGGTTCTGTCTGCCATCCAGACGCTGTTTGCCATAAAAATGCTGAAAGTAACGCAGTGCCTGGAACCGCAAATGCTGGAACGTGGCGGAATCGCTCAGCTTTCGATCAAACTTGAGCAAAGCGGGTTTTTATCGCACGGCGAAATCGATCTGATCGCGTCAATTCCTGGGTTTGGCAAGACGCAGCGAGTACGACGAAAGACGCCCTTGATGGCCCGTCACAGCCAACAGATTGAAATTTCCATCACGTGTTATCATCGCGGTTTCTTCAAAGCCGGCATCATGCAGCTTCGTTCACGTGATTTGTTTGGCTTGTTTTATCTGCCAATCAAAAGCTCAAGTTCTCATCAAGCAGCATGGATCAATCTGTCCATCCTGCCCAAAACCAGAGCATCACTTGTCTTTAAAGAATCAGCCAGCAACATGATCGATATTGAGCACCATCGGGATTATAAAATCGGCGATGAAATCGATGCGGTGGCAAATCTCCGGGCCTATCGACCTGGGGACGCCATGAAAAGAACACACTGGAAACTCAGCGCCCGTCTGGGTAAAACCATGATCAAAGAATTCGAAAATTCGGTGCAAAGCAGCGGGTTGCTCCTGTTGGATATGGCGCGGACGGAACCTGCCAAAAACGCCAAAGCCTGCCTGGAATTGGCGGATAATTTTACCGACCGCGCTGCTTATCTGGTTAAGATGATTCTGCACAGCAGCCGCAGCGTTCGTCTGGCGGGGCACAAACAGTCCTATCTGGAATGCTATGTGGAACGCCCCACGGAATTGGTTGCGGCGCAATTGAGCCTGGCTGGTCTGGACTGGAGCGACGATACCTCGCCGGAGTCCATGCTGGTTGAGCAGACAGCAGCGGGGAGAGCAGCTAGCTTTGTTGTTTTTATGTCGACCAGACTCAATGAATTGGTTGTCAGTCAGCTGCTGGCTTTGATCAACCGCGGCATCCAAACCGATCTTATCCTGCTTGCATCCGATCAGATCGCCCCCGATTGGGCATCCGCATTGCATAAGGCCGAGGAAGCCGGCTTGCCTGTTACCCTGCTTCATTACACGCCGACAGGGAAGGGCATCCAATGAGCACCAAGGATAATCGGCTGCTGCGGCCACAACGATTGATCAGCGTTATGGTCAAACTGTTTTTTGCCATTTTGTATTGCTTTGGCATCACGCGGCTGGCCTTGGAACTGCTTGATCTGCCGGTCAATCATCTGGACCAGCTGATCTTTATCGTGTTTATGATCGCCCTGGCCGCCAGTCTGACCTGGCAGCTTTACAATCTGGCGGTATTCGGCGGTGTTTGGCTGGTGTTGCTGATTCTGTCGTTTGCCTTTCAAAAGGAACTGAAAAGCTCATTGATGGCTGTCGCCATCCAAATCCGCGATTGGGTGGACTGGGTAACAAATTATTTTGCTGGGAGGCCTAATCCTGTTGCGAATTTGGACGGCCTGGCGACCCTGGTTTGCCTGATTATGGCTGTTTTGGCGTATCTCTTTGTGGCTCGATTCAATCAGTTATTTTTGGCCGCCGCAATTTTGATCTACCTTGCCATCAGCCATGAAGTCTTTATCGCGGGCGGCCTGCCTTGGATCGTGATGGCTGGCTGTCCGATCATCGTCGCCTTTGCTCGCAAACAAAAGCGAAGTTACAGCAAAATGAATTGGCGACGGTATCCAGCACAAGGACGGTTTGCGCTGGAAGCCATGCCAATCGCTATCATTGCCCTGTGTCTCTCGGTTGCTCTATCCGCCATTGTGCCTGGCGCGAATTATCAGTCAACGGCTGTTATCAAGGCCTTCAATCAATTCAAAAGCAATGCCATTGAAACATTATACCCCGCCATCGAATGGGTCAACGATAACCATACATTCAACATTGCCAATTCGGGCTTTGATGAGCTGGGCGACCGGTTGGGCGGCACGATCATTTTATCGGGAAAGCCGGTCATGAAAATAGCCGGTTATACCCAACCGATGCTGATGCGCGGCGCGATCGGACAAACCTATGACGGCAAACGTTGGCTGCCGGGTAACGATTCAGAATTAATGAATTTTAACAATGAAAAGGCGGACGAAAACCAAATCAATGCCTTTGATCTGGCTTCTATCACCGCCGAGGATTTGCTGATCAAAACCAGCTACAGCATAACACCGGTTGAACGGAGTCTCAGCACAGTTTTCCTGGCTGGCCGACCCACCCGCTTTTTTGTGAATGCCGTGCCGGCCGATGTTCAGTTCAATGCGGACGGTCTGCTGTATAAACAGCCCGCTTTGCTGAAAGATCAGACCCTGACCATCAACACCCTGCTGATTCAGTCCGGCGCTGCATTTGACGCAGCCATTGAGCGTTATCTTGCCAGCCCAACCGGAGACAATCTCATCATTCCGACCAGCGTTGATCGTTATCTGCAATTGCCTGAGTTGCCAGAATATGCTGCTGACGGCGTAATCATGCAGTTGGCTCTGGAAATAACCCGCAATAGTACGTCCAAATGGCAGGCAGCCCAAAAAATCGAAAACTATCTGGAAACGACCTGCAAATACAGTTTAACCGTTGACCCCATGCCGCTTGATTTGGAATTTGTCAGTGGCTTTCTGCAATCCAAAAAAGGATACTGCGTCTATTTTGCCACCGCCATGACCATGCTTTGCCGGGCTGCCGGCATCCCGGCCCGCTATATTGAAGGTTATACCGTCGCGGGCGGCAGCAGCGAAACGTCAGCGCGATTGGTGACCGAAAAGAACGCCCATGCCTGGACTGAAATCTTTTTACCCGGCATGGGATGGATCCCCCTTGATGCCACCCCAGGTGGCGCTAGCGTCGATCCTGTTGTCAAACCAACACCGGGTCCCGTCACGGTCACCCCGATCCCCACAGCCACGCCAGCGCCCCCCAGGCCGACCGGCGCCCCTGAACCTACGCCGATTGTTCCTGTTGTGTCATTCGACGAAACCATCGACGTAATACGGAACTTAGCAACCTTGTTGTTGCTGATTTTAATCTTGATCCCACCGGCATATCTGGTCGGTTCGCTGGTCTGGTACCGCAAGCGAAAGCAACCAGTCTGGCTGCGCAGCCATTTTCAGGACGACAGCAGGATCGCGGTCTATTATTGGCAGGATATTTTGAGCATTCTCAAACAATTGGGCGTCAAACCAGCGCCTTCAGAAACGCCACGCCAGCTCATCGAACGAACCCTGCGGGAGACCACCTGGCTGTCCGGGCGCCGTCCGGTTGTGGAAAGTTTGCTCGATGGCGTGGAAAAAGCACTGTACAGTCAGCACCAGCCCAGCGAACACGAACTCCGCAGCATAACCGATTTGCAGTCTATTTTGGAAAAAACCCTGTGGCAGAACACCAGTCGCATCCTTTTCGTGCTGCGCCGTATCTGTTATCATAAACAAAAACAGGATATGGAAGAATAACATGCAAATCATTGACCAAAAAGAAATGGATCGGCAAAAAGAATTTCTGGATCTGCTCCGCCAAAGCAGCAATGCTCGGCGCTATTATATTCAAACCTACGGCTGTCAGCTCAATGAAAACGACAGCGAACAGATTGCCGGTCAGCTTGATCAAATGGGCTTTCTGCCGGTGGCGGCGATTGAATCGGCTGAATTGATCATCCTCAACACCTGCAGCGTCCGCGAAAATGCCGATGACCGCTTGTTTGGCAATCTGGGCATCATCAAAAGTCTGCATCGCGAAAGTCCCGGCCTGATCGTCGCGATTTGCGGCTGCATGATGAAACAGCCCGAGCATGTCGAAAAGATCAAACGAAGCTATCCGTTTGTCGATCTCGTCTTTGGCCCGCAGGATGTTTATCGGCTGCCGGAAATGCTTTTTACGCTGCAAATCCAGAAGCGGCGGCTTTTTGAAGTCGGCGAGATGGATACCGTGACCGAAGGGCTGCCCGTTCATCGCGGCCGGAAATTCCGCGCTTTGTGCTCGATTATGTTTGGCTGCAACAATTTCTGCACCTACTGCATCGTACCCTATACCCGCGGCCGTGAACGCAGCCGTCGCGCTGACGCTGTTCTGACCGAGCTGCGGCAATTGGCTGCTGAGGGCTTCAAAGAAATCATGTTGCTGGGGCAAAATGTCAACTCCTACGGTCGCGATTTGAAGGCAACCGACAACATGCCCGCCGATTTTGCCGGTTTGCTGACCGCTGCGGCACAGATTGACGGACTTAAGCGCATCCGTTTCATGACCTCACACCCCAAAGATCTTTCGGATGATGTGCTGGCCGCGATGGCCAAATACCCCGTGATCGAGCCGCACCTGCATTTGCCACTGCAATCCGGAAGCAACCGCATTCTCAAGCTGATGAACCGCCATTACACGCGGGAACAATACCTGGAGATCGTGCGAAAAGCACGCCTGTTGATCCCGGGGCTGTCGATCACCACGGATTTGATCGTTGGCTTTCCCGGCGAATCTGAAGCGGATTTTGCCGAGACCCTTGCCATGATGGAAGCGGTACATTTTGACAGCGCTTTTACCTTTCAGTATTCGAAACGGATGGGCACGCCGGCCGCCGAAATGGCCGACCAGATAACGCCTGAAGTCGTCAAAGACCGCTTTGGCCGCTTGCTGGCCCTGCAAAACCAACACAGCCTGGCGTCGAATCAGCAAATTGTCGGGCAAGTTATGGAGATCCTGATAGAAGGCGCCAGCGAAACGGCGCTCGACATTCTGACCGGCCGCACCGCCAGCAGCAAACTGATCAATTTTACCGTGCCGGATCCCGCCATGCTGCCGGCTGATTTGCGTTTGCCGGATGGCTCACCCAACGGGGATGCCCTGGAAGGCCGTTTGGCCATGGTTCGCCTGACTCGAGCCAAAACCTTCTCAATAGAAGGGGAGATGGAGCTGCTGCCGCCATGAGCATGATGCTGAACGACCTTGACGCTGACCGAATCACGCCGATGATGCAGCAATATATCGACCAGAAAAAACGCTGGCCGGACTGCATTCTGTTTTTTCGACTGGGTGATTTCTACGAAATGTTTTTCGAGGATGCCGTTACAGCTTCGCGCGAACTGGAATTGACGCTCACCGGACGCGATTGCGGGCAAACCGAGCGAGCCCCGATGTGTGGAGTCCCGTACCATGCCGCCGAAAACTACATCAGCCGTTTGGTCGGTCGCGGGTTCAAGGTGGCAATCTGTGAACAAGTTGAGGATCCGGCGCTGGCTAAGGGTATTGTTCGCCGCGAAGTCGTGCGGGTGATTACCCCAGGCACCATCACCGATACAGGCATGCTTGACGAGCGCCGCAACAACTACATTTTGTCTGTTTTCAGTCTGGGCAGCTACTTCGGGTTGGCGGCCTGCGACCTGACAACCGGCTCATTTGAAGCGACAGCGCTGATTGTTGGCGCAACAACAGACAAACTGATGGATGAAATCGCCAGATACAGCCCTTCGGAGATCATCTGCAATGAAGCCTTCCTGCAATCTGCCAACAAACAGCAAATATGTGATAGATACAACATAACGATGTCATTACGTCCAGACCAAGAATTTTCTCCGGAAGCCGTGCAAAATGTTGTGCCTCAGGGCGCGGAACAGCCACCGCTGTGGGCTCACGCGGCCGCCGCGCTGCTTATGTATCTGACCGAAACGCAGCGGGTTCAACCGGGTCATATCAAGTCGGTCAAGCCTTATCTGCTAAGCGAATTCATGAATCTCGACCCGGTTGCCCGCCGAAATCTCGAAATCACCGAGACCATTCGCGACAAAAATCGGCGCGGCAGCCTGTTGTGGGCCGTGGATCGGACGGTCACATCGATGGGTGGGCGTCTCATGCGCCGCTGGCTTGAACAGCCCCTGCTGAACGTCCACGATATCGATCAACGTCTGAACGCAGTGGAAGATCTGAAAAACCAGTTTCTCGTTCGCCAAGAACTTCGGGAAGCCCTGAACGGCCTGTATGACCTCGAACGCCTGACCGGCAAGATCGCGCTGGCGACCGTCAATGCCCGCGATCTCAATGCCCTGACTCATTCGCTCGGCAAATTACCGCCGCTTTTGCAAATCCTCAAACCGGTCAATGATGCGTGGCTGCGCGAAACAGCCCTGCAAATCGATCCCTTGCCGGATCTAAGAGCCATGTTGGAAGCCGCGCTAGCCGAAGAACCTGCGCTTGGTCTAAAAGAAGGCAATCTGATCAAAGCGGGCTACAATGCAGAACTGGACAAGTTGCGCCTGGCCGCGACCGAAGGCAAAAATTGGATTCTGGCGCTGGAGGCCGATGAACGCGAACGAACCGGCATCCGCAGCCTGAAAATTGGCTACAACCGGGTCTTTGGCTTCTACATCGAAGTGACCCGCTCCAATTTGTCCCAGGTGCCGGACAATTACATGCGCAAACAAACCCTGTCCAACGGCGAACGTTACATCACGCCCGAGCTCAAAGAGATGGAAGACACCATCCTCGGCGCTGAACAAAAATCCATCGCCATGGAATATGATCTTTTCTGCGCCCTTCGTGAACAGGTGGCCACCCAGATCCCAAACCTGCAGCGCACGGCTGTAGCCCTGGCAACGCTGGATGTTTTGGCTGGTTTGGCCGAATTGGCCGAACGCGAAAACTACTGCCGGCCGCAGGTCGATCTGTCGGATTGCCTTCAGATCACGCAGGGAAGGCATCCCGTTGTGGAGAAGGTCCTCGGGCCGGGTCGCTTTGTGCCCAATGACCTGACGATGGACATGGAAAAGGAACGCGTCATGATATTAACCGGCCCCAACATGGCCGGTAAGTCAACCTACATGCGCCAATCCGCCCAAATCGTCCTGCTGGCCCAAACCGGCAGTTTTGTCCCCGCGACCGCCGCCCGAATCGGTCTGGTCGACCGCATATTTACGCGTGTCGGTGCTTCGGATGACCTGGCATCCGGCCAATCAACTTTCATGGTTGAGATGAATGAAGTCGCCCAGATCCTGCGTCATGCCACGCCGCGCAGCCTGCTGATCCTCGATGAAATTGGCCGCGGCACCAGCACTTACGATGGCCTGTCGATCGCCTGGTCGGTTATTGAATACATTGTGGACCGCCAGAATCTCGGCAGTCGGACCCTGTTTGCGACACATTATCATGAATTGGTTGATCTGGAGTCCGTTTTGCCGGGCGTTTTCAACAGCCATGTTGAAGTCAGCGAAGAAAATGGCGAGGTCATTTTTCTGCATCGCATCATGCGGGGCGGATCGGACGACAGTTATGGCATCGAAGTGGCCCGCTTGGCTGGCGTGCCCGAAGCCGTCGTCAATCGCGCCCGTGAAATTTTAATCCAGTTGGAAAGCGAGAACAACGGTCGGCAAAAACTGACCATCCGGAAAAATGCCCGGCCAATGGATGGGCAGCTTGATATTTTCGCCTCGACCATTGCGCTAAAAAATACCGAAGGCATCCTGGAAAGCCTAAAAACGTTGGACGTTCATCTGCTGACACCGCTGGACGCGCTGAACATTCTGCATGACCTGCAGCAAAAGGCCAACAAAACGGGGAGGACTACCGGATGAATCTGATACATGTGCTGGACCAGCAAACGGCCAACAGCATTGCTGCCGGCGAAGTGGTCGAGCGGCCGGCCTCGGTGGTCAAAGAACTGGTTGAAAACGCTCTGGACGCTGGAGCTTCCGTTATTTCAATCGAAATTCGGCTGGGTGGGATCGCTTTGATTCGCGTGTCGGACAACGGCGGCGGCATGAATCGGGATGATGCCATGCTGGCCTTTGCCCGCCATGCCACCAGCAAAATCCGGCAAATTGAAGACCTGGACAGCATTGCCACCATGGGTTTTCGCGGGGAAGCGCTGGCCAGCATCGCCTCGGTCGCCAAGGTGCGCCTGGAGACCCGTCAGACCGGCGACGAAGAAGGGGTCTGGATCCAAATCAACGGTGGCGAGATGCTGGACAGCGGCCTTTACGGCGGCCCGGCCGGCACAGCGATTTCGGTGGAAAATTTGTTTTTCAACGTGCCGGCGCGCTTTAAGTTTTTGCGCAAAGATGTGACCGAAGCCGGCGCCGTCACCGATGTCATCGAACGATTGGCGCTGGCCCGCTCGGACGTATCCTTTCGTCTGGTCAGCAATCAACAGGAAGTCCTGCACACGCCCGGCAACAACGACCTCACCAGCTGCGTCTATGCGGTTTACGGCAAACAGATTGCGACCGCTTGCCTGCCGGTCGCGGGCGAACACCCCCCGCTGAAGATCAGCGGACTGGTGGGACGGCCGGACATCGCCCGCAACAGCCGGGCTCAGCAAAGCTTTTTTGTCAATGGTCGTCTGGTACGTTCCAAGGCCATCTCGGCGGCTCTGGACGATGCTTGCCAAACCTTTCTCATGAAAGGGAAGTACGCCTTTGCTGTTCTTTTCATCGAGGTGCCGCCGCAATTGGTTGACGTTAACGTTCATCCCCAGAAAATGGAAGTTCGTTTCTGGAATGATCAAGAGGTCTTCCGACTGGTTTATCACGCCCTGAAATCGACTTTAAATGAGGGCGCAGGCATTGTTGCTCTGGAACCGGAAGCAAAACCGGACCAAGCGGAAGCGATCGACAAAACCATCGAGATCCGGCCGCTTGCTGGTTTGCCGCTTCGCGAGCAGTCCGTTCCTTTCGAACAAACCTTGTCAATATCTACCGCATCCGCACCGCCCCAAAACACCAGCGCCCAGATAGAAAACACCGAGGTCCATCCACTCGTCAAAATGAACGATCTTGAGCGCGCACGCCTGATTGGGCAGCTATTTGACACCTACATCTTACTGGAACTCGATCAGGAACTGCTGCTAATTGATCAGCATGCCGCGCATGAAAAGATCCTCTTTGAAGCGTTGATCAGCAAACACAAACAAGCTGTTCAGAATCGATCGGTCATTGCAGCGCAGTCTCTTTTGGTTCCGTTGGTCCTTGAGGTCAGCCGCCGCGAAATCCAGTTTCTCCAGCAATCAACCGAGTTGCTGCGCCAGATCGGTTTTGAGTTTGATCTGTTTGGCGCGGCATCCATTGCGCTGCGCAGTCTGCCCGACGTTGGCCGCCATGCTTTGCAGCCTGAGCAAGCCTTCCGCCTCGCGTTGGAAACCCTGATGACCGAATTGCCGGATAATGAAGACAAGATCGCTGACTTGTACTTCAGCATGGCCTGCAAGGCCGCAGTCAAGGCTCACGATGTCCTGCACCCGGTCGAAATTGAACAGTTGCTGACCGATCTGCGCAAGCTCGAAAATCCCTATCAATGCCCGCACGGACGCCCGGTCGTGGTCCGCATGACGCGTTACGAACTCGAAAAACGCTTTAAACGGATTGTGTGACCACCATAATGAGTAGAGAACGCGAACATTATCGGACCGACAAACCCGTTATCGTGGTAACAGGGCCAACGGCCAGCGGTAAAACCAGCACCGCGCTTTTAATCTGCCAAGCTCTGGATGGGGAGATTGTCTCGGCAGATTCGATGCAGATTTACCGCGGCATGGACATTGGCACCGCCAAAGCAACGCCAGCGGAACAGCACCTGGTCCGGCATCATTTGCTGGACATACGTGAGCCTGGCGAACGTTACAGTGTCGCTGATTACAAAATTGATGCGACCACAGCGATTCAAGACATCTACAATCGAGGCTGCTGGCCGGTTCTTTGCGGCGGCACAGGCCAATATCTCAGTGCCATAATCGAAGGACTGACCTTCAGCGCCGTACCAACCGATCTTGAATTGCGCGAGAGGTTGAATCAAGAAGCACAAGCAAAAGGCATAGAGGTCCTTATTGAAAAGCTCAGGCAACTTGACCCCGACAGCGCCACGCGTCTGGCGCCGGGTGATCAAAAGCGAATTGTCCGAGCGCTAGAGATCAATTTGCAGACTGGACATACGCTGGCGTATCAAAACGAAAAATCACGTCAACTAGAGCCGGATTTTTGTTTTGAAGTCTATGGACTCGGGCATGATCGACTTTTGCTGTATGAACGCATCAACCATCGGGTGCTTGAAATGGTCAGCCAGGGGCTTGAGCAGGAAGTAAGGTCCTTGATTACCCGATTATCGCCTGACAGCAACTGTTTGCAGGCTATCGGCTACAAAGAAATGTTGCCATTTCTCAACGGTCAGGTGTCAAGGGAAGAGGCCATCGCCAACATCCAGCAGGCCACCCGCCGCTATGCCAAGCGTCAAATGACCTGGTTTCGCAAATTGCCAGGCCTGACCTGGTTAATGAATCAAACACCTGAAGAAAACGCAAAAATAATCCAAAATAATCGTTAAAATTTCGGATATATCAGATTGTTTGTCAAGTGATTTGCCGTTATTCTGAATTCATCATAAATTCAGGAGGTAAATCATCATGACATTTAACGCGAACATGGGTAATGGCAGAACGATTCGCGACCAATCAAACCGTGATATGAAACTGCAGGATGTGTTTTTGAATCATTGCCGGCGCGAAAAAATTCAAGTTACCATTCAACTGGTCGACCAAAGCGTCAAAAGTGGCCAAATCATTGGATTTGACACCTTGTCGATAATTTTGGAAGAAGAAGGACGTCAGCATTTAATCTATAAAAGTGCGATCGTAGCAGTCAATCCACAGCAACAGGTTAACTACATCTTTAACGAATCCTATCGAAATGATATGTTAAAGGGCTACTCGGAATACGCCACAGACTTTGCCTAATACACTGCAGTCAGCTCGGTCGAAGGGGATGGGGCTGAAGGCGGGGTTTTCCGGACGCAAAACGATTTTCCCATCGATATTGGCCAACGTTTTGACGGTTGCCTCATCTTCGATGAGCGCAACGATAATGTCACCCAGGTTTGCGGCGCTTTGACGGCGGACTATCACGTAGTCGCCGTCAAGGATCGCGGCGCCAATCATGCTGTCGCCACGGACTCTTAAAGCAAAAACATCGCCCTTGTCTGAAAATATATCAGCCGGGAAGGAGAGAACTCGCTCAATATTTTCAGTTGCCATGATCGGAACACCGGCGGTGACCTGTCCAATGACCGGTAAATAAACGACCCTCTCACTTTCGATTTCCGGAACCGTGATCGCCCGGCGTTTGCCCGTCGAGTAATCAATACGGCCCGAATCCTGCAACCGTTTGAGATGGCCATGAATGGTTGAAGTGGAACGAATACCAACACCAGCGCAAATATCACGAACAGCAGGCGGATAGCCTTCTTCGTGGATATAATTGACGATATAATCATAAATTTTATTGACAGTGTCATCAACATTCGAACGTGTAAACTGGTAAGTTGACATTAATTTGACACCTCCGGACGATCTTACTAATATAATCTTAACAAATAGCGAATCAATTGTCAAACTTTTGTTCGATATCGCCAAGAGACAATTCTGTAATAAAGGTGATGATATTTTGTGCAGTTTAAGCTATAATCACTATGGACTGATAATAGAAGGATAGTTTCGGCAAACGAAAGGATATCGCACGCATCATGAGTAAATTCACACAAACATGCAAGGGTATATTGCTCCAAACAGGACAATTCCTTAAAAAAATATGGAATAAATGTTATGAAGCTGTAAAAAAGGTTCCAGAAAAGTTGCGTAAACTGATGACCAAACCTGCTGGCGCCACCGGTGTTGCAGAACAAACAACCATTCGCACGTCTGGATCAGCTGTGATGAAAAAATCATCCAAATTGAAGATACACCGCTTTGGAAGCGAACGGGTTTATCGATTGAAGGGGTATACAACCGTTGCCAAGATCAATCGCAAACGTAAATCCGAACATCAGCAACGTTTGCTTCGGCGTGTTATTTTGACGATCGTGATCGTTTTACTGGTGATTATCCTGTTTACGCTTTATAACCCCATCAAGAACATCGATGAATGGAAAAGGATCCTCGGCGTTAATGAGCTCACAGACATTTTAGGCGGGAATACAACCGCACCGACAACGAGTTCAACGACAATCGATCCATCGGCGACAACCATGCCATCGGATACACTGCCAAGCAGCTGATCGCGTTTGATGAGAAGACGACTACTAAGAATCACCGGTGCAATCCGGTGATTTTATTTTGTTCATTTTAAATTGATTTCCTATTCGACAAAATAATAATTTTGTCGAATAGGAAGGAGTCAAAAAGCTTGATTTTCATGATAGATCGTTTTGAAAGCCCTTTTCAAGCTTATCGGACCACTTCTGACAAATCCAGCACCATCAGGTACAAACTGCGTTTGCTGTTCTGTTTCCAGGCAATGTCTTTGATAAACCCGCATTCCACAAAACCAAATCGTTCATGGAAACTTATACTGCTTTTGTTTTCGGCATCAATCGCTGCAATGATCGCCTGCAAGCCAGCTTTTTTGGCATCGTCAATGATCAGCTTCATCAGTTGCTTGCCAATGCCCGTTCCGCTGAATTCTGGTCGCACATAAACCGAATCCTCGGCGCATGGCCAGTAACCTTCGGCACTGCGAAAATCTGACAGACAACTGTAGCCAACGATCTGGCCGTCAAGCTCGGCCACCCAGAATGCTCTTTCTGGTCGCTTATGCTTGCTGATCCAGTCCTCAAAATAGGCCATGTCCATGACGTTGTAGCGCCAACTGGCGGTTGATGTTTCGATGTAGTAGCCAAGAATTTCGCGAATTTCTTTCGCATCAGCGATTGTTGCGTATCGATACAGTGGTCGGATTTGTTTTTCAATCATAAAATGCTCCTGTTTTAACCACCATATTGTAATTCACTTCCTAATTCGAATGGAATTATTGATATCATATCATTATTAACGCAAAAATAATAATGATGGTCGTAGTCAGATTTTATTGAGGCTTGACCAATAAGTTGACCGTTGATATCCATCTGAATAAACCGTTCAAGTGGATTGGCTGTTGACATGGACGGGTATTCAGTAAAACTAAAAGTTAGACAATTGTTTTGCAGGATAATACTTTTAGGATTTGCCCTTTTTTCATCATAGAATATGTGCTGCCAAAGATACTCACCATCTGCTGAGATAGCACAGACAGATGGTAAATAAATTGGTTCCAATGCTTCAATGGGGTTGTCCTGACTTTGATAAATTATATTTGAATCGTTTAAAACATTGCCATATAAATATATATTACCTTCGTCATCACAAACGGCCAGACGGGGAAAAAATATACCGTGTTGACTTTGAATAATTTTTTGCCAAACCAATTGCCCATCTGGCGAAAGCTTGAAAATCAAAGCGTTAAAGTTACCAATATTCTGATAATAATATGAATTTGAAAGATTTGAATTAATACTATATGAATAATTGAATATGGACTGGATAACCACATAACTGTTGTTATCAACGGTGGTTATAATATTCGAAATATTTATGTCGTTTGAAAATTGAAAGTAAAGGCTATCATCATTGTGTTCATAATATTTTGAAATGCTTTCGAGCTTGGCATCAATCAAATTCTCAAGATCATCATGCCATAATTCTTGACTATCACTAGAATATCGGACAATTTCTCGATGAAATATTGTATTATTCGCTCCAGATTCTGGGAAATATACTTTTTGGCAGATCCATCCATTATCAGTTAACGAGAAATTATCATAATAATACTCGTTTTCATATCCAGAAGATATAACTGTTCTTTCGCAGACCTGACCTTGTTGATCAATTTTTATATACCAAATATCTTGAGAACCTTCATAGATTGTTTCTGATTGGAGGATCAAAGACCAACTTTGGTCAGGAAATTGTCGACTATTCAAAACATAAAGGAACTTAACTTCATCCATTAACAACAAGGTTTGGCTCGGGATTTGCCAGATGACATGGCCATTGTAGTCATATTGAGACAGTAAAATAGCGTCGTCATTGACTTCGCCAACCAGAAAATTATCTTGGGAAATCGTATTGCTTAAATTAAAAGATAAATTGATAGAATTGAGTGTCGGTGTTGTTTCAATCTGTAGTGCTTTAATATTGGATTGATCGACACTATAGGCTGGTTTGATTTCATAAGGTATTTGCCAAATAATAATCAATGCAACGACGGACAAGATGGCTGCTGTGATAACGGTGGCAGCCAGGCGGACAAACCAGCGGTTCTTCTGAGGTGGTTGGTGTCGAATACTGAAACAGTCTTGAGTCAAAGCCTTGACTGACAGTGACCAGACTGGCACAAACCAAGCTAGACAGCGAGCAATCATCAATAAGATGACGATGATCGGCAAAGCATGATGATTGTTGCGTTTGAGCATTTGAACCAGAAATTGACGACGCTCTTCATCAGGTATTTTTGCAGGAGATGCGGTTGGTACGGCGATAATATGGTGGCGAAGGTTGAAATAAATCGAGTACAAATCAGGATCAGTGATTGGTGACAAAGCAACATCAGCTTGGTGGTAATTGCCAATTTGGTCCCGCAGGCTGGCGATTTCGGACAACCAGCCATCACGATCAATAGCAGCTGATTCAATTTTATTTTTTTCATTCCGAATTTTTCGCCACTTCAGTAAATAAAAAACTGTTGTCAAAACCAGCCCAGCTAAATATACAAATCGCAAATATGGCAATAGTTTAATGACCCAGTCTGATAACGATAATTTGGGGAAAAAAGTTAACTCTTGCGCCGGAATTTCGATCGGATTGCCGTTATCATCCACCTGAATAAACTCGCTGCCCTTCGTAATTTCCTGCAAAGTATGATCCACTAGCGACTGGTCAATGATAATCTTCGCCGGATCAGGAAGCCGTGCCGTAAAAACCCACATCGGCGCAGTTGATGGGATACTGACAACATAAGGCAGCGGCAAAATCAGCAGCGACATCAGCAAAAGCGCGACCCAAATACCCTTGCGCAACCTTCTGCTGAAGAGGTTTGGGAAAAGTCGGCGTAACAGCAAAAAGACCGCCAACAATAGGCCGACCAGCAGACCGGTCATCAGTATTCGCAGCAAGATGAGATCGACAAAAAGCATAATCACCTCGTCCGAGCAAATGGATGAGATGATTATACCATAGGAAATATTGAATTATTAATCCTTTATTTTGTTGACGGCGCTGATGACGGCGCGCAGCGAGGATTTGCTGATGCTGCTGCTGATGCCGCAGCCGATGTACAGCTGCTGACCGCCGTTTTGCACTTGAACGTAAGTGATGGCTTTGGAGGACGAGCCGCGCTCCAGGGCGTGCTCCTGATAGGCCGTGATCTCGATTTTGCAGCCGAGATAACTGCGTAACGCGTTGCAGAAAGCATCCAGCAGGCCGTTACCAGCGCCGCTGACCGAAACTTCCCGACCTTGATCGAGGATGACGGCGGACATGTTGACCGTCTGGTCATCAACCATCGATTCCTGATAGGACTTGAGTTCAAGCGGCTGGGTCAGGTTGACATAAGAGGTCATAAACAGCTGATGGATCTCATCGGGCAGAAGATCGCTTTGCTTTTGATCGGAAACCTGGGTGACGATCTGGCTGAATGCCTGCTGGACCTGCTTGGGCAGCAGTAGACCGTAATATTGCTCGAGGATATAGGCCACGCCGCCCTTACCGGACTGGCTGTTGATGCGGATGATCGGGTCATAGCTGCGACCGACGTCCTTGGGATCGATCGGCAGATAGGGCACCGACCAGTACTGCGTGTCCTTCATCGCCGCCAAGCCCTTCTTGATGGCATCCTGATGCGAGCCGGAGAAGGCCGTGTAAACCAGTTTGCCGGCATAGGGATGACGCGGCGGCACGGCCATGCGGTTGTTTTCTTCGTAAGCTTCGATCAAGCTGTTGATGTCGGACAGATCGAGCTCGGGGTCGATGCCGTGCGAGTAAAGGTTCATGGCCAGCGTGACGATGTCGGCGTTGCCGGTGCGTTCGCCATTGCCAAACAAGGTGCCTTCGACGCGATCGGCACCAGCCAGCATGCCGAGTTCGGTGGCGGCAACGGCTGTGCCGCGGTCATTGTGCGGATGCAGGCTGACGAGAATGTTTGGGCGATGGCGGGTGTGCCGGCAAAAGTATTCGATCTGATCGGCATAGATGTTGGGTGTCGACATCTCGACGGTGGCAGGCAAATTGATGATCGCCTTGCGCTCGGGCGATGGTTGCCAGACATCGCAGACGGCATCGCAAATGGCGACGGCAAAGTCCATTTCGGTGCCAGTGAAGCTCTCGGGTGAGTACTCGTAGACGAAATGGGTGCCAAAAGTGTCCTGGGCGGCGATTTCGACGATCAACTTGGCCCCAAAAGTCGCAAGATCGATGCACTGCTCGCGATTCATGCAGAAAACGACCTCGCGCTGCAACGTCGAGGTTGAATTATAGAGGTGTACAACGGCGTTTTTGCAGCCGCGCAGCGCTTCGAAGGTCTTTTCAATGATGTGCTGCCGCGACTGGGTCAGCACCTGGATGGTGACGTCGTCGGGGATCAGGTTGTTTTCGATCAGATAACGGGTGAAGGCGTATTCGGTTTCGGAGGCCGCCGGAAAACCGATTTCGATCGTTTTGAAGCCAATGTCAATCAGCTTCTGGAAAAAGACCAGCTTCTGCTCCAGGTTCATCGGGATCTCCAGCGCTTGATTGCCGTCGCGTAAATCCACGCTGCACCACTGTGGTGCCTTGGTTTGAACGCGGCTGGGCCATTGGCGGTCCGGCAGCGCAATCGTCGGGTAAGGTTTGTACTTTTCGAAGTTTTTCATGGTCAGGTCCTCCTCTTCTTCACGTCTGCCGCACTAAAACGGCATGAAAAAAGCCTTTCGTCTCCTTGTCAGAGACGAAAGGCTGAAAATCCTTCCGCGGTACCACTCTTCTTCGCCCAATCAAGGACGCGCTCACCGGACACGGGCATTAAGCCGATATCCTGTCGCTGTAACGGTCGACATCCGATCTCACCTACTTTTTCGTTCGGCAAAATGTACTCCTGGGCGAGTTCAACTGCTTGCGACTACCGTTTCACACCAGCCAACGGTTCTCTGAAAATCTTCTGCAATTTACTGATCCCAATCTACATACGAGGTTTATGAAGTTGTCCAGGTTCTTTTTTTGTAATTTAACACAGGAAATGACCGCCGTCAATGCCCCGTCGGTAATTTTTTCAACCAATTCATGACATCCTGATAAACGTCTTTGCGGTTGATTTCATTTAAAACTTCATGGCGATCTTCGGGGTAGATCTTCAATTCGACCGCATGACCGCTGTCGAGAAGCTTTTGACAAACCTCGCTGGGACCGGCACCGTATTGGCCAACCGGGTCTTCCCCACCGGCAATCATGAGAATTGGCAGGCCTTTGGGAACGGCTGAAGCCCAAGCTGGACTGGATACGGTTTTGAGCCAAATAAACAGATCGCGGAAACCGGAAGCCGTAAAAATGTAGCCGCACCAGGGGTCGGCGATGTATTCGTCAACGATGGCCTGATCGTGGGACAGCCAGTCAAATTCGGTTCGCGGCGTGTCAATTCGCTTGGCGTATCCCATGTGCATCATGTTGTCGAGTAATTTGCTGCGATGCATGGGCCCGCGCAGCGCGACGGTTGTCTTGGCTAGCAAAAGACCAACGCCTAAGGCCGGATTGCTGCCAGCCGTTCCAGAGAATATGGCGCCAACCAGATCGGCAGCGGAATTTCGGGTGCAATATGCGCGGCTGATAAAGGAACCCATGCTGTGCCCAAAGATCGCACGGCGCCAGGTCATTTTGCCTTTGGATAGCGCCGAAAGTTTGGCTAAAGTAATTTCCGCCAGTTTGTCAATGTCCAGCAGGACATTTTCCGGACCGCCGCTCGCGCCGAAAAATCCAAGTTGGTCGTTTGATGTGACCGACTGACCGTGACCGGCAATGTCGTTGATGCAGACAGACACGCCATTTTCGGCAAGGAATCGGCAAAATGGATCATACCGCTCCATGTGTTCAGCCATGCCATGCACAATCTGCAGCAGGAGGCCCGTCGATGCCGCGAGGTCATCGGGCAGATATAGCCGACCTTGGATGTCACCGGTACCGGTGTAGGACGGAAAAGACAGTTCCTGATAATTGGCCATACTATTTCACCGTGAGATACCCCTGATATACCAGCAGTTCAGCGGTCAGAACCGCCCCGCCGGCAGCGCCGCGCAACGTGTTGTGCGACAGGCAGGCAAATTTATAGTCAAAGATGTTGTCTTGACGCAGTCGACCGATTGAAACGGCCATGCCGTTGCCGGCCATGGCGTCAAGCAGCGGCTGCGGTCGATTGTCCTCTTCAAGATACCGCAAAAACGGCTGCGGCGCCAGCGGCAGATTGACTTTTTGCGGCAACCCCTGAAAGGCTGCCCAGCGTGCCAGAATTTCGGCCTTGTCGGGCTTCCTGGCAAATTTGACCGAAACGGCGGCGGTGTGGCCTTCCTGGACGGCCACGCGGTAGCATTGCGCCGAAATGACCGGCTTGTCGGCCAGCACGATTTCAAACTCGGTATGATTGCCCCAGATGCGGCGCGGTTCCTGTTCGCTCTTCTCTTCTTCACCGCCGATGTAAGGGATCAGATTGCCGACCATTTCCGGCCAGTCGGCAAAGGTTTTGCCGGCACCGGAGATGGCCTGATAGGTGCAGACGCTGATCAGTTCGGGCCCGAAGTCCAGCAGCGGCGTCAGCGCCGGCACATAACTCTGGATTGAGCAGTTGGGTTTGGCCACGATGAAGCCGCGGGTCGTGCCAAGGCGGCGGCGCTGGCCGTTGATCAGGGTGGCATGGTCGGGGTTGATTTCGGGGATGATCACCGGCACGTCGGGTGTCCAACGGTGGGCGGAATTGTTGGAGACTACTGGCGTTTCGAGTTTGGCAATCTTTTCTTCCAGCTCGCGGATTTCGTCTTTTTTCATATCGACTGCGCAAAAAACGAAATCGACCTGGCTGCAGATGGCTTCAAGGTTGTCGGTCGACTCGACGATCATGGTGCGTACTTTCTCCGGCATCGGCTGGTCAATCTTCCAACGTCCGGCTACAGCATCTTCATATGTTTTGCCGGATGAACGGGGCGAAGCCGCCACGACAGCGGTTTCAAACCAGGGATGATCTGCCAGCAGGCTGAGAAAACGCTGGCCGACATAGCCCGTGGCGCCTATGACGCCAACTTTGAATTTCTTTTTCATTTCCATCACCTATCTTTCAATGTCCGCGTAGGGCAGACAAATGTTCTTGTGGGGCGTATTTTATCACAGTTGAAAATAATTTTCAACTGTCTATTTCAATTATATCAATCTTTGCGAAAAATGAACGAAATGGCTATAATTAATGGGATGATTAATCTGCTCAGGAGGACTGCTGAATGCCAGAAAATGAGCTCTTTCCAGCACTGGAACAATTTTTTGGCTATTTTCAGGCGATCAAAGCCAGGTCACCGCTGACGATCAAGGAATACCGCTATGATCTGGTTCTCTACTTTCGCTTTTTACGGCGGCGGCGTGGTCTGGTGCCCAGCGAAATGCCATTGAATAAAATCGAAATCAGTCAGGTTGACAAAGCCTTGCTGCGATCCATCCAACTGACCGACTTCTATGCCTACATCACCTGGCTCAGTCAGGAGCGCAAGAGCAGTCCGGCGACCAGAGCCCGAAAAATTGCCGCCCTGCGGGCCTTTTTTGCCTACCTGAAAAACAAGGCCTTCGTGGTCGAGGTTAATGTGGCGGCTGAACTGGAATCACCTAAGTTGATGAAAAGAATGCCGCGGCACTTGTCGTTGGACGAAAGTATTCATTTGCTGGATACAGCTGCGGCAAGTGATTATCGCTGGTCATCCCGTGATTACTGCATCATGACCCTTTTTCTGAATTGCGGGCTGCGACTTTCCGAGCTTTGCGGTATCAATCTCGCCAGTATTCGTGAGGACACCTTGACTGTGCTGGGTAAAGGTGGCAAGGAACGAACGATTTATTTGAATGCAGCCTGCATGGATGCCTTGGGTCAGTACCGCGAGGACCGTCCCAAAACAGGGCTGAAATCGCCGGAAGCGTTGTTTGTCACCCGGCTGGGGACGCGCATCAGCACCAAAACCGTGCAATATCTCATCAAAAAATACATTGCTGCTGCCGGGCTGGACCCGGCGCGCTACTCAGTACACAAGTTGCGCCATACGGCCGCCACGCTGATGTACAAATACGGTAAGGTCGATATTCGGGCGCTGCAGGTTATTTTAGGCCATGTCAGTGTGTCAACCACCGAGATCTATACGCACGTCGACGACGAGGCGCTGCATCATGCGGTCGAACAAAATCCGCTTAATCAGGTGCGCAACCCGAAAAAACCGTAAAATCCGGTGTATAGCTGCTGGACGCCGCGTCCTTGCTCTGCCCTAAAACTGAATTGAACCCAAGTTCCAGCGCATGGTCGATGACCTTGTGGTATTCCAGGGTGGTCAAGCGGCGGTTTAACTCGGGATGGCCGCCGTTAATGGCTGGCTGCGGGGTGTACTGACACATGAGTGAAAGCGGCGTATCCAGTGGCAGATTGTCCGCCAAATGGTCAAGCAGTCGGCAGGAATCGCGCCAGTGGTCAGGCAGGACCAGATGACGAATGATCAGCCCGCGCTGCACCAGACCATCCTGATCGAGTTCCAGCCGGGGCTGCAAACGATGCATGGCCTGGATGGCGCGACTGGCCACTGAAAAATAATCGGGCGCGCCGGCCAGCCCAGCTGACAAATCGGTATCGAAAAACTTGAAGTCAGGCAGCCAGACATCGACCGATTCGGCGACTGCCAGCAGGCTTTCCTCGGTCTCGTAGGCACTGCTGTTCCAAATGACCGGCAGCGGTTTGGCAGACCAATCGTTGTTCTGTCGCAACAATTCAATCAAGGATGGAATCCGATCGGCGTAATGACTGGCCGTAACCAAATTCAAATTGTGCGCACCCTGCGCATGCAGTTTCATTATTTCGGCTGTTAATTCATCCAGACCAAACAATTGACCATAATTGTCATGGCTGATCATGGCATTCTGACAGAAACAGCAACCCAGACTGCAGCCGCTGAAAAAAACAGCGCCCGATCCCCTGCTGCCGCTGATCGAGGGTTCTTCCCAATGGTGCAGCATCATTTTGGCCACACGAAATTGATCGCCGCCCTCGTTTGCGCCGCAACGTCCTGGTTCTTCAGGGGTACGAGCTGCGCCGCAGCGGCGGGGGCAAAGCAGACAACCCATCAGATCTTGGTTAAAAAAGTTTTGTAGGCCAAATAGGTGAAATACAAGTCGATTTTGCTTGTGACCTCAAAGGGTGAATGCATTGACATGACGGCAACGCCGCAATCAATGACTTCCATCCCCAGATTGGCCAGATATTTGGCAATCGTCCCGCCGCCACCGGCGTCGACTTTGCCCATTTCGCCGGTTTGCCAGGGGATATTTTCGACCGCGAACATTCTGATGATTTCAGCGAAAAACTCGGCATTGGCATCGCTGGTGCCGTTTTTGCCGCGCGAACCAACGTACTTGGTCATACAGATACCGTGACCCAGGAAGCAGTTGTTGCGAGCTTCGGATACGGAAGAAAACGTCGGATCATAAGCGTTGCTGACGTCGGCCGACAACATGCGGCAGTTTTCCAGCAGGCGTGCGTAATCCAGCTGATTGGCATTGGGCTGACAGCGGTGCATGATTTCCAACAGGAAATTTTCAAAGGCTTTGGACTGCGCGCCCGTATTGCCAGCGCTGCCAACTTCTTCTTTGTCGAACAGCATGCAGCAGACAGTTTTTTCGGGTTTTTCGATATCGACCAGTGCAGCCAGCGCTGGGAAAGCACAAACACGGTCATCCTGGCCATAGGCGCCGATGAAGCTGCGGTCGATGCCGACATCACGCGCCGGTCCGGCGGGTACGATTTCGATTTCGGCACTGACGAAGTCCTTCTCCAGCAGGCCATACCTTTCGTTGAGGAGCTGGAGCAGCCCCAACTTGAAGCGGCCGGTCATTTCAGCGTCCGGATAAGGCAGGCCGGCAAAAAGGACATTGAGCTCTTCACCTTTGATGATATCGGAGGCTTTGCGGGTCATCTGTTCGGTGGCCAGATGCGGCAGCAGATCAGATATGGTCAGCACCGGGTCTTCTGGTGCTTCGCCAATACTCAAAGTCAGCGGCGCCCCATCGGCCCGAAAGACTATACCATGTAAAGCCAGCGGAATGGCGGCCCACTGATATTTCTTGATGCCGCCATAATAGTGTGTCTTGAGGAAAACTAACTCGTTGTCTTCATAGATGGGGTTGGGCTTCAAGTCGAGCCGCGGCGAATCTATGTGCGCGCCAACCAGGTTGATACCAGCAGATACCGGTTGCTTGCCGATCACGGCCGCAGCCAGGCCTTTGCCGCGAACAGATTTGTAGATTTTATCACCAGCCTTGAGCTCGCCCACTTGATCGAGCGGGACGAAGCCAAGGCTTTCGAGCGTTTCGACCGCCACGGTGACAAATTCACGCTCGGTCTTGGCCATATCGATAAATGCCTTGTATTCTTCAGCAAAATCAAACGCCGCATCGACGTCATCCTTGCTTGACGTGTCCCAAAGATTTGGGAATTCGGCCGACAGCTTCTTCTTCAATTCTTTACCTTTGTCAGTTTTTTTGCCCGCTTCGTTGCTCATCGTGTGCCTCCGTTGATTCTTGACTTGACGTAAAACAATAAGCCTATTATACCCTGAAAAGAGATGCCAAACACCCTGTTTTGTATTATAATTTGATTTTGAAGAGGTTCATTATGCTGATAGACACCCACACCCATTTATCCCCCTATTCGCACGATGCCGGACAGTCTGTCACGGAATTGCTGACGATGGCTGATCGCCAAGGTCTGGCGGCCGTGTGCACGGCCGATCATTATGAAAAAGACATCTTCTATCGCGGCGGCGAAGAGGATATTTTTGATCCTGTGGCCTATTTTCGAGAACTGCTCCCTGTCCAAGCCAGCCGGCCGACTGGCACGGCCCGCTTGTTGCTGGGCGTCGAATTAGGCTGGCTGCCGCATCTCAACGATCATTTCGCCCAATTTACGGCTGAATGGCCATTTGACTGCGTTATTTTGTCGCTGCACATCCTGCTGGGCGTGGATCCTTTCATCAATCCCGAAATTTACCGCCCGGGCAAGCTGGAAGTCTACGGCCGCTATCTGCAAGAGCTGGCGGTTATGGCCCGCAACTGCCCAGATTTCGATATTCTCGGTCACTTTGACTACATCTCACGCTATGCGCCCTACCCCGACCGGAAGATCCGCTACGGCGAACTGCCTGTGGAATTCGACCGATTGCTGCAGACCCTGATTGACATGGACAAAGCGCTGGAAATTAACACGCGCACCGCTGTTAAGCTTCAAAGTGTGGGATATGTTGGACAGGACGCCTGGCCCGACGCGGCCATTATTCGGCGTTATCAGGCACTTGGCGGTCAGTTGATCAGTCTGGGCAGCGATGCCCACCAAGCCGATCAGGCTGGAACGCTGTTCAGCGAGGCTGTTGTCTGGCTAAAAAACATAGGTGTCAGGCAGTTGGTTCATTATGAAAAGCGCCAAGCCTGCTTCACTCCGCTATAAAACCGCCGGCCATGATCAGGCCATCGCGATAAAACACGCAGGATTGACCGGGTGCCGGCGCAGCGACCGGCTGGTCAAATTCGACTCGCAACGATCGGTCATCAGCCGGATACACTGTGCAGGGTACTTCTCGCGCTGAATTGCGGATCCGAGCTTCTAGGCGTTCGCCGTCCTGAATGCTGGCCAAACCCGAATAAACGGGCTGAACCACCTTGATGCTGCGCCTGATGACGCGCTCATGTTCGCCAACCATCAAGGTATTGGTCGCATAATCCCGCCCCACCACGAACAATCGATCGGTCGTTTGCACCTGAAAACCCTTGCGCTGCCCCAATGTATAGTGGATCAACCCGTGGTGTGTTCCAATAGGATGTCCTGACGTGTTAACGACTATGCCGGGCTGGCAAAGGGCCTTTTCAGCCGGACTGCCGGTTTTTCCCAGTTCGCGACTGATAAAATTAGCGTAATCACCGTCTGGAATAAAGCAATTATCCTGGCTATCCGGTTTTTGGGCGATTTCCCGTCCCGCCTGTCCCAGTAACCCTGCCTTATCTGCGATTTCCCGCACGGCCGGCTTGTTCATACCGGACAGCGGGAAGATCAGCCGTGCCAGCTGGTCCTGTGTCAATCGATACATAAAGTAGGTTTGGTCTTTCTGCCCAGCTGCCGACTTAGTCAACGCATAGCGGCCACTCCCCTGCACCTGGGTGATCGCGGCATAATGACCGGTCGCCACGGCCTCACAGCCCAAGCGATCGGCGGCGGCGTAAAGCGTCCTGAATTTGATCAGCGGATTACAGAGAATGCAGGGATTGGGTGTCCGACCGTGCGTGTAGGCCTCGACAAAATCACTGACGATGGTGCGGCGAAATTCGTCGCGCACATCGACCAGTTCCCAGGGGATATCCAGCTGCTGGCTGATGACGCGGGCATCTTCAATGCTGCCGCGGGCGGCGTCATCGGTCAGCAGACTGAGCCCCAAGACCTGCCAGCCTTGCTGCTGCAACAAAAAAGCGGCGACGGAGCTGTCAACTCCGCCGCTCATGCCCAGCAAAACTTTGCGATCACTTAAAGCGTCAGACGGCATCATGGGCATCGTCATCCAGTTTGTCAAATAGATGGCGGTTTTCCTCGTTCATCAAGCCGTTTTTCTCGAAGTATTCCTTCAAGGCTGACTTGACCGCCTGCTCGGCCAGCAACGAACAGTGCATTTTGATCGGCGGCAGGCCATCCAGCGCCAGGGCTACGGCTTTGTTGGTCAGATCCAACGCCTCGTAAATCGTTTTGCCCTTGATCATCTCGGTCGCCATGCTACTGGTGGCAATGGCCGAGCCGCAGCCAAAGGTTTTAAACTTGGCATCGACGATGATGTCGTTTTCAATCTTCAAAAAAACCTTCATGATGTCGCCGCATTTGGCGTTGCCGACCATGCCGGTGGCATCGGCATTTTCGATTTCGCCGACATTGCGGGGATTCATGAAATGATCCATGACCTTATCACTGTATTCCATAGAGAGCCTCTCTTTCTCGACCGGACAGCCCGGTCATGCCTCAGTCCTGGACTGGACAGGACTGATACAGCGGCGACATGTCGCGCAGACGCTGCACGATAATCACCAGATCTTCAATTAGGGCATGAACATCATCCAGGGAGTTGGCATGGCCGAAGGTCACGCGCAGCGAACCGTGGGCGATTTCATGTGGCAGCCCGATGCCCAGCAGGACATGGGATGGTTCAAGCGAGCCGGATGTGCAGGCTGAGCCGCTGGAGCATTCGTAGCCGTAATGGTCCAGCATCAGCAGAATGGATTCGCCTTCGATGAACTCGAAGGAAAAATTGGCGTTGTTGGGCAGGCGCTGCGTGCGATGGCCGTTTAGACGGGTGTTTGGGATGCGTGCCAATATGCCCTCGATCAGGGCATCGCGCAGGCCGGACAGGCGAGCGCTGTTCTCAGCCATCTCGGCGACAGCCAGCTCAAAGGCTTTGGCCATGCCCACGATCGAGGCGACGTTTTCGGTACCGCCGCGACGATTGCGTTCCTGCGCGCCGCCGTCCATAAAGTTGGCGATACGGACGCCCTTTCGTATGTACAAAGCGCCAACGCCCTTGGGAGCGTAAATTTTGTGGCCGGAAAAGGACATCATATCCACGTCCAGTTGGCGAACATCAATCGGCAAAGCACCGGCGGCCTGCACAGCGTCGGTGTGAAAGAGCACCTTATGCTCGCGGCAAATGGTTGCAATGGCCTGAATCGGCTGGATGACACCGATTTCGTTGTTGGCCATCATGATGGAAACCACGGTGGTGTCAGGTCGGATGGCGGCGCGAACCGCTTCGGGATCAACCAGGCCGTCGCTGTCAACCGGCAGTCGGGTCACGGTGTAGCCCTGTTTTTCCAGGGCATCGCAGGTGTGCAGAACCGCGTGGTGTTCAATCGTTGACGTGATGATGTGGCGGCCTTTGACTTGTTGCGCGATGGCCGCGCCCTTAATTGCCCAGTTGTCCGACTCGGTGCCGCAGGAAGTGAAGTAAATCTCCGATACGTCGGCCCCAATGCAGGCGGCAAAGGACGCCCGGGCATCTTCGAGGGCATGGTGCGCGTCGCGGCCGCTCAGATAAAATGATGACGGATTACCGAAAACATTGGAAAATATGGGCAGCATGGCCGAAAGCACTTCCGGTCGCACGGGTGTAGTCGCAGCGTGATCCAGATAAATTCTTTTGTCGTGACTCATGATGTCATCCCCTTCTATTTCTAATCAATGTAACTCTATGCTTCACATCCGCTTTGTGTTGTAACAATTGTTACCCAAACATTATATCCTAGTAAATAAGTACGATATTTATTTCGGCGCGCGCTTTTTGTCGATCCATTCTTTGATGCGAGCCTCATAACCGTTGCTGTAAGGTTCGTAATAGACGGTGCCCTTGATGGCCTCGGGCAGGTATTCCAGGTCGACGATGTTGCCGGGATAGGCGTGGGCGTATTTGTAACCCTTGCCATAACCCAGATCGGCCATGCCGCTGATCGGGGCATTGCGCAGGTGCATTGGCACCTCGCCGGTACGGCGGTTGGCGACATCGGCCAGAGCTTTTTCGATGGCCATGATCGACGAATTGGACTTGGGGCTGGTGGCGATGGCCAGGGTAGCTTCGGACAAGATGATCTTGGCTTCCGGCATACCGACCGCCATGATGCCCTGATAGGCGGCCATGGCCAACGGCAGCATCTGGGGATTGGCCAGACCGACGTCCTCGGCGGCACAGATCAGGATGCGACGGGCAAGAAATTCGATGTCTTCACCGCCGTGCAGGGCGCGAGCCAGATAAAAGACCGCGGCGTCGGGATCGCTGCCGCGCATTGATTTGATGAAAGCGCTGATGTTGTCGTAGTGGCTCTCCCCGTTTTGATCGTAGGAAATGCTGCGTTTCTGCATGCAATCCTCCAGCACAGTCTGGGTAATGACGATGGCGCCGGACGCGTCCGGCGGGGTGGTGACCGTCGCCAGCTCCAGGGCGTTCAAGGCAATGCGGGCGTCGCCGTTGGATAGGTTGCAGATCTGACTGACCGTTTGCTCGTCGATGCTGACCGGGTATTGACCAAGGCCGCGTTCGGGGTCTTTGAGGGCCATGTCGATGATGCTGCGAATTTCCGGCTCGGTCAGCGGTTGCAGCTGAAAGACCGTGGAGCGCGAAATCAGCGCCTTGTTGACCTCGAAGAAGGGGTTTTCGGTGGTGGCGCCAATCAAGATCAACGTACCATCTTCGACCTGAGGCAGCAGCGCGTCCTGCTGTGCTTTGTTGAAGCGATGGATTTCGTCAACAAAAAGCAGCGTGCGTCCGGACGGGTTGAGGATCGGGTTCTGCGTGTCGCTGATGATGCGCTTGATGTCCGCTACGCCCGCTGTGACGGCGTTGAGCTTGTGGAAACCAACCTGGGTGGTGTTGGCTATGACGCGGGCCAGCGAGGTTTTACCGGTGCCTGGCGGGCCAAAAAGGATAATCGAAGACATCCGGTCAGCTTCGACCATCCGGCGCAGCATTTTACCCGGGCCAAGGATATGCTCCTGCCCGATAAATTCATCCAGGGTGCGGGGCGCCATGCGGTAGGCTAATGGCTGAGGTTTTCCCGTTTCAGAGTCCAAAGCTGGCCTCCTTGGTCCGTTCAGAGTGTCGGATAGAGCGGATATTTATTGCAGATGGCGGCCACTCGGCGGCGAATCTGATCGGCCGTGTTTTCGTAATCCTTGAGGGTCAGCACAATCAGTTCGGCGATCTCGTCCATGTCGGCCGGGGTCATGCCGCGGGTGGTGACCGCTGGAGTGCCGAGGCGGATGCCGCTGGTGATGAAGGGGCTTTCCGGATCGAAAGGAATACCGTTTTTGTTGCAGGTGATGTTGACCTCATCGAGATGAAGTTGCAATGTTTTGCCGCTGACACCGGTGCCGCGCAGATCGACCAGCATGAGGTGGGTGTCGGTGCCGCCCGAGACCAGCGTGAGGCCGCGGCGGGTCAGGCCAGCGGCCAGCGCCTGCGCGTTGTCGATAATGCGCTGCTGGTAGGCTTTGAAGCCTGGTTCCAGTGCTTCTTTGAAGGCCACAGCCTTGGCCGCGATGACGTGCATCAGCGGGCCGCCCTGCTGGCCGGGGAAAACGGCCGAATCGATGGTTTTGGCATACTGCTCGCGGCACATGATCATGCCGCCGCGCGGGCCGCGCAGCGTTTTGTGGGTGGTGGTGGTCACGATGTCAGCATAAGGCACCGGGCTGGGGTGCAGACCGGCGGCGACCAGACCAGCAATATGCGCGATATCGACAAACAGGATGGCACCGACGTCGTCAGCTATCTCGCGGAATCGGGCAAAATCAAGGGTGCGCGGGTAAGCGCTGGCACCGGCAACGATCATTTTGGGGCGAATTTCGCGGGCGATCTTGAGGACATTATCATAGTTCAGGACGCAGGTGTCAGGCTGGACCTGATAGGTCGAGGCGTGGTAGGTGCGACCGGAGACGTTTTTCAGCATGCCGTGGGTCAGATGACCGCCGTGAGCCAGGTCCAGACCGAGAATTTTGTCGCCCGGCTCCAACAGCGCGAAATAAACGGCCGTGTTGGCCTGTGCGCCCGAATGGGGCTGAACATTGACGTGTTCGGCGCCAAAGAGCTGCTTAGCCCGTGCGATGGCCAGATTTTCGGCGATATCGACATATTCGCAGCCGCCGTAGTAGCGTTTACCGGGGTAGCCCTCGGCGTACTTGTTGGTCAAGGGGGTGCCAACCGTTTCAAGCACAGCTTCGCTGACAAAATTCTCCGACGCGATCAGCTCAATTTTGTTGCGTTGGCGGTTGATCTCGAGCTGGACGGCTTCGTAGATCTCAGGGTCGGCTTGGGCCAAAAATGGAAAACTCATGGACAATGATCCTCCTTGCAGGCTTGAGCCTGCGCAATAGTCAGTTCTTTCATCTATTTTAACGATTCAGGAGATTTTGTAAAGTTCATCCGGTCCGGGCGCGCATAAATCCAGCGTTTCACCCGATGAAATCAACAGACGTGATGGATTTTCCGTCAGTCTGCCGATAACCGTGCCGCGAATGCCCTTCTTTTCCAGGGCACAGATCAGGTCGTCGGGCTCCGGGGTGGCGATGATCATGCTGCCACTGGCAATCAGGCGCAGCGGATTGATGCCGAGATGATGGCAAATTCTCGCGGTCAGCGGATGAATCGGGATGCGATCGGCTTCGACGATGCAGCCCAGCTGGCTGGCTTCGGCCAGTTCCCAGCAGGCCCCGAGAATACCGCCCTCGGTGGCGTCGTGCATGGCGTGCACACCCAAGCTGCCACCAACACTCCCCTCCTCCACCACGCTGATCTGCTCGATCAGGTCGCGGGCGGCGGTCAGATCAGCGGCGTTAAATGGGCCAGCCAGCTTTTCCGCTTGATCAGCCGCCAATATAGCCGTGCCTTCGAGGCCGGCGGTCTTGGTCATGATCAGCGTATCGCCCGAGCGGCCGCAGCTGGCCTGGATGACGGTGCTGCCCAAAGTAAAGCCCAGTGCGGTTGAATTGATGACAAAGCGGTTGACCGCGTCGCTGATTTCGGTGTGGCCGCCGACAATGCTGACGTTGAGCTGACGCGCGGCTTCCGCGGCTTGGTCGATCACCGCCCGCACATCATCGGCCGTGGCCTGCGGCGGCGCGATCAGCGACATTAGAAGCGCAGTCGGCCGGATGCCGCAGGAGGCGATGTCGTTGCAGGTAATATGAACCGCCAGCCGACCGATGTCCGCCGCCGCGCCGGTGATCGGGTCGGTGGAAAGCACGATCTGGCCGTCGCCGAAGCGAATGGTCGCACAATCGACCCCGATCGAGGGGCCGCTGGTGACAAACTGATCAGGAGCCGGCAAGCGATCGAGCACCAGCCGCCGCAGTTCTTCGTTGTCCAGTTTACCGATTCTCACAGGTTGACCTCCTCAATCCGGCTCAAGCCGGCTTCGACCATCGCCGCAATGTCCATGCCAGCATCAATCGATTCGGCATCGGACAACCGGGGATGCGTTTTGGGATGTTTGGCGACAAAGACGGTACAGCAGTCTTCGAATGGCAAAATCGACGTGTCAAAGGTGCCGATGCGGCGGGCGATGACGATGGTGTCATCCTTGTCGGTACCAATCAGTGGTCGGAAAACCGGCATCGGTGAGACGGCGTCGGTGGTGCACAGCGCTTCCAGTGTTTGGCTGGCGACCTGGCCTAAGCTTTCGCCGGTAATTAACACGCGGCAGCCCTGCTTTTCGGCCAGTGCGCCGGCGATGCGCATCATCATACGGCGCATGGCGATGGTCAGCATGTCACCGGGGCAGTTGTCGCGCAAGGTCAGCTGGATTTCGGTGAAATCAACGATGTGCAGCTTGATTCGCCCCGTGAAGAGGGTCAGCAGCCGCGCCAGTTCGATCACCTTTTGCTTGGCCTGATCGCTGGTAAAGGGAAAGGCGTGAAAATAAATGGCCTCCAGCTCCATGCCGCGCGAGGCCATCATGTAACCGGCGACCGGGCTGTCTATGCCGCCGGACAGGAGCAGCATACCCTTGCCGCTGGTGCCGACCGGCAGCCCTTTGTGGCCCTTGATGATTTCGCTGTAAATGTAAATGTGTTCACGGATCTCGACATAAATGGTAAAACCCGGCGTGTGCACATCGACGGACAGCTGTTCCGGGTAGGCGTTCAGCAGGCACTCCCCGACCGCCTCGCAGATTTGCGGCGAGGTCAGGCGATAGCGTTTGTCGCCGCGCCGGGCTTCAACCTTGAAGGTCTTGGGGCGTCCGTCGGTCAAGAGATGACCGGTAAATTCGATCGATTTAGCAAATATTTCGGGCAAGTCACCGTCAAAGCGCCAGACCGGGCTGGCCGACACGATGCCGAAAATGCTGGTGATGTGCGGCAGCAGCGGCCGGATGTCGGTGTTGGGATCGACCGGTTCGATCCACAAACGTGACTGCCGCTGCTCGATGGTGAAGCGGCCGAGCGCGCGAATGCGCCGTCTGAGGTTATCAATCAGCTGCTGCTCAAATTTACCGCGATTCATGCCCTTCAAGGTGATTTCACCGATGCGGGCTAATATGATTTCCTGGTGTTGCGTCATTTTTCCTCCAAAACGGTCGAATGACCGAAAATTTCAATGAATGAGCCAGCGGCAGCTTTCGCTGATGGCCTGTGCGGTTTGTCGGATTTCGTCGGCTGAATTGATGTGTGACAGACTGATCCTGACAGCGCAGTCAGCTATTTTATCGGGTATCTGCATGGCTTTGAGCGAGGGATTGCTTTTCTTTTGTCGCGACGAACAAGCTGCTCCAGTCGAAATAAAGATCGATTTGGCCTCAAGGGCATGCAGCAGGGTTTCGCCACGAAGGCCGTGAAATGCAATCAGCAGAATTTGCGGCACGCCATCGGCTGGTGACAGGACGGTAAAATCGATTGCTGCCGCGGTCAAATCAGCCAGGAGTTGCTGCCTCAGGGCCCGGACGGTGTGCTCACGATCCTGTCGATCCTGACAGGACAGCTCGAGCGCTGTCGCCAGCGCTGCGGCCAGCGGCGGGTTTTCCGTGCCGGCGCGCAGTCCCTGCTGCTGCCCACCACCGTGAATTTGTGGAGCCAGACGAAGGCCCTGTTTGACCAGCAGCCAGCCGATGCCCTTGGGCGCGCCGATTTTGTGGCCGGCGCCCGAAAGCATTTCCGCCCCCATGTGCTGAAAATGCAGCGCCTGACGCCCGATGGTCTGTACCGCATCGAGGTGAATAACTGTAGCCGGCTGTAGTTGATTGCGCAGGCGGACAATTTCCGCGACGTCATTGACTGCGCCGGTTTCGTTGCTGACATGGATCAGGCTGATCATCGCCGCCGGTTTTTCCAGTGACTTGGCCAGAGCCGATAAGTCAACTCGGCCATCAGACGTCAACGTCAGCTCTTCGGCTTGACAACCCTGTTTAACCAAGTAATTCAGTGTTTCGCGGGTCGCCGCATGTTCACCAAGACTGCTGATCACCCGCGATCCCATCCTTGGATTAGCCGCCAGATAACCTTTGATGGCCAGATTGATCGACTCAGACCCACCCGACGTTAGGATTAGTTCATTTTTATCGCAGCCCAACTGGACTGCAATCCGGCACTTGCTGTCGCCAAGCAGTTTTTCTGCCTGTTGCCCCAAGCGATGCACTGAAGACGGATTGGCGTAGCAATCCCGCAAATTGGCCGCGAGTTCGGCAATCACTTCTGGCCAAACCCTTGTCGTTGCACTGTGATCGAGATAAATTGACAAGTCCGGGGTCAACTCCTTCCGGCATCGAGGCCCAGAGTGACCAAGTCCGCCCGCAGCACAGCCGTGACATATTCACAAACGTTGGCGCTTTTTGACGTCAGACGACTGGTGGCAACCAGCACCGTGGCGTTGCGCGCGACATCGAGCTGGCGGGCTTCTTCGATTTTAATCGGACGAACGAAAATCTGGCAATTGGCCTTTTGCGGCAGGTAGGCGTATTTGTTGGCCGTGATGTCAATCATACGGCGATTTTGTTTGAGGTCCTCGAATAATTCCGGAAACATAAAAACAGGGATAATCGATTCGCAGATGGCAAATACTTTGCTGGTTTCTTCAAGCTGCCATTGAACGGACCAAAATTCAGAATGGCCGATATTCTGCGCAGGTCCGAAAATACGCTCAATGTCGGGCGACGCTTCGATTTTGCAGATCGACAGTTCACCAAAGCCATCAAGCTCGCGCGCGGATAAAAAGGAAAACCCGAAGGCGTTAAAACCTTTGATGTCAATTCTGTCCGGCTCGGCCGCCACGAAGGTGCCCTTGCCTTTGACAATGGCCAGCGTACCTTCGGCCACAAGTTCGGCGATCGCCTGACGAACGGTCGGTCGGCTCAAGGTCAGTTCCTCACACAAGGTCAGCTCGGACGGAATCTGACTGCCTGGCAGATAGGTGCCGCTCTTGATGCGATCGTTCAACAAATCCTTTAACTGAGAATACAGGGGTTGATTGCTGCGTTTATCCAACTTCATTTGTGATCCTCCTGAGCATCATCGCTAAGATGAAAACTTGTCATTACATCATAGCATGAAGAAGAATCAAATTCAAAGTTGATCGATCGACATTACGCAGCAGGAAGAATGACTGTTTCGGTGGCGACGCCTGTGCTGCCGTCAACGCTCCCCTCGCCGGTGGCGGTGGGATCAACCGGTGGCACTATTTCAGGTGTGACCACGGTGTTGTCAACATAACCTGGCAATTCGACCGAACCGATCGACAGAAAATTGATATTATTGGTTGCCATAATCTGTTTGTTGGAAAAAGTGAAAATGATCTTGTCAATATAGGCACCGCGGAAAATAACATCTGGGCCAAAATATTCACCTTCCGAAATAATCGTCGTTGAATCAATATGCGAAATCAGCTTGCGCAGGACCAGTTTGTTGCTGGCGCTGACTGACAGAATGACCAGGCCTTGAGAATCAAATCGACTGTACTCGTATATGCTGCTGACTTCTTTGGTGAGTGTCGCCGGGAAGGCGATCAAATTGTTTTCCCGGGAAAACAGCAGAGCCTTATGATTGTACAAGAGTTCCGAATACGAACCGCGTCCACCCAGCACAATGGATGAAAGCTCCTGCGGGTTGCTGAAGTCGGATATGTCAAATAAAGAAACTTTTATGCCCCCATTGAAGGCAGAACCATCTTGCGTCATCACATCATACCCGAAGCCAAGCAGCATGTTATCGGCATAAGGATGCAAGTAAGTGCTGTAACCTGGGATCTTCAGTTGGCCCAAAACGACCGGCGCGGCAGGATCGGTCAGATCAACGACAAAAAGCGGGTCAACATTTTTGAAGGTCACGACATAAGCCTTATCGCCCATGAAGCGGACGGATTTGATGGTTTCGCCGGGAGCCAGAGCGGTCACCTGCCCGACAATCTCCAGCTCCTGATTGAGAATGTAGACATTGTTCATTGAAACGCCGGCCTCACTGGCGGCCCATGATTCACCGATCGTCGTCGCGATGCGGAAATAACCGTCATATTCATCCATGCTGAACTGATTGAGAATATAACCCGGAACCGAACCTTGACCAGCTTCGCTGATTTTGGTGTCATCCAGTTTGAAACGATAGATGTCGGTGGTTACGACCTGATTATCGGTTGGTTCTGCGCTGGCCATCACATCGTCTACAGCCATCATCAGCCAGGGGTAGTTATACGAGGCGATATACAGATACTCCGGAGAACAATAGACGGTTCCCGACGTGCCCAGGACGCCGAGCACGTTGGGATCAATATTGTCATTCAGGCTGTCGATGCCGGCAATGACCAGTTGATTGTTGACATCACCTTGCGGCAGAATGGCAATCTGATCAGCCGGTAGGGTTTCAAGATCAAAAGACTTGATTGTTCCAAAATCGGAACTGGTTGCCGGGAAAATTTCCTCGGGCTTCAGGTCTTTTGTGTTGATCGAACCGTCGGCGGCAACACTGTAAACCGGATATTTATACTCATTGGTTATCACATAAACGTTGCTGTCGATTTTTCTTGCATCAAGAAAATAACCGGTTTGCGTGAATTGACGAACCAGGGCTGGGTCTGATTTATCGGAAATATCGTAGACACGGGTGGATGTAAAAGATTTGCCAGAAGGCATCGCCATAAAGGAAACTTTGCTGATCGCCTGCTCCGACCAGCCGGACGAAATGAGGGTCAGCCGCTGATTTTCGACGTCCAGAAACATCGTGACCGGCTGCTCGTTGCTGTTGCCGAAAACCTGCGTGGAGAGCAGCGTCATGGCGGCAGGGACCTGCGCGTCAACAATGTACAGGCGATTATTGGCAATAACATACAGATAAGCGCCGTCGGTCTTGATGATATCGGCTTCATCGACCCCTTCAACCTGAATATTGGTTGTCGAATAATTTTGATTAACCCCGTTATCGGCACCATTTGCCGTGGGTCCCGAAGGCGACATGCCTTCGAAATCTTCCATTTTATTCGGGTCGCGCTTGATCATCCTGGAATTTTGCTGAGAATCAGCATACAATGCCAGCAAATCATCATAATCGCGGGCATAATTGAGGGCACTTTCTTGGTCGGGATCAAAAAGATCATGCCCATATAAGGACGGGGATGTCTGAACAGCGGGAGCGCCGCAAGCCGACAGGAGCAAAATTGCAATCAGGGAAATCATGAGCAGACGTTTCATAAGTTTCTCCTCCGTTACCGGCTATCTTAAGGTAACTTTGATGTTTCTGATTTTTAGACGGAAGTTATCAAGATAATGTTCCCGATTGACAAGCAGGGGTTAAACTTTCAATTGGCCCAAGTCCCCAGCGGTTGGCAGTTGCTCCTTGGCCAACAAAGGGGCGATCGTTTCCCGCAAATACTCATCGACTTGTTGAGGGGCGCGGCCAATGTAGAGATTGGCGTCCAACAGCTGGTCGAGCTGCTTGAGGTCGAGACCGAAAACCGGATCAGCGGCAATGCGTTCCAACAGGTCGTTGGCCGCGCCATCCTGCTTGACCCGATTGCCAGCGGCCATGCTGTGGACGCGGATGCGTTCGTGTAGATCCTGCCGGTCGCCGCCGCGCTTGACAGCGGCCATGAGAATGTTCTCGGTGGCCATAAAGGGCAGTTCGTCGGCCAGATGGCGTTCGATGACCTTGGGATAAACCACCAGCCCGGCGCTGATGTTATTGTACAGCATCAGCACAGCGTCGGTGGCCAGGAAAGCTTCGGGTACGGCGATGCGCTTGTTGGCCGAGTCGTCGAGGGTGCGCTCAAACCACTGTTCCGCGGCCGTGTAAGCCGGATTGACGGCGGCGGCCAGCACGAAGCGGGTCAGTGAGGCAATGCGCTCGCTGCGCATTGGATTGCGTTTGTAAGCCATGGCCGAGGAGCCGATTTGTCCCTTTTCGAAGGGCTCTTCGATTTCTTTGAGGTGTTGGAGCAGGCGAATGTCGTTGCTGAATTTGTGCGCGCTCTGGGCGATGCCGGCCAGCACATTGAGCACGCGGCTGTCGACTTTGCGCGAGTAGGTTTGTCCGGCTACCGGGTAAACTTGCGCAAAACCCATTTTTTGCGCGATGCGGCGATCCAGTTCTTTGACCTTGTCATGATCACCGTCAAACAAGTTGAGATAGCTGGCCTGCGTGCCGGTTGTCCCCTTGCTGCCGAGGAAAGCGATGCTGCCCAAGACATGATCGAGATCGGACAGATCCATCATCAGATCCTGAATCCAGAGGGTGGCCCGCTTCCCCACCGTGACCGGTTGAGCGGGCTGAAAGTGAGTAAAGCCGAGCGTAGGCAGGTCTTTGTATTTTTGGGCAAATACGGCCAGTTGGCTGATGACCGCCAGCAACTGCCCGCGAATCAAGCGCAGGGCTTCGGCCATCAGGATCAAATCGGTGTTGTCGCCCACGTAACAGGAGGTCGCGCCCAGATGAATGATGCCTTTGGCCGCAGGGCATTGTTCGCCGTAAGCATGAACATGGGCCATGACATCGTGACGAACCAGTGCTTCTTCGCGGGCGGCAGCCTCGTAGTTGATTTCATCGGCATGCGCCTTGAGTTCTGCGATCTGCTGCTCTGTAATATCCAGCCCAAGATCTCTTTCTGTTTCGGCTAACGCAATCCATAATTGCCGCCAAGTTCGAAACTTTCGATCCGGCGAAAACAAACGCTGCATGGCTTCACTGGCATAGCGGCTGTTCAGAGGACTTTCGTAGAACTCTTTCATGTTTATCTCCTTAGTTTGCGCAGGGCGGCAATTTTGATGCAAATGCTCAACACCTCAACAGCCGTGCGCAATTCGGCCAGGGGTGGGAATGACGGCGCCAGTCGAATGTTGGTATCCTCGGGGTCTTTACCATAGGGGAACGGATTGCCGGCTGGCGTCAGCTCAACACCACATGCCTTGGCCATTTGAACCACCTCAGCTGCAGTACCGGGCAGCACCGAAAGGCTGACAAAGTAACCGCCTTTGGGGTTTTTCCACTGGCAAATGCCGGTTGTAGACAATTGGGCGCTGAGGATTTCCTCGACCAGCTTGAATTTGGGGTTGAGAATGGCGGCATGTTTGGCCATCATGGCCATTACGCCGGCCTTGTCTTTGAGGAAGCGGCAGTGGCGCAGCTGATTGACTTTGTCTGGACCGATGGTCTGGATGGTCATGTGTTTGTTGATAAAGGCCAGGTTGGCCGAACTGGCCGCGATACAGCCCACGCCGGCGCCGGCCCAGGTGATTTTGGAAGTCGAGGCAAATTCGAAAACGCGGTCGGGATGGCCGGCTTCAGCGCACAGGCTGATCATATCCGGCACCGACTCGGCGTCGTTGATGTCCAGATGGTGCACCACGTAGGCGTTGTCCCAGAAAATGCGGAAATCCGGTGCCGCCGTCTTCATGGCCGCCAGGCGACGGCAGGTCTTGTCCGAGCAGGTCACGCCTTCGGGATTGCTGTAGACCGGCACGATCCACATGCCTTTGATGGTGGGGTCAGCGGCGGCCAAAGCCTCCACCTGATCCATATCGGGACCTTCAGCGGTCATCGGCACTGGAATCATCTCAAAGCCGAGATCCTGGGTGACAAAGAAATGACGGTCATAGCCAGGCACCGGGCAAATAAATTTCAGTTTGTCCAATTTCGACCAAGGTTTTTCCGCTCCGGGTAAGGCGAACAGCATGGCACGCACCAGCGTATCGTACATGATGTTCAAACTGGAATTGCCCAGAACCGAAATGTGCTGCGGCGTGGTGCCGAGCAGATCGGCAAAAAGCTGTTTGGCCTCGGGCAGCCCGTCCAGCCCACCGTAATTACGGCAGTCGGTGCCGTCGGTCGCTTTGAAGTCGTTTTCGCTGAGACAGGTCATCAGACCGGCTGACAAATCCAGTTGCTCTGTGCAGGGCTTGCCGCGGGTCAAGTTGAGTTTTAATTTTTGATCGGAAAATTCCTGGTATTGTTGGGTTAAAACCTGCAATTCTTGCTCGGATTGTTCAGGTGTGAGCTCTAAATATGACGGCATTTGTTTTCCTCCTTGCATTATGGACCAATATTTCTCAATCATTATAATCTAGCCGACTCAATTGAACAACCCTGCAAATTGGCGTATTTGAGCCAAATCATTGCCATTCAATTGGCGATATCGCAATGTCCAAAATATTTCCGTCCGAATCCAGGCGGACAAATGCTGCAAGAAATGATATGTCACTATTCATTAATTGCATTTCCTTGAGATAACACCAGGCAGCTTTGCGCATTCGCTTGAGCTTGGCCGGTGTGATGGTATCCGTCAAACCGCCGAAAGCGCTGGAATTGCTGCGGGCTTTGACTTCGACCATGGTCAGTTGATCGTCTTTGCGGATCACCAGGTCCAGTTCGCCGATCCGCGGCACACGAAAATTAGTCGAACAGATTTCGTAACCGCGTCCACGCAGGTAATCGGCCACGGCTGCTTCAGCCAGACTGCCACGAGCGGTGGTTGCCGCCTTCATGACGTGCCGATCACCGATCGCAGGAAGGTCAGCCGGTGAATCGGGCAAGGTCCATATTGCGCCAACGCTTCATAGTGCTGCGCAGTGCCATAGCCTTTGTGCTGAGCAAATCCGTATTGTGGATACTCCCGATCATACGCGATCATCAGGCGATCCCGCGTGACTTTGGCCAATATCGAGGCGGCAGCAATGGAAACTGACAGGCTGTCACCGCGGATGATTGGCCAGACCGGCGTCTCGACATTTTTGAGATTGACCGCGTCAATCAGCAACAGATCGGCTTGACGGGATAACCCGGCGATTGCCGCGCACATGGCTGTGCAGGTCGCTTGCAGGATGTTGATCTGATCAATGATCAGATGATCGGCTTGGCCAACCTGCCAGGCGATGGCATATTTAACGATTTCTTCATAGAGTTGATCGCGTTTTACCGGTGTCAGTTTTTTGGAGTCATCGAGACCCAAAATCGGCCGTTCAGGATCCAATATGCAGGCCGCCGTCACAACCGGACCGGCCAGCGGTCCCCTGCCCGCTTCATCGACACCGGCCACAGAAGCAAACCCCTTCAGCCAGGCCTGCCGTTCGTAAGCTTGCATTTCATGATACTTCGCTTGCTGCTTTTGCTCTTTCGCCGTCATTTGGGCGCTCGCTTTCTTTCTGCGGGCGGCTGTTCAAGACTGATGCGCCCGATTTTGCCGGCGCGGAATTCGTCGAGAAACAGGATCGAGAACCGCAAGGTATCGAGGCGGCCGCCTGACAACAGACAGCCGCGACGGCGTGTCGCATCTGCCAGCATATCAGCTGGTGTCTGGCTTAAATCTTCAAGTTTATAACGCTCGCGAATCAATGAGGGGTATTCCGCCGCTAATATCTTCATCGTTTCTGACGCGATCTCCTCAACCGGCAACAGTTCGTCCCGAATGGCACCGGTGGCGGCCAGGCAGAGCTTGCTGGCGTTGTCGCCCAGTTTGGGCCAGAGCACGCCGGGCGAATCCATCAGCTCCAGCTGTTTGCCGGAGCGGATCCAGCTGATCTGCCGGGTGACACCTGGCTTGTCGGCAGTTTTGGCCAGCTTGCGGCCGCTCAGGGCGTTGATCAAGGTGGATTTGCCGGTGTTGGGAATGCCGACGACCAGGACGCGGATTGGATTGAAAATCCGACCCTTGGCCGCCTGACGATCGGTTCGAGCTTGCGTGATGGCCTGACAGGCTTTCTCAATTGCTGACAGACCCGTTCGCCGGTGACTGTCGCAGGCAATCGCCGAGATGCCATGCTGTTCGTACCAGGCAATCCAGGCGAGCGTCGTGGCCTGATCGGCCAGATCGGCCTTGTTCAATACCAAAATTCGGGGCTTTTGGCCCAACATTTTGTGCAGCTCGGGATTTCGGCTGCTTTCAGGAATGCGAGCGTCGCAGGTTTCGATGACCAGATCGACCATTTTGAGAAAATCCTTCAGCTCACGAAGGGTCTTGGCCATGTGGCCGGGGAACCAGTTGACTTCCAAGCGGCGCGCTCCTTTCAAAATACACAAATACAATAATTCTAATTATACCAATATTAGGTCGAGATAAAAATAAAAAAGAACACTGCCAGTTGAAAGAAGCAATGTTCTCTTTTCAGTTGATCTAAAAACTGCTTACTTTCTGCTGTGAGCGAGTTTTTCTTTGACTTTGGCTGATTTGCCAACACGATCTCGCAGATAATAGAGCTTGGCTCTTCTGACGAGGCCCTTTCTGACAATTTCAATCTTGTCAATCTTGGGCGAATGGACTGGCAGAATACGTTCGACACCGACACCGTAAGACAGGCGACGAATGTTGATAGATTCGGTCAGGCCGCCACCCTTGCGGGCAATGACGGTGCCTTCAAAAATCTGTACGCGTTCGCGGGAGCCTTCCTTGATTTTCAGGTGAACTTTGACGTAATCGCCAATTTCAACTTCAGGATAGGCATTTTTCAGTTGTGACTGTTCAACAACTTTGACTAAGTCCATATTGCGTTCCTCCCCTCTTCCAGGATGTTCATGCACGCAATTGGCAGCGGACCATCCGTAATAGACTTGGTGATTATAGCAAATGGTATCATTAATTGCAAGGGATTAATCAACCTTATCTCTTCCTATTTGTATTATCTCCCATGTGCGCCAGTCGCTTGAACGGGTCCTCGGCCTGCGGCCTGCGGAACGCGCTTTGTGGCATCACATAGGAGATAATACAAAACCAAAGACCAAGGTTATTGATCTGCAATTATTGAGCTATCCATGTGAGCCAGTCGCTTGAACATCCTTGACGATTTCCTGCCATTCGGCTTCGGTCAGTTGGAGTTTGGCGAAGAGGTCCGGCCGCCGCTGCAGGGTTTGCTTCAAGGACTCCAGACGCTGCCAATGCTCGATGTTCGCTTGATGTCCGGAAAGTAAGACCTCGGGAACCTTTTTGCCGTGCCATTCGGCGGGGCGAGTGTATTGCTGGTGTTCTAAAAGTCCCGCCATATGGGATTCTTTGCCGAAGGCTTCCTCGTTGGGCAATACGCCGGGCATCATGCGCAGCAGGCTGTCAATGATCACACACGCCGCCAGTTCGCCGCCGGTCAGGACATAGTCGCCGATCGACAGTTCCTCGTCAACGATTTCGTCGAGAACACGTTGATCGATGCCCTCGTAGTGGCCACAAAGCAGAATCAGGTGTTCCTCGGCGGCCAGTTCAACGGCCTTGGTTTGGGTGAAAACCTGGCCGCGCGGTGACAAATGAATGGTGCGGTGTTTCTCAGTTGGGTGCTGGCATGCGGTCTGCCAGGCTTGGTAAATCGGTTCGGCCATCATCAGCATGCCGGTGCCGCCACCAAAGCAGGCGTCATCGACCTTGCCATACTGATTGACCGCGTAATCACGAATTTGGATTGTTTCCAACTCGAAGACGCCGTTTTTCAGGGCACGTCCGGTGATGCTGCTGCTGATGACCTGCTGGATTATTTCGGGAAACAAGGTCAAGACCGAAATACGCATGATCAGGCCATCCTTTCGCGATAAACCTCAAACAAGCCCTCGGGCAGCAGGATATCGATGCGACGACCGGCGATGTCAACCTTTTTCAGGATGGTTTTCAAGGCCGGAAACAGCAGGTCGGGCTGACCGGACTGACGCACGACGTAGACATCCTGTGCCGTGCTTTGCAGCAGATCGGCAACTTCACCCAGACACCCTTCGTTCTGATCATACACGGCACAGCCGATTAGATCGCAGATAAACCAAGTGTCGGGCGGCAACTCAACGGCTTGTTCGCGCGCAACGGCCAAATAGCTGCCATTCAGCGGTTCAGCCTGTTCGCGCGAATCAACGCCGCGCAACTTGAGCAGGACCATGTCCGGCAGCAGTTTGACGCCGTCGATGGCGATCTCACGGCTGGTTTTTTCGTCGGCAGACAGCAGCAGACAGCTTTTGAGCAGCCGAAAACGTTCCGAGTCACTGGTCAGCGGCTGAATCTTCACGTCGCCGCGCAAACCATGTGCCCGGCCGATTTTGCCGATCAGCAGAATGGGCCGCAGGGGTTGATCCGATTTCATGACTTCTCGCCGATCAACCAATGTCAACGATGACGCGTTTGCCCAGACGGGTCGCCCGGGCTTTGACGATGGCGCGGATGGCCTGAGCGCGGCGGCCTTGTTTGCCAATGACCTTGCCCATGTCTTCCGGGGCGACCTTGAGTTCGAGGACAACCGTATGGCCCTGATCGAGCTGGTTAATGACAACAGCAGAGGGATCACTGACCAGCGGTTTAACTACCGTCATGAGCAGATCTTTCATACCCGTGTCCTCCCGACTCACGAAATGATACCGGATTTCTTCAGCAGCGCGCGAACGGTGTCGGTCGGCTGAGCGCCGTTGGACATCCACTTTTTCGCGGCTTCACCGTCGATTTTAACTTCGGCCGGATCGGTCAGCGGATTGTAGGTGCCAATTTCTTCGATGAAGCTTCCGTCGCTGGGATATCGTGAATCCGCTACGACGACTCGGTAGAAAGGAGCCTTTTTTGCACCGATTCTCTTTAATCTGATTTTAACTGCCATGTTTCTTTCCTCCAAAATATTTTAATTTTATATATCAAAAAGTTAGAAGGGGAATCCTGCTTTTCCGCCGAATCCGCCCATTTTGCCTTTGGACATTCCACTGAAACGCTTCATCATTGTCTGTGTCTGTTCGAATTGATTCATAAGCCGGTTGACATCCTGCACGGTCGTCCCCGAGCCGGCCGCGATGCGCTTGCGTCGATTGGCGTTGAGCAGGTTGTGATTGCGGCGCTCTTTTTTTGTCATCGAGCGGATGATCGCCATGCTGCGGTCGGATCTGCCTTGTCATCCATCTTCGTATTGGCCATCGCCTTCTTGTCCATCCCGGGTACCATCCCAAGGAGGTTCTCGATAGGGCCCATCTTCTGGACCTCGACGAACTGCGAAAGCATGTCATCCAGTGTGAACTGGTTCTTCTTGATCTTTGCGTAGGTCTCTTTGGCTTTGTCTGCGTCGTATTGCGCCGTGGATTTCTCGATCAGCGACAGGACATCGCCCATGCCCAGGATTCTGGAAGACATGCGGTCCGGATGGAATTCCTCGATATCCTGGATCTTCTCCCCGACACCCACCATCTTGATCGGCTTGTTCGTCATCTTGTAGATCGAAAGCGCGGCACCGCCTCTGGCGTCACCGTCGAGTTTCGTCATGATGAATCCATCGATGCCGATGGCTTCGTTGAAGGCGATCGCAACATTGACCGCTTCCTGTCCGATCATCGCATCCACCACCAGAAGTTTCTCCGCAGGGTTGATCGCCCTGGAAACTTCCTTCAGCTCCTGCATCAGCGCGCGGTCCACGGTGGCCCGCCCGGCCGTATCCACGCTCAGGGTGTCGCAAAGCATATACCGCGCCCGGTCGACCGCCTTGTGCGCGATGACGACTGCATCCGGTTCTTCCGGCAGGATGAAGCTCTGGATCCCTGCCTGTTTCGCCAATATCTCCAGCTGTCTGGCCGCTGCGGGACGATGTACGTCGACCGATGCGACCATTGGCTTTTTCCCTTTGTTCTTCAGATGCAGCCCGAGCTTTGCCGCCATGGTTGTCTTGCCGGCACCCTGCAGTCCGCAAAGAAGGATCATTGTGAATCCGGACGGAGAGACCGTGATCTTCCTGGTCGTTTTCCCCAGCATCTCGGTCAGGGCGTCGTGGACGATCTTGATGATCTGCTGTCCTGGAGTGAGGCTCTCGAGAATGACACTGCCGTTGCATTGTTCGGAGATTTCGTCGACAAACTCTTTGACCACCTGGAAATTGACATCGGCTTCCAGCAGGGCCAGACGGATCTCCCGCATCATGTCTTTGATATCCTGTTCGGTGACCCGAGCTCTCCCGCGCATTTTGCCGACGATAGCGGAAAGTTTGCCGGAAAGTCCATCAAAAACAGCCATGAAGTTCCTCCACTACAGCAAACCGGTCAATCGGACCAATGTTTCGCGGGCATCCTGCGCCGCCCCGTTTTCGATCGATTGAATGGCTTGACCTATACATTCTTTTTGCACCCGGAACCGTTCGATCAGTCCCAGTTTGTTTTCATAATCCGATAAACTACCGACACCCTGACGGATGCGGTCGTGCACGGCCTGGCGCGTGATACCCAGATGGGCGGCGATTTCGGACAGGGTCATGTCTTCGCCAAAATGCAGATCCAACACGTCGCGGGTGTGACTGGTCAGCAGCTGGCCGTAAAAATCCAGCAGCAAACTGATATCTGTTCGCGATAGGTTGTTGAAATCGTTCTCACGCATGCCATGATTTTACTCGAATAGCGTCATACTGTCAAGTAGTTTTACTTTACACGGCTAATTTTCTGGCAGCAAGGAATGAACAAACGAAAGCGGGTCAAAATCGATCAAGTCTTCGAGTTTTTCACCCAGGCCGGCCAGCATAATCGGCACACCGGTTTCGTGCGAAACGGCCACCGCGACGCCACCCTTGGCATTGCCGTCAAGTTTGGTGATGACCAGACCGGTGACTTCGGAGACTTCGCGGAAAACGCGGGCCTGGTTGACAGCATTCTGACCGGTGGTGGCATCGATGACAAGCAACGTCTCACAAATCGCATCCGCGGCTTCACGCTGGATAATGCGGCGAATTTTGCCCAGCTCGTCCATCAGGTTCTGCTTGTTGTGCAGGCGACCGGCGGTGTCCAGGATCAGGACATCGGCCTTGCGGGCCTGCGCCGCATGGATGGCGTCAAAAACGACCGCCGCCGGATCCGAGCCTTCCTGATGAGCGATGACGGTCGATTTCGTCTTTTCGCCCCAGTGCGTCAGTTGCTCAATGGCCGCCGCGCGGAAGGTGTCAGCGGCGCCCAAGATGACCTTCAGTCCGTCGGCGCGGTAGCGGGCGCAGAGTTTGCCGGCTGTCGTCGTCTTGCCGGTGCCGTTGACACCGACCATCAGAAGAATGTTGAGTTTGCCGGGTTGAATGACCAGTTGGCCAGGCTGACCCAAAATGTCGAGCATGGTGGTTTCGAGTGAATGAAGAACCGCCGCGCGCGACGCGTCGCCGCTGGCCTTGATATCCGCGCGGACCTGATCCATCATTTTCCCCGACGCCGCAGCGCCGCAATCGGCCTGAACCAGCAACGACTCGAGCTCATCCAGCATGTCTTCGTTGAAAATGCCCATCGACGCGGCGATCTTGTTGAAGCCTTCCGCAACAAAGTCGCGGGTTTTTTTCAGGCCATTTTTAAATGAATCGAAAAGTCCCATCACGGATTACCTCAATGTCTAATCGCCGAGCTGCATGGAGAGAATTTTGGAAATGCCGCGTTCCTGCATGGTGACTCCATACAGACGGTCAGCGGCCTCCATGGTGCCCTTGCGGTGGGTGACCAAAATGAACTGCGCGTCCTCGGCATAACGCCGGATGTACTCGGTGAAACGGCTGACGTTGGCGTCGTCCAAGGCCGCCTCGACTTCGTCCAGCACGCAGAAGGGCGTCGGCCGCAACTTGAGGATGGCAAACAGCAGGGCAATGGCCGTCAGGCAACGTTCGCCGCCCGACAGGAGCATCAGATTCTGGAGCTTTTTGCCCGGCGGCTGCGCCTTGATTTCAATGCCGCATTCCAGCACGTTTTTGTCGTCTTCCAGATTGAGCTCGGCCATACCGCCGCCGAACAATTCGGAGAAAACAACTTTGAAGTTTTCATTGATCAGGCGGAAATGGTCGACAAACTGCTGTTTCATGGCTTCGGTCAATTCTTCGATGACCGCGGTCAGTTTGTGCCGTGAAGATTCGATGTCGTCGCGTTGCCCGGCCATGAAGGTATATCGTTCCTGCACAGTTTTGCTTTCCTCGATGGCTGCCAGATTGACCGGTCCCAGCAGCTTCATCTCGTTTTTCAACTGGTTGACACGGCGCGTGCCCTCGTTGCGGCTGGTCAGGGGCCGACGCCAGGTGATCGCCTGGTCGGCGGTCAGCTCGTATTCTTCCCAAAGTCGGTTTTTGTTATCATCGATCAGCCCTTCAAAGCGGCTGGTCTTAGCTTCGCAGCGGCCGATCTCACCTTGCAGCGCGGCAGTTTTACCGGAAGATTCTTCCAACAACTCAAAAAACGATGCCTGTTCTCTTTCGAACTTGGCCTTTTCGTTATTCAAGCGACCGGCTTCATCGGAGCAGGCCGTGCCGGCGGTTTGTCTTTCGAATATTTTCTGCTGAACCGTCGCCATCTCCGCCTGGGTCTTGCTGATTTCAGCCTCGCTGCTGGTCTGTTCGTGGCGATGGCGCTGCAGACGCTGGGTCTGACTCAGTTTTTCCTGCTCGATGCGGTTGGCCATTTCACTGGCCGACTGGAGCGATTCTTCGATCGACTGTAACGACAAGCGCAATTCGGTGATGGTTTCACGCAGGTCGTCGCGTCGTTCCTGCTCCGAACGGTTGGCACCTGCCTGATCGCTGATCGTCTGCCGGATCTGGGTAACTTCCTGCTCCATGCGACTGATTTCCAGGGCGATGCGGGTGATCTCCGAATCAATTTCCGAATTCTGCTTTTGCAGTTGTTCATCTTCGGCCAGTAGCAGCTGGAAACGGGCCTGGGTCTTTTCGGTTTCCTGGCGAATGGCCGCCATACGGGCTTCTTCGCGAACCAAGAGATGCGAATTGTCCACCAACTGTTTGTCTACGACGGCTAATTGCCGCGCCTGGTCTTTGAGTGTTGTTTCCAGTTCGGGCAGGGCCGCGATCTGCTCGGGCAGTTTGGCCTGGAGCAGCTCAATCTGTTGCTGCAATTCGACGATTTCGCGGGCGCGGCCCAGCACGCCAGTGCCGTTGGTTCGATTGAAACCACCAGTCATCGAGCCGCCGGGATTGATGACATCGCCGTCCAGCGACACAATCCGGCAGGCATAATTGGTTTTGCGCGCCATGTCGACCGCCAGATCCAGCGTTTCGGCGATGACCACCCGGCCGAGCAGGAAGTCGATGATACCGCCGATTTCCCGATCATACTTAACCAGTTCACTGGCCGGTCCGATGTAGCCCTTCATGGCGGACAGTTTGTTGGCAACCGCCGGCTCCAGCGAACGCCCGTTGATCGAGGCGATCGGCAGGAAGGTCGCCCGGCCGGCTCGATTGACCTTGAGGTAATCAATCAAACGGGAGGCGGTCGCCTCGTTGTCAGTAACGATATTCTGGATGGCCGGCCCGAGCGCGATTTCGATGGCCAGCTCGTAGGATTTGTCGACCTGGATCAAACTGCCCAAGGTGCCGCGGATGCCCTGCCCGAAGGCGGCATCGGTCTCGGTTTGCTTGAGCAGGCGGCGAACCGCCTCGCCATAACCTTCATGGCTTTTTTCCAGCTCGGTCAGGGTGCGATGACGATATTCCCAGTTGTGTAGCTGTTGTTTGTCTTCTTCAATTTTTTTCGACAGCGAATCGCAGGCTGTGCGGGAGGTTTCCATCGCCTGCTGGGCCGCCTGCTTTGCTGCTTCAAACTTGGCCGCGTCGCGCCGAATCTGGCCGAGCAGCGTTTCGGTTTCTTCGGTTTGCAAATTGAGCCGGTCACGGTCGCTGGTCAAATCGCGGCGGTCGCTGGTGATGGTTTTGCGGCGGCTCTCAACCAGGGCGGTCTGCCCTTGCGTTTGGGTCAGTCGACTGCGTTCCTCATAAAGGGTTTCGACCAGAAAATCCTGACGGACTTTCAGTTGTTCAGCCTCTTTTTCGGCAGCGTCCAGTGTTTTCAGAATCGACTGCATTTCGGCATCGGCATCGGCCATCTGGTTGCGATAGGCGTCCAGTTGTTTGCGCAGGGTCTCTTCCTTCTTTTTGCGACTGGTCAATTCCTGTTCCAGATCGCCCAAACTTCGGATCAGCGCCTGTTCTTCGCTGGATGAAGATTCCAAGCGCAGATTAAGCTGGCGAATGCGTTCGTCACCCTGTGAAATTTGACTGTTCAGCTCGCTGATTTCGGCGCTGATCTGGTTGAAATCGCGCTGCTTGGCCTCGATTTGTTCGTCCAGTTGATGCACGCGCTCACTGGTTTGGCGGTTTTTTTCTTTGATCCCCAACAACGCGTCGGCTTCGCGGCCCAGATCTTCTTGCAGCAGCTGCATCTCCAGGCGAGCCTGGGTCAGGTTTTGCTGATGTTGTTCGACGTTGTCCAAGATCAGGGCAATGTCCAGTCCCTTGAGTTCATCGTGCAGCAAAAGGTATTGTTTGGCCGCCGCGGCCTGTTCGGACAGCGGTTCGAGGCGGGTTTCCAGCTCGCCGATGATATCGTTGATGCGCAGCAAATTCTGCTCGGTGCTCTGCAGTTTGCGCTCAGCTTCCTCTTTACGCGTTTTGAACTTGACGATACCCGACGCTTCTTCGAAAATCTTGCGCCGATCCTCGGAGCGATGGCTGAGGATGTCATCAACCCGTCCTTGACCGACGATTGAATAGCCGTCGCGACCCAGTCCGGTGTCCATGAACAGCATGGCCACATCGCGCAAACGGCAAACTGTCTTGTTGAGCAGGTATTCACTTTCGCCCGAGCGATACAAACGACGGGTGACTTGGATTTCGGTGTACTCCACCGGCAACTTGTTGTCACTGTTGTCGATGACCATGGTCACTTCAGCATAACTCATCGGCCGGCGTGACTGCGTGCCGGTGAAAATGACGTCTTCCATTTTCGAGCCGCGCAAAGTTTTGACGCTCTGCTCGCCAAGAACCCAGCGAATGGCGTCGGTGACATTGGATTTTCCACTGCCGTTTGGTCCGATAATCGCCGTCACGCCTTTGTGAAATTCGATGACGGTTTTTTCTGGAAATGATTTGAAGCCTTGGATTTCCAGAGCTTTAAGATGCATGAAAAATCCCCCGGTAATAAAATCTCAGACCCGAACCAAATGTGTTCCGAGTCTGAGTGATATTATATCATAGGGCTTGCTTGTCAAACCATGAAAGTTTTTAGCGCCGATCGAGCAGCTTGCTGCTCGGCCTCTTTTTTGGTGCTGCCGCTGCCCTGACTGATGATCTGATCGTCGATCAGAATGGCGGCCGTGAAGACCCGTTCGTGGTCCGGTCCGCTCTCTTCGACAATTTGAAATTTCAACTGACCGCCGGCGGGCAGAGACTGATAATATTCCAGCAACTGACTTTTGTAATCATAAACGATTGCCCCGGCCAACGCTTCGCGAATCGATTGGTCAAATAGCGTCAGAATAACCGCGCGCGCTTTGTCAAAACCGGCATCCAGATAGACGGCACCAAACAAGGCCTCCATGGCATTGGACAAATTCGACGCTTTGTCGCTGCCGCCGGTAGCCGCTTCGCCCCGACCCAAGAACAGCAGTTTGCCGACTTCCAAACGTCTGGCCAGCATCGCCAGACTGTTCTCGCATACGACCAGGGCACGGGTTTTGGTCATGGCCCCTTCGGCCAGCGGCTCGATCAACCGGAACAGGGCATCGCTGACAGCCAGGTCGAGGACCGCGTCGCCGAGAAACTCCAACCGTTCATTGCTGGCCGGAGCCTCCTCGCGATGCTCATAGGCATAGGTTGAATGCGTCAATGCTTCCTGTAAAAGACGCTTGTTTTTGAATGCATGTCCGAGCGCTTTTTCCAACTGACGCATGGCCGATCCTCCGTGGCGGAAAAAAGCCCCTTGCGGGGCTTTTCGTTCAGACTGCTGATTTGATGAAATCAACCGCATCGCCAACTGTTTTGATCCGTTCAGCTTCTTCGTCCGGGATTGAAATCCCGAATTCCTGCTCCATGGCCATAACCAGTTCAACGATATCCAGTGAATCGGCATTGAGGTCGTCAATGAAATTGGACTCCATGGTGACGATGTCTGCATCTACACCGAGTTGTTCGACCAGAATGTTTTGGACGCTTTCGAAAATACTATCTGTTGACATGTATTATACCTCCTGTTAATTGGGCAATTTCCCGTGTCTGACCGACTATTGGTCAAGACATATCATAGTTTTATTTGATAATCAATGAATTGTCAAGATGTACCTGAAAGAAAATTACTCTTTGAGAAAAGAAATGTTCTTTTTCAGATAGTCTATTCCCGAAACCAGAGCCAAAATTACCGAGACAAACATGGCAATGTCACCGACCCAGGTAATCCAAATGCCGGGAAACAGGCCATTGGTAAGGGTTTTAAACAATCCTTCGCCCAAATAAAGCAAAAGGGCGACGATTTGAGTGACCGTCTTGGCTTTTCCCAGATTGCTGGCAGCAATAACGACGCCTTGTTCCGAGGCCATGAGACGAACGCCCGTCACGATAAATTCGCGGATGATGATAATGATCGGGACAATGGCCGGTAATCTGCCCAATTGCACATAGGCAATCAGGACCGAAACGACCAGCACTTTATCGGCGATCGGATCGAGAAATTTGCCGAAATTGGTCACCAGCTTACGATCACGGGCAATTTTGCCGTCCAGGTAGTCGGTGTAGGACGCCAGCGCAAATAAAAAGAAGGCAACGATCTGGCCAGATTCCAGGACGAAAGCATTCCACCCTTGTAAAAACGCGAAATCGGGCAGCGGCAGCATGAAGATCAGAATTACCGGCACCATCAAAGCACGGGTTATGGTCAGTTTGTTGGGAAGATTCAAAACACAGTCACTCCAGTCATGTCATATTCACCTGCGTCAACAAGCTGAACCTGGCAGGTTTGACCCAGATGCAGTTCTTCAGTTGCCGCGGCTACGAAGATGACCGGATCGACATCCGGTGCTTCGCCGTAACTTCGGCCTATAAAGAATATACCACGATCATCGATACTTTCAAGCGTTATCGGTATGATCTGGCCAATTCTGCGCCGATTCGCGTCTTCGGTTATCTGCTTTTGCTGATGCATAATCATTTTTTGCCGACGTTTGGCGACCGCCGCCGCGACTTTCGGCTTCATGTCAAAAGCCGGCGTGCCTTCTTCTGGCGAAAATATAAAACAGCCCAGCCTTTCGAATTTGATATCCTGTAAAAACGTCAGCATCTCCATATAATCCGCATCGCTTTCACCGGGAAACCCAACCATGACGGTCGTGCGCAGAACCAGATCCGGGATTGCCGCCCGAAGCCGGGCAATGTCCCGGCGCAGGCTGGCCTGGGTGTCGCGGCGATTCATGGCTGTCAAGATGCGATCTGACGCATGCTGAATGGGCAGATCCAGGTATTTGGTGATTTTGGGTTCCTGACGCATCAGTTCAATCAACTCATCCGTCAGTCCATCCGCATAAACATAGAGGATCCTGACCATTCGCACTGCTTCAAGCTCACAGATGGCTTTAACCAAGGGCACCAACAAACGGGTCCCCGTCAGATCCATGCCATATCGCGTCGTATCTTGAGCGATCAGGATCAATTCATCACGACCGGCGCGGCTGAGTCGATCGGCTTCAGCAACGATCTCTGCCAGCGGCCGCGAATGCAATGGGCCGCGGATGCCGGGTATCGCGCAATAGGCGCAGCAATTGGAGCAGCCTTCAGCAATTTTGATGTATGCGTAGCGGCCTGGATTTGAAGGTTCACGTTCGACCAGTAGATGTTCGACACTGCCGGCCGCGCCCGGCAGTTTATGCGCTGGCTCCGGCAAGACTTCACCGAAATGACGGGCAATGGTTGCGGCAATCTGAGCGTATTCGGATGTGCCCAGGATTGCATCGACTTCAGGTAGGTCCAGATAGATATCGCCGGCATAGCGCTGGGCCAGGCAACCGGTGACGATCAGCAGCTTGGCCTGCCCCTTTGGTACCTTATACTCCGAAAGATCAAGTATGGCACCGATGGCTTCAGTTTTGGCGCTTTCGATGAATCCGCAGGTGTTGACGATCAGCACATCAGCTGCTTCAGGTTCTGCCACGATTTGTCCGCCGGCATCGGTGATAATTTTGCTCATGCATTCTGAATCAACCAGATTTTTTGAGCAACCCAGCGAGAGCAAATAGACACGGCAGTTTAGTTTTGCTGTTGTTTCACCGTAGTTTATCGTGGTTTTATTTTGATTATCTGACAATGGCTGTTCTCACCTTTCGCTGCCCATTCATTCGGCAAATCAAATTCTATCATGCCGAGTTCATTCGTCGCTGTCAATGGTGAGGGCATATTTTCGCAAGGCGATGACGATCGTCGACTGGGCAAAACCACGTCCAGCCAGGAATCTGGCAGCTTTCAGCGATAACTCTGAATACCGCGCCTGCTCTGCCAGCTGGCGGCCAAAGCGCTTCTCCAGCAAATGGCAGGCAGCCGTCAGATCGTCCGAAATGTCCGGCAACGCTGATATGATGGCATCTTCTTCCAGGCCCAGACGCCGCATACGGTATTGCATGGCCAGCCGTGACTCGGCTTGACGTCCCTGGCGCTGGCGGACAATGTTGTTGGCCAGTCTTTCGTCGTCAATCGTGCCATCTGCTTTCAACGAATCCATCGTCAGCTCAATGATGTTCTGATCAAACCCCTGGCGTAGCAAATAATCCGTGATTCGGCCAGATGACTTTCGACTGATGCCCAGCCAGGAGATGACCGCCGTTCGGGCCTTCTGAATCTGCCGCTCAAGCTCCCGCTCTTGCGCCGACAGGGTATCAGGTATTGAGTCCGAGGATATCATCTTCATTGTCTTCATCGGCTGAGACTGCTCCGTGCAGCGGAATTTGGGCAAAATTGGCCCGCACTTTCTGCTCAATCTCATTGCGAATTTCTAAATTGCTTTTAAGAAAGATTCTGGCATTATCACGTCCCTGACCAATGCGCTGGCCGTTGTACGCGAACCAGGCGCCGCTCTTGTCGATGATGTCCATGGTGACGGCCATATCGATGATGCAGCCTTCGCGGGAGATGCCTTCACCGTAGATGATGTCAAATTCGGCTTCTTTGAACGGCGGCGCCACCTTGTTTTTGACCACCTTGACGCGGGTGCGGGAACCGACGATGTCGGTGCCGTTCCTGAGGGTTTCGATCTTGCGGACGTCCAGACGAACCGACGAATAAAATTTCAACGCCCGTCCGCCCGGTGTCGTTTCGGGGTTGCCGAACATGACGCCGACTTTTTCACGCAATTGATTGATGAATATACAAATGGTGCTGGATTTGCTGATGACACCGGCCAGTTTGCGCAGGGCCTGCGACATCAGTCTGGCCTGCAAACCAACATGACTGTCCCCCATTTCGCCGTCGATTTCGGCCTTGGGCACGAGGGCGGCGACAGAGTCGATGACGATGACGTCAATCGCGCCGCTGCGGACCAGCGCTTCAGTGATTTCCAGCGCCTGCTCGCCGGTATCGGGCTGGGAGACGATCAGATTGTCGATATCGACACCCAAACGCGAGGCATAAGCCGGATCGAGGGCGTGTTCGGCGTCAATAAAGGCCGCCGTGCCGCCGCCGCGCTGCGCTTCGGCAATGACATGCAAAGCCACGGTGGTTTTACCGGATGATTCCGGGCCATAAATCTCAACGACACGCCCTTTGGGCAGGCCGCCGACACCCAGCGCAACATCCAGCGACAATGCACCGGTCGGAATGACTTCAACCTGCATCAGGCTCTTCTCACCCAGCTTCATGATCGCGCCCTTGCCAAACTGCTTTTCGATCTGGCCCAGTGCGGCATCCAACGCGCGCAGCCGATCGGATGAAAATTTCTGGTTGATTTCCTGACTGGATTTGCCAGGGGCTTTTTCAGCTCGTGCCATGTTGTACCTCCACAAAATAGAACAATCGTTCTTTTCTCTCATAATTATAGATTTAAGTGTTCTTGAAGTCAATGCCATTTCATTCGACAAAATGCGACATTTTTCAAGCTGTTAGCTGATCAGTTACGTCTGAATAATTTCAGGATCCAACCGGTTATTTTTTTGACGATTTTTTCGGCTTCCGGCATTTTCAAGGCATAGGCGATGCCAATATAGATCGCGATGCCGATCAACATGCGGCCAGCCAGCCACAGGAGCTGGAAAATTTTTGCATCGAGGGCAATCGGTATTGCCGACAGCCCCAGGGTCACCATGATCAGGGCGGTTGCGCAGAGCAGCGATTTGGCAATAAATGGCCACATACGATAGGGCGCGGCCGCCGGCAGTGTTTTACAATAAAGGGTATACAAAAATGTCAGGCTGATGAAGCTGGTCAGGGTGTAAGAGAATGACAAATTGCCCGCGTCGCCTGGGTTGACGACACTGAGCAGCAGGCAAAGCAGCACATTGAGCACGAGGGTCAGTATGCCGTTAAACAGGGCGATCTTGGTCATCTTGCGCGCGTAAAAAGCCTGATTGACAATGAATATGATCGTCTGCGCTACCATGGCCAGGCAGTACCAACTGAGCATCGAGGCGGCCAAGGTGACGTTTTGCTCGGTGTAGACGGGACTCCATTGGAAAATGGCTCGAATCACATCGGGTTGCATGGCCAGGAACAAGCCAGCAGAGGGAATGATCATGAACAGCGCGCTGCGCAGGCTGCGCCCAAACAGGCGCCGGCTGCCTTCGTAGTCGCGCACCGCGTGCAGCCCTGACAGCGACGGCAGCATGACGTTGCCGATGGCGATGGCGAAAATACCGTAAGGCAGCTGCCAGGTCGATGAGGCATTGCGCAGCAGAGAAACCGTGCTTTCACCGTATTGGGTAGCAAAACTGTTGAGGATAATCATGTTGATCTGAACAATCGAACCGGAAATCAGCGTTGGCACGGCCAATTTGAGCAAGCGCTGGAAGCCAGAGTCACGATAGTCAAACGACAATGAGAAGTGCTTGAATTCCTTGCGCGCCAGCCAGAACTGCATGACAAAGTAGAAACAAGTCGCCAGCATGACGCCCGACGCGACGCGAACCGGACCGGTGGCGTCTTTGGTCGCCAGGAAGACCATGACCAAAATGAAGCAGACATTGTAGATGGCCGGGCCAAATGAGGTTGACCCGAATTTTTTGTAGGCATTGAGGATGCCGATGCACAGCGCGGCCAGCATCATGAAAAAGACTTGCGGGAACAGCGCCTGGGTCACCGAAACGGCCAGGGTCAAGGCTGCGGGGGTGATTTTGGGGGACTGGTAAAGCAGCGGGATGATGTAGGGCGCAATCAATTCGCCGATCAGGACGGCCACAATGACGATGACGCTGGTCAGATTGATCAGGATGCTGACGCTGCGCCAGCCTTCCTTTTCCTTGCGCTTTTCCAGAGCCGCGGCCAGGGTTGGCGTAATGGCGGCCTGGATGGCACCGCCGATCAGCAGTTGATAAAAAAGATCGGGAATGTTGAAGCCGATGTTATAGGCATCGGTGATGTAGCTGACGCCGCCAAAGACATAGGGCACCAGGATTTCGCGCAGCATGCCGGTCAATTTGCTCAGCAGCAGCCCCGACATCATCAGCAAGGCGGCCAGCGTCAGGTTGCTGCCGGATCGTTTAACCGGCGTTGTGTTCAACATCTCGCTCATAACAGCAACTGCCGCCGGACCAAGTCCAGCGCGTTGAGCGTTGCCACCTTGCGAATGCGGGCGCGATTGCCGCGCAGCTGCAGTTTGCGGGTGGCGACACCGGCCGGTCCGGCGACCGCCAGCCAGACCAAGCCGACCGGTTTTTCGGCCGAACCGCCATCCGGGCCGGCAATTCCGGTGACAGAAACGGCAAAATCTGTATTAATGACGTCACGACATCCTTGCGCCATTGCCACCGCGCAGGCTTCGCTGACAGCGCCCTCCGTAAGCAGGGTTTGGGGTTTTACGCCCAGTAGAATGGCCTTTATCTCATTGCTGTAAGCAACGATGCTACCGCAAAAGACCGCTGAGGCACCGGCAAGGTCGGTTAAAGCTGCCGAAACCAGGCCACCGGTGCAGGATTCGGCGCAACTGATGGTCTTGCCCTGTTCGAGCAGCAAATCCTTGACGACTTCTGGCATAGTACGCGGGCCAACCTCGTAAATGTACTCGCCCAGACGGCTGCGAACCTCGGCCAGCAGGGCCGCTGTCAGGTCGGGTTCGTCGGGCTGGCTGCAGGCCTGGGTGATGCGGAACATGACCTCACCCTCCGTCGCGTAGGGTGCCAGTGTCGGGTTGCTTTGCCCCTCGATCAGGTCGAGCAGGCGCGTTTCGGCCGCTGATTCGCCAATACCGATCATGCGGACGAAAATATGTCGCAGGCGGGTTGGCGAAAGCTGCTCCAGCCAGGGTTTGACCGATTCGGTGAACATCAGCTGCATCTCGGACGGTGGGCCGGGCAGCAGGATGAACAGCGGGGCGCGGCCTTCTGGCAGATGCGCGCTGAAGATGGCGCCGGGCGCGGTGCCATTGTGGTTGGGCAGGACGGTGGCACCGGCTGGCATCATGGCTTGTTTCCAGTTGTTGGCGGTGGCCTGGCCGGTGCGGCCGATGGCCTGAAAGAACTCGGCAATGGCCTGACGGCTGGGTTCGTGCATGGCCAACGGCAAGCCGGCAAAACGCGCCGTGGTGGCCAGCGTCAGGTCGTCCTGGGTCGGCCCGAGGCCGCCGGTCAGGATGATCAGGTCAGAGCGCCCGGCCGACAGGGCCAGTTGCTCCTGTAAACGTTCAGGGTTGTCCCCCACCACCGTTTGATAATACGAATGCAGGCCCAAGAGGCTGAGCTCGCGCGCCAGCCAAGCGGCGTTGGTGTTGACGATCTGACCGAGCAGAAGCTCGGTGCCAACACAGATTATTTCCGCTGTTTTGCTTTCAGTTGGCATCATCTTGGTCCTCTTCTTCTGTTTCGGGTGTAAATTGATGGACGTCGGCCAGGTCCAGGCTGTCCAAACGGCGGCGAACCTGGCCGGCTTTGCGCCCGGTGTCTTCAACTTCTGTGAGGGTGCGAACCAGGCGGTTGCGCACGCGGCCCAGACTCTCTTCGTACAGCCGGAAATCGCGCTGAACCTCACTCAGGCTCTGGGCGATCAGCAGCGACTTCTGTTCCAGTGACTGCAAACGGAAGGTGGCCTGCAAGCCGGCCAGCATAGCCGTCATCGATGACGGGCCGGCAATGATGATGCGGTAATTGCGGTAGATTTCGGCGATCAGGTCGGCCTCGCGCACCACCTCAGCGAAGAGGCTCTCGGTCGGCAGGTAGAGCACGGCGAAATCGGTCGTTTTGGGCGGCAAAATGTAGAGTTCGGAAATTTTGCGAGCTTCTTGACGAATGCGCGTGTTGAGGTCGCGGCGGAAGACCTCGGCTGACTCCAGATCGCCGGCATCCAGCGCGGCCAAGAGGCGCGACAGATAATCGAGCGGAAATTTGGCGTCGATGGGTAAGAGGATCGAGTCGTTGCTGCCGCTGGGAATGTGGATGGCGAATTCCACCGCTTCCTGTTTTTCCGAGCGAATGCGCACTTGTTTTTCAAACTGATTGGGGGCGAGCACCTCGTCGAGCAGGCTTTCCAGCTGCAATTCGCCGATGATGCCGCGAGTTTTGACGTTGCCGAGGATCTGTTTGAGCGACCGAACCTCGGCGGTGACGTTTTGCATTTCCTGCAGGCTGCCCGACACCTTGCCCAGGCTCTCGGCGACCGAGCGGCGAACGCTCTCCAGCTGCTGGCCGCTGCCGGCGCTGTACTGCTGCAGTTGGCCGAGAAATAGTGCGTTGACCTCGCGCTGGTCACGGTTGGACTCGGCGACGCGACCGGCCAGATTGTTTTGCATCAGTTCGAGCTGGCGCGAAAAATCCAGACTCAAGTGGCTTATGTCTTCGCGCAGCAGACGATCGGCCAAGCGAATGTCGCGGATCTGTCGCAGCAGGCGCCAGGTGACGACCGTCAGCACCAAAATGACCAGCAGCAGGATGGCCACGACCGCCCAGAAAACCGGTCCGGCAGTAGCCAGATCCGACAACGTGTTGCTGTTTAATGCAAACACCCGCAAAACTAAACGAGCTCCTGGCGCCGAAAAGCGATCAGCGTATTTTTCATCAGCATGGCAATGGTCATCGGGCCGACCCCGTGCGGCACCGGCGTGATGGCCGCCGCAATTGGTTCAACGGCGGCGAAATCGACGTCGCCGACCACCTTGCCGTCATCGAGCCGGTTGATGCCGACATCAATGACCACTGCGCCGGGTTTGACAAAGTTGGCGGTCACAAAGTTGGCACGGCCGATGGCGGCAATCAGGATATCGGCCGTACGGCAAAGCTGGGGCAAATCGCGGGTCTTGGAATGGGCAATGGTGACGGTGGCGTTTTCCTTGAGCATCAGCTGGGCCACCGGTTTGCCGACCATGTTGCTGCGGCCGATGACGACGCAGGATTTGCCGGCGATCTCGATGTCGTAGGCTTTGAGCATGGCCATGACGCCAGCCGGCGTGCAACTGACCAGACAATCGTGACCCTGCGCCAGCAGCCCGGCGTTGGTCGGGTGTAGCCCGTCGACGTCCTTTTCGGCTTTGATGGCGTTGATGACCGGGAAGTCGTCGCGATGATCGGGCAGCGGCAGCTGGCAGAGGATGCCATGAACCTGGCTGTCCTCGTTGAGGGCGCGGATCAATTTAAGGATCTCTTGATCACTGGCCTCGGCCGGCAAATCATAGCCAAAAGACTTGATGCCAATCTCGGCACAGGCCTTCTTTTTATTGTTGACATAGATTTTCGAAGATGGATCCTCGCCGACCTGAATGACGGCCAGCCCCGGGCGTTTGCCGGTTTCAGCGAAGATCGCGTCGACCTCGGCGCGGAGCTGGTTGCGGATGTCCGCCGCCAGTTCTTTGCCCCTGATGATGATTGCCATGGTCTGATGCCTCCCTGTTATCGGTCTCCACTGCCTGGTCGGCAGGTTTGCTTCGATTGAACTTTTTGCCAGACGGCACAAGCTTGTCCGGCCCATAGCCGATTAGGTCGGTGCGGCCGGTGCGGCGTAGCGCTTCCAGCACTTTTTCACGGTTTTCCGGTTTGCCGAACTGCAGGAGCGCCCGTTGCAAGGCCTTTTCGGTGCCGTCGGGGATGTGAATCATCTCCAGCGTGAAGGGATCCATGCCGGTGTAATACATCACTGTGGAAACGGTTCCCGGTGTCGGGTAGAAATCCTGCACCTGCTCGGGCATGACGCGGCTGGCCTTGATTTCCATGGCCAACTCGATGGCATCCTCGAGATCACAGCCCGGATGGCCGGAGATCAGGTAGGGTACCAAGAATTGCTTGAGGCCGAGCATGTGGTTGGCCTTTTCGTATTTGACCTTGAAGGCCCGGTAAATCTCGGGCGGCGGCTTGCCCATGGCTAAGAGCGCGCGGCGGCTGACATGCTCCGGCGCGACCTTGAGCTGGCCGCTGATGTGGTACTGGCACAGTTCGGTGAGGAAATCGTGCTGCTCGTCCAGCAGCAGATAATCGAAACGGATGCCGGAGCGGATGAAGACCTTCTTGACGCCCGGTAGCTCGCGGATCTGGCGCAGGACGGTCAGGTAGTCGCCGTGGTTGGCTTCCAGCGAGGGGCAGGGCTCAGGAAACAGGCACTGGCGGCCTTTGCAGACGGCGCCCTTGCGCTGTTTTTCGCAGGCCGGGCCAAAGAAGTTGGCGGTTGGTCCGCCGACATCGTGAATGTAGCCCTTGAAATCGGGCATTTCGCTGATCAGCTTGGCCTCGCGCAGGATCGACGCGCTGCTGCGGCGCTGCACGATGCGGCCTTGATGAAAGGTGATGGCACAGAAATGGCAGCCGCCGAAACAGCCTCGGTGGCTGTTGATGCTGAAGCGCACCTCCTCGATTGAGGGCACGCCGCCGGCCGCCTGATAGGACGGATGCGGGGTGCGTTCGTAGGGCAGGTCGTAGATGCGGTCGAGCTCGGCTGTGGACATCGGGCGCTGCGGCGGATTCTGCACCAGGTAGCGTCCGCTGTGGCGTTGGATCAGCGTCTTGCCCTCGGCCGGGTCCTGTTCGCGATACTGGTAGCGGAAGGCCACGGCGTAGGCCAGCTTGTCCTTCATCACTTCCTCGCAGGAGGGCAGCATGACCATCGTTTCGTTTTCCGGCAACAGCTTGCCCTTGAGGGCGCGCGCGGTCTGTTTGGCGCTGTTTAAGGTGTAATCGGGGCACTTGGCGATAAACTCGGTGATTTTGCCCGGCAACTGATCGGGCTTGGCCAGCACGCAGGTGCCGCGAATGGCGTTGATCTTGCGCACCGACACGCCCTTGGCCAGTAGCTTGACAATTTCCAACAGCGGCACTTCGCCCATGCCGTAGATCAGGATGTCAGCCAGGCTGTCCTGCAGGATCGAACGGCGCACCTTGTTGCTCCAGTAGTCATAATGGGCGAAACGACGCAGGCTGGCCTCGACGCCGCCAATAATCAGCGGGATCTCCCCCAGCTGCTCACGCACCAGAGTGCAATAGCGAATGGTGGCGCGGTCGGGGCGTTTACCGCCGATGCCGCCGGCCGAGTAGCGGTCTTCCGAGCGGGTCTTCTTGCCGGCCGTGTAATTATCAACCATCGAATCGACGACGCCGGACGAGACTAGCACGCCCAAACGCGGGCGGCCGAGCGCCAACAGGCTGTCCGGTTCGGTCAGCGAGGGCTGGGCGATGATGCCGACCTTAAAGCCCTCACTCTCTAAGAGGCGCGTCAAAATGGCCGCGCCAAAACTGGGGTGATCGACATAGGCATCGCCGGTGACAAAAAGAAAATCGAGCTGTTCCCAGCCTCGAGCGGTCATTTCAGCTTGGGTCATGGGTAAATGGGTCATTTCAGTTTCCTTCCCTGGCTTTGAGTTCGAGATATTGACCCGGTGTGATCAAAACCTTGCGGGGTTTGCTGCCTTCAAAAGGCCCGACATAACCCATTTCATTCATGCGGTCAATCAGTCGCGCCGCGCGCGGATAGCCGACGTTCATGCGGCGCTGCAGGAGCGACACCGAGGCGTAGCCGGTCTCGACGACAATGCCCAGCGCCTGCGGCAGCAGTTCGTCCTGGTCGCTGCTGTCACGTTCACGGCCGGCGACGGCCGGTGCTGTCATGATGGCGTTGGCGATGTTGGGGTCGTATTCGGCGGCGTGCTGCGCCTTGATGTAGGTCAGCACCCGTTCGACTTCGGAATCGGTGATAAAAGCGCCCTGGCCGCGAATCGGCTTGGCCGAGCTCTGCGGGTAATAGAGCATATCGCCCTTGCCTAAGAGCTTTTCGGCGCCGCCCATGTCAAGGATGGTGCGCGAGTCGACCTGCGAGGCGACGGCAAAGGCAATGCGCGACGGGATGTTGGCCTTGATGACGCCGGTGATGACGTCAACCGACGGCCGCTGGGTGGCGATGATCAGGTGAATGCCAGCGGCGCGGGCCATGGCGGTCAGGCGGGCGATGGCGTCCTCGACCTCGGTCGGCGTGGTGGCCATCAGGTCGGACAGTTCGTCGATGACGAAGAGAATCAGCGGCAGTTTTTCAAAATCGTCCTCCCCGCGCAGGGCGGCGGCATTGTAAGAATTGATGTCGCGCACGGCCTTTTCGGCGAACAGCCCGTAGCGGCGGGTCATTTCGTTGACCGCCCACAACAGCGTGTTGGCGGCCTTTTTGGGGTCAGTCACCACCGGAGCCAGCAAATGCGGGATACCGTTGTAAACGCTGAGCTCGACGACCTTGGGATCGATCATCATCAGGCGCACATCGTCGGGGCTGGTGCGATAGAGGATGCTCATCAGGATGGAATTGATGCAGACCGATTTGCCCGAGCCGGTGGCGCCGGCGATCAGCAGATGCGGCATTTTGGCCAGATCGCAGAGGATCGGGAAACCCTGAATGTCGCGGCCGATGACGGCGGTCAGCGGCGAAGCGCTCTTCTTGAATTCCGGCGACTCGAGAATGCCGCGCAGCAGCACCGGCGAGGTTTCCTTGTTGGGGATCTCGATGCCGATGGCCGACTTGCCGGGGATGGGGGCCTCGATGCGCACGCCCATGGCGGCCAGGTTGAGCGCGATGTCGTCGGACAAACTGACGATGCGGCTGACCTTGACGCCGGGGCCGGGGCTCAGTTCAAAGCGGGTGATGGTCGGGCCGGTCGTGACGTGAACGACGGTCGCCTCGATGCCAAAACTTTTCAGCGTGTGTTCCAGTTTTTTGCCCAGCGCTTGGATGGCCGGGTTGTTGGCACTTCTGGCGATTTGGGCGATATCTTCGCGCAGCAGGTTGAGCGGCGGGGCCTGATAAGGAATGTCCAACGACAGCTGCGAACCGGGTTTGCCGGTCACGCGCACCGGCATGACCGTCGCGCCGGTCGTCACCTCAGCCGTGCGATCGGCCCATTTGGAACGACCATCTTCCAGGACGTCGCCAGCCTCAACGCCGATCGGATCAACGCGACGCACCCCAGCCGGCAGATGAACAGTGGTCTCGGGCGTCAGCACATTGACGGCATCATCCTCGTCGTCATCATCGATGCACTCATTTTTGTTCAGTTGAATATCATAGGCCGATCGGCGCACGTTGCCACCGACGGTCGATTGCGCCTGCGTCGGCGCTTCGCCGTCGGGCATCAGAAAACCGGGCACCGACAGTTCGGCCTCGGGCAGGGTTGGCACGACCTGATCATCGTCCTGCCACAGGCGTTTTAAACTGTCGATCAGCGAATACTTTTTCTTTTCCGGTTCGACCGGTGTTTCGCCGGGCATATCATCGGTCTTGGCCGCTTGATCTTTTTCCAGATCAATGTCGAAGCTCTTGGCGTTTTGCGCGTCGGCCGCACGGCTTTCTCGGATGTTGACAACACTGCTGCGCACGGCGGTGTTGACGCGTTGGCCGGTCTGCTGGATGACCTCGGCCGTCTTGCCGACCGCCCGCGAAAGCGAGACATTCAAGAGCAGCACCAGTTGCGACAGCAAGAGCGCGGCGATTAATATGATCGCGCCGGTCTGGCCGGCGATGGCATACATAGCCTGGGCCACGCCGCCGCCGAAGAGGCCGCCGGTCAGCACCTTCTCGCCGTTTAACGCGAGTTCAGCAGGATCGATACCGCCTTCCCAGAGCAGGGTCAGCGACTGCCAGGCATTCATCGTCGGTTGTCCGGCCTGATGGAAAACCGCTTGATCGACCGACAGAATCTGCATCATGGCAGCGCTGCCGACGAGAAACAAAAACACGTGCGTAAAACGCAGGCGGGTAATCTTCATTTGTTTTTCCAGGAAATAATCGATGGCCATGTAGGCAAAGATCACCGGCAGCGCATAGGCCGCCATACCCAAAAGTCCGCGGCCGCCGTCGAGCAGCACGTTGCCTAGCACGCCCATCGCACCGGGCGCGTAATAGGCCACACCAAAGAGCGCCGCCACCACCAGGTAGAGGATGCCGTTGATTTCGTGCTTATGATTCACCTTGCCGCGCGCCATGTCAGCGTCCCTCCCGCAGGCGGCGATCCAGCGCCAGCAGACCGACCTGGGTCTTGGCGTCGCGGATTTCGCCGCGATCAATCATCTGCAGCAGCACGTCGAGCGGCATGCGCTGGCAGATCAGGTGTTCGCCCTCGTCGGGCGCAGCAGCGCCCTGCGCCAGCCCGGTGGCCAGATAAATGGTCAGCACCTCGCTGCAATAGCCGGGCGAGGGGTAGATCGTGGTCAGCCACTCGATTTTGGCGGCGGTCAGACCTGTTTCCTCGGTCAGTTCGCGCTTGGCGCATTCGGCCGGATCCTCGCCGATTTCCAGCTTGCCGGCCGGGATCTCCAGCATCATTTCGTCGTAGGGTTTGCGGAATTGGCGCACCAAGTAGACCTGGCGGTTTTCGTCGACAGCCACGACGCAGGCGCCGCCGTTGTGGCGAACGATCTCGCGGCGGGCCGGACGGCCGTCGTGCAGTTGCACGGTCAGGACTTCGACTTCGAAGACCCGACCGCTGAATATTTTTTCGCTGTGGACGGTTTTTTCACTAAACAACGGCGTCACCCTTCTCGCGGAGTTTTTTGATTTCAGCCACGGCCAGCTTGTCGCAGCGGTTGTTGAGTTCGTGGTCGGCGTGGCCCTTGACCTTGATCCATTCGATCTGATGAATACTCGAGGCGGCCAGCAGGGCCTGCCAGAGGTCGGGGTTGCTGACCGGATCGTTGGAGGCGTTGCGCCAGCCGTTTTTTTGCCAAGTGTTGAGCCAGCCCTTGGTGAAGGCCGAGACGACGTAGGCACTGTCGCTGAACACCTGGACCTGGCAGGGCTTCTTGAGGCAACTCAGCGCTTCGATGACGGCACGCAACTCCATGCGGTTGTTGGTGGTCGACGGCTCGTGGCCGCTGATTTCCTTTTCGACGCCCTTGGCGCGCAGAATGGCGGCCCAGCCGCCCGGCCCGGGGTTGCCGGAGCAGGCGCCGTCGGTGTAGATCTCGACGCTGTCAGGCATGGTCACCCGCCTGCTCACGCATCTCGCGCGACTTGTCGGCGGCGGCGCAGACGGCATTCATCAGGGCGGCACGCAGGCCTTCTTCTTCGAGCACCATCACGCCCTCAATCGAGGTGCCGCCCGGTGAACAAACCTGATCGCGCAGCACGGCCGGGTGCAATCCGGTTTCCAGAACCATCTTGGCCGAACCCATCAGGGTCATGGCGGCCATCTGGATGGCCATGTCGCGGCCCAGGCCTTCGTGCACGCCGGCATCGGCCAGTGCTTCGATGATCATCATGACATAGGCCGGTCCACTGCCCGAGAGGCCGGTCACGGCGTCCATCATTTTTTCTTGCACCGGGAACACCAGGCCGCAGCTGCCCAAGAGGCTTTCGATCATTTGGTGCTGCTGCTGGCTGGCGCGGTCGTAACAGATGGCGCTGACGCCCATGCCGACCAAAGCCGGCGTGTTGGGCATAACCCGGGCAATCGCCGTCTGCGGGCCGGACATCAGGCGCAGCCGCTTGAGTGAGACGCCGGCGGCAATCGACACCAGCAGGGTTTTATCATTGAGCTGTGCGGCAAAGGTGGCCACCGCCGCTTCGATGGTCTGCGGCTTGACGGCCAGCAGCACAATGTCCGCGCCGCCGACCGCTTCGGCTGCCGTGGCCGCGGTTGACGCGCCGATCGCGGTCGCGAAGGCGTTCGCTTTGTCCAGGTCGGTATCGAACAGCCGAACATCGGCCGATGCCAGTAATTTCTGATTCAAAAAGCCTCGGATCAGCGCCTGTCCCATATTGCCGGTTCCGATCAATGCCAGTTTCATAAATGCCCTCCCACGGTCTGTTTGCCGGTGATTTTTTATAAGAACAATCATAACATTCTGTCCTATTACATGCAAACGTCCGGTTGACAGTAAAAGGTCCGAATGATATCATTGTCATCGCGACTTAGGGGAGTGGCTCAATGGTAGAGCAACGGTCTCCAAAACCGTCGGTTGCAGGTTCGATCCCTGTCTCCCCTGCCAAGTATGCGAAAAAACAGAAGGTGAAAGCCTTCTGTTTTTTTAGTGATAATGATTTTTCTCACATTATCAGAAAATATATCACAGCATTATGCTTATATATAGTATGAAATAGTAATTGTATTTAAAAACTATTGATGAAGATGAAATTTGACAAAGACAATAAATCTGTGCTAATTATTTGATATTAATAAATCAAGACGGTCTGAAATATCAGTAAATAAAATATTTTGGTTGTTTTGCACAAGCCTAATGCGTGGTTCAAGCCAATTTGCATCAATAAATGATCCGCCAATTTCAAACATATTATTTTGATATTTTGGTCCGATCGACAGAAATATTTCCTTATTATTTTCGGCTGATAGATTGTTAAAGTTGATTTCATAAATTGCATTTTCGGAATCTGCATTGGTATTATCTGAAGTTTTATGGACAACAGTAAATTCATTGAATATGTTTTTGATCTGGATGATATTTTCCTGTTTGCGAAATGTTGCTGTAGCAATTTGTTCGTCATCTACATATTTTTTTATCGTAATAGAGCTAATTTGATTCCAATCAAAATCTAGCAAATCATTTAGTTGCTCTGATGCTTCGATAATCCGATCACTAATTTTAGTTATAGAAACTTCTGGCTTTGCTGTGCAGCCAGTTAATACCAGCAGTATTGAAAATAGAATGTACATTGATATTATGATCATTTTTGAAGATAATCGACAAACTTTTTTCATAATGATGTACCTCATACAAATAATTTATTCCATTATTACAAATTTCAATCTGTTATGGAATAACTTTTGCAATAAAATCATTGTAACCCCCCATAAGACCATATAATCAATAGATGTTGAGGGCCATGCATCATGTACATAAATATATTTTTCGTTTGGAAAAGCATCATCATAATAGTACCCAACACCAGTAGTCATATGTGCACCACCATATGGTCCATTAGATGCGAATCCAACAAGTGTTGGTCTGTTATATGTAATCTGCGACATATATGTTCCGAACGTTGGATTCCAAAGATTGGTTACTGTAAATCTTGCTGGATATCTTGATGTTGATCTACAGTAATTTTGAGTAGCATCAGGTATTGCGCTATTAGAAGTATTGTTTCCGCATTCAGATATTAAATTCGAATTTATTTCGTTTATTGCATTGGTAATACTTTTTGGTGAAATAATTAAATTTGGGTATCCATGAGTGTCCCAATAACCAATAATATTCCCTATAGCTGTTGGAATACATGAATCTGTATAATTTGCATCTGGTACACCTAACAATACCTTATAATGAACGCCAGTTGAAAGTGGAGAAATATTACTATCGTTTTGTAATGATTTATTTTGGTCGATTGTTGTTGATAATTTTATTTTAACAGAATCATCATTTGTAAATTCATACACCTTATATTTTTCATTATTATCTGGTTTTATTGCGACTGCATGAAAACCTGGATAATAAATATAATATTCACCGGAATTATTTATTAACCCTTTTTCATAATCAACCTCCAACATTATATTTTTATTTTATTACTACTACTAATACAAAATATCATACTAATAAATTTTTGTCAAAATCATTCGTAGCGCAAAGTCACAGCGAATAATTTTCATTCACTCTCACACCCTTCACTTCCCGCCAAACGGCGCAAAATGCCACCCAGCCTCACTCACCGGTTCCTCCTCAAATGGCAACGCCTGCGCAAAAAGCTGCAATCGCAGCGCCTTGCGCTCAAGTTCACCTGCCTCATCACTCCCCGGCCACAGACCCTGGCCGACCGGGGTGAGGGCGAAGCCGAAGAGTTCGCTGCCGCTGATGATCAGGCCGGTGCCGTTGGGGGTTTTGCAGGACAGCCAGTCGGTGTCCGGGTAGAGGCCCGGTTGGTCGCCGGGCAGGCGGATGCCCTGGGCGGGGTCGGCCTCCCAGCCCTCGTAGAGGCCGCGGCGGCAGCTGGCGTGTTGGCTGGCCAGCCCGTGTTCAGGGCCGCTGCCAAACCACTGGATGTCGTCGAGCTGGCGGTTGAGGTTGAGGCTGAGGCCGAGGCAGGGTAGCGGCGGCAGTTTGTCGTCGAGCAGTTGGACGCGGGTGAAGACGCGCAGGTCGCCTGCGGCGCGGATGTCGTAGCGGTTGACGATTTCCAGGCAGGCTGGCTGGCCGGTGGCGGCATAGCTGATGACCATCTCGATCTCGGCGGTCTGGCCGTCGCAGGTTGGCTGGCAGGCGATCACCTGCGGCATCAGGCGGTCGAGGCCGGCCTGCTGCCATTCGGGCAGCCACAGGGTGTCGAAAAAGTCTGGCTGACGCCAGACCTCGGGCTGCAGGCCCATCGCCGCCTGGCCGCTGGTCTGGATGCGGCTGGCCAGCAGCTCCTTGTCCCCCACCCGCCAGCTCTCGAGCGCGCCGTTGATGCGGTTGATGATCAGCCAGAAACGCGCGCCCGACACGATCAGATTGTGGCGGTCGCTTTCCAGCCGCAGCTTGCCGCCAGCGGGGCTGGGAGCCGCCAGATCGGGCCGCGCCGCCGGAGCCAGGATAAATTCGCAGAAAAAAGCCTCGTCGCCGCACGCCGCCCACAGCAGGTCGTCGGTATAAATCAGCTCAAAGCGCAGCAGATATTCGTTGCCGTCATCGAAGGCTTGTGCGCCGTAATCCAGCCGGATGAACTGTTCCTGACCAGGCTGGCAGCCGATGCTGTCGATCTCGCCGTTCAGGATCATGGTGCCGTTGCACAACAGCAACCAGTCGACTCGGAATTGCCGCGCCGAGGTCCAGCGCAGATGGTTCTTGAGCGTGAAGGTGCCGCCCAGCGCGTCGAGGGCGACGATCTCCAGCGGCCGCAACAGCTGGCGCAGTTCGCGCAGTAGCACCGCCGCCTGATCGTCCAGCACCAGATAGCATTGACCGGGGCCGTTGGGGTCGGTCAGCCAGGGCGTTTGTTCGGAAAAGCCAAAGCCGCCGGCCTGGCGCGCGTCGATTTCAAAGCTGAGATCGGCCAGATCGACCAGATGAATCGGGCGGCTGTCGTCCCACAGGCGCAGCGCCTCGGTCAGCTGCACGGTGAAGGCGCTGGATTGGCGGAACAAACCCGCCGACCACAGCACAACGCTGGGGTGGTTGCAGTCGCGCCGCACCAGCCGCTCCAGGCGGTCCAACGCCAGCGCCCGCCAGCGCGGGTCCTCGCGCAGCGCGATTTGCAGAGCCGCATGGCTGATGTCCAGCGGTGCCTCGTCGATGACCAGCACACCGTAAATGTCGCACAGATCGAGCAGGATCGGGTCAGCCGGGATGTCGCGGATGTAGAGGGCGTTGAGATGGCTCTGCTTGAGGTGGCGCAGCGTCGCGATCATCTCGCGGATGGCGATGCCGGTCAGCTCGCCGCCGATCGTCGCCGGCCAGATGGCGGCCCGCAGCGGCACCGGTTGACCGTTGAGGAACAGCCGCCCGGCCTGACAGCGGACCTCGCGAAAGCCGACCGCCTGATGGGCGCAGGCCAGCGCGCGGCCGGCCGGGTCGTCGACCTCGATGTACAGATCATAGAGGACCGGGTGTTCGTCGTTCCAGGGCTCGACGGTTTCCAGGAGCGCCTGGGCGGTCAGTTGGCCGATCGCTTGCACCGGCGAGCCAAACGTCTGATCCACAGCAGTCTGAAGCGGCACCGTCCAGCGCGATTCGTACAGGCACTGCTCGCCCTGCCAAAGCGAGAGGCGAACTGTCGGGCTGTCCAACGCCGCGCGCCACGACAGCAAGCTGACGGACAGGTCCAGCTGCCAGCTGCCGTCCGGCACGGCACTGGTGCGGACCCCGACATCCTGCAGCGTGATCAACGGCACCGCCTCCAGCCACACCTCGCGGATCAGGCCTAGCACGCCGGTCGAGGGCTTTTCCAGATAACTGCCGCTGCAATGCGGATAAACCAATATGAAGATTTCGTTGTCGCCGTCATGAAGCGCGTGGGTGATGTCGAATTCGGCTGGCAGCCCAGTGCCCTGCGTGTAGCCGACCAAGCGCGCATTGACGAAGACGTGGCAGGCCGCCGCCACGCCCTGCAGCACGATACGTTTGCGCAGGCTGGTCCAGTCGGGCGGCGTCTGGCCGATGTGACGATAGACCAGCACCGGCTGCTGCGCTGGCACCAGCGGCGGCGTCACCGGAAACGGATAACCGCCCGGCAATGCGAATTCATCGACCTCCACCGCCTGGCCGCCCGGCACCTCGGCCGGTTCAAAACCCGAGCGAAATGACAGAATGCTTTCAGGTAACTGCAAAATATCCGCGTAACTGCGCAGCTCCCATTCATCGAGCAATTGGATGTAGGGCGTCAGGTATCGCCGATGATCGGTGATCGCTTGACGGCAGGACGTCAGATCCGGAAAGACCACCAGATTAGCACGCGCCGGCAGGCGGTCGCGCTGCAAAACATCGATATTATTCCAATCCGGCGGCGTCTCACGGCCGGGGTAAATGTTCGCGTTCATCGGTCCCTCCCCACTGGCAAGTTTATTCATAGCCTAACATGAACAATTGCTGACGGCAAGCCGAAATCACTTGACAGCGCCTGCGCCAGACATTAAAATTGGATAGGTCGTCGGGGTGTAGCTCAGTTGGCTAGAGTGCTTGCTTGGGGTGCAAGAGGCCGGAAGTTCAAGTCTTCTCACTCCGACCAGAAACAAGGTTTGCGGTTCGCCGCAGACCTTGTTTTTATGTTATGATGCTGTTAGCAAAATCCTTGGAGGTGACCCATGAAATGTCCATATTGTGGCAGTGAAAATATCGAGGAAGGCGTCGCCTGGGGTAAAACGGCTGAAGTCGGCAACATTGGCCCACGCTACAAACTGGGGCTTTTTGTTGGCGTCACACAGGCCTATTCCGATTTTTGCCTGGATTGCGGCACGATTACCCGCCTGTTCATCAAAGATTTACAAAAACGGCCCTGGGTCAAGACGCCCGGTTCGCTGGGTTCGATATAAAGGAGGTAGCCAATGAAAAACACACATGTTTGCCCAAAATGTAATGCTACGAAAATCGTTATTGCTTCTGACTTTCCAGCACGAATTGAGAATAGAGTTTTAGTCGGCCTATTTTCATCAGTTAGGGTTCTACGATATATTTGCTGCGAATGTGGGTTTACCGAAGAATGGATTGAAAAGCACAATTTGCTTAAGATCATGAAACGTTTCTCCTACAAATAGTGTCGTGCTATGCTGGAAATCATAATATGTTAAATCATAATTTTCGCCTCGCTACCCATGACGATCTGCACAACGTGCTGGCATTGTACGCCGCCGCCATCCAAGCCATGCAGGCCGGTGGCATTGATCAGTGGGATGACCTCTATCCGGATGCCCCTACCCTGCAACGCGACATCGCCGAGCGTTGGATGCATCTGGCCATCGTCGACGGCCAAATCGTGGCGGCCATCGTGCTCAACGATTTTCAGGACGATGAATACGCCAGCGGCGACTGGCAATGCCTCGCCCAACCCATCGCCACCATTCACCGGCTGTGCGTCCACCCCGACTTTCAGCGTCAAGGCATCGCGCGTCAGCTGATGATCTATGCCGAGAACCGGCTGCGCGATCAGGGTTACGCCACCATTCGACTCGATGCCTTCACGCAAAACCCCAAGGCCCTGAAATTCTATCAGTCCTTCGGTTATCTGCAGGCTGGGATGATTCACTTCCGGAAGGGGCAGTTTGTTTTGTTTGAGAAAACTATAACATAACGACATTAGAACCGGCTATAGCTGGTTCTCAACGAACAACTAACAGCGAAAAACGAACAACTTCGGATGGAGAATGTTGTGTCAACAACAAATCAAGATAGCGACCATTCAAAAATAATCGGTAAAATGCATTATATATCGTTACACGATATCGTATATCGCTATTTTTCAAATGAAATGCGTGTCTGTGAGATTATTCTCGCAGGCTCGCTAAATATTTCAACAATTTCCATTCCGCAGCTGTTCGTTGTTACCTGTTAGCTGTTCGTTGAAAAAACCGGCTTTCGCCGGTTTTTTCCTAAAATTCTCGCTCTTTCCCTCTCGGCTTCTCGGTGTTCGTTCCCTCAACCGGGCCGGTGCGCTCGGGTGGTCTGCGATCCGAACGTTCGCGGTTAAAGCCGCCACCGCCACTGGGGCGAGGTCCGCGGTCGCCGCCGGGACGTGGCCCGCGGTCTCCGCCGCCGCCATGGCCGCGGTCGCCACTGGGGCGACGATCATCACGCATGGGACGGCCACCGCCACCGCCGCCACCTTCGGATTCAACGAATCCTTCGGGCTTTTCAGCGCAGTCGCGGATGGACAGATTGATACGGCCTTGGCCGTCGATTTCCATAACTTTGACGTTGACTTCATCGCCTTCCTTGACGACGTCTTCGACGCGATCAACGCGCGACCAGGCCATCTTGGAGATGTGGACCAATCCTTCTTTGCCCGGCAGGAACTCGACGAAAGCGCCGAAGTTCATCAGGCGGGTGACGCGGCCTTTGAAGACCTGGCCGATTTCGGGATCGTTGGCGATACCCTTGATCATGGCGATGGCCTTGTCGGCAGCGACGGAATTGGGCGACGCGACGAAGACGCGGCCGTCATCCTCGATGTCAATCTCGACGCCGGTTTCTTCGATGATGCGGTTGATGACCTTGCCGCCGGAGCCGATGACTTCGCGGATTTTGTCAACCGGGATCTGGATCTGGACGATCTTGGGTGCATAGGGCGACAGCTCTTTGCGGGGTTCGGCGATGCAGGGAACCATGACGTCGTTGATGATCTGGAGACGGCCCTTCTTGGTCATGGCGAAAGCGTCGCGAATGACGTCGTAGGACAGGCCGTCGAGCTTGATGTCAACCTGGATTGAGGTGATACCATCGACGGTACCGGCCACCTTGAAGTCCATGTCGCCGAAGAAGTCTTCGATGCCCTGGATGTCCATGAAGACGATGTAATCTTTCTCATTGTCTTCGTTGACGATCAGGCCGGACGAGATGCCGGCAACCGGCTTTTTGATCGGGACACCTGCGTCCATCAGGGCCAGGGTGCTGGCGCAGACCGAGCCTTGTGAGGTCGAGCCGTTGGACATCAGAATTTCCGAAACGCAGCGGATGGCGTAGGGGAATTCTTCTTCACTGGGCAGGACCGGCACGAGTGAACGTTCGGCGAGGGCACCGTGACCGATTTCGCGGCGACCGGCGGAGCGGGTGGATTTGGCTTCACCGACGCTGTAGCCGGGGAAATTGTAGTGGTGAATGTAGCGCTTCTCGTCTTCGTTGTCGAGGCCGTCGAGGTGCTGGACTTTGGACAGCGGCGCCAGGGTGCAGCAGGTCAGAACCTGGGTCTGGCCGCGCTGGAAGAGGCCGGTGCCGTGGACGCGGGGCAGAATGCCGACGTCGGCCGACAGGGCGCGGATGTCATTGAGACCGCGGCCGTCGACGCGCTTGTGCTCTTTGAAGAGGTATTCGCGCACAACTTTTTTCTCGAGTTTGTAGATGGAATCGCCGACAAACCCGGCCCATTCGGCGTTGAGGGTGGCGATGTGGGCGGCGGTGGCCGTCTTGAGTTCCGAGACCTTGGCGTCGCGGACGCTCTTGTCGTCTGACAGCACGGCGGCGCGCATGCCTTCGTAGGCAAAGGCCTTGACAGCGGCAAAGACGTCGTCAGGCACTTCGGATGAGGTGTAGCTGAATTTGGGCAGGCCGATTTCGGCGACGATGCCTTTGATGAAGGCGCAGATTTGCTTGATCACGGCGTGACCGTCGATGATGGCCTGCATCATGACGTCGTCGTCGATTTCGTTGGCGCCGGCTTCGATCATGCAGACTTTGTCTTCGGTGCCAGCCAGGGTGACCTGCATCTGGCTGAGTGCGCGCTCGGCTTCATTGGGGTTGATGACGACTTTGCCGTCGATCAGGCCCAGCTGGAGGCCGGCGATTGGGCCGTTCCAGGGAATCGAGGAAATGGCGACGGCGATCGATGAGCCAATCATGGCGGCGACTTCCGGCGAGCAGTCCTGATCGACCGACATGACCAGATTGCTGACCACGACGTCGTTTCTCAGATCTTTGGGGAACAGGGGGCGCATCGGGCGGTCGATGACGCGGGAGACCAGGACGGCCTTCTCGGTCGGGCGGCCTTCGCGCTTGATGAAACCGCCGGGGAATTTGCCGACGCTGTACATCTTCTCTTCATAGTCCACGCTGAGCGGGAAATAGTCGATGCCGGCGCGCGGGGTTTCCGACGCGGTGGCGGTGGACATGATGACGGTGTCGCCGTAACGAACCATGCAGGCACCGGTGGCGAACTGTGCCAGTTTACCGGTTTCGATGACCAGCGGGCGGCCGGCCAGATCCATTTGAAATTTTCGTTCCATTTTATTACCTCCGTGGGTTTTGATTTTGACCCGCGGCACGGTAGCTTGTAGGGTCCAAGGCTGTTAAAAGCGACAGCCGCGCAACCTACCATCTACTGCCCGCAGGCGTTTTTTAGAAAAAATTGGTGAGCGAAAAACGCTCACCAATCCGTTCTGCCGTTTGATTACTTTCTGATGTTCAGTTGGGCGATGACGATACGATAGCGCTCAACGTCGATCTTGGTCAGATAGTCGAGCATGCCGCGTCTCTGGCCGACCATCATCAGCAGGCCGCGCCGGGAGTGATGATCATTCTTGTGTTCTTTGAGATGTTCAGTAAGGTGGTTGATCCGCTCGGTCAGGATGGCGATCTGTACTTCCGGTGAACCGGTGTCGCCCTCATGTCGACCGTAGGTGGTGATCAGTTCGGTCTTGCGTGCTTTGTCCATATTGTCCTCCTAAATTTTATGCCAGTGGCAAAGTAGATGGTCGGACGATCCAAAAACTTTGGTCACGGCAGACTGGCTAAAATATTATCACATTTGGCCGGTTCTGTCAAAAAGCGAATTCGCGCCCCTGATCGCGGATGATGACTTCATTTTTGGCGGCGGCCTCGGTGCGGCCGACGATGCGTGCTTCAAGTGCGAAACGCGCGGCGATGGCAATGATTTCAGCCGCGGCATCGGGGTCGCAGTAGATTTCCAGACGATGGCCCATGTTGAAAATCTGGTACATCTCGGCCTCGCCGACATCGCCGTTTTCGGCAATGGCTTGGAAGATCGGCGGCGTCGGGAACAAGTTGTCCTTGATGTAGCGGATGCCCTGCCCGAAGTCGCGGCACTTGACCTGGCCGCCGCCGGTGCAGTGAATCAGCCCGGAAATGCGGTCGCCGACCGCGGCCAGAATCTCGCGAACGACCGGCAAATAGGTGCGGGTCGGCGACAGGATGGCCTCCCCCACTGTCAAACTGGAGACGGGCAGCTGATCGCCAACGTGAAAGGGGCCACAATAGGCCTTGGCGGCGGGCAGCGTATCGGCGCAGGTCTCGGGGTATTTCGTGAGGTAGTCGTGGTGGAGCAGCAGATGGCGGGCGCCGGTCAGGCCGTTGGAGCCAATGCCGGAATTCTCTCGGGTTTCGTAGGTGGTCTGGCCAAAAGACGCCAAGCCGACGATGACCTGGCCGGGCTTGATGTTGGCGGCGTTGATCACGTTGCGGCGTGGCAGGCGCACGACGACGGTCGAATCGCAGATGACGGTGCGCACCAGATCGCCGACATCAGCCGTCTCGCCGCCGGTCATTTCGACGTCGATGCCCAGTGCTTGCATACGGGCGATGATATCGTCGTAGCCGTTGATGATGGCGGCCAGGCAGGCGGCATCGACGCGGTGAGCGTTGCGGCCGATGGTGTTGGAAATCTTGAAGCCGTCGACGGCACCGATGCACAGCAGGTCGTCGGTATTCATCACCAGCGAGTCTTGCGCAATGCCGGCAAACCACGACGGATCGCCGGTTTCACGGTACATCAAGTATGCCACGGACGATTTGGTGCCGGCGCCGTCGGCGTGAACGGCGGTGCAATAGGCCGGATCGCCGGCCAGGTCAGGAATGATCTTGCAGAACGATCCTGGGAATTCGCCGGGCGACTGTTTGGCTACCGCCTTTTTGACGTCGTCCTTGGTTGGCGAGACGCCCCGGGACAAATAGGCTTCTGCTTTCATGCTGACCTCCGAATAATTGATAAAAAAATGCTTTCTGATAACCTAAGCCGGGTCCTGTCTTGAACAATCATCTATCTAGGCCGTTTGTTGCTACAAGCGGCTTCAGCCACCTCCATGGGAACAGGCGGGCCGCATATGTGTCCCTCTCACGGTGTTGCTCCAGGTGGGGTTTACATGGCACCCTCCGTCGCCGTGGGGTCGGTGAGCTCTTACCTCGCCTTTCCATCCTTACCGGCTGGGCCTTACGGCCAGCAGGCGGTTTATTTCTGTTGCACTATCCTTAAAGTCGCCTTCACCGGGAGTTACCCGGCGCCTTTACCCTGTGGAGCCCGGACTTTCCTCATGCGGAGCCTTTCGGCTGCCGCCCGCGGTCGTCTGATTTGCTCAGAAAGCCATTTTATTATAATCCATGCCGCTGTTTACAGCAAACGATATTTGCGGCAGCTGCTCAGCCAGACGCGTGGCCAGCGGCCGCAGGACAACCCGCTCGGTCACGTCATGGCCGGCGTCTAGGGCGGCGATGCCGCGGGCGGCCAGTAGCAGACCGGCGTGGTGCTTGATCTCGCCGCTGACCACGGCGTCGACCGCCAGCGCTTCGAGCAGCGGGATTTCGTCTTCGTCGAAGGATCCGGGCATCACGGCCAGGCGGCTGATCAGGCGGTCCTGATCGGTGTTGAGACGGCAGCCAGCGCTTTGCAGGGCTTGCTGGACGACGCTGCGCAGTTGGCTGAGTTGGATCGGTTCGGCCAGCAAACCTGCACGGCCGAAGGGGCCGCAGAGTTGACGGCCAGCCGCGTCCAGACCCAGGCTGTCGGCCAGACAGTCGGCCACGCCGCCGACCGCGGCATCGAGGTTGGTGTGGGCGACGATGACGCTGATGCCGCTGCGGATCAGGCGCAGGATCAGGCGCTGCTCGGGCACATCATCGCAGAGTGTCGGCAACGGCGTGAAAATCAACGGATGATGGCAGATGATCAGCTCACAGTCGCCGTCTTCGGCCATCGTCAGGGCAGCCTCGTTCAGGTCCAGCGTCAGCAGGACGTGGTTGACAATCTGGTCGGGGTCGCCGATTTGCAGGCCGATGTGATCCCATTCGGCGGCTATCTCGGGCGGCGCGATGGCTTCGATGATTTGCAGAATGTCGCTGACGGTCTGTTCAGGATTGAGGTTTTGCATGGCTTTATGCCTCCAATTTTTGAATAGCTTCGATGACCTCGATCAGGTCCGGCTGACCGCGGCTCTGCTTTTTCAGGCGAGCCAGCAGTCGTGTCAGATAGACGGCAAGCGCCGGCGGCTGGCTGACCAACAGCACCGGCCCGACGAGGGCTTGCAACGGCGTGTAGGCTGTGCGAACGCCGGTGTAACGGCAGCGCAGAATGACATAGGTGTGATGTTGCTCGAGGACCAGCACTTCATCTTCGAGGGTATAGCCCTGCTCGCCCAGCCAGATTCGCAGCTCGGGCAGCGATTTCATCGGTTGCAGGATGATGGCCTGACAGCGCCGCGGCTCCGACCCGAGAATCTGCATCATTTCATAACCGCCCATGCCGGCGATGGCTAGGACGTCTACAGGATCGAGTTCCAGTCCTGTCAGGCCATCAGCTTGCCAGACTTTGATTCGGTCAGTCAGACCAGCGGCATTGATGTTGCGCAGCGCCATATCCAGCGGACCCGGCCGGATGTCGATGGCCAGCGCCTGCTGGCAGCGGCCCCGGCGCACCAGCTCGATCGGCAGGCCGGCGTGGTCGGTGCCAATGTCCAGCAGCCGCCGGCATTCAGGCACCAACGTCGCGACGGCCTGCAGGCGTGGCGATAATTTCGATTTTTCATTCAATGGCATCACGGATGAATTGACAATTCCCTTCTTGCTGAAGCTTGTGAATCGCTTTGGCTTCGATCTGACGGATCCGCTCCCGGGTCACCTTGAAGTGGCGACCGACCTCTTCCAGCGTCTGCGGATTGTCATTATCGAGGCCGAAGCGCAAGCGGATGATGGCTTCTTCGCGAGGCTGCAGTAAATGAATCAGGCGCTGCAGCTGTTCTTTGAGCAGGACATACTCCACCTGCACGGCTGGTGATGGCATGTCCCGATCCTGAATGAAGTCACCGAGTGAACTGTCTTCCTCCTCCCCGACGGGTTTGTCGATGGAAACCATGTCATGCGAGGCCTGTCGGATTTGCCGAATGCGGGTGACCGGCACGTCGGACAGCTGCGAGAATTCCTCTTCGCTGAGCTCGTGGCCCAGCTCTTGCTGCAAGCGGCGCTGCATGTGGATCAGGCGGTTGATGTTTTCGACCATGTGCACCGGCACGCGAATGATGCGGCTTTGATCGGCAATGGCGCGGGTGATGGCCTGTCGGATCCACCAGGTGGCATAGGTGCTGAACTTGAAGCCGCGAGTCTCATCGAATTTCTCGACTGCGCGCATCAGCCCGATGTTACCTTCCTGAATCAGATCGAGCATCGGCAGGCCTTTTCCGGTGTAGCGTTTGGCGATGCTGACCACCAGCCGGAGGTTGGCTTCACAAAGTTCGCCGCCGCAGAGCCTTTGCCTCGATCTGGCGGATGCGCTCGCGGGTTACGTTAAACTCCTTGCCCACTTCCTCAAGCGTGCGGGTGCGGCCGTCTTCAATGCCGAAGCGCAGGCGCAAAACCTTTTCCTCTCGCGGGGTAAGTGTGCCAAGTACCGTCATAAGCTGCTCCTTGAGCAGAGTAAAGTGCTGCCTTCGGCCGGAGCCGATGGCACTCCTCATCGGGGATAAAATCGCCCAGATGGCTGTCTTCCTCTTCGCCGATGGGAGTCTCGAGCGAGACAGGCTCCTGGGCGATCTTCATGATATCGCGTACCTTGTCCTCGGGGGCATGCCCATTTCCTTGGCAATATCCTCGGCACTGGGATCGCGTCCGAGCTCCTGCAGCAGCTGGCGGGAGACGCGGATCAGCTTGTTGATCGTCTCCACCATGTGCACTGGGATGCGGATGGTCCTGGCCTGGTCCGCGATGGCCCGGGTAATGGCCTGACGGATCCACCAGGTGGCATAGGTGGTGAAATTTGTATCCTTTGAAATAATCAAATTTCTCTACCGCTTTAATTAGCCCAAGGTTTCCCTCCTGAATCAGGTCGAGAAAGAGCATGCCGCGGCCGACATAGCGCTTGGCAATGCTGACAACCAGACGCAGGTTGGCCTCGCACAGGCGGTGCTTGGCATCTTCATCACCTTCCAGCATTTTCTGCGCCAGTTGCTTTTCTTCATCGGCGGTCAGCAAGGGGACCTTGCCGATTTCTTTAAGATACATGCGCACCGGGTCGTCGACGCTGACCCCGTCCATGTTGTTGAGGTCGATTTCGGTATCGTTTTGAATATCCTCTTCGACGGCATTGTCGGGAATGACTTCGACACCCATGGCTTCCAGGCGATCAAAAACCTTTTCGGCTTGTTCAAGATCAATGTCGGAGGACTCGATCATCGACATAACGTCCTTGTAGGAAATCTGGTTGTTGGTGGCTTTGGCTTTGTTGACCAGTTCACTCAAAAGGCCTTGTTTTTTCTCTGTTGACATGATGTTTTTGTCCTCCTAATTATCATCAGTACCATGCTTTAAATCAATCAGCTGCTGGGTGACCAGCCGTAGATTTTCTTTGAGAAGGCTCTGGCGAGCGGCGTCGTCGTCGGCTTCAAGCTGATGTTTGAGGTCGTCACACTGCTGGCGCAGGCGATTGAGGCGCTGGCGGCGCAGCTGCTCCAGGGCCGACGTTGTCAGATCGAGGCGCCCGAATGTTTCGTCCAGCTTCATGCAGGCCCGGGCCAGCAATTCGTGCAGCGGCTGATTGCGGGCGGACAAGCCTTCGCCGAGGCCGATCAGGCGAACTGTATCCAATTGATGCAAGGCCGCCAGTTCGAGCGCGGTCTGCGCGACCTGTTGAATCGCGCCTTCGGAAAAATCGTCGACAATCGGTTTGGACGTCAGCCGATCCCAGAGCTCGGGGTCCGAGGCCAGCATGCTGAGCAAGTAAAGTTCTTCGCGGGACACCGATGATTCAACATGTTCCGTATCCAGCGCCGCTGCCTCAGCCGTGACACGGCTTTGCAGCTTGTGGCGCAGGGCGTCTTTTTGCTTGCTGTCATCTGGGCTGGCATGGCGCCGTTCAATTTCGCGCAGCACAGTGTCGGAGGTCGCGTTGAGTTCTTCGGCCAGCTTGACGGCATAGAGCTCGCGCACAATGGCGTTGTCCTCGCGGGCGAGAATCTGGCAGGCCTCGTCCTGATAGCCGAGGATGTCCAGCGATTCGCCCGTGGTGTGGGCGCGGCGGGCGGCCAGCAGCTTAAAATCGATCAGCGGCAGCGATTTCTCCAGCACGGCATGAAAGCGCTCCGGTCCGTTCTTGCGAATGTATTCGTCGGGGTCTTTGCCATCCGGCACTTGCAGGACCGTGACTTTGATGCCTTTGCTGTTGAGAATGTCCAGACTGCGCAGCGCGGCGGCCTGGCCGGCGGCGTCGGCGTCATAGGCGATGATGACGGTTTCCGTGAACTTGCGCAGCAGCTGTGCCTGATTCTCGGTCAGGGCGGTGCCCAGCGAGGCGACGGTGTTGTCGACCCCGGCCTGATAGAGCGCAATGGCGTCCATATAGCCTTCCACCATGACCAGGCTTTTCTGGTGGCTGTTTTTGGCCAGATTGAGACCGAAGAGATGGCGGCCTTTGGTGTAGACCGGCGTTTCGGGCGAATTGATGTATTTGGGCAGACTGTCATCCAGCACCCGTCCGCCGAAAGCCACGACGCGGCCCATGACGTCCATGATCGGGAACATCAGACGATGCCGGAACAGATCATAGAGCTGACCGGTTTTGCCACGTTTGAAGAGCCCGGACTTTTGCATCAGGTCTTCACTGTAGCCCTTGTCGCGCAGGTGGCGGCAGAGGCCGTCCCAGTCTTCGGTAGCGTAGCCCAGACCAAACTTGCGCGTCGTCGAAACCGCCAGACCGCGTTTTTGCAGATAGTCGCGGCAGGCACTGCCCGCCGGGCTGGTCAGGCTCAGATAGAAATACCGCGCCGCCTCGAGGTTGATGGCCAGCAGTTGTTTGTTGAGCTCGCTGCGCTGGCGGTATTCCTCATCGTCCGACTCGGGAATCGTCACGCCCGAGCGCTCGGCCAGCAAGCGGATGGCCTGGGGGTAGGCGCATTTTTCCACGTCCATAATGAAATGAATGACATCGCCGCCTTTGTGGCAGCCAAAGCAGTAATAGATCTGTTTGGAGGGCGATACACTGAACGAGGGCGTGTCTTCGGCATGAAACGGACACAGGCCAAAATAATTGCTGCCGCTTCGTTTGTCCAGACGGACATACTGTTCAACGACACCAACCAGTTCGCTGCGCGATTTGATTTCCTCGATCACCTGTTCCGGTATCAAATTGCTGATGGGACTCCCTCGTTTCGCTGTCTTTCAATCTGCTTTTCGCTACGATCCCTTGCTAAGTTTATTCGATATCAAATGCCGGATTCCTTTATTTTACACCAATTGACTGTCGTTGATAAATAATTGAAATTGAAGACCCAAAAATGCGGCGGCATTGCGGCACATTTTCATGCGCATCAGAAATATTTCGAAGTAGTCCATCACCGGGCACATCTGGGTGTCAATCTCGATATTCAGGCGAGCTGTTTTGTCGTCCGGGTTGACCTCCAGCGTCGATTTGGTCGCGGCGTAGTTGACGCGATCGTGAATGTCGTAGGATTCGATTTTGCGATTGGTCACCCGCGAGCGATGCACGTCGGCCTTGTCCGAAAGAATCAGGGCTGCCGCGACGGCATTGACCGGGACGCCGATTTCCTCATCATGATTGGCAATGGCCATCATGATCGGGATGGCGTCTTCGCAGGGCATCTCGTGGCGACACAGAAAATCGTAGGCGAGGATGGCGCCGGTCTGGGCGTGATTGATGCGGTTGACGGCGTTGCCGATGTCGTGCAGGTAACCGGCGATGCGGGCCAACTCAACCATGTGATCTTCGTAGCCCAAATGGCTGAGGATTTCGCCGCATTTGTTGGAGACCAGCCGGCAGTGCCGGAAGGAATGTTCGGTGAAGCCCAGGGTGGTCATCTGCAGGGCTGAGGCTTCGAGAAACTGCTTGATTTCGTTGTCTTTAAGAATGTCTTTGATTGTCAGCATGGTTGTGCCTCCACGTGTGTGCTTACAGATATTCGGATGCCAGGCGGCAGTAGTCGCGGGCATGTTGCTGGTTGTAGATGATGGCGTCTTCGCTGAGGTCCTTTTTGAAGACCGCCGGGTTGCCGGCCCACAGGGTGCGCGGCGCTATGACGGTGCCGACCTTGACGACCGAACCGGCGGCGATGACCGCGCCGTCGCCGACGAAGACGTTGTCGAGGATGACTGCGCCCATGCCAATCAGCACGTCGTTGCCGACACTGCAGGCGTGAACAATGGCGCTGTGGCCGACCGTGACGCCGTTGCCGATTTTGGTGTTGTCATGCACACAGGCGTTGTCCTGAATGCTGGTGCCGCTGCCAATGCGCACCGGTGCGTCGTCGCCGCGAATGACAGCGTTGAACCAGACCGAGGACTGGCTGCCGATGACAACGTCGCCGACCACCGAGGCGGTCGGGGCAACGAACACATCGGCTTCGATCGCCGGGGTGTGATCGAGATACTTGTAAATCATGGGTTGACTCCTCCTTGCTTGGCCTTGGCCTTGAGCCAAAGCGCGCATTCCAGACGTTTTTGCTGCAGGGCGCAGCCGGTTTCGTAGAGACCATTGACATCGCCGCTGGCGTGCCAGGCATTGGCGGCACATCCGCCGCTGCAGAAAAAGCGGGCCCAGCAGCCCTGGCAAGCCGGTTTGTCCATCACCATCAATGATTTGAAGCGATCCTGCACGGACGCGTCGAGCTGGACGGGTTGATCGTGGACATTGCCCATCTTGAACTGCTGCTGGCCGACAAACTGATGGCAGGGATAAATGTCGCCATCGGGCGTGACGGCACAGTATTCCAGTCCGACGCCGCAGCCCTTGAGGCGCTTGTAGGCGCAGGGACCGCCGTCGAGGTCGATCATAAAGTGGAAAAAGTTGAAGCCTTCGCCGGCCATCGCGCGGCGGTTCATCTCGACGGCCAGCTTTTCGTATTCTGCCGCCAGCGTCGGGATGTCCTGCGGCCGGATTTCATAGCCGCAGCCGTCCGGTGCGACGACCGGCTCGACCGAAACCTGACTGGCCAGACTGCCCAGATGTAGGACATCGGCGGCAAAATCGAGGTTTTCTCGTGTGTAGGTGGCGCGCAGATAATATTCCTGGTCACCGCGTGCGGCGACGAAACTTTGGATGTGGGCCGCCACGCGGTCGTAAGAGCCATGCCCGCCGGCATCGGGGCGCATGCGGTCGTGCACGTCCGGTCGGCCGTCGATGCTGAGGACGCAGTTTTTGAAGTGCTGGTTGATGAAATCGGTTTTGGCCGAGTCCAGCAGCACGGCGTTGGTGGTGATGGTCAGGCGGATGTCCTTGCCGGTCTGGGCGGCGCGCGACTCGCAGTATTCGGTCAGGGCGACCACGACCGGCCAATTGAGCAGCGGTTCGCCGCCAAAAAAATCAATGTCGAGATTGCGGCGCGGCCCGGAGGCCTCGATCAGATAATCAACGGCCTTCTGCCCGGTCTCGAGGTCGAGCATGCTGCGCTGGCCGGTGCCGAAATCGCCGGTGCCGGCAAAGCAGTAACGGCAGCGCAAATTGCAGTCGTGGCACAGATGCAGGCACATCGACTTGATGCGCGGCTGATCGGGGTACAGCTGGCTGACCTCGACGGTCGGCGCGGTCGCAAACAGCAGCCCGGCCGCGACGGCCTCGGCAATTTCACGCGAACACTCAACAGCGACCGGGCCCAGTTCAGCTGTCAGAGCGTCCAGCGTTGCCACGTCAGGTGCCTGGCCGCCGGCCTGATTCCAGGCTTGCAGGACGAGCCAGGCGGGTTCGTCCACCAGGTGCAGCGCGCCGCTGTCGGCGTCAAAGGCCAGCCGGTCACCATTGATTTGAAAAAGATGCAGCAAACGATTTCCTCCATTATCGCAAAAATAGTGAAAAGCCGCGGGGCTTTCCACTATCTCCGTTCAGGTCAGACATCAATCGGTAAAACCGGTTTCAGCGTGACTTGTTCTCGCACTTCTGGTTGGCCACCGTGCAGCTGGTTTTGCAGGCCGACTGGCAGGATGTCTGGCATTCGCCGCAGGCCTTGCCGCTGGTCGGCGCCTTGATGCAGGCGTCGTTGATGGTTTGGATGTGTTGCATGGGGACCCCTCCGATTAGTTGATGGCGTTTTCGGGCTTGATAATGGTTGCGATCGCCGATTTTTTGAAGGTCATCAGCGTTTTGGCCACGCTGGTCGAAATGGTCACTTCTTCGTCTTTGATGTTGACGATCTGACCGATCACGCCGCCGATGGTGACAATGCCGTCACCGACAGCCATGGTGCTGATCTGCTCACGCAGGGCTTTTTCCTTCTTTTTCTGCGGACGAATCATCAGCAGGTACATCAAACCGAAAACGACCGCCATCAAGGCAACCATGGAAAGCGTTGACGTTAAATCATTGGCAGCCTGAGCCGGGGTGCCTGTGGTCGTTGGTGTAACGGCCGAAGTCAGGGCAAATGTCACGAGATTGAACATATTGGGTATCCTCCTCAAGAATAGATCATCTAATCAGGTGTGTGATTTTTCACAGCAAAGACCATCATAGCATTATCTGTTGGTCTTGTGCAAGTCTGTGCGCTTAAAGGTTCACTATTTGTTCAAATTACACGTCGCTGCTTGGTTTCAAGCGCGAATAGCCGGTTTTGGCAAAGTACTCGTCCTTGAAATCGAGCAGCCGGTCGGCGGCGATGGCGGCGCGTACCTGCTCCATCAGGTTGAGCAGGAAATGGATGTTGTGCCAGGAGGCCAGGCGCAAGCCAAACATCTCTTCAGCCTTGATCAGGTGGCGAATGTAGGCGCGGGTGTAGTTTTTGCAGACGTAACAGTCACATTCTTCATCGAGCGGTGAAAAATCGCGGGCAAACTTGGCGTCGCGCACGATCATGCGGCCCTTGTTGGTCAGCACGGTGCCGTTGCGGCCGATGCGGGTGGGCAGCACGCAGTCGAACATGTCGATGCCGCGGGCGGCCCCTTCGATCAGATAATCCGGCGTGCCAACGCCCATCAGATAGCGCGGCCGGTCGGCCGGCATCAGGGGCACGGTGGCGTCGAGCATGTCGAACATGATATGACCGGGTTCGCCGACCGACAGCCCGCCCAGCGCGTATCCGGGCAGATCGAAGGCGGTGATTTCGCGGGCGCTCTGCTGACGCAGTTCGGGGTACATACTGCCCTGGATGATGCCGAAGAGCGCCTGCGTGGCCGGTTTTTCGTGCGCCTTGATGCAGCGTTCCAGCCAGCGGGTGGTGCGTTCCAGCGAGTGTTTGGCATAGTCCTCCTCCGCCGGCCAGGGGGTGCATTCGTCAAAGGCCATGATAATATCAGCCCCCAGATCGTTCTGGATCTGGATCGATTTTTCCGGCGTCAGCGTGTGCCGCGAACCGTCGATATGCGACTTGAAATTGACGCCTTCTTCGGTAATGTGGCGGTTGTCGCTTAAACTAAAAACCTGAAAGCCGCCACTGTCGGTCAGCACAGCGCGGTCCCAGTTCATAAATTTGTGCAGGCCGCCGGCGTCGCGCACGATCTCCGAGCCCGGACGCATCCAGAGGTGGTAGGTGTTGGACAGGATGATGCCAGCCCCCATCGATTTGATTTCGTCGGGTGACATACCCTTGACCGTAGCCTGGGTGCCGACCGGCATGAAGGCCGGCGTGGCAAACGAACCGTGCGGCGTGTGCAGGGTGCCCAGACGGGCGCCCGACTGTTTGCAGATGTGATGGATTTCGTGCCAGACCGGGAAACGGGCGGCTGGCAAATTTGAATCATTCATGCGGTGGGTGCTCCTTTGATGATCAGCATGGCGTCGCCAAAGCTGAAAAACCGATATTCCTGGTCGATGGCCGTCTGGTAGGCGGCCAGGATGCGTTCGCGGCCGGCCAACGCTGAGACCAGCATGACCAGGGTGGATTCCGGCAGGTGAAAATTGGTGATCAGGGCGTCGATGATCTTGAATCGATAGCCCGGATAGATGAAGATATCGGTCCAGCCCGCGGCGGCAGCGAGATGACCCTGGGCAGCGGCTACGGTTTCCAGGACGCGGCAGCTGGTGGTACCGACGGCAATGACGCGGCCGCCGTTTTGGCGGCAGGCGTTGATTTCGCTTGCGGCAGCCTCGGACAATTCATAATATTCGGCATGCATCGGGTGGTCAAGAATGTTGTCGTGCTTGACCGGGCGAAAGGTGCCCAGGCCGACGTGCAGGGTCAGCTCAACCGTGTGAATGCCCCGAGCGCGCAACGCCTCCAGCAGTTGCGGCGTGAAATGCAGGCCCGCGGTCGGCGCGGCGGCCGAGCCGTCACAGCTGGCATAAACGGTCTGATAGCGGGTGGGGTCGGTGAGCTGTTCATGGATATAAGGTGGCAGCGGCAGGGTCCCGGCGCGTTCGAGCACCGCTTCCCAGACGCCGTCAAAGGTAAAACGCACCAGCCGATTCCCGGTCGGCAGCACCTCGAGCACCTCGGCCGCGAGTTCGCCAGCCATGAAGTCGATGACATGACCAGTCCGGACCCGGCGGCCTGGCCGGACAATGACCTCCCAGTCGGTGGTGCTGACACGGCGCAGCAGCAGGAATTCAACCGGCGTGCGGCTGTCGCGGCGCGACCCCAGCAGGCGGGCCGGTAACACGCGGGTGTTGTTGAGGACCAGGCAGTCGCCCGCGCGCAGCAACTGGGGCAGATCGTTGAACAGCCGATGTTGCGGTGGCCGCTCCTGATCCAAAACCAAAAGGCGCGAACTGTCGCGCCGATCCAACGGGTGCTGAGCGATGAGCCGCTCAGGCAAATAATAGTTAAAATCACTTTTCTTAATCATGGCCTTTTATTATAGCCAGATTTGACTTAAAAGTATAGTGAATGATATGATTATACGGTTCGCAGATTTGCTTTGCCGACTATTTTACCTTCGGAGGATAATTACCATGAAGAAGCCGATTTTCAAGGGTTCTGCCGTCGCTGTTGTTACACCGTTCAATGAACAAGGCGTTGATTTTGAAAAATTGGCCGAGCTGTGCGAATTCCAGATCAAGAATCAAACCGATTGCATCGTTGTGGCCGGTACGACCGGCGAAGCCTCAACCATGCCCGACGAAGAACACATGGCCGCCGTCGCTTGCGTCGTCAGGACGGTGCGCGGACGCATTCCCGTGATCGCCGGCGTCGGCAGCAACGACACCCGTCACGCGGTCGAACTGACCAAGCAGGCAACAGCGCTCGGCGTTGACGGTCTGCTCAGTGTCACGCCCTATTATAACAAAACCTCACAGCACGGACTGGTGCTGCATTTCACGGCCATTGCCGAAGCGACCCATCTTCCGATCATTCTTTACAACGTGCCCGGCCGCACCAATCTCAACATCAATCCGGAAACCGCCGCCGAACTGGCCGCCCTGCCCAACATCAACGGCATCAAGGAATGCAAGACCGAACAAGCCGGCGAAGTGGCCTATTTGTGCGGCGACAATCTCAATATGTATTCGGGCGAGGATGGCATGGTTGTACCGCTGATGTCCTTTGGCGGTCTCGGCGTCATTTCGGTCATCGCCAACATCGTCCCGCTGCTGACCCACCAGATGGCCGCAGCCTATCTTGAGGGCAACACGGCTGAGGCCACCCGCCTGCAGATTCACCTGACGCCGCTGGTCAAAGCGATGTTCTGCGATGTCAATCCGATCCCGGTCAGGGCGGCCATGAACATGATGGGCCTGAACGTCGGTCCCTGCCGTCTGCCGCTGTGTGAACCGTCGGCCGCCAACCAGGCCTTGATCCGCAAAGTGCTGGCTGATTATCAGCTGCTGCCCTGACGAAAGGAGACCCAACATGGCTGTCAAAATTTTTCTCAGTGGCTGTCAGGGTCGTATGGGACGCGTCATCACCGACATCGCCGCCGCATCTGAAGATTTGGAAATCGTCGCCGGCTCCGACCTCATGCCTTCGACCGACGGTGCCTTTCCGGTTTTTGCCGATCCACGCGACTGCGCGGTTGCATTCGATGTCCTGGTCGATTTCTCCAACACGGCCGCCCTGCCGGCCGTTTTTGGCTTGATTCGTCAGCGCCAATGTCCGGCGGTGATTTGCACCACCGGGCTGGATGACACGCTGCTGGCTGAGCTGGGCCAGTTGGCCACGCTGGCACCCATTTTCAAGTCGGCCAACATGTCGCTGGGCGTCAATCTGATGATCACCCTGGCCCGCCAGGCCGCGCGCATTCTCTATCCCGAATTCGACATCGAAATTGTCGAGGCCCATCACAATCAAAAACTCGACGCGCCGTCCGGCACAGCCCTGATGATCGCCGAAAAAATCAATGAAGAACTCGATCAGCAAATGCACTTGGTTTATGACCGCAGTCAAAACCGACAAAAACGCGAAAAAACCGAAATCGGCATGCATGCCATCCGCGGCGGCAGCATCGTCGGCGAACACACCGTTTTGTTTGCCGGACAGGATGAAGTCCTGTCGCTGCATCACTCGGCTACCTCACGCGCAGTTTTCGCCCGTGGGGCCCTGGCCGCTGCCCGTTTTATCAACGGCAAGCCCACCGGTCATTATGATATGAACGATTTGGTCAACAGCTGATCGATCTCCGCCAGCGAACGATCAATCGTGGCTTGCAAGCGTGCGTCCTTGTTGCGAATGCGTTGCGGCAGGGCTTCAACCAGGCCAAAATTGGCATTCATCGGCTGGAAATTGCGCACATTGGGATCAGACACATAATGCGCCAGCGAACCGATGACGGTTTGCGCCGTCGGTACGAGCGTCTGCCGTTCGGCCGGCGTTGAACCCAGCGCCTGCAGAGCGGCCTGCCACCCAGCCAGAAGACCCGATGCGGCTGACTCGACGTAACCTTCAACGCCCGTGATCTGACCGGCAAAGTACAAATTGGGTTGGCTGCGCACACTGAAGTCGGCGTTGAGGATCTGCGGGGATGGTAAAAATGTGTTGCGATGCATGACACCAAAGCGGGCGAATTCAGCCCTTTCCAGTCCAGGGATCAATCGGAAGACGCGCTGCTGTTCGCCAAAGCGCAGGCGGGTCTGGAAACCAACAATGTTGTAGAGACTGCCGGCATGATTGTCCTGCCGCAGCTGCACACAGGCGTACGGCTCGCGGCCGGTGCGTGGATCGGTCAGACCGACCGGTTTCATGGGGCCAAAGCGAATGGTATCCTTGCCGCGGCTGGCCATGGTCTCAATCGGCATACAGCCTTCAAAGACAATTTCCTTGTCAAAATCAGCCAACTCCGCCCGCTCCGCCTGGATCAGTTCGTTCCAGAAATGATCGTATTCCGCCTGATTCATCGGGCAGTTCAAATAATCATCACCACCGCGGCCGTAGCGCGACTGGCGAAAGGCAATCTTTTCATCAATCGATTCGGCAAACACAATGGGTGCGGCTGCATCAAAAAAATGCAGCGTTTCAATACTCAGCCGTTTTCTGATCGCATCGAAAAGGTGGCCATCGGTCAAGGGCCCGGTGGCAATGATGACCAGTCCCTGCTCGGGAATTTCATCAACGCGGGCTTCCTGCACAGTAATCAGCGGATGTTGCCTGATGCGATCGGTCACGGTTTGTGAAAAATGATCGCGATCCACGGCCAGAGCCCCGCCGGCTGGCAACGCCGTCTGATCGGCGCAAGCTATGATCAGGGAGTCCAGTCGCCGCATTTCTTCTTTGAGCAGGCCGACCGCGTTTTCCAGTCGGGCCGCGCGCAGCGAGTTGCTGCAAACCAGCTCTGCAAAAGTCGGAATTTTATGGACAAGAGAATAATGCTGGGGCTTCATTTCGTAAAGATCGACCGCAACGCCCCGGCGCGCCAACTGCCATGCCGCTTCGCAGCCCGCCAGACCCGCACCAATGACCCGAACGGCAGGACCACTTGCAGTCATTCGCCGGCTCCGGTCTCAGGTTCGGCATCGACACTTGCTTCTTCGACAGGTTTGTTTTTGCGCTGATTGCTGGTGCAGTCCTTGTTGCCGCAGCGCGGATACGAGCGGCCGCGGAAACGTTTCCAGACCATGTAGCTGCCGCAGGTCTCACAGACCTTGCCCTCAATCGGCAGATCCCAGCTGATGAAGGGGCATTCGGGGTCGGTCCCCTGTTTGTCGCAGGTGTAGAATTTGCTGTTTTTGAATTTTTTCGAAACCCTGCTGACCAGGCCCGAGCCGCAGAGCGGGCAGTTGCCTTTGGCAACGTTTTCGATGTTTTTGGTGTATTTACAGTCCGGATAACGGGTGCAGGCGATGAATTTGCCATAGCGGCCTTCTTTGATGACCAGATCACCATCCAGGCAGGTCGGGCATTTCTCACCAGTCGGAACATCAGCAACCTTGACTTTCTCCAGCGTTTCCGAGGCTTCGGTCACGCGCAGATGAAAGGCCGGGTAAAACTGATCAAGCAGACTCACCCAGTCCTGCTGGCCTGATTCAACCGTGTCCAGGCCCTTTTCCATTTCGGCGGTAAATTCGACATCGACGATATTGTCGAAGTTTTGTTCCAGCATTTCCGTGACAATTTTGCCCAGTTCGGTCGGCAGCAAAAACTTGCGGTCTTTTTCGACATACAATCGATCAACAATCGTCGATAGCGTCGGTGCATAGGTCGAAGGCCGGCCGATCCCCTTTTCTTCCATCGCCTTAATCAGCGTCGCTTCGGTGTAGCGGGAGGGCGGCTGGGTAAATTTCTGCTCATGAACCAGCTTGTCCAGTTTTAACTTTTCATTTTCCAGAAGTTCCGGTAAACGATCCGCTTTATCATTGTCCTCATCGGTTTCTTTGTCCGGTTCCTGATCAACCAGTTGAACACCATATTGCGCCAGATAGCCCGGAAATCTGATCGTTTCGCCCTGCGTCCTGAAAATGTGACTGCCCGCGGCAATATCAGCAGTCACCGTATCAACCAATGCCGCCGCCATCTGGCTGGCCATGAATTTGTCCCAAATCAGTTTGTAAAGGCGATATTGATCGTATGAGAGTTTTTCTTTGATTTCATCTGGTTTGAGATCAAAGTGCGCCGGTCGGATCGCCTCGTGGGCATCTTGTGATGAATTGCGATTTTTGAACTTGCGCGGTACTTTGGGCAGGTATTCCTCGCCAAAGACTTTGCTGATGTACTCGCGCGCTTCCAGTTCGGCTTCGGCTGAAACGCGAACCGAGTCGGTGCGGATGTAGGTGACCAGGGCGGTGGCGCCGAGCGCAGGCAGCTCGACACCTTCATAAAGCTGTTGGGCAACGCTCATCGTTTTCTTGGATGAAAAACCCAAAAATCTGGACGCTTCTTGCTGGAGTGTACTCGTCGTAAAGGGTGGGCCGGATTGTTTCTGTCGGCTCCCCTTTTTGACTTTGTAGACGATATACGGCAGCCCCTGCAAAGCGGCCAGTAGGGCTTCCGTTTCGGTCTGGTTGGTCAATTTGATTTTTTCAATCTTGGTCCCGTTGAGCTCGCCATGATAGCGGGCCTTGATGATCGGATCGCTGGGATTTTTCTGCAGCAACGCCGTCAGCAGCCAGTATTCTTCGGGGTTGAAGGCGTTGATTTCCCTTTCACGATCGACGATCATGCGGGTGGCGACGGATTGCACCCGTCCGGCGGACAAGCCCTTTTTGATTTTTTTCCACAAAAGCGGGCTGAGTTCGTAACCGACCAGTCGGTCGAGAATTCGCCGGGCTTGCTGAGAATTAACCAGGTTCATATCAATCGGGCGCGGGTTATCGATGGCGTGGCGAACTGCCGTTTCGGTTATTTCATTGAAGGAAATGCGGCAGGCGCTCTTTTCGTCGATTTTGAGGATTTGTGACAAATGCCAGGCAATGGCTTCGCCTTCACGGTCAGGGTCGGTCGCGATATAAACGCGGTCGGTGGTCTCGGCCAGATCCTTGAGTTCGCGAATGACCTTTTCTTTGCCCTTCATGCTGATGTAGCGCGGCTGGTAGCCGTGCGCGACATCAACCCCCAGCGTTGCTGAGGGCAGGTCACGAATATGCCCGACTGAAGCCGCGATTCTGAAGTCCTTGCCCAGATAGCGGCCGATGGTTTTGGCTTTGGCCGGTGATTCGACGATAACGAGGTTTTTACTCATTGTTGTTTTATCCTTTGCGTCTGATGGTTGCTTTACCATTATATACAGGAAAGCGCTGCCTGTGTCAAAGAGTATCTGCCCCGTTCGCAGATTAATCGTCCGTCGATTTCCAATCCAGTCAGCAAAACCGCGGTCTCGGGAAGCGTCAGATTAAGATAATCGGACAAATCCGTCATAGACATCGGATGACTGCGTAAAGCTTTGCAGATTCGTTTGTATATTCTGCCAGCACTGCCGGGCAGGTCGATGCCGATTTCCGCGACTTCCCGCTGGATGGATTGCTCGAGCTGGGTTTGGATGAGTCCGGAAGGCAGACGCCACAGCATATCGCTGGCCGCAGTCAGCAGTTCAGCGCCATCCCTGATCAACTGATTGCAGCCCTGACTGTACGGCGACAAAATGCTGCCGGGAACCGCATAAACATCCCGCCCCTGCTCACCGGCAAATCCTGCTGTGATCATGGTGCCGCTGCGGCGTGATGCCTCAATAACCGCAACGGCATCAGCCATACCGCTGAGGATACGGTTCCTGGCGGGAAAGTTTTGCTTGAGCGGAAATGTCCCCGGCGGGTATTCACTGATGATCAAACCGCTGGCGGCGATTTTTTTCATCAGGTCTTGATTTTCTCTAGGATAGCACAGGTCGGGACCGCTGCCGACGACCGCGATGGTTTGGCCGCCGGCATTTAATGCCGCTTGATGCGCCAGGGCGTCAATCCCGCGCGCCAGTCCGCTGATAATCACGACGCCCTGCCGCGCAAGGTCCTCCGTGATTTGCTCCGTCACGATTCGTCCGTATTGCGTCGGCGAGCGTGTTCCGATCACCGTGACGAAGAAACTGGCAGCCATTATTTCGGTGAATCTTTCGCCGCGGTAAAAAAGCACCAAAGGACAGCGGCTGATCTGTTTCAGGCGTGACGGGTATTCTGGATCGGCAAAATAAATCGCTCGAATACCCTGCTCGTCGGCCGTACGCGCTTGTTCGTCCAAAAGCAGCAGGCGCTGCTTATCGCGCAGGAAAGCCAGCATACGCTTGATTTTTTCGGGCGGTCCGGCCACCACTTCCGTCAGTTGTTTGGCCGGCGCCTCAACCAGACTGTCAAGATTGGGCCAAATCGACAGAATCTTTCTGACTGTGTTTGGCGGCAGGCCTGCCTGGCTGTTGAGATTGCTCAGCCAGAGGCAATTTCGGATCTTTGTTTGAATTTCGTTCATGGCATCCCTTCATGATGGGCTGCGGTGCCGATACTGTAAGGCTTCGGCAACGTGCTCCAGTTTAACGGCCCCAGACTGCTCGAGATCGGCGATGGTTCTGGCAATGCGCAAAATGCGCTGATAGCCGCGAACCGAAAGATTGAGGCTGTCTGCGGCTTCGGCGGCAAAGGAAACGATTGAAGTTGTAATGTCGAGAATACGCGCCAGCGTTTCGCTGTGCAGGCGGCCATTGGCGACAAAAGGCAGACCCAGATTGTTACACCGTTGCCGCTGCATTTCCCAGCAGCGATGGATGGCACGTGAAATCTCAGCAGTCTTGTCAAGCGTCCCAGCTGGACGGCTCACACTCAGCGGCAAATCGTCTACCGCCAGACGCGTCATTTCCACGGTCAAATCCATGCGATCCAGCAACGGTCCACTGAGCCGGTTCAAATGGCGCTGCACCTGCTCGGGCGAACATCGGCATCTGGCGGTCGGCTCGAGGTATTCGCCGCAGCGGCAGGGATTGGCCGCGCCAACCAGAACAAAATCGGCCGGGTAGGTCATGCTGTGCCGCAGGCGCGTCAGCCTGACGGTTTGTTCTTCGATCGGCTGCCTGAGCAGATCCAGCGTTTCCGGTTGGAATTCGGTCATTTCGTCAAGAAAAAGCACCCCATGATGAGCCAGACTGATTTCACCCGGTACCGGAATAGCGCCGCCCCCAATCATCGCCGAACGACTGATCGAGTGATGCGGCGAGCGAAATGGCCGGCGGGTCAAGATTCCTTGTCCATCTTTCAGCAAGCCGGAAGCGCTGAAAATCCGTGTCACCTGCAGCGATTCTTCAGGCTCCAGCGGTGGCAGCAAGTCGGGCAGAATCGAAGCCAATGATGTTTTGCCGCAGCCCGGCGAACCTAGCAGCAGCAGGTTGTGACGGCCGGCAGCGGCAATCTGCAAAGCTCTGACCGCCTTGCCCTGTCCGATTATGGTGCTGATGTCGCGCAATGGTTTTTCGATATCTTCTCTTTCTTCATTTAAATGCGCTTCGATCGGCCGTTGAATCTGTCTGCCGCACAGCAGATCCACGGCTTCGCGCAGATGGGCAATGGGTATGCAGCCAGATTTCCCGGACGATTGAATTTCGGCGGCATTGCCTTGCGGCGCGAATATCCGCGTCACCTGGTTTTCTTCGCAGGTCGCTGCCCGGCAAATCGCGCCCGGCACACTGCGAACTTCACCGGACAGACCGAGTTCGCCAAAGACACTGAGCTGCTGATCCACCGCAGGGACCTGCCCGGAGGCAATCAAAATCGCCAACGCCAGCGGCAGGTCAAACGCTGACCCTTCTTTGCGCAGCCAGGCCGGCGCATAGCTGGCCGTGATTCGGCTGGAGGGAAAATCAAAGCCATTGTTTTTCAGCGCGGCATGCACTCGATTGCGTGACTCGCGTACAGCCGAGTCGCCCAGGCCAACGATCTCAAATGAAGGCAGCCCGGGCAAGATGGTCGCCTCGATTTCCACCATGATGCCTTGAATGCCATAAAGCGCACACGAACGAATTCTGCCGCAGCGTACCGGCGCCAAAACAACCACCTGCCTTCACAGCGCAAGTTTATCACAGCATTTTAGCCGCCCGTTGGACCATCATCCGACAAAAACCGTCAAAAGCGCAAACGTTGCGCGAGCAGTCATTTTCTGCCATAATGGGGTGATCATTTTGACACCTGCCCTGGAGGACAACACTATGCGCCTTGGAATCGTCGGACTGCCGAATGTCGGAAAAAGCACCCTGTTCAACGCCATCACCCGCGCCGGCGCGGCTGTCGCGAACTATCCCTTCTGCACCATTGAACCCAACATTGGCGTCGTGGCCGTGCCCGACAAACGTCTGGACGTGCTGGCCGAGATGTACCATCCCGATAAAAAAACACCGGCTCTGATCGATTTTGTCGACATCGCCGGTCTGGTCAAGGGCGCCAGCAAGGGCGAGGGCCTGGGCAACAAATTTCTGGCCAATATCCGCGAAGTCGACGCCATTGTGCACGTCGTCCGCTGTTTTGATGATGCCAATGTCATCCACGTCGATGGCGTCACCGATCCGGCGCGCGACATCGAAACCATCAATCTCGAGCTGATTCTCTCCGACCTCGAATACATGGAGCGCCGTCTGGACAAGTCCCGCAAAATGGTCAAGGGCGGCGACAAAAAATTCCTCGCCGAACTGGCCGTGCAAGAGCAAATCTACGAGCAGCTGGGCAAGGGGCTTTCCGCCCGCACGCTGGAATTCACCGAAGATGAGCAGCCTTTCCTGCGTGATCTGGCGCTGCTGTCCCTCAAGCCCATCCTCTATGTCGCCAACATATCCGAAGCCGCCCTGGCCGGTCCAGAGCCGGACTATGTCTTGCCGGTGCGTGCCATCGCCGCCGCGGAAGACGCCGAAGTCGTGCTGATCAGCGCGCGCATCGAAGAAGAAATTGCCATGCTGGACAGCGAGGAGCGTCAGCTTTTCCTGGCCGACCTGGGGCTGGAAGAATCCGGCCTCGACAAAATCATCCACGCCGGTTATCACCTGCTGGGTCAAATGTCCTTCTTGACATCTGGGGCCGATGAATGCCGCGCCTGGACGATCAGCCGCGGCACCAAAGCACCGCAAGCGGCCGGCAAAATTCACTCCGACTTTGAACGCGGTTTTATCCGCGCCGAAGTTGTCTCATTTAATGATCTGGTGGCCTGCGGCACCTACGCCGCCGCCCGTGAAAAAGGGCTGGTCCGTTCCGAAGGCAAAGAATATGTCATGCAGGACGGCGATATCGTCCTATTCCGTTTCAACGTCTGATGAGACTTCCCTGGCTTCCCGTTTGATGCGAACGCCGCGCTGACCCAGTTCCTGCTCCAGCAGCGCCATGACTTGCTCGGTCAGCTCCTCGGGACTGCCGTCATTCTGGATGACGTGATCCGCCAGTTTCAGGTAATCCTCGCGCTTCATCTGCATGGCCATGCGACGGCGAACTTCTTCCCCATCCATGCCGCGCGCCGCCAGCCGGGCCAAACGAACCTCGTCGCTGGCCCAGACCACCCAAACCTGATTGCAGATATCAATAAACCCGCGCTTGACCGGAATCGGCACATCGAGGACGACGGCTCGGGTCTTTTTGTCTTCCAGTTTTTTGACCTGCAGGCCGATCTGCTCGACGACATGCAGGTGAACGATGGCGCTCAGCTGGTCCAGGGTGCGATGGCTGGCGAAGACCTTGCTGGCCATGCTCTGGCGGTCGAGCGCGCCCTTTTCGTCGGCCGCACCGGTGCCGAATTTTTCGATGATTGCCGGCATGGCCGCGCCACCGGCTGCCGTCACCTGCCGCGACAGTTCGTCGGCATCAATAACCGGCAGGCCGGCCTCTCGACAAATTTGCGCCACTGAACTTTTTCCGCAGCCAATGCCGCCGGTAATTCCAAGAACAAACATCTTTCACCATCCCATATTTATTTACAGTCAGCCCAGCTGGCGCCCTGCCGGACTTCGGCCAGCAGCGGCACCTGCAATTGCATGGCATTCTGCATGGCCGATTTCAGAATCGCCGAGGCCTGTTCAATTTCATCCAAATGGGCTTCGACGATCAGTTCATCGTGAACCTGGAGGATCAGCTCGGATTTGAGACCCGCGGCGCGCAGTCCGGCTGCAGCGCTGACCATGGCGATCTTGATCATGTCAGCGGCTGTGCCTTGCACCGGCGTGTTCATGGCCGCCCGCTCGCCAAACTGACGCAAATTGCGATTGGGCGACTTGAGTTCGGGCATGTAGCGGCGGCGTCCGGTCATCGTCTCAACGTAGCCATGCGCGTAGGCCTGCTCAACCAACTCTTTGAGGTAGCGCCGGACGTCGGGGTACAGCGCTTCATAATCGGCGATGTATTGATGAGCCTGACGGATCGTCACACCGAGATCGCGGGCCAGGCCAAAATCGCTGATGCCGTAGACAATGCTGAAATTCATCGTTTTGGCAACGCTGCGCTGTTCCGGCGTGATGCGGTCGGCGGTGGTGTCAAAAATGCGGCAGGCGGTATTGGTGTGAATGTCTTCGTTGTTGACGAAGGCGTCGATCATCGCCTTGTCGCCTGACAGATGGGCCAGGATGCGCAGTTCGATCTGTGAGTAGTCGGCGTCCAGCAGCACATGTCCCGGCGCGGCGATGAAAGCCCGGCGGATCTTCTGACCGGCCGCCATGCGGATGGGAATGTTCTGCAGGTTGGGATCGGTGCTGCTCAGCCGTCCGGTGGCGGTCAGCGTTTGGTTGAAGGTGGTGTGCACACGGCCGTCGGCCGGGTCACGTACTTTTTTCAGGCCCTCGACGTAGGTCGAACGCAGCTTGGCGACCTGGCGGTGCTCGATGATCAGCGGGATGACCGGGTGCTCCAACGCCAAACGCTCCAGTTCCTCTGAGTCGGTCGAAAATGAGCCGCTGCTGCGCTTCTTGCCCGACGCCAGACCGAGGTCCTGATAAAGTATGTCCGCCAGCTGTTTGGGCGAATTCAGGTTGAAACTGCGGCCGCATTGTTCGAAGATGCTGATTTGCAGCGTTTCTAAAGTGCGATCCATCTCGGTCGCCAGCTGGTCGAGTACCGTCAGATCGATCGAAAAGCCCCGCGTTTCCATCGCCGCCAGAATGCCGGCCAGCGGCATTTCGATCTCGTAGACCAGCTTTTCAATGCCGCGCGCCTGGATTTGCGTTTGCTGTTGCAGGGCGATTTCGCGCACGGCATGGGCCAAAAAATCCTGTCCAGGCTTGATCGACGTGATGATATTGACATTGGCTTCCGGCACAGCATGCTCAGACAAGGTAAAAAGATCGGTTTGCACCGGCAACGGTTTAGATTTCGCGTTGACTGCTTCGGAATCGTTGTCCGCTGCCTCAGGCAATGACAGCCCAGTTGCCTGCTGATAAATGCGGGCCAAATCCGGCCGTCCATCGATCTGATTGAGCAAATAGGCCGCAATGACGACGTCGTGCAGGCTGGTATCCAAATCGGGCAAGCCGGTCGTCCGAAGTATTTTTTTGTAATCACAGCAAGCGACCGCACATTTTGCTGCAAACAACATTTGCCAGGCCGCGGGAATGTCTTCGCCAGGCAGTGCAAAAACCTGCCCCGCTTTAACCGTCCAATACAACGGTTGCCCCGCTTCCAGCCAAAGCGCGGTCAGCTCGGGCTTGCTTTGCAGCGCCACCGAAAATTCCTGCAGGCTGCTGTTTTGACAAGTCACCGACTGCTCGTCCGGCAGGCTAGACGGCGAATTGACTGGAGACAGATTCAAGCGGGCGATCATATTTTTAAACCCCAGGCGAATCAGCAAGTCTGAAAGTTCCTCAACTGCTGGTGGTTTGATGACGAAGTCATCAATCGTCTCGGTGATCGGCACAGTCCGGCAAATGGTGGCCAACTGCTGCGATAGATAGGCCATGTCACGGCTTTCCCGAAGTTTGTCCGCCAAGGCCGGCCGGATCTCGTCAAGCGAAGCGTAAACACGGTCTAAGGTGCCGTATTTGACCATCAGCTCGATCGCACCCTTTTCCCCGATGCCCTTGACGCCGGGAATGTTGTCGGACGGATCGCCCATGATGGCCTTCAAATCGATGATCTGGGCTGGTGTAATCTGGTAGCGCGCCACCACGGCGGCTTCATCATAGCGTTCGGTTTCGGTTTTACCATTGCGCGTGACGGGCTGCAGGATGGTCACGCCCGCTTCAGCGAGTTGAAAGCTGTCCTTGTCGCCCGTGATGATGCTGACCGCGAAACTGGCCGCCTTGCCGCGCATGGCCAGTGTCCCGATCAGGTCATCGGCTTCATAGCCGGTCATTTCCATGCACTTGACGCCAAGGCTGGTGAGCAGCTGTTTGAGCAGCGGCATTTGCACAGCCAGTTCGTCCGGCATCGGCTTGCGGGTCGCTTTGTAATTGTCATACTGATCATGGCGAAAGGTCGGTGCCTTAAGGTCAAAAGCCGTGACCACATGGGTCGGACGAATATCATCAATGTAGCGCAGATACATATTCAGAAACGCAAACAGCGCCCCGGTGGGTGTGCCATCGGGCGCTGTAAGATTGTGGCGACCGAGCAGTCCGAAGAATGCTCTATTGATCAGGCTGTTGCCGTCAATCAGCAGCAGGGTTTGTTCTGGCAAGACATCACGCCCCTATCAGAATGAAGATCCAGGATGATTGTGTCGGCGGCACGGGAAAAGCAATGTCATACAAAGTCTGGTCAATGCTGTCCAATTTGCCGCGCAGATCTTCTCTCCTGATTATCTCAATCTGAATGGGGGTTTCGCAAGGGGTAAGCGCATTTTTTATGCCAATCATCCGTGAATCGATCTCTTCCTGACTATAGGCAGCCATAATCAGTGATTCCATGCCGTTAGCATCCCGTGAAAAATACCTGATATCTTGAGCGTCAGCCAGAATACCATCAAGGGCGCCCGCATTAAAATTAGCAGCGTCTTGGGCAAAAATGCTCTCAAAATAGCCTTTTGCCGAGATTTCCGGCGGTGGATAAGGCAACCAATCACCAGACCCCCGATAAGTTCCGCATATAGACGTGGTCATACCGTCGCTTTCGCCAGTCGCCGATTCAGGATTAAAACCTGTCAAGTCGCTGGCATCGGCGAAAGTAGCCGCCGAGCCGGCTTTGGTGAATAAAAACAGTGGCGCGAGCTGCCATACGGCAATGATCAGCAACAAGGCCGCCGCGGTTGCAGTCAAAGTTTGCCATTTCCAGAACTTATTGCGCTCTGTCCGCTTCGCAGACAGCAGGATGACTTGGGGGTTGGTATGTTCTGCCAGGACGGCTGCCATGATCCGCTCATTCAGGCCGGTTGGCGCTGTCGTTTCAGGCAGAAAAAGCGATCTGGTCTTCAGCCATTCACGCTGTATTGCCAATTCGGCGCGGCAGGCCGCGCAGTCTTTAAGGTGTTGCTCAACCCGCTGGCGATCCCGATCGGTTAGAACTTCGTCCAGGTATTCGGGCAGCAGGGGCAGGATGGATTGACATTTTCTGGGCATTGATCGGCATCTCCTTTCGGTAATTTTCGGGTCTTAAATGTTAGACGCGTTTCTCGGCAATTTGTTCCCGGCGTTTGATATTATCCATCAAATGCCGCCGCGCGCGTGAAAGCCGCGATTTGACTGTTCCTTCGTTGAGGGTCAGGAGCAGCGCGGTTTCGTGGTAACTCAACCCTTCCAGGTCGCGCAGGATGAGAATTTCCTTGAGATACTCCGGCATGGCGGCGATCTCTCCACGGATCATGGTTGCGGTTTCCGCTGTTTCGGCCAGTTCGTCCGGCAGCGGCGCCCCATCGGCAATTTGCTGAAAAACCTGGCCGTCGTCGGTTTCCAGCGCTTCGTCGAGCGAAAACACCTGCGTCCTGCGGTTTTTGCGAATATAATCGCGGCAGGTGTTGATGGCAATACGGTAGAGCCAGGTGTAGAAACCGGCCAGCTGGTTGTAATCACCGATACCCCGGTAGGCCTTCAAAAAGGCATCCTGCACACAGTCTTCAGCATCCTGGCGGTTGCCCAGGAATCCGAAGCAGGCGCCGTAAAGGCGCGTAGAATAGCGCTCGACCAAAATCGAAAAAGCATCGGGGTCGCCCGTACGGGCTTGTTCCATCAGATGGTTTTCCGAGTCTGCGATCACGCCAAACCTCCTGTATTTATGCTTGTTTGATTTAGATTTTGATCAGTGGTTTCACGCGGCGAACCAGCGGCACGATGGCCATACCCAGGACAATACCGGCCGCGGCTTGAATCAGGTTGGTCTGAATAACATTGCCTAAAGCAAGAGCAAAACCATAGATCAGCCATTCATAGGCAAAATAGCCGACAATCATGATGGCTTCACAGGCCACGAATGTCAAAAGCAAGCCATACCAACGAATATTTGGCTTTTTGAGTAAAACGTAACCGGCCAGCAATCCCATACTGCCTTTGATGATAACCGTCGCGGGAATATAAATGGCATAGCCCAGATACAAATCCGCCAGCGCCGATCCAAGTGCCGCGCAGATGGATGCAAATGGGCCCAAAATGACCGCCGTGCCAAATATGACGCCATCGCCCATGTTAAAATAACCGCGGGAAAAATTAAAACTCAGAAAGGCTGTCGCCAGCATGATCACGGCCGCCAATACGCCGCCATAGGTAATTTTCAGGATTTTGTCTTTCATTTACGGGTCTCCTTAACAACAATCGCTTCTATTTCAATGCGGGCGCCCTTGGGCAGTGCCGCGACTTGAACGGTGGAACGGGCTGGCGTGTGGGTGCCCAACCAGGCGCCGTAGATTTTGTTGAATGCCGCAAATTCACTGAGGTCGGTCATGAAGACCGTTGTCTTGACGATTTGCGAAATGTTGCAGTTGGCGGCAGTTAAGATGGCCTGCAGATTTTTCAGAACCTGCTCAGTCTGGGTGGCCAAATCGGCGCTGATCAATTCACCCGTGTCCGGGCAAAGCGGAATCTGGCCGGATATGAAAATCATGTTGCCGGCCTGAATGGCCTGAGCATACGGCCCGATGGGCAGCGGTGCCTTGGTGGTTTCGAAAATATGATGCATCGTTCGACCATCCTTTGAGCTTGATCATTTTTGTTACGTTGTCAGTTTAACGCAAAATCCGTCGTCTGACTACCGTTTGCCTCGAGTTCATCGCAGGTCTCGACGACCGGCGGGTGCTGGCGGAAAGCCGTGGCAATCATCAGTTTGATGCGGTTGAGCTGATTGACCTCGCTGGCGCCGGGATCGTAATCGATCGGCACGATGTTGGACAGCGGGTGCAAGCGGCGCAATTCTTTGATCATGCCCTTGCCGGTCACGTGGTTGGGCAGGCAGGCAAAGGGCTGGGCGCAGATGATGTTGGGCACGCCGTTGTGGATCAGCTCGAGCATTTCACCGGTCAGAAACCAACCTTCGCCGCTGGAGTTGCCCAACGAGAGAATCTCTTGAGCGCGCGCACTGAGTTGGCCGATTTTTTCGGGCACATCAAATTTGCCGGTCGCCGCCAGCGATTGGCTGAGATAACGACGATAACGCTCAATCAGGCGGATAATAACGTCGGACAGCGCACCGGACAGCCAACTGGTGCCGAGGTTTTTATGTTTCCAATTGCCGTTGTAAAACGAGTAGAGAAAAAAGTCCAGAAGACCCGGCATGACAGCCTCACAGCCTTCGGCCTCGATGACGTCGACGACGTGGTTGTTGGCGTCGGGATGGAATTTGACCAGGATCTCGCCGACCAGACCGACGCGAGGTTTGCGCGGACCGTCGACCAGCGGCAGCCGGTCGAAATCCGCAATGATGCCGTCGATCAGCGAGCGGTAGGTCATTTTACGACCCTGCGCCTTTTGGCCCGAGCCGGCGAAAAAGACCTGACAACGATCGCTCCACTTTTCGTAAAGGGCCAGGCTGCTGCCGGCTTTGACTTCGTAGGGGCGAACGCGCAGCAGAACATTTTGCATCAGATCGCCCAAAATGATGGCCTTCAGGGCTTTGTCCAAAAGCGGCAGGGTGATGGCAAAGCCCGGGTTGCTTTCAATGCCGGTTGCGCTGAGGGCGACAACGGCCACCTGCGGGAAGCCGGCCTCTTTCAGGGCCTTGCGCAGAAAGGCCACGTAATTGGTCGCCCGGCAGCCGCCGCCGGTCTGGGTGATGAAGACCGAGCAGTTGTCCGGGTCGAAACCGCCATTGATGAAGGCATTGACCAGCTGCCCGACGACAATGATCGTGGGATAACAGGCATCGTTGTTGACATACTTCAACCCGGTTTCCACGTCCTGCGCCGACGCTTCAGTCAGAACGTGGGTATTATAGCCGAGCGAACAAAGCACGCTTTCAATCAGGCGAAAATGAATCGGCGACATCTGCGGCGCCAGGATGGTGTGACGCTGTTTCATCGCTTTGGTAAAGGTGATGCGCTGCAGCGTGTAAGGTTTGACGGCGGGATGATTGCTGTGCTTGGCCCTCTCTTCCATCGCCACCTTGAGCGACCGTATGCGGATGCGAGCGGCGCCGAGGTTGCTGACCTCGTCGATTTTGAGCACAGTGAAGACTTTGTTGCGCGCCTCGAGAATTTCCTGCACCTGATCGGTCGTCACGGCGTCCAGCCCGCAGCCAAAGGAGTTGAGCTGGACCAGCTCCAATTCGTCGTGGCAACCGACAAATTCAGCCGCCTCGTACAGTCGCGAATGATAAGCCCACTGGTCGACGACCCGGATCGGTCGCTCCAGCTGGCCGGGTACGGCGACGCTATCTTCGGTCAGGACGGCCAGACCCTGGGCCACGATCATCTGCGGAATGCCGTGGTGGATTTCGGGGTCGAGATGGTAGGGTCGGCCAGCCAGCACGATGCCCTTCTGTCCGGTTTCTTCAAGGTAGCGCAGCGTTTCCTGACCCTTGGCGCGAACATCTGCCTTGAAACGTTCATTTTCGGCCAGCCCCAGCTCGACGGCGCGCCGGGCTTCTGCCTGGGTGACGCCGAATGCCGCGAATTCCTGGGCAAGACGCTTGGGCAGAATCGCCGGATGCCCCAGCGAAAAAAATGGATTGATGAATTTTATGTTGGCTTCACGCAGCTGTTCGACATTGTTTTTGATGACTTCCGGGTAGGACACGACGATCGGGCAATTGAAGTGATTGTTGGCACCGGGGCTCTCTTTCTTCTCATAGGCAATATCGGGGTAGAAGATGGTTTTGACGCCCTTGTTGATCAGATCGACGATGTGCCCGTGCGCCAGCTTGGCCGGATAACAGACACTCTCCGAGGAGATGGAGTCCATGCCCTTCTCAAACATTTTGTGATCGGAGCGGCCGGACAGCACGACTTGAAAGCCCAGTTCGGTCAGGACCGTAAACCAGAACGGGTAGTTTTCATAAAGATTGAGCACGCGCGGGATGCCGAGTTTGCCGCGTTTGGCCTGATCGGCCGGCAACGGTTTATACTGGAACAATCGTTTGTACTTGTAATCAAACAAATTGGGCAGGGTCGACTTTTCACCGCCCAGGCCGTTGCCGCGTTCACAGCGGTTGCCCGAGATGAAGCGGTCGCCGTTGCTGAAGTGCGACACGGTCAGCTGACAATGATTGGTGCACAGCTGGCAATGCGTGCGCTCGGTTTCAACTTTGAAGGCTGCCAGGCCGGCTGGGTCGATCAGCCGCGACGGCTTGCCGTCGTAGCGTTCACGCGCCAAAAGTGCCGCGCCGAAAGCACCCATCAAGCCGGCGATATTGGGTCGGATAACCTCGCGGCCGGCGATCAGCTCAAAGCAGCGCAGGATGGCCTCGTTGAGGAAGGTGCCGCCCTGGACGACGACCTTCTCCCCCATTTGCGCCGGATCTTTGATCTTGATGACCTTGTAGAGGGCGTTGCGCACGACCGAGTAGGACAGGCCGGCCGAGATGTCGCCGACACTGGCCCCTTCCTTCTGCGCCTGCTTGACGCGTGAATTCATGAAAACCGTACAGCGCGTACCCAGATCGACCGGGTTTTCCGAAGCCAGCGCCTCGAGCGAGAAGGTGTGGGCGTCCATGTTCATGGTCTCGGCAAAGGTCTGAATAAACGAGCCGCAGCCGGACGAACAGGCTTCGTTGATCATGATGCTGTCGATCACGCCGTTTTTGATGCGCAGGCACTTCATGTCCTGGCCGCCGATGTCGATGATGAAGGAAACACCAGGGCAGAAAAATTCGGCCGACTTGTAGTGGGCCATCGTCTCGATCTCGCCCTCGTCGACGCTGAGCGCGGTTTTGATCAGGTTTTCGCCATAACCGGTCACGCAGGCGCGGGCTATGCGGGCCGCAGCCGGCAACTGTTCATAGAGCTGGCGCAGGATGGCGACGGCGCTGGTGATCGGGTTGCCCTTGTTGCTGGCGTAATAGGTAAAAACAAGCTCGCCGCGGTCATTGATCAGGACGGCCTTGGTGGTGGTGCTGCCGGCGTCAATGCCGAGAAAACAATCGCCGGACTGGGTGCGAATGTCCATCAGTTCGATCGAGTTGACTTCGTGCCGTTTGATGAAGGCGGCTTTTTCGGCAGCATCGGCAAACAACGGGCGGATGCGGGTGATGTCCAGCTCCATTTTACGCGAGGTGTGAAAGCGATCATGGATTTCGCGCAACGCCAGCGGTGGCTGGTCGGCCAGCAGGGCCGCGCCCATCGCCACGTAAAGCTGCGCCTCGGGTGGTGTGAAAAAACCGCCAACCGCCTGCTGCAAGGACCTTTCAAAGGCCAGCCGCAGTTGGGGCAGAAAATGCAGCGGTCCGCCCAAAAAAACGACCTGACCACGAATCGGTCGACCGCAGGCCAACCCGGCGATGGTCTGGTTGACCACGGCCTGAAAAACCGAAGCCGCCAAGTCTTCCTTGGCCGCGCCCTCGTTGACCAGCGGCTGCAGATCGCTCTTGGCAAAAACCCCGCAGCGCGAGGCGATGGGATACAAGGTCTGATGGCGCGAGGCCATCTCATCCAGACCGGCCGCGTCGGTTTGCAGGAGCGAGGCCATCTGGTCGATGAAGGCCCCCGTACCGCCGGCGCAGGTACCGTTCATCCGCTGCTCGGGTACCGGTTTCATGTAGGTGATTTTGGCGTCTTCGCCGCCCAGCTCGATGATGACATCGGTGTCCGGCGCGAAATGCCGGATGGCCTCGGTTTCGGCGATGACTTCCTGCACAAAGGGTAAATCCAGCCAACGCGAAACGCTGACCCCGCCGGAGCCGGTGACATTGATCTGGACCATGACGTCGGGGTACTGCTCGGTAACCGCTTGAAAGGCTTTGGCCAGTTCGCCGCCGATGTCCGAATGGTGACGTCGGTACTGCTGATACAGGACCTGGTCCTTCTGCATCAAAACCAGCTTGATGGTCGTCGAGCCGATATCCAGTCCCATTTTGTAAAGATTGCTCATGTCAGATTGATATCCCTTCAGCCATCTGGAAAACAAGTATTTAGTCAATCAAAATTTTAACCGATAACGGCCCCTGCGACAAGTAAATTCAGCCGAAAAATCCTCTGCTATTTGGGTCAGCAGAGGATTCAAAGCACATCACCAGCTCCAAAAACGTCGTTCAAGAATCCAGTTATTCCTTGCTGAAAAGAATCATTTCATCTTCAGAATTTTCACAGATGATGTTGGCCGCGACCGAACGGCCTCCTTCGATCAAATTGATGATCCCGGTCAGTTGGCTGAGTTTGCTTCTGAGGTTGAAGCGATCACCTTCGCTGGTAACCAAAATGACATTGCCTTTGCAACGATCCAACGCCTCAATAAAGGCTTTGACATCAATGTCTTGAATACTGAATGCTTTGCTCATTTGTGCCCTCCGCGGTTGTCAAACAATTCCTCTTAAGTCATAACCGGCATCGATAATCGCCGCCTCGGCGGTTTCGAGATTGAAAGCACTTTCATCGATGGCCATGACGGCTTGCCCCTTGTCCAAATCAACCTCAACTGATTTTACGCCCGGCAACGCCGACAAGGCATTGCTGACGCTTCTGACACAATGCTGGCAGCTCATACCGTCAATTTTGAGGGTCATTGTATTCATAAAAATAATTCCCTTCCAATAAATGTTTTATAATTTATTATAGCATGGATTTATAGAATAATCGGTGTAAAATTAAAGGAGTTGGTCCGTATTCATTGTCGTTGATTGAAGAAAGGCAGGTGACATGATGGGCGATCAAATTACCACGTTTTCAAAAGTTTTGACACATCCTTTCAATGTAGCATTTACATGCGAACACTGCGGAGAACAGAATTCATTCACACAGGAAATTGCCGGGGTCGGCAAAAAAGCGTTGTATGGTTCGACTGCGAAAACCTTTACAACGAACGATTTATCACCAGCGGTTCAGGCCAAAATGTTGCAAAAGGCGCAAAATCAATTGGATCAGGGCATCAAGGATGCTGAGGCCAAAATTGCCAAAGAAAAGTATTCCTGGCTTTATGCCAACAAATGTGCCAAGTGCAATCGTTTTCAATCCTGGCAGACCGGTCAGATTTGGAAGAACTTTTTTAAAACATTTTTTGGCGGTCCCTTCATTCTGATGCTTGTGGTCTATTTCCCATTAACGATCTTCTGGGGCAGGGATTCCAGCAAATACCCCGAATGGATCATGTATTCTTTGTCGGTGATAATGTTAATTATTTGGATCAGCGCGATCGTTATCCTGATCAAATCACTCGCTCGCAGAGATCACAAGCATCGCAACAAACCGACGGTTACCCTTTAGTTTTTGAGAAAATGAAAAGGCCTACCGCCAAAAGCGATAGACCTTTTACTTGGAGCCGCTGGTGAGAATCGGACTCACGACCTATTCATTACGAGTGAATTGCTCTACCCCTGAGCCACAGCGGCAATGGAACGAACATAATAATAGCAATGGGCTTGAGGTTTGTCAATTCTCAGAATATCAATTGCCGCTAAGATAAGCCGCTTGCTTGCGCGCCTCGAACAGCAGTTTTTCTTCATCGAGGGTCAGCAATTCGCGCTTTTTCATCAGCCACTGCCCGTCAACCATCAGAGACTCCACGCAGCCGGCGTCAGCGCTGTAAACCAAGGCGGCGACGGGGTCGCCGAGCGGAGTCATCGCCGGGCGATTGCAGTCGATGATCTGGAAGTCGGCGCGACAACCGGCGACGATGCGGCCGCAAGTGCCAAAGCCAAGGGCCTGCATACCGACGCGCGTGGCCATGTCGATCAGTTGGCCGGCTGGCAGGGTCGCGGCTTCGCCGGATGTGCCCTTGGCCAGAAACGACGCCAGCCGCAATTCGCGGTATAAATCGAGGTTGTTGTTGCTGGCCGCGCCGTCGGTGCCTAGCGCGACGCGCATCCCAGCCTTGAACATGGCTGCGATGTCGGCGATACCGCTGCCCAGTTTGAGATTACTCGAGGGATTGTGCGCGACCACCACCAGGTTTTTGGCCAAAATTTGCCGGTCCGTTTCGTCAACATAAACACAATGGGCGGCGATCGTCGGTGTTTGGAAAAAGCCGAATTTTTCCAACTGTTGCGTCGGGGTGCAGCCATATTTGCTTTGTACATCCTGTTGTTCCTGCCGGGTTTCGGAAATATGAACCTGCACCGGGCAATTCATGTCGAGCGCCATGCTGGACAGGCTCTGGGTAAAGGGCAGCATCATACAAATAGACCGAATGAACCAGCAGTGAGACCTGGAGCAGGCCGGACGCGTGCATGTGGTATTGATTGATGTTGTCGGCCAGCAAATTCGGATTAACTCGGACCCGGCCCTCGGCGTCGGGCGTTTTGGCATCACAGCAGAAATTGAGACGGAAACCGGCATCCAAGGCGGCGCGGGCAACCGAATCGCTGAAATAGTACATGTCGGCGGCGGCGCCAGTGCCGCTGCGGATCATTTCGGCAATCCCCAGCTGGGTGCCCACATAAACGTTGTGTTCGTTCAGCCGCGTTTCACGCGGGAAAATGACGTTGAACAGCCAGTCGTGCAGATTGCGGTCATCAGCCTGATTGCGCAAGAGGGTCATGGCAAGATGGCCGTGCGTATTGGCCAGCGTCGGCAGCATGATTTTACCGCTGCCGTCATATTGTTCGTGGCGCACACCATCCAGTTGACTGCGCGCTGTGTTTTCCGATGAACCGACATAAACAATGCTGCCATCCTTGACGGCCACCCAGACATTGCTCAGCGAAACAGTTTGCTCGTGCTCGTCGGTTGTGACAACGGTGATGTTGCGGAATAGGCAGTTCTCTTTCATTGCATAATCGTCCTTTCTGGGCTGGCGCAGATCAGATGTCCCAGTGTTCGAGATACCATTTCTGTTCAGCTGTCAGCAGATCGATTGATTTGTTCATGGAAGTCAGCAGCATACTGGCGACCGAATTATCAATTTCGTTCGGCAAGTCATAAACGCCGGGTTTCATCGTGCGCGCATTTTGCGCCATGTAGCGCGCACTCAAGGCCTGCAGGGCGAAACTCATATCCATGATTTCGGCTGGATGGCCATCGCCAGCCGCCAGATTGACCAGGCGGCCCTGGGCGAGGACCTGCACCGCCCGACCATTTTTGAGTTCATAAGTCGTGATGTTTTGACGAACGTCGGTTACCGCGTTGGCATAGGCCGCCAGTTCTGGCAGGTTGATTTCGACATCAAAGTGACCGGCGTTGCACATAATCGCGCCGTTTTTGAGTTTGGGATAGTGTTCATTTGTCATGATGTCACGACATCCTGTTAGGGTTACAAAGATATCGCCGATCGGGGCCGCTTCAGCCATCGTCATGACGTCAAAGCCCTCCATCAGGGCTTCACAGGCTTTGACCGGATCAATTTCCGTGACGACCACACGGGCACCGAGGGCACGGGCACGCAGGGCAACGCCCTTACCGCACATGCCATAACCGGCGATGACGGCAACTTTACCGGCTACCAGCAAATTGGTCGTGCTCATGATCGCCGCCCAAACCGATTGGCCGGTACCAAAGCGGTTGTCAAACAAGTGCTTGCAGCGGGCATCATTGACGGCAATAACCGGATAGAACAGACGGCCCTCCTGCTCGAGAATGCGCAGTCGCTTGACGCCGGTCGTTGTTTCCTCACAGCCGCCGATCAGGTCTTTGGCCAGTTCGCGGCAATTGCCATGCAGCAGCTGGGCAAAGTCTCCGCCGTCGTCAATGATAATATGCGGCGAAAAAGCCAGCGTTTGGCGCAGGTGATTTTCGTAGTGCGCTTGATCAGCGCCATAATGGCAGAAGACCTTCATGCCGTCAACGGCCAGTGCCGCCGCGACATCATCCTGGGTTGAAAGCGGGTTGCAGCCGGTCAGCGCGACGTCGGCGCCACCCCTCTCGAGCGTCTTGGCCAGGCAGGCGGTCTTGGCTTCAACATGAACACTGACTGCAATACGCAGGCCAGCAAAGGGCTGAGTCCGGCTGAATTCGTCGCCAATCTGCCGCAAAACCGGCATATGATCGTAAGCCCAGGCGATTTTCTGATAGCCGGACGGGGCCAGCTTGATGTCTTTGATATCATGGTTCATAACGTTCAGCTCCTTGGTTTCATGTCAGGCAAACGGCTGATGATCAGCGACAGCAGCTTGATGGTGCGGTTTTCAGCACGAGCGCCGACTTCGAGAACCTCGCTGTGATTGAGCGGCTGATCGAGAATGCCAGCGGCCAGGTTGGTGATGCAGGACAGCGCCAGTGTGCGCATACCGCCATGGGCTGCGACGATGGCCTCGGGCACGGTCGACATGCCGGCGGCGTTGGCTCCGAGCATTCTGAGCATGCGAATCTCGGCGGCTGTTTCGAACTGCGGGCCGCGGCAATAGGCATAGACCCCTTCGTAAAGCGGCATATCCAATTCCTTGGCGCATTGCACGGTGATTTCGCACAATTCGCGATCGTAGACACGGGTTTGATCGGGAAATCTAGGGCCAAATTCGCCCAGGTTATAACCACGCAGTGGCGAATCATTCCAGAAACTGATGTGGTCACGAATCAGCATCAGATTGCCCGGCTGCATGTCCGTATTAATGCCGCCAGCGGCGTTGGTCAGAATCAAGCCCGGCACGCCAAGCTTTTGCATGACTCGGATCGGCAAGACAATATCGTGGCTGGCATGACCTTCATAAAAATGAAAGCGGCCTTTCATGACAGCCACATAGCGGCCGCCCCATTCGCCAAGCACCAATTGGCCGGCATGGCCGGGTACCGTGGTTTCCGGGAAGCCCTCAATGTGAGCATAGGGCAAGGTTATGGGGCGCTCGACCTGGTCGGCCAGTGAACCGAGCCCCGAGCCCAGGATAATCAGGACATCGGGAACTTTTTCCATCACAGCACTGATTTGTTCGGCCGCCTTTTCGATGCGCCAGCGATAGTTATCGATGTCAAAGGGCAGATTGCCTGACATGGTCATCACTCCTTCAAAATTACGTTAGGATTCCTGCTGACCGTGGCAGTTTTTGAATTTTTTGCCGCTGCCGCAGGGGCAGGGATCGTTGCGCCCAACCTTGGTGGCGTCACGATGGCTGGGCATTTGTGCCGGCTTGGACGGGGCTACTGCCGCGCGAGGTTTGGCCGGAGCGGCCGATTGTTCGTTCTTGAAGCTGTTGGTATCGGAATGTGACTCAGCCAGATTGCGCACCATACTCTGGCGCTTCATCGCCGAATCAGATGAGAACCGGGCCCGCATCATCAGGCGAACCGAGTCCTCCTGAATCGCTTTGGTCATGATATCGAACATTTCGAAGCCTTCACGGCGATACTCAACAACCGGGTCTTTCTGGGCATATCCGCGCATGCCAATGCTGTCGCGCAGGTCATCCATCATATCGATGTGATCCATCCATTTGCTGTCAACGGTTCGCAGCAGGATCATCCGCTCGGCTTCGCGCATCATTTCGGCGGAACCGATTTCCTGTTCGCGATTTTCGTAACGGCTCAAGGCCTCTTCGACTAGTTCGTTGGTCAATTCCTCGGGATCGATGCCCTTTTTGGCCTGACGCAATTTGCCCAGAGCCGGCAGTTCGCCAAACAAATCCATGATCCGCGCCTGCATCGCCACGACATCCCATTCGGCTGAGTTGGACAAGCCCGAACAAAAATCCAGCATAACCTCGCGCATGACCTGGGTGATCATTTTCTGATAATACGAATGCAAATCCTGACCTTCCAGCACCTGACGGCGCTGGCCATAAACGATCTCGCGTTGCTTGTTCATGACATCATCGTATTCGAGAACGTGTTTTCTGATGCCAAAGTTGCGGCCTTCAACGCGTTTCTGTGCCGTTTCGATGGCGTTGGACAGCAGCTTGTGCTGAATTTCCATGTCTTCGTCAACGCCCAGCGTCTGGAAAACCGTGGTCATTCGACCGCCGCCGAAGAGCCGCATCAGATCATCGTCAAGCGACAGATAAAACTTGCTGAAGCCGGGGTCGCCCTGGCGGCCGGCGCGACCGCGCAGCTGATTGTCAATGCGTCGTGATTCATGGCGTTCGGTGCCCAGAATGCAAAGCCCGCCGGCATCGAGAACTTTTTGACGCTCCTGGCTGATTTGCTGCTTAAAATGATCGAAAAGCTGATTGTAGGTGGCTCGTGCATTGATGATGAGTTCGTCGGTTGTTTCGTTCAAGGTCGTCGCTGATTCAATCAGCTGTTCATCAATGCCTTGTTTGCGCATATCTTGTTTGGCGAGAAACTCCGGGTTGCCGCCCAGCACAATGTCGGTACCGCGGCCAGCCATATTGGTGGCAATGGTTACTGCCCCAAAGCGGCCTGCCTGCGCGACAATTTCCGCTTCCCGTTCATGCTGTTTGGCATTAAGGACGTTGTGCGGGATGCCATTGCGGCGGAAGAGGTTGGACAGCATTTCGGATTTTTCCACCGAGATGGTACCGATCAGGATCGGTTGGCCGCGGCCGTGGGCTTCTTTAACTTCTTCGAGCAACGACTTGAGTTTGCCGTTCTGGTTTTTGTAAACCGCATCGGCTTCATCGATACGAATCATCGGCTGATTGGTCGGAATACAGATGACATCCAGCTTATAGATCGCGCGGAATTCATTTTCTTCGGTCAAGGCGGTACCCGTCATGCCCGAGAGTTTGTTGTACATCCGGAAGTAATTTTGGAAGGTAATGGTCGCCAGGGTCTTGTTTTCCTTTTCAACCTTGACGCCTTCCTTGGCTTCAATCGCCTGGTGCAGGCCATTGCTGTAGCGGCGGCCCAGCATCAAACGCCCGGTGAAATCATCAACGATCAGGACCTCGCCATCTTTGACCACATAATCCTGATCGCGATTCATGGTGCCGTTGGCTTTCAGGGCATTGTTGATATGATGATTGATCTGGTAGTTTTCCTGATCGGAGAGATTTTCGAGCTGAAAATATTGTTCAGCCTTTTTAACGCCTCGGGAGGTCAGAACCGCCGAGTGCGCTTTTTCGTCAACAATATAATCAGCGTCATCTGTAATTTCATCGAGATCCAGCTTGTCATCGGTTTCGGCGACCTTGATGACCTTCATGCGTTTGACCAGCCGATCGGCTTTTTCATAAAGATCAGACGACTCGTCGCCCATGCCGGAAATAATCAGCGGCGTCCGGGCTTCATCAATCAGGATGCTGTCGACTTCGTCGACGATGGCAAAATTGAGGCCGCGCTGAACCATCATCTGCTTGTAGGTGACCATGTTGTCACGCAGATAATCAAAGCCAAGTTCATTGTTGGTGCCGTAGGTCACGTCGCAAGCATAGGCGGCCCGGCGCTCTTCATTGTTCAGGCCATGGACGATCAGACCGACTGAAAGGCCCAGGTAGCGATAAATCTTACCCATCCACTCACTATCGCGAGCAGCCAGATAATCATTGACGGTGACAACATGCACACCCTGGCCCGCTAACGCATTCAGATAAACCGGCAGGGTTGCGACCAGGGTTTTGCCTTCGCCGGTTTTCATTTCGGCAATCCGGCCCTGATGGAGCACGATACCGCCAATCAGTTGTACGCGATAATGGTAAAGACCGATGACCCGGCGCGAAGCCTCTCGGACCGCGGCAAATGCATCGGGCAATATGTCATCAAGTGATAATCCATCGGCCAGTTTTTCCTTCAGGATGTTGGTTGTGGCCTTCAGGTCATCCTCGGACAATGCAGCGTATTGTCCAGCCAACGCTTCGATTTTATCGGCAATTGGTTTGACAAGCTTTATTTCATTGCCCGAATGTGAACCAAACAATTTTTCAATAAGTCCCATGCCAGAATCCTCTCAATCCGTCGCTGCGGTTGGTTTTAAGTCAATCAGACGGTCATCTGCTTCAAGTCGGTTCAGGACGATCTTGTAACCATCGGCGCCATATTCCAGCGCGCGATTAACGCGGCTGATGGTTGCCGTACTGATCCCTGTGGTATCGCAAATTTCGGTATATGTTTTCTTTTGCGTCAGCATGATCGCCACATGCAAGCGCTGCGCAAGCGATTTGATTTCCGAAACCGTACAGATATCTTCAAAAAATGCATAGCACTCAGCGGTGTCTTTCAGAGAAAGAATCGCTGAAAACAAAAGATCCGTTGCGGAGTCTTTCAATTTATCATTCATGCCCACACCTCCTGCTTGACAGCCCAGTAAAATGATAACGCAAGCCCCGCCAAGATACAAGCCAATAATACGTTGATGATTATTCCGGGGTGTTCGGCTGACTCTGATAACGATAGCTGGAGCCATGCCGCACAATCTCCAGATCGACGTCGCACTGAGCCGCCTGCTCGCCCATTTCAGTCAACAGCGCGGTCAAATTTTCGGTTTTACAGTTGTCCGGGATGATCAGCAATAGCCGTCGTGATTTGATTTCGTCTAACCTGATGTGGATTGTCTGAGCAGTCCGCTCATAGTCTGCGCCGGTAAATCCCGCCAGCCGATTGATTTCTGTCGTGATCAGATCGCGAATTGCTGCTGCTTCAACATAGGTTGGCGCCGTGAAGTCGACGCTTTTGATCGAAAGGGCTTCGCCATTCGAAAATCTGGCAATGACCGGGAAATCATAGGGCAGATTGGCGCCATAAAGCGCTCTGAATTTTTTGCCGCGGCTGAAGTTATCCAACAGCCAAATGCCGTCCTTGTCGGTTTCACTTTCGGTTGAATCTTTACCGATCCACAACGGGACAACCGCGTTGGCTTGGCGATGGGTGGTGCCAATTGGTGTCACTAGCTCGTATGAAAGGCAAAGCCAAAGTTGCTGACCGTCCAAATTCCAATCCAAAAAGATCTTGCGGCTGCCTAGCTGGTTCGTCCAGCCGGGTTGACCGGACCAGGCCTCCGCCAGCCAAAAGTCCAACCTTTTTTGAATCAGCTGACCCAGTATTTCTGATGATATAACATCAAAGAGCGCATCACCGAGAATGGATTCAACCGATGATCCCGGGCTGATTTCATTGATTATTTTATCGAGTTCAGAGGTCTGCTGTGGACCGCCTCCCAAAAGGTCAATCTGCTCCAACAGCTGGCAGGCAGGACTGAGCAAGCTGATTTCGGCGGCTGTTCGATCCAGTGCGCCTTTGATTTTAATTTCGGTTTCAAAGCAGATGATTTGGATGATCATGATACCGGTCACCAAGAGAATGACTGGCATGACCAACGCGGCTTCCAAACTGATGCCGCCAGCTTTTCGTCTGAAGTTTATGTCCATATCATGCTCCCTCATCAATATAGCCACCGGACATGCTGTAGGTTCTGCCTCGAATCACCGTCCTGACCGTCAATGCTGTGTAACACGGCTGCGTCAATACCCTTTCAAGCTGCTGACCGATTCTTTGAACAAGTGTCGCTTGCGGAATAAAGAGAAAAAACAGCCGCAGATAATCCAGATAATGCAGCCTTACATTGATTTCGGACTGGCCTGGCCAGAAGTTGACCATCTTGCCTTCCATCAGCAGGCTGCTCTCGGCTATCCCCCCGCCAATGGCCGTTCCGACCGCCAGCAGGTAGGTGATAATTTGGGGGTCAATCTTCACGTAACCCACGCTGGCCGCTGTTATGGCGGCGGAGATCAGCACCGCTGTGGACTGGAAGGCGGCCATCTGCTCCTGATCCGTCAGGATCCAGATCAATCTGATCAGCGAACGCAAACTGGTCAAGATGAATTTGACGGTCGCTTCAGCATCATCTGGCTTATTAAAACCCGTCAGAATTTGTTCGGCTTCACAGCTGCGGCTTTCACCAAAATCCTTAAAGTAGCGACCGTCCATCGTCATCAGATCAACGGTCCCCTGCGGCGTGATCATTTGGGTCACGGCTGGTTTGAAATGACCCAGGATGTATTCGTCAAAGCACAACTGCTCATAAATCGGTATTGTTCCGAAATTTAAAATTTGATCCAGATTGCCCGCTAAAGACGAGATCGATTCCGGGTTTAGAAAATCCGGTGTTTGACCCAACACATCTTGAATCAATGTGTCGGACTCCACGCCGAGCAATTCAGTCGCATATTGGCGGTAGTTGCTTTCAATTTCGACGAGAATGTTTTCTTCCAGCTGATCGAGGAGATCGCCAAAAAGAGTTTGGGCGGCACTGCTGATTTCGGATGCGGTGGAGTCACCGATCAGCCCATCGAGCGCAGCCTGAAACCCGCCAGCTTGTGCGTTTTCTGGCTGGGAAAGGCTTGATTTGAAATTGGTCAGTCGACTGATCAGCAGTTCCAGATAGACCGCGGGAACCCGACCTTTCATATATCGAACAATCTGGAATTGCAGAACGTCGGGATCGGTCAGCGGTTTTTGCAGGGTGGTGGCAACTTCGATCGATCGCATTTTGGTCGGCAAAGTTTCCTGGAAGACGCTTTTGTCGATCGACTCGGCGGAAAAGCCAAACAGACCGAATTGCCGACACTCGGTATCGTAGGCGGCGAGGCTCGCTCTGATCTGTGCCGACATGGCCCGACTCAGGTCGTTTTCGGTCGCCCGGAGGCTGGCCGCCTGCAAAAGGGTGCCAAAAACCAGCATGATCGCAGCCATAATCAGGCAAAAGAAAATGGCCATGCTACCCCGTTTGGATGCCCGCTTCATGGCTTTGTCCCGCTGACATCGCCAAATCCCGGTATGCTTCGCGTGATCATTCGCCAGTCATCAATCACCAGGCTGCTCAGCTCGACGATCGACTGCGGTGACGTTTCAAGGCTGGTGGCCCAGGCCGAACCCAACTGTCGAATCTGGGTCTGGTACAGGCTGTCGCCAGGCAGATTGTCCGCTGTTGCCATGACTTCAAGCCTGGCTGCCCGGTAGACCTCGCGGTAAGTGGGAGCAGCCGCGGCAAATAGTCCGAGCCATGTGCCCAGGGCCAAAGGAACAACCAATGCTGCTTCCAGTGAAAAAGCCATAAAAACACCCCCTGCTTCATCATAAACAGGGGGCGTTCCATGCGGTGGTTCGATCGTTCGACAAAAGCAGTCAAAGCATGGTATTAATCTCGCAAGATGGCATGACACTTTGCCAGCAATTGCTCGAGGATCTTTTGGATAACCGGCTGAATGTCGTCTTCGTTGAGGGTTCTTTCAGACGAGCGGAAAACCAGATTGAAGGCCATCGATTTTTGACCGACTTTAACCTGCGGTCCTTGATAAACATCGAAGATTCGAATGCTTTCGAGATTGGGACCCGCAGCGGCCTGCATGACGCTGAGCAGGTCGGCGGCCGATACTTTGGCATCAACCAGCAAGGCCAGATCTCGGTTAACGGCGGGAAACCGTGGCAGGGGCTTATATTGGCGCTTGTCAGAGGAATTGGCCAAGATCGATGCCAGTTCAAGATCCAGGACGGCGGTTTGCGGCGCGGCCCCGAAATTGTCAGCGACATCAGGATGGATAATCCCCAGAAAACCAATCATTTGATCGTTCCAATAAAGGCCGGTGGTTTGACCAGGGTGCAGGAAGGGGCAATCAGAAATCGCCTGATAGCGAATGCCGGTCAGGCCCAGATGCACAAAGACTTCTTCCATGACGCCCTTTAATTCGAAGAAGGTACTGCCTTGACTGTCTGCCGCTGAATTGTAGATAAACGCAGCCAGATGCTGCACTTCTTGCGGCAGTTCGGTCAGCGGCAGGGATTTGGGCTGATAGGTGAAGGCGATTTCAAAAATCCGCGCCGATTCAACCGACCGTTTCCAGTTGGTGGCGGCGATCTCCAGAATGCTCGGCATCATCGAGGTCCGCATCAACGAGTAATCTTCGCCCAATGGGTTGAGAATTTGAACGCCTTGACGCAAGGCATGGTCAGCTGGCACAAGCAGCTTGTCGAGCTGGCGCGGGCTTTCAAAAGAGTAGGTGCAGGCTTCGTAGAACCCTTCGCCGATCATCAGATCCTTGATTTTCTCCAGCGTTTTCTGCGCCGGTGACCGGCCGCCCAAGGTGGTTTGTTTGCCGGACAATAAGGTCGGTTCAATTTTGTTGTATCCGTACAGACGAGCGATTTCCTCGGCCAAATCGGCCTCACAGACCAGGTCAGGGCGGAATGATGGGATGGCCGCATGATAACTGTCTTCGATCTGCCGGGCTTTGATGCCAAGTTTGCCGAGGGTTTGGCACATCCATGCGGTGTCGATCGCAGTACCGAGGAAGGCATTGATGGCTTCCGGGCTGAAGATCAGGTCGAGCGGCTTTGGTTTGACCGGCCAGACGTCGATGGTACCTGGGCAGATTTCGCCGATGCCCAGCTGTTCGATCAGCTCGCAGGCGCGGTCAATGGCGCGGCTGGCATTGTAAACATCCAAGCCTTTTTCGAATCGTGCTGAGGCTTCGGTGCGCAGTCCAACTTTTTTGGCTGCCTGACGAACGGCAATCGGGTTGAAGGTCGCCGATTCCAGGAGAATGGTGGTCGTCCCGGACGTGATCTCGGAATTCTCCGCGCCCATGACACCGGCCAGCGCCACGGCCCGATCGCGATCGGCGATGACCAGCATCGAGGCGTCCAGCTTGCGGTCGACGCTGTCCAGCGTGCGCATGGTCTCCCCGTCTGCTGCGCGGCGAACGATAATCTGGCGACCGGCCAGCTGCTCAAGATCAAAGGCATGCATCGGCTGGCCCAGCTCAAGCATGACATAATTGGTGATGTCGACGATGTTGTTGATCGGCCGCATACCAACGGCGCGCAGGCGGCGGCGCAGCCAGGCAGGCGATGGAGCGACCCTGACGTTTTTGGCAACCCGGCCACAATAGCGATAGCACAAATCAGGCGCTGCAATATCGATTTTAGCCAGCGCAGCAGCTGGTTCCGCAGCGGTTTGTTGGACTTGCGGCACGATAGGCTGGAAGGGCAGCTCAAAGGTTACCGCCGCCTCGCGTGCCAGACCTTCGACGGCAAAGCAATCGACCCGGTTGGAGGTGATCTCAAAATCGATGATCGTGTCATTGAGATGAAGATATTCGACAACATCCTGACCCAGCGGCGCATCAGCCGGCAAAATGAAGATGCCATCGCTGATCGCGTCAGGGAAATCGGCCGTGGTACAACCCAATTCGCTGATACTGCACAGCATGCCTTCGGACTGCTCACCGCGCAGTTTGCCGCTGCGGATCGTGACACCGCCCGGCAGCGTCGCGCCGTCCAGCGCCACCGGCACAGTATCGCCGACCTGAACATTGGTCGCGCCGGTCACAATCTGCAACTGGCGCTCGCCGCTGTTGATCTGACAGATCTGCAATTTATCGGCATCCGGGTGCTTGGCGAGGGCGGTTATTTTGCCGATCACGACTTTTGTAATGTCGGCTCCCAGCACATCGCAACTCTCAACTTTGGAGCCGCTCAGCGTCATGCCGTCACACAACGACTTGGCCGCCAGGGTGATCGGGGTAAAATCATTCAGCCATTCTATTGAAACTTTCATTGATACTATCCTCCTGCATCATCTCAGCGGAACTGACTTAAGAAACGAACATCGTTTTCAAAGAAATTGCGGATGTCATCGATGCCGTAACGACCCATGGTGGTGCGTTCCACGCCGATGCCAAAAGCAAAGCCGCTGTATTCTTTGGCATCAATGCCGCAGTTTTCCAGCACCTCGGGGTGTACCATGCCGGCACCCAGCACTTCAATCCAGCCCTCGCCCTTGCAGGTCCGGCAGCCGCTGCCGCCACAGGTCCAGCAGGAGATGTCCACCTCGCAGCTGGGTTCGGTGAAGGGAAAGTGATGGGGACGCAGACGAATCTGCGTTTTTTCGCCAAAGAGCTGGCGGGCGAAAAGCTGGAGCGAACCGACCAGGTCGCCCATCGTCACGCCGCGATCAACAACCAGACCTTCGATCTGATGAAAAATCGGTGAATGCGTCGCGTCAAGGGCATCAGAACGATAAACCTTGCCGGGGCAGACAATCTTGATCGGTGGTTTCTGCTGCTCCATCACGCGGATCTGGACCGGTGAGGTTTGGGTGCGCAGCAAAATGGATGGCGTGATGTAGAAAGTGTCCTGCGTATCGCGAGCCGGATGATCGGCCGGCAGCCGCAGCATTTCAAAATTGTAATGATCCAGCTCAACCTCGGGGCCTTCAGCAATCGAATAGCCCAGCCCGAGGAAAATCCCGCAGATCTCATCGATGACTCGGGTCAGGGGGTGTCGGCAGCCCATTTGCGGTGCACGGCCCGGCAGGGTCACATCGATTTTTTCATTACTCAGCCGCTGCGATTTTTCAGCGTGAAGAATTTTGTCTTGCGCTTCACTGAGCTGCGCTTCAATTGCTTCGCGCACTTGATTGGCCAACTGTCCGGCCTGCGGTCGTTGATCAGCCGGCAAAGCACCCATGCCGCGCAGAATGGTGGTCAGCTCGCCTTTCTTGCCCAAAAACCGCACACGCAATTCATCGGCATCCTGTGAAGTCGCAAGGTCACCGAGGGCCAGAGCGAAGTCTTGCTGCAAACGGATCAGATCGTCATTGAGATTACTCATCGTTTTCACTCCAAACTTGTTTTGGCGTCAGCCATAAAATAAAAAATCCCATCCCTGACGGGACGGAATTGAAATCCGCGGTACCACCCGATTTCCGCAGCATCTGCCGCGGCACTCTATCGGCCGTTTACGGTGCCAACCGTCAAAACCTACTCATGAACCCTCATTTTCAGAAATGCCGCTCCGGAGTGAACTTCAAAAATCCAAGTGCCGGGGGGGCTTTCAGCCTGTGGCCCTTCCCTCTCTGATGAACCTGAACAGTCTACTCTCTCCATCGTCGCGTTATTCTGTTATAATATCACCAGACAAATCAACTGTAAAGTCCAAAAGGACGACCACCAAGATGTGAAAGCAGGTAAACATCCATGCAGTTCAAACCATTTAAAATGTATTTTATAATCATTTTGGCGATTGCGATCATCATGCCGGGCTTGAGCGGTTGCAGCCAACCCACCGACAGCACTGCGGATATCAATGATTATGACCTGTCTGTAGCCAGTCTGACCGATATGCAGGGCGGTAATCTGCATTATCAGAACCTCGTGCTGCCAGTTGGCAATCAAATTGCCTTCAATTCGTTTGAAGGACATTTTTGCCTGGCAGAAACCGATGGATCAATCGGTCTCGAACTGATCGAGTCATCGGCCAGCAGCCCCGTTAATGTGGGCAACCAGCTTTTCTACACCGAAGGACAGACCAACGGACTGCTGACCAGAATTGATCTGGACGGAACCAATCATATCCGCATCGGCAATACTCCGCTCAAATATTTGCTCACATACAACCAACTGCTGTATGCAATAGATTCGGAAACCGGCGCTGTTATCAGTCTTAAAGGTGATGGTACAGACCGTCGGGAAATCACAGCCAACCAAGCCGTCGCCCTGGCGTTGTCCAACGGTAAACTATTTATCACCGGGGCGTCGGCCGATCATGGTCTGACCATAGTCGATCTAGACAGCGGTGAAAAAACGTTGCTGCTCACCCAGCGCATCAGCAGCCTGAATATTTCGGGTGATTGGATTTACTTTGCTGAGCCCGAGGAAAGTTATCGTCTCACAGCCTGGAACATGCAAAGTAAATCAGGTCAGTCAATCAGCCAACGCGGGTTAGACAACCCCTTTATCGTTAGCAATGGTTATATATACTACATTGATTCAGCTGATCAAAAAAGGCTTTACCGCAGCGTGATGGTTGGAAATCAGTCAATCGATGCCCAAAAAGCCGAACTCGTGGTTGACGATGCCGTCGGCGAGTTTGTCGTTTGTGATAACTATGTCTTTTACAAACGCCCATCCAGCAGCCGCATTTATCGCGCCGATGTCACCGGCGGGCAGTCGTTGCGAATTACTTGAGCAAAAAGTACGGGTTGGTCATGATCTCCGTCTTCAGGTCAGATTTGATGCCGTGTCCTGGATAAATCGGAATATGCTGTCCTTGGAATCGCTGGTCAATCGCTTGCAGTTTGATCAGCGATTTTTTCATGTCTGACGCGCTGCCACCGAGGTCGAGGCGGCCGATTGATCCCGCAAACAAGGTGTCGCCGGTAAAGAGCGCGACCGGCGCCAGGTTTTCTGTCAACAGAAAACAGACACCGCCGGGGGTATGCCCGGGGGTGTGAATAACTTCTATTTTCATGTTCTTTTCGAGCTCTAAAATCTGGCCATCCTGCAACAAGCCCTCGGCCGGCCGCAGACTGGATGACCGCTGCATGGTCACGGACAGGTTTAACATCGGCTGGGTCAGGCAATCGGCATCGGCGGCATGAATCAGCAGCGGTGCCGAAAATTTTTGCCGCAAACTGTCCGCCTGGCTGATGTGGTCAAAGTGGCCATGGGTTGCCAGTATCCAAAGAATCGGCGGCAGATTGGCCGGCAATCTGGCCGGTTCGACGGCCGGATCGATCAGACAAACGGCGCCCGGCAGTTCGATCAAATAGCTGCACGCTTCAAAATAACCATAAGGCAGGCTCAGTATTTTTATCACTTTTTCGAAACCTTTCACGTCAGTTTAAAGTCAAAAAAAAAGGAGCTCCAAGCCTATTTGCGGCCTGGAGCTCCTGTTCATCAGTATGCGACGCCCTGCTCAAACATTGCTGTCGCAACCTTCTCAAAGCCGGCGATGTTGGCGCCCATCATGAGATTGTCAGGATCACCGTATTCGGCGGCCGCGCGGCTGGCATTCTTGTAGATGTTGATCATGATGTCCTTGAGCTTGGCATCAACTTCTTCGAAAGTCCAGTTGTAGCGCATGCTGTTCTGGCTCATTTCGAGGGCTGAGGTCGCCACGCCGCCGGCGTTGGCAGCTTTGGCCGGACCAAAGACGACTTTGTTTTTGAGATAGATCGCGATGGCTTCAGGGGTGGACGGCATGTTGGCTCCCTCGCCAACCGCTTTACAACCATTCTTGACCAGAATTTCGGCGCTTTCGCCGTCGATTTCATTTTGGGTGGCACTGGGCAGCGCAATGTCGCAGGGCACAGTCCAAATGCCGTTGCAGCCAGCGGTGTAGGTTGCCTTGGGGTGGGTCTTGACGTAATCGCTGATGCGAGCCCGTTTGACCAGCTTGATCTCCTTGACAGCATCCAGATCGACACCATCGGGATCGTGGATGTAGCCGTCAGAATCACTCATGGTGATAACCTTGCCGCCCAATTGGGTGGATTTCTGATGGGCGAAGATGGCAACATTGCCCGAGCCGGAGATCGAAACTTTGGCGCCTTTGAAAGAAAGGCCTTTGGCTTTGATGGCTTCGTCCATAAAATAGCACAGACCATAGCCGGTCGCTTCGGTGCGAGCCAGCGAACCGCCCCAGGTCAGGCCTTTGCCGGTCAAAACACCGGTATGGACGTTGGAAAGACGCTTATACTGACCGTACATGAAACCGATTTCGCGGCCGCCGGTACCGATGTCGCCAGCGGGAACGTCGGTGTCAGCGCCGATATGACGCCACAGCTCGGTCATGAAGCTTTGACAGAAACGCATGATTTCGCCGTCACTTTTGCCGCGCGGGTTGAAATCCGAACCACCTTTACCGCCGCCGATGGGCAGGCCGGTCAGGGAGTTTTTCAGAATCTGTTCAAAGCCGAGAAATTTAATAACGCTGAGGGTGACCGATGGATGCAGGCGAATGCCGCCTTTATACGGGCCGATCGCGCTGTTGAACTGGACGCGGAAGCCGCGGTTGACCTGAACATTGCCCTGATCGTCGATCCAGGAAATACGGAAAACGACCTGACGCTCAGGCTCGACCAGCCGATCGAAGATGCCGGCTTTGACCCATTCCGGGTGCTTGGCAGCAACAGGTTCGAGGCTTTCCAGAACTTCAAAAACAGCCTGATGAAATTCAGGTTGATTAGGATCTCTGGCAACGACTTGTTCATAAACAGATTTCAAGATGTGCATGTGAATCCCTCCTTTGGAATTATACAATCGTTAGGCAAGCGTCAGATCGACACCCGCCTTTGGATGTTCGAACAACATAAAAGCCCTTTTTCGATTTTAATCCCAACGTCAGCCCACGTCAAGGAAATTCTGCAAGTTGAGAGGCCTCATCTTGCAGAATTTACAAAATCGCTTAATTTTTGGCTATTTAGCGGACGAGATCGCGCCAATCCAGATCGCCACGCTCAATGGCCAGCACAAGCATTTCGGCGGTGGCCAGATTGGTGGCGACCGGTATGCTGTTTGTATCACAAGCTCGCAGTAGCGAATTGGGTGAATCGTAACTGACCAGCAGCGGATCACGCAAATAGATGACCGCATCAATTTCATTGTACATCGCCCGTGAGGCCAGCTGATCGAGGCTGCCGGATATCTCGGTTGAAAGGCCGGTGATCTTGAGGTGTGTCGCGTCACGAATCAGCCGCGAGGCATTAAACAAAGCAAAAAGGTTGTGGCGACCCAGAATATGGCTGTAGGCGATACAGAAATTGACCAGTAGTTCATTTTTACGATTGTCCGCCAAAAGAACAATATTCACGACATGACCCCCCTATTGCTAAATCAGCGGTTCCAGTCGTTAAACAGTAACAGCCATTTTCTATTTTAATCATATTCATCGTTGGTGACAATAGTCGAAAAAGTAATGCCTGGGTCTTATTTTGCAGGTGAAGATGGATTCAGTTGATCAAGACGCCAGGAATCACAGCCGTATCCGAAACCGGCGTGCCGTTCAGGTTAAAATAGGCATTCAACAGATTTTTGGCAATACCGATGGTGTTCGATCCCCAGGCGCCTTTTTCAACGATCTGGGCAATCGCCACCTGCGGGTTATCGGCCGGCGCGTAGCAGATAAACAAGCCGTTGGATGATGACCGATCTTCGAAGCCGGTTTCAGCGGTACCGGTTTTTGCCGCCACGGTGATCGGATAATTCTTGAAATAGCGATAGGCTGTACCATCGGGATCACCAGCCACCGCGACCATACCTTTGCGAATCGCCAACAAATTGGCCGGGTCAATGCCGATTGATATCGGATCATAATTGTAATCCTGAATAATGACGCCGTCGTTGCTGGTGATCTGGCCGATCACATGGGGTGTCACATTGTTGCCAGTCGCCAGTGCCGCTGTGTAGACCGCCAATTGGATGATTGTAAAGCTGTTGTCAAACTGACCGATGGCCGTCTGGCAGGTGTCGGCAGGAAACCAGATTTGGTCGGCCGGATTGGAGCGCAGTCTAATCTTGTTTTCGCGATTGGCCCGAATGCCTCGAGCCTCGCCCGGCAGGTCAATGCCGGTGTACTCGCCCAGACCAAGTTTTCGACCCCAGTAATCGATGTTGTTTATTTTTGCCCTGTAGCCAAGATTGTGAAAATACATGTTGCACGAGGTGGCCAGCGCCCGCTCCAGGGTCAGGTTGCCATGGCCGCTGCCAGGATATTCCAAGCATTTGAATGGCCATTCGCCGATAATTTCATGGCCTTTGCAGCGAATGGTGTTGTTGTAGGGCGTGATGGCCCCGCTCTGCAAAGCCGCAACCGCCGTCGCTGGTTTGAAGGTTGAACCGGGGGCATATATTTCCATGATTGCCCGGTTCCAAAGCGGTTGCGTGACACTGTTGGTCAGGTAATCAGCTACCCTCGCCTTGGCTGCGTCGTCTGTTGCCTGCAATATAAAATCGTTCGGATCATAGCCTGGATAACTGGCCATGGCCAGCACCGCGCCGGTGTTGACATCAATCATGACCACCGAGCCGGCGTCAGCGTCGCCCTTGTTTTTGTTGTTCGGACTGTTGCGAATAGAATCAATGACCGAGATCAGAGAGTCTTCGGCAATTTTCTGCAATTCGCTGTCAATGGTCAGCGTGACATTAAAACCGGGCACCGCATCTTTTCCGATGGATTCGGAATAAAATGACCCTTCCTCCCCGGCTACTGTCCAGATGTTGTAGGGTTTGATGCCGTTCTGGCCAGCCAGATAACGCTCAGCGGTCGATTCGACGCCGTCCTGTCCAATGATGGCATCTGCCGAGTAGCCCTGCGAACTCAACTCCTGATACTGGCTGGACGTGATGCGGCCTACATAACCCAGCACATGACACAACAGCTTGGCGTTTTCCGTATAGGCTCGTTCATATTCTTGCCCGCTGATGACGCCCATAAAACGAAAATTCTGCTCATTAATCGACGAAACGACCTGATCACTGACCTTGCGGGCAATTTCGACTGGGGTGCCGTTGATAAAGGCCCACTCATTGATCATAATCTGGTAGCGAAGCTGCATGATGCGATAGGCATCGCTGCGGTTGTATTTTTGGCCATCCGCCTTGGGGTCGTTTATTTGATAGCGATTATAGAGCAGATAATCGAAAAAGACCTGTGGATCGGTTTTGATCAATTTGTCAGCATAGGTTGGATTTGTGGTATCGGTGACGCTGGCCAGATTAAAACGGTTTTTGGTGTTTTGCCATTTCATGATCTCGTTCAATTCTTTCTGAAAAACAGGTACACCGCAGTCAAGACCTTCACCTTGCGCATGGTTGCAAGCTGTATGATCAAGCGTGAAATAATCAGACAAGGTTTCCTCAATTTGAACGCCTTGCTCTTCAAGGTAATGAGACAGATCCAGCAGCATCGCGTTCAAATGATTGTTGTCAAGGCCTGCGTAGGTAATCATGAGCGTGTTGACCACTGTGGAATATGCCAGCGGCAAGCCCGACGCGTCGACAATATCGCCGCGCGCGGCTGTAATGACCTGCTGACGTGATACGCCGGTGGTTTCGCTGACGGCAGCTGATACAGCAGGATTCAGTTGCAAGGCGGCGGTGTTGTAAAAAATCAGCGAACCCGCCAAAATAAAACACACCGTCAGGACAGCATACCGGCTGCTGAAGAACAAGCGAAAACGCTTGAAAAAATTGGGATGATCCTCTTTCTTGACCGAGCCCTCCAGCTTGTTGTCAAAAATGTAATAACCCGACGGTTTTATCTGATGTGCCATAGACTATCTCCCACGATTGATTGTTCTGGATCATCCCGACGGCTGCCCCGGCGATAGGGACCCATAAAGGTCATCAGCAAAATCATTGGTATCCCGGCTGCCGAATTGACCAGCAATTGGGCAGGTAAATTCTGCAGCATTCTAAAGGCCATCAGACCCACATTAAAAGTAACGTCCGGCAGCATCGGCAGGATCAGGTGCAGTACGGTTATCAAGATTTGGTAAAAAACAGTCGCAATGATAATTTGCACCAGCCCCATGATAATATTGCGGCGGAAGAATTTGCGTAACAAAACAGAGGCCAGCAGACCAGCATACATCAAGAGCAGCATACCCAGTCCCAGTGCACGCCCAGCCATCATATCGCGCAGAAATCCTGCCGCCAGGCCAATGATCATGCCATCATTCGAGCCAAACATATAACCGGCCAAAACAGCCAGGATCAAGGTCAGGTCAGGTCGGGCACCAAATAGTGCCACGCTATGTGGCAAGGTCACCTGCAGCAGCCCCAGACCAAGCACATAAAGCGTGTACACGATGATGGCGCGTATGATGACTTTGTTTTCCTTCATGATTCGAGGCCTTTCATCACAAAGACCGTGCTCAGGTTTTCCAGATCCGTCGAGGGTTTCAGGTAGGCCTGACGCTGGTTTCGGGCATCGTTATCAATAATCTTGACGATTTCACCGATTTGAATGCCAGCCGGAAACAAACCGCCCGCACCGCTTGTGATGACGATATCGCCGACTTGCAGGCTGGCGTTAGCGGGAATCTGATCGATCAGGCACAAACCTTGTGCCTTGATATCAATATCGCCGCGGACTCTGAACAGCGGGCTGTTGACGGTGTTGATCTTGGCACTGACCGCAAAGCCCTCATGCAGCAGCGGCAGGACTTTGGCGGAGGAGGTGTCGGTTGAAATCAGGCGGCCGATCAGCCTGGACTGGGCATCCACAACGGCGAAAGATAAGGTTTCTGTCACTTCGATGCCGTCGCGTGTCCCGATATCGATGCGGAAAACATCAAACCAAGCACCTATTTCACGGGTCATGACCCGTCCCCCGATGATTTTGTAAGAATCAAACTGTGCTTTGAGCTGAAATGCATCCTTCAATTCGGCATATTGACGGCCAGCCTCCTGCAGTTGCGCAATTTCGTTGAGCAGCTCAGCATTCTCTGCTTCCAGATTTTTGTTCTCATCCCGAATGGCCATGCCTTCAGAGATTGAGGCAAAAAATCCCGAAACCGAGTCAATGGCTGAATTGAGTCCCTTTTGCACCGGTTCCAGCAAAGCTGAAATCGGACTGGTGATGAAATTCAATGGGCTGCCTGGCAACGCAGACAGCAAAAGAACCGCCAGCAGCAGAATGGTTATAAAGACAACAGTAAAAATGCGGTTCTTAAACAATTTTTTTCGCAATGCCATCACCCTCCTGGCTGAATTGTTATGACGTTCATCATAACGCAAAACAGCTGTTAATTCAAATCAAACCGCGCTGCTTAAAACTAATGGAACCGCCAGCGGCCAGAATAACATGGTCAACAACCTTGACGCCCATCATTTCCCCGGCTTCGGCCAGCCGCCGGGTTGTATCGAGATCCTCGCGGCTGGGTGTCGCGTCGCCGCTCGGGTGATTGTGCGCTAAAATCAGTGCGGCTGCGTTGGCTTTGACCGCCTCGCGGAAAAGATCTCGCGGATAAATGACCGAGGCAGACAAGCCGCCTTCTGAAACCCGACTGATCCTGATCACGCGATTGCGAACGTCGAGCAGGACAATCCGCAGTTCCTCCCGGGGCAAGGTACGCATCTCGCTTTCCAGCAGACTGATGGCATCTTGCGGCGTACGGATCAGTCGTCTTGCCCGGCTGACCCCAGAGGCCGCGCGATTGCCGATTTCGACAGCTGCCTTCAACTGGGCGGCCTTGACCTGGCCGATGCCGGGCAGCAGCATCAGTTCTTCTAGACTGCTTTCTTGCAGAAAAGTCAGCCCGCAACCCGATTGATCCTCCGCCAGAATCCGCTGGCAAAGCGAAATCGCCGATTCCTGGCGGGTGCCGCTGCGGATGATGACGGCCAGCAATTCGGCATCGGTTAATGATTGCGCACCGGATGCCAGCAGTTTTTCGCACGGACGATCTTCGACGGGCAGCGAGCGCATGGTCAGGTGTTTGATTTTTGTAGTCATAAATCCTCCCTTTGGAGGATTGTCTAGTTCCAGGGCAGTAGTTGATTGAAAACTGATGTTGAACTGAAATGGTTCGCTGCCTGTTGCAGCATCACCATCAGCCTGTTGACCGGCAATCCCATCACATTGTAATAACAGCCATCGATCTGTCTGACCAACGCGGCCCCAAAACCCTGAATACCGTAGGCGCCGGCCTTGTCGAGCGGTTCCCCCGTCGCGGCATACCAGTCAATCTGCTCATCAGTCAGCCGAGCAAAACGAACATTGGTTATTTCAGTCGCCTGCTGAGAAAACAGCTTGCCCTGGCAGCAAGCGTCCAGACAGATGCCGGAAATAACCTGATGGGTTCGACCGGAAAGCAGTCTGAGCATTCGAATGGCATCAGCCTGATCCGATGGCTTGCCCATCACGACGTCATCCAGTGCGACGAGGGTATCGGCAGAAAATGCGGCGAAATTTTGCGGCAAATCAAACTGGCTGTGCAGCGCCGCCATCTTGCCTGCGGCCAGCTTGCTGGCCATGGTTCGCACATCAAGCCGCAACGCATCGTCTACCATGATCGCAGATTCGTCATAAACCGGCGGCATGACCTGGATACCGCCGATGCCCCAGAAGCGTTCCATCAGTTCACGGCGTCGTGGCGATCCTGATGCCAAAATCAAGGGCGGTCGCTCAGAATTCTGCACTGCCGGTGGTCCTGGGAAAGGGGATGACGTCGCGAATATTGGCGACGCCGGTCAAATACATGATCAGTCGTTCGAAACCCAGCCCAAAACCGGCATGACGGGTAGAGCCGTATTTTCGGAGGTCGAGATACCACCAGTAGTCCTCTTGGTTGAGGTTCATGTCCTTCATGCGCTGCTGCAAACGATCGTAATCGTCTTCACGCTGGCTGCCGCCAATGATCTCGCCTATGCCCGGCACCAGGCAATCCATGGCCGCGACGGTGCGGCCGTCCGGATCAAGCTTCATGTAGAAGGCCTTGATTTCCTTGGGATAGTGGGTGACAAAAACCGGCTTCTTAAAGACCTGTTCGGTCAGATAGCGCTCATGCTCGGTCTGCAGATCGCAGCCCCAAAAGACGGGAAATTCAAAACGATCAGCGACTTTGAGCAACACATCGATGGCTTCGGTGTAGGTGATGACGCCAAACTCGTTTTCCACGACATTCTGCAGCCGCTCCAGCAGGCCGGAGTCCATGAAGCTGTTGAAAAAGGCCATTTCCTCGGGACATTCGTCGAGGACCGCCTTGATGATGAACTTGATCATGCTTTCCGCCAGCTGCATATCGTCATCAAGATCGGCGAAGGCGATCTCCGGCTCGATCATCCAAAATTCGGCGGCATGCTTGACGGTGTAGGACTTTTCGGCGCGGAAGGTCGGGCCGAAGGTGTAGACATTTTTGAAGGCCATGGCAAAGGTCTCGGCACTGAGCTGTCCGCTGACCGTCAGGCTGGTTTGTTTACCGAAAAAATCCTCGCCAAAATTCACTTCGCCCTGCTCGGTGCGGGCGGGTTTATCCAGGTTCATTGTGGTGACCGTAAACATCTGGCCGGCGCCTTCGGCATCGCTGCCGGTAATGATTGGGGTGTGAACGTAGATGAAATGACGCTCGTTGAAAAAGCGATGGATGGCGTACGCCGCGACCGAGCGAACGCGGAAAACGGCCGAATGCAGGTTGGTGCGCGGGCGCAGGTGCGCAATGGTGCGCAGAAATTCCGGCGTATGGCGCTTGGGCTGCAGCGGATATTCCGGTGGACAAACGCCCTCGATTTCGATTTTGGTGGCCTTCATTTCCAGCGGCTGCTTGGCACCCGGCGTGGCCATGATAATTCCGGTCGCCAAGATGGCCGCGCCGTTGCCCAGTCGAACGATCTCATCGTATTCGGCAAGTTCTTCCCGGTTGAGAACAATCTGCAGATTGTTGAAGAAAGAGCCGTCATTGAGGTTAATGAAGGCAAATTTTGACTGATCACGGACGGTCCGAATCCAGCCAGCGACCGTGACAGTTTTGCCGTTCATATCTTGTTTTTGAAACAACTCTCGTACCGATGTCGTTGACAGCATGATCAGTCCCCCTTGCCGCAGCAGATTTTGTACTTTTTGCCGCTGCCGCAGGGGCAGGGATCGTTGCGGCCGATTTTTTCATGACGAACAATCTTGGATGTCCGATATTCGCGGGTCAATTCCTTTTGCTCGTCGAGGGTCAGGATGCCCTGCCAGGCTTTGAGATTGTAGAGCCAGTCGGCCTTGGCCGCATGCATCTGCAAGTAGAGCTTGCGGAAATCGATGGCCAAAGTCAGCACGGTATCGTCCTGAAGGTTTTCCAGATCAATGGGATTCGCCAGGCTGGAATTGATGCCATCGATAAATCCGGTGAAGGTGACCATTTCGCTGCCAAAGCCGAGTTTTTCGGCCAATTGCGCGGCAGTGCCGTCGAAGGTGGCTTGCTTTTCAAGCAAGATTTTTTCATAAGCCTCTGTTTCCAAATCGTAATACTTTTTGATCGCATCATCGGCTTCGGGCGATGATCCACCGGCGCTCAGGACGGCCTGCCATTGTGTATAGTAACTCATGATTTTTTGGCTCCTTTTATGTTGTTTCGTTTTGTCTGCCATTTCCAAACGGGTTGCAATGGCTTTCAGGAAATCGTCAGTATCTACAACCGTAACGTGCGGCAGTTTGACCAGGTTTTTCAAGTCGCCGGTCACGATACCGGCTTCGATGGTCTCGATCGCCGCGCGTTCAACCTGGGCGGAAAAGACGGCCAGGTCATCCTGCCCATCGAGCTCTGCTCGCTTGCGCAGCGCGCCAGTCCAGGCAAACAGGGTTGCCATCGGGTTGGATGATGTCTGCTCGCCTTTGAGATAACGATAATAATGGCGAGTCACCGTGCCGTGTGCGGCCTCATATTCGTATTTGCCGTCGGGCGAAACCAGCACTGAGGTCATCATGGCCAGACTGCCGCAAGCTGAGGCGACCATGTCGGACATGACGTCACCATCGTAATTTTTGCAGGCCCAAAGGATGCCACCTTCTGAGCGCATGATCCGGGCAACAGCATCATCGATTAAGGTGTAGAAATACTCGATGCCTGTTGCCTTGAACTTTTCTTTAAATTCCGTCATGAAAACTTCGGCAAAAATATCCTTGAAGCGATGATCGTATACTTTGGAAATGGTGTCCTTGGTCGCAAACCAAAGATCCTGCTTGAGATCCAGGGCATAGTTAAAACAAGACCTGGCAAAGCTGTAGATGGATTGGTCGGTGTTGTGCATCCCCATCAGGATGCCTCGTCCGGTGAATTCATGAATCAGCTGGCGCTGGGTCGTACCATCGGGCAGCGTCAACAGCAATTCGGCTTTGCAGGGTTCAACGATCAACATCTCCGAATTGCGGTAAATATCGCCATAGGCATGACGAGCCAGGGTGATCGGCTTTTCCCAGCAGGACACGAAGGGTTTGATGCAGCTCACCAGAATGGGTGCGCGGAAAACCGTGCCGTCAAGGATGGCACGGATGGTGCCATTGGGGCTTTTCCACATTTTTTTGAGCTTGTATTCATCCACGCGCTGGGCGTTTGGTGTAATGGTTGCACACTTGACGGCGACACCCAGTTCGCGGGTGCGCCTGGCGGCATCGATGGTAACCTGATCGTCGGTCAAATCTCGGTTTTCGAGGCCCAGATCGAAGTATTCGGTTTTTAAATCAACATAGGGCAAAAGCAAAATGTTTTTGATCTGCTGCCATATGATGCGGGTCATCTCATCCCCGTCCATCTCAACGATGGGTGTTTTCATGGTAATTTTGCTCATCAATTGCCCTCCAAAACTTGTCCCACAACTACCTTGTAAAACGGTCATGTCATCAAGACAATCCATTATAAGAAATACGGGGCCGGTTCGTCAACGCACGCGGTTGGCGCTCGACGGTGGTCGGGCAATCTCCGAGGCCGTCACCAGCAAAGTTTCCAGGGCCAGCCGATCGCTCATCTGTCCGGTTTTAACCAGCATGTCGGTTTCAAAGCACCGGGCATAAAGGTCTTCAAGCACACTGATCGAAAAGCGGCGCGCTTGGCTGGCCAAACGATTTGCGACAAAGGGCAGCACTTTCAGGTCGGCTGTGATTTTTTCCGGTCGGCCAAGCTCGGCGGCGCAGATTAGTTGTTTGAAATGCCGGGCCAGCATAAATTGGATGAGCTGCACAGGCTGCCGCTGACTGATCAGGGTATCGACCAGAATCAGCGCCCGCTCGGTCTGACCGTCGGAGAGGGCATCGGTCAGATTGAAGATATTGCCGCGCAGATCGGGCAGCGAGATTTCGGTGATCAGCGCCAGATCGACGGCTTTTGTTTGCGTAAAATCACAGTAGAGAAAAAGTTTGGCGAGTTCCTGGTTGATGACCTGCATGCTCAAGTCACAGCGATCAATCAGGCTTTCGGCGGCTAGCGGGTCAATTTGCAGGCCGCGGCGGCGACATTCGGCATCGACCCATTGCTGAAGAATTTTGGGCTGTTCGCGCGGGAATTCCGCCAAAACGCCCTTTTGCTCGATCATGCTAACCAGTTGTTTGAGTCGCTTGTCAATTTTGGTCTCGATAAAAACCAGACAGACCGAGTCCGGCAGGCGTTCCAGCAGACTGACCAACATTTCTTGCCGACCTTTTTGCGCCGAGGCAGCAATCGGCATTGCATCCCCTGTGATCTCGTCATCGGCGGCGTCGTCCTCTGCGTCGTCTGGTGCCTGTTCCTGCAGGGCCTTGCTGCTGCCCAAAGCCAGCCAGCCGCTGTTGCGAACGACCACCAGTTTGCGCCGCGACAGAAAGGGCGGGGTCATCACTTCGGCCTTGAGTTTTTCCGGGTCAAGTCTGGATGCTTGACCGCCAGCATCAAAAACGACGCGGTCCAGCGCCAGGCAATTGGGTTCAATCAGCAACTCGGTCAGACCTTCCAGCAGCTTGCCGATCAAAAAGGTCTCTTCGCCCGTCAAGACATACAAAGCGCGAAAATCTCCTGTTCTGATTTCCGCCTTCAACTCTTTATAACCCAATGCAGTTGATGATGTTTTGGACTTGGCCATGTTGATACCTCGTTGTTGATTGTTAATAGCCATAAGAAATTTCCCAGCCAGCCGGCCAGATGGAGAGATTAAGCGCGCCTCGCTGCTGTGTCCAATAGACTGTGCAGTCAATCGCTGACAACCTGGTCAGGGTCGCTGGCGCTGGATGTCCATATTGATTGGGACCGACACTGATGATCGCGGCTGTGGGTTGAACTGAAGCCAAAAAGGAAGCCGACGTCGAAAACCGCGATCCATGATGCGCCACCTTGAGAAGATCGGCCTGCGGCCACCCCTGCGTTGTCACGAGCATTTCTTCGGTTTTCTTGGAGCAGTCAGCGGTCAGCAACAGCATGCAACCCGCCAGGTCAGCCTGCATAATCAACGAATAATCATTGATTTCAGTAATTTCCGTCTGGCTGGCTGATGGATTCAGCAGTTCGAGATCAATCAGCGATCCCAAAACTATTGTATCATTTCCCGACACTTCTGACACCCTGATTCCTGCTTGTCTTGCTGCTGCCAGCAGATCGGAGGTCAGGTCGGATCCGGCAGCCGACAGCCCACTGCTGGCGTCGCGAGCTTCAACTTTTGATACGGTCATGGCTGAGACGCGGCCAGCCTTGATCAATTCCAGCAGCCCCCCCGCATGATCTGCATGACCATGCGTCGCGATGACCAGATCAAGTTGATTGACGCCCAGCGCATCCAGCGCAGGCATCAGAACCTGATGTCCTTTGCCAGGACTGCCGCCATCGATGAGGACCGATTCACCATTTTTGGACAAAATCAAAATGGCGTCACCCTGGCCAACATCCAAAAACCATACCTGCACCAAGGGTTGTCCCAACCAGATAATCGCGGTTAGCGCTATCCAGGCAGCCATCATGGGCCAGCGCAGGTGACGCACAAATCTGAACGGCAGTGTGCCGGCTGTTCGGGTAAAAAAGGTTTTCCAGATCCAGACCGTCATAAACAGCAGCCAGGCCAGCCAAAAGGCTGCATTCAGGTAATTGGCCGCTAAGCGGCCGAACTGGATCTGGCTTGCGCTTTTGGCGATCCAACTCAGCATATCGACACCGATCGCCAATGGCTTGCCGATTGCGACCAGCACCCAAGTCTGCGATGTCGCAATCATGCCGAGCAGCACGGCGACCGGAAACAGTCCGCCGGCCAACAGAGTGATCAAGGCGACCAACGGTCCGGCCGGCAGATTGGCAAGCAGGCCAATCAGCGAAATCTCCTGATTCATTTGCGCCAAGAGCGGCAGCAGGACCATTTGGACGCTGACCGCTGCTGCCAGAGCCATGGCCAGCGAGTCCGGCATAAACGGCAGTCGCTGGCGAATCTGAAACGCCAGCGGTTCAGCAAACAGCAGCAGACTGGCTGTGGCGGCCAAAGACAGCCAGAAGCTTAACGACAAAGCGCTGAGCGGGTCAAGCAGCATGATCAGCAGAGCAGCCGCCGATAAGGCACTGACGCTGTCCACCGGCCGCCGGAGGAGTCGACCGGCCAGAATGCAGCCGGCCATCAGGATGGCGCGCGTGACAGGGATCGACCAACTGGTGACAAAGCCAAAACCAAGCAGGAAAAACAGCAGGATCCACAAGCGACTTTTACGGCCGACTTTGCTTTGTCTGAGCAGCCGACTTGCTGGCAGCAGCAGAAAGGAAACATTGGCTCCCGAAACCGACATCAAGTGCGCCAGACCGGATCGTCGAAAATTCGATTGCGTTTCGTCATCAATCCGCGCTGTATCCCCGACCAGCAAACCTGCCAGCAAAGCGCTTTGGGCCGGATCCAGCATGCTGTCAAAAACCGCAATCAGGCGGTTACGAATTGCTGTGCCAACTGCCATCAGGCCGAATGACGGCGGCGGGCTCAAAACAGCAACAGCGCCGAGCGTTTGGGTTTCCAAGAAGACGCCCTGCGCTGCCAGCCAGCCGCGCTCGTCGAAGCCACCGGGATTGCGTCGGCCATCCGGCTTCACGCCGCGAACTTCAAGCGCAATGCGTGCGCCATAAGGGGCCTCACGACCGGGACCCGTGTAAAACAGCGTTGTCATGATGCCGTTGTCCTGACGTATGAACAGCCGACCGGCTACCTGATCAGCCGAGGTTGCGGTCACCACCTGACCTTGCAGCCGGAAACTTTTCCCGGACAATTGCTCCGCCTGCGCTTGAGCAGGCTGTAAGATCATAACAGCATGGAGCGCTGAACCGACAAACATCAACGGCAAAGTCAGTGTCAGCCACAGCGGTTTGATTAACATTCGAACACGGCACAGCCAAAATATCACTGTACCGAGCAAAACAACCCCGACGAACCATTGCTCGGAAACGGCAGTCCATGCGCCTGCCGCAACTGCGCACGCCATGAACGGTAAAGGGCGCAGGCAATGAAAATGCAGCGGTTTGTGAAACAAAAGATGGCGGCAAGATGTCCAGGTCAGACGTTTGTTTTCAGGTCTGATGACCCATTTTTCCATACAAGCGCTCCGTTCACCCCATGCAAAATCAACTTCTGATCGATGAGGTGAACGCTATTATGCCAGATAAATAGCCAGTGAACGGTGACGATCGGGCGACAAAAAACGACAAATTCAGACGGCGCTGTCCTGCAGAATGGCGGCTATTTTCTGCCGCAGCTCCTGAACCCCCAGCTTGGCTTCGGCTGAAAACATCAGCAAGGCCGCCAAATCCGCCAGCCCCAAATCAGCCGCTATTTCACGCTGTCTTTTCATCATCTGGACGCGGCTGAGTTTGTCGGCTTTGGTCAAGATGATGAAAAACGGCATTTTTTTGCTGGTCAGCCAATCCATCATCTGTCGGTCTTCGTTGGAGGGTGCATGGCGAATGTCCAGCAGATGCAGCACCAGCGCGATCGGCCGGCCGCTGTTCAGGTAGGTATCGGCCAACTGCGAAAAGGCGGCTTTGGCCTCGTAGGATGCAGCCGCATAGCCATAACCCGGCAGATCGGTCAGCAACAGGCGGTTATCGACCTTAAAATAAATGATCAGCCGCGTTTTGCCTGGATTGGCGCTGATCCTGGCCAGACGACGATTGTCGGCCAAGGTGTTGATCAAGGACGATTTGCCGACGTTGGAGCGGCCGGAAAGAACCACCTCGGGGATCAACGGCGCCGGGCATTGATTCAATTCAGCCGCCACGCCGATAAAATCGGTTTTTCTAAAATTAACTGGCATAGATTCCTCGCATTTCCATCCTATGAAAGCTACGTTTGACAAACAGTCCAAAAAACTGGTCAAACAAGCGTCAGTCTTTAGTCTAATTATACGCGTGTTTTATGTTCCCTATTGCCGCGATATTCGATATAATCAAATTGTATCGCGATTTGTGGTCTTTTGGGGGAACAATCGATGTCAGTACCGCGCCATACGGATGACAAGAACTATTATATCTATAATCAGTACGGTGACAACACCATGGAACCGATCGGTCCGATCGGCATCATCGCACACAACCTTTCCAAAGACTTTTCCGACTCAGTCAACTACTTCCTGCGCAATCGTCGTTCCATCTATCTGGCCCGTCATCCTGATCTGGTGCACAACCCTGGATTTATGCGGGCCGATTTTCGCATCCCGGTCAGCACGCCGCGCTACTCCTCGGGTGAGGGCAAGGCGATCATCACCCAGACGGTCCGCGGCCACGATCTTTTTATCATCACCGATGTGCTGAATTATGACTGCCATTACGAGCGGTACGGTGAGAACGTCACCATGAGCCCCGATGATCAGTATCATGACTTGATCCGTATCATCCTGGCCGCCAGCGGCACCGCTCGCCGCATTAATCTAATTATGCCTTATCTTTATGAAGGCCGCCAGTACCACCGGACGGCGCGTGAATCGCTGGACTGTTCCAATATGCTGCACGAGCTGTTTGCCCTTGGCATTAAAAGTTTTTTGACCTTTGAAGCGCATGACGGCCGGATTGCCAATTCGGTGCCGACGCACAACATGGAAAGCCTGACTTCCTCCTACCAGATTATTGAGGCCATGATCCATGCCGTGCCCGACCTCAAGCTGGACGACGGTCATTTTATGGTGGTCAGTCCAGACGAAACCGGCGTATCACGCGCCATGTATTATGCGTCGATGCTGGAAGTACCGCTCGGCATTTTCTACCGCCGCCGCGATTATCATCAGACCGTACAAGGCCGCAACCCCATCGTCGGCCTGGAGTTTCTCGGTGAGGATGTCCGCGGACTGGATGTTTTGCTGGTCGACGACATGATCGTGACCGGCGACAGTATCATCCGGGTGGCCCGCGAACTCAAAGCCAACGGCGCGCGGCGGATTTTCTGCGCGGCGACTTTTTCACAATTTACCTCCGGCCTCCAGGAAATCAACGAAGCCCATCAAAAGGGCATCATCGACAAGGTCTTCTCGACCAATCTCATTTATCGTCGGCCTGAGCTGCAAAATGCGCCTTGGTTCGTGGAAGTCGATATGTCGCGCTTCGTGGCACTTTTAATCGACGCCATCAATCACGATGCCTCACTGTCCAAGCTGATCAATCCGACCGAAAAAATCCAAAAACTGCTGGATTACTACAAACGCCGCTTGTCCTGAAATCGTGCCGTGCCATTCCGCTTATTTTCAAGGAGGATCATCATGCTGATACCCCAAACCGCAGATGACAAGAGCTACTATATTTACAATCAGTACGGCGACAACCTGATGGCGCCGATTGGTCCGGTTGGGATCATTCCGCTGATCGGCAGCGCGGATTTTGCCGACCGGGTCAATTACTATCTGGGCCGGCGCCGCAAGGAATATCTGGAAATCAAACCAGAAATCGGCAAACTATATCCTGGCTTCATTCGACAGGATTATCGGATCAAGGTCAACAACCCGCGCTTCTCATCCGGCGAAGGCAAAGCCGTCATCGTCGACACCGTCCGCGGTCACGACGTCTTCATCATCTCCGACGTCGTCAACTTTTCGTGTACATACAAGATGTTCGGCTGCACCAACCACATGAGTCCCGATGACCATTATCAGGATCTCAAGCGGGTCATCCTGGCCAACGGCGGCCGCTCGCGGCGGATCAATGTCATCATGCCCTTCCTTTACGAGAGCCGCCAGCACAAACGCAACACACGCGAATCGTTGGACTGCGCCTACATGCTCAATGAACTGTACAGCCTCGGCGTCGCCAACATCATCACTTTTGATGCGCATGACGACCGTGTAGCCAATGCCATCCCGATCAGCGGCTTTGAGAGCATCCCTTCGGCCTACCAGATCATCAAGGGTATGATCAACTGCATTCCTGACCTCAACATCTCAGAAGGCCGCCTGATGGTGGTTAGCCCTGACGAGGGCGGCATCACCCGCGCCATGTATTACGCGTCGATGCTGGGTGTGCCGCTGGGCACTTTCTACAAACGCCGCGATTATACTCAGGTGGTCAACGGCCGCAACCCGATTCTCGCGCACGAGTTTCTCGGTGAATCGGTCGAAGGCATGGATATTCTGGTTGTTGACGACATGATTTCCTCGGGCGAGTCGATACTCGATCTGGCGCGCGAACTCAAGGAACGTAAGGCCGGTCGCATCTTTGCCGCCGTCACCTTTGGCCTTTTTACCGACGGGCTCGAACATTTCCACCAAGCCTACGCAGAGGGCAGTATCAGCAAGGTTTTCGCGACCAACCTCGTTTATCGGACACCTGAGCTGCTGGCATCGCCATGGTTCTGTGATGTCAACATGGCCAAATTTGTCGCGCTGCTCATCGACGCCATCAATCATGACGCCTCGCTGTCCAGCCTGATGGATCCGACCGAAAAAATCCGGAAACTTCTCGACAAATACCGCGACGATCAAAACCCGACAGATTGAAAAGAGGCTGACCTATGATTGAATTACTGCAAAATCTCTTCAGCGGCGTGACCTATTTTGGCACGGCCGACGGTCTGCGTTCGCTGGCAATGTTCCTGATCGCCGGCATCCTGATCTACTTGGCCATCGCCAAAGATTACGAGCCGGCGCTGCTGCTGCCGATCGGTTTCGGCGCCATCCTGGCCAACCTGCCGCCGGTCATTTCCGGTTTCGCGGCTGTCATCGGCACCGATGCCGAGCCGGGCTTTCTCAAGGTGCTGTTCAACTTTGGCATCGCCAACGAGCTTTTCCCCATTCTTATTTTTATCGCCATCGGTGCCATGATCGATTTCACGCCGCTGCTGAAGAACCCCTTCATGATTTTCTTTGGCGCCGCGGCGCAGTTTGGCATCTTCATCACCTTCATCGTCGCCCTGTTTTTACTGCCGCTGATCGGCGTTGTCGATCATGACACGCAAATCAAGCTGGCCGCCGCCATCGGCATCATCGGCGCGGCTGACGGCCCGACCACGCTTTATGTCGCCAATCTGTTCGAGCTCAAACAGTACATCGGTCCGATCTCGGTCGCGGCCTATTCCTATATGGCGCTGGTGCCGATCATCCAGCCACCGGTCGTGCGTCTGCTGACCAGCAAAAAAGAACGGCTGATCCGCATGGATTATCAGGAAGAGAAAGTCGGTCGCACGGTCAAGATCATCTTCCCGATTGCCATCACGGTCATCGCCGGCATCATCGTGCCAATGAGCGTGCCCCTGGTCGGATCGCTGATGTTCGGCAATTTGATCCGCGAATGCGGCGTGCTGGAACGACTGTCCAAAACCGCCCAAAACGAGCTGTCCAATCTGGTTACCATACTTTTGGGTCTGACCATCGGTTCAACCATGATCGGCGCCGATTTTATTCAGTGGGATACGGCCGCCATCATGGCGCTCGGGCTGTTCGCCTTCATCTTTGATACGGCCGGTGGTGTGCTGTTTGCCAAATTTCTCAACCTTTTCCTGCGGCGCAAGGTCAATCCGATGATCGGTGCCGCCGGTATCTCGGCCTTCCCTATGTCGGCGCGTGTCATCCAGAAGATGGCCAAGCAGGAAGACCCCAGCAACTTCATCCTCATGCAGTCGATCAGCGCCAATGTTGCAGGGCAATTGGGATCGATCGTCGCCGGTGGTTTGGTGATTATGCTGGTGACCATGACCTTAACCGGTTCATGATACAAGGAGATTAATATGGAATTTTTGAAAACTGCGGATATTATCACCCAAGGCTTGTTTGTCGCTGGCGCTGGCTTGCTCGGTGTCTTTCTGGTGTTGGTGCTTTTCTTTGTCACAATTAAAGTGCTCCAGAAGACCGACAAAGGGCATGAATAGCCAAGGCCCCTCTTCAGCGGTCTTTGCGCAGTAGAAACCGAATCCAGACCACGATGGCGGCGATAACCATTTCCACGCCAGCCATCAAATAGAATAGGTCAAAATCATTGTTGGACAGCAAAATGTTGATTGCCGTCAGCGCGGCGGCGATCAAGACGCCGATCAAAACACGGCCCCAGAAGGTCATGCTGGCCAGCTCCATGATATTGGCCAGCAAAGACTTGCTTTTTCGCGAACGGCTTTTGGCTGTTGTTTTGGCCGACATGGTGATCCACCTTCCTTTTCATCTAAGTATAACGGTCTTGTCCAACGACCTCAAGGTTTTCAGCAGAATATGATATACTGAGGCGGTTAAGTGGAGGGATCTCATGCCATTAGACGGAATTACCGCCAAGTGCCTGGCGGCCGAACTGAATACACGTCTTGCCGAAGCCCGGCTGGATCGGATCTATCAGCCTGATCGCTTTGACATCGTACTGCTTTTTCGGCAGGGCGGCGAAAATCTGCGCCTGCTGCTCTCGGCCAACCCAGCCACGCCGCGCCTGCATCTGACGGCCGAGAGCCGCGAAAATCCCAGCGAACCGCCGATGTTTTGTATGCTGCTGCGCAAATTTCTGGCTGGCGCCCGCTTGATCGAAATCACGACGCCGGGCTACGAACGCATTTTTCAGTTGCGCTTCTCGTCGGTCAACGAACTGGGCGACCGTCTGGAAAAGCGGCTGATCGTTGAGATCATGGGGCGCCACAGCAACATCATCCTGCTTAATCACGAGGGACGCATCCACGACGCCATCCTGCACATCGATCAGTCGATCAGCCGCGTGCGCGAAGTCATGCCGGCGCGCGCCTACGTCCTGCCGCCGGCGCAGCACAAGCTGACCCCGCAGGCGGCGCTGGATTGCCTGGACAACGGTCAGGTCTGGCTGAGTCCGGCTGTAGAATCACTCAACCTCGAAAAGGCATTTTTAGAGACGCTCCAGGGTTTTTCACCGCAGCTTTGCCGCGATCTGGCCAGCCGCGCCGGCCTTGATCCTCGCCTCAAACCGAGCCAGTTGGATGCTTCACAACATACCGCCCTGGATAACGCTCTGCGTAGCCTGATGCAAACAATATTGCGCGAAAACTTTGCGCCATCGACTTTTTACGACGACCCCAAAGCTCAGATCCCGATCGATTTTCATGCGCTTCCGCTGCAGGCTTATGCCTGGCAAAAGCCTGCAGCGTCTGTTTCAGCGGCTATGGAGCTCTTCTATCTGGAACGCAGTCGTCAAAACACCTTGCGGCAAAAAAAGCAATCGCTGGAAAAAATCATCGGTAACCAGTTGGAACATGCCCACAAAAAACTGCTGATCCACGAAAACGACCGGCGCGACGGCGAAAATCGTGAACAATACCGCCTTTTCGGCGAACTGATCCTGGCCAATATGTCGATTGCACCCAGCGAAACAACGTTGCCAGCAGTCAATTATTACGAAGAAAATCAGCCCATTGTCCTGATACCCCTGCAAGCAAATCTATCCTTACCGCAAAATGCCCAGCGCTATTTCAAGCTCTATGCCAAAGCCAAGACCCGCTTTGAAAACGGCAGCCGTTTTGCGGTCGAAGATCGTCAGGATATTGACTGGCTGGAAAGTCTGAGCAATGCGCTGGCTATGGTCAGTACAAGCGATGACATCACAGCGCTGCGCCAGGAAATTGCCGCTGCCGGCCTGATCAGCGACGGCAAAACCCGTCGCCAGAAGGCAGCCGAACTGGCGGCGGCCGTTCGTGAAGCCTCGCGTCAGCAGCCCGGCAAACCCGGCAGCCGCAACAAACGCCAGGTCAAGGGCGCGCACGGCCGCGGTGAAAAAAGCAAGGGCGCGCCGCGCCAGGAAGCGCTGCCGCCACGCCAGTACACCAGCTCAGACGGGCTGCAGATCCTGGTCGGCCGCAACAACCTGCAAAACGATCAGTTAACGCTAAAAACCGCGCAAAATGACGATATCTGGCTGCACGTCCAAAAAATGCCCGGCACCCATGTCATCATCCGCGCCAACCGACAGGCGGTGCCGGAACAAACCCTGCTCGAGGCAGCCCAAATCGCTGCCTGGTTTTCCAAAGCCGCCGCCACCACCGCCGAATACAAAGATTTGACCGTTGGCGCTGGCAGCCTGCTCAAGGTGGCCGTCGATTACTGCCCGGTCAGCCATGTGCGCAAACCAGCCGGCGCGCGGCCCGGCAAGGTTATTTATGATCGTTATCAAACTCTGCTGGTAGCCCTGAAAGAACCTCAAGATCATGTTTGATTTTCGCTTTAAAGTCCGACTGCTCCAGTGACGGCAGACAGCCGCAATATTTCTGACGATAGAGGCCATCCTCGCGTGCCATTTGCTGCCCTTGTCGGTAGCCCGCGCGAAAATCCCGTCCGATGAAAGCCACGCCGGCAGCGACAGCCGCAGCCTGGCCGATGGCTAGTATTGCTGCCTGGTCCTGATAAGGACTGACCAGAAGCGACGTCGAAAAGGCTGGGATGCCCAGATCGCGGGCCTTCTCAGCCGCCGCCTGCAAACGTCGTCGGTAACACATCTGGCAACGGCTTTCTTCTGCGTCCTGCCAGCTTTGCCAAACCTCAGGCTCACAGCCAGATTCGATCAGGCAATCCAAGCGCAGCCGCTGGGTCAGCAGCCTGAGATTGTCCGCGCGCCGCTGATTCTCCACCAGCGGCTGCACATTGGGATTGTAATACCAAACCAGCAGGCGGCTGCCCTCCTGCATCAGCTGATTCGCCGGCCATTCCAGGCAGGGTCCGCAGCAGGCGTGCATGAGAATGTCATACTGGGCGTTCACGGGCTGCCGTCTATTTCCAGGTCCAGCGCCAGCTGTTGTTCGGGGGTAACATTTCCAGTCAACATATGGCCCAGGCCTTTGAGCTTGCGATCATATTGCGGCGGGCAGAGCATGCCCAGGTGCTCCCAGCCCAGACGGGTCAGCACGCGGCCACGCGGGGTTTTGGCCAGAAAGCCGATTTGCATTAAATACGGTTCGTAGACATCCTCAATCGTCACCGGGTCTTCGCCTGTGCAAGCGGCCAAGGTGTCCAAGCCAACCGGGCCACCGTTGAACATGCTGACCATGTTGTTCATCATTTTGCGGTCGATGGCATCCAGTCCGATGGCATCGATGTCCAGTGCTTTCAAGCCAAATTCGGCAATTGCACCGTCAATTACGCCGGTCCCGCGAATCTGCGCAAAGTCGCGCATGCGCTTGAGCATGCGAATGGCGATACGTGGGGTGCCGCGGCAGCGGCCGGCGATGATCCGCATACCGGCAGCATCAATGCCAATTTTGAGGATGGCGGCATCGCGCTGCAGAATCTGGCTGATTTCGTCCGGTGAATACAATTCCAGTCGGTTAATCATGCCAAAACGGTCGCGCAGCGGCGCGGTCAGTAAGCCGGCGCGGGTTGTGGCGCCAATCAGCGTGAAGTGCGGCAAATCCAAGCGAATTGAGCGCGCGCTGGGCCCTTTGCCGATCATGATATCCAGCGCATAATCTTCCATAGCCGGATAGAGTATCTCCTCAACGCTGCGGTTGAGGCGGTGAATCTCGTCGATAAACAGCACGTCACGGTCGGATAAATTGGTCAGCACAGCCGCCAGATCGCCCGGTTTCTCGATGGCTGGCCCGGTCGTGATCTTGAGACTGACGCCCAGCTCGTTGGCAATGATGCCAGCCATGGTCGTTTTGCCCAATCCCGGCGGACCGTATAGCAGGACGTGATCAAGGGCCTCCGCACGCTGGCGCGCGGCGGCGATAAAAACCTGGAGGTTTTCTTTGACTTTGTTCTGGCCAAAATACTCCGCCCACTGCGTTGGCCGCAGGCTGGCTTCGTCTTTATCCTCATTTTTCCGTTCGCGGCCGATCAGCCGATCGTCGTCATTATAATCTGCAAATGCCATAAGATTCCCTTCCTATCCGTGCGCAAGCTGACGCAATGCCAACTTGATGATCTGTTCCAGACTGTTGTCCTGATCATAGACAGCAACCACCGCTTGAACGGCTTCAGATCCTGTGTAACCCAGGACCATCAGGGCATTGATGGCTTCGCTCTGGACCGGTGTGCTGACAATACCGACAGGGCCGGTTGGGGATATCATGTCCGGTATTTCAGCGCCCTTCAGCTTGTCTTTGAGCTCCAGGACCAATCTTTCGGCGCCCTTTCGTCCGATGCCTCGGATCTGCGTCAAGGTTTTTACATCACCGGTTATCACCGCCATGGCAAACTGGCTGGGCGTCAAGGCGCCAACAATTGTACTGGCGACCTTGGGTCCGATGCCGCTGACCGAAAGCAGCAGCTCGAACAAACGCAGGTCTTCTGCTGTGGGAAAGCCATACAAGGCTTGCACATCTTCGCGAACATACAGATGGGTGTGAACCAGGGTCTCCTCCCCTTTGGCCGGGAATTTTTCCAGCAAGCCGGGGGCAGCCATGATCCGATAACCAATGCCCTGATTGTCAACGATCAGACCATCCATTTGCCGGGTAACAATTTTTCCACGAATGTAGGCGTACATTATTGATATCCTCCTCGAGTCAGCGCTTCGCTGCGATTGCCCGAATGAGCATGGCAGATGGCGACGGCCAGGGCGTCGGCCGCGTCATCGGGCTTGGGCGGCGCTTTGAGCCCGAGCAGGACCTTGACCATTTGCTGCACCTGCTGCTTTTCGGCTTTACCATAACCGGTGACCGCCAATTTGACTTGCATCGGTGTGTATTCATAGACTGCCATTCCCGCTCGCGCACCACTGAGGATCGCGACGCCGCGTCCCTGCGCAGCGCCGATCGCGGTCGTTGTGTTGCGGCTGAAAAACAGCTCTTCAACGGCCATGATCTGCGGCTGCCAGGCGGTGATCAGCAGCTCGAGTTCTTCGGCGATGCGCAACAGCCGTTTTTCAAAAGGCAAATCTGCCTTGGTTGAAATGATGCCAAAGGCCAGACATTCAAAATGATTGGCTCGATAATCGACCAGACCATAACCTGTTATCGCATATCCCGGATCAATGCCCATTACTATCATGTGGTTTGTGGTCGATCCTTTCAAAGCGGTAAGTCAAACAATCGTTCTTTCATCATACCACAGCGCCGTTAAGTGACGCAATGCAAAGTGCAGCGGGTTTAGGCCGTTGCAACCAAAACGCATCCTTGAAACATTTTCAGGCCAAAGTCCTGTCCGACCTGATCCAAAGCGGCATCCCAGCTGCCCGGCTGAAACCAGACCATTTCGATATCGAGCGCGGCCGCCTCGCAGAGGATGGTTTTGCCGCGCGACGGTGCAACGACCATGTTGATCACCGCTGGAATTTCCGGCAACGCCTGTAAGTTTGCATAGCAGGGATCACCGTCGACTTCGGACAAATTCGGGTTTACGGCATAGACCCGATATCCTCTGGATTTTAAACGCCTGTAAATCCGGTTGGCATATCGTGTATCATCGCGACTGACGCCAATGACCGCCCAAACTTTTTCCTTGAGCATTTGATCTTGCAATTTCATGGAGGCACCTCTTCCCGATGAACGGTTATCATGTTCATTATAACAAAAGAGACGCCCTTTTTCGGATGATATTCAGGCATTCAGCCCCAGTATTTTCTGCTATAATTTTGGTATGCGCAGTCGATCGGTTCGGAGGTTATTTATGTTGGAATTTAGTGATAAAAGCAAATTGCTGGAACAGTCCGCCTACAAATACGGCTTGCAGGACCGTGATCAGCCCAATCTCTATCGGCAGCTGTTTGACTACGATCACATTCCCAAGATTCCCTTTAATCATCGGATCGTGCCGATGAACACGCCCGATCAGATCTGGATTACGGACACGACTTTTCGTGATGGTCAGCAGGCTTGTTCCCCATTTGGGGTCAGCCAGATTGTCCAATTGTACGCTCTTTTGCATAAACTTGGCGGACCCAATGGCATTATCCGCCAGAGCGAGTTTTTTCTTTACACCGACAAAGACAAGGAAGCCGTTTACAAATGCCGCGAACTGGGTTATGAGTTCCCTGAGATTACCAGTTGGATTCGCGCCAGTGAACAGGATTTTCAATTGGTCAAGGATATGGAAATCAAAGAAACCGGTATTCTGGTCTCTTGTTCTGATTATCATATTTATAAAAAAATGAATCTGACTCGCAAACAGGCCATGGACAAGTATCTGGCGATTATCCGCAGCGCGCTGGATCACGATATTCTGCCGCGCTGCCATTTTGAGGACATTACCCGTGCGGACTTTTATGGTTTTGTTGTTCCCTTTGCCAACGAACTGATGAAGATTGCCCAGGAAAGCGGCAAACCGATCAAGATCAGGGCTTGTGACACCCTGGGCTATGGAGTGTCCTATCCAGGTGTCGCCCTGCCACGCAGTGTGCCGGGCATTATCTATGGCTTGCAGCATTATTCGGAAGTGCCGTCAGAATGCCTGGAATGGCATGGTCATAATGATTTTTACAAAGTCGTGGCCAACGCAGCCACGGCCTGGCTGTATGGCTGCAGCAGCGTCAACTGCTCCATGCTGGGCATCGGCGAGCGAACCGGCAATTGCCCGATCGAAGCGATGGCTATCGAATATGCCTCGCTGCGGGGCACCACAGACGGCATGGATTTGTCGGTCATCACCGAGATCGCTGAATATTTCGAAGATGAACTGCAATATGAAATTCCCCCACGAACACCCTTTGTCGGCCGCTATTTCAACGCGACCCGCGCCGGCATCCATGCTGACGGTCTTTTAAAGGATGAGGAAATCTACAACATCTTCAACACCGCCAAGATTCTCAATCGGCCGGCTACCGTTGCGGTCGATTCCCATTCGGGACTGGCCGGCATTGCCCATTGGCTGAATGGCTTTTTTGATTTACAGCAGGAAGACTCCGTCGATAAAAAGCACCCGGTCGTCATAGCCATGAAAGCCAAAGTCGATGAACTGTATCTGGCAGGCCGTAATACGGTCATGGGTGATGGTGAACTGGAATCACTGCTTCAAGAGGTCGATGAGGACTTTTTCCTGACGGTGACAGACAAACGACTGTTGGCCCGCTCCGAACGTAAAACCCGCCAATTGTCAAAAGACAACTAAAGATCAGGCACAGGATTGGCAGTCGGCAGCGGCTGCTTTTTCTTTTTCACCATCACATTTTGCAATGCCGCTGTTAATCGCTGACGGCAGATGATATTCGATACCGTAACTTAAATTGTCCGCGCCTGCAGGTCCAATCGACAGAAAACTTGCTCTGACCTTGGCGCTGCTGGCCGATTTGACCTGAGCGGCCATTGGCCTCACCGTATAAACAACGCGGCGGCTGATGTGGCGCAGTTTAGCTCGGGCTGCCATTTCAGCTCGGTAATGGTTATTTAAAATCTGGAAAACCAGCAAGGCCATCAGCATCAAAACGACTATCAGAAAAGCATTGGTCAGCGGCATATTCATATCCTCCACGCACAAACGTTTGTTCTGTTTCAATATTATCATCCGTGCTGATGCCTGTCAAGACGAATACGAACATTCGTTTGTTATGATTTGATTACAAAGATTACAACAAAAAAGCGCCGTCGAAACGGCGCTTTAGCGGTCAGGCAGGACAGGACGATCAGACATCGGCCTCCCGATAGGACAGGGTCAGTTCGGTCAGACTGGGCTCGAGTTTGATATACGGAACGCCAGCATGATCCATCATGCGCTTGGAGGCGCGCACGCTGTCGGTAGCCGCGTATTTGTCCGACAAATAGACCACTTTCTTAATGCCCGACTGAATGATGGCCTTGCTGCATTCATTGCAGGGAAAGAGCGGCGTGTAGACGGTACAACCGTTCAGGTCGAAGCCGACGTTGTTGAGAATGGCATTGAGTTCGGCATGACAGACATAGGGGTATTTGGTGTTGTAGGGGTCGCCTTCGCGCGCCCAGGGGAATTCGTCGTCGTCACAGCCGGTTGGCATACCATTGTAACCGACCGAAACGATTTTGTGATTCTTATTGACAATACAGGCTCCGACCTGGGTGCTGGGATCTTTGCTGCGCTTGGCGGATAAAAGGGCAATTCCCATGAAGTACTCGTCCCAGCTGATGTAATTGGCGCGTTTGTTGGTCATCGGCAGTCCTCCCTTTTTCTATTGCAAGCATAACACAGCGAAGAACGGGCGATCAAGATGTTTACGACAACTCAAAGCCCCGCAGCAAATCTTCAAAGGTATCGCGCCGCCGTATCAGCACGGCCTCGCCGTTCGTGCCAATCAGCACCTCGGCCGGACGAAGCCGGTTGTTGTAATTGGAGCTCATCGCATAACCATAAGCGCCGGCATCCATGATCATCATGGTGTCACCAATTTGCGCCGGCGGCAGCTGGCGGTCCTTGGCAATGATATCACCGCTTTCACAGATATTGCCAACCACGGTGACCGCTATGCGGTGTTCGCTTTCCAAAAGTTTGCCGGAACGGTAAAGCAGGATGTCATGCCATGATCCATACATCACCGGCCTGGCCAGGACGTTGAAACCAATGTCCGTTCCGAGAAAGGTCGTGTTGCCCGAGGCTTTGATGCTCTGGACTGTGCCCAGCAGCACGCCGGACTCCGCGACGATGTAACGGCCGGGTTCGCTCTTGAAAGTGACCTCACGGCCATAACGTTCAATAAAGTGTTTGACCAGACGGGTCAGACCTTCGCGCAGGTGCGCGATATCCAGCCGAATTTCGCCGGCCAGTTTGTGATAGGGGATGCCAAAGCCGCCGCCAAAATCGATTATTTCCAGTTCCGGGAAATGCTGGGCCAGGCTGAGGAAATGTTCGGCTGCCCGCAGATAGGGCGACGGTTCCATAAAGAGGGACCCAATGTGCTGATTGACGCAGATAATCTTTAAGTTGTAGCGCAGCGAGATGCGACGGGCCTCTTCGAGCAGGTCTTCGGATATGCCGAACTTGGTCTTCTTGCCGGCGGTGATCACCTTCTCATGGTGACCGGCGCCGACGCCCGGGTTGATGCGAATGGCGACCCGGCTGCCCGGCGCCAGTTGCCCCATCGTTTCCAACTGCGACAACGAATCGAGGCTGGTCAAAATCTGGCGGTCAAGGGCAAATTTCATTTCGTCGGCGGAAACGTTGTTGGGCACAAAAAAGATCTGGTCATGGCGAAAGCCAGCCTTTTCCAAAAAGATGATTTCGCCAGGCGACATGGCATCGGCGTAAAGGCCCTCTTCCCTGGCGATTTGCAAAAGTCGGATATTGGCATTGGCCTTGATCGAATAATTGGCCGTGAATTTCGGATAATCCATGATGCTCTGCATATCGCGGCAGCAGCGGCGCAAAATATCTTCATTGTAAACGTAAAGCGGGCTGCCGTATTGGCGCACGAGTTCGGTGGGATTGGATTGTCCGAAAAAGGATGGTCCGGGAAAATATTGATCATTTTTCATCGTCGTCAGTCTTCCTTTCCTGGCTGTTCACATGCCTTGATCAGGCTGATTTCATTGATCATCGATTCTTTGAACAGATTGACCAAGGCCTGGTGTTTGGAGAAGAGGCAGGAGGATTCTTCCTGACCGCTGTCGTTGATTTCGCCGGTCAGAACCATTTCCGAATCGACGATCAGGCGGATTTGCCCGGCTTTTTTGGTGGCGTGGTAGACCGTTGCGCCTGGGAGCTCAAACGGCGGTTCAGTGATCAGAACGACCTTGCGGCCGATCTCGCACAGACGGATCAGCATCGGTAAAACCCTTTGCAGCTCCTTGTGGGCCAGCGCCAGATAAACGCGCTGTTGTGCCTGACTGATCAGATTTTGCATTTTGTCCAGAATATGATCCTCACCCCGAATGGTCAAAAAGGGTTCGGTGATTTCGCGGCGCGCCGGCATTTCTTCCTGAATCTCACGCAAAATCAGATCGTAATGACGTCGCTTGTTTTGACAGTATTCACCCACCGGAACCGCGGCATAACGCGCAACTTCACCGTCAATCCTCAAGGCCGCGCCTTTGCTGGCCAGGCCGGCCAGAGCGATGTAGGTGTTGGATCGAGAAACGCCGGACTGTTTGGCCGCTTCATAGCCAGACATGACCCCTTCACTGCTGATCAGCAGGAACAGTTGCGCTTCATGCCGGGTCAGTCCGGTTGCAATCAGGTTTTCCAGCAGCGACATGTCATACTCCTTGAATAGTATCTCTATTTAGGTACACTATTTTTATCAATATAATCCCGACGCCAATTCTTGTCAACCCCAGTTTGGATTTAATCGGCTGAAAAAAGAAAATGCCGCTGTTTGAGCGGCATTTCCAAATTCAAAACGAGCTTGAATCAGTCAACGTCTGCTTTCCACAGACCATGGAGATTGCAGTATTCGTAGACTGTGACCGGTCCGGGTGCGACAGCGAAATCGGCTGTCGGCTGATCTCCGGGCATTAAAGCGACGCGCTGTGTTTTGTTGCCCTGGACAATGCAGATCCATTGAATATAATGGGTATCCAGCATCGGGTGAGCCACGCTGCCGACGGTTACATGCAGGATGCCACCTTCACGGATCGCAACCGGAACATGTTTCTCAACAGCACCGTCAGACGTGTTGGGCTGGAGTAAAACCATGGGCTGACCGCAACATACAAGTTCACCGCCGCCGTTGTTGATCAGACCGACCAGATTGCCGCAGATACTGCAACGATAAAAAGCTTTGTTCGCTGACATGGAAATTACCTCCTTTTATTATATCGGCATCACCGACTTCACGCTTTATTATACCACAGAATCCTCTGAAGAATCCTCGGATTGCACCGGTTCGTCGGTTTGATCGGCCTGCGGGACCGTAACGACGCGAACAAAGGGTCTGCTCTTTCTTTTGGCGAAAATTTTAGGCACAAAAATAATCAGCAGCAGAATCAGCAGAGACCCCAGGCTGACCAGAAAACCAACCATGAACCAGGGCGGCATATAGTTCATTTTGATATCATGCGTGCCTTGGGTGATGGCAAAACTGATAAAGCAATCGTCAATGGCGGTGATTGGGGTCGGCACCCCATCGACCATGACGGACCAGCCCGTGTCGAAAGGGATCGACAGCATGAAGATCCCGTCGGATTTGGCTGTGACCGTGCCTTCGATCTGCGTGTCGGTAAACTTCGTCATCTGGAGACTTTGCTCGCGCAACTGGCTGATGGACTGCTCAAAGACTGCCTTGTCCAGACCCATCGAAAATAATTCGAAATTGCCGGTTTGCGAGCTGTCAGGTTTGTAGAAAATGTTCAGTTCAACCGCAGTGCCCGCTGTGATGTAGCCGACGTCAATTAGGGTCGAACGTTTGGCATCAAAGTCAACCCGCTCGTCGCCGACCATGACATAGCCTCGGTCAGCCCGGTTGGCGGTGGTCTGAAAGTACAGGTAAACCTGCTGATCCTTTTCGACAATAATGTTGACCCGCGCGGAAGACTCCATGGCCATATCCGATCGATTATAACTGAAATACTGCTTGCTGTTGGTCAGCGACATGTTGTCCGACAAACCAACCTCGCTGCTCAGCGGCACAAAGACATCATTCGCACCGGTCAGGCCTTGCAGCAGGCTGTTTTGCGCCGCAAACGGATCGATTCCGGCGCTGGTCCAGTTGGCCAGTTCGGGTTGGCCAACATAACCGATGGGCAAGGCATAGTCGTTCGCAAAGATTTCCAATTCACTGGTTTTGACATAGGACTCGCGGAAGCCGTCATTAATGATACCGGCCCGGCGGATCAGGTATTTGATGCCAAACAGTGAATCCAGGACGATGGTGGAATTGACATATTTGTAGCTGTTGATGCTGTTGCTGTTGAAACCCAGGTTTTCAAAGGTCTTGACCGGCTTGGTCGACATGGTGGAGGCAAAAATCGACAGCCCCCGGTAGCCATAGAGAAAGCCATCGTTGATGGTTTTGGGCGGGATGCACTCGACCCGGTAGAAATTGTCTTTCTCCACCTTGGCAATGTTCGCCAGTTCGGTCCGGATTTGATCAACCTCAACGCCAGCGGTGTAATTGTTGCGATCGGAATAGTATTCGGTCGTGTCAATTTTGTGAATCGTCAGCAAGGTACTCAACAGCATTTCGGTGATGACAACGACCAGAACAGCCAGCGCCAGATCTGCTCTGCTGATGTTTTTGATTCGATCCAGCGTCAGAACCGCGGCATAGATGACGATGAAGACGAGGGTGACATAGAGGGTCAGCAGCTCCGGCGGTTTATCGTAGAGCTTCTGCGCCAAAATCACCACAGCCACGGCTGCGGCGCAAAAGGCCCCGATCTGTTTGCCGGTAAACTCGGCGAGACTTTGCAGTGCCGGATAGACCATGGTAAGGATCAGGAAGATGAAGACGAAAGAATTGCGAAAGGGCAGCTGGTTGGGAAAGTGGAAGCCGTGCCAGATAAAATTGAGAATGTTAATGTTGAAACTCAAAATCATGATCAGCGTCAGCGCCAGATTCATCAGCTTTTGCTGCAGGGAAATCGATTTGGCAAAAAAGTAGAGCGGAATCAGAATCAAGACAAAAACGCCGCAGTACAGGTTGGGCATGCCGTCACGAATGGTCGGCGAAACCAGCATAAAATGCTGGTTGATGTAATCGGCGAGGTCGTTGGAATGCGTCACGATTTTCGGGAAAATATCGTCCGCCGCCGACGTCAGTCGAAGCGAAAAATAGGTTGGGATCAGCATGATCGATGCCAGACCGCCCCCCAGCAACGAGAAACCAACGAAGCGGCCGACGGCGCCAAAAAACGGTTTGGGTTTTGTCAGTCGCTGGAACTGGAACAAGACAATCGGGAAATACAAAATCGTGAATATTACGATGAAATAGGCAATGTAATAATTGCTATACAAAATATAGGCCAGACTCAGGCAATACAGCAGCCAGCTTTTGTCGCGGACCAGCTTAACGATGCCCAGCATCATCAGCGGCAGGATGAATACGCCATCCAGCCACATAATATCCCAGGAATAGGCCAGCGAGTAGGACGACAAGGCATAGAGCATGGAGACGGCAACCATAAAATAGTTTTCCTGCTTCCAGGTTCCGCGCAGAAAGAGAAAGAAGAATGCGCCGGACAGCCCGACCTTGATGATGGTCAGCAGCAAGATGGCTTCGGTCAGATAGGATGCCGGGAACAGCAGCAGCAGAATGTTGAGCGGGCTGGCCAGATAATAGGCGGACAGCGCCCAGAAATTCGTTCCGAGGCCGCCGGCCCAGGAGTAAAGCAAACTGCCGCCATTGGAGAGCTTGGACTGAAGTTCACCCAGAAAAGGGGCATACTGATGATAAAGGTCAATGGTCAGAATATTGCGGTTTAACACCGGCCAGACACCGCGCGTCATGTAGGCGACGAGCAGAATGGCCGCCGGGATGGCAAAGGCCAGCAGGGTCAGTCCATTGCGGCGCAGCAGCTGCTGTGGCCCATTTAACAGGCTCTGTTTGATTTGCATGTTTCTTCTCCTTGTTGTCCGAAATGGCGGGTCGCGTTTGGGGAAGTTTTTCGAGGCTGATTAAATTTATATCATTATTTGAGTAGTTTGACCAGTTGTGAACTGATTTTCGTCACCCTTGCCGCATAATCCGCCGGCGGTGAGCTGATCGAGCAATGATACACAGCGGGTTTGCCGCAGAGCTGGCTGACGGCCGTCAACGTTTTTTCCAGCGGCCGCGTCTCATCACCGCAGGTCATGATCATCGCGTACTTGCCGATCGCGGCGCCGTATTGCATCAGAAAGGCTCGCAGCGGGCTGCAAAGGCTCCCCGCCCATGTTGGGCCCATCAGGATGACCCCGTCGAAGGCGGCGAATTGAGCGGCATCCAGAGGGGGTTCCAGCGTTTTGATTTGGCCTGGGCGGCCGGTCGCGCTTTCATAACCGGATCTGATGAAGCCAAAGAAACCGCGGCGAGATTTCTCGTCCTTAATGCGCAGGGTTTCGGCGCCCGTGGCGGCTGCCAGCGCTTGCGCCAGTTGCTGGGTCTTGCCGGACAATGAGTAGTAAACGATCATCTTCATCTTTGTTTCCTTCTTTCTATGACATTTAGACGGATTTTTTGACTTTTGGTTCGCAGATATTTTTAGAATGGCTCAGCAGCCGCGAGCTGGTTTTATCGATGGCGATGCTGCCGGCGGGGGCGGTCAAAATGATGGCAACAATCGAGACCGCTAAAATGAATTGGCCGCTGCCCAGCCCGGCGGCCAAGGGCAGCGCGCCGAGCACCGCTTGCAGCGAGGCCTTGGGCAGGCTGGCGATGACCACGAAGGCCCGTTCTCTAGCGTTGAGGCCGGTTCTGATCGTGCTGAGCACGACGCCGGCAGTCCGAAAAATCATGACCCCCACGACGATGACCAGAGCCGGCAGCAGGTATTGCCAGATGACACGCAGGTCGACCAAAGCACCGACCATGACAAACAGGATCAGTTCGGCCCCCACCCACAGCTTGCCAAACTTGCCCGACAAGCGCTGGGTCAGATTTTCATTGCGCTCACTAAGCGTCACTGCCAAGGCCACAACCGCCAGGATGGCGGAGAACGGCAGCCGGCGGTTGATCAGGTTTTCGGCCCCGACGATCAAAAACGAAAGTCCCAGAACCAAGATAACCTTGACGGTATCGCGCAGATGGAATTTTTTGAAAATAAACGCTATTGTCAGGCCGACCGCCACACCGACGGCCAGGCCAGACATTATCGAAAGGGGAATATTGAACAGCATCTGCGGCTGCCAGGTGCCGCCGGTCGCCGTCGATAAAAGGACGGTAAAAACGATCACCACAAAAATGTTGTCGACCGTCGCGCCGGCCATGATCATTTGCGGGATACCTTTATCACGGCCGCGGCCGCTGTCCATCAGGCGCAGCATTGCCGGGATAACGATCGCCGGTGATACGGCCGCCAGAGCCGCGCCGAGCAGAGCGGCCTCGAGCAGCGGCAGGCCAAAAACCATGCTGGCCAGCAGCATCGCGCCGCCGATTTCCAAGGTCGCCGGGATGAAGCCCAACAGGATGGCCGGCCGCCCCACCCGGCGCAGGTCGCGCAGGTCCAGCGCCAGGCCGGCGCGCACCAAGATCACGATCAGCGCGATTTTGCGCAGATCGGCGGAAATGCCCAGTACGTCTGGCGAAATCAGGTTCAGAGCGAAGGGTCCCAAAGCCAGACCAGCGATCAGATAGCCCAGCAAACCAGGCAGTTTGATCAAGTTCAACAAGCCTTGCAGGGCAAATCCCAGTAAAATGATGACGGCCAAACTCAGCAGCATTTGAGCATTCTCCAGCCTTGGCAGATTGATTTATCCAAAGCTTATCAAATCAGCCGCCATCTGGCAAATGACAATTATTCGCCAGCTAGGCAATCGGGATCATTTTGAATTTCGGAATATCGGCCGGCGGCGTGTATTGACTGGATAAAAATGTCCACATGACGTCTTCGTAGGTCAGATTAAGATCGTCGGTCAGCACCGTGACCGTGCCAGGTTTGACGGCGTTTGGCAAAGTGCCGGTCAGAACACGCAGGTACTTGTAGCTTTGATCTTTGAGATCTGTTGAATCAGAATAGAAGACGCGATAGCCGTCACTGAAGTGAAAGACATCCAGAAACCATAACTGGTCATCATTTGAATTGACTATGCGGATGGAGTCGACCGCCCCAGCCGCCGTTTCGGCCTGAAAATCAGCCCATATTTCAGCACCACTTTTCATCTGCAAATTTTCCATGAATACAGTGCCGTCGGCCGCGGCTTGCTCAGAGCTATAACTTGTCGGCAAGTTTTGAAAGCCAAGATAATCCCCGTTTGCATCGAAGGTCATGGGCAGCGTTTGATTTGTGTTCGCAGCGCAGCCCGACAGGACTATCGAGACGGCTATGAAAAGAGCACCCAGACTTTGAACAGTTCCCCCGCGCCCCGTTTTTCGTGATTTGTGATGATTCACCAGCCAAAGGATGACATAGGTCAGCCCGCCTGACAGCACAATGATCAGCAAATCAACCGGCGCCAGTGGCATAAGACCCAAGGGGGCATAAAACGCGTCGACGCCAAAGCGATAGAGCACCCCGTCCATCAGCACCAATTCGCCCAGATACATGGCGATCGTGATGATCATGGCTGATAGAGCCGGCAGACCCAGCGCAAGCAGCGGGCGGCGGCCATAGAATAGGCTGCCGATGTAAATCCCCGCCACCGTCCCGAGGGTGACAAAAAACAAGCCCATCAAAACAGCCGACAACGTCGAAATCTGCAGCGTGCCGTTGCGGTAAAAGGCTGTGAAGCAGGCCAGGATACAGAGGCCGATCAGGATGATCACCGAGACCAACTGCGCGATTAGCGGGCGGCGGCGTTGCCGGTCGCCGCTACGGACCATCTTGGACAGACCGACCACGGTGTTCAGCGTGGCCAGCAGAATAATTAGGGCAATCATATAGAAATGGATTTTGAAGGCAGGGTTGTCGGCGGCATAGATGGGCTCGCCGAGCGCTCGCAATACTTCAGGGGTGGTCATACACAAACTCAATTGCCAAGATTCCAACGGTAACGCAATCGACATCGCAACGACAACCGGCACTTTCTCCAATAGCAGTTCAGCCGCAAAAAACACGCCCGTCCCCACGAGGGACGACACCAGCAAGGTGTGCTTTGGGAAAAACCGGAAGGCCAGCGGCAGCAACGCAATGGACAGCAGGAGGGCTAGTCCGAGCGGCGTATAGGGAATGATGTATTTGGGGTATTGATCGGAATAGACGACGCCGTTTTGCAGGAAGGTCTGCACGACAATCAGTCCCATATAAATCGGATAGGCCACTACGGCGGCGGTGATGGCAACTGAGGCGAGGTAAAATTTCCGATACTTGTTCATCTGTCATCCTCCCTTTCAGGTCTGGGCATTGGACAGCAAGGCTACGGCCACCACCAGCACCAGCAGCGCAAAAACCAGGCCTGCCGCCAGCGTCAGTTTTCGATAGGACAAAATGTGTTCGAGGCGCACGCGAATCCTGGCCCCGCCGAAGGCCGAGACGAACAGGGACGGGCCGGCTGCGCAGCGCAGCAAAGCCGTCGCGTAGGCCTTTTGGCCGTCACGGTCGATTTGCCGAAGCACTCTGGCGTCACAGGCCAGTTCCATGTCGGCAAAATACAGTTTGAGATAAACCCAGGCCAGCGGATTGAACCAGTGCAGGCAGGCCGTCGTCAGGGCAACGGCGCGCAGCAGATTGTCCCGGCGCTGAATATGGGCGTTTTCGTGGAGCAGAACGAAGGCCAGATCTTCATCGGGCAGATCGTTCGGCACTATGATCCGGGGTTTGAATATCCCGTAGACAGCTGGCGCTGTAATGTGCGCCGACCGGTAAACGTTGTCCTGGACCAGCGTGGCCTGGCGGATGGCCTGCCCCGAAAAGCGGTAAAGCAGCAGCATCGTCAGAAGCAGCGCCAGAAAAACCACGACCCAGATTAGCGAGCAGACCGTGAAGACCGTCGCCAGGGCATCGGTTTTGTAGATGAGTGGGTTGTATTGGCCGGCCGCTTGAACGAAGTTTGAATAGTAAAACAGCGGCGTATCATTGAATGTAAAAACCGGTATGGTGCGTACCGTCACGCCGGCCAGCAAATTGATCAGGCTAAACTGACTGGCAAAACTGATTGGCAGCCAGAAGCGCAGCAGCGGGATCAGCCACAGCCAGCAGACCAGCCGTCGCGGCAAAGGGCGAATGCGCCGCAGCAGCAGGATGATCAATCCAACGGCCGAGCCGACGATGCTCATGTTCAAGAGCCAGTAAAACGCTTCAGCCAGCATCGCACTCACCGCTTCTCGATCAGGTCTTTAAGGGCGGCGACGTCGGCTTCGCTCAGTTTTTCATTTTGGAACAGCGCGGCAAAAAACGCCTGGCGCGATCCATTGTACAGACGGTCGATCAGCGAATTGGTTTCGGCCTGACGAACATCCTGCTTTTTGACCAGCGATGCGCAGACAAAACCCGGTTCGCTGCGCGCAACAAACCGTTTCTCAATCAGCTTTTTGATGATGGTGTAGGTGGTGTTTTTGTTCCAGCCGATTTGCTCGGCAGCCAACAGGCTCAGGTCTTTGGCGGTCACCGGTTCGTGTTGCCAGACCAGCTCCATCAGTTTGAGCTCCGCTTCAAATAATTTGGGTGAATCCATCTTGAACCTCCAGACTAGTGCGATCGTCTACATGCAGACTACCGCATTAGTCTGGCATTGTCAAGGGGTTTTATCGATGTTATTCGACGAAATTCTATTGTCAATGGAATTTTTATAGACAACAAATTTGCAGAACAAAAATTCCGTGATGAAATTGATTAGCATGGTACCGATCTGAACAATATAGAAATTCCAACCGAAATCAATCAGTGCGTCAAACCACCACAGTGACAATGGTGTAAAAACGGCGTAATAACAGAATACTTTGAGCATACCAAGTTTGTAATTAGTAACAGACCGAAATGTAAATCGTCGGTTGATCGTAAAATTATAAATAACTGACAACACAAGGCCGATCAGATAGGCAAGCCACTCAGGTAACCCGGCAACCTCATATAAAAGAGTTGAGCTACCAAATTGGATAGCGCCAGCCGACGCTGAGAACGCTGTAAACTTGATAAACCTGATACGTTCTTTTAACTTCTCGGATTTAATTAGTTTTTCGTTCTCAATTTCAATTTCTGACTTGACCGGTTTGTTGTTATCTGTTTCCATACTTCACCTGATTTCAAATGTATTTTGTCTATCATAACATATTTTATCAAAATGCAAATTAAAATTTGATTATCAAACTAATAAATAGTTTAACCAATGAAAAAAGCCTCGGCAGCGTGCGCCGAGGCTGGATTTCACGTCACAAGTTCACTGCACTGTCTGGCATTTACTTGTTGATCAGGTTGATGCCGCCGATCAGCGGAATGGGCTGTTTGGAGCCGTTGAGGGCTGAAATGATGCCGAAAACGATGCAGACCACGGCCGCAATGTAGCAAAGAATCGGTAGAATAATAGTGATGAACAGAACGCTGCCGATTAAATAAATCAGGAAGATCAACAGGGCCTGATTGGCGTGAAATTTGCAGTATTCGGTTTTGTAGTCGTCCATGACCATCGGCAGGAAAAACAGGATCGGGAAAATGTACATAAGAATGGCGATCGGCAAGCCTTTTGTGACTTGATCTTTTTCAAACATGATGATTCCCCTTTCGGTATTCTGGTTATGATCACAATTATAGTTACCTCACGATCAATTTGCAATAAATATTTGATTGTCAAACTAATTTTTGCACAATTTGATTGATAGTGGTTTTCTTGACAAGAAAGGTCTATAATGACTGTATAGCTAACACTTTCATTAATTCAGGAGGTATTTTTATGACATCAGTTCAAGTCGGACCCCACAAATCCTCGATCGGCAATTTGGATGCCAACATTGTAGCGCTGCTTGTCTATCTGGCCGGCGGTATCCTGGCCGGAATCCCCATTATTGGATGGGTTTTATGGCTGGCGCCATTGGTCGTCTTCATTCTGGAAAAGCAAAGCAGCTTTGTTCGTTTCCATGCGCTCCAGGCGCTCCTGCTCTGTGCTGTTTACTTTGTCGTTGTGACCTTGATCGGCGGAATCCTTGTTAGTGTTACACAAGTTCGTATTGGATTCGGCTGGGGATCTGTGCCTTCTACTGCTTCGATAGCAATCGGATGGATCTTTTTCATTATCTCGATCGGTTTATGGGCCCTGGAAATTTACGCGCTGTACAATGCCTACATGTACAAAATGTTCAAGATTCCCTTTATTGGCAACCTGGCCGAAAAGTATTCCAATACCAAAATCGGCTGATCACCTACCCAATTTAACTGACCCAAAAGCCTCTGACATCCAGTCAGAGGCTTTTGCTTTGGCACAACATAAAAACGATCCGCCAGTTTTCGCTGACGGATCGTTTCTATTGTTTTGCGGGGTCAAGGCATGTCAGCCAACAACCAGCGCCGAGGCATTTTCGCCGGCGATGCGGCCGCTGTTGAGGCAGAAGCCCATGGTGTTGCCGGGCAGTGTGAAGGGGTAGCTGTCGCCGAAGATGTTGCAGGCGTCAACACCGGCTGCATACAGACCCGGGATAACCTGCGACTGGGCGTTCATGACTTCGGTACGGTGGTTGATGTTGATACCGCCGAGTGAGCCATAGGCACCGACGTTCTGACGGCAGCAGTAGAACTTGCCCTTGCGGATGGGCTGCATGAAGGCACGGTTCTTTTCGAATACTTCGTCAAAGCCGCCATCACACATGGTGTTGTATTCTTCGATCTGGGCCATAAAGCCGTCGACGTTGATACCGGCTTTTTTGGCCAGTTCTTCGAGGGTATCGGCTTCAAAGATCGACTCGTATCCAGCAGCGATATCCTTGTCCCAAGCTTCGTCGAAGACTTCATACAGATCATGCGGATGAATGTGGGACAGCATGTCCGGGCCATGTTTCTTGTACTTCTTGAGCAGCGCGCTGTCAAAGATGGCATAAGCGACCATGCCCGGCTGGGCGGTGATGGCGTTGCCGGTGAAGGTCGTGTTACCGATCTGATCTTCCGGCATGAAGCGTTCACCATTACGATTGACCCAGAGGCAGGGCTGACGGAAGGCACCGTCGAGCACGAAGTGGTTCATGTTATCAGGCAACTGATACATCAGTTCCATCGTGCACGGCACTTTGCCGGCGCCAGCGGCCCAGGCCATCTTCAGGCCGTCGCCGACCATGCCGGGGATGGCGAAGTTGTAGATGGTTTTGCCGAATTCGTAGCCGGTTTCTTCCTTGATCATCTGGGGGTTGGCACCGAAACCGCCGGTGGCAATGATAACCGCGCCAGCTCTGGCTTCGATCTCTTCGCCGGCTGCGTTTTTAGCCAGGACGCCGACGGCTTTGCCGCCTTCCATGATGATTTTGCTGACCGGGGTTTCGAGCAGAATTTCCACACCCAATTCAGCGGCGTAATCGGTCATGTACTTGATCATGGTGCTGGCGCAGCGCGGGCCGGGCTGGCCGCCGCCTGCGGGCAGAACAACATGCCAGGTGAATTCACCATCGGAGTAGCCACGGGTGGCCTCGTCAGCGGCAAAGGCGCGCTGAGCGCCAGCAAATTGCACGCCCATGTTCATGAGCCAGTCAATGGTGCTGCCGGACTTGAAATAATAGTCTCTGACCAGGCGGGCATTAACCCGGTAGTGGGTAAAAAACATATGCTTGCGGAATGCTTCGCCGGGGGTGATGGTCACCATCTGGTTGCGCTGGATGGATGAGCCGATGCCCAAAGGCCCCATGCCCATGTTGGCGGCGCCGCCGGTTCCCTGAGCTTTTTCGAAGGCAATTACCTTTGCACCGCCTTCTGCGGCCGAGATAGCGGCAGCAAGCCCTGACAGACCTGCTGCGACAACGATAACGTCACAGTCAATTTTCTTCATATCAATACCATTCCTTTCGTTTAGCCGAGTTTCATTGGCATTTATATAATAAACTATCCATACCCTGCTGGTAAAGCCTTCTGATTAAACTAGCTCAGGTATTTTTTCGCTGTCACGAATCCGCCCAATTCACAGGTCAATTTATGACAACATTTGCCGCCGAAAATACGCTATAATAAAGTAAGGTCTTACAAATAAGGGAGGATGCAACGCATGGACATCATCATCAGAGATAACTATGATCACATGAGCAAGTACGCAGCTGAAGTCATTGCCGGATTTGTCAAGAAAAAGCCCGACTGTGTCATCGGCCTGGTTGCCGGTCATACCCCCATCGGAACATACCGCGAACTGATCCGCATGCACCACGACGGTCTGGATTTTTCCAGAGTCACTACCTTCAATTTGGATGAATACTTTGGGCTGGGCATTGATTTGAAAAAGCCTTACAGCAAGGACCCCAGCCATGCCCGCTTCATGCATGAGGAGCTATTCAAACACATCAATGTCAAACCCGAAAACATTCACCTGCCCGACGGCACCACCAAAAATCCGATCAAGTTTTGTCAGGCTTACGAAGAGGAAATCATAAAGGCCGGCGGTATCGACATTCAGCTGCTCGGTCTGGGCAGTGACGGCCACTGGGGCTTCAACGAGCCCGGTACCTCGCTGGCATCGCGCACGCATCTGCATGCGCTGACCGAACAAACGCTCAATGACAATTTTGAAGAATTTTACCGCAAAAACAATCTGGATCGCAGCCAGATGCCCTTTTTCGCCATCACCATGGGGGTCGGTACAGTGCTTGACACGCGCAACATCATCATGATGGTCAACGGTGCCAAAAAGGCCGACATCCTGGCCAAGTGCCTGGAGGGTCCCGTGACTTCGCAGGTCACCTCATCGGCTGTCCAACTGCACTGCGGCAACATCGTCGTGGTGCTGGACGAACCGGCAGCGGCCAAGCTGAGTAACATCGAATACTACAAGCATGTTGAAATCATGAAGCGGCAATACGGACTATAAACAATCGGAATGGAGTTTTTATGATCATCGGACAGTTCAACGATTCTTTCCAGCCAATTACCGACGGCGTCGCCTCCGTGACCCGCAATTACGCGCAGGGCCTGGGGCAACTGATGGGGGAAAACGGCCGTTCTTATGTTTTAACGCCCTCTTTTCCAGACTTTGTCGATGACGAGTCCGATTATGAAGTGATCCGCTACCGCTCAATGCCGCTGACCCTGCGGGACCCCTATCGCATTGGTCTGCCCAAGCTGGATCGCGGCCTCAAGGCGACGACCGACGCGATTGCCTTCGACATCGTCCATACCCATTGCCCTTTCAGCGCCGGCCGGCTGGCGCTCAAAGTCGGTCGCGAAAAAAATATTCCGGTCGTGGCCTCCTTTCACACCAAATATCTGGAAGATCTCATCCCCTACTTCAAATCCGAAAAAATCTCACGCATGTATCTCAAAAACCTGATGAAAACCTATCAGCAGGCCGATGCCGTGTGGACTGTCAACGAATCAACCATCGAGACGCTGCGTGATTATGGTTATGAGGGACCGGTTCATGTCGTTGAAAACGGAACCGATCTGGTCGCCGCCAAACCCGGCAAACGCCGCAGCAATGCTGCCAAGCGCGTCATCAGCGAACTCCAGCTCGATGACGACGTGCCGGTTCTCTTCTTTATCGGCCAGCACATCTGGCAAAAAAATCTCCGTCTGCTCTGTGAATCGCTGGTATACCTGAAGACCAAGCTGAAACCGATCCGAAAAGGCGCTCCAGCTTTTCGCATGTTCTTTATCGGCGGCGGCGATGCCGCAGAAGAATTGCAGGACCTGATCAAGACCAGCGGACTGGAAAAGGAAGTAACCTTCCTCGGCATTATCCGGGATCGTGAATTTGTCCGCGGCCTTTATGAGCGCGCCGATTTGGTCCTCTTCCCGTCCTTGTACGACACCTCTGCCCTGGTCTTGCGCGAAACAGCCGCGGCCCTGTGCCCGCTGCTGCTGATCGATGGTTCGTCAATCGCCGAGGGCATCAGGGACGGCGACAATGGCTTTCTGGCGCCGAACGATGCCTGTGCCTATGCCGATGCCATCATCCGCGCGCTGGCCGATCCCAAGCTGCGTGACGCGGTCGCGCTGCGCGCGCAGCAGACCATGTACCGCTCCTGGACCACCGTGGTCGGTGAGGTTTATGAAGAATACGAAAAGATCATCGCCCGCAAAAAGGCGTTGAACTGATTAATGCCGGAAATTATTGCGCTGATTTTGCCGAGGCCGCTGATTATTGATCGGCGGTCTTTCATTTGCCGGCTGCGGCGGCATGTTTTCTTCGGCGATCAAAGGATAGGGATGATCATTGACCAGCGGAATCGGACGGGCGCATAGCCGTTCAATGTCGCGCAGCAGCTTCTTTTCTTCATGATCGCAGAAAGCAATGGCCGTCCCGCCATGGCCGGCGCGGCCGGTGCGGCCGATGCGATGAATATAGGATTCGGGGATTTCGGGCAGGTCATAGTTGAAGACATGGGTCAGTTCATCAATATCAATGCCGCGGGCCGCGATATCGGTCGCCACCAGCACGCGCGTGGTTTTGTTTTTGAAATCGCCAAGTGCCTTTTGGCGGGCATTTTGCGATTTGTTGCCATGGATGGCCTGGGCGTGGATGTCCCCCTTGAGCAGTTCACGCACCACGCGGTCGGCGCCGTGTTTGGTCCGCGTAAAGACCAGCGCCGAGGCGATGCTCGGATCGCCCAGCAGGTGAACCAGCAGATGACGCTTGTTGGCTTTGTTGACGTAATAGAGGGACTGCCGGATGCGTTCGACGGTCGGCGATTCGGGTGTGATCGACACTTTGATCGGGTCGATCAGCAGGTTTTTCGACATGGCCACAATTTCTGGAGGCATTGTCGCCGAAAAAAACAGCGTCTGCTTTTTGTCCGGTGTCAGCGCGATGATTTTTTTGACGTCATGCAGAAAACCCATGTCGAGCATGCGGTCGGCTTCATCCAGCGTCAGGATCTCGACTTGCGCAAGCGTCAACAGGCGCTGATTGATCAGGTCATTGAGGCGGCCGGGTGTCGCGACAAGAATGTCCACGCCCCGTCTGAGCGCGTCTTCCTGGGGTTTTTGCGAAACGCCGCCAAAAATCACACAGGCGCGCAGATTGAGATATTTGCCGTAGGTCGTAAAACTCTCGTATATCTGAATCGCCAGTTCGCGCGTCGGGGTCAGGATCAGGGCGCGGATGCCGCGGGAAGGTCTGGCGCTGAGACGTTGCAGGATCGGTACGGCGAAGGCGGCGGTTTTGCCGGTGCCCGTCTGGGCAATGCCTAAAATGTCACGGCCGGCGATGGCCGGCGGAATGGCTTGTTGCTGGATGGGCGTCGGGGTTGAGTACTGCTCTTTTTCCAGGGCTTTGAGAATCGGGGGGATTATGTTCAGTTCTTTAAATGTCATGGTTACTCCTTGTTATTGTGCTTGAACGACCTCCTATTATAGCACATTATTTAGCCAATTGAATAGTATAGCCCATCGCCTTCGATGACAATCGCCGTTTGCCCGATCAGACTGCCGGTTTCCGAATCACGAACCTCGAGCGTGATTTCAGCGCCCGCAGCCATGGTATCGTCAGCGGACAGCGGTGACCAATAGACGGTCGCGAAATCGATGGTGCATGAACTGCCAAGGTTTTTGACCTGGAAATCATCGGGGGTTTCGTTCCAGGATAAAAACTCGCCCTCGCTGGTCTGCCAGACAAAACTGTATTTTTCGGCAGCTTCAGGCAGAACGGTCACGGTCAGCGGCAGCCCCGGAACCGACGACATGGCCAGGGCATACTTCTCGACGCTGGTGGTGATGGTGACCACCGCGGTTGGGTTGGCTCCTGAATTGGCACAGGCGGACACGCTCAGGGCCAAGGCAAGGACGATCAAAACTAATATGGGCAAACGCATTTTCATAAAAACACCTCATTAACCGAATTGTAGACTATTGCTATCGTCTATATACTATCGCATTAGTCTGCGCTAGTCAAGGCAGGATATTTCAATTATAATATTGATCAGCTCAACCCATTCCATTCAGCGAGGTGAAAGCATGACTATCTTTTGGGTCGTTCAGATATTAAAAACAATCGGACTTTTCTATATCCTCTTTCTGACATTTCGCCAACTGATCAATACCCAGAAATTGCTCAAAATCGAAGAACAGGCTGGCGGCGCTATTGGTCATGTCTCGATCAGTTTGTCTGTAAACTTTTTCAATATTCTGGCTTTTATTTCCATCATGATTCCGATCGTTATATTTTTTATTAGCGATTGGACGACGACCGATGTTCAGAATTTTGCCCTGCTCTTCGTTCCCTTTTATCTGATCCTTGGCCTGCTGGCCTGGCGCAGTCTGCGCCAACCGCGCAAAATCTGGGTCTTTCACCAAAATTACTTGTTCCGGCTCGATCAGCCCGATTGCCGCTATCGCTACAGTGATGTTCAATATGCAGAATTCCCGAAATTTTTATTCGTCCCGATGTACCTGTTGCATTTCGGCGTCGAAGGCAAAATGAGGTCGGCTTTTTTCGATGATCGCAATTTCAAAATGGTCAAAGCCATCTTTCAGCAGCAAACACTTGGCCTGAAAGACCGCAGCAAGCTCGGGCCTCTGGCCAAGGCCTTGCGCTATGGCAGTCTGTCGCTGGGTTTGGTCTTGCTGGTTGTCTTTGCCTTCTCGCTGGCGTCTATGTATATTCAAGCTGGCAAACGCGCCTCAATCGCGCCGGATTTCACACAGACAAGTCAGAACCGTGTGCCCTTGGGAGGCAGCGTCACTTTGGGTTATGCCCGCGGCACGCTTTTCGCCTTCGATGAAACCCAAGCTGCAGTAAATGCTTATGATCCAAACGGCAAATATCAGTACACGCTGAACATTCCTTCTTCAACGAGCGGTTCGGGCGGCATGTATTTCGTTGATGATCTGATGGTTCTGGAAGATTCGAATTATGTGACCTATGCCTATCTCGACGGCGATTTTCTGGGATACTACCTGACCGGCGATGACACCGAAAATGGATTCTCCGTGAAATTTTACAACAAGGAAACAATCCTCATCCAATCTGTTCCAATCGAATACGAAGATGACTTTGATTTTGGCATCGTAGTCGATCAGGATCAATACTGTTTCTTTTACACGTCCGGCAACACCATCACGGTATTTCCGCTCGATGGTTCCTCCGAATCGGTTGTCGAATCGGCCGCGGATTATACATCCATCGTCATTCCATACGCGACCGATAGCATTACAGTCGACGGTGTCAGGTATTACCAGGCGTGGGGGTCCATTCACAAGGTCACGGAGCAAGGCGTTCAAATCATTGTCCAAAGCGACATCTTGACGTGGTACGCCAATACACCGGATGCCATTTATATGCCCTTCCTGTTGGCCATCTTCTTTCTTCTCGTCATGCCAATCATCATGAACGTGATCAGAAGACGACACGTTTTGTCACGACTTGATGTATAATGGGTTATCAATTCATTCGAATAGGAACTTGATTAAATGATCCGTACCCCCATAAAAACGATCAAACCAATTATTTTGTTGATGTCCATTTTGACGTTATTGACGGCTGGCTGCGGCACCGCCCGGCCGGCCCGATTACCAATCCTGGTCACGCCGCGATCATGGCCGCGCTGAATCCCCCTTCGACACCCTACTATTTCTTTATCGCTGACAAAAACGGTGCCTTCTATTATTCGGAGACTTATGCCCAGCACCAGGCCACCTGGAACAATATAAAAGCACTCGGTCTGGTGTAATTGTTCCCGACCGAGTGCTCTTCTTTGATCACAGAATTCTTTAGAACAGTGGGCCCAGCGTTAGCGTAATCTTAGTGCCATAAACGACCGTGGTGTTCTTGGCAATTGATTGCGCGACGACCTTGCCTTCTTTGCCGGCGATGTAGGTGTCACCGGTGATGAAGACGATCTCAAATTTGTTCATGTTGCCCGCGGCAATGACCTGGGCTTGCGTCAGGTTGGAAAAATCCGGTACATCCAGGGAGGCACTGGGATTGCACTTCAGCGTGATGACACTGCCCTCGCTGATTTGCGTACCGGCGGCAACGCTCTGATACCAGACCTCGCCCGGCAGTCGTCCGGCACTGGCTTCAATGACGATATTGGCTACGATGCCCGTATCGGCGCACATGGCCAATGCTTTTTCGAGCGTGATCGCCAGATCATAGCCCGATGCGGCCGGCGCGACAAAATCCGGTGCGTAGACGACTTTGCCCAGCGAAACGATGATCGTGATCGTCGTTTTGATGCTGATCGTCGTGTTGGTCTTGTCCTGGTAAATGATCTGATCGCGAGCCGAATTGTTGATGGTGTAGGAGGTCGCGATGACGATGGCCGCGCCCTGGTCATTGAGTCCGTTGGCCCACGACTCGATGGCCGCCTTGGTCTGCCCGACGAAGCTGTTGACAACGACGGTATTGCCCAGCGAATACACCAGCTCCAGCGAGGATCCGGCCACATAGGTCGAACCGGCCGCCAGGCTTTGCGAGATGAAGGCCCCCGTCGAACGTGTCGAGTACTTTTCGGTCACGGACACGGTAATCCCCAACTGGGCAGCGGCCGCCTGGGCCTGCGCTTTGCTGTAGGATGCAAAATTGGGCACGGTGATCTTTTTGCCCAACGAGACCGTCAAGGTGACAACCGTTCCCCGCGCCACCTTGTCAGCGGCCTTGACGCTTTGGATCATCACCACACCGGCCGCCGTAAAGTCGTCGTACTGTTCAACGATGGTCAGGACGAGGCCATTATCATTGGCAAACACATGGCATTGCGGCACGGTCATTGTCTTGAAGTCAGGAATGGTCACCAGCGTCGCCGCAGCGTCTTCAGGTCCCTTAGACACTATCACGTAGATCGGTGTGTTGCGCTTGACCTCGTCAACCACGGTATCATCATTGAGCTGGAAACTAATGACATTACCCGACAGTACGGTGTCGCTGAATTCCGTCGTGATGCGAACCTTGGTCATAAAGTTTTCGGCAGCCCAGGATTCGATCGCCGTCTTGGTCATTGACTTCAGATCGGGCAGATCCAGCGAAACCGTCAGGTCATGACCCAGAGATACTTTGATCTTGAGGATCGAGCCCTTGGTGATCTGGGTGTCCGGTTTCACATTTTGTTCAAAAACCTTGTCCACATCATAGGTGTCGTTGTATTCGCTGGTTATCTCGAGTTTGATGTTGTTGTCACTTGCCCACAACTTGGTGTTGTTGAGCGACATGCCAATCAGGTTTTCCGTTTTGATAAACTGACCAGCGTACAACAAACCAAAAACGATGCCCAAAACGAGGATGACGGCGATGGCGATGACAATGGCCGCTTTGGCGGACAGCCGTCTGGCCGAGGTCGGCGCGACCCGATCTGCGGGTTTGGGCTTGACAAAATCGCTTTTTTCTTCGAAGCGCAAAGCCGGCGTTTCCGCCTGACTTTGCCCTTCGGTTTTGGTATCGAGTTTCTTTTTGTAGTTGTTGATAAACTTGTTTTGATCATCCATCCTTGAACCCTCTCTAGTTGGCAATATCTCTCTTTTTAAAGACCAGCACTGACGTTACGGAAAAGATTACCGCCAGGCCCAAGAGCAAACCAATCCCATAGAATAAACTGACCGATACACCATTGTTGATGGCGTACTGGATATTCGAATTCAACTGGAAGAAATCCGACATCCAGATAAACGGGAAGGGCGTCCAAGCCAGCCAGCTCATCGTCGTATTGTAGGCGAAATCGACCATCAGCACCATACTGCCGATGAAGAAGGCAATCGGCACAGCAATGGCCACCGCCGTATTTTTGATCAGGACGGAAAGCATAAAGGCCAGGGTAAAGGCAAAGACGATCGGGACCATGCAGGCCAGCAATTGCGGAATATAGAAGGCAAAGAAGTTAACCGCGCCAGCCGTGGTGTAATTGGGGAAGGCAAAGTCGCCGAAGCCAAAGCAGATGCCATTGACCACGATGTTGAGCAGCGTGCCGACAATGAACACAGCCACACAGATCAGCAGGGCGGCGGTGAATTTGGCCAGCAAGATCTTGGTTCGGGTTTTGGGTCGGATCATCAGCAAGCGGATGGTGCCTTGCTGGTACTCACTGGCGATCAGCCAGCCGCCCAGCAGCACGCCAAACAGCGCCACGAACAAGGAATAATTCAGGAAGCCCACCGTCTGGTTGCGTGCGCCAGCGGGAACATACTTCATGTCCGGCTGATCAGAATCCAACGATTGCTGAGCAATGTTGATGATTTTGTTTTGCGCATCAATCTGCTTTTGCATGGCGGCTACATATTCCTGATAGGTTTGGCCTTGTGAATCGGGGCCGATCGGACCGATCGGCTTGTATGCGATATCACGCAACGGATAAAAGCCGCCGCCGCCCCCGTTTTTGTTGAACTCCTCTTCACTGATAATCACGAGGTTGTAGGCCAGTTGCTGCCGGGCCATTTCGATGTCCAACAAGGCGGTGTTCTGCCAGACATTGGTACCCGGAATGATGTTTTTCTCCAGTCGGTACTGCAGGACAGGAATCGTGCCGGTCTGGATCACGCTAATTTCGCGGCGCATTTGATCAATAATCGGACTCAGGCTGTCTTCCTGGTCAGGATTTTTCGCTATAGCTTCTTCCTGAATCGCGATGTTGGCTTCGATGGCAGCAATCTGGTCGTTGCTCTGCTGCATTTTCAAGGTAATATAGCCTGGGAAATCGTTGTTCTCGACAACCGATTTGTACAAGGCCAGCATATCTTCCGCCTTGGTCAGCGCAGCCTCGCGCTCGCTGAGGGTAATGTTGATGTATTTTTTGCGAATGGATGCTTCATCCATACCTTTGCGATACTGCACGACTTCAATGAGCACCGCTTCGGTGATGTCGGATCGCGTCAGGAAGAACTGGTCATAGACGCTCTCGATGCCAAAGTAGGCGAGATCGACGCGGTAATCATTATAGGTCGTAATGCTTTTCGCGAAGATCAGATAATACTGTGTTTCGGCTTTGAGTAAATCGAGCATGACATCTACGGTTTCCGGCGAATTAAAGGTCGTCAGGCCGGTTTCCAGATTGTCAATCTCCTTAAGCGAATTACTAAGCTGCCAATAATATGGATTGTTGCTGTCAATCGTGACGCCGTCGATCGTGATGGTTTGCATATTGGGATCATCAATGATAATGCCGCCAGTGCCCCCATCAATACCGATCGAATCTTCGTACACAATCGGCCCGGGGTAGTATGGGTTGTATTGGTTGGCATTGGCTGTTAACATATTGACAATGGGGCTGGCAATCGCCCAGATCAGGACGAGCAGTCCGATTATCAGCAAGAATTTCGATTTGAGGATGTTTCTGATTTCAAACTTGATTTGTCTTAAGAAGCGCATGTAATATTCCTCCTGCCTTCAGTATTATTGAATCTGCGTTTTGGAGCCGGTCGTCATCGAAATGAAGTCCTGCTCAAGTGTCCGCTGTTTTTGGTTGACGGCATATATGCCGATGCCGCGGCTAGTCAGCACTTTGATAATCGACGGGATCTGCGTGCGTTTCATGACCAGATTGACGCCGCCGTTATCCAGGCTGCAATTGGATTGGAGTTCTTGAAAATAACCGAGCGTCTTGTCGTTATCATCGGTTACAAAATGGTAGTTGTAGATGTCTTCGTGCGCCTGATCCTCTTGAATCGAGCTGATCGACTTTTGGCCAATCATCATGCCGTTGTCGATGATGTAGATGCGGTCACACATCAGTTCCATTTCCGACAGCAGATGGCTGGAGATGAAAACACCGATGCCGGCTTCGGCCGCCAGATATTTGAGCAGATCACGCAATTCCTTGATGCCGATCGGGTCGAGGCCGTTGGTCGGTTCGTCCAGCACGAGCAGCTGCGGTTTGTGCAGCAAGGCCTGGGCAATGCCGATGCGCTGGCACATGCCGAGCGAATAATGCTTGACCTTGTCGTTGATGCGTTCGCCCATCTTGACCAGTTTGACAATCTCGTCGACGCTGCCTTTGTCGACTTTGTCATACATCGAGGCAAAGTATTCCAGATTTTGCCGGCCCGTCAGCCGCTTGTACAAATCGGGGTTTTCGACGATGCCGCCCACATTCTGCATAGCAGCCTCAAAATCTTTCACGACATCATGTCCGCAGACGGTGATTCGGCCTTCGGTGATACTGAAGAGCCCCATGATCATTTTGATGGTCGTCGTCTTGCCGGCACCGTTCGGGCCTAAAAATCCGACAATTTCACCGGAGTTGACCTCCAGAGAAAACCCGTTGAGAATATTCTTTTTCTTGATGGTTTTTTTTAGTCCTTCAATTTTGAGTACTTCCATAGTCGTTTCCTTTCACGTAAAAATCAGCTGGTTTAATCATTAGACGTGACAATCTCAAATTTGTTCCCACCACTATTGTACATCATTCAAAAAATGATCACACAATCTTCGCAATCTTCGCATATAATGGTGTTCAAGAACTTTGAAAGGCTGTATTGAACAATGAGACACTTTTTCCAAAAACCTTTTCGCTGGATGGCAGTTTTCGCTTTGCTCCTGGCGTTTGCGGTCACCTTCACCTTATTGGATACCTTTGTCATTCCCCGCGCGGGGATACCGGTTTCGTCCATCACCGCCAGTTCAAGCGCGGACACTGTTACAAGCGCAGGCGAAGAAACATCAGCCGCAGCATCCCAGAAGCCGGTTATCACCAGCACCTCTTATCAGGATGATAAAATCCAGATCAGCATCGAGACAGTGCATGTGTATAATACCGATGTCTACATCGCTGACATTCAGGTTTCCAGTGCTGACTTTTTGAAAACGGCTTTTGCGCATGACACCTATGGCCGCAACATCAAGGATTTGACCTCCAATATTGCCACATCCCACAATGCCATCCTGGCGATAAACGGTGATTATTACGGCTTCCGAGATTATGGTTATGTGCTCCGCAATGGGGTTTTGTATCGCGATACCGCCGCGCAGGCTTCGAGCGACGAAGGTCTGGCCATTGATCAGTCCGGTAATTTTTCCATCATCAGCGAAAGTCAGACCAGCGCGCAATTGCTCGTCGATGCCAATCTCAGTCAGGTCTTCTCGTTTGGCCCAGCCCTGCTGAATCAGGGTGAATTGGTTGTGGACCGCCACAGCGAAGTCGGTCAGGCCAGCGACAGCAATCCGCGGGCAGCCATCGGTCAGGTGTCGGAGCGACATTATGTTTTGATCGTCTCTGATGGACGCACCAGCAAGAGTACCGGTCTAAAGCTGAACGAGCTGGCGCAAATCTTCAAGGACCAAGGCTGTAAAACGGCCTACAACCTCGACGGGGGTGGCTCGGCCACCCTGTGGTTCAACGGAACGATCATCAACAAACCAACCACCAATGGCCAAGTCATCGAAGAAAGGAGCGTGAGCGACATTGTCTACTTTGGTTATTGATCCACCGCGCCGCAGCCGGCTGGCGCTGAAAACAACGCTGGTTTACATGGCGGTCGCCATGCTGTGCATCATCATTGACAATATTTATGCTTTGTTTGGCCACGGCATTCGTTCTGACGCCATGTCTTTGATGTTTCTCTTTCCACTGCTCGGCGGTGCGTTGCCGTTTTTTCTGCTTTGGTTTGGCAAAGCTGACTTTGAACCCATCAAGGCCCGCCGGTTTTTTTACAATGTTTTCAATTCCGGTATCGCCGCGCTGACCGTTTCCAGCATGCTGCAAGGTGTGTTTGACATTGCCGGCACCGCTTCGGTTTATCTGATCGTCTTCAACGTCTGCGGCTGGGCCATGGTCGCGACAGGCATCTTGGGCTGCCTGTTCAATCTCTTGCGCCGCCCTCAATGATCGCTTTGTAGAGTCGCGCAGCCAAATAGGAAAAACCCAAGGCATTGGGATGCAGAAAACCATCGGCGTAGCAGGCCGGGTCATGCGGCGAAACCGCCAGTCCATCAATCAGCCGAACAGCCGGGTAACCCCCGGCTGTTTCGCGGATCAGGCGGCTGACATCGTCCAGGGATTTGCCGCATTTTTGGGGCTCATTCATATCGGCCCGCCAGATGGGCGTGATGACATAAGTCCGAATACTGGGGTAAAGCTGATGCAGTCTGGCAAAAAAGGCCTCAACCTGCGCGCGAATGTTCTCAAAATCCGCATTCTTGGTCCAGTCGTTGGTGCCATAGGCGACTGTAATCAAATCAGGCGTCGGCAGGCTTTGCAGATCATCGAGAATTTGCGGATTAAACATGATGTTGCCGATGCCCTGGTTCAGCGCCCGCATACCCAGCAGATCGGCCAATTGCGCGACGTAGCTGAACGATGGCTTGCCGGCAATAAAGCCTTGGGTGATCGAGTCACCGAAGGCGTAGAGGACGGGACGTTTGTCCACCGGTTTGCGCCACTGACCATTGAGAATCAGATTGCGCAGGGCGACGGGCTTGTACAATGGGAACCAGATTTTGACGTTGATCCATTGATGATCGGGGTTGGGGAGCAAAAAATACAGGCACTCCGGTGTGATGTTGGCCGAACTGTGATAACTGTCGTTGATGTATAGATCAAAGTGCTGCGTGATATCGAATTTGCTGCCGGCCTGATTGATTTTTTTGATCGTGCTGCCCAGTTGTTGGATGACCTGGCCAAAACTCATTTCGCCTTTGATCTTGATGAATTCACGCGCATTGAATTCAGCGGTTTTGCATTCAATCATCAATTCATCGCCTTGCGTATCAATATTGAGGAAGAGGCCAGCCGAGCACAGGCTCATCATGTGGAACATGGCGTCTGGCTCGTAAACCTCCATTTGTTTGTCGGTAAAGCGAAGAAATGTGATAAATGCCTCGTTGTCGACCCGTTGATTGATGCAGTTCTCGACACAGCTGATCAGGTCATTTTGGCTCAATAATGGCATGATGGCGGCCCTTTCTGCCCGGTCGACAATACTACGGCTGACGGCCGTTTTCGGCTAAATTGAAACGGACAATCTCGGCAACCAGCTCCAGCGGTATAGTTTGCCCCTTGGGGAACTGGACCGCGCCCTTGGAGTACTTGAGATGGACCTGCTCAAACTTCGCGCGAAAGGCTTCGATGGCATCGGCGCCGGGATACAGGCCGATGTGATTTTTAAAGGCCGCAAAATGAATCAGATTGCCATGCCAGTAAAAGGTCGGCATCCGCCAGCTGATTTTCTCAGTTGCCATCGGGGCGGCCGCTTGGATGGCCTGTCGCAGCTGGGTCAGCTTTTTTTGCACGTCAGGGCCGCAGGTGGCGATGTATTGGTCGATCGTTTCAATTTTTGCATTATCCATAATCATTGCCTCAAATTGAGATTTTATTGCCGACCTCTATTATAGCATTACTGGGCCCAAGTTGGTCTGTGTTATAATTTTATCAGAATAATCCCCCGCAGGAGTTTCGCATGAAAATGTTGAGAATAGCCTCTGCCCTCCTTGTGATCCTGTTGTTCCTGATGCTTGTTTCTTGTGCGCAGGATTCGGTCACAACGATCACCACGACGGTGGCGCAAACGTCCGCTTCAGTGAAACCTGCGGTTTCGCCAACCCCGGCGGTCACGACCCCTGAGACGACGTTGCCGATGACCATCGCCCCCACAACCGCGCCGCCGACGCCAACGCCGGGCCGCACGGCAGCCCAGATGCACGCCGATGCCATTGTCATCGATACGCATTGCGACACTCTGCTGGAAGTCCTTGATGCCGATTCCTGGCTGCCGGTCAACAATCTCGGCCGCAAAACCAGCTTTGACATCGATATTGCCAAACTAAAGACCGGCGGCATGGACGCCCAGGTCTTCGCGTCCTATACCACCGGTTATATGCTGGCGGGCAGCGGTCAGGATTTTACCAAGTCCAACAGTCGGCTGCTGGCCTTGATCAACGGTCTCAAGTGGACGCTGGCCAACAATTCGTCGACCATCCGCCAGGTTTACGCGCTGAATGACATCACCAACGTCGGCAGCGGCGGCCAAACGCAGATCATCGCCAGCATTGAAGGGGCCTATTCACTCAGTGAAACCAATGGCCTTGAGCTCTTGCGGCAGTACGACGATCTTGGCATCCGCATGCTGGCCCCGGTCTGGAACAATTCCAACGCCTTGGGCGAGGGCGTCAGCAATGCCTATGTGGACGGCACCGCCACTTCCGGCGGGCTGACCGATTTGGGTCGATCGGTCATTGCCGAGATGAACCGGCTGGGCATGGTCGTCGACGTCTCGCACATGAACGAGGCGACTTTTTGGGAAGCCATGGCCGCCACCTCCTCCCCCGTCGTCGCCAGCCATTCTTGCGCTTACACGCTCAAACATCATGCGCGCAATCTCAAAGATGATCAGATCAGAGCCATCGCAGAAAACGGCGGTGTTGTACAAGTCAATTTTTATCGGACTTTTCTGACTTCAAGCAAAACCGTCACGGTGAAAACGGTGGTCGATCATATTGATTATATTGTTAAGCTGGTCGGCATCGAACACGTCGGACTGGGCTCGGATTTTGATGGCGCCAGCATGCCGGATGGCCTGACCAATGCCTCACTAATGCCCAATATCACGGCTGAGCTGGTCAGCCGCGGCTACTCCGAAAATGACATCCGGAAAATTTTGGGCGGCAATACCATCAGGGTTTTCAACGCAGTCTGGGCTCGCGCCACGGCTACCGGCAGCAGCGCCCATGCCCCGACTTTCTCAATGATGGGCGGCATGGGTGCAACCGTTGAATCAGCCACGCCGCTTTTGAGCGCGACTGTCATGGCCGATACCGGTTATACACTTGATCCGTCCAGCCTTGCGGTGGTGGTTGATGGTCTTGTCAGCACGCCGACCTTCGACGCAGCAACGGGCCTCGTCAGTTTCACGCCCGCCACGCCCTTACTGGATAAATTCCACGTCGTGACCTTTACCGCCGCCAACACCAGCGGCGAAACCGCCCGCGAAACCAGGATTTTTTATATCCCGTGAGCATATAAATTTGATAACAGGAGGATTGAACATGGAGCATCCAAAGAAACACCCCTTTGTCACCCACCCCCGGGATCTGATCAAAAAGGAACTGACCGGCCTTAACAAATTTAATTTTTGGCTGGCTGTCAAAATTACCAAGAGCGTTGGCACCATGTGGTGCGCTTATGCCTTCCTGATCATTGACCTGTTTATGCTTCCGCCCGTCATTGCCGCCAACAACGTCATGACCTGGGTCACCTACATCGCCCAAACCGTGCTGCAGTTGGTGTTACTCCCCATTATCATGGTCGGTCAAAACGTGATTCAGGCGCAAAACGATGCCAAGGCCGATACCGATCATAACACATTAACCTACCTGGCGACGCTGCAGGACGAGCAAATGCAGGAGCTTAAAAACCAGACCGAAATATTATTGCAGCTCCAAGAAAAGATGCAAAACAAGTAATCGCTTCTTTACGGCAGGTCAGCATCGTTGTCGTAACCGATGGTTTCCCAATAGCCTTTATAATTGGCGTCAGCCGAAAGTTCAATCCTCGTCACCCAACGCGCCCATTTGTAGCCATATTTGTCCTCAGCAACAACAATAAAGGGGAAGCCCATTTCGTCCGGCAAAGGCAGTTCATTGGCCTGATAGGCCAAAATCAGGTTGTTTTCGACAACGGTCGCCAGGGGCAGTGAGGTCGTGTAGCCGTCGACGCAGTGGAAAATGACCGTGTTGGCCGTCGGATCGACGGTGGTCAGCGCAAACAGTTCGGACAGTTGAACCCCTTGCCATAGGATCGTCGCCTGCCAACCCTCGACACAATGCAGGGTGACCAGGCGCTGGACGGCGGTCAGCGCGAGGACCTCATCGTAGGTCAGGGTCTGCGGGCTGTCCACGAGGCCGTCAAGGGTTAACGTATAGTTACTGATATCAACATGCTGGATGCCGTTGATTGAATTGTCCCTGGGACCAATCGCCGGATCCAGACGTTCTCCTTGATATTCCTTGATTTCGTTGGTGCGATATCGTTGCAGCGTCGCCGAAGATACCGTATCGACGATTGTTGACGTTGTCGATGCGCAGGACGATAAAAAAAGAACCGTGGCAAGACACAAACCGAAAATAAGTTTCACGCGATCACCCCTCAATATTATACCAATTTAATGCCTTCATCGTGCTATAATTGTAAATACTCTGGTTTGTGTTTGCTTGGATATTATTCGATCTGTTTAAAAAGTCGTCATTCGCATGGAGATTGTGACTATGAACAGGAAATATCTGAAGAGCCAAAGTTTTCAGGCATCGTCATCCACCCTGATCATCTTGTTGATTACATCGGCAATTTGTCTTGTAACAAGCGTTGTTTCCTTGTCCTCAGGTTACTTCATTATCTTTCAAAACCTGTTTTATATTCCAATAATCATTGCTTGCGTTTTTTACACCAAACGCGGGTTTGTCTACTCACTTGGGCTGGCTTTGCTCTACTTCTGCATGACCTGGCTCTATTCTCAAGATACTGCCATCCTCGTTCAAGCCATCATCCGTGTCTTGATCTTTGCCTTGGTTGCCGCGATCATCACTTATCTTGCGCTGGCTCGTCAGCGCGTGGAAGAAATTTTGCACAAGCAGCAGGAAAGCCTTGAAGACCTGATTTTCGAGCGAACCGCCGAGCTGGAAGCGGATTATGCCCAACGCAAGCAAACCGACAATGTGCTGCTGCTGAATGCGCTTCGCATGCAGTCTTTGCTCCAATTGAATCAGATGACCGCATCGTCCTTGCAGCAAATTACCGATTATGCCTTGGAGGAGTCGGTCAAGCTGACCCAGAGCAAAATCGGCTATCTGGCCTTTCTGAATGAAGACGAAAGTATACTGACCATGTATTCGTGGTCCAAATCGGCCATGGCCGAATGTATGATCAAGGATAAGCCCTTTGTCTATCCCATTGTATCGACCGGTTTGTGGGGCGAAGCCGTCCGTCAGCGCAAGCCTATCATTACCAATGATTATCATCCGGGCAATCCGCTGGTCAAAGGGACGCCGCCTGGCCATGTTCATCTGGTTCGTCACATGAACGTGCCAATTTTTTCCGGCGCGAAAATTGTCATTGTCGCAGGAGTCGGCAACAAAGTCGACGACTACGACGAGAGCGATGTCCAACAACTGACCTTGCTGATGGAAGCGCTGTGGCATCTGCTCGAACGTAAGCGAGCTACTGAAGAGGTCGAAAAATATCAGGATCACCTCGAAGAAATTGTTGAGGAACGGACCAAGGCGTTGATTGATGCCAATCAGAAGTTGCTGGCGCTGGATCGCCTCAAGAGTCTTTTTATCGCCAGCATGAGCCACGAGTTGCGCACGCCGCTGAATTCCATCATCGGATTTACCGGCATCCTGCTGCAGGGTATGGCTGGCCCGCTCAATGACGAACAACTCAAGCAGCTTGGTATGGTCAGCAAGAGTTCCAAACACTTACTGGAATTAATCAACGATGTAATTGATGTCAGCAAGATTGAAGCCGGGAAAATCGATCTGGCCATCGGTACGTTTGATTTGTCCAAACTCCTGACCGAAATTTGCTCCGTCTTTGTGGTTACCGCGGCTGAACGTGGCATCAAGCTGGTCTTGATCGATCCGGGTCAAACGACTTTAGCAAGCGATGAGCGCAGGGTGCGCCAAATCGTCATGAACCTGGTCAGCAACGCCATCAAATATTCCAATCATGGTACGGTCAAAATTGCTTTGTCAAAACAGGCAAGTCAGGTCAAAATAACCGTCAGCGATGACGGCATGGGCATCCGCGAACAGGATATGCCACGACTTTTCAGCCAATTTGGCCGCATCATCGTCGAAGGTGAAGAATTGCGCGAAGGAACCGGCCTTGGATTATATCTTTCCCAAAAACTGGCAGGCGTTTTGGGCGGCGCAATCACGGCTGTCAGCCAATTTGGTCAGGGCAGTGAATTTGTCCTGGCATTACCCTTACATGATGGAGGTGTAACACTTTGAAAAAGATTCTGGTGGTCGAAGATAATGAGACCAATATGTATTTGATGAATTTTTTATTAAGCAGCAAAGGCTATCAGGTCGTCAAGGCTGAAACCGGGGAAAAGGGCGTCGCGCTGGCCATCCGTGAACAACCTGACTTGATTCTTATGGATATTCAATTGCCAGGCATTGACGGCAACGAAGCCATCCGGCAGATCCGTCAATCGACTGCCGGTGCGTTGCCCATGATCGTAGCAGTCACCTCCTATGCCATGACCGGTGATCGCGAAGCCATCTTGAAGGCTGGCAGCAACGGCTATATCGAAAAGCCGATTAACCCCGAAACTTTTCTGTCTGAAATCGAAAAATTTCTGCAATAAAGGATGGATGTTCAATGAGGGTACTTATCGCCGACGACAACAAAGAAAATCGCTACCTGCTTCAATCCATTTTGCAGAATAGCGGCCACGAGGTCATTGTTGCAGAAAATGGCAAAATTGCTCTGGCCCTGCTGAATAAGGAGCCGGTTGATCTGATTGTTTCGGATATTCTGATGCCGATCATGGACGGTTTTCGGCTCTGCAGCAAGTGCAAAAATGACGAAAAACTTCGACATATTCCGATCATTTTGTTGACTGCAAACTACATCAGTGCAAAAGACGAAGAGTTTGCCGCCATGTTGGGCGCCGAACGCTTTTTGGTCAGGCCGATCGATCCAGAAGTGTTTCAAAGTATTGTCAAAGAGATTGAAACCAAATCGAAAACGCCTGGGCCGACGGATCATCAATTTCTGGACGATAACACAATTGAATTTTTCAAAATGTACAACGAACGGGTCGTTGAACAAGTCGAGCGAAAAGTTGAAGAACTCGAAACCGATATCGCCTTGCGCCAGAAAGCCGAGTATTTTGCCAATGAACGAACGAAAGAATTGCGGGCATTCTACAACCTGACCGATTTGATCCAAAAAGAGAACATTTCACAGGAGCAATTGCTGCAGAATTTTGCCGAGGTATTCCCCGAGAGCTGGCAGTATCCAGAAATCACAGCGATCAGAATTTCTGTCGGAACGACGCAATATCAAAGTCCAAACTTTGCAGAAACTGAATGGATGCTGTCCTCCCCGATCAAAATCAACGATACTCTAAACGGCTTGCTTGAGGTTGCTTATCTGGAAAAGAGGCCGGACATTGATCATGGACCCTTTATGCAAGAAGAAGTGATGCTGATCAATGCCATCGCAGAGCGACTGGGTCGAATACTGGAGCGAATGATGGCCGAACAAGAATTGCTTAAGTCCCAGGCCATCATCAAGGACAGCGAAGAACGTTATCACAACATCTTCAACATTGGCGTCGATTCACTTTTCATCATCGACCAGGATACCGGCGCGATTTTAGAGGCCAATAATATGGCCTGTTCAACCTATGGCTATACGCACGAAGAGCTGCTCCTGCTCAAAAACATCGACATGTCCGCCGAACCCGTCCAGACCAAGCAAGCGACACAAATCATGAAGGAAGATTATATTTTTATTCCGCTTCGTTATCATAAAAAGAAAGATGGCACCGTTTTTCCGGTCGAAATCCGGGCCAGTCTGTTTAGCGACAAAAATCGTCCAGTCTTGCTGATCAACACCCACGACATCACGCTGCGCCAAAACTCCGAGAAGGCCTTGAACGAAAGCGAGAAACTGATCCAGGCATCATTTGACAGTGCCATTGCCGGTATTGTCATGGTTGCCAAGGACGGATCATTTATCAAGGCCAACAAAAAGGCCTGCGAAATCTGGGGCTATTCGCACGATGAATTGACCGCAATGAATTTTAGAAACCTGACTTTCCCAGAAGATCACAATATCGGCAACGATCTGAGCCGTAAAATGATCACCGGCGAACTAGACAGCGCGGTCTTCGAAAAACGTTACACCCGCAAGGATGGGCAGGTCATTTGGGCGTTGGTCTCCACAGCCGCCATCCGCGACATCCAAAACAATTTTCAATATTTTGTCACCTATATTCAAGATATAACCCCCAGCAAGCTGTTTGCTGAACGCATCAACAATACCCTGGAAGGAACCATCCAGACCCTGGCACTGGTCGTAGAAGCCAAAGACCCCTACACGTCCGGTCATCAAAAACGGGTGGCCGAGATTGCCGTGGCCATTGCCGAACAACTTGGTCTGACGCCCTGGCAGATTCGCGGTCTGTATCTGGCCAGCACCATCCATGACCTCGGCAAAATCCAAATCCCCTCGGAAATCCTCAGCAAACCGGGGACCCTGACCGATATTGAATTTCAACTGATCAAATGCCACCCCGAAGCCGCTTACAATATGCTCAAAGACATTGACTTTCCCTGGCCAATCGCCGAAATTATTTATCAGCATCATGAAAGGCTTGACGGATCTGGTTATCCGCGCCAATTATCCGTCGATGCGATTTTGCTGGAGGCCAAAATTCTCAACGTCGCCGATGTTGTCGAGGCCATGTCCTCGCATCGTCCTTATCGCGCGGCCTACCCGATCGACATGGCGCTGGCTGAAATCGAAAAATACAAGGGTATTTATTACGATACAAGTGTGGTCGAGGCGTGTCATAGCGTTTTTAAAGGAGATGCTCGCTGAATTGCTTTGTTTTTATACATATTATCATCGGCACAACGGATAACTTCGACGATGCTTTGTTCAACCGACGTTTTCAGACAAACGCCCAACGCCAGACTGACTGCTATACCCTGGACCTGCATGGTCTGACAATTTGCCTCGATGCGGCTGACTATTTTTGCTACAGCAGCCTGATCTGTCTTGGGCAAAAGAACGACGAATTCATCGCCGCCCCAGCGTGAAGCAATGTCGTCCGCGCGGCAGCTCGCTCGAATGGCCTGAGCGGTTTTGATGATGTATTCGTCGCCGTCATCATGGCCATAAGTATCGTTGATAAACTTTAGTTTGTTGAGATCTCCGACAATAATGGCAATCGGCAGATTCCGCGGCGTATCCAATCGTTTGATTTCCTCTTCAAAAAAACGACGGTTATATAGTCCGGTCATTTGATCCCGATAACTCAGGAAAAGAATTTCCTGCTCGGCGCGTTTACGTTCTTCGATGTTTCGGCTGGTGCCTACGCACTCAATCTCGTTTTGATCATTCAGTCGGTACTTGGTTGATGTCTCAACCCAAATGACATCACCGTTTTTACATTTTTGCTGGATTTCATGGATGTACAGCTGAGGATGCTCGGGATCTTCGAGAAATTTTTCCAGCGTTTTTTCATTGTTTTCATTTTCGATCAATGCTTGGGCCGATTCCGGCGTCATGGATTCTGCAAAATTCTCAGCCATGGCTTCCTCGACCGAAATGCCGCGCAATTGCTTAATCGATGGGCTGATATAGACATAATTCATGGTTTTCATATTCATCACCCAAATTACATCCGAGGTATTTTCGGTGATGAGTCGGTATTTTTCCTCGCTCGATTTCAGCGCCTGATTGTCCATGACCGCGGTGGTTATATCTCGAGCGGCAGCGTAAATCAAATCGGCATACGGATGCGATCGCCATTCAATATAGCGGTAGGTGCCATCGCGGCAGCGATAACGATTGATAAAATTCAAAACTTCCTCGTTCTGCCCCAGTTTGGACATCGCCGCTTGAGTAGCTGCAATGTCATCCGGGTGTACATATTGGAGGAATATACTGTTTTCCAGTTCCTCCACGGTGTAACCCAAAATCGTCTCCCACGATTTATTGACCTTGATAAAATGACCCTGCAGATCGGCGATGCAAAGCAAGTCAAGATTGGCCGAAAAGAATTTTTCCAATTCTTCTTTTTCAACGGTCAAAGTGTCGAAGGCCTGTTTCAGTTTCAAATCCGGCGACAGATCGGTAAGCATCATGCCAAACTCGAGATTCTGAAGCCCGAAAACCACCACTCGCATCCATCGTTCGATTTTTGCTATGTAAATGTCACGCTCATAGGATGTTTGAGTACTCTGGATTTCTCGAACAGCCTCCAACCAGGGATCCGCGAGGTCTTGCGAACGATCTGGCCCCAGACTTATCTTCACTTCAGCGAGTTCATTCGGCTGGACTTGGAGCAACTTGGCCAAGGCGGCATTGATCCCGATTATTTGGAAATCGCAAGGCGTTTTCGGTTTGCCAAAAATAACCCTGCCAACAGCAAAGGGCACCGGCGATTGATCGAAAAATGTTTGACAGGGCGGTGCATCCATCAGTTTTTCTCCTGGCAATTAATTGACTATATTATAGGTAAATTAACACTATAATACTATATTTTGACAATAACAAGTACTTGAGGAAAAAGAAAAAGCCTGAAAACTTGCAGTTTCAGGCCTTTGCGATGGTGGAGGCGAGGGGAGTCGAACCCCTGTCCGAAATCCTATCCATAAGAGCTTCTCCGGGTGCAGTCAGTGTTTGGAGTATTCCCCTCTCACAACGCCCGCTGACAGGCTTTGTGGTCCGGTATCCTGTTAATACAGATCATTATCCAGGCATATCCTGATCCGTTTCCCCGTTTAACCTGCCGTCGGGTAAGGTCTGCTATCTGACGCCAGTTATCCATCCAGCAGATCGGATGGGCTGACGGTAGTGGCTTACGCTGCTACGAGTTGTGTTTTGTTTGCAATTAAGCGTTTCCTCGTTTTTTTGAGAGGCCAACGAGGATCCTCTACCCGCTTATCAAATTTCAACGACCCCGTCGAAACCATTACGCCCCCGATTTGCAGACTTCGTCCAGCTGATCGGAGGGTTCTGTAGGGCAGATTATAGCACAGATCAGATGAAAGGTGAAGGGTGAAAAGACGGTTTCGACCGTCTTTTTAGCTAAAAACGAACAACGAACAGCGAACAACGTATGTACTCGGGCAGCTGCGCAAGCGCCTGCCCGAATATTTTTATGAAACAATAAAATATGGACAAGCTGATTTTCGCAAAAGCGAATTGATCGCCAAAAATAACCGGACAGGCGCTCGCGCACCTGTCCGGTTTCCTGAACTGTTCGTTGTTCGTTGTTCGCTGAAAACCGGCTATGCCGGTTTTCAAACCTCGCTGCGACGGAATTCGATCACACGGCCAATCACTTTAACCTGAGCAGGGATTTTCTGGCCTTCCGCCAAGGGGACTTCGATCGAGTCGAAAACCCGGTTTTCAGTCTTGAGAATCCATCGGTTGGGCTCGATGACGATCAGTCTGATGATCGGCTTGTTGCGTTTGTATTGCACCATATAGGCCTGACCGTCAACGATCGGCATGCAGGATCTGACAATCAGCACATCACCCATTTTATAATGCGGGGCCATGCTGTTGTCGGTGACATCATAACTATAATTGCAGGGGACTTCAGGCAGATCGATGTCGACGCCGTCTTCACCGGTGGCCCCTTCACGGATGGCTCTGTTTTCTGCAATCAGGGACAGGACCGACGCGTAGTCAATATCGGTTTTGCCCATCAGGTAATCGACACTGACGCCAATGATTTGGGCAATGCAGAAAATGGTGCTGGCATTGGGTTCATGAATACCATTTTCGTATTTGGATATGGTTCCCTTGTTGGCGTGCGTCCCATACTCGTTGTTTAGCGCGTCGGACAAATCCTGAAGCGTCATGCCCGCAGCTTTGCGTACACGACGCAGTCGTTTGCCAAGTTCATTGCTTTCAGTATAGTTGTATCTAAGCATCCGCTCACCTCCTGTAAAGTGTCAGAGAAAAACAAACAAAATGCGCTGATGAAAGTTAGCCTCATCTAAGTCAATATTTTAGCATGTTTTATCCCAATGTACATCGCTTTTATTCATAAAATTCGCTCAAATCGATAAACTTTATTTTTGGTCTCCAGCTTCAACAAACCAGCGTTTATCTTCGAGAAACAAGGGCACCTGCCTGCCCATGATGCGGCAATTGTATCGAATACCAAAGCCGCCAACCTTGGTGGAAACACCCGGGGAAACGTCCAAAATGCGGTCAATTCGGTATTGACAGCCATTCTCCCAGATGATCGAGCGCGGCCAAAGCCCGCCTTGTTGGTCGAATTCGACAATAACTCTGACATAGACTTTACGGGCCACAGCAAACGCCTCCGTTCGTTTTGAATGCGAACTTTTGTTCGTTTTGATTATACACCCTGCTGACTTGTGAATACAATCATCCCCTGTAATAAACTGTAAATATATTGACTTTTTGCTGCATGACGCAATAAAAAAACTGGCCGGATATCTTATCCAGCCAGTTTGATTTTTGCGATAATTTGAAAAAGTTATTCGGCCTTGGTTCCGCACTTGCTGCAGAAAGCAGCGCCCGCAACGATCTGGGCGCCACAGCTGACACAAAATTTGTTGCCTGCCGACGGTGCAACTTGAGGAGCAGGGGCCGCGGCTGGCGGAGCAACCGGGGCCGCGGCTGGGGCTGGCGCGGCAGGGGCTGGCGGCGGGACTGGCGCTTGGTACGGGGCATGCGCTGGCGGTTGAGCCTGGGCTTGCGCTTTGGCTTGCGCAGCAGCCTGCGCCTGCGCCTGGGCGGCGGCTTGAGCTTGAGCTTGAGCCTCTTTGTATCTTTCCGCCTCAGCTTTAATCTCCGCGATCTTGTTTTCCAGATCGATTATGCTACGGTACTTTTCTGCAATTTCCTGTAAATCAGGCAGAAAAGCTTCCGGCAGCTGTTGTCCGGCAGCAAATAATTCATAGGCAGTTACGCCGATTTTCTTCTGAACTTCTACGATTGCGGCCTGTTCTTTGCTGATGGATGAATTCAGTTTTGAAATCTCCATCATGTCTGATGTCTTCTTGCCTAAATCTTGAAAAAATGCCATATGCCAGACCTCCCTAAATATTTGGATATCACTATCATAACAGATTATGCATGAAAAATAAAACCTGACTCTGCTGCTGAGTGAGAAAAATGACAGTGTGATTATTTAATGATAGAATATCAATAGAATTATTGAAACGGAGCAAAATTTATGTTCGAGCAAAAACATGCCCCCCGCCGAACTTTTTATCGTGTCGCATTTGTCTTGATCATTGTGTCCGTGCTGGCCGTCTGTGCGTTAAGCTTTGGCTGTCAGGCTGAAACCACGGCAACCACGCTGGCTCCGACACCAACGCCCTCCCCGACTCCGACGGTCACACCGTCACCCACTCCGACTCCCAACCCGCCCAACCCACTGACCGGCGAGCCCCTGATCAACGCCACAGCCGTCGGCCAACGGCCGGTCGCCATCATGATCAACAACCATAAAGACGGCGTGCCGCAGATCGGTATCCAGTCGGCCGATTTGTTTTATGAGATGCCGGTTGAAGGCGGTATCACGCGGATGATGGCCGTATTTACCGATGTGTCGACGGTACCGGAAATCGGGACGCTTCGCAGCGCCCGTCACGATTTTATCGATGTTGCCGGCGGCCTGGATGCCATCCTGGTTCATATTGGGGCATCCTATGCTGCCAACGACCAGTTCAGCAGACAGAAGTACAACCATATCGATCTGCATGTTTTCCCCGACTCCTACTGGCGGGATGAGGCCTGGCGTCACGACCGCGGATATGAGCACAGCGTCAAGACAACAGGCGAAATGCTGCTGGCGGCCATCACCAAAAAAGAATTTCGGATGACGGTACGGGAGGGCCAGAAAACGGCCTTCAACTTCCGCGCGACCGATGATTTTGCCGCGACCGGTTCTGACGTGGCGGTCAATGTCACAATCCCCTTCTCGAATTACTGCACAGCCTATTTCTACTACACGCCAGCAACCAGGCTTTATAGCAAAGGTGAATATGGCACCGACCAGATCGACTTGGCAACCGGCGAAGCCATCCAGTTTACCAATGTTTTCCTGCTCGTCACCAAAGTTTCCCATTATAAATCAGACGCTGTTCTGAAAGAAATCGATCTTTCCAAAGGGCAAGGCTACTACATAACCGGAGGCAAGTCACAAGTCATCAATTGGGCCAAGGGCGAAACCAACAACAGCTTTGTCTTTACCGATGTCAATGGTGCTGAATTGCAGGTCAATGCCGGCAAGAGTTATATCGGGGTCGTTCCCACCAGCGTCGATATTGCCATAACCGGCTGATGGCCAGCTATTCTCGGTATTTCCCGCCATCCTTCAGGCGACGCTCGATCTCGCGCGTCGCCTGTTTTTTGGCGTCCGCGTCACGTTTGTCGTAATTCTTTTTGCCGCGAGCCAGGCTGATTTCAACCTTGACCTTGCCGCTTTTGAAATATATTTTGGTCGGAATGAGGGTCAGCCCTTCCTGGCGAACGACGCCGAACAAGCGCATGATTTCGCGTTTGTGCATCAGCAGTTTGCGCGTCCGCAGCGGGTCTTTATTGAATCGATTGCCCTGTTCGTAAGGGCTGATGTGCAGGTTGTAAAGCCACAGTTCACCGTTGACGATGGCCGCATAACTGTCGTTCAGGTTGATACGGCCCTGGCGGATTGACTTGACTTCGGTACCGGCCAATTCAATTCCGGCCTCCATTCGTTCCTCGATGATATAGTCATGATAAGCCTTGCGATTCTCGGCTACCAGCTTGCTGTTATGTTCCTGAACCACTGCTATTCCTCCCGCCTGGTTTGTTTATACAAGACTTTATACACACTATCCACAAAGTTATCCACACAATTTATCTATATCAATTTATTGGCACCACTTTGTTTATTGGGTATCTTATATTCAATCGATCGTTTATCCACATTTTTGGGGTAGTGAATATTATTGCTGACCTTATGAATATACAAGAAAACATGAATACTCAAAGTCGAAATATTCGTTCATAAATCGTCGATTATTCATTGAGTTCCAACGACGCCTCGGCATTAAGCGAGAGGTCATCACGCTGGCCGGCCCGAAAGGCGAAAAAACCCGCAGAAGCAATCATCGCAGCATTATCCGTGCACAGAATCAGCGGCGGGCAGGTCATCTTGACCCCCTCTTGGGCCGCACGTTCTGCCATGCACCGGCGCAGGCAGCGGTTGGCTGCTACGCCGCCCGCTAATGTCAGTCGCTTAAGGTGATGCTGTTCCAGCGCCTTAAAGGTATGGTCAACCAGCACATCGACAATCGCCTGCTGATAGGTGGCCGCAAAATCCCGAAGCGGCAGGACGTCCTCCCAGTTCTGCCCAAGTTTTTCGGCCTGCTGGCGAAAACGGGTCAATTGATTGAGCGCGGCGGTTTTTAAACCGCTGAAGGAAAAATCCAGGCTGTCGGTGAAATCGGTTTGGGGCAAGCGGAACGCGTCCGTGCGGCCGCCCTCGGCAGCCTTGTCGATCAGCGGTCCGCCGGGGTAGCCCAGGCCGACCGCGCGGGCGATTTTGTCAAAGGCCTCTCCGGCGGCATCATCGCGGGTTCGCGCCAAAATTCGATTGTGCTGGTAATCTTCCACCAGAACCAAATGACTGTGCGCGCCCGACGCGACCAGGCAGAGAAAGGGCGGTTCAAGATCGGGATCGGCCAGATAGTTGGCTGCCATGTGGCCTTGAATGTGGTGAACACCGACCAGCGGCTTGCCGGTCATCAACGCCAGCCCTTTGGCCGCTGACAGGCCAACCAGCAGCGCGCCGACCAGACCGGGCCCTTTGGTCACCGCGATGGCGGACAAAGCGGACAGTTCAATGCCGGCTTCGGTCAGAGCCTGATCGATGACCGGTAAAATGGCTTCCACGTGCATGCGTGAAGCAATCTCCGGTACGACGCCGCCAAATTGCTGATGAAAATCAGCCTGCGAGGCGATGACGTTGGACAGGATGATCCTGCCGTCAGCCACAACGGCCGCCGCTGTTTCATCACAGGACGATTCGATTCCCAGGATCAGATCAGGCATTTAATTTCCCTTCCAGGTCAAAAGACAAAATGGGTCAAATTCTGGTCAATCAGGATCAGGGCACCGAGGATGATCAGATAAATCACGCAATAGAGAAAACCACGGCGGTTGAGCTTCTTGATCATAAATTCCATGACCAGCCAGCCTGAGACAGCCGCGACGACGACACCAATGATAATGTTTTCAATGCCCAGCGACGTGATGGCGGATGTGCCTTGGCCTTCCAGCAGTTTTTTCATGTCGAGGGCAAAGCCGCCGAGGATGGCCGGGATTGACATCAAAAACGAAAAGCGGATGGCCTTCTCCCGATTGACGCCCGACAACAGCAGCGCGGTGATGGTCGCGCCCGAACGCGAGATGCCCGGCGCAATCGAGATGGCCTGTGCCAAACCACCGATGATGGCATGCGGGTAGCCGACATCCTGGTCAGTCGTGGTCTTTCGCCAGAAGATAACCGCCGCCAAAAGAATCAGCGCGGTGGCCAGGAAAAAGTATCCCAAAAGATCGCCTCCGAAAAGCGCTTCCAATTCATCACCGAGAAAGACAGCCGCCAAGACAGCCGGAATCGTGGCTACGATCAGCATCCAGGTTTTTTTGCCAAAAATATCGCGGAAAATGGCACCGATTTCTCGACGCATAACAATAAAGACGGCGATCAAGGTGCCCATGTGCAGCAGTGTGGTTAACGACATCATATCGCCATCGCTTAGTTTGAATATCTTGCCTAAAAGGGTCAAATGGCCCGAGCTGCTGACGGGCAGAAATTCAGTGATACCCTGTACGATGCCAAATAGTATTGCTTCGAAAAAATTCATACGTTGTCCTCCTTGCTTTTCGTTCTCAATTCTACCACAAGAAGCCTTCCCGCGTGCTATAATTTATAGGATTATACCTGTTCAAAGGAGCACCGCATGCCCACACTTTCAAGCATCAGCCGCGTCCCGGCCAGTCAGAAACATTCACGACGCATTCGCCAGACCGCTGGCATCTCCTCTGTTATCGCCTTGATTCTGATTGCTGTCCTTGCTGTGACTTTCATCAAGGCCAATGATCTGATGCGCCAGCCGGCCAAGCCTTTAGACACCTTCAGCAACAATACCCTGCCGCCTTTCAACCTGGTCAGTTTTCCATCTTTGGATGAGCAAACCCAATTGCAGGGCTGGTATTTTTCGCCCGAGCTCAAAGCTGGAGAGGAAGCAATCAGCACCGTCATCCTGGTTCATGATCAGGGCAAAAACCGCCTGCAATTTGGATTGGAAAGCGCTGAACTCTATGAATTCCTGTTGGATCAGGGTTTTTGTGTCTTGGCCTTTGACCTGCGTCGCAGTGGGCAATCCGAAGGGCAAATGTCCAGTTTTGGCTATGCTGAGTGGGCCGATGTGCTGGCGGCAATCGGATATGTCCGCAAGAATGCCGCTACTCACGATGTTCTGCTTTACGGCTTTGGCACTGGCGTTTCGGCCTCGCTCCTGGCGCTCGATCATTTGCCGACGCCTGGCCTTGTCGAGGCGGCCGCCAAAAACGACCAGGATGCCCAATCCAAGCTCGCTGGCTATTCAAAAGAAATCAAAAACCTGGGCTTTGACCAGTCCTACATCCGTGGCCTGATGCTGGATACGCCTTGCAGTTCACCCGATGAGTACATCCAGGCAGTTTGTCGCGAAGACGGCTGGCTGGGTGAATATTTCCTGCAATACACCGTGCCCTACGCGATTCGCTTTTCAGCCGGCACGATGAGCGATACCAATCTGACCACGATATTAACCCGCTGTCAGCTGCCGATCTTTTTGACCTACAGTCAACAAACGGCAGCGGTCAGCCAGGCAGCGATCAAAACGCTGGTTGATGAACGCCTGCGCCTCCATCCGGATACGACGATGATTTTCACCAACTCGCAGCCGGGCTTTATTGAAGGTTACCTCAAGGATCATGAGCCGTATCTGGCTGCCGTCGAATCCTATCTGAAACGCTATTTCAGCCCCTGAACCATGATCAGAAGCGCTTGGTTCTGATGATCGAAATGATCAGGCCAAACAGGATGGTTACAGCAACGATCAGCGAAACGCGCAAAAGGATCATGTTGAATTCAGGGTCGGACCCGGCGCTCAAACTCGAGCCAACGATAATGCCGGCCACGATAATGCTGACGGCCAGCAGGATCACGCTGAAGGACAAGCGGGTGGAAATCTGATCGAAGTGTTTTTGCACTTTCTGGATGTCTTTAAGCTCAAATCGCAAGTTGAAATCGTCGTCTTCGTATTTTTGCAGCATATCCAGTAAAATGCTGGGGGCCTTTTGCATCAGCACTTTGGTGTCGTTGAGGTTTCGCAGCAGATCCCGGCCAATTTCTTCAACCGAAAAGGACCGTCGCAAGAGTTGGCCGGCCATCGGTTCCATAATGGTCAGCAGATTTAAATTGGGATCGAGTTTGTCGATAACCCCCTGCAGGGTAATCAAAGTCTTGGCAATCAAGGTCATCTCGCCGGGAATCTGGATGTGATACTGAAAAGCCAACTGAAAAACCTGCGCCATCAGCGGCCCCACTTGGATCTCGGCAATCGGCATGGTCAGAACCTGATCCATCAGACGCTCGACATCCCGTTCAAAATGCCTCAGCCCCCCACGCTGCTGAACCGTGTCCAAATCAACAATGGCCGCGACAACCTGATGACTGTTCTGGGTCGCCATGCCGACAAACAAGCTGGAAAGAATCTTTTTGCGATGATCATTGAGGCGCCCAACCATGCCGAGGTCGAGAAAAACTATCTCCCCATCGGGTTGAATCGACAGGTTGCCAGGATGCGGATCGGCATGGAAAAAGCCATCCTCGAGAATTTGGCAAATAATTTCTCGACTCAATCGGATGCCCAAATCGGTCAGGTTGATCCCGGCCGCTTGAAGCTGATCGTGCTGACTGATGCGCAGCCCTTCGACATGGGACATGGTCAAAACGCGCTCCGTGGAGTAGATCCAGCGGATGGTCGGTACTGAAACCCCAGTTCGTTCTGACATGTTGCGCCGGAATTGCTCGGCATTTTCGGCTTCCTTGCGAAAATCCAGCTCGTTGTTCAGCGTTTTTTCCAGTTCGCTCATCATGCCGACAAAATCATAAAGCTGACCATACTGGGTGTGGTTGCAGATAAAGGTCACCAGATCCTGTAAAATTTCCAAATCAGTCTGGATGCCAGCTTTAATGCCCGGACGCTGCACCTTGATCACGACCGGCTGGCCGGTTGGCAGTCGTGCCTGATGCACTTGCGACAGCGACGCCGCGGCCAGCGGCTGGGGGTCGATCCAAGCAAAAACCGAATCCGGTGATTCGGAAAATTCTTCGTTGATGACCTGGCGGACTTCTTCAAACGAAAAAGGATTGACAGCATCCTGGAGCTTTTCCAGTTCTCCGGCTATCTCAGGCGAAAAAACATCCGGCCTGGTACTCAAGATCTGGCCGATTTTGATAAAAGTCGGACCCAATTCCTCACAGGATCGCCGCAAACGCTCCCCAATCGAGAGCCGGGCAATTTCGGCGGCCTTGGCGCTGGCCGCATCCAGCGGGCGGTGTCGCATGCGCAGATATCTGAAGACACCGGTTTGTTCAAGCATCAAGCCAAAGCCATTGCGAACCAAGGCAGCGATAATCTGGCGATACCGTTTTAGATGATGATGTCGGGCTGTTGCCATCGGTCAGCTTTCCGTTTTTGCGGATTTTTTGCTTTTGGGTTCAGCCAGGCCTGCATCTCGCAGCGCCGCCGCCACCTGTTCACGGATGTCGGATTTGCGCGCCAAATCCATTTTGTCGAGAACGGCAGTTACTTCGTTGTGTACCATTTTCTGAATCTCAGCTCGCTGTTCCTCGCCCTTGTGCACCAGATCGCCGGCAAACTTGCGGGCGTCCTTCTGGGCCACTTCGCCTCGACGCACCATATCTTCGACCAACTCTTCAATTTTTTCTTGCGAGTAGGCGGCCAGTCCCAGACCAAAGTTCATTGATTTTTCGATGAATTCTTGTATGTCATTCATGGTAGTACCTCCCCGAATGTCCCTGTTCGGGACGCAAGAAGAATGTTCGTCATGATTATTATATCACTTTGGCCGGACAGAACAAGTTAGAATATTTCATCTCTATTTAATATATTATAATTTTTCTAGACTATGTTCATGACAATGTGATTTTGTCATATGATATAACGTCCTGTTTGCAGCGCTTTTCAGTCGTGACATTATTAATCTTGTCAATAGCGTGTCACTGGTTACGTATATTACGTTAATAATACACAGATATTGCATTTCGGCCAAATCCGTGATACAATCAAATCACAACAACAACTGGATGTATCTCGAATCCTTCGGGGATTCAAGTTCATCATTATTTTTGAACCTTGATAATCGAAAACGAAATGGCAAAGATGGCTTTCAATTCCAGGAACTTACTTGAACCCGTGTCCTGGAAATGAGCATCTGTAAAGGGCAAAGCAGGTGAAAACCTGCTACGCAAAACTGTGAGTCTTAGGTGCCTTCGGGTATGATGACCGTCCAGTTGCCATGACGACTCATTCGATTATTTTCCGTTGATATTTTCTTCAATTCGTTTTGAACATGATTATTTGTCTCCATCCGTGACGCTGTTTTATGCGTCAATAAGATGGTGGTTCATTCAATCATGACAAGCGATTCTTTGTGTTCTCTTTTTGGACTTCAACAAAATTGATCAAAAAACCACCCTCCACCGCTTTACCGTTCGCTTGAGATTATCACGCTATCGCTCTTAGCGAATTTTAAACGGAGGTGTTTAAAATGAAAACCAAAAAATTACTTAGCAGTTTTCTCGTCATCGCCCTTTTGCTTACCATGATCCCTGTGGCCGTCTTTGCCGGATCCCCGCAGACCAGTGTCCACATTCATGTCGGATCTGGTAGCGGTATTATCGATGTCCCTGCTTCCAGTCCGGCGGTTGCCGGTTACCTGCTGGTCAACGGGGCAATTTTACAGATCAATAACAATCCCGACGTCGACCTGAACCAATCACCTTTTATTCCATTTTCCAGCAACACCCAACTGGGCATCTCCTATACCAACGCCCTCTGGGCCACCATCAGTGTGCAGGTCTCTCCTCCTTACCCGACTGTACCTGCGACTACTATGTCCGATCTCTATTGGATTCCAATGCATAAACAAGGCAACTCGGTCATTACCTATGACTTCAGCGCCGATATCGGCGAAGCCGTCTATGGTGCCGTTTTGTTTGTCGATCCAACCTTTACCTATTTCCCGATTGAGACCTACGCTCCAGCCGGATCAACCGGCCTTGAGATTGGTGTTGAAGCCAACGGCACCATTAACTACTGGATGGGAACACCTCCCGCAGTTGTTGTCGTCAAACTGGATGACACCACGAGATTGCAGGGCGCAGTATTCAGCCTCTTCTCGACCAATAATCAAGATAACAATCGCCAATTAATTTCCAGCGGCCTGACAACTGACCAAAACGGTGAAATCCTAATCGGAGAACTCGACAATGGTTACTATGTCCTGGTCGAAACCACAGCTCCTGCCGGCTTCAGCTTGCCGAACGGCGCCGGGGCGGAAACGCATTTCAGAATCAACAACGGAACCAATTTCCCGCTCGTTGTCGAAATTCAAAACGCGCGGCTGAGCTACCCCATCGCCATTACCAAACTTGATACGGCGATTCAGCAAGGCTTGCAAGGCGCCGTCTTCGGACTCTATTCCGACGCCGCCGCCACCGTCCTGATCGACAGCCAAACCACGGATGCTGACGGCGAGGCGACTTTTGACGCCCAACTGCCCGGCACCTACTACATCAAAGAAATCACCGCCCCATCCGGCTTTGTGCTGGATCCGACCATTCACACCGTCACACTGGTTGTCGGCAACAACGGCAACGCAACCCTGCAGGTACCTGCCTTTGGCAACGCCCGCACCCCCTACCCGATCGTCATCACCAAGATTGACCCGCTGAACGAGCAAGGCAGCCAGGGTCTGGCCGGGGCCATCTTCGGACTCTATTCCGATGCTGCCGCCACTGTCCTGATTGACAGCCAGTCCACCGATGCTGACGGCAAAGCCACCTTCACCGCCCAGCTGCCCGGCACCTACTACATCAAAGAAATCACCGCCCCTGTCGGCTACAAGCTGAGCTCGGTGATCCATGAAATCACCATCGTCATTGGCAATGCTGGCAACGAAGTTTTCGAAGTACCGGCCATTGAGAATGATCGTGTTGACGTACCCAGCGTTTCGCTGGTCAAGCAGGTCAGAAACCTGACCTTGAACGGCATATTCAGCGATTTGACATCGCTGCCGCTGCCGGGCCAGGCCGCCCAGTTCTCTATTCTGGTCACCAACACTGGCAACACCCAACTGGTAAATCTGGTCCTGACCGACAACCAAGCCGCCATCGGCACGCCGGTCACAATCGGCGGCAACCCCGGCGCTTGGGCGGACAATGGTGATGGCAAGGTCAAACTGGATCTTCCCGACCTCGCAGTCGACGAATCAGTCCTGATTGTCTATGACTACACCAGCGTCCCCGCTGATGCCGACTCCACAATTGTCAACACCGCTGCCGTTTCAGGCAGCAATCCCGCTGGCGGCGACCCCGTCACCGCTAACGATTCCGCAACCGTCGAAGTGGGCAGCATCCCGCTGGTTGTTCCCGGCATCTCGCTGGTCAAACAAGTCAGCAATCTGACCCAGGGCGGCGCGCCCGCTGATCTGGCGCTGGGTGTACCCGGTAATCTGTTCCGCTACTATGTCACCATCACCAACACCGGATTAACCAACCTGACCAACCTCCGCCTGACCGACAACCGGGCCGTGGCCGGCTCCACCATCAAGAACGTCACCGACAACACGACCACCACCTGGCTGGCTGACGGCAGCAATCCCGTTTTCATCCTGCTCGACGATCTCGCCCCCGGCGAATCGGTCAGCTTCACCTATGATTTCACCAGCACCCCCGCCGACAATGGCGACACGCTGGTCAACACCGCCAAAGTCTCCGCGACAGCGGTCAAGATCAACGACATCTCCGAAATCGATGGCGACATCATCCTGTCTGCCCAGGACAGCGCTACGGTCATCCTGGACGAAATCCCGCTGACCGGCGAAAATGACACCCAAACCGGCATTGGCTTGGGCTTGCTGATCGGCGGAGCCGCCCTCGTGCTCTTCCGCCGGCGCCGCCATCTTGATGATGCAGTACCGACCGAAGATGCCGATTAACAACTAAATTGATTCAGCCCTCTCAACAGGGCACTACACGGTGCTGTTTCCCGCAAGAGAAACAGCACTGTTTTATTTGCCCTTAATATTATTCATTAATTTTGCTCACATCGTCATGACAAATACGACATGTCATGACGAAAATTCACTGGAATATTTAGGCTTCAGTCGTTGACTTGTCATGAATTGTCAATATAGCTTCAATGCATGAATTATTACGTTATTGATACATTCATATTGCATTTTGTGTAAAAGCGTGATAGTATAAAAGCAACTGTTAATTATTGTACCTTGATAATCGAAAGCGAAATGGCAAAGATGATTTTCAATTCCAGGAACTTGCTTGAATTCGTGTCCTGGAGATGAGCATCAGAAAAGAGCAATTCAGGTGAAAGCCTGCCACGCAAAGCTGTGAATCTAAGGTGCCTTCGGGCATGATGATCGTCCAGCTGCCAAGACGTCTCATTCGATTATGGGCTTCATTATATCTTTCAATTTCAGGTTCTTTATTATTTATGCAATCTGCAATGCATTGTGACGATGGTGCTATTTGCATGCAGATTCATCTCTAAATAGGTGTAACCATTATTTTTTGACCCGTTGATCAACCCTTCTGTCCATATCAAGGTCTTCCGGCAGCTCCGCCATTCGTTTTTGATTCAGATTATTGATGACATGTCAAAACGAATTCACGGAGGTAGTCAAAATGAAAACATCAAAGGTCCTCAGCATTTTGTTGGTGATTGCCATGCTGGTTTCCATCCTGCCGGTCGCGGTCAATGCCTGCGACGACGAATTGACCCGTGTCAAAGCCAGCGTACCAAGCAGCGGATCCAGCGTTTTGCCCGGTGGTGAGATCACATACACCATCACCACCAAAAACGACAGCGACAGCACCGAGCACGGCGTTGTCGCAACCGACGTTATCCCAGCCGGCACAACCTATGTCGCCGGCTCTGCTGACGCCAGCGGCGGTGTTTACGATACCGCCACCAAGACCATCACCTGGAATCTCGGCGATATCGGTCATCATGTGACCAAGACCATGTCCTTCAAAGTCACGGTCAACGCCCTGGCTGCCGGCACCACCTCGTTGGTCATCCGCAACAAAGCGCTTATCAACAATTACTGGACCAACGAAGTCACGCACAAAATTCGCCGCGTGCAGATTATCAAGCTCGACGGTGACGATAATCAAACCCGACTGGCCGGTGCTGTCTTTGCGCTTTATTACAAGCATCATGACAACTGGATCCTGATCAGCAACAGTCTGACCACCGATGCCAACGGCGAAATCAACGTCTACAATCTGCAGTATGATGATTACAAAGTTGTCGAACTGACGCCACCACCCGGCTATTCGCTGCCCGGCACAACCGCCGTAACCTTTAAAATCGACAGCGATCATCCCGGTAAGATTCTGACCTTCAAAAACGATCGTTTATCCTATCCCATCGAAATCATCAAGCTCAACACCGACGGTGCGCCAATCGAGGGCGTTGTCTTCGAGCTCTACGACAAAGACAAAGTCCTGTTGCCCGGGACATTGACCACCGATGCCTTGGGCGTGGCAACAACCGGCGCCTTGAAACCCGGCAGTTACTTTGTCAAGGAGGTCAGCGTACCCAACGGCTACGAACTCGATCTCAATTATCATGCGGTTGATGTCAATATCAATCAGGCTGGCGGCAAAGCAACAATCACCATCCGCAATGCCTTTACGCCCTACTATATTGAGATCCTCAAGGTCGATGGGCGTGATGACATGACCCCGCTGGCCGATGTCGAATTCGACCTCTACACGTCCAACGGCGGTGTTCCGGAAACCTTGTTGGAGTCTCTGAAAACCTTAGCCGATGGCACAGCCAGAACAGTAAACACCTATGTGCCCGGCACATATTTGTTGGTGGAAACCAAAGCACCCGTCGATTTCAAACCCATCACCGATCCCATTCCGGTGACGATTGATATCGGCAGTGGCGTGAATGGTGTATTCTACGTATCGGCCATAGCCAACGAATTTGTCAGTGACCCCGAGATCACGGTCAGCAAACAAGTCCGTAACGATGATCAAAGCGGCATCTTGGCCGACTCGGCTGACCTGTACGTGGGCGAAACTGCTGAATATGCTGTTGTCGTGACCAATACAGGCAACGTCGACCTGTCCAATGTCATCCTGACCGATGATCAGGCTGTGGTCGGCACCGACGTCGTCGCCACGCCCGGCGGCACCCTGCAATGGACAGCGGGAGTTGGCGGCATTGCCACGCTGAATCTTGGCGCATTGGCCAAGAATGCCTCCATTACCCTCGTCTACAGCTACAAAACCATCAGCGGCGATTTGGCCAGAACGCCCATCACCAATAACGTTGTTGTGACCGGCGACATGACGGAAACGCCCGATTTTCCCAACGGCACAACGGTTGATGCCAATGCTGATGCCGTCATCTTTGTCAGTGAAGTTCCCCTGGTCAATGCCAGCATCTTATTGGCCAAGAGTGCCCGAAACCTGACAGCCAGCGGTTCGTTTGGTGATTTGATCACGCTGACCGTTGGGCAAACCGCCCAATATTCGATTGTCATCACCAACACCAGCAGCGTTGCTTTAAGCGATGTAGTTTTGACCGATGATCTGGCAATCGTTGGCGCAAGCGCTGAGGTCTCGACTTTGGGCACTCAAACCTGGACAGCTGGCGTCGGCGGTATCGCCACGCTCAACCTCGGAACGATGGCAGCCGGTGCCAGCGTCACCGTGATCTACGACTATCTGACGGTTCCCGGTGACATCGGCAATACCCTGACCAATACCGCGTCAGTCACCGGCTACTATTATCCGGACCTCAAAGTGCTCGGTACTATCACGGTTTCCGATCACAATGACGCTGTGGTCACTGTTGAAGACATCCCGCTGGCCATTCCCGGCCTTGCGCTGGTCAAACAAGTCAGCAATGTAACCATGGGCGGCGCGCCGGCTGATCTGGCGATTGGCAAGCCTGGCGATCTGTTCCGTTACACCGTAACAATCACCAACACCGGTACGACAGGGCTTACAGCGCTCCGGCTGACCGACACGCTGGCGGTCGCTGGTACAACGATCAAAAACGTGACCAACAGCACAACCACCACCTGGCTGGCTGACGGCAGCAATCCCGTGTTCATTCTGCTGGCCGATCTCGCGCCTGGCGCTTCGGTTCAGTATACTTATGAATACACCAGCATCCCGGCCGACAATGGCAACACCCGCATCAACATTGCCAAGGTGACCGCATCTGTAGTGCCTGTTCAGATTATCGGCATCAATGATGGCCTGCCCATCGGCGATGGCATCATTGCGATGTCTGCCCAGGACAGTGCGACCATCATGCTGGATGAGATCCCGCTCAGTGGTGAAAACGATAATCAAACTGGCATCGGCTTGTCCCTGCTGATCGGCGGAGCCGCCCTCGTGCTCTTCCGTCGTCGCCGCAGTCAAGACGCTACACCCGAAGAAGAGATCTAACTGAAAGCCAACCGGTCAATGTTACCGGCATGAAAACGAGGCTGTTTCACCCCAATGAAACAGCCTCGTTTTTTCGAAGGGATCAATCATTCCGGGTCAATATGAGGCTTGCCCAGCTTTTCATTGATGAAGTCGCGAGCGTACAGCAGATTGATCATGTCCAACTGCAGACTGACGACATTGAACTTCTCCTGAGTCAGTACAACATGGCGAGCTGTCTGCGAAGCCATGGTCGGTTTGTTGAGAAAGACATTGTAACGGCTGCCATCTTGCAAAGCCTGATAGGTGTTGAGCTCATAATAAAATACAAGCTCGTCATCGCCTTGATTATCCGCAATGACAAACTGATCGAAGATCATGACCAGCGTCATGTCATCCCAACGGAAAATCTCCCGTATGTTGTTGTTGAATTGTCTGTAGAAAGCCTTTTTGCGCGGACTGCCGCTGATATGGCACTCCAGTTGGTAAAGCATTTCCCAGCGGCGAAAGTTGTTGATGACCGGTACCGTCAGAAAATCCCAGAATCTGGCATCCGACGAATTACCGAGCAAGCTGGCCATCTTCTGCTGTTGCAGCGAGCGTGGAGGGCCAAATTTGTCCAACAGCGCCTGATTGATGGGCTGCCAGATCGGCAAAAGGCGTTCGGCACTGAGGTAATTGCTGACCAATCGAATCTGTATTTCTTTTTCATTGACACTCAAGGCATGAATAAATAATTCGGCATTTTCCAAAAACACTTGGTCTTTGCATCCCATGAAGTAATTGGCTAGAAAGGCACTGGCAAAAGAACTGTCGGGCAAAATGGTCATTTCGACCATGAAATTGCTCAGGTTGATTTCTGGTTTTTGGATAAAGCTCAAAGCCATGCGTGCAGGCAGCGTATCATCAATAATTGGCAGATCGGCCGATTGCGCCACAGCGCGCAAAAACGACAGCTCGGTATTTTTATCCAGAAGCTCGGTAATAATTGTTGAAAGCACTCGATTCATACGGTCGTTGGGAAAATGATTCTGAAAAAAAGCCCAGCCGATCTCGGCCAATGAAGGTGTCATCCGTTGTTTGAGGACGCTCAGCAAGCGCAGGACGGGCTCCTCGCCTTCGGCTGCGGAAACAACCAGCAGAGCGCCAAAGAGGTTGTTCAAGCGCCTTCTGGGCAACAACAGCGTAAAAGACTGAAGCTCTTCTTCAGTTTGGCAGGCTGTAATGTCCTTCAAAAATTCATGGGCCAGGGTTTCATCGAAAGTGCTGCAAAATTCTTCCGGGAAGGCGACCTGGCGGCTGATTTGTTGACGGATACTATGAATTTGTGCATCCGACAATTGCATCATCAATTCTTCACCTCATCGTCGCAAAACGCGTGTACCTTTATAATGAACTCAGCTCAACGCTTCGTCAAGTCATATTATGTCATGATTGCTTGTTTTTATTCATCAGCCGCAGTGCTTCCGGCAGGGCATCGACCGCGTCACCCAGTTCGGCGGCCGTGCGCGCCAGTCGTTTGACAATCTCGGAAATCTCCGTGTCGAACTCGCCAAGGACGGACGTCAGTTCGCCCCGCAAGCCAATGTCAAATTCGTGGACCGACGTGCGCAGATTCTGATTTAGTAAATCGATGTCCATATTGATCTGCTGCGCGAACAAGCTCATGCTGCGAGCTTCCTCGCTCATAATTTCCGTGAGAGAATGCAAATTGCCGCTGAGGGTCTCATTCTGATTGTTGATTGAGGCATTGACACTTTTGACCATATCCTCCGTCATGTTGCCAAAGCCCAGCATAAGCTGATCGATACGGGTTGCCAGTTCATCTGACAGCAAGCCAACCTGACCGCGCACAGCATCCAGATGCTTCTGGTTGATGTCATAGGCTTCAAGCGACTGCGTTTGCATCAATCGGGTCTGTTCGGCTGAACCCTTCATAACAGCGCCCAGCACCTCGGACAGTCGCATCAAATCTTTCGACATCTGGCTGATGGCTTCGCTGAGCCCGGCCTGGCTGCCTTCATAGACGCTGCCCATGACCTCTGCGGCCTTGCTCATGATGCCGGAGGATGCCTTCAACGAAGTCAGATCCTCGGACATCGTTTTGCGGGTCTCCAGCAGTTGGGTGAAAAGTTGCTCGATACTGGCCTGCAAGGTGGTCGCGGCATCGTTTTGCATGTTGAGCACTTCCTGTACCTCAGCCGCGTAACTCTGTGATTTGATGATGGCTTCCGAGGCCGCTGACAGTCGCGCGCTGATCGGATCGAGATACCCGGCCAGCTTGCCCGAAACTGCGCTGCCAAAGTTCTCGGCGAGGTGCTGGACGGCTTCTTCCTGCTTGTGCGCCATACTGTCGAGATATTTGGACTGATCCTTCAGGAAGTGACCCATAGAGGCTGTCTGTTCGGTCTGGATTTGGGTCAACCCCTCCCGCTGCAACACGGCAACCGAATTGAATGATTCGGTTTGGCGGGTCAGCAGCTGCTCATACGTTTCAGTTTGAGCATGATTCATTTGCTCAAGGATGGCTGTCAGTTTATCCTTCAGGATGGTCCAGGATTTTTGGCTGACACTGTTGATGTGTTCCAGCGTATGATGCTGCTCCTCGACCATTTTTTCCAACGCGCTTTTCTGCGATTTTGACAACTCGTCTGCCAGACTCTTTTCACTGGCCATCAGGTTCTTCAGCATGGCATCCTGCTGGGACGCCAACACCTCGGCGATCTCCTGATAGCGTTTGAGCCAAACTTCCGACTGGACCTCCTGATTGGTCTCCAGATCAGCGTAAAGCTTGGCGACCTTGAGATCGGTCTTCAGCATTTGCTTGTCCAACTGGGTCACCAGCAGGTTCAAGGCATCGGTGCTCTTGACGATGGCCGGCGCAACTGTCGCCGACATGACATACTTGATGGCGGTCGAAATGGCATCGATCAGTTTACCGGAAGACAGTGCGTGGACATGGGTGGCCACGGAGGCAACCGACTTGGCCATATGCGCATCGTATTCGCGCATCTCCATGATCAGGCGCGCTGTTTCGGCGCCTTGCGAATAGACCGGTAACTTGCGTTCAAAGGTTACCATCAGCAGCTGCCATTCACGCTGAATCTGACGGACCTGTGATTCACTGGTTTGGTTGAGGATCAGCAGCGCCAGGGCTGCGATAATAATTGGCAGCAACGCAATCAAGCGGAAATTATCATCAAAGCCTAAATCTGCATTACGGGCAAGACCGGAAACGACTGCCAGCACCGAAGCGATGATACCGCCCAGCAGAATGGCAAAGCCGGTCGTCTTCTGATAGATCATCCGCGTCGCCCGCGTCAGGATGTCCGGCAATAGCATGCGTTCCGATGGTGACGGTATCCAAACGGCGTTGAACATCGTCCGGCTGTCTTCTGCCAAGCGTTCAAAATGCTGCAAAAATTCCGGATTCATTCTCGTGCTGATGATCTCTCGCAGCGGTTCAAGATTTTCGATCCGGCAGCCTGCCAGTTCTTCCATTTCCAGATTCAGCTTTTTGAGGCGGTTGATGGCCAGACGCGACGGGGTCAGCAGGCTGATCACAAATACAACGGTCAGCGCGACCAAGGCAGCCGAAGTCAGTATGACCAGGACAATCCAGGGCACACCGACTTGATCGATCAGATCAAACAAAGCTGTCATGATAGGCAAGGCCTCCCGCCAAAAAGGGTCCGCAAACAGTCGATAATCGCTGAGTGCATAAAATAACGCTAGAAAATTGCGATATATAGAATCATTATACAACAGTTTTTCGTTTTGTAACAACCGTCAAGCGACTAAAAACAGCACTTTTATTCAATTAGTAGTCAAACTGTAGCATTGTTGTCACTCGAAGAAGCGAAAGTAATAAAATTGTCTTGCATGATTTGTCATGAATCTATTGCAATTGCAAATTTATCTGCTATAATAGGTTTTGCAAGGCTATCATGATATAGCTATCAATATCATCTTCTGTAAATAGTTTTATCAGCACACAGCCAGGCAGCCAACGGGGGCACTCCCGAGCGATTCGTAGTCAATCAAATATGGAGGTATGAAATTATGAAAAAGAGAACCAAGAAGAGCAAGAAGGGCTTTACCCTGATCGAACTTGTCGTCGTCATCGCCATCCTGGGCATTCTGGCCGCCATCCTGATTCCGACAATCACCGGGATTATCGAAACGGCCAACAAAACCGCTGATGACGCCAATGCCCGCATGATCTACAACGCTGCTGCGATGTATTATGCGACCAACAACGCCGGAACCTCTACTGCTACTGAATTACAACCCTACATGGGGACGACCTGGCCAACAGCCAAGTCAGCTGAGGTCGGCGGAACCTTCACCTTTAGCGTTTCCAGTGCCGGTGCCATTGTGGTCAGCACCTCCAAGCCTGCGACCTACGATCCTTCCACAGGCAAACTGGTTGCTGGTTCTGCCACGTAATTCATGACTATCCGTCGTCTAAAAGGGCAATCTCATTTTGAGATTGCCCTTTTTTCTTGAGAAGGCAGCCAGATGATTGCAAACGAACAACAAATCAAACTGCATGTATTCATATATTTTTCACTCCCGATCCTGTTTACCCTGACAGGATTAATTGGGTTGTATTGGTATGACACGCCCTATCTCCCTATCAGGTTTATCCTGCTTGATTATGGCCTGATCATTTTTCTGGTCCTGCTTTTAACCCGAAAAAGCACTGTTTTGGCAGTATTCCGGGAAAATAAGATTCCTTTGCTGTTTATTTTTTTGCTGACGCTGGGCGGCTTGATTTCCACCGTACTGTCCATCGATTTTGTGACCTCCCTGTTTGGCGAATACAACCGGTATGAAGGTTATCTATCGCTCCTATCGTATTATCTGATTTTTGTCGGCGCTCTCTTGATCCAAAAGCAGAACGTCAAACAAACCCTGCTTTTCATCTTCCTGGGAACGGGCGTTCTGCAAGGCTTGTACTCGTTGCTCCAACACGACCATGGCACATTAAGCTGGGTCAAATATGCCTATGGTGACGCGAGTCATGGCTTTGTCGGCAATCCGAATTTCTTTGGTTCCTATGTGGTTTTGCTTTTTGGCGTCTCATGTGTCGCATTTTGTCTGGAAGCCAGGCGCATATACCGATTGCTGTACTTCTCCATAGCACTGCTTTTTACCGCCTGCGCTATTTTTACCAACACGAGGGGTTCCTGGCTGGGTATCCTCGCTGAAATCACATTTTTGGGCATCGTCCTGACCCTTCTCGTTTTTTCCCAAAAAGCTCGTTTGAATCGTCCCAAATTCAAATCAGCCCTTTGGGGGTTGGTTGTGTTGGCACTGTCGATGGGTTTGCTCTTTGTCCTGATCAACATCGGTTCATCCTGGCAGTATTTAAGCCGTATGAATTCAGTGATAGACGAAACAGCCAAAATAATCACGACCAATACTCTTGATAATTCATTTGGCAGTTTCCGCGGCGCGATCTGGAAAGACTGTCTGAGCCGTTTGCCGCAGTATTGGCTGCACGGCTGTGGCGTCGATACCATTCGTCTGCTCAATCTGGATTCACTACATTCGCCGTGGGTTTATATCGACAAAGCGCACAACGAACTGCTGCAGATTGCACTGACCCAAGGTATCCCGACTGCGTTAGCCTATCTGGGTTTCGTCGTCGCAGTGCTGATCCGGGGCTTTAAAAACTCGTTTGTTTGTCTGTCGCAAAAGGGTAACTGGCTTGATCTGGCTCTGCTCGTCGCATTTTTCGGCTATTTGATCCAGGCCTTGTTAAACATTAGCGTCATTACCGTCGCGCCATATTTTTGGCTAATTGCCGGCTTGATGTGCGGAAAAGTCGTGAGGGAAATGAAATGAAAAAAGGAACGCGTAAAAAAGGATTTTCCTTGCTCGAATTGATTGTCGTCATGGTCATTATGGCCATTTTGGCTGCTGTGCTCATTCCGCTGATTGGAGATGCGATCGAAACCGCCTATCAGGCTACTGACAACGCCAACGCCAGAACGATATACATGGCTGCAGCCATGTGGTTTTCAGATCATAATCTGGCAAACAGCAATCTGACCGTGGCCGATCTTGAAATATATCTCGGTTTCGCGGCATTCCCGACGGCCGAATCCGCCAAATTTGCTGGAAACTTCAGTGTATCAGTCACAATCAGCGGTTATATCACCGTCGCGACCAGCAAACCTGCTACTTTTGACCCGCAAACCGGGAAATTGACCACCTGAATTTGACATGTTTTGTCACGATTTGTCATTACGCTAGAATTGTGGTATAATACTAGTGTCGATTAGTCTGTTCACTGGAGATGATTTTATGGTCCACGCTTTTAAATGGCGGTCGAACAAACGGATAATCAAGCAAAATAAACGGGGTGCGGCACTCATCCTGGTTGTTTTGCTTTTTATGGTCATGACCATACTAACAGTTGCCTTGTTATCTACGGCTAATAGCGAGCTTTTTGAGGTTGTCGCCGAAGAGAATATTGACCAAGCCCATTATGTCGCCCGCGCCGCAGTTCAAGCCACCGCCGACTGGATTGGCACCCATTATAACGCGCGCGCGGAAATGGCGAAGGTTATCCCCGACCGGACTCAGTTGGGTGAGGAATATGCTAAAACCGTTACCAGCAACATCAACAACCATGCTTATATCCTCAATGTCTGGCGCGATACTAGCGATGCCGATCTGGTTCACATCATGGCAACCGCTGAGGTCAATGGACTTCCAGCAACGGTCCAAATGTCCCTGCAGGAAACCATCAGTGGATTCGCGATTTTTGAGGATGCCATTTATTCCAAAGGGCCGTTTGGCAAATCGAGTGGCAACGCCAATCTCGTTACGGGCAGCGTTTCTACGGGTTCCGACAGCATTCCGTCCAATTTGAATGTCAGTGGCGCAAAAACGACGCTGAAAACATACATGTTTGAAGATATTCTGCCGCCATCCGATGTCGTCTTTCCTGCTAAAATTGCATCTGCATCATTGAATAGCAGCGGGATTGTCAACAACACAGCCAATCTCAATGTCAGCTATGGCACGCTCAACTTATCCGGTAATGTCACCATCACCAATACCGACGCTGTTGGCAATCCGCAGGATGTTCATATCCTGGTCGATGACCTGAATCTCAGCAGCAGCGCCGTAATCTACCCATCCAATTACAACGGTGGCAACATCTACATTTACGTCATCAACAACATCGTCTGTGACAAGAAATTCGGCATCGAAGGCAATGACGCCCACCCCTGTGTCTATCTGATTTGTTCCGGTACCGGCGATATCAATTTTTCCGGCAATCCCTCCATGAACGTCTATCTGTACGGACCGGATGTCAATGTCGAGTACGGCGGCTCAATCGTCTTCAACGGTGCAATAATCGCTAATGTATACGGCTGGAATGGCAACATCACAATTAATTATCGCAAACCGGATTTGACCGGCACGCCCTTCAGCGGCCTTGATGAAGCCCAGCGCACGGTTTCAATTTCCGATCAGACATGGATCAATGGTTGATTAAGACCGGGAGATGAACATGATGAACATTCGACAAGCTAAGCGCCTACGACGGGGTATGACCCTGGTAGAAATCATTATTGCCATGGCAATATTGAGTATTGTTGTCGTGCTGATCATGCCGGTTATGGGCAACGCATTCAATATGATTGCCTTGAACGGTGACCGTCAGGAAAACGAGAAAGGTCTGGTTGGCAATATCGAAAATGCCTTGGCCGGCGAGGATGTCACCGAAAGTCTGGTCGATGTCTCTGTCGATCTGCCCGGAGGGGTATCTGTTGACGGCAAAATATACCGATTGACCGACGGCAGCGGCGGAAAATACGTCGATATTTTTGGTTTCCTCATCAATCCTATGGCAATTATTGATCCCACCGGTACCGTCCCCACATCGACCGGCAGCACCGATCCCACCGCAACAACCTCACCCTCAACGACCGCTGCCGAAATCGATTTAAGTAGCCTGTCGGTTGATGTATCCAAATGGGGTGTTCCCGATCCACTTAATGGCAACGCGATACATTACACCGGAACGATTAACAACACCGCCACTGGATTGCTTTATCAGATTCGCTCACTGGATGGTTTGACCGTTGTCAAAAACTGGACACCCTGCACCTCTGGCATTACTACCATGAACCTATCCAGCAACACCAGTGGTTATCAGATCCTTATCCAGCAAATCGGGTGGCCGGGAAACGATAAGATTTTTCGGATCCGGCCCGCGCCGATTGTAGTCTTTCATCGAGTAACCGGTTCATCGACCAGCTTTTATCTTTACACCCCCTCAACGGGCACCTGGCATGAAATCGTCTACGCTGACGCTGTTGAATTGATTCTGACCCCCGGCGACACCTGGACGCGCGTCGTCACGGGTAAACGGGTTAAAAAAATCGACACCAGTTTTGTCTATGCCCGTTTGGCAGTCACTTTGAATGGCGATGGCGTGACCGTATATGACCCGGCATCCTTCCCTGCTCAAATCACCTCTTTTGGACCCTGACAGGAGTAATTGATGGGTATTCGCAAACGAAAAGGATTCACGCTGGTTGAATTAATCGTGGTTATTGCCATCTTTGGTATTGTTTCGATGGTCATTATGACGATATTTTTAGCGACCAACAAAACATTTGTCGAGGCGGAGAAGCTTTACAAAGAGCAAACCGAATCCAGATACGCGCTCAATCTGGTTAAAAACGAGTTGGGCACTGCCAAAAATGTTGTCATCTATGAAGCCGTACCGGACACCTTACCAACAACAGGTGGTTATTGCTATTATGACACCACCAGTCGACACCTGCGCTTGCGCCTAATGAGCGGTGCCACTTATGATTTGTTCAATACGCTCTCGATCAATGAATCAATCCAGATTTTGTTCGCGGCGGTCTCAAATAACGGCAAATTAAATGCCGTCAATTTGGACTGGACGGTTGGCAATTATCATTTGGCGACCGATGTGTTCATTCAGAACATCGGCACTGACGGCAGTGTCACAACCGATTACGATATCAGCGGCAACCCCTTACCTGGTATTTACGTCGAGTTCAACTAGACAGATCAATTAAAATGAGGCGGCATTCCTGCCGCCTCATTCATTTTAGTCACCAAAAACGAAGGGGTCATCCTGAGCAAATGGTATCTCACTGCGCGGCCAAGTGTTGATGGGATCTTCAATATCCGTCAGCTTCTGAATGCCATAGTAATTGATCCAAAATTCGATGTCCAGTAAAGCAGGGTTTCCCACATTGGGTGTCATGTTGATGTTGGATATCATCACATTGCGTCCCAAGCTGTCATAATCGACTAAAAGAGCTTTGATTTGTTCGTAATTACCAACGGCGATGACCTGAAGTGAATAGAGTTCGACCAGGTCCTCGGTGCTGGAAATGTCTGGCGCCGGCGTTGTCGGGTCAGGCGTAACGGTTGGTGTTTCGCCATTAAGCGCACGGTACTGGATGGCAATCTCCTTGATTTTATAGGTCAGCATACTGACCTCGGCCTGCTGCGGTTGGAGCAATTGCGAAGATAGAGGTTGGGGGCTGTAGGTCAACGGAGAAAAACCATGATTGATCAGCATGGTATGGGTAAATAACAACAGCGAATCTGGGGATACCCTATTCAAAAATGGCGCCGACAAATCTTCTATTTCAGCCAGATTTTCATCCACCGTCTTTTGCTTAGCCAAGGTGGTGCTCAGATCAAGGTTGATGGTGAAAACTTGATTGGCCAGCAGGTCGTTTTTGCTGTTCAGTTCATCCAATTTGTTTTTGCCCGGTGTGATAATCAATGTGACCTCGATAAAGATCAGGGCAATGAGAATCAGGAAAGACAGCATGATGATTTCGCGTTTTGAGAGTTTCATTGGCCATCACCTCCCGCCAGATGACAGATGATGCTGAAAACCACATTGCCTTCATTTGTAACATTGATGCCGCTGAGCGTCACCGACGCGAAGGTCGGATCGTTGAGGAAGGCATGATACATATCCATCGGATCTGTGATCTGCGACGACAGGCACTCCAGATTGACCAGGGTGCCATTGTATTCGGCAAAGGTGAACGACGTGGCCAGCGGGGTCAAGCTGCGGACCTTGTCCAGCAACGCCGTGTCCAGATAGTCCATCATCTTGAGCTTGGCGGATGCGCTTTCAAGCAGGAGCTTGTATTGTTTGGTCAAGTTTACTTTTGTATTGACCGCCTCAGCATCAGTCATTTTTGCCTGCGTATCAGGATTGTTGATAAAGGCTTCCTTTTCCGCGATGCTTGTTTCAAGCAGGTTGAACTGCCAAAGTGCATACCCGACCAGCGCCAGGTTGGCAACGACGAAAAAGAAGATGAAGCCAATGGCAAATTTCTTGAAGCCAATGTTTTTGCTTTTTCTTTTTTTATAGACAGAAAAAAAGTTGATGTCGTACATTGTCTCGTCCCCCCTTCAGGCTTGATTACGGATCATCGCGCCAATCGCATTCACGAAAGGAGCAATGGGCTGATTCTTCGGCATACTGACCTTGTTAATTTTGCGGATGACTTCGGTCGGAATACTAAAGGCTTCACCGAGTGTCTTGTCAAAGTTATTGAAAATTGCGGTACGACCATAAAGGTAGATCATATCCACGCGCCCGCTCTGCATGCGGCCGGATAAAAATTGCTGAATGCGTTGAATACCGTCGTTGAGGGTGGTGACCATCGGGCGAACGGCATTGCCCAGCGGCTCATCGTTGCGGAGGTTGGTCAGGGACAGGTCAAGGTTTTCGAGACTGATCTGATCCTCGCCAGAGGCATCATTGTTGTGATTGATCACGTAACGTTCAATGTCAATGCCCCCGATTGGGATGATGCGGCTGTACATGATTTCGGCGTTGGTGATAATATAGGCTGTTGACGTCACCGCGCCGATATCAACAAACATCGTGCTGGAGCCTTCGCGCTGTGGCTTGTCGTTGATGACAGCACTGGCCAGCAATTTGCACAGCGCGTTGGGATGAATGTCCAGCGCGATCGGATTGAGACCGCAATTACGCAACAGTTTGTTGTAATCGTTGATATAGTCGAGTAGCATGGCCGAAGCCCGAACATGAATCAAGTCAGGTTTGTCGACCGGTTTTTGCTTGGACAGGGTGTATTCGACCGCGACTTCTTTGGTGGCCGACATCGAGGATTGAACTTCGAAGGATACTATGTCATCCAGGATCTTGGGTTTGGCGTTGGGCACATCGAGTTCGCGGTTGTAAATGTGGCTGCCATTGATGGTCAGGTAGCACGACTTGTCGCCGATACGGTATTTGGCCAGCATATTCTTTAGCGCCATTTCCAGACCGCCAAATTCGCGGATGATGCCATCCTGCATCAAGCCGGTCGGGATGGGTTCGATGATGGCCTGGCGGATCGAGACCGACGTCTTGCTGGCCTGGCCTTGCACCAAATGGATGGCGCGGGTACCAATATCAATGGCAATTGACATAATGGGATCCTCCTTAAACTAATTAGCCGCCGACAGCGCCAAACATTGTAAACATTGGCAGGGCGATCGAAACAACAATAAATCCGATAATGACAGCCATTATGATAATCATGAGGGGCTCAAGTAGTCCAACCAGTCGTCCAATGGCGGCATCACTTTCCTCATCGAAAAATGCGGCTGTTTTGAAAAGGATATCATCTAAAAGGCCAGACTCCTCACCGACACTGATCATGTTGTAGATCATGGCCGGGAACTGATCGGTTTTCTTGATGGCGATGGACAGCTGGGAGCCCTTGCGAATGTCCTCGGTCACCGCCATCAGTTTGTCGTGCATCAATTGGTTGCCAATGACCCGTGAGGTGATTTCGATGGCCTGCAGCATCTGAATACCGCTGGACAGCAGTGTGGATAACGTGCGGGCAAAGCGTGCGGCATAAATCATCTTCAGTGATTTGCCGACGATCGGCAGTTTGATTTTTAAGGTATCCCATTTCAGCCGACCGTTTTCACTTCGTTTAAAGCCGCGCCAGCCGATGACCATCAGGATGACAATGCCGCCGACCAGCCACCAGAAGTCGGTCAGGAATTTACTCAGGCCCAATAAAAAGACTGTCGGTAAGGGCAATTCCTTGCCCCCGCTGTTGATGATGCCGATAAAACTGGGTAAAACGACCATGAGCATCAAAATAACAACAACAACCGTCAGACAGGCCAGAACCAACGGGTAGATCATGGCGCCCTTGATTTTGTTCTTCATTTTGTTTTCTTTTTCATAATGATCCGCCATACGAATCAGAACCTGATCCAAATTGCCGCCGCTCTCGCCGGTCATTACCATGTTGATGTAGAGCTCCGGAAAGGCATTGCCCTGTTTGCGGAAGGCGTCCGACATGGCCTCGCCTTTTTGTACGGCCTCATAGACGCGGCCGATGCATCCCTTAAGGTTTTTATCAATCGTCTGCTGATACAAAATGTCCAGGCTTTTGATTGCCGTGATACCGGCATTAATCAGCGTGGCAAACTGGCGGCAAAAAACGGCCAACGGCTTGAGATTGACCTTTTTGGAGGTGCTGGCCAAATTTCGGACAACGGTGTCGGCTTTGTCTTCAGCCTCAAGAATGTACATGCCCTTTTCTTTGAGCTTGAGGATCATCTGGTTTCTATTGGCGGCTTCCACCGTGCCGTTCATGTGTTTACCGGCAACATCGACGGCAGTAAAGCTATATTGCGGCATGAAGTACCTCCTAAACGAATGATCGAATCCGCTGATCTGCTCAGAACATGGCGGAGTCGCTGATCAGATAGCGCTGCAGGGTATCGGGATCCTGGCAATAGAGTGTAGCTGTCTCATGGCTGATTCTGGCCTGACGCACCAATTGTGCCAGTGAATAATCCATCGACATCATGCCGATTTTGAGGCCGGTCTGGATGTAGCTCTGGATCTGGTGAACCTTGCCTTCACGAATGGTATTGCGCACAGCATCCGTACCGAGCAGCACCTCAAGTGCCGCGACCCGGCCCTTGTTGTCGGCTGTCACCAGCAGCTGCTGGGCTATGATGCCCTGAATGACACTGGCCAGTTGCACGCGAATCTGGGTCTGCTGATAAGGCGGAAAGACGTCAATGATACGGTCAATGGTCTGGGCGGCGCTGGTGGTGTGCAGCGTGGACAGCACCAGATGGCCGGTTTCAGCGGCTGATATGGCGGTGCTGATGGTCTCCAGGTCGCGCATTTCACCAACGAGGATGACATCGGGGTCTTCACGCAGGGCAGCGCGCAGGCCATTGGCAAAAGTTTGGCTGTCGTCACCCACCTCACGCTGGTTGATCATTGACTTGCGGTGTTTATGCAGGTATTCGATGGGTTCTTCCAAGGTCAGGATGTGGCAGCTTCTTGTTGAATTGATGTAATCGATCATGGCCGCCAGCGTGGTCGATTTACCGGAGCCCGTCGGCCCGGTGACCAGCACCAGGCCGCGCGGCTTCATCGCCAGATCCTCAAGAATCTTGGGCAGCTTCAAGCTGGCAATTGTCGGGATCGTGGTCATGATGATCCGGATGGCGGCGCCAAAGCTTTTGCGCTGGCGATAGATGTTGACACGAAAACGGCTGACATTGGGGATGGCATAGGAAAAATCAACTTCACCTTTGGTTTTATATTCTTCAATTTGCTTTTCTGTGAGCATCGACATGCAAAGTTTTTCGGTGTGCTGCGGGCCTAAGGTGTAATTGCGCATCGGTATCAGCTGGCCGTGAACGCGCATCATCGGTGGCAGGGCCACCGAAAAATGGACGTCGGAAGCTTTATTCTCCAATGCTTCGATCAGCAGTTCATTTAATGTGGATTCACTGATATCGGCAAATGAATCCGTACTGGTGCTCAAGTCGATGTTGAAATTAACCGGTGTTTCCATCATAGTCACGTTCCCTCTTTAGACTAATCGACTGTATAGGTAACCTTCATCATTTCTTGGGTGGTGGTTGTGCCATCAATGACCAGTTTGATACAGGTGTCCATCAAGGTCGATGTGCCCTGACGAATCGAAACGGCGCGGATTTGATCGTCCGATGCTCGGCGATCGACCAGTTCTCTGATTTCCTTGGTCACGACTAAAATCTCATGGATAGCGGTACGCCCTTTGTAGCCGCTGAAACTGCAGTCCGGGCAGCCGACGCCGCGATAAAGCGGTGCCGGTTCGCGCATTTTGAGCTGCATGGCCTCGGCATGGGAGGGCTTGTAGCTCTCTTTGCAGCGCGGGCAGATTTTGCGGACGAGGCGCTGCGAGATGATGCCAACTACCGAGGAAGAAACCAGATAGGGGTCAATGCCCATGTCGATCAAGCGGGTAACGGTCGAGGCGGAGTCATTGGTATGGATGGTGCTGAGGACCAGATGGCCGGTGATCGAGGCGCGGATGGCGATTTCGGCCGTTTCACCGTCACGGATTTCACCGATCAGAATGATGTCGGGGTCCTGGCGGAGAATCGAGCGCAAGCCGCTGGCAAAGGTCATGCCGGCACGAACATTGACCTGCACCTGATTGACACCGGACATCCGGTATTCGACGGGGTCTTCGACCGTGACGATATTGGTCGTCGGTTGGTTGAGATCTTTGAGAATCGTATACAGCGTGGTCGTCTTGCCGGATCCGGTCGGGCCTGAAACCAGGATGATGCCGTGCGGGCTTTTGACGATACGATCAAACAGCACCGTGTTCTCGTCGGACAGACCCATCATGTTGCGGGTCAGGGCGACTTCACCGCGGCCGAGGATACGGACGACCACTTTTTCGCCATTGACCGTCGGCAGGATGGAAAGTCGCAGGTCAACCGATCGGTTGGCGATGACGGTCTCGACGCGTCCGTCCTGCGGGATGCGCTTTTCGGCAATATCCATGCCGCCGATGATTTTGATGCGGGTAATGACTGCTGCGTGGGCATTCTTGGGAGCGTTCATGACTTCCTGCAGAACACCATCAAGCCGCATGCGAACGCGCATCTGTCCTTCAGTCGGTTCGATATGTATATCACTGGCACTGATTTTGATGGCATGTTCGATGATCGAATTGACCAGCTTGACAACCGGTGCATTGGCCACTTCGTCGGTAATTTGTTCGGTGATGCGGACCATCTCATCGACGTCAAATTCTTTTTCCAGTTCCTGAGCGGCCTTTTGCGCATTTTCCTTGCCGTAACTTGCGTCGATGGCCGCCAGAATCTGCTTGCGTGTGCTCATCTTGGCCATAATGTCTTTGCCGGTGAGGTAACGGATTTCGTCAATGATGATAAAGTCCAGCGGGTCATTCATAATGACGACCAATTGGCCGCCTTCGAAGCCGACCGGGATGGCACAGTACTTTTTGGCTGTATCCTCGCTGATCAGGCCTGGCGCAGTCGGATCAATCCGGAGGCTCGACATATCAATATAGGGAATCCGGCACTGATACTCCAGCGCCTTCATGAGCTCGATATCCGTCAGCAAGCCCATTTCGACAATGGTATCGCCTAGTTTGTGGCCGGAAGCCTGTTGCTGGAACAAGGCTTCGTCCAATTGTTCCTGCGTCAGAAGGCCTGATTCGATTAAGATGTCACCGAGTTTTTTCATGCCTGTAGCCAGCCTCTTTCAACTTCCGAGCGATCCCGGTATTTCATTGTATTATTATACAAAGAGTTCGTCTTAAAATGAAGGGATAAGATCGCATAAAGGCGAAATGTCACGTACAAATAATATTTCTGTTAGAATTGAGGTCGCATGCAATCATATTACAATTTTACCACAAATGGTCAAGAGTTTGCGAAAAAACGGAACATTGTCAAAGAACCAAATCATGGCAATCGTTGACTGTTCGTCTTTTGCGACATATAATATTTTGGAACACCATTTTCGTAATAATAATTTAGGGGGAAATCTTATGCGGCTACTCAAAAGAATTTCGATCTTGTTGGTACTTGCCCTGATGCTTTCCATGCTGGCCGGTTGCGGCAACGTCCCGAAAGCCACAACAGGTAACACCGACGACAATAACAGTACCGAAGATACCACACCAGTTGATACCAATGATGGCAACGGTGAGACAAGTGAGACTTATGGCGAAGGTCAGGAACTGACCGCCTTTGTTGACACGTATATCAAGGCCAAACAGCCGATTTATGATGCGCTGACTGAAGAAACCGGTTCAGATTTGAACATGATGATGGCTTGGCTCGGCATTATGGGCACCGATATGACCATCGCTTTTGTACCGATGTTCGACACGGTCGAGTTGATGGGCGGTTCATTGTTCCTGACCGCAGTTGACAATGCTTACAAGCGGACCAACGGTGATACCATCGAATTTGGCTATGATTTCACCTACACAAGTGAAAACGCTACCGATGGCTATCCGGCTGGCAGTCACACCACGTTCCTTGGCTATTACAATACAGCCAAGGGCTCACTCAAATTCGAAACCATCGATGATAACGGATCTGGCGATCCGACTCGCACCGTCGTCGAAATCTGTAAGAACAGCAGCGATTCCTATACCTCGCAATTTATCACCTACAGCGCCTCGAAGGTCGAAGGCTATTTCACCTTCTTCGAAGGCGAGAACTTCATCAGTTACACATGCTCCAAGGCTGATGGCGTTGAATTCAGCTACAACACCATCTACGAAATGAACAACCCCACGATTGATTTTATGAAGAATGGCTTTGATGTAGTTTCGAGCATCAAATATGAAAACGGCGAAGCTACCTATGAGACAATGACCGAATAATCTTGACTCAAATACCAATTACGAAAACTCCTGTCTTCACTTGAAGGCAGGAGTTTTTTGTAGCCAAAACCGTTGACAGAAATGGGGGTTGTTATTATAATGGCAATGTTCGAGAGAACGTCGCGCGCCTTTAGCTCAGTTGGTAGAGCAACTGACTCTTAATCAGTGGGCCCCGGGTTCGAGTCCCTGAAGGCGCACCACAAAACCTTACAGCCAGAGCGGTTGTAAGGTTTTTTATTATCAAGCCTATCCCTTTTCATCGCAAAAGAGGCTATAATGCCATTATCAAACAAAGTTGGAGCGTGGACTGCTATGGGGCTTGCTCAGATTATCATCATTGGCGCGGTCATTGTGGTTGGCGTTTCGGTCGTCCTGGCCATCGTTCGCATCGTCAGCAACCTGCTGCTGCAAATCCGGGACTCGGTGCCTTTGAGCGTGTTAGCTGGTTTAAAACAAGAAATGGAATCGGGTGAATTCGAACGGCGTCAGCAGGAACCCAAATCGCTCTCCGGCATGGACACCATCTATGGGCCGCAAATTCAGGCAGACTTCCCAGAGCTTAACCTTGAAGAATTGAAAAAGCGCGCCGAGCGCCTGGCCTATTCGACGTTAACGGCGCTGGACGCGCGAGATACGAGCTTGTTGAGCGAGCCCGGCCATCTTTACCGTTCGCAGGTCGCGCAGGTTTTAGCCCGTCAGGACAGCCTCAAACAGCATGATCAATACCGTGACATAACTCTTCATCGCATTGTCTTGTCGGAGTACCGAAAAAGTCAGGGTACCTGCCGGATTGGCTTTGAGATGGCTATCGGTGCCATTTTTCAAAGGGTCGACGACGAGGGTCATTTGCTTACCGGTCACGATGGCATTACCCAGTTCAAATTGACCGTCGAAGCCCTTTATGTTCAAGAAAAAGAGCTCCTGGATGCCCAGGAGCTCAAGTCACTTGCCTTTAATTGCCCCAACTGCGGTGCACCGATGGCCTCGCTGGGGGATCGGCAATGCCCTTTTTGCGGTTCAGCTGTTGAACCGCTCAACAACAAGGTCTGGACCTTCAGCGGTTTTCAATCATCTCTGGACGTCTGAGAGCTTTTTCTGGCGTCTTCTGAAGATGAAGGCCAGCGTGGCCAAGCTGAGCAGCAGCAGGCTGAACGGCCAATTCTCGCCAAGTTCTCCCGTGACGGGCAGCACCTGATCTTCGATGATGTAATTGGCCAGCGCATAATCCTCGTCTTCAATGTTTACCACCGTGCGTTTCTCATCGTAGCCTGGTTTGGTAATGATGATCGTGATGACGATATTGATGGGTACATCAAAGACAAAATGACCATCGGGATCGGAGATGACTTCACCGATTTTTTCGCCGTCCTCATCAACGATGATGACCACCGCGCCCCCGACCGGAATCCCATCATCATTGATGACGATGCCCGGGAAGACAATGACGTTGTAAAGGCCGGCGTCGACAGTGTTGTTGACCTCGCCGGAGGCCAGCACCGTCATCGATGAACGGCCAGCGGTGTCAACGTCACTGTCCAACGTATCATCTGCCTGGTTCATGGCGGCAAAGGCCATCTTGGCCGGTTTGACAACCTCGATGCGGTAGCTTGCGGGGGTCAGGCCGGTGAAGCTGTAGAGGCCGTCAGCGTCGGAACTGGTATTGGCTACCGTATCACCGACCGAATTGAGCAGATTGATTTGGACATCGGCAATGCCGAGTTCCTCCACCTGTTGGGTTCCGTCGCGGTTGATGTCCAGCCAGATCTTGTCGCCGATCGATGCCATCTGGTAAAGGCCGGCATCGATGGTGGTCAGATCCTGGCCGCCAACCAGGCTGAGCAGGCGGGTTTGATGGCCTGTTTCAATGTCGCTGTCAGCTGCGTCATCAGCACCCGCCAGAACTGGGCTGACCGTCCAATCAGCTGGTACGACCAGCGCGACGCGATAACTGCCCACAGCCAAATCGGCAAAGACGTAGTTGCCATTTTCGTCGGTTAATGTTACGTCCAAAATGTTGTCCACTGAATCCAGGAGTTGGAGCGTCATGCCTGACAGCCCCGGTTCACCATCATCCTGAAGGCCGTTGGCGTTTTGATCGTGCCACACCCGGTCGCCAATCGATGCCAGAATGTAGTAGCCAAAGTCGATGTCGGTCCGGATGTCACCATCACCTAAAACGACGTCAACCGCGTTGTTCAAGGTGCCGTCCTGTTCGTAGGAGTTGTAATACTTGGCTGGCAGCGTCGTGATGTCGATCGTCACGGTGTAGGTGTCCGGGATGAGATCATCAAACAAATATTGGCCGTCAGTGTCGGTGGTGGTTTCAGCCACGGGGCCTTCCCCATTGGTCAAGACCACTTTGACGCCGGGGAAAGCCGGTTCACCGCCATCCTGAATGCCGTCGCCATCGATGTCGTTCCAGACAAAGTCGCCGATCGACGACAGGGCAAAGCGGCTCGCGCTGTCGGTGTCTTCGGGATTGGTCAGGCCGGGCAGGTCGCTGCCGTCGGGGGCGCAAGGATTGGCGCTGACCGTGGCGGTGTTGACCAGGTCGCGGTTCATCGTTGTTTCATAGTAGAAGGTCATGCTCTCGCCCGGTGCCAGCGGTTCATTGCCGGTGGCGAGGGTCATGTCAGCGTCGGTGATGCCGAGGGTGGCATCGTCAATATCCGCAGCGGTCAAGTATGAATCGCCGGTGTTGGTGACGATGAAGAGATAGGTCACCGGCTGGCCCTGCATGATGCTGAGGCTGTCAAGCGGCGTCTGGCCCGCGTCATAGGTCCCGGCATAGAGTTGTTTGGCGAGTTGTATTTCCGGCTTGACCAGACCGGCATCATGGGTGAGGTCGTTTTCGCTGGAAATCAGCGTGGTCTGCGCGCCATACCCAGTGGTGTGAACGACGTCGCTGTCGGTCGAATCGGTAGCTGACGCGGCATTTTGCACGGTAAAGCCATAGCCGTCCGGCAGCAGGACGCGAATCTGGTAGGTGCCGGGGGTCAGGCCTTCAAACAGATATTGGCCATTGGCATCGGTGATGGTGGTATCCAGCAAGGTACCGACGCCGTTCAGCAGTTGGACGGTGACATTGGCAAACCCTTCGTCAACTTCGTCCTGAATGCCGTTGCCATTTTGATCCAGCCAGACGGTGTCGCCGATCGAGGGCGGCAGATAAAGACCAACATCGGCGGTTGTGTTGTCAGCACCGCTTGTTAGAGAATACAGCCCGGTTGCGCCGCCGGCGGCTGCGTCGCTGTCAATGGCGTCGTCGGCACCAATATTCTGCGGACTCACCAGCCAGTTGGCCGGGATAACTGCTTTAATTTTGTAGGAACCGACTGCCAACTGGTCAAACAGATAAGTGCCGTAGCTGTCGGTCACCGTGGTATCCAGGACGGCATCAGCAGCATTAAGCAGTTGAACGGTCACACCAGACAGACCGGGTTCACCGCCATCCTGACGGCCATCGGCATCGAAATCTTCCCAGATCAGGTCACCGATTGAGGTCAGATAAGCATAGCCAAAATCGACATCGGTACGGGCATCGTTAGAAATCAACGTGACGGTGGTTGAGTGATTGAGGGTGCCGTCGAGCTCGTAAGTTTCATAGCCGGCAAAGGGCAGCGAGCTTTCATCAATCGTCACAGTATAGATGCCCGGCACAAGTCCGGTGAAGCTGTAATTGCCGCTGGCATCGGTGGTGGTCTGAAGGCTCAGCGCGTTGGGTCCGGCCAGATTGACCGTGATACCGGGGATTCCGACCTCGCCGCCGTCCTGCACACCGTCGGCATCGAGGTCGTTCCAGACCCGATCACCAACCGATGCCAGTCGATAGAAACCGGCGTCAATGGTTTTGTCGGATTCGCCGATTGTCATGTCGATGTCCCCAGAATAGCCACTGGCGTTCTGGTCGCTGTCAACGGCGTCATTAGCGCCCTGATTGGCCGGCGTGATATACCAGGTTACACCGGGGCTGATGAAACGAACCTGATAGATGCCCGAATCCAACTGGGTGAAGGTATAAAGCCCGTTGGCATCGGTGGTGGTCTGCTGGCTGTAGGTCCAGCCGCCCAGGCCGTCGGACAGCCACAATTCGACCGAGACATTGGGCAGTCCGGGTTCGCCGCCATCCTGTATGCCGTCGGCATCTTTGTCTTCGAAGACAAAGTCACCGATGACCGCCTTGTAGAAACCGGCATCCCAGCTGATATCGCTTTCGGCCGAAACCAGCGTGGTCGCTGCGGTCAATCCGGTGGCGAAAATGACATCACTGTCGATCAGCGCCGTGGTTGTATTGATTGGGCTGTAGCGGTATTCGATCGTTGGCAGATCAAATTGCAATTTGTAAGAACCCGGTGTCAGGGTGCCAAAGCCGTAAATGCCGCTGGCGTTGGTCACCGCCGGGGCAACCAGCGTGCCGTTATCGTCGCTGGCCGGGCTGCCGTCGCTGTTGAGCAGATGAACTGTAACACCCGGCAGGGCCGATTCGCCGCCATCCTGCACGCCGTCGGCATCGAGGTCAAACCACGTCTTGTCGCCGATGCTGGCGTATTTGTAGAGGCCGGCGTCGACGGTCAGATTGCGCTCGCCGATGGCAATGGCAATCAGGCCCGAGCGCCCGGTCGTACGGTCGGCGTCGCTGTCAGCGGCGTCATCGGCCCCCTGGTTTTGCAGGGTGATTCGGTTGTAAAGGCCGAAACTGCTGAACTCGACGATGTAGGAACCCGCGTAAATGTCTTCAAAATAGTACAGGCCCGAGGCATTGGTCGCGGTGGTCTGTAAAAGTGTCGTGCCGTCAGCGGCGTAGAGCTTGACCGTGATGCCGGTGATGCCGACGTCGCCGGCCTCCTTGATGCCGTTGGCGTTGAGATCATGGAAAACCAGGTCGCCGATGCGGCCCAGATAGAAGCCCTGGTCGACCGTTGTATTGGTCTGAGCCGAGATCAGCGTGTAGGAACCGGTGGTCGTCGACAGACTGTCGCCGGCCGCGATGCCGTCGCTGTCGGTCGCGTCGTTGCCGCCGGTGTTGGCCGGGCTGATGCCGTAATCGCCGCCGGGGTTGGTGAACTTGACTTTGTAACTACCCGGCGTCAGGGTGCCGAAGCTGTAGTTGCCGCTGGCGTTGGTCACGGTCGGGGCGACCGGCGTGCCGTTGTCGTCGACCGCCTGGGAGTCGTCGGCGGCGTTCAACAGTTCAACCGTCGCGCCCACGATAGCCGGTTCGCCGCCGTCTTGTACGCCGTCCGCGTCGCGGTCGTTCCAAACAAAGTTGCCGATGGTCGCGTACTTGTAGAGACCGGCGTCAATGGTCAGATTGCGCTCGCCGATGGCGATGGCAATCAGGCCCGAGCGGCCAGTGGTGCGGTCAGCGTCGCTGTCAGCGGCGTCATCGCCTTGGTTTTGCAGGGTGATCCGGTTGTAGAGGCCGAAACTGCTGAACTCGACAATGTAGGATCCAGCATAAATGTCTTCGAAATAGTACAGACCCGAGGCATTGGTCGCGGTGGTCTGTAAAAGCGTGATGCCGTCAGCGGCATAGAGCTTGACGGTGATGCCTATGATGCCGATATCGCCCGCTTCCTTGATGCCGTTGGCGTTGAGGTCATGAAAAACCAGATCGCCGATGCGACCCAGGTAGAAGCCCTGGTCGACTGTTGTATTGCTCTGTCCGGACGTCAGCATGTAGGATCCAGTCATCGTCGACAGGCTGTCGCCGGCCGCGATGCCGTCGCTGTCGGTCGCGTCGTTGCCGCCGGCGTTGGCCGGACTGATGCCGTAATCGCCGCCGGGGTTAGTGAACTTGACTTTGTAACTGCCCGGCGTCAGGGTGCCGAAGCTGTAGTTGCCGCTGGCGTTGGTCACAGTCGGGGCAACCGGCGTGCCGTTGTCGTCGACCGCCTGAGAGTCGTCGGCGGCGTTCAGCAGCTCAACCGTCGCGCCGACGATAGCCGGCTCGCCGCCGTCTTGCACGCCGTCCGCGTCGCGGTCGTTCCAGACGTAGTTGCCGATGGTGGCATACTTGTACAGACCAGCATCGATGGTCAGATCGCGTTCGCCGATATCGATGGTAATGGCAGCGGTTTTGCCGGTCGAGCGATCAAAATCACTGTCTAGGGTGTCATCCGCTCCAGCGTTCTGCAAGGTTATACGATTATAGGTCCCAGGCAGAACAACGCCTACGACGTAGTCAGCCGGAATCAAATCTTCAAACAGATAATATCCGTTGCTGTCGGTCGTGGTAGTCAGCAGCAAGGTCGTACCGTCTGACGCGTACAAATTGACGGTGACGCCGCCAATGCCCAGATCGCCGCCTTCGCGAATGCCGTTGGCGTTCAGATCATGAAAGACGAAATCGCCGATTTGGCCCAGATATATGCCCTGGTCAATTGTCAAGTCGCTCTGTGCTGAAACCAGCGTGATGACGCCAGTTGTCGCCGAAAGGCCGTCACCGGCCACGATGCCGTCACTGTCATCTGTGTCGTCGCCGCCGGCATTGGCTGGACTGAAGGCGTAATGATCGCTGGGATTGGTCACTTTGACCTTGTAGTTACCCGGATCAACATCGGAAAACAGATAATAACCGTTGACATCGGTGGTCGTGGTCTGCAGCACGTTGTCATCGCCATCCAGCAGTTGGACCTGCACCCCCGCAGAACCCGGTTCACCGGCATCCTGGATGCCGTCGGCATCGCGGTCGTTCCAGACAAAATTGCCGAGTTCGGCATATTGATACAGCCCGGCGTCAAGGGTCAGATTATCAGCGCTGAGCGTCAAAGTGTCAGTCTTAATGGCATTTTTGGCGACACCAAGATCGGTCGCAGGCAGGACAAGCGTTTCATCCAGATCGGAATCGATTGTTGCATCCGCGCCGGTGTGATAATCGGTCACCTGATAGGAGGTCGGATAGACAAACTCCAGGTAATAGTCGCCGGCTGGCACATTGGGGAACAGATAATATCCAGCCTCGCCAGCTTGGTTGTCGCCGCTGCGGGTGTAGCTGACAAGATTGTCATCGGTGTCATACAGATTGACCAGCACCCCGTTGATGCCTGGTTCATCGAGATCCTGCAGGCCGTTCTTGTTCATGTCCTCCCAAATGCGGTCGCCGATGGTATGCGAATAGTCGGCCGGATTGGCCACGACATAACCGACCTTCAGCGGTTCTGACGGCAGGAAGGCGGCATCCACCAACACATCGTTGGCATAGCTTTCGTAGGTTGCGCCGTAAGCAAAGGAGTTCCATGCGGTCGAGCCGACGGGGGAATCAATCGGCGCGCGCATGGGAAACTCCACAGTGATCTTCTCGGATTTGGCCAGCTCGAGATTTTTGATCTCAAACTTCAGCGCGCGAACCGTGGTGATATCATCCGGCGGCGTCAGGCTCCAGCTGGCATCTGACGAGCCATTGATCGGATCATACAGTTCGTTGTGCGTGACCGAGGCTGACGTGCTGTAATAGCAGAGGATTTGTGATTCGGCTGGAAAAGACACCTCAACCCCAAGCGCGTTGAAATAACGGAAGGTGATGGTGTTGACCAGGTAGGGCCGCCACGACGACAGCCGGGTGGTGCTGCCCAGCACACTGTAGTCACCAATATCCGGCAGTTCGTCGACAATGACGATGTTGGAAATCGGGCCATTCGAGCCGTCATTGGTCAGATTGATGCGATAATCACTGACACCGCCCGGCAGCGTCGAACCCAAATTGGGGTATTGGGTCCAGTCGCTGTCCAGCGAGCCGCGCATCAGTTTTTGCGAATTGAGCGAACCGCTGAATTTGACAAAGAAGGTCGCGTTGTCCTGGACGAACTTGTCGGTTGTGCTGCTGTCGCCGTCCAAATCGGTGGCATCAACGATCAGGGAGCCGGGGTCGTTTTCGTATTCTGTGGCATTTTCCTTGGTCGACAGATAGAGTTTGTTGGTGTACAGTCCGACCGAAGTCTGGTCCTTGACCCTGGCGGTGTAAAAGACATCCACATATTGTCCGGGCAGCAGGGTGCCGGTAAAGGCAAAGACCCACTTGCCGTCCACTACACTGGCCACCGGCTCGTCAAGGACAATGCCCGCGCTCGTTTCATAGCGGTCAAAAGTGATGTTTTCCAATTCGGCAGGCAGCACGTCGACGGCGATCGGGTCGATCAGATTGCCCGTGGCAAAGTAATTGTTTTGGATGCGCAGACGGAATTCCAGCGTGTCCCGCATGTTGACGGTGACATGGTCGGCGAAGTTGCCAACACCGCTCAGGCGCACCGACTTGGCCGGTGCCAGCCAGGGCATGGCGTCAATGACAAAGATTTGTTTGCTCGATGTATCGGTCAGCGTTTCGACGCCGCGGATCGCGGTCAGGTCAGCGGTGTTGGTGATGTCGGTACCTGACGGCGTAATGACCGTGGCGCGTAAGGTGATTGAATTCAAGATCGAAAAACCGGGCAGGATGCCGCCCGCGGCTGTGATGATCCATTTGACGTGGGTAATCACCTCGCCGACGGCCAGCGCCGGGCTGATCCCGGCCACCGTCAATTGGGTATTGGCCGGATTGTCCAGCTCGGTCCACAGCACGTAGTCGGTCTGAATATCGGTCTTGTAATAAACCTCCACATGGACATCCTGATTGTAGCTGCCCGTGGTGACGCTGTTGAGGTCGATGATGCCGGGAATGGCATCCTCAAGGACAAACTGGTCGAGCGGCACATTGCCGGTATTGGCGATGCCGTTCATGTAGAAAATAGCCTGCTGGCCGATTGAGTAGCGGTCATTGGTCTGGCGGGCTGTTTTGCTGAAATTGCCGATGGCAAAAACCGGCTCGGTGAAGCCGTGTGTGATATCGGTCGTAATTGTGACCGGGTCGGTCTCGCCCAATGGCGTGCCGGTTGCCGTGGCTTGATTGGTGACCGAACTGGCGACGGTAAAAGTCGGGCTGGGGTAGAGCAAGGTGATGGTTCGGCTGACCGATTGGCCCACAGCCAGGGTCGCGATCGTCGGGAAGGTTACGGTGCCGGTGCCGCTGTCATAAACGCCGCCGCCCGAACTGCTGACATAAACAGCGTCGGTCGGCAGTGTGTCGGTGATGACGACGTTGTTCATGTTGAGACCACCAAGGGTGCTGTTGCCGGTCACGCTGATCTGGTAGGTCACGCTGTTATCGAGCGCCGGTACGGTTGACGGGATGATTTTGGTTTTTTGAATCGACCAGTTGGGGGCCACGGTCAGAGGGGTGACGATGACCTCGTTGCTGGTGATCAGGGGTTTGTTGTCGGATACGATCGTGGCTGAATTCACAGCCTGATTGGCTGCGCCGCCGATTGAAGTTCCTTCGGGGAATTTACAGGTGATATGCAGAATGCCGGTCGAGCCGGCTGGCAGGGTTTCAATAAAGTGGAAAACGACCGTTTCGCTGCCGGGGCTTCCCATATTTTCAATACTGGCGATATGCGATGAGCCTTCGGCCGTGACATAGACGACGTTGGCTGGCAGCACATCGGTGATCACAGTGTTGATGGCATTGTTGAGGATGTCAGGGTTGGAATACTGGATGGTATAGGTAAAGTTTTCACCTGGGTAAACCACCGACTGATCAACCGACTTGGCGATCAGAAAGTCGCTGTCTGCGGCAAATATGTTTTGCGGCAAGATCAGGGTGTTGGCAAAAAAGGCCACACACAGAAGAATACAAAAAACTTTTTTGATCGAAAGTTTTTTGGTATTGAGCCAATTGCCGGCCTTGGAAAAAAGCTTGTTCATCATGCGTACACCCCGCTAATTAGCCTATTTTGGGAAAACATCTATACTCTATTATATATCGTTTAAAGCGCGCAAAACTGAATGAGTTTTTCAAATTAAACACAAGCTGGTTAAATCGCGTATTTTAGGGTCTTGCGGTTATTCTTTAATGTCTCCCCGTTCCTTGAGATCGGCGACAATTTTGTCATAAAACGGCTTGTCAATCTTGAACATAAACTTGTAAACGATGAAGCCTAGAGCGATACAGATCAGGGGCAGGATGAGCATGGCGGCCTTCATGATCAAGAGGCCCTCGGGAGTGACATTGTTGACCTCGAGAGCATCATTGATACCCGACATAATCAAGGTCACGCCAACAACACCGGTGGCGGCGGCGCTGCCGATCTTATTGATGAAGGGCTGGATGGAAAAAGTCACGCTCTCATTGCGCTTGCCCAGTTTCCATTGACCGTACTCGATGGAGTCAGCCAGAAAAACCAGCATCAGCAATTGGATAAAGGCTTGGCCAACAAAGATCAAAACGCCAGCCAGACTGATGAACATCATGTCCATGGGGGCAAAAAAGAAAACAATGTAACCCGCAACAACTAAAATTGTCGATGCGGCATACAGCCTTTTTCTGGAAAACCGCTTGCTGAACCACGGGAATACAAGCAGTGCAGCAATCTGCGTAAGAATCAGCACGCCGCCGAATATCGAAAACATATCGGCATTGCCATAAGCGTATTTGAAGTAGTAAGGTCCAAATGACGTGGTAATCGAATAGCCAATCATAAACAAAGTCATGGATATGGCCAGGACCAGCAATTGGTCGTTTTTGAACAGGGCCCGAAACATTTCCTTTAACGTGGTCTTTTCTTGTTGGACAAACATACCCTTCCGTTCCTTGACGCCAATTAACGTGAACAGCTGCCCCCCGACCATAATGACGGCAATGATGATTGCGGTCAGCAGAAAATTCGGCTTTGCTTTTCCGGTTAATTCATTGAATGGACCAGTCAAATCGCCGAGCATGTTAGTAACAGGCAATACCCCCACGACGGCAAACAAGTCCGACATTGGCAAAGATTCGTGCCAATGCGCCCACATCTTCTCCCGTTCTTTTTGATCCGTAGTGAGCGATGGCATCATGGACCAGTAGGCGATGTCGTTTGCCGTGAAGGTGATATCCCACATGACATAGAAGATGGCGAACAGGCAGACATACCCGGCACCGGTCAGGCCCAGGTCCGTGAAGAGAAGGATGGTGAAGATGGCGGAACCGATGGCTCCGATGGCGATCCATGGCTTGTACTTTCCGAATCTGCGAGTTGGTGTTGTCCACAAGGATGCCCATGATCGGGTCGATCACAGCGTCGAATATCCTTGCGACAAGCAGGATACCGGTCATCCACCACATGATCCTGTCATCCAGATTCAGCACCTCGGTGAGATAGACGGTCAGGAACATGCTGATCATGGTGTAAAGCATATCCCTTCCAATGGTTCCAAGACCAAACGCGTACTTGTTTCGAGTAAAGGTTTTCATAATTTTCATCCTTCCTTCTATGTTTCTTCGATGATATACAGATGGGAGCCAAAATCACCCATAAGTCTCGTCTGATTGTTGTACCAGCTGCCCATGAACTGGTTGTCCAGGCGGATTCCGGCATGGAAAAGGCCCCCGGTTCCTTCGTAACGCTCCTCACAGTCGGGAAGGCGATAGAAGCGGTTCGACCAGCCGGAGAATAAAACCTTCCGGATGAAGCTTCACCGGCAGGAGAAAATTGATCAGCGCGCCGAAGCGTTTGACTGAAAGGCCGACGGGGAATGTCCGCAGGGTCTATTTCCTATCGGTGTCAAGTCCGCAAAGCGGGAGGATATCATTGCTCTCGCTGGCGGTCGAGACGGTCTGGAAATGTCCGGCAACGGCTCTTCGTCTGTCTTTTGCCACACAAAGGAGGTCTGTCTTGTTCGCCTTGCCTGGATTGAAACGGTACAGAGTCCCGTACTGCAGGGTGCGACGGTGTTCTTTGTAGAAGACCACCTGCTTGCGGATTTCTTTCTTTTCGGCAAAGGACAGGAATTTCAGGTCCATCTCATACCCAAGGTCAGCCGAAGCACGCGACATTGGAACCGCGTGCAGGGGCGTGTCTGCGCAGCGTCTGCTGGTGCGGCGCTTCGGATACATGCGCGCCCATCGCGGACAGCGGGTACAGATAGCAGAGTCCGTCCTGTATCTTGAGCCGTTCGACCGGGTCGGTATCGTCGGAAGCCCAAATCTGCGGCGAATAGCACAGCATCCCCAGGTCGAAACGGTTGCCGCCGGACGAGCAGCTCTCCAGCAGGATATGCGGCGCGGTCCGAAAATGCGCGCCAGGACTGTCATACAGCCCCAGTATATAGCGATGGAAAAACTCGCCCTGATTCGCCGAGCAGCGGCGAGAATACGCATCGCTGATATGGCGGTTCATATCCCATTTGACATAGGTCACGTCCGCGTCGTCGAGTATGCACGATACGTTTTCCACGATATAATCCCGCACAGCCGGATTGCACAGATCCAGCACAAGCTGGTTGCGTCCCAAGCGCAGGGTGTCCTTTTCGCGGCGTTGTGACCGCATATTCGGGATGCGCACGGAAAAAATCGCTGTCCTCGTTCACCATCTCCGGCTCGAACCACAGGCCGAACGCCATGCCCGTTTTGCGTATTTTATCCGCGAAAGCGCGTCATGCCCCCGGGCAGCTTCTTACGGTTGACCGTATAGTCCCCCAGGCCTTTTGTATCATCGTTGCGGCTTGCCGAACCAGCCGTCGTCCAGCACAAAAAGTTCTATCCCCAAACGGCGGGCGCGGCGCGCCAGGCGCATCAGCCGCCCCTCGTTGAATTTAAAAAAATGGGCTTCCCAGTTGTTGATGAGCACCGGGCGCTCCTTATCTTTCCATTCTCCCCGCACAATATGGTTGTTAACGAAATCGTGAAAATGCGCGCTGAGCCCATTGAATCCGCCGCTGCTGAACGTCATCACCGCTTCGGGCGTCTCAAAGCGCCCGCCCTGATCCAGCGTCCATTCAAAGCAGTGCGGATTGATGCCGGTCTGTACGCGGACAGCTGTCGTGATTGCTGACAGCTCGACGGCTCCGTAGTGGTTGCCGCTGTAAACCAGGTTGAAAACCGTATACCTTGCCCATGCTCCTCGGTCGTCCCTGCTTCGGCAAGAAGAAACCGGGATTGTGGCGGTTGCTGCTGGCGCCCGTGGTGGAACTGTTGATAGTAATGCCGTATTCAACCGCACGCTCATGCCGGTGTCCCCCTTTGATGCATCCCCCATCGAATGTTATCAGATGAAAACCGCGGTTCGGCATGTCCACCATCATGCTCATCAGTCGGCGGATGACCAGCGGCTTTTCGTTGTTGTTTTTCAGCACCGCCCGGCGCGTGATCACATCCGTTTTTTCGGAAAGACGGTATAATAAAGCAGCAAAACACAGTTGGACGCATCCTCCATGGTGATCTCAAGCGTTTCGGCACTCGAATCCTCGCCATAGGCAGTCGGGAGAGCGTGTCCATTTTTGAAACGCGCCCGGAAAATGCGGTGCGAGCGGTAGACAAAATCGCAGGAAAAGCTGCCGTCCGGCATTTTGATCTCGGCCGGAGAATGGCGGTAGTCGCCCTTTCCCGATGCCCGACCATTCCAGGCATAGAGCGTGTCCAGACAATAGAGATCGGGTCGGAAGGTCGTATGCCACGCTGCTTCCGATCATGGCGGTATGCTTCAAAAGCAGGGCCCTCCGGGTCCTGGTCCTGCAAGATCGTTCGCCGTAATGGATATGCTCTAGGATGCCCGAATTCCGTGACGCGAAACCACATAGCTGGTATTGTCGGTGGTCAGGCGAAACAGCCTGTTTTCTTCCGCTATCATTTTTCTGTCCCCTTTTCTATCACGACAGCCTCCCAGGGCAGCAGTTTTCCGTCATATTGGGTTCTGCCGTAACTGGATATCAAAACATGGCCGCTGCAGGGCGCTTTTTCCGGCCGCCTGCCGAAATTCAGCAGCACGCGGCAGGTTTTCCCGTCCAGTATGCGTTCGTATAAAAACAAATGACCCGACGCGCTCACCAGGCGGAATGCGCCGTATTTCAGCACATCGCTGCCCGCGCGCAGGGCGATCATTTTTTTATAAAAGCATCGTACCGAATCCGGATCATCCGTTTGCGCCGCCATGTTGATTTTGGTATAATTGCTGTTGATTTTAAGCCAGGGCGTGCCCGAGGTAAATCCCGCATGTTCGCTTCCGTCCCACTGCATGGGCGTGCGCGCGTTGTCCCGCGAGGTTTTTTTGATCATGCGCCAGCGGAGCGGCGCGGGGATGCGCAATTTTTTTGCGAGCCGGTAGATGTTATGGGATTCCACATCCTGAATCTGCTCCATGCCGAGGTAAAGTCGAAATTGGTCATGCCGATTTCCTGCCCCTGATAGATAAACGGAGTGCCGCGCAGCGCAAGCAGCAGCATCGTGCACAGCAGTTTGGCGGATTCCGCCCAATACTTCCCCGTCGTCGCCGAAGCGCGAGACGCTGCGCGGCTGGTCGTGGTTTTCGAGGTAATTGGCGTTCCAGTCCAGCGCCTTCTGCCACTTCGGCGATCACGCGTCCAAACGCCCTGCGGAAAAACGCCGTTTGAACCACTTGACGAAAATCTGGTCGGTTTCCATATGTTCAAACGAAAAAATCATATCCAGCTCGCCGCGGCTCTCCTCGCAAAGATCCCTGCCCATCTGGGGCGTGACAAATACCGTCTCGCCCACTGCAAAACAATCGTTTCCGGCGAGCACCTCGCGCCGCAGATTCCGCAGGATTTCGTGTGCGCCCGGTTGGGAGATATAATGCTCGCTGCCCGGTCAGATCAAGCTTTTTTTGCCGTCCGCAAGCGAGGTTTTATAGATGATGTTGATCACATCGCAGCGGAAGCCGGCTATGCCCTTATCCAGCCAGAAACGCATGATGTCCTTGATCTCTTCCAGTACCCTGGGATTATGGTAGTTGAAATCCGGCTGTTTTTTTGCAAACAGATGCAGATAGTATTCGCCGCTCGGATCGTCAAATTCCCATGCATCCTTCCGCCGAAAAAGCTCGTCCAGTTGTTGGGCGGGCTTGCCGTTTTTGCCTTCCGGCCGCCAGATATAATAATCGCGGTAGGGGCTGTTTTTATCGCGGCTTTGTTGAAACCATTCGTGCTCATCGGAGGTGTGGTTGATCACCAGATCCATCACGATTCGGATATCGCGCGCTTTGCGCCTCCTCGATCAGCTGATCCATATCCGCCATCGTGCCGTACTTGGGATCGATGTCCGCGGTAGTCGCTGATGTCGTAGCCGTTGTCCGCGTCGGGCGAGCAGTAAACCGGGCTGAGCCAGATGATGCCGACGCCCAGTTCCTTGAGTAATCCAGCCGGCAATGATGCCGGGAATATCGCCGATGCCGTCTCCATTGGTATCCGCAAAGCTGCGCGGGTAAATTTGATAAACCACGCGTTCCTGCCACCATGCATTCGGCGGTCATTCCTCCTATAATGGATTTGGATGAGGAATGCCCATCCGGCAGATGCCATAACGGCTGCCGGTTTAGAAGAACCGTTTTATTGCTTCAGTAAATGCCGGTTCGCCGACGCCGCCGTGTTCCTTTCATTTCATGGGATATTCCTGTCTGCAGTATTCCTCGTAAAGCGCCTCGCTCCACCGCGTTCCCGGATGATTGGCGGCAAAAAATCGGCCGCTCTTCTTTGACGGTGCGCATTTGCGCTGGTCGTAGTTGACATGGACAATGCCAAAGCGGGCTGACTCGCCTTCCAGCCATTCGAAGTTGTCGCAGAAGCACCAGTGGTAGTAGCGCTCCACCGGCAGATCGCTCTCGCATAATGCTTGGAGGTGTTCGAAGATGTAGCGGCTGCGGAAGGCGTCGGTATTGTCGCAGGTGCCGTTTTCGGTGATGTAAATTGGCGACGGGTAGCGATTGTATAGCTCGCGGGCGCAGATCACGATGCCTTCGGGATAGATTTCCCAGCCCAGATCGTTAACCGGCGCGTTCTCCCTGACCCCGTCGGCCAGACCCGAAATGGTCGATCGCGAATAATAATTGACCGCCAAAAAGTCATAGTACTTGTCCCGGCGGATGCGGCTGGCGGTGTGCAAAGGCCACTTGAAGCGGCCGGTGTTCATCGCCCGCGCCAGGTTGGTCTGGAAAGCCGACGCCAACAAGCGCGCGCAAAGGCGGTGCCAGGGGTTGCGCGGGTTTTTGGGCTCGAAGACGCGGACATGGTTGGCGTAGCCGACCTTGGTGCCGGACAGCCCCATTTGCCGACGCAGGCGATGGATCAGATCATAAGCCCGGCAATGGCAAACCGCCATGTGCGACATAACTCGCATCGCCGCGCCGAGGGATTTTTTGCCCGGTGGAAATTGGCCAAACGCGTAGGAACTGGTCGCATAGACGTTGGGTTCGTTGATGGTGATGTACTCGTCGACCAGATCGCCGAGTGACTGCACCACCTTCTCAACAAAGCGCAGGAAAATGGCGACGCAGTCCGGGTTTTCAAAGGCACCGGCCTTTTCGAGCCACATTGGGTTGGAAAAATGATGCAGCGTCAGCAGCGGTTTGATGTCGAGTTCTTTGAGCATCAGCAGTTCATCGCGGTAATGCTGGAGAGCGGCTTCATCAAAAACCCCATCCTGCGGTTCAATGCGGCTCCACTCGATGCCAAAGCGGTAGATTTGCAAACCCATAGCCTTCATCAACTGGAGGTCTTCACGCCAACGTTGATAATGATCGTTGGCGCGGGCCGGGCTGGAACCGTCCGAGATTTTGCCCTGCTTGTACCAGTCAAACCAGTTGTTGTTCGTGTCGCCGCCTTCGATCTGTGTCGCGGCTGTTGCCACACCCAGCAGCATGCCGGGTTTGAGTTCAAAATGACCCATCAAATCACCCCATCTCAAGGACGAAAACTATTAATCTGGTTCAGAACCCGCGTCCGCCGCCACCGTGGGAGCCGCCGCTGCTGGATGTGTGCGTTGAACTCGAACCGCCGCCGAATGATCCGCCGCCGCCGCCAAATGTTCCCCCGCCTGACGAGCTCGTCGGGCGCGGAATTCGCCGCGACGTGGTGTAGGTGTTAAACAGATTATCCGCGGTGATACCGAAATTGACGAGACTGTTTCTTTGATAATCAAAAATCTGGTTGGTGTTTTTACCCTTGTAGCGTTTGCGGACGCTGCCGAAGATGCCTGCCCCCACGCCGCCGGAACCCAGCAGCGAAATGACGCCTTCTACAGGCGACAACGTATTGGCTGGCGTTTCTTCAGTGGGTGTATCGTTTACCATGCCCTCGATCAGATATTTATCGGTACTGCTCAGAAAAATGTTGGCCGCGCCAAAATAATCGCCGGCAATCATCCCGCCATTGAGGACGTCGGAGGTCACGCTGGCCCAGCGAATGTCGTCGAGATAACGCTTGCCCGTACCGCTGGTGGTGATCCAGGTCTGATGGTTGTCAAAATCCATCAGCAGCAGGATCCCGTCGCTGCTGTAGCCATTTTCCGCGTAAAAGGTTTCCGCATAAATCTGGGCACCATCATAACCCGCGAAGTTGGTCGTCACGATGATCAGGTCCAGGCTGTATTGCCCGCCCAGCCGCGTCGCCTCTGATTTGAGCAGGGTTTCCTGCTCTGCTGTGAAGACGTCGGCCAGATCGATCACCATCTCTGTGTAGTGGCCGCCTGTTGTCGTCACAACGGTATTTGTGCCTTCGGTCTCATTGTGCTGGTCAGAAGGAATGCCTTCGATCAAAAACATACTTGTGCTGGTTATAAAGGCTTGAGCGGCGCCATAATAGTTTTCGGTCGTCATGCCGCTGGCCATGATATTGTCGAGGATGCTGTTGATGCGGTCGTCGGTCAGATACCGGATGCCGCTGCCGCGGGTGGAAATCCAGACATCACGGTTGTCAAAATCCATCAGCAGCAGGATGCCGTCGCGGTTGTCGCCCACACCGTAGTCATTGTAATCGAAGTAATCGTCCGCGTAAGCCATGGGGGTCTTGCCTTCAGCATAGTCGGTCGTGACAATCACAATATCCATGTTGAATTCGGTGCCCAGGTCGGCGAGACTTTGCGTCAGCTGCTCTTCCTGGCTGCTACTAAAGACATCCGATTGGTCAACGACAAGGTCTTTGGCGGCCGTCACCACGGTGCCCAGCATCATCACCACGAGGATGACCACCAGCAAAACAATCGGCAGGCGTTTGATTTGCTTGTTTACCATATCATCAAACCTCCCAAAATCGCCAAGCCCAATAGCCCCAGCCCCACCAAAATGGCTGTCAGGCTCAGTTTGACGGTATCAACCGGTAGCTCGCCGTGAGCCTTACCGGTCTGCCCATTGACGGCGTAGACATAGGTTTTGCCTTTGAAGATGTAAGTCAGTATCCAGGCCGGCATCAGGGCATAGTTCCAGGCTTTGGTTTCCAGATACAGCTGGTCGCGCTCGAGTTCGACACGATCGTAGCTGCCGATTGATTGCTGCACCATGATGCGCGCGTATTCCCAGGCCTTGCGTTCCAGATCCGGCTTGACATCATCTTTGGGGATGTCGTACTTTTCGGCCAGAAAGCCGCTCAGATAAGACATGGAAAAATCGATGGCCTGGGCTTCATCATAGGGTGAAATCGAATCGATCAGGCCCTTGTCGATTTTTTTCATGGCGACTTCGTGCACATTGTTGACGTTGATTTTGCCTTGGCGGGCGATGGTGAATTCCTTGTATTCGGTATACTCAATGTCCCCAACCAGCCAGGTCCGTTGGTTGATACCCTTGCCGGCATAATCGACATCGGCCTCGACGTCAGCCATCCAATAGGGGATGTAAACGCCGGTGGTTTTTTCAAGCTGTGAAGCGCTGTAAAAGGATTTGGGCACAAATCTGTACTTTTTGGCCCAGTTCAGAAAAGTTTCGATCGCCTTTTCTTTGTCATAGGAAAACGGAATGATGCGGGTCGGCTTGAAATCCCCGCTCAGGCGCTCGGTCAGCAGCACCGGGTTGTGGCAGTAATAGCAGAAGGTGGCTGAGGTCGTGTCTTCGGTAACGACCTCAGCGCCGCAGCTGTCACAATTGTAGCCGACCAGATGATCGCCCTGTTTGGCGTTGGCCTTTCTCGCTTTTTCATCGATGGCTGTACTCAACTTGGTCAGTTGGGCGTCGGTGAAAGTGCTGTTGCAGAATTCGCAGCGGGATTTTTGGATATCCGGCTCGAATTTCAGGCCACCGCCGCAGTTGGGGCACTTGTAGGTTGCAGTTGCCATCATTTGACTCCTTCATCTTGATGAATTCCCGGTAACCGGGTGGCGTCAGATCAGAGCTTTTCGCCGCATTCCGGGCAAAATTTGGGCGATTTGCCGCCCAAATCAGCATTGCATTTCGGGCAAACCGAGGCGGTCGGTTTCTTGCTGCCGCATTCCGGGCAGAACTTGGCTGAACTGACAGCGCCGCAAGAGCAGGTCCACTGACCCGCCGCTATGGTCGCGCCGACCGCTTTGACCTGACCGCCCTGGGCTTGCTGCTGCTGCATTTGCTGGAGGTTGGTCTGCGAGGCCTGGCCCATGAAGTTGCCGCCGGCCTGCATGCCGATGCCCATGCCCATGAAGGTCGCGCCGGCACCGGCCGTATTGGAGCCAGCCGCTTCGATGCCGCCGGCGATCGAACCCTGCACGTAGCCTTCGCGGATGTTGGGATCGCCCAGCATGGCGCCTTTGTTGCGGATGTTGATCAGTTCCTTGGATTCGTCGTCGTAGGAAATGCTGGAAATACCAACGGCCTGCACTTCAAAGCCGCGCAGCTTCTTCCAGGTCTCGTCAAGGGTGTCCGACATGTATTTGCTGAGCTCGGTGCCTTTGGACGCCACATACGAAATGCGGATGCCATCGACCGACATCTGGTTCATGGTCACCTGCAGGGCTTCGAGGAATTCGGCCAGATACTGTTCGTTGATATCGTCGATCTCCACGCGGTCCAGGTCGCGCGGGATGGCCTCGCGGTAGAAGAGCAGCGGGTCGGTGATTTTGATCGAATAGGTGCCGTGGGTGCGTAAAAACAACTCGGCATTGTAGAAATTGTCGAAATAGTTGATCGGATTGGGCGTTCCGAATTTGATGCCCTTGATTTCCTGCAAATTGACAAAGAAGGCCTTCTGACCCTTGGGCGTCACACCACCATACTTAATACGGCTAAAGGACTCTTTGAGGGTGTCACCGAACTGTCCATTGAACAAGGACGGCATCGATGAATCATCGACCGTGTAGTAGCCTTCTTCGGCGGTGTAGTCGACAACCTTGCCGCCGTCGATCAGCATCATGAACTGATTGGGATAAACATGGATGACCGAGCCGTTGGAGATGGTGTCGGCTGTGCCCTTGGTGTTGGAACTGCGTCGATCATCTTTGCGGACGGTCACACCTCTGGCAAAAACCGTCGAATCACTCATGGCATCGGCTTCGATGACCTCAAGCCATTGATCGGCAAATCCGCCACCGATTGCGCTGACAACTGCTTTGATAATTCCCATTGTTTTTTCCTCCTTGTAATAGGTTTAATTCGCTTTGATATAGCCCAGTTCTTCCATCGTGCAAAGGCCCGAATCAACGCCATTTTGGCGGAGGGCAGCGTATAGTTCAGCTTGTGTGGCAAAATAGTAGGGCGCTAAAAACAGGATCCCGATAAAACAGCATAAAAAACCCAGAATGCCCCAGCCGACAAAGGAAAGGTCCAATACAAACATCTTCCACTTTTGACCTCGGGTCAATTCAATTGACAGTTTCAGCGCGCGCTTGGCGCCAATTCGCGGGTTGTCCGCAAGAATCCATGGCGTCAGCCGATAGCTGTACGCTTTGATCGCCAACGGAATTATTCCAATCAGCGCAAGGATCGCAAAAATAATGGCCGCTACGAAAAAAGCGTTAGCAAGATCGGTGGAGAAGAACGCAGAATTGAAATCTGACTCGAAGTGCACTTGTTTGGGCATGCTTACAAGAATGCCCGCGAATATCATGACGTAAGTAATGATGAACGGCACGAAATAAAACAAACCCCATATAAAAATAAAGAGAAAGAACCAAAGCATGCTTCCAAGTGTCGGTCCAAAATTGCCGTTTTTAAACATGGCAAAAACCGTTTCGTAGCCTGGGGTGATCGATGGGGATCGGCTGCGCAAATACCATTGATAAACCCCAACCATGATGATCGGTAACACAATCAAGGCGGCAAACGGTATGCAGGATGAGACGATCCCAGCGCCGGTGGCAATACCAATATAAATCAAGAAAACGACGAGACCTGGCCAGTAATTGATGCGCAGGTTGGACTTGGCATTATTTTTCAGTTCACTTCTGGTCCACATGTCAACAATTCCTCCTGTTTGGTCATCTTAGATTGCTGCGGTTTCCGGCGGCAACGATACAGGTTTACTGGCTTTGATATAGCCAAATTCTTCCATCGTGCAAAGGCCCGAATCCACGCCATTTTGGCGCAGGACGATGTACAGTTCGGTATAAGTTGCCTGAATATACGGTTGAAGGAAAAGAGCACTGAGGCCACAGGTTGGAATCGCCAGGAGCGCCCAGGCCGTAAAGGAAAAACCCAGCACCAAAATGTGGCCCTTGTGACCGCGGGTCAGATTTTTGGAGAGCTGCAGCGCGCGCCGGAAGCCAATGTTGGGATTGTCGGCCAGTATCCACGGTGTCAGCATATAGGACATCACTTTGGCTATATAGACAATGATGGCAAAAATATACGCCAAAAAAAGGATCGCGAAGAGGATACCAAATCCGATCAAAGCAGCTTGAGCTTCATCAATAATCGTGCCGAATGAATGGTTGTTGGGACTATAAATAAAGCCAGCCATTACGGGAGGTAGTGCAGACATGATCAAAGTCAAGAAAATAAATGGCAGCATCCAGAGAAATACAAAAAGATTCACCCAAAGCATCCCGCCAACAATCTTCAGGTAACCGCCTTTCTTAAACGTGCTGAAAACCGTACCGATTGACGGAGCTTCAGCCGATTCACGGCTGCGAAGATACCAGCGGCTGCCGCCGACCTGGACAGGGATGGCTACAAAGATCGAATAAAATAAACTGATCAAAGAGAACAATAACATCAAGGGCACCATGATTCTCATGGCTTCCAGCATCGCGCTGGATATGTTATCGCTGCTGTTGAAAGAATTCATACTCATATTAAAATACGAATTCACTCCCGAAAGCCCGCCACCCAGAAATGTGACAATCAGGGAAACGACAAATGCCGTCCAGTAATTGCGGCGAAGATTGGACTTGGCGCGTTGTTTGAGTTGAGCACTGCTCCACATTTGCATAAGACTAGAACCTCCTCCTGTTGATACTCCTCATTATACAGGTTTAATCTCTTGCATGGAACGGTCTTTGATGTTAATTTAACGGACCTGATTTTTCGGTTATTATCCTATTCGGCCGCCTTGACCGCAACAAATCCCAGCTCATCCATCGTGCACAAGCCTTTGTCGACAGCATTTCGGCGCAGGACTGCGTACAACTCGGCATAGGTTGCGCTGATATAGGGGGCGAGAAAGAGTAACCCGATCCCCACGGTCAGAATTGCCAGCAGAGCCCAGCCGATAAAAGACAGGTCGAGAACAAAAATCTTGCCCTTCTCACCCTGTGTCATGTCGATCGATAGGCGCAGCGCACGCCGATAGCCGATTTGTGGATTGTCAGCCAGGATCCAGGGGGTCATGCTATAGGCGACGGTCTTGATCGTGTAAAAAACCATCAAGGCCAATCCGCCCAGAGAAAGCAGGATCATAACAATGCTCCAGACGGCGTAGGTTTGCTGGATCTGCGTCTGTATTAGCTCAGCCGGAATCGAGGTGCTGCCGTCAGTTTTCAGTTTTTGCAAATAGAGTGACAGCTGGCTGTTGTATTGCGTGAAAAGCTGCAGAACTAGATAGGGCAAATACCACAGTGAAAGGAACAGCGACATCCAGAGCACGCTGACGACACTTTTGCCATAGTCATTGCGGTTGAATAGACTGAAAATCAGACCGACCTGTGGTTTGGACAGGTTTTCGCGGTTGCGCGAATACCAGCGGTTGACGCCGATATTGACCATCTCGACCGTCAGAGCAACGACAATCAACGAAATAATGTAGGTTACTATCGAGTCGATTCCGCTGATTAGATAAATGCTGTTGAAATGAGCCAGGACCTCGTCCATGGTTCTGAGACTGACCGGGCTGGCCGCAAAAACTGCGACCAAATTAATCACATTCACCAAGGTCGACTGTGCGAACAAAATGACTATGGCAATCAGCGAGACAGCAAAGGCTGTCCAATACTTGCCAACCAGATTGTTCTTGGCTTGTTGTTTTAATAACGCTCTCACCCACATCTGAACAAATCCTCCGTTGCGTTGATTTCTAGGTTGTCATCACGATCGAACAGGGGCAGTTTTTTGGTCTCGAGATTTATTATACATTTTTAATCTCTTGCAAGGAACAACCTTTGATGTTAATTTATTGTCAGGAAATGGAGTGAATTGTCATGAAGATAATCGATGGTGGCATTACCGCCCCGCAAGGATTTCAGGCAGCCGGCGTCGCCTGCGGCCTCAAGAAAAACGGCCAGCCCGATCTCGCCCTCATCGCCAGCGACCGCCCCGCCAGCGCGGCCGGCGTTTTTACCCAAAATGTCGTCAAGGGCCACTCTTTGCAGTTGACCCGTGAACATATTCAAGGCGGTATCGCCCGCGCCATTGTCATCAACAGCGGCAACGCCAACGCCTGCGTCGGTCAGCCCGGCCTGGATGACGCCCGCGCCATGGCTGCTATCGTTGCTGGACGCATCGGCTGCCCGGTCGAGCAGGTGCTGACCGGCTCTACCGGCGTCATCGGCAAACGGCTGGACATGACCGCCGTCCGCAACGGCATCGATGCCGCTTATGCCAGCTTGGCCGAAAGCGACGAGGCCGGGCATCTGGCCGAACGCGCCATCATGACCACCGACCTGGTGCCCAAGGAATGCGTCGTACGCTTTACCCTCGACGGCCACGACGTCACCGTGGCCGGTATGGCCAAGGGCTCGGGCATGATCCACCCCAACATGGCCACCATGATCGGCATCATCACCACCGACTGCGCCGCCGCCCCGGACGTGCTGTCAACGGCCCTAACCGCAGCCGTCAATAAGACTTTCAATCGCGTTTCGGTCGACGGCGACACCAGTGTCTGTGACATGGTCGTTGTGCTGGCCAATGGTGCCGCCGGCAACGCGCCCATCACGCCTGGCTCCGAGGCTGCCCGCCTGCTCGGCGAGGCCATCGAAATTGTCAGCACCGAACTGTCCCGCGCCATTGCCCGTGACGGCGAGGGCGCGACCAAGCTGGTCGAGGTCCGCGCCAGCGGCGTTCGCAGCGCTGAAGACGCCTACAAAATCGTCCTGGCTGTCGCCAAATCGCCGCTCGTCAAAACCGCCATCTTCGGCGAAGACGCCAACTGGGGGCGCATCCTCACCGCCGCCGGTTATTCCGGCGCTAAGTTTGACCCGGCTAACTGCGACATCTCCCTCGGCGATCTCAAGGTCTGCGAAAAGGGCTGCGCCCTGCTCTTTGACGAAGCTCTGGCCAAACAGATTTTGCAGCAAAACGAGGTGCTGATCCGTATCGAACTGAGCGAAGGCACCGCCAGCGACCGCATCTGGACCTGCGATTTTTCCTACGATTACGTCAAAATTAATGGAAGTTATAGAAGTTAACAGGTAACAGGTAACAGTTAACAGGTAACAGGTAACAGGTAACAGGTAACAGTTAACAGTTAACAGGTAACAGGTAACAGGTAACAGTTAACAGTTAACAGGTAACAGGTAACAGGTAACAGGTAACAGGTAACAGGTAACAGGTAACAGGTAACAGGTAAGTTTGTCGCATCTGTTTCGTCCTGTCAATACTTTTGATATTACACTTATGTTATATTAATCGTTTAATGATTTGCAATCTCTTTATTTATTATTCATTATTAATATTGTTAAAAGGATTTTCATTCCTTCGTTGTTACCTGTTACCTGTTAGTTGTTCGCTATAAAAGTCGGCTTGCCGACTTTTATCTGTTCGTTGTTAGTTGTTCGCTGTAAAAATCGGCTTGCGCCGATTTTTACTTATTCGCCAACAAAAACTCCCCCGTCTCGGGTTGGTAAACAAAGACCTCGCCGGTTTCGATGATGTAATGCCAACTGCTGATCGCCAGTTGGCCAGCCGCGACTTTTTCACGTATGTAGGGGTAGGTCATCAGGTGCTTCAACTGTTCAACGGCGTTGGCCTGTTCCATCATCCACTCGCGCGCTTCGGGTTCGTCGGCCGGGATGGCTTCGAGAACACGGGCTTTGACCGGCCGGGCCAGTTCCATCCACTTGCGGGTGTGCGGCAGCTGTTCGAGGATTTCGGCGGACTGAAGGTAGGCGGCGCAGCCGCCGCAGTTGGAATGGCCGCAGATGATGATGTTCTCGACCTTGAGCGCCAGCACGGCGTACTCAATGGCCGAGGTGGTAGCGACGAATTCCGGGGTCTCGCGATAGGGTGGCACCAGGTTGGCGATGTTGCGGATCAGAAAGAGTTCGCCGGGCAGGGTGCCGGTGATCAGGTTGGGATCGACGCGCGAGTCGGAACAGGTGATAAAGAGCGTGTGCGGGTTCTGCGTGCTTTTCAGGACCGTGAATAATTCGCGGTGCTTTTCAAAATCGTCCTGTCTGAATTTAACCAGTCCTTCGAGCAGTTTTTTCATGATCACAGAAAGTCAAAGTCGATCTTGTCGTCTTTAATGTCGGCTGAGATGGCTGTTTTATCCTGCACTTTGCCCGAAAGGATCAAGTCTGACAGCGGGTCTTCGAGCAGCCGCTGGATGGTCTTGCGCAACGGCCGGGCACCGTACTTGGGATCGTAGCCTTTGGCGGCCAGCAGATCTTTGACGGCATCGGTGACCACAAAGCCAAGGCCCTTTTCCTTGAGCTGTTCGATGACTTCCTTAAGCATAAGATCGACGATTTTTCGGATTTCCTCGCGGTTGAGCTCTTTGAAGACGATAATTTCATCGACGCGATTGAGGAATTCCGGTCGGAACATTTCCTTGAGAATGGTCTGCACACGGCTTTCGAGGGCGATATACCCATCGGAGCCAAAGCCGATGGTGTTGCCTTTGAGGGTGGTGCCGGCATTGGAAGTCATGATGATAATGGTATTTTCAAAGCTGACCAGGCGACCATGGCTGTCGGTCAGCCGACCGTCGTCCAGGATCTGGAGGAGAATATTGAATACATCAGCATGGGCTTTCTCAATTTCGTCGAGTAAAATGACGCTGTAGGGTTTGCGACGGACTTTTTCGGTCAGTTGGCCGCCGTCATCGTAGCCGACGTAGCCGGGTGGCGAGCCGATCAGTTTGCTGACGGTGTGGGGTTCCATGAATTCCGACATGTCGAGGCGAACCATGGCATCTTCGCTCTCGAACATGGCCTCGGCGACCGCCTTGACCAGTTCGGTCTTGCCAACACCGGTTGGGCCGACGAAGATGAATGACGCCGGTTTGTGCTTTTTGCCGAAGCCGGCGCGGTTGCGGCGCACGGCACGAGCCAGCGCTGAAACGGCCTCTTCCTGGCCAATCAGGCGCTGATGCAGGCGTTCTTCGAGATGGAGCAGTTTTTCGGTCTCGGTTTCATTGAGGCGCTGCACTGGGATACCGGTCCACATTTCGACCACGCGGGCGATGTCCTCGGGTGAGATGGTGCTGGGCTGATTTTGTTTTTCCAGGAGCTGTAGCTCGTTTTCGGCGCGCATCAAGCGCGAGCGGAGTTCCGCTTGTTTTTCATAGAGGTTGACGTCTTCAGGACTGCCGGCAATCCGGGTCTCGAGATCGTCCTGCTCTTTTTTGACATCTTCCAGCGTATCCCGGCACTGACCTAGACGAATCAGATTGGTATCGTTCAGGTTGGCGCTGGATCCGGCCTCGTCCAGCAGGTCAATGGCCTTGTCGGGCAAAAAACGGTCCGTGATGTAGCGATCAGCCATGCGCACGGCGAGTTCGATCACTTCGTCAGAGTAGGTGACATGATGATGCTCTTCGTAATAGTCGCGAATGCCCTTCAGCACTTCAATGGAATCGGCGATCGATGGTTCATCGACGATGACCTTCTGGAAACGGCGCTCCAGCGCGGAATCCTTTTCGATAAACCGTCGGTATTCGTCCAGGGTGGTAGAGCCAATGACCCGGATCTCGCCCTTGGCCAGCGCTGGCTTGAGAATATTGGCGGCATTCATCGCGCCCTCGGCGTCACCGGCGCCCATGATGTTGTGTAACTCGTCGATGACGAGAATGATGTTGCCGCAGCGACGGGCATCGTCAACGACGCCTTTCATCCGGCTTTCAAACTGGCCGCGGAATTGGGTGCCGGCGACCATGGCCGTCATATCCAGCAGATAGACTTCCTGATTCAAGAGCTTGGCCGGCACTTCGCCCGCGCTGATCTTGACCGCCAGACCTTCCGCGATGGCGGTCTTGCCGACGCCGGGTTCGCCCAGCAGGACAGGGTTATTTTTGGCGCGGCGGTTGAGAATCTGGATCACACGAGCCAGTTCCTTTTTGCGGCCAACAATGCGATCAACCTTGCCGTCGCGGGCTTTTAACGTCAGGTTGGTGCCAAACTGATCGAGGAACTTGCGGCGCTTGTCGCTTTTGGGGCGATCGCCGTTGCCCCCGCTGCGATCGCTCTCACGGCGCAGCGGTTCAGCGGCATCTTCCGATTCGCCGCCAATCGAGGCTGGCAGCAATTCGTTGCGTTCTTTGGGCTCGCCGTCGCTGGTGTCATCATCATTGTCGCCGGCGCCATCGGTCAGGCTGTCAATGTCGAGGCCGCCGCTGATCAGCGATTTGAAGATACTCTCAGGACTTTGTCCATCCATTTGGGACATGACGTTGTTCATACGATCGGTCAGTTCGTCAATATTGCTGTCATTAATACCGGCTTTGGCAAAGAGTTCGTCCATCCCGCCAAGACCAGTCCGATAGGCGCACTTGAGGCAAAGGCCCTCGCTGATGCGCTGACCGCTTTCAAAGCGTGTCGTAAAGACGACCGCGACATTTTTTTTGCACATAATACATTTAGCCATGTGGTTCTGATTTCCTTTTCCTTTTCACAGCCGTAACGGCTGATATCACTTCATTTGAAACCGGCTGACCTGACAACAGATGGGCCCGCTCGGCCAACAAAGGCTGGGGTTCACGGTCAAGAATCCGGCGCAGGTATTGTCCGGTGAAGGACGATGATTGGGCGGCGACCTGTTCGGGGGTGCCGACTGCCACAATGAAACCCCCGGCTTCGCCACCTTCGGGACCGAGATCAATGATGTAGTCGGCGGTCTTGATCACATCGAGATTGTGCTCGATAACCAAGACGGTATTACCATTTTCAGTCAGTCGACTTAAAATGTCAACTAACTTGTGAACATCAGCAACGTGCAGGCCGGTCGTGGGTTCGTCCAGAATATAGAATGTCTGGCCCGTCCCGCGTCGTGACAGCTCGGTCGCCAGCTTGACCCGCTGGGCTTCGCCGCCCGAAAGCTGAGTCGAGGGCTGACCCAGACGAATATAGCCGAGTCCGACATCGTTTAGCGTTTGCAGTTTGCGGGCGATGCGCGGGATGCTCTCAAAAAAGGCCAGGGCTTCCTCCACGGTCATGTCGAGAACATCGGCGATGCTGCGGCCTTTGAAATGAACTTCGAGGGTTTCGCGGTTGTAGCGACGGCCCTTGCAGACGTCGCAGGTCACGTAGACGTCGGGCAGAAAATGCATCTCGATGCGGTTGACACCGTCACCGCTGCAGGCCTCGCAGCGGCCGCCGCGAACGTTGAAACTGAAACGGCCTTGCTTGTAGCCGCGGGCTCTGGCGTCCTGGGTGCTGGTGAAGATGTCGCGGATCAGGTCGAAGACCCCCGTGTAGGTCGCCGGATTGGAACGCGGCGTACGGCCGATCGGCGACTGGTCGATGTCGATGACCTTGTCGAGATACTGTAGGCCTTCGATGGCGCGGCAGGAGCCGGGGTAGCGACGGGCACCGTTGAGTTCGCTGGATAGTTTTTTGAGGATGATGCCGTTGACCAGTGAGCTCTTGCCTGAACCGGAAACGCCGGTGATGCAGGTCATGACGCCGAGCGGGATGCTGACGTCGATGTCCTTGAGGTTGTTTTCGGTTGCCCCGCGCACGGTCAGCCAGTGGCCGTTGCCGGGGCGGCGAAAGGCGGGAATGTCGATCTGACGTTTGCCGCTCAGGTACTGGCCGGTGATCGAGTTTTCATTGGCCATAATGTCCGCTGCCGTTCCGGTGGCAACGACATAGCCGCCGTGCTCGCCGGCGCCCGGTCCCATGTCGATGATGTAGTCGGCCGACATCATGGTTTCTTCGTCATGTTCGACGACCAGCACCGTGTTGCCCAGGTCGCGCAGGCGACGCAGCGTGCCCAGCAGACGGGCGTTGTCACGCTGGTGCAGGCCGATGCTGGGTTCGTCGAGGATGTAGAGGACGCCCATCAGACCTGAGCCAATCTGGGTGGCCAGGCGGATGCGCTGGGCCTCGCCGCCGGACAGGGTGGCCGAAGCGCGGGACAAGGTCATGTAGTCGAGGCCGACGTCAACCAGAAAGCCCAGCCGCGAATTGAGTTCCTTTTGGATCTGCTCGGCGATCTTGCTCTGGCGCGGCGTCAAAGTCAGGCTGTTGAGAAAGTCACGCGCCTGCCGAATGTTCATTTCGGTCAGTTGGTTGATGTTGCGGCCGCCGACGCGGACCGCCAGGCTTTCCGGCTTGAGCCGGGCACCGTTGCAGACGGCGCAGGGGGTGCTCGACATGAACTGCTCGTAATAGGCCTTCATGTCTTCGGTGCTGGTTTCGCGATGGCGCTTTTCCAAGCTGGGCACGACACCGATCCAGTCGGTGTTGTAGGAACTGCCGTGCGAAAACTTGCTGTTGGTGGTATCGACGCTGAGGATCTCACCATGATTGCCATAAAGAATGACCTGCCGGACCTCTTCTCTCAGTTCCTCAAACGGTGTGTCGAGGGAGAATTTGAAGCGTTTGGCCAGCGCTTCGATGAAGGCGCGGGCCCAACTGCCGCGGTCGGCAAAATTCCAGCCGCCAACGCGGATGGCACCGTCGTTCATCGACAGCTTCTTGTCAAAAACCACCAGTTCGGGGTCAATGTGGCTCATCTTGCCCAGACCGGTGCATGCCGGGCAGGCGCCAAAGGGGTTGTTGAAAGAAAACATGCGCGGCGTAATTTCTTCGAGACTGATGTTGCAGTCATGGCAGGCAAAATTCTGCGAAAAGACCGTCTCTTCGTCCTGAAAGGTATCGTCGCCGGTCGGGATCTGGGCCTGCGCCAGCATCAGGCCGTCGGCCAGCTTCAGGGCCGCTTCCGTCGAGTCGGTCAGGCGGTAGCGCAGACCAGGGCGCATGACCAGCCGATCAACCACCACCTCGATGGTGTGCTTGCGGTTTTTTTCGAGTGGTATCTCTTCGTCCAGTTCATATTGCTGGCCATCGACGCGTACCCGGGCATAGCCTGCCTTGCGGAAATCGTCGAAAAGCTTGGCGTATTCGCCTTTGCGGCCGCGAATAACCGGCGCCATCAGGATGAGGCGGGTACCCTCTGGATAGCGCTCGAGGTTGTCGATCATCTGGTCGACCGACTGCCGCTCGATGACCTTGCCGCATTGCGGACAATGCGGCGTGCCAATGCGTGCGTAAAGCAGGCGCAGGTAATCATAAATCTCGGTGACCGTGCCGACCGTCGAACGTGGATTTTTGCTGGTGGTTCTCTGATCGATCGAGATCGCCGGCGACAAGCCTTCGATGTGGTCAACGTCAGGCTTTTCCATCTGGCCCAAAAACTGACGGGCATAGGACGACAGCGATTCGACATAGCGACGCTGCCCCTCGGCGTAGATGGTGTCGAAGGCCAGCGATGATTTACCGGAGCCCGACAGGCCCGTCAGAACGACCAGCTTGTCGCGCGGAATCTCGAGACTTATATTTTTCAGGTTGTGCTCACGGGCCCCCTGAATTCGAATTGACGGCTGCATGTTGGTTCCCCTTTTTCTCAAAAGTCTGACACGCTATTCGCCCAAAAGCAAACATATGTCCGACTCCTATTATAGCAATCCATTTTAACATGGTCACGATAAATTTTAATGTAACCAGCGCATCCAAAATGGAAAGTCGGCCATAGCCGACTTTCCAACGAACAACTAACAACGAACAACGAACAGTTGAGGAATGTTGATCCTTGAAAAGAATAAGAAGCGGTTCCGCGAGGAACTGCTTCTTGCTGGTGACCCTAAGGAGAATCGAACTCCTGATTCCGCCTTGAGAGGGCAGCGTCTTGACCGCTTGACCATAGGGCCTTGTGCGCTGGTCATTATAGCATGACAAAAAGTATCCTGCAAGTGCCGAATGATAATGTGTCGTTGATCAGCGATAATGTCATGGTATAACTCGTCAGGGAAAATGTCATCCCTCTGAACAGACATGCATTTGTCGCAGGTTTTTATAAATTTCAAGGATTAATACTCCGAAACTGTTCGTTTTTCGTTGTTCGTTTTTTGTTGAAAAGACGGCCGAAGCCGTCTTTTCCTTTTCGTTGTTAGTTGTTCGTTGTTCGTTCAAAGTCGGCTTTTGCCGACTTTGAGTTGTGCGTTTTTCGTTCTTAGCTATTCGTTGAAAAGCCATTTACGGCTTTTCACGTTCCTCAATCTTGATAAACGGGCGCCGCTTCTGGACACATTTGTAGGCCGGGCGGATGATGCGTCCGCCACTGACCAGTTCTTCGAGTCGATGCGCGGACCAGCCGGAGATGCGGGCGGCGGCAAAGATCGGCGTGAACAGTTCGGCGGGAATGTTCAGCATGCTGTAAACAAAGCCGGAATAAAAGTCGACGTTGGCGCAGACGATTTTGTCGCTCTTCTTGACATTGCGGAAGACCTCGGGCGCCAACCGTTCGGCCAGCGTGTACAGTTCATATTCGTCTTCCCGACCGGCTTCGTAAGCCAGGCCACGAGCATAATCGCGCAGCAGCTTGGTGCGCGGGTCGGAAATGGTATAGACCGCGTGGCCAACGCCGTAAATCAGGCCGGATTTGTCAAAGGCCTTTTTGTCCAGAATCAGGGTCAGGTAGTCGGCAATTTCCATTTCGTTGCGCCAGTTTTTGACGTTGGCCGCCATATCCTGCAGCATGTCAAACGATTTGCCGCTGGCGCCGCCGTGCTGGGGTCCCTTGAGCGAGCCGATGGCCGCAGCGATGGTCGAATAGGTGTCCGAGCCGGTTGAAGTGACGGCATGGGTGACGAAGGTCGAGTTGTTGCCGCCGCCATGTTCGGCATGCAGCACCAGCGCCAGGTCGAGCACACGCGCTTCCAGCTCGGTGAACTGGCCGTCGGGCCGAATCATGTGCAGGATGTTCTGCGCGGTGTTGTACTCCGGTTTTGGGGTGTGCAAAAACAGGCTCTGTTTGTCGACATAATGGCGTTTGGCCATGTAGCCGTAGGAGATCAGGGTCGGAAACTGAGCGATCAACTGGATGCACTGGCGCAGGACATTTTCAATGGAAATGTCCTCGGGGTTGTCGTCGTAGGAATACAAGGCCAGCACTGAACGGGCCAGCTTGTTCATGATATCGGGGCTGGGTGCCTTGAGAATCATGTCCTCGGTAAAGTTTGCCGGCAATTGGCGGAAACTCGACAGCAGATCACAAAACTGCTGGAGCTGTTCAGCGGTCGGTAATTCGCCGAAAATCAGCAGGTAGGATGTTTCCTCAAAGCCGTAACGCTTCTCCTCATAAAAACCATCGACAATGTCGCTAATGGCCATCCCGCGATAGAAAAGACGGCCTTCGACCGGCACACGGTCCCCTTCATCAACGATATAGGACACGACGTCGCCGACCTCGGTCAGACCGACCAGGACACCGCTGCCGTCATCGTTGCGCAGGCCGCGTTTAACACTGTATCTTTCGTAAAGGATTGGGTCGATTTTGGGTTTGGCGGCCGAGTTGGCGGCTAGTTCTTTGATCATTTGGCTGCGGGTTTTTTCGTCAATCATCGGTCTTTCCTCCTTGGGTGCTCACCTTGGTGTAATTTTCAGCGGCGAGGTTGATGTGTTCGCGCATAGCCTGACTTGCAGCCTGACTGTCGTGATTGAAAATGGCGTTCAGGATAGCTGCATGCTCATCCAAAACTCTTAGGCTGCGGCCTGGCGAGGCCATCGAAATCGATCGGGCATGTCGGGTGTACATGTTGATCGAAGACAAAATGTTGCAGAATATCTTGCTGCCGCTGCCTTGAAAAATCAGCTCGTGGAAGGCGTTGTCCTGATCCTGCAGCAATTCAGCGTCGGCGCTTTTGCGCGTGGCGAAAACCTGTTGCTGATAAATGGCCTTGAGCGCTGATATTTGTTCGTCGCTCATCGCGGTGGCAGCCCGAGCAGCCGCCAGTGTTTCCATATATTGTCGAACTTCGTAGAGATCCATGATATCAGCTTCGTCAAAGCCCTGCACAACGATGCTCTTGTTGGGGGTCGATACGACCAGGCCGTCGAGTTCGAGCTGACTGATGGCTTCCCGCACCGGCGTCCTGCTGACGCCGAGATCCAGGGTCAGCTGGGCTTCGGTCAAGGCCATCCCCCGGGTGTAACGGCCTTTAAGGATGTCTTCTCGCAGCCGGCAGTAAACCGCAGCGCGCAAGGATCCATGGCTGGCGGCCTTGATCATGCTCATCCCTCTTTTCGCGTGAAGTTGAGCAGTCCACCGGCCAGCAGAATCTGGGCCTGACGACTCGAGAGCGCTAGTGTGCAGCGAATCTGCGTGGCTTGGGTGCGATTGGTTACAGTCAGGCTGCCGCCGTCAATCAGACCTGAGATTTGTGCCGCTGCATTTTCGATGACCAGATCGTCGAACAGGCAGATGTTGTCGTAGTCGGCCGCGTTGGCGAAGGTCAGCGGCAGGATGCCGTTGTTGATCAAATTGGCCATGTGAATGCGGGCAAAGGATTTGGCCAGGACGGCTTTGATCCCCAGCTGCAGCGGGGCCAGCGCGGCGTGTTCGCGGCTGGAGCCCTGACCGTAATTGGTGCCGGCGATGATAAAACCGCCGCCCAGCGTCTTGGCGCGAGTCGGAAACTCAGCGTCGCAGGGGGTCAGGCAATAGTCGGCCAGATAGGGCACGTTGGAACGATAGGGCAGCAGTTTGGCGTTGGACGGCATAATATGATCGGTTGTGATGTTGTCCTCAACCTTGATCAGCACTTTGCCGCCGATGTCGCCGGCAACGGCCGTATTGATCGGGAATGGCTTGATGTTGGGGCCGCGGACGACCTCAACATTTGAACCATCCGCAGCCGGCAGAATAACCAGGTTGTCGTTGATCCGAAAGTGTTCGGGCATCACGATGGCGGGTGCCTGCCCCAGCAAGCGTGGATCGGTCAGGACACCGGACAGGGCGCTGGCAGCGGCAACTTCTGGACTGACCAGGTAAACGCTGGCCGAATCGGTGCCGGAGCGGCCGAAGAAATTGCGATTGTTGGTGCGCAGCGAGACGGCGTCGGTGCGCGGCGACTGGCCCATACCGATGCAGGGTCCGCAGGCCGACTCCAGAATACGCGCGCCGGCAGCGATCATGTCGGACAGCGCGCCGCAGTCGGCCAGCATGTTAAGCACCTGACGCGAACCGGGGGCGATGACCAGCGAAACACTGGGGTGGACGGTTTTGCCCTTGAGGATGGCGGCCACCTTGAGCATGTCCTGCAAAGAGGAATTGGTGCAACTGCCGATGGCCACCTGATCGATCTTGATCGGTCCGATTTCGGCGATGGTGGCGACACTGTCCGGGCTGTGCGGTTTGGCGGCCAGGGGCGTCAACGCGCCCAGGTCAATGGCATAGGTCTCGTCGTAAACCGCGTCGCTATCAGCAGTCAGCGGCCGATAGACCGCTTCACGATCCTGCGCGGCCAGAAAGGCGCGCGTCACGTCATCGCTGGGGAAAATCGAGGTCGTGGCGCCCAGTTCGGCACCCATGTTGGTGATTGTCGCTCGCTCCGGTACGGACAGGGCAAGCAGGCCGTCCCCGCTGTATTCGACAATCTTGCCGACGCCGCCTTTGACCGTGAGGATGCGCAAAATTTCGAGAATAATGTCCTTGGCACTGACCCAGGGTTTGAGCTGGCCGGTCAGTTCAATCCGAACTATTTTGGGCATGGTCAGATAGTAAGGGCCACCGCCCATGGCTACGGCGACATCGAGGCCGCCGGCGCCGATGGCCAGCATGCCGATACCGCCGCAGGTTGGGGTATGACTGTCCGAACCCAGCAGGGTCTTGCCCGGCTCACCGTAACGCTCAATATGCACTTGATGACAGACGCCGTTGCCGGGTTTGGAAAAGCGAATGCCGTATTTATTGGCCACCGTTTGGATATACTGGTGATCATCGGCGTTTTCAAAGCCCGTCTGCAAGGTATTGTGATCAATGTAGGCAACCGACAATTCGGTTTTGACCCGCGGCAGTCCGATGGCCTCAAACTGCAGATAGGCCATGGTCCCAGTGGAATCCTGGGTCAGGGTCTGATCGATGCGAATGGCGATTTCCTGCCCGGCGATCATTTCGCCACTGAGCAAATGTTCACGGATAATTTTTTGCGATAGGGTCATTCCCAAGCGAAACCCCTCCTTTAATCAATGATTGTATACAATATTTGATTCCATTATCATGCATAACGTGGCTATCTGTCAACCACATTTTTCAAGTATGTGACCCTAATTATGCATTTTTTGAGCTATATGACGATCATATGCCAACGTTTATGCAAGACGGACGGATCAGCCTTGCATATTTGACCTCACCAAGCAATTTAACCAACCAACGTTTTGCCTTCAGGATGAACCAATTCGTGTTTGTCGTTTTTCTTCATCGCCAGGCTGATGGCAAAGGACGCCGGGCCGATGCGGCCCAGATACATGACCGGGATCAGAACCATCCAACTGAGCGCCTGCAGGGTCTGGGTATTGGCCGAGGAGATGCCGACCGTGCCGAAAGCCGAGGTTGCCTCGAACAGCAAATCGATAAATCTGAATTGTCCGTGTTCAATGAAGGTCAGCAGCATGGTCGCGGTCATGACCAGCGCCAGCGCCATGCCGAAGATGGCAAAGGCACGTGTGAAGGTTTCGCGCGGCAGGCGGTGCTTGAGCAGCACGATGTCGTTGCGGCCGCGGATGTCCGAGACGATGGTCGCCAGGATGACGGCAAAGGTGGATACCTTGATGCCGCCGCCGGTCGAACCGGGAGCCGCGCCGATAAACATCAGAATGATTGACATAAACTTGGAGCCGTCGGTCATGGTCGCTTGATCGATCGAATTAAAGCCGGCGGTACGCGGGGTGATCGACTGGAACAGCGCGGCAAATGGCCGCTGCCACTCCGGCAGTGAGCCCATCGAATACGTGTTGGCTGTATTGAAGTATTCGGCGCCGAGAAAGAACAGCGCGCCGATCAGCAGCAGCGAACCGGTCATCACCAAAACAACCTTGCTGTGAAAGTTCAGTTTTTTGGCTTTGCGGAAGCCCAGCAGATCCGACCAGACCACAAAGCCCAAGCCGCCGAAAACAACCAGCAAGCCGGTGGTCATCAGGACGATCGGATCGCCGTTGTAACCCATCAGGTTGATGTAGGCATCCTCCTGATTAGAGCCGGTCAGGGCAAAGCCGGCATTGCAGAAGGCTGAGACCGACTGGAAAAAGCCCATACCAAGGCCGGACCAGAAGCCGTGTTCGGGGATGAATCGCCAGGACAGGATGACACCGCCGATGAACTCGGTCGTGAAGGTAATGATCATGATTTTACGCACCAGCTTCAAGACATCCGCAAAGCCGAAACTGGCCGTCGACTCCTGGGCGACGACCAGCGTCCGCAGACTGGTCTTGCGGCGCATAAAGCTGTAGAAAAAGCTCGTGATGGTCACCAGGCCAAGGCCACCGATTTGGATCAGCGCGATAATAACCACTTTGCCGAAGACCGTCCAGTCGACGTTAGTACCGACGACGACCAGGCCGGTCACGCAAGTGGCTGAGGTTGCAGTAAACAGCGCTTTGAGAAAACCGACCGACTGGCCGCTCGCCGAAGCGATTGGCAAGGTCAGCAGCAAGGCGCCAATGGTAATCACCAGCAGAAAGGAAACCGAAATGACGCGCCCCGGTTTGGCATTGAGCCAGCGCGAATAGGGGTTGGGGCTTTTTTTCTTGATAACAATCATGCTGTCACTCCCCTGCTGCCGCGTCAGCGGACCAATTGACGCCAAATAGCGTCGTATTCGCTGCGATCGCAGGCCATCAGCACCACGTCGCCGGCGCTCATGACCAGGTCGCCGCGCGGCATTTCAACCTGCCCATTGGGGCGAGTGATCATGACCACATTGCTCGACTCCGGGAAGGTATAATCCAGCAGTGTTTTGCCATTGGCGCCCGAATGGGCTGACAGCTTGAACTCGACAATCGACTTGGTGGTCTTTTCAATGGCAAACACCACGCGCAGACCGATGTGTTCAATTTCCTGCTCGATAATGTCGGCCAGAATCTGCGTACCGGAATAAACGCGATCGACGCCCAGCAGATTGAACATTTCAATATTTTTGGGGTTGTTGACCCGTGCGACGGTCGTTTTGACTTGAAACCGCTTTTTGGCGATCTGACAGCCAACAAGGTTGTTTTCGTCTTTGCCGGTCACCGCGACGTAAAAATCGGCATTTTTGCAGTCGACTTCCTCCAGCGTAACGATGCTGGTACCATCGCCGTTAAAAACGTTGACTGTGTCAAAATCGGTTGCCAGCCGCACACAGGTTTCCTTTTGCAACTCGATGACCGAGATGTCATGACGCAATGGGAGCAGCGTTTTGATCAGATAGTAGGCCAGTTTGCCGCCACCAACAATGATGATTTTCATAATTCTTCCTCCTCAGTTCTGAATGCCGGCCAGAACCAGCTCGTCGCCAGCCTGGATACGCAGTCCGGGCATGGCCAGATTGAGTTTGCCGTCACGAAGCAGACCAAAAATCATCTTGCCGGTATCGGTCGACAGGTTGGAGATGTACTCGCCGATCAGATGCTTCTCGATCGGCACGCTGGTGTAGAGTACGCTGGTGTTGTAGACCTGCTGGTTGAGCTCCTGACATTCGCACGATATTTTACGTTGGATGGCCTGTACCGTCAGTTCGGTCTGGCAGATCGTGTTGATTTTGAAAGCGTCAAAAACCTCGCGGCTGACTGGATTAAAAATACGAGCGATGATCTGCGGGACATTAAATATTTCCTTGGCAATTTCTGCCACCATGACATTGATGTTGTCGTTTTGGGTGACAGCGCACAGCACATCGGCCGTCTCAATGCCGGCCTGCTTGAGCACATCGCGGTCGATCGGTACGCCAGTTATTTTGATGCAGTCGAGTTCGTCGGCATTCTGGATCGCTCGGATGTCACTTTCAATAATGACCACGTCATGGCCCTGATTGATCAGATTGCCAGCCAGCATGGAACCCACTTTGCCGCAGCCGATGATGATTATTTGCATGTTTGTTCACCTCGTGTTTTTGATCCTTTTTTAATTCCCACGCGACCGCATCAGATCACAGCAAAGGATGGCAGCGGCAGCCGCGGCATTAAGCGATTCTGCACGGCCAGGCATCGGGATGCTGATGCGAAGATTGGCAAGTTTTTGGGCGGCAATTGAAAGGCCGTTGGCTTCATTGCCGACAATCAAGGCCGCCGGCAAGGGCAGCGGTGTCGGTAAATTATTCTGACCCTTGATATCCGCGGCAATGATGACCGCCTGGCTGCCGGCCGTGGCCAGCCATGCGGCGACCGCGCCGACATCGGGCATGGCCAGCAAGGGAATATGAAAGCACGATCCCATGGCGGCGCGCAGTACTTTCTCGTTGAAGGGATAGACCGTGCCGTCGATGACAATGACCGCATTGAAGGCAAAGGCAGCGGCGGTTCGGATCATGCTGCCCAAGTTGCCGGGATCCTGGATGTTTTCCGCGATCAGAACGAGCGCATCGGGGGGCGGCGGACCTGATGGCCGGTCGAGCAGCGGCGAACGGCAGACCAGGGCGATACCCTGCGGCTGCTCGGTTGCGCAAAGGCTGTCGAACAGCTTGTCAGGCAGCAGCAATGGTTCGACCGAGCCCGGCAACATGGCCAGGACCGCCTGACAGGAAGGCTGCTTGAGACCAGCATCCGAGAGCAGCGCGGTTTCGACCACAGCACCCGCTTGCAGCGCGTCAGAACACAACCGGGTTCCCTCGAGGAATACCAGGCCGGTCTCTCGGCTGTTCCGGGTTTGGCGGAGCGCGGCGATTGACTTGTAGGTGATGTTGCTGCGGCTCTCGATTCGTTTCATCATATTCCTCTGTCAATGCTACAAGGACGGGCGTCTACCCGTCCTTGCAGAAAATGTCACATCGGTTGATGCTTTTGATCGCGTTGTTGTCAAATTAAAGGGCAGCTTTGGCCTTGGCGCAAAGCTCGGCGAAACCTGCCGGATCCATCACGGCGATATCCGCCAGGACCTTGCGGTCGAGGGCGATCTGGGCGCGGGACAAACCGTTCATAAAGCGGCTGTAGGAGAGGCCGTTAATGCGGGCCGCCGCGTTGATGCGCGTGATCCACAGTTTGCGGAATTCGCGCTTTTTGTTGCGGCGATCGCGATAGGCGTAGCTGAGTGATTTCATGACCGCCTGATTGGCAACCTTGAAAAGCTTGCTCTTGTGGCCGAAATAGCCCTTCGCTTGCTTGAGGATCTTTTTGTGTCGTGCTTTGGTTCTGACAGCTCTCTTGACTCTGGTCATATCGATAACCTCCCGATATAATGCGTAATAGTTTCAGGCGTCCGGCTTATTTGTAAGGGATAAGCTGGAGTATGTTCTTGGTGTTCGACGGCGCGGCAACCAGCGACTTCCGCAGATTACGCTTGCGTTTGGTCGATTTCTTGGACAGAATGTGTTTCTTGAACGCCTGTGAACGCATCACTTTACCGGTTCCGGTAACCTTGAACCTTTTCTTTGATGCACTGTGGGTTTTTTGCTTCGGCATATGCGCTTCCTCCTGTATTGTAGGCTGGTTGAACTAGTTTTTGCGGGGTGCCAGAAACATGACCATGTTCCGACCTTCCACCTTGGGATCCCGATCGACCTGACCGACTTCTTTGCAGACATCGGCAAAGTGTCGCATGACATCGTATCCCCGGCTGGTGTAAGCCATTTCCCGGCCTCTGAATTTGATGACAACCTTGACTCGGTCGCCCTCCTGCAGGAATCGGCAGGCATTCTTGGTCTTGTATTCAAGATCGTGCTCTTCGGTGGTCAGCTTGAGGCCGACCTCCTTGACTTCTGTCACTTTTTGATTTTTCTTGGCTTCACGTTCTTTTTTGGCGAGCTCGAACATGTATTTTCCGTAATTCATGATCTTGCAAACCGGATTGTCCGGCTGCGGCGAAATCAGCACCAGATCCATGTCCTGGTCTTCCGCCCTCTTCCTCGCCTCGGCTGTCGTTACGATGCCGATCATGCTGCCGTCACTTTCAATCAAGCGCACCTTCTGAAATCTGATCTCTTCGTTGATCGCAAGACCGTTGTTTTGCTTGCCGATACCAATACACCCCCTCAATAAAAATTGAGCCAATGCCCCCAGGCATCCGCTCAAGCTGTCAACGACAAAACAATTCGTTCTGTGTTTTTTGCTATGAACCTCTTCGCAAAGCTTGAGGTGAGAAGCGGAACCTTCTGCTTACTGACAGGAGCTATTCTATCTGCAAAGCGCTTGTATGTCAAGCATTTTTGTGCTATTTTTGTTTAAACCCAAATTCAAAAAATGATGCTTCAAAAAAGGAGGACAACACCATGATTTCCAGATCAGTAGCTGACAGAATGCAAAAAGGTTCCTGGATTCGCAAGATGTTTGAAGAAGGCAATAGGTTGAAAGCCATTTATGGAGCCGATAAAGTGTTTGACTTTAGTCTCGGCAACCCTGATCTCGAGCCGCCCGAAGAAGTTCAGGCTGCCATTCGGGAGCTGTCCGTCGATAAAACCCCCGGTCAGCACGGTTATATGAGCAACGCTGGCTACACCTCAACCCGCACGGCTGTGGCCAACCTGCTCAGCAAACGTTCGGGCATGGATATCTGCTTTGCCTCGGTCTGCATGACCGTTGGTGCCGGCGGCGCCCTCAACGTGGCGCTCAAATCGCTGGTTGATCCCGGCGACGAGGTCATCATTCTGGCTCCCTTCTTTTTTGAATATACCTCCTACACCGGCAATCACGGCGGCATCCCCGTGGTCGTCCAGAGCGACCGCGAAACCCTGCTGCCCGATTTCGACGCCATCCGCCAGGCCATCACGCCCAAAACCAAGGCCATCATCATTAATTCACCCAATAATCCGTCCGGCGTCATCTACTCGCCCGAAACGCTGGTGGCGCTGGACGCCGTGCTGCAGGAAGCCCCGCAGGCCATCTATGTCCTGTCCGACGAGCCCTACAACGAATTGGTTTTTGACGGCCAGACCGTCCCGGATACCATGGCCTGCATGAAAAACGTCCTGCTCTGCACCAGTTGGAGCAAGTCGCTTTCGCTGGCCGGCGACCGCATCGGCTATGTGGCCGTCAGCCCACGCTGCGACGACTACGACCAGCTGATTGATGCCATACCCTACTGCAACCGCACGCTGGGCTACGTCAACGCGCCGGCCTTCTTCCAGCATGTCGTCGAAAAGGCCATCAATGCCCGCGTCGACATCAGCAAATACGAAGAGCGCCGTGACCTGCTGCTCGGCGTGTTGCGCGAGGCTGGTTTTGAAGTCAAGACGCCCGCCGGCGGTATCTACCTCTTTCCCAAGTCGCCCATCCCCGATGACGTCGAATTCGCCCGCGCCTGCGCCAAACATAACGTCACCCTGGTTCCCGGCACTGGCTTTGGCTTTCCCGGCTACTTCCGCCTCTGTTTTGCCAACAGTCAGAAGACGATCCTGGGCTCTGCCGAAGCCTTCAAGACCATCGGGCGCGAGTTTGGGCTGATGAGCTGAAAAACCAGCAGGGCTGGTTTTTCAGCTAACAGGTAACAGGTAACAGCGAAAAGCTAAAAGCGAACAACGAACAACGAACAACGAACAACGGCGGAATGAGAATCCTGAAATCAATTGGACCTGCGCTTCTGAAGAAGCAGCAGGTCCTTTTTTGCCACAAAAGCAATCAATTTAAAAGGATTACACATCCGACACTGTTCGTTGTTACCTGTTACCTGTTCGTTAAAAAGTTGGCTTTGCCAACTTTTTACTTGTTCGTTGTCAAAACCACCAGCATCGTTCCACTTTCCAGCCGGACTTTTACCTGGTTTTGACAAATTATGTTGCTCACCCCGCGGGTGCTGCCGAATTCGAGGGTGGCCTGATCGAGCGGATAGGCCAGTCCCTGATAGGTCAGGCCACGGACCGGTCCGTTGACTGGGATGGCCGAAAGAGACAGTTTGCTTGCCTTTTCGGTTGGCAGGTCGAGGTGCAGCGTCTGACCGCCGATCAATGTATAAATCGTCGTGACGCCGTCGGTCAGGATCAGTCGCCAGCCCTCACGGGCCAAACTGGCGGCCAGCATCTGATTGGCGAGAACATGGTCAGGTCGGTTGCCGAGGGCGGCCAAAAGAACCAATTCATGCTGTTCGCGCGGCGCGGGCAATTCAGTCATGGCCATGCGGATGGCCAGTTCGGCATCGGTTTGATCTTTGACGGCTGGGAATTCGTGGGCTTCAACCTTTTGGTTGTCCAGCCATAATCGATCTTCTGGACTGATCGAATCCATGTCACCGATCAGCAGGTCGGGACGAATGTTCAAGCGACGCAAATGGCGGGCGCCGCCGTCGGCGCAGATGATGCGGTCAGCGGCGGTCAGCCAGTGCCGGGCGGCGATGTCATCGAGGATGTCGCCGGAAAGAACGATTACACAGCGCACGCGCGGAGTTCCTGGAGGGCTGCCGCTGGGTCGGCCTGGCCAAAAGCGGCGTTGCCGACCACGATCATGTCGGCGCCGGCGTGATAAAGTTCGCGAATGTTAAGGGTGTTGACACCACCGTCGATTTGCAGATGAATCGGACGAGCCAGCTGGTCGAGCAGGCAGCGCAGACGGCGGATCTTGTCGGTCATGGAGGAAATGTACTGCTGGCCGCCAAAGCCGGGGTTGACGGTCATCAGCAGGACCATGTCAGCATAGGGCAGCGCCTCTTCGACGGCCGCCAGCGGCGTGCCGGGGTTGATGGCGACGCCGGCGGAGCAGCCGCTCTCACGGATCATCTGCAGACCGCGGATCAGGTGCGGGCAGGCTTCGGCGTGGATAACCAACGAATCGGCGCCGCTTTTGGCGAAGGGCACAATCCAGTCGATCGGATTTTCGATCATCAAGTGAACATCGAGCGGCAGTTGAGTGCTTTGGCGCAAAGCCGCGACCACCGGTGGGCCGATGGTGATGTTGGGTACAAAATGGCCGTCCATGACATCGACATGGATGATGTCGGCGGTGGCGGCAACCTTTTCAACGGCCTGCCCCAGGGCGGCAAAGTCGGCCGAGAGAATTGACGGGCAAAGTAGCAGGCGGCCGGCGGTTTCCTGATAAGATGGCAGCATGGTCAGATCCTCCTGAAATGGTTTATCGGCCGCGCGGCTGGTGGGCGGCGTAGGGTTTGATGCTGTCGAGCTGGGTGCGGAAGAAGCGGTAGCGCAGCAGCCGTTCGGGGTCGATGCCGCTGTCCGGCACGGCGCAGCCGAGGTCGCCCAGGTGACGGCAGCCGGTGAAGCGGCATTGGGCTTCGACCGCCACGATCTCGGGATAACCCGCGACCAGCTGTTCGCCGGTCACGCCCAATTCGTGCAGCTCCAGCGTGCTGAACCCCGGTGTGTCGGCCAGGTAACCGCCAGCCAGGGGAAAGAGTTCGACGTGGCGGGTGGTATGGCGACCGCGACCAGCTTTGATGCTGAGTTCGCCGGCGGGCATCATTTGTTCGCCGAACAGGCGGTTGAGCAATGTTGATTTGCCGACGCCGGACTGGCCAGCGAAGGAAATGACACGACCGGCAAACCAGGCTTTAAGTGCTTCCAGACTTGCCAGATCGTCGGGCTGGGTCTCGATGATGCGACAGCCGGCTGAGCGATAGCAGTCCAGTTGAAGGCTTGGTGCCTCCAGATCGGTTTTGGTCAGACACAGCAGCGGTTCAACATCGTTGAGCCGACAGATGGTCAGCAGCTTGTCAACCAGATAAAAATCCGGCGGCGGATCGGCTGCTGAGATCGTGATCACGAGGCCGTCAAGGTTGGCCAGCGTGGGTCGGACCAGAAAATTGCGGCGGGGCAGAATCTCGACGATGCGCCAGGGGTTGCCGGGGTCGCCGCTGGGTTCGCAGACCACGCGGTCGCCGGCTGTCGGGATCAGGGCCTTCTCTTTGCGGAAAATGCCGCGCACACTGGCGATGCCTATCTGACCGTCGTCCATCGCGATCCAGTACTGCCCGCCGACGCCACGGATGATGCGACCGGTAATTGACATGATCAGGGTTCCGGAGTAGGTGTCGGTGGTTCAGGTGTAGGTGTCGGAGGCTCAGGTGTCGGCGTCGGAGGCTCAGGTGTCGGCGTCGGCGGCTCAGGTGTCGGCGTCGGATTCAAGAAATTGAAGAGGTCCTGCGCGTTGCCATAGGTCAGGATGATGACCGTCTGGTAGGGCACAACGGTGTCAGGCGCAATGCTTTGCTTGATGACAACCCGCTCGGCCTCAGGCAAATCAATCGGCACGCCAGTAATCGGGTCAACGTGCAGCGAAATCCATTTGCCGATCGGCAGATGATTGCTGTTGCATAGATCCGTGGCGACCTGGAAACTCAGATTGAACAGTGAAGGAACCGTGACGTTGGTGCCGCCGCCGCAGACCACCAGCGTGATCTGCGAACCAACCAGGACCAGCTCGCCGGCCGCCGGGTTGGACTTGATGACCTTGCCGGGTTCAAAAACGTCGGAGGGTTCTTCGGTCATATTGACAACAAATCCCAGACTCTCCAGGTCGGCCTTGGCCGAGGCGTAGGTCTTGTTGCTGTAATCTTTCAAGGTCGTGGTCTGTTGACCTGAGCTGACGGTCAGGATCAGGATGGTGGTGCCATTGACCCGGATTTTGGTGCCGGCAGCTGGATCCTGATTGGTGATCAGCCCGGCGGCGACTGTGGGTGACGGCTTGGCTTCCAGCTTGAATTTAATGCCGGCCTCCGTCAGAATTATTTCCACATCCGTGCCAGCCTGACCAACAAAATAGGGGATGGTGTATTCGGTATCAGCGTCAGTCGACAGGGGCGCTGTCAGCTTTTGATAAGCCCAGGCCCCGATGGAAATCATAAAAATCAACGACAGCAGAATAATTCCCACTACAATGCCAATATCGCGCTGGCGTGACCGCCGTCGATCGTTGATGGTTTTCTCGATTTCACGCAGTTTGCCGAAATTGGGCTCCGGTCGTTTGAGCCCCAGCGCCGAGGTGTTGCCCTCGTAGTCGTTGTTGGCCAGGACACCGTAAATGCCGACCGGATCGATCATGAAGGCATCGAGTTCGTCGACCAGCTCGCGGGCGTCGAGATAACGGTTTTCGGGGGATTTCTGAATGCATTTTTTGATGATGTTGTCGAGGCCCGAGGGAATCCCGCGTTTGACTGCTGACGGCAGCGGCGGCATTTCCTGCAAGTGCTTGATGGCGATGGCCACCGAAGTCTCCCCGTCAAAGGGTACTTGGCCGGTCACCATTTCGTAAAGCATGATGCCGAGCGAATATATATCGGACTTTTCGCTGACGATGCTGCCCCTGGCCTGTTCGGGCGAAAAATAGTGGACCGAGCCGAAGGTCATGCCGGAGGTCAGGGTGATCGTGTTGGCGCTGACGGCGCGCGCGATACCAAAGTCGGTGACCTTGGCCACCATGTCTTTGGTGATCAGGATGTTGTGCGGCTTGATGTCGCGATGTACAACCCCGCGCCGATGAGCGTGCTCGAGCGCCAGGCCGATCTGAATGACCAGCGGCACGGCAATTTCCCAATCCAGAGCGCCGTGCTCCTGGATCAAATCCTTGAGCGTCGGTCCCTCGACAAGTTCCTGGACAATATAGCGCAGGTCGCCATCCTGCCCGAAACCCAGCACCTTGACGATGTTGGGGTGGTCAAGGCTGGATGCGGCTCTGGCTTCAGTATCAAAGCGCTTGATGAATTCCTGATCATGCGTGAGATCGGATTTCATGACTTTGACGGCAACAGATGCGCCACCCTGTTGGTCAGTCGCCAGATAGACATGAGCCATGCCGCCCTGTCCAATCAGCCTGACGATGCTGTATCGGCCACCGATCAGGGTTCCTGCGGCCAATTGCTGTCTGTTTGAGTTCATTTTATATCCTCCAAATCATAGACGGTGCTCAGACGAATGCCGCCAGCACCGTGACGTTATCTTCTCCGCCGGCATCCAGAGCCAGCCGAATCAGGCGATCGGCCAGTGCGGCGGGTGATTTTTCTTTGCGTAGCTGCGTTTTGATATCGGCATCGGAAACATAACCATGCAGGCCATCACTGCACATCAGCAGCTTGTCACCCGCCAGAATCGGCAGGACCAGCAAATCCGGCTGAATATACTCCGGCACGCCCAGCGCCCGGGTCAGAATATTGCGCCGCGGATGATTGACCGTTTCTTTGGGGGTCAATGATCCGGCATCAACCATTTCCTGCACCAGTGTATGGTCCACTGTCAGTTGAATCAGTTCGCCCTCGCGCAGCAGATAAGCCCGGCAGTCCCCGACATGCGCCAGGACCAGCGTATCCGGCAGCACAATCGCGATGGTCATCGTGGTGCCCATACCGTGGTTGTCATCGTTCTCCAGCGCTCCGAGGTAGACCTTGACATTGGCCTTCTCCAGAATGTCCGTCAGCGCTTTGCCCAGTTCATCGGTATCCTGATGGGTCAGCAATGCCGAAACACGCTCGCGGGCGTAGTCGACCGCGATCTGGCTGGCCAGTTCGCCACGTCGATGACCGCCCATGCCATCGGCGAGAATCATCGCGCAGGGAAAGCCGCCTTCGTGATCCAAAATGGCGTAATTGTCTTCGTTGTTGACTCGCACCAGGCCGGTATGCGTTGCTGCGCCGTAGTTCAGGGACTCCCGCATGTTTCGATGCTTCTCCTTAACTGGCCGCAAGCGGCCATAATGTCAGATCCCAGTTCCCGCCGGACGGTGGCGTTGATGCCGGCTCGTGTCAGACGTTCGAGAAAGTCGCGGACGGCTTGCTGGCTGCTCTGTCGATGGGCTCCACCGTCAAATTCATTGGCCGGTATCAGGTTGACGTGACAGAGCATACCCTTGAGCCGAGCGGCCAGTTCGGCGGCGTGTTCGGGTTGATCGTTAATGCCGCTGAACAGGGAATACTCAAATGATATGCGCCGTCCGGTGACGTCAGTGTGTCGCCGGCAGGCTGCCAGCAGCTGATCCAGGTCGTAGCGGCGGGCAATCGGCATCAGTTGGCGTCGAATCAGGTCATTGGGCGCGTGCAGCGAAATGGACAGCGTCACCGGCAAACCTTCATCTGTGAATTTTAGCATCTCAGGCACCAGACCGCAAGTTGAAACCGAAATATGCCTCATGCTGATGTTCAGGCCCTGGCTGTCATTGGCTCTTTTCAAAAAGGCGATTAAATTGTCATAATTGTCCAAAGGCTCGCCAATGCCCATGATCACGACATGACCGATGCGCCCGCCGCTGTCGCTGGCGATGCGGGCGACCTGAGCCAGCATCTCGCCGTGGCTGAGGTTGCGGCCAAAGCCGGCACCGGTCGAGGCACAAAAAGTGCAGCCCTGACGGCAGCCGGCCTGCGAGGAGATGCAGACAGTTTGGCCGTAGCGATACTTCATCAGCACGCTTTCGATCATATTGCCGTCGCTGAGTCGGAAGATGTATTTGGCCGTTTCGTCGATTTTCGAAATCAGTTTGTGTTCGAGCTGCAGACCGGGGATGTAGAATTCGCCGGCCAGTTGGGCCCGCAGATCGCGGGAGAGGTTGGTCATTTCATCGACTGCCTCGACACCGCGCGCGATCCATTGATGAATCTGGGCGGCGCGGTAGGCCGGCAGCTGGTTTTCACGCGTCCAGTCCTGCCAGGCCTTGAGATCCAAATCGTAAAAATTGTTCATGCTTCAGGTTCTCCGCAGACGGGCGATGAAAAAGCCGTCCAGATCATGCCGATGCGGCAGCAATTGGATCCAGCCGTCGAGGGCGCTGGCGGCCAGGTCGGGATGCCGCAGCAAAGCTGGCGGCAAATAGGTCGTCAGATCGTCCGCCATGAAACAGCCGGCCTGCGCGGTCAGAAAGGCCTGGATACGATCGATGTTCTCGGCCGGGTTGATGGTACAGGTGCTGTAGACCAGGGTGCCGCCGGGACGGACCAAGGTGGCGGCATAATCGAGAATGGCCGCCTGCAGCGGGTAGAGCCCAATCATTTTTTCGTGCGTCATGTTGAGGCGGATTTCCGGCTTACGGGCCATCAGCCCCAGCCCGCTACAGGGCACATCGGCCAGCACCAAATCCGCTGAAGCCGCCAACGCCGCATCCATACCGGTGCCGGTCGCGTCGCCAACAAGGCATTCGATGCCCGTCAAGCCCAGCCGCACGGCATTTTCTGCCACCAACTTCAGACGTTCCGGGTGGCTGTCAAAGGCCAGTATCCTGGCTCTGTCCACTGTCAGTTCCGCCAGATGGCAGGTCTTGCCGCCCGGCGCGGCGCACAGATCAATGATCGTCTGCCCCGGCTGCGGGCTGGCCGCGTGCCCGACCAGCATGGCGGCTTCATCCTGGATCGACAGCTCACCGTTCAGCCAGGGCAACAGGCCGCGAACCGGGTGGCCGCCCAGATCGAGGCGCAGGGCTTCGGGGCAAAAGCGGCCTGGCTCGGCGCTGCCACCGGCAGCCAGCACTTCCTCTGTCAGCTTTTTCGGTGTCGTGTGCAGGGTATTGACCCGCGCCGTCACGCTGGTCGTCTCGGCCAGGAAGGCTTCGCCCAGAAGCTCAGCGTCATCCGCGCCGTACCATTTTTTAAGGTAGCCGAAAATTTCGGGTGGCAAACTGTAAAAAACAGCGCTGCCAGCCGGCAGTTCGTGCGGTTCCACGGCCAGACGCCGCAGGGTCGCGTTGACAAATCCGGCCGCGCCAGGGTTGGTCAGGTCTTTGGCCAGGCGGACGGACTCATCGATGGCGGCCGAGTCCGGCACGCTGCGCGCCCAGACGATCTGCCAGACGCCCATGCGCAGGATGGTCCTGATCCAGGGGTCGAGACTGGCCAGCGGCTTGTGGCTGACTTTGGCCAGCAGCCAGTCGATTGAAAAAACACGGCTGATCGTGCCGTAAATCAGCGCCGACGCAAAACGTCGATCGAGCGCGTCGAGGCTGGTTTGTTCCAGCATGCGGATTGATCTGAGATTGGCGTATGCGCCTTCTTCGAGCACGGCCTGCAGAATCCGGGCCGCCGCCAGTCGGGCATTGTCGGCGCGGCGTTTAGTTGCGGTCATTGCGGCCTCGCGCCAACAAAATCAGTCGCAGTAGGCTGGCGAAAGCGACTAGCGTCGAGGCGACGTAGGTCAGCGCCGCGGCTCGCAGGACGCTCTTGGCGCCTTTAAGCTCTTGTTCGGTCAGCATGTTGCGGTCGCCGAGGATTATGATGGCCCGATGGCTGGCGTTGAACTCAACCGGCAGGGTGATCAGATAAAACAGGACCGCGCCGGAAAACAAAATGATGCCGGCGTAGATCAGCCAGGAAAAATTTAGAAAAATGCCAAAGATGGCCATATAAGGGCCAAAAGATGAACCGATCTGGGCGACTGGCACCAAAACACTGCGGACTTTGTTGGGCCAATAGCCTTCAGCGTGCTGGACGGCATGCCCGGCCTCGTGCGCCGCGACGCCGATGGCGGCGATCGAGGAGCTTTCATAGGTCGAATCGGACAACCGCAGCGTCTGCGTCTTGGGGTCATAATGATCGGTCAGCTGGCCGGAAACCCGGGCGATCTGAACCATCATCAGGCCGTTTTCATCCAGAATTCGCCGGGCTGCCGTCTGGCCGGTATAGCCCGACAGCGCGCCGAGTTTGCTGTATTTGCTGAAGGTACCCTTGACGCCGGCCGAGGCAAGCAGACTCAGCAGCAGCGCCGGCAAAACCAGAATCAAATAATATGGGTCGATGTAGAATGAATTCAAGCCACCATTATCAAATAAGGCAACCGGTATCATCATCGTGTTCATTGTTCATCACCTCCAAAGAATTGTCCCAAACGATAATTATGCGCGCATTCGCTGCAGTAGAGCCGTTTACCAGAAGCTGCCTGGATTTCCAGGAGATCGAGGACCCCCTCGCCGCAGACCACGCTGATGGCGGCGTTGCTGCACAGACAGATGGTGCCAGGTTTCAGACCCACGCCGGCTGACAGAGTATCCGGATCCTGGCTGACCTGCGATTTGTGGATCTTGATCCGACGCCCGTCGCAGCAGGAAAAGGCACCGGGCCAGGGATTGGTGCCGCGGATCAGGTTATGAATCGCGCCTGCCGAGGCCGACCAGTCAATCTGCCCGGAATCACGCGTCATGGTCGTGATCGTGGTCGCGAGGGCCGAATCTTGGGCAATCGGCTTGAGACTGCCGTCCAAAAAGCCGGCAATGGCGGCGGGTAACATTTCAGCGCCCAGCGCCGACAGAACATCGCTCAGTTGGCCGGCATCCATGTCATCACTGACCGCGACGCGGCGCTGGAGCAGGATATCACCGGTATCCATGCCCTCATCCATCAGCATGATGGTCACGCCCGCCTCGCTTTCGCCGCGGATGATGCACCATTGGATCGGCGCCGCGCCGCGATAGGCCGGCAGCAACGAGGCGTGAATATTCAGACAGCCCAGCGGCGGCACGGCCAGAATGTTGGCGGGCAACAGTCGTCCATAGGCGGCGGTGACGATCAGCTCGGGCCGCAAACTGCGCAGCTCGGCTTCGAAGGCCGGCGGACGCACTTTCTCGGGCTGCAGCACCGGCAGGTTATAGGTCAGCGCCAATTGCTTGACCGGCGGCGCCGTCAGCGTCATGTGCCGGCCTTGCGGCCGATCGGGCTGGCAAACCACCCCGACGACCGGATATCCATCGTCCAGCAGTTTTTGCAGCGCCGGCACGGCAAATTCCGGTGTGCCCATGTAAACAATGCGCGGCTTCATTCCGAAAATAATTCTCCTTTGACCTTATCCTTAAAGAGGATCCCGTCCAGATGGTCATTTTCGTGGCAGATGCAAACGGCCAGATAATCTTCGGCCTCCAGCGTGAAGGGGTTGCCATGGCGATCCAGGGCTTCCAGCGTCAGTTTGGCCGGACGGTCGACTTCGCCCCATTTACCGGGGATGGACAGGCAGCCTTCGTTGCCGGTCTGGGTGCCCTCGACCGCGACAATGCGCGGGTTGATGGCGACGAAGGGCTCCTCGCCATCCTTGATATCGGCGACGAACAGACGGCGCAGCACGCCAACTTGCGACGCGGCCAGACCGACACCGTTGTTGGCATACATCGTTTGCAGCATGTCGTCGATCAAGGCCTGCAGGCGATCGTCAAACGTGGTGATCTCCCGGCAGGTCTTGCGTAGCGTTTCATCGCCGTCTTTGATTATTTGGCGCAACGCCATGTTCATCAGTCCTTTCGCGACCGCATAAGGTCGGCTGTTTTTGTGATCTGCTGCAATTATACCAGATTACAGCATCTGATAGGGATCAATATCCAAGGCGACGGCCACTTTGGCAAAGTCAAAGCGGTCGGTCACCGGCATGAGAAAGTTGGCCAAAGTGACCGGATCAGGGCCTTTGAGGATCAGGCGCCAGCGAAAACGATCTTTGATGCGGAACAGCGGGGCTCGGGCCGCGTCGAGCAGTTCAACGGCAGCGAAGTCCGGCTCGTTCTGGTGCCTGGTCCGCAGCGCTTCATGCAAATGCTCGGCCTTCTCACGCGCCATGTGCTCTTCAACCGCCGACAGCGTGATGCTGCAGATGCTGCCAAAAGGCGGGTAATGCATCGCCCGGCGGAAGGCGATTTCCTGTTGGTAAAAGCTCGGATAATCCTGCGCCGCGGCAAAGCGAACGGCATAATCGTCGATGTTGTAAGCCTGGATAATGACCTGGCCGGCGTCCTTGCCGCGGCCGGCGCGGCCGGCGGCCTGCGTCATCAGCTGGAAGGCGCGTTCGGAGGCCCGAAAATCGGCCACCCCCAGCATCAGGTCAGCGGACAGGATGCCGGCCACGGTGACGTTGGGAAAGTCGTGCCCTTTGGCGATCATCTGCGTACCGATCAGAACGTCAGCCGCGCCGGCGGCGAACTGATCCAGCAGTTGGGCGTGCGAAGTCCGGCCGGCGGTGGTGTCCTGATCCATGCGCAGTGCGCGCCGCGGCGCAAATTCAAGGTTAAACTGTTCTTCAACCTGCTGCGTGCCGGCGCCAAATCGGCCGATGCGCTTGCTGCCGCAGACCGGGCAGAGCGCAGGCTGTTTGCTGACGCGACCGCAATAATGACAGATCATCAGATTGGCAGCCGGCTGTCCCGGCGGCGCATGCGCATTGATATGACTGGTCAGCGAAACGCTGCAGGACCGGCATTTGACGACCAGGCCGCAGGCACGGCAGAGGACAAACCCGGCATAGCCGCGGCGGTTGATCAGGATCATGGCCTGGTGTCCGGCCGCGAAAGCCGAGCGCATGGCTCCGGCCAGCTTGCGGCTGAAAACGCTGCGGTTGCCGCTGGCCAGTTCCTCGCGCATATCGACAATCTCGGCAGTTGCCAGCTCAGCGCTGCCGACCCGCTCGCGCAGGGTCAGTAGAATTGACTGACCGCTCTCGGTGCGGTGGTAGCTTTCGATTGAGGGTGTAGCTGAGCCCAGCACCAGCACGGCGCCGCTGTCGCGGGCGCGCAGGCGGGCGATGTCGCGGGCGTGGTAGCGCGGGTGGGTTTCCGACTTGTAGGAGGTTTCTTGTTCTTCGTCGATGACGATCAGGCCGATGTTGGCCAGCGGCGCGAAAATCGCCGAGCGGGCGCCGACCACAACCTGGACCTCCTGCCGCATGATGCGCTGCCATTGCTCGTAGCGTTCGGACGGCGTCAGGCGGCTGTGCAGTACGGCCACGCCGCTGCCGAAGCGCGAGCGGATGCGGCCGATCATCTGCGGTGTCAGGGCAATTTCCGGGACCAGAATGATCACGCCGCGGCCCTGATCGGCGGCGATGCGAGCGCTTTGCAGATAGACCTCGGTCTTGCCGCTGCCCGTCACGCCGAACAAAAGGTGCTCGAAGAAGCCGCTGCTGCTCGCCTGTTCGCTGGCATTAAGCGCTGTGCAAATCGCGCCGATGGCCTTGGCCTGGTCGGGCGACGGCGGCCAGGGTTCGACCGGTGTATAGTCGTCTTCACCCGGCAACTCACGCCGCGTCTCCTGCAAATAGATGCGGATCAGCTGTTTCTTCTCCAGCGTGGTCAGGACCGCGCGGCTGACCTGGCAGGCGTGCATGATCTCTGGTAATGGCGCGTTGCCGCACTCCAGCAACAGCTCGACCACCCGGATGTGGCCGACGCGGTCGATTTCGCCGTCGGCCAGCCGCTGGGCCGCTTCATCCGGATCGCTCAGCTCGGCCAGGCGAATCGTCTTGTCCTTGACGCTGGTTACCGCCGACGGCACCATGCATTTCAATGCGTCGCCGCTGGTGCACAGATAGCGGCCGCGCATCTGCGCCGCCAGACGAAGCTGCTCGGGCAGCAGCACCGGTCGGTCAGACAACAGTTCGCTGATTGGCTTGATGTAGAAGTCAGAATCGGTTTGAATCATCAGCGCGGTCACATAGGCCTCGGTGCTGCGATTGCCGTTGCCGAAGGGCACACGCACCAGGCTGCCGACCGCCACGCGGTCGACGAGGTCAGCCGGTATGGCATAGGTGTATTCACGATCAAAGGCGCGGGTTGATTCGCGCAGGGCGATTCGGCAAAACACCGATGGCTGACCTCCTTTCATTAATTATTCGTTCTATCGAATTATTTAACCCAGCAATTCAAACATATCGATCTGTGAGGTGGCCGGCAGTCCGCTCAGGCAATTGGCCTCAGCCAGCGTTTCAACGGCCGCCTGGCCGATACCGGCGCGGCGCATCAGCTCGTCGCGCGATTTGAAGACGCCATCAACGCAAGTACTATGTTCTCGGCAATCGCAGCACTCAGTGACGGGAAGCGTATTCAACGGCGGTCTTATCTGGCGTCTCTGACACCTTGATGAAATGCGACGCATCGGACTGATAGATGTCTACGGGTAGAAATTCGATCCCCCTGTAGTACATCTCTTCGATCAGCTCGAGAATATAATACATTTTCTGCGCCTTGTCAGGTGAAAATTCCTCTTCTTTGCCATTCAACTTAATACTTATTTTATTCTTTTCACGGAAACTTTGATATAGTTTGTCACGAAAATGTTTGACCGTCTCGAACCCCTGGCACATTATCCGTGAGTCGAACTCGTCGGCTCTGACAGTGAAGAATGCGCAATAATATTCGGCTTTCCGATATACCTTGAACCAGGCGATGCGCAATGCCGATATCGAATAAGCCGCAGCGTGAGCCTTAGGAAACATGTATTTTATTTTCTTGCACGATTCGATGTACCATTCGGGAACACCTTTCTCGATCATCAGGTTCTCTTCGTCTTCAGTGAGCCCTTTCCCCTTCCTGACCTTCTCCATTATCGAAAAAGCGGATTTAGGCGGAAGCCCCCAATGCACAAGACTAGTCATAATGCTGTCACGACATCCTATTACCTGCGAAACATTGCAAGTTCCGCTCCGTATCAGATCCTGGGCGTTTCCCTTCCATACATCAGTCCCGTGTGACAGTCCCATCAACTGTACAAGATCGTAGAATCTGGAAGGTTTTGTGTCTTTTATCATGCCTCTGGCCATGAAAGTCCCAAGTTCGGGAAGTCCTAAAGTGCCGCAGTCAATGCTGCTGTGATTATTCATTTTCAAAGGTTCTCCTGATTTGAATAATTTCATGACTTCATCGTCAGGGATGGGTATTGTCCGGATATCGACCCCTGTCATGTCGCCCAGCACTTTAAGCATAGTGGGGTCATCATGGCCAAGGATATCGAGTTTCAAAATCGTGTCATGTAAAGAGTTGAAATCGAAGTGTGTTGTTATAATGCCGTTTTCGGTCTTGTCCGCAGGACATTGGACAGGCGAGAAATCATAGATCTCCCTTTCTTTTGGAACAACGACAATGCCGCCCGGGTGCTGTCCGGTAGTACGTTTCACACCGATGAGCCCTTTTGCCAGACGCAGTGTCTCAGCTCTTGTCACAGGTTTCTCTTTCGCCTCGAAATATTTCAAAACCATCGAAATCGCATTTTTTTCCGCATAACCGCTGATCGTTCCTGCTCTGAAAGTATGGCTTGAACCGAACATGTCTTCGATGAATTTATGTGCCGCCGCCTGATATTCACCTGAAAAGTTCAAGTCGATATCCGGCTGTTTGTCGCCGTCAAAGCCAAGGAAGGTCTCGAAGGGGATGTCCTGCCCTTCCCGTCCCAGCGGCGTGCCGCAGGTCGGACAGGCTTTGTCCGGTAGATCGTAGCCCGAGCCGTATTCGCCCGATTCATCAAATGCGCTGAAATGGCATTGCGGACAGATGTAGTGCGGCGGCATCGGGTTGACCTCGGAAATGCCACACAGCGTGGCAACCAGCGACGACCCGACCGAGCCACGCGAACCGACGATGTAGCCGTCGTCGTTGGACTTTTTGACCAGCCGCTGGGCGATGTAGTACATGACGGCAAAGCCGTTGTCGATGATTGAGCCCAATTCGCGGTCGAGGCGCTGGTGGATAATCGGCGGCAGTTCGCCGTCGCGGCCGTAGACGGCCTGGGCCGTGTCCCAGGTCAGCTTGCGCACTTCGTCGGCGGCCGAGGCGATGATCGGTGGGAACGAGCCGTCGGGGAAGGGCTTGAGACCGGCGCTGATCTGCGCGGCGACAGCGGCCGGGCCGTCGATGACCACCTCGCGCGCCGCAGCCTCGCCCAGGTAGGCGAATTCCTCCAGCATTTCCTCGGTGGTGCGGAAATAGAGCTCGGCCTGGTCGCTGGCATCGCTGTAGCCCATGTCGGTCATCAGGATGCGCCGGAATTCGGCGTGGCGCTTTTCAAGAAAGTGAACGTCACCGGTGGCGCAGACCGGTTTCCGTAGCTGCTTGCCGAGGCGCAGCACCAAGCGGTTGAGGTTGCGCAAGTCCTCGATGCTGGTCATGCCGCTGTCGGCGTCACGCAGATAGAACGCGTTGTTGGTCGTCGGCTGGATTTCAAGATAATCGTAAAAGCGCGCCAGACTGACCAGTTTGGGGTCTTTCAGGCTGTCCGCCGCCGTCTCGAGGTCGTTTTTGGATTCGCGGTACAGCTTGACGATCGCTTGGAAGACATCACCGATTTCGCAGGCGCTGCCCAAGGTCAGGCCGGCGCGGAAATACTGCAGCACGCTGCGCGGGATGCGCGGGCGCGAATGAAAATAGCGGGTGTGCGAGATGGACACCAACCGGTAGAGGTTGTAGAGTCCGACCGGATCCTTGGCCAGCAAAATCACATGATTGACAGTTTTTTTGTGTTCGAGAATATCCGCGTCTGTTTGATGGCCCAGTTGCTGGTTCAGCTCGACCAGGGTGGTCGCGCCGCTTCGCGCCAGCAGGCTGACAAAGATCATGCCGCAGGCCTCGGCATCGGCACCGGCCCGATGATGGTTGTCCAGCTTGATGCGCAGGTGTTCGGCAACCGTGTTCAGTTTGTGGTTGGGCAGATCGGGCAACATGGCCCGCGCCAGCGCCAGCGTGTCGACCAGCGGCGGGTTGAACTTGAGGCGCGGGTCGTTTTCCTGACGCGTGCGGAAACCCTCATAACGCAGAAAGCCCAGATCAAAAAAGGCGTTGTGCGCCACGACCGGCCGGTTGCCGATGAAATCGACCAACTGTTCCATGACGTCCAGCGGTTGGGGCGCGTCCTTGAGCATGGCGGTGCTGATGCCGGTCAGTTCGGTCGATTTGGGGGTGACCGGAATGCCGGGATTGACCAGCGTAACCAGCGACCGATCCGGCGTGAATCCGCCTGCGCCATCGGGTTTGAACCAGACCGCCGCCACTTCAATAACGCGGTCGACAGCAGGGTCGAGGCCGGTCGTTTCAACATCAACGGCTACAAAACCTTCCGCAAGGCTGGCTTGGTCCGCCAGCCAGGCCACGGTCGGTCCGTCGTCGACCAGATACCCTTCCATGCCGTAAATGATTTTGATATCGAAGCCCTTACTTTTGAATGCCAGGCCAGCAGCTGCAACATCTGGGAAGGCCTGCACGACGCCATGGTCGGTCACCGCCACCGCCGGCTGGCCGAATTCGACCGCGAGACGGACAAGGTCGGACGCCTCGCAAACCGAGTCCTTGGTGCTCATTTTGGTGTGGGCGTGCAGCTCAATGCGCTTGAGCTTGGCCTTATCTTCGCGGCCCGGCGCGCGAAAGGCTGCCTGCACGCCGACAATGCGCGCCTGCAGGTCCTTGGCGAACTGCGAATCAAAGCTGATTTCGGCATTGACGCGGATCCAGGCATCTTTGAGGCTGTTTTCAATTGACTCGCGTTCTTCCGGCTTGACAAATAAAATACAGTTAATCGAATTTTCCAGATCGGTCAGACCGAACTTGACCAAAATCCGCGTCCCGCTGCTGACCGAGCGCGCCTCCAGGTTGAAGACCTCGCCTTCCATCTGCACCAGGCCGGCTTCGCTGTTGATGCTGGCGATTGGCGTTGTGGTCAGCTCGGTTCGGATTTTGCCCCAAATGACCCCTTCAGCCTTGGGCTGGCGGCGAAAAGGATTGGGCTCGGTCGAACGCCGCCCGGCCGTCGGCGCGATGACCCGCGGCGATGGTGGCATCGGTACGGGCGCGCTGCCCGCTGCCGAGTCGGCGCTGGGCGAGCGGAACTGGTTGGCCTTTTCATGGTGACCGTCGTTCATTTTGCGGGTATAGGCGGCCATATCAGCATTGCCGGCCTGCAGGACAAAGGTGGCGCGTCCGGCGATATTTTCATTAAACAGATTGTTCAGGTATTGTATTTGCAAGTCGAGAATGGCGCAGCAGGTCTCGTGCAGACTGATCCGGACTTGGCTGTTCTCACAGCTGAATTCGGCCTGCCCGAGCATAGACGAGGCAAAGGCGTCCTTTTTCCAGAGATGGCGCAGCAGCCACGGCTGGAGCGTTGCCGCGTACTGGCAGCTTTGCTGGGCGTTCAGGTTGTCGCCGAAGCGCTGACGGACGATGACCTCGGTCGCCGGAATGGCAGCTTCCAAAGCCGTCTCCAGCTGACAAAGCAGTTCGGCCGGACAGGGCCGTTCGAGCAAAAAATCCAGCACGACCAGACCGTCGCGATTGACGGTCATGCCGGTCACCAGACCGTTGAGGCCGTTCGCAGTCTGGCGTATGGCCGGGTCGGACACCAGGTGATGGATAAAATCGACAATCGTTGATTGCATGCGTCAGTCCCTGCCCTGGTCGGAAATTTCCTGACAAATTTGCTCGACTTCTTGCATCAGGGCCTCGACCGCTTCGGACTCGGCAACCTTGCGGACAATCTCGCCCTGCCGGAAGATGATAAATTCACCCTTGCCGCCAGCGATACCGACGTCGGCGTGGCGGGCTTCGCCGGGGCCGTTGACCGCGCAGCCCATGACGGCAACCTTGATCGGTGCGTCGATCGCTTGCAAACGCTTCTCGACAGCCTCGGCAATGGCCTGGATGTCCACCTCGGTGCGGCCGCAGGTCGGGCAGCTGATCAGCTGTGGACCGCGCTGACGCAGGTCCAGCGCCTTGAGGATGCCAAAGGCCGCGCGGACTTCTTCGACCGGATCGGCGGTCAGCGAGACCCGGATGGTGTCACCGATGCCGTCGGCGAGCAGGGCGCCGATGCCAATGGCTGAGCGGATGATGCCGTTGTAAATCGTGCCGGCCTCGGTCACGCCGACATGCAGCGGGTACTCGGTCTGACCGGCCAGCAAGCGGTAGGTTTCGATGGTCAGTTGCGGGTCGGACGCTTTGATCGAAATCACCAGGTCGTAAAATTTGACGGCTTCCAGCAACGCGACCGCCTCCAGCGCCGAAGCGACCATGGCGTCGGCGTTGACGCCGCCGAAACGGTCCAACATGGCGCGGCTGAGCGAGCCGGAATTGACGCCGACCCGGATTGGAATGCCGTGGTCGCGCGCCGCCTCGGCCACCTGACGCACGCGGTCGGCGTCGCCGATGTTGCCGGGGTTGATGCGGATTTTGTCCGCGCCGGCTTCAATGGCGGCCAGCGCCAGGCGATAATCAAAATGAATATCGGCCACGATGGGCAGCGGCGAATCGCGGCGGATGGCAGCCAGCGCCGCAGCGGCCTCCAGATCAGGAATGGCCAGACGGGTCAGCTCGCAGCCGGCTTCGGCCAGTCGGCAAATCTGCGCACGCGTGGCCGCGACATCGCGGGTGTCGGTGTTGTTCATGGACTGGACGATTATTGGCGCAGCCCCGCCCATAAGCAGCGGGCCAACCTGGATCGTACGGGTCAAATGACGTTTGTACATTGGCGCTTGTCCTCCCGTCACCGGTTGACCAGACGCATGATGTCAAAAATCAGACCGGTGATCGCCAAGAGGATGATCAGTGCAAATCCGAACACGCCGATCATGTTCTGCACCTTTTCGGTCAGACGCTTGCCGCGGATGGCCTCGATACCGATCAACAGCAGGTGGTTGCCGTCCAGCGGCGGAATTGGCAGCAGATTCATAAAGCCCAGACTGACCGAAATCAGGGCGATAATCCAGAGGAGTTGGTAAATCAAATCGGAAAGTGGCTGTTGCTGCGCGACAATATCGCTGACGAAGGTCACAATGCCAACCGGGCCCGAAAGCGAATCTTCAGCCTTGATTTGACCGGTAAACATCATGCCAATGCTGCGCACGGTAAATTTGACGATCGACCAGGTTGACATAAAAGACTGTCCAACATTGGTCAAAAACTCTTGGCTGGTCTGCGGGTTGATACCACGGCTGTTGAAGAATTCATACGACGTCGCGACCATCTGTAGATCTAATGTCTTGCCTTCGCGCAGCACCGTTACTTCAAATGTTTCACCAGCCGACTCTCTAATAATGGCCGGCAACGTATCATAGTTATAGGCCTGTCCATTGATTGCCAGCAGTTGATCACCCTTTTTGAGAACAGGACTACCGCCGTTTGATGTGGCTTCAACATCACCAATGATCCCCTTCGAGGTGTCACCAGAAAGGTTGATCCCCAATCGATAGCCCGTTGTCTTGACCGGCTGCAAAACCACGTTGCGCACCGTACCGTCAAGGGCCCTGACCTGCATAGCTATGGTTTTGTCGTTGCCAATAAACGATAAACCGCCGTTTAAATCAATCCAGGTGTTGACCGCCTCGCCTTCGATGGAAACAATGCGTTCACCGGGCAGGATGCCGGCCTCGTAAGCCTGTGTCCCGGCATAACTGTCGTATTCCTGCTGCACAGGGATGGCGCAGCCAAAGGCCGTGAACAAAATCAGCAAGGCCATGACGCCGGACAGCAAATTCAGCAGCGGCCCGGTCACTAGCACGATGGCTCTGGCCCATTTGGGGCGATTGTAAAAATGACTGGGGTCGTCGCTCATCGTGCCGTCTTCCATGAACTCACCGGCAAAGCGTACCGAGGCCCCGATCGGAAACGCCTTAATGCTGTACTTGACGTCCTTGCGCGTCCACGAAAAGAGGACCGGCCCCATAAAAATCGAGAATTCTTCAATTTTAAAACCCAACCGGCGACCGGTGAGAAAATGTCCAAGTTCATGCACAATCATCATGACGCTGAGGATGAGAATGCCGACGATGATACCTACAACTGTACTCATTGTTTAAAACTCCTTAACCTGTTGTCTGGCCCATTGATCCACTTCCATCATATCATCAAAGCCCAAGGCTGTCATGAAATCCTGCTGCATGTGGCGGTTCATGCAGGCCTCAACCCGCTTGGCAATGTCTGTAAAACCGATGCGGCCGTCGAGGAACAAGCCCACGGCGGCTTCGTTGGCGGCATTGAGCACCACCGGCAGCGAGCCGCCGCGCCGGCAGGCATCATAAGCCAGATCCAGCAGGCGGAAGGTTTGGCGGTCGGGCGCTTCGAAGGTCAGCTGGGCGGTGCGCGGATCGAAGGGATTGTAGCGCGGCTGCGAGCCCGGCCGGCGCTCCGGCCAGGTCAGGGCCAGCTGGATTGGCAGTTTCATGTCGGGAAAGCCCATCTGTGCCAGCACCGAGCCATCGGTCAGCTCGACCATTGAATGAATGATGCTTTGCGGATGGACAACCACCTCGATCTGATCAGCCGGACAGTCAAACAGCCAGCTGGCCTCGATGACCTCCAGGCCTTTGTTCATCAGGGTGGCCGAGTCGATGGTGATTTTGCCGCCCATCTGCCAGGTCGGATGGCGCAGCGCCTCTTCCCGCGTGATGCTGGCCAGATCGGCCAATTGACGCCCACGGAAGGGTCCGCCCGACGCGGTCAGCAAGATGCGCTTCAGACTGCCGGCCGGCGCTCCAGCCAGGCATTGCCAGATGGCCGAATGCTCACTGTCGACTGGGTATAGCGCGCTGCCGGTCTGGCGGATCAGCGGCATGACCAGCGAGCCGCCGGCCACCAGCGTTTCCTTGTTGGCCAGCGCGATGTTTTTGCCGGCGCGAATGGCCGCCAGCACCGGTTCCAGGCCGGCCACGCCCACCATGGCGGCGACAACCATCGAGGCGCCGGCGCAGGTGGCGACGGCCAGCATGCCTTCCCGGCCATGCATGATCTCGACCGTCGGCCGCAGATCTGCCAGACGCTGCCGCAGGGTCAGCGCATCGGCCGCGTCGGCCACGCTGATCAAGCGCGGACGCCAGAGGCGCGTCTGTTGTTCGAGCAGCGTAATGTTGTACCCGGCGGCCAGCGCCGTCACCCCGATGCCGAGATGACTGCAAACCTCGAGCGTCTGAGTGCCGATCGAGCCGGTCGAGCCCAGGATAATCACCGAATCGGTCATGGATCCACCCTCATTGTTCATTCAGAATAGCGATCAGATCTTCAAGACCTGATAAAGCACCGCCAGCGTCAGTGCGATGGGCAGGGTGAAGAAAGCACTGTCAAAGCGATCCATAATGCCGCCGTGTCCCGGCAGGATTTTGCCGAAATCCTTGACACCGCACCAGCGCTTGATACCCGAGGCCAGCCAGTCGCCGTATTGGGAGGCGATGCTGAGAATCAGCCCGCTGACCATGGCAAAGGCAACCCCGGTCCAGTCCATGTACGACTGCTCGCCCAAGGTGTGGCCAAACAAATAGAAAACCAACGGGATGACCAGCATACAGCCAATGACGCCGCCAAAAAAGCCTTCCAACGTCTTTTTGGGGCTGATCGACGGCACAATGTGATGGCGGCCGATCAGCGAACCGGTGAAATAGGCGAAAACGTCTGAAATCCATGGTGAAACCAGGCCGACCAGCAGCCAGAGGTAACCGCCCTTGACCTGATCGGTCAGCAGCACCGGACAACTGAGCGGAAAGGCGACATAGGCCATGATCGCGGCCGTTGCCACGGCATCCGGCAGGGCTTCCGGCCCACGTTTGATGATAAAGCCGATAATCGAAAAACACATGACGGCCAGCAGCACAAATGACATCAGGGCAAAGCCGCCGGCGATCTGGTCGGTAAAACCAATTTCGTTGCCTTTGTGCCCGTTTCTGAACAGATACGAGCCCAGCAGCGGCAACAGCATCAGCAGACTGCCCAGGTTGGCCAGCAGCATGTTGGGTCTTAGCCCCTTGACCCGCAGCACCTGCACCAACTCCCGCGAAGCCAGCAAGGCGACGATCGCAAACAAGATGACCGGCGTCCAGGAAAATTTATCCCAATACCCTGGCACGATAAAAACGGCGATAACCACAATGAAAAATATCCCGGTAATAATGCGCTGTTTCATGGTTGCCGAATACCTCCGAATCTGCGGTCGCGGGCGGTATAGGCCTTCAAGGCCGACAAAAAATGTTCTTGGGCAAAATCGGGCCACAGCACATCGGCAAACCAGAATTCCGCGTAAGCCGATTCCCAGATCAAAAAATTGGACAGCCGCTGCTCGCCGCTGGGTCGGATCAGCAGGTCCGGGTCGGGCACGTCCGGCAGATAGAGCGCGGCCTGCAAGGTCGCCTCCTCAATGTCCGCCGGATTCAACAGGCCCTTGCTGACGTCGTCCGCCAGCTTTCGGCAAGCTTGAACCAGCTCGCGACGGCCGCCATAATTGATGGCGATGATCAACTGCAGGTTCTGGCGATCCTGAGAATTGATTTCGGCTTGCGCGATAATCTCCTGCAGATTTGGCGGCAAGGCCGCGAGGTCACCGGAGAAACGAAGCCGTATCCCTTCGGCCGCCATCTTGGCGTCGAAGCGTCGGATGAACTCAACAAACAGTTCCATCAGGGTTTTGACTTCGTCCGCCGGCCGACTCCAGTTTTCGGTCGAGAAGGCATAGACGGTCAGGTATTTGATGCCGTACAGGCAGCACAGCCGGCAGACATTCTCCAGGTTTTCGGCGCCGGCCCGATGACCGGCTTGCCGTGGCAGACCACGCTGCTTGGCCCAGCGTCCGTTGCCGTCCATGATGACGGCCAGATGCGTTGGTATTTTAAGAGAGCCATCCGTCGCTGCTGATCCGATGGATGGCACAACGGAGGTTTTTTTGTGAAAGAGTGTCTTCAAGAGGTTCCAGTACTGGCTCATGCCCGGGTCCTTTCAAAATGATCGCCGGTCAAAGCTCCATCAGGTCCTTGTCTTTATCGGCAGCAATCTTGTCGATTTCAGCGATAAACTTGTCGGTCAGTTTCTGGAAGGCCTTTTCCACTTCAGCCATATTGTCCTCGGTAATGTCCTTCTTTTTAAGATGGTCGCGGAACTTTTCGATGCCGTCGCGACGAATGTTGCGAATGGCGACTTTAGATTCCTCGGCGTATTTGTTGACGCTCTTGACCAGTTCCCTGCGGCGTTCTTCGGTCAAGGCCGGAAAGACCAAGCGGAGCTGTTTGCCATCGTTGTTGGGATTGATGCCGAGGTCAGAGGCCTGAATGGCACGTTCGATCGCCTTCAGGGAAGTCGGATCCCACGGGGTAATAGTGATCATCCGCGCTTCGGGAACCTGAATGTTGGCAACCTGACTGATCGGCGTCTGCGCGCCATAGTAGTCGATCATAATGCGGTCCAGCACCTTGGGATTGGCCCGGCCGGCGCGGATGGCGTTAAAATTCTCATGAAGAACATGGATGGTCTTGTTCATGTGCTCTTCGAATGGGTGATAGGTATCCTTGGTAATTTGGATTATTGTCATACAATTACCTCCGTTGTTCACGAATTGTGTTTCCATTATAGCTGATTGAGTTGGGGATTTCCAGTAATCACCGCTCGATCGTTGCGTCGATTAAGCGAATGCCCTGCGGCCAAAGCAAAAACCGCTGAAACGCAGACGTTTCAACGGTTTCCGTAAATCTATCGTTTGCATTTGGTGTGCAGTTACCCGACAATGGTCCCGATTTTTTCCCCTTGCGCGATGCGCAGGATGTTTTTGGGGTCGCCCATGTTGAACACCGCGATGCTGACGTGATTGTCGCGGCACAGCGCGGCGGCCGAGGCGTCCATGATGCCCAGGTTGAGCTTGAGAACTTCGTCATGGCTGACGATCTGATAAAGCTTGGCATCTGGGTGCTTGCGCGGGTCTTTGTCGTAAACGCCATCGACCATGGTGGCCTTGAAAATAATGTCGGCCTCAATATCCGAAGCGCGCAGCGCCGCCGCGGTGTCGGTCGAACAAATCGGGTTGCCGGTCCCACAGGCGAAAATGACCACGCGGCCCTTTTCCAGATGACGGCAGGCACGCTTGCGAATGTAAGGCTCGCAGAACTGGCGCATTTCGATGGCGCTCAGCACGCGGGTAACGGCGCCAGCCTGCTCCAGAGCATCGGACAGGGCCAGTGCGTTCATGGCCGTCCCCAGCATACCGATGTGGTCAGCCGTGACACGGTCCATGCCCTCGCTGGTCCGGCCGCGCCAGAAATTGCCGCCGCCGACGACGACAGCGACCTGGACACCCATTTCGGTCAGTTGCTTGGACCGTTTTGCCCATTTCTTTGAGAACCTCATTGTCGAGTCCATGTCCTTTGTCTGCCAGCCAGCGCTTCGCCGCTCAGTTTCAACAGGATCCTCTTGTAGACTGGTGTTGCCATCTGCTCCTCCTTCTTTTAAAAAAGAGGTACGCACCGCAATGCATACCTCTCAGATTTATTTGATCTGTTTCATGACTTCGGCTGCGAAGTCTTCTTCCTTTTTCTTGATACCTTCGCCCATTTCGTAACGGGTGAAGCGCCGGATCGAAATGTTCTCGCCGATGGTGGAGATCATCTCTTGACCAGGGACTCGATGGTCTTGGAATCATCCTTGACATACGCCTGATTCATCAGGCAGTTCTCTTCGTAGAATTTCTTCAGGCTGCCTTCGACGATGCGGTCGATGATCTTCTCGGGCTTGCCTTCGTTGAGAGCCTTGTTGCGGATGATCGTGCTTTCCTTCTCGATCTCTTCCTGCGGAACGTCAGCCTGGGAGACCCATCTCGGGTTCATGGCGGCGACCTGCATGGCAAGATCCTTCACAAAACCGCGGAACATGTCGTTCCTCGCGGCAAAGTCCGTCTCGATGTTGACTTCGATGAGGACGCCGATCCTTCCGTTTGCGTGGATATAGGCATCCACGATGCCTTCTGCCGCGATCCGTCCGGATTTCTTCTCGGCGGTGGCAATCCCTTTTTCTCTCAGCCAGGCGACGGCCTTGTCAATGTCGCAGGAGGACTCGACAAGAGCCTTCTTGCAGTCCATCATGCCGGAACCGGTCTTCTCTCTAAGTGTTTTGATCATATCCATTGTGATATCCATATCTATATCCCCTTTAAAATCTAATTAAAATGTCCGATACTATCTTACACTGCCGCTTCGTCGGTCTCGTCGATCTTTGCGATCTCGTCTGCCGCAAGCTCTTCCGTAGGAACATCCAGCTTTTCGCCCTGATGGCCTTCGATGACCGCATCCGCCATTTTGCCGACAATCAGCTTCACGGCGCGGATCGCGTCGTCATTGCCGGGAATGATGTAATCCACTTCGTCGGGATCACAGTTGGAATCGACGATTCCCGCCACCGGGATGCCGAGTCTCTTGGCTTCCAATACGGCGATGTGTTCCTTCTTGGGGTCTACGACGAAAATGCAGGCCGGCTGTCTTGTCATGCCGACGATGCCGCCAAGGTTCTTCTGTAATTTTTCCATTTCGTTCTTGAGCTTTGCGACTTCCTTCTTGGGAAGGACTTCAAATGTGCCGTTCGTGGACATCTGGGTCAATTCTTCCAGACGGGCGAGTCTCTTCTCGATGGTCTTGAAGTTGGTCAGCGTGCCGCCGAGCCACCGGTTGTTGATGTAGTACATGCCGCAGCGCTCTGCCTCTTCACGGACGGAATCCTGAGCCTGCTTCTTCGTGCCGACAAACAGGATGTTCCCGCCGTCCATCGATACCTGACGGACGAACATATACGCATCTTCGACCTTGCGGACGGTCTTCTGCAGATCGATGATGTGGATCCCGTTTCTCTCGGTGTAGATGTACTCCGCCATTTTCGGGTTCCATCTGCGGGTCTGATGTCCGAAATGAATAATTGATAGCTTATGTAGCTGTTTTTAAGCTAACTGACATCCGCTTTGAGTCCCTCCTGTTTTTTCCGCAAGGGGTGTGCCGATGACTCTGAACTCAGAGCAACAGGTCTGGCTGTCCCATGTGTGTAATTTGAGCCTTGGCAATTGTAACATAGGAATACAATCTAATCAATAGGGGATTTCCCTGGTCCCGCTCGCTCAGGACACAAGGAAATCCCCGATTGATTAGATTGTTGAGGTATTGACAGGTAACGATGGTCTTAGAAGCTTTTATAGCATTTGTCGAGATGTCCATCGTCAAACTTCGGACGGCTCAGGAGGTTGACAACGATGAAAACGATAAACGACAGCGGCAGGGTGATGATGATCGTATCGATCAGGGATAGAGATTCCAGGCTGGTGCCGGCCAGCAGATGATCTTGGCCAGTCAGTAATTTGCATAGGCCGATCAGTTTGGCATTTTTAGCGTGAATGAAGAAGATCCAAATGAAGCTGGTGATAAAGCCAAAAACAATGCTTGCTTGTGCAGCAACCCGTGATGCCTTTTTCATATACATAGCGCCGATGTAAGACGGCAGGAAGGTCGCTGCGCATAGCCCAAAGAAGACGGCTGTCGCCTGGGCGATCAAGCCAAAGTCAAAGTTGGCCATATTGCCGAGCCACGCCAGAAGGGTGCTCAAAATAATGCCAACGAAAATGCCAATGCGCGTGATAAAAACCGATTTCTGCTTGATTCCGAGGCCTTTTTCGCAAATATCACGGCCCAGTGAGGAACCGATGGTCAGGAAAAGCGCCCCCATCGTCGACATAGCAGCCGCCAGCAGGGTCAGCAAAAAGATTGTGCCGAACCACTCTGGCAGATAGTTTTTGATAAACAGCGGTATGATATTGTCGGCTGAGCCCCCGGCTGCCGCCATCGCGGTCATGCCGGTATCCTGGTAGAAAAAGACATTGGACAGAGCGCCAACGACAAAAGCGACACCGGTCATAAACAGGATAAATACGCCGCCGGAGACCACGGCGCGGTTCAATTCCCGGTTGCTCTTGACCGTCATAAAACGGGTGACCAACTGGGGCTGCGCGACCACACCGATGCCAACGCCCATGACGACTGAGGTGACAACCGACCACCAGTAGGGCGAGTTGAAGGCCGGCATTGAGGTCCAACCGAGAAAACCATTGGCCGCGCTTTTGGCGGTTTGTTCCTGAACGACGGGGTCATTCATCATGTCGGTCAAAGACTGATGCGCCTGCGTGATGCCGCCCAGCTTTGAGTAGACAAAGATTAACAGAAATGCCATGCCAATAAACATGATGATGCCCTGGAAAGCATCGGACATCATGACACTTTTGAGGCCACCGATGGAAACATACAAACCCATAAAGAGAGCCATGATGAGCAAGGCTAGATTGTAATCAAAGCCAAACTGCGAGGCCAGAAAGCCGACTGCGCCTTTTAGAACAGCTGCGCCGTAGATCGGCATGAACAGAAAGATAACGACGGCCGAAAAAATCTGGATAAACCTGGACTGATAGCGGTTGCCCAGCAGTTCCGGAAAGGTGTTGGCGTCCAAATTGTGCCCAAGCGTACGGGTGCGTTTGCCGAAAAAGATAAAGGCAATGAAAACGCCAATCAGAATATTGAGCACGGTCAGCCATAAAAGTGACATCCCGAAAAGGCCAGCGTTGCCGCCGAACCCGACAATGGCTGACGTACTGATAAAGGCCGCGCCATAAGAAATCGCCATGACAAAAGGATTAGCCTTGCGTCCGGCAAGAAGGAAGTCTTTGGCATTTTTGGTCTGCCGGTAGCCAATATAGCCAAGAACGACAAGAATCAAGGCATATACGATCGTCGCAATGATGTTAAATGCAAGCATATTTTCCCCTCCTGTTTTCTGAATTCACAAAATAGGCCTGAGCTGTGGTCATGCTCCGCCCTATTTTTCTTTTTTGATCGTTGGTTCTTCTTCGATCTGTTCGCTTTCGTCACCACCGCCGCGATTCCAATTGATCAATCCATAAATAATACAGAGCAACGCGCTGGCAATGCAAAGCAGAAAGGCACTCCAGATCCAGAAATCCGGTATACCTAATACCATATCCGACACCTCCCCTCTTATCCGATTAATAATTTGATAAGACTTGCCAAGACAATGTTTTGCGCCGAAGGTCATAATTCATTCATTTTTATGGTCGAATCATGATGTGTAAGTCGTCAGAGAAGCTGGAAATAAGACGTTTCAGATCATCAGCCTTTTGACCGACAGACTGGATGATGGATACATTCTATCTAAAATACTTTGATCATGCAAGTTCATAATATAATTTTGATCAACCTGCTTTTCTGCTCGAAGAAAATGCCGGAATGACCTAAATGGGAAAGCTGATTTCGTGTTCGGTGTCGTCGATGGTGTAGTTGGGCAGCTCGAGCAGTCCAAGGCAGGCTTCGACAACGTCGGGCTGGTAGAGCGAGCCGGTATTGGTGCGCAGCTCGTTGAGGGTGATTTCGAGGCCCAGGGCAGGGCGATAAGGACGGTGCGACATCATGGCTTCGACAACGTCGGCGACAATCAGCACATTGGTTTCCAGCTTGATTTCGCTGCCGTGAAGCCCTTGTGGATAGCCCGAGCCATTGAGGCGCTCATGATGCTGGAAAATGGTATCGGCGATGAAATCGGGCAGGTTGACTTTTTTGAGCATTTCGAAGCCCTGTCGTGAGTGGGAGCGAATCATCTCCATTTCCAGATCGCTCAAGCGGCCAGGTTTGGAGAGGATTTCGACTGGGATGGCAATTTTGCCGACATCGTGGATGTAGCCGATGATGCGCAGATTATCGACGGTCTTTTGTTCAAGTTTCATTTGTTCGGCGATCGTCGCGGCCAGGTTGCCCACGCGGCGCTGATGGCCGGCGGTGTATGGGTCGCGGCTTTCAATGACCGTGGAAATCAGCAGGATGGTTCCCTGCATGGCTTTCTGCAAGGCTTTGGTGCGAACGGCGACCATTTCCTCGAGGTTTTTTTGGTAGAGCCGGTTTTGGTTGAGCAGATTGACTTTCTCATCGTTCAGCGTCTTTATGCGGGAGGCGTTATATACAGTTTTGAGCAAAACTTCTTTGTGGATCGGTTTGATCAGATAATCGTTGGCGCTGTTCTGAACCGCCTTGGTGGCTGTTTCAACCGTCGGTTCGCCGGTCATGATGATGATCTGGATCATGTTGTCATGCGAACGAACCTTGGAAACCAGATCGATGCCGTTGAGGCGGGGCATGACAATGTCGGTGATCAGAATGTCGAAGGACTGCTGATCCAGTATTTCCAGGGCAATCGTCGCGTCTGGTACAGCAACCACTTCAAAGCCTTCACGCTGCAGCAATTCAGCAATCGTGATCCGTATGCTCTTTTCGTCATCGACGATCAAAATTCTGCTCATACGTCCCTCCATCATGATAGTTCCCAGTGATTGTCGACGGGCAAGTCGAGGTAGAAGCGGGTATATTGACCTGGTTCGGAGTCAAAGGTCAGTTTGCCGTGGTGATCCTGCACAATGCCGAAACTGATGGCAAGGCCAAGCCCGGTGCCCTTTTCCTTGGGCTTGGTCGAAAAGAAGGGGTTGAAAACCTTTTCACGCAACTCAGGCTGGATGCCCATGCCATGATCCTCGACCGTCAAGCGCAGCCAGCGGCGCTCTTCAAAAAAGAACTCGTGACAGCTCAGGTGAATGATTTTATCCGTATGAAAACCGGGGAATTTTTCGTTGAGAGCATCACGGGCATTGGTCATCATATTCATCAGAACCTGTTGTATCTGCTGGGTACGGCATTTAAATTCGGGCAGGTTGCTATCCAGGTCGACTTCCAGCAGGATCTGGTCCTTTTTGATGATCGTGTTGATCAACATCAAGGTTTGATTGATGATGTCATAAATGCTGGCATTGCTGTGCGATTGCTTCTCCTGTCGGGAAAACTGCAAAAGACTCCTGATAATATTGGACACGCGGTCGGATTCGTGAATGATCTCCACGGAGTAGCGAGCTGCCGGCGAATCCGGCGCGGCTGTATCGAGTATCAGTTGCGCGTAGTTCATGATGCCGTTGATCGGATTGTTGATTTCATGGGCCACACCGCCAGCCAGCGTGCCGATGGCTTCCAGTTTTTGTTGCTGGCGCAGCTGAGCTTCCATAGCAATTTTTTCGGCTTCAAGCTTCATCCGATCCGTCCGATCTCGGACAAACACCAGCGCACCGATCTTTCCATCTAATGCAAGTGGGACAGCTGATGCGCTGACCGGAACCGGTGTGCCGTCAACGCACAGGTGTGTTTCGTCGGTTGGCGGCATCACTTGTCTGTTGCGGTAATATACCTCGATCCGATTATTAATCGATTCGCGTTCATCAGTATTAAAGAGGTCGACAACCTGCAAGCTCAGCAATTGTTGTTCTGATTCAGCATGATACAACTTGACGGCAGCGGGATTAGCATAAATGATCTGGCCTTCCGATGTCAGTAAAATCGCGCTCGGCGCGTTTTCGACCAACATGCGAAAGCGGTCCTCGCTGTCTTTCATGGCCTTTTCAGCCGCCATACGTTTCGTGATGTCATGAATAATCAGATTAATAAATAGCTTACCGTTGACCATGATTGGGCTGTTATAGACTTCAACATCAATTTCCCGACCTGATGCGGTATTGTGTTTGAAAATGATCGGGCTGATACCCATGGCATTGGCGTTGTCGATGATCAAACACATATGCTCATCGTGAACTGTGTCGATCTGTTCCATCGTCATGGTGCGCAGAACGTCCTGCGACCAGCCATAAAAACCAACGGCGGCCGCATTGGCTGCGATAATTTTGCCATTATCGGGGTCAAGCAACAACATACAGGCATGATTGTTGTCAAACATGTTTTTGTAATGCTCTTCGCTTTCGGCAGCGGACAGCAGCTTTTCATTACGCTCGCGTTGATGCAATAGAATGACGCTTAGCAATACTGTAATGATCGGGTAAATAAGCAAAACCGGCACCGCGATGATGCTGATGACATGAAGCGCCTGTGCAAGTGGCAGGACAAAAAAGCTGACCAGCAATAAACCGTGTACCAGCAGACCCAGTCCGTATAGCTTGAGCCAGCGCAGTTTGGGACTGGCATTCAAAAAATATTTCTTGAATGCGACACCGATCAGCATGCAGATCACCAGCGAAATGATCGCCACCGAGATCCCGTCACCGCCCAAGGCAATTCGCCATGCCGCGATGATGACCGCAGCGATGCTCGATGTTGTCGCGCCAAAGAGTAAGGCAGCGGCAAAGATCAGCATCGAGCGGGTGTCAAGGATGACGTTATTGGTCTCGGGAATTTCATAGGAGAAATAAATAATGGCCACACCGATCAAGCCGATCAGAACACCACTGACCACTTTGCGGATGACTTTGAATCTTGCGGGAATAATGTAGCCAAATTCATAGACGACACTGAGTGCCAACAGCATAATGATGTTCAGTATGATCGACGAAGTTAAGTCTGTTGGCATCTGTTTAACCTGCGCTTTTCGACCGCTTGTCCGGTATTGATCAATTTTAACACATTGTCCGTTGTCTTGTCAGCTCAGCGATAAAATCTCGCCGTCACTTCAACACGGCGATTGAGCGCCTTGCCCTGATCGGTATCATTGGAGGCAATCGGGCGATATTCACCCAAGCCAATTGCCGAGTAATGCGCCGGATCAAGCCGGCCATCCTTGAGCAGAATTTTCATAAAATTCAGCGCGCGCGCCGAGCTGAGATCCCAGTTGGTCGCGAAGGTGCTGGTGTTGATCGGTACATTGTCGGTATGCCCCTGGATCTGGACTTCCAGGTCCGGGTTTTCGGCCAGAATATTGCCGATCGCGTAGATTGTTTCTTCAAAGCCCGGCTTGATGCTGGCGCTGCCCGAATCAAACAGGACAACATCGCTGATGATGATCATAACGGTTTCATTGCTGATCTCGGTCTGAAGTTTGCCGGTCAGCGCATGTTGTGAAATGTACTGGTCAAATTTGGCCTGCAGCTCCTCGAGCCGTTGACTGAGTGGTATGCCATCGCCACTGCCGTTGCCGCTACTGCTGGGGGTGGTGGTCGGTTCGGTCGGTGGTGCGGTGTACTCAGTTTGCTGTCCGGTCTGGCCCGTGCCAATGTCGGTGCCGTCGATGCCGATGCCGCCTTCACCGATGACGCCGTCCGTCCCAGCGAAAATACCGCCAAACGCTTCCTTCATCGCGGAGAACTTTTCGGCGTCGACCTGACTGGAGGCGAACAAAACGATGAAGAGCGCCAGCAGCAGGGTGAGCAGATCAGCATAAGGAATCAACCAGGCTTCGCTGATATGCTCCTCATGATGTTCCTTTTTCCTCGACATTGGCTTTGGCCTCCTTTTCCGCTTCGTAGGCTCTTACTTCCTTAGGTGCCATCTTGGAGAGCATTTCCTGTTCAACATAGAAGACATGGTCGCCGCGCTGGATGCTGATGACGCCGGTCAGGATCAGTTCCATGACCTCGGCTTCATTTTGCGAATACATTTTCATTTTACTGGCAAAGGGTATCCAAACCACATACCCGGTAAAAATACCCAGGAGGGTGGCGACAAAGGCGGCCGCGATTGAATGCCCGAGTTTTTCGATATCGTTAAGATTGCCGAGGGCGGCAATCAGACCAACGACAGCACCGAGTACGCCTAGGGACGGGGCATACGTGCCTGCCTGAGCAAACATGTTGGCGCCGATTTTGTGACGCTCTTTCATGGAGTCAATTTCGGACTCGAGAATGCGGGTCAGGTCTTCAGATGAATTGGTCGAGGTCGCCAGGGTTAAAGACTTTTTTAAAAAGGGTTCGTCAATCGTATCGATGATGGCGTCGAGGGCCAGCAGGCCCTCGCGGCGGACGAGGTTGGCGTAGCCCGACAGTTGACGGACCAGTTCACCCTTGTCGGGAAATTTTTTGCCCAAGACGGCAATTTTAAGAATCGAGGGGAATTTTTTCATCTGGTCCATCGGATAAGCAACAAACATCGCCGCTAAAGTGCCGCCAAATATAATCAGAAAAGCTGCCGGGTTCATTAAAACGCTCGGGTCAGCTCCTTTTAATGCCATACCGACGCCGACCGCAACAAGCGCTAATACCAGGCCAATCAAGCTTGAAATTTCAGCCATGGAATCAATTCACCCCTTAAATCTTGAATTTGTCATCTTTCGTTCACACGCAAAGAGTACATTCAGGTTATAATAATAATGTCGATCAGAATTCGAAAAACTGTAGACGCAAATCGTTTTGATAAGGGAGAACAGCACATGCTATCAACTCAAATGATGAAGCTGGCGAATAACAGTCAATGGAAAGTCAATCTCGATGAACAAACGGTCTTCGGTGAGTTTAACGGTTATCTTTTCACCGGACTTGAGGGCAAAGATTTCAAAGCCTTCATTACCCCCCTGGCTGGCATCAAGCCCGGCGCCTTAAAAACGCTGCTTGACTTTCTCGACCATAACGCAAAAGTATTGCGGCTGCGCAATTATGAAGTCACCGACAATTTTCTCTGCATTCGCATCAAGGACGGTTTCATCTCGGCTTCGGCCGAAAAGATGGAATACCTCCTGGCGCAAATCTCTGGCCTACTCGACCAGGGCGATCTGGCCGGCGATGCCTGTGTGATCTGCGGTCAGACCGCCGAGCGCAAAGGTTTGTACTACGGCTTTTACTGTTACCTGCACCCCGCTTGCCAGGATCGCGAACCGATCGATTTTACCACGCCAGCCCAAGATACGGACGATGCAGCGCAAGCGTCCGACGATGTCGCTGATGCCTAACCTGCCGATTCTCCACACCCCGCGCCTGCAAATGCGGGTGCTAAACGAACGGGCGGCGGCGGCTGTGCTGGATTATTACCGGCGCAACCGCGACTTTCACCAGCCCTGGTTTGCCGCGCGCTCCGACGAGGTCTTCACGCTCAAACAGCAGCAGGCCAATCTGGCCATCGAATACTCGGATTTTGTTGCCGGTCGCGCCCTGCCCTTCTGGCTGTCGCGGCAGGACAACCCCAGCCGCATCATCGGCCGCTTCGCCTTCACCAACATCGTGCGTGGCTGCTTCGACTCCTGCTTCACCGCCTACCACCTGGATCAAGACTGCCAGGGCGGCGGCCTGGCGGTTGAGGCTGGACAGGCCGCCGTCACCAGCATTTTTCGCGACTTCGGCCTGCATCGCGTCGAGGCCAACATCATGCCTAGAAATCTGCGCTCGATCGCGCTGGCACAGCGCCTGGGCTTTGCGCTCGAGGGTCTGTCGCCGCAGTATCTCAAGATCAACGACCGCTGGGAGGATCATCTGCATTTCGTTCGACTGGCCGACGCGCCGTCCCCTGCCCCAACCGAACCGCTGCTGGAAACCGACAGCCTGCAAATCCGACCACTTGGCAACGAGGACATCCCCCTAGCCATGGCCTATTATCAGCGCAATCAGGACTTTATCGAGGCCTGGAATCCCGCCCCGGCAGCCGATCTGGCCGATCCCGCCGACTGGCATGCCATGTTTGCCGCCAACCGTCGCGAGCAAGCCAGCGGCCACCGCCTCGATCTCGGTCTCTTTCTCAAGGACCGCCCGCTCTGGCTGGCCGGGGCCATCGAATGCCGGCAAATCACCGCCCTGCCCTATTCGAGCTGCGAAATCGGCTTTTCGGTCGACCGGCTGCTGGCCGGCCGCGGCGTCATGCTCGAAGCCCTGTCCGTGGTCATCGCCTGGCTGCTGGCCCGCTACGGCTTCAAACGCATCACCGCCCACTGCGTCGTCGCGCACGAGCGAAGCCTCAAACTCCTGGAAATCCTCGGTTTTCAGCGCGAAGGCGTCGCCCGTCAGGCCATCTGGATGAAAGACAGTTGGCAGGATATGGTGAGTATGGCGTTGGTGAGAGAAGATTTTCGGGGGGTTTAGGGAAATTGATTTTTTAGTTCATTTACTTCAATTTCACAATACTTAAACGCGCTGGGATCGGATTGGGTCCGTGTTCAAGATTCTCACCATTTTCCAACAACCGATTATAAATATTAAGGAATGCATCGGTCTCTTCAATTGTATTAAACAATCTGTTTTTATTGAGCTTTTGGTAAAGCTCGCCAAACCGTTCCGCAAAGTATTTTGGCTCCAAATTCAAGTATGAAATACTCACGCCTAAAATACAGTCAAATCCTAAGACTTCCAATACATCCAAATGCTCTTCCGTCGTCTGCGCGCGATTGGGTGTTTCAATTTGAAAAATCAAGGGACCCACTCCCATAGCGATGCAGTGGTCCACATATCTGTTCAAATAGTCTCGTTCGGGCACGACCTCCAACACGTCGGGAAAGCCAAACCACCTGTCCCAGGCCTCGTTTCGCAAATTTTTTGAAACCTCGTCGTCAAAGTCATCCAATGGCCAAGAAACAAACTCATCTATACCCCGAAAATCTTGCACAAAAGAAGTCCATTGATTTTTGATTATTCCTTTAACTACATAACCATTATTAAACAGCTTTTGCATATCATCTCCATAAGGATGAATTAATCCACCGATTTCTTGCTATTATTCTTTGTTACCAATTATATATCTCTTTCAATCGTCTTAACCCTTTGAGAAACAGCTTTCCATTGCTCATAATCATTCTGAATTTGTGTCACTTTTTTCCCAACAACAGATGATCTGTTCAATACTTTTTCCAACGCCAGTATTTTGAAAAACTTGCGATGCCTCATAGCGCAATTATTATCTGAAAGAATTTCTTGGCACTTGATCAACAATTGATCGCCATAATCATCAAGCAGAACCGCCGCTGCGCCATATTCATCTTCCCAATGTACTGCAGTCATGATTATCTCGACGAGGTCGTCAAACCCAGGCAATGGTATACGATAATACCCATTCTCCTTGCCCCATCCCATATCGAACAAATTACGACTTCTCCAAGCCGAATTGTCACTCTGTAAAATACACAAATTGCTATCTTCAGTTGGAACTAGTCCGAAATCACTCGGCGTTTGCTTGTTAAATCTCATGCTCATCATAAAAAATCTGCCATTCATCGATCAACGTCTCAACATTCTTAAATTATTCAATAATTTCCGTTTTCGATTTCGTCGTAGGCCAATTTTAAATCATTTTTTACAAGTAATCATATATACTGGTTTCATTCTCGAATATTTTTCTGTCATCTTCGTTTCCGTTCAGCAAGCCGATTAAGTGATCATAGTCTTCAGCCAATCTTTTGTAACTTAACAAATTGCCTTTTGCACCGTCTGAAGAAAACGAACCATATCGCCATGTGATTGGTAGTCTATTATCAATAATATCAAAAATGTGTTGCGGAAAACAACCAATACTATTTATTGAGTTTATAACTAAAAATCTGACTTCCCCCTCAAAGAACATGATGCCATGAACTTCAAGCTCTTGATTTTCTTTAAGATCAAATGCTCCACCAGCATCAGAAACCACTTCAGCCCACTCGCCACCTTGTGAGGTATGACAATAATATTCATTGATGCCTAAGTAGGTCGGATCATCGCCCCTGGATGAAGAATGATTATCATCATATAAGAATATCAATCGATAATCTTGAGCTGTCAATATGTTTCGGCAAATAACCTTCATAACTTTTCAACCTCCATTCATCTTAATAAATACAATTTTAAAATCAGAAAATCGTCCTGTAATATCATTGAAGTTAAAATGGATATATATTCTTCCATAACTTACAACTTGTTCTATTTGAAATTTCTGCCAACCAAGACCCGCTTGCCATCTTACGTCATTCAGAACAACATTTGGCATGCTTCTCCAATTAAATCCATATGGATTTTGTCGGACTTCCTCAAGAGCAAGTTTTTCGATTATATTTGATGGTTGAATTTTCGCTGTAGAAAAACTGTAATTTGGTGTTTTATTAGCTAACACTTCAGCAATGACCATAGCCGAACCCATTGTTGCTATCATAGTTAAATCGTTAAAATTTCTTTCTCCAATTTCCTCTTTTAATGGATTTCGTCCTGTAACAGCTTCAGTCATTATGTTTACGCCACAAGTTGTAGCAACTAATCCACAAGCAACAGCTCCTCCATAAACAACTGCTGTTGCAACAAAACCCGCTGTCGCTGCTACAACAAATACTGGCGCTGCTGCAACAACAGCGACGACACCAATTGCAACAACTGCGGCACCAAGGAAGAATAAACCGACTGCGTCCCAGAGTGGGTCAAAACCATTTAGATCAAGCATATTAACTGGATTATTGAGACAATATTCAAATAGATTTTTACCTTGCGCTGAGCCAAAACCATTTATGATCCCATCAGCATTAACAAACCTCCCCCAATTGGGATTATAGTACCTGCTCTGCAGATAGTACAGCCCCGTTTCGCCGTCAAACCGATATCCGCGGTAGCGGTAGGGGTTGTCCGCGCCCAGCGTGGCGGCCAGGCTGCCGGTCGTGCTCAGCAACTGGCCCCAGGCGTCGTAGGCGTATTCGACCACCGCGTCGCCGGCGCTGTCGATCAGGCGGGTGATGTCGCCCTGGCCGTTGCGGATGTAGAAATAGGTGCTGCCGCCGTACTGGATCGCCCACAGCTTGCCGCTGGCATCGTAGGAATAGTAGATCGCGGCGTCGGTGCCGGTCTTCTCCCACGTGACCTGGCCGCCGACCACATTGTAGGTTGTGGTGACGCCATTGATGGTCTTTTCGGTGCGAATGCCGGCGTCGTTGTATTTGTAGCTGGCGGTCGTCGTGCCGTTGGTGATCTGCTGGAGCTTGCGGCCCTGCGCCCAGGTGTAGGTCCAGGTGCCGTCGGTCAGGGGGTTGCCGATCTCGTCGTAGGTGATGGCAGCGCCGTCGAAGCTGGTCAGCTTGTCCTTCCAGACGGTGTCGGTGTAACCGTAATCGATGGTGTCGACTGGATCGCCCAGGTCACCGTCGCCGGCGACAAAGTCGTAGCGAACCTTACTGGTGATATTGCCGCCGACATCATAATTGTAAACCATGGTGTAGCTGGTGCCGCCCCAACTGTAATTCTCGCGGATTAGCTGGCCAAAGCCATCATAGCGATAATCCGAGTAATTGCTGGCGTCCTTGGCCACTTGGGTGATGTAGCCGCGGTCGTCGTAAGCGTAGGTCAGGGTCTCCGCGTTGGCATCGCCGTAGTCGTTGATCACCTGCTGCACGCGGTAGGAATTGGTCGAGTTGGTACCGTCGCCGGGGGCGTAGACGAGCTGGGTCTGGTAGAGGTCAGTCGTGCCGTTGCGGATGGTCGAGGCTACCGCGCGACTGAGGCCGGTGCTGTCGTAAGTAGTATTTGAGCTGAAGGTGCCGAAGCCGGTCGAGACCGGTCGGGAATCGTCGTCATAGCTGAAGGTCGTCTCGCAGGTCGCGCCCTGAATGTTTTCCTTGAACGAGCTGAGGCTGCTGGCGCTGACAAAGCTGTACTGGCTCCAGTTGACATTGCCGGCGGTTAATGAAATGTCAGATAAATTGTCAAAGTACTTGGTATCAAGGTTGTTAATAATTAAATTTAAATGATTTTACTAATATTATCAAACATGTATAATTTAATCAATTTTTTTACCACAAAAAAAGACTGCCACATTGCTGTGACAGTCCTCTCGTGTTTAAATCGATTCAGCTTATTCTTCGGTTTTGGCCGGCTCTTCAGCGACAGCTTCAATCTCAGCGACCACTTCAGCTTCGGCGGCCGGCTCTTCGGTTTTGGCTTTCTTGGCTTTGGCGGGTTTTTTGACTTCGGCTATTTCTTCGGCGGCTGCGGCTTCTTCAGCGGGGGCAGCTTGCTCACCCTGGTGGTAGGGCTCGTAGTCGGGCGGGTTGATCGGCTCGACTTCCTTGATGCTGATGCTGACGCGGCGGGCGTCGTTGCTGACTTCCAGCACGCGGGCGTCAACTTCCATGCCTTCGGTGAGGACGTCGTTGGGCTTGGTCAGGCGGACATTGGCGATCTGCGAGATGTGGCAGAGGGCGTCAACGCCGGGGGCAATCTCGATGAAGGCGCCGAAGGGGAACATGCGGACGACGGTGCCGTGGACAATCGAGCCAACCGGGAAACGGCTCTCGACGTCGTGGTAGGGATCGTCGGCAATTTTCTTGTAGCCCAGCGAAATGCGCTTTTTCTCGGGGTCAAAGTCCTTGACGAAGACGTGAATCTGATCGCCGACGCTGACCACTTCCGAAGGATGGCGGATGCGGTTCCACGACAGCTCGGAAACATGGACCAGACCATCCACGCCGCCGATGTCGACGAAGGCGCCGAAGTCGGTCAGGCTGCGCACGATGCCGTCGTATTCTTTACCGGCGGCGATGGTGCCCCACAGCTCGTCAGCCTTGCCTTTGCGTTCGGTGGCCAAGAGGGCGCGGCGTGAACCGGAAACGCGAAGGCGTTTTTTGTCCGGGTCATACTGGGTGACGAGAATGTCGAGGGTTCTGTTTTTGTAGGGCTCGAGGTCGTTGACCATGCCCATTTCGAGCTGGGTGCGGTGGATGTAGATGTCGACGCCGCCGTAGGTGGCGATGACACCGTCCTTGACCACGTTGACGACCTTGACGGCGATCGGTGTTTTCTGCGCGAAGGCGTCTTCGATCAGGCCTTTGTATTTGCCGAAATCCACACGGGCCTTGGACAGGACGATTTCCTTGCCGAGGTCTGAATTGCGGATGTTGCGAACATAAACGTCAATTTCGGTATGCGCTTTTATGGCTTCATCCAGATCAAAATCCGGATCACCTTCAAACTCGTGGCGAGGAATCCTTCCCTCAGATTTGTCATGGACATCGACATACACGGTTTCGTTGTCATAGCGGATGATGGCACCACGTACTGTCGCCCCTCTTTTTAGATGGGGAATGTTGTCGATGAAATCTGAAAAGCTAACATCAACTTGCTCCTGTTGGTTTTGAAAAACCTCATCTTCAGTCATTGTTTGGATAACCTCCCTGATAATGCGTTCTGGAGCCGAAGCGCCCGCGACCACCCCTACAGTCAGTCCTTCTGATGTCCGCCCATCGAGAAGGGATTTGACCTGATCGGGATGTTCGACCAGATACGTTTCGGTACAGCGACTGCAGCAGATATCCAGAAGTTTTCTTGTGTTGGAGCTGTCCGGGCTGCCGATGACAAACATCAGATCAGCTTGGGCCGCAATCTCAAGGGCTTCTTTTTGCCTATTTTCAGTCGTAATACATATTGTATCAAATATCTGGAGCTTTGCAATTTTTTTCTTTAGAACAGCGCTTATATTCTCATATTCGGCATACGAAAATGTCGTTTGCGCAACCAAAGTCCATTCGACATCGTCAAATCGGGTTTTATCGGCCAGTTCCGCTGAATCCACGATCAAAGCGGTTCCTTCACATTCACCGTTGATGCCGATGACTTCAGGATGGCCAGGTGATCCGGCGATGATGATGCGGCGGCCCTGCTGCCAGGCTTCGCGGACGATTTTGTGAATTTTGGTGACAAAGGGGCAGGTGCAGTCGGTGATGATGCAATGACGTGCCGCCAATTCGTCGATAATGGCCGGTGGGACGCCGTGCGCGCGTATCAGGACACGAGCGCCATCCGGGATGTCCGCGGCCTCCGCAGCCAGCCGCAGGCCCTGCTGCTTGAGTTCGTCGATGACTTGGTGATTGTGAATCAGTTCGCCCAGCATGTAGACCGGTGGCGCTTCGGCGTCGACCTCGTCGGCAGCCATTTTATAAGCCGTGTCCACGGCATGGCTGACGCCAAAACAAAAGCCGGACGTCTTGGCCTTGAGGATTTTCATTGGGGCTCCACGGGCGGTTTCGCCGGCTGGTAGTCATAGTCGATCAGGGCATAGACGCGGCGCATGATGTCGGCCATCATGTCGTTGAGTTGTTCGGCCGAATAATGGCCGTGTGGGTCGGCGTCCAGCTTGAACATCTCGCCGTAGACAACGCGGACTTTGCCGCCGATTTTGAAGCGGCCGGAAACGGCCACCGGCAGGATGGGCGCGCCGGTCTTGATGGCAAAATGCACCGCGCCGCTGCGCAGGGGGGCCGAGGGAATGTCGGCGAGCTTGACGCGGGTTCCCTGGGGGAACATGCCGATGATTTTTTTGTCGCGGATGGCCGTGAAGATGCCGCGCGCCGCCAGCAGATCGGCCTTGTCGCGGTCGACCGGAATGCAGCCGAGGCGCGAATAGAAGCCATGGAGAAACTTGTTGGTAAACAGTTCCTTCTTGGCGACCCAGTAAATCCAGGGCTTGACCGGGGTATGGATGGCCAGCATGTCCGCCATGCTGGTGTGGTTGGAGATCAGAATCGCCGGACCCTCGGTGGGGAAGTTTTCCAGCCCGACATACTCCAGCCGGTAAAAGAGACGGACAAAGCCTTTGCTTAGATAAAAGAAAAAGCGCTTGAAACGGCGGTTGGCCAGGTTTTTATCGAACGCGTTCCGCATACTGTACCTTCTCGATTTCATTCAGAATTGTGTCAACGACTTGATCGATATTCAAGCTGGTCGTATCGACCAGAATAGCGTCGTCGGCCTGTTTGAGCGGGGCCAGGCTGCGTTGTGAGTCTTGGCGGTCGCGGTAATCCATGTCTTCACGGACCTGTTCGAGCGTCGCGGATTGATCGCCGCGGGCCTGCAAATCGAGCAGGCGGCGGCGGGCTCGCTCGGCGGGATCGGCGGTCAGAAAAAACTTGAAGGGCGCGTCGGGCAGCACGAAGGTGCCGATGTCGCGGCCATCGAGGATCAGCGGCTGGTGCGCGGCGATCTCGCGCTGCAGCTCGACCAGGCGCAGGCGAACCACCGGCAGGGCGCTGACGTCCGAGGCGGCGAGCGAGGCTTCGGGGGTGCGGATGGCCTGCGAGACGTCTTCACCGTCGAGCAGGATGCGTTGGTTTTCGGACTCAAACAAGATGTCCAGCCTGGTGTCCTTCAGCATTTCGGCCACAGCGGCTTCGTCCCGCGTCGATATGCCGGCGCGGCAGGCCTTGAGCCCGACGGCGCGATACATGGCGCCGGTGTCCAGATACAGGATGCCCAGGCGCTTGGCCAGCAAACGAGCGATGGTGCTTTTGCCGGCGCCGGCCGGCCCGTCCAGCGCAAGGGTCAGGCGGTCACTCATTGGGGATTTCTCCCTTGTCATAGACCTGATATTCGTCCCAAATCCGCTCGAGCTTTTCCAGGGTGGCCTCGACGACATCTTGCTTTTTGTAGCCAATGGCGGCGATCAGGGCATTGATGACGCTGAGGGGAGCGACCAACGAATCGACAAACGAGGTCATGTCGCTGGGAGCCAGCAGGCAAACATCGGCGTTGTCCGAGATCGGCGTGCCGGCCTTGTCGGTGATGGCGATGACGGTGGCGCCCGTCTTGCGGGAGTAGGTCATGGCCTTGATCGTCCGTTTGGAGTAGCGCGGGAAGCTGATGCCAATGACCACGTCGCCGGTTTTGACGCCGAGGATCTGCTCAAAGAGTTCGCTGACACTGGTGGTGTGCACCAGGCGGATGTTGTCGAAAATCAGGTTGAAATAAAAACCCAGAAAGGCCGCCAGAGGCGCTGAGCTGCGCACGCCGAGGATGTAGATTTTGCGGGCGCCGAGGATCAGATCAACGGCCTGGTTGAAGGACTGCCGGTCAATCTTCTCGTAGGTTCGCTTAAGTTTTTCCAGATCGGACAGCAGAACGGCTCCGAGAATATCATCGTTGTCGGTCAGTTTGATCGAAGCCTTCATGCGCTGCACCGAGGTCAGGCGGGTTTTGAGCTCTTCCTGCAGCGCTTTCTGAAAATGCGGATAACCTTCAAAACCCAGCTCCATAGCAAAACGCACCACGGTCGACTCACTGACCTTGGCGTCTTCGCCGATGCGGGCGGCGGTCATAAAGGCAGCATTTTCGTAATTGTGCAGGATGAATGAGGCAATGGCCTTCTGGCCTTTGCTCATCGCGGGCATTTCGCGTTCGATTTTGCTGATCAGGCTGGTTTGTGAAGATTGCATCGCCGTACTCCTCATTTTGGATTAAGCTGGCTGGTAGCCGCCATCCGCGCTGCCGACCGTGTCATCGACCAAATGCCGCTGGGCTCGCCGCCATTTGAAATACTTTTCGGCGACTTGCGGAAACATGGCATAGGTCAGAATGTCTTCTTCCTGCTCTACATATTCTGCGGCCTGGGCTCTGATTTTGTCAAGTTCAGGCTCCAGGCGATCGGCTGGTCGGCCGGTGATCTGCGGCTCATCGCCGAGGATCTTTTTGAGAATATCGGCCGCGATCGGCGCGGGGGTTTTGCCGTACTCGCCGCGGACAACACCCTTGGATTCTTTGGGCACCATCTTGTAGCGTTCGCCCGCCAAAACGTTCATGACCGCCTGCGTGCCGACGATCTGCGAGGAAGGCGTCACCAGCGGCGGGAAACCGAAATCTTCGCGGACGCGCGGCACCTCGCGCAGCACCTCGCCCAGCAGGTTCTCCTTGCCGGCCTGTTTGAGTTGGGAGACCAGGTTGGACAGCATGCCGCCGGGAACCTGGTAGATCAAAGCGTTGACGTCGACGCCCAGCACCTGCGGGTCGAGCAGGCCGCTGGCTAGCCACTTTTCGCGGATGCCGCGGAAATGTTCCGAAATGGCGGTCAGTTTGACCAGATCGAGGCCGGTGTCGTATTCTGTGCCGGCCAGCGTGGCGACCAGCGGTTCGGTCGGTGGCTGGGAGGTTCCCATGGCCAGCGGGCTGAGGGCGGTGTCAACGATGTCACAGCCGGCTTCAATGGCTTTGAGGTAGGTCATCGAGCCGACGCCGCTGGTGTAATGGGTGTGTAGCTCAACCGGGATGCTCAGGGTTTCTTTGAGCGCCTTGACCAGGGTGAAGGCGCTGTAAGGCAGCAGCAGGCCGGCCATGTCCTTGATGCAGATCGAGTCGGCGCCCATGTCCTGAATCTGTTTGGCATCGGTGACAAAACGATCAATCGAGTGAAAGGGGCTGGTCGTGTAGGCGATGCACCCTTGGGCGTGTGCCCCCTCGCGCTTGCAGGCTTTGAGCGAACGCTCGATGTTGCGGAAATCGTTGAGAGCGTCGAAAATGCGGATGATGTCGATGCCGTTGGCGACCGATCGGCTGACAAAATAGTCGACCACATCATCGGCGTAATGCTTGTAGCCCAACAGGTTCTGGCCGCGCAGCAGCATCTGCAGCTTGGTCTTGGGGCAGGCTTTGCGGATGATGCGCAGGCGATCCCATGGGTCTTCATTCAAAAAGCGCACGGCCGTGTCAAAGGTCGCGCCGCCCCAGCATTCCAGGGCATTGTAGCCGATGTTGTCAAGCTGTTCCAGCGCCGGCAGCATCTCGTCGATGGTCATGCGGGTGGCCGCCAGCGACTGGTGAGCATCTCGCAGAATGGTTTCGGTTATTCTAACTTGTGCCATGTCAGCATTCCCTCCCTGGCAGGATTTATCTATTCGAGGCTGAGCAGCGAATCGCCGGCGTTGACCGACGAGCCCTTGCTGGTGTTGATGCTGGCGATGACACCGGCGCGCGGCGCGACGATCTCGTTTTCCATTTTCATGGCCTCGAGTACACACAGCACCTGGTTTTTTTCGACGGCGTCGCCGACGGTAACCGATATCGCCAGGATGGTGCCGGGCATCGGTGCCTTGACGATTTCACTGCCGGACTTGCCCGCCGGAGCAACAGCGGCCGGGGCCGGCCTGGGTGCCGATTGGACTGGCGCGGGTGCCGGTGCGGGTGCGATCATCTGCGGAGCAGGATTGGCAGAGACGAAGGCGCCGCCGGTCTCTTCGACCTCGACTTCATAGGCTGTGCCATTGACTTTGATCAAAAATTTTCTCATCCCAATATCCTCCTCAGATTCAATAAGCGATTGTCAGCATATTCAAGGCGCTGATCACGCGCGGCCGGGTTGCTGACGGCTGTATAACTTCATCAACGTGGCCCAGCGATGCCGCGACATAGGGACTGGCGATTTCGTCGGCGTAGCGCTGGACAAATTCGTTGCGCGCGTTGGCCGGATCGGCGGCGGCGGCAATTTCTTGGCGGTAAATGATGTGGGCGGCGGTGTCCGGCATGACCACGGCGATTTCGGCCGTTGGCCAGGCGTAAACGATATCTGTACCGCAGCTCTTGCTGTTGAGGGTCAGGTAGGCCGTGCCGATCGCCTTGCCGACGATGACGCCGATACGCGGAACGGCCAGGCGCAGAACCGCCTGCATCAGGCTGGCGCCGGCCTGGATCAGGCCGCTTTTTTCGGCTTCCAGGCTGATGACGTAGCCCTCGGCATCGGTCAGGGTAATCAGCGGCAGCGCGAAACGGTCACACAGCGCCAGCAGACGGATGCCCTTATCGGTCTGGGCGGCGTCCATGCGCGGCGCGGCGTTGGCAAGGATGCCCACCACCTGGCCGTCGAGGCGGGCCAGGCCGGTCAGCAGGCCGGGCGCGAAGGCGGCCGACAGCTCCAGGAAACTGCCAGTATCGACAATTTCCGTAATGATCTCACGCATGCTGTAACCGGTATCCAGGTTGGCCGCAATCTCGTCCAGCCGCGCGGCCGAGCGATTGGGGTCATCGGTCGGCACCACGGGATTGCTGTAGCCATCGGAGCTGTCGGGCAAAATGTGCATAAGGTTTTTCAACTGGGCAAACATGCCCATTTCATCAGGCGCGGTCAGCGAAGCCAGTCCGGTCTGAACCGCATGAACCTTCGCCCCGCCGATGGCGCTGGCATCAAGCGATTGGCCGGCTTTCGCGGCAACCACCATTGGACCGTTCATAAAGAGGCCTGAACCCTTTTCGTGCATCAGAACGAAGTCACTGGCCGCAGCGGCAAAAGCCGCGCCGCCGGCGACCGGGCCGCAGATGGCGGCGATCAGGGGTATTTCGCCGGACGTGGCGTCCAGGCTGGCGAGGACGCCGGCCAGACCTTCGAGGCCGACGATGCCTTCCTCGATGCGAGCGCCGCCGCAGTCATACAGACCAATAAATGGTACGCGCGCCGCGACGGCGAGATCCAGGGCTTTGCAGATTTTGCCGGCGTGCATTTGGCCGATCGATCCGCCAAAAACGGCCGGATCCTGGGCTGCGATGTAGACAAGGCGGTTGTCAATCGTGCCGTAGCCGGTCACGACGCCGTCGCCGGCAACGGCCGGGCGGCTGAAGCCGAATTTCAAGCCGCGGGCTTCAACCCGCGAATCGAGCTCGACAAAGCTGTCGGCATCGAGCAGCAGGCTGATGCGGTCACGGCAGACATCGCCAGACGATCTGGCGACCGTCCGTTCGGCGTTTTTCTTTTTATATTCAGACATTTTTTCCTGCGATCCCATGACATCCACCTCATTAAAACCGAAAACCTTGCGTAGTTCGCCGAATAAAATTATAAGTTAAAGCTGGCAAGAGTTCAATCATAATACCTCTCAAAATACCTCGAATTTATCTGCGTTTACTTCCGTTGACCCAAAAGCCAGATCGGCCTGATAGGAACTGCGCACAAACGGCCCCGCCGCAACATAGCGAAAGCCCATGCCCTCGGCTTGCTGACGGTAAACGGCAAACTGATCGGGGTGCACGTATTCGACGACCGGGTGATGCAGGCGGGAGGGCGCAAGGTATTGGCCGATGGTCAGAAGGTCGCAGCCTGCGGCGCGTAAATCGCGCAGGACAGCCAGGACTTGTGCCGGCGTCTCCCCCAGCCCGACCATGATGCCGGATTTGGTCAGCTGGTCGGGATTTTGCCGCTTGACCTCGGCCAGCAGGTTGAGCGAACGGTTGTAATCGGCTTCCGGCCGTACGTCCGGGTAGAGCAGCGGAACGGTTTCGATGTTGTGATTAATGATCTGCGGCCTGGCGGCCACGATGTCAGCCAGCGCCGCCCAGTTGCCCTGCAGGTCGGGGATCAGCACCTCGATGGCCGGCGCGTCGGGCTGGCCGGCGCGAACGGCTTCGATGCAGCGGACAAACTGCGCCGCGCCACCGTCGGACAGGTCGTCGCGGGTGACCGAGGTGATCACGACATAGCGCAGACCCAACTGGCGCACGGCGGCAGCCAGCTGCTGCGGCTCATGCGGGTCGAGCGGCTGCGGGTTGAGTTTGCTGACCGCGCAGAAGGTGCAGCGGCGCGTGCATTGGTTGCCAAGGATGAGAAAGGTCGCGGTACGGCGGCCGAAGCATTCGCCGGCGTTGGGGCAATGAGCCTCTTCGCAGACGGTGTGCAGATTGAGCTGGCGCATCAGCGCCATGACCGCTTCGTTGGTCTCGCCGCTGTTGGCGGCGGCTTTGAGCCAGTCGGGTTTGGCGACAAAGAATGGGCGGTCTTGCGGCAAATCGCGGTCAGTCATGTGGCGTCTCCTGATTGATGGTTAAGAGATCGGCCAGCAGGCGGTTGACCGGCGTCCGCCCGAAAGCTGTGGCCAGAAAAAGGCCGGCCGCCTCACGGGCCGCCTGAAAATCGACCTCGCGGCCGAGAATGGCGGCGACCGAAGTCACGCCCTTGGACAAGCCGCAGGGGTTGATCCAGTCGAAATGGCTGAGGTTGGTGTTGAGGTTGAGGGCGAAGCCGTGCAGGGTCACCCATTTTTTGATTTCCAGGCCAATGGCGGCGATTTTTTGCTCGCCGACCCAGACGCCGGTGTATTTGTCCTGACCCGGCGTGGCGGCGATGCCGTAAAGATCAGCCAGCATTTTGATCAAGCCGTCGACCAGGCTGGTGATGAAGCCGCGGATGCTGCCGGGGTAACGTTCGATTTTCATAATTGGATAACCGACCAGTTGGCCGGGGCCGTGGTAGGTGATGTCACCGCCGCGGTTGACTTCGTAGATCGAGACGCCCAACTCAGCCAGCACTTGTTCCGGCAAATAAAGATTGCTGTAGTCGCCGCGGGTGCCGAGGGTCAGCACCGAGGGGTGTTCGACCAGCAGCAGGGTGTCGTCGATCAGGTCGAGCTGACGGCGTTCCAGCAGTTGGTACTGGATGGCCAGGGCATCGGCATAGGGCATGCGGCCCAGGTAGCAAAGATTAATCACGGTCTTCAGAGGAGTCGACCGGTGCGTCACCGAACAAGGCGCCAGACAGTTCGAGGACTTCGGCGTCGGGCAATGATGCGCCGGCCGGTCTGGTGGCCTCGTCGGCAGGCACAGCTGGTTTTTCCGCCGGCATCGGCAGCAGGGTGTGCACCAATTGCTCGATGGTCATCTGACTGTCACGCGGATGGCCGGCGGCTGCTTCCAGGGTTTCTTCAAAATCGCGCAAGGTGCCGTACATCAGCATCTCCATCGGCGGCAGGTCCTTAACCGAGCGCAGACCGAAATCGAGCAGGAATTGTTCGGTTGTGGCGAACAGCACCGGGCGGCCGGGCGCCTCCAGCGTGCCGGCTTCATTGATCAGGTTGCGCTCGAGCAGACGGCTGATGATGCTGTCGCTGTTGACGCCGCGTACCGATTCGACCTGGGCGCGGGTGACGGGCTGATTGTAGGCGATGATGGCCAGCGTCTCGTAGGCGGCCTGCGACAGGGGCGGCCGCATACGGGGCTGAAAGAGGCGCTCCAGGGTTTGCGCCTGTTCCGGCTTGGTGCACAGCAGCCAGCTGCCCTCGACCGCGCGCAGCATGGTGCCGCGGTGGGTGTCGCGCTGAAAACGTTCGGCCATGTTGCTGAGGATGCCTTCGAGCACCGAGCGCTCAAGGCCGGTGATCTGACGAATTTTTTCGATCGGCAGCGGATCGCCGGCGGCGAAAAGCAGGGCCTCCAGCGCGGCTGGCGCGTTTTCGGGACGGATCTGGTAATCAGGCGTCGTGGCGGTCAGAAAATCCTGCAGATCTTCGTGCAGGAGCGTGTCGCTGTTATCAGTCATAGGCCTTTTCCTCCATAGGAGATTCTGTCAAAAAACGATTGAGCTCATCATCGTCGTCGATCGGTTGATGCGGGTTGCTTTCCAGCAGGATGACGTCGAAGGGCCGATCCTGATGCGCCCGCACCTTGTCCAGCCGCATCAGTTCCAAGAGGGCCAGAAAGCCGGTCACCCGCTCAGCTGACGAGGACGAAACCGGCGGGAACAATTCGTTGAAAAAGACCCGGCTTTTACTGATCAGGGTGCGCCAGATGAAGCGCATTTTGTCTTTGATCGAGATCTTTTCGCGTTTCAAGATGTGCGTGATGCGGCTGCTGACATCGCTGAAGCGCAGTTGGTTGTTGCGGGCGACCTGCTGGCAGGCTTTCCAGAAAACGTCCCAAACCAGGCCGTCGGCGCGTTCTTCGATGGCAATGCCCAGGCGGACCGGCGTCTCCGGCAGGCGAAAGGAGCAGGTCGTGAAGGTGTCGTGGCGCGACTTGAGGTCGCCGGCCAGGGTCTTGCAGCGGCGGTATTCGATCAGGCGCAGGACCAGTTCTTCGCGCGGGTCCTCCCCGTCTTCGCGGCCGATGGTCTCTTTTTGCGGCAGCAGCATGCGTGACTTGATGTGCAGGAGCGTCGCCGCCATGACCAGAAAATCACTGGCGATTTCCATGTCCATTTTTTTGAACGTGTCGAGATAGGCCAGATACTGATCGGTGATCTGGACGATCGGGATGTCGTAGATGTCGATGCGGTTCTTCTCGATCAGATGGCAAAGCAGGTCCAGCGGACCTTCGAATTGGCTGACCTTCAGCTCGAGCGATTTTTCAATATCAAAACTCATACGGCTCAGCGAGCGACCTTCATCGCGCGACGGGCTTCGGCCAGCGTTTTGGCGGCCTGCACACGGGCTTTGGCCGAACCGGCCTCGATTACGTCGAGCAGGTCATCCGGGCGCAGCAGCAGCTCGGTGCGTTTGTCGTAAATCGGCTGATGGAAGGCCAGCAGCTTTTCGACCAGACGCTTTTTGCACTGCACACAGCCGATTTCGCCCCGGCGGCAGCTGGTCTCGATTTCCAGCACTTCGTCAGGACTGAACACTTTGTGGAAGGCAAACACCGAACAGACCTCGGGGTGACCGGGATCATCCTTGCGAATGCGAGCGGGGTCGGTAATCATGCTCATAACCTTCTGACGTACAGCATCGGGCGTGTCGGCGAAAGAAATGGTGTTGCCGTAGCTCTTGGACATTTTGCGGCCGTCGGTGCCGGGCAGCACCTTGGCGGCGGTCAGCAGCGGCTGCGGCTCGGGGAAGACGCTGGTGTAAAGGTGGTTGAAACGGCGCGCGATCTCGCGGGTCAGCTCCAGATGTGGCAGCTGGTCCTCGCCGACCGGCACGAAATCCGCCTTGTAAATCAGGATGTCGGCGGCCTGCAGGCAGGGGTAACCGAGAAAGCCAAGCGTGTTGATGTCCTTGTCCTTGAGCTGCGCCAGCTGGTCCTTGTAGGTCGGGCAGCGCTCCAGCCAGGACAGCGGCGTGGTCATGCCCAGCAGCAGAAACAGCTCGGCGTGCTCCATGACCTTGGACTGCTGGAAGAGGATGGCCTTGTCGGGGGCCAGACCGCAGGCGAGAAAATCAGCCATTAGGCTGACGCAATAATCCTGCAGCTGCTCGGTGTCGGTGTAGCCGGTGGTCAGAGCATGCCAGTCGGCAATGAAAAAATGACAGTCATACTGATCCTGCAACTGCACCCAATTGTGCAGCGCACCGAAGTAGTTGCCAAGATGTATGTCGCCGGTCGGGCGCGCGCCGCTGAGCACGATTTTTTTGGTCATGGTTATCCCCCATTCTGCCAAGCTGGCAGTGTTTTTGTGTTTATATGATTCCAATATTGCCCCACAGCCATATGAATAAGGCCTGCAAAGGCTCGAAAATAGCAAAGTTAAATGGAATACTGACGACAGCTAAGATCGATGATAAAACGCCGCCGCCAAATAGTACTAAAAACAAAAAAATCATACCGATGTAGCGCTCGTAGTTCATTATTTTGAAATATATATTGTTGGGAAGCAGAGCTCCAAAAATTTTAAATCCATCCAGCGGTGGTACAGGCAGTAAATTGAAGATTGCCAGAATGAAATTTGAGGATATCAGCATCAATAAAAACTTGAGCAATAAATTAGCCATAAAACTCGTTGAATCTGGGATTAGATATTGCTTTCCATATTCCGCAATAATCTCTATTGTAGCTACTTTTGTTAAAGAAAAAATTGTAAGCACAATGAAATATATGATACTGGATACAATCGCCATGATTAGATTGGAGCCGGGACCAGCCAAACTGCTTAGTACAATACCCCTTTTCATTGTATACTTGCGATCAAATCGAGCCGGGTTAATTGGAACCGGTTTAGCCCAGCCGATGCCGCCGATGATAAAACAAATTGAGCCGACCAAGTCAAGATGAGCAAGCGGATTCAGTGTCAGCCGTCCTGCCAAATAGGCAGTGTCATCTCCCAGTTTATATGCGATCCAGCCATGCGACACTTCATGAATGGAAAGCGAAATGCATAGCACGAGGATTAAAAGCAAAAAATGTAGGATGTCAAAACTGGCGAACCCATTGGTCAGTCCACCCAGTAATCCATTAAGAGCAAAAGTCGGCATGTCAGTTCTCCTGTCGGCCGCCGCAGCGGTTCATTTTGATGGCATTATACACCGAACAATTATAGCATACTGACGAACGAACAACGAACAACGAACAACGAACAACGAACAGGTAACAGGTAACAATTGAGGAAGGAATACTTGAAAAAAAATATTTGCTCTGACGCAGATTGTTGAAGGCGAAGCCGATTGGTAAAGATACTCAATCATTCCTTCCATAATTGTTCGTTTTTACGATTTTCGTTCTTACCTGTTACCTGTTACCTGTTCACTGATACCTGTTTAAACTTTCTCCACCGAAATCGTGCACTTCTCCCCGTTCAGGTCCCAGTCGCGGCTGTTGGGGCCGCTGCCGGCCGCGATATCGGCGGCCAGAACTTCGGCGGCGATGAAGGCGCGGTTGCGCTCAACGATGGCGGCGATGCGGTCGTTTCCGGACAGACGCAGGACGATGCGGTCCTGCACGTCAAAGCCGGTTTCCTTGCGCATGGTTTGCACCTTGCTGACAATCTCGCGGACAAAGCCTTCCTCGATCAGTTCGGGGGTCAGGACGGTGTCCAGGGCGACGGTGAAGTCGCGGTCGGCCTCGGTGGCCAATCCTTCGGGCTGGACCTTCTCGATCAGCAGATCTTCCTCGGTCAGGTCTTCGGCCTGGCCGTTGAGCGTGATGGTCAGTTTGCCGTCAGCCTTGAGCGCCGCCATGGCCTGCTGGCCGTGGAGCCCGGCCAGCAGCGTCGCGACCTGGCCGATGTCCTTGCCAAAACGGCGACCCAGCGTTTTGAGCTGCGGCTTGAAGCGGTAGTCCAGTAAAGCCGCGCCATCGCTGATGTATTCGAGTTTGCGGACGTTCAATTCATCGGCGATCAGGGCGTTGTAGTCGTCGGGCAGCTGCTCGGGCGCGACCACCATCATACGAGATAGCGGTTGGCGGTTCTTAATGACGGCGGTGTTGCGGGCGGCGCGGCCCATGGTGACGATGTGCAGGACGTCGTCCATGATTTTTTCCAGGCGGGCGTCGACCAGCGCGGTATCGCAGACCGGGAAGTCGCACAGATGCACGCTCTCGGGCGCGTCGGGTTGGACGCTGAGCACGAGATTTCTGTACATGGCGTCGGCCATGAAGGGCACATAGGGTGCGCTCAGGCGGGTCAGGCTCTCGAGCACGGTGTACAGGGTCATATAGGCATTGATCTTGTCCTGGTTCATGTCCGGTTGCCAGAAACGCTCACGGCTGCGACGGACGTACCAGTTGGACAGTTCCTCGACGAAGGTCTGGATGGCACGGCCGGAGGTGGTGATGTCGTAGCGCTCCAACTGTTCGTCAACCTGACGGACCAGCGTGTTGAGGCGGCTGAGAATCCAGCGGTCGAGCGCGCCCAGCGACGCGCGGTCGAGGGTGTGTTCGGTCGGGTCGAAGCCGTCGATGCGGGCGTACATGATGTAGAAGGCGTAGGTGTTCCACAGGGTGCCCATGAATTTGCGCTGATGTTCGCTGACCGCGTCGTCCGAGAAGCGCGAGGGCAGCCAGGGGGCGCTGCCGATGTAGAAATACCAGCGGACGGCGTCGGCGCCCTGCTTGTCCAGCACCTGCCAGGGATCGACGACATTGCCCTTGTGCTTGGACATTTTCTGGCCTGCTTTGTCCTGGACCAGACCGAGCACGATAACATTCTTGAAGGGCGACTGGTCAAAGAGCAGGGTGCCGATGGCCAGCAGCGTGTAAAACCAGCCGCGGGTCTGGTCGAGCGCTTCAGAGATGAAGTCGGCCGGGAAATTTTTCTCGAACTGTTCCTTGTTTTCAAAGGGGTAGTGCCATTGAGCAAAGGGCATCGAGCCCGAGTCAAACCAGCAATCGATGACCTCGCTGACGCGGGTCATGCGGCCGCCGCATTGCTCGCAGCGGATGTGGACCTGATCGATCATCGGCTTGTGCAGCTCGATCGTTTCGGGGCAGTCGTCGGACATCGACTTGAGCTCGGCGATCGAGCCGATCAGATGGCGATGGCCGCATTTGCATTCCCAGATCGGCAGCGGCGTGCCCCAGTAACGTTCGCGGGAGATGCCCCAGTCGATGACGTTCTCGAGGAAGTTGCCCATGCGGCCGTCGCGGATGGTCTCGGGGATCCAATTGACGGCCTGATTGTTCTTCATGAGGTTGTCGCGAACGTCGGTCATTTTGACAAACCACGAGTTTCTGGCGTAATAGATCAGGGGCGTGTCGCAGCGCCAGCAGAAGGGGTAACTGTGTTCGTAGGGCATTTTGCTGATCAGCTTGCCTGCCTGGGCCAGCTTCTTGATCAGGCCGGCATCCGCGTCCTTGCAGAAAACGCCGGCGAAGTCGGTCACATCGTCGGGCAGCGTGCCGTCTTCGCGGACCAACTGGACGAAAGGCAGATCGTTTTTGCGGCCGACGCGGGCGTCGTCTTCGCCGAAAGCCGGCGCGATGTGGACGATGCCGGTGCCGTCGTTCAAGGTGACATAGTCGTCGGCGGTGACGTAAAAGGCCTTTTTGCCGGACTTTTTGACCGTGGCGTCGGCGTAGGTAAACAGCGGCTCGTAGTATTTACCGACCAGCTCGCTGCCGGTCATTTTGGCGACAATTTTGATGTCCTCGCCCAAGAGACCGGGGGCCAGAACGCCGGCCATGTAGTAACGGACCGGCTTGTCGCTGCCATCAAGATCTTTGGCGGTCTCGGCCAGCACGTATTCCTCGTCGGCGTTGACGCAGAGGGCGACGTTGGACGGCAACGTCCAGGGGGTGGTCGTCCAGGCAGCCAGGTAGGTATCCGGCTCGCCCACAACGGCAAAACGGACAAAGACCGAGGTCTCCTTGACATCCTGATAACCCTGCGCGACCTCGTGACTGGACAACGAGGTGCCGCAGCGCGGGCAATAGGGCACGATTTTGTGGCCTTTGTAAAGCAGGCCCTTGTCCCAGATGGTGCGCAGCGCCCACCACTCGGACTCGATGTAGTTGTTGTCGTAGGTGATGTAGGGATTTTCCATGTCGGCCCAGAAGCCGACGCGCTCGGACATGGTTTCCCATTCGCCCTTGTATTTCCAGACCGATTCTTTGCATTTGGCGATGAAGGGCTCGACGCCGTATGCCTCGATGGCCGGTTTGCCGTTGATGCCCAGCATCTTCTCAACTTCCAGCTCTACCGGCAGGCCATGGGTGTCCCAGCCGGCCTTACGCAGGACATGGTAGCCCTTCATGGTCTTGTAGCGCGGGATGATGTCCTTGATGACGCGGGTCAGAATGTGCCCGATGTGCGGCTTGCCGTTGGCCGTCGGCGGTCCGTCGTAAAAGGTGAACTCCGGGCCGCCCTCGCGGTTGGCCATCGATTTTTTGAAGATGCCGTGTTCCTGCCAGTAGGCCAGAACTTCCTTTTCCCGTTCGACAAAACTCATGTCGGTTGAAACTTTTTGATACATACATCGCCCTCCAAATATTCAGCCAATAAAAAAACGCCCCGCAGCACGGGGCGCCTGAGATTCAAGCGCGGTACCACCCGTTCACAACCCCGGGCTCGCGCCTGAGGCAATCTCGTCTTCCTTTAACGGGGACACCGCCCTGGTCGGGGCGGCCTGCCGGTCCTCCCTACTCACGCCACTGCGGCGCTTTCGTCGGACAGCTCGCGGATGATTTTCGGATGGGAACATCCCTGCACGGCTCGCACTGTCCCGCGCTCGCTGGGTGGCTATTTCCCGCCTACTCTTCCGGTCGAGGCTTTTGAATATATAATTGGCATGATTATAGATGATTGCGCTGGGGCTTGTCAATCATTCAGCGGCTGACGAAATAAATAATCAGCGCAATCAACAAGATGCCCAAGGCCAGACCAAAATAGCCGACCCAGACCGGAAACTGCGCCCAGACATCGCGTTTGTCGACGCCCGGCAGTTCAGGTTTGGATTTGGGCTGTTTGAGATCGCGGTTCAGCGTTTGTCCGGAGTGGTTGATCTTGTCGTGCGCCGGACCGACGTTGTCCAGATCGGTCGGGCTGTCACCATGCACATCCTGCTCATTTTCCGACCAGGCGATGACCGTCGCGGTGATGCTTTTGCGGCCGCCGCGGTCGACGGCCAAGGCCATCAGCTGGCGTGCGGCCTCGTGCAGATCCGCGATTTCGATACACTTTTGCAATTCGTGTTCTGCCACAAGATCGGACAGGCCGGGGCTGCAGATCAGGAAGCGGTCATTTTCTCGCAAGGTCAACGCTTCGCTGGCGGTGCAGGCGATTTTGCCGGCGGTCTGCGGCATGCCAATGTAACGTTTGTCATCGTCAGCGCTCAACAGTCGCAGTTGACCCACGCGATAGCGGTAAGCCCGACAGCCGCCGATGTTGATCACAACCGCCTGATTGCCGCGCATGGCAATCCCGGCGAACATCGATCCCATATCGGTCAGCGTGGCATCGTTTTGGGCAGCAAAGGCCAGTTTGTTCTGCACCCGGCCGGCATAACGATCGGCCAGGGCTGCAACATCCTTGGCCGGCAAAAGGAGCATGCGCGGCACTTCCTGCCCCAGCTCCTCGGCCGCGATCTGTGCCGCGATGCGCGCGCGCTTGGGTTCGCCAAGGCCGGCGAAAACGGCAAAAAAGGTTGTCTGCTTGGAAGCGAGCGAATAGGAGTACTCGTGGAGGGCCTGATGCGAGGTTTCCAGCGAAAAACTGTCGGGCAGATAGCCGCCGCTTAGAAAGCTGTCCTCGTTGATGATTGAGGTTCTGCCGGCATGGCTCATCGAAACAGCGCTGATGGTTGTCATAATCAATCCCGCCCTTCCCCTTCATTATCGCATAACGATTTGTGTTTGCCAAATAGCCCGGCGTTTTGCTATGATGGACAAGATGGCTGCAAAGATTAAACCGGACACAGGCACGGGGCGTCAGAAACGCCGCAAGGTCGGGCGTTTCATAAAAATCGCTCTGCTTTTGCTTGTGCTGATTCTGCTGCCGGTTTCGATTTGGGCCTTCGCCATTGAGCCAGATCAGCTGTCCATCACCCGTTTGACCATCACCGACAGCGATTTGCCCGAAAACTGGGATGGCCGGGTCATTGCGCTCTTCTCCGACACCCATGTCGGACCGACCTTTGATGCCAATCGGCTGTCCCGCGTCGCCGCCGCCATCGAAGTCGAACAGCCGGATCTGGTCGTTTTCGGCGGCGATCTGATCGACCACCGCACACCGTCCGACGAAGCCTTCACCGACGCGATCAGCAACTGTCTGACGCGCATGGACGCACCGCTCGGTCAATATGCCGTCATCGGTAATCACGATAATTATTTGGCCAAAAAGCTGGCGCTGGCCACCCAAATGCTTGAGGACGGCGGTTTCACTGTGCTGACCAATGAGTCGGTGTCGATCGATGGCATTCTACTGGGTGGAATGGACGAAAAATTTTTTGGCCGACCCGATCTGGCCGCCACCTTCCCCGCCGACCCTCAGACCGACGGCCTGTGGCGTCTGCTGTTGGCCCATCAGCCGGATTTCGCTGCTGCCTATGCCGGTGGTTCAGCCAACTTGATTTTGTCCGGTCACACCCACAACGGGCAGGTCACGTTGTTTGGGTTCCCCCTGCATATGGTAAATCTGGGCTCTCAATATGTTTATGGGACCTATCCGCTCGCCAGCGGCAGTCAGATCGTCGTCACCCGCGGCCTCGGCACCATCGGCCCGGCGGCTCGTTTGGGCGCGCCGCCTGAGCTGATGCTGATTACGCTGTGTCGGGGCTGATCAATAGCTAATCCACCGCCTGTGTCAATTGGGTGAAGAGATCGATTTTGCCGCGGGTGATCTCCTCAATTTTGCTGATATAAACCGCAATATCTTTTGGATTCACCAGCCGTTCCAGAGCATGCCCGATATGCTTGCTGGTAGACCCTGAGCCCAATCCCACCACATTGAAGGCATCGCTCATCATACCGACATTGTAAAGGCAGCCTTCGCCAGGCCTGGCAAAACCGGTGTTCTCCAGACCGCCGGCCACATCTTTCTGGCGATACAGATAGTAGGGCAAAAGCCCCGCTGTTTTCAGGCGGCCGGCCGCGGTTTCCAGCATGAACGCCAGATCAGCATTCGGCAGACCCGGATGCACGCCGGCTTGGCGGCTTTCTTGACTGAGCCGCGAGCTGCGTTTCATGGCCAGGGTGTGGATCGTGATGCTGTCCGGGCCCAGATCGAGTGCCTGACGCAGCGATTCCGCAAAATCAGCCGGCGTTTCACCGGGGAGCCCCGCAATCAGGTCCATGTTGATGCTGGTAAAGCCCATGCTGCGGGCCAGCTTGAAGGCAGCCACGCTTTGCGCGGTGGTATGGCGGCGACCGATGCGCTCCAGCGTGGCGTCATGAAAAGTCTGGGGGTTGATGCAAAGCCGCGTGGCACCAACCGCTTGAATAATCGCCAGCTTGGCCGGCGTCACGGTGTCCGGACGACCGGCCTCGACCGTCAGTTCAGCGCCCGGCAGGCTGGGCAGTCGGCTGAGAACGCCACGCAGCAGCCGCGCAAAAAGGTCGTCCGGCAGGCTGGTCGGTGTTCCGCCGCCAACGTAAATGGCCGCGACCGGCAGCGGCTGCTGGAGGCCGCCATAAAAGGCCTCGGTTTCGGCGATCACGGCATCGACATAGGGAGCCAGCAGATTGCCCCGCTGAACGGCATCCTGCGCGATGAAACTGCAATAGGCGCAGCGGCTGGGGCAAAACGGCACACCCACATAGACCAAGGCACTGCCGGGTGGGATTTTCTTTTGGATCTTGGCTTCAGCCTCCGCCGTTTCAATGGCCAGATCGGCCTTGCCCGGCGAGACAAACCAGTGCTCAATCAGCTCTGCTCGGGCTGTTTCGCGGCCTCGCTGCAAGCACTCGGCGGCAACCTGGGTTGGTCGGACGCCGGTCAGCGATCCCCAAGGAAAGACCAGGCCCGTCAGCAGCGACAGGCCAAGATACAGCTGGCGCTTGATTTCTCGCCGGGCCCGCTGTGCCGTCACGACCTCAGAATACCGCCATTGCGCGCAACTGGTGGTCACCCGGCATTGCTGATCGTCGATGATTTCCAGACAGCTGACGATCTGCGGCGCAGAAAGATCGCCGACCCGGTCATCGTGTACCCCAATCACGGGGCCATAAAACAAGCGCAGAAGATCACTCACCGGATACGACAGCTGATGGCCGATCATTTGCACGGTTGGCACGGCTCAATCCCCCGCCGCTGGCTGTTTTTCATACCAGGCCAACACCAGATCGATCATGCGGCCGTAACTTTTTATACCATCTTCTTGCAGATTGGCTTGAAGATAGGCATCATTGATCTGCTCCGACGCTCGCTGAACCGGACCGGCAAACTGCTGCCAATAGGCGTTGTTGGCTTCAAGATCGCGCCAGCAGGCCGGACTCAGTTCGTCAGCCACTTTTTGCCAGGCGGTCGGATCAGCTGTATAAAGGGCATTGAGGCAATTGCTCAACGCGTTGATGGTGACTGAATAGGCAAAGTCCGGCCGCGGGTCGGCGACGCCGGCTAGAAAGGCGACAAAACCAGCCTCGTCTTCCCGGGCAAAGCCTCGGGTGTGGGCAATTTCATGCAGCGCCGTCGAGGGAATCAGGTACGCCGGCACATCGGTGTTGACATTGGATTCAACCAGAAACGGAAAATACAAGCCGGTAATGCCGGTGTACGACCATAGATGTGACAACAAAACACCCTTGGGCCGAATGCCCGGTCCGTCGAGCAGCGGCGTATCAGCGGCGGCAGCGACATAGGCGTTAGCAGCGGTCCTCAGGGTTTCGTCGACCCCCAGGCTCAAGCGAAAAACACCACGATCGTCCTCCTGGCAGGCTTCGCGCAGCGCATTGGCCTTGGCCGCCAGCCAGGTTGTGGTTTCAAAAAGCTCGGCAGTCGAACGCTCGCGAACGGATAACCCCAGTGATTCAGCCACCGGTTGGCGGGCGTAGTTCAAGCCATGCAGCAGCCCAAAGGCCAACAGCAGAATGCTGACCGTCCAGGCCAGGCGCCGGCACAGACGGCCGATGCGAGCCGCGCGATCGGTGCGGCGGCGCAGGCGGACCAGCCAAATCACCAGCCCGACCAACAGCAGCGGGCAGCCAATGACCAGGAGCATTTCAGTCAGTGAAAAAGGGATGAACGAGGTGATCCAGGCGATCGGCGTTGAGAGCCAACGAAACAAACCGCGCGAATATTGTTCGGCCAGAGCCGGTTGCTCGGCCAGCAGCCTTTGGGCGGCAAATGCCGCCAGGCCGGGCAGCGGCCAAAGATACCAGGTCGGGTGACGCCAGAAGTTGCGAATTTTCATAATGCACCAATCTGCGAGGCCAACTCTGCCGGAGTCGCCGCCAGCCAGCGGGCGCCGCCCGCCTCGATTTCCGCAGCCGAGCGAAAACCCCAGAGTACGCCCATGGGCAACATGCCCGCCCGGACAGCTGTTTGCATATCGCTGCCCGAGTCACCGACCATCGCGGTCGCGGCAGGGCTGACCCCCATTTGCCGGCAGATTTCAAGGGCCAGGGCGGGATCGGGTTTGATCGGCCAGTCTTGGCGATTGCCGGATACCGCGCTGAACAGACCGGCCGGGAAAAAGCGCGCGGTTATCAATTGGGTAAAGGAATCCGGTTTGTTGGAAAGAACGGCCAGCTTGATCCCCTGAGCCATTAATTGCTGCAAAACGGCAAGGATGCCTGGATAGGGATTGGTCAAGCCAGACCAATTGCGATCATAGGCTGTGTTAAAGGCGGTTAGCAACTGGACGATCAAGCTTTCGTCGATGGTGTCGCTGGCTGTGCCCAGCGCAGCCGCGGCCGCTCTGATCATCAGGTTGCGGGCACCGGCACCGACCATCATGCGGTAATCTTCCTTTGGCCGCGGGGCAAGGCCAGCCACCGCCAGCGCCTGATTGGCGGCGACGGCCAGATCATCCAAGGTGTCCAGCAACGTACCGTCCAAATCAAAAATGACTGCTTGAATCTTCATGCCATGTCCTCTCAGAATAGCCCCAATGCTCGAAGTCCAAAGAGAATGGCGATGAGAATGGGCTGATGGACGGCATAGACAACCAGCGAATTGCGGCCGATAAAGCCAAACGGTCGGCTGGTGCTGACCAGCCAGTTTGGCGTGTTCGGAAAGGCGGTCGTCTTGGTCGCGTAAGCAACCCGGCCGATGACCGCGCCGATGGCGAACAAGCCCAGCCAGGGCACAAGCGGCAGATAATCCAGCATGCCGAGGTAGTTGCCCGGCAGCACGCCAAACGGCAGCAGCCAGTAATCGTTGACGGCTGGAACGGCTGGCAGGAGCGAATAAACCCAGAACAAAATGGCCGCGCCCAGCAGGAGAACGACATTGATCCAATTGCGTTGCCGGCCATCACGCCGTTCACCGAAGGTCAGGCCCGAATAGATCAACGTTCCCACGGCGATCAGATGCAGGATGTTGAACAGAATATAGAATTCTTCGCCGGCGAAGTAGGACACCACAAAGGTCAGACCGGTAATCAGCAGCGCGAAACCCAGCAGGCGCAAGCCCCGCTTGGTGTTGCTGCGGGTGAAGGAACAGCAGATGCCCGAAACAATCAGGAAAACCCCGAGGAAAATCGGGCGCAGCAGGTTGTCAAACCACCATGATTCGATAAAGCCCAAAACGTCCAGGTTCATGATGTAACGCAAATCAAAGGCAAAATGATGGAGCATCATCATAAATAAGGCAATCCCACGCAGGACATCCAGCTCGAACGCTCTGTTTTTAAGCGGTTTCAATGGCAGCAGCCTCCTTCAGGTTCAGCTCGGTCACCGCCCATTCGCGGATTTTGTACTTTTGGATCTTGCCGCTGCCGGTCATCGGGAAGGACTCGACAAAGCAGATGTATTTGGGCGTTTTGTGCTTGGCCATGCGGCTGCGGACAAATTCCTTGAGCGCTTCTTCGGTGATGGCCGCCCCCTCGCGCAGGATGACAGCGGCCAGCACGGCCTCGCCGTAGGTCGCGTCGGGCACTCCCACCACCTGCACATCCTTGACGTCCGGGTGGGTGTACAAGAAGTCCTCGATCTCTTTGGGATAGATGTTTTCACCGCCGCGGATGATCATGTCCTTGATGCGTCCGGTAATTTTATAGTTGCCGTTGTCGTCGCGGACGGCCAGATCGCCGGTGTGCAGCCAGCCCTCGCTGTCGATGGCCGCCGCTGTGGCTTCGGGCATTTTATAATAGCCCCGCATGATGTTGTAGCCACGCGCGACAAATTCGCCAGCCTGGCCGTTGGGCAGGACCTCGTTGGTTTCGGGATTGACGATGCGGCATTCGACACCTGGCAGTGCCCGACCGACGGTGCCGACCTTGACCTCGATCGGGTCGTCCGAATGACTTTGCGTGCAGCCCGGCGAGCTCTCGGTCTGGCCGAAGACGATGGTGATTTCGTTGGCATGCATCTTGTCGACGACATCCTGCATGACCTTGATCGGGCAGGGCGAGCCGGCCATGATGCCGGTACGCATGTGCGAGAAATCGGTTTTGTCGAAATCGGGATGCTCCAGCACGGCGATAAACATCGTCGGCACGCCGTTCATGGCGGTGCATTTTTCCTGATTAAAGGCATCCAGGACCTTGCCGGCTTGGAAATACTCCAGCGGAATCATGGTCGAGGCATGCGTGACTGAGGCGAGAATAGACAGCACCATACCGAAGCAGTGGAAAAATGGCACCGGGATCAGGAAGCGGTCGGCTGTAGACAGATCCATGCAGTCGCCGATGCATTTGCCGTTGTTGATGATGTTGTAGTGCGTCAGCATGACGCCCTTGGGAAAGCCGGTCGTGCCGGAGGTGTACTGCATGTTAACGACTTCGTCCTTGTGCAGCGTGCGGCTGATTTCGGCAATTTTGCCCGCCGGCACCTGTTCGGCCAGTTGGAGAAACTCATCCCAGCTGTAGCAGCCGGGCTGCTTGGATGTGAAGTTGACGATGGTCTTCAAGAGCGGCAGCCGGTTGCTGTTCAGCTGACCGGGCTGGCTGGTTTTGAGTTCGGGGCAGACCTCATGGATGATCTCGACATAGTCGGCATCCTTGAAGCTGTCCATCATGATCAGCACCTGCGCGTCGGACTGACGCAGCAAATACTCAGCTTCGTGGATTTTGTAGGCGGTATTGACCGTCACCAATACAGCGCCGATGCGGCAGGCCGCGAAAAAGGTCACGATCCACTGCGGCTGGTTGGTGGCCCAGACAGCGACATGATCGCCCTTGCGCACCCCGCTCGCGATCAGCGCCGCTGCGGCCTGGTCGATGTCACGCAGAAATTCACGGTAGGTGCGGTCATAATCTTGCGTGATGTATTTTATCGCCTGCTGATCAGGGAATTTGCCGGCCACCAGTTCCAGCAGTTCGCCCATCGTGCAGTCTACCATGGAGTGCTTGTCAAAAAGGCGATCGCCGGAAGATGTTTGCATTGCAGGCGTTCCGACTGCCGCGTCGTGTCCGGGCAGCGAAAGCGGTGCTGCCGTGCGGTCGCGCAGATATTGCTGCATATAATGGGCAAAATCCGGAAAAACCACGGCGGCATCTTCGAGATCGCCACTCCAGCGCTTGACCCATTCCAGTGCGACAACACCGTCAAAGCCATTGTTGACCAAAAGCCCCAACATGTCCTGCAGCGGCAGATCGCCATGGCCCATCATCTGATAACGGATTTTGCCGTCTCTGACCAGCGAGTCTTTGATATGAACGTAACGGATATGACGGCCCAGATTTTGCCAGGTCGTTGCCGGTTGTTCACCAAAGAAGCGCCAGGGGTGGTGAACGTCCCACAACACAGCGACCGCAGGGCTGTTGACCTTGTCAACCACGGCTGCCAATCGCGCCGAATCAGCGTAGACGCCATTGGTCTCGATCAACAGGGTCACCTTGCGGTGTGCGGCATATGCGGCCAATGCGTTCAGACTGCGAATGACAACCTGATCATCTACGTCGCCCCGAACCTCGGGGGTTGAATCACCCAAAATACGGACGTACGGCACGCCGGTTCTGGCTGCCAGATCGATATACTCAAAACCTTCGCCCAAAATCTCCGGCTGGTTGCCCGCTTCCCGCAGGCAGCAGTCCGATGAAAAACAGGTGATCGCCAGATCAAGCGACTTGAGATGGGCCATCGTTTCGGACAGTTCACTGTCCAAAAACGGGCGAGCGCGGGTCGCTTTGATTTCTTGTCCCAGCCCGCGAATTTCAATGCCGTCAAACCCAAGATCTCTGGCCATCGACACAATTTCCGACCAGGACCATTCAGGACAGCCAATGGTTGAAAACGCAATCTTCATCTTACACACCCCTGTGAAAAAATCGCCGCAAATAGGCGTCATAAGTTTGTCCTGTTCATTTTAATGGAAATGCCAATCAATAACAAGATTTCCGATGATCCGTTCGCTCAGACTTTTTTGCTGCGCAAAAAAGATTCGCTCGGCTGGATCATCGGAAATCTATCATCAACGACAGGACAAAGGTAATCGAGAAATCTTACCCCGCAAGATCCAACAAGCAAATAATCAGTTTTACATTTCCGGCCGCACGAATTTGTTTTGCGAAGCAAAACTGAGTTGAGTGCGGCGGAAATTGTAAAATGACATCCGAAATCCATATAAACAAATAGGGCGTCCTGGATCTCCGGCCGCGCGAATCCGCAGGCCGTAGGCCGAGGACCCTGAGCGCGAAGGAGATGCCAGACGCCTCCTTAAAAGCTGTGAATCAATAAGCCGCCCGATTCGCCGGAGAAAAGCATCCGCAGACGATGAATTTCCCTGATGTCCCGCTCGCTCAGACTTTTTTGCTGCGCAAAAAAGATTCGCTCTGCTGGGACACAGGGAAATCCACTATCAAATATAGGACAAAGGTTATCGAGAAATGTAATCCAACAATATCCAACAAGCAAATAATCAGTTTTACATTTCCGGCCGCACGAATTTGTTTTGCGAAGCAAAACTGAGTTGAGTGCGGCGGAAATTGTAAAATTGATTATTTGTTTAGCGCTGCCCCGATCGCCGTGGCGAATTCGGCTGCTTCAGGCACAACAATTTTGACATCGTAAAGGCTGGAAAAACAGTCAAGCACCTTGGTACCCTGTTTGACCAGGGTGAGGTTGCCGGTAAAGACGATGGTGCGGATGCCGCTTTGGCGGGCGGCCAGCACGGCCGTGGTGCCGACCGACTGGAAGACCAGGTTGACGATGCCCAGCGCGATATCTTCGTGACTGGCGGACTCATCATTTTTGCCGAAATTGGATGCGGTGGTATCGGGCGGCAGACCCGGCAGTTCATCCTTGGTGATGTCGCTGATGGTCAGGTCGATGTGCGACAGATCGCCGCGATCGGCCAGTTCGTTAAACAGCGCGAAGTCACGAACATTGATCATGCGGTTGGAAAGACCCAGCAGTGTGCCGCCGCCGATGCCCGAACCGATCAGGTGCTCAACGCCGCTTGGCGAGGCATGGACGATGGCGGTACCGGTGCCCATGCTGACCACGATGGCTTCCTGGAGGCCGGTCACATATAGACCACCGAGTCCGATGGCGCGAAATTCGACCGATCGTACCGTCGGAATGCCGAGCAAGTCGCTCTGCAAAAAGGAGGCGCCAACGCCGGTCACCATGACCCGTTCGATATCGTCCAAACCGAGGTTGTTTTGATTGATGAATTTGCCCAGGGCGCCGAAGGCCGACGCGACGGGGTCGCTGGCCTTGACCAGTTCGCGGCTGATCAGTTCAACGCCGCGCAGTCCGACAATTTTGGTGGTGCTGCCACCGATATCCAAACCAATGATAATGCCCATGCCAATCCCCTTTTTTGTCTTGTGCTGGTCTTATTATAACATAGAAAAACGGGCGCCCAGCTGAGTGCCCGTTTTTGTTGTTGCGTGTGATAAGCCGATCCGCGCGATCAGCGGCCGACGGCGGTCTGGCGGATGTACTCCATGCTTTGGCTGACGATACCGCCCTCGACCAGTGCCGTGTTGTGCGGGGCAACGACAAAGATGACCGAGGAAACCGGCATGACCTTGCCGTCGAGGGCATAGGCGGCGCCGGTGATGAAATCGATGACGCGCTGGGCGACCTTGGTGTCGACCTTTTCAATGTTGCAGATGACCGTTTTGCCGGCGCGGATGTGGTCGCAGGCCTGCTGTGCCGATTCGATGTCGGCCGGCTGCATGATGACGACCTGCTGGTTGCCATGGGGCTTTAAATCAACAACCTTGGAAGGCTGTTGTTTGCGGAAAGGTCCTGGACGAGGTTCATCGATCATCTCGACGGGTTCTTGACGGTCGTATTCGGCCTGATCATACTCATCTTCATAATCAATCTCGTCATGAAAATTTCCAAGACGACTGAAAAACTTGTTTAGAATATCTGCCATGTCAATTACCTCCAAGTCAATACCCAGGTTCGACGAATGAGTCACTGAGTTCATTATAGGGAGGGGTTTGCGCAGATGCAACGCTGCAGGGCCAAGAGTTAATGTTATGTAATGGCGATGCAACATAGCAGGGCTGCTGTATCAGGATTGTAACAGTCGCGGGCCAAAAATCGCGGTACCAATGCGGACATGCGTCGAACCGCAGCGGATGGCCTGGACGAAATCCAGGCTCATGCCCATCGACAAGATTGAAAAGTCCGCGCCGACCTGGCGGGCCGTTTTTTCGAAACATTCGCGCGTTTTGGCGAAAATCGTCAGCGTATCGTCTGGATTGTCAAAAAGGGGGGCCATGGTCATCAGGCCGCGCAGGCGTATGCCGGACAGGGTTTGTGCCTGTTCAGCCGCCGCGGCAATGGTGCCGGGCGAAAAGCCGTGTTTGCTGGCCTCACCGGCCGTATTGATCTGCAGGAGAATATCGGTCACGATCGAAGACGCTTGTGACTGCCGAGCGATCTCCTCGAGAAGCGCCAACGAATCCACCGAATGAACCAGCTGGGTCCGACCCATAATCTGGCGAACTTTATTTTTTTGCAGGGTGCCGATCAGGTGCCAATGGGGTTGCCGCCCCTGCGCCGCCAACTGGTTGATCTTGTCAATCATTTCCTGAACCCGGTTTTCACCCAGATCAAGAAGGCCCAGGTCAAAAGCGGCCAGGGCGGTCGATGCTGGAAAAAACTTGCTGACCCCAATCAGCGTGATCTCCTCATTTCGTCGTCCGGCCAGTCGCGCCGCCGTGCTGATTCGGTCGCGAACCCTCAGCAGGCGCTCTTGCAGGGCAGCCGTTTCCGCCGTTGAAAGGGCTTCAATTGCCAATGTACTCACCTGCTTTGATCGAACTGGGATTGACGACCAGGACGGTTGATACCCCCGGCTGAATGATCTCGCTGCTGATGGCCTTGATGATGGCGTCGGTACGGTCCATATCGACCACTTCGACCAGACAGGTCTTGGTATAGCCGCCGGTCACAATCATCAGGCTGGCCTGCTTTTGTTCAGGATCATAGTCGATGAGTGACGAAACCGGCACTTTAAGCCCTGTCGTAGTCGACAGGGTCAGCTCGGCATTGATGCTGCGCTGGCCGGACAGGCGCTCGACCTGGCGGTCGGTTTTGAAGATGACAAAGGCGTCAGCTCCTACGGCTACGGAACGCTCAACCGTGCAGTCGGCAATTTCCAGGTCTTCTTCAGCCAGGCTGATGGTGATCGTGCTGCCTTTCGTGAATTGATCAGAATCAATCGTCGGCAGCAAAAATACGAGATACTGATTAAGATTGGACGAAATCCGCATAATTTGCTGATCCTTGGTGACCGTCGCCGAGGCCGCGGTTTGGGCGGTGGCTTGGCCGATGTATTGCCGATAACTGTCAACCGTGATGGTTTCGGCCACCGCCGGCGTCAGCAGCTGTTCCAGGCCGTCCAGTCTGAACGAAATGATGCCGGGTTTCTGACAGATCAGTGTGCCGGCGTCCAGTCCCAGGCTCTTTTCGAGGTTGTCTCGTTGCAGTTCGAGCGTGTTGAGAACACTGTCGTTGAAATCGACATCGGTCAGTTTGGTCGTCCGCTGTTCGAGGATGACCGAAATCGAAGCTGAATAACCGCTCATATTGGAAAGGGTTCCCCGCGAAACATCGCTGCGGATGAGATTGACAATCGACGAAAGGGATGACGCGCTCTCATCAAAGATGGCCTGCGCGCCGCTGCCTTTGCCTTCATTCATCAGGGTGGTTTGCAGATCAGCAATGTCGTTTTCACATTTTTGCAAATCCAACAGCAGACTTTCTTTGTCGGCGGGAATGATTAACGCCAGCTTCTGGCCGACCGCGGCCCGGCTGCCTTCGGTTGTCAACGGCTTAAGCAGGCCGTTCACATTGGCGGCAAAGGTCGTTTCATCTCGGATGATCAGGCCCTTGGCCGAGACCGTGTGGGCCAACTCGCCCTCCTGAATAAAGATAAACTCCGGACTGGGCTTGGCTTGTTTCATGACCGCGATAATCAGAACGATGGTGGCCAGCATGATAATCATAACAAAGATGGCCAGCGTAGCCGCGCGGCTCCTCGCCTTGCGGCGTTGGATGCGTCGCAGACGCTCAACCGGCATGCCCCTGTTGGTGCGCTGCTGACCATGGTCGCTGCCTGCATCCGCCCGCGGCGCTGAAAAACGCAGCGGATCGGGGCGAGGAATGCCTGGTTTCTGGCGGCGCATTAACCGGCCACCCCGGTTTTCTCGACGGCCAGCATACAGGCCAGCCGGACATTTTCAAAGCACAGGCCACCTTGCAGATAGGCCGGAAAGGGCGGGCGCAGCGGCCCGTCGGCCGACAGTTCAATTGAAGCGCCCTGAACGAAGGCGCCCGCTGCCATGATGACCGGGCTGTCGTAACCGGGCATCGCCCAGGGCTCGGGGCGGACAAAGCTGTCCACCGGCGAAGCGGCCTGGATCGATTGGCAAAAAGCCACCAGCCGCTCGGGGCTGCCGAGTTCGATGGTCTGGACAATATCCCCGCGAACGGTGTCGGGTTCTGGATAGGTCTTGAAACCGGCCAATTGGAAGAGCGCCGAGGCAAAAACCGCGCCCTTCAGGCTTTCGGCGACGGTGTGCGGGGCCAGGTACAGGCCCTGCGCGATCAGACGCGAAAAGCCCAGCGTCGGCCCGACGTGGCTGCCCAGGCCAGGCGCGGTCAGGCGCGCGGCAACCTTGGCCACGAGATCAGCGCGGCCGGCGATGTAGCCGCCGGACGGACACAGCCCACCGCCGGGGTTTTTGATCAATGAACCGGCGCACAGGTCCGCGCCGGCCATGCAGGGTTCCTGCGTTTCGACGAATTCACCGTAACAGTTGTCAACCACAATGGCCGCCTGACTGCCGGCGGCGCGGACAGCAGTGCAAATCGCGGCCAGATCGGCGGTCAGCAGCGAGCGGCGCAGCGTGTAGCCGCGCGATTTCTGGACAAAGACAACCTTGGTTTTGGCGGTCAGCGCGGCGGTAATGGCCGCGAGATCGGGATCGCCAGCGTCGGTCAGTTCAACCTGCCGGTACTTGACGCCAAAATCTGCGAGCGACCCCTGGTTCGTCCCGCCGCCGCTGATGCCGATGGTTTCCTTCAACGTGTCGTAGGGCGCGCCGGTGACCGACAGCAATTCGTCGCCCGGTCGCAGCAGGCCAAACAAGCAGAGCGCCAGCGCCTGCGTGCCCGAACTGATCTGGATGCGCACCAGCGCGGTCTCGGCGCCAAAGGCCTTGGCAAAGGCCGTTTCGATCTGGTCGCGGCCGAGATCGTCGTAACCGTAGCCGGTGCTGCCGCCCAGCTGGCTCTCGGACAGACGAGCCTGCTGCAGCGCGGCCAGCACACGCAGTTGATTGCTTTCACGGATCCGGGCGATCCCGTCAAAAACAGGCCCGACTTCGATCATGGCCTGCTCGGATAAATCGAACACCGGGCGTGAAATGCCAAATCGCTGATAATCGGCAAAGCTCAAGTTCCGTAGACCTCCTTGCTGGTCATCAAACGGATGCCCGCTTGCTCAAATTTCTCGAGGGCTTTCTGCGGTTCTTCGATTCGAATGACGACGACAGCGTCGGCTGACAAACGCCCAACAAAGGCATACAGGTATTCGAGCGAAATCGAGTTGGTGCTGAGAACTTCCAGCACCTTGTCCAAGGTGCCCGGATGATCGGGAATCGCCACGGCGATGACGTTGGTTTCGCTGACCGTAAAGCCCGCCGCTGACAACGCGTTTTGCGCGTCATCCGGCTTGTCGACGATCATACGCAGGACGCCATATTCGGCGGTATCAGCTATATAAAGGGCTCTGATGTCGATGTTGCTGTCGCGGAGTGTCTTGGTTACTTCGGCCAGACGGCCGGACTTGTTCTCCAAAAATACAGAAATCTGTTTAACTAGCATGTTCTGTCCCTCCTTGAATTTTGTCTGCCATTTCATTATCATTCAAAAATTCTTATTGCGCAAGTCAGGATTGACAAAGGCCTACCCCCATGCGTATAATTGCACATGCCAAACAGCAAACCCTCGGCACTTTATCCATTGCGGCCATGGCGGAATTGGCAGACGCGTACGTTTGAGGGGCGTATGGGCAACCGTATGGGTTCAAGTCCCATTGGCCGCACCAGAAAAGAAACCACCTGTTGATAAAGTTATTTTATCAACAGGTGGTTTTTTATGGCATGGTAGAAGGTTGCTTAACCTATCCGGCCTTGTTCACAGACGGCGAAAGTTTAAAAAATATTGATCCTTTGCTCAATGAATTAATTTCTGCTTTTTTGGCTTGTTATAAATACTCTGAAAAGGCTGTGAGTACCCTTTAAGGAATATTTGTAGTAGAATATAATCATTATTCCATCGCAATATGACTTTTTGGAGGGTTCTATGAAAAAGGCAGCACTCATTTTTCTTTGTTTGACGCTGATCATCATGACAGCCGCCTGTATTGAAATTCGGCCAGCGACATCCGCCACGGGCGACGAAACGACCGCAGCAGAGGGTCCCTTCGATACAACCGCGGCGCCTTCAGATACCATCGCCACCACGGCCGCGACCGTTATCAGCCCGACCAACACCGCCAAGATGTATTCCAGCTACGCCCACATGGTCTCCTACGATCCGGCGAGTGGCTGGGCTGATTTTGACTATTTCGACATGCTGCGCGGCGACGATGCGGTGCAATATCTGGTCGATTATGAAGGCTATACGTTGGCCGATGCCCAAGCTGAGGTGAATGCTGAAGCTGGTGTTGATTCAATCTTCTGGGAGAAAAATATCAACCCGCAGCTGCGCACCGTCGATATGAATGTGGTTGAAATCAAACTGATGTTCAATCCGGACGGTTCTCAGGTCATGGGTGCCGAGCCGGTTAACGCGACACCACTTGATCTCTACAACCTTTATGATTTCAACCCGGATGCCGTACTCAACCAATATTTCTACTACGTCACAGTCGTCGGCAACGACGTGACCAAAGTCGAGCAGGTCTACTGGCCTTAATCATCGGAGGATTTGATGAAATTCTTGAAGGGAGCCCTCTCCCTGATCTTGTGTTGCCTGCTGCTGGCTGGCTGTTCGCTGGTGCCGGTCAACACGACAGCATCGACCGCGGCAGCGACCACCGCAACCCCCACGCCCGCACCAAGTCCGACGCCTACGCCTACGCCAACGCCAGCGCCGACGCCGGTACCCACGGCGGCCCCGACAACAAGGCCAACCAACGCCGCCTCGAGCGGTCTGATCATTCCCTACACGCCGCAGACGATCGATCCCGACCGTTTGGCCGGCCATTTCGTCGTGCTCGATCCGGGTCATCAGGCGATTCCAAACTACGATCAGGAATTGATCGCGCCCTGGACGACTGAAACAAAACGAAAAACATCACCAGGAACCAGCGGCATCATCCCGGAATACGTCTACAACCTCGACTTCAGCTTCAAGCTCAAGGCCTATCTGGAAGCCCAGGGCTGTGAGGTCTACATGATCCGCACCTCCCACGACGTCGATATCTCCAATATGGAACGCGCCCTGATGGCCGTTTACCTCAACCCCGACGCTTACCTTCGCGTCCATTGCAACGGCGGCAAACCCGCCGCCAACGGCGTTGGCATCTACGTCAATGACACCGGGCCTTACGCCGCAGAAGTCGAGGTCTGGGGACAGTGGCTGGCCGACGAACTGTGCCAGTACACCGGTGCCAAAAACAACGGCGTCCACCCCAGCAGCGTCTACACCGGTCTCAATTGGGCCAATGAGATCCCCAGCTATCTGGTCGAAATGGGCTACATGACCAATGCCGCCGAGGACAAACTGCTCAACAACCCCGACTACCAGATGGAGCTCTGCCAAGGCTACGCCGACTTTATCGCGCGGATACCGATGAGGTAAAAAGTTGGCAAAGCCAACTTTTTAACGAACAGCTAAAAGGTAACAACGAACAGGTAACAGGTAACAACGAACAGGTAACAGGTAACAACGAACAACGTCGGAATGAGAATCCTTGAAACAAAAATAAAAAACGCTCGCTTTTGCGAGCGCCATCTATTTATTCAGGATTTACCATCCGCAACTGTTCGTTGTTACCTGTTACCTGTTACCTGCTACCTGTTACCTGTTACCTTCTACCTGTTGCCTGTTGCCTGTTACCTGTTCGAATAAAAGACGCTTGCGTCTTTTATTCGAACGTTCCGCCTTGATCAAACGCCGCCATTTCTTGCGGGATCAGGTGATGGTGCTTGGCAGCCAGCGTCTCGGTCAGCCCGATCTCGAAGGATTCGCGGCTGAAGGCGCCGGTCTGATGAGCCAAGCAGCCGAGCAGCGCGATGGAAGCAAAATTCATATTGCCCATTGCTTCGGCCAGTGTGGAGGCCGGGATGGCGATAAATTTGATATCGCTGCGGCCGGGTTGGCCCTTGACCAGGGTGCTGTCAACGATGATCAGGCCGCCGGGTTTGACGGTGGCGGCGAATTTTTCCAGCGAGGGGCCGTTCATGGCGATCAGCACGTCGGCGTCATTGATGACCGGCGAACCGATGGCTTCATCCGAGATGACGACGCTGCAATTGGCGGTGCCGCCGCGCATTTCCGGGCCGTAGGACGGAAACCAGGAGACCTCGCGGCCTTCCATGAGGGCTGATTCGGCGATGAATTTGCCGGCTGACAAGATGCCCTGGCCGCCGAAACCGGCGAGAATAATCGAAAAATCAATCATTTGGCCACCTCCAGATCCTGGCCGCGGTAGACGCCGAGCGGGTACTGTTTGAACATGGCGTCCTCCATCCAGCGCAGCGAGGCCACCGGGTCTTTGCCCCAGTTGGTCGGGCAGGTCGAGAGGATTTCGACCATCGAAAAGCCCAGACGTTGCTGTTGGACCTGGAAAGCCTTGCGGATGGCCTTCTTGGCCTGGTTGATGTTTTTGAAATTGTTGACGGCGACGCGCTCGATGTAGACAGCGCCCGGCAGCGTAGCCAGCATTTCACTAACGTTGATCGGGTAGCCCTGCACCGCCGAGTCGCGACCGAGCGGTGAGGTCGTGGTGACCTGCCCGAGCAGGGTGGTCGGGGCCATCTGGCCCGAGGTCATGCCGTAGACGGCGTTGTTGACAAAAATCGTGGTGATTTTTTCGCCGCGGGCGGCCGCGTGGACAATCTCGGCCGTGCCGATGGCGGCTAGGTCACCGTCACCTTGGTAGGTGAAGACCATGTTATCGGGATGCACGCGCTTGATGCCGGTGGCCACCGCCGGGGCGCGACCGTGCGCGGCCTGGATCATGTCGCAGGCAAAGTAGATGTAATTGTTATAAGTGCAGCCCACCGGCGAAACGCCAATGGCGGTGTCCAGGATGCCCATCTCGCACATGACTTCGGCGATCAGCCGGTGGATGATGCCGTGGGTGCAGCCGGGGCAATAATGCATGGGCCTGTCGAGCAAGCCCTCGGTTGTCGAAAAAACTTTTTCCATTGTGCTCATCTCCCCGCTATCGCCCTGATCTGTTCCATGATTTCCTTCTGCGTCGGCAGGTTGCCGCCGGTGCGTCCGAAAAAGCTCACCGGTTTTTTGCCGTTGACGGCCAAACGGACGTCCTCGACCATTTGGCCGCAGTTGAGTTCGATATCGAGGAAACCCTTGAGCGAGGGTTGATCGGCCGCCGCGGCGATGGCCGCAGATGGGAACGGCCAGAGGGTGATCGGCCGGATCATGCCGACCTTGATGCCCAGCTCAGCCGACTGGCGAATGATATTTTTGCAGATGCGGCTGCAGGTGCCGAAAGCCGTGATAATGACCTCGGCATCGTCGCAATTAACGACCTCGACGCGGGTTTCGTTTTGGGTGACCTCGGCGTACTTGGCCTGGAGCTTTTTGTTGAAGGCCTCCATGACATCGGCCTCAATATAAATCGACTGGATGGTGTTGTGGTCGCGCTTGCCCTGGGTGCCGGTCAGCGCCCAGCTCTTGTCGTAGCTTTCGATCGGCTCTTCGGCGTGAAATTCGACCGGCTCCATCATCTGGCCCAACGCGCCATCGCCCAGAATCAACACCAGCATGCGGTAGTGATCAGCCATGTTGAAGGCCTCGACGGTCAGCTCATACAACTCCTGCACGCTGGCCGGGGCGAGCACGATGTTGCGGTAATCGCCGTGCCCGCCGCCCTTGGTCGCCTGGAAATAATCGCCTTGCGACGGCAAAATGCCGCCCAGTCCGGGGCCGGCGCGGACGATGTTGACCACGACGGCTGGCAGTTCAGCACCGGCAATGTAGGAAAACCCTTCCTGTTTGAGGCTGATGCCGGGGCTGGAGCTGGAGGTCAGGACGCGCGCACCCGCGGCGGCGGCACCGTAAACCATATTGATGGCCGCGACTTCGCTCTCGGCCTGGACGAATGTCCCATCGACCTCGACCATCCGTTTGGCCATATAGTGCATGATTTCGGTCTGGGGGGTGATCGGGTAGCCGAAATAATGCCGGCACCCGGCTCTGACCGCAGCTTCGGCGATGGCTTCGTTGCCCTTCATTAAAACTCTGTTGCTCATGATTCCATCTCCTAACGCCATACTTCGATGACACAGTCCGGACAAATGGTCGCGCAAAACGCGCATCCGGTACATTGATCCATCTGGTCGACGCCGGCCGGGTGGAAGCCTTTACTATTCAGCTGGTCCTGGCGCATCACGATGATCTTGCGCGGGCAGACCGCCACACACAAGCCGCAGCCTTTGCAGCGTTCTTCTCTAAATTCGACTTTAGCCATGTTTGTCCTCCAGAAAATTTGAATCTTCATCATTATAGAGATTTTTGGAGGATCAGGCAAGCATGGAAAACAGAACTTAAAGCGTCAAAGCGATGATTTCAGGTACCAGATAGCCAATTGCGGCGGCATAGATCAAATCGAGCCAGAACACGCTGCCAATCGCGCCGATCCAGATGAAGCCAATAACTGGAAAGACAACGATTTTGGCCAGCAGGTTGACCGACTTGTTTTTGATGACGCTTTCGTAAAGGCTCTTGGCATCCCCGCTGCTGGGAAAGGCATGCATGAGAATGGATAGTCCCAGCCAGCCCAAGAGCAGTGAGAGTGGATTCCCGTAATTGCTGAATTTAAAAAGATCAATCGAAGCCGGGACAAGAATCACTGCGCCGACGACGGTATTGAGAATAAAGGGGCCGACACTGATGATCAGGTTTTTCCACGGATTTTCACTCGCTTCATGAATGACATAACCGCAGGGATTTTTAAACTGAAAATAGCACACTTTAAAGACCGGTATGCGAGCCAGACGGCAAAACAGCTGATGCGCCAATTCGTGCACGATCACGCCGGGAAAGGTTATGATTGTGATCAGGATACCGGGAATAAAAAACATAACAATTTTCCTTTCTCAGCTCAAATAAATCGCTTCAAGCGATCCGGTACCGGCAAAATAGTTCTCAAAGGTCGGATCATATTCGTAGTATTCACCATTCGTGATTTCAAAAAACAAAGCCTCGGCTTCGTCGGTTCGGCCATTCTCGTTTAATGCCACAGCATAGGCTTCAGCCACATAAAGCCCATTCGGATTAGCAACGTAAGCTTTTTGGATGTAATCCAAACCTTTGACTTTGTCGCCTTCAATCAGACAGATAATACCGAGACCTTTTAGAGCCCCTTCATCGTCATGATTGAAAGTCAGTGCTTTATCATAGTTTTCTGTGGCCTGATCATAGTTACCCTGAGTTCTAAAAAAATTGCCAATCATAGACAAATAGAAGGTATACCGCGGTCCTTCTTCATAGGCTTGCTGGAGGAGTTGTTCATATTCATCATAGGTTTCACTCGTCAACGCAAGGTAATATAAAACCAAGGACTGATCATAGCTGTCGTTTCCTTGCAAATCAGAGATATTGGCTTTCATGAGACTCGGGTCGTCGATGGCAGTCTGATCTGAGATTATTGTTAGAATCTTATCATAAGTGAACCAGTATTTTTCCAGGATGTCGCAGCCAATACTGATTTGATCAAAATTTTGTTCGGATAAATCAACCTCAAACAAATGGTCATCCAGAACAATACTGGCCTCGTCGAAACGCTGAGCTTTGAACAAAGACAAAAAGAGAAGTTCGTTGATCAGGGTTTTGCTTTGGTTGGCTTCACTGATTGTCATAAAGGCATTGGCTGCAGTATTGTAATAACCCTGGTTGTATGACGTTTCTGCTGCTTTGAATATTTTGAAATCTTTCAGCAAAGCGGGCAATCTCGACGACGCAAATATGACCGCGACGGCAATCACAACTAAAACAGCCCAGATCCATTTAGGAACCGGGTATTTGATCTGGCGTTCGCGGCATCCAGTGCAAAATTGTGATTTAGGATTCTCGGTGGTATCTTTGGGAGAGATGTTGCAAATGACACAGGTCTGACCGCTTGATTCAGAATAGGAATAGGATTGTCCAAATTCATCATTGTCCATGAAGCGCATTCTCCTGTTCATGATCGAATTGAGTACGGACCGATATGACATTAATTCGACATCATGTTACCTGATCAGATGTGATTTCGCAACAAATATTTTCACAATTTTAATAATGCCTTTGATCAATGATTATACCCTCTAGACGGCATATTATTGGGCGTCGGCATACCAGATGGATCGCTGCAATCGCAGCAGCGGCAGACCCTGCGGCGTTGTAGCGCCCCACATGCCCGGCACCGCTTCGTCCAGCGCGGCGGCAAAGACTATGGGCAGCTTGAGCAAAGTCGCTGCCGCTGCTACAGTCGGCCAGCTGTCGGTTAGCAAAATGGCATCGCCGTGTTCCAGCAGGTTGGCGTTGTGGACCAGCCCCTGGAGCGGCAGGCCGGCGGCGGTTTCCAGTTCGCGGGCAATGACGCGGATTTTTTCGGGCGTGTCGGTGAAGGGTCGATAGGGATTGACCACCATGTAGAGGGCGATGTCCTGAATCTGCGCCTGAATCTGCGGCCGCAGCGAAGCCACGACGCGGCTGCCGAGGTCTTCGCCGCCGATGTCCAGCACCGCCATGCGATCCTGTTCGTCAAACACCGAGTACACCGCGCCCGGCACGGCCGGCACATCGACGTTGGTCCCGGCGTATTGGGGCGAAATCAGGCGGATGCCAGCTGCTTCGACGGCCTCCCGGGCATCAGCCGAGCGATAGAAGGGATTGATGATGTCGAGGTCACACAAGGTCGTGGCCCGACCGGACGCCGCCAGCCAGCGGGCAAAATTGACGCTGATCTCGGATTTGCCGCTGCCATAGGCCCCGACAAAGATGGTGATCCGCCGCAAGTCGGGCAGCCTGAACTGTTGATTGATTGATTGCATGTTGCACTCCCCTGCCTTAATATGTTCAATCTATCAATCTATGTGCCAATAATCAAGTCGCTGGGTTACGCCCAGGCGATTGCGCATCAACGTGACTTGGGCTAAAATAATGAGTAATTGTTCAGGAGGTAATGTTATGCCCGAACTTGCCTGGGTTTCAATTGGTTTATCCTTGATCGCACTCGGCTGTAGTCTGCTCGCGCTGCGTCGCCCACGATTGCTGCGTAGCGCGTCCAGCATAGCGGCCTCACCTGCTGTTGCGCCTGTTGGGAACGTTCAGGATCCGGCCATCATTGCTGTGCTGACCGCCGCCGTCGCCATGATGATGAGCGAATCATCACCAGCGCCGCGCCAGACCGCTGCCGCCAATTCCAGCGTTGCCGGCTTTACCATTCGCGCCATTCGCCGCGTATGAAATACATCATTTTTCTCGGTGACGGCATGTCCGATCTGCCGGTGCCCCAGTTTCAGGGCAAGACCCCGCTCGAGCTGGCCCATAAGCCTCACATGGACCAGTTGGCCCGCGAGGGACTGGCCGGCATGGTCAAAACCGTGCCCGACGGCCTCGCCCCCGGCAGCGACACCGCCAACATGTCTGTGATGGGTTACGACCCGCGCATCTTCTACAGTGGCCGCTCGCCGCTCGAAGCCATCAGCATGTCGATCGAGATGGAGCCGGGCGACATTGCCTTCCGCTGCAATCTGGTCACCCTGTCCGAAGCCGAAAACTATGCCGATCGCGTCATGCTCGATTATTCCGCCGACGAAATCGGCAGCGACGAGGCCGCCCGCATCATCGAGACGGTCAACAAGCATTTTGCAGACGACGAGTTTTGTTTCTATCCCGGCAAAAGCTATCGGCACTGCCTGATCTGGAAAAACGGCCTGCAGAAAATGACCCTGGTGCCGCCCCATGATATCCTGACCCGCCGCATCGGCGATTATCTGCCAACCGGCGAGGGTGCCGAGCAACTGCTCCAGATGATGACAGCCAGCGCCGTCTTTCTCAAGGATCACCCGGTCAACAAGGCGCGCGTCAACCGCCAGCTCAACCCGGCCAATTCGATCTGGGTCTGGGGCCAGGGCACCCGCCCGCAGCTGCCCGACCTGTCCGAAACCTTTCACCTCAAAGGCTCGGTCATCTCGGCCGTCGACCTCATTCAGGGCCTCGGCATCTGCGCCGGCCTACGCGTCGTCGAAGTGCCCGGCGTAACCGGCAACATTCACACCAATTTTGACGGCAAGGCCCAGGCGGCCATCGACGAATTCAAGCGCGGCCAAGACTACATCTATTTGCATGTTGAAGCGCCGGACGAGTGCGGCCATCGCGCCGAATGCGACAACAAGGTCCGCTCGATTGAGCTGATCGACCAGAAAATTGTCGGCCCGGTTTGGGATTATCTCGAACAAAACCGTCTGGCCACCGGCGAGGATTATAGGCTCCTGTTGATGCCCGACCACCCCACGCCGCTGTCGCTGCGCACCCACACCAGCGACCCCGTCCCCTTCGTCTGCTACAGCAGCGACGGCCGCGACTATAAACCGGCGGTCGCCTACGACGAAGCCAACTGCCGGGCGACCGGCTATTATCTCGAAAACGGACCAGAGATGTTTGAGCGTTTTGTCAAAGTCGGGTTTTGACAGTGAAAAACGAAGACTAACTATATTTAGTCAAGCACAAAATTAAATAATCAATCATATTAATTTTGACAAGCCAAACAGGCCTGAACTTTGCGGTTCAGGCCTGATTTTAATTTCTGGATCAGCAAGCCGAATTGACGAAGGTCTGGTTAGTGGTCAGCAAATGGTAAATGACGCGAATCAGTTTTTTAGCGGTGTGACTCAGTGCGACTTTGTAGTGTTTACCTTGGGCGAGCTTGCCGTCTAGATAGGCTCGAAAGGTAGGACAGTAAATGGAGGTAAGACGTGCGGCCTGAATTAGTGCCCAACGAAGGTAGGGCGATCCGCGCTTGACCATCCTGCAGCGGTCACCTCTGAAATTTCCTGACTGGTAAGTGGACGGCTCAAGACCGGCGAAGGCCTGCAAGTTGTCCGGAGAGCTGAAAAGCCAGATGTCCCCGACTTCCGCTAATATAATTGCAGCAAGGGTTGCACCAATGCCGGGTATGGTCGTCAGCGGCGTCTGAATGACTTGGATAGCCTCGGCTATAGTGTGGTCAATTTGGCTAACCTGCTGTTGAATGAATTCAAGATGCTGCAAGGTCATTTTCAATTCGAGAGCAGTCGAGGGACTGTTAAGCCCGATCGAGTCTTTGGCAAGCGCCTTGATTTCAAGTGCTTTGTTGCGCGAGAACCGGCCGTGCGATCGCTTGGACAGAATTGCGGTCAGACGGTCGACGCGGCAGGTGGCAATTGCCGCGGCACATGGCAGTTCGAGTAGCATAGCCTGAAAGGAGTGAATGTTTATGGAACGGCTAAATGAGCGCAACTCAGGAAAAAGCAGATCGACGAGACGCGCGATTTTTTGCTTGAGCTTCGGCTCTGATCGCAAACAAGTCGGTGCCGATTTCGAGTTAATGCTTTTAGCTCCTGAATTTGGTATGATACAAATACAGGATTTGAATCGGCGGTCATAACCAGCTTTGCGATGCACTTTGCATCCACCTTGTCGGTCTTGGTCTTTCTGAGTGATTGCGATTTCCGGAACTGGTTAACCTGTAACGGATTGAAGACCACAGGCTCGATTCCGCGGCTACGGAGGAAAGCTACAAGGTTCACGCTGTAGTGCCCTGTTGCTTCGAGTCCTGCTTTTATTTGGTTGTCAGTCCCTGAATCAGCGGTTTTCTGAATCGCCTTCAGCAACGAGTCGAAGCCATCTCGCGAATTGCTGACGGTGAAGGTCTCGCGAACGACCAGGCCATTTTCGCCCAGGATGCAGCAGTCGTGCTTGTCCTTGGCGACATCGATTCCCACGTAAATCATTTTGACACCATCCTTCGAACAAAGAGTGCGCTATCCCACAGGCTTTCTGCTTCTGGAATCTAGTGCGGAATCAACCGTCCGGCGGTATCTAACTAATTACCAATCTCGCAAAAAGCTGTGGCCGGAGTCTTCGCAAAACCGTCGAGCGGTAGGGTGAAAAACCGGTCCACAGCGCCTGCTTGAATTATAACAAGTCTGCTGTAACTCTGACTTGAATAACGCTACTTAATAATACTAGGGTGAAAGACGAAAAACCTAACGCGTTTGCGTTCTACAAATCAGAATGCTACACCTATCTTGTTGATTCCAAAGATGCCGCCCATGCAGCCCCGGTCGTTTGGACTGATTTTTCTCATTATGACTGGTAACTGCATCATACAAAAATCACTCGATGATCAGTTTTATTTCACTTTCCAACTCTTGCACGGACATTTGAGTCATACATGCATCTTGATGTTGCGGAATGGCTTGGCCGTCTTCAATCAGATAAAACCCATCGAACGATCCATTAAACATGTACTGGAAATATTCTCGTCCACTAAATATTTTTGGCATTGTCAGGAAAAAGATGTAGGTTTTACCAGATTTCGGAACTGGGAGCTCTGGCTCGTAAATTTCATAGTACCCGTTGCACTCGCCCCCGAGCCGTGCGTCAACTTTAATTTCACTCCCTGATGAAAATTCACCTTTGATATTTTTATCAACCCGAATTGTGAAGCTGGATACGTTGGCTTCCATTGGTTCCTTGCTATTTTCATACCCTGCTTCAACCAGGTCAAATCGCTTAACAGTCGAATTTGTAATCTCACCGATCAAAATGACATCACTCATATCAACTAATTGTTTCGGAGAAGCAAAGGTCATTGGATAAAGTTGATATGTTATTACATTTGTCGTTTCAAGTGTCGTCGTATTTTGGCTTTGAATGCTCGGGCTTGAACAAGATGTTGATAATACTAAGAAAACCACTACGAATCCTAAAAGAAATTTCTTTTTCATAAAGTTCTCCTTCACTTTCGGGTTTTACCAGATTGAATTTACACCTGCAATATCACTGACTGTAGGATAAATGATGATATTTTCGACACCGTGACCCATGACACAAAAATTATGGTCTGGTTCAATGTTACCCATATCTAGCAACCCTAATGTATGCCCCAGTTCGTGTTCAAATACGGCAATGGAGCAATCAATGAAATATCCGTTGTTGAGCCAATTTGTTAAGTTAGTTGGATTAAAGATTAAATCAAATGAAGTGTAGGGATTGCCGCCAGCGCTTACACAAGCAATCCCTTGATAAGTATAACTTGCTTTTACATTATTTCCATATTCATTATCTATATAAAAATAACAATCAGCTCCTGAGTTATTCCACCGAGTCATTGCAGCATAAAATTGACCACCATACGAGGTCAACTCATCAATATCAAGTGGGATGCTGTTACTAATGTAGCGAGGACCAGCCTTCTCTTTGTCAAATAATCGTAAAAAAATAATCTGCCACGTAACAGCCCACTTTTCACTGTTCACTGTTAATTGCTCATTAATAATATCGTTCAACTACCAGCACAACCTTACCCTTGCGATTGACTTCGTCGCACTGCACCACCTGCGCCCGGCCACTGCCGCGAACGGCAAGCATTTGTCCGGCCCGAATCTGTTGCTCAGGCTTGCTGCATTCTGCCCAATCGATCTGGACCTGGCCGCGGCGGATCAGTTCGAGTGCCTTACTGCGGGACTGATGATAGATTGCGCCCAACACGACGTCAATGCGCAGTGAGGATACCGATAACCGTTGTCGCTCGGGTGCCGATTGAGTCACGACAGGTTCAGCCGATGTTGCCTCACAGCTGACTCGGCACGAGCCGACCTGCTCGAGTTGCGTCATGAAAAACGCCGTGAGATTTGGATGATGAAAGACGATCGCGCGATCAGGTTGCACCAGAATATCGCCCAATTGATCGCGTTTAAGCCCCAATCCAAGTAAGGCACCCAGATAATCACGGTGTCCCAAACCGTTCTCCGGCTGGCTGATGATGGCGGTAGCCGCGACAAAGTCTGTCACTGCTGGCGCTTGTTCAGCATCCGCCCACAGCAGACAACGCTTGCGTTCGGCCTGCTCAAAACCGCCTTCCAGGCTGAAAGGTATCTTCCGATTGCGCAAAAACGGCGCCGCCACGGCCTGATCGGCCGGCGACAGAAAGGCGGTTGCCGTGGTAAGATACTGTCGCCCGGCCTGCTCGGCCAGATCAATCAGCCGATTCAAAAAAGCCTGTTGCTCACCATTCAAAATTTACTTCTCGCTTTTCGCTTTTCGCTGTTACCTGTTACCTGTTACCTGTTACCTGTTCGCTGTTACCTGATCGCTGTTACCTGTTACCTGTTACCTGTTACTTTAATTCCGCCAGCGTGACCCCGCTGTCACCCTCGCCGTAGGCGCCCAAGCGGAAGGCTTTGACGCGTTTGTCACGCTTGAGCTCCTGCTGGATGGCGCTGCGCAGGGCACCGGTGCCTTTGCCGTGGACAATGCGAATGCTTTGAAAACCGGCGAGGATGGCGTCATCGATAAACTTGTCCAGGTTGGCGAGGGCTTCCTCGACCGTCTGACCTAAGAGTTTGATCTCGGCGTTCATGTTCAACTTACGATCCATGACAATGTTGCCGACACCGCGCGTGGTCTGGCGCCGTCCGGCGCGGTTGGGCAGTCCGGCCGCGGCCACGTCGGGTCGACGCAGGGCGTCGACGTTGACATTGACCTTCATGGTGCCGCTTTGCAGCACGCAGTTGCCGCGGCTGTCAGGGCCGTCGATGATTTTGCCGATCAGGCCAAGGGCAGGCGCAAAATAGGATTCGCCGAGCTTGATGTCTTCGGGAGCCAGCGCTTCGCCGCCGGCGGCCAGGGTGGCCTTGCCGATTTCGCCCTCAACGCGGTTAAGACCTGACCGAATCTTTTGCCGGGTTTCGGTGGCCAGCTGGTGGCTTTCGGTCAGATTGCGCTGTTTCTGTTGATCGCGGATCTCGTCGAGCAGCACTTCGATTTCCTGCAGGGCGTCGGTGTAAAGCTCGCGCGCATCCTCGCGCGCCTGCTGCACCACCTGCCGGCTTTTGTCGGCCTGCGCTGCCCGCTCATCGGCCAGTTGGCGTGTGATGGCGGCAGCCTCGTCGCGCAGCGCCGTGGTTTCCTGGCGCAGGCGGTCGGCCTCAGAGCGGCTTTTTTCAACGTTTTGAATCAGTTCCTCAAAGCGGATTCCTTCCTCAGAAATCAAGGTTTGGGCCTGGGCAATGATGCCGGTCTGCAGGCCAAGGCGCCGCGAAATGGCAAAGGCATTGCTGACGCCGGGCACGCCGATCAGCAGGCGGTAGGTCGGCCGCAGGGTCTCGGTGTCAAATTCGCAGCAGGCGTTCTCGACCTCAGGGGTCTTGAGCGCGTAGCCCTTGAGTTCTTTGTAATGGGTGGTGGCCACGGTCAGACAGCCATGTTGGCGCAGATGGTCGAGGATGGCGATGGCCAGCGCGGCGCCCTCCGACGGGTCGGTGCCGGAGCCCAGTTCATCAACCAGCACCAGGGTGTGCGGTCGGGCCTGATCGCTGATCCGGATGATATTGCGCATGTGCGACGAAAAGGTGCTCAGGTCCTGCTCGATGCTTTGTTCGTCGCCGATGTCGGCCAGCACTTCGTCAAATGTAGACATTTCCGAACCATCGCGCGCCGGGATCTGCAGGCCGGCCATGGCCATCAGGGCAAACAGCCCGCAGGTTTTGAGCGACACGGTCTTGCCGCCGGTATTCGGACCGGTGATGACCAGCGTCTTGAAGGTTGTTCCCAGCTCGAAGTCAATGGGCACAACGCGTTCTTTGGGAATCAGCGGGTGGCGGGCGGCGTGCAGGCGAATCCGGCCGCTGTCATTCATGCGCGGCGGCATGGCTTTCATCTTGAGCGCCAGGCGGCCTTTGGCCATGAGGAAGTCAAGCTGCGCGGCGATCTCGGCATCAGCCAGGATCAAATCGGCTTCGACGCCGACCAGCCCCGACAGTTCCAGCAAAATGCGCTCGATTTCTTCGCGCTCGAGACCCATCAGCTCGCGGATTTTGTTGTTGAGCTCGACGACGGCCAGCGGCTCGATGAACAAGGTCGCGCCGCTCGAGGAGGTATCGTGGACGATCCCGGGGACGTCGCCGCGATGCTCGGCTTTGACCGGCACCACGTAGCGATTGCCGCGCAGGGTGACCAGCTGATCCTGCAGCGAACTGGCATGGCTGCGAACGATGCGAGCCAGGCTGTCTTTGACCTCGTTTTGCGTATCGCGGATGCGCCGGCGCAGCGAAGCCAACTGGACGCTGGCGCGATCGTGCAATTCATCCTCTCCGGCGATCGCTTGGTCCAGGCGCGTTTCCAGCTCGCGCGCCGGTTTGAGGCCAGCCAGGAGCGCAAAGACGATGCGATTCAGGTCAGCGTCATGCGGCAATTGCGACTTGAGCCGGACAACCACGCGCAAGAAAGCGCCGATACGCATCAACTCGCCGCAACTCAATTGCGCATCGCTTTTGGCGCGGGCCACCGACGGTCGGATATCGCTGATGCCCGACAGTGGCAAAACGCCCTTTTCCAAAATCAATTTGACGGCGTCATCGGTTTCGGCCTGACGAGACAAAACCTGCGTCAGGTCGGAAACCGGCAAAAGCGCCTCGCAAAGATCGCGGCCCGGCGAAGAGTGGGTCATCTGCGCCAGTTCGTGGATGATCTTATCAAATTCGAGAATGGTGAGTGAACGGGTATCCATCAGGATTGCCCTGGGTCTTCCCCGTTGCTGAACATCGGTTTCAGATAGGCTTTGGCGTAACGGTAACAGGCATAGAGCGACCAGACCACCGGGGCGATGAAGATGTAGCCGCCCAGCCAGCATTGTTCACGGGTGATAAAGAACAACGCGGCGAAGGCCGCTACAAAGAGGATTGTGCCGATTTTGCCATACCATTCGGCAAAGACCACGGTTTTGTTTTTGCGCAACAAAAGCGTACTGCCGGCCACCATCAGCAGCTCTTTGAAGAAAATGATCAGCGGTACCCACAGCGGCAGTTTGTGAACCAGAAACATCATCACCGCGGTCGTGAACTGAAACAGTTTGTCGGCCAGCGGGTCGAAGAGCTTGCCAAACTCCGTGATCTGGTTGAACCGCCGCGCAATCATGCCGTCCAGCATATCGGTCAGCCAGATGGCAGCAAACAAAACAAAAGCCACGGTGTTGTAGTCGTCGCCTGCCAAAATCAGGTAGGCGAGTACAGGAATGGCCAGCAAACGAATCAGCGTCAGAATATTGGGCACATTGGGTACAAATTTTAATTTCATGTTGTTTATTATAGCAGTCAAGTTTAGGGTACTCAAGCAGAATTAATAGGCCAAAATTTTCGCCCGTTCCAAATCCTTTTGGTCGATGGTCTTGGTCATGGCCAGGGCTTCCTCGATGTCGATATCAATGATCTCGCCGTGCTTATAGGAAACAATGCGGTTGATCCGACCTTCCTTGAGGCATTCGATGGCTTGCAGGCCCATGAAACTGGCCATCTGGCGGTCGCGCACGGTCGGGCTGCCGCCGCGCTGGAGGTGACCGAGGATGGTCGCGCGCGATTCGATGCCGGTGATTTTTTCGATGCGCAGCGCGATGTCGATGGCATCGCCTGTGCCCTCGGCGACGACGACGATGTAATGCTTTTTGCCGCGATTGCGGCCTTCGAGCAGCACCTTGATGACATCGCGATCAAAGTCTGTCTTGATTTCCGGGATCATAACCACTTCGGCGCCGGTGGCCACGGCAACATTGAGCGCCAAATAGCCCGCGGCCCGTCCCATGACCTCAATGACGCTGCAACGTTCGTGCGAGGATGCGGTGTCGCGCAGGCGGTCGATGGCCTCCATGGCGGTGTTCATGGCCGTATCGTAGCCAATGGTGTAGTCCGAACAGGCAATGTCGTTGTCAATCGTGCCCGGCAGGCCGATGACCGGAAATCCCTTGCGGGACAGGTCGAGCGCGCCGCGGTAGGTGCCGTCGCCGCCGATGGCGACCAGGGCATCAATGTTGAAAACGCGGCACATTTCGATGGCTTTATCGACACCCTCGGGGGTCTGGAAGGTCTTGCTGCGGGCGGTCATCAGAAAGGTGCCGCCGCGCTGCAGCGTTTCCGACACCGAGCGGCTGTTGAGCTCCTGAAAATCACCGGTCCACAAACCGTGATAGCCGCGCAGGACGCCGAAGACCTTGAAGCCGGTCTGGATGCCGGCGCGAACTACAGCGCGGATGGCCGCATTCATGCCAGGGGCGTCGCCACCGCTGGTCAGCACGGCAATATTTTTGATGGTTTCGTTGTTGCTCTTTTTTTGAACTGCCATTTTTTGTTTCCTCATTCATTAAAGTCAAGATTTTGCTTTTTCATTATATTTCGAATGAGGTTGTCAGGCAACAGGAATTTCACTTTATTCATTGATAGTTTCATCAATTCTGAACAGCAATTTTTGCAGGATGTCCTGAAAGGCTTTGACACGTTCCGGAATTTCCACCATTTTCCGGTCACGAAGTGCTGACTGCAAACCCGAGGCCACCTCAAAAAGTTGCCCTGCGCCAATGTTGCCGGAGCTACTCTTAATTCGATGCACAAGCTGAACAGCCTGTTCGATATCGCCGGTATCAAGGTATTTTTGCAGATTTACGCCGGTTTCGAGGTTCTCATCCCGATAGGTCTTCAGTATTTCACGGTAGATAGCCCGGTCGCCGCCCAGCAGCTTCAGGCCAGCCGCCTCATCCAGCAGGACGATATCAACCGCGGCTGCCTGCGGCTCAGCATAGCCTGGCAGCTTGCCTTTCAAGATTTCCATGATCGTTTCGATCAATTCCACCGGTTCGAAAGGTTTGCTGACATAATAATTGATGCCATGCTGCCGGCAGGTTTCATTGATGCCGCTGATCGCATCAGCCGTCATGGCTACGATGGGGATGTCGCGATTAAGCTGCCTGATCAGATCAGCCGACTGATAGCCATTCATAACCGGCATCTGGATATCCATCAAAATCAGGTCAAACAGCCCAGGGTTGTTTTTGAAGCTGTCATAGCCGATTTGCCCATTGTCCGCTATCGACACCTTGAATCCGGCATTTTCGAGAATGACCTGGGCGATGTACTGATTGGTTTTGTTGTCCTCAACCAATAACAGATGATAGGGATGCGGTGTCCGTACTTCATCGTGGTCTGCGGCTGCCACAGTTTGAACGATTTTTTCGATATCAAACAGTTCGATGATGTTGTCAAACAAGGCCGATGGCATAATCGGTTTAACAAGTATCGCGGCCAGGCCTTCCTGCTTGAGCCTGACCATCAGGTCTTCTTTGGCCATGGGCACCATCAGCAGCAAGGCTGGTGTTGGTCGGCCCGTCTGTAAAGCTTTCACGTGCCGACAAAAATCAACCACATCCTCCTCGGGCGTAGCATAATCAATGATCACCAAGTCAAAAAACCAAGTTGAGTCATTATTGGTTTCGGTCAGCAGATTGAAGACATCGGCTTCGACATCAGTCGATAATGACTTAATGCCGAATGATTTCAGGTATTCAGCGATTGTTATCTGATCGCTTTCATTTTTATCGAATATGATAGCTCTAATTTTTTTAAACCACTCCGATGAACGTTTGCGGCTGTCCGCATTTTCATCCACACTGATGGCTGTAAAGTCAAGACCAATCAAAAATGACGAACCTTCACCTACAGTGCTGTCAACCTCCAGTGTACCGTCCATCATCGAGACCAAACTTTTAACGATGGACAGCCCCAGTCCGGTGCCGCCAAAGCGTCGGTTGATGCTGGAATCGCCTTGGTCGAAGGGTAGAAAAATACGGGCGATCTGCTCTTGCGACATGCCGATGCCGGTATCTTTGACCCGAAACGCCAGTCGATAGGTTTTGTCGATTTGCGAAACGATTTGCACGGTCAACTGAACCGAACCCGCATCAGTAAATTTGATGGCATTACTCAACAGGTTGAGTAAAATCTGTTCAATTCTGGCTGGATCACCCAGCAAAGACTCCGGTATTTGCGGATCAATTTCCAAATGCAATTCGAGGTTTTTGCTGTCAACACTAACAGAAATCATATTAATCAACCGCTGAACGGTTTTTTCCAAATTGAAGGGTACTTTTTCAATTTCGATCTTACCAGCCTCGATTTTAGAAAAATCCAGGATGTCGTTAATCAGCCCCAGCATGTCACGGGCGGCCTGGGTTAATTTGTCAATATAAATCGTCTGTGTCTCATCAAGCTCGGTTTTTCTGATCAGATACGCCATACCCATGATGGCATTGAGCGGCGTCCGGATTTCATGTGACATCCTGGCCAGAAACATCGATTTGGTTTCGTTAAATCGCTCGGCGTCTTCCTTGGCCGCTCGCAGTTCCAGCTGCGTTTTCTGACGTTTGACGATTTCACGTTTGAGTCTGATGATCCAGAAAATCGAGACAACCATCATGGCGGCTATGATTATGCCGACCAGACTGGCGATACGAATGATTTCCTGATAATTGGTGTTTTCCGTGACGCCAATCCACTTGTTGTTGATCGCAATCTTGTCGGCTTCGCTAATGCTGGTCAATGCTTTATTGATGATGCCGACCAGCTCAGGCCAGTCGTTTCTGACCGCAAAATACAATGATTGCGGTTCTTCCGACGCGATCGGGATGTATTTAAGATTGGTAATGCCGGCCTTGGTAATCAAATAACTGGACGTGGCGAGATTGCCGACGAACGCCTTCTCCTGACCATCAGACACAGCCTGCAAAGCCGCTTCGACGGTCGGATAGAGACTAAGTTCAATTTCCGGATACTCCTTTAAATAGCTGTGATGGGAACTGTTGGTCTGTACAGCGACCCTGCCGCCGGACAAATCTTCAAATGAATTAATATCGGTGTTGTCTTTGCTGACAAAGATAACCCTTTGAAAGGTGATATAGGCATTGGAAAAAGAAAAATATTCTTGCCGTTCAGCGGTTTTCGAGACACAGGGCAGCACGTCAAGTTCTTTGCGGACAGCTTTTTCATAGGCTTCGGTCCAGGTCAGATTTTCTGCCGGAACCATTTGCAGTCCGGTTTTTTGCCTGATTAATTCAATATAGTCAGCCGCGATACCTTTGTAAACACCATCGGTGTCAAAAAATTCGTAAGGCAGAAACTTCGGATCAACGCCCAGTTTGATAACCGGGTGCTGCTCGATGAACTGCATTTCGGCCGCTGTCAGGGCGAGTGTGTTCGTCGTGGCAGCCAAAGTTACAGGGTTGGACAGCAAGAGCGCCAGCAAAGCCAAAAGGCAAAAGGTACGAACAGCAGCGCGTTTCATGTCTGCCGATATTTATCGCTGATCGCTATGATGTCATCTTCCATGCTGAAAAAGACCGCGACAATCTCCGGGTCGAAATGACCTTCACTCTGGCTGGTGATTATTTCCATGGCAGCCTCATGTGAATAGGCTGACTTGTAGACGCGTTCATTGACTAAGGCATCATAAACATCTATGATCGCCATTAAGCGCCCAGCCAACGGGATTTCCTTACCCTTGAGTCCATAGGGATAACCCATACCGTTAAATTTCTCGTGATGCGATCCGACAATTTCGATGGCCGTCCGGATAAAGGACAGGTTGCTGGCTTCGCGACCAGCATGCTGTAATGCTTCCACGCCGAAAACCGTGTGTTTTTTCATGAACTCAAACTCTTCCGTTGTCAGCTTGCCGGGCTTGAGCAGGATGCTGTCCGGAATGCCGACCTTGCCGATGTCATGCAGGGGTGCCGTGTTGTAGAGTTCCGTGATGTAGTCGGGGGTCAGGATGCTGCGGTAGTTTTCTTTGATTTTTAACTGCTCACACATGGCCAGCATCATTGACTGGGTGCGGCTGCAATGATTGCTGGATTCGATGTTTCGGATTTCCAGCAAGCCGACCAAGGCTTGGATGGTCACATCGCGGGTCAGGTTGCATTCCTTGGTCCGTGCCTTGACCGCCCGCTCAAGGATGACATTTTGCTGCTCGAGATTGTTGCGAGCGATCAACAGATTGCTGTGCAGCTCAATACGCTTACGCAGCGCCCGGATATTGAGCGGTTTACGGATATAGTCCATCGCGCCAAGGTCCAGACCACGGATCTCGTTGTCAATTTCATCATAGTTGGTCAGGATCACCGTGGCTATTTTTTGATACTCGGGGTTGTCCTTGATGGCAGCCAGCACCTCAAAGCCATTCATTTTAGGCATATTCAGATCGAGGATCATGATGTCGATGTCCGGGTCATGTTCAATGATTTCCATTGCCTCCACACCGTCATACGCTACCTGGATGTCGTAATCTTTCAGCATATTGCTGATGACCATGATGTCGGTCTTCGAATCGTCAACAATCAGCACTTTCATTTACACAGCCTGCCCTTCATTTATGATTTTTAGTTCAAGACACGGTTACCCTCGATTTCAATTTGCGCCAGGAAGTCCGAAATAGCCAATTCACCCGTCATAACCCGATGTAAACCAGGCTCGTAAAACTGTTCTTTAACGGTCTGCCAGGCCGGTACCGGCACATCGATACTGGGGTTGCGGAAGCCTTCAACAAAAACCAGATAATCCGGATAGCTCTTAAAAATCTGACTGTCAGCCATATCGACCCGGATCGGCGTGCGGAAGGGGTAGTAAGCATCATGTTCAATACTGTATTCACCATTCATAATGCTTTCCTGCGCTGGCTTGGAAATCAGATAGCGGATGAAAGTCTTGGCAGCCGCCTGATTTTCCAGACTCATGTTAGCCGGGATGGCCAGCATCATCGGCCCGACTTCGGCTTTCAGTCCGATGTCTTCCAGGGCTATAACGCCGGTATGAAAGGGCGAGCCATTTTTCTGAATATCCGTGACACCCCAGATCCCCTGAATTTCGAAGGCCACAAGCTGATTGCGGAAGGCGGTCATGACTTCGGTGCCGGTATCGTCGAGCCAGGTTGACTGGGCATGCGGCCCCAGAACATTTTTATAAAAATCCAGCGCAGCCCTCGACTGGTCGTTGTTAATGGTCACTGCTGTGCCGTCGTCATTGACCAGGCTGGAGCCAAAACCATCAATAAACTGGTTGACCATCCAGGACACATCGTTGCTATCGGCACCCACCAGGCCGATGCCCTGGGCTTCGGTGCGACTTTCGACCTGTTCAATCGCTGCCAGCAGAGACTCAAGGCTGACAATCGAAAGCGGATCAACCCCTGCCGCTTCCAGCAAATCCTGATTGTAAATTAACCCCATCGAATGCCCCAGCCAGGGTATGCCAAAGGTCTGATCGTCGACCGTCGCGAGGTCCCAGATGCTGGGGTAAAAAATCGTTTCGGCGTCAGAAAATTCGTCGGTCAGATCGACCAATAAACTTCGATCGCCAAAGTATTGGACATAACGATAGGGCAGCATCAAAATCGTTTCGCTGCTTGTGGTCAGCATTTGCTCTATCGTTGCCTGATCTTCATCGCCGCCGATCATTAAAATAGTACAGTCATCGCTGTACTCATCATTGTAATTTTCAACAATTTTACTGATGGCGACACCGCGGCCGGAATAATCCGTCCAGGTAATTCGAAAATCAAGTGTGCAAGTGGTTTTTGTCGATTCCGGGGTGGAGTTTGAGCAAGCGACCAAGAGAGCGTAACAAATAACCAGAACCAGCAAAAAAGGCGTTTTGATAAGGCTTGTCGTTGTTTTTTTAACCATCTCTTTGAACCTCGGTATTAATTAACATTAAACGTCAAAACTACCCTGATATTTTACCGTGTCAAAATGAGTTGTTATTTTTTTATTTTACACCCGCGCATATTCAATATCAACTCCGTGTCCGTGGCGGCTTCAAGTCAGGGTTGAGCGAATTGACTCTGGATCGCTTGCATTTGACTGACTATGCCCATAAAAGCGCCGACAATGACCGGATCAAAATGAAGACCGCTCTCTTTGTTGATGATTTGTATAGCCATCTCATGCGGAAAAGCGGTTTTATAGACCCTCTGGTTGACCAACGCATCATAAACATCAATGATCGCCATCATTCGGCCAGCCAACGGAATCGCCTGTCCTTTCAGCCCGGCTGGATAGCCGGTGCCGTCAAATTTCTCATGATGGGTCCCGATGATATCCAGCGCCGTCATGATGAATGATGGGCTTTTTTTACCGGCACATCCCTCCTTAAACGCCGCAACTCCCATGGTCGTGTGCTTTTTGATAATTTCAAATTCATCTTCGGTCAGTTTGCCGGGCTTGAGCAGGATGTTGTCCGGGATACCCACCTTGCCGATATCATGCAGTGGTACCGTGTCGAAAAGCTCAGCCAACAGGCCAGGCGTCATCAGTTCGCGGTATTCATCCAGGGTTTTCAGTTGCTCCCCAAGAGCTTGCATCATCATTTGCGCTCGCAGGGTGTGCTTGCTGGATTCAATATTGCGGATTTCAAGCAAGCTGACCAGCGCATGGATCGTGATGTCTCGCGCAAGGATATGTTCACGGGTGCTTTCCTGGATCAAGGCATTTATATTTTGACCCTGCTGTTCCAAGCGCCATCGCGCATGGGCCAGATCACAGTGGAGTTCGATTCGTTTACGAAGATCAGTGCTGTTTAAGGGTATGTAGAAGAAATCTAGCGATACCAGACCCATGTCGATCTGGTCGCAGTCAACATTTTCTCGATTGCATAAAACCAAGTCAATGCCCGATGTCTTTCTGATAATCTCCTTTGCCTTGAAGAAATCTGTCACAAACAGCAAATCGTAATCGTTCAAAATTTCGCTGATCGATTGTATAACAGCAGGGTCGTTGTCCACAATCAACACACTCATCAATCTACCCTCCTGATTCTTGAACCGAGATAATTAAAGTATGGCCAGGTTGTCCGCCCCGTAGCGGTCGGCCAACTGGCGCAAGGTTTCGTTGGTGAGTTCAATCCAGCAGTCTGGTGGCAGTTTGTAATTCTTGTTGGCTGCCGGCAGGAAAATGCTGACCGGTGTGTTGCCGTGGAAATACTGCAGCATGGCCATCAGGCGCTTGTAGCCAGCATCATTGGCTTTGCCCATGTAGCGGATGGCCAGGGTTCGTTCGTCCTTGGATACTGCTGGTTCGTCAGATTCGCTATTGACGATCGTTGGCGGCGGCGGGTTTGGGCGCTTGCTATTTTGCTTCGCGCTGCCGGGACGGAAGTCAAAGCCGGCCGGCAGCTTGACAGCGGCCTTGTCGAGGACGGCGATCTGCTCGGCCACCAGCTTGGGCTTGTCGTCCTCGCGCATGCTCAGACGACCGCCGATCAGCAGCACGTTGCCGCCGTTCAGCAGCGCGGCGCTGGCAGCCAGCACCTTGGGGAAAACCAGCACTTCGTACTGACCATAGAGATCCTCAATGGTCAAAAAGCTCATCAGATCGTTGTTTTTGGTGGTTTTGTTTTTGCGACCCGCCAGCATGCCAGCCATGATCACGCGGTCGCCGTCGGCGGCCGGGGTGGCGACGCGCTCGTTGGCCTCCTCGCCGTCGACGGCCAGGTCGGCAAAGGCCGAGCTGTCGAGCGTGGTCAGCTTGAGGATGGCCTGGTCGTATTCGTCAAGCGGGTGACCGGTGACGTACAGCCCCAGCATTTCTTTTTCCATCGCCAGCAGTTCGGGCGGATCAAACTCGGGTAGCCTGGGGTAATCCGGCTCAGCGTTGAGCGGCTCGGGGTTGGAGCCCAGCTCAAACAGCGACATCTGGCCCTCCATGTTCTGCTTCCGCGCGTTAGCCAGTTGGTTGGAGAAAGGCTCGAGTACGGCAATCAGTTTGGAGCGGGCGATGGCAAAGCTGTCGAGCGCCGACGAACGGATCAGGCTCTCAATCATTTTGCGATTGAGGTCACCCTCGTTGAGGCGGCGCAGGAAGTCGCCGTAGCTGGCAAATGGCCCGTTTTGCCGACGTTCGTTGATCAGGTGGCGAATGGCCGCCTCGCCGACGTTTTTGACCGCGGCCAGGGCAAAACGGATCTGGCCGTTTTCGGTGGTGAAACGGGTGTCGCTGAGGTTGACATCGGGCGGCAGCACCTTGATGTTCATGGTCTTGCAGACATGCACATAGCGGGCAGCCTCGCTCAGACTGCCCAGGTAGCTGTTGAGCATGGCGGCCATAAATTCGACCGGATAGTGGCACTTGAGCCAGGCCGTGTCGTAGGCGACGACGGCGTAAGCGGCGGCGTGGCTCTTATTAAAAGCATAGCCGGCGAAGGCCATGACGTCCTCGAAGATCTTGCTGGCAACCTCCAGGCTGACGCCGCGGGCGATGGCGCCGGGCACGGGGCGGCCCTTCTCATCCACACCTCCCTGGAGAAACAGCGTCTTGTATTTGGCCAGCTCGGCTGGTTTTTTCTTGGACATGGCACGCCGCACATTGTCCGACTGGCCCATGGAAAAGCCGGCCAGGTCGCGCACGATCTGCATGACCTGCTCCTGGTAGACGATGCAGCCGTAAGTCACATTGAGAATCGGCTCCAAGAGCGGGTGGTCGTAACGGATCTTGCTGTGGTCGTGCTTGGCGGCCACATAACGGGGAATTTGCTCCATCGGGCCGGGGCGGTAGAGTGATATGCCGGCGATGATATCTTCCAGCGATTCCGGGCGCAATTCTTTCATAAAGCTGGTCATGCCGTTGCTTTCCAATTGGAAGACGCCATCGGTGTTGCCCTCGCTGATCATGGCGAAGACCGCTGGGTCGTCCATGGGCAGGCGGTCGAAATCGATGACCGCGCCGTGGTTTTTCAGGGCCATTTCGGCCGTATCGCGCAGCACAGTCAGCGTGCGCAGGCCGAGGAAGTCGAATTTCAAGAGGCCGATCTTCTCAACGTTGTTCTTGGCAAACTGCACGACGATGGCGTCTTCGTTTTTGGACAGCGGTGCCAGATCGGTTAGCGGCTGGCTGGAAATGATGACGCCGGCGGCGTGGGTTGAGGCGTGGCGGGGCATGCCCTCAAAGCGCATGGCGGTGTCCAGCACCTCGTGCATAATCGGGTTTTGCTCGTACTCTTGCCGTAGCTCGGGTGTGGTGTCGATGGCTTTTTGCAGCGTGATGCCCAGGGCCTGCGGGATCAGTTTGGCGATGCGGTCAGTCTCGGCATAGGGCACGTCGAGGGCGCGAGCGACATCGCGAATGCAGGCGCGCGCGGCCAGGGTGCCGAAGGTAATAACCTGCGCCACGCGGTCCTGACCGTACTTTTCGGTGACGTAGTCGATGACTTCCGGGCGGCGCTCGTAGCAAAAGTCGATGTCGAAGTCCGGCATGCTGACTCGCTCGGCATTGAGAAAACGTTCGAAGAGCAACGCATACTGCAAGGGGTCGATGTTGGTAATGCCGAGGCACCAGGCGGCCAGCGAACCGGCACCCGAACCACGGCCCGGCCCGACCATGATCTGCTTGCTGTGGGCAAAGCGGATGAAGTCCCAGACGATCAAATAGTAATCGGTAAAGCCCATGCTGTTGATGACCGACAGCTCATATTCGAGGCGACGATCATACTCCTGACGCGGCAGTTGGCGGGGAATGGCCAGTCGGTCGTTGAGCCCGTCCTGGCAGAGCTTGAGCAGGTAATCGACATTGGTCAGACCAGACGGGGCCTCGAAGACCGGCAAGTGGATGTGGTCGAAATCCAACTCCACGTTGCAGCGGTCGGCGATGCGGCCGGCGTTGGTGACGGCTTCGGGCACGGCGGCGAAGGCCGCAGCCATTTCCTCGGGCGATTTGACGTAAAATTCCTCGGTTTCGAAACGCATGCGGTCGGTGTCGCTCATGCGTTTGCCGGTCTGCATACACAGCAGGACTTCGTGTGATTTGGCGTCTTCCTTGCGCAGATAGTGGCAGTCGTTGGTGGCCACCAGCGGAATGCCGGTCGCCTGGCTAATCTGGATCAGCCCGCTGTTGACCAGCGTCTGGTCGGGCAGTTGGTTGGACTGCAGCTCGAGAAAGAAATTGTCGCGACCAAAGATCTCGTCCAACTGGCCGGCAACCTCGGTGGCCCGAGCCACACCTTGGTTCATAATTGCCTGCGCCACCTCGCCGCCCAGGCAAGCGGACAGCCCGATTAGTCCCTCGCAGTGCTGGCGCAGCAGGTCGCGGTCAATGCGCGGTCGGTAGTAGAAGCCCTCGGTAAAACCGGCCGAGACCAGTTTCATCAGGTTGCGGTAGCCGACCTCGTTTTCGGCCAGCAGGATCAGATGCGCCGGTTCCTTGTCCAGGCCGGCCTCTTTGTCGGTGCGGCCGCGCGGCGCGACATAGACCTCACAGCCGAGAATCGGCTTGATGCCCTTCTTCTTGAGCTCAACATAAAAATCGATAATGCCGTACATCACGCCGTGGTCGGTGATGGCGCAGGCTGTCATACCCAACTCGGCCAGCCGATCGGGCAGGTCCTTGAGGCGGATGGCGCCGTCGAGCAGGCTGTATTCGGTGTGCAGGTGGAGGTGAGCAAATGACGTCACGCTTGTGGCCTCACAGTCCGGCCGTGATGTGCGATTCGACGCGGTCGATCAGCTCGGCCAGACGATGGTCGCAGTCGTCCTGATCGTCGCCGTAAACGCCGAAGTAAATCTTGATCTTGGGCTCGGTGCCCGACGGGCGAACGCCGAACCAGTCGATGCCGGGCAGTTCGTAGATCAACACGTCCGACGGCGACAGGGTGATCGGGCTGGTCGCGCCGGTGGTCAGGTCGAGGCGCTGGCGCTCCAGGTAGTCACTGACCGCGACGACGGGCAGACCCGACATACCGCCGGTTTTCTGGCTGCGCATGTCGGCCATGACCGCCTTGATTTTGGCCAAGCCCTCCTTGCCCTCGCGGGTGATGGCGATGGTTTTTTCGGCCATACAGCCGAAGCGCTTGAACAAATCCTGCAGACGGTCGTACAGCGTCAGCCCCTGATCGCGCGCCACGGCGGCCATTTCAGCGATCAGCATGCTGGTCACGACCGCGTCCTTGTCGCGGACGTCGGTACCGGCCAGATAACCGAAGCTCTCCTCGAAACCAAACTGGAAGTGCATATCGCCGTCTTCGTCGTATTCCTTGATGACCTCGGCGATGAACTTGAAGCCGGTCAGGCACTCGAACAGCGTCACGCCATAGGACGCGGCAATGCGGCGCGGCAACTTGGTCGACACGACGGTGGTGACGACGAAGGCCTTGTCCGGCAGCGTGCCGGCGGCCTGGCGCGCGCCGAGGACAAAGTCCATCAGCAGGATGCCGATCTGGTTGCCGGTCAGCACCTTGTATTCGCCGGTGTTGGTGCGCACACACAACCCGGTGCGGTCAGCGTCGGGGTCGGTCGCGATGACCAGGTCGGCGTTCTCGCGCTCGGCCAGATCAATGGCCATTTTCAGAGCTGTGCGCTCCTCTGGGTTGGGGAAAGCGACGGTCGGGAAAGTCCCGTCCGGCAGCTCCTGTTCGGGTACCACTGTGACGTTTTCAAAGCCCACCTCGCGCAGAATGCGGCGCACTGGCTTGTTGCCGGCGCCATGCAGCGGCGTGTAGATGATTTTCATATCCTTATTGCGGCGCACGGCCTCGCCGGCGATTGACAGCTTCATCAGCATGGCGGTGTAGGCCGCGTCGATGTCCGGACCAAAGTTGGTCAGCAGCTCGGCCGCCCGCATGGCCGCCTCGTCCGGCCAGGTCACGCCGGGCAAATCGATAATCTGGTCCATGAAGGCGCTGGCAGCATCGGCCGCTTCGGGCGGCAACTGCGCGCCGTCCTCGCCGTAAGCCTTGAAACCGTTGTATTTGGCCGGGTTGTGGCTGGCCGTGATCATCACGCCGCCGGCCGCCCCGAAATGGCGAATGGAAAAGGACAGCACCGGCACCGGTCGCAACTCGTCGGACAGGCGCACGCGAATGCCCTCGCCGGCCATAATCAGCGCCGTAATCAGCGCGAACTCCTGCGAAAAGCGGCGCGAATCAAACGAAATGACCACGCCCTTGCGGCGCGTCGCCTCGCCCTGTCCGGCCAGATATTTGGCAAAGCCCTTGGCTGCCCGCGCTACCGTGTAACGGTTCATGCGGTTGGTACCGGCCGCGATAACACCGCGCAGCCCAGCCGTACCGAAGGCCAGGTCCTGGTAAAAACGGTCCTCGATTTCCGCGGCATTATCCTGAATCGCCAGCAGCTCGGCGCGGGTCGCTGCGTCAAACGTAGGGTCCGTCGTCCAGAGCTTATATAAATCCTGAGCGTGTGTCATGAATGCCTCCCAAAAAGCCGCCGCTGTCTGGCGGTAGAAATTTATTGGTTCTATTATACTAGATGGAGAGCGATGATGACAGTTCCAAAAAGGTTACTCCTCAGGCTGATAAATGCCTGCGATTTTCATTTCCTGCCAATATCCAAATTGATTGCCCTCATCCGCTGCTTTAATAACCCGCAACGTGTATAGCCCAACATTGTCCGGATGATCAGTATCGACGGTGTATTCAATTAATAAAAACAGGTACGCTTGTTGATCGGTATCAACATAATACGAAGATACATACTCTTTTGTTATTTGGCCATTATCGATGGATTCGTTTACAATTGGCCCGCCATTATCCGCCAGCGGCTTTGCCTCACCTTGAAAAAATTCAAACAGATAATCTAACCCGTTTTCAAAATCAACCGCTTCAGATATGGCTTGCATGGAAAACATTGCCGTCAAAGCTGTTTTGTCTTGATTCTCAAGCGCTTCTATCACTAGTTCTATCCTATTGATGGATAGAATGACGATTTTTTTACCATTGATATTATCTCCTCGTCGGTTCAGCTATAATTTCTAATCGCACATGGCATACGCCGAAACAATCTCGCCAGTTCCCTTGTGAATGATGACCGTGGGGCTTGATTCAGCCCCCAGTAAAATATTGACCATTCCCAGCAAGCCGGCGTTGGATGTGCCCTCGACTATCCAAAGGTCTTTCTTTTCATCAAACCGGACGGTGAACGGCCCGCTACGGTCAATTCCTTCGCCAAACATATTTTTCAGAACAACCTTGCTGATGGTTAACGCTGTTTTGGCGTCGGGTACGGCACCCGCTTCAGGTGGGCCGTTGATATAGTAATCGTCAAGTGTCCCAGCTTTCACTTCATTGTTGCTGAGCTGATAATTGCTGATCAGCATCGAAATACCGCTATAAACCAGATTCAATGCTATTGAGCAGGCCAGAATGATCAGAACCAGGATGAACTTCTTTTTCATTTGTCACCTCAGTAAATTCGAACAGCTTTCATCTATTATTTTGTTAACCTTTTCTGCTTCACCAATATCGAACAGGATAAATTTCTTGGATCGGAAATACAACCAAGGAATTTCAAGCATTAAATCGAAGATTGATTTTAGCCTAAATGGCTTTATGTTTATATAGATGCTGCCATAACCACTTTTTTTAATCAATGATTTGACGCTCTTGATTTTTGTATTCTCAATACTTCTAAATTTAGCGCCAAAACACTTGTTGACAATAATGACTCTCATATTGGTTATAACATAAATTGTATTTTTCTTGACAAAGATCATGGTAATTTTTCGACCTATCACCAGATATAGAGCGAATATGAAAAAAGGAATCACAATAACAAACGGAAAATAGTAAGCCAACGGAACGCTTGTTGATACTCTGATGACATAATTTAGATTACCAATTGCCAAATAGCCAACAATATAACAAGCGAATATCATGCATAACCCAAATAGCACAAAAATCCAATCCATACTGTGGAAAATTGCCCTTATTTTGGGCCTACCAGTCCACACCACTTTTTCTTCGGGCAAAAGCGCTTTATTTATGCATTTCTCAATGTTTTTCATATTATCCACCTTTCTGGCGGTAGAAATGAATTGCTTCCATTATACCCGATGAAGGTCGATGATGACAGTTCCAACTCTTTTGGCAGTCGTCAAATTTTCAAAAGTTTCCATTCTTTTTGATTCTCTTGAATCGTCTATTGTCACATGTTACAATTGCAATGTTTACATGCGAATACATGTCATTTTACCGAATTATATTCATCACATTTGAAGGAGGCTAATTATGTCGATTTTCAAAAGCAAAAAGAAGCTGGCACTTGTAATTACCTGCGCCGTACTGGTCGTTGCCCTGGCCGTGGGTGCCATTGTACTGTTCCTGCCCAACGCATTAAACAATCAGGACATAGATGATGTTCAGATCATTGCCTGCATTGGTGACAGCATCACCGCCGGGGGCAGAAACAACCCCGATCTAGGTTTCCCTGGCAAGCTTCAAAAACTGCTTGGCACCAAGTATGAGGTCATCAATTATGGATTGCCAGGTCGCATTGTGACAAAAGATGGTGATATGCCTTATTGGGAGTCCCCCGAGTTCTCCAAGTCACAGCTTGCCTTGCCGAATATCGTTCTCATCATGCTCGGGACCAACGATTCTAAAGAACAGAACTGGAATGCTGAAAAATATGCCAGCGACCTGGAGGAATTCGTTAAGGTTTATCAGGCTTTGGACAGCAAACCAACGGTCTATCTCCTCAAGCCACCGGCCGCCTTTATAGGCGAAGGTAAAACCGAAATTGCCTTTGGCATTAACAACGATGTGATCTCCGAGCAAATCTTACCGATTATCGATGACGTTGCGGCGAAGACCGGCGCATTAATCATTGATATCAATTCGATAACCAAGGATCATCCCGAATATTTCGCAGACGGTGTTCATCCCACTTCAGATGGTCATGCGCAAATCGCCGCAGCAATCTATGAAGTACTGAAATAAAGCAACATACTGAAACCCGTGGTCGCTCAAGCGATGATTTTTCCAGAATTATTCCGGACAGAATCTCAATCCTGGGCACCAACGATTCCTGTCAAGACATCTGGGATGGCGATAATTGTGCAGTCGATGCCGAAGTTATGATTGGCATTTATCCAGCACTCACCGGTAACCGAAAGCCTATTTGTTAAAACCGCCCACAGATTTCAGGGGCGATGGCAAAGAAAATGTATTTGGTACCGACACTGACGTCGTCGCCAATGAGAACCACGGTTACCTCTGGAAAGTAGCCGTGGTTTTTCATCCCTAGCCACCTATTTTGAATCTTCCCCTGTGTGATGCCACCAAGCGAGTTCTCGCGTAGCTGGTTTGAGCGACTGGCGCACACAGGGTTATCAATCCTCTTCCGCTTAAATAAAAAAATACCCCTCAATTCCTTTTAGATTTGTTCCATGTGATGCCATCAAGCTGCCGACAGGCCGAAGGCCGAGGACCTGTTTGAGCGACTGGCGCACACAGGGTTATCAATCCTCTTCCACTTAAACTTAAAATCTCTGAATCCCCTTTGAATAAGCCCCTGTGTGATGCCACCAAGCGAGTTCTCGCGTAGCTGGTTTGAGCGACTGGCGCACACAGGGGCTTATTCAGTTAAGGGGATTCAGAGATTCACGCCCAAATCAACCAAACCAACACGTACCCACAGATCACCGCTGTCAACGTGAAAGGCACGGAAATTTTCATAAACTTGCCGACCGAAACTTCGTGACCTTCCTTGCGCAGGATGCCCAATCCGGCGATATTGGCCGAGGCACCGATCGGTGTCAGGTTGCCGCCGAGGGTGGCACCGGTCAGGAGGCCGAAGTACATCAGGGTCGGGTCAATGCCCATGGTGGCGGCGAGGCTGGCGGTGACCGGCAGCATGACCGCGACATAGGGGATATTGTCGATGACAGCTGAGAGCAGGACCGAGATCCAGACGATGATGGTATAGACCAAAAAGACGTTGCCGCCGCCGATTGAGCTGATGGCGCTGCCGATGGCATCGACCACGCCAGCCGTTTTGATGCCTTCGATGACGATGAAAAGGCCGCCCAAAAGGAGCAGGGTGAAATAATCGATTTCCTTGATCGCCTGCTTGACGATGGCCAAACGGCGCTTGAAGATGATTTCCCGCAGCAGGCCAATGACGAAGAGGCTCATGCAGATGATACCGTTGATGGTTTCCGGTTTGACCAGGGCGACATCGCCGATCATCATCTTTTCCGGCAGGAAGGACGCGACGATCAGCAGCATGACCGTGCCGAGCAGCAGAAAGGACGGAAAATAATCCTCAACCTTGGCCATTTCTTCGATGTGTATGGTCTTCTTTTCTTTGCGGAAGAGCAGCAGCAGAATGACAGCGGTCATCAGCGCGCTGATTTCAACTACCCAGAACATGCTGGGGCGGCCCTTGTAGACAAAAAACTCCATGAAGTTCATACCTGCCTGTCCACCGAGCAGAATCGATGTGGTGTCGCCGACCAGGGTGGCCGCGCCCTGCAGGTTGGACGAGATCGAGATGGCGATGATGCTGTTGACTGGCGAGATGCCCAGCTTTTTGGAAATGGTGACGGCGACCGGCGCGATCATCAGGACGGTCGCCACATTGTCGACAAAGGCCGAGACGATGCCGGCAAACAGCGCCAGCGCGACGATGGCCCATTTGACATTGGGCATGCGATCGATGATCAGGTCGGCCATCAAGGCCGGCATTTTCGACTCGATAAAGAGAAAAACGACGCCCATGGTACCGGTGATCATCATGATGACGTTCCAGTTGACGGCAAAGAAGATGGTGGTGAAGTCAAAAGGCAGGATGCCGACGATAACAAAAAGCGCCGCCGACGCCAGCGCGATATAGGCCCGGTATTTAGAGAAAATCAGCAAAAGAACATAGGTGATGGCGAACAGAATAATCGCTAGTGTCATCGTGTCAATTCCTCTTTGGGATCAAATCAGCCCAAAAACATTCGTTGCATATTATAGCATAAATTCTATGATTTTATTCAATGCACGCTTTAAAAAGGGTTTTCGCCTAAAATGGCCGTCATCTCAATTGACTATTAGGAAAGGGTTTGACATAATAGTTCACACTACAAACTATCCAGAAAAAGGAGAAATCATGGCAGATCTAAATTTCTTATCAGAGATCAAAGAGTCCGAACAGCAGGCAGCTGACATGATTGGTTTGGCCAGAAAAAATGCCAAACTGCTTCAGGATGATGCACAACGACAAGCCGCTGACCTTATGCAAGGTGCCCGTGAGGACGCGATTGCTCTTCAGCAACAGCTTATCCGCGGCGCCGAGAAACAAGCCGCCGAAATAATCCTGTCAGCTCACGATCGCGCTCTGACCGAAACCGCCGCCCAATCTGTGATTTCGGGCAAGATGCTGGATGCAGCTGCTCACATGCTCGTTGAAAGGATTGTGAACAAAAATGCCCATCGTTAAGATGGACAAAATGACGCTGGTCGGCCTGGCCGACGAACGCGAAGCAATCATTGCGGCGCTGATGCAACTTGGCGCGGTCGAAGTCATTCCGCAGAGCGCCGAACACCGCCCGGAGCGCTGCGACGGCGATCCTGTCTCGCTTCATGACCGGGTCAACCAAACCCAATCAGCCATCACGCGGCTTGAAAAAATTATTACCCTTGCCAAAAAGCTTAACCCAGCCAAAAAGCCAATGTTCACCGTTCGTCGCAGGATTGAATCGGCGGATTTTCTCGATGTGACCAATCGCGAAAACCAGATCATGGCGCAGGTCAGCCAATTCGAACACAACCTGGCCCAGCTGGACAGCTTGCGTTTTCAGCAACATCGCCTGCAGGTTGCCGATTCCCTGCTCGAACCTTGGCAGGATCTCGATCTGGATCTGGCTGTCAAGGGCACCGAGCATGTTAGGATGTTTCTCGGCAGTTTTGACGGCCCCGACAAACTTGCCCAGCTAGAAGTGATCCTGTCTGAAGAAGCGCCGGAGTCGCTGATCCACATCCTGACTGGCAACGAAACCAGCCAACGCTGCATCGTAGCGACTTGGCGTCCGAGCATCCCGCTGGTCAAGGGTCACCTGCATCGCTTGGGCTTCAGTCCGTTGCCGTTGCAGGGCGAAAGTGGTACGCCACGCCAGATCCTCGATCAGAATAAAATCAAGCTCGACGAAATCGCTGCATCTTTAGCCCAAATCAGTCAAGACAACAACCAGCTCGCCACTTCCGTTCAGGACTACGAAACGCTACTCGATTACCTTGTCATAAGGCAGGATCGCCTGCAAGAAGTTGCCCAACTGGCCGGTACCCGCAGCACCTTCTGGCTGCAAGGCTGGGTGCCATCGCATCTGACCTCCGCCATCGCCGAGGGCTTGGCCAGTCGCTTCCTGATCGCGGTCGAAAGCCGCCATGCCGAAAAAACCGAGGACTTCCCGATTCTGCTCAAAAACAGCCGTCTGGTCAAACCTTTTGAAGTGGTGGCCGAAATGTTCAGCGCACCGTCGAGCCAGGAGATCGATCCGTCGCCCTGGGTCGCGCCCTTCTACTTTTTCTTTTTCGGCATCATGCTCAGCGATATTGGGTATGGTCTGATTCTGACCGCCATTTGTGCCTTCTTGCTCTACAAAGTCAAAGTCGAAGGCAATATGAAACGGATGTCGACGCTCCTGCTCCTCTGCGGTATCGCCTCGACCATTTGGGGCTTTCTCTTCGGCGGGTTTTTCGGCGACATGCTTTCAGTACTTTCCAACAAACAAATTATCCTGCCAGCTTTGTGGTTCAACCCGATGGATGACCCGACATCCCTGATGATCTGGAGTTTGCTGTTTGGTGTGGTTCATATTTTTGTCGGTATGTGGGTCAAGGTTTTGGTGCTATTCAAAACTGGGCGCGGCAAAGACGCCATCCTGGACGTTATCCCGTGGTATTTCATTATTATTGGCCTCGGCCTGATGCTGGCCAACATCGGCGGCTCGGTCGGGTCGATCTTGGCCTTGGTCGGCACGGCGGTTATCCTGCTGTTTGCCGGGCGCGGCGCTAAAAACCCGCTGTCGCGCCTCTTTAAGGGTCTGGGGGCACTGTACAATATCACGGGTTACTTTTCCGACATCCTGTCTTATACGCGCATTTTGGCCCTGGTGCTGGCCACCAGCGTTATCGCCATGGTTGTTAATCTGATGGGCTTTCTGCTCGGCCCGACCATCCCCGGCATCCTTCTTTTCATCGTCGTCGCCTTGGCCGGTCACGGACTGAATATTGCCCTTTCCACCCTATCCGCCTATGTACACACCAGCCGGTTGCATTACGTCGAATTCTTCGGCAAATTCTACGATGGCGGTGGCCGCATGTGGCAGCCGCTGACGCAAAAAACCAAATATGTCGAGATCAAAAAGTAGACAAATATATTTGAGGAGGTCATTTTATGGACGTATTAGTGGACAATCTGGGTTTGATTCTGACAATTATGGGCGGTGTCCTGGCCGCCGGTCTGGCTGGCATCGGTTCAGCCAAGGGCGTCGGGCTGGTCGGCGAAGTCGCCGCTGGCGTGTTGAGCGAGGATCCGTCCAAGTTCAGCAAAATGCTGATTTTGCAGGCACTGCCTGGCACGCAGGGCATTTACGGCCTGCTAACCTGGTTCATGATCCTGCTGCAATCGGGTATTTTGGGCGGTAACACGGATATCTCAATTGCGACTGGTATGGCCTATTTCTTTGCTGCCATGCCGATCGGCTTTGTTGGTCTGTTTTCGGCCATCTATCAGGGTCAGGTCGCCGCTGCCGGTATCGCGCTGGTCGCCAAACGTCCGGAAGAGCAGTCCAAGGCGATCGTTTTGGCCGCGATGGTTGAAACCTACGCTATTCTCGCCCTGCTGACCTCGGTCATGACTATTCTGCAGATTAAGTAAACCACCTCACCAGACTCAACCCGAAAGGAGCAGCGACCTTGAACGGATTACAAGCTATCAAGGACCGTATCCTGTCAGAAGCGCAGGGCAAAGCCGATCAGATCACCGAGCAGGCTCAGTCCCTAAGCGCCGAAATAGTAGCCACCGCCAAAGCCGAACGTGATCAGTTGCTGGCGACCACGCGGCAGAATGCCACCCAGCAGGCAGAGGCCATTCTCAAGCGCGCCAACAGCATGGCAGCGATGGAAAGTCAAAAGATGGTGCTCCAGGCACGTCAAGAGCAGATTGCACGGGTCATCGATCGCGCCGCCGAAATGCTTTGCCAATTGCCTGAAGCCGAAAAGGTGGAATTATATCGCAATCTCCTGCGGCAAACGGGCGCAACATCCGGCGAGATCACCCTGGCAGCCGCCGATCAACTTTTGGCATCGCAATTGCTTAAGGACGCCCCCGGTCAATTCACAGTCGCCGCCTCAGCCGGTGCTTTTACCGGTGGTTTTGTGTTGCGCCGCGATCTGATCGAGGACAATCTGACTTTTGAACGCCTGATTGCCGCCGATCGTTCCCAACTGGTCCGGCTCGCGGCGAGCTGCCTGTCCGAGTCGGTGGAGTAATCGTTATGCACAAGGTAAAAGCATTTCCGGTTAATCGCTACCTTTACGCCTCGGGACGCATTCGCGCATTGGAAGTGCAACTGCTGGATCAGAGTCGACTCAGCCGCTTGAATGAAGCCTGTTCAATTGATGATGTCAATCGCGTTCTCAACGACAGCAATTACCCGGCCGCCGCCGACCCGGAAACGCGTCTGGCACTGGAAATGACCACTGCCATCGAACTGGTGCGCGGCTTGTTGCCGGAAAAGGCCTTCATCGAGTCCTTGCTGCTCTTTCATGATTATCACAACCTCAAGGTCATCCTCAAAAACTTAACAGCCGCTTGGCCACGACAAAAAGTGGCAGATGAGATGGGCCAGAGCGATAATCTGCCCGAACCCGCAGCGGCATTCGCGCTAGCCACGGCTGATGATCTTCAACCGTTTTTTCAGACACCGTCGCTGACCGATCCCAAGGTTATGTTCACCGCGATCCGCGACCGCGAACCGGGGTTGATCTCGAAAGAGCTCTACGCGGCAGCCGTCAAGGCCGTCAAGCGTTACCAGCATGCCTATGATATCAGCGCCATCGACCTGATGCTGGACCAAACCGTCTACAGCCTGGCGTTGGCAAAAGCCAGGCTGATCGGCAACGCCTTCTTCACCGGCTATCTGCAAATGCAGGTCGATGCCATCAACCTTGGCCTGCTGCTGCGAACACGATTTCTGCAGCAAGGCCAGCCCTACCTGGAAAGCACCCTGCTGCCCGGCGGCACCCTGCCCTTGAAACGGCTGATCGAACTGTATTGCGGCACACCCGAGGAAATTACCGCCGAATACGCCGCGACCCCGTTCGCCAATCTGGCGGCCATGGCCGGGGAATATGGCCAGTCAGGAACCGCCGCCCGCTTCAGCCTGATGGCTGACAATCTGGTGATCAGCCACATCACCCAGGCCAAGCTGCTTTGGCGCGGCCCGGAGATCCCGCTGGCCTACCTGATCGCCCGTCTGATGGAAATCAAAAACATTCGCATCGTCCTGACCTGCCTGCGCAACGGCCTGCCGGCCAGCCAGGTCCGGGAAATGAGCCGCGACCGGTATTTGACATGGAGGTGAGCCGCTAAATGAGTAAAATAGGCGTCATCGGCGACCGTGACAGTATTATCGGTTTTCGCGCCCTGAGCATGACGGTGCTCGAAGCCGCCAACGCCGAACAGGCGGGAGGGCATCTGCGCCAGTTGGTCCAGGAAAATTTCGCTGTTATTTTCATCACCGAAGACCTGGCTGAAGGCAATCAGGAATTTCTGCAGCAGATGCGCAGTCAAAAATTGCCCGCCATCATTCCCATCCCCTCCCTGACCGGCACCACCGGACTGGGCATGCGGCAGGTCCGCGAATCAGTGCGCCGTGCGGTCGGCATGGATCTGCTCTCACAAGATAATCCAGACGAGGAGTGAAACCATCATGAAAAACAGTCAGGGAAAAATAGTCAAAGTATCCGGTCCGCTGGTTGTTGCCGAAGGCATGCGCGATGCCGAAATGTTCGACGTTGTCCGCGTTTCCGACAAGCGACTGATCGGCGAAATCATCGAAATGCACGGCGATCGGGCTTCGATCCAGGTTTATGAAGAAACCGCCGGCCTCGGCCCGGGTGAAATTGTTGTTTCCGAAGGGTCGCCGCTGTCGGTCGAGCTGGCGCCCGGCCTGATCGGTGGTATTTTCGACGGCATTCAGCGCCCCTTGGACCGCATGGTCACCCTGGCCGGCAACAACATTGCCCGCGGTGTCTCAGTCGAAGCCATCGACCGCGCGCGCCGCTGGGACTTCGTTCCGCTGCTGGTGCCCGGAGAGGCGGTGGTGGCCGGCGACGTGCTGGGCACCGTTCGTGAAACGCCCCTCGTCCTGCACAAAATCATGGTGCCGCCCGGCATCGCCGGCGAGATCGTCGCGATCGAGAGCGGCTCCTTCGTCGTCACCGACATCATCTGCCGCGTCAAACAGGCCGATGGTCAGATCAAAGATATCGCCATGCTGCAAAAATGGCCGGTGCGCCGCGGCCGCCCCTATCAGGAGAAGATCGCCCCCGAGGCGCCGCTGATTACCGGTCAGCGCGTCATTGACACCTTCTTCCCGGTCGCCAAAGGCGGCACCGCCACCGTGCCAGGCCCCTTCGGCAGCGGCAAGACGGTCATCCAGCATCAGCTGGCCAAGTGGGCTGAAGCCGACATCGTCGTCTACATCGGCTGCGGCGAGCGCGGCAACGAAATGACCGACGTGCTGCTCGAATTCCCCGAGCTGGTCGATCCCAAATCCGGCGAACCGCTGATGAAGCGCACCATCCTGATTGCCAACACGTCCGATATGCCGGTCGCGGCGCGCGAAGCCTCGATCTACACCGGCATCACGATTGCCGAATACTTCCGCGACATGGGCTACTCGGTCTCGCTGATGGCCGACTCCACCTCCCGCTGGGCCGAAGCGCTGCGCGAAATGTCCGGCCGCCTCGAAGAAATGCCCGGTGAAGAAGGTTACCCCGCTTACCTCGGTTCGCGGCTGGCCAGCTTCTACGAACGCGCCGGCGTCGTCCGCTGTCTCGGCAGCGAGGGCCGCATCGGCACCTTGACGGCCATCGGTGCCGTTTCGCCGCCCGGCGGCGACCTGTCCGACCCGGTCGTGCAGTCGACGCTGCGCATCGTCAAGGTCTTCTGGGGCTTGGACTCCGCGCTGGCTTACAAGCGCCATTTCCCGGCCATCAACTGGCTCAACAGCTATTCCCTCTATGCCGACAAAATCGACGACTGGATGAACCGCCAGGTCACTCCCGACTGGAGCAAATTGCATGCCGATGCCATTCGCCTGCTGCAGGAGGAGTCCGAACTGGAAGAGATTGTCCGCCTGGTCGGCCAGGATTCGCTGTCAACCATCGACCGCCTCAAGCTGGAAGCTGCGCGCTCCCTGCGTGAAGACTTTTTGCACCAGAATTCGTTCGACGAAATTGACACCTACACCTCGCTTGACAAGCAGTTCCGCATGCTGTCGCTGATCATGGCCTTCTTCTACGAAGGCGTCAAAGCGCTGGAATGCAACGCGCAGTTCCGCGATCTGACTGCCCTGCCGGTGCGCGACGGCATCAGCCGCCTCAAATACGCGCCGGAAGACAAGTACGTGGCGGTCGCCAATCAGTTGGAAGCCGAGTTGCTCGAGCAGGTCAACGCCATTAAAAAGACGGGGGTGGTCTAAATGGCCAAAGAATACAGAACAATCGAGGAAGTCGCCGGCCCGCTGATGCTGGTGCAGCAGGTGACCGATGTCAAATACGACGAATTGGGCGAAATCGTGCTGCCCAGCGGTGAGGTCCGGCGCTGCAAGGTGCTGGAAATCAACGGCACCAATGCCCTGGTCCAGCTTTTCGAGAGCTCGCTCGGTATCAACGTGCAGGAGAGCAAGGTCCGATTTCTTGGGCGCGGCATGGAGCTGGCGCTGTCGCCGGACATCCTGGGCCGGGTCTTTGACGGCATGGGCGCGCCAACCGACGGCGGCCCGGAAATCATTCCCGACAAGCTGATGGACGTCAACGGCCAGCCGATGAATCCGGCCGCCCGCGATTATCCCAACGAATTTATCCAGACTGGCATCTCGGCCATCGATGGCCTCAACACCCTGGTTCGCGGCCAAAAGCTGCCGATCTTCTCGGCCTCGGGTCTGCCCCACGCTCAGCTGGCGGCGCAGATCGCGCGCCAAGCCAAGGTACGCGACGGCTCGGGCAATTTCGCCGTCGTCTTCGCTGCCATGGGCATCACCTTTGAAGAGGCCGACTACTTCATCAACGATTTCCGCCGCACCGGCGCCATCGACCGCGCCGTGCTCTTCATGAACCTGGCCAACGACCCGGCTATCGAGCGCATTTCGACGCCCCGCATGGCGCTGACCGCCGCCGAATACCTGGCCTTCGCCCTCGACATGCACGTGCTGGTCATCATGACCGACATCACTTACTATGCCGAAGCCCTGCGCGAAGTTTCGGCAGCCCGCAAGGAAGTCCCCGGTCGCCGCGGCTACCCCGGCTACCTCTACACCGACTTGGCGACCATGTACGAACGCGCCGGCCGCCTCAAGGGCAAAGCAGGATCGATCACCCTGGTGCCGATCCTGACCATGCCGGACGACGACAAGACCCATCCGATTCCCGACTTGACCGGCTACATCACCGAAGGCCAGATCATCCTCAGCCGAGAGCTCTACAAGAAAGGTGTCCGGCCGCCGATCGATGTGTTGCCCTCCCTGTCGCGTCTCAAAGACAAGGGCATCGGCGAGGGCAAAACCCGGGCCGACCACGCCAGCACCATGAACCAGCTGTTTGCCGCCTATTCGCGTGGCAAAGATGCCAAGGAACTGCAGGTCATCCTCGGGGAAGACGCGCTGTCCGAAGTCGACCGCATCTTCGCCAAATTTGCCGATGCCTTCGAGCGCGACTATGTTTCGCAAGGCTTCGAGACCGACCGACCGATTGTGGAAACGCTGCAAATCGGCTGGAAGTTGCTGTCCATGCTGCCGCGTAACGAATTGAAGCGCATCCGTGAGAGTATGATCGAAGAATACTACGGGAAGGACTGACCCGTATGGCCAGACGTCAAATCAACCCCAACCGCATGGAATTACTGCGTCTCAAGAAGCAGCTCATTGTCGCGCGCCGCGGGCACAAGCTGCTCAAAGACAAGCGCGACGAGCTGATGCGTCAGTTTCTCGAGATTGTACGCCACAACGAATCCTTGCGGCGGCAGATGGAGAATCTGCTGATCGCCGCCAATTTCCAGATGGTCATGGCTCGCGCCGTCATGCGGCCCGAAGTCCTGGAAACCGCCCTGCTGGCCGGCCGCGAGTCGATCAGCCTTGAGATCGGCACCAAAAACATCATGAGCGTCAAGGTACCGGTCTTCACGTCGCCCTTCGAAAAAGGCGCCAAAATCGAAAATCTGCCCTATGGCATGGCGGCGACGGCTGGTGAACTGGACCAGGCGATCACGGCGCTCAATGAGGCCTTCCCGGTCATGCTTGAGCTGGCCGAAGTCGAAAAAACCGCGCAGCTCTTGGCCGACGAGATCGAAAAAACGCGCCGCCGTGTCAATTCGCTGGAGTACGTCCTGATCCCGGAATTGCAGGAGAGCATCCATTCGATCACCATGAAGATGGATGAAAACGACCGCGGCAACCTGACGCGTTTGATGAAGGTCAAGGACATGATCGTCAAGCAGGCGATCGAGAAGGCCAGGTTAACGAGTTAAAAAAGACGGCTGCGGCCGTCTTTTTTAGCGAAAAGCTAAAAGCTAAAAGCTAAGAGCTAAAAACGAAAAACGAAAAGTGGCTTTTACGTCAGCTTCCCTCGAATCACGACGATCAGATCACGCAATCTGGCGGCATCCTCGAAGGCCAGTTTGCGGGCCGCGTCTTTCATATCCTTTTCCAAATGAGTCACCATACGCGCCAGCTCGGGCTGGCTCAGGCGATCCAGATTATTCTCCAGCACATTGAAGGCGGCCGTCTCGTCCAGACCGGCGTCGACTGCGGCCTCGACCACGGTGTCCATGACATCACGGACGTCTTTGCGCACGCTGACCGGCGTGATGTTGTTGGCCTCATTGTAGGCCTGCTGAATGGCGCGGCGGCGGTTGGTTTCGGCGACGGCGCGGTGCATGGAGTCGGTGACCTTGTCGGCGTACATGACGACCAGGCCGTTGATGTTGCGGGCGGCGCGGCCGATGATCTGGATCAGCGAGGTGGTCGAGCGCAGGAAGCCCTCTTTGTCGGCGTCGAGAATGGCGATCAGCGAGACTTCGGGCAGGTCAAGGCCCTCGCGCAGCAGGTTGATGCCGATCAGGACGTCAAACTTGCCGTTCCTGAGGTCGCGCAGGATCTTCATGCGTTCGACGGTCTGGACATCGGAGTGCAGGTACTCGACGCGCAGGCCCTCTTCCTTGAAGAACAGGGTCAGGTCCTCGGCCATTTTCTTGGTCAGTGTCAGCACCAGCGAACGCTCGCCGCGCGCGCTGGCGGCGGAGATTTCGGCCATCAGATCCTCGATCTGGCCGTTGACCGGTCGGATGGCGATCTGCGGGTCGATCAGGCCGGTGGGTCGAATGATTTGCTCGACGATCTGGCTGGCGTGCTCGGCTTCATACTTGGACGGTGTGGCGCTGACGAAGACCGCCTGGGGCATCCTTTTCTCGAATTCGGCAAACTGCAGCGGCCGGTTGTCGAAAGCCGAGGGCAGCCGGAAACCATAGTTGATCAGCGTTTCCTTGCGCGCGCGGTCGCCGTTGTACATGGCACCGATCTGAGGAATGCTGACGTGCGATTCGTCGATCATCAACATGAAATCGTCGGCGAAAAAATCGATCAGCGTGAAGGGCGGTGTGCCTGGCTCGCGGCCGGCCAGGTGGCGCGAATAATTCTCGATACCCTTGCAGAAGCCAGTTTCGCGCAGCATTTCCAGGTCGTAGCGCGTACGTTGCTCGAGACGGTAGGCCTCGACTAATTTGCCGCCGCTGCGCAGAATTTCCAGCTGTTTATCCAGTTCGGCCTCGATGGTGATGACCGCCTGCTTCATCTTGGCCATGGTCGTCGCGTAATGCGAGGCCGGATAGATGGCCGTGTAATTGCGGGCGTTGCGGACTTTGCCGGTGATGCGGTCGAGCTCGACGATTTTCTCGATCTCGTCGCCGAAGAAGGTCAGGCGGGTGATGACCTCGTCCGACGAGGCTGGGTAGATGTCGATGGTATCGCCGCGCACGCGGAAGGTGCCGCGCTTGGTCTCGTAGTCGTTGCGGTTGTACTGGATGTCGATCAGCTCGCGGATGACGGCGTCGCGGTCCTTTTTCATGCCGGGGCGCAGGTTGACCATCAGGCTTTTGTAATCCTCGGGATCGCCCAGGCCGTAGATGCAGGAGACCGAGGCGACGACGATGACGTCGCGGCGCTCAAGCAGCGACGAAGTCGCCGAATGGCGCAGGCGGTCGATCTCGTCGTTGATGGCCGAGTCCTTCTCGATGTAGGTGTCAGTCGCCGCGATGTAGGCTTCGGGCTGGTAGTAGTCGTAATAGCTGACGAAATATTCGACGGCGTTATCCGGGAAAAACGCCTTGAATTCGGCCGCCAACTGCGCCGCCAGCGTCTTGTTGTGCGCGATGACCAGCGTCGGTCGCTGCACACGCTGGATGACATTGGCCATGGTAAAGGTCTTGCCCGAGCCGGTGACACCCATCAGGGTCTGGGCGGCCAGGCCGTCTTCCAGCCCGGTGACAAGCGCGTCAATTGCCTGCGGCTGATCGCCGCAGGGCTGCATGTCTGATTTGATCTGAAAGAGCGGCACTTGAATCCACCTGCCTGCCATAAACGAAATTATGTTCTGATTATAACACAGAATTCCACCTTGCCGAAACCCCCTGCCTGGTATTATAATATTACAAATATAAAATGAGTGTCTCGAGGGGGAATCGCACCATGTACCAGCCAATACCTGTCACCCGCAACACCAACCCGGCGCCAAAGCCCGCCGCCGACCAGCCGCTGGGTTTCGGCCAGATTTTTACCGATCACATGTTTGTCATGGACTATGTCGACGGTCAGGGTTGGGTTAATCCGCAGATTATTCCCTACGGGCCGCTGAGCATCGATCCTTCGGCCATGGTCTTCCACTACGGCCAGGCCATTTTCGAAGGCCTCAAGGCTTACCGCGTCGCCGACGGCAGTATCAATTTGTTCCGCCCGCGCCTCAATTTCGAACGCGTTAACACGTCCAATCAGCGCATGGTCATCCCGCAGGTCGACCCTGACTTTTGCGTCTACGCCCTCAAAGAGCTGATCAAGGTCGAAAAGGACTGGATCCCAACCGCCGATGGCACCTCGCTGTACATCCGCCCCTTCATCATCGCCACCGACCCCTACCTCGGCGTGCGCCCCTCGCACACCTACAAATTCATGATCATCCTCTCCCCGTCCGGCGCTTATTATCCGCAGGGGCTCAACCCAGTCAACATCTACGTTGAGAACGAATACGTCCGCGCTGTCAAGGGCGGCACCGGTTTCGCCAAGACTCCCGGCAACTACGCCGCCAGCCTGATTGCCCAGGCCAACGCCTACGCGTCCGGCTATGTCCAGGTCCTGTGGCTGGACGGCATTCATCGCAAGTACGTCGAAGAAGTCGGCGCCATGAACGTCTTCTTTGTCATCGACGGCAAACTGGTCACCCCGGCGCTCAGCGGCAGTATCCTGCCCGGCATTACCCGCCGTACCGTGCTCGAGCTGGCTCGCTCGATGGGCATCGAAACCGAAGAACGCCAGATCGACATCGACGAGCTCTTCGCCCAGGTCAAGGCCGGCCGCGTCAGCGAAGTCTTCGGCTCCGGCACCGCCGCCGTCATCTCTCCGGTCGGCGAACTCAAGTACAACGAAGATATCTCGATCATCAACGATGGCAAAATCGGCACCCTCAGCCAGAAGTTCTACGACATCATCACCGGCGTCCAGTTCGGCCAGCTGCCGGACAGCTACGGGTGGATTGAGAAGCTTTGACAAAAAAATGGATCGCGAAGGCGATTCATTTTTTAGTGAAAGACGAAAGGTGAAAGGTGAAAGACTGATGAAGAAAATCTTGTATATTGATTTCAGGCTTCGCCTGAATATGTAATGTTTCAGGTTTTTCTACCGACATCTTTCTCCTTTCGTTCTTCATCTTTCATCATCAAACCGCTGTCTCATTTCATATCAGAGGGTGAGTGTTAGATATGACGCAATACATATTGTCCATGTCATTGTTGTCGGATTTGTTTGGTGTTTGCCGACTGGAGCCGGATCAGTCGATACCGGACTGGGTCAATGGCAGCGGTTTTTACTCGGTCACCAAAACCGCTGATGAATTGTCGATTGTCTGCAATCAAGCGGCTGTGCCGGACGGCGTTTTGTGCGAAAGCGACTGGCGGGCACTCAAAGTCGAAGGTCCGCTGGATTTTTCGTTAGTTGGCATCCTGGCCTCGATCAGCGCCCTTTTGGCGGCACAGCAAATCAGCATTTTTGCGATATCGACCTACGATACGGATTATATTCTTGTTAAGGACAAGCATGTGGAAAAGGCCGTTCGCGCTCTAACTCAGGACGGCCGCATTCGCTTTCTTCTCGCCAGCGAATAAAAGACCAGCCAGCATGTCAAGGTGCTCAAACTCGGAATGATCATCCAGAGCATATATTTCAAGTAACTGGCATTTTCGATTTTGATTTGATTCGCCACACCAACCCTTTGATCAATGTAAACTATGTCACCTTTTTTTACAGATACGATCGTCCGAAAATAACCGGGTGTTATAAACCCGAATGCACTGACAATGGTTATTTCGTCGCCAATTTTTACTTCATGATTGAACCCATTGGCTTCGGCTACTTTTGCATTTTCGCTATTGAGTTCCCAAAACGCAGCGTTTGGATAAGAATCCGTATCGAACTTTAAATAAACCTTACCATTGTGCAGGTAGTCCAGGTCAGTTATTACCGTTGTTATTTCTTCATAATTTTCTGGATTTGAATAGTAATTAGCATTATTGGTCGTTCGATTTATCATTAATATCACAAATAAGATTAAAAATGAAACCACAGAAACGATTATCGAAAAAACAAGCATCACGACTGCATGTGCTTTCAAATTGTCGCCACCTTTCCAATAATTGATTGTCGCTTACACTATTGCGGCAAGCACAATAATAAAAACGCCGCTGAGGATAATTGTCAGATTGCTGAAGGCAAACTCAAAGACATTGTTCTTAATAAAATTTTTGTAATAGCCAGTCGAGGCCCGTTCCATTCTCAAGACTTCAAGATTTAAATTGGCGATGTATTGCGCATTCTGCTGTCCGAACCCCCAAATCGTGATGCCCGAAGGATTTCCGCTTTTGGACAAAAGGAGACCAATGACCAAAACAATGCCACCTTCGACAAAAAGAACATCATTGATTAAGTACTTGAAATTATTTGCAATCAGAAAGGCGATCAACATCCCCACCCCGCAAAAAATGAGGCTATAGAGCAAAATTAACAAGGCAGGTTTGATGTATTTCTTAAACATATATCTCCTCCGTTGTTTGTTGAAAATACGGCAAGATCTAATTTTTCAAGGATTTGGCATCCGAAACTGTTCGTTGTTCGTTGTTCGTTGTTCGCTTTTAGCTTTTAGCTTTTAGCTAAAAAGAACCAAGTAAGAAGAGTCGCGGTGCGACTCTTCTTACTTGAGTTCTTTTTTATTCTTCTGAATCATGATCAGCATCTCGGTCAGCTGTTCCTCGAGATCGGCCAGCCGTTTGCGGGCGTACTCGATGGCGCCGGCGCGGATCTGGCGGGCTGAGCCGTTGGCGGCCTCGATGGTTTGGCCGGCTTGCTGGCGGGCCTGGACGGTGATTTCATGTTCGTCGATCATGCTGGACATGCGCGATTCAGCGTCGCGGATGATGTTTTCAGCTTCTTTGCGCGCTTCAGCGATCAGCTGGCGGTTTTGCTCAAGCAGCCATTTGGCCTGTTTGAGTTCAGGCGGCAGGCTTTCGCGGATCATCCCCAAAAGAACCAGCATCTCTTCGCGGTCAACCAGGCAGTTGTCGGAGAAAGGCACCGATCGGGCGGTCGTGACGCAGTTTTCAAGCCGTTCGATCAGTTCGGTTGTGCCTTGTTCCTGGTAGTTTGGTTTTTTGCGTTCGTACATGCCGGTATGGCTCCTCTGGGTCAGTCTGGCTGCAGATCAGTCAAATGGGTCTTGGCCAGTCTGCGCGTGATAATCTCTATAATCGGGGCGGGTACCATGCCGCTGATGTCGCCGCCGTAGGCCGCAACTTCGCGGACGATGGACGAGCTGGTAAAGGCCAGATCCATGCGACAGGGCATCAGGATGGTTTCATAAGCAGGCAGCAGCAGCTTGTTGGCGGCGGCAATTTCGGCCTCGAATCGAAAGTCCGACTCACTGCGCAGTCCGCGAACGACCGACGAGGCGTTTTTTTGTCGATAAAAATCGACCAACAAGCCGTCAAAGCCTTCAACTTCGACACCGGGCATGTCCTGCAGGGACAGGCGAACCATCCTGATGCGATCTTCCACCGTGAAGAAGGCCTTCTTGCTGGTGTTGGTCAGAATGGCGATGACCAGTCGATCACATAGCCGCGACGCGCGACGGGCAACATCGACGTGTCCGTTGGTAAACGGGTCAAAGGATCCGGGGTAAATAATGGTTCGCATTTTTATACCGCCTCGGCAGAATTATCCACTTTATAAAATGATAACATCGCCGTACCGTACTGACAACTTCTTGATAATTTCAAATTGGTTACAAATAGCGGAGGGCTATCCTTGGCATCATGCTCCAGAATCACCAGCCCATCTGGCAAAAGCAGATCGATGACCCATTTGACCAGGCGGGCAAACTCCTGATGGGCAGCCAGATAGGGCGGATCGAGAAAAACCACGGCAAAGCGATTGCCTTGCTCCTTGAGGCGTTGCAGCGCGGCGGCGGCTTCATAGGGCATGACCGTGACGCGGGCGGCCAGATGGGTCTTTTCAATGTTGGCGCGGATGGCCGCCAGACTGGTCTGCGCCTTCTCCACCAGCACGACTGTCGTTGCGCCGCGCGAAGCGGCCTCGAGGCCGATCTGTCCGGTGCCGGCAAATACGTCGAGAAAGCCCTGCGCCGGCATGTGCGGTGTCAGGATGGAGAACAGCGCCTCCTTGACCTTGTCGCCAGTCGGACGGGTTGCAGTGCCTTGTGGCGCGGTCAGCTTGGTGCCGCGAGCGGTGCCGGAAATAATGCGGGGCATGGGTGTCCTCCTTAAAGTCCGATGCGAGCGAAAACGCTGCCGTAACGAGCTAATAATGTGTCGCGGATCGTCCGGTTTTCGGGATGGGCCAGGTCCGGGTCCTGCCGGAACAGTTTTTCGAGGCAGGTCTGAACCTCCTGCAGCAGGTCGCGGTCGCTGTAAAGATTGGCCATGCGCAGCGCCGGCAGGCCGTGTTGGCGGGTGCCGAAAAAGTCACCGGGACCGCGCAGTTCGAGGTCTTTCTCGGCCACGGCAAACCCGTCCTGGGCATGACAGAGCGTTTTCAGCCGTTCCTGTGCCCGCTCGTCCTCGCTGTCGCTCATCAGCACGCAGATCGAGTGGTGTTCGCCCCGCCCGATGCGGCCGCGCAGCTGGTGCAGTTGGGCCAGACCGAAACGTTCGGCGTTTTCGACCACCATCAGGGCGGCGTTGGGATTGTCGACACCGACCTCGATGACGGTGGTACTGACCAGAATCTGAATATCACCCTGCATGAAGGCATCCATCACCTGATCCTTGGCCGCCGCCTTGAGACCGCCATGAATGAGACCGACGCGCAAATCGGGAAAGACCGTCTGCGCGAGGCGATTGAAGGTGCTGACTGCTGACTCGAGATCGGTGTCAGCGTTTTCCTCGATCATCGGGCAGACAACATAAACCTGACGGCCTTCCCGTACCAGTCGCCGCATCAGCTGTTCAACGCGGCTGCGGTCGGCGCTGGTTGCCGTGTAGGTCTTGATCGGCAGACGGCCGGCCGGCATCTGGTCGATGATCGAAATGTCGAGGTCACCATATAGAATCAGCCCCAGCGTGCGCGGAATCGGCGTGGCCGACATGACCATGATGTTGGGCGTGTCGCGCGCCTCGCCGCTCAGGCGCACGCGCTGCCGGACGCCAAAACGATGCTGCTCGTCGGTCACAGCCAGGATGAGGTCCTGAAAGATCACCTTGTCTTCGATCAGGGCATGGGTGCCGACCAGCAGCCGGATGCTGCCGTCGGCCAGACCGGCGAGGATTTCCTTGCGTTTCTTGGATGATGTTGCACCGGTCAGCAGCGCGATGGGCTGGTCAGCGGCTGCCAGCAAGCGCGTCAACGTCGCGTAGTGCTGGCGGGCCAGGATGGCGGTCGGTGCCATCAAGGCGGCCTGCGCGCCGCTCAGGGCGCATTGCAGCATGGCCAGCGCGGCAATGACGGTTTTGCCCGAGCCAACATCGCCCTGCACCAGCCGGCTCATCGGGTGGCAGTCGGTCAGATCGGCTGCCACCGCCTGCCAGACCCGCTGCTGAGCGTCGGTCAGGGAAAAGGGCAGCGCGGCGATCACCTGGGCTAGTTGGCGCGCGGCGGCGACATTTAAAGGGATCGGGCGAATATTTTGCTGTTGCTGGCGGTGTCGGCGCAGCAAGAACAAGCCCGACTGAATCAAGAACAGTTCTTCGAAAGCCAGGCGGCGTCGGCAAATTTCGGCCTCTTCCCAGCTGGCCGGGTGGTGAATGCGGCTGTATGCGTAGTCGACCGCGCACAGTTTGTGTTCACGCCGCACCCAGGCTGGCAGCGGCTCGGGCAGATGGCCGATCAGGCGCGGCAGGACAGTCTTAATAAGCTGGCGCAAGACGCCCTGGCTGAGGCCCTCGGTCAGCGGGTAAATCGGCCGGATGCCCTTCTGGACATCCTCATTGGGGTCACAGGCTTCAAAAACCGGATTCTGCACACTGACGGTCGAGCCGGCCAGTTTGACCCGACCGCGGAAAACGTACCACTGGTCAGGGGTCAGGCGGTCAGCCACCCAAGGCTGATTGAACCAGATGGCGGCGATGGCGCGTTCGTTGTCGCGCAGCACGGTGCGAAGGATCGACATCCGCCCCTTGCGCTGCATCGATGGCTTTCTGGCCACTCGGGCCATAAAGACTTGCTCCTGACCGTCGGTCAACTCGGCCAGCGGCGTCAGCGCCGTCCAGTCTTCAAAGCCGCGCGGAAACCAGCACAGCAGATCGTGCCACGTTTCGATACCCAACCGGCGCAACAGCGCGGCGCGGCGACCGGCCACACCCGGCAGCGCGGTGACTGGCTGTTGGAAAATCTCGGTTTCGTTCATAGCTGCAAGCTGAAGCGGCAAAGACCGTTCAGGGGACATGCGGAACAGTTGGGATGGCGCGCGACGCAGATAGCCCGGCCGTGGCTGACCATCAGATGACCGTAGGCGATCCATTCATCGACCGGCAGCACCTGCGCCAGATCCTGCTCGATCGCCAGTGGATCGGTCCGATCGGTCAGCCCGATCAACCCTGAAATGCGCATACAGTGGGTGTCGACCACGATGGCCGGCAGGCCGAAGCAGTCGCCCAGGATGAGATTGGCAATCTTGCGGCCGACCCCCGGCAGGCTGATTAATTCGGGCAGCGTGCGCGGCAAGACACCACCAAAGTCGGTCATCAGCTTGCGGCTGGCACCGAGGATGGCTCTGGATTTGGCCCGAAACAGGCCGCAGCTGCGGATCAGCCCTTCCAGTTCCGCGGGCTCGGCGGCGGCGAGAGCTGACAGATCGGGATAACGCGCAAAGACCGCCGGTGTCACGCGGTTGACGCGGGCATCAGTGCATTGGGCCGACAAAATTGCGGCCACCAGCAGATGCCAAGGCTGAACAAAATCCAGCGTGCAAACGGCCGCTGGATATTGTTGATGCAAGCGTTTAATGACGGCTCGCGCCAGCTCGGCATGTTCCATGTCAGCTGAATTTCTCCTGGGTGTAGACCTTGAGATCGTGCGTCTTGTTGTCTGAGCGTCGGAATACGGTGATTTCGATCAAACTGCCGACCGGCTGACCCTGCAGGTATTTGATCAGATTCATCGATGTCGCGGTCTTTTCACCGTTGATCTCCACAATGATGTCGCCAACCCGCAAATTGGCTGTATAAGCCGGTCCATCGTTGTTGACGCTGCTGACATAAACACCATCCGGAAAGCCGTAAAGCTTCTGCAGCGCCAGGAAACCGGTTTCATTCAACACCGTGATGCCCACCCAGGAGCGGCCGGTCACTTCACCATTTTTGATCAGGTCATTGGCCACCAGGCGGACGGTTGATCCCGGCAGTACGCAACCCATTAAGTCATCGGGCCCGTCTTGAATCGCGCAGTTGGTCAAACCGATGATTTCGCCATCCAGATTGACCAGCGGACCGCCGGAACTGTTCAGGCTGACAGGCGCATTGGTTTGAATCAACTGCATCGGTGTCCCATCTTCGAGCAGGGCGATGCGATAGATACCGGTGATCAGGCCATTGGTCAATCCGCCCGAGCTGAATTGAATGTCCGGAAACCCAACAGCCAGAACCATCTGCCCGACTTTAATGTCACTGGCAGAGCCAAATTTACCCGGCGTCAGGACATGAGTCAGGGGGTTGATTTTCAAGACGGCCAGACCGGTCATCATGTCCCGGCCGGTCAGGGTGGCCAGAAAGACCTGTTCAATCCCCTTGATTTTGATTGAAATCGTCGCGTTGGGCATCACGTGCCCATTCTTGTCCAGCGCAATGGATAGGATGCCGGCATTGGTGACAATATCGCCGGTTTTGCTGAGAATCAGGCCGGACCCCGCGTTCGTTTGGCTGATGGATGTGCCGCTTTCTGTGACCACCACCTCGATGCCAACAACCGAGGGCGAGACCATCTGATAAATGTCTTCGACCAGTTGATGATTTTGCAGCAAGGTCAAGCCATCGGCCGCGCCGGAAACCTCTGGTGTCGGTGTCGGTGCAATTGTCGTGACGGTCGGTGTCACAGTCGGCTCGGTCGTCGGTGTCGGCGATACGCCGGTCGACGTCTGTGTGGTCGCCTGGCTCAGGGGACTTTGGATGCTCAAGCCAAAAACGCCGAGCATCAGGCAAACAACAGTCAGGATGGATGCGGCGACGGCAGAAACCATACATAATGCAGCCAGGCCGGCTATCCTTTTGATTTTCATTAGAGACAGTTACCTCCAGCGTTAAATCAATACTGTTCCATTTTAGCTGATAATAGTGAATGCTTTATGAACAACATCAGGGAATGGCCAAGGTAAAGGTAAAGCGAGCACCACCCAATTCGCTGCGTCCGACTGTAATGCGCTGACCGTGGGCGGTCAGGATGGTGCGCGCGATGTAAAGACCCAGGCCTGACCCCTTGGCCGTTCTGGATTTGTCTATTTTGTAGAAGCGATCGAAGATGTAGGGATACTCACTTTCCGAGATGCCCTGACCGCTGTCTTCGATAATGATTTCGATTTCTTTGGGCCGACTGGAACGTCGCGTCGTCAGGGCGATGATGCCCTCTTGCGGGGCGTAGCGAATGGCGTTGGACAAGATGTTGTAGACGACGCGATTGATCGCCTCGCGATCGCCAATGGCCAGGAGCTTGCCCTGTTCCTCGGCGTAAAAGTCAGTCTGCACACCCAGTTTTTTGCTGGCCAGCAACGATTCAAGTCCAACAACATCTTCTTTGATGACTGCGTTGATGTCGAAAACCGTGGCATTGATTTGGGGATCGTTTTTCAGAAGGCTGTCTTCAAACATCGTGGTAACGAGCATTTGCAGCCGCAATGCTTCTTGTTTGACGATTTCCAGATAATGCTGCTGGCGATCAAGCGGCACCGTGCCGTCCAGAATGCCTTCGACAAAACCGCTGATTGTGGTGATTGGCGTGCGCAAATCATGGGAAACGCTGGCGATAAAGTCTTTGCGGTCACGTTCCTGATTCTCGAGCTTTTCGATCATGTTGTTCAACGTGCTGACCAGCACCGTCATGTCGTCGCTCATGACGGCAGAATCGGCTGGCGTATCGTTGATGCCCGGGATGACGATGCGCACTGAAAGGTCACCGCGGGAGACTTTGTCAGCGGCTTGGGACAGGAGTCGAATGGGCTTGGTGATGTTGCGGGACAGGATACCGATAAACAAGAGCGCAATGCCAAAGGCCGCCAGAAACGAGGTGAGCAGGCTGCTGGTCATCAAAAAGCTGATCAGACTTTCCGGCGTCTGCGGAAAGTGAATCTGGATCTCGCCTTTGTAGGTTCCGTTTGCTGATCGCATCGGCCAAATGGCCGATATCCAGTTGTGCTCGCTGGGGCTGAACAAGCCCATGAAATCACCGCTGCGTGTCAAACCCGATGTTCCGGCGCTTTTGCCCGGCAGATATTCGTTGGTCAGCAGATAATAACCGTTGCTCGAGCGGTCGAGTTTGGATACGGCCGTGCTGTACTCGGCTGTCGAATAAACAATTTCGCCGTTGATATTGACAACCCAGATCACCGCGCCGGTGGAACGGGCCGTAAATCTGATGAAACTTTTGATGCCATTGTTGCTGAATTCACCGTTGTCGTTTAATACGTTGACAGCTTCATCGGCAATCGCCTCGGCACTGTTGAGCAGCTGATCGCGCTGGCTGCGTAATGTTTCCTGCGAGACGATAAAATAATAGACAACACTCAAGGTGCTGAATACAACCAGAATGGCTAGCGTCAAAAGTATGATCGTCTTGGCGTAAACGGAACGGATCGGATGAATTTTTTTCATGTCAGCGGTCCTTTGTCAGAGCAACTCGAATTTGTAGCCGACACCCCAAACCGTCTTGATCTGCCAAGCAGGATGGTTACCGGCATGGTCAAGTTTTTCGCGAATCCGTTTGATATGAACATCGACTGTGCGCGATTCACCAAAAAAATCATAGCCCCAAACGTTTTCCAGCAGTTGTTCACGGGTGAAGACCCGATTGGGATGGGTCGAGAGAAAAAACAGCAATTCCAGTTCCTTGGGCGGCATCTCGATGTCCTGACCGCAGCATTTGACCGAGTAGCGCGATTTGTCAACGCGCAGCATCGCGTATTCAATCGCCTCGCCGGGCAAGTCTGTCTTGCCGGTTCGATGATTCTCCAGACTTGTTTCATAGCGGCGCAGAACGGCCTTGACGCGAGCCAGCAGTTCCTTGGGTTCAAAAGGTTTTTGGATGTAGTCGTCAGCGCCCAGTTCCAGACCAACCACTTTGTCCAGCGTATCGCCGCGGGCAGTCAGCATGAGAATCGGCACATCGGAAGTCTTGCGAATTTCACGCATGATATCATAGCCGTCCTTGCCGGGCAGCATCAGATCGAGAATGATGACATCGGGCGCGGTCTGGATAAAGGTGTCATAGGCTCGGTCGCCGTCCAGGCAACTGACGACGGCAAAGCCGTCCTTGTCAAAATAAAGGCGCAGCAATTCACTGATGTTGGGGTCGTCATCGACAATTAAAGCCTTTTTCACGGTATGGTCAGCCTCCTTTAAGATCAGGCCGAAAGAACCCACTATTTACGCATGATGTTTTTGAGCTCATTCAGAAACGAATTGACATCGGCAAATTGACGGTAAACCGAGGCAAAACGGACGTAAGCGACTTCATCGATCTGCTTGAGACCCTCCATCACCATTTCGCCAATTTCTCGCGATGAAATTTCCCGTTTCAGCGAATTCTGGGTTTGGATTTCAATCGAATTGACCAGGCCTTCAATCTGCAGGGTCGAAACCGGGCGTTTCTGGCAGCTCTTCATGATGCCGGACATCAGCTTTTCCCGATCGAAAGGTTCACGGGTGCCGTCCTTTTTGATCACCAGCAGCGGCAGGTTTTCGATTTTTTCATAGGTGGTAAATCGCGAGCCACAGGCTATGCATTCGCGGCGGCGGCGAATGGCCGCGCTCTCATCCGAGGGGCGGGAATCTATGACGCGATCTTCATCGTGTCCGCAAAATGGGCATCGCATCGGCGCGCCTAATCCTGGTAACGGCTCTCATTGTCCTGGAGAAACCAGGGCAAGATACGGCCGGTTTTTTTGTCAACCTTGCCGTTATCCGGTCGGTTGGTTTCCTGACGAACAGCGACAGGCGGCGTGGATCGGGTCGAAGTCGTCGTGACCGGTGCAGGAGCTGGCGGTTTGGAGTAATCTGCTGTTTCGGTTGCTGTCGCCGGCGTTTTTAGCGGATCGACAGGTCCGACGGTATGAAAACCGGATTCGTTGGAGACCGGTTCGGTCGGCAATTCGGGAACACTGCGGACAAAAACATTGGAAAGGAATTCCGGCACGTCGCCGATTTCATTGGCTGCTTGGCCAGATGGCTGGCCATTTTCGTCTTGAGCGGCTGCCTTGACGCCAAAGGGCTGCGGGCGAGCATTCTGCATGCTGGATACGCGGGCTGTTGACGACGCATTGTCGCGGTTAAACCCGCTGGCAATCACGGTAATGATGATTTCATCGTTGAGCGTGGGATCGATGACGGCACCGAAAATAATGTCAGCGTCCGGTGATACGGTGTCGCGGACAACCGAAGCGGCTTCGTCAACCTCACGGATCTTCATGTCGCGGCCACCGGTGAAGTTGATGATGACGCCCTTGGCGCCGTCGATGCTGGTGTCGAGCAGCGGACTGTTGATGGCCTGGCGGATCGCCGCGGCCGAACGGCCCTCGCCTGAGGCACGGCCGATGCCCATGTGGCATACCCCGGCCGCGGTCATGATGCGCCGGACGTCAGCCAGATCGAGATTGATCAGGCCGGGCACGGCAACCAGATCGGAGATGCCGGACACGCCGAATTTCAGGACCTGATCGGCCATGTTGAAGGCTTCATCGAGTGAGGTCTCATCGGTCGTGATTTCCAGCAGTTTGTCGTTGGGCACAACGATCAGGGAGTCGACGTATTTTTCCATTTCACGGATGCCGCGCTCAGCGTTCTGCATGCGCCGCGTCCCCTCAAAACGAAACGGCCGCGTCACGACGCCGACCGTCAGAACGCCCAGTTCACGGGCAATCTGGGCAACAACCGGCGCGCCGCCGGTCCCGGTGCCGCCGCCCATACCGGCGGTAATGAACAGCATGTCCGTCCCGCGAATCAAGGCGCTGATTTCATCTTTGGATTCTGTCGCCGCCTTCTCACCGATTTCCGGATTGGCGCCGGCACCGAGGCCACGGGTGATTTTTTCGCCAATTTGCACGCGGTTGTTGGCTTTGGTTCTCATTAAGGCTTGATTGTCCGTATTGACCGTGATAAATTCTATGCCCTTGATATCCCCATCGATCATCCGGTCAACAGCGTTGCAACCGCCGCCGCCGATTCCGATGACCTTGATTGTCGCAAATTGATCGTTTTCCATGCCAAAACCCATTTTATAATCAGTCAAGTCTGCATCCCCTCTCCAACCTCTATTTTCGGACTGCCCAGCTGAAAACTGGCTGCCGATTTGAAATCCCGGATGAACCGGGTCAATTCCCGCATAATTCCGACATTCTATTCCCTATAATTTTACACTAAGATGACAATTGATACAACAATATTTAGTATCAATTTAAAATTTGATTACAATATCTAGTAATTTAGAGCGTTGTTCCGGCTTCCGAGGGGGGTTCTGCCTTGATGGAATTCTTGCGTTTGTCCCATCGATCAAGCATCAAACGACGAATGGTTGAGAAGTTGATGAAAATCCGGTTGCCAAAGGCAAAAACCGCCGCCAGGCTGAGCTGCAGGTCAAGCTGGTCACCCAGTGCCGCCAGCGCGACGGCGATGGCGCTGTTGCCAATAAAGCCAGTGATGAACAGGCGAAAATTGAATTTGTTCTGTAAATTGGCCGTCAGCGCGCCGATCACGGAGTCGAGCGCCGCCAAAATGCCGACCGCGACATAGGATGAATAGGCGCTGGGAATATCAACATTCCAGAGCAGACCGATGATCAGGCCGATGATCAGGCCGATGAGTGGAAACATAAGACGTCCTCCTTAGTCTGGACTGAAGATGTGGCGCGAACCGGTTAAATCCAGCACGCCATGACCATGGCCATCAAAGACACCCTGCGCCAGAGCAAAGCGCAGCCAGAGCATTTTTTCGGTTTGTTCCGGCCCCGTTTCGGCAGCCACGCTGATTTCCTCGCCGGTGTTGGGCAATACGACTGTTAAAAACAGATCATTACTGCCGATCGGCAGGATTTTTTTGATCTGGCCCAAGAGCAGTAAATCGGTTCGATTGTCTTTATCTGCATCAATTATAGCACCCATTAGCGAGATTGCACTATTCTTGGCTGCGGGAACATCAACCTCGATTGGCTGGCCCAGATTCATCGAAACGACGGATACACCGCTGATGACCGGGATGTCCGCCGGCGGATCCGATAAAATCTTGAGCGCGACGCCTTCTTTGTCGATCATCACGCAGCCGTCTGGGATCTGAATGTAGGCGACCTCGACGCGTTCGACAATCGACAGGTTGATCTGGCCGGGGAAAACCAGGCGGGCGGTAACCGATTTGATGTTGGGGAATTCTTTGAGCAGTCTGGCTTCCACCTCGGCATAGCGCAGTTGGGTGATTTGTTCCAGCGAACCGCCCAAACCGGCAAAGAGATGTTGGCCAACCGACAAACCGCTGGCGTCAATGAGTTCTTCACGGCTGATGCTTCTCAGCTCAGTGGTCACGATGCTGTTTAAGCGAAAATACGGCAGCTGCCAGACCAACAGCAAGGCAACCGCCAGACAGCACATTGCCGCCAAAATCCGAGTTGGCCGTGTTTTAAGTTTTCTCACAGCATGACCTCATAGAGCTTCTGACAGATATCGCTGGCCGCAGCCGGTCGTGCCAGACTGGCGGCCTGGCGCTCCATGGTGGTCAGGCGTGTGGGGTCGGCCATCAAATCCTGCAGCAGCTGCGCAAGTCTGTCGGGTTTTAGCTCGTCGTCCGGACAGAGAATGGCCGCGCCGCAATCGGCCAGAACACGGGCATTGTAGGTCTGATGGTCGCCAGCGGCGTAGGGGTAGGGCACCAAAATCGAGGCGCGGCCCAACGCAGTTAATTCGGCGCAGGTCATGGCTCCGGCCCGGCAGACAATCAGGTCCGCCGCCGCCATGTATTGATCCATCTCATGGAGGTATTCCCTGACCTGCAGCCAGGACCGCCCGGTGGCGGCCGCCGCAACAGCGGCGAACTGCAGCTTGCCGGCGGCCAGAATGACCTGCAGATCAGGCACCACAATTTCGAGACCCAGAAAGGCCTGGTTGAGGGTTCGCGCCCCCAGGCTGCCGCCGGTGACCAGCACCAGCCTGACGTCACGCCCGATGCCCAGCTTTTGGCGGGCCTGGTCACGATCCAGCTGAAAAAACGCGGCACGTACCGGGTTGCCGGTCAAAGTAATCGGTGTCCCGGCTGGAAAGCGCGTTTCGGTGCCCGGAAAGCTGATGCACACAGCGGCCGATTGGCGGGCCAGTAGTCGGTTGGAACGACCCGGAAAGGCATTTTGCTCATGCAGCAGCACCGGGATTTTCAGGCTGGTCGCCGCCGCGACGACCGGGCTGCAAACGTAGCCGCCGGTACCGATCACGGCATTCGGCTGAAAGTCCTTGAGCAGTTGGCGGCACTGACGCCGCCCGGCCATGAAGTCGGCCAGCGCGCGGAAAATGTCCAGCGAGGGTTTGGTCGGGAGGCCGCGGGCGCGGATGGGGGTAAATTGGTAGCCGGCACGCGGAATAATCTCGGCTTCGATGCCGCGCGCTGTGCCGCAGAAGCGGATTTCGGCATCCGGATGGTCGCTGCGGATTTGCTCAGCGATGGCCAGGGCTGGTGTGATGTGGCCGCTGGTGCCGCCGCCGGCTAACAGAAATTTCAAACTCATCGGCTGACCTCCGTTCGATTGCTGGCTGGCGCTTCCGGCAGGCGATCACGACTGATGCGCTGACCACTTTTGGACACGGCCAAAATGAAGCCGATGGCGACCAGAAACAATAGATTGGAGGTGCCGCCATAACTGAACAGCGGCAGCGAAATACCAGTGGCCGGGATGGAGCGGGTCGCGACCCCGATGTTCAGCAAGGCCTGCATGGTGATCAGCAGGGTGAAACCGCCGGCCAGAATCGTCGCAAAGGGGTTGGCGGCTTTGAGGGTAATGCTCATGCCGACCAACATAAACAGCATAAACAAAAGCAAGACCATCACCGTACCGACAAAGCCGAGTTCTTCGCCGATGACGGCAAAAATAAAGTCATTGTAAGGCTCCGGCAGATAGTTGTATTTTTGACGGCCAGCGCCCAGCCCGACGCCGTCGATGCCGCCCGAGCCGATGGCGATCAGCGATTGTTCGACTTGGTAGGACTGGTCTGCGCTGGCTTGGTCGGGGTATAAAAAGGTCGTGATGCGATCGCCGACATGATCAAATTCTTCATTAATCTTCTCTTCCAAGCCATTGGCTTTGAGGATCGGCAGCACGGCGACAAAAAGCATGCCCAAAACCAGGATGATGGCCGTGAATTGCGTGATGGCGCTTACCCAGGAGCGGGAGCGGATGCCGGCGGCCAGCAAGATGACCAGCAGGACAAAGCCCATGATCAGACCGCCGGAAAGATGCGGCTGTGAGACGACCAGACCGATCCAGACAAAAAAGGTAAAGGTTGGCAGGAGGATGTCCAGCCAGCCGTCGGCGATAAACTGGCGCAAGGGCGTTTTGAAGCGCAGGCCACCCTTGGCGCGGCGGCGGCGAATCATCGAAATGTAACCGGCAAAACAGAAGACCATGGCGATCTTGGCCAGCTCGGAGGGCTGAAAGGAGCCGATGATCGGTACTTCAAGCCAGCGCCGAGCACCATTCATCAGAATGCTGAAGGCGGGAAACTTGACCAGAATCAGCAGTACCGTGGTGATGCCAAACAGCACCAGGGAAATCCAAAAGCGATCAAAAATTTTGAGCGGCAGGACAATTGCCAGGAATAGACCGAGGATCAGTCCGATGGCCGTGATGCCCGCCTGTTTGTAAACAACCGCCATGGCATCGCCCAAACCGATGTAGGAACCGCTCATGCTGGCGCTGAAGAGCATAATCAGGCCAAAGCAGGTCAAAATCAGCATAATGATCAACATGCCGCTGTTGATGCGATGGGTGGATGGCAGAAAGTCTTCCCTTCTCATTGGGTCAACCCGCTTTTCAGGATCAGCAGCAAGCCGAGCACACTGCCGGCCAGCGTAACCAGGCTGAAAACGATGACGATCTTGTTTTCGGGCCACCCGCCCAATTCAAAATGGTGATGGAGCGGCGACATGCGAAAAATGCGCTTACCGCCGGATTTTTTGAAGTAAGCCACCTGAATGACCACCGACAGGGCCTCAGCCATGTAGATTATGCCAATCAGCAGCAACAGCCATGGCGCGCCATACAGTAATGCAATCACCGCGACGCCGGCGCCGAGGGCCTGGGATCCGGTGTCGCCCATAAAGACCTTGGCCGGGTGGCGGTTGAAGGCCAGAAAACCAAGACAGCCGCCCAGGATAGCCACCGCCAGCAGCGCTGCCGGCCGGGCGCCGGGCACGGTGGCTTGCAGGATCAGGCCAGCCGCCGCCAGGGCCAGCGAACTGACCACGGTGACTGAGGAAGCAAGTCCATCGACGCCATCGGTCAGATTGACCGCGTTGCAAACGAAGAAAAGGTACAAAATAACAAAAACGGCGTAAGGAAATTTGAGCCAGCCGTCAATCGGCAATTGGACGCCGCTGATCGGCACGAGAAAAAACGGCTGCTCGGGCGCGAACCACAGATAGTAGATCGTGATGATCAAGGAAAATATACCCAGGAGCAGTGTTTTCTGCTTGACCGACAAACCTTTTTTGCTGATGCGAACCTTGATGAAATCATCGAGGAAACCGGCCAGCGCAAAGAGCAGCATGGTCAGAACCAGCACCGCAAGCGAGATCAGACCCTGTCCGGACAGCAAGGCATAAATGCCCAGCAGGGTGATCGGCACCAGGAAAAACAAGCCGCCGAAGGTCGGCGTACCGCTCTTTTTGAGGTGACTGGCCGGACCATCGTCGCGCACCTTCTGCCCGACATTGAGACGGCGCAGCAAAGGCAAGCCCAGCCAACCGGCCAGCAGGGTCAAGACCAGGACAATCAGGGCGACGATCAGCATTTCGATCAGCATGTTTTGTTCTCCGTTTCTGGATCATGATGGACCGGTAAGTTTTGCAGGATGGCTTCGGTCACTTTTTCCATGGCAAATCCTCTTGAACCTTTGACCAAGAGGCAATCGCCGGGGCGCAGCTCCGGGACGAGCGCAGCCGCAAGGTGCGCGTTGTCTTCATATTCGCAGGCCGGCAGTGTCGGGTCAATCTGATGAGCGCCGTTGATGATGGCAGCCGAATGGGGACCGGTCACAAGCAGGCGGTCATAACCATAACCCGCGGCTTGCAACCCCAGGTTAAAATGCGCCGATTCGGCGAAATCGCCCAGCTCCAGCATGCACCCCAGCGCCGCAATCAGGCGTTTGCCGTTGGCCAGTTCGGCCAACGTACGCAGAGCGGCCAGCATGGATTCGGGGCTGGCATTGTAAGAATCGTCCATTATCAGCAGGCTACCGGTTTCAATGATGCGCTGGCGATTGCCGGTATTTTGGCTGTCCTTGGCGGCCTCGGCTGCCGCGACCAGACTGATGTCCAGTTCATGGGCGACTGCCAGGCCAAACAAAGCATTTTGAATGTGGTGGCTGCCGGGCATCGGCAGTCGCACCGGGATGGGATCTCCTTCGCCCGTGCCGAGGTGCAGGGTCACCTGGAAGAGGCTGTGATCGGCAAATGTCTCGATCTGCCCGGCGCTGATGGCGAAAGCGGCGCCGTCAGCGACCCGCTCCGCGGCCAGGTCGGCATCTGTGGTGATCCAGGCTATTCGCCCGCGCCCCTTGTACTGGCGGCCCCAGGCCAACAGCAGCGGGTCATCACCGTTCAGGAGCAGCAGGCCGGCCGGCCGGAGTCCGTCAATGATTTCGGTTTTGGCCGACAAAATGGCCTCCTGGCTGCCCAAGCGGCCGATGTGCGAGTAGCCGATGCAGGTCAAAATGGCAATGTCCGGCTGTGCGATCCGGCTGAGCAGACTGATCTCGCCAAGGCCACGCATACCCATTTCCAGGATGATGGTCTGATCATCAGGTTGCGCCTTGAGGATGGTCTGGGGCAGCCCGATTTCGTTATTCAGGTTGCCCGCTGTCTGGTGAACGCGCAACGATGTCTGCAAACAGGCGCTGATCATTTGGCGGGTCGATGTTTTGCCGACGCTGCCGCTGATGCCGACGACACTGGCCCGCAGGGTCTTACGGTAACCGGCGGCGATCTGCTGCAGCGCAGTCAGCGTGTCGGCTGTCAGAATGACGGCGATGCCGGCCGGCAGTTCGGGCAGACTGTCCAGCGCCGAGCGGTCATCGATGATCAGCCCGCGGGCGCCGGCGTCCAAGGCCTGCCGCAAAAAGCGGTGGCCATCGTGTTGTTGTCCGTGCAGCGCCAAAAACAGGCTGTCCGGCTCGATGGTCCGCGTGTCCGAGCTGATACCGGCAAAAACCGCGTCGGATGACGCGGGCGTCAGCAGCTGACCGCCGGACCAGTCCAGCAAATCATAAAGCTTAAGCCGGATCATGCTGTTTATCCTCAAGCGCCGCAATGGCGGCGGCGGCTGTTTCGGCGTCATCAAAATGAATGGTGCGATCGCTGAAAATCTGATAATTCTCGTGGCCTTTACCGGCAATAACCACCATGTCACCGGGCAAAGCCTGGCGTATGGTCTCGAAAATGGCCTCCCGGCGGTCGGGAATCACCTGATATTGGCCGCCGCTCGGGGTAATGCCGGTGATGATGTCACCGATAATCGCCATCGGGTCCTCGGTCCGCGGGTTGTCCGAGGTTATGACGGTCAGGTCGGCCAGCCGGCCGGCCGTCTCACCCATCTCGAAGCGGCGGGAACGCGCGCGATCGCCGCCGTTGCCAAATATGACGATCAGACGACCGCTGACATACTCGCGCAGTGTTTCCAGCAGATTTTCCAAACTGGCCGCGTTGTGCGCATAGTCGACAATAACCTGAAAATTCTGGCACGGGATCGGTTGGACGCGGCCCGGCACAGCAATCTCGGCCAGACCCCGGCGCACGGCGTCAATTCCGATGCCCGCCAGACCGGCGCAGGCGATGGCTGCCAACGCGTTGTAAACATTGAACTTGCCGGGCATGCCGACAAAAACTTCACCGCAAAACCAGGGGCTGGTCAGATCAAAACGCGTGCCGACCCGGCCGTGTTCGACCCGCTTGGCCAGATTGGCGGCGCGTATATCAGACTGTTCGGTCAGCCCGTAAGTCAGGCAGGGCCCTTTGACCGCCGCCCGTACTTTGTCGTAGCAGGCGATGTCGCGATTGAGTACCGCCTGACGGCAGCGATCGAACAAAAGTAATTTGGCGTCGAGATATTCTTCCATCGAGGCATGTTCATGCGGCCCGATGTGATCATTGTACAAATTGGTAAAGACGCCCGACGTGAATTCACAGCCGTAGACCCGATCCAGCATCAGCCCCTGCGAGGAAACTTCCATCACACAGCTGTCCATGCCGCGTCCGGCCATTTCCTCCAGCAGCGCCTGCAGATCGTAGGATTCCGGTGTTGTTCGCGACGCGTAGGTGATTTCGTCGCCGATGATGTTGGCGACCGTCCCGATCAGTCCCGTCCGGCGGCCGGCGGCTGTCAGGATGGCACGGGTCATGTAAGTCGCGGTGGTTTTGCCTTTGGTGCCGGTGATCCCGATCAGTTCCATGCGGCCTGAAGGATGATCAAAAAAGCGGTCGGACACATGCGCCAGGCCGCGGCGCGTATCATCGACCTGGACCCAGGGCACTGTGATGCCCGCCAACGGTTTTTGCAGCATGATGGCCGAAACGTCCTGCGCCAGCGCCTGCGCAATATATTTGTGGCCGTCGGTCACAAAACCTTCAACACAGACAAAAAGTGACCCGCGGCGTGCTTTGCGAGAATCATAAACAACAGAATCAATCTCGATGCTTTGATCGCCCTGATGGTCGAGAATCTTCAAACCTTTGATCAAATCCTGCAATTGCATGTGCATACTCCCTCGCCCGGCTGACTCTTTCCGATTGTCTATTTTAAGCTGTTTGGGCTTATTGAGCAACCTCTTCTTCAACCGCCGCGAAACTGACCGCCACCAGGCTGCCGCGCTTCAGGCGAACAGCACCCGGCGCTTCAATTCCCTCGGCGGTAAAGGTCGGTGCGATGTCCTGGCTGGCGGCCACACCCAGACAATCGCCAACAATTTTGATGTTGAGGCCGCTTTGCGCGGCCAGACTCAGGCATTCGCTGACGTTTCGCCCCGTAAAATCAGGGACGGCGGTCATCTTTTCGGCAGGGGCAGCTTGCGGATAAAGCACGATCAGCCCCGAGCTGTGCAGTTGCGTCGCAGCCGCCGGCCACTGGAATTTGACGATGGTCTCGCTGGTCATCGTGCTGTCGCCAGCCTCGATGCGGAATCCTTTTTTTAGCAGCGTATCCATCGCCGCTTTATAGGTGCTGCCGACGACATTGGGCACAGCGCTCGTGGCCTGCAAACGCGAAACGTCCTTCTCGGTGTATTCGCGGCTGATGCCCATGTATTCCAGCGTGCGTGAGATGATCTGGCCGCTGGTTTTCGATGCCGCCTTGGAGGTCAGATCCTTGCTGGCCGGAATATTGAGCACAACCAGCACCACAATTTCCGGGTTGTCAGCCGGGGCGATGCCGGCGAAGGACAGGGTGTGATCGCCAGCATTGTCGGTCGACGTACTGGTTTTGCCGGCGATCGAGTAGCCTTCGACATAGGCGGCTGAACCGGTGCCATAGAGCACGACGCCTTTGAGCAATTCGCGAATGCGCGATGAGGTTTCTTCGGAGATGACCTTGCGCACGGTGGTTGTGGTGTTTTCCTTGATGATATTGCCATCGCTGTTGGTAATGGCTTTGACGATCGTTGGTGTGACCAGATTGCCGCCATTGGCAAAGACACAATAGGCCGTCGCCAGCTGCAAGGGGGTCACCGTTGAGGATTCGCCGTACGACAGCGTCGCCATATCGAGCGGTGTAGGATTGGCATGGAAAATACCGGTACCTTCCGCTGGCAGGTCGATGTCGGTCACACCCAGGAAGCCAAAGCCGCGGATGTAGTCATAGTATCGCGACACGCCGGTGCGCAGCGCCAGTTGGGCAAAGATCGGATTGCAGGAATTCCAAAAGCCCCGCTGCATCGTCTCCATGCCGTGATTGGGCTTGTGCGCGCAGCTGATCGGCGAATTCATCAGGCTGATCGACGCGTCGCTCATGATTTCGTCTTCTCGGGCCAGCCCTTCCTCCAGCGCAATGGCGGCTGTGATTGCTTTCATGGTCGAGCCTGGCTCGTAGCTGTCCGATATGGCGTGGTTGTTCCAGATGGTCGATGTCAGGATTTCCATGGTCTCTGGCTTGCGGTAATCCCAAGTTTGCGCATCAGCCCAGGCGGGGCAGGCGGTCGGGTCCGAACTGTTAAAATAGGGGTAGGACGCCATGCCCAGCACCGCGCCGGTGAAGGGGTCCATGATGATGACCGATCCGCCTTTGGTGATGTCGTAAACGTTGATGGCGTTTTCCAGTTCTTCCTGCGCAATCTTTTGGATGTTGATGTCAATATTGAGTATCAGGTTTTGGCCGTTTTTGGCGCGCAGGCTGGTCGGCACCGAAAAGGGCAGACCGCCGCCGGTGTAACTGTCGGTCTCCACGTAAGTGTACCCCGGTTCCCCGGTCAGAATGCTGTTGTATTCCATCTCAACCCCCAGCTTGCCGACCAGGTTGTCGCCGCTGAAACTGGAAAATCCGATGACTTGACTGGCCAGGCTGCCGTTGGTGTAATAGCGGCGGGGCTCGGCCTCAATTTTGATGCCGCCGATTTTGAATTCCTTTTTGTAGGCTTTGAGAGCCTCAGCCTCTTCCCGCGTCACATCTTTTTTAAGGAGAATGTAGGTTTCTTTGGTCTTCTGCATTTCGGCCAACACGTCAGCGGTTTTGAGATTCAGGCAGATGGCGATGTTTTCCGCAATAACTTCATCTTTAATGATTTTGCTGATCGAATAGACGTCCTTCGGGGTAATGCCGATCCGGTAAACGTAAGTCGTTCCGGCCAATTCGACGCCATTGCTGTCATAAATCCTGCCGCGGGTCGGATACTCCGTTTCTCGCTTGTAGTGCAGATTACCGGCCTTCTGGGCATACTCCGCACCCGTGACGATTTGAATCTGATAAAGCTGAAAGATCATCATCGTCGAAAAGGCGGCCAGCAAAAAGCTGACCACCATCAGGCCGACCCGACGGGTTCGACGCGGTTTGGGTTTTGCCCGCCGTTCCGGCTGGCCGCGCGGCGCATATCGTTGCTGACGCTGTTTTTCCTTGAACAGATGCCGGTCCAATGCCAGGCTGCGGCTATCCCTGCCTCTCAATTCAATCGCCCTGCCTTTGCTGATTCATGCTTTTAAAGTAGCCTTCGATCGTTGAAAACGCGTTGGCGAGGAAGGCATCGTTCTCATTGCCGGTTGTCTGCGGATTGGCGAAGATGATGCGATCTGAATCCGGAATGCTGACCATGACAATCTGACTGCTGGCTGGGTCTTGCAGCCCCAGCTTTTCAATCGCCTGCTGGCGGATCTGATCGAGATTGGTCTTCTGCGCCAGCGCTTCGCTGATTTGGCCGTTTTGTTGCTCGATTTTGACCCGTTCACTTTCTGATTTTAGATTATCAAAATTCAATTCAAGAATCTTGGCCTGTCGATAAACAACCAAAGTGAAAATGCCGGTCACCAGCAGCACAATGCAGACCACGCTCATTAGCGAGCGCAAGCGCTGCCGGGCGATGTCACGGCGAATGGCCCGCGCGCTGGCGCTGGCCGATTGTTCAGGGGCCGGCGTCTCCATGGACCTAATTCGACGTGGCCTCAGCTGTTGAAACTGCGGACGCACTGTCGGCTGTGAACGATTTCGCTGAACAGGCGCAGGGGATCGCCTGGCCTTTAATGCCAGATTTCCGTAATAGTCAGACAAGACGATCCACCTCCTTCAGGGGTTGATTTCAAATTCAGAATCGTTCGAAGCAGCGCAGGGCGCTGCGGGAACGAGGGTTTGCTGTTGCTCCGCGTCGTCGGCGACGACACTTTCGCGGGTTACCACGCGACCGAGCGGTTGTTTGCCGCAGACGCAGGGGTAGTTGCGCGGGCAGGTGCAGGGGTTTTCCAGGGCGCGGAAGGCATCTTTGACCAGGCGGTCTTCCAGCGAATGGAAGGTGATGAGGCAGATGCGTCCGCCGGGGTTGAGCAGCAGCGGCGCGGTGGCCAGCAGCTGTTCGATGGCCGCCAGTTCCTGATTGACCTCGATGCGGACGGCCTGAAAGGTCCGTCGGGCCGGATGCTGCGCTTCATGCCGTCCGGCGGCCGGCATGGCCGAACGGACCTGTTCGGCCAGTTCGGCGGTTGTCTGAAAGGGCTGCAGTTTGCGCGCGGCCACGATCGCCGCGGCGATGCGGCCGGCGTAACGCTCTTCGCCGTAGGTGCGCAAGATGCGGACCAGGTCTTGTTCGGCATAGGTGTTGACCACATCGGCAGCCGTCAGCCCCTTGCTCTGGTCCATGCGCATGTCGAGCGGGCCGTCCTGTCCATAACTGAATCCGCGCTCGGCCTGATCCAACTGCCACGATGAGACACCAAAATCGGCCAAAATGCCCTCAACACCGGTGATGCCTTGTTCTCGAGCAATGTCTGCCAGATCGGCAAAATTGCCCTGAACGATTTTCCACATGCCGGCACTCTCGACGCTGGACAGCTTGTCGCTGCCCGCCCGCAGGGCATCTTCATCGCGATCCAGCGCGATCAGGCAACCCTTTTTCCCGAGTCTGGCAAGTATTGCGGATGAGTGGCCTGCGCCGCCCATGGTGCAATCGATGTAGAGTCCGTCTTCGCGGATGTCCAGAAGTTCGAGCACCGGTTCAAGCATAACCGGCATGTGTCCAAAATCAGATCCCTTTAACATCGAAGTGTGACAGGTCTACGCCCGAGAGTGAGCCCTGCGCCTCCTTCTGTTGCTGGTAGAACGACCTGGCGCAAATTTCCAGTTTGTCATACATGTCGATGAAGCAAACCTCTTCGCCTGGACGCACCGCGATATGGGACCAAAGCTCGTCACTGATCGAAATGCGGCCCTGCGCGTCGAGCTCGCAGGCCATAGCTTCACCGATAATCGTGCGTTTCAGCCGGCGAACCGCGGGATCGGTGCCGGACAATTGGTTGATCTGGTCGCGAATCTTGCGAAAATTTTCGGGGGAATAGGCGGACAAAAATCCGTCATCAATGCTCAGCGTGACAATCAGCGAAGACCCCAGACTTTCGCGAAGTCTGGCGGGCACAAAGACACGCCCTTTGGCGTCGACTGTATGGGTGAATCTGGCCATGCGGCGTTTTTCCCCCTCTCACTGTGCTTGGCGGACAAGAATCACGCTGTGATCGGCGGTCGTTTTCACCACATCTAACCACAAACATGTATGGATGCTCTACTTTGCACCACTTGATTGTCATTGTACACGCGTTTTTCGGCGAATTCAAGGATTATTTGTCCAAGCGCGGGTTGTAACATAAACGTAATCAAACGAACAGTTCAAAACGAACAACGAAAAGTTGCGGAAGAAGAATCCTTTATAAAGGGTAAAAAAACAAGAGATCGCACGCGATCTCTTGTTTGAAACTAATTATGTAAATTATCAATCCGCCGTTGTTAGTTCTTCGCTGTTCGTTTTTTCGTTGTGTCCTGGCGAGCGAATAGTTTTTTGCGCAGCAATAAATTCCTGAGCGAGCTGGGCATCTGGGAAATTCCCACCCTCACAAACAAATAGCCCTTCCCTGTGTTCCCCGAGTGAATAGGTTTTGCACAGCAAAACTTAGTTGAACTCGGGGAGCATTGGGAAGGGCTATTTGTTTAAATTTCGTTCCATGGAAATACAAAGCATAACCCCGAGTGCAAAAAAATTAACAATCATGGCCGTCCCGCCCAGGCTGACAAAGGGCAGTGGGATGCCGGTGATCGGCAGCAGGCCGACACACATGCCAAGGTTTTCGACAAAGTGAAAGGCCATCGAGGCGGTCAGGCCGACCATCATGTAGGCTAGCGCCGGCCGCACGGGGTGGACCTTGGAGGCGACATAGAGGCAGCGGGCCAGGAAAAAGAAGATCAGCACCAGCAGCGCGGTTGTACCGATGAAGCCCATGTGTTCGGAAACGGCGGTGTAGATGAAGTCGGCTTCCTTGACCGGCACGTGGACCGGCGTCTCACCGGCGCTGCCGATCAGGCCGCCCGAGGCGATGGCGAACTGTGCCTGCAGGAGATTGTAGGAATTGGTCGGATCCTGACCGGGGTAGAGAAAGGTGATGATGCGGGCCTTTTGCATTTCGGAAAAATAAAACAGCCAGGCCATGATCGCCGCTATGACGACACCGGAAAAGCCCAGTAGCACATAGCGCCATTTGAGGCCCCAGATAAAGAGCATGGCTAAAAACATAAAGACAATGACCATGGTCGTGCCAAAATCCGGCTGTTTCATAATCATCGCAACCGGGATGGCGAAAAGACCCAGCAGAATCAGACTGCCCTGCCATTTTTTCAGGGTTTTGGTCTGCATGCCTTCAAAAACAAAGGCCGCGGTCATGGCCAGCCCGATTTTGGTCAGTTCGGAAGCCTGAAAAGTGCCGATGATTGGCAGCTCGATCCAACTGTCCGCCCCCCACAGGGCTTCCTTGGAGTACCCATCGATCAGTGTCCAGATCAGCAGCAGTACACTGAGGCCATAAATTCCCCAGCCGACCAGCTTAAGCGTTGGCACTTCAATGACGCAAATCATCAACGCGATCAGCAGCCCCACCAGCATGGCACCGGCTTGCTTGTAGAAGATCATCGGGTAGGTATCAAAGCCGCTGGACAGTACCTTGTTAACGACCGAGAGGCCAATGACCGAAATGGTTAGAATCGGAATCAGCAGCCAATAGTCCATGACACTAAAATAGGAACCCTTCTTGATCTGCTCAATTCCGAATCTAGGCATTAGTCTTTCTTTTCCTTGTCAGCGGGTTCTTCTTTGATCTCAATGAAAACCTTGTCTTCAGGGTTTTCGCTGTCCGGACTATCGATGGCCAGCTCCTTGGCCAGTGCGGCGGCCTGCTCCCGTTTGATGCGAACCTGACGGGCGACGATCAGGCCGATGATCGAACCGACGACCATCAGGGCCGAAATCAGTTCGGAAATGCGGATGCCGGTGTCGCCGATCACCAGCGGATCGGTGCGAATACCTTCGACAAAAAAGCGCACCAGGCCGTAAAGCAGCAGGTACCAAAGGGTGGTTTTCATGGGCGTCTTGCTGGATTTGCGCATCTGGATCAGCACGACGAAGATCAGCATGTTGGCGATGAATTCATAGAGGAAGGTCGGATGAACCGGCAGGCTGGGATCGAGGGTGCCACCGACTGTGCCGCCAATCGAGGTCAGATAGGCCTGAGTCTGGTTGCTGAACATGCCCCAGGGCAGGGTTGTGTTGTTGCCGAAGGCCTCCTGGTTGAAAAAATTGCCGAGGCGGCCGATGGCTTGACCCAACGGCACATAAACCACGAGGAAATCCATCATGCGCGAAAGCGGGATCTTTTTAATGCGGCAGACCAGGATGACGGCTAAGACGCCGCCGATGACACCGCCGTAAAAACCAAGTCCGCCCTGCCGCGTGTCGAAAATCAACCACAGGTTGCCCGAGTAGTTCTTCCATTCAAAAACCACATAATACAATCTCGCGAAGATCAGCATCAGTGGGATGATGGCAATGAAGGTGTCCATGATATTGTCGGAAGTCAGGTCATAGCGTTTGGCCTGGCGTATGGCGAGAATCATGCACAAGATGATGGCTCCGGCGATCAGCAGGCCGTACCAGTAAATTGAGATACCAAACAGGTTGAAGGCCTCGCGGCTGATCGGAATATCTTTGATGCCTAATCCGGGAAAATCGACAAAATAATCAGGGGTGGTCATAAGTCAAGTCACCTCCACGGGTAGTATAATTGCCGCACAATAGCTGGATGGATCGGTCAAAAAGCCCATCTCGCTGCATGCTGCTGCACAGTCAATCTTATCATACATTTCAGGATAATCGAAGAGGTCAATTTCATTCAGATTGCATTGCGCCTGTACCATGCCGCTGTGCTCGATCGAATCAAGCGAACGCACAAAGTCGCCGGCCGCGGCCCGTTTTTGGATTTCAAAGAGATTGGTGTCGATTTTGGCAAAATATTCGATCAAGCCGGCCTGCACGGCGGCTGCGGCCTTTTCGGGTTGATTGGACTCGCCGCCGCAGGCTAAAAAGGCAAAATTGTCTTCGCAGGAATAATGTGAACCGAACGAATCGTTGATCAGACCTTGCGCATACAGCGAATCATAGAGCGCTGAGACCGGCGAGATCAGCGTGTCGAAAAGCAAGCGCGCGGCACGTTGGCGGATCATCAGTTCGCGCCCGTTCATTTCACGACCCGGCAGCAGACGGGGATCTTTGACGCCAACCAGGAAAGAAGCTGTCGTGACGTCCAAGCGCAGGGTGCTCAGGGCAGACGCTGGCTTGTCTTGCTCACTGGGCAGAATCAGCCGAATGTCGCGGCATGTTTGGCGAACGACCGGCAGGGCAGCAAGACGGGTGGCCAGTTCCTGGATAATTTGTTCCTCGTCGAGATCACCGGCCAGGGTCAGGGATAACTGGCTGGGCTGATAATAGCACTGCCAGACGGTTTTCAGGTCTTTTTCCGTGATGCTGCGCACTGAATCAGCCGTGCCGCCGATATCCACGCGGACGGGATGATCTTTGTAAAGGTTTTCGATCAGGCTGTTGTAGCAGCGATTGTCGGGATCGTCGCGGTACTGGTCGAGCTCGGCCAGGATGACCGGCCGCTCGGCCTCCACCCGATCGCTTTCGAGATAGGGGTTCAAGATGGCATCGAGGTACAGATTGAGCGCCTGTTCAAAATGATCGACAGCCGAAAAATAATACATCGTATGAGTGTGCGCCGTGTAGGCGTTGGCCGAAGCCCCCAGTGCCGCAAGCCGTCCCAAGAGGCCGCCGCCATCGTCGCGGCTGAAAACGCAGTGCTCGAGGAAATGCGCGGTGCCGGCGGGCACCTGGTGTTCAGTTTGCCGGTCGGCAAACCGGGTGTGGATCGAGCCATAAGGCACCGAGACTGCGGCGAAGCGGCGCGAAAAGCCCGGGCGCGGCAGGATCTTGACCACCAGCCCGCTGGTGTGGCGATAGGTGCGGAGAATCTTGCCGGTCAGCGTATCACGTCGCTCCTGGCAGACAAAGCCCGTCTGACTCATGTTGTCACCCCTTCCCGGCTGATGTCGGAAGTCAATACATAACAGGTCACCAGTTTGAGCCGGCCGGCCAGTCCGATGACCTCGGCCGGCGTAACCGCATGCAGCAGGCTGATCGATTCACTGCGAGTCATTGTGCGGCCAAAGACGCGGCCGATAATCTGCTGCGAAAGCAAGGTCGACAAATCATCATTGGCTGATAAAATACCGGTTTCGATCATTTGCCGCGCCCGCTCAAATAGCGACGGCTCGAATTCACCGGTCGCCAGATTGACCACCTGCTGGCCGATGGCCGTCAGGGCCGGGGTGACCTGATCGGGGGCAACGCCGGCCATGACAAACAAGGAGGACAGGCTGCGCTGATTCATGGAGAAAACGCTGTAGGCCAGCCCCATTTTTTCACGGACAACATCAAAAAGCAGCGAGTGCACATCGCCGCCCAGCATGCTGTTGAGCATTGTCACGACGATCGACTGATGACTGAAGTAGGGCGGCAGCCCGGTGTAGGCCATGGCAATGCGCGCCTGTTCCAGCGCTTTGTGTTCGGTCACGTTGGCAGATGCCGCCGGGTCAAAAGGCGCTGGCCTTTCGGCCGGTCGAATGACGGGTCTCTCGACTACGGGCATGCGGCGCAGGCCGGCCAGACAAATGTCTAACGTCGCGTTGTCGATCTGCCCGCCGATGTACAGCGCGACACTGGCGCTGTTGAGCAGGTAGTCGTAGGCGGCCTTGAGATCCTGACGCGTGATCTGCTGGAGAATCTCACGGTCACCGATCGGTGACAGCCCCTGCACTTGGTCGCCACAGTACAGCGCCACGCATTGATCGTATGAGTATTTGGACCGATCGTTTTCACGCGCGGCGATCTCCAAAATGAGATTTTGGCGCTCGGTCTCGAAGGTTTCGGTGTCAAACAGCCCCGCATCGTCAAGCAGCGGCTCGAACAGCAGATCGAACAGCAGCGCGCAGGTTTCGCGGAAGGGCGACGACCCGTCGGTCCAGCGAATCAAGCCGTCGGCTGATAAGTTGATGATCTGCAGATCGCCTTGTTTTTCCTGATTGGCCTCAATCGTCGAGCCATAGAGGCTGTCGAGCGCCGTCGCCAGACTGGTGCGGCTGGGGTACCGCCGACAGCTGGCCGTCAGGACCCGCATCAGCAGCGCCTGGCAGGAGGCGCGGTTTTTTTCGAGCGGGGTCAGAAAGACCAGGTGCGCCGCAGCCTGGGCGAATCGCGTGGTCGGCAGCAGATAGACCGGGATGTCGCCGATCCGCGCCTTTTCGTGGCACTGTTCAGACTTGCGGTGCCAGTCGCGCACGGTCTTCAGATCCTGGTCAACCTGGGTGCCCAGCTGCAGCAAGGAATTAAAATACTGTTCAGGCCGCATCATTTCCAGAAAAGCAACTTCGATCGTTTGGCCGTAGAGCGTCAGATCGGCATCAAAGATGTAGGTCTCGATCAGTGGCTGCTGTTCAGTCCGATTGACGGTCGGACGCAAGCCGATGTTGGTGATGGAATTCCAGATCCGCTCACCCACCTTGGTTCGTGTGGCATAAACGCCGTAGGCCGGACAGGCCAACTCAGGATGCACCATTGTATTGGCCGTCGGAAAACCCATTTGGCGGCCCAGTTTGCGGCCAGGCACCACCACGCCGCTCATGACATACGGGCGGCCCAGCAGGCTGGCCGCGCCGATCATGTCGCCACGGCCGATCAGGTCGCGGATGCGGGAACTCGAGATGCGTTCGCCGCCGATATTGACCTGGTCGACAACGATGACGCGAATATCACGTTGATCTGCCCAGTTTTGCAGCAAGGTGATGTCGCCGGCGCCGAGGTGGCCGAAGCGGTAATCGTGACCGACCACAATCAGCTTGGCTTGCAGGCGGTCAGCAAGGTATTGATTGAGAAAATCCAGCGGCGCGATCGCGGCGAAAGTCTCGTCGAAGGTCATTAAATGGGTCTCGGCGATGCCGCATTCTGCCATTAGATTGAGACGCTCGGGCAGATCGCAGAGATAGCTTTCAAAGGGGTCGTTGGGGCGCAGGATGGTTTCGGGATGAATGGGAAAGGTCAGGACAGCCGGAACAAGGCCGTTGCGGTGGCTCTCATAAATCAAGGTCCGCAGCAGTTCCTGGTGGCCGCGATGAACACCGTCAAAGAAGCCCAGGCCGACGCCGCGGGCGTGCTTGGCTGGTTGGAGGTCATGCTCGAAAATCTGCAAGGTCAATCAACACCCTTTCTGATTTGAGTCGAAAGGTACCATCATCGTTATTCTGGAGTTTTATGATACCTATGAGGCAGCCGCGGCTGTATGCAACAATATCGGTGTCGATCGGCGGCAAAAACGCCGTCTGGCTTCGCTTTGGGTCCGGCAGCCAGTCGGTCAGCTCGGCCGCGTCAAAGGACATAGGCAGCCCATTGATCAGTCGAAGTGCTACGCTTTCCGGCAGATGTACAGTCGGGAAATCGGCGAAAGCCCGCTCGACGGGCAGCAGCAGCCCTTTGTCGCGCAGCAGCTCGGTGAAGGCTGGCTGATCGGCACATTCGGCGCGCCAGGCAAAAAGCTGCTCGAGTTCCTGCGCGTCGCCCAGCGCAAAAGGCCCGCAGCGCAGTCGGGTCAGGCTGGCGGCATGCGCGCCGAACCCCAGCGTTTTGCCCAATTCGTCGGCGATGGTGCGAATGTAGGTGCCCTTGGAGCAGTCGATGCGAATGTCGGCTCGCAGAATGTTGTCGTTCAAAGTAACCGCCTCGACGACGGCGGCGCTGATTCGAATCGGCCGCGCCTGACGCTCGATTTCCTCGCCGGCACGCGCGTATTCGTAAAGTTTTTTGCCGTCGATCTTGACCGCCGAATACATCGGCGGCGTTTGCCGATGATCGCCCGGCAGCGCGGCGACCGCCGCGTAAAGCGCGGTAAAGTTTGTTTTGCGGAGTTCGTCCAATTCGCCAGCGGTCAGCTGGTGTTCAAAAACCGTCGTACCGGTCAGATCCAGCGTGTCGGTGGCCCGGCCAAATTCGATGCCGAGTCGATAGGATTTGTCATAGCCGTCCATGAACTGCACCGCCGCGGTAGCCCGGCCGATGCAGACCGGCAGTAGTCCGTCGGCAAAGGGATCAAGGGTGCCGGTGTGGCCAATGCGGCGGACGCCGGTCAGTTTGCGCAAGCGAGAAACAACCCCGAACGAAGTGATTCCGCGGGGTTTGTTGATCAGGATGATACCGGATTGCTCGGCTGTTGGTCTGGCTATAGCCATTCACCTGCCTTGTCGACAATCAGTTTTTCCGCCTCTTCCATGGTCATGTCGCGCAATTGCAGGCCGGCCGCTTTGGCGTGACCGCCGCCGCCGAACTGGGCGGCAAATTCGGCCGCGTTGAAATGATTGCCGCTGCGAATATTGACCCGCAGGAGATTGTCGGAAACTTCACGTATCAGCAGCGCCACTTCAACGCCGGCCACATTGCGAATATGCGCGACGACACCTTCCAGATCGGCATCTGATGCGCCATAATCACTGAGCAGATTCTGATCGACCACGGCCAAGGCCAGCCGCCCGCCGTGGCTGAAACGGACATCGGTGAAAATGCGGCCCATCAGGCGCATGCGTTCCTGGCTGGTCAGGTCGAACAGCTGGTAGGTAATCTGGCGCAGATCGACCTCGCCGTCCATCAGGGCAGCGGCGGTGCGGAAGGTGCGCGCCGACGTGTTGGAATAAACAAAACCGCCGGTGTCGGAGATGACCGCCGTCATCAGGAGCGTCTCGGATTCTTTGTCCAGCAGGCGCTGCTGCAGGCGTTCTTCGATCCGGCTGATGACGTCAAACACCATTTCGCCGGCGGCAGCGGCGGTCGGGTCGATCCAGCACAAGCTGCAGGGCTCATTGCGCGGGATGTGATGGTCGATGAGCGCCCACTCCGGCGCGCGATCAAACAAAGCCTTGCGCAAGCCGACGCGGTCGCTGTCTGAGCAGTCCACCGCCAGGGCCAGCTGCTGATCAGCCGCCATCGCCTCGAGCAGGGTTTCGTCGTACTTTTCAATCAGATCAAGACCTGGCAGAAAGCTCAGGCGATCCGGCACAGCTTCGTCCAGCGGAATTCGGACCTTGACGCCGACTCGGCGCAGCACCATGGCCAGTGCCAAGATGGAGCAGAGGGCGTCGCCGTCAAGGCTGACGTGCGGGTACATAAAGACTGCGCCAGGTAAATGTCGGGCAGCCAGCAAGCGTTCGGTGATTTGTTCGATAAAATCATTCATGATTCGTTTGATTCCCCATGGCCTCGTCAATCAATTTGGTCATGCGGATACCGCGTTCGATTGAATCGTCGACAATAAAATGCAGTTCGGGCGCGATGCGCAGCCGGATGCGGTTGCAAATCTCGCGGCGAATAAAGCCGCTGGCGCTTTTGAGGGCCGCCGCGCAATCCTTCTTGGCTTGGTCGTCACCCATCACACTGATGTAGATGTGGGCGTGCGACAGATCGCGGGAGGCTTTGACCTCCACGACCGAAACGAAAGCCGGCAACCGCGGATCTTTAAGATCATTTTGGATGATGTCAGCGACGATTTTTTGCATCTCGTCACCGACACGGTCTGATCTTTGCATGGCCCGATCAGCTCCTCTCGATTTCAGTCATCTCGAAGGCCTCGATTACATCAGCTTCTTTGATATCGTTGAACTTATCAATGCCGATACCGCATTCGAAACCAGTCGCCACTTCACGCGCGTCATCCTTGAAGCGCTTGAGGGAGTTCATCTTGCCCTCGTGGATGACGATGCCGTCACGGACAATGCGGACTTCACAGCTGCGGGTGATCTTGCCGTCGGTGACATAGCTGCCGGCGATGGTGCCGACGCCGGTGACCTTGAAGACCTGGCGTACCTGGGCGTGACCGAGGATGGTCTCTTTGAACTTGGGCGCCAGCATGCCCTTCATGGCCGCTTCAATGTCATCGATGGCGTTGTAGATGACGCGGTACATGCGGACGTCGACGCCCTCATCGCGGGCCAGATCGGCAACATTGACGGCAGGTCGGACATTGAAGCCGATGACGATGGCGTTGGAAACTTCGGCCAGTCGAATGTCGGACTCGGTGATGGCACCGACCGCGCCGTGAATGACCTTGACGCGAACCTCGGAGACGCTGAGTTTCTCCAGCGACTGACGGATGGCTTCGACGCTGCCCTGGACATCGGCCTTGACGATAATGTTAAGGTCTTTGACCTCGCCGGCAGCCATCTGGCTGAACAGCGACTCAAGCGACATACGGGAGCTGGCGCGCAGCTGTTGTTCACGCTGCTGAATCCGGCGGCGATCGGCCAGAGCGCGGGCGACCTTATCGTCAGTGACGGCGTAGAAGATGTCGCCGGCTTCAGGCACTTCGGGTAACCCTAGGATTTCGACCGGAATCGAGGGGCCGGCGGATTTGACCGTCTTGCCCTTGTCGTCGGTCATGGCGCGGACGTGGCCGATAACCGAGCCGGTCACCAGCGTGTCGCCGGTGCGCAGCGTACCGCGCTGGACCAGGACTGTGGCGACTGGGCCGCGGTTCTTGTCGAGTTTGGCTTCAATGACGGTACCCTTGGCCTGCTTGTCGGGGTTGGCCTTGAGGTCGAGGATATCGGCGGTCAGCAGCACCATTTCCAGCAGTTCGTCCATGCCGACGCCGGTTTTTGCCGATACCGGGACCATGACGGTCGTGCCGCCCCATTCTTCGGGGATGAGGCCGTGGGTCGACAGTTCCTGTTTGACGCGGTCGAGGTTGGCCCCTTCTTTGTCGATTTTGTTGAGGGCAACAACGATTTGCGTGTCGGCAGCCTTGGCGTGGTTAATGGCTTCAATGGTCTGCGGCATGACGCCGTCATCGGCGGCGACCACGAGGATCGCGATGTCGGTGACCTGGGCACCGCGGGCACGCATGGTGGTGAAGGCTTCGTGGCCAGGCGTGTCGAGGAAGGTGATCTGGCGGTTCTTGGCCTTGACCGTGTAGGCGCCAATGTGCTGGGTAATGCCGCCGGCCTCGCCCGTGGCGACTGAGGACGAGCGGATGCGATCGAGAATGGAGGTTTTGCCATGGTCGACGTGGCCCATGACGACAACAACCGGTGGCCGTGTAATCATGACGCCTTCATCGTCTTCGGTCTCGTCGAAGAGGATTTCCTCTTCGGTTACTTCGATCGATTTCTCAGTGGTAATGCCAAATTCTTCGGCGATGATGGTGGCGGTGTCGAAGTCGATTTCCTGGTTAACCGTCGCCATGATGCCGAATTTGATCAGCTTCTTGATGACTTCGGCCGCGGTTTTCTTGAGCACTTCGGCGAATTCTTTGACCGTCAGGCTCTCGGGAATCATGACGTGGGTCAGAACGGCGCGCACCACCGGTGTGGGCGGCTGATAACGGCCACCACGGCCGCCACGGCTGTTGCGGTTGAATTTGCCGCCTTTGGCCGTTTCCTTGTACAGCGTATCGAGGACGTTTTCATCGGAAAGCACTTCGGTAACACCCTGGCCGGACAATTGCTGGGCCTGGCGCTGGAGGGTGCGGTGCTTGTCTTTGGTGTCGGGCACGGTCTTGGAGGTGTCTTTTTTGACATCGCGGTTGTCGTTGCGTTTGGTATCTTTGTCAATTGCGGTACGTGCGACAAAATTGGCGCCTTTTGTTTCGGGGAACTTCTCTTTGACGTCATCCTTGTCGCCGCCAGCCGGTCGACTGCCGTAGCCACCGCCACCTTGTGGGCGATTATTGCTGAAGCCGCCGGGGCCGCCCTGCGGACGATTGTTGCTGAAACCGCCAGGACCGCCGGGCCCGCCAGGGCGATTGTTGTTAAAGCCGCCGGGCCCGCCAGGGCCACCCTGAGGGCGATTGTTGAAACCGCCGGGCCCGCCAGGGCCACCCTGAGGGCGATTGTTGAAACCGCCGGGACCGCCAGGGCCACCCTGCGGACGATTGTTGTTGTAGCCGCCGGGCCCCCCCTGCGGGCGATTGTTGTTGTAGCCGCCACCTTGGTAGGCGCCGCCACCCTGCGGGCGATCGCTCTGCGGTCGTGCGCTGTAGCCGCCCTGACCGTAAGTGCCGGGTCCACTGTCCTGCGGTCGATCCGGACGAGCGGTGTAGCTGCCGCCCTGGCCAGGCGCCCGCTGATTCTGCGGGCTGTTGCCGTAGCCACTCTGCGGGCGATTGGGCCGATTGTTGTCGACTGGCGCAACATAGGAACGCGGCGAGACATGCGGTGCCGGCTCGACTGGCGCGGTGGGTTCTTGGGGCGTCTCTGCCGGGACCGGCACGACGGCAGGCTTTTCAGCGGCAGCCGGCTTGGCCGGTTTGGCCTCGTCTGTTTCCGCGACCGGCTCAGCAGCATGGGCAGCCTTCTTCGCGGGTTTCTCGACCGGCTGCGGCGCAGATGCAGCAGTCTCGAGCGGTGCCGATGCAACTGCCTCAGGCAGGGCAGCTTCGACTTCGGCTGGCTTTTCAGCCTTGATCACCTTGATGACCTTGACGGCGCCGGTAATTTTCTTGCCGGACACGCCCTGCAGGGTCATGGTCGGGCCGTGCAGCTCTTCGGGTTCGCGGGCTGGCGGCTCGGCAACCGGGGGCTGCAGCTTGGCTGCCGGCTCCTCGGGCTTAGGTGAAGTGACTTTTTGAGGTTGAGCCAGACCGTCACCGCGGACAAAACCTGCTCTCAACCCTGATCCTGAATCGTCTCTTTTTACCATAAAATTACTACCTTATCCTCCAAGCGTACTTTTGTCATGATGCAGTGCATCGATTAATTCTGCTATTCTGCCGGCAAATCCAGCATCCTGGATAACCGCAACGGCTCTTTCATCATGGCCGGTCCATTGGCCGAGTTCATCTTTGGTGCCAAAGTGCCGAATCGGCACCCCGGCGTTCTCGCATTGCCGGACGATTTTGGTGCCGGAATTTTCGGCAATGTCCAGGGCCACGATGACCAGAAAGGCGTTGTCCCGGCGTAGGGCCTGGGCTGCGGCATCGGCGCCGGTCTGCAGTTTGCGGGCCCTGGTGGCCAGTCCGATCAATCGCCACACCGCTTCGGCCGATGCACTGGGTTTGTTTGCCGCTCGTTTAGTCATGCTACGCGTCTTGCTCCTCGTCGGGCGGCAGCGATGCCATCTCAGCGGCCAGCGCCGCGATGATCTTCTCATCCACCCGTGTCTTCAGTCCCTTGTCCATTCGGCGGCCGCGGATGGCCTGTTCCAGGCAATGCCGGCTGCGGCATATATAAGCGCCGCGGCCAGGTTTCTTGCCGGTGGGGTCCAGGGCGATCTCCCCGTCCTGGCTGGCGACCAGCCGGATCAGTTCCTTCTTCGCTCGCATGGTTCGGCAGGCGACGCACATACGTTGGGGTATTTTCTTGGGCATGGGTCAGTCGCCTCCCCTCGCGAGAATTACTCGTCCTGGTCCTGCTGCGGTTGGTCTTCGATAGCCTCGCCGTCCTCGTCCACCGAACCCTCGACCGCTTCGGTGAAACGGTTGAGAATCTCGGCTTCGATGGCCGCGCGATACTGCGATTCGCTCTTGATATCAATCTTCCAGCCGGTCAGACGCGCCGCCAGGCGGGCGTTCTGGCCCTCGCGGCCGATGGCCAGCGACAGCTGGTGATCGGGGACGATGACGCGGGCGATTTTTTCATCTTCCTGAATATCCACCCGCACAACTTTGGCGGGGTTGAGGCTGTTGCTGACGAATTCGGCGATGTCGGGGTGCCACTCGATGATGTCGATCTTCTCGCCCATCAGCTCGTCCATGATCGTCTGCACGCGCATGCCGCGCTGGCCGACGCAGGAGCCGACGCTGTCAACGTTGGGATCGCGGGAGACGACGGCGATCTTGGTGCGCGAACCGGCTTCGCGGGCGACCGACATGATCTCGACGACGCCCGTGGCGATTTCCGGCACTTCCTGCTCAAACAGCTTGCGCACCAGATTGGGGTGGCTGCGCGACACATAAATGATCGGGCGGCCTTTCTTCTCGTCAACCTTGAGGATCAGAAAACGCATGCGCTGGTTGAAGTTATAGCCATCCAGACGCACCTGCTCGTTGAAGGGCAGCACAGCCTCGGCGCGGCCGATGTCGACGATGACCTCGCGGCGGTCTTTGCGCTGGACGACTCCAGCGGCAATTTCGCCGACGCGGTTGTTGAATTCGTTGTTAATCCGCTCGCGCTCGGCGCTGCAGAGTTTTTGGTTAATCACGTTTTTGGCGGTCTGGGCAGCCAGGCGGCCAAAGTCCTGCGGCCGCAGCTGGTATTCCATCATATCGCCCAGTTCAAAGTCCTCGGACAGGGCCTGCGCTTCTTCCAGCGAAATCTCGCTGTTGGGGTCCTCGACCTGCTCAACGACGGTCCGCGTCAAAAAGACCCGCATTTCGCCATTCTCGCGGTCCACCTCGGCACGGATGTTGTCGGTGGTCTTGGCCTCGAATTCCCGTTTGTAGGCCGATACCAAAGCCTCTTCGATCGCTTCGAACAGGATCTCGGCGTCAATTCCCCGCTCTTTCTCCAGAAGCCGCAGGGCTTCAATCAACTCTGCATTCATTGCTTGCAAACTCCTTCCGTTTACTCCAAAAAATCAATTATTCGTTTTCAATCCCGGATCATGCGCCGTGTTTTGGCGACCCGATCCCGCGGGAACTGCCGGCTGCTGCCGTCGGCCAGGAACATTTCGATCTGCTCCGGCTTGAAGGGTGCCAGGATTCCCTGATATTTCTTGCAGCCGTCCTGGGCTTTGTACAAGGTCACCTCGACCCATTCGCCCGCATAGCGCAGAAAATCGCGTTCGGTCTTCAGCGGACGTTCCAGGCCCGGCGAAGAAACCTCCAGGTAGTCATGCGTGTGCAGATCGAGCTCGTTGTCGATGATCGGATCGATCATCTGACTGACCTGAGAACAGTCCTCCAGCCCCACCCCGCCCAGCTTGTCGATGTACAGCCGCAGGTATTTGGCCTTGTTTTCGGTCACCATTTCCACGTCAACCAGCTCCAGGCCCATGGCCTCAATGCGGGGTGCGGCGGCGTCAAAAACCTTTTGCGCGGCGGGTGTTCGGACTGTCATTGTTCTCGCTTGGCCTGCTTTCTCTCTCTTAAGCAACAAAGAGCGGGTTTCCCCACTCTTTGCCAAAGTCACTCATAACAGATGTATTATAACATGGTTTTATTGGGTGCGCAATAGAACTTACCCCACTTTCAATTTACTACTTAAAGCAGTAATCGTCTTTTGGGCGTGTGTGTAGATCAATTCAAATCCTACGAAGGCGGCGGTGCCGAAAAGCAAAGTCTCCAGGGCGATGATTGGATCGAAGACGTCAATGTTTAAAAACAAGTTAGAAAAGATAATCATGACAAAAAGCGCGACGGTAAAGTAGAGCCACTTGATCAGGTATTTAATGGGGCTTTGAAGCCTTTGAATGAATCTGGACAGGATGGGATAGGGTCCGAAAAACAGCAGATAGGGCAGCAAATAGACGATGTTGAAGCTTGTGAAGATGAGCAGCAATATCGCAGAACAGGCGTAGGTGTAGACTTGGACCAGGGGGTAGGACGCGACGGCGAAGATCATGACCAGCATGGCGCTGATGTACCAGAAAAATTCGCCGAGCTGGGTGAAGTAGCCGGTCATCATCAGGACAAAGGTCAACGAGGTCAGCACACCCGAAAAGGTTATGGTCCGCACGGACGGTCGCATTATGCTTTGGCTTGCTGAGCCAGATTCAGCATTTTGTCGTGCAGCATAACGCTCAATTCCCTGATCTTGGTCGGATGGGGGTGCTTCTCGACACAATAATCCGACAGGTTGATCAAATCGCCGATCACCGCTCTTTTGCGGTGGAAAAGGCCGTATTGCCCCGAGAGGTAGATCGGCAGGATCGGTGCGTCGCAGTTGAGCGCGATCATCACGACGCCGGGGCTGAACGGCAGCAGCTCACCGTCCAGCGAACGCCGGCCTTCGGGGAAGATGCCGAGGATTTTGTTGGCGGTCAGAATATCCGAGGATACGCCGAGGACATCCATGTTCGGATTGTTGCGATTGACCGAAAAAGCGCCCATTCTCGTTAGGAAAGCCGAGAAAAGCTTGTTGTATCGAAAGAGTTCCGACGCCGTCATGAAGCTGATGCGTTTGGTCGGAAAAATATAGTTGATCAGCACGGGATCCCATGTGCTGGTATGATTGGCAATGATGATGCATTTGGGGCGAAGTTGTTTGCGTTTGGCTTTGTCCGTCACGACCAGCTTGAAGTACACGATCAGAAAGGGCGCTGATGTGATCTTGACAAACCAAACAACAAACATGGTCCAGCCTGCGTTAAGGCGGTCGAGGACGCTTTGGGTTCTACTTCTTTCCATCGAAATCTGTTTTCCAATTCTTGGCGAAAATAAACGAGATGATGCAGGCGACGATGACGATCGGGCCAATGAAGACGGCACCATCGGCGATGATGCCCACCTTGATCGTCAGGACATTGATCAGGACCAGGGAACCGGCGATCGCGGCGGTAATCTGATTGACCAGGCCCTGGACGGCGAAGTACATGCCGGCACGGTTAACGCCCGTCAATTGTGTCTCTTCGGCTGCCAGCTGGGCCGGCATGGCATACGGGATGGTGAAGAACGCGCCGATGGCAAAGCTGCCGAAGGTGCTGGCAGCCAGGCCCAGATACAGCGGGATCTTGGTTCCGACAAAGCCGGTGTAGGCCAGGGTGAAGATGCTCATGGCAATCATGAAGCAGACGAGGGCGACGCGCATGGCGGTAGCCACACCGTACTTTTTATTGATCTTGTTAAAGATAAACAGCATGATCGGCACCGGGGCGAAGGCAGCTGTGTTGACCACAGCAATCTGCCAGCCGGACAGGCCCATCATTGAGCGGTGCATATAGTCCATGCCGCCCAGGAACAACTGGAGGCCAAAGAAGCTGAAGGAGTAGACGAGGAGATAATGTCTGAAGCGCTTGTTCTGCAGGGTTGTCTTCAAGCTCTCAACCAAGCCGACACCCTTGGGTTCCTCGACACGCGGCTCAGAGGACTTGCGGAAAACAAACAGAACCGGAATGAACATGGTCAGGATCAGCGGCGAAAGAATCAGGGCGGTCTTGGTGATGCCGTTCTGCAAGGATGTGGCGCTGTCGTCGCTGAAAACATCGCGGAGAATCGGGATCACGGTATAGGCCAGGGAGTAGCCAATGGTATTGAAAAAGGCCTGCCAACTGGCGACGCGGATTCTGGATTGTTTGTCGCTGACGATATCCGAAAGGGATGACAGATAAGGCACCGTGACAAAGGTGTAGGTGATGAAGAACAAGATGCTGAAGAAGGCCAGCCACACCAGGTTCAGGACGTTCTGCTCGGCCGGAAAGGGCGGCAGCCACATCAGGATAAAGGAGGCCAAAAGCGGCAGAATGCCGAAGCCGATCAGGCCGCGGCGACTGTTGTGACGGGCGAAATATTTGTCGGCAATCGCCGCGATCGGGATGTCGATGAAGCCGTCAATCACGCGAGCGATCAGCATGACAATACTCAAAAGAACCGGAAGAACGAGCAAGATCGCGATACCTGCGCCCAGGTCTCGTTCGGATGGCATGTAACGCGTCAGCAGATACGTGGATTGTACCGTAAAAAGGAAGGTCGTGCCGAATCCACCCAGGGCAAATAGCGGTTCCTGAAATTTTTTGATCTTGTTCATAAGCTTGTCGTTCTCCTTCAAAAAATTTAATTATGGATTGGTGCTTTGTTGATCCATGATGAACCGTGTGAAATCTCTGACAGTGGCCAGTTTGCCATATAGACTGACGGGCAAGACGAGGTTGAATTCATCATGAATGCTGACAATAAGTTCAGCATAGGAATAGCTGTCACCCCCGTAATCCGCGCTGAAATTGCCTTCCGGTGTGATTTCGTTGACCGGTAAACTCAAAATTTCGGCGAATAGCTTGGTCACCCGCTCCGTAATATGCGATGCCGCTTCGGCCAGATCGTCAAATTTGACAAATCCTCTGTTGATGTTGATCTGCCGGAAGTTTGCCGGATTGGCAAGCAATGATTGCTTGAGCGCGTTTTTTTGAATCTTGATCGTGTTGACAACCGGCAAATCGGCTTTCGAATAGTAGACTTCTTCAATGCGTTTGGCCAAAACCAGATTGGCATTGATCTCGTCGAAGGCGCTGACCAGTTCAGCTTCTTCCCTTTCGCCGAATGACGTATCTGCATCGAAGATTAGCGTGATCTTTTCGCGGTTCCTGAGCTTGTCCTCAAGGCCAACCACGCAGAAGCGGTTGACGTACGGCAGTTTGATGAAACGTTCTTCGATTTCATCCGGGTAAATGTTTTCGCCGTCGGCGTTGATGATGATATCCTTGATGCGGCCATGGATGTAGGCATAGCCGCGTTCGTCAATCGAGGCAATATCACCGGTTCGGTAAAAGCCGTCAACCAACTCGGGGGTGACCGGTTTACCATCCTTGATCTCAAAGCTGTGCAGCGTGCCGGTCTTGACCAGGAGCTCGCCGTCGTGGCTGTCCGGCGTGAAGGGGTCGATCTTGTATTCGACGCCAAACAGTGGCCGGCCGATGCTTGATGCAATGCGCATTCGGACGCTCGGGCGCAGTTCGACCGAGGTCACGCCGATTTCGGTCATGCCGTAGCCGTTGTAGAGCGGGTAACCGATCCCGTTGATGGTGCGCAAGGTTTCTTCGGAGAGTTTGCCGCCGCCGGAAATGCAGTACTTGACATGGGGTCCCAGCAATTTGGCGTGAACCTTGTTGCGCACGATTTTTGAGGCGCCGAGACCAGCGTCTTTTTTGGAAATCTCCTGGAGATTGTATTGCATCATTTTCTGGAAAAGCGCTGTCCTGCCGGTTTCTTTGGCCGATTTCAGCACATTGCGGGTAATCAGATTCCAGAACAGCGGCACGGCATAGACATGGGTGATCTTGAGTCTTCTGCAGGTCGAGAGAATGGTGGCCGGCAGCATGTCGTTCAGATAGACGATCGTCCGGCCAAAAAAGCTGTACCACAAGAAGACCGCCACAAATCCGAAGACGTGGTGAAACGGCAGCAGAGCCAGGATCCTCAGACGGCCGACCGAATCCGGGAACATGATGTCGTTTGTTGTCAGGTACATGCTTTTGGCGGAAATGACCTGATTGCTCAGCGCCTTCCCGTCAAAGACAAGAATCTTGGAGGTTTGCGTCGTCCCGGAAGTATAGAGGATCACGTGGTCGGCCCACTGCGGCTTGAATCCCTTCCGACCTTTGTGCATGACTTCATGCAGGCTGATCTTCTTGATGGCATAAGGTGAATCGTCATCGGTGATGATCGCCACCGCTGCGCACTTGCCCAGGACATCATTCGCGATGGCCGGCTCGGCTTTGGCATCTAAAAGTAAAGGCCGGTATCCGGCCATTAAAATCGCAAAAAAGATCATTCCCCATTGCGGTGAATTGGGGAGCTTGATAGCTACCACTTTGTCTTTGGGAAACCCGGTCAGTAATTTGTCAATATTATAGGCATATTCTGAAGTTTTGCTATGCGTTTCATGAAACGTCATTCCGCAGATCCTGTCGTTTTCGTCAAGATACTCGCACGCCTGAAACTTATCAAAGTGTTCCATACAATAATAAATGTCAGATAGTCGTCTTTCGGATTGTTCTAGTCTTTCAAGAACACGAAAAAATCGCTGCACTTTTTCAAATGTACCTCTCATATATTCCTGTTATTTCGCTTGATCGCCAAATAAGTGCTGCTGACTTCCAGGTAACGGTTGTAGGTATCAATCATCCAGCCCTTCTCGGTCTCAGGGCAAAGTCTGATCGCTGTCTCAAAGAATAGTTTCCAATTCTCACCGGTATGCACGGTAAAATGCTTGGTAATCACCCTTGTCAAGCCATACCATGCCCGCCAGTCCTCGGGATTTGCGCGTCTGGCATAGCCAAAATACTTACGCGCCTTGCCATAATCATGAACGTTCAATGCCGCTTCACCATAAGCAATATAATCCATTTTACTCATCCTCCGTTCACTAAAAAGATCAGTTTAAAATCATAAACAATGTATCATTTACATCAATACAATGCAAGGTTTTAGTCTTACAAAACACTTTCTTGTTCATAGAAAGTTCATGGCCTATTTTGTCAAATTTTGTCAAAAAACAAACAAGCCCTTCATTTGCCAGATCAAGTAGGATACAATAGAAACAAGCCCATTAATTATGCAAGGGAGTGAAGCCTATGATCCAGGTAATTGTTGGTGGAAAAGGTTGCGGCAAGACCGCGCGATTGGTGGATGACCTGAACACGCAGGCCAACAGTGACTTAACGAATGTGGTATGCATCGAAGTCGGGCAACGTTTGGACCGAATGGTCAAGTACAAAATCCGTCTCATCGATATCACGGAGTATCCGGTCAAAGGATACAGCGAGCTTCTCAGTTTTATCGCCGGCATCAGCGCCAAGGATTATGACTTGACGCACATCTACATTGACAGCATCGGCAAAATCACCGGTGACTCCAATCTGATCAATCTTGAGAGTTTCCTGGCCGAGCTGGACACCTTCTCCTCCAAGAACAATTTCAAAGTTATGATTATGCTCAGTGCCGAACCCGATCGTCTGCCCGAGGGCATCGCCAAGTACTGTTGACATAGATCGAGCTAGCATTCAAAAGGCCGCGGCAGTTGTCGCGGCTCTTTTTTTATTGGCAAAAACGAAAGTTGCAAGGTGAAGGATAGATGAAAGACGAAAGGAGAAGACTAACTATATTTAGTCAAGCACAAAATTAAATAATCAATCATATTAATTTTGACAAGCCAAACAGGCCTGAACTTTGCGGTTCAGGCCTGATTTTAATTTCTGGATCAGCAAGCCGAATTGACGAAGGTCTGGTTAGTGGTCAGCAAATGGTAAATGACGCGAATCAGTTTTTTAGCGGTGTGACTCAGTGCGACTTTGTAGTGTTTACCTTGGGCGAGCTTGCCGTCTAGATAGGCTCGAAAGGTAGGACAGTAAATGGAGGTAAGACGTGCGGCCTGAATTAGTGCCCAACGAAGGTAGGGCGATCCGCGCTTGACCATCCTGCAGCGGTCACCTCTGAAATTTCCTGACTGGTAAGTGGACGGCTCAAGACCGGCGAAGGCCTGCAATTTGTCCGGAGCATTCGAAAAGCCAGATGTCCCCGACTTCCGCTAATATAATTGCAGCAAGGGTTGCACCAATGCCGGGTATGGTCGTCAGCGGCGTCTGAATGACTTGGATAGCCTCGGCTATAGTGTGGTCAATTTGGCTAACCTGCTGTTGAATGAATTCAAGATGCTGCAAGGTCATTTTCAATTCGAGAGCAGTCGAGGGACTGTTAAGCCCGATCGAGTCTTTGGCAAGCGCCTTGATTTCAAGTGCTTTGTTGCGCGAGAACCGGCCGTGCGATCGCTTGGACAGAATTGCGGTCAGACGGTCGACGCGGCAGGTGGCAATTGCCGCGGCACATGGCAGTTCGAGTAGCATAGCCTGAAAGGAGTGAATGTTTATGGAACGGCTAAATGAGCGCAACTCAGGAAAAAGCAGATCGACGAGACGCGCGATTTTTTGCTTGAGCTGGCTCTGATCGCAAACAAGTCGGTGCCGATTTCGAGTTAATGCTTTTAGCTCCTGAATTTGGTATGATACAAATACAGGATTTGAATCGGCGGTCATAACCAGCTTTGCGATGCACTTTGCATCCACCTTGTCGGTCTTGGTCTTTCTGAGTGATTGCGATTTCCGGAACTGGTTAACCTGTAACGGATTGAAGACCACAGGCTCGATTCCGCGGCTACGGAGGAAAGCTACAAGGTTCACGCTGTAGTGCCCTGTTGCTTCGAGTCCTGCTTTTATTTGGTTGTCAGTCCCTGAATCAGCGGTTTTCTGAATCGCCTTCAGCAACGAGTCGAAGCCATCTCGCGAATTGCTGACGGTGAAGGTCTCGCGAACGACCAGGCCATTTTCGCCCAGGATGCAGCAGTCGTGCTTGTCCTTGGCGACATCGATTCCCACGTAAATCATTTTGACACCATCCTTCGAACAAAGAGTGCGCTATCCCACAGGCTTTCTGCTTCTGGAATCTAGTGCGGAATCAACCGTCCGGCGGTATCTAACTAATTACCAATCTCGCAAAAAGCTGTGGCCGGAGTCTTCGCAAAACCGTCGAGCGGTAGGGTGAAAAACCGGTCCACAGCGCCTGCTTGAATTATAACAAGTCTGCTGTAACTCTGACTTGAATAACGCTACTTAATAATACTAGGGTGAAGGACGGTGGAAGAATTACTTGTATCATTATAAATTCTGGCGAAGCCTGATAATAATGTGCAATTATTCCTTCCGCAATCTTTCACTTTTCATCCTTCACCTTTCATCAATCCTTTACCTTTCGTCTTTCATCACCCCTTCACCCAAATTATTCTCTTCGTTCGCGATAGGGTGCCGGTGAAAGTCCAAATTGACGCTTGAAGAGGGTGGAAAAATAGGCGACGTTGGGGATACCGACGAGCTCGGCGATGGCGTAAGCTGGCTGGTTGGTCGTGCGCAGCAGTTCAGCGGCCTTCTCCAACCGCATGGCGGACAGCAGGCTACTGAAGGTGTCGCCGTATGCGGCTTTGACGAGTTTGCCGAGGTATCCGGTCGAGAGGTTGAAGCGGGCCGATGTGGATTCGAGCGACAGATTGGGATCGGCCATGTTTTCTTTTAGATATTGAACCAGCTCCTCCTGCAGGCGTTTGTGTTTGACGTCCGTGGCGCTGCGGGTCTTTTCCTGAGAAATGGTCATCAGTTCCAGACAAAAGCGGGCGATAATCTGACGGGCTTCGCTGAGCTGATCGGCGCGGATCAGGCGACCGTTGGTTTCGATGTAGTTGTCGTAATCGTAATCGACAAGCTCGACGGTGTTGTCCACCTGCTTGAAGACGGAAAACAGCAGCTGGCTGAAATAATTGGGGGTGCGCTGAGAGTAGCCGACGCTGATCGCCAGCATGAAATCGTCGATGCCTTCGAGCAAAAGGTCCTGCCGGCGCAGGTTGAGGGCTTCGAGAATTCGCTTCTCAGCCATGATCGGATAGCGCACGTTCTTGTTGATCACCAATGATTTTTCATGGTTGATCAATGCATTCGATCCAAGATAGAGCCGGAAATTGAACAACGCGACGGTCTGTTGGTAGGATTCATTGAGTTGGTCCAGTTTGGTAACCGGACTATGGTAGGCAAAAGAGACGGTAAAGGGCAGGTAGCGGCTGATTTGCGCCTGGGCGTCGGCCAAAACGGTTTCAAGATCCGGTGGCACTTCGGGCGCGTCAAGTAACAGTAAAAGCGTGACTTCGTTGCTTTTGGTGACAATGCCGGTTGATGGGCAGAGGCTGTCGAGCAGTTCGGACGCCACGTTAATGATCGCAAAGCGGAAACTGTCGAGGGCATTGGTATGCAGTTCGGATAGATTTCCATACCCGTCAAAGCGGCCTATTACCAACAAAAATGCCTTGGCTTCGAATTCAGCCAGCAGTTTTTTGATTCGTTCTGCGTCCTCATGGTTGGGATTGCCCAGCATCAGGTCATAGAGGTATTTTTCGCGGGCAATGCGGCTGGCCTGATCGCCGAGGATCAGAGCCCGATGGATGGTGGCGTATTCATCCACAACGACTTCGTTTTCACCCGAAACCTGTCGGATCAGGCTGTGAAAGGGATGATAGTATTTCGTCATTAAATACCTGACGGTGTACCCTGCGAGCGCGGTCAGCAGCAATCCGATCAGGAAAAACGGCAGAAATTCTGTCCAAAACTGCCACCAGACCGTCGCCGAATCAATCACCACCACTTCGTAGAGTCCGCTGTCGGTTGAACGCTTGTAGTACGTGATCTGGCGGTTGAGCAGGTTATCGCTGCGTAAAATGCCCTCGTTGGCTGTGTTGTCGGATCCACTGGGATTTTGGAAGATTTCCGGGTAACTGCCGTAGCTTAAATCAGTAATGAAAGCGTCCGGCTGATTGCTGGCATAAACGATGCCGTCGGTGTCGGTCAGGTATATTTTGGCGGAATGGGGATAATCCTGCAGCATGTCAACAAAGATGGTTTCGTCCAGATGGATGACGACCAGCCCGTAATTGGTCCTTTGTGGGTTGTTGTCAACACGGGCGTAGAAAACAACCAGTCGGGCAAATTCGCTATTAAGATTGGCCGCAGCTGATTGGTCCAGCTTGATTTCGCGCGGACGCAGGCTGAATTGGCTGTTGCCGACCGGCATGCCCATCTGGCCGGCCTTCAATGTGCCGATTGACGACTCGTAAGTGCCAAGATAGCCATTGTAGGCACCGATGTATCGAATCAGCTGGCGATGGCTGTTGACGTAGTTCAGCAGCGATGCCTGCACCAACGGCTGCACATCAAGATAGTTTTCGCGTTCGTTCTGATAGGTGGAAATCACGCGATCCTGGATAATCTGCGTGCTGATTTCCTGGATTTGCGTGTTGATTAAATCAATCTGACGCTCAGTCTGGCTAACCAGGCGTTTGTTTTCGCTGATCATTGAACGTTCTAGATTGTCGAGCATCAAAATCCCAGCCCAAAGGCTAAATACAGCATAAAAAACAGCCAGCCAGATCAGCATGAACCGAATCAGCCGTTGATGGGTTGTAACATGCGTTATTTTGGTCAAAAAACTCATCACTTCACCACCACGTGAATTTGATTATCCTGATTTCAAATATAGTGCAGATTAATGCAAATGTAAATAACGCATTTTCAAAACATTCTTTTCAATTAGGTTGAATAAATATCTGAAAAGTGAAAGTGTTATACACCGACTGTCTTCTCATCTTGGCGCAGACTGATAAACTTGAGCTGTAGTTAGTGGCAGAAAGTGAGTAAATGCATGACTGTTTCAAGTAGGCAATCAACCAACAAAATGCATTTGCGTACGACCTTGATCATTTTAATGATCCTGGCTGTCATCTTGGCTGTGGTCATAATTGTTCTTGCTCTGGACAAACCGCGCCAGGTCATTGGATTTACGGGTTATGATCTTTCGCTGGACTTTTTCCAAAGTATGGAGAAGGGCGTATCTGAAGAAGTATCCGACCTCGGCTATAACTACATTCACTATGATCAAGCCGGCGATGAAACCAAACTGGTCACCAGTTTCAAGCGGCTGATTGAGCAAAAGGTTGACGCGATCATCGTCTCCCCGATCAGTCCTGAGGTTTTGCCGCCCCTGGTGGACAGCGCCCACGCCGCCAATATTCCCGTCATCATCAACGACATCGGCGGCGGCAATTCGGATTATGATGCCATTGTCATTTCCGACAATTGGCAGGGTGGGGTTCTGGCCGCGGAATTTTCGGCTCTATACCTCACGGGTATCGAAGGCAGCCGCGAAGTTGCCATCATCACCGTCGAACCCTCGGCTGAATATGCCTCCCGGCGGGGCGATGCCTACAAGCAAACTATTGAAGCCAGCGGGTTTGAAGTGGTTGCCGAAATGTCGGCCTATTCCAAACAGGAGGAAGGTTACGCAGCCATGCAGTTGATCCTCACGGAACATCCCAACCTGGTGGCTGTGTTTGCTGAAAATGATCCCATGGCGGTCGGTGCCGCCAATGCGATTGCCGAAGCAGGCCGCAAAGATATCCTGATCGTCGGCTTCAATGGCGACAAAATTGCCCGCGACGCAATTGCAGCAGGCCTGATGCAGGCAACCGTCGCACAGAACCCAACCGAGATGGGGCGAATCACCGCCAAGCTGGCCGATCGGCTGATCAACGGTCAGACCATCGTTTTTGATGATCCCGACAAGCGGGAGATCTATGTGCCGGTCGAAATGATCACGATCAATAATATCGATTAGGAGGTCTAGCGTGTCGGATTTCATTTTGGAACTTCAAGGCATTTCAAAGTATTTTCCTGGCGTCAAGGCACTGGATCAGGTTCACTTTCAATTGAAAGCCGGACAGATTCATGCTTTGATGGGCGAAAATGGCGCTGGAAAATCGACCTTCATCAAGGTCATCACCGGCGTGCATCAGCCCGATGAGGGTGAAATCTTTCTGCGAGGCAAGCGAATCGAATTTAAAAACCCTAAAGAAGCAATCGCTCATGGCATTGCGGCCATCTATCAGCACGTCACTTGCTTTCCGGATCTGAGCGTATCGGAAAACATTTTTGCCGGTCATGAATCGATGCGCGGCAAATTGCCGATCATCAATTGGAACGCCATGCACAAAAAAGCCACTTCCCTTTTGCAGCGGCTGGGCTCCGACCTGGATCCACGGCAACTGATGGGCGCGCTCAGCGTGGCCCAGCAGCAGATCATCGAAATCGCCAAAGCCCTGTCAACCGATGCGGACATCATCGTCATGGATGAACCGACCGCCGCGCTGACCAATCGGGAGTGCGACGAACTTTATCGCATAACCGAGCAACTGCGCGACGAAGGCAAGGCAATCATTTTTATATCTCATCGCTTTGAAGACATGTATCGATTGGCCAGTGAAGTCACGGTGTTTCGTGATTCACGATTTATTGGCACTTGGGCGGTCAGCAGCATGACCAACAGTGAACTGATCAATGCCATGGTCGGGCGTTCTTTGACCGAAATGTACCCGCCATCGATGTCCAAGCCCGGCACGGAAGTGGTCTGCAGCATCAAAAATCTATCCCGCACCGGCTATTTCCGGGATATCAGTTTTGACATCCACAAGGGCGAAATCGTCGCCCTGACTGGCCTGGTCGGTGCTGGTCGCAGCGAAGTCTGCCGCGCCATTTTCGGCATCGACCATTACGACAGCGGCTCAATCGAAATCATGGGTCAGCCGGCGGTGATTCACAATCCCTGGACGGCCATGAAACTGGGCATCGGTTATCTGCCGGAAGACCGCCAGAAACAAGGGCTCATGCTGTCGTGGAGCATCGAGAAAAATATCACGCTGGCCAATTTGGAGCAGTTTACCAAGGGTTTTCTGATCGACGAAAAAAAGGAAAAAGTCGAGGCGGACCGCTTGTCCAAACTGGTTTCGGTCAAATGTCAGAGTGTTCGGGATTTGGCGAGCTCGCTTTCGGGCGGCAACCAACAGAAAGTTATTGTGGCCAAACTGCTGGCCGTTGATCTTAAACTGATCATCATGGATGAACCCTCCAAAGGCGTCGATGTCGGGGCCAAGCACCAGATCTTCCAGATCATTCGCGAACTGGCGGCTGAAGGTTATGCCATTCTGATGGTCTCTTCCGAAATGCCCGAGGTCATCGGCATGTCAGACCGGGTCATTGTCATGCACGAAGGCCGAATTACCATGATTGCCGACACCCATGACAAAAACACCACCCAGGAAAGAATTCTGGAAGCAGCTGTTACCAGACATCAACCCATCCAGGCAGTTGCAGGAGGAATGGCATGAGCAAAGAAGGAAGTCGCAAAAGGTTTGGTTCGTTCGGTGCCCGTGAAGTCGGCATGATCCTGTTTATTATTCTGCTTTCGTTCGTGATTCAGTTGCGCAACGCGGAGTTTCTGACTGCCAGCAATATATACGATATGCTTTTCAACGCCGCGATCATGGGCACGTTGGCCATCGGGATGATGATGGTCATCATCACGGGGGGCATCGATCTGTCGATTGGCGCGACCCTGGCCTTGTCCGGCATGGCTGCCGCCCTCTACGTGCGGGGCAACGAACAGGCCTCGCCCTGGATCGCTCTGCTGATCGGGCTCAGCGTCGGCCTGATCGCCGGTCTGATCAACGGTCTGCTGGTCGGATATGGTGAAATTTTACCGCTTATTGCCACCCTGGGCATGATGAATGTCTTCCGCGGCCTGACCTACCTCATTTCGGACGGGGCCTGGGTCAGCGCCTATCAGATGAACGATGCGTTCAAGGAAATCGCCTTTTACAAGGTCTTGGAGATCGGCAGTTTGATCTGGATGGCTCTCATCACCTTTGCCATCGGGGCCTATTTCCTCGGTTGGACCAAGATGGGCCGCAAAATCTACGCTGTCGGCAGCAATCCCGATGCCGCCCGCGTGACCGGTATTAATGTCGCCGGTATCCGGGTGCTTGTCTATACCATCATGGGAGCCATTTCCGGCGTGTCCGGTGTTCTGTGGGTCAGCAAATACGCTTCGGCGCAGGGTGACACGGCGATTGGCTATGAAATGAACGTCATTGCGGTCTGCGTGCTCGGCGGCGTCTCGATCAACGGCGGGTCGGGCAAAGTATTCGGTGTCATCCTCGGCACTATTTTGCTCGGCATCCTCAAAAACGCCCTGCCGCTGCTGAAAATCTCACCCTTCTGGCAGGATGCGCTTTACGGTTTGATCATCTTGCTGGCCATCGTCATCAATACCGTCTTCAAACGGGTCATTGATCGCAAGAATCTGCAAAGGAGGCACATCTGATGATCAGTAGTTTTCTGAAAAGGCTGTTCGGACGCTGGGAATTTGTGCTGTTGCTGCTGCTGTTCGCGGTCAATGTCTTTAACGCCTTCAGTTCACCCTATTATCTGAGTCTGGAGGGTTTGCTCAACGCCACGCGCGATTTCATGGACAAATCGTTCATCGTCTTCCCCATGGCCATGATCATTCTGATGGGCGAAATCGATATCTCGGTTGGCGCCACCGTCGCCCTGTCCTCGGTCATTATGGGCGTCAGTTACGGCGCCGGCACGGGTTTGCCCATGGAGGTCTGCATCCTGCTCGCGTTGTTGGTCGGTACCGTCTGCGGCCTGATCAACGGACTGCTGCTGACCCGTTTCAAGGAATTGTCACCCATGATCGTCACCCTGGCGACAATGACCATCTTTCGTGGCATTGCCTACATCATTCTCGAGGACCAGGCCGCTGGCAAGTTCCCCACCTGGTTTCAGCAATTCGGCTGGGGCACACTCGGACCAGTGCCCTATGTCCTGCTGGCCTTTGTTGTCTTGGCGATCATCTATACGATCGTCCTCAACAAGACCAAACTGGGCCGTCAGATTTACGCCATCGGCAGCAACCGGACAGCGAGCATATTCTCCGGCATCAAAGTCTCACGAATCAGGATTCTCGCCTACACGCTGGCCGGCCTGATGTCCGGATTAACAGCAATCTTTCTGACTTCGCGCATGTCCTCGACCCGCCCCAATGTCGGCTACTCGTACGAACTCGATATCATCACCATGGTTGTTCTGGGCGGCATCAGCACCAGCGGCGGTAAAGGACGGCTGTCCGGCGCGCTGATCGCCATCTTCGTCATCGGCTTCCTCAAATACGGTTTGGGTCTGAACAACATCAATACGCAGGTTTTGATGATCATCATCGGTCTGCTGCTGGTCATCTCCGTACTGACCCCGAATTTGATCAGCCGCATCAAGATCTGGCAGCAAATGCGAAAGAATCGCCAGCGATCAAAACACATCGGTTAACCAGCCGTCCTTCAATCAGGTTATAGGGCAAAAGCCTTGTAATATATTTCTGCGCCTTAAACACACCCAAATGACCATCAAACAAAGGAGGAAACCCAATGAAAAAGTTCTTGTCTATGATCGTTCTCGCCGCCATGGTGCTGACGCTGCTGGCTGGCTGCGCAACAACACCGCCCGCAACCGGTGGGACCTACGCTCTGATCGTCAAAAACACAGGCAATCCTTACAATGAAAAGGAAGCTGAAGGGTTCACCAAAGCAGTTGAAGAATTCGGTGGCACCGCCATTGTCAAGCGTCCCGCCAATCCGACAGCTGAAGATCAGATCGCTATGATCAACGAACTCGTCAGTCAAAAAGTTGCCGCGATCGCGATTGCTGCCAATGATGTCGACGCTCTGCAGCCGGCCATCGAAACAGCAAAAGCAGCGGGCATCAAGGTTATTTCGCTGGACTCCGCTACAAATCCCGCCAGCCGCCTGACCCATGTTCAGCAGGCAGACCCGGTTGCCATCGGCCAGGTTTTGGTTGACGCTGCCTTTGACATGTCCGGTGGATCCGGTGAAATCGCGATTCTGTCGGCCACTTCGACCGCGACCAACCAAAACACCTGGATTGCCAACATGCAGACCATTCTCGAAGAAGACAAGTACAAGGATCTGGATTTGGTCAAAATCGCTTACGGCGATGACCTGCGCGACAAGAGCGTTTCCGAAACCGAAGCGCTGCTCGCCACCTATCCTAATCTCAAAGTCATCATCGCTCCGACCACTGTCGGTATCGCTGCGGCGGCTAAAGTTGTTACAGACAAAGGCCTGATCGGCAAAGTTTTCGTCACCGGTCTGGGACTTCCCTCTGAAATGGCTGCCTACATGACCGCTGATGGCGCCTGCCCCTACATGTTCCTCTGGAACCCGATCGATGTCGGCTACCTTGCCGGATACACAGCCAAAGCCATGGTTGACGGCAAAACCGGTGTTGTCGGTGATACATTCCCGGCCGGCACACTCGGCGATAGAACCGTTGTTGTTGCAACATCAGGCGACGGCGGCACTGAAGTCATGCTTGGCGACCCCTTCAAATTCACAGTTGCCAACATCGGCGAATGGAAAACAGTCTATTGATTGAAGTCGAAAAGATCTTATGCAGTGTTTAGGGCAACGATAATTGAATAACTGACTCCTCACAAAGGGGCTGTCTCAGAATTTGAGACAGCCCCTTTGAGTTATCGGTCAGAACGGACTATTCAAATAAAGCGACCGCTGGGATTTCGAGCAAATCAGCCACTTTCAGCAGCAGCGAAGCCTGATGCCCCGTTGCCATGGCGCAATGATGCGTCGGCGCTTCAGCAAACCAGCGCTTGTAATAGGTGTCGGGATCAACCGGGAAGCGGATTGCCGTCTGGGTATTGCCGATCTGCATGGTCGTACCCGGCGTGGCTTCACCCTGGCTGATTATCATTTTGAGCCGTCCATCATGGGTTTGCGTGATGCCCAGCATGGTGACCGGGCCGCTGCGCACCTTGGCTTCGACCGAAACACCCGTCCCCTGTTTGCCGTGATAGAGCCCCATGCCGCGCAGAATCGGTTTTCCATCGGCAATTGCAATATGGAACGGCCCGTCGTGGCCCAGCAGGATGGTTCCGTCAACATAGTCAGTTACGACAATTTCCGAATAGCTGCCGCCCGCGCCGAGGATGTCGCAGATCTTCATGGCCAGATTGGTCTTGAGATCGCCTTCTCCGGCACAGGGAATACCGTTGGCGGTCAACAGCGAGTGACCGACGATAAACCCGCTTTGCAGGTTTTCGTAAGCATTGCCGGGAGCCCCATGGTAATAGTAAGTCAGCGCGTCAAGATCATGATTGCGGACCAGCCGCTCCTGCGCTGCCGCCACCCGGCAGGACCACGCCAGCTGCTCTGCGGTCGGTTTGCGGGCAATGGGATCGGCAGACGAATCGCCGCTGATCTGGAAAAAGGCGTTGACCTCATCCTGCTTGCGGCTGACCTCGTCGTTGCTCACCAACTGCAGCTGCTCATCAAGGTCGCACATTTCCAGGATCTGGACGTGCAGTCCGGTTTGAGCCTGGATCATCGTCATGTCGCTGTACATATCCAACATGCCACTGTAATTGTTGCCGAGAAAGCCGAAACGGCTGTGCTGCAGAGTGCGCCGCACCCCTGCGGCCTGGGCGTATTCGCCGATTTCCTGCCAGGCACGAATGGCTTCCGGCCGGTCTGCTGTGCGTTCATCCGCCAAAGAAATCGTCGGGGTTTCTGAAAGACCAAGCAACCCGCTGACCACCCGAAACTTGATGCGCGCGCGATTGAAGGCGTTTGCTATCTCGGGCACTGGACAGGCCCCGCAATGCGCGAGCCATTCGCCGGTTGTTGTCTGCTGGTAATTGATGCGGGCGGTTGGCTGCAGATTGAGCACCACCACCGGCGCTTTGCAGATTTGATGAACCGGCAGAACACTGTCGCTGGTCAGGTAGGTCGCACTGTGGCAGAAAATCAGATCAACATTGCAGCGGTTAAAGTATTCCCCCGCCTGGCGGCCGGCATCAGCACAATCGACCAGCCCAAAATTAAAGACCTCTCCCCACTCGCCTAAACGATCAGCGATAAAACTGCCGTAGCCAACCAGCCGTTCGCGCAGCCCCGGAAACTGGGGCCAGTAAGCCTTCAACCCACAGGAATACAGACCGATTCGCGGTTTTAAATCAGCTTTGATTCGTTCGATTTGCATGGTGCGACCTCCTCTGATTCTGATGGTTATATGTGGACAAACATGAGCTGCAAGGGTGGTACTGTGCCGGTATCAGGATCAATGTCAATGACCAGGATGTCACGCATGTAGTCATTCCAACGGCCAACAACCGGACTCGTCCCCTGCACCGCGGCGGCGTGCGTGATGTCGGCGCATTCGTAATAGCCAAACAAATCCAGTCCGGATAGCCAGATGGAGTAATTATGAATCCCCGCCTCATTAAGAACAGCCGTCATCTCCGGCCAGATTTCGTCATGTCGCCTTTTATATTCGTCCGCTTGGCCGGCAAGAATGCGGCCACGCCAGGCAAATTTTTGAACATCATTTTTAAACATAAAAATCAGACCTCCGCTGGGATGTCTGACTCCTCACGTACAATTCTAGTACGTTTTGGCTGTTATTACAAGCATAATAATCAATGAAGAACAAAGGGTGAAAGGGGAAAAGTGAGAGATGAAAGACTAGATTGATGAAGAATGAAAGGTGAAAGACGAAAGACGTCGGAAGCTATATCTTGTAAAATCTTTCACCACTCATAATCATTCATCCTTCCATCTTTCATCCTTCATCCTTCACCCTAGTATTATTAAGTAGCGTTATTCAAGTCAGAGTTACAGCAGACTTGTTATAATTCAAGCAGGCGCTGTGGACCGGTTTTTCACCCTACCGCTCGACGGTTTTGCGAAGACTCCGGCCACAGCTTTTTGCGAGATTGGTAATTAGTTAGATACCGCCGGACGGTTGATTCCGCACTAGATTCCAGAAGCAGAAAGCCTGTGGGATAGCGCACTCTTTGTTCGAAGGATGGTGTCAAAATGATTTACGTGGGAATCGATGTCGCCAAGGACAAGCACGACTGCTGCATCCTGGGCGAAAATGGCCTGGTCGTTCGCGAGACCTTCACCGTCAGCAATTCGCGAGATGGCTTCGACTCGTTGCTGAAGGCGATTCAGAAAACCGCTGATTCAGGGACTGACAACCAAATAAAAGCAGGACTCGAAGCAACAGGGCACTACAGCGTGAACCTTGTAGCTTTCCTCCGTAGCCGCGGAATCGAGCCTGTGGTCTTCAATCCGTTACAGGTTAACCAGTTCCGGAAATCGCAATCACTCAGAAAGACCAAGACCGACAAGGTGGATGCAAAGTGCATCGCAAAGCTGGTTATGACCGCCGATTCAAATCCTGTATTTGTATCATACCAAATTCAGGAGCTAAAAGCATTAACTCGAAATCGGCACCGACTTGTTTGCGATCAGAGCCGAGCTCAAGCAAAAAATCGCGCGTCTCGTCGATCTGCTTTTTCCTGAGTTGCGCTCATTTAGCCGTTCCATAAACATTCACTCCTTTCAGGCTATGCTACTCGAACTGCCATGTGCCGCGGCAATTGCCACCTGCCGCGTCGACCGTCTGACCGCAATTCTGTCCAAGCGATCGCACGGCCGGTTCTCGCGCAACAAAGCACTTGAAATCAAGGCGCTTGCCAAAGACTCGATCGGGCTTAACAGTCCCTCGACTGCTCTCGAATTGAAAATGACCTTGCAGCATCTTGAATTCATTCAACAGCAGGTTAGCCAAATTGACCACACTATAGCCGAGGCTATCCAAGTCATTCAGACGCCGCTGACGACCATACCCGGCATTGGTGCAACCCTTGCTGCAATTATATTAGCGGAAGTCGGGGACATCTGGCTTTTCAGCCTCGGACAAATTGCAGGCCTTCGCCGGTCTTGAGCCGTCCACTTACCAGTCAGGAAATTTCAGAGGTGACCGCTGCAGGATGGTCAAGCGCGGATCGCCCTACCTTCGTTGGGCACTAATTCAGGCCGCACGTCTTACCTCCATTTACTGTCCTACCTTTCGAGCCTATCTAGACGGCAAGCTCGCCCAAGGTAAACACTACAAAGTCGCACTGAGTCACACCGCTAAAAAACTGATTCGCGTCATTTACCATTTGCTGACCACTAACCAGACCTTCGTCAATTCGGCTTGCTGATCCAGAAATTAAAATCAGGCCTGAACCGCAAAGTTCAGGCCTGTTTGGCTTGTCAAAATTAATATGATTGATTATTTAATTTTGTGCTTGACTAAATATAGTTAGTCTTCACCCTTCACCTTTCACCCTTCACCCATCGTCTTTCGTCCTTCACCCTTCACCACTCACTTAATCAAACTCCACCAGATACTTCCAGTACTTTTTGGGCATGTGCGCTTGTTGCAGTTCCAGATTGCGCCGCTCGGGGATGGTCAGGTGTTTGAGGTAGCGCTGCCACATCGGCGCATAGCCGTCGTCGGCAGCATGGGGCAGCGCCAGGGCGGTGGCGGTTCCGGGTAACGTGGGCTGGTCGGCGGTTAGTTCATCGGCCAGGATGTGGATGCTGACCCGGCCGTCGGGCTGGTGCAGCGCCGCGAGGTTGCGGCGGCGGTCGCAAATGACGAACTGCTGGTCGGCCAGGCGGTCACAAAAATGCGGCAGGATCAGGGGCAGGACGTGGCAGTCAGGGGCAAATTCGGCAACATAAAGCTCGTTGCCAACGTTGCGGAAGCGCAGCAGGCCAAGGAACTGGTGGGCTTGACCGCCGGCGCGTTTGGCAGCGCCGGTTACGGCGGCGACGGCGGGGTGACAGAGTTGGCCGGATGGGTCGCTGCGCGTCTTGAGGGCCAGTTCGAGAAAACGGCCGATGGCGGTGGCGATGTCGCAGGTCTCGGACAGAAAAGCCTTGAAGACGATGTCCATGACCATCTCTGCGTCGTAGGAACCTAGCGTTTCGGTCAGGTGGCGACGAAAAAGATCGCGAATATTGGGCTCGCGGGCGACTGGCACCGTTTGGACGATGGGCAGGGGGTCGAGCTCGGAGATTAGCGCGTCGGGCTGGACGCCTTGGCGAAAGCACCAGGCGGCGGCTGACAGCAGGCCGTCGAAAGTGGAATCATATTGCACGAACACCGGGGATGCCCTCCATTTGCAGTTGCAGCGGCGATTGGCGGCCGATGCCTGCGCGGTCGGCCAGCAAGAGGCGCAGGCTTTCCGGCTGGGGGATGCGGGCGGCACCGTACTGGCCGTCGCAGGTAATGAACCACGACGCCCGTTTCATGACGAGGTTGAGGGCTTTGATGTTTTCCAGCCGCAGGCGGCAGGTGCGGCGAGCGGCAACAATCTTGCGCGCCGACTGCACGCCGATGCCCGGCACGCGCAACAGGGTGTCGTAGGAGGCTTTGTTGAGCTCAACCGGGAACTGGTCGAGGTGGCGCAGCGCCCAGGCGCACTTGGGGTCGAGCTCAAGGTCGAGGTCAGGCTGGCGAAGATCGACCAGCTCATCGGCTGTAAAGTTGTAAAATCGCAGCAGCCAGTCGGCCTGATACAGCCGATGTTCACGCAAAAGGGGCGGCGCCTGACTGACGGCCGGCAGGCGGGCGTCCTGGTTAATCGGGATGTAAGCTGAGTAGTAGACGCGTTTGAGCTTGTAGTCGTCATAGAGTCGTTGCGACGAAGACAGGATTTGCAGGTCGCGTTCGGGGCTGGCACCGATGATGATCTGGGTGCTCTGCCCAGCCGGCGCGAAAACCGGGGCATGACGGTAGCGCGTCATCTCGTCTTTGTTGGCCGCGCGACGGCTGGCGATGTACTGCATCGGTTTGGCGATGGCCAGCGCCGATTTCTGCGGGGCGAGGAGCTGCAGCGAGGCCGTGGTGCATTGCTCCATATTGACGCTGACGCGATCGGCTAAGAAGCCCAAGCGCTCGATCAGGTCGGGCGACACGCCGGGGATGGCCTTGGCGTGGATGTAGCCGTTGAAATGGTGCTGGTGGCGCAGCAGCTCCAGCGTGCGGATCATCAGCTCGGTGGTGTGGTCGGCGGTCTGGATGACGCCCGAGCTCGAGGAACAGCCCCTCGATGTAGTTGCGCCGGTAAAAGGCCATGGTCAGCTCAGCCAGTTCCTCCGGCTGGAAGGCGGCGCGGACGATGTCGTTGGACTTGCGGTTGGCACAGTAGGCGCAGTCGTATTCGCATGTGTTGGTCAGCAGCACCTTGAGCAGCGACACACAGCGGCCGTCCTCGGTCCAGGTGTGGCAGATGCCGCCGAGGCTGGCGTTGCCCACCCCCTTGCCGCTATTGGCCCGCTCGACGCCGCTGGTGGAGCACGACACGTCATAGCGCGCCGATTCGCCCAGAACAGCCAGTTTTTCCATCAGATCCATATCAAATTACCTCATAACACCATTATAGTCGATGTTTGCGGCGTAGTCAAACATTTGTTCGTTTTGAACGATCCGTGCCTTGACCGAGCCTTTAATTACGACTATTATGTTATTAAATGGTGGAATATTCGTTAAAGCTTAAGGAGGATCATCATCATGTTCAAGGAATTCAAGAAATTTATCATGCGCGGCAATGTTATCGACCTGGCCATCGCGGTCGTCATCGGTGCGGCCTTCGGCGCCATCGTCAAGAGCCTGGTCGACGACATCATTATGCCGATCATCGGCTTTATCACCGCCGGCATCAACTTTTCCGAACTGCTCATCCCACTCGGTGCCGCCAGCATCAAGTATGGCAACCTCATCCAAGTCATCATTCAGTTCCTGATCATCGCCCTGGTGGTTTTTCTGGTCGTCAAGCTCCTCAATCGCTTCAAGAAGAAGGCCGAAGAAGCACCCGCCGTCAAAGCCGAACAGATCGTGCTGCTCGAAGAAATCCGCGACCTGCTGAAAAAGTAATATTAACCTGGTAGCGCTGTTTGCATGCCATTTACCAACAAAATCTGGTCGTTTTTTAACTTCGTCGTTTTGAAGGTTGATGCTGACCGCAAAACATGATACTTTTGACATAGACAATCTTGCTTTGGACAGGAGGTCCTCCCATGCTGCAGAATCTTTCCGTACTCGTCGAAAACAGGGCCGGCGTCCTGACTCGGGTCACCAGCCTTTTTGCCCGCCGTGGCTACAACATTGAGAGCCTGGCGGTCGGCACGACCCAGAACCCCGTCATCTCGCGCATCACGATCACCGTGACGGCCGATGAAGAGCAGGTCCAGCAGATCACCCGCCAGCTGCACAAGCTGCCGGATGTCCTGATGGTCCGCCATTTGCACCCCGAGGAATATTTCTCGCGCGAGCTGGTTTTCTTCAAGGTCAAGACCGACGCGTCAACCCGTCAGCAGGTAATGCAGATCGTCGATATTTTTCGCGCCCACGTCGTCGATATTTCGCCCAGCACCTTAACCATCGAAATGAGCGGCAAAGGCGACAAGGTCGAAGCCCTGCACAGCATGTTGGAGCAATACGGCGTACTCGAGCTCGTCCGCACTGGTCCCATCGCCATCGAGCGCGGTGATCGCGCCATGAACGTCGATCAACCCACCTGAATCAATCTGACACAACCCAAGGAGGATCTTGCCATGAAGAAAATTTACAAAGAAAATGAATGCCGCACCCACGCGCTGGACGGCAAAACCGTCGCCATCATCGGTTACGGCAGCCAGGGCCACGCCCATGCGCTCAACCTGCACGAAAGCGGCTACAAGGTCATCGTCGGCCTCTATGAAGGCAGCAAATCCAAGGCCAAGGCTGAAGCCGCCGGCCTCAAAGTCGCCACCGTCGCCGAAGCCACCCAACTGGCCGATGTCATCATGATCCTGATCAACGACGAGCGCCAAGCTGACATGTACGAAAAGGACATCAAACCCTACCTCAAAGCCGGCAAGGCACTGGCCTTCGCCCACGGCTTCAACATTCACTTCGGCCGCATCAACCCGCCAGCCGACGTTGACGTCTTCCTGATCGCCCCCAAAGGCCCCGGCCACACCGTACGCAGCCAATACCAGGCCGGCCGCGGCGTGCCCGCCCTCTTCGCCGTTTACCAGGACGCCACCGGCAAAGCCCAGGACATCGCCTTTGATTATGGCTATGGCATCGGCTCAGCCCGCGCTGGCCTCTTGGGCACCACCTTCCGCGAAGAAACCGAAACCGACCTCTTCGGCGAACAGGCTGTCCTGTGCGGCGGCGTGTCCGAACTGATGAAAGCCGGCTTTGAAGTGCTGGTCGAAGCGGGCTACGATCCGGAAAACGCCTACTACGAGTGCGTGCACGAAGTCAAACTGATCGTCGACATGATCGCCCAGGGCGGACTGACCCTGATGCGCTACTCGGTCAGCGACACCGCCGAATACGGCGATTACTGCATCGGCCGCCGTATCATCACCGCCGACACCAAGAAGGAAATGAAGAAAGTCCTCCAGGAAATCCAGGAAGGCGTCTTCGCCCGCAACTGGATCAACGAAAACCAGACCGGCCGCGTCAACTTCAATTCCCGCCGCCGCCTCGAGTCCGAGCACCAGGTCGAAAAAGTCGGCCGCGAAGTCCGCGCCATGATGAGCTGGAACAACGAGATTGAAGTGCCGTAGGAAAAATCGGCGCAAGCCGATTTTTCGATGAAAGACGAAAAGTGAAAAGTGAAAAGTGGCGGATGTGTAATCCTTAGGAAAAGGCGTCTGCGGCCGCCTTTTCAGCGAACAACGAACAGCGAAAAACGAACAGTTGCGGATGTGTAATCCTGTAATATTGTAAAGCCTTAAGTTTCGAGAGATCATTGTTGTATCTCCCCGAAAATCCTTGGTATAGAATTTTGTGCAGTAAACCAAATTATTATCAATCACAAATGCAAAAGGCCGCATAGAGCGGAACCGATTTTTTGCCATCCTCAAAGCCAAAGTTTCTGGTTGACAGTTTGACAGCGTATTCCGGTTTGAACGTTTCAATATAGATGCCAAGACTTTTCGAACGAGTGTTGTCGGCGGCTTTTACTTCGATGGGGATAATTTTTCCGTCCCTTTGGATGATAAAATCGACTTCGGCTCCCCGCTCGGACATCCAGAAATAGCAGGGGTATTCATTGGCGGTCAGCTGACTGCAAACATAGTTTTCGACCATACCGCCCTTGAAATCGTCAAGCTCGCTGGATAGATAGAGGATATCTTCGGCCACAATGTTCTTTTTAGCACAAAGCAGTCCGACATCCGACACATAGGTTTTGAAAGAGTCAATATCGCGATAGTTTTCCAATGGCTTTTTGGGTTGTTCCACCCGATAGATTCGCGTGACGATACCGGAAAGCGAGAGCCATTCGATGGCATTTTCAAATTCCGATGCGCGTCCGCCGCTTTTGATCATTTTATACTGAAAGCGGGTATTTTTCTTGGCGAGTTGAACGGTTATGCTGTCATAGACCAATCTGGTTTTTTTGATTTCATTGATCGAATTGTATTTGCTCATGTCGTCACGATAGCTGGCCAAGATCATTTGCTGGGTATGGCGCACCAAAATATAATCCTGAGTCGCCAAAAACTTGCTGACGCATTCTGGCATGCCGCCCACCACCAGAAATTGGCGGTAGTATTTCAGCGCGGCCTCATGAAGCAAGGCGGGCATGGCGGTATCATGTTCGAAGCAATCTTTGATCCGGGCAACAAGATCTTTTTTCCCACAGGCCAGCAGAAATTCTTCAAAGTCCATCGGATACAATGTTTTGATCTCGACTTTACCGACCGGAAACGAGAATTGTTGACGATTGACGGCAACACCCAGCAGGCTGCCAGCGGCAATGATGACATAGCCCGGTGCTCGCTCGCAGAAATATTTGAGCGCAGTCAAAGCCCGCTTGCAGAGCTGGACTTCGTCAAAAACGATCAAGGTTTTCTCTTTGATGATTGTTTGATTGGTCTGACGTGACAGTAACGGGATCAGGTCCGCCGGTTCTATACTTTCGTCAAACGTCCTGATCAGCATCGGATTTGTTTCAAAATTGAGATAGGCGACATTTTCAAAATGGTCGCGTCCAAATTCGAGTATTGAATAGGTCTTGCCAACCTGGCGCGCGCCCTGCAATATCAGGGGTTTGCGGTAAGGACTGTTCTTCCATTCCATCAAATATTTGACGATTTTTCGATCCATCTGATCACCTCCTGGCGACTGATGAAATTAGTATAACACAAATACGTGCAGTCTAGTGTGATTCTTTCGACATATTTCACACTATACTGCACATATTATTTAACATTTCTAACACTAAACCGCATGTTTGGATTAATTATCAGGATTATTTCCGCAACTGTTCGTTGTTCGTTGTTAGTTGTTAGTTGAAAAAATCGGCGCAAGCCGATTTATTCAACTTGTTTGCCCCTGACGTCTCTGCTTGGCGACGACCAGGGAGACGGCCAGGGCGGCAACGGCAAAGCCGACTTGAATCAGCATCTGGGTGCCGATCAGTTGAGCGCTGCCGCCGGTGCCGATTTCGGTGACATTGCTGACATACCAGTAGGTTGGGGTGAAGCTGGCAATGCGCAGAACGGTATCATTGAGCAGAAATTGGGGCACGAAGACGCCGCTGATGAAGCAACTGCCGAGCGTAAAGACATTGGCGATGGCCTGTTGGACGTTGCGGCTCTTGATGAAGTTGCTGATCAGGAAGCTGATGGACAGGCTGGCCAAGGTAAAGACCAGGGCGTTCAAGGCCAGCAATCCAATCGGCGCGTCACCGCTGGAACTGGCTGTGGTGATTAATGCGAGGCAGACCATGATCCCCCAGGTGATGACGGCGAATACCAGGTTGCCAAGGATCAGCTGCGCATTGAAACTGAGCATTTTGACCGGCGAGCTGAAGTTGCGTTTTTGGATGTCGCGGTTGTTGAAAGCCAGCATAATCGTGGTCACGCCGAGAATCATGACCGCCATGATCGTGTAGGCCATGTAGGTGAAGAAGATCGTCGTCCGGTTGACTGGTGTGCCGGCACTGCTTGTTTGCACCGTGACGGCTGCCTTGGCCGCCAGATCAGTTCGCACATGGCTGGCCAGATCAAGCGCTGCGATGTCGGGCACGCTGTCAACATAAAGCGCGGCGGTGTTAAGATAGCGGTCGATGATCAGATCCATCTGCACGCCGCCGGTGGTGTCTGGCACGGTACTCTTGATCAGATCAATGGCATAGTCGCCCTTCATGAAGCTGTCACCAAAACCAGCCGGGATACGCACGATGTACTCGACCTGCCGGAAAAACAAGGCGTCCTGCAGACTCTCGGGATCGGTGGCGACCGCCTGAACGCTGGCACTTTCGGCCAGGTATTTGGCCAGGTCCTGCGAGAAGCTGTTGTTGGCATCCTCTTGCACAACGGCGATGCGGATCTTGGTTGCCGTGAAGATCGTCGACGCCTGCGGAAAGGTATACAGGGTCATAATCACGGCAAAGACCAGAAAGATCGCAACATAGATCATCATGCTGCCAATATTTTTGCGAATGATTTTAAAGTATGCTTTAAAGACTTGCATAGCGCTGCCTCCTCAAAACGAAATAGACGGCCAGGAAAAATACGACGATCATGGCGGCCATTAGGCCGATGTTCAGGAAAAAGCGACTATAGCCTTCATAGTAATAAAGCGAGTAAAAGGCGTCGGCTACGAGGTTAGCTGGGTTGATGTAGCGCATAAACGGTACGTTGGTCGAGACGATGTACTTGATTTCGACATTCATCATGCCGGCGAAGAATGAGCAGAACATCGAGACGCTGATCAGAATGGCGACCTTGATGCCCTCTCCGCCCTTGACCAACGCGCCGACCAGCGCGCCAAGCATGATGCCGAGCAGGCTACCGGCGAAGCAGGCGATCAGGACGTAGCCGATGCGATTGCCGAAATCGACCTTGATCACCACGTTGAGAAAAGCGATCAGAACCAGAATGGTGGCAAAATGCACGGTAAAGGCCGCAAGCAATGATGCTCCGAAAACCTTGAGTTTGTGAACAGGTGCCAGGTTGAGGCGCGCCGCCTGTGGCGACTGGTTGGCCTGAACGGCGCTGACTTCCTTCATGCCCCAGAAGCCGCCGTAGAGGGCCGCCATGGCGATCAGGGCGTAAAAGTAGACCAGCGTGTTGTTGGGGTTGGCGGCGCCGGGATTTTGCGTCTGCAAGAGATCGATCCGCTGTCCGATGCGGTCGCCAAGGGTTTGCAGCGCCGCTGGGTTGAGCATGACGATCGATTTGAAGGTGGCGGTCAGCTGCAGGTATTCATCGGCAAAAATGCCCAGCACAGTCTGGTTGATGCCGGATTCGGCCACGACGACCTCAAGGGTTTCGCCCGGTACGAGGAAGCCAATGATCGACTTGTCCTTGAGCGCGGCGGCGGCGTCCGCAGCGCTTAGCTTTTGCAGGATAAAGAGACTGTCTGACTGACCGCTGGCCGATGCCAGCGCGCCCTGCAGATTGGCATCAGTCTTGTAGGCGTCATTATCAACGACGGCGATCGGGATGGCATGAAAATTGTCGATTGCGTTCAGATTGCTGAAGGCCATACCGAACAGGATCGACAGCAAGACCGGGAACAGCATCGTCCAAAAGATCATTTGCCGATCGCGGATCGAGCATTTCAGGCGGGTGATGTAGATTCGCTTGAGCATATCGGACCTCCTTAATCGCGCAATTCCTTGCCGGTAATTTCGAGAAAGACATCGTTCAAAGTGGGCAATTCGCAGTTCAGGCGGCCATAGGCGATTTCCTTGTCACGGAAAAGCTCGAGCACGCTGGTGATGTTGTTGTATTTGTGCTCGGACTTGATTTCCAGCATCGGCTCGTTGTATTCGACCGACACAACATGCGGCAAGCTGGCGACCTGCTCGGCCAACTCGGGGTAAGCGCCGAGGATTTCGGCCGTGATTTTTTCGCCGGCGCGGATGCTGTTCTTGAGCTCATCGCAGGTGCCGGCTGCCACGATTTTGCCCTTGTCCATGATGGCAATGCGGCTGCAAATCTGCTCGACTTCTTCCATATAATGCGAGGTGTAGATGACGGTCGCGCCGCCGCGGTTCAAGGCCTTGATGCCCTCGAGGATGCTGTTGCGGCTTTGCGGGTCAACGGCGACGGTCGGCTCGTCCATGAAGATCAGCTTGGGCTTGTGGGCGATGCCGCAGGCGATGTTGAGGCGGCGCAGCAGGCCGCCGCTGAGTTTTTTGGGGTAGAATTTGCGGAAATCTTCCAGCCCGACAAAGGTGATGGCCTCCTCGACCAGCCCGCGGCGTGTCTTTTTGTCGTCGATGTACAGGCCGCAGAAATAATCGATGTTCTCGTAAACCGTCAGCTCGTCGAAAACGGCGACGTTTTGCATGACGATGCCGATGTCGCGTTTAAGGTCGTAGGCCTCCGGCGACATGGTCTTGCCAAACAGCTCGATCTCGCCCTTGCTGAACTTCAAAAGGGCTAGCATGCAGTTGATGGCGGTGGTTTTGCCCGAACCATTGGGCCCCAAGAGGCCGAAGATTTCACCCTGTTCGACTTCTAGGTTAAAATGGTCGAGGGCGATCAGGTCGCCGTAACGTTTGACGAGATTGTTCACTTTCACGATCATGGGAAGTCCTCCTTGTTTGCTTATCCATTGCTTATGGCCTTATTCTGCCAAACCCATGCGCAGACAAACAGTGAGCATCCTCCTGATTTTCGCGTGAATTTTGGGACACAGCATGACATTTGTCATGGTAATGAGTCGGATGAAAGGTGAAGGGTGAAAGGTGAAAGATTATCATTCCTTGTTGCATTTTTGATACTGCAGGTTTATAATAAACACAGGATATCACGTCGAGCGATATCCGGAATAGTTTCTTAGTTTACCTAAGTAACCGTCGAGCTGCTACTCGGCGGTTATTGCTTTTTTGATCTATTCAGCAGAACTGTACTGATCAAGATGATCAGGTACAACGCGACTAAATATTCCATCAAGCATCACCTCCTCATCAAGAAGGTGTACCGCCTTTGTGATATCCTGTGCATTCTGTATTTTATTTGAGATAGAACATTCAGGCTATATGATAAATACGAAATTTGAGATGTTTCTGATAAAAATTTGAGCTTGCCAACGCTTGTGCTAAATGGTGATGAGTCGGATGAGAAATGAAAGGATTATCATTCCACCATCTTTCATCTTTCATCTTTCGTCTTTCATCTTTCGTCTTTCATCTTTCATCTTTCGTCTTTCGTCGAATATGATAAACTGTCATTATCTGAGTTGAAGGAGGCCGACCATGAGTCAGCTGCTGGACAAAACCATCATCTTCATCGTTTGCCTGACCTTTTACATTCCCGACGCTCATGGGCTGTACGTTGTCGTGCCGGTCATCGCCAGCATCACAGCCAGTGCCCTCAATACTTACTTCGACCGCAACTGGGTTCGGGTGGGTATTCTCGCGACGATGATTGTCGCCAGCCTGGTCGATGTCCAGTTCGTCTATTTCCTGCCGCTGCTCTGCTTTGATTTATTTGGTCAACGAGCGGCACCAGCCGCTGCGCTGGCCTTGATCCCGCTGATCTTCTACGGACTCAGCAGTGTGTCCTATCTGTTCATCCAAATTGCGCTGATTATCCTGCTGGTGTGGTTTATGAAGGTTCGCTCACAATCGCTGCAGCGTCTCAAGCTGGAGTCGGCTTCGGTGCGGGACTCAGCCCGCGAAACGCTGCTGCAGCTGGAGTCAAAAAACCGCGAACTGCTGGAGCGGCAGGATTACGAGGTCAATCTGGCCACGCTCAACGAGCGCAATCGCATCGCTCGCGAGATTCATGACAATGTCGGCCACCTGCTGACACGGGCGATTCTGGTGACCGGGGCGATGATCGCCTCCAGCCACGAGGAGCCGACGCGGCAGAGCTTACACACCCTTAAAGACACCCTGACCGAGGGCATGGACAGCATTCGCACAAGCTTGCACGATCTGCACGATCAATCGATTGATCTCAACGCCGAGGTGCGCGCGCTGACCGACGGCTTCGACTTCTGCCCACTCAAGCTCGAATTCGATGTCGAGCACAGCCCTGACATCAAGACCAAGTACGCTTTTTTGGCCATCATCCGCGAAGCGCTGGCCAACATCATCCATCATTCACAGGCCACCTCAGCGGTCGTCGTCCTGCGCGAACACCCCGGCTTTTACCAGCTGATCATCCGCGACAACGGCATCGGCGCCGCCAAGTCTAAGCTGTCGCGAAATGATGAGGGCATTGGTCTTAAAAGCATCGCCGAGCGCGTCGCCAGCCTCGGCGGCCTGCTCAACATCAGCAGCACCGTCGGTTTCGTCATTTTTATCACCGTCCCCAAAACAGACAGAATGGAGCAAGCGCAAGCATGATCAAGATTTTGCTGATCGATGACGACCCCCTGGTTGTGTCCTCCTTGAAGACCATTGTCGAGGCCGATAGCGATTTTGCCGTCATCGGCACCGGCAGCGACGGGCAGGCGGCGATCCGGCTCTACGACCAGTTGCTACCCGACATCGTGCTGATGGACATCCGCATGCAGCCGATGAGCGGCCTGGATGCCGGTGAAACCATCCTCGCCCGCCACGCGCAGGCGCAGGTGCTGTTTCTGACCACTTTTGCCGATGACGACTACATCATCAAAGCCCTGCGCATGGGCGCGCGCGGTTACATCCTCAAACAACATTTCGAGAGCATTGTGCCGGCCCTCAAGGCCATTCAGGCTGGTCAAAATGTTTTCGGCGAAAACATCATGGCCAAAATTCCGTCTCTGATCGCCGGTGGCGGCGAACCGGATTTTTCCCGGTTTGATATTCGCAGCAAGGAAGTTGAAATCATCGAGTTGGTCGCCGAGGGGCTGAACAACAAGGAGATCGCCACCCGCCTGCACGTCAGCGAGGGCACCGTACGCAACAACCTGACCGTCATTCTCGACAAATTGGGCCTGCGCGACCGCACCCAATTGGCCATTCTTTACCTCAAGGGCAAAAACGGCCGTTGATCGGTTTCAATCGAAACACAGCCGTCCTTTGGGCAAGCCGATGGCCTGTTCGATCAGGGTGGTGTGAATGCGCGGGTCGCGGATGCCCTCAAGAAAGAGATCACCCAGACCAGTAATCAGCATTTTCAGCGTGTATTCAGGATATTCAATCGTGATCAGCTTTTGCGCGATGCCAGCCTGCAGCAACGTCCGCGCATGGCCGAAGGCCGATGCTGACATGCGATCGCGCAGCAGGATCAGCACACTGGCATCGGCAGGGGTCAGCTGCATCAGGAGCGGGGTGTTCTCGAACATGGCAAAATAGATCGCCAGGATGCCGGTCAGTTTGCCGAAAAAATCGAGATCGATTTGATGAACGATGCCGTCCAGGGCCTGATCGAAGCCCATGACGATCTGTTCGACCACCGCGTCAACCAATTTTTCTTTGGAGGGAAAATAATAATAGATCAGGCCTTTGGCAATGCCCGCCATCTGCGCGATTTCGGTCATTGAGGTCTTGCCGACCCCCTGCGCTGCAAAAAGATCGCGGGCCATGTCGATGATTTCCTGGCGACGGACTTCGGGGTTTTTGCTGATTCGCATACGCCCTCCTACTCGATCGATTTCAGGGACTCGACCATGTTGATTTTACGCAAATGGTAATACATGAAGATGTTGACGATGACCGAAAAGGACACCGTCAGGACAACCGAAAAAATGTAGCTGGTCCAGTTGACATCTTTGCCGAACATCATGGTGTCGATTTCCATGGTGCCCATGACAAACTTGTGCATGAAAAAGCCCAGCACCAGCCCGGCCGCCGTGCCGATGAAGGTCAGGATCATGTTTTCGCGGTAAACATAGGCCGACACCTCGCGGTCGCGGAATCCCAGCACTTTGATGGTGGCGATCTCGCGGATGCGCTCGGTGATGTTGATGTTGGTCAGGTTGTAGAGCACAACAAAGGCCAACGCGCCGGCCGATAAGATCAGGACGAGCACCACGTAGTTGAGGCTGCTGATCATTTTGTTGAAGTCGGTGGCCAGATTTTGCGTCAGCATGACCACCAGCACTTGCTCGTTGCTGAGCAGGTCCTCTTTGAAGGCTTTGCTATCCAGCGCAGTGGGGTCAGCCAGATTGAAAACCACGGTATTGGCCTGCGGGGTGCGTAAGGTGGCGGCGGTGAAGGCCGCCGGTGATAGGTAGATGTAATGGGTCAGGTAGTTTTCGGCGATGCTGGCGACTTTGACCTGGTAGGTGCGGTTGTCGGCATCGCGAAAGGTGATGAGATCGCCGACGCCGATGCCGAGTAGCTCGGTCAGTTTTTCCGTGACGACGGCACCTTCGGCAGGCAGCGTAATCCTGGCTTTGGTCAGCCGGTTGTGCAGGTCATAGAATTCGGTCAGGTTAGCCGATGCATCCGGCACCAGCAAATTGATCTCATACTCGCGGCCACCAGTCGCCACAGCCGTCACGGTTTCGTTGTGGGCATCCATCGTCGCCGTGACTTCCGGCTGTTCGAGGATGGCGGCCAGATCACTGCCGGAAGTGGTTTTGTCGGTGTCCAGAGCAATCAGGCCGTCATAGACAAAAATTTCGCTGAACTGCTTTTCCATGATGGCATTGACCGAGTCGCGCAGCCCGAAACCGGTTAATAGCAACGACGTACATCCGGCGATGCCGATGACGGTCATCAGCAGGCGGGCCTTGTAGCGGAAAATGTTGCGGGCGGTCACCTTGTGGGTGAAGGTCAGGCGTTTCCAAATTGGCTTGATGCGTTCGAGGAAAATACGCTTGCCGGGCTTGGGGGCTTTGACCTGCATCAGCACCGCCGGCACCGCCCGCAACTCTTGCAGCGTGGCCAGCAGCGCGGCGGCCGTGGTGGTCACGACGGCGATCAGGACGGCGATTGTGGCGAATTCGAGATTGAAAGGTGTCAGCTGTACGGGGATACGGTACATCATGGCATAGGTTTTCATGATTACGCCCGGAAACAGCTGGAATCCGACCAGCAGGCCGATGACCGAGCCGCTGACGCTGGCCAGCAGCGAGTAAACGAGATACTTGGATGAGATGGTCAGCGTCCCGTAGCCCAGGGCCTTCAAGGTGCCGATCTGGGTGCGTTCCTCCTCGACCATGCGCGTCATGGTGGTTAGACAGACCAGCGCGGCGACCAAAAAGAAAAACAGCGGGAAAACCTGGGCGACGGCCCCGATGCGATTGGCGTCATCACCGTAGCCGGCGTAGCCGGGATTGCTGTCGCGGTTCAACACAAACCAGTGATCGGGAATCTCCAAAAGGGCAAGCTCGGCATCCTGGATCTTGACCTCGGCATCGGCAATTTCCTTGAGGGCGTCAGCCTTTTGCATCTCGTACTCGGCCTGGCCGTCGGCCAGTTCGACCTTGGCGTCGGCCAGTTTGCGGCGAGCGTCGGCCAGTTTGTGCCGCAGGACCTTTTCACCCTGGGTCAGCGCGGCTTCGCCGGCAGCCAGGTCAATGGCACTTTGGTCCAGCTGAATGCGCGCTTGATCGAGCTGCAACTCGCTGGCGTCCAATTCTGCCTTTGCTGCGGCCAATTGAACTTCTCCCACCTGGTATTGCGTCATCCCCGCATCGTAGGCGGCCTGGCCAAGCGCCTTGTCTGCCGCCATTTGGGCGATCGCCGGACCGATCGTGCCGGTCAGGGTGGCCAGCAACGCCGGATCGTCGGCGTGGCAGGTCAGCGTCAGCACATCGGCCAAATCAGGTGCGAACACGTCAACGTTGGCGATGAACAGCGCCAGCTCGGTGTCCGTCATGACCAGCGAGTCAGCCGGTAGTGTCGCGCGCAGCGCGGTCAGGCCGTCAATGGCACCCTGCAACTGACCAAGTTGGATAAGCGACTGGTCGAGTGCGACTTTGGCGGCATCCGATTGGATCACGCCGTCCTCATAATCAGCCACGCCTTGCTGCCAAAGGGCAAGGTTGACAGCATATTGCGCATTGCCCTGCGCAACGCCGGCCAGGCCCTGATCCAGCAAAGCTCGCTGATCGGCCAGCTGTTGGTTGTACAGGGCGTCCTGATCCAGGAGCTCCTGTTCGCCGTCGCGGATGGCTTGCGCCGCATCAGCCAGTTTTTGCGCACCGTCAGCCAGTTCGGTTTCGGCGGTGGTTTTGCTGTCCTGTAACTCAGTCTTGTTATCGTCCAGTTCCGTCCGCAAATCCTGGGTTTGCAGCGCAATGGTCTGCTCGCCCAACGTGTCCAATACGTCCTGGATCGGCTGGATCGAAGCAGCGTAGGCGTCTGAATAAGCCATCAGTTGGGATGATTCGGTGGTCCGAATGTAAAGGTCCGTGATCTTTTCCATCGTAAAATCAGTCTCGATGATATAGGCAAATAAATTGATCGAGCCATCGCCGATATTGGACTGGCCGCGTTCAAAGCTGATATAGAGCGGCGAATCAGCATGGCCGACCACCGTGAAAACGGCAGTCTTGAGCGTGTCTCCGACCTGTTCGTCGGCTGGGAGCGAAACGGTGATCCGACTGCCAAGCGGGATTTTTTCGGTGATCAGCTTGCCTTGCTCGATGACGATCTCACCAGACTTTTCCGGCAATCGCCCATCAATCAGCGCTGGCTGGTTGATCATCGTCTGTCCGGCATCATTCCGATCGTAACTGAAAAACCTTGTGGTGTATTCGGTTCCGGTTGTGGTCGTTGTAAAATAGTCCTTGGCATAACCGGTCTGGACTTGCTCGATTCCGTCAATCGCCTGCACCGCCGCGATGTCCTCATCCCTAAAGCCCAGCGGCGAGATGATGTGAAAATCCGAAAGATTGTGCTGCTGGTAGTATTGATCGGCCGACAGAATCATGTCCGGCTCGGTGGCCTTGATGCCGGCAAAAAAACCGACGCCCATGGCAATGATGGCCATGATCGATAAGAAGCGAGCCTTGGATTTGAAAATCGAGCGAAAAAGGTCCTTGCGGAAGGATTTCTGGTTCATTACCATTCAATCCTTTCGACCGGCATGGGGTTTTTGTTGATGATAATTTCGGTGACCTTGCCATTTTTCATGCGGATGACCTTGTTGGCCATCGAGATCAGCGCCGTGTTGTGCGTGATCATGACCACCGTCATGCCGGTGCTGACGCAGGTGTCCTGCAGCAATTTCAAAATCGACTTGCCGGTCTGATAATCCAGCGCGCCGGTCGGTTCGTCACACAGCAGCAATTTAGGATTTTTGGCCAGCGCGCGCGCAATAGCCACCCGCTGCTGTTCACCGCCCGACAGCTGCGACGGAAAATTGTCCTTGCGGTCGGTCAGACCGACCTGTTCGAGCACGACGTCGACATCGAGCGGATCGCGGCTGATCTGCGACGCCAGCTCGATGTTTTCGCGGGCGGTCAGATTTTGGACCAGATTGTAAAACTGAAAAACAAAACCGATGTCAAAGCGGCGATACTCGGTCAGCATTTTGCGACTGTAACTGCTGATGTCCTTGCCGTCAACGACAATGCTGCCGCCGTCCAGGCCATCCATGCCGCCCAGAATGTTGAGCACGGTCGTTTTGCCAGCACCAGATGCACCAACGACGACTGCGAATTCGCCCTTGTTTATTTCAAAGCTGACATCATCGACAGCGTTGATGATGATCTCGCCCATTTTGTAGTGCTTCTGGACATTTTTCAATTGGATAAAACCCATGATTGTCACCTGTTTTCCGGATTGACTGACCGATAGTCAGTCGTGGTAACAATCAATATACCGCATCCTGAGTGGAATAGCGAGAGAAATATGTGGCCAGGCATTATTCGTACGATATATATTGCTTATTTCGTACGTTTTGCAATATTTCAATTAGTCAAAGGAGATCGAATATAATGTGCAATACATCAATCGATGTAGAATTTCAAAATAAATAGTTTTTCATCTGCTTTTTGTTTTAATAAGGCCAGCAATCGTTCTTCGTAGTCGGTCTTTGCCAAAATGCGGCACGGAATGAGTATCTGTTGTTTTTCCTTAGTTAAAAAGCTATACGATGACTTGAATACTAAAACAGATCGAAATGAGGTCCATAGAAATTTAGTTTCGCCAGTTTCAGTCTTAATTACAATATAATTGGTATCGAAAACCGCAGTTCGTTCTTTTTGAAAATAGGCTTTGTGTTTGTCATATCTGTTGGCCGGCAAAATATACTGGTAATACAACAGAAGGGCAACAATAAATAATATCGATAATGTATTTATTCCGTTCAGATTTGCGAAATCGCTCGTAATCCATAGATAAAAGGACACGACCAGTGCAACTAGAAAAATAATATAATAAATCCAATATAAGTTTACACGATTTAAAATTTGAACCCAGGCTTGGCAATAATCATTTTTCGTATAGGTAAGATCAAATTCTATTGGGTTGATTGATTTTTCGATACCCTCTGTTTCATCTGACATTTGGTGCCTCCATTTTTGTTAAATCTCGGTTTCCTTCTCCATCGGCGCCTCGATTTTCAGCCGCTGACGCCGGCGATAGAGTCCCAGTCCAATAATATAGGCCAGCGGAATCAACACAACCAGAACCAGCGCCATGATCAACAAGATTGCATCGGCGGCCGGCATCAGATGAAAGGTCGACAGCACATCGTTGAATTCAAAATATTTGTCCCAGGCACTCAGCTGAATCAGCGTGTTAATGCGCAGCAGGAGAAAAAGGCCCAGGCTGATGATGATCATCAGCGAATAGCCGACGCTCTGGATTTTTTTGCTGCGGGCCAGGCTGAACAGGGTCAGCAGCATCATGATGATTAGCATCAGCAGGATCCAGAAGATCACGTCCTGCCAGTTGGGCGTAATGGCCGTTGTCAATTTGATGACGTCCTGCGGCGGATTGCTGGGTAAAATCGCTGCCATAATCACGAAGAACAAGAGGATCAAGGCCCACGACAAAATCGCGTACAAAAGATAACAAAGCACCGGCGTCAGCATCGCCAGCAGCATCAGGTTGCCCACGTAAAAATGATCCGATGCCGGCGGCAGGGCATCGTGGCGTTCGCTATTTATCACCCGATAAATAATGAAGGCGCTGACCAGGCCAATCGTCAAATAAAGCATGGTTTGGGTACCGACCACCACGCTGAAGAAAAAGCCCAAGAGAAGGATCATCCCTTTGCGCTGGAATTTCAGGTCGATTCCGCTTTTGAGCAGGGCGATCTGGTAGTCAAATAGTCTATGTAGCATGATGCAAATCCTCCTGCGCTCTTTAAGACGATTGCTTGCGCTGCCCCAGCAGCCAAGTCGCTGCAAAAATCGCGGCACTGCAAAGCACGATGGCCGCGCCGGTTGCAACGTCTAAATAAAATGATAACAGAAGACCGGCCATGCCCGCAAGTAGAGCAAATACAACCGATAACACGCTGTAATGGCGGACACTGCGCGCCACATTGCGCGCCGCCGCCGCCGGCAGGATCAGCAGCGCGTTGATCAACAGGATGCCGACCAGTTTGATCGATACCGTGACCAGTACGGCGATCAGGATCATGAAGGCGTTTTCCAGCAGGCGAACCCGAATGCCCTTGCTGCGCGCCAGCGATGAATTGACGCTCAGCAGCAGCAGCGGATTGAAGCAAAACAACCAGAAGGCCAGCAGGCAGACCAGAACAATGGCCAGAATAAGAATATCGTTGGGACGGATGGCCAGAATGTTGCCGACCAGAAAGCTGTTGTATTTGGCAAAGCCCCCCTGACGCGAGAGCAGGGCGATGCCCAGCGCGACAGCCGAAGCCGAGAAAACGCCGATGATCGTATCGGTCGAGGATTTGGCGCGGTTTTTGACCGTAGACAAAGCCAGACCAAAGAGCACGCTGAAGGCGATCATCGAGATCAGCGGGTCCTGCAAGCCAAACAAGGTGCCGATGGCAATGCCGGCCAGCGCCGAGTGCCCCAGCGCATCCGAGTAGTAGGACATTTTGTTGTTGATGACCATCGTGCCGGCAATACCAAACAACGGGGATATGATCAAAAAAGCCAGTAGCGCGTATTTCATAAAGTCATAGTTGAGAAAGGACAAGAGGTTCATCGCGACTCACCTCCCCTGCTGGCCAGCACCTCGGCCGTGGGGCCGGCCGCGCGGATCGAGTGATTGAGGATAATCAGCGACGTGGCGTATGCAGCGATAACCTCAACGTCGTGCGAAACAACCAGGGTCAGCAGATCGTAGCGCTGACGCAGGTCACCGACCAATTGATAAAAGAGCGCCTGGCCCTCTTCATCCAGCGCCGAAACCGGCTCGTCCAGCAGCAGGATGTCCGGAATGGGGTCGAGCGCAAAAGCCAGCGTGACCCGCTGCAGTTCGCCGCCAGACAACGCGCCCAGTCGACGGTCGATCAGGTGCGCCGCGTCGACCAAGTCAAGCAGCTCCCGCACGGCCTGGCGGTCGCTTTTGCGCGCACCGAGAAAAACCGGCCAGCGGCTGCGATTGGCCAGTAGCAGGTCGGCGACGGTCAACGGGGCTTGCCGGTCAAAGCCAAGTTGTTGCGGCATGTAGCCAATACGCGGTCGGGGCAGGATTTTTCGCTCGCGATCGGTGAAGGTGATGTTGCCGTCATAGCGCCATTCGCCGAGAATGGTCTTGAGGAGGGTGCTCTTGCCACCGCCGTTGGGGCCGATCAGGGCGACCAACTCGCCGCAGGTCAGGCTGAAGCTGACATCGTCGATGATCAGTTGGCTGCCGCGGCGCACCGATACATGATCCAGATGCAAGTGATGCCAGGGGTGAATGCCATGCTCACAGCAGGGTTCGTTTAAATTAATGTCGCTCAGATTGGATCCCTCCTCTGCCCATTCGGTCTTGTTGCAACACACTTGCAATTAGAATTATAGTGTTTGGGGGTTGGGGTGTCAAACCGGACAAGGTATAATAGATGTACAATTCAAAAAATACCTTCTGGAGGATTTATGATAAATGGAAACAAACTCTCCCTATTCAGCTTTAGCATCTCAGCAGCCATCTTCCTGCTCATCACCCTGATCGGCGTCACACTGCCTGACCACGAAGAGATCACCTACTGGATCCTGAGCTTTTTCGTCGTCATGCCCCTTGTTTCATTGATTATTTCGATGGTCATCAGCCGCAAGCATGCTGCCCTGTTTTGGCTTTATCCCCTGTTTGCAGGCGTTTGTGGTATGCTTATTCCGTTCATCGTCTTTGGCGCCCTGGAATGGATCAGTCTGATCTATGGATTTATCCCGGCTGTACTCGGTCTGGGGGTTGGCTTGCTGTGGCGGCTGGTTTTTAAATCAAAAAATAAACCCTAACCGCAAATGTCCTGAATTTTCTTTCGTCGAAAAAACCGGCTTTCGCCGGTTTTTTCATTCTTCCATGCCTGGCATCAGGAGATCCTGCGGCATCTTGCCGGCCGGTATCATCGGGAAAACGTTTTGATCAGGGTCGATGACGCATCTGATGACGTAGGGCCCTTGGGTGGCCAGCGCCGTCTTGATTTGCTGCGTCAGGGTCGCGGCGTCGCAAGCCTCACCGGCCGGGATGTTGTAGGCATCGGCGATCTTTAGAAAATCGGGGTTGTTGTCCAAAAGGGTCTGGCTGTAGTGTTTGTCGAAGAACAGCTCCTGCCATTGGCGAACCATGCCGAGGCAGCCGTTGTCCATGATGATGATCTTGACCGGCAGCCTGAGTTTGTCGAGCAGGCCGAGTTCCTGAATGGTCATCTGGAAACCGCCGTCGCCGACAAAGACGACCGTGGTGCGGTCGGGCTCGGCAGCCGAGGCGCCGATGGCCGCCGGCAGACCAAAGCCCATCGTGCCGGCACCGCCGGACGAAATAAAGGAACGCGGCGATTCGATCGGATAGTGCTGCATGACGAACATCTGGTGCTGGCCAACGTCGGTGACAACGATCGGGTTGTGGCCCTTAAGGGCCTCGGCAACCTGATGGACGACGTATTGCGGCAACATCGGCGAGGCAGCACGGTACATGGCGTTTTTGAGCACCAGAAAACGATCGATCTTGGCCTGCAGCATAGCGCGCCAGTCGGTCCAGTTGGCGGCGAAATCGGTTTGGGGGCGAGCGGTCAGCATGGCTTCGAAAAACACAGCAGCATCGTCCTCGACCTCGAGGGTGGCTTTGATGTTTTTGCCAATTTCAGCCGGATCAATGTCGACATGGATGATCGTACGGCCGACACGATTGTACATTTCGGGATTGCCGATGACGCGGTCGCTGAAGCGGCAGCCGACGGCCAGCAGCAGGTCGCATTTGCCCAGCGCCGTGTTGGCCTGCGGGGTGCCGTGCATGCCGACGATACCGAGAAATAGGGGGTGATCCTCAAGAATGGCCCCTTTGCCCATCATGGTGGTGGCCACCGGAATACCAAGGCTTTCAGCAAACAGTTTGAGGTCGTCGGTGCCGCCCTTGGAAATGACGCAGCCGCCGCCGGCGATCAGCAGCGGGCGTTTGCAGGCGGCCAGGGCATCGAAAATCTTTTCGGTCATGGCCACAGCCTTGATCTTGGCCGGGCGGTGGCGAATGTAGGTTGGTGCCTGAGCGTTCGCAGCGGGCTGGATCTGCATGGCCAGGATGTCTTTGGGAATATTGACCAGCACCGGTCCGGGGCGGCCTTTGGTGGTCATCACCCAGGCCTCTTCCAGCATCGGCAGCAGGTCTTCAGGGTCCATGACGAGGTAGTTGTATTTGGTGATCGGCGTTGTGATGCCGGTGATGTCGGCTTCCTGAAAGGCGTCAGTGCCGGTCGCCGCACGGGTGACGCCGCCGGTGATGGCTAAGACGGGCACGGAATCGAGGTAGGCATCGGCCAAGCCGGTGACCAGATTGGTCGCGCCGGGGCCGGAGGTGGCAATACAGACGCCGGGCTGACCGGACACCTTGGCATAGCCTTCGGCGGCATGGGACGCGCCCTGTTCGTGGCGGGTCAGGATGTGCGGGAAGCCTAATTTGTGAATGGCTTCATAGAGGACAATGACCGACCCGCCCGGGTAGCCAAAGGCCTTCTTGACGCCCTTTTTCATCAAAAAATCAATAACTGTTTCTGCACCATTCATGCTTAACCCTCCTCGCCGGCAATCATCATGCGCGCGCCCGTGCTGCTGGCCGCGACCTGCTTCTGGTAGCGCCTGAGCACGCCGGTCAATCCGCGGTCGGGCGTCGGGGCGGGGGTACGAGCGGCCAGTTCGGCGGCCGGCACCAGCAACTCCAGGGTACGGCCCGGGATATCAATTTTAATTTGATCGCCCTCGTGAATGTAGGCCATCAGGCCGCCAACAGCGGCTTCGGGACTGATGTGGCCGATCGAGGCGCCGCGGCTGGCCCCCGAGAAACGACCGTCGGTGATCAGGGCGACTGAGGTGTCAAGGTTCATGCCGGCGAGGGCGCTGGTCGGCGTCAACATTTCGCGCATGCCAGGGCCGCCCTGCGGGCCTTCAAAACGAATGACGACAACGTCACCGGGCTTGATTTTTTGGCCGAAGATGGCCTCGGAAACCTGCTCTTCGCTTTCGAAAACGCGGGCTGGACCCTGGTGCTGCATCATTTCGGGCAGCACGGCACCTTTTTTGACGACGCAGCCTTCGGGGGCGAGGTTGCCGGTCAGCACGGCCAGTCCGCCGTCCGGTGCATAGGGCGTGGCGATCGAGCGGATGACATGGCCGTCAGCGCCGCGGTTGCCGGCAGTGCGGGTGGCGATGGTACCGTCAACGGTGGGGTTCGCAGTATCGACGAGCTGTTTTTTGGCCAGTTCGGTCAGGACGGCCGAGATGCCGCCAACGTCGTTGAGGTCGGTGATGAAATCGGGGCCGGCCGGGTTGAGCTTGCACAGCTGCGGTGTCGTGTCGCTGATTTGACTGATCTCGGCCATGGTCAACTCGTAGCCGGCCTCGCGGGCGATGGCCAGTAGATGGAGGATGGTGTTGGTCGAACCGCCCAGTGCCATGTCGACGCGCAGCGCGTTGCGGATGGCGGCCGGGGTCAGGATCTCGAGCGCGGTCGGGCCGTTGTCGAGCAGTTTCATGATCTGTTCGCCGGTGTGGCGGGCCAGGCGGGTGCGATCGGCGTAAACGGCCGGGATGGTGCCGCTGCCGGGCAGGGACATGCCCATGGCCTCGGTCAGGCAGTTCATGGTGTTGGCGGTGTACATGCCGGCGCAGCTGCCGCAGGTCGGGCAGGCTGATTTTTCCATGCAGGTCAGGTCTTCGTCGCTCATCTTGCCGGCCGCGTGGGCACCAGCGGCCTCAAAGAGGTTGCTGAGGCCAATGCGTTGGCCTTTGAAATTGCCGGGCAGCATGGGGCCACCGCTGACAAAGATGCTGGGCAGGTTCATGCGGGCGGCCGCCATCAGCATGCCGGGCACGACCTTGTCGCAGCTGGGGATGAAGACGACAGCGTCGAAAGCGTGAGCCATCAGCATGACTTCGCAGCTGTCGGCGATGATGTCGCGGCTGACCAGCGAATACTTCATGCCGGCGTGGTTCATGGCCAGGCCGTCACAAATGGCGATGGCCGGGAATTCAAAGGGCACGCCGCCGGCGTTGCGAATGCCTTCCTTGACCGCGTCGGTCAGGCCGCGAAGGTGAACATGGCCGGGGACGATTTCATTGAACGAGTTGACGACCCCAATAAACGGCCGCTTCATTTCTTCTTCGGTCATGCCGAGGGCATACAGCAGGGAGCGGTGCGAGGCGCGAACCGACGATTTCTTCAGGGCATCACTTCTCATGGTCTGTTCATCCTTTCAGTAAAGCGGCAACCACCAGATCACTCATGGCTTTGCAGCCCACCAGCTTGTAGGTCTTGTCTGTCGCTGTTTTATCGAGTATATCACCCGTACGGTAGCCTGCGTCAAGTACGCTGGCTACAGCTTGCTCGACGGCGGCGGCTTCGGCCTCAAGGCCGAGCGAGGTGCGCAGCATCATGGCGCCCGACAAAATTGTCGCCAGTGGATTGGCCTTGTCCTGACCGGCAATGTCGGGAGCCGAGCCATGAATCGGCTCGTACATGCCCGGGGTGCCGGGTTTGCCGAGCGAGGCTGAGGGCAGCATGCCGATCGAGCCGGTGATTTGCGAGGCTTCGTCCGAGAGGATGTCGCCAAACATGTTGCTGGTGACGACGACATCGAAGGTGCTGGGGCGCATGATCAGCTGCATCGAGGCGTTGTCGACATAAAGGTGATCGAGCTGGACATCGGGGTAGTCGGCGGCGACCTTGATCACGGTTTCGCGCCATAGGCGGGAGCTTTCGAGCACGTTGGCCTTGTCAACGCTGGTCAGTTTTTTGCCACGGGTGCGGGCCAGTTCGAAGCCGACGCGCGCAATGCGCTCGACCTCCATGACGCTGTAGCATTCGGTGTCGAAGGCTTCGGGGCCGTAAGCGCCGTCGCGGCGGCCGTGATCGCCGAAATACATGCCGCCGGTCAGCTCGCGGACAAAGAGAATATCAATGCCGTTGGCCGAGATCGAGGGATGCAGCGGGCAGGCCGAGGCCAGCGATGGGTAGAGGACAGCCGGACGCAGGTTGGCGTAGAGGCCCAGCTCCGAACGCAGGCCGAGCAGGGCCTTTTCCGGGCGTAAATGGCCGGGCAGCGTGTCCCACTTGGGTCCGCCGACGGCGCCGAGCAGCACGGCGTCGCTGTTTTTGCAGGCGGCGACGGTGGCCGGGGGCAGCGGGATGCCGGTGGCGTCGATGGCAATACCGCCGGCCAGCAGCTCTTCGAATCGAAATTCATGTTGAAATATTTTGGCGACGGCCTCGAGCACGAGCCGGTTGCCGTTGGTCACTTCAGGGCCTATCCCGTCACCGGGAATGACCGCAATCTTATACTTTGCCATATTTGGTACTCCTCAACTGTTCATTGTTACCTGTTACCTGTTAGCTGTTACCTGTTACCTGTTCGCTGTTACCTGTTACCTGTTACCTGTTCGTTGTTACCTGTTACCTGTTACCTGTTACCTGTTCGCTTTTCGCTGTTCGTTGATATACCCGACCAGACCGTCGGCGGCGATGATCTTTTTGATGAATTCTGGGAAGGGCTCGGCCTGGAAACTTTTACCGGTGGTCAGATCCTGGATGACGCCGGTGTCGAAATCGACCGCCAGTTCGTCGCCATCGTTGACAGCGGCACAGGCCTCGGGGCATTCCAAGATCGGCAGGCCCATGTTGATGGCGTTGCGGTAGAAAATACGGGCAAAGCTGGGGGCGATGACGCAGCTGACACCGCTGGCCTTGATGGCGATCGGAGCGTGCTCGCGCGAGGAGCCGCAACCGAAGTTGGGGCCGGAAACGATGATGTCACCCTTTTTGACGCGGCCGACAAAGGTGGCGTCGATGTCCTCCATGCAGTGGCTGGCCAGTTCGTCCGGGTCGGACGTATTGAGGTAACGGGCCGGGATGATGACGTCGGTGTCGACATTGGCGCCGTATTTAAAAACTTTTCCTTTGGCATTCATAACTTTGCTTCCTCCTTATTCCAACTCGGACGGACCGGCGATGTAGCCCTTGACGGCCGAGGCACAGGCGACGGCGACGCCGGCCAGGTAAACCTCGGACTCGGGGTGACCCATGCGGCCGACGAAATTCCTGTTGGTGGTCGAGACGCAGCGCTCGCCCTTGGCCAGGATGCCCATGTGGCCGCCCAGGCAGGGTCCGCAGGTCGGGGCGCTGACAACGGCGCCGGCATCAACGAAGACCTCAAACAGGCCCTCCTTCATGCTTTCTTTCCAGACGCGCTGCGAGCCGGGCAGGATGATCAGGCGCAGGCCTTTTTTAACCTTGCGGCCCTTGAGGTATTCAGCAGCCAGACGCATGTCCTCGAGGCGGCCGTTGGTGCAGGAGCCGATGACGACCTGGTCGATCGGGATCTCACCGAAGGTGCCCATGACACGGGTGTTGTCGGGCAGATGCGGGAAGGACACGGTCAGCGGGATGGTGGCGAGATCGACCTCGATCGTGCGCACGTATTCGGCGTCGGCATCGGCGGCAAAAACCTTGTACTGGCCCTTTTCGTAGCGTTCGCCGGCAAAGCGCTGAATGTAGGCAATGGTTTGCTCGTCGACCGGGAAGATGCCGTTTTTGGCACCGGCCTCAATGGCCATGTTGCAGATGGTCAGGCGCTCGGCCATGGTGATGTTGGCGACGCCGGGGCCGGTGAATTCCATCGACTCGTAGAGGGCGCCGTCGACGCTGATCATGCCAATCAGGTGCAGGATGAGATCCTTGCCGGTGACGTCGGGCTGAAATTTGCCTTTGAGGACAAAGTTGATGGCGGCCGGCACGCGGAACCAGGTCTGGCCGGTGGCCATGGCGCAGGCCAGGTCGGTGCTGCCGACGCCGGTCGCGAAGGCGCCGAGCGCGCCGTAGGTGCAGGTATGCGAGTCGGCGCCGATGATGGCATCGCCGGGCGCGACCAGGCCGTTTTCGGGCAGAATGACGTGCTCGACGCCCATGCCCTCTTCACCCTGTTCGTAGTAGTAGGGCAGATCCTGCGCCCGCGAGAAACGGCGGATTCTGGCACAGTTTTCAGCGGATTTGATGTCCTTGTTCGGGGTGAAATGGTCCGGTACAAAAACGATCTTGGTCTTGTCAAAGACATTGTCGACGCCTGTGGTCTTGAAAACATCGAGCGCCGGCGGAATCGTCACGTCGTTGCCCAAGCAAAGGTCCAGTTTGGCTTCGATCAGCTGTCCAACTTTAACCTCGGGTAAGCCGGCATGAGCCGCCAGAATTTTTTGCGTCATGGTCATGGCCATAGGTTTATTCCTCCCAACCTAATTGTCTGCGCATTAATTTATACTCCAACGAATCAACCAGGGCGAGATAGGACGCTTCCAAAATGTCGGTGGACACACCAATGGTGTTCCAGACGACGCGGCCGTCGGTTGATTCGATCAGGGTTCGTACTTGTGAAGCCGTGGCTTCGGCATTGAGGACGCGGACCTTGAAGTCGGTCAGCCGGACCTGGGTCAGTTCGGGGTAGAAGACGTTCATGGCCTTTTTCAGCGCCAGGTCCATGGCATTGACCGGGCCTTCGCCCTCGGCGGCGGTGACTTCGTCGACGCCTTCAACCTGGATTTTGATGTAGGTGTAAGCGCTGTTGGGGCCGGATCTGGGCTGTTCGCTGCTGATGCGCATTTTCTCGAGGTTGAAGAAGGGCTTGTAGAGGCCCAGCTCCTTGCAAACCAGGAGTTCCTGCGAGGCTTCGGCACCTTCGAAGTGGTAACCCTGGTGTTCCATGTCCTTGAGCTTGTGCAGGACGCGGCTGACCTCGGGGGCGTTTTTGGCAAGATCGGGCTTGATTTTGCGGATGATGTCCATCACGCCCGAACGTCCGGAAATCTCGGAAATCAGGAAGCGGCGGTTGTTGCCGACCGATTCCGGGGTAACGTGTTCGAAGGTCTTGGGGTTTTTCTTGACACCGTCAATGTGCATGCCGGCCTTGTGCGAAAAGGCGGAAAGGCCGACGAAGGGTTCGCCGTTGGGCAGCACGATGTTGGTGATCTCGGCCATGCGGCGGGCGACGGCGGTCAGCAGCTCAACGCGGTCGGCTGGAATGCAGTCGATGCCGTATTTGAGCTGGAGGTTGGCGATGATCGTCGACAGGTTGGCGTTACCGCAGCGCTCGCCGATACCGTTGAAGGTGCCCTGCACATGGGACGCGCCGGCGTTGACGGCGGCCAGTGAGTTGGCCACGGCCAGGCCGCTGTCGTTGTGGCAGTGGATGCCGATCTTGGTGCCGGGCAGGGTGGCGACCGCCTCGGCGGTGCGACTGGCGATCTCTTCGGGCAACGTCGCGCCGTTGGTGTCGCACAGGCAGACCACAACGGCCCCGCCGGTGGCGGCAGCTTGGAGGCATTTGAGCGCGTATTCGGTGTTGGCGTGGGCGGCTTCAAAATAGTGTTCGGCATCGAAAATGACCTCGCGGCCCTGGGCTTTGAGGTAGGCGACGCTTTCGGTGATCATAGCCAGGTTTTCCTTGAGCGTGCAGCCCAGATTTTCGCGCACTTCCACGTCCCAGGCCTTGCCAAATATGACAACGGTCGGCGTTTGGGCCGACAGCAGGTTGATGATGCCCTCGTCCTCGGCTACCTTGGTGCCCTTGCGTTTGGTGCTGCCAAAAGCGGCCAGCACGCTGCCGCCCATTTTGCTGCGGCGATCGGCGACCTTGCTGAAAAATTCGCGGTCCTTGGGATTGGAGCCGGGATTGCCCGCCTCAATGTATTGAATACCAATGGAAACCAGCGAATCCAAAATCTGAAACTTATCGTTGACCGAAAACGACACGCCTTCGGCCTGTGCGCCATCGCGCAGCGTGGTGTCCAGGATCTCGACCGTACGGTTGTTCATTTGTGCTTCACCCCGTTTCACTACTAATAGAATACTCTTGAGCGGCAATTCGGGCAATCCCGTTCTGCCGCCTTTTTCTTCACGTTTTTAGCGAGATTGGGGTCGGGAGCGCACCTATTGGTGTTGAAATGCGGTTTTTTCAAGTTAGCGGCAAAGATGTGACGTCACATCTTTGCCGCTAACTACGAAAAGTCGAAATTCCGCACTATAGATCGCGCCCTCCCCCCGCCTGTCCAATTCGCCGCCCATATGCTATACTGAACATCGTATTTTCACCGTTTCCGGGAGGTCATCCGTGAGCCTGCTCACCATCAGCGCCGTCAGCAAATCCTACTTTGGCCGGGTCGTGCTCGACCAGGTCTCGTTGGCGATGGATCGCGGCGAGCGGCTGGCGCTGATCGGCAATAACGGGGCTGGCAAAACGACGCTTTTGCGCCTGATCACCGGCACGGAAAAGCCCGATCAGGGCTCGATCATCCTGCCCAACAATGTCGTGCCGGGCTACCTGTCGCAGCATTTTGAGGATGCCGGCGAACTGGCCGAGACCGCGCTGGTCAGCCACGAGCTGCAGCAGCTGGAGGATCAGTTGCGCGACCTCGAAGCCAGCATGACGGCCGGACACCGCGACGACCTCGAGCGCTACACCAAGCTCACGGCCCGCTACGAGGCGTTGGGCGGATATGATTTTACCCATCGCATGCAGGAAGCGCTGGCCGGATTGGGTTTGTCCGGCGACATTTTAGATCGGCCGCTGACCACGCTGTCAGGCGGCGAACGCATGCGCGTCGCGTTGGCGCGGCTGCTGCTCAAATCACCCGATCTGCTGCTTTTAGACGAACCGACCAACCACATGGACCTCGCGGCGATGGAATGGCTCGAGGACTACCTCTGCAAATTTAAGGGCTCCGTCCTCCTCATCTCGCACGACCGCGCCTTCATCGACCGCACAGCCACCGCCGTCGCTGAACTGGCCGGCGGCAAGCTGACCGTGCGGCCGGGCAATTACACGCGTTTCAAAGAGATCGAGGCCGCCGAGGACCTGACCCGCGGCCGCGAGATGAAAAAGCTGGCCCGTGAGCTGGAGCGCCAGAAGGACGTCACCCAGACCATGCTGTCCCACCGCAAGATGTCGGCCTATCACGCCCGCGAAAAGGTCGTCGCCAAATTGTCAGGCCAGCTCGACGATATCCGCGAACGCGCCCGCCGCCAAAATCAGCGCATCAACTTCGGTTTCCTCCCCGGTCTGGCCGAGGGCGACCCCGAGAAAATCCTGCTCGACGCCCGCGACCTGACCTACGGCTTCGGCCCCCAGCCGCTGTTCCGCGAGGTGTCGTTCTTGTTGCGCGGCGGTATGAAAACCTGCCTGTGCGGCCCCAACGGCTGCGGCAAGTCCACCCTGCTGTCACTGCTGCTCGGCAAGGTCGACGACTTCGCCGGGCAGGTCCGGCTGGCCGGCAATGTTGTTTACGGCCACATGGGCCAGCATGTTGATTTTGCCGATGAAAACCGTCAGTTGCTCGACGAGCTGATGCAGCGCGCCGACCTTGACGAAGGCCAGGGCCGCAACCTGCTCGCTCGCTATGGCTTCCGCGACGTTGACGTTTTCAAGTCGATCCGCGTCCTAAGCGGCGGCGAACGCTCGCGTCTCTACCTGGCCTGCCTGCTGCTCGAGCGGCCCGACCTCTTATTTCTCGACGAACCAACCAACCACCTTGACATCCAGTCGCGTGAAATCCTTGAGCAAGCCCTGGTCGATTTCCCCGGCGCTATCCTGGCCGTCAGCCACGATCGTTACTTCATCGAACGCTGCACGCAGCAGGTCCTCGGCTTTGTTGGCGACCGCGTCCTGCCCTATGACAATTTCACCGCCTATCGCCAGGCCGTTCGTAAGGCTGAAAACGCGTCAGCTCAACAAACGCAGCCATCACCCGGCAAAACCGAACCCACCCCGACCGCCAACCGCGCCCAGGAGCGCCGCGAAACCGCCCAACGCAAAGACCGTTTGCGACAGGTTGAAAAGTCAATCGCTGACCTGGAAAGCGAAAAGGCCCTGCTGGAAGCCGGATTTACCGGCGACACCGACCCCGCAACCTATCACCGCTATTCCGACGTTTTGGCCGAGCTCGACCGTCTGTACGATGAGTATGTCGAAATGACCTGATTCTGGTATAATGAAAGTACTGAACATGCCAGGCGACATGGTATAAGGAGGGTCTGAATATGGGCGACAAAAGTCCGCGCAAACGAGAAGTCAAAAAGAAAAAATCAACGACAAAAACCACGGCCAAGCCAGCGATCGTAACCATCGAATCTATCGTACCAAAAGAACCGAGCAAATAAACGATATGAAAAGGCGGCTGCGGCCGCCTTTTCAGCTAAAAACGAACAACGAACAACGAAAAGCTAAAAGCTAAAAACGAACAACGAACAACGGCGGAATGAGAATTGCAACATGAATTTATCTCCACATAAAGCATAAAGCGATATGTAACCAAAAAGAGATCGCACGCGATCTCTTTTTGGTTTTGATCAATTTAAGGGATATTCATTCCGTAGCTGTTACCTGTTAGCTATTACCTGTTCGTTGTAAAATTCGGCGTAGCCGAATTTTACTGCAGCAATTGCAGCACGGCCTGCGGGGCCTGATTGGCCTGTGCCATCATGGCGGTGGCCGCCTGGACGAGGATGTTGTTTTTGGTATAGGTCATCATTTCGTGCGCCATATCGACGTCGCGGATGCGCGATTCGGCGGCCGTCAGGTTTTCGCTGGTCGTGCCCAGGCTACTGACTTTGTGGCTCAGCCTGTTCTGCAAGGCACCCATTTTGGATCGCTCACTGGAAACGGTGTTGACCGCTGTATCAATCGCGGTAATGGCGGCGCTGGCACCGTTTCGGGTGGAAATATTCAGGGTTTCCACACCGATCGCCGTGCCGGTCATGCTGCCGATTGTCAACTCAAGGTCATCACCCGTGTTGGCGCCAACCTGCAGGTTGATGGCAAAGCCGTCGGTTTCGCTACTGCTGGCGGACACAATCGGGGTCCCCATGCTGCTGGAAATGTTTTGGTTCAGGGTTATCGTACTCCCGCTGGCGGTGGTATCGTAACGAGGCGTCAGCAAGGCATTTTGGTTGATCGCAGCGCTGAGATTGGCGGCCTGTGCATCCGTATCTCCGTTGTAAAGAACGGTCGTGCCATCGGCAAGACCGGCGTCACCTACGTCCGCCGTCACGGTGATGTCAACGCCGTCGATGGTGTATTGACCACCAACCGGCACTGACGAGCTCAGATCAAAGGTGTACTCGCCCGGCACTGCCGTATTGTTCGACAATGTCACCGTGGTCAAATCGCTTCCCGTGGCCTGGCCGGCGTTTTCGATCAGGCTGATTGTACCGCCGACCGCGCTCGCGGTAAAACGGGTATTGAGGTTGTTGTTGGCGTTGATGGCATCCACCAGACTTTGCGCCTGGGCGTTGGCATCGGTACCGACGTTGAATTGATTGCCCGTCGCGCCTGAGGCCACGGCGGTAAAAATTTCACCGCCAATGTTCAGTTCGGTGCCGACCGCCTCAATGGCTTTGTCGATGGTAAACGAATAATCGCCACGTTGTTCCGCGACGTAAAGCGACGTGGGCTCGGTGAGGCTGGCTGTTGTCAGGCCAAAAGAATAGGGTGTAATCGTTACGCCCTCGGCATCGTATTCTGCGCTGGCATTCAAGGCAGTAATGATCAGCTGATTGCCGGTTGCACTGAAGCTGAAATCGTTAACCGGGGAAAACTCGCCATAATTGGCATTTAATTGATTGAAGCCGTTTGCGAGGCAAGCAGCCAACATGTCAGGTGTTGATTGGTCATTGATGGTCAGTGAAAAGTTGTCTGCTGCATGTAAGACTATATCGCCAGCAAAAGAATTAAGAAATGAAGAAGAATAGGTAATAAATGTGTCGTTGAATTGCATGTCGCCAGCGCCGCCATCAGTAAATGAGCCGTTGTTGGTAATGTCGACAATCCATTGCGCGTTGTTGCCCACCACGCTGTTGGCGTTAATATCCGTCGGGATCACGCCACCTAAGCTCCCTTGAATCACGCCATTGCCGATTCCGGCTGTCAATGTCGTGACCGCGGTGAAGTTCGTGCCGCCGCCGACGTTGAGCAGATTCATGCCGTTGAATTTGGTGTTGTTGGCGACGTCGTTGATTTCGTCGTTCAACTGGTCAAATTCGAGTTGCAGACTGGAACGTTCTACGGCGGTGTTGGTGTCACTGGCGCTTTGCACGGACAATTCACGCATGCGCTGCAGCAGGCTGTGCGTCTGGCCAAGGCCGCCCTCGGCGGTCTGAATCAGCGAGATACCATCCTGAGCATTGCGGGCTGCCTGGTTCATGCCGCGGATCTGCGAACGCATTTTCTCACAGATGGCCAGACCGGCGGCGTCATCGCCGGCGCGGCCGATGCGCAAGCCAGATGACAGCTTTTCGATCGACTTGGCAGTGGAAACAGTGTTCACTGAATACTGGCGATGCGTATTAATCGCCATCAGGTTGTTGTTGATGCGCATAGAAATATTCCTCCATGAATAAGTGCGTCGGGAATCCTTTCCCACGTGCGCAGACGGGTAAAGATGTATTTTTACCCTCAAATATAGTAACGGACTAAAAACGAAAAGCTAAAAGCTAAAAGCTAAAAACGAACAACGAACAACGAACAACGGCGGTATGAGAATCCTTAAAAATTTGATTTAGATCAATTTAGATCACATTGCAATCCTGATGAAGCTACAGGTCATTGTATTTTTCAACTCAATAATAACTCCACACAAACCAGCAGAAAAAAATGTAACCAAAAAGAGATCGCGCACGATCTCTTTTTGGTTCGATCAGTTTAAAAGGATTTGTCATCCGCAACTGTTACCTGTTAGCTATTACCTTTTCGTTGTAAAAATCGGCAAAACCGATTTTACTGCAACAATTGCAACACGGCCTGCGGCGCCTGATTGGCCTGCGCCAGCATGGCGGTAGCGGCCTGGACGAGGATGTTGTCCTTGGTGTACATCATCATTTCGTGGGCCATGTCAACGTCACGGATGCGCGATTCGGCAGCGGTCAGGTTCTCACCGGTCGTGCCCAGACTGCTGATTTTATGACCCAGCCGGTTCTGCAGGGCACCCATTTTGGAACGTTCACCGGAGACCATGTTGACAGCCGTGTCGATCGCGGTAATGGCTGTGCTGGCGCCATTGCGGGTGGAAATATTCAGGGTCTCCACGCCGATTGCGGCGCCGGTCATGCTGGCGATTGTCAGCTCCAGCGAATCGGCCGGCCCGGCGCCGACCTGCAGTTCAATATCAAAGCCCGTTGCATCGCTGGTACTGGCTGTGACGACGGGGGCAGTCATGCTGGAAGGCGGACCAGGCTGCGTCAGCGTGATGACGTTGCCGCTTGCGCTGGGCATGTATTTGGCAGACAAGGCCGCATTGTTGGCGATGGCCGTGCTGAGATTGGCGGCCATGGTATCCGGATCGGCATTATAGAGTACCGACGTACCGGCAGCGATACCGGCATCGCCTGCATCAATTGTGACCGCGATGTCAACGCCGTCAATGGTGTATCTGCCGCCGTCCGGAATTGAAGTACCCAGCGGAAATGTGTATTCTCCTGCGACCGGGGTGTTGCCGGCCAGCGTTAAATCGGTGAGATCAACGCCAGTGGCCTGGCCGGTCTTTTCGGTCAGGGTGATTGCCCCGCCGACCGCGTTGGCTGTGAAGCGAGTGTTGAGGTTGTTGTTGGCGTTGATGGCATCGACCAGACTTTGGGCCTGAGCACCGGCATCGGTGCCGATGTTGAATTGATTGCCAGTCGCGCCCGATTCAACAGCCGTGAAGGTTTCACCGCCCAAGTTGATCGTGGCGCCGACCGCTTCAATGGCCTTGTCAATGACAAACGAATAGGTGCCGAGCTGTTCCGCGGCGTTGAGCGTCGTTGGTAAGGCGAGATCGGCTGTTGTGATGCCATTGGACGTGCTGGTAAAGTTAACATTGCGAGTGTTATAGGCGTCATCGGCATCCGGTGCTGTAATCATTATTTGGTTACCGGTCGCAGCGAAAGTAAAACCATTGATCGGGGATGACCCGCCAAAGCTGTTACTCAGATCGGTCAAGGCCGCAACAATGCCACCGGCTACATCATCCGTCGTCGCATTTTCATCGAAGGTTACCGTTGAACTCACAGGCGATGTTGCCGAATAAACACCTGCCGGATCACCACCGCCAATAACATCAATGCTCAATGTCACGCCCATGAATTGCATTATGCCGGTTCCCTGACTAAACGCGCCCCCGTTGGTAATATCGAAGGTCCATTGCGCTAATGATCCGGCTTCGCTGGGGACTACTTGGTTCAGCGAGATGACGCCGTTGCCCGAATCGCCCTGAATCACACCAAAGCTGGCGCCGGTGGTTGTGGTCGTGACCGACGCGCTGACGGAGCTGCCGCCGACGTTAAGCAGATTCATGCCGTTGAATTTGGTGTTGTTGGCGATGTCGTCGATTTCGTCGGTCAGCTGGTCGAATTCGAGCTGCAAGCTGGAACGTTCAACGGCGGTGTTGGTGTCACTGGCGCTCTGCACGGACAGCTCGCGCATGCGCTGCAGCAGGCTGTGCGTCTGGCCGAGGCCGCCCTCGGCGGTCTGGATCAGCGAGATGCCGTCCTGGGCGTTGCGGGCTGCTTGGTTCATGCCGCGGATCTGCGAGCGCATTTTCTCACAGATGGCCAGACCGGCGGCGTCATCGCCGGCGCGACCGATGCGCAGGCCGGATGACAGCTTTTCAATGGACTTGGATGTGGCTAAAGTGTTCACGGAATACTGACGATGAGTATTCATCGCCATCAGGTTGTTGTTGATGCGCATAAATCTATTCCTCCATGAATAAGTGCGTCGGGAATCCTTTCCCTCTTGCGCGTCAAGGATACAGTGTCAGATTTGTGTCCTCATGATAGATTATCGTGCCGTTTGACATTTTCATAAATCTTTTTTTATCTGAATAACGCAATTCGAGTCCGTGAACCCACAATGCCGTCAGCCGTCAGTCCGGCGCTACGTTGGAAAGCCTTGGTTGCGGCCAAGGTCATGCGACCGAAACGACCGTCAGGCGTGCCACAATAGTACCCAAGTTGATTGAGGCGCTGCTGGAGCAGTTTGACGTCAGCGCCTTGCGCGCCATATCGCAAGGTACGCGTGATGCCTGATGCGGTGACAACTGGAACAACTGGAGCGGGTGTCGGCGTGATGATCGGCGCGGGTGTGCCGCCAGCAGCAAAGAGGCGGGCAACCGAGATTGAGCCAACGATGCCATCAGCATAAAGTCCATTGGCTCGCTGGAAATTCTTGACCGCTGCCGATGTTTTGCTGCCAAAGCGGCCGTCCGCGACACCGCAGGCGAACCCGAGCTGGTTCAACCGCTGCTGGATCTGACTGACTGGCACGCCGCTATTGCCGTATTTGTAGGTTGTTGCCGAGCGGGGCGCGCTGGCCGCCGTCAGTCTGGCCTGGGTCAAAAGATCGGCCACGCCGGTGGCCGCAAAGCCGATTCGGCGCTGAAAGGACTGGATGGAAGCAACTGTCAGGCTGTCGTAGTAATTGTCGGGAACCGCATAATGATAACCCAACGCGACCAGACGGCATTCCAAATCAAAAACGGCGCTGCTGTTGTTGCCAGGGCTGAGCTCAATCGGCCCAGGTGTGCCAAGCGCAGGATCGTATTCCTTGGCGCTGGCAGCAAACAGGGCTCGTTGCGTTATGGGCCCGGCATCCCCGTCGACGGCCAGTTTGGCCTGAAACTGGAAGGTTTTGACAGCCAACTCAACGCTGGCGCTGAAAATACCGTCCAGTGATCCGTTGTAGAATTTGAGCTGCGCGAGCCGGGTCTGGAGCAGAAGCACCTCGGTGCCGTTGTCACCCAGGACCAAAGATGTTTTGCCGGCAATAACCTTGCGATTGTAAAGCCCGCTGATGACTGTGGAATCGACGATGTCACCCGGTGTGAGACTGTTGAGCGACTGCAGGGTGTGAATGGCTTGCAGTGTGAGGTCATCAAAGGTGCCGGTCGGGTATTGCTTGAGATAATTGAGCTCGAACAGCCGCTGCTGCATGACAAACACCGATTCGCCGCTGTCACCTGACCTTAGGGTGCCGGCGACCTGGACGCTGGCCGCTGCAAGCGCTGAGTCAGCTTGCAGGGCGAGCTGCAGGGCATGATCGGCCTTGCCGGTCAGATACAGGCCCAGGTGCTTCTGGAAGCAGTTAACGGCAAATTCGGTCAATGGGCCAAACTGGCCATCGACGGGGCCGGTCAGGTAGCCAAGATCGGCAAGGCGCTGCTGAAGCTGCCGGACGTACTGACCGGAGCTGCCGCGGCGCAGAATCGGGTAAGTTCCATTGACGGTCACCAGACAGCTGACGCTGAACGCGCCGGATGTGGCTGTGATAGTCGTCACCCCGGTGGTCAGGCCCTTGATCCGGCCTGCGCTGTTGACCGAGGCGACGAGCGGATCGGAGCTCTCATAGCTCACCGCTGCGGTGTTGGCGGCATAGACGCGGGAGACAAAAGTGTCTGCAGTTGCGCCAATTGGCAGCGTCAGAGCCGGGCGGCTGGCTGAGAGGCCGAGCAGCGGTTCGGCGATCGTGACATGGAGCGCGTCGCTGGTTTCGCCGCACAGACCAATCGTGATGGTGGTCTGACCGGCGGCAATGCCGGTGATGCGGCCGTTGGCGTCTATCGTAGCAACCGACGTATTCCCGCTGGTCAGGGTACAAGCGCTCAGCAGCGCAGGCGGCAGACCGGCCAGCGTCAAGTCAGCCGAACGGCCTGTTTCAAGCGTCAGGTCGCCCGCCGCGGGCAGGGTCGCCGGGTCGAGCAGCACCGTAACCTGACAGGCGGCATATGCGCCGCCAGCCGTCTTGAGGATGACCAGCGTTTGGCCAATCCCCGTCGCCGTGACCAGGCCGGTGGCATCTACTGTGGCAATGCTCGGATCAAGTGTCATCCAGGTCGTCGGGTCGCCGTCCGGCAGTGTGCCGATGATCGTTAATTGGGCAGTAGGCTGGACAGTGGCTGACAGGGTTAAGGCTGCGGCGGTCGGTGTGAGCGCGAAATCAGCCTGGTTTTGCATTTGTAAGACAGCGTCCGTCAACAGGAGGTCGACCGCAGCCGCGGAGGCGTCAGCGGCCTGGCCATTGAGGGTTTGCGTGCCGTCCAGCGGCAGGCCGGTCGCGTCGGCCAGATAAATCTGGCCGTTGGTAAAGACCAAGCCGGCTGCTTCGATCAGGGACCCGTCAGCCGCAAAGAGGCGAGGCTGCGAATCCACTGTGGAGAGGCCGCCGGGCAGGCCGATGCCGGTCGTGGTGTCAAAGTAATAATCCGCGGTGCCGTCGGTCTGCCAGCCGTTGCCGCGCAGGCCGGTGCCGTCAAACCAGTAGCGCTGGCCGTTGATCAACTGGAAACCAGTCAGGGTTTCTCCGGTCAGATCCCGATATGACACGTCGCCGGCATTATCCTGCCAGCCGGTCAAGAGCTTGCCGGTTTCATCAAAGGTATAGGTTATGCCGTCGATGTCCTGACTGCCGATCAGCGGGACGCCTTCGGCATCAAGCCGGTAAACGCCCTCGCTGGTTTGCTGCCAGCCGGTCAGCAGGATGCCGAGCGGACTGAACAGGCGGGCCTGCCCGTCAACAGTCGCCCACGAGGTGGCGGCTGTCCCGTCATCCCCAAGGTAGTAACGCGCGCCCTGAATGGTTTGCCAGCCGGACAGCTGGGAGCCGTCAGCCTGGAAATAACGGATTTTGCCATCAATAACGCCAAATCCGGTCTGAACGCTGCCGTCTGTGCCGAATAAATAGGTTTTGCCGTCAATGGTTTGCAAGCCGGTCAGATAAACGCCGTTTTGATAATAGTAAGTCTGGCTGTCAACCGTAGTCCAGCCGCTGGCCGAATAACTGACAAAGGGATTTTGGAACCAATTGGTCCATGGCCGGTCAGACAAACGGGTCATGACAACCCCGTATTCACAGCCGCGGGCTTCAATGACCCAGCCATTGCCAATGTAGACACCAACGTGCCCGTCTTTCCACAGGCAGATGCCATGAGTCTCGGGCAGGGTGCTGATCGGGCCTTTGACAGACGCCAAACTGTAGGTGCCATTGGCCGATTTGTCCTGGGCCAGATAGCGCGTTGGGTCGTAGGCATCGCCCTGCCACCAGAGGTAGGCTTTCATCAGACCGACGCAGTCGGCTCCGCGGTGACCGATCCATTCCTGAGAATTCTGGTAGGCGGTATTGCCATCGGACATGATTTCGCTGTAGACCGCCGGGTATTGTCCGGCTTTGCCATCGATTAACGTCTGGGTAATGACCTGCCCATAGGTGCCGTAGACGTAGCCCCAGCCTTCTCGGTAGGCTTTTAAGGCAAACTCCGTCAGGCCAACCGCTGTGGGGTTGGTTGTCGCTTCAACTCGATTTGGAAGGCCTTGCAGGATGGTGGTGCAAAAAACCAGACAAATCAACACAGCCAGGACTTTCTTTTTCATGTTAAACTCCAATCCGTATTCCGAGCAAGCAAAGCAGCGCCGGGTTGCGATATCAAAATTATATCATGACAAAAGATGACTCGGATACCTTTATCTTACGTTGGTGTTGCAATTGTGTCAAGAGTTGCTCAATGCTTCGGCACAACGTAAGCCATCGACCGCCGCCGACATGATGCCGCCAGCAAAGCCGGCGCCTTCGCCGCAGGGAAAAAGGCCGCGCAACGAAGATTGAAAATTCAAGTCGCGCCCGATCCGCAAGGGCGATGAACTGCGGGTTTCCAGACCGGTCAGGATGGCCTCGGGCGCGGCAAATCCAGCCAGACGCCGATCCAGAAGCGGCAGGGCTTCACGCAGCGCCATCGATACAATCGATGGCAAGACCTCCGCCAAATCGCACCAGTTGACCCCGGGCTGATAAGAGGGTTGGAGCAGCGAATTGGCTGCCCTGTCTCCCCAACTCGGCAAGCCGGTCATAAATTGCCCGACCCGCTGCGCCGGCGCACGGAATTGGCCGCCGCCGAGAACAAAAGCCCGCTGTTCGAGACTTTGCTGCCAGCGCATGCCGCCGAGCGGCCCTGGTTCGGGAAAGTCGACGGGATCGACGCCCACCAACAGGCCGCTGTTGGCATTGGGCAAATCACGGGCAAAACAGCTCATGCCGTTGGTGACCACCCCGCTGCTTTCAGAAGCCGCGGCGACGACCTGACCGCCGGGGCACATGCAGAAGGTGTAAACCGATCGACCGGACGGTAAATGGCAGGCCAGCTTGTAGTCGGCCGGCGGCAGCTGCGGATGGCCGGCCTGGCGGCCATATTGACTTTGGTCAATCGCGGACTGCAGGTGTTCGATGCGCACGCCAATCGAGAAAGGCTTGGCCTCCATCTCAACCGGCAGGTCGGACAGCCAGGTAAAAGTCGGTCGGGCGCTGTGCCCCACGGCCAGAACGAGTCGCTTGACGGCCCATTCCTGCGTTAGCGTCTGGTCGTTCACGCGGGTGTCGCAGGTCAGTCCGGTCAGCTGGCCTTGCTTGTGCTGTAAGCCGGTCAGTCGGCAGTTGAAACGAAATTCGCCGCCCAGGCTGATAATTTTCTCGCGCAGGTTGCGCACCACCTGCCGCAGATGGTCAGTACCCACGTGCGGACGGGCCAGACACAGAATCTCCGGCGGCGCACCAGCCAGCACCATTTCCTCGAGGACCGCGCGGCAGCGAGGATCCTTGATGCCGGTGGTCAGCTTGCCATCAGAAAAGGTGCCGGCACCCCCCTCGCCAAACTGGACATTGGAGGCCGGGTCAAGCTGGCCAGTTTGCCAGAAGCGCTCCACATCGGCCTGCCGCTCTGCGACCTGACGGCCTTGCTCCAGAACAATCGGCTTTTGGCCCGCCAGCGCCAGCGCCAGCGCGGCAAAGAGACCGGCCGGGCCTGCGCCGACGACCACTGGTCGCTCGGCGTTCGCGTGATTTGGCGCGCTGGCAACCAGGCTGGCCACGCCGGTTAAGGCCAGCGAGCCGCCAAGTTCTACGCTGTATTGCAAGATCAGTGCCCCCTTGCGGCGGGCGTCAATCGATTTTCTGACGATCCGGAACCCGGCGTCGACGGTCGCGGCTGTCGACAGGCCGGCGCGGCGAGCGATAAGCGCTAACAGATCAGCTTCGCTGTGGCCGAGCGGCAGGCGCAGATCGTTTAGGGTCTGCTTGTTCATGGCTGTTTGGGTTCAGCCAGACATTGCCGCATGGCCTGCTGACCGGCCGTGTGACCCGAAGCCCAGGCCCATTGCAGATTGTAGCCGCCGCAATCTCCGTCAACATCGAGAATTTCACCGGCGGCAAAAAGGCCCGGCACGAGCCTGGATTCCAGGGTTTCCGACTGAAAATCGTGGGTATCCAGGCCGCCAGCGGTCACCTGCGCCTGCGTCCAGTCCCGCGTACCAATCGCGCGGATCGGCAGGGCCTTGAGCAGATCAGCCAGTTGGTCGATTTCCGCGTCGTCTAAGCTGCTGACCGGACTGCCGAGCGAAACGGCACGATCAAGGCAACGCTTGAGCAGCGCCTGACCGAGTTTCTTGTGAACCAATCCGGTTAAAAAGTCAGTTAATTCATGGCTCGGATCGCATTGACGACGGTAGGTCAGCCAGTCTTTGAGCGCGCTGATCGTCATCTCCGGCAACAAATCGAGCACAATGGCGACCGGTTCCGCGGTTTTTTGCAGCAGTTGAGCAACGTCGCGTGATAGCTCCAGGAGCGGCGGTCCCGAGAGACCATACTCTGTAAAAAGGATTTCGCCGCTGGCCACCCTGATGATTTGACCGCCAACAGCAACCGAAGCGGTGCCCTCAAATTTGATGCCGGCTAATCCGCGCACCAGCTCCGTTTCGGTCCGAATCTGAACCAGCGCTGGAAAAGTCTCCGTGCGCCGGTGTCCCAGACGTGTCAGCAGGCTGTACCCGCTGCCGTCGCAACCCAGGCCGGGCGCGGCCAAGCCGCCGGTGGCCACAATCACGCGTTGCGCCCAAAAGCGCCGATCCTGGGTCGAGATCACAAAACCGCCCTGTTCTTTGGCGGGTTGGAGGCCACTGACGGCGCAGTTGGTTTCGGTGCGAACGCCCAGACGTTCGGCCGCCAGGCGCAGGACATCGAGCACCGCTGAGGCCTGTAAACTATAGGGATAGACCCGGCCGTTTTCCAGCGTTCGACAAGGCAACCCCAGCCGGCGGAAAAAGTCGATGGTCGAGTCCAGGGGAAATTTGTTTAATACGGCGGCGGCAAAGTTCGGTTCGCTGCCGTGATAATGTTCGATCGCGAGGTCCTGATTGGTCAAATTGCAACGACCATTGCCCGTGGTCAGCAATTTTTTGCCGACGCGATCCATTTTCTCCAAAAGCAGCACCGGGTTATCACTCTGACTTTGATCAGCCGAGTCGGACCGGGTCATCGCCGCAGCAATCGCGGCCATCAGGCCCGCCGCACCGCCGCCAATGACGGCGATCTGACAACGGGGCAGGCTGTCAAGCATCCTGCAATCCCGCTTGTTGCTGCAGCATAGACAGACAGCGCGAATATTTGCTCAGGGGTTCGGGATCCAGTCGGAAGCGGGTTTTCAGTTCTTCACCCAGCTCCATCAGGTCGCGGACATCGCCCTCTTTGAGCTCCAATTCCAGTTCGAGGAACGGATCGGTCATGTCTCCCGCGCTCAGTTCGCCAACATCCAAGGCCAGTTCCATCAGGGTGTCGCCATATCCGACATCAAATGCCGTTCGCACAAAACGGGCCTGGCAGATTTCGATAAGCGGCAGTCCATCGATCGATTTTAGGATTTCGTGCAGCCGATCATCAGGATCGCCTTCACTGACCGCGTTTTTTTGAAACCACTGGATATCCAGGCCCTCATCAGGGTTGACCTCCGAAACTTCGTCATCCAGGTCGACCGACCATTCCAGCCGCTGGTGCAGCCCGTTACTGGACTGTCGGCCGAGCTTGATGGTTGCCACCCGCACTTCCCCTTCTTCGCGAATGCGCAGGGAGGTATTCATGCGGGTCAGATTCTGCTCGGCTGTGTCGAAGTAACGGCTGAGCATGATCGTTTCCACCCGTGAATCGGGCATCACCTGCTGATGGAGCCAGGAACTGTTCAGAAATTCCAACTCGTCACCGGGCTTGGCGAAACGAAGCTTTAGTTCGGTTTCCATTAATGTTGCCTCCCATTGATCAGTATCACCAGTTCGTCCAGACTGGTTGAAAAGACTGATATTGCTGCGCTGATTGGCTTGCGGTCGGTCAAATCGACACCCGCCAGCGCCAGCGTTGCCATTGGATAATCCGATCCGCCTGCGCCGAGGAATTTCAGATAGCGCTCAACCGCGGGCTGTCCCTCGGTCAAAATCTGTTGGCTGAGGGCCACCGCCGCGGAAAAGCCGGTGGCGTATTTATAGACATAATAGGCATTGTAGAAATGCGGGATACGGGTCCATTCCCATTTCATATAGTCATCCGGCACGATGATACTACCATAGTAGTCAGCTTGCAAACGGCTGTAAAGTTCGCAGATCCAATCGGCTGTCATGGCTTCGCCAGCTTCAGCCCGCTGATGGGTCAGCCATTCAAATTCGGCGAATAGCGTCTGACGGAAAACCGTCAGACGGAATTCCTCGAGAAAATGATTGAGCAGATAGGATTTTTCCTGCAAGCCTTCCGGCGTATTGACATCGCATCGCGACAGCAGGTAGCGCATCAGCAGGTTTTCATTGACCGTTGAGGCGATTTCTGCCAAAAAAATCGGATAATGTGACTCTGGATAGGGACGCTGATTGGAATAGAAGGTGTGCATGCTGTGGCCAACCTCGTGGGCCAGCGTGAAGATATCGGACATCGTCCCGCCAAAGTTGAGCAGCACATAGGGATGGGTTTTATAGGACCCCCAAGAGTAGGCGCCGCTGGTCTTGCCTGGCGTTTCGCAGACATCTATCCAGCGACCGCCAAGGTGGTTTTCCAGGTCGGCCAGGTATTGGCTGCCGAGCGGCGCTAAAGCCAGTCGCAGCAGGTCACAGGCCTGTTCAAAGGTGTAACGGCGCTGCGGCTGATTGAGCATCGGCACGTAAGTATCATAAATATGAAGGTCGTCGAGCGCCATGCTGCGGCGGCGCAGATCCAAATAGCGTTCCAGGACCGGGCGGCCTTCTCGGACGGTCTCGATCAGGTTGCTGTAAAGGCTCACCGGCAGGTTGTCGCCGGCCAGGGCTGCCGTGAGGCTGTCAGGGTAAAGCCGGGTCGTGGCCAGCAGCAGATCGGCCTTGATCTGCGTCCCGTAGAGCACCGACAGCGTCTGGCCAACGCCAGCGTAAGCGTTGTGTATCTTCTCAAAAGCTGCTGCGCGGACGGCACGATCAGGATGCTCCCGCAACTGCGCAAAGGCGGCATGCGTCAGTTCGATCGTCTTCCCCTGCCCGTCTTCAACCCTTCCCAGTTTAATGTCAACGTTGTTGAGCATGGTGAAAACGTCGCTCAAGCCTTCAGCGACTGGTCCGAAACGGGATAAAAGCGCCTCCTCAGCTTCCGGGAGGATGTGCGGCTTGGTTCTGAGCGTGTCGAGCAGACTGTGCCGATAGGGCGCCAGACCCGCTTCGCTTTCCAGCCAGGACAAGATCGTTGCCTCGGGCATCGCGGCGATTTCCGGGGTCAAAAAAGCCGTCGATGATGCGGTCTGATAATACAGACCCATCGCGCGGTCAGCCATATTCTGATAAAGCGCGACGGTATTGTCCTCGTCCCGGCGCATCCGCGCATAAGCCAGCAGCTCCATGAGTTCCAAATCGAGCTGGCTGGCTTTGTCCAGAGCACAAAGCAATATCTCAGCACTGTAGTTGATTTTGCCGCGACATTGCTGCAAACTGTCTAATAATGGGGGTATCGCTGACCAGGCGGATTCCCAATCCGCGTCGGACGAAAAGATATCTTCCAGCTTCCAACGGTACGTTTCGGGGATGTCCGCCCGACTTCGTCGTAGCGGGAGACCATCAGGTTCCATATAATCTCCTTCTTTTGCTCAAGTATATCATGAAGTTGACGCCAGGCAAAGAACGCCCGTCCTGGTAATAACGGTCAAAGCGTTGTCCGCAGCGAACCCGACGCGGATGATTTCCGCGCCAACATCGCGATCCAGCACCTTAACGCCGGTTCGCAGGTTGACGGTAACGACTCGTGTTCCACTGCCCAGGGTCAAAAGATCGCCGCGCGAATCCATGTTGGTGATGCTGGCACCGATCAGCTGACTGCTTTGCTGACGGCCGTCACCAGCCAGCACATCGAGCCAGCATTGCCCATCTGCCTTGGCGGCCGCGACGGCCAGCCCGGCGGGGGTGCTCCTGACCGCCAGGATGCGCGGATAGCTTTGCTGCCAGATCAAGGCGCTCGAATCGTAGGAGATGGCGGCCAGGTTGGCAGCCGAACACAAAACCGGGTGACCTGCCGGGTCATAGACGACCAGCGGGTAAATCTCAGGCAGATCAGGAATGCGCTGCCCGGTCTCGACCCCCTGCAGGCTGTAACGCTTGATGATGGGCTTTGCCGCTGAAGCCGCGGTGTTGACCAAGGCAATGTCAAAGCTGTCGCTATCGGTCGGAAACGAAACCGATAAAATGTAGCCGGTATCCGGCAGATAACAGTCGAACATCCAATTGCCGCCGGTTCCGAAGATGGAAACAACCCCGGTGCTGTTGCTCTGATCGGTAACGACGCCCTCGTAGCCAATGTCGCTCACAATCGCCAAGGTGCCGTCGTCCCGCAGCGCCGCGCCACTGATGCGCCCAGCCATTGTGATCTGATAGAGCTTGCCCTGGTTGTTCAGCATGATCAGGCTATGGCCGTCGCGATCGGCGGCCATCATGAATTTTTCGTTGCTGACGGCGAAAGGCGCGGAAAATTCAAGGTCATAGGCAAATTGTTCAGTGCCGTGAACATCGATCAGCGCCACACGGGTGCTGGTCAGTTTCATCACGCCGCTGCTGAAGGGAAAAAGCTGCTGTGCTTCGCTGACCGAACAGGTGAAGCCGGTTTCATCGGCGTTGATTTTGTTGGTATCGGCGGTCGGCAAATGCCAGGCTTGATCGTCCGGCAGACTGACCACGAGGAAGACCGCTCCTGCCATCAGCAGGAAAGCCAGCACGATCAGGATGATCAGGCTGGCTCTGCTTCTTTGTGCCGGTTTCTGATTATGAGATTGATCTGGATCAGTCAAGCTGATATCCTTCCTGTGTGTCGAAAACGCCATTCACGGCATGCGCCATGGCATATTTCATCATGTCGTAAGCGACAACGATCCCTTCGGCATTGAGCTTTTCCGAGGTGAAGGCTAGTGCGCGATCAATGTAGTAACCGGCATAAACCCCATCGATAAAGACATAATCAGTATAATCGTCTCGGCGGGCAAATTCAATAACGACGTTGTGTGCGGCGACATTGTTTGACGGGTCGGCCTTAATGCTGAAGACGATGCTGCCATCCCGCGTGTTGGCTGGCGAGACGCCCGCCTCGATGCCGGCCATGCGTAAGCCGATTATTCGCTGATAAAATGCAGTAAACAAGCTGCTGTCCGATTCGCTGAAGATTCTTGCATCAGCGCCGTCCAGCCGGAAGGTGACCCCCTCGTCGCTGGCAATTTGAGCACTGGTCTGGGCAATTTCGGCCGTGAATGACGCACCGGGAATATCAACCACGACACGGTCAACCGTCCAAATAGGTTTCATCATGAACTGGCGGTCAACCATCTCGATCGCAGGCATGTCGAGCACGGAGAAGGTGCTGGTTGAAACCTTGAAGACCGCCGGCAGGGCGTCGCTGATCATATAATAACTGTCACCGACCTGCTTGCCGATTTTGAGCGTGACGGTTTTGGTTGCCGTCGTCAGAGCAATCGTATACTGCGGCTGGTCCAGCCCATAAATCGTAAGATCCGCGGGATTGATTTCAACAAACTCGGCGGCCGCGGCCTTCAGGGCTTCGGTGGCCAGGGTGGTCAGTTTATCGGGATTGCCCGTGATAGCAAGCGGTCGGGTCAACTTAAAATCGAAAAATGACGAGGTTGTGTCGCCGATTGTGGTTTCCTCATAGACACAGGTGCTGTACATGCTCAAATTATCTTTGGCCCGGTCGAAGTTCAAGCCGATCAGCTCCGCCGCATCAATGCCGATCGTTTTGGCTTGATCCAGCAACTCCAGCAGACCGACCTGGGCAAGCCCGGCGGTTGTGCTGCTGATGGCATAGATGGTGCCGTTGCTGTCGACAGACGCGTAGACCCCGCTGCCCGACGCCAGCTCGTTGCCGAGGCTGATGACATGGACTGCGCCATTCTTGAGCGTTATGGTGATTTGTGTGCTGGGCTGTGCCAGCCCGAAGGCGGCCAGATCGGTCGCGTTTTCGGCGATGACGCGGCTGGCCGAGAGGTCCAGCATGGCATTGGCGATGCTGGCCAGTTTGGTGCTGGAGAAGGGCAGACCCGTCGTGCTGTCGAGTTGCCAGCTGATGCTGGTCGAACCGTCGGTGTTTTGGGTTGACTGGGGCAGCAACGTCAGATCGGCCTTCGTGTTGTGAACGGCGATGCTGGCAACGTCGGCAGCCGCAGCTTCGAATACCATCGGGGCTGTAGTCGTTGTTGTCGTTGTTTCAGTTGCGACCTCGCCGGGCAGCAGCGTGCTCAGCCACCAGACACCCAGCAGCAAAACCAGCGCGCTGGCCAAGATGATGGGGGTGCGCCATTGTTTCTTCATGATCGATGCCTCCGTTGCTCTTACAGGTTTTTGCGTTTGCGATAGACCACCAGCGCAATGATCAGCAGGATGATCGGCAAGATCAGGAAGCAAAAGAAACTGGCCAGGTTCCAGGCACCCAGCGTGCCCGAAGTCAGGGCATAGGAAATGGGGTCCTTGGCTTTGATCATCAGATCATCGACCGGCTCGGCATTGGACATCCACGTGACGCTGGCGTAGAAGATATTGGCATTCAGGGCAGTGTAATTATTGGTCAGCATTTCATCCAGAAACATACTGGAACTGCCAAACAGCATCACTTTGGCGCTGACTGTGATATCTTTGCCATCGATCCAGCTTTTGTTTTCTGACAAAACGGCCACATTCTGCGTGGCGGGCGCGGATGATTGGGCAATGTCGCCGTCAGTCTCTGCGATGCCCTTAAGCGACGTGGTCAGAATGGGCTCGGCGACAACCAGGCTCGACGTATTGCTGAGAATGTTCATGCCGCGCGTATTCTCCATGACGATCTGGCCATCAATTGTTGAAGTCACAAACGTGCTGACCGGCGCGATCACGCGAATGAAATACTCATCGTTCTGAAGACGGTAATTGACATCACCTTCTCGGATTTTGGTGTTGCTGACTTCGAGGTTATAATCGGCCAGCAGCTGATTCAGCACCGGAAATCTCGTATTGCCGTATCCGGCAATGAACATCAGGCTGCCGCCGGATTTTAGGTAATCCCCGATGACGCCCTTTTCCAATTGGGTGATATCCTTTTGCGGTTCGGCGATAATCAGAACCGCGCAGTCGGCCGGAATGGCTCCGATCCCAAACATGTCAAGCGGTTTGACCTGGAAATTATTGTTTTGCATGATTGACACCAGCGCGCTGTACGAGGTGGCATAGTCAATTTCATCATGACCTGACGAGAAGTACAGGGTTGGCGTGTTTTCAGATTGCACAAATTTGATGGCACCGGTGAAGCTCTCTTCGGCGGTGATGCCCGCCAGAACCTGCTGGCCGGTGGTCTGATCGTATTGAACGTCCAACAGGTCGTCGTCCGAGATTGGCTTGGCCTTCTTGGTGCTGGGGCAATAGACGACGAACACAGCGGTGTCGAGGTCAAGGTAGCCGTCGGGATCGATTTCGGTCAGGATGGCCGGATTGGCGTCGGGATCAACGTAGCGCAGCGTGATACGACCGTTGCTCTTGGCGGCATAGTCGTCCAGCAGTTTGCGAAAGTCGGTGTATACCGTGTCGTTCGTTTTGTCAAAAAGACCGATGATCTGAACGTCCAGTTTCAGGTTGTTCAGGATGCCCTTGCTGACATCGCCGATGCTATAGAGCTCGCCGGTCGACCAGTCCCACTGCAGCTTTTTGCCCAGCAGGCTGTCAAACAGGATGTTGAAGGCCAGGACCACCACGATAAAGAGGATGGTCGAAATAATGGATACCCTTTTCAGGCTGCGATTACGTTTATCAACAAATATTTTCCTTTGTTCTTTATTGCTCATTGCTCTCACCTCTGGCTCCAGCGCCGTTTTTCAAGTACGCGGTTGGTCAGGAACAGGAAGACCTCGACCAGACTGACAAAGAAGACAATCGGCGAAAGCTCAAAGACGCCGCTGATGATGTTGCCCAAGCGGGCGTCTGGGCTGATCCAGTTGATGCCGTCGGTGATCGCGGTACCGACACTTTGAATTTGTGTATCGGTAAACCAGCCGAAGAAGTTGAGCTGGTTCATGATGCTGGCGACCGCATCGCCGAGCAAGGCGGCCACTGCGCTGATGACCATCAGGAAAAAAATGATGACCACCGAGATGACGGCCGCGATGATCTGATTCTCGGTCAAAGCAGAGGCAAAGACGCCGATGGCAATGAAGACCGCGCCCAGGAAGATGAAGCCGATGTAGGCACCCAGCACGCTGATATCGATCCGGCCACCGAAAGCCAGGGTCAGCAGCAGGTGAATCAGGGTGGTGGCGGTCAGCAGCAGGAAAATGACCAATGAAGCGAGGTATTTGGCCAGAACAATCTGTGCGGTGCTGGCCGGCGAGGTGAAGAGCAGGACTTCGGTGCCGTTCCGGCGATCTTCGGAGAAGGCGCGCATGGTCATAATCGGGATGATGAAAATCAGGACGTATTTCAGAAATGCCAGTTCATCGACCAGGTTGAAGTAGCCGGCCATGGTGCTCAAGCCGTAGATAAGGCCGCCAATCGCCATGAAAATGGCGAAGATGACATAACCCATCGGTGACCGGAAGTAGGAGGCGATTTCACGTTTAAAAATGGCTGACAGACGATTCATGCGATTATCCCTTCTTTCCCGGTAGGTTGGCGCTGGTCACCTGCAAGAAGATTTCTTCCAGGGTCGGGTCCATCGATTTCATTTCGATAATCGGCCAGCTGTTGCGGGCCATTTCGAAAAAGACCTGTTTGCGCACATCGTGATCGGGGTCGTTCTCGATTTCGTAAATGCCCATGGCGTTTTCTTTTTCGATGGTCATCTCGACATTCCGCACGCCAGGCAGCAGGCGCAGCTTGTGGATGATCTCCTTGGTTGGTCCTTCAGCGGTGATCTCGATTTTGGCGGTTTTAGCCATTTTGCGCGAGAGGCCTTCGGGCGTGTCGATGGCGGCGATGACGCCCTTGTTGATGATGACAACGCGCTGACAAATGGCCTGCACTTCGGGCAGAATATGCGAGCTGAGGATGACGGTGTGTTTTTTGCCCAGCTCTTTGATCAGGTTGCGCATTTCGATGATCTGCTTGGGGTCGAGGCCGACGGTCGGTTCATCGAGCACCAGCACCTTGGGGTTGCCAACCAGGGCCTGGGCCAGGCCGACACGCTGACGATAGCCCTTGGACAGGTTCTTGATCAGCCGATTGCCAACATCCGAGATGCGCACCAGTTTCATGATTTCGGCCAGGTGTTTGATCCGGTCGTCGTGCGCGACGCCCTTGAGCTCGGCGACGAATTTCAAATATTCGATGACCGTCATGTCGAGATACAGCGGCGGTGTTTCCGGCAGATAGCCGATGCACTGTTTGGCCTGCTGCGGGTTCTCAAGAATGTCGTGGCCGTTGATAACGACGGTCCCCGACGTGGCCGACAAAAAGCCGGTCAGAATATTCATGGTTGTGGTCTTGCCAGCGCCGTTCGGCCCCAGAAAGCCCAGAATTTCGCCCTCTTGCACGGTAAAAGTGACATCATTGACAGCCAGGTTGTCGCCGTAGTACTTGACCAGGTTGCGAATTTCGATCATCCGTCTTCCTCCTTGCCTCCATCCACCTTGTCGTGGAGAGGTTTATGCTTTTCACAAGTTCTGATTATAACAAAAAATCGCCCCGCGGGTGCCGGAGTTCATAATTGTTCAGAATCGTCGCTAATCAGGCGGTCAGAACCCGCGCCCGAAAAACGGTCGAACCATCTTCCGCGCGACGCGCCTCAACCAGGTATTCACCTGACGGCGTCTGGGCTTCGGTCTGGGCGTAACAGTATATTTTTTCGCCGATTTTGACTTCGCTGATGTAGTGAATATCCAACCCACTGACCTGCAGGTCGGCTGGTTCCTCGCGGCCAGAGCGCACCAAGGCATGGATGGCGTTCATGCACCAGGCGACGTAGCGGGTGTTGTTGACATGGCGGTTGCGGTCAATGTCGCTGAAATCGGCATACAACGCCAGCGTCGGCTGACTGTCCTGGTCAAGCGTGAGTTGGGGTGGGCGGGACAATAGCCCCTCGAAAACAGCGCGCTCGCTGATCGGCAGCGGTTGGTCGGGCAGCGCCAGCTCCGGTCGCTGCGGTCGATGGTCACTGGCATTGCCAACCAGCCATTCGGACGTGCCACATCCCAGCCGGACGCCAGCCTCATTGAAAAACTCATAGTCACGCAGCCAGGTCAACTTGCGATAACCGCGACTCCAGGTAACCACCGTCAGGGTGTCGCCCCAGTGCGGGAGCCGCTCCATGCGGATCGAAATGCGGATCAGCATCCAGCACAGCCCCAACCGATCGAGCCGGCTGGCACCCAATCCGCCCGCCTCCGCGTTGAGGTAGGCGGCCTCCTGCATGAAAGAGAACAGCGACGACAGGTGCAGCCGATCGTAGCAGTCGGTGTCGGTGTTACGGATCGAAAAAGAGTACGGGCCAAACCCGCTCGCGGCGGCGTTTACTTCAGGAATCATCGTGTTTTACTCTCCCTGCTGGTGCCAATTATGAAAATATATTTTGGTTGGTTTCACTTTTTAGGATGCTGATATTGCTGAATGTGCTACCCATAAAGACCCCTTGCTATATTCGGATTTTTATATGTTGGGCTAAGCGTATTTTGTCGATTCAACTAAAATGATTATATCAGGTGTTCGATAAAATTGAAGAGCCGGCTTTCGCCAGCTCCTCGCTTCCTATTACCTATTACCTGTTACCTGTTACCTGTTCCCTGTTCCCTGTTACCTGTTACCTGTTACAGGTTCGCTGAAAAGCCGGTTTTTTGTCGCTTTTCTTCGGTTTTTCAATACATCCCGCCGCCCGGGCCGCCTGCTGGCATCGGGGGTTCTTTTTCCGGGATATCGGAAACAATTGCTTCGGTGGTCAGCAAAATGGCCGCGATCGAGGCCGCGTTCTGCAGGGCCGAACGGGTGACCTTGGCCGGATCAACGATGCCGACTTCCATCATGTCAACCAGCGTTTCGGTCATGACGTCGAAGCCGATGCCGGCCGGGCTGTTCTTGACCTTCTCGGCGATAACGCTGCCGTCAAGGCCGGCGTTGGCGGCGATCTGACGGACCGGCTCTTCGAGGGCCTTGATCACGATGCGGATGCCGGTCTTGATGTCGCCGGTCTGATCAGCCAACAGGGCCTGAACAGCTGGCAGAACGTCGATGAGAACGGTACCGCCGCCGGCGACGATGCCTTCTTCAACGGCGGCGCGAGTGGCCGCCAGGGCGTCCTCGATGCGCAGTTTCTTTTCTTTCATTTCGGTTTCGGTTGCCGCGCCGACTTTGATGACCGCGACGCCGCCCGACAGCTTGGCCAGGCGCTCCTGGAGCTTTTCGCGGTCGAAATCCGAGGTGGTTTCCTCGATCTGGATGCGGATGGAGTTGATGCGGCCTTTGATGTCGGCTTCATTGCCGGCGCCGTCAACGATGATCGTGTTTTCTTTGAGAATTTTGACCTGACGGGCACGGCCGAGCTGATCAATGGTGGTTTCCTTGAGCTCGAGTCCGAGTTCTTCGGTAATGACGACACCGCCGGTCAGAGCTGCGATGTCCTGCAGCATGGCCTTGCGGCGGTCGCCGAAGCCCGGGGCCTTGACAGCGACACAGGTGAAGGTGCCGCGCAGCTTGTTGACCAGCAGGGTGGCGAGGGCTTCACCCTCGACGTCCTCAGCGATGATCATCAGCTTTTTGCCAGCCTGAACGATTTTTTCCAGCAGAGGCAGGATCTCCTGAATGTTGGAAATCTTTTTGTCGGTGATCAGGATGTAAGGATCGTCAAGGACGGCTTCCATCTTGTCAGAATCGGTAACCATGTACGGCGAAACGTAGCCACGGTCGAACTGCATGCCTTCGACGACTTCCAGTTCGGTGCTCATGGTCTTGGATTCTTCGACGGTGATGACGCCGTCCGAAGTGACCTTTTCCATCGCGTCAGCGATCAGTTCACCGATAAAGGTGTCATTGGCCGAGATGGCGGCGACGCGGGTGATGTCGTGTTTGCCGTCAATCTTTTTGGCGCTTTCGGCAATTTTGATGACCGCGGTTTCGACAGCCATCATGATGCCCTTTTGCAAGATCATCGGGTTGGCGCCGGCGGCGATGTTCTTGATGCCCTCGCGGATGATGGCCTGGGCCAGCAGCGTGGCGGTGGTGGTGCCGTCACCGGCGACATCGTTAGTCTTGGTGGCGACTTCTTTGACCAGTTGGGCGCCCATGTTTTCGAAGCGGTCTTCCAGTTCGATCTCCTTGGCGATGGTCACGCCGTCGTTGGTGATCAGCGGCGAGCCGTACTTTTTGTCGAGGACGACATTGCGGCCTTTGGGGCCGAGGGTGATTTTGACGGTATCAGCCAGTTTGTTGACACCTCTTTCGAGGGCATGTCTGGCATCTTCAGCGTATTTGAGATCTTTAGCCATGATGATTTACCTCCTGAATGTAAAATCTGTGGGTTTATTCGACGATCGCGAGGATGTCGCCCTGTTTGAGAATCGTGTATTCAATGTCATTCATCTTGATTTCGGTGCCGGCGTATTTGCTGATCAGCACCCGATCGCCGACCTTAACCTGCATGACAATTTCCTTGCCGTCAATATTGCCGCCCGGTCCGACCGCTATGATCTCGGCGACCTGGGGTTTTTCCTTGGCTGTGCCTGGCAGGACGATTCCGCTTCTGGTTGTTTCTTCCATTTCGATCATCTTGATGACGACGCGGTCACCCAATGGTTTGATGGTCATTGAAAATACCTCCTTTGTGATAAAACATTTACAGTTTTGATGAAATTAGCACTCCATTAACGAGAGTGCTAACTCCAAACATAAATATAGGCTTTCGCATTTCCTTTGTCAAGAGGAAATTACATGATCAACGATAAGATATTGATCTCATAAAAACGTGCGGCCAGCCAGGAATCACTGACGGCTTTGGCGACAAAGTCAAAATATGGGGTGATGAAGCCCATGGCCAGCAGGATCACACAAATTTGCAGAAGACCGACCGCCAGTCCGAGCACCAGGCCGCCCACATGGTTGGCCGGGCCGATGACCGGCACCTTGTCGGCTGCCTTGGTCAGGGCTTTGGTCAGCACGCTGACCAACAGGATGATCAGAATAAACAAGATGATGAAGATGATGGCGTTGAGCGCGAACTTGAAAAGGACATTGGTGAATTCGGCATAGCCCTCGTTCAGACTGCTGCCGCTGGACGGCAATTGCGAGCGGATCAAAGCCGCCAAGGCCGGCGGTAGTCCCAGGCTGGTCACGGCTGAGTCAATGGTCGCGACCGAGCTTTTGAGCGGCTCGAGTACGGCGTCACCGAAGCCCTTTTCGATCGATGCCATGAAGGGCGCGGCAGCCAGGGCGTCAGTCAACGGACCAACCACCAGCAAGGCGACCGCCACGATCAGAACAAGCATGATCAGGCGTCCCAGCATCACGAGGAGACCTCGTTTGAAGCCGAGCAGAACATTAATGGCGACGATGACGATCAGGATAATGTCAAGTATCATGGCGATTCTCCTTTCAATTTTTAGGGCGGACTGACTGCGGGTGGTTCAGGGGATGGTATTGTAGCCTTGGGGGTTGTTCGACTGCCAGCGCCAGGTGTCGGCGCACATATCTTCCAGGCTGAACTGGGCCTGCCAGCCCAGAACCGCTTTGGCCTTGGCGGGATCGGCGTAACATTCGGCGATGTCACCGGGGCGGCGCGGATTGATCTCGTAGGGGATCTTGCGCCCGCAGGCCTTTTCGAAGGCGGCGACCATTTCGAGCACGCTGCAGCCGCGGCCAGTGCCGAGGTTGACTATTTCGGCGCCGGTTTTGGCGAGCACATAATCAATGGCGCGGCAGTGTCCGACAGCCAGGTCAACGACATGAATGTAGTCACGGACGCCGGTGCCGTCAACCGTCGGGTAGTCATTGCCAAAGATGCGCAGAAACGGCAGGCGTCCAACGGCGACCTGGGCGATGAAGGGAATGAGGTTGTTGGGGATGCCGGCCGGGTCTTCGCCGATCTGGCCGGATTTGTGCGCGCCGATCGGGTTGAAATAGCGCAGCAGCATGATCGACCAGGCCGGATCAGCCGCCGCCAGATCGCGCAGGATCTGCTCGTTCATAAATTTGGTCCAGCCATAGGGGTTGGTGCAGGACAGCGGAAAATCCTCGGTGATCGGCATCCGCTCGGGCACACCATAGACCGTGGCCGACGAGCTGAAAACCAGCTTTTTGACACCGGCCTGATTCATGACCTCACACAGCGCCAGCGTGCTGTCGAGATTGTTGCGGTAATATGCCAGGGGCATGGCCACCGATTCGCCGACCGCTTTGAGACCGGCAAAATGGATGACCGCGTCAATCGAATGCTTTTGAAAAACCGCCGTCAGGGCATCGGTATCCAGCACGTCCAGTTCGTAAAAGGCAAAATCACGGCCGGTAATTGTCTTGATTCGGCGAAGCGCTTCGGGCTTACTGTTGACAAAATTGTCGACAACGACAACGTTATGGCCTTCATTTAATAACTCAACACAGGTATGGCTGCCGATGTATCCGGCACCCCCTGTAACCAAAACAGTACTCACCATGAATATCCTCCCGAAGTTGCCTTGTCCTGCCCTTTAATATACCAAAAATTGCCTGCCCGGGCAAGCAAGCGCAAATATTCACTGTATCGAATATTTCTATAATGCCTGAAATTGCGACATTTTCTTTCAATTCTTTGGGTCGTTCTGTTAAAATAGAAGGGCTTTCGGCAAATCTGGCAAAGGTTAAGGCGGCAAATGAAAGACGGACTTAAAAAACAATGGCGCGGGCTGCTTGGTTTCTATCGCGGCCACTTCGGCCTTTTCGCCGGAGCGGTTGTTTTTGCCGCGTCCTCGGCCATCCTGTCCCTGATGCTGCCGCTGATTGTCAGTTTTGTCGTTGACTCGGTCATCAACAGTGAGCCACCGCAATTGCCGGGCTTTCTGACCGCCTTGTTCGACAGCGTGGGTGGCCGCGGCTGGATGCTGGCCAACCTCTGGCTGCCCGCCCTGCTGATGCTGCTGATCACCTTGGTTGACGGTGCGCTGGTTTTTGCCAGCGGCCGCTGGATCGCCCTGTTCGCCGAGGATGGTGCCCGTCGCATGCGCAAGACGCTGTTCGGCCACATCCAGAATCTCCCCTTCACCTACCATGCCAAGGCCGAAACCGGCGACCTGATCCAGCGCTGCACCTCGGACGTTGAGACGGTTGACAAGTTTTTCAACACCCAGCTGACCGAGATTGTCAAGTCGATGACGCTGATCGTCTTTTCGGTCGCCGTCCTGTTCGGCATCAACCCGACTATGGCCTTGATCGGCCTGGCCGTCACGCCGATTGTCTTTGTCTCCTCCATGCTTTACTTTCGCCAGGAACGTGACGCGTTTCAAAAATGGGATGAGGCCGAGGGCGCGCTTTCGGCCACCCTACAAGAAAACCTGACCGGCATCCGTGTGGTCAAGGCCTTTGCCCGTCAGGCCTTTGAACGCGAGAAATTCAACGAAAAAAATCAGACCCTGCTTCGTCACGGTTGGAATACCTACAAAGTCATTGCCAATTTCTGGGCCTTCTCGGATCTCATTTGCCTGCTCCAGATCGGCGCGGTCACCGTCGCCGGCACGCTGGCGGTCATCGCCGGCAACCTGACGTTGGGTCAGTTGGTCGTATTCATTTCCTATACCGAAATGCTGCTCTACCCCCTGCGCGGCCTGGCGCGCATCATTGGTGACGCCGGCAAGGTGCAGATCTCCAACAGCCGTTTACAGGAAATTCTCCACGAACCCGCTGAACCGGCCGAACCCGAGCTGGCCGACCCGGTGCTGCGTGGGGCGATCGCCTTTGAACAGGTCGATTTTGCCTATCAGGCCGAACAGCGGCCCATCCTCCGGGACATCACCTTCAACGTCAACCCCGGCGAAACCATCGGTGTCATCGGACCGACCGGTTCGGGCAAGTCCACGCTGCTCTACCTGTTGCAGCGACTCTACGAACCGACGGCCGGTCGTATCCTGCTCGACAGCACCGACATCACGCAAATTCAGCGCGGCAGCGTTCGTCGTCAGATTGGCCTGGTCCTCCAGGAGCCCTTTGTCTTTTCGCGCAGCGTCTTCGAAAACATCCGCCTGCCGCGCCCGACCGCCAGTCCCGAAGAGGTCTATGAGGCCTCACGGGTGGCAGCCTTTCACGGCGATGTGACGTCCTTCGAAAACGGCTACGATACCCTGGTCGGCGAACGCGGTGTCACACTGTCCGGCGGTCAAAAACAGCGCCTGACCATTGCCCGCACCCTGATTCGCGAGTGCCCGATTGTCATCTTCGATGATTCGTTGAGTGCCGTCGATACCCATACCGATCAGATGATCCGTCAGGAACTGGCCGCCCGGCGTCATCAGTCGACCACCCTCTTAGTCTCCCATCGCATTGCCACCCTCTCCGGCGCCGATCGCATTTTCGTGCTGGAAAACGGCCGCATCACAGCCGAGGGCACTCACGAGCAGCTGATACACCAGCCGGGCCTCTATCAGCGGGTCTTTGATATCCAGAACAATCTTGACGAAATGGACGAAGGAGGTGAGCCCGCATGAGTCAGCCAGAAGAACAAGAATTCTCCAGCCACTTAAACATGGCCGTCTGGAAGCGTTTTCTCCAGCATGCGGCTACCTTCAAACGCGAGTTTATCCTGCTGGGTGTCATCATGGCCGTTCTGGCCGTGCTGGACGCCGTCACCCCGCTGTTGGCCCGCTATGCCATCGATACCTTTATTCGCAACAACAGCAGCGAAGGTATCGTCACCTACAGTCTGATCTATCTTGTGATCGTCATTTTGCAGGCAGCTGCCATCCGCTTTTTTCTGCATTTCGCCGGCCGCATCGAGGTCGGACTCAATTTCGAAATCCGCAAGGCCGGTTTTCGGCAGCTGCAGGACCTCTCCTTCTCCTACTTCGACCGGACGCCGGTCGGCTGGATCATGTCTCGCATGGTTTCCGATACCAACCGCTTGAGTGAAGTCATCACCTGGAGTCTGGTCGACCTCGCCTGGGGCCTGACCACCATCCTTGTCATCATCGTAGCCATGTTCGTCCTCGATGTTCGGCTGGCTCTGCTGGCGGTCGTGCTGATCCCCATTCTCCTCCTGGTCAGCTGGTTTTTCCAAAAACGCCTGCTGACCCTCCAACGTCAGATTCGCCGGATCAATTCCCGTCTGACCAGCGCCTTTAACGAAGGCATCATGGGCGCCCGCACCAGCAAAACCTTGCGACGCGAGCAGGAAAACAATACCGAATTCGGCGAAATCGCTGACGGCATGTACCGCGAATCAGTCAAGGCCGCCGTATTCGGCGCCATGTTTATGCCGGTCGTCTCGCTGCTCGGCGCAGTCGGCGCGGCGCTGGTGCTCAATTTCGGCGGCCAGATGGTCATCGGCGGCATCATCCTGACCGGTACCCTCTATGCCGCCATCCTCTACGTCACGCGTCTGTGGGACCCGATCAAGCACCTCGCCCGCGTGATGACCAGCATGCAGTCGGCCCAGGCCGCTGCTGAGCGCGTCATGTCGCTCCTGGCTGAGCAGCCGGCCATCAACGACACCCCCGATGTCCAGGCTCGCTATGGCACTGCTGATGGCCATGGTCGCGAACCCTGGCCGGTGATGCACGGCGAGGTCGACTTTCGCGGCGTCGGTTTCAGTTATGGCGGCGAAGAGGTAATTCTGGAAGATTTCAATCTGCACGTCCCAGCTGGTCAGGTCATTGCCCTGGTCGGCGAGACCGGCGCGGGCAAGAGTACGCTGGTCAATCTGGCCTGCCGCTTTTATGAACCGACCACCGGCAGCATCCTGATCGACGGTGTCGATTACCGGGAACGCCCCATGCTCTGGCTCTACGCCAACCTTGGCTATGTCCTGCAGACGCCGCATCTTTTTTCGGGCAGCGTCGCCGACAACATTCGCTACGGCAACCTGGACGCCACCCCCGAGCAGATCGAAGCCGCAGCCCGCATGGTCAGTGCCCATGATTTCATCATGCGTCTGGAAAACGGCTACGACACCCTGGTCGGCGAGGGCGGCAACCGCCTGTCAACGGGCGAAAAACAGCTGATCTCCTTCGCCCGCGCCATCCTGGCCGACCCGCGCATTTTCGTGCTTGACGAGGCAACCTCCTCGGTTGACACCGAAACTGAGGTGCTCATTCAGCACGCCATTCAGGCCGTACTCAAAGGCCGGACGGCCTTCATCATCGCCCACCGCCTGTCCACCATCCGGCAGGCCGACCGCATTCTGGTCATCAGCGACGGCAAGATCGCCGAAGAGGGCACCCACCGCGAACTGATGCGCCGGGGCGGGCAATATCGTCAGCTTTACCTCAACCAGTACATTATGGAAGTTATTGACAACAATCCCGCTTGACTCACTCGCGGTTGCTGAAAATTTCGGGTATATTTCCCCTTTGCAAAAAGAACATAAAACTCTATACTTATATTATCAAGCGGATTTCAGGGAGGAAAACCTTTTGAAGTTTGTCATTAGAATCGCGAAAAGCACTGCAATCACAGCGCTTTGCCTGTCATTAATTATTACGCTTTCATCTTGCGAATGGGCTGTTGATGCACTTTCGGCCGGATTGGTCACAACATCCGCCGAAACCGTCACTGGCGCGACAACGGCTGAATTATCGTTGCCAAGCCTGTCCACAACGGCGACCTTGGAGCCGACGACGGCGACGACGACAACCATAACGCCGACGACGGCGGTGGCAACGACCGCAGCGCCGACGACGACGGCCAAACCGACGGTAAAGCCGACCACCCCGACAACAATCGCGACGACAACGACGTTTACCGAACCTGATAAAATCCATCTGCCTGGTGTACCGGCCAATGTGGGGTTCAGCGGCAGTCAGGCCATGATTGATCAATTTATCGGCTTGGTCAATCAACTTCGAATCGACAACAACCGGCTGCCCCTAACCGTCGGAAGCAGCAGCCTGCAGCAAGTTGCCGCGATTCGCGCCGCTGAGGCCTCGGTACTCTGGAGCCATACGCGGCCGACTGACGACAAGACCTGCGATCAGTGGAGTGATCTGTTTGATGCCCTCGGCGTCCGTCCGTCGCACACTTTCGGCGAAAATCTGGCGTACAATAATTATTCAACAGGCCAAGCTGTCCAAGAAGCTATGGAAGGACTTGTAGCATCCGACGGTCATCTAATAAATATGTTGAACCAAGACTTCACCCACATCGCTATAAGCGTTTATCTCCGCAGTGATGGACGTTACTTTTTCTCTCAGGAATTCGCCGGCTAAAATCAATCAAGGGAGTGGTGAAAAATGGACACAGCAGAATTGGCCATCAACAAACTGATCATCCTGTCCATCTTGAGCAGAATCCAGGGCATCACCCTGAACCAGCTGACCACCCTCTCGCTCGAAACCCTCTACATGGATTATTTCGACTTTGTCACCGCCTACGAAGAACTCTGCCGCGATCGCATGGTCGCCGAAGGCGTGCGCAAGGGCGAAGAAATGCTCGATGCCATCGGCCGCCCGGTTACCCGCTGCGACCTGACCCCCGGCGGCGTGTCGGTCCTGTCTATTCTCGAAAGCCGCATCCCGTTGCCCATCCGCTCCTATCTGGCGCAGGCCTGTTCGGGCTGGCAGAAGGACATTCGCCTCGAAAACACCCTCAGCGCCACCAGCGAGCCCGACGGTAACGGTTTTTTTCTCGTTCGTCTCAAGCAAAATGACGGTCTCAAAGACCTGCTCGACCTGCGCCTGACCATACCCGACAAAAGCATGGCCCAGCAGATTTGCGAACGCTGGAAACGCCACCCGCAGACCGTTTACCTTGGCCTGCTGTCCCTTCTGACCGGCGAAGTGACCATGGCTGGCCCGATCGACCGCCTGGACGATAACTCGTTCGAGCCCTTCCGCACCGGCCTGGATCTGGTCGATGACGATGATGATGAAATCCCGGTTGACCCCAATCAGCAAAGTTTGTTTAGCTAAAAGTATATATGCTAAAAAACCGCTTTCTGAAGTTAGCGGCAAAAATGTGACATCATATCTTCTCGCTTAAAACAACGACTAAGATGGATGCTGTCAATAGTGTGTTGTCGGCGTTCTCGAAGGATTTGCAAATCTCGTAAAGTCACATCTTTGCCGCTAACTTTAAATGTTGCTGTTTTTGCATGGATAACCCTATGTAATATTAGCGCAAAAATGGACTTGGGGCGTTTGCCCACAAGTCCAAAAATCTTTTGCTTTTTTGTTATTAGTTATTAGTCGATCAACACCGGCAGCGCCCGAATTTTCTGTGCCAGCTCGACCGCATAGTCGCTCAGCCGCGCCAAGTCTTCGTCGGTCGGCAGCCCCTTGACCATGAAGGGTGCCAGCCGCTCCACCTTGAGGTTGGCGGTCAGCGTATCGAGCGTTTCGGCGGCCTTGCTGCCCCAGCCAAACGAACCAATCATGCCGTAAATGGGGCATTTGGGGCGCACCGCGTTGGCGACCATGGCGGCGTACGACATGTTGGGATGCGGGCCGCCCAGCACGGTCGACGTGGCCAAAATGATGGCGGCGGCATCGACCAAATCGGTAATCATGTGGCCGGTCTCCAGTGCCAGGCTGTCCGGGTGACGGCCGAGATCGCGGCAGATGACCGACAGGCCTTGTTCAGCCAGCTTGACTGCCAGATGGTCGACCATGACGTGCGTGCTGCCGTGCATGCTGACGTAGGGAATCGTCACCAGGCGCTTGACACCCTCGCCCGTCCAGCGCTCGTAACGCGACAGGATCACGTCGGGGTCAGACCAGACCGGGCCGTGCGCCGGCGCGATCAGGCGCGGCTTGAGCTCGCGGACGCGAGCGGTGTATTTGGTGATTTGCGGCCGAAAGGGCATCATGATCTCGCCGTAATAGGTTTTGGCGGCCAGACGCTGATCGGTGCTGGCCGTCGAAAAGGCCTTGTCGGTCGAATAATGCGAGCCGAACAGATCGCTGGAAAACAGGATCTGATCCTCCTCAAGGTAGGCCATGGTGTTGTCCGGCCAGTGGGCGAAAGGAATCAGCATGAAGCGCAGGCTTTTACCGCCCAGTTCCAGGCGGTCGCCGTCGGCGATCACGGTAAACTTGTCCGCTGGCAGATGCAGATGGGTCAGGGAGAGCTCCTTGACCTTGGCGCAGGCGATGATCTGGGCCATCGGAAATTTGGCCAGCACCGTTTCGATGCCGCCGGCGTGGTCCTGCTCGGTGTGCAGGCTGACCAGATAATCAATGCGTTTGACGCCGGCATCGCTGAGATTTTGCATCAGGATGTCAATTTTATCGGGATCAACCGCGTCGATGAGGGCGGTCTTGTCGCGCCCAACAACCAAATAAGCGTTATACGTGGTGCCGAACGGGGTCGGCATCAGGCAGTCAAACAGCTCGCGGTCGGGATGGGCTGCGCCCAACTCAAAGACATTGTCGCAAATAGCCAAAACAGACATGGTCAGGCCTCGCTGAAATCGCTCTTGCTGGCACCGCACTGCGGGCAGGTCCAGTCTTCCGGCAGATCTTCAAAGGCTGTACCGGGCGAGATGCCCGAGTCCGGGTCCCCAGCGGCTGGATCATAAACGTAACCACAAAGATTGCAGACATAGCTTTTCATAGAATTTTGCCTCGCTTTCCGAAATAACTTGATTTCATTATATCGAAAGAGCGGCTCCCTGCATACCTGCAAATGTTACGGCAGGCGCAGATTTTTGCCGACCTTGGCCAGTTTGTCCGAATGGCGGTACAACACAAAACGGCGGCCAATAACCTGCACCAGCTCGGCGCCAACGGCGTCGGCCAGTTCGCGGCCCAGTTCATCAGGCTGCTTTTCGGCTGACTTCAACACATTGACCTTTAAAATCTCGTGCGTCGACAGGATTTCGTCCAAGCCCCGCACCAGTTGTTCGGTGACTTCACCTTTGCCGATCTGAAAAAGACAGTCCATCGGGTTGGCCTGACTGCGCAGCCAGGCACGCTGTTTGCTTGTAATCATCGTGGTTTCCTCAATTGATAAATTCAAATTCCAGATCATGCAGGGCGACCAGATCGCCCTCCTGCACACCGGCTTTTTCCAAGGCATCGATAACGCCCTTCTTGCGGATCAGGCGCTGGAAATACTGCAGGGACTCGGCATCGTCGAAATTGGTCGAATTGACCAGGTTCTCAATCCATGGGCCGGTGGCGCGATAGACCGCACCGTCCTTGACAATTTTGAAGAGATCTTCTTCCTGATATTTGTAGGTTACTTTATCCTGAATGGTGTCAGTCAGGATGGTCATCGGCAGCTCGCGCACGACGGCGGCCACGTGATTGATCAGCTCGGGTACGCCCTCGTTGATCGGCGCGCAAATCTGGAAAACTTTGAAGCCGCGGGCTTCCAGCGTCGCCTGCAAGGCAGCCAGCGCAGTCGGCTCGGCGATGTCGGTCATGTTGAGCGCGACCACCTGCGGCCGCGACGCCAGACGAATGTCGTAGGCCTCGAGCTCTTTGTTGATGCGCTCGAAATCCTCCAGCGGGTCGCGGCCGGATTGGCCGGACGCGTCAAGGACGTGGATCAGCAGGCGCGTCCGCTCGATGTGGCGTAAAAAGTCCAGACCCAGACCGTGGCCCTCGTGAGCACCCTCAATCAGGCCGGGAATGTCGGCCATGACAAAGCTGAAGTCGCCCACAGCCACGACCCCCAACTGGGGCTCGAGCGTGGTGAATTCGTAATTGGCGATTTTGGGCCGCGCGGCCGAAACCACCGACAGCAGCGTCGATTTGCCGACATTGGGATAGCCGACCAGACCAACATCGGCCAGGAGCTTAAGTTCGATCTGCAGATTGTACTCGGCACCCGCCTCGCCGGCTTTGGCGAAATTCGGCGCCTGGCGGACGCTGTTGCAGAAGTGAACATTACCAGCCCCGCCGCGACCACCCTTGGCAATCACGACCTGCTGGTCCCGTTCAACCAGGTCGGCCAGCGTCCGGCCGCTCTCGGCGTCCTTGATCAGGGTACCGACCGGCACACGGATCATCATGTCCACGCCGCCGCGGCCATACATCTTGCTGCGGCCGCCCTTATCGCCGTCTTCGGCCAGAAACTTGCGTTTGAAACGGAAGTCCTGCAGGGTGCTCATACCCTCGGTCGCGCAAAAAATCACGCTGCCGCCACGACCGCCGTCGCCGCCGTCTGGTCCGCCATTCGGCACATACTTGGCCGTCATGAAGGAGACCATGCCGTCGCCGCCACGTCCTGCCCGCACATAAATTTTTGCACTGTCGATAAACATGATTGACCCTTTCAAAGTTAGAAAAAAGGCCCAGCCGACTCATCACCGGCTGGACCTTCGTGTCGCATCGCGCGCCTTATTCGGCCGGGTAGACGCTGACTTTTTTCTTGTCTTTACCCACTCGTTCGTATTTTACTTTGCCTTCGATTCTGGCGTAAAGTGTGTCGTCAGAGCCAATGCCGACGTTGTTGCCGGGATGTACTTTGGTTCCACGCTGGCGAACCAGAATGTTGCCGGCCAAAACCGCCTGTCCGTCGCCCTTTTTGGCGCCCAAACGCTTGGAAGCGGAATCACGGCCGTTGCGGGTGCTGCCGACGCCCTTCTTATGAGCTAAAAGCTGCAAATTGACTAAAATCATGTCCATGCACCTCCTTTTAGGTAAAATTGGACTCCATAACTTTGATGTACTGTTTACCGTAACTGTTCTGAATCTGGCTGCACCCCAGGGCCATGGCGTCCATAAGCGTTCTGGCGGTGCGGTACTGTTCCGGTGCCATGTCTGCCGGGTCGGCGGTCTGGCACTCGATCCGTCCATCCTCCAGCGTAAAGTCCGGGTGGAGGCCGGCAAGGTCCTGCAGGCTGCCGATGGTGGTCTGCGCAATGGCAGAGACCGCGGCGCAGATGATATCCGATCCCGCTTCGCCGAAGCCAGAGTGGCCGATGGCGGAGAAGCGTCTGATATAACCATTGGGACAGCGCTGCAAAGTGACGGTAATCATGTCAAAGTCCTATCAAACGCTGATCTTGGTGATTCTGACGCGGGTGTAGGATTGTCTGTGGCCATTCTTGTTGCGGTAGCCTTTTTTGGCATTGTACTTGAAAACGATGATTTTTTTCTGTTTGCCCTGCTTGACGATTTCGCCGTCAACCACGGCGCCATCGATTTCGGGATTGCCGGTCTTCATGCCGGACTCGTCGGATATGGCCAGAACCTGGTTGAATTTCAGGGTCTCGCCAGCTTCGCCTTCGAGTTTTTCAACAAAGATCTCATCGCCGACTGAAACGCGGTATTGTTTTCCGCCGGTTGCAATTACAGCATACATAGTGTGTGTTCCTCCTGTTAAACAGTCTCGCTGATCCTCAAGGCATGCTTTGGCAGCATTTCAAAGCCCGGATAATGCGGTCACCGAGATATATTATCATCGAGGGGTGGAAAAGTCAAACAGGAATGTGGGGGAATGTGAAAGTGAGGGTGTGTGGGGGTGTAAGGTGGGTCCCATTTTCTAGGCAGTATGGCCGCCCAGTTGCGCCGAAATCAGTCAGCTATAATATATTCACTATTCTTCAATCTGATCACGCGATTGTCAGTGCCGTCCTTTTTAACCTGGTCGGTTTCGTGTTCTCCTTCAAAATGATCAGCGGTATAACGAAGCCAATCTCCCAGAACACTGATTGATTTTACCTCCCTGTCAACCAGTTTTGTAATTTCTGACCCGTCGAGTTTCATTTTGAATAAGTTTTTCCCCATAGAATAGTCCGAATAGTATAGCCATTCGCCATCGGTGTTAATATAACGAAGGTCATGATCGCTCAATTTTGTTTTCTGACTGCCATCCTTTTGAATTTTGAAAAACGCGCATTCATTTGTTGTCGAGTTCATCGTGGCATAGAAGATCCAATCCTGATCAATCACATAGACAACGCAGTGGTTTGATTCTTCCGTAGGACCAATGTCCACTTGCGTCAAATCCGACCCATCCACTCTCATCTTATAGAATTCGTAGGTATTATAATCAGAAAAACAGAGCCAATCATCATCGACGATTAAATCTGCAGTGGTAAAATGACAAAGTTCCACTTTGCCCGAGCCGTCGGTTTTCATTTTAAAAATGCCAGCATAAGAATAGGAGCTATAGTAAATCCAATCATCAATTACCGACATATTATATAGTTCTTGATCGTCGGACAATTTCTGAATATTGTCACCGTTAATGTCCATTTTGTAGATTTTACTGTTATCATCATAATTGATAAAGTATATCCAGCCGTGCAACATATTGAGCTGGCCAGTTTCACCTGAATAAATCTTGACTTCATTCGTACCATCAAGGTTTGATTTGTACAAAGCATATTTTGATGGATCATCAATATCTTCCATACTAGAATAGACAAAACCATCCTCAGCCAACACTGCGTCACCAATATTGTTGAGATTACCAATCGTATTCCCTCGTTCGCCTGGGCCTGTTGGTGTTTCGGTGGTTGTCGCCTCGGTCATTTTTGTTAGTGTCGTCGTGCTGATGTTAGCACAACCACTTAATAACATAAGCATTACGATAAATATCGGGAAAATTTTAAATTTCATACTTGCCTCCTAGCGATCGGATATATTCCAAAATTTATTATGGGTTGTAAACCCAATGCCACGCTTCAAATTTGCTCTGTGCTTTTTTATCGTTGGTTTCTTTATAGCCATAAAATCCAAAAAGCATATTCGTTTATACCATATGTTCTCCTTATTCTATGTTATTCGTATCTATTATATAATAACTGCTTCTCAAACAATGATTAATCCCCTTGTTTAGGGCATTTTATGCAGGGCAAACAGCGTACGCGATCTCGTTATCATTTATCTTTCCGGCTAACTTATTCATTCACGAAAGCACCTGTAAAAGATAATCGGATAATATTATTATTAAATTGTCCAACTCAGGCCCTGCACGATTGGCGGCAGCAGCAAGGCTGTCGCCCAAGCAATCGCCTGGATCAGACTACCAAGCAGCGGCTGCCGACTGAAGCCGGTCATGGCGCGACCCAGACCACTCGCCCACAGATGGACGATCAAGAGCAGTAGGCCAGCCAGCAAACCCGACCAGCCCAAACCGATCAGCGCGCCGATGGGCAGGACCAGGTAAGGCAGGTGTTGCCAGGTCTGCCCGCTCAGGCCAGCGGGCAACGTGACTGCGATCAGGACCGGCAGCAGTATCCAGCTCCAGCCGTAAGGCTGGAGGGTGCCAAAAGCCAGCGCGATCCAGGCAACTGCTCCCAGCAGTGTTAAAAGCGTAATCAGGCCGCCCGTCCAGCGGGGCAGTCTGCGCAAATTAGCGGGTTGATCACTATCGAGGATGCCAACAATCGATTGTCCGCGGATCAATCGCAACGCCAGTCGCAGCCAGCCGCGGCAGCCAGGCAGTAGGAGCGCCATGATCAGCAGCCAGCCGGGATTGCCGGTCAGGATCGCGGTCAGATAGCCCAGCGCGGCCGCCAGTACCGCCGCGGGCAGCCAGAGTACAATCGCGGCGACCTTGTCCGCGCCGTCGGACGAGGCTTGGTTTAGGTGGCCGGTCAGGGCCAGATTCAAGCTCAGCGCAACCGCCAGCAATAGCAGCCCGGCGATCAGCAGCGCAAAGAGCAAGCCGATCAACAGACGTGGGGCCGCTGTCGCGGCATCACCAGCTTGACCGTCGATGGCGCTCGCCCAGTCGGCCAGCCAGCCGGTCGCGTCGGGCAGGGCGCGCAGGGGCAGCAGCGACAGGCCGGGCAACAGGTCCGGGTAGAGATAAAGCCAGGTCTGACCGTCGGATGACGCGTATTGCAGCGGACCGGCGGCGTTTTTCTGGAAAGCCGGGAACAGCGCGGTGTCTTCGCCGGTCAGCTGTTCGTAGAATCCACGGATGGACCCAGCACCAGCCGCTGGATCAGGGCCGGTAAAAATCGCGATGGTCAGATCAGCCGGACGGTTTTCAATCTCCGTCGCGGTCAGTTGCTCCATCCCCTGCGGCATCAGCAGCAGCAGGCCATTCACGCCTTCAAGCTGGCCGGTTTGCCGCCAGATGTCTGCAGCTGCACGGCCTGTGACGGCCAGCCAGACGCCTTGACCGGTGTCGTTTCGATCAATGGACGCCTGCAAATTCTCCGGGCTTGTCGTGACGGTCGAAAATCCTGCGCGGCCAAGACCGGTCGCCAACAAGCTGTACTGTTCCGCCTGTTGCTGGTCTGCAGCCAGCAGGAGCAGGGTGTTGTTCGGTGTTTGACCGTCTAAATTGACCGGCGCGACAAGGATCACGCCGACAGTCACGAGCAAAGCCAGCGCCAGCAGCAGCGCCGCAACGGCCGTCAGCCAGCCAGCCGTGCGGCGAACCAGCGGCGGACGAACGGGTTTGATCTGGGAACCATCCTTGCGGCGCATCATGGTCGACGCTCCGGATGGCCATAATCGATCGCCGTCTCAACGACGTGTTTCCAGTCCTGGCGCCGTTGCAGGCGTTCACCATCGCCCATACTCGGCGAAAAAATGCGCTCGGTTTCGCGAACTGTTTCCATCGTCGACAAGTCGGGCCAGACACCGGTCGCCAGTCCAGCCAGGCCCGCCGCCCCCAGCGCCGTCGTTTCGGTCACAGCCGGCCGATCAACCGGCAGGCCGCTGATGTCGGCCTGGAATTGCATCAGGATGTTGCTGATGCTGGCCCCGCCATCGACGCGCAGCACTGGGATGGCGACACCGGTGTCGCGCTGCAGGCATTCCAGAACATCCAGGCTCTGGTGCGCAATGGATTCCAGGACCGCGCGGCAGATTTGCGCTTTGCCGCTGCCGCGGGTCAGGCCGGTCAGCATGCCGCGGGCCTGCATGTCCCAGTAGGGCGCGCCAAGGCCGCTGAAAGCGGGGACGAAGAAAACGCCGCCGGTGTCGGTAACCGAGGCAGCCAAATGATCGCATTCATACGAACGGTGGATGATCCCCAGGCCATCGCGCAGCCACTGGATGGCCGAGCCGGCATTGAAAACACTGCCCTCGAGGGCGTATTCCAGCCCCTGGCCAAGGTCCCAGGCTACGGTGGTCAGCAGGCCATGCTGGGAGCGTACCAATTGGCGGCCGGTCTGGGTCAGGATGAAGCAGCCGGTGCCGTAAGTGTTTTTGGTCATGCCCGGTTGCAGGCAGGCTTGTCCGAAAAGGGCCGCCTGCTGGTCGCCGGCGATACCGGCAATCGGGATGCCACCGGCCAGAATATCGGTGCGCAGGGTGGCGGCAATGCCCGATGAGGGAACGATTTCGGGCAGGATGGCGGCTGGTATGCGAAATTCGCGCAGCAGTTCTTCATCCCAGTTGCCAGTGCGCAGATTGAACAGCATGGTGCGCGACGCGTTGCTGGCGTCGGTGATGTGTCGCTGGCAGGCGGTCATGTTCCAGATCAGCCAGGTGTCGATGGTACCGGCCAGCAGCTCGCCACGTTCGGCCCGAGCGCGGACGCCAGGGATCTCGTCGAGCAACCACATCAGTTTGGTGGCCGAAAAATAGGCATCAACAACCAGGCCAGTGCGCGCCGCGATCTCGTCGCCCAGACCGCGGGCGGTCAGGCTGTCGCAGATGGCGGCCGTGCGGCGACATTGCCAGACAATAGCCGGATAGACCGGCACGCCTGTGCGGCGGTCCCACAAAACGATGGTTTCGCGTTGGTTGGTCACGCCCATACCGGCAATGTGGCTCGGATCGATGGCCGACTTCTTGACGGCTTCTCGAATAACCGAGACCTGAACCTTGAGGATTTCCTCGGGGTCCTCTTCAACCCAGCCAGGCTGTGGGTACTGCTGGGTGATGGTTTGCTGGGCGCTGCCGACCACCTGCCCCTTTTGGTCAAACAAAATGGCGCGACAACTGGTCGTGCCCTGATCGATAGCAAGCAGGTAAGTCGGAGCCGTCATTGTGATCTGCCTCCCGCTGGTTGGCTTCGTTTGGATTTTGAATTATTATAACATAATAAACAAGAATCGCCCCAAGAAAGGCCGATCCTTGTTCCTGCAATCATCTGCACGGCAATGGCCGTGGGTCAGTTTACCGGTGCATCAACGCCTGAGACGATCTCTGCTGTATGAATGGTCTCAGCGTTTTCCAAGGCTTCGCGGTACTTTTTGAGGACCTCGGTCGATAGTTTCTCGCGAAATTCTGAATTGATCGGATGGACAATATCCTTGAATTCTCCATCCTGAGTCTTGCGGCTGGGCATGGCGATAAAATACCCGTTAGTACCTTCGATGACTTTGATGTCGTGAACAACAAATGCGTTGTCGAAAGTCACTGAAACGATTGCTTTCATTTTGCCTTCGTTACCCATTTTACGGATCGTGATGCTGGTGATCTCCATGTTGATTCCCTCCATACTATTGCAAACTATCAATTCTGCAGTTCGGGAAGAGGATATCTATTTACAGTTAATCTTATTATAGCACCTTCTGAAAGATTTGTGATAGAATAGTTCGGAAAGGACGGTGCTTGTCTTCATGTCCAACCCAGCACCCCATCAAGAATGGATTCAACTGCGGGAAATGACCCGCATCTTTTTCGTCGGCATCGGCGGCATCAGCATGAGCGGGCTGGCCGAACTGGCACTGAGCAGCGGCCATCAGGTGGCCGGGTCTGACCGCGTTACGACTCCGCGCACCGAGTATCTCGAACGCCTCGGCATTGTCGTGCATCAGGGCCATCAGGCCGCCTGGATCGATGGTTTCCAACCGGATCTGGTCGTCCATACCGCCGCTGTCCATGAAGACAACCCCGAGCTGATCCGTGCCAAGGCGCTCGGCATCCCGACCATCGAACGTTCGACCTTTCTCGGCTGGCTCAACCGCGGCTACGACCAGGTGATCAACATCGCTGGCACCCACGGCAAGACCACTACCACCGCCATGTGCTCGCTGATCCTGATGGCCGCCGGCGTCAATCCGACCGTTCATCTCGGCGCCGAGCTGATCCAGTTCAAAAGCACTGTCCACGTCGGCGAACCAGGCCAACTGATGGTCTCGGAAGCCTGCGAATTCAAAAAGAGTTTTTTGGAGTTTTACTCGACCACGGCAGCCATCCTCAACATCGACTATGATCATGTGGACTGCTTCAGCGACCTGGACGCCGTGATTGATACCTTTACCGAATTTGCCGACAAGCTGGCCGACAGCGGCATCCTGGTGGTGCCGGCCTTTGACGCCGAAGTGACCCTGATGCTCAACCGGCTCACCGCCATCCGCGCCGCAGCCGGCCGAGCCGTGCCGCGTCTGATCCGCTTTGGTGCCGACAGCGATCTGACCGACGGTCGTAAGCCCGATTTTTATCATAAAAACCTCACTTTTGAAAAGGGGTTCCCCAAGTTCGAGGTCTGGCAGGGCGACATACTCTATTGCCAGCTTCAGCTCAAAATCCCCGGCAAGCACAACGTCGACAACTCGCTGGCCGCTATCGCCTGCGCTCATTTCAACGGCGGCACACCCGCTGCCGCGGTCCTCGCGCTCAACGATTTTCAAGGCGCTGAAGGTCGCTTTACCTACACCGGCGATTATCGCGGCGCTCAGGTTATCGCCGACTACGCCCATCACCCCGCGGCCGCTCAGGCCACCCTGGCCGCCGCCAGCCACATGCCCTTCGCCCACACCTGGGTCGTCTTTCAGCCGCTGACCTTCAGCCGCACCCGTGCCTTGATCGACGGTTTCGCCCACGCCCTCAAAGACTGCGAACAGGTCATCCTCGCCGAAATCTTCGACGACCGCGAAACCAACACCGGCGACATCAGCTCCAGCATGCTGACCGACCGCATCAACGCCCTCGGCGGCCACGCCTTCTTCGAGCCCGATTTCGCCGCCATCCAGGCACGGCTCGACCAACTGGTGCATCCCGGCGACCTGATCCTGGTGCTGGGTCCCGAAGACATTCGGGGATTTGCCGATCACCTGACAGGCCGGACGAATCATTTGGGGTGAAAAGTTGGCAAAGCCAACTTTTTAGCGAACAGGTAACAGGTAACAACGAACAACGGCTGAATGAGAATCCTTGTATCAAACATAAAAAGCGCTCGCGTTTCCGCGAGCGCCTTCTATTTTTTCAGGATTCCCATCCGCAACTGTTCGTTGTTACCTGTTACCTGTTACCTGTTACCCGTTACCCGTTACCTGTTTCCGTCGGCTCAACCTCGGTCGCTGGTTCAATCGGCACCGGTACAGTCATCGGATTGCTTTTTTCAACTGGCGCGATGTCGGTGTCCAGCGTGTCAACCGACATGAAGAGGGCTTCGAATTCGTCGCCGTCGATCTTTTCTTTTTCCAGCATCGTCTCAGCCAGTTTCTTCAAGAGGTTCAGCTTGCTGCGCAGAATCTGCAGGACTTCGGCGTAGGCAGCATCAATGATCGATTTGACTTCCTCATCGATGACACCGGCCATTTTATCGCCATAGTTCTGGACATGACCAAAGTCACGGCCCAGGAAGACCTCTTCTTCTTTGCCGAAGACCAGATTGCCCAGCTTGTCGCTCATGCCATACTTGGTGATCATGTCGCGGGCAATGGCATTGCAGCTTTGCAGGTCGGATGACGCGCCGGTGCTGATTTCGCCCAGCATGAGCTCTTCGGCGGCACGGCCACCCAGCGAAATCATAATTTCGCAGACCAGGTTGCGGCGAGTCGCGTAGTACCGATCCTCATGTGGCTTGTGCGCCGTGTAGCCGCCGGCGGCGCCAGCGGGGATAATCGAGACGCGCTCGACCTTGTCGGTTTCGGAAACCGTGCGCAGCACGATGGCGTGGCCGGACTCATGATAGGCTGTCAGCTGGCGTTCTTTGACGCTGATGATGCGGCTCTTTTTTTCCGGGCCAATCATGATTTTGAAGACGGCTTCGGAGATGTCGTCATAGACGATCATTTTCGCGCCTTTGCGAGCGGCCAGCAGGGCTGCTTCATTCAAGAGATTGGCCAGGTCGGCGCCGGTGAAGCCGGGTGTGATTTTGGCGATATCGCGCAGATCGACGGCCGGGTCCATCGGCTTGTTGCGGGCGTGAACCTTGAGGATTTCTTCACGCCCTCTGATGTCGGGGCGCATGACAGTGATGCGGCGGTCGAAACGGCCGGGACGCAGCAGAGCGGGGTCGAGGATATCAGGGCGATTGGTCGCAGCCATAATGATGACGCCTTCGTTGGGGCCGAAACCGTCCATTTCGACCAGCAATTGGTTGAGGGTCTGTTCGCGTTCATCGTGTCCGCCGCCCATGCCGGCACCGCGATGGCGTCCGACCGCGTCGATTTCATCGATAAAAACGATGCAGGGCGAGTTCTTTTTAGCCGTTTCAAAGAGGTCGCGGACGCGCGAGGCGCCGACGCCGACAAACATTTCGACAAAGTCAGAACCACTGATCGAGAAGAATGGCACCCCAGCCTCGCCAGCGACTGCTTTGGCCAGCAGGGTCTTGCCGGTACCCGGCGAACCGACCAGCAGAATGCCGCGCGGAATCTTGGCGCCCAACTCGGCGTATTTCTTTGGATTTTTCAGAAAGTCAACGACTTCGCGCAGCTCTTCCTTCTCTTCATCCGCACCAGCAACATCAGCGAAGGTTATCTTGTTTTTGGCTGGATCGTTAAGTTTGGCGCGACTGCGGCCAAAGCTCATCGCGCTCTTGCCTTCGCCGGATTGACGGTTGTAGGTAAACCAGATGAAGAAGACAATGCCGCCAAGCATGACGACCAGTAATATCGTGTTCATAATTTCCGAATAATCTGTCGGCTGGATAAAATCAAAGCTCTTGATCTTCTCGTCCTTGAGCGCTGTCTGCAGGGTGTCCAGCAAACGCTCCATCCACATCGGCGAAATCGCTTGTTTATACTCCGGGGCCACGGCGTCACCGACCTTGTTCTCGGTGATGGTCATAACATACCCGGTAATATTGACCTTTTCGATTTCACCGTTGTTGATTTGTGTCAGCAACACGGACAGATTTTTATCTTCGGGCTGCGTGAAATTGGACATGTATACGGCCAGAAATAGAAAAATGGCCAGCAGTACAACATAGAATGAAATGCCGCCGGGCGTTTTTTTGAGTGGTTTCATAGATCTCCTCCTTGGATGTCATCACCCAGGATCGAAACGTCCGGGAGATTGCGATAATTACCATCATAATCGAGGCCATAGCCCACGATAAACTCGTCCGGGATCTGTATCCCGACGTATTCCACTGCAACGTCAACCTTGCGGCGAGACGGCTTGTCAAAGGCAGTACAAAGCGCAATGCTGGCCGGATTTCGGGTCGCCAGCAGGTCGCGGAGATGCTTGAGCGTCAATCCCGTATCGACGATATCTTCAACAATGATGATGTGCTTGTTGGTTATGTCTGAATCGAGATCCTTTAATATGCGAACGACACCGGTCGTCCGTGTGCCGCAGCCATAGCTGGAAACTGAGATGAAATCGATGCGGACCATCAGGTTCAGGTGTCTGGCCAGGTCAGCCAAAAAAACAAACGAGCCCTTGAGCACACCGATCAGCAAAACTTCCTTGTCCGCGTAATCATGCGTGATCTGTTCACCGAGACGTTGACACATCGCAGCGATTTCCTCGCGGGGGATCAGGGTTTCCTTAATATATTTTGCCATTAAGATGAATTGCCTCCTTCAGCGGATGTGATTATTATGCATGACAATGGCTGTTCAAGCCGAAACGTGGGTTACGTGGCTGGCGTCGCGCGGGGCGAAATTTCGAGCCGAACCAACACGCCGGGGCGGCCGTCAGCTGGTCGGCCGACAAAATCAGCGCCAGCGGTCCAGCCAGGCAGCCAGACAACTTCGTTGCCGAGAGCGATGAGCACCAGTTTGTCACGGTCGCGCGGCGAAACGCTTTGCTCATTGAGGAATTTTTTCAAAGTCTTACCGCCGGTTCGTCCGAGCGGGTGAATGCGGTCACCCGGCAGTCTGTGACGGACGACACTGCCTTCGATCCGATCCAGATGAAAATATTCCATTGAGCTATTATAAACGATCTCTTCGTCATTCTCAATTAAAACCGCCTTGATCTGCCTGCCGTCCATTGGCAGCCAAGTGACGCCGGGCACCTGCAGGTTAATTGGTTGAACCGGGGATTGTGTCGTGCTGATGATCTGAGCAGGCGCCAAAACCAGTTTCGCCTCGTCAAGCCTGGCCGTCCAGTTGCCTGGCAGGCAAAGATGCTGTCCGTTTTTGGCCCGGGGCAACCAATCCCGCAGCAGTAAAACATGGGTAAAGGACAAGTCACGTCCGTTGCCGGTCTGTTCCTGCCAGAACAGCCGCAGGACCCGACTTTGCAGGGCGGGTGGCAGGGCCGTAAATTCGCTGATCCGCAGCGTGTCGTCGTCGCGGCAGCTCTGTGCAGCGTCGCGGGTCAGATCGTCCAGCAGCTGCTGATCCTCGCTCAGGCTTTCGGCGGTTCGACACAGGAGCGGCGCGGGTCTGTAGCCCAGCGCATCCGCCCAGACCGGCAGCACCTGCAGGCGCAAGCGATTGCGCAACGCGTGGGTTTCGAGGTTGGTGGCGTCCTGACGCCAGGTCATGCCCTGCGCGATCAGCCAGGTTTCGATCGCGCTGCGCGATTGATTGAGCAGGGGCCGAATAATGCGCCCGGCGAGGGGTTTCATGCCGGTCAGACCGTCCAGGCCACAGCCGCGTCCCAGGTGCAGGAGCAGCGTTTCGGCCTGGTCATCCTGGTGATGAGCCAGCGCAATGCGGGCGTCGCGCGCGTCTGCGAGTTCGTTTAAAAAGCTCAGCCGAGCCTGTCGTCCGGCCTCCTCGAGGCCGATGCCCTGCTCGGCAGCCAACTGCGCGACGTCAGTACGGCGCGCCGCAAAATCTATCGCCAGCCGCTGACACCAGTCACGGACAAAGGCTTCGTCGCCATCGGCAGCTTCGCCGCGCAAACCATGGTTAAGGTGGGCGACGGTCAGTTTCAGCTGCAGGGCCGGACGCAGCCGGTCCAAAACCAGCATCAGCGCCATTGAATCGGCGCCGCCCGAAACGCCGGCGACGACCGCGCTGCCGGTCAGTAATAGCTGCCGAGCCGCAATGTATTCAGCGACCTGTTGATCAAAATCAATCATATCGTTTTTAAAATGGCGGCGGCTCGGCAGGTACGCGGCCGTCGTCCTTTTCGAAGAACATGGTGTACTTGGGCCACCAGCCTAGGTGAATGCTGCCGGTGCCGCCCTGGCGATTTTTGGCGACGATGATCTCAGCATCTTCGGTCTCGGTCTGTGCTTGGTCGACTTTATAGTACTGCTCCCGATACAAAAACAGGACAACGTCGGCATCTTGTTCAATGGCACCGGAATCGCGTAGGTCTGACAGCAGCGGGCGGCCTTTTTGGTCACCATTTCGTTGTTCACATGCGCGGCTGAGCTGGGACAGCGCGATGATCGGTACATTAAGGTCCTTGGCCATAATTTTGAGCGAGCGGGAAATTTCGGAAATCTCCTGCTGTCGGTTGTCTGAGCGATTGGACCCGCTGCTCATCAGTTGCAAATAATCGATGACGATCAATCCCAGGCGATTTTCGAGCTTGAGCTGGCGGCATTTGGACAGCATTTCCATCACGGTCGTGCCGGAGCGGTCGTCGATGTAGATCGGTGCCGCGTAGAGGGGCGGCAGTGCTTTGGCGATTTTGTCCCAGTCTTCGCTTTGCAAATCGCCTGAATTGAGGTTGCGCGCATTGACCAGGGACTGGGTGCTGAGCATGCGGTTGCCGATTTCCTCTTTGGACATTTCCAGACTGAAGACGGCCGCCGGCACGTTGTAAAGCGTTGCGGCCTTTTGCGCGATGTTGAGGGCGAACGCCGATTTACCCATCGCCGGGCGGGCGGCGACGATGATCAACCCACCAGGGCGCAGGCCGCCGAGGATTTTGTCCAAGCTGTAGAAACCGGTCAGCACATGTTTGTCGCGCGGTTTGCCACGGGCTATGGCGGCCAGATCATTGACCGTACGGCCCATGATATCCTTGAGGCTTTCAAAGCCGGTCGAATCACGGTTTTCGCGGATATCGTAGATGCGCCGGGCGGCCACGTCAAGCAGGATGTCGGCATCGTCAGAATCGCTGTAACACAGACCGGTCACCTCGTCCATGGCACCGATCAGGCGGCGCAGGATGGACTTCTGACGGACCAGATCGGCGTAGTGTCCGGCATTGGCGACAACTGGCGCCATATCGGGCAGCGAGCTGATGTAAGACAGGCCGCCGGATTTGTCCAGTTTGCCCTTATTGGCCAACGCATCGGTCACGGTAATAATATCGACCGGTTTGCTTTCGAGGTAGAGTTCGCAGATGGCGTCGTAGATCAGTTGATGGTCAGGCCGGTAGAAGTCTTCGGTTTTGAGAATGGCCGTGATCTCGGCCAACGGCCGCTGCCCGGACATGGCACAGCCCAGGACTGACTGCTCAGCCTGTTGGTTGTTGGGCGGGACTTTGCCGGCGATGCGCTGGCCGGAATCGGCTGACGGGCTTGACATGGGCGTTTCCTCCGCTTATCCGGCTACCACCTGGATTTTAATTTTGGCTGTGACCTCGGTATGCAGCTTGACATCGGCATCATACTCGCCCAACGCTTTGACGGTCTGGTGGATGGTAATGCCGCGTTTATCGGTTTTGAAGCCAGCCTTGGCCAGGGCCGCGGCGACGTCCATGGCGGTCACAGCGCCATACAAGCGGCCACCGTCACCGCATTTGACTGGCAATGTGATGACCTGGCCGGTCATTTGAGCTGCCACGTCGCGTGCGGCTTCCAGTTCTCTGGCCAGTCGGGCCGCTTCGGCTTTTTTGTGAATCTTGACCGAATTGAGATTGGCCGGTGTCGCTTCGAGGGCAATTTTCTGCTTAAACAAAAAATTGCTGGCATACCCGGCGTTCACTTCCACAATATCGTCTGTTTTGCCTAGGCCTTTGACATCCTTCAGCAAGATAACCTTCATAATTGAAAACCTCCGAAAAATAGGATCCTGATTCATTATTTTATCACAAAAACCAGATCGAGCGCTGGTTTTTTGCTGGTTTTGCCCAACAAAAAACCGCGGCGGGTGGCTTGGTGCCTCCTGTCGCGGTTTCAATGTTCCCATAACGGAACCGATGGACTTTACTCGCCGGAAAAAGGCAGCATGGCAATATGCCGTGCACGCTTGATGGCGATGGTCAGTTCCCGCTGGTGGGCAGCGCAGTTGCCGGACATCCGCTTGGGCAGAATCTTGCCCCGCTCGGAAATAAACTTGCGCAGCTTGCCGATGTCTTTATAATCGATGTGTTCAATTTTATCAGCGCAGAAGGCACAGACCTTGCGTCTGGTTCTTCTCGGCCGCATGCCGCGGCCTTCTTTGTCACCGAAATCGCGGCCGCCGCCGCGTTTCATCTCAGCCATGTCAAAAGTCTCCTTTCAAATTAAAATGATCAGCCGATTGCGGCTTTAAATGTCAAAAGGCAGGGCCGTATCGTCGTCGGGACCTGGGAAGAATCCGCCGCCGTCGTTGGCTGCCGGAGCAGAAGACTGACTGGATGCCGGAGCATCATAGCCGCCTTCACTCTTTTTGGAATCAACGAATGAAATCTCATCAGCGACGACCTCGGTCGCGCTGTGGCGTTTTCCTTCAGCATCATCCCAACTGCGGGTCTGGATGGTACCGACCACCAGCATGCGGGAACCTTTGTGAAAATACTTGGCGCAGAAGTCTGCTTGTTGGCGCCAGGCAACAATCGGAATGAAATCAGCCTGTTTCTCGCCGCTGGCATTCTTAAACCGGCGATCGATGGCCAGGGTAAAGGTGCAGACCGATACATTGCCGGACGTCGTCCGCATTTCCGGGTCTCGGGTCAAACGACCCATCAGGATTGCTTTGTTCATACAGTCACATGCCTTTCTGACATTTAGTCGTCAGTACGGACAACCAGGTATCTCATGACACCTTCGGTAATCTTGAGGATACGCTCAAGCTCCTTTGGGAACTCAGCTTCCGCACTGAATGTGATCAGGACATAATAGCCCTCTTTTTGATCATTGATTTCGTACGCAAGTCTGCGGCGACCCCAGACATCAACCTTTTCGGTCGTCGCGGACGACTCGATCAGGGCCTGGATTTTCTCGGAAGTCGCAACAACTGCTTCTTCTCCGGGTGCCGGGTTCAGAATGTAAGTCAATTCATATTTTCTAGCCAAATTTTTTCACCTCCTCCTGGACTGAACGGCTCTGTCACATCAGACAGAGCGAGGATTTCCGCAATAAAGCAGGCTGTGTCTAGCACAGCACAAAAGACTATATCACGGCTGACGTTTCCCGTCAAGATTGAATATCCATCGGGCATCCTCCTGACTTCCGGAAATGCCGGAACAGTTTTAAAAGACGCCAAATCACAATTCAAATTATACAAGACAAAAGGTCTACTGTCTTTCGCATGGATACGAAATTTCAGCTGATTTTTTCAATTATTTTTTCGATCAGCCTCGCCAGCAGGGCTGCCGTGCTTCGATAGCTCTGCAAGTCTTGTCCAAAAGGATCATCAACAGACTGATCAGGTTCTCCAGCCAGATCGCCCACGGTCAGTATCCGGTCGGCCTGCTCGGGATAGGCGCGTCGCATCACATCCCGCTGCACGGGCGTCATGGTCAGGATATACTCGGCTTGTCCCAAAAAGCTTTCTGTCACCGGCCGCGAAGAATGTCCGGAAATATCGATGCCGAAGTCCATCTGCAGAGCCTTGACAGCCATCGCCGAGGGCAGGTCGCCATACATGGCCGTCAGACCGCAGGAGCCGACCCGCAGGTTTTGCCGGGTGTTCAGCTTTTGAAACAGCGCAGCCGCCATCGGGCTGCGGCAGGTGTTTCCTGTACAGACGAAAAGGATCATGTTGTCATCGTCCATGGCAATATCCTCCTAAAAAGCGCCCGCAGCTTTGCGCAGTCGATTCATATATGCCGTGCCAATGCCCTGTTCAGGCAAGGCTTCAACAATAATAACCGCGACCCCTGCCTGGTCCAGCCGTCTGAGCGCGTCGAACAGCCCCGTCGCGGCCGCGGCGGCATCGGGCTGCTGGCCATAAGCCAAGGTGTGGCGCGTCGCTGATTGACTCAGACCATCCAGAAACTGACCGCAGCCGAACAGACCGATGGTCAGGCCTTCATTAATCAAATTTTCGCACAGTTGTCGAGCTCGGTTGATGCGGGCTGGCGCATCATCGCCCTCGGCAATCAGCACCCTGGCTTTGGGCGCATAATGGCGGTATTTCATACCCGGTGAACGCGGCGCAGCGGTCGGGTCGGTGCTCAAGTCGTTGCCGGCAACCAAAACATCTCCCGTGATTTCGCGGATCTGTGCGGCGGTAATTGAGCCGGGGCGCAGCATGATCGGCAGTACCCTCGTCATGTCAACTACAGTCGATTCCAGGCCAAATTCGCTGGGTCCAGCGTCGATTATATAGGGTATGCGACCCGCCAGATCATGCTCAACATGCCAGCTCTGCGTCGGGCTTGGTCGGCCGGAACGATTGGCCGATGGGGCGGCAACCGGAACCCCCGCCAGCTCAATCAGCCGCCGGGCGACCGGGTGCGCCGGTATGCGGATGGCTACCGTATCCAGACCCGCCGTCACCAAATCCGGTACCATCGATGATTTAGGCAGGATCAGCGTCAGCGGGCCCGGCGAAAAAGCCGCGAACAGCCGTGCAGCCAGCGGCGGCACCTCACGCACCAGCGGCGGCAGGTCGGCGATGCTGGCAATGTGGACGATCAGGGGGTTGTCACCTGGCCGTCCCTTGACCTTGAAGATTTCGGCAATGGCCTGCGCGTTCAGCGCGTCGGCGCCCAGTCCATAGACCGTCTCGGTCGGAAAGGCCACCAGCCGGCCGTCACGTAGCGCCTGGGCCGCGGGCATCAACAGTCGATCCTCGAGATGGTTCGGGTCGATACGGATGATCCTGGTTTCCATGCTGGACATGCTCAATCGACCTCCGATGACGTGTCCCCGCGGCTGAGCTGATCGGTGCGCGCCGCCGTTTGCAGCGGCTGGATGATGTCGTCCAGGTCACCGCCGAGAACGGCATCCAGTTTGTAGAGGGTCAGACCAATGCGATGATCGGTCACCCGCCCCTGATGGTAATTGTAAGTGCGGATTCGTTCGCTGCGATCGCCGGTGCCGACCTGACTTTTGCGGTCGGCGGCGGTGGCGCCGGATTGTTTGGCGTGTTCGAGTTCCAACAGTCGCGATTTGAGGACGGCCATGGCGCGGTCTTTGTTTTTGTATTGTGAACGCTGGTCCTGACAGGTCACCACCAGGCCGCTGGGTTTGTGCGTGATGCGGATGGCCGAGTCGGTCTTGTTGATGTGCTGGCCGCCGGCGCCGGACGCGCGGAAAGTATCGATTTCCAGGTCGTTCGGGTTAATGCTGACTTCGACATCCTCGGCCTCTGGCATGACGGCGACCGTGACCGTCGACGTATGAATCCGGCCGCCCGACTCGGTGACCGGCACCCGCTGCACGCGATGTACGCCGCTTTCAAATTTCAGCCGGCTGAAGGCACCGCGGCCTTCAATCATAAAGACAACTTCTTTGTAACCACCGATTTCGGTTTCGTTAAGATCGATCAACTCGGTCCGCCAGCCCTGCCGCTCGGCATAGGCTGAATACATGCGAAACAGCACACCGGCAAACAACGCCGCTTCTTCGCCGCCGGCGCCGCCGCGAATTTCCATGATGACGTTGCGGTTATCGTTGGGGTCCTTGGGGCTTAATGCGTCCTGCAGCCGATCGGTCAGAAGCGTTTGCCGGCTTTCCAATCCGACCAGCTCCTGCCGGATCAGGTCACGAAAATCGCGATCCTCGGTCTGGTAAAGCATTTCTTTGTGCTCGCCAATCGACTGCTCAATCGCGACCATTTCGCGATAATCGTCGACCATCGGCGTCAAATCGGCGTGCTCCTGCACCAGCTTGCGATAGCGGTCCTGATTGGCCATCACCGTCGGGTCGGCCAGCATCAGATTTAATTCTTCATAACGGCTGTCAACAGCCTGCATTTTTTCCAGCATCAATAGTCCCAAATCTTTCCAGTGGATAATTGTAAATTATAGCATATTATCCCTTTCTTTTGACTGGAATGTGCTACAAATATCGGTTATAATTACTTTTGGTTTTATCGAGGCAACACGGCTGTTCCAGTTCGAACTGGCAAAGCCGTGACAACCGAACGATACAGTTTCGAAAGGGGTAACATCCATGCTGAGAACACATGAAGTCGAACAAATGACCTGCGTGGCCAAAGGTCCCAACCACGGACCGGCACCAATTCCCGAAGAGGGCAAGTGGGTTCAGGCCCGCGAGATCAAGGACATATCCGGTTTCACCCACGGGGTGGGCTGGTGCGCGCCGCAGCAGGGTGCCTGCAAACTGTCGCTCAACATCAAGGACGGCATCATCCAGGAAGCGTTGGTCGAAACCATCGGCTGCACCGGCATGACCCACTCGGCCGCCATGGCCGCCGAAATCCTGACCGGCAAAACCATTCTTGAGGCCCTGAACACCGACCTGGTCTGCGACGCCATCAACACCGCCATGCGCGAACTGTTTTTGCAGATCGTCTACGGCCGCAGCCAGTCGGCCTTTTCCGAGGGTGGCCTGCAAATCGGCGCCTCGCTTGAGGACCTCGGCAAGGGCTTGCGCAGCACCGTCGGCACCATGTTCAGCACCGTCGACAAGGGCCCGCGCTACCTCGAACTGACCGAGGGCTACGTCACCAAAATGGCGCTGGACACCGACGATCAGGTCATCGGCTACGAATTCCTCAAGGTCGGCCCGATGATTGAAATGATTAAAAAGGGCGTCGACGCCAACGAGGCCTTCAGCAAAAACATCGGCAGTTACGGCCGTTTTGGCGAGGCTGCCCGCGTCATCGACCCCAGGCACGAGTGAAAGGAGATTAACTGATATGTCACTTTTTGAAAGTTATGACCGGAGGATCTCCAAGATCAACGCCGCATTGGCCCAATATGGGATTGCCTCCGTCGAAGAAGCCAAACAAATCTGTGATGCCAAGGGCATTGACCCCTATAAGATCTGCAAAGACACCCAGTCGATCGCCTTCGAAAACGCAGCCTGGGCTTACGTTGTCGGTGCCGCCATCGCCATCAGGAAAGGCTGCAAAAAAGCTTCCGAAGCCGCCGAAGCCATCGGTATCGGCCTGCAGTCCTTTTGCATTCCCGGTTCGGTCGCCGAAGACCGCAAGGTCGGCCTCGGTCACGGCAACCTGGCCGCCATGCTGCTGCGCGAAGAGACCAAGTGTTTCGCCTTCCTGGCCGGTCACGAGTCCTTCGCCGCCGCCGAAGGTGCCATCGGAATCGCCAAGTCGGCCGGCAAGGTTCGCAAGGAGCCGCTGCGTGTCATTCTCAACGGCCTGGGCAAGGACGCCGCCCAGATCATTTCGCGCATCAACGGTTTCACCTACGTGCAGACCCAGTTTGACTACGCGACCGGCGAAGTCGCAGTCGTACGCGAAATCGCCTATTCCAAGGGTGAGCGTGCCCAGGTCCGCTGCTACGGCGCTGACGATGTCCGCGAGGGCGTGGCCATTATGCATCGCGAGGGCGTCGACGTGTCGATCACCGGCAATTCGACCAACCCCACCCGCTTCCAGCACCCGGTCGCCGGCACCTACAAAAAAGAGTGCCTCGAACAGGGCAAGAAATACTTCTCGGTCGCCTCGGGCGGCGGCACCGGCCGCACCCTGCACCCGGACAACATGGGGGCCGGCCCGGCCTCCTACGGCATGACCGACACCATGGGCCGCATGCATTCCGACGCGCAGTTTGCCGGTTCCTCCTCGGTACCGGCCCACGTTGAGATGATGGGCTTCCTGGGCATGGGCAACAACCCGATGGTCGGCGCGACCGTTGGTGTGGCTGTCGCCATCGAACAAGCTGGCTGATCCCGCTTACGCCATTGTATGTTGAAGGGTCGTCTCGAGAGAGGCGGCCCTTTTTTACCTATTGGCAGGTATGACCCCGATTTTCACGACTTTTCAAGTTGGCGGCAAAGATGTGACTTTTATTCGAGGTCGATCTCGAAAATTTTGATGACCTTGTATAGGACATGTCGCCGATCGGCGCAGGCCATCAGTTGGGACATATTTATGCTGTGATCATTCTTGAAGCGCAAAGCGGCTGGCTCAAAAATGCGTTTGTCCATTTTGCCTCGGTTGAGCAGGCTTTCGCAGTAGACACGTTCGCGAGTAAATATATTGAACAGGCATTTTTCTATGCAAATCGTTTCAACGCCATATTGCAGATGTTCGGGCGATAGAAAGTGCGGTCTGATTTTGGGAAAAGCCAGCTTAAACCTGGATTTCGAGACATTTTTGTCAAACGCAAGGTCCCATTTTTCTGGTTTGCAGTCAGCATAACCATAATGAAAAAGTGCGGTCTCTTTGCATAAAATGCCGTCTGGAAACAGCTGCTCGATCAGTTCCAATTCGTTTGCCCGATGGTCGTCATCGGCAAAACGATAGGTGCCTGTTTTCACTTTCTCTAGGACGCCATCTTGAAGCAGCCGTTTTGACGTTCGAAAACAGATATTAACGGCACGAAAATCGGCAAATTTGAGCAATCCATTTTGGGTTTCAGCAAGCGTTCTGAGTTTGGCAATCTTGTCCATTGATGTCACATCTTTGCCGCTAACTACGATTTGATGTGATTTTACACGATAGGGCAAGCTCCTTACTTCTTTTTCTCAGGTTCTGGCTTTTTGGGCGGGGCTTTTTTCACAGGCTCTTTCTTCTTTTCCGGCTCCTTTTTCTTTTCAGGTTCTTTCCTAATTTCCGGAACCGGAACAGTCAGGAGCGCCAGGATTTTCTCGGCGATCAATATGCGCGTCCGTGCTTCGATGCTCAATTCAAGGGCAAGGTTGCGCAGTGCGGACTTCGTGTCAGCTTCCGGCGAGACACCAGCCGTTTTCAGCACTTTGGTGGCATCCATGACTTGCGTGGCAATATCCAAAAAAGATGCTTCCTGAATTTCGCGAAAATAATCGTAGAGCGCGGCGACATCCTTGGGCTCACGGTATGAGGACAGCAACAAATTGAGGTTGGGGATGGACATGACCTGCTTGAGCGTCCCGATCATGACCAGCAGTGCCAGGTGCACCGGCAGGTACTTTTTGATTTCGGCGCGCGGAATCAGACTGTCCTTGATGTAGTTGTTGATCATCGCCGGCGTCAGCAGACGCTCGTGGTCATCGCCGCTGTAAAGTCCGAGCTGGCGATCAATATAGGTCTGCACCTGATCCATATACAATCCGATATCCGGCAGCATATCCCAGGCCGCAGGATGTTTGTCGTTAAGGTCAGCCAGCCATTCATTCAGCTGTTCGATCTGTTCGCCCATGGTCACCCCTCCAAAAAGACATCTGTACATATTTTACACAATCGTATGGAATATGTACAGCAACGTATTGCAATGCATCGTATATGCTGTATAATGATTTTGGATATTACGTTTCAGCATTTCAATTTATTCGAGGAGGCATTATGTTAACTGTTTATCAGCTCACAGACAACGATGACAAGTCATGCGAGAGATCAGAAAATGCAAGCCCGCGCCACGATAAGGATACGGCAGCGTTTTGCGCCGCGCTGGCCGACACTTGGGAGCGTCAATGGGAACAGACTGACCCGACTGCCGAGCGGCTGGATCAGATTTCCTGACGAGGCTGGATCGACTTGACGGCCTTTTCCAATTTTTGTCGGGGCATTACCATGAAGTGGCCGCAGGTCGTGCATTTCAGGGCAATTTCTGCTCCGACGCGCTCGACGCTCCACAGCCATCCGCCGCAAGGATGCTGCTTCTTGAGATGCAGCATTTCACCAGTTTGGAAGGCATAAAGATTAAAGCGACTTGGCATGGAATCCTCCTGTCACGCGCGGTTGTCCGCCGTAATCCAACACAGTCGGGATCAGCACATAGCGACCGTCAGACTCAAACAGTTCCGCGACCGCTGCGGCCTGATCAAAGCCGTGTTCGACCAAAAGTGCACCACCCTGACGCAGTCGGGCGGCCGCCCCGTCAATCAGTCGGCGATAATAATCCAGGCCGTCTGTTCCGCCATCCAGCGCCAGGCGTGGTTCGAAGCGGCTGACCTCAGGCATCAGCGCCGGTATTAACGCACTGGCAATGTAGGGCGGATTGGCGACAATCATGTCCCAGCACAAGTCAACATGACTTGGAAACAAATCGGTCTGTTCCAGGCTGACCCGCCCCGCCAGCGGGTGCAGGCAGATATTCTGACTGGCAAACTCGAGCGCGGTCGCATCGAGATCAGCCAGCAACAGATGACCCAGCCGATCTTGCCGTAGCAGTTGCTCGGCCAGACTGATGCCAATGCAGCCTGTGCCGGCACAGGTATCGAGAATATTCAGCTGTCCCGGAAACTTCTCGGCAACAGTCAGCGCCGTTTCCACCAGCACCTCACTGTCCGGCCGCGGCACCAAAGCGCCGGGGCCGATGACAAACTCAAGATTCATAAAAAGCACGCGTCCCGTCACATAGGCCAGGGGTTCATGGTCAGCGCGGCGCTCGGCCATGGCGCGGATGCTTGCGGCTTGCGCATCAGTAACGTTCCTGTCTGGTTGGCTGTAAATTGTCGTCAGCTCAACAGCCAAACCATGCGTCATAAGCAGCGCAGCCTCGCGCCTGGCCTCGGCAAGGCCTGCGGCGGCAAGACGATGGCTGATTTCGCTGTGCAATTGTTTTAAACGCATGGCGGTTACCCAAACAACCGGCGGCTTACCAGTTGTCGCTTTTCGGTTCGTCAGGAATGACGGCAGTCATGGCCACGATGGCCACTTCAATCATGCTGTCATCCGGTTCAGCAGTCGTCAGACGCTGCAGCCAGAGTCCCGGCGCTGTGAAGGCCCGGGTCAGGGGATTGTCAAAGCGGCCGGTCAGGCGGATCAGCTCATAGGCGATGCCGACGATGATCGGAACCAGCGCAAAACGAATCAGCAGATTGATCCAGACGTTGAACCAACCAACAAACGAGAACACGATGATGCTGATAATCAGGACGACAAACAGGAAAGCGGTGCCGCAGCGGGGATGAAAGCGGCTGTAAAGACGGACGTTGTCCACGGTCAGCTCCTGATTGTCTTCATAGCAGGCGATGGTCTTGTGTTCAGCGCCATGGTACATCCACACCCGGCGGATTTCTTTCATGCGATTGGCCAAAACCAGATAGGCAATGAAAATGCCGATGCGGATGACACCCTCCAGCAAGTGAACGAGTATGTTCCAGCCGGCATCGTTTTTAACGTCAATTTGGGCCAGCAGGGTGATCAGGCTGACAATTAAATTGGGCAGCAGCATGAACAGGACAACGCTGAAGAGTATGCCAACGACAGCTGAGAGATAGAGCATCAGCGTGGCATGGCTTTCAACAAAACTTTCGATGCGCTTGCCAAGTTTTTTGAAAAATGAATCGGGCTTGACAGGTTTGGCAGTCTCGGCTGATTCGCTTGACTCGGATGTTTCATCTTTTTCGTTATCACCGTCTTTTGCAGTGTTTTCTTCTTCTTCAAAAAATTCTGCCGATCGCAGCAGCGCTTTGGTGCCGCTGACCAGTTGACTGAACAGGAGTACCGCGCCCCGCACAAAAAGAATTTTTTTGGCGCCGGTTTTGGCTGTCATGGGCAGCTCTTCGAGTTGAATTGTGCCGTCTGGTTTGCGGATGGCTATCGCCTTTTTGGTCGGTCCGATCATCATCAGGCCTTCAATCAAGGCCTGTCCGCCAATAGTCGTCTTTCTTTTTAAAGGCTTGTCTGCCTGATCAGATTTTATATTCTTCATTGGGTTGTCCTTTCCCTTGGCAGATATTGATGCAAAAGGGAGGCTTGCAAGGTGCAAGCCTCCCCTCCAGGTTGCAGTTTATTTCTGCTCCATACGCTTCTTGAACTTGTCGACGCGTCCGCCGGTATCAATAAGCTTTTGCCGGCCCGTATAGAACGGATGGCACTTCGAGCAGATATCGACGTTAAGTTTTTCTTTAACCGATCCAGTCTCGAATGATTCGCCGCAAGCGCAGTGCACGTGGGCAGCGCCAAATTTGGGATGTATTCCCTCTTTCATGTTTTCCACCTCTCAAAGGTTGTGGCGCGTATCCCCGCGTTGGCCTCGATACGTATGCCACACCAGAATCAGTTGTTGCTAGACGATTTTATAATAAACAGTCGGATTTGTCAATCATCATCATTGCTGCTTGGCCGGCGATAGTTGCTGTTGTAGCCCGAACTATTGTACCCGCCATAACCGGCGCCGTTGCCGCCGCGAACGCCCGTTCCTGAATTGTTGGCGGCAGCGTCCGATGGGCGAATGCCGCGCATGGCTTCAAAGACATTTTTGTCATTGAACGAAACGTTAACCGACGAGATGAAGTGCTCATTGTTGGTCGTCTTGAGCAGCAGATTAATGATGGCTTCGGTCACCGCGGTGGTATCGAGCTGGCCAAATGCCTTGCGAATGGTCCAGACGGCATCCAGTTCCTTGGTCGTCATCAGCAGTTCTTCGCGGCGGGTACCGGACTTGTTGATGTCGATAGCCGGAAAGATGCGTTTTTCGGACATCTTGCGGTCAAGGAGAACTTCCATGTTGCCGGTGCCCTTGAATTCTTCGAAAATAACCTCGTCCATGCGTGAGCCGGTCTCGATCAGCGAGGTGGCAATGATGGTCAGGCTGCCGCCGTTCTCAATGTTGCGCGCCGCGCCGAAGAAACGCTTGGGGCCGTAAAGCGCGCCGGGGTCGAGGCCGCCAGACAAGGTGCGGCCGGTCGGGTTGATCGACAGGTTGTAGGCGCGGCCCAAACGGGTCATGCTGTCGAGCAGGATCACGACGTCCTGCTTAAGTTCGACCAGACGCATGGCGCGTTCGAGGACAAGCTCGGTGATCTTGGTATGGTTATCCGGTGTTTTGTCGAAGGTCGAATAAACGACTTCGCCGTTGATCGAGCGCTGCATGTCGGTCACTTCTTCGGGACGTTCGTCGATCAGCAGAACAATCAGTTTTACAGTGGGGTTGTTGACGCTAATGGCGTTGGCGATTTTTTGGAGCAGGATGGTTTTGCCGGCTTTGGGCGGTGAAACGATCATGCCGCGCTGCCCTTTGCCGATTGGCGCGACGAGGTCGATGATGCGGGTTGACAGTTCATTGCGCACGGTCTCAAGAACAAAGCGTTCATCGGGGTAAATCGGGGTCAGCTTATCAAATTGCGGACGGTGCAGCATTTTCTCGGGGGCCATGCCGTTGACTTCCTTGATGTACAGCAACGCCTGAAAACGGTCGTTTTCGCGCTGCAACTTGACCGGTCCGACGACGTGGTCGCCCTGACGCAGGCCGAAACGACGAATGTATTGCGGGGGGACATAAATATCCCTGGCACCCTGCAAATAATTTTCCAGACGCAGAAAACCATAGCCATCCGGCATGATTTCCAGGATGCCGGATTGTTCCTCGCCGGCTTCAATCACCGGCCGCTGGCCAGCGGCGGTCTCGGTGTCCTGATCGGAATCGCCGGGTAAAACATCGGTTTCGAGCGGAGCATCCCCGTTCGGATATTCAGAATAATCATGTTTGGCGTAAAGAGCCGCTTCCGACCCAGTTAAGGACTCATCCGGTTTAGCATATCTTGACATGCCCGATAGGGCACTGCCGCGACCGGGACGACCGGGTTTTGCCTGAAGTCGGCCACCCGACTGGCTGCCGCGGGTGATGCGGTTTTGTGTCGCTTCCGGCTGCTCATCGGGTGTGCCGATGATCCGGATGCGGCGAACCGGTTTGCTCGTCTTCTTCTCCGGCGTCACGCCTAGGGTGGTCGGATTGACAGCAACCTTTTCATTCTCGGCAGCAGCTTCGGCGGCCTCCGGCGAGGCATCCAGGATTTCAATCTGAAGCTCGTCCAGCGGCGGCGGAATCTCTTCTGCAGCATTGGCCTTGGTCCGTGCCGGGCGGCCCTTGGCCTTGGCTGGTTTGTCAGCCGCCTCCGGCTTGGCAGCTGCCTCTTTGGCGACCGTGCCCGGTTTTCGACCGCGGGTCGGTTTTTCAGGGTCCGTCTCGCCTTGGCTATTAAGCTTTTCGAGGAACTTGACCAGTTGCGTCCGCGTCATGGCGGCGGTCTGATCAGGCGTCAGCAAATTGGCAAGCTGCGCTACCAAAGCCAGGTCTTCCTTGCTTTTTCCAGCGGTGTTAAAAGAAGGCATATGATCACCTCATAAATATGCCGCGCCAAAGCGGGCAACGTTACAATAAATATTATTTTACAAATTCGCGATGAAACATAGAAATCGATAACCTAAGAATAGTCCTGATTATATCTCGCTGAACAATCAACGTCAAGTGCATTAAAATGCGCGAAAAGCAGCCCGTATCTCGACAATCTAAAGTGGAACCAATACAATAAAGTATAATATTTGAAAGTAGGTAAAAATATGAGAAAAGTCAGAACATTGATTGCTATTCTGATCATTGTGGTTGCGATGCTCTTGTCTAGCGGCTGTTTGTTTCCTGAGGCTGCCAAAGACCTGCTCAGTCAAGGGGTCGAGAACGCCAATCAAGCGCGTGATCAGGCTCTTGCACGTCTATTCTTTAACGCCGTCAGCTTGGCACAAATCTCTGAACCTGGCACTTTAACCAGTGCCAATGGGGTTGGTCTTGATGAACTGGCGGCTGCTTCAAAGTTTGTTGCAGAACAGGCTGGCCTGATCGAGTCTGACGATCGTTGGGGTTGGGTTATTCAAGACGGTGTTTGCGTCAGCGCAACCGTTAACGATCAAACCTATTCACAAGAACCCTCGAACTAAAAAAAGCGGTACTGCCATTCAGCAGTACCGCTTTTTTTAATCTCTTTCTAGGAATCGCTCATCGCCGAGAACTGCTCCATCATGCCCAGCGCCTTGCCGGTGCCGATGGCCACACAGGAAACAGCCTCGTCGGCGACCACAACATCGATGCCGACCTTGACCGACAGCATGCGGTCCAGGCCATAAAGCAGCGCGCCGCCGCCGGTCAGGACAATGCCGCGTTGGCTGATGTCAGCCATCAGCTCGGGCGGGGTGCGTTCCAGCACCGAGTGGATGGCTTCGAAAATCTGGTCGACGGGTTCTTCCAGCGCTTCGAGCATTTCAGTCGAGCTGACCGAAATGATGGCCGGCAGCCCGGTGATCAGGTTGCGGCCGCGGATTTCCATGGTCAGTTCCTCGTCGCGCGGATAGGCGCAGCCGATGTTGATCTTGAGTTCTTCGGCCGTACGTTCGCCGATCAGGATGTTGTGTTTTCTGCGCAGGTGCTTGACAATGGCTTCGTCGAACTTGTCACCGGCGACTTTGAGCGAATAATCAACGACTGGCTCGCACAGCGAAATGACGGCGATGTCGGTCGTACCGCCGCCGATGTCAACGATCATGCTGCCGCAGGCCTTGGTGATGTCGATGCCAGCGCCGATGGCGGCCGCGATCGGTTCACGGATCAGAAAAACGTCCTTGGCGCCGGCGTGTTTGCAGGCGTCCTCGACGGCTTTCTGCTCGACCTGGGTGATGACGCTGGGGACGCAGACGACAATAGTCGGCTTGAAATACTTGGCGCGCAGACCTTTGCAGACGCGACCGATGAAGGCCTTGAGCATAACCTCGGTCACCTTGAAGTCAGATATGACGCCGTCACGCAACGGACGAATGGCATCGACGATGCCGGGGGTGCGACCTAGCATCAGGCTGGCACTTTCGCCGACAGCCAGAACGCGCCCTGTCTTGGAATTGATGGCAACGACCGACGGTTCACGCAGGACGACGCCTTTGCCTTTTACGTAGATCAGAACAGATGCTGTTCCAAGATCGATGCCGATATCCATGCCTAAACCCATGATTTGTACCTCTTTCATTCTCTATACAATAGCTGTTCAAAACAGATATTTGGTGAACTATGCTTTACAATGATACAATAGGTTGGACAGATTAGCAAGATTCTGCCCTCGTCACAGCCGACTTTGGAAAGGAATGTTCTAATGCTCAAACTACTGGCATGCCTGTTCATGCTGATTGACCATGTTGGTGTCTACTTTCAGGAAGCGCTGCCCCCAGAACTTTACTGGATCCTGCGCTGCATCGGCCGCCTGGCCTTTCCGATCTTCGCCTGGTCGGTCGCCCGCGGCTGTGCGCGGACCAAAAACCCCTTCCATTATTTCCTGCGCATGGCAATTTTTGCTGTCTTAACCGAGATTATGATCCGCCTGCTCAACCAGCAGCCTGGCATCCCGCAATACCCCACCAACATCCTGATCACCTTTTCTCTGGCCATCGTCCTGATCTATGGATATCAAATGGCGACCCGCGCCAGCCGCGACATGATCGCCAGCATGCGACCGATATCCGCGACGCCCAACACCCTGCCCATGGCGCCGCGCTTTGATGTCCGCATCAGTCCACGCGGCATCGATCTGGACAGTCGGGCCGGTCTGGTGATTGGCATCCTCATGATCGCTCTGGCACTGACCGGCACCTACCTGCTGATGCCGGACTACAACTTTTTTGGCCTGTTTACTGTTCTGTTCTTTTTTATTGTTCAGGAACGCGTACCGGAAGAAAGTTGGCTATGGCGCGCAGCTGCCGGCTATCTGGCCATTCTGCTGGCTTTTTGGCTGATCAGCCTGGCGACTGCCGGATTCAATCAATCGATGGGCGAACTGATCGAGTGCCTGTCGATTTTCGCCCTGCCACTTTGTGTCTGGCGCGGAGGCGGCAAGAAGCCCTCGACCGTCGCCAAATACGCCGTTTATGTGTTTTACCCCCTGCATATTCTGATTTTGGGAATTCTGCATACAATTGTTTTTCCAATCTAGTGAAATTGTGCTCGGGATTTGTTAAAATCAATTTCTGTAATGATGAAATGAGGTAAAGCACCATGGCCTATTCCGTTGAAATTGACCGTAAATGGCAGAAATTCTGGGAAGAGACCGGTCTTCACCGTTTCAATCCGGCCAATCTTGACAAAAAGCTCTACGTGCTCGAGATGTTTTCCTACCCTTCGGGTGCCAATCTGCACGTCGGCCACTGGTATAATTATTCACTTTCCGATTCATGGGCCCGCATGAAAAAGATGCAAGGTCACGAGATCTTTCAGCCGATGGGCTTTGATGCCTTTGGTCTGCCGGCCGAGAATTACGCCATCAAAACGGGCATTCACCCCAAAGACAGCACCCTGAGCAACATTAAAACCATGGAAAAGCAGTTGCGTGAAATGGGCGGCATGTTCGATTGGGACGCCGAGCTGGCCACCTGCATGCCAGATTATTACCGCTGGAATCAATGGCTTTTTCTGCAGCTTTACAAAAACGGCCTGGCTTACCGCAAAAACGCACCGGTCAACTGGTGCCCCAACTGCAATACCGTGTTGGCCAACGAGCAGGTCAAGGAAGGTCTGTGCGACCGCTGTCAGACTGAGGTCACCAAGAAAAACCTGACCCAGTGGTTCTTCAAAATCACCGCATACGCTCAGGAATTGCTCGATTGTCTGCCCGAACTCGACTGGCCGGACAAGACCAAGAAGATTCAGACCAACTGGATCGGCCGCTCTGAGGGTTCCGAGATCGTATTCGGAGCCGAGAAAGACGGCGCGCAAATTGAGCTCAAGGTCTTCACCACCCGCGCCGACACGCTGATGGGTGTCACCTACGTCGTGGTCGCGCCCGAAAGCGAGCTGTGCGGCCTGCTGACCACGCCCGACAACGCCGCAGCCGTCGAAGCCTACCGCGAGCTGACCCGCAAAGTGACCGACATTGACCGCATGTCAACCGTCCGCGAAAAGACCGGCGTCTTCACCGGATCCTACGCCATTCACCCGCTGACCGGCGAGCGCCTGCCGATCTGGGCCGCCGACTATGTCATCGCCGGCTACGGCACCGGCGTGGTGATGGCCGTCCCCGGTCATGACGAGCGTGATTTCGAATTTGCCGAGAAATTCAACCTGCCCATCGTTCGCGTCATCCGCTCAGCTGACGGATCACCCGACGATCTGCCCTTCTGCGACGACGGTGTGCTGACCAACAGCGGCGAATTCGATGGCCTGCCCTCGGATGCCGCCATCACGGCCATCATCGCCCAACTGGCCGCCTCCGGCCGCGGCGCGCTCAAGATCAATTACCGCCTGCGCGACTGGCTGGTCTCACGCCAGCGATACTGGGGCACGCCCATCCCGATCGTACATTGCGCAAAATGCCGTACCGTACCCGTGCCCGAAGACCAGTTGCCGATAGAACTGCCCTACGATGTCGCCTTCACGCCCGACGGCGAATCGCCGCTCAAAAAGAGCCGCAGCTTTATCGAGACCACCTGCCCAACCTGCGGCGGTCCCGCCGAACGCGACGCCGACACGCTGGACACCTTCGTCTGCTCGTCCTGGTACCAGTTCCGTTATGTTGACAGCAAAAATGACCGACAGGCCTTCAGCCGCGACAAGGTCGACAGGATGTGCCCGGTCGATAAGTACATCGGCGGTGCCGAACACGCCGCCATGCATCTGCTCTACGCCCGCTTCATCACCAAGGCCTTGCGCGACATGGGGCACCTCGATTTTGCCGAACCCTTCAAATCGCTGGTCCATCAGGGCACCATCCTTGGCGCCGACGGTCAGAAAATGTCCAAGTCACGCGGCAACACGATTTCTCCTGACGTTTACATCAAAAAGCACGGTTCTGACGCCTTCCGCATGTACCTGGGCTTCGGCTTCGCCTATACCGATGGCGGTCCTTGGAACGATGATGGCCTCAAGGCCATTGTCAAATTCATCGCCCGCGTAGAACGCTTGGTCGAAGACGTCGCCGCGCTCCCCGCCGGCCGCTGGTCCGCTGCCGACGCCGACGCAAAGGAACTGCAGTACGCCCGCCATTACGCCATCAAGTCGGTGACCGCCGACGCCGAGCGCTTCCAGTTCAACACCTCGATCTCCCGCATGATGGAGCTGCTGAACGCCATCGGCAAATACCAGACGTCGAAACAGCAGCAACCCGCGCTGCTGCGCGATGTCGCAGAAGACCTGCTGCGCCTGATGGCTCCCTTCGCCCCGCATTTCTGCGAGGAAATGTGGCAAAAGCTGGGGCATGGCAAATCGATGTTTTTACAAGCCTGGCCGACTTTCGATCCGCAGGCGCTGATCCGCGACATCGTCGAGATCGCCATTCAGGTCAATGGTATCATCAAGTACCGGCTGGACGTGCCCAGCAATGCCAGCCAGTCTGACATAGAAGCGCTGGTGATGGCGGACAGCCGCACCGAGCCCGCTCTGGCCGGTCGTAAAATCGTGAAATTCATCGTCGTCTTAGGCCGTTTGGCCAACCTGGTCGTCAGTTGAGGCGGCGCACGGCATGATGATTTTACTGGATGCCCTGATCATCGGTTTGTTGGTTGGTTTTTTTCTCCGGCGCGAGCTGCAGACCACCCCCAAACACTGGCTGCGGCCTTTGCTTTTTGAGCGCTGCCGGATGTTGCCGCTTCTGGCTTTGATGCTGACGCTTTTTCTCTTGCCGCCGCTTGTTGCTCAACTCTGGCCCCAGGCGTTGTGGGCGGAAGACCGTAGCCTGCTGATCACGCTGCAAATCTTCCCCCTGCTGCTGGCTTTGCTGGTCATTGTTGTCAACTGCCTGCCCAATCGCTGGTATTTTAAGAACAAGCCTCGTCTGCGCTGGTATCATCGCCTGCCCCTGCTGTTGATCGTCATCGGGCTGACGGCTGAGGCAGCCGTGCTGCTTTTAAATCACGGCTATATGCCCATTCCGGCTGATTATCCAGCCAGCGTTCCTGACCTTGCTCTGTCGCTTGGTATCAGCAACGGTGCTTTGTTTATGAAAAAACTGATTGACGCTGATACCGTGCTGCCCTGGCTCGGCCAGGTTCTGCGCAGTGATTGGCTGACCACCCTGCGATTATCATCATTTCCATATCTTAGTCTCGGCGAGATCGCCATCGCGCTTGGGCTGACCGGCTTCGGGATCAGTCAAAGCTACGGCTTGGAAGATTTACCAGAGATCAAAAAAACCACAAGAGGGGGAACCAACACCATGAGCCGCAAACCAATTTTCAGTCGTTCCGACGGAGTCTACCTGAAAAAAATTGACCCTTTCATGCGCTTCTTTCCCTACATCATGAAGGGCCGCAACGAGTCTGCCGTTTATTTCAAGCAGCAGATCGACGTCACAGCCCTCAAAGAGTACATCAATAAGAAAAACCATGAAATCGCCGAAACCGACAACGATCTTGGTAAATCCACCATTTTCCATGCCGTCCTGACGGCCATGGCCAAGACCGCTGTCGAACGCCCCCAGGTCAACCGCTTCATCATCGGCCGCCGGGTCTACCAGCGCAACCAGCTGACGGTAGCCTTCGTCATCAAGAGCGAATTTCGCGATGATGCCAATGAAGAAATTGCCATCATGAAATTCGAGCAGGAAGAAAACCTGCAGTCGATCTCGGTCAAGCTGGCCAAGGAAATTCGCCGCATCCGTGATATTTCCCGCGAACAAAACAAAAAGCGCGCCGGTGCCGTCAACTGGTTCAACTATCTGATGAGCATCCCCCGCATCATCCTGCGCGGCGTTGTTCGTTTCCTGGGTTGGCTGGACTATCACGGCTGGCTGCCCAAATTTGTCATCGAGGCCGATCCGATGCACACCAGCGTCTTTGTCTCCAATCTCGGCAGCCTCAAGATCGACGCCCCCTTCCATCACCTCTACGAATGGGGGACCACCTCGATTTTCATGACGCTTGGCGTCACCCAAAAAATACCGATGGTCATGTGGGATGGCACCGTCCAGGTTCGTGATGTCATGAATGTCGCCTATACGGTCGACGAGCGCATAACAGACGGCTACTACTACGCCAAGACCATCAACCGCTTCAAGTTCTTCCTGGAGCACCCCGAGGAACTGGAAAAGGTGTCACTGCCCAACCGTGGCCGTCCAGGACGCCCTGCGGACAAGCCCGCAGAAGAAGCGTAACATCGGGCACGCCCGGCGCGTTGAAGTCTGCCGGTCTTTGATGTACAATCAACGTGGCAGCCAAAATGCATTGCCGAAACCTATTGGAGGGATACAAACATGAAAATTACCAAGGACATGATTATTGCGGATGTGCTGAATATGGACAAGGGTACGGTGCCGATCTTTTTTAAGAACGGTCTCCATTGCCTCGGTTGTGTGATGTCGTCCGGTGAGAACATTGAAGAAGCCTGTCAGGTGCACGGCATCGACTGTGACCAGCTCCTCTTCGAGCTCAACAACTACTTTGAGCTTAAAGATTTGCCGGCCGCCGGCGTATAGCTGAAAACATTCTCGTATGTAGTCAAAATGTAAAAGCTCTGGGATTTTCTCCAGAGCTTTTCTTTTTTTAAATTTTTGATATAATACAGAAAGAAGAAATATTATAGAGTTTTAGGAGTACCCTCATGCCGCAAAAACGCAAACACATCGTCAAGTCAATTATTCTTGGCATCGTTGCCATCGGGTTGATTGTGGTCGGCACATACACTTATGCCATCGTGATCAATCCCTCCTCGCTTTTCAATAGTTCAACCCTTCCCTCGGTCGCCCCGACTTCGGCCCCTTCAAACGATCAACCCACCGTCACACCAATCCCTGAAAAGGCCAAGCCCAAGATTGTCAATGTCTTGCTGATGGGTCTTGATCGCTATGGTGATGAAGGTCTGAAATACAGCGGCAGCATGTTTCATGCCGATGTCATGATGGTTGCCGCGATAAATTTTGAAGCTGGCACAGTCGATCTGATCTCCCTGCCCCGTGATACCCTGACCCACGTGCCAGGCATCAAAGGCATATACAAGCTAAACGCCGCGGTCAACATGGACGGTGGCAACGAAGAGCCCACCGCTGCTGGCTTTGATAAAGCCTGCCAGGCAGCCGAATGGATGCTTGGCGGCATCAACATCGATTACTATTACGCCCTGCAATTTGACACGGTCATCAATCTGGTTGACAGCATTGGCGGCATCGATTTCGACGTCGATATCAAAACCTTCTATATCAAAAAGGGTATGCAGCACATGGACGGCACGAAAGTCCTGGCCTATCTGCGCGCGCGTACCGACGTTATAACGGGTGGTGCCAATGACAAGTCCCGGGTTAACCGCCAGAAAAAGATGATGGTGGCTATTTTCGACAAACTTAAAGCCAACGGTTTGCTGGCCTCAGTACCGACCCTGATCGATACAGCGTCCAATATTTATACCAATACCACGACCGAGCAAACGCTGGCCATAGCCAATTTCATGGCCGGCATCAAACCGGAATCAATTGGTCAATACAGCCTTTCCGGCGAATACCGATCTGTTCTGCGCTGGAACTTCACCATTGTCGATCAGGCAAACCGGGTCGCGGTCATCAAGGAAGTATACAACCTGAATGTCCCGGAAAGAACCGACGGCACCTTTGAATATGGCAACTGGCTGAAAGAGCACGGTTTCGCTGAATGGAAATACATGGCAACTGCTGATAGAGTCTATGCCTTTGCTCGCCCCCTGCTGGCCGATGACGCCGAGCAAAAAACAGCCATCCAGAGATTCTACATGTCCTATGAGATGGTCAGGAAAGCCTACGCCTTAGCCTCTGTGACTTTGCTCAACAGCGATACCAAGGCGATGGAGAAGGCCATGAAGCAGCTCAAAACTGATACCATCGCCCTGGCCAAGGTGTTCGCTTATCCCAATAAATTGGACTGGACCGTAGAAGACCACTGGTGGTTCGATCCGGATATCAACGAAGTTAAAATTGATTTCCGCTGAAAAGCGAAAATTTTTGGTTGACAAAACAGGCCCGAACTAAGATAATTTACTATGCTGTGAAACGCGCCTGTGTAGCTCAGCTGGTAGAGCAGCTGATTTGTAATCAGCAGGTCGGGGGTCCGAATCCGTCCACAGGCTCCATAACGTAAACCGCTGCGACTGTAAGGTTGCAGCGGTTTTTCTTATCTCAATTTTGGTCTAAAAATTGCCTTTTTCAAAATTTTGTGCCACTTTTTGTGCCACTTTTTTTTGAACTTGTTTTTCGCACTTATAGAGACGCAGTTAATATAACTTAATCAAAATGTCTTACTTAGAGATTATTGCTCCTTGCCTTTACGTCATTCAATCTACACATAATCGTTTCTATCGATTCGCATTCGGACTTGGACAGCGTGAAAAGAGATTGTTTCTGCAGGCCCCAGAAAAGGTTGAGAGCCTGGCTCATGAACTCAACTGACTTCTGAGCGTCGCTCATATTGATGACTTTAACAGGAGAGTCAAGAGTTATTCTATTAGTCTTTACTGTGGTCTTTCTTCCAATAATGGATTTTACAATAGCCTCGGCAGGGGTTTCAGGGTTTTTTCTAATTTCAGTAGCCAAATCAGCAGCATCTCCAACTGACAAATCCGCCGCAGAAACCAAAGAAGCGACAGAGTCAGGAATGTTATTATAAATACTCATATACTTAGCAATCTGTCGTTCACTCATGCCAATGACCATAGCTAATATCACCCGCACATTCCTTGAACCTCCAAAGTAGTTTGGGTCAATCGAAAGTATTCGCTTTATCTTTTTATTAAGAGATGCCAAATCTCTAGCGGTATCAATAATAGACTTTTTTCGTCTTACATGGTTAGTCGTGATTAATGCCATATCTCTCTCGATTTCTAGCACTTCAGTGTTTATTTTATTTTCGTTCTTCGTCTTTCTAAGCATAATGTTTCTGATGATGACATCCGAATTAAGCATCGGATAACTGAGTTTTAAAGCACCAGGATCAATATTAATCGATGCATTTTTATGATTTAGATTCCATTCTTTCTGTGCCATTTTCCCTTCGACTCCTTATTATATTTTTAAAAACGACTAAACATCATTTGTGTGATTTGATATTTACTATCACAACCCTTCATTTCTCTGATGTCCAAACCTCGTCCTCGTAGACCCTATCCCAGTTAACAAAAAGCGCTCTAAATTCAACATTTTTTCGTGGTCTTACAATATCACTACGGATATATCCTTTACTGATCAGGTTTGATAAGGCAGCTTTAATAGCATCAGGATTTGCTGAATTTTTTCTCGAAATTATCTCTACAGTTTTTAAATATGTCGGAAATATTAACCCACTTTGGTTTTCTGATAGGCTGTATAAATCGCTAAATATCATCTTAATATGCTGTTCAGAAAATTCATTTTCTGCCGGAATTTGGATACATTCTGAAGCAACCGCCGCCAATTGCCTATTAGTCGCCTGCCTAACTCCGTAAACGATCACCTTCTTTCCCTTACAATTTATTAGATAAGATACGACAGATTGAAAATGACCATCACCCGTAAATACAATATAGGTGGAAGGGCTGTTTGGATCATCAACACTTTGATATATGGCATCAAGCATAACAAAATCAGTCATATCCTTCTTGCCGCATTTAGTCATGTTTTGCGTTTCGATAATTTTATTTGTAATCTGGCGCAAGGGCTGCACTTCATATTTAATGTCCGACTCACTAAAATCAGCAAAAACATTGATGCTCTTCAGATTATATTTTTTTTCAATTTTTTGCTTCCATTCGACAACATCAGGCCTGCATTTATACAGTCGTTTCAAGGAATAGTACCAATGTTCAAAATCAATATATACAAATGCTTTTGGCTTTTCTATTCGATCATCTGTCTGAATACTTGCCTTTTTCTTGATTTTATTAGGTGTAAATAGATATTTTAAAATGTTCATTTATTGTCTCCTCAAAACAATCATCTTGATAATTAAGAAATAACAATTAACTTAGTAAGCATCGGCCTTAATTAATACTACACATAATAATAGTGCAAATCAAGTTTTTTATTATATTTTGTCGAATGTTTTTATGTAAACGTTATTTTGATTTTGTAGTTTATATATTTACGCGCAATTTTTTAGAACGATATTTGCATTTATCGCGTATTTATTCTAGCTTATGATTTAATTGTATATACCTTTAAATCAGTTTACTATATCGCTATATATTAATTTTATTACTTTTATTATCGAAATTACCATGTCAAACATGCTAAATAAATGCACGTTTAATATCATAATCGCACCATAGACAGACAAATTACCAATTACATAGTATTATTGGCGAACAATGATCAAATTTACTTCTACCTGAAAACAAACAATAGCAAAATGTTCTTTAATTTAATGCAAATTTGCGCAAAATCGCAATATATGTTTGATAAATAAATGTATTTTGCATCATGTGATATTTCACTTTTAATGTTAAACAAATCTATCTATAAATCTTGTGATAAAATGAAAATCGTGTGTTAATTGGAGGGAAAAATGGAAAAGAGATCGTACCCTGATGAATTTTGGGCCCAATATGATAAAGCTAGGAGAAGGGCTGAACAAACTAATGAGTGGAATGTTTTTGAAATGATTAGGCTTTTGGGCCTTGCACGATCAAAACTAACACCAGAACATGAAGAAATGATCATCTGTTCCGTTGAACAAGAATGGACGCTCATTCTATATGAAATGTATAATTTGCTCATCAACAGATGAACATGTCATAATTACATTTTACCTAATATAGACCATTTCGAACATACTTGGAGGTACCTGTGGAAATGCACGCAATCAGTCTAGACTCTGTCAGAATACTTATCAATTCATTTAAGGATGACAAAGAATGTCTCGATGACATCTTCAATGCGTTAACAATTTTCGAACAATACCATCAGGCAGTCGTTAGAGAGACGGGGTATCACATCGTCTATTTAAGTAGTGGCAACAACTCGACAGATTTGCAGTCCCAGTACAGAGAATTTGATTTGAGTCGTACATCAGCTCATAACGCACTAATTCAGCAAGTTGGCATTCTAAATCGATTGGCGAAACTAGCTGGATTGCATCCAATTTACGAAGGAACAATAAGTGAGAACCAACCTTACAGAAGAGAAATAGCTAATGCTGTATTTGAGTTTCTGAATCAGTTATTATCGTTCAGATTTTAATTTTGATCCATATTGCCAATCCAGGCAGTAACAACAAAATGCATTGGTTTCGGCGGTGAGGTTTCCGAAATAAACAGTCACTTCAACGACAACGTAGGCGGATTATCTGAAATAAGCAGTCACTTCTGCAGCAATGTTGGCGGATTATCCGAAATAAACAGTCACTTTCAATTTCAGCCTTTGAGTATCTGAAAGCCAGTCAGTTTATTTTTGCAAATTGTGCAATCTATTTGAATCAATATATTTAACTCTATTGATCAAACAGCGCCCCCTGCGAGAAAGTGGGCGTTGCTTATGGAAATTATGGCAATGGTTTACCTGATCCTTGTGATCACAGTTTACCTGGTCAAATCCTCCAAAAAGCAGTAACCGCCGGGACGGCCATCCCAACGGTTACTTAGGTTTTTTACCTTGTGATTTAGGGGAACACCGCCAAGCGATGTCCTGTGCCTTTATTTTACTCCTGCAGCCAGCCGTTTGCAATATAATCTAAGGCTATACGAAGTGTTCGAACGTTGGTCACTTTAGCTTGAATTTAGTTCTGCATTCGATTATCTTGAATTGTGTAAACAAAAACAGATGTTTTCATTTACATGATTATTCTCGAATTTTCGAGCCTTGAAAGGCTGAACAATCATCAAAAAGTGTAAACAAAAATATGATCAGGTTTAAATTTACAGATTTTCCTCTTTTGTTGTTATAACACCACACTTGAATCCATATCCTTCTGATCCGTAGTCAGGATATTTACGTTTGGTGATGGTTGGTGATATGAGGCAATGCCCTATTTGCAGCGGTCTTGAGGATCGTACTTTTGGTGATATGTGGTCATGTTAGGTGACATTTGGTGGCAATAAGACACAAACAAGACACAGAAAAAACTTGCCCAAATGTGTCGGCTTTTTATAAAGGTTTTGTTTTTTCATCAAGAAGTTGCTCCATCTCCTTGTAATCATAAAGAAGTTGATCGAATTTTTGTTGAAGCTCCAAATAATTATTAATTTGCTGTTCATAACATGTTATTGGATTGAAGAATGACTGAACTCCTTCATAACCTGGCGAATTGTACATATTATGATAAGGGTCAAGAAGCACAATAAAGAGCGTACTAGCAACTATATAGAAATGTATCCGACCCTTGCTTTTTTTAGCGAGAACTTCAACTTGATAAAAATTTTCCCGAGACAACTGTTTAGCCGTCTCTTTACCGAATATTAAATCTAAATTAAAGTTTGCTGATTCTCGTAAAGGATGAATTCCATACTTTGTTTTTCCTTCTCCATTTACCAATTGAGAGGGCGTATATTTAGAAATTTCCTGCAAGGTGTCAAAAACATCAATAAACCAATTGCCACAAACCGCAATTGGTAATGATCGGTGACAACCAAGATTAAATGCTCTATGGTTTCGATTGAAGAGCGAAAATGAGAAATTTATACTAAATTTGTCAATTTTTTTGCTAATTGTATCTTGAGAAATAAGCTGAGGTTTTAAGGAACTAGTAATTTTGCTATCGCTATTTGGTAAGTTTACCATAACTTAAACATTTTGCTCTTTTTGATATTCGTTTAAATAGTAACTCCTCATATCCTCATCCGATATATATTTTGAGGATGGAGCAAAATCGGGAAGCCCAGATCTAGTTTTTTGCCAAGGCTCTTCATTATGCGTAATTATTTCGAGTTGGTCACCACTATATTTTCCGTATGTATTCCAAATAGCATCAAGTAATTCAATTTCTTCTGGTGTAAAATCGGAGAGCACATCAGCAAATTGAGGAATTGGTTCCCATCCTTGATCATGAAAGCGTGAGTATAATAAAGTTGAAGCAGGACCATGTATCCAAGCCTGAAAACGTTCTGGAAAAAACTGTTTGTTATACAAAGCCAAAGACCAAGCCTTTGAATAATAACACAATTTATGAAGTTTCTTTGGCGTCATGGATTCTTTTGCTAGAAACCAGTTAGCAACATCATTTATGCTTGCCATAAAATTTACCTCAGATATTATAATAGTACTTTGCAAGTCTTTTTTCAAGAAGCAGAGTAAAAATGAACCAAGCTCAGCAGCTGTTAATTTTTCGGTTGTTTCTATCCAATTAACCTCGATTAAATTGGCAGAGATTATTTTGAGGCATTCCATATCAAAACAACCCTTTTCATCCGATCTGAAAGTTACTGGAATTTCTATAATCAAGTACTTTACCCCCGTCTTCACAATGAGGATACTGAACTATGATGAGATTCAATTATGTTCGTCTGTATTTGAGTTATCCTTTAAGCACTACACCACATTTCCAAATAAATAATCGCTATAAGAAAACGCTAATAGACTGCAAGCCTTCACGTTCAATTCGTTCTCCTAGCTTTAAAAGGCCAAATACCATCAATGCACGAGCGTACAGATATGGCGTGGTAGTTTCTGGATAGATCGCTCTTAACAGTATCGCCAGTTGGCCGTCGCTATCTAGACTGCCTATACCATAATTACTACCATCGCTGTCAGGGACGGAGTACGATGCTGGGTTGATCTCGTTAAAATGGTTCTTAATGGCGTATGCAAGTGCAAACTTCGCAGCTGTGAGCGCAAAGTCGAAATAACCGGTTGTCGCCATAATCTCAGCTACTTCATTGGCTTTTTTCGACAAGCGGATGTTTACCAAGTCTCCTGCCATTTCTTTATACCTCCTAGTTTGGTTCGATTCGAGTGTTGAAAGATGTCTGACGGGTCAGTCGGTATTCCTTCTTTAATGAAGCTCCTAGCGTCTCTCTAGCCCGCTGCTCATCAATTTCATGAGTGTAGGCCAACAACACGATTTGTTCCGACAAGGAAGGCAATGCCTTCGTAATGTTTTCCTTATGAATTGGATCGAGTCGACCGAACGGTGAGTCCATGATGACCGGTCCACGGAGCGGTGCATTCTTGTGTAACGCCCCAATCAGAGATAAAGCAACCACATGTTCAAAGCCAGCAGACCTTAAAGGTACAGTTGCACCAGTCGTATGAATTATTGAAAGCCCGTAATTTTCATTAATCTCGAGTTTCACATAGTCTGGATCATTACTAATCTGGACGAACAGGTCTGTTGCGTCTTTTTCAACGCGGCTTTTAAGCTTATCTCGGTACGAACTGATGCCTTCTTCAAAGATAGTGTGAATATGCTCGCAAAGCTCCACTCTTCGTCGCGCGCGTATCATATCGTCGCCAGTAGCGGTGCGGTCCAGCTTCGAGTTAAGCGTGGCCAGCGCACTTTTCGCACTTGTAATTTTTTCAGCCTCTTGACGCTCACCGTCTTTCAGATTTTCAATTTTCTTCAGACTTTGTGACAATTCCTTCACACTCTCTTGCACGCTAGATGACAAGTTTTCAATATCGCCGTGCTTTTCGAGTTCTTGCTTAATTGCCTTGAGATTACGTTCATCGTCACCGATCTCCACATTCACGCCCGCGATTTGTTGCTCATACACCTCAAGTTTATCCTTACTACTGGGAAATTGCATACTTTCAAGAGAAACCTTACGGACTTGAAGGACTCGTAATTTGGCTGTCTCGTCTGGTGTGAGACCACCATAGTTGCTTTCAGCATCTTTGATACGATCCTCAATTTTCGCAATTAGGGTATCATCGATGTCCTGGTCGCAGAGGTGACAGTGTTTCATTTCAGAGGCAGCTTTCATCTCATCGAGGAAGTGCTGAGCAATCTTTTGCGTATTTTCTTTTTCCTCCATACTTTTTAACTGACCCTGAACCTCCGATAGGATAGTGTGTACCCTAGCTCCGACGAGGCCTTTCCAAGCATCCTTTGTTACGATGCAGATGGAATCCAGTAACCCATCTCGCCTTCTTTTCTTATCTCCTATTGATGTCTCAAGGGTGTTCATACTTCCAAGGAGAGTTTTAACGTGTTCGTTCTGATCCAGTTCTCCTTCCAGATCGCTCTTCTTTCCAAGCTCCTGCGACAACTCCACGCGTAGGCGTTCAATCTCAGTTGTGTGTTCTTGAAGTTCAGCCTCCAGAGCGGCTATCTGGGAACCAAGTTGTTCAGTTTGCTTATTGCTTTGGGCTATTTTTGTTTTAGCCTTCTGGTAACCGTCCAAAACGATGTCCGCATCAGTGGCGCCGTTAGTTAAGACCGGAACGCCGAGAATTTTCTCGATGGACTCCTTGATCTTAGCGCCGGTGTCGCTATCCTCCATTAAGAGTTCCTCGTACTCTTGCAACAGTTCACCGTCGAACAGGAAGAACCGAGCGACCTGTTCAGGCATGATAAGCTTTAATACATGTTCTGTATCAGAACCAGATAGAATGGCACCGCCCTTCTTCAAAAATATCGTTTGCTCATAATCGTCGTTTTTCGTAGGTCTGCTAACTCCGGCCCTAACCTTGTATTGGCGAGTCAGCTCGTATTGCTCATCTTCATTGGTCATTCGCAATACAACCTTAAAACCATAACGACCTTCTGTACGACTTTCACGATTCGAGAGCATGGTGAGATCAACGCTTGTACCCCGTCGATTTTGGAACTTGCCATAGATGGCATACCGGAAGACATTGAGCAGCGTGGTCTTTCCCCGACCGTTGTTTCCCCAGATAAATGTAACGCCGTCATCACTGGTGAAGTCAATTGTCTGGCATCCTTTGAAAGGCCCAAAGTCTTCCACAGTTAAGCTGATAAAGCGAAGCATATGTACCCCTCCATCCTTAGTTTTCTTTAACAACTTCTTTTAGAAAGTCATCAATTAGCTTCTTTGTCTTCCTACTTCCCTCTGCTCGATCATCCTGACTCTCGAACTGAGCTTGGACAATGTCATTTATTAACCTTGGTGGGATTTCTGGATGTTTTTCTGCGCGGATAGTTTCCAATACTTTGAGTAGCTCTTCAACCTCAATTTTATTCATCGTCATCCTCCAAGCCTTCCTCGTTAATGGAATTAAAATCTATCTGGAAATCGATCGCAATGTTTTTAAGATCAGTTATACACGCTGGGTTCTCAGCGCCAAGGCCAAACTTAATGGCACGAGATAGTTCAGCAGAAATGATTGAGAGGCTCTTATCATCCTCATCCTCAGCAATCACAGGCATAGTGATAGCGTCAAAAAGATGAGCGAAATGCTTACCCGGAGATTTACGGAGGATACGGCCTCTACGTTGGATGAATTCCCTTGGGTTTTGGGAAGAAGCAAGGATCAGAGCGTGCGTAGTAGATGGAATGTCTACACCCTCATCCAGGCATTTTATGGACACTAAGACTCCGCCATTAGACTCGAAGTACGAGAGCGTCATTGCCCGGTCACCCTCCATCTCGGCGTAATATTCATAGGCATCGAACCCTGCGGCTAATGAGCCGTGCAAGACATCTTTAAGTTGATTGATATTATCGCAATACACTATCCACTTATGACCATTCTGGTAATGGTTCCGCAACGTTTGTATCGCAAGTGGGACTTTACCTACTGCATTCTTAACAATACGCGCCCGATTGATGAGAAGCATCTTTAGCCGGGGGTCGATAGAATTTTGAGCTCTGGGGTCTGCTGTCGTACTTGCAGGCCCTTGCCCACGTTTACCTGATCTCGCAATCAGTTTTCTAATATCGTCGGTTATTTCGTTCCATTGTTCTTGCTCTGATGCAGTCAGTGATAATTTTTGTGGATGGTAAAAGTAACGCGTAAGTACATCGCTTTTGATGGCGTCCTCTAAAGTGAACGGAGGAGGTATGATTCCGCCGAAATAGTCAAATAGTATCTGAGTTCCCAATGGGTCTCCGTAGCGGTACGGGGTAGCTGAAAGGCCCAGCCGTGCGCCGGTCTCAAGATGTAATATCTGTCGTCTTTGAGGACTTCCCAACCTGTGCACTTCATCAGCAACAAGAAAAAGATGTGAGCCCCCCGATACGTTCTGAATGAAATCTGGCGACGACGCAGTATCCATGGTTGATATGATGATTCGGTTCTGCTTCCGTCCAGTGCTTGTCCATGAATGCAGAGCGCCAAACTTTCGCCATCCCACGTTCCCGTCTCCACATAGCATATAGAATATTGGAATATCGCCGATGTTTTCCCGAATCTCTTTATACCACTGAATAAGAAGATCGCGGGAAGGAACGAGGACCAGAACGGTTTCCTGGCGGTCCATCGCATCTCGTATCGCACATATGGCAGTGAATGTTTTACCACTGCCCGTTGCATGTTCAAAGATACCACGGCGACCATTTTGAACCCAGGCCTCAAGCGCATTCGTCTGATGGGGACGAGGAATTTTCCCACCAATTCGTTTGTCCGGCTTCCATTTCGAAGACGTTTTTTCGATTATCTTAATCTCATCAAGAAGTTGTTCCCAGTCAGCACCTTTCGCCTTGTTTCTCAACACCTCTTTCATAGCAGTTGGGAATGGATAAACCACAATACCCGCCACCGTATTATGCCAGAGCCTATTAAAGAAATCTTGTGCGTTATCGACTCGTGTCTTGTCACGCTCATCTGCCCAACTTGGGAATACGTCAATCGACTCAATGTTACCGTCTGATGATAAGCCTTTAAAGGTTTCATTCATTGAGCCTCGGAAACCAACCGAGTAACCTAGAGTGTCGGAAAAAACGCCGACCTTATCATGGAACATCCTGCGAGCGTCAGCATCTGAATGCTCACCTGGTACCGCGATCTTCACGTCAATAATGCCTTCAGAGACCAAATAAGCCAATAACTTTGCGGGTGCTGATAATGTCGGACTCTCAAACAGAGCATCTACCTCTTCTCTTATTGAATCAGCCAGTAATTGACTGTTTCGTGCAGTGTAACCTTCGTCGAGTGCTGCCTGGTCAAGATCGGATAAGAAGGGCGAACAGACGAGGCGCATCTTACCGTCATTCTGGATGAACTCCTTCAATGCACTCCAAGCGATAATATAAATAGAGCTTCCAAAGTAGCCAGAGATACGGTCATATAATACCGAGGAGCGCATACATGGAAGGTAGAACTCTTCTGCTATATCGTTTTCGGCCTTATTATAAGAAGCTTTAAATTCAAAGTTGGTAAGACTCATTTAACAGCCTCCTCAATATCGTTTTTCATTATCGAGACGCGGCACTTAATGGCATCTAAAAGATGCTGCGGCCGTACTGCGATCACTACCTCACTATTGCTACGTTTGCTGATCGAAAGCGGTGAACATAGAGCCTTAATTATAGTATCCGACTTCACCTGCATATTAGCACTATATGAAAAATCATCGTGCTTATAAGCATCCCAAAGAACAAAGACCCCATCCTTCTCCTCATTGGTAAAGCAGACATATGCAGCCAGTATTGGCATCCGACTACCTGAATAGTCTAGGCAAGCTCGACGCCCACGTTCCTGTCCTGGGAGAATGATCTGTATCTTGTACTCGTCTAAAGCGCGCCCTCCCGGAGGATTCGTGCAGTTATATAAGTACACCCGTAATTTAAGAGGGTACGGTGGCTTCAGATCAACCAGCAGCGGAGCAGAATTAAGATCACTATGCTCGAGCACTGTGTCACCTAGGCTTGCTATGAAAAGATAATTAAGTCGACTTTTTCTAAGTTTGGGAGGATTTTCGCTCAACGTCTGTCACCCCCCTTGCCAAGTTATTTTTGAAAAGTTCTTCTGATGCTTTGACGTAAGACTCAACAATATCAAAACCAATAAACTGCCGATTGAGTGAAAGTGCTGCAAAACCTGTAGTGCCGCTCCCCATCCAGGGGTCAACAACCAGATCGCCTTCCTTGGTAGTTGCCTTGATATATTTTTCTGGAAGGTATAAAGGCTGCGTCGCCTGATGGTCCCCAATACGTGCTGAAACGCCTCCACTGATTATATTTTTCGGCAGAGCTCCTATGGGGTGTGGCTGTATCATTTTATTTTTTCTAACATAAGAAAGACCGTTTGAGCGGGGCTTATACTCATATTCCTCATATGTCTTAACGCTGTGGGACTCATAGGGTCTTCGGATGGCGTCAAGATTTATAGTCCAATTTGGCGATTTGGAAAACCAGAGGTTCTGCTCATAGGCATCCTGACAGGCTGCACGAAGCCCAGTTGGAACGGGGTTTTCTTTCACCCATATCTCGATATCCACGCAAGATAGGCCCCAATGCTCCTCTAATAAAATTGTAAGTTTCTCGACAACAAGCGATCTTCTTGACGACATTTTCGATGTGGCCTTTTCGCGGTTGGCCTTTACGTTGATAACAAGGAAACCATCATCTCTTAGTTTGTGAACAGTCGCGTCCATGAAGGGTGAAATTTTTTCTATATACTCAGATGCTTTCCATATTCCATAATCCCGCTCTGCATTAGGATAAGGCGGCGATCCATATACAAGTTTGATAGATTTATCCGGAAGGCGAAGCATACCAATAGCGCCATCACAGCATGCTACGCCATATTCTGAATTAGCCAAAAGGTCAATCATCCCCCTTACCTCCAAATTCTACTTTCATTCTCGCGGAAGCCAAATCACAGTAATCTGCATTAGCATCAATACCGATCCAGCGGCGATTATTTCGTTCAGCTGAGACGGCAGCAGTTCCTGATCCCGAGAACGGGTCCAGGACAAGAGCGCCTTCTTCAGTACCAGCCAGGATAAAAAACTCTACCAATTTCTCCGGAAAGCGAGCTGGATGCGCGATACCTCTTGCCTTGCACAATTTTGAGAAGACATCATTGCTATTTGTGTTACCTAGCTGAATAACCGTGCCTGGATCGGAACCCCCCTTGTCCGCCCAGACTTTTTCGCAGTTAAAGTTATGGGTGCTTGGACGAATATTCTGATTGCGATCGCCTTTTCCCTTACCCTGTAAAAATTTTTGCATATCATTACTATAGGGTTTCCGAATTGCATCGAGGTTAAAGGTCCATTCTTTGCTTTTAGAAAACCAAAAGCAGTATTCATGAGATTTCTTTGTACGACCGAATCCGCCACGTGAATAAACATTTGGTGGGGTTGCAGGATTAAACCAAATATAATCACGGACCAAGTGAAAGCCAAGCTTCTTGCAAAGAAAAATAACAAGCTCAAATGCATATAGATGCTGAAATCCGTCCACAACCTTGTCATTAATGTTCAAGACGAAACTCCCGTTATCTTTGAGGACGCGCTTAATCTGTCGAGCGATAGGGGCGAACCACTCAATGTAATCATCTGGTGAGATCGAAGAAACCTCTGTACCATAGTCACGCTGGTCTGCATACGGTGGTGAAGTAAGAACTAAATCAACACTTCTTGATGGAAGTTCTTTCAGAACGCTAACGCAATTTCCCACAATAAATCTGTTTTCAAACGAGTCTATCTTTCTTTTTGGCAAGGTGCACCTCTTATGGTTTATTTTATTTACAATATGCTCAAGTCATAAAATGATCACAAACATAATCAAAAACCAGATAGCGAATTATCACTTTTTTTGATCGCATTTCTTCTCTATTTCCAATTGCATTTGATTGTACTCTTGATTATAGCAAAGCAACCAAATATTTTACAATTATGATACCATTTAAACTGACAATTAACAGTCTAAGGCTCTGTTTCACGCATTTGCCCAACCGCTTTATAAAACGTACTCGGCTTCATACCAAGTTCCTTTTGTGCGTCCACCGCTCTCAGGCTGCCGTTGCAATACCGCTCATAGACCGGCGCCCAGTTCTTTGGTAGAACCATCTTCGGCCGTCCCAAATGCTTTCCCTTGCGCTTGGCAGCCGCGATGCCTTCTCGCTGCCTTAGTAAGGTACTCTCGCGTTCCAGTTCGGACAATGCAGAAAAGACCGTGATGATAAATCGTCCGGTCGGACTTGAGGTATCGATGTTTTCCTTTTGTGAGACGACTTCAACGCCTTTTTCGCGCAGGGCTTCGATGATGTAGAGAAGATCACTGACCGATCGGCCCAAACGAGAAAGGCTTTCGATATATAGCACATCACCTTCCCTAACAAAAGCCATCATCGCCATGAGTTCCGGGCGCTCTCTGGTTTTGCCCGATCGCTTTTCCGAGAAGATCCGATCAACGCCAACGACTTTCATATAATCTTCCTGGCGGTCAAGATTCTGATCTTCTGTCGATACTCTTATATACCCGATTTTGGCCATAGGCTACCTCACAATCCATAAAGGTTAGCAAATATTTATAGATATCTATAAATATAGAATACCATATTTATGAATATGCAAATAGCCCCTCTATAAAGGTACACCTATACATACAACTTAGATTACAAATGTCATGATCTCTACAGCATCTGTTCATATTCGCTTCGTCAGGTTTAAATTTTCAGTAATAATTTCAAATTATAACTTTAAAAGTTTTTCTTCCACAATCTGATTTCTACGATTACTATGCATTTTCAGGTATAGGTTCGAAATTTCCTGACGGTAAAAAATAATTTATGGCGTTATTGGCGATAATACTTGTGGTAGCGATATCGAGTCCTCCGCCAATTACTCCGCCAACAAAAGGAATTGCTTTCCCCAAATTTATAACGCCTTTTTCTCCAAATTTCGTCAGAAATCGAAAACCTACCTTTTGATTTATTTTCGTCAGGACTGCTCCAGGAATTTTTTTTAGTAAATTTGCTGTAAACTTTTCACCGAATTGAATCCCTGCACGTTTCAAAATATCTGTTGCTGCCTTCCCCGTGAGGCACACATACGCCATAGTTCGAACAGCATCGTCTGTCGGGTCGAATCCACCCATATATGCAATGCAAGCGATCATTCTGAGTTGGACATATATTACACTACTTATATTTGCTGGGATTGCAATTGGAAGTGTAATTAAACCGCCTAATCCAGTTATAAATCCTGACGTTCCACACTTAATGATTTGCACAGCGATAAACTTATTTGCAGCCTTGTGTGGAGTAGCGTATTTTTTCAAATACTGACCTGCTAACTCTTCAACGGATTCGCTGACAACGGGTATGCCACTAAGTGCTTTGTCATAGCAAACATTAAGAACTTTGTTAATATCCTCTAGATTCATTACTGTCTTCTCCTTTATTGAAATACTTTGAACCTTCGAAAGAATGACTGTCAGATTAAAATATGTAATTTAGCATGTTTCCCTTTGTTCGTAATTATTAAGCGCTACCGCCTCGTATTGTTTATCTTATATTTTATATCAAATAGTTTTCTCTTCTCGATGTCATTTGGTTTTAATTTTCCAAGCAAGAAAAAACCTCACTTATATCTCATAATATTTCGGATTCAATTTTTCTAAAAGCCATTGGTATAATTGCTCCACCGATTCCATTTCGATAAACTTATTTTGATCACCAATAATATGGTTTTCTGTAACTCCCCATTTTGCCCATATTGAATAAATATCAGCCATATTTGAAGAAATTATATCGTTAACATTGTCACCAACGGATACTGTAGTTGAAAAGTTTGCCTTAAGTTTTTTTAGCGCGAGCAACATTGGTTCTGGGTGTGGTTTGTGGTATACGGTGTCGTGATAACAAACAAGTGCATTCGGTTCTATGCCAATTTGATTTAAAACGCGTTGACAGTAACCGCTTGGTGAGGATGAAACGACAGCGATACCTATAAAACTATCTTTTACCAATTTCAATATGTTATCCATACTTGGATACATTGAAAAGGTCGGAATCAATTTGTAAACAGCCTGCCAGTTACCTTGTTTTCTTAGTAGTTCTGCGCTTGAGGTGTCTGCTAGTGTTTGGTCAAGATCAAAGATTATATTTCGTATCATAGTTTGAATTCCTCATCAAACAAACTTAGTTGCATTCTAGTTGTGTTTTTTAATTGGATTATCACGGAATTTGGAGCTTGTTTTTTAAGATCAGCACCTAAATCTTTTTCATATTCAATCAATTCATTTGTATTTGATAGTATCACTGCTTTGCCATCAGCAACCAGCGATAAATTGCCTTCTTGCTGCGTATTTGATATCGTTTGGTTTACAACACAAGCAATTTTCCTTCCTTGATCAAGCCCGAATTTAACAGCGTGCATACTTCCGCCATTCAATTTTGTTTCGACTACAACCACGCCTTGTGCTAGTGCACTTTGCAACCGATCCCTTTCGACAAAATTTCCTTTTTGGGTTTTATGAAATGGTGGGTATTCGCTAAGAATACAACCATTTGCATCAATTATTCTATCAACTAAACTCTTGTTTATTTTGGGATATATTGTATCTAGTCCATTGGCGACAATCGCGACAGTCTGGCCCCCCGCATTTACACAACCAGTATGAGCTGCAGTATCGCATCCGATTGCTAACCCGCTTGTAATAACATACCCGTTTTTAGCAAACCACTCACCAAGTTTATACGCAGTCTTTAGGCCAATTTCTGAAGGTTCTCTTGTCCCTATTATCGCAATGTTTTTTTCTCTGTTTAAACATTCACTATTACCCTTAGTATAAATCAAAATAGGATAATCTTTTATATTTTTAAATCTATTCGGATATTTATTGTCATAATACGATATGATTTCAATGTTTCTTTCGTAACAATCCTTTATTATTTTTTCTGCCCTATTTTTGGCAGATTCGATTTCATTGAGATGAGGAATTCTAATTCTGCTTATTTTTTTTGACATTTCAATCATTAGATTTTCAATTTCACTAATCGAATAATTATCAAGCTTGTTGTGCTCCATAATTTTTCGAATACTCCCGTTACCAATTCCTGGTAATTGAGATAGGCATAAAATCAATTCTATCAATTTAAGACCTCACTTCGTTAAATAGATTAATCAGGTTTTACATTTTCGTTTACCTTTAGTGGTTTTGCAAACACAAATTCAGTCTTCGGAATATGTATGTTCATAAACAGTATGTGCGACTGAAGCACAAATTACATTATTTGCATTTGTTCTATTGAGTAAGTATTCCCCTGCTATCATAGAATGCCCAGTTGTAATAACATCATCAAGAAGTAAAATGCATTTTCCTTTTACAATTTCTCTATTTACTGATATTGATTTAATGTGGTTATCTATCGACCTATTCCCACCTCTTGACAATTTGTCAATTGTATAAATTCGTGACAATGCAGTATGTTTATCATCAATCCTTAGTTCATCACGAAGTATGTTTATCAATCTTAGCAGACTCTCACTATATTTGCCTACTTCGTGAGATGGTATTATTGCAATTCCATCAAACTTGTATGTTTCATTAAGTTGAGATATCATATTAATAATTTTGTCCGCATAGAATTTGAAACCAATTTCTTTACCTTCTTTAAATCTTAATAGTAGTGAGCTAGCTTCATCAAATGCGGGATTCCTCTCGCCGCTAATTCTGTAAGGATGATAATCTGCTACATAGTAAATCGTTGTTTTTCCCTTTACTGTATACAGCATGCTGCACCTCATTTAGATTTAAATTAACTTGATTATTTACATTTATACTACATTCATCAGCAAAAACCAATAATGAGAAAATTTCAACTAAATTTCAGTAGCTTTCTTGTTTTCAAAGTGCGAATTGCGAGTGATTTATGCAGCCGCCGGGTATCATAAATCGTCTTAAAACTGTATTGAAAAATGATAATGCTTGCAAGATATTTTTTCTCTCTTCAAATAATCGCGGATTAATTGTTGATATTTGAACCTATTTACCAAAATAGCCTAAAATGTTAACGTTATGAACGCAGTTTTTACTAGATCTATTGATATCTGCATCTGCAATTGTTATTCTGGTAATGTTGAGTTTTCTATTGTGCTACTACAAGGCACAAGTATTTTCCAACGATATAATTGCATCTATGCCTATTTTGGCAAAGATGCATATTTTTTGCCATGATAGCAATTATCAAAATGAGACTTAGCCACCATGAATCCAGACCGGATCTTGGTGGTTTTAATTTTCCGCCTATTGTCGCCGGAAGCAAATGATACCAACTCCTAGAAACGAATAATATGTTCTATTCCCCGCTGCGAAGGTTAGGCGACACGCAGCATTTTCAATTTGCCTGGAATCGGTGGTGACAGCACCGAGGACTGCTTTGTAGCCAGAGCATTGTTGGCTATCGTTGGGGTCGCGCACCCGATAAGCGCATTTTGTTATCACCGCGAGTCATAATATCCAGCGGATTATGACTAGCACCTAGGCGATACGCGGTCATGTTTATTGCCTCCCTGTCGGGCTGAATAATGCTGGGAACCCTTTTTACCTTTATTTTTCTAATAATTGTACGTCAGTAATGAGAATCATGATGCCGGGGGCCCCATTTATGGGGGCTTTACCAATGTTGTTTGAATGCAAGGAGTATCCTATATGTTGAAAAACTCTACCCAAAAACCTAATCGAACACGGTCTCTCAACAGTCAATTTTCATATGCAATCGGGGAAAGCTGCGCATTTAGCCAAAGCAAGCGTTCGGCAAAATATGACAAGATCAGTAATGTAAACCACAAAATCTTTAGCTTCTCTTACTTTTCGGACATATCTGAGACATCGAGTAATTTTGCACAATATGTCAAAGCATACTACTCGGATGTCAAAAGAGCAACCGATATTACCACGTCTTTGGTTGAGTCATACCTGATTTATAAATCGGAATCAGTGTCTGACAATACAATCAACAAGATCTATAATCATATTGCAAAGCTTGAAAAGTGCTGCAAAAAGGCCTTTTCATCCGGTGCTATCAACTGGGACTTAACAAAAGTAGCTATCCCATTGAGCAAGTCCTCTAATGCGTATGGCAAAGACAGTCCCATGTCGATGGATACAATTAACGATTTGCTTAATTGTTTAAAAGCCAGTAATCGGCGCGGAAATGCCTGGAAATCTGTCATTTTGAGTGCCTGGGCAGGTTTGCGAGTCAACGAAACGACCCATATTGTCGCAAAAAATGTTGATTTGACCGGCGGAATGTATGGTTTTGGAACTGTAACGATCAGCAGAGGCCCCTCAGGCGGCGCCAAAGGCGGTCGGTATCGCGAGGTGCCCGTACTCGACATTAAAGCTCAAACCATGCTTAAATCGGCGATTGAAGGGCTTGAATCCGATGATTATGTCGTCGCGCGGATTGACGGCAAACAAATCAGTTCGTCAACCGTGACTGATATCATTTCTGACGCGCTAAAAAAGATCGGTCAACACGACAAGGGAAACATCAATCATGCTATGCGCAAAACATTTGCCCAGATGTACTATGATTTCTGTCGGAATGATCTGCAACTGGGTATGCAAGAATCAATTGCTCGGGTTAATATCGCGCTCGGGCACGGTCGAAACAGAGGAAAAAGCGGAATAAATACCTATGTTGATAATATTTGGTGATCAAGATGGCAAATTAACACGTGTAAGTCATTAAAATAGCACGCGTAAATTTTGCTAACACGTGTAAAGACTTCAGTAACACGTGTTATTTAGATTTACACGTGTAAGCATTCCAATTACACGTGTTAATCTGATTTACACGTGTAAAGGCATCAATAACACGTGTTATCGAAACATGCTGGGCAAAAACGAATAATTTTTCATAACACAAAAATATCGACCCTCAAATATTCTGAGTGGTCGATATTTTCTGGAATTCATTGTGATATCTATAAATCGGTCAAATGAGTTTTGGCTTGCCCCCATCGTCTTCAAAGATCAATTCAAGCAATGTCCTTAATTTGACTATTTGGTGGTCATTTGCTGATAAGATTTTACCAATTATCCACTGCCTATTATCTGTGATTACAGGACTTTCTTTGCGCGTAAAAGAATCATCTGGGTCATCATAGACGGGATTTTGGTCTTCATCAAGATAAAAGCACTCGTTGTACTGATCTGTGTACCACTTTCGGCCGGAATTGTCATAACGGTAAAAGTTCATACGCGGTTCGGGTGGCGTAATTTCGTCTTTTACAAACAAACTATCTAGTGATACCCCGTATATTTGGGCAAGTTTGCTGATAGAGTCAAGCGATGGCGTTTGAAATCCTGTCTCCCATTTTGAAATTGTTTCGCGGCTCGTTGCGCTTCCGTATATATTTTTCAGTATTTCGGATACATCTATTTGCTTTAGTCCTGCAGCTTTTCTCGCCTGGTGCAATTTGAGACCTAGCGAAGGTTCTATATCATCCAAAATGAACACCACCTTTCTACAGCTGATTATATACATTATGTGATGACTAAGCAACATATATTTAACGAATCATAATTTATGTGTTGACATCAACACCATTTATGATTACAATAAATGTGTCGCCATCATCACATATTATGATTGAAATCGAACCGAATGCGACACATGAGTAATTGTTATCATGCAAGGATGCAGAAAGGTACAAAAATGGCACGGAACGCAAGAGTCATTATCAAACTGCCCGAAATCGATTATAGCAGGCTTGCTGGCAGGATGGCGGAACGCCATTATACTAGGCGTAGCCTCGCCAAGGCGATCGGGATAACCGCAGGGATTCTCGGGCAGTGGATGCTGCGAGGCGAATTGATGCATGGTGAGGTGGTCCTTGCCATCGCGGATCGTCTCGAAATCCCGATTACCGAGATCTCTACCTATTTTTTCCAAAGTAGCAACCGCCGAATCGCTTAAGTGATTATGCAAATTGAAGGGGTAAAAATATGAGAATCCGTCTGGCCGTTGATCATGGCAATGTTAACGTTAAAACACCGACCCACATCTTCCCTAACGGAATCGTCAATCTCGGACTAGGACTGCCCCAAATGCGAGATGATTTTGTTTGCTATAACGGGGACAATTTCATCATTTCCGCAAAGAGGCTACCTTTAAAAGTTGACAAGTCCGTTGACATTCATCTGCTCATCATGACTTTTTTTGCGTTAGCAAAAGAATCGGCAAGCTTAAAGCCTGAAGATAGGCAAAATCTCATTGTTGACCTTGGAATAGGATTGCCGCCAGACCACATAGGGCGCTTGAGAGAGCCTTATAAAAATTACTTCCGCGATCATCGACAGTTTTACTTCACCTACAACAAAATGACCTTCAGTGGGTTCTTCAACGAAATTTGCATTTTTCCTCAGGCGTTTTCCGCAATAGCATCAGATATTGACTTGTTCATGACAGTTTCAAAGTTCAGGAACGCTTGTATTGTTGATATCGGCGGGCATACAACTGATGTGATTACCCTTCACAATGGGCGAATTGACTATCAGGTTTTGCGTAGTCTCAATGAAGGCACAATCAAGTTGTACCACAAGATCATACAAATGGCGGAGAATAACGGCAGAACGATTAAGGAAAGCACCTGCGATGATATTTTGCTTGGCGAAGCAATAAATTTGCCCGAAGAGATTATTGCAAAAGCTAAAGGGATCGCGAAAGAATATACATTTTATATCCTCTCTGAAATTGCGGAACTTGAAGTGGACTTGTTGCTTCAACCAATCATTTTTGTTGGTGGCGGGTCATCTCTCTTGCTTGATTACTTGAATATGGCGACAACAGCAAGACCTCAAATTGTTGCGAATGCTTATTATGTGACTGATCCGCATGCAAATTCGCAGGGATACCTTAATCTGATGAATCAAGTCCTGGGTGAACGCTTTTGACAGCGCACAATGATTTGAAAATTACCGTTCAATTTTCGTCAACAAAGGTTGATCAAATTGCAGCTGCCCAAAAGCTCAAACAGTGCAAACGCAAAGTTGCACTTGTTCTTGCTGAACTGTTAAAAAATGTTGATATCGTTGATGTTTTGAGCGGAATGCAAACTTCGAAAAAGAATTGTATTAACTGCAAACATAAATCAATGGTTTCGCACGACTACCCAAAAATTGGTGAATTGAATATTCCTAACAAACCAAGTATTGTCGATCAGATTTCATCAAAACAAAAATGCAATGATTTCCCTGATGAAGCAAAGCTTATTTTCAAAGACGTCTATTCGGAATTCAATGGCGAGTAAGTTCTTCTGTTCAACCACATCTGGAGGTACCAAATTTGCCAAAAAACAAAGTCTTCAAACTGTCTGATGGTCGATTTACCTACAAGTGGACTGATAAAAGCGGTCACGCTAGAAGATTGACGAGCATAAAGGGCGAGAAAATTCAGACATTTAAGCAAAGATGTACAGAAGCCGAGGAGTCACTTTTTGCCAGCATAAATTTGACCTTTGGTGAACTCTTTGAAAAATGGCGTGAGAACTACCAAAAGCTCAATTGCGGCGAGGCTGATCAGCACTCAACCAATTATTGCTATGAAAAATTCGTGAAGCGAAAGTTTTCTCACATTGAAATATCCGAAATCGAACGTGTTGATATCAATGCAATTCTTGCGGATTATGCCAGGAAAGGCTATAGTCGATCAGTTTTAGACAAAATACGAAATTGTTTTACCCGTCCTTTTAACTATGCGATTAATGAAATGAATCTTCGAATCTACAATCCAGCTGACAAAATAAAATTGCCTAAAATGCCATCTCGCGTGAATGAAAGTTTTGCCGAAGATGGACAACTCTTCATTTCAACAAATGATATGGAAAGATTCTTTCAGGCTGCTTCAAGCAGTTGGTATTACTTTGCTTTTGTGTTTATGTCATTAACCGGAATGCGGCCATCTGAGGTTTTAGGTCTGAAATGGTCGGATATTTCAAAGGGTATGATCAGCCCCAAACGGGCAATAACACAATTCGGACTAGGTTCGCTAAAATCAAAAGCTGCTAAGCGTACCATCCCATTGACAACTTCAATAATCGACTGTCTTTGGCGACAGTATGTGATGTGCAGTGACTACTCAATCTTGGTGGAATGGGTTTTCCCTCAACTCGATGGCAACCAACCAACCATGAATGGCCTCAGATTGGCTTTTGAGCGAGCCAGAGCACAGACCGCCGTATGGAAGAAAGTTGGCAGGAAACATCATGGAGAAGTCATCGTTAAGCGCGTTGAGTTTTCAATGTATGATTTTCGGCATACTTTTGCCACTCTGGCTGCATCGCGAATGGCCCCGAAGCAGTTGCAACATATCATGGGGCATGCTAACATTGAAACAACCTTGCAAATATATGCCGGGCTTACAGCGGAGCAACGTGCCGAGGCTGGCGAAATCATGAATGATATGTGGCTCCAAACGGCTACCTCTCTCTGATTTTCACGATAAAGATTAATATCATCATGAGAAACCACCGTAGTCTGTATCGTTTTTGTGCCAATTCTGTGCCAAATGGACATAATATATTATTTTTATCTTCTTCATTTATGGTTTAACTATAATTCTCATGATGCCTTCATAGCAGCACTCTTGACGATTATGATGCATACATTTTCGATTAATATTTTAACTATTTAGTGATTTGTAATCAGCAGGTCGGGGGTCCGAATCCGTCCACAGGCTCCATAGTGAAAACCGTTGCGACTGTAAGGTTGCAGCGGTTTTTTGTTTCTTCATTTTGAAGCCAACAAACATTGGTGGCAGAGCGCATTCACCGTTGGTTTATTCATCGAGTTGTCATGCCGTAGAATTTAATCGGATGCTGCTGGATATTCTGCATGCGCTCTGTCCTCTTCGTTTTGGCCCTTTTCGTCTGTATCTACGTTAATGTAAAATAAATAGTCATAAAAAGCGCTCGCATTTGCGAGCGCCATCTATTTTTCAAGGATTTTACATCCGCAACTTTTCGTTGTTAGCTTTTCGTTTTTCGTTAAAAAGTTGGCTTTGCCAACTTTTTACTCATTCGCCCACGCGTCGAGCTTTTGGTTGATCAGGTCATGGGTGCGCTGGGAAATTTCCGGTAGCGAACCGCCCAGCACTTTGCTGGCTTCCGCGAAACCCTTGTCAATGGCCGTTCTCAGGGTTTCGAGCTTGCTTTTATCACCGCCCGAAATGGCCTGGGCAAAGGCTACAATGTTGTCACTGACCGATTCCGCGCTCAGCGGACCGCCATCGGCAACAGCAGCGGCGGCTTCAGCGCGGGTCTGATCGTCGATCTTGACTTCGCCTTTAAAATCCTTGAGTTCGACGAAGGTCAATCCTTGTCGTTCAAGCAGCTGGCGAACCAGCTCACGTAATTTGTTGAAGCTCTGCTCACTGGATTCTTTGAGACTTTGAATCGTGGCGGTATCCGGTGTCACGCTGCGGCTGCCGGCGGATTTGCCGTAAGTGCTGGCCTGAACCGGTTGCGGCTGCGAAGGAATGTACTCATCGGCCGTGTCTATAGAGGGTTGAGCTGCAACAGCGGTCGCGCCGGACTTGGTTTTCTTGTCCTGTTTGCTCGCCTCTTGCAGTTTTTCTGACTTCAAATAGCTGAGATCATTGCCTTGAATTTTCATATAAACAGCCTCCTGCCAAATCAGATGGTGTAGCTTTTACTGAATATTACGTCGGCAATCGGCAAAACTTGAATGATTCGTGAAATAAACCACGGCGGAATCCGTGAAATCAGGTTTTATTTGAGTAGGAATTGACCAATCATTTGTTTCAGAATTTCCGCCTGGCCGGACAGCTCTTCGCTGGTTGCCGCGCTTTCTTCGGCCGTCGCGGAGTTGGACTGCACGACGTGGGAGACCTGATTGATACCTTGGGTGATCTCGCTGATGGCGTTGGCTTGGGCGTTGGTGGCATTGGCAATCTCTTTCATAAATTCATTGATCTTGCCGACGTCACTGACGGTACGATTGATGCCGAGACGGGTTCCCTCGGCGATCGCAGCCCCCGTATCGGCAGCTTTGGATGACGTTTCAATCATCTCGGTCGCTTCTTTGGCGGCGGCGGCACTGCGGGCTGCCAGATTGCGAACTTCCTCGGCGACGACGGCAAAACCCTTGCCGTGCTGGCCGGCGCGCGCGGCCTCGACGGCAGCGTTGAGAGCCAGAATATTGGTCTGGAAGGCAATGTCATCAATCACTTTGTTGATCTTGGAAATATTGGCCGAGGCATCGGTGATATCCTGCATGGCCATCTGCAACTTGAGCATTTCATCATTGCCGCTTAATGAACCATTATAGGCCGTCTGCGCCAAGGTGCTGGCCTGATTGACGTTTTCGGCGTTCAGGCGGGTCTGATGGGCGACCTCACTCAGCGAGGAGGTCAGCTGCTGGATCGACGCCGCTTGTGTGATGGCGCCGGTCGAAAGGAGCTGACTGCCATTCGAAACCTGGTAGGCGCCTGCTGCCACCTGTTCGGCCGAGACGTGCATGTTGCTCATCATGATGTTGAAGGTATCGATAATCAGGTTGAGTGCTGTTTTGATCGACGTAAAATCGCCATGATAATCGTTAATAATCGTAACTGAAAAGTTGAAATTTGCCATTTCGGTCAATACTTCGGAAATCTCGTTGACATAGGAAGACAATCCATCCAGTGTGGCGTTCAGCGCGTTTTTGATCGCGGCATTATCGCCCTGGTAAAAGCCGGTCACACGCTGGTGCAAGTTGCCGCGCTCGACCTCGGCCAGGATACTGGCCGCTTCCTGGACAGGCTCAATGACCGCGTCGAGGGTGGCATTGATGCCATCGATGAATCGAGCAAATTCGCCCTGATGCAGGGAGGAGTCGGCGCGGGTGTTCAGATCGCCTTCAATCGCGGCTTGCGCCAGCATGTTTGCATCATCGACCAGTCGTCGAACCGACTCAACCATCTGTTTCATAGAAGGGCCGATTTCGTCCTGGTCGTCAAAGAGGTGTATTTCCATGCTGACATCGCCATTGGCAATTCGGCGCAGATCTTGAAGCAATAGATTTTGCATAAAATCAGAGAACGCGTCAATGGCGTTGCCCATTTTACCGAGCTCGTCCTTGCGCTTCAGATCCATGCGGCCGTTCAAATGACCTTTTTGTATATCTGGGAGAATCTGGCTCGCCCTGATGATCGGGCGGCTGATTGACAGGGTCAGAAGCGCACAGATCGCGATCAGGAAGGCTGTGGCCACCACGATTAGGATAATCATGGTTATGATCAGATTGGATGTTTGATCCAAAGACGCAAGACTGAGAATGCTGACGACACCAAAGCCGACGACCATAAATAGCGCCAGAGCAAAGCCCAAGATAATTTTTGCGGTAATGCTTAAGTTGTTGATCAGTTTCATGTTATCCTTCTCCCTGATATTCAGTCATATTTATTTGTCAGCGATTTACACTTATACTATCGGATGAGACAGAACGTTTCTTTACACCTAATTTTAAGTGTTAGTAGTATTAAACCATACTATTACGGCATATCGATTACATCGATAAATCATCCTGCTACATATTTTTTACTGATCCATTAAAATTCGATTGTCATCGACTGTTTTATCAAGTAAAATCAAAATCATTACATTAAAATTCTCGGAGGTAGACTATGAGCGGTAATTTTTCACTCAACCAATACCTGATTCGGAGAAAAGTATTTAAATTATTTGGCGCATCCTTTCGAATTCTCGACAACGCGGGCAACCTTTGCTTTTTTGTCAAGCAGAAAGCCTTTAAGATTCGCGAGGACATCCGTGTCTATTCCGATGAATCGATGACTCAAGAGCTTCTGCTGATCAAAGCCCGCCAGATTATCGATTTTTCAGCCGCCTACGATGTCATCGATTCCGCAACCGGCACAAAACTGGGCACCTATAAGCGCAAGGGCTTTAAATCGATCATCAAGGATGAATGGCTGATTTTGAACAATCAGGACATGGAAATTGGTCTGATCCAGGAAGATAACATGGGCCTGGCTTTGCTACGCAGATTTTTGACCGCTCTAATCCCGCAGTCCTTTGATGGTTTTTTGGGTGCCAATAAAGTCATGACTTTCCGTCAGAAATTTAATCCGTTTATCTCCAAGATCGTCCTGGATTTCAGCCCTGATACCTCGAATCTGCTGGATCGCAAAATGGGCATTGCCGCCGGCGTCCTGCTGGCTTCGGTCGAAGGCAGACAGCAATCCTAAATCGTTACACATCATGATGCGCTTAAAAAAGCCCTGAGATTATTCTCAGGGCTTTTTTAATATTCGATATGTCGAATATTTAATTGATGACAATCGGCGTGAAGTTTAGTGCCAGCATCTGCTGCAGCAAATCATGAATAGCTTGCAGGTCGGTCAGGCGCTGATTCTGAATGGCAATGATTGCCTGCGTGGCTGCCTTGATGGCCTCGAAATCTGTGCGGGGATTTAAAGTGCGCAGTTGGGTGCGGATGTCGGCAATTTCGCCTTGGGTCGCCCGAATGTTTTCAGCCAAAGCGATGACCTGCGCATGCAATTCTTTGAGTTCTTCGACGGTCGACGCTGGTATTGTAGCGCGGTTGGCTTCAATTAGAGCCTTCAATTCCTGACGCGAGGTGCGGTTTTCACTAACCTGTTCAAGAATCGCTGTGCGGTTGGCTAGAACCTGGACGCGCAAATCGAGAATCTCCTGGCGCTGGGCCTGGCGGGTGGCGCGATCGACCGCTGTCGTGGTTGTTTCAGGCTCTGTTGACATAGCGACAACCGGCAAGGACGGTATGCTGATCGTCAAGGTCAAGATCAGAATCAATAGGGTCATTAACTTTTTCATGATTGTATCCTCCTGTTTTTTAGGTTTCTGGTATGACGATATCTGAGCTGTTGATATCATCCAGGCTATCTTCCAATGCATCAAGTTCGCCGAGTGAATCGAGGATGTCCTGGATATCGGCTTGGTCGGCTGTGGTTTGAATGGTCGTGCTGGTTGTGGCCTGGCTGGTCGGCTGTTGTGCAGCGCTTTCTGTTTGACTGTTGCCAGTCGCTTGCGATGTGTCATCCGGGCTGCAAGCTCCAGCAACAATCGCCAAAGCTAATGTCATGCTGATCAGTAGAAACTTAATTGTGCGTCGACGCATTTTCTATTCCTCCTGCGGGGTTTTGTGATGTTATGTTCACAGTATAACCTTTGCGAATGGCATAAAACAAAGGTCAAGCTGTGGCAATTTTGTGGCAATGGCTTGTCGGCGGCGCTGCCTGTGATAAGATTAACAGGAGGTGATCACCATAGGCAAGTTGATTTATCTGGCTGATGATGAAGCCAACATCCGCGATTTGATGCAAACCTTTCTCTTAAGCGAAGGTTTTGCTGTGCAGTCATTTCCAACCGGGGACGAACTGCTGGCCGCCTTTGAGCGTCAGCCGTCCGATCTGGTTATTCTTGATGTCATGATGCCCGGTACCGATGGGCTGTCCCTCTGCAGTCAGCTACGGCGGCGCAGTGCGATCCCGATTATCATCGTCTCGGCGCGCGATTCAGAGCTGGACCGCATCGCCGGTATCACGCTGGGTTCAGATGATTATCTGACTAAGCCTTTTTCCCCGATTGAACTGGTTGCGCGGGTCAAGGCAATCTTTCGTCGTCTGGAGCTTGACCGCAGCCAGTCAGATCAAAACATCATCACGGCAGGCAATCTGCGGATCAATCGTCAAGCTCGGCAGATCACCTGCGACAACCGCGCCTTTGACGTGACACCGACCGAATTCGCCTTTCTGGCCTACCTGCTGGCCAACCCCGACCGTGCCATTTCGCGGGATGAATTGCTGCGCAATGTCTGGCAATTTGATTTTGATGCCGATACCCGCGCCACCGATGATCTGATCAAACGTCTGCGTCGAAAATTAGGCGCAGTTGACAGCCGTATTCAGATTGAATCGGTCTGGGGCTTCGGCTTTCGGCTGGGCATGCTGCCCGCCCCGGACAAAACATGAAAACGATACGGCAGCGCATTACGCGTCCATTAATCTGGAGTGCCATACTCGTTCCTTTGGCTGTCCTGCTGGTCTTTAACGGTATTATGCGAGTCTATCTGACCACTGCTGCCCGCGACGATCTCAAGACGACCACAGCGGTCATTGAAACGCTGGTACGTGATCAGCTCAAGGATCTGCAGCAGGAGAACAACGGCTCGCTGAATCAGTCCGCTTTGAATACTTTGTCCAGTATCCGCTCCATAGTCAGATCGGCCAGCCGAGCAACCGGCACTGATCTTTTGGTCATCGACAGAAATGGCAGTATTATCTTTCCCAAAGACACGGGACAGCTTGGTCTGACTGAAACAGCCCTGACGCGTCTGAAAAATCAAATCACCGACTTGACCAGCGGCGAGGTTGAAACCTTGACCACCGTCAGCGGACAGTATTTTTACCAGGGTTTTGCTCTCCGCCCGGCCAATCCGGAGAAATCGCCCTGGGTGATCTGTCTGGCCAGTTTTGATCCGACACGAGGCTTCCTGCTGATCACCAACCTTGTGCTGTTGGGCATTTTACTGATCGGCAGTCTGTTTGGCATCATGGTCACCGTCCGAACGGCTCGACGGATCAGTTTGCCACTCAAGCGCCTGCATCAATTCGCCGATCAGGTCGCACTGGGCAATTTTGCCAGCGATGAACCGGATCGTTTTTGCCGCGAAGTGGCTGATCTGCAGCGCCAGATGAATGCCATGGCCGCCGATCTGGCGCAGTCCGACCAACTGCAAAAGACCTTTCTGCAGAACGCTTCACACGAATTAAGAACACCGTTGATGGCCATTCAAGGTTACGCCGAAGGCCTGCAAAGCGGTGTGGTAACTGATGTCGCCAAAGCGGCGGGCATCATTTGTGACGAAAGTCGTCGTTTGAACCGACTGGTTGCGTCATTGCTCACACTGTCGCGAATCGAAAGCCAAACCGGCCATGTTACTTTGTCACCAGTTAATCTCAATGACTGGCTGCTCGACCAGGTTCAGCGCGCTCAAGGGCTGGTCATCGGTACTGACGTCACCATCAGACTGGTTTCACCAGCAAACATCATTATCATTAAGACCGATGAAGAATTACTGGGGCAGGCCGTTGGTAATATCCTGGCCAATGCCGCGCGCTTTGCCCGCCAGACGGTGACGGTGACCTGCGGACGAGATGCTGTCAGCGCCTGGATCGCGATTGCTGACGACGGGCCGGGCATCGCCGCTGTCGATTTGCCGCACATCTTTGACCGCTTCTACAAAGGGACGCGCGGCCAATTCGGGCTCGGTCTGGCCATCGCCAGCTCGGCTGTCGCTGCGCTGCACGGCGAATTGAGCGCGCGCAACGCGGCTGACGGTGGCGCGGTCTTCACAATCGGGATTAGCTCAGTGAATTAATGAAATCGGCTATCGGAGCAATCGTGTCGTTGAGATTTTTAATAGCGTCGTTCAGGGTTTCGATGTCGATTTGGTCGATTTTTTCACCCGCCGCGACGACACTTTCGCGGCTTTCCTGCACCAGCAAATTGATATTTTCCAGATCGATTTCCAACAGCTGATTTGACGCGTCAATCAGATTTTCGACGGCTTTGTCGATCTGATTGATCTCATAATCGATTTTGGGGATATAAACCAGCCCGACAAGCAGGACGCAAATGCTGAGAAACAGCAGGCAGCTGGCGGTTATTCCCATAAAAATGGTCGTGATCTTGTTTTGCATGAAGCGCCTCCGACGGGGTAGCATTTGAATCCATTATACATCACGGCAAACCGTTCAGCTTCCTGTATCGCTCAAACAATGTGTTGACGGCAATTATTGAATACGATAATATTACTGCATCACAGATTTCTAAATATTAAATTTTGGAGGGAAATGTATGAAAAAAATTCTTACAATCTCATTGGTTTGCGCACTGATCCTGTGTTTATGCGCTTGCGACGCTGTCAAGTCAAAAGAATACGTCAGTGACGATGGCACGATGGCTTTGACTGCACCCGAGAACTGGACCGTCCCTGCTTCTATCAAAGATACCGGTGAATTCGGTATTGCCACAGCAAATGAGGATCGCGCGGTCATGGTTGTCAGTATTGACAAATCTGAGATCGATGCCACGATGGACCTTGAGCAGTTTTTTGAATTAGTCAAGGCTGGCGTTGATACCGAAATTTCCGATGCCGTCTGGTCAACCGAAAAGTCAACCACGATTGATGGTTTCCCGGCCTTGACTGTTGAACTTACCGGGACTACAGAAGGCGAAGAAATGCTCTTTGTCTTATGTTTTATCGAAACTGACAAGGCACTCTATCAAGTGACTGCTACGACTGATAATAAATTGGCCGGCGTTTACAGGGCCAGTCTTATGACCATTGTCAATTCCTTCGACGAAAAATAATCAGCCCATATTTCATGCCAATAAAAAACGCTGCAACCCCTGGGCTGCAGCGTTTTTATTGCTTTATCCAGCGCTGAGTTGCTTCTTTTTTTGCGCGCTGGTGATTAGCGTGCTGACCACCGCGATCAGCAGCAGGGCGAGGCAAGCCACGACGACTGTGTATACTTCGGGATATTTGCCGGCAAAACCGCTGTCTGACAGGTGTTTGTACAATATACCGGCATAAGCCCAGATCAGCACCAGGCCATAGGCCGGGTCGCGATTGAACAGGGTCGTCGCCGAACCGATCAGCATGCCCACGATCACGATCAGGATCATCCAAAGTTCTTCGGCGATGCCAAAACGGTCCCAGCCCAGATAGACCAGCAGGGTGACGGCATTGGCGATGGTGGCGACAGTGAGCCAGCCGAAATAGACGCTGAAGGGCAAGCGCACGAAGATCTTGGTCAGGGTTGTCAGCTTTTGTGTTCTGAGCAATGCATTAATGTAGATCAGGCAAATCAGTATGATGCTGATCATGATCATGGCGATGGGCATCAGACCATAGTGCCACATGAAGATCCATGCGGTGTTGGCCAGGGATGAAATGATGAAGGCAATTCCGATCTTGATCAGCAGGCGGTCGGCAATGGATTCCTGCTTGAGCTTGAACAGCCGAAACTGAAAAACCGTGTACATGAGCAGCAGCAGGTAGATCAGGCCCCAGATGGCAAAGGTCAGGCCGGCCGGGGCAAACAAATTGAAGAACGAATCGGAAACCTGACCGGAATTGACTCCGTTGATCGGAAGGATATTGGCCAGGGCGTTGACGGTGATCATGCCGGTAAAGGTTACAGCGACCAGGATTTTGATGACCAGAATGAACGGCTTTTTATCCATCTTGAAATCCTCCTTGAATTCACATGATACGCTTAGATCATTATAACCGAAAAGCGATGCTGTTACACAAAACCCTGTTCGATCGTCTGGCGGGCGACATCAATCAGGCGAGCGCCGGATTCCATGCTGCGTTTCTGCAGCCGGCGATGCGCCTGGTTTTCGGTCAACCCCTGTGTTTTCATCAGGATGTCTTTGGCCGCGCGCAAAAGCGCTTCGTCCTCCGCCGAACGTTTGGGTGGCGGTACTTCCTCAGAGCTGCGTTCTTTGACGGCAAGGATGCGCCCCAACGACGAATAGCCAGATGGTCGGCGGGTTTGCAGGAGGCTGATCACCATTTCGGTCAACAATGCACTGGCGATTGGCGTGTTTAAAAAGGTCAGGCCGGGCAGCTGGTCATAATCGGCCATCATGCCTGGTGTTTGCAGCACCAGGAGATCAAAAGTGTCCGGCAGCCGCGACAGCAGTTCGGGCACCGAAATGTCCGGCAGTCGGGACGGCAGAATGACGACCCCGCCGGCCTGATTGCTCATCGCCAACTGTAAGAGCGCAGCGCCCGAAGCACAGGTCTGCCCCACCGGCAGGCCTGCGCCAATTAGAACTTTTTTGACCCGGATCGCGGCTTCCGGATTGGCGAAAGTCAGGATGATGCTGCGCATAAATTAATGAGCCTCAGTACTTCAGCAGATATTGATCAATTTCCCATTGAGAAATGGCCAGTCGGTATTCGTCCCATTCTTTGCGTTTGGCCGGGATATACTTGGAAACAACATGATCACCCAACGTCTCGAGCACCAGCGGGTCGGTTTCCATGGCGTCAAGCGCTTCTTCCAGGCTACCAGGCAGGCTGTCGATGCCGCGCGAGAAACGCTCTTCTTCACCCATGTGGAAAATGTTGGCGTCAGTCGGGTCGGCCGGCAGCAGATTGCGCTTGATGCCGTCGAGGCCGGCCGCCAGGCAGAGCGCCAGTTCAAGGTAGGGGTTGCAGGCCGGGTCAGGGCTACGCAGCTCCACGCGAGTGCTGTTGCCCTTGGCCGCCGGAATGCGGATCAGCGGGCTGCGGTTTTTGCCCGACCAGGCAATGTAGCAGGGCGCTTCATAGCCCGGTACCAGGCGTTTGTAGGAATTAACCAATGGGTTGGTGACGGCGCACATGCCCTTGATGTGTTCGATGAGGCCGGCGATAAAGTTTCTGGCCACAGCCGAAAGACCGTCCGGGCTGGACGCGTCGGCGAAGGCGTTTTTGCCGTCTTTGGACAGCGACATGTTGGTGTGCATGCCCGAGCCGTTGATGCCGAAGACCGGCTTGGGCATGAAGGTCGCGTGCATGCCGTAGCGTTTGGCGATGGAGCGCACGGTCAGCTTGAAGGTCATGATGCTGTCGGCGGTGCGCAAGGCTTCGTCAAAGCGGAAGTCGATTTCGTGCTGCGCCTGCGCGACCTCATGATGAGAGGCTTCGATTTCGAAGCCGAGGCTCTCCAGGGCGAAGACGATTTCGCGGCGCACATCCTCGCCGTGGCCGATCGGCTCCAGATCGAAGTACCCGCCCTCGTCGGGGCTGTTGGTGGTTGGTTTGCCGTGCTCGTCGAGGTTGAAGAGAAAAAACTCCAGCTCCGGGCCAACGTTGAAGACATAGCCCATGGCGGCGGCCTCGGCGATGACCTTCTTGAGGACAAAGCGCGGGTCACCCTCAAACGGTGTACCGTCGGGCCGATAGATATCACAGATCAGGCGGGCGACCTTGCCCTCCTGCGGACGCCAGGGAAAAATGACGAAGGTGTCGAGGTCAGGCCGCAGATACATATCGGACTCTTCAATGCGGACGAATCCCTCAATGGATGATCCGTCAAACATGCATTCGTCCGAGAGGGCCTTTTCCAGCTGGCTGGGGGTGATGGCGACATTTTTCAGGGTCCCGAAAATGTCGGTGAACTGCAGACGGATAAACCGCACATCCTGCTCCGTGACCATGTTTCTGATGTCTTGCTTTGAGTATTTCATAATAAACCTCCTTTGGTTTTGAAATGAAAAGGCGCCCCAATTCAATGGAACGCCTTCGCTCTCTGTTCAAGTGTGATTATAGCAGATGCGATCAGTCTCTGCAATTTTCTGCGGCATATATCGCCTGTCCATACTATTTCGGTAGGGCTGATCGCCCCATCAGATACTCATCGCAAGCTTTGGCTGCGCCGCGGCCTTCGTAAATGGCCCACACCACCAGGCTTTGGCCGCGCCGACTGTCACCGGCCGAGAAAACGCCCGGACGGCTGGTCGTGTAAGCATCGAGCGGGGCTTGAATGTTCGAGCGGGCATCGCGCTGCAGGTCAAATGCCTCTGGCAGCGTGCTTTCCGGGCCAAGAAAGCCCATGGCCAAGAGCACGAGTTGGGCCGGCATGGCCTGTTCAGAGCCGGCCTGCTCAACCGGCGCCAGGCGACCGTCGGCTTGACGCTCCCATTGGACGCCGATGGTGTGGACGGTTTTCAGGTTGCCGTCGGCGTCACCTTCAAGTCGCTTAACCGTTGTCAGGTAGATGCGCGGGTCCTCGCCAGTGATGGCAATCGCCTCCTGCTGACCGTAATCGGTTTTAAGCACGGTCGGCCATTGCGGCCAGGGGTTGCCGGGGGTGCGTCCGAGTGCCGGGCGCGGCATGATCTCGATCTGGCGGACGCTGCGGCAGCCCTGGCGAATCGAGGTGCCGACGCAGTCGGTGCCGGTGTCGCCGCCGCCGATGACCAGCACATCTTTGCCGGCCGCGGAATACAGTTCGTCGACCGGCTGGCCGTCGAGTAGCTTTTTGGTGTTCTCGCGCAGGAAATCGATGGCAAAATGAACGCCCGCGAGATTTCTGCCCTCGACGGCCAAGTCGCGCGGCTGGGTGGCGCCGGCGCAAATGACCGTGGCGTCGAATTGCTTGGCCATTTCGGCCGCCGAAAGATCCTTGCCGACCTCGACGCCGGTTCTAAATTCAATGCCTTCGGCCGCCATCAGATCGACGCGGCGCTGGACGACAGTTTTATCAAGCTTCATGTTGGGAATGCCATACATCAGCAGTCCGCCGATGCGGTCCGCCCGCTCGAAAACCGTGACGCTGTGTCCGGCGTGATTAAGCTGGTCGGCACAGGCCAAACCGGCCGGGCCGGAACCGATGACCGCCACGCGCTTGCCCGTGCGGACAGCCGGCGGCTGCGGCACAACCCAGCCCTCGCGATAAGCCTTGTCGATGATGAAACATTCGTTGTTTTTGATGGTGACCGGATCGAGATTGAGGCCGACCGTGCAGGCGCCTTCGCACGGTGCCGGGCAGACGCGGCCGGTGAATTCCGGGAAATTGTTGGTTTTCCGCAAACGGTCATAGGCGTCGCGGAAGAGTCCGCGATAGGCCAGATCGTTAAATTCCGGGATCAGGTTGTGCACGGGACAACCCGAAGCAGCGCCATTGATCAGCAGACCCATGTGGCAAAACGGAATGCCGCAATCCATGCAGCGCGCACCCTGAAGACGCTGCTGCTCATCGGTCAGGCATTCGTGAAATTCTTCAAAATCCTTGATACGGTCAAGCGGCGCGCGATCACTTGGCAGTTGCCGATCATAATCCATAAATCCAGTTGGCTTACCCATTTTTATCTCCTCCGCTTACTTGCCGTTGGTGCCCGCGGCTAAACGGGTGCTGGCCTCGAACGCGGCCAGAATGGCATTTTCGCCGGTCAAGCCGGCAGCCTCGGCATCAACAATTAACTGCAGCATCTTACGGTAATCCTTGGGCATAACCTTGACCATACGCGCTTTGCTTTGTGACCAGTTGGCCAGCAGGTCTGCGGCTTTGGCACTGCCGGTGGCGGCCTGGTGTTTGCGGATCAATTCAAGGACTTCTTCTTCGTCATGTGGCGCCGTCAAATCACAAATGTCAACCATCCCCGAATTGCAGTGCTCGCGGAAGCGACCATCTTCGTCCAGAACATAGGCCACGCCGCCGGACATGCCCGCCGCGAAGTTGCGCCCGGTCGGCCCGAGAATGACCGCCCGGCCGCCGGTCATGTACTCGCAGCCATGATCGCCGACACCTTCGACGACGACCCTCGCGCCGCTGTTGCGGACACAGAAGCGTTCGCCGGCGATGCCGTAGACGAAGCATTCACCGCTGGTCGCGCCATACAACGCGGTGTTGCCAATAATAATGTTTTCGTCGGGGTTGAAGGTCGCTGCCTCGGCTGGCACCACGACAATTCGACCGCCGGACAAGCCTTTGCCGACGTAGTCGTTGGCGTCGCCCTCAAGGCGCAAGGTCATGCCGCTGGGGATAAACGCGCCAAAGCTTTGACCGGCTGATCCCTTGAAGGTCAGCTCGATGGTGCCATCCGGCAATCCCTCCGCGCCATAGCGGCGGCTGATTTCGCTGCCCAACTGGGTGCCGGCCGCGCGGTCTATGTTGCTGATCGGCAGGGTGGCCCGAATCTGCTGACCGGTTTCGAAAACCGGACGGCAGATGGGGAACAGTATTTTCTGATCGAGTGACGCACCGAGATTGTGATCCTGCTTTTTGGTGCAAATTCGTCCCGTACCGGCCGGCAGTTCGGGCTGGTAGAGCAGGGGCGAAAGGTCAAGACCGGCGAGTTTAGGGTTGCGGTCAAGGCGCTCGTGATTGAGGCGGTCGGTCCGTCCGACCATTTCATTGATCGTACGGAAGCCCATCTCGGCCATGATCTCGCGCAGCTCCTGCGCCACAAAACGCATGAAGTTTTCGACATATTCCGGTTTGCCGGTGAAGCGCGCGCGCAGTTCGCTGTTTTGGGTCGCGACGCCGACCGGGCAGGTGTCGAGGTTGCAGACCCGCATCATGACGCAGCCCAAGGTGATCAGCGGGCCGGTGGCAAAACCGTATTCTTCGGCGCCCAGAAGGGCGGCGATGGCGACGTCACGGCCGGTCAGCAGTTTGCCGTCGGTCTCGACGGTGATCCGGCTGCGGAGATTGTTGAGGATTAGGGTTTGATGGGTCTCGGCCAGACCCAGTTCCCAGGGCAAGCCGGCATGACGGATGCTGGTGCGCGGCGACGCGCCGGTCCCACCATCATAACCGCTGACCAGAACAACATCGGCGCGGCCTTTGGCAACGCCGGCGGCAATGGTGCCGATGCCAACCTCGGAAACCAGCTTGACGCTGATGCGCGCCTTGTTGTTGGCATTCTTGAGGTCGAAAATCAGCTCGGCCAAATCTTCGATCGAATAAATATCATGATGCGGCGGCGGTGAAATCAGACCGACGCCGGTTGTAGCATGGCGGGTTTTGGCGATCCAGGGATAGACCTTGCGGCCAGGCAGCTGACCCCCCTCACCGGGCTTGGCGCCTTGTGCCATTTTGATCTGGATTTCGTTGCTATTGACCAGATAATGGCTGGTAACGCCGAAGCGTCCGGAAGCAACCTGCTTGATGGCGCTGCACTTGGAATCACCATTGGGCAGCGGATCGAACCGTTCCGGATCTTCGCCGCCCTCGCCGGTGTTGCTGCGGCCGCCGAGGCGGTTCATGGCGATGGCCAGGGCTTCATGGGCTTCTTTGCTAATCGAGCCGTAAGACATCGCGCCGGTCTTGAAACGACGGACGATGTCCTCGACCGACTCGACTTCGTCGATGGCCAAGGGCTGCTCGGCGGGAACCAGCCCCAAAAGGCCGCGCAAGGTGCAAAGGCGCTGGGTCTCGTCGTTCAGGAGCTTGGAGTATTCCTGAAACAGTTTGTAATCACCATTGCGGGTTGACTGCTGCAGCAAATGAACCGTCATCGGATTGAACTGATGATATTCGCCGTCGCTGCGCCAATTGTAGTGGCCGCCGGTCGGCAGCCCGGGATCGATGGCCGGATCGGCAAAGGCAGCCGCCCAGCGATCGCCGGATGTATCAGCGATTTCCGGCAGGCCGATGCCGCCAATGCGCGACGCCGTGGCGGTGAAATAACGGTCGATGACCACATGGCCGATACCGACTGCCTCAAAGATCTGGGAACCCTGATAGCTCTGAATGGTTGAGATGCCCATTTTGGAAATGACTTTGATGACGCCTTTGACGGCAGCCTTGATATAATTTTCGCATGCTTTGGCCGGATCGATGCCGTTCAAACGGCCGCCAGTGATGGCGTCATGGATCACGTCAAAGGCGAGATAGGGGTTGATGGCCGAAACGCCGTAACCGATCAGCATGGCGAAATGATGCACTTCGCGCGGTTCGCCCGATTCGAGCAGCAGGCTGACATGGGTGCGGGTCTTTTTGCGGATCAAGTGGTGGTGCAGACCGGCCACGGCCAAGAGGGCCGGTATCGCCGCCTGGGATTCGGAAATGCCCCGGTCAGACAGGATCAGGATGTTGCGGCCGTCGGCTATGGCCGCGTCAGCCTTGGCGAACAGATCGTCGAGGGCAGCTTTTAGGGCATCGCCGTTGCCGCCGGCCGGAAACAGAATCGGCAGCGTCGTCGCGGCATAGCCCGGCTGGTTGATGGTTTGCAGTTTGCGGAGTTCGTCGTTGGTCATGATCGGGTAATGAATGCGGATCAACCGGCAGTTTTCCGGCTGGGGGTCATTCAGCACGCCATCGGAGCCGATGGTGGTGTTGGTCATGGTGACGATCGACTCCAATGTGGCATCGATCGGCGGGTTGGTGACCTGCGCAAAAAGCTGCTTGAAATAGGAATACAGCATTTGTGGCCGATCGGACAGAATAGCCAGCGGTGTGTCGGTGCCCATGGCGCCGGTTGGTTCAACCCCTTCTGCAGCCATGGGCAGGATCACGGTCTTGACATCTTCGAAAGAATAGCCGAAGGCCTTCTGCTGCTGTTCCAACGACAGGGGTGAGCGCTCACAGCTGGTGGTCGCGGCGGCAACATCGTCCAGGTCCGTCAGGTTTTGCTCCAGCCAGGTCCGGTAAGGATGCTCGTCGGCCATGCTTTGTTTGAGCTCATCATTTTCGATGATTTTGCCGGCGGCCGTATCGATCAGCAGCATGCGGCCGGGGCGCAGACGGTCAAGCCGTTGGATGCGCTCGGGCGCAATGCCCAGAACGCCGGCTTCGGATGACAAAATGACCAGGCCGTCGGTCGTCACGGTGTAGCGCGAGGGGCGCAGGCCGTTACGGTCGAGGATGGCGCCGACCTGAACTCCATCGGTGAAGGCCATGGCGGCCGGGCCGTCCCACGGTTCCATCAGGGTGCTGTGGTATTCATAAAACGCTTTGAGTGAATCGTTCATATTTTCGTTGTTTTCCCAGGGCTCGGGCACCATCATCATGATGGCGTGCGGCAGTGAACGGCCGGACAGGCTGAGGAATTCGAGGCAGTTGTCAAAAATAGCGGAATCGCTGCCATCTTCCATCAGGAGCGGCTTGATCTTCTCAATGTCCGGTCCGAATTGTTTGTCGGAAAGGCTCGATTCACGGGCTTTCATCCAGTTGACATTGCCGCGCAGGGTGTTGATCTCGCCGTTGTGGATCAGGTAACGATAGGGGTGGGCGCGCTCCCAGCTCGGGAAGGTGTTGGTGCTGTAGCGGGAATGAACCAGCGCCAGTGATGTTTCAAAATCGAAATCCTGCAAATCCAAATAGAAGCCATCGACCTGACGAGCGGTCAGCATGCCTTTGTAGACGATTGTTCGACTGGACAGGCTTGCAAAATAGAAGTAACCGCCATTGGAAGCCGATGTTTCGCTGGACAGGATTTCGCAGCGGCGGCGGATCACGAACAGTTTGCGTTCAAAAGCCGTTGTGTCCTTGATATCGGGCGAACGGCCGATGATCAGCTGACGGATGGCTGGCCGGTTGGACTTGGCAATGCTGCCCAAGGCCGATTCGTTGACGGGCATCATGCGCCAGCCCAGCACGGTCTGGCCTTCTTCGCGCACGATGCGTTCGATCAGGCGCTGGGTTTTTTCGCGCGTCGCTGCGTTGCGCGACAGGAAGACCATGCCAACGCCATATTCGCCGGCTGCCGGCAGTTTGATGCCAATGGTCGGGCAGACGCGACGCAGGAATTTATCCGGGATCTGCAAGAGAATGCCGGCGCCGTCGCCGGTGTTGTTTTCACTGCCAGCCCCGCCTCGGTGTTCCAGCCTTTCGAGGATATTAATCGCATCGGAAACAATGTCGTGCGACTTTTCACCATTGATGCGCACAATAAAGCCAATGCCGCATGCATCGTGCTCAAACCTGGGATCGTATAGTCCCTGTTTGACAGGCAAGCCTGATTTCCCTAAATTCATGTTTGACCTCCCGTCAACATTCCTTGCATGACGAACGACCGTCTCCTGCATTTTTTTGCCAGTTTCCGGAAGCCTTTTGCTCGTTCAACTGAGAAAATATGGGTTTTCAAAAGCGCTATCATTCGCTTTTGAAGTGCGATATGAGATATATATGTTCTGACCTTTGCTCAGCGAGCATAAAGCATTATAGCACGTGTTTTTCGCGATATGCAATATTATTTTTTCATTCTTGCAAATTTATTTGCCACTGGCGCCATAGTTCGACAGCACGCGAGCAGACGGGTCATTGACGTTACAACCCTCCCAGGCTTTGTTCGGCATCCAGAAATCTTTGATCATCTCAGCCTGACCCGGGAAATACTCTTCAAATAACTCGCGGTAGAGCAGACTTTCCTTGGTGAATGGCCGGGCATGGTCGTATCGCGCGCAGTTCTTTTCAAAGGCTTCGTCGGAATAAAGGGATTCCGCAAAAGCCTTCAGATCGTCAACCAGCGAATGGCCCATGGCGTCGCTGAAGGCGGCCTTTTCACGGTAGAGAATGGACTGCGGCAGCCAGTCGCCCTCAAAAGCGTGGCGCAGCAGGTATTTGCCCATGCCGTAGGTGTTGCGTTTTTTGGCCGGATCAATGGACATGACATAGCGGACAAATTCCAGATCGCCGAAGGGCACACGGGCTTCGATTGAGTTGGCAGAAATGCTGCGGTCGGCACGCAAGACGTCGTACATGTGCAGCTCGTCGATGCGCTTTTTGGCTTCGCGCTGGAATTCCTCGTCGCTGGGCGCGAAGTCGGTGTACTTGTAACCGAATAATTCATCGGATATTTCACCGGTCAGCAGCACGCGGATATCGGTTTGTTCGTGAATGGCCTTGCAGATCAGGTACATCCCCATGCTGGCGCGAATGGTGGTGATGTCATAAGTGCCCAATACACTGACGACGGTCTCGAGGGCTGCCAGCACATCTTCGCGGCTGATCATGATTTCGGTGTGGTCGCTGTGAATGTAATCGGCAACTTCCTTGGCGTATTTGAGATCGATGGCGTCCTTCTCCATGCCGATGGCAAAGGTTCGGATCGGTTTTTTGAGGATTTTGGCGGCCACCGCGCAGACCAGGCTGCTGTCGAGGCCGCCGCTGAGCAGAAAGCCAAGGGGCGCGTCAGCATCGAGACGCTTTTCGATGCCCTTGATCAGGCGGGTGCGGATGCCTGTAAAAATCGTGTCCAGATCATCATCGATGAATTCACTGACCGTGGTCAGGTCGCAGTATTGAACAAACTCACCATCGGCGTAGTAATGTCCGGGCGGAAAGGGCATAATCTTGTCGCAGATGCCGACCAGATTTTGCGCCTCACTGGCAAAGACAATACTTTGATCCGGCAGATAGCCGTAAAACAGCGGGCGGATACCGATGGGATCACGCGCGGCGACCAGGCTGTCACGGGCGCTGTCGTAAATGATCAAGGCAAACTCGGCATCCAGCGTGGCGAACATGTCCAGCCCGTGCTCGCGGTACAGCGGCAGCAGGATCTCGCAGTCAGAATCGCTGATAAAAGGATACTTCGCGCTGAGCTGTTCGCGAAGCGGGCGAAAGCCGTAAATCTCGCCGTTGCAGACGATGTAGTCGTTGTCCAGCTTAAAGGGCTGCATGCCCTCCGGTTCCAGCCCCATGATGGCCAGGCGATGGAAGCACAGGTAATAGGACTGAACCTTGACCACCCAGGACTTGTCGGGACCGCGGTAGACCGTCCGGTCAAATCCCGCTTTCATCGTTTCCAGCGGCACACTGCCGGCCTTAAATCCCATAATCGAACACATAAAAAGCACCTCCGAATTCTGATTTCAGCACAATATCCCAATTGCTATTAGGACGAAGTGCTGCGAATTCGCGGTGCCACCTAATTTACTGCAAAAAGCAGTCTCTCTGAGAGCTCTGACAAGCTCCAGCGGGCTAACATGCCGCAAGTCGTCTCACCTACTCGCCATTTTGGCTTTCGGATCGCTGCTCCTGAGTGTTATTCGCGCTGGCTCTTGTACGGGGCTTCCACCATGCCCCCGCTCTCTGTGACAGAACTCCTGCGGTACTTCTCTCGATCAACGCATTTGTGCTTATGAAATTGTTTTGGATTATGACACCAGCCACGCTGCTTGTCAACAGTTATTTTCGGCGAAGGATGGAAAACCTTGAAGGTTATTTTTCGGTGAAGGTCATATCCGGGTAGTCGCCGCTGAAGCAAGCGTCACAATATCGTCGGTCTTGCTCGCCAATCATTTCATCCAGGCTGTCGGCATGCAGGTACCCCAGCGAATCCGCGCCGATCATGTCGCGGATTTGATCCAGGGTGTATTTGCGCGCCGCCAAATCATCGCCGGACGGGATGTCGGTGCCAAAATAGCAGGGGTGCAGGAACGGCGGCGAGCTGATGCGGACGTGCACCTCGCTGGCGCCGGCTTCTTTCAGCATGTGCACAATGCGCGCGCTGGTCGTGCCGCGCACGATCGAGTCATCGATCATGACAATCCGCTTGCCCTTGACGTTGGCCCGAATCGGGTTGAGCTTGATGCGGACGGCCGTTTCGCGCTGCACCTGGTTGGGCTTGATGAAGGTGCGGCCGATGTAGTTGTTTTTGACGAAACCTTTGCCAAAGGGGATGCCGGACTCCTGGCTGTAGCCAATGGCGGCGTCGATGCCCGAGTCCGGTACGCCAATGATCATGTCAGCCGCGACCGGGAACTGGCGAGCCAGCAGCCGGCCGGCTTCAAGCCGCGCTTCATATACGCTGATGCCGTCAATCGTGCTGTCCGAGCGGGCAAAGTAAATGTATTCGAAAATGCACTTGCGATGCAGGCCGCGGCAGTTTGTTTTGAGTGTTTGCAGGCCGTTTTTGTCGACGATGGCAATTTCACCCGGCTCGACGTCGCGGATGAATTCAGCGCCGACCGAGTCGAGGGCGCAGGACTCTGACGCAAACACGAATGCATCCCCCAAGCGGCCGATACACAGCGGCCGGAAGCCATATGGATCACGAACGGCGATCAGTTTACCGCGGCTCATGACCAACAGACTGTAAGCGCCTTGTAGATGATTCATGGCTTTGCTGACCGCTTCCTCGACCGTGTCGCTGCTGGCGCGGTAGCGGGCGACCAGAAAGGCGATGATCTCGGAGTCGATGGTGGTCTGGAAAATCGTGCCCTGCGCCTCGAGTTCGCTGCGCAGTTCATCGGTGTTGGACAGATTGCCGTTGTGCGCAAAGGCCATCAAGCCTTTTTTGTAACGGGTAACCAGCGGCTGGGCATTCTCGCGGATGCTCTGGCCGGTGGTCGAGTAGCGGACATGTCCGATTGCCATGCGGCCTGGCAGGCCATCCAGAATGGTTTCATTGAAAACGTCATTGACCAGGCCCATGTCTTTGTAAACACGAACCTCGCCATTTTGATTGGCCGCGATGCCGCAGCTTTCCTGTCCACGATGCTGTAGTGAAAACAGCCCGTAGTAGACGGCTGACGCCGCATCTATTTCGTCGGGGGAATAAATCCCGAAAATTCCGCACTCTTCATGGAGCAATGAACGGCACCTTCTTTCACACAAAAAAGTATAGGAGCAATGAGGGTCGCTGTCAATTATCTTGGGTTACGTCGTGCGAACTGTGTGATAGAATAAGATCAATTAAACTTCAGGAGGACATAAAAATGGATTTTGGTTATTCGAGCGCTGCTTACGGGCTTGGTCTGGTCATCGGTCTGGTCATCAGTATTGGTTTGACCGTTCTCATGGTTTTCATTTTTTATCTGATCATCAAAAATGCCATCAAAAATGGCATCAACGATTCCGCCCTTGGACATTATGCCAAGTTCATGGTCAATGATCAGCTGAATAAGAACGCACAAGCACAGAGCAATTCCCCAATGTATAGCAATCAGCAGCAGACCCCTCCACCCGCCGCAAAGGCCGATTGATTTCATTTTCACAAGGAGACACCCATGATCATTATCGGTGAAAAAATCAACAGCACGCTCAAGGCCGTCCGGCCGGCCATGGAATCCCGCGACGCCGCGGCGATCATCGACCAGGCTCGCCGCCAGACCGAGGCCGGGGCGTCCTACATCGATGTCAATGCCGGCATGTTTCTCGAACAGGAAATCGACACGCTGGAGTGGCTGATCGATACCATTCAGTCTGAAATTGACACCCCCTTTGCCATCGACTCGCCCAGTCCCAGGGCGATCCTGGCCGGCCTCCGGCGCAACAAAAACGGCAAGCCCATCGTCAATTCCATGACCGGCGAAAAGGATCGCATCAACGCCATCCTGCCGCTGGTCGTCGAGTACAAAACCGCGGTCATCGCCCTCTGTATGGATGACCGCGGCATGCCCGAAACCGCCCGCGAGCGCGTTGCGGTGGCGCACACCCTGATCGCGGCGCTGACCCGCGAGGGGGTGCCGCACGGTGATATTTTCATCGATCCGATGATCCGCCCGATCGGCACCGGCTCCCATTACGGTCTGGTCGCCCTCGACACCATCCGTGAGGTCAAAACCGCCTACCCCGACGTCCACATTGCTTGTGGCCTTTCCAACATTTCCTTTGGCATCCCGGCACGTAAGGTCATGAATCAGACCTTCCTGGTCGCCGGCATGACCGCCGGTATGGACGGTGCCATCCTCGACCCGCTCGATAAAAAATTGATGACCTTCCTTTATGCCACCGAAGCACTGCTCGGCATCGACGATTACTGCATGAATTTCATCACCAAATTCCGTGAAAATGAGCTGGAATTGTAAAAGGCTGCGTTTTTAGCTCCTTTTCTGCAAGCCGGAGGGTAGCATCCTGCACAATATCATGCTTGTTAATCCATTTATTGCTGTTCAATTCACATATTTGCAATTTTTCAAATAATTTATCGCAATAACTTTCATTTTACCCCTTGACAAACAATTTTGCAGCTTATATAATGCTGACAAATAGCGAAGGCGCTTTGGCTTGATTGCCGACGGCGCCTTTTTCTATTCATAGAAAATCAGTTCTCAAATAGTTTCGGAGGTGGAAACGATGGAAGCGATGTTAGAAGAATTTGGATCACTCGTGTTCAACGATGATATGATGCTCAAGTATTTGCCGGGTGATGTCTATAAGTCACTTCGCCGGACAATCACACAAGGCCTGCACTTTGATATGGACGTGGCCAACGCGGTCGCCAAAGGCATGATGACCTGGGCCATTGAACGCGGGGCCACCCATTTTTCGCACTGGTTCCAGCCGATGACCGGCATCACGGCGGAAAAACACGATGCTTTTCTCGAGCCCAAAAACGGCCGCGCGATTCTGAAATTTTCCGGCAGCGCCCTGGTTCGCGGCGAGCCCGACGCCTCCAGCTTCCCGTCCGGCGGCCTGCGCGCAACCTTTGAAGCCCGTGGCTACACCGCATGGGATCCTTCATCCAATGCCTTTATCAAAGAAAAATGTCTGTGCATCCCGACCGCCTTCTGCTCCTACGGCGGCGAAGCGCTCGACATGAAGACCCCGCTGCTGCGTTCGATGGAAGTGATCGACAAACAGGCGCTGCGTGTCCTCAAGCTGTTTGGCAATTCCACCTCAACCCGTGTCCAGACAACGGTCGGCGGCGAACAGGAATACTTCCTGGTCGATGAGAAATACTACAATGCCCGCCCTGACCTGATCAACTGCAGCCGCACCCTGATCGGTGCCAAATCCCCCAAGGGCCAGGAGTTGGAAGATCACTACTTCGGCATCATCAAACCCCGCGTGTCGGCCTTCATGGACGATCTCAACCGCGAACTGTGGAACCTTGGCATTTTTGCCAAGACTCAACACAATGAAGTTGCTCCCAGCCAGCACGAACTGGCCCCGGTCTTCTCGATCTCCAACATCGCCGTCGACCAGAACCAGCTGATCATGGAAATGATGACCCGCGTCGCCATGCAGCACGGCATGCGCTGCCTCCTGCACGAGAAGCCCTTCGCCGGCGTCAATGGCAGCGGCAAGCACAACAACTGGGCCATCGCCACCGATGACGGCATCAACCTGCTCGAACCGGGTGACACCCCGCACAAAAACGCCCAGTTTCTGCTTTTCCTGGCCGCCATCGTCAAGGCCGTCGATACCCATCAGGATCTGATGCGCTACTCGGTCGCCAGCGCGGCCAACGACCACCGCCTCGGTGCCAACGAAGCGCCGCCGGCCATCCTGTCGATCTTCATGGGCGATGAACTGAACAGCATCATCGAGTCCATTGTCAACAAGACCGAATCCAAGACCAACGGCAAAACCCAAATGTCGATCGGTGTCACCATCATGCCGCACTTCATCAAGGACACCACCGACCGCAACAGAACCTCGCCCTTCGCCTTCACCGGCAACAAGTTCGAGTTCAGAATGCCCGGTTCCAGCCAGTCGATTGCCATGCCCAATGTTATCCTCAACACCATCGTGGCCGACAGCCTGCGCCAATTCGCCGACGAGCTCGAGGGCAGCAAAGACATCATGGCCAGCGTCGCGGCGATCACCTACAAAACCTTCACCAAGCATCAGCGCATCATCTTCAACGGCAACAACTACGCGGAGGAGTGGGTCGTCGAAGCCGGCAAGCGCGGCCTCCTGAACCTCAAGACCACGCCCTCGGTTCTGCCATACCTGTCCAAACCTGAGAATATTGCACTCTTTGAGAAAAACGGTGTCTTCTCAGCTTCTGAAATCCATTCCAGAGCCGAGGTCGGTGCCGAAAACTACTGCAAAGTCCTCAACATTGAAGCCCTCACCCTGATCGATATGGTCAAGCGCGATGTAGTCCCCGCCGTCCTTGCCTGTGAGCGCGACCTGTCGGGCAATCTGGCCGCCAAGCAAGGTACCGCCTTCAACGCCGATCTCGAAACCAGCCTCATGAAGCAGGTTTCCGATCTGTCCGGTCAACTGCTCAAGCAGTTGAACAGCCTTGAGCAATTCACCCTGGCCGATCATGATTTCCAAGACATCTACGCTCATGCCAACTATATGCATGACAAAGTTTTTGAAGGCATGCAAGCCCTGCGAATCGTCGTCGATCAGCTCGAACCGCTCTGCGGCAAGAAAAATTGGCCTTACCCGTCCTACGCGGATATGTTGCTGGCCAACTAACAACACAAAGGCGGCCACTGCCGCCTTTGAACGAACAACTAAAAACGAACAACGAACAGTGATGGATTGATAATCCTGATCGTTCTTCTGGTCAATGGCAATGGCGCTTATTTCGGCAACCGAAACAGGCGCCATTGCTTTTTGTATACGATTTTTAGGAAAGGAGGTATTCGTATGAAAAATCAAAATCAAATTGACAGCTCAAAGACCGTGCCGATCACGACCCTGTTTGTGACCGCCGCCCTGATTACCATAGTCGGTGCTGTATTCAGCGTGATCAGCGTCGTCAATGACATCAGCTTTGTGGTCATGAACAACCAGGTCCCGGGCGTTGTATTTGGATTGGTCATTGTTTTCCTTGGCGTGAGGTATCTTTTTTCCGTTCAAAAGCTCAAGGCCGAGGTCTACAAGAGCACATCCCAGTTCGCCTGGAGCAATTTTAAGTCCAAAGCAAAAAAATGAAGTGAGAAGGTGAAATCATGAAATTGTCGAAAAAATTTATTGCCATCCTCATCGTGGTCGGCATCGTGCTTGTTGGCATCCTGGTGGCCGGATTTGTCCTGCGGGGCGATTCCTCAGCCGCTGATCCGACCGGTGCCTCCTATGTTGCCGTCTCAGGCGCCGAAAGTCTGGGCGAAGTCGCCGCCACAGCCAACAAGGCGCTCTTTGGATCCAACTTTATCTGGATCATGCTCTGCGGCTTCCTGGTGTTTTTCTTCCAGTGCGGATTCGCGATGGTTGAAACCGGCTTCTGCCGCGCCAAAAACGCCGCCCATACCATGACCATGAACTTCATGGTCTTCCTGGTCGGGGCCATCGGCTATTACCTGATCGGTTTCGCCCTGCAGATGGGCGGTTCCGGCGGCGCTGCCGGCCTGGGCGCAGGTGGGGCAGCCCTCAACTCCATGGTCTCCATCCCTGGTTTCGGCGGTCTCTTCGGCCTCAAGGGCTTCGCGCTGCTGGGCACCTATGACGCTGGCATCTACGCCCTGTTCTTCTTCCAGATGGTCTTTATGGACACCACCGTCACCATCCCGACTGGTGCCATGGCTGAGCGCGTCAAATACTCCGCCTCGGTCATCACGTCCTTCTTCATCGCCATGTTCCTCTACCCGCTCTTCGCCAACTGGGTCTGGGGCGGCGGTTGGATGGCCACCCTCGGTAAATATTTCGGCATCGGCCACGGTGTTGTTGACTTCGCCGGCTCGGCTGTCGTTCACACCATGGGCGGCATGATCGCCCTGGCCGGCGCCATCGTCATCGGTCCCCGTATCGGCAAATTTAAAAAAGACGGTACCGCCCGCGCCTTCCCCGGCCACAACATCCCGATGGCCATTATCGGTACCATCATCCTTTTCTTCTGCTGGTTCGCTTTCAATGCCGGCTCGACCCTGGCCGCGTCCGACTTCCGTCTGGCCGTGGTCGCCACCAACACGATGATCGCCGGTGCAGCAGGTGGCTTGGTTGCCATGTTCTATATGTGGAAAAAATTCGGCAAGCCCGATCCGTCTATGACCGCCAACGGCGCGCTGGCAGGCTTGGTCGCTATCACCGCCCCCTGTGCTTTTGTCAACGGCATTTCTGCCCTGATCATCGGAGTGGTCGCCGGCATCCTGGTCTGTGTTGCCGTTCCGTTTGTGGAAAATAAATTTAAACTGGACGACCCGGTTGGTGCCATCTCGGTCCACGGCGTCAACGGTATCTGGGGCGTCGTTGCCCTCGGCCTCTTCTCAGACGGCTCCTACGGCGATGGCATCAACGGTGTCGCCGGCGGCGTCAGAGGCTTGTTCTTCGGTGATGCCTCTCAGCTGCTCGCCCAGGTGATCGCGGTCGTTGTCCTGGTTGTCTGGGGCTTTGGTGTGTCCTTTGTCTTCTTCAAAATCCTCGATAAGGTCTGGGGCTTGCGAGTTAAACCAGAAGATGAGCTTGAAGGTCTTGATATCCCGGAAATGGGTGTTCTCGCCTATCCTGACAGCATGCTGACCAGCTCCGAACTGGACTATGATTCGCACGACAACGAGCCTATCAAGCAACTGGAACGCTTCAGCTATTATGACGAGCCGATCGTTTCCTATCAGAAGCAAGAAAAGGCTGAAGTCAAAATCGACGTGGCAATTCCGATTGAAGTCATTACCCCCACGTCCACCCTGGTGTCCGATGTCAAACTGACCAAGATCGACATCATCACCAAACAGAGCAAATTCGAAGCGCTCAAAGAAGCCATGAACGCCATCGGCGTATCGGGCATGACCGTCACCCAGGTCTTGGGCTGCGGTGTCCAGAAGGGCAAAACCGAGTACTACCGCGGTGTTGAAACCGAAATCAATCTGCTGCCCAAGGTACAGGTTGAAATCGTGGTCGCTAAGGTTCCGGTCAGAACAGTCATCGAAACAGCCAAAAAAGTCCTTTACACCGGACACATCGGAGACGGCAAGATCTTCGTCTATGATGTTGAAAACGTCGTTAAGGTTCGTACCGGCGAAGAAGGCTACGATGCCTGCAGGATGTAGAATAGTTCAAACAACATACAGCTTGGAAACTCCGCAAGAAGCCGCCGTAAGGCGGCTTCTTGCATAATGTAAATTTGTCGTGAACAAAATCCATTGTGCGTTTTAACAAATTTAAACATATGATACAATTATTCGTGATTGTTCAATTATGAATAGAATAGCAGTTTCATGGAGGATTGGATTATGCCGCGGAAAGTGACATTGAAACGTATCTTTGCCCTGTTTTTTGCCATCATTCTCGTGATTGCATCATCAGCTTCAGCCTTGGCAACCGACGTGCCCGGCCTGACAGCCACAACGTCAGGCACGCAAGCGCCAGGTGTTCGTTATTATGTAGCCAACAGTGGCTGGCGGTTTGCCGAGGCGATGCCGCTGGCCAATGCGTTTGATGAGGTGCTTTACCTCGATTCGGCCGCTTCTGCCAACGCTGTTGTGTCTGGCAATGCCACCGTTGCTTCGCTCAATCAGGGCAAGCTCACGCAGTTTGTGCCATCGGCCCCATCTTCGGCCGTTTACCCGGCCACCACCGAAATTGTCGTACCGACAACCGGGGATGCCAAAGCCGCAGTGGATGAAAAGGTTCTGACCTTCAATTCAGCCGACTTCGGCTCCGGATCGACCGAAATCGTCGGTTTTCCAACAGCCAGCCTCTACCTTAAAGCTGCTTCTGCCGGTACCCTGACCGTGCTACTGGAGGCTGTACAGGCTGATGGTTCGTCCAATGTGATTGCAAGCGGCTCGGCAACCCTGGTTGCCGGCGAGCAGCATCTGACCGTCCAACTCCAACGCGCATATGACGATGGTCAGGATGATCAGGATTTTGTCGCTTATCAGTTCAAGGGCAAAAGCAGCAGCCTCCGCGTCTGCGTTTACAGTTCGCTTGGTGCCATTCTCACGGTGTATGCAGGCGGCAGCAAAGCCTCAACCTTGACAGCCCCCTTTGTCGAAAGTGATGAAAACGGCTATTCCGGCGAGCTGACCCTTGACGGCAAAAGCTATAACGCTTCGATGTACTGGTTGAAGGACAATATTTTTATCAATTATACCGTCAAAACCGCCAACGACACTTGGCTCAGTTATCCGGCAAACAGTTCCTATACGGTCAACGCGCTTGGGGCCGCAGAATTCGGTGGCTTCACCTTCCTGCCTGAGGGCACGCCCATCGCCAACGCCGCTGAACAGTTGTATGACGGCTCGAAGGATAATACACAGCCTTTCCCGCAATTCCGCCATATCGTGGTCGACGTGGTTGATGTACAGCCACTGACGACCAAACTCTATGTACCGGGTCAAAAGACGCTTAAATATGATATCTTTATGCCATCAAAGACCACAACAACGGGGGCGCCTCCAATTGTGCTCAATATTCACGGTTATGGTGGCTCCTATTCTAACCTGACGCCATTCCTCGTGGAGCTTCTATCTGATGGGTATGCGGTCGCCGGCATTGATCTGCGCAATTACCCGCCCAACCTGTCCCCCGACTACTACCACGATATCAAGGGCAACATTCGCGATATTCGCGCCAATGCGGCCGTGTACGGCATTGATCCCAACCGGATCGGCGTCATGGGCGAGTCTCTGGGGGGTAATACTGCCCTGATGATGCTCGTCTCAGCCGACAATGCTGACATGGAAGGCACCGTCGGCGGCAACGCCGGTATTTCCAGCCGTGTACAGGCCGGTATCGCGGGTTATGGCTGGAGCGATATGTTGAATTTCGGAGCTGACCAACGCGCTGACAACGCCAGCGATCCCGAGTTGCTGGCCACGATGTTCGGTGGCGGCGATGGGGAAACCTCCCCGATTGCCATGGCCATTGATTTCAGCGGACCGGGCAAAGGCCTGATGGTGCTGCGCCATTATCTCGAAGCACGTCAGGCGGCCGAAGAAGCCGGTACGCTGACAGCCTTCCTGGCCGCAAACTATATACTGACCATCGATGATGCCTACATTGCCAAATGGTTTCCGGGTGCCAGCAGCGCTGGATTCAGCAGTGGTGCTGTCGTGACAGCGGGTATTTACGTTTATCAGCACGATTTCCTCATGGCGAAAATTGCACAGGCCAACGCGGCCAGCCCGCTGTATTATGTCTCGCCTGACGACCCTGCCATCGCCCTGTTCGCGGGAGTGGGCGGGCGTGCCAACATCACCAACACGCAGAGCACCCGCACCCTGCAAGCGCTGAATGACGCTGGCGTCGAAGGGTTGATGTTTGCCAATACGCTCGGCGTGTATGGCAATGCCGATGAAATTGTGGTTGCCATGAAAAACTATCTGAATGAGTATCTTATGGCAGGACCGTCCGGGGTAAAAATTGCTTTGACCCTGGACGCCACCGCCGCCGCAGTCAACTATGTCCCGGTCGCGGTCACCAACCCCCTGAAAAAAGTTGGCAGTAACTTCATGATCCCCTTGGATTTTGTCGCCAAACAGCTGGGCGTCAGCATTGACTCTGCCAATACCAGCACCAAGGGTGTCGATCGCATTGACGGTGTCCTTTATGGCACGGCTGAATACGTCAAGGGGCTGGGCGCGGTTGTGACCGTCTGGGATGAATTCAACACCGTCATCATCTACAAAGCCGACGCTGTCGCTACACTGCCGAAGTCGCCGGTTGTCCAACCGACCAAAACATCGACATACGGGCAATACTCAGGCTATACCACAAACGAGCCCTATCCGGGTTTTGTCAAAAAATCCGTCTATGTTGAAGTGCCAGCATCCTACAGTGGCGCGAGCCGCTCCGACCCCGAGTATACCGGCAGCACCATCAAGCTGGCTTTGGATTATGTTTTGCCGGCTGATGTCAACGGCAAGGTGATCGACGGCAGATTTCCGACCATCGTCGTCGGTTCCCGCGGTGGCCGCTTTGTCGGGGTCAACTCCCCGATGGCTGATGGTGTCATTCTAAAGCTTCTGGCCAACGGATACGCCTATGTTGTTATCGAATTGCGTGGCTGCGGCGTATCTTTTGGCGTGAGCAACAGCTTTGCCTCCATGGAAAATCGTCTCGATGTCAAACACATCATGGAAAACTGGATCGCCAGACAGCCCTGGTCCAACGGCAAATATGGCATGATCGGCGGTTCCAACCGAGGACTGATCCAACAAGCTACGGCTGCTGTTGACCCGCAAGGTCTCCTGGCCATCACCCCCGTCGTGACCAATGCCGATTTTTATTTCCAGGATTACCCCAACGGCGTGTCCGCCGTGCCGCTTGGCATGAGTGGTTCGGTTTCGGGATTGACTCCAACACCAAGATCTTATGAAGACTTCAAGGCCAGCACAAAGCTCGTGTTTGTTGATGAAGACACCGACGGACGCATGGCCTATGAAGCTTACGTCGGGCAAATGAAAAACAAAAATTTTATGTCGTCCTTGCTGCAGCCAAATCTGCTCAGAGATCAGGAAATTCCGATATTGTTTAACGAAAAAGCCAATATGACCATCCCGCCCGCCCAGTACAACGATCAAATCATCAAAAGCGGTATCCTTCAGCATCAGCTGGCGGGCCTCTATGACGCCAGCTGCACCTTCCAGGTGGCAACAACCAATGCCTGGGGCGGCACGATCGTTGTCGGACCATGGACCCACCCCGGCGCAATCGGTGGCTCAAACGCATCTCCGGAATATCCGGATAACACCCTGGATGTTGGAACTGATTATCTGCGCTGGTTCGATTATTCGCTCAAGGGCATCGACAACGGTTATGATCAGGCACCGCCCTTCTACTATTATGTCGTCGGCGCTGGCAAGGGCAATTACTGGCGCTATTCTGACAATCTGCCTTTGGAGAATTCCAACTACAGTACCCTTTACTTAGCCCCTGAGGATTCCGACATCACGGTTGCCGCCGCGCTCAAACTCAACGGTGCGCAAAGCAACAACGGCAAATTGACGCCGGATTCACCGACCTCCGTCTCCTCGACCCCCTACACCGTAGACACCACGGTGAAAACGCCCGAAGATTATAGCAGCATGATTCTGACCACATCGGAAAATCTGATCGATGGCGTTGACTCCAAAGCACTGACCTTTACCACGGCGCCGTTGGCTTCAGGCGTTGAAATGGTGGGTATTCCAACCATTGATCTGTGGGTCTCCAGCGAAAACAGCAACGATGCTGATTTCATCGCCTACCTCGAGGTCGTCAAGGCGGACGGTACCTCCAATTACCTATCCCGCGCCCTGATCAGAGCCTCGCATCGCACCACCGGATCCAATCTCATCTGGGATGCCACCAAAGGCCTGACCTACCACACCAGTATGACGGCTGACGTTAACGCGCGGCTGGCCGAGGGGCTCGCCAACCCGACCCGTCTGCAATTTCAGTTTGATCTGGTTTCGGTCAAACTGAAAGAGGGTGAAAGCATTCGCGTCAGCGTGACCTGTGCCAACACCGGCCTGTATCAACATCCCATGTATGCCGACAAAACGCCCATCATCAAGCTCTATCAGGGCGGTGACACGGCTTCATCCATCACCCTGCCCATCGTCGAAAACGTCAGCAACACCTTCAACGGTACGGTAACCCTGACCAACGGCAGCTATACCGGGCCCGGCACACTCTATATGTTTGAAAAGAATTACTATCTTAATTACAACGGCAACTGGAAAAAACTGCCGGTTGATTCTGATCTGGCCAAATACAGTGTTGTCGACAATGCGGCAGTCTTTGCCAAGGCTGGGTTCAGTTTCCTGCCCGAAGGCAATCGCGTCATCCAAAACGGTATCGCCCAAAACTACATGGGCGGCGAAGCTAATGTCCAGCCTTTCCCATCTGCCAGTCATATTTATCTGGATACCGTCAAAGTCACGGCAGCCTCCGACATCCTCTATCTGCCGACCTCCAAAACGCTGGCCATTGACCTCTTCCTGCCCGAAACGGCAACGTCAAAAAACAAAGTGCCGCTGCTTTTCTACATCCACGGTTTCGGTGGTACAACAATTGATCTGCCCCAGCAGCTGCAGCGCATCACCGAAGCAGGCTATGCTGTGGCCAGTATTGATCTGCGCAATTACCCGCCCAACACCAGCCCTGATTATTATCAGGATATCAAGGGCAGCATCCGGTACATGCGGGCCAATGCCAAACAATACAACATAGACCCCTCTCGCTTCGGTATATACGGCGTTTCATTGGGCGGCAACACCGCATTGATGATGTTGCTGTCGGGCGATGATGCCACAATGGAGGGCACAGTCGGCGGCAATGCCGGCGTTTCCAGCCGCTTGCAAGCCGGTATCGTTGGCTTTGCCTGGTCCGACGCGTTGAATTTCGGTGCCGATCAGCGCACTGACACGATCAACAATCCCGCCATGCTGGCAAAACTGCTGCCCGGCGGCGATGGTGAAGCGGCACCCTGTGCGCTGGCCATCGACTTCGGTGGTCCAGGCAAGGGTTTGCTGGTACTGCGTAATTATCTGTCAGCTCGAGCCGCTGCGGAAAATACCGGTACACTTGGCGCCTTTCTGGCCACCGATTATACCTTGACCATTGACGATGCCTATGTTGAGAAATACTTTTCAAATGTCGCCGCCGGTGCCGTCACCCGCGGCACCTACACCTACAAGCACGACCTCCTGATGCAAAAGTTCGCGGAGGCGGCCGCTGCCAGCCCGATTTCCTACGCATCGCCTGATGATCCGGCCATCGCTGTCTTCGGCGGCTTCGGCAGTCCGGTCAACATCACCAACAATCAGTCGGTTCGCACGCTCAAGGCCTTGCAGGATGCCAACGTTCTGGCCTTCTACTACGGCAATACCCTCGGCAATTATGGCGAACCCGACTCGATCCAGGCCGCTTTCATGACCTACCTCGATAAAAACCTGATGAATAAGGTTGGCGCCAAGATCACCATGACAGTCGACACCACCCATGCCGTCGTCAACGATGCCTCACGCCCCAATCTAACGCCGCTCAAACTTGTTGATGGTGAACCCTATATGCCGATCATGTTCATCGCTGACACGCTGGCGCTGGATGCCACCGCCATCACCGAGACCACGGAGGGTGTCAAAGTGATCGATGGTGCGCTCTATGGCAACACTGCTGTCATCGAGAACCTGACCGGTGCAGAAATCACCTATTACGCCGATTACAAAATGGTCATTATCGAATCCAGCAGCCTCACACCCGTGCCCTTGCCCGAGCCAGCTGAGGAAGGGCTTTCCACGCTGACCATTATCCTGATCGCGGTCGGTGCGGTGGTCATCATCGCGCTGATCATCTTGTTGATCATTGTCCTGCGACGCCGCGCCAAACGTAAAGTCGAAACGAAAAAGTAACACCTGTCACGTAATTCCGCAAAAAGCCGCCTTGGCGGCTTTTTGCATATCCTGATCCACTTTTCACCGTTTGTAATATTATCACAGATATTCTTTTTGCCATCCGCTATGATTGGCTTCATGAGTAGAGATTCCTGGAGGACTATAACATGTTTGGATTATTTGGCAAAGGCGCATCATCTATGACGATGAAAGACGCGCAAACCGAGTTGGCGAAGGACAAGAGCATCGTCCTGATCGACGTGCGCAATACGGACGAATACAGCCAGGGTCATATCGTCAGCAGTATCAACATCCCCGTCCATGTCATCCCGGCCAAACTGCCGGAGATGGTTAAAGACAAAAACGCCCGCATCTTCGTCTATTGTCTCAGTGGTGCCCGCAGCAGTCAGGCCGTCGCTTGGATGGCCGGCAACGGCTACACCAACGTCACCAACATCGGCGGCATCAGCTCCTGGCGAGGGGCGGTCGTGCGTTAAACAGAGTCGGCTTTCGCCGACTCTGTTTAACGCACGAACAGCTAACAGGTAACAACGAACAGTTGCGGAATGATAATCCTTGCAGCAAATTTTCCCAGGATTTACCAATCCGCAACTGTTCGTTGTTAGTTTTTCATTGTTCGTTGAAAAGCCGGCTTTTCAACGGATCAAGTCAATGGCCGCTGTGAGCGTATCGGCACTGATCGAGCCATTGTATGCCGTGATGATATCACCCTTGGCGTCAATGAAGAAGGTGGTCGGTATGGACGTGATGCCGTAGGCATTTGCCGCCAGCTGCTGGTTGTCAAAGAAGACCGGGAAGGTAAAACCCTGGTCGACGATATACTGTTGCCCGTCAGCCTGCGTTTCCTGCTGGCCGTCGACCAGATCGACCATCATAAAAATGACATCGCCCTGTACGCCTGCATAAATTTCATTGAAATGCGGCATTTCGCTGCGGCAGGGCGGGCACCAGGATGCCCAAAAGTTCAACACGATCGGGCTGCCGGCAAAGTCAGATAATTTGACCGCGTTGCCCTGGGCATCGAAGACGGTAAAGTCCGGCGCTGCGGTTTTAGCCAGAGTCTCCAGATTGCTCGCCGGCTGATTGATCTGGGCCAGTAGCTGATAGCCATAATAGGCACCCACCAAAAAAAGCACGAACACAACGGCCATGATCAGGGTCTTGATTTTTGAATTCATATAAATTCCTCCTTAAAATGTCAGCAACGACAGAAAATATCCCATCAAGCCGGTCGCCATCAGCACACCGATGACCACCAGCAGACCGCCGGCTACGATATTGATAATACGAAAGTGACGTTTGATAAAAGCAAAGGTTGATTTAAGACGATCGATCAGCAGGGCACTGATTAGAAACGGCACGCCCAAGCCGAGCGAGAAACACAACAGCATGGCAATGCCCTGCAGGCTGCCACCGCTCGATGCCGCCAGCATCAGGGCCGAGCCCAAAAACGCGCCAACGCATGGGGTCCAGCCGATGGCGAAGATCAAGCCAAACAGCACGGCTGAGCCAAAGCCGGTGCCAATTTTGATCTGGATCTGACTCGTTTTATTGATCAACGGCAACCGTAAAACACCCATGAAATTCAAGCCGAAAAGCACCACGATCAGGCCTGAGATGATATTGACCACGGTGCTGTATTGGCGCAGCAGACCGCCGACCGTGCCGGCAAAGGCACCCAACGACACGAAAACGACTGTGAATCCCAAAATAAAGCCGAAGGCATTGCGCAGCGCCGGTCGTTTTTGACCCTCGCTGTTTTGACCGGCAAAATAGGACAGATAGAGGGGCAGCATCGGCAGCAGGCAGGGCGAAATGAACGTAATGATGCCCTCTAAAAATGAAATGACATAATTTATGAAGCCCACCTCCCTGCTTTCTTTATTATTTTACGGATAATGCGACTTATTTTCAGTAACATAATCACCTATATGCTATGATATTGTTGATGTGGAATTGTCAGGAGGAGCGCTTATGCTGACCGTTGATCAGATCAATACAATCGACGCCCTTTTCCCCGTCCTCAAGTCGCTGCCGGAGCAAGACCGCTGTCAGCTTTTCACAAATGGCCAGGTCGTGTTGCTGCCCGAAGGTCAAATGCTGATGCAGCAGAACCAGCAGTGCCAGTTTATTCCTTTGGTGTTGTCGGGCAGCCTGCGCATTTTTAAGCTTTCACCCAACGGCCGTGAAATGACTTTGTATCGAATTGGCGCGGGCGACACCTGTCTGGTATCGATCGCCTGCCAAATTCGCGGCGAAGACTTTCCCGCTCTGGCGCAGGCCGAAGAGCAGGTCAAGCTCCTGATGTTGCCGGTCGCGCTTTACCATGACGTGATGGACAGCTCGATCGCTTGGAAGGACTTCCTGATCTCGTCGATTTATGGTCATATGACCGGCATCATGGATACTCTGGAAGCCGTCGCCTTCGATCGCATGGACTATCGGTTGGTGCATTGGCTGCTCGACAAGGTCGGTCATCAGGCAGGCACTGTCCATGCCACCCATGAAGCCATCGCCGTCGAGCTCGGCACCGCGCGCGAAGTCATCTCCCGCTTGCTGGGCGAGTTGAAAGCCAAAGGGGTTGTCACGCTCGGCCGTGAAAAGATCGAAATCAAAAACGTAGAACAATTGCAGAATGTCTTAAAAAGCAGTTGAGGAGAATACAATGTACGGAATAGGTGTGCAATTATTCGGTTTTACGAAGGAAATGGCCACAGACCCCAAAGCAACCATCAAGGCGATTTGTGAAATTGGCCTGGACGCGATTGAAATCGCCGTCATGTTTGAAGATGCCCAAGGCCGGGTCAAAAAGCAAGTCGAAAAGATCACCGCCCACTTTGGCGGGCCGTTGCCCAAGACGGTCTGGCATTATGCTGAGGCACAGGACTACATTCGCTTCGCCCAAAGTCTGGGTTTGAAGGTCACCTCTTGCCACATATTTTTTGCCGATGCCTACCCCGGTCTGTTGACCGATATCAAACCACAGTTGCTGAAGTTGGCTGCCGACTACGGCATTCAGCAATTCGTTTTCAGCATGATGCTCAAGGATCAGTCTGGCTGCGACGCGGTCCGGGATGACCTGAACACGGCTGTCGATTATCTGGCGGCCATCGGCGTCCACGCCGCCTACCACAGTCACGAGATGGAACTGATCAATCATGTCGGCGCACAGACCGTGCTGGATTATCTGCTCAGTCAGTGTGACCCCCGTCTCAAGCTTCAGTATGACATCGGCTGGGGGCATTACGCCGATCGCGGCGTCGTGGCCTTTATCGAAAGGTACAAAAATCGTATCGTCTCGCTTCATCTCAAGGATCTGATCCCCGGTGCCTGTGCCGCCAATCGGCAGAACAGCTTCGTTGCCATCGGCACCGGCGACGTCCCGACAGCCGCCGCGCTGGCACGGGTGGCCGATCTGCCGCTGATTGACTGCGGTATCATCATGGATCAGGACAACTCCCCCACCAGCATGCTGGCCGATCTGGCCACCGGACTGCAAAACATCAAGGCCATGCTGCCCAAGGAGAATTAATATGAAATTTAGCCTTATGACCTTCATGGTTGTCATTCGCAAATTGATGGCCGGCGCGATGACCGGTGAGGACAAACGCGATTACAGTGATTTTTTAAAGAATATCAAAACAGCAGGCCTTGATCATGTCGATCTGTCCACCATGGAGCTGTCGGCCTTTGGCGATGCTCACGTCAAAGAGATGCTCTGGGAATACGACCTCAAGACGAGCTGCCTGCTTGCTGGCCGTCCCTACGCCACTCTCGGTGCGCCGGTAGCGGAGGATTTCAAGCGTGACGTGGAATTGGCACAGTCCTTGGGCTGCCGGATCATTATGGCGGTGCCCTTTGGCTATGAAACACAGCAGCTTGCGCGACAGGATCTCGGCAATCTGCTGAAAACGAACTTCCGCGCCATCTCGGATTACGCGTTTAGCCAGGGGATCACCGTGGTCATCGAGGACGATCCTCATCTGACCCTGCCGATGTGCTCGGCTGCCGAACTGGCCGATTTGCTGTCCGCCGCTCCCCATCTGCGCATGGTCTTTGACACTGCCAACATGGTGCTGGCCGGTGACGACCCAGCCGACTTTTTTCGCCAGTTCAGGAGCAAAATCGCCCACATGCACATCAAGGACATCATAACGGTTACTGATCCAAACGCCTACGGCGACAAGGGGATTGACGGGCAAAGATATGCCGCCGCCAAATTTGGCGACGGCCTGATTGATCTTACAACTTTGCTGCCGCTCATCGAGAACAGCGGTTATGATGGTTTTGGCGCGTTGGAGTTTGTATCGAGTGCTCCCATCCCGTCGGTTGACGAAATCAGGCGGGAGATGGACTTTGTCAAGGCGGTTATTTGAAATTGTATGTTGTGCAATTACAATACTGAAGAGCCTGGTCAATGCCGAAACTAACTGGAACGCCAACACAGAGTTCTAAATTGTCCTGACTCCAAAATATTTCCCAACCAATCAATGTTCCATCCGTAGCCAAAACATCAGCGGCGTAGTAGTTTCGACCATCGATTTCATAGGACTTGAACGAATCTAAATTTTCGGCAACGATGCCCGGCTTGTCGCCATCCGCAATCACATTTCGGTAAGTGATAACCCTAATGGTTGACAATATTTGCACTATCTCTGAATCATCTTGGTATTTCTTTGACAAGTTTTCGTCAATTTTATCAACCATGTAATAAACGCCAGCCGAACCTTGAGTAATGATTATTTTCGAGACTGGAAGATCTATCGGGGTTTTGTTAAGTACAAAGATATAATCCAGATTTTCGAGGTTACTATTTTCAATACCAGCATTGCTTTTGACAGCATTGGATAATTCATTAATTGACTTGAACTCATCAGGAAGCGAATAGCTGTTTGCTTCTACAATTGTTGTTGTTTGAGTAGCACAGGCGCATGGGACAAAGGACAAAACCAAAGCAAAAACCAGTATTATTGTCTTTTTCATGGTCAAATCCACCTCCATTTTAATGTTGCGTTCTATTGAAATTTGCTTCACAATAACTGCACCAAATATCAGCAAGCAGCGTGGCGTTTTGGTCATAAGACCCTTTCATAATACATGTGTCTGTTGAGTAACCAGAACAATGCCCACAACCATAATTGTGCGATAATTCATGCTGAAGGCATCTAACTTTAAATGTCAGTGTAGCAGTTGAGACAAATGTGCAAATTGAATAATCTCCATTCAAAAAATGAGCACATAAACAAATGTCAAAGAAATCATGGTCGATCAGGTGAATGCATTAGTTTTTATGTATTTATCATATTATGCCATGCACTTTAAGTCAAGTATTTGCAATCAATACAAGGATACGCTAAAGGATATCCAAGTGCTCGTCGCAGATTATGATCCGGTCTTTTGCTAGCTCGTCTGCACCATCGTCAAAAACAGGGGTTCATTTCATGTTCGGAATCCATTTTAATCGTTATTCAAAAGAAAAACCGCCAACCGGCGGTTTTTTTCAGGCCTGCATCTGAATCAGCGGCAGCACTTCGCTGGGTGCGATGTCCAGCACCAGCGACAGCTCATCGAAGAGATTTTTTTCGGCCGTCTTCATCATTTCTTCGTCGGTCCTGGCGATTCGCTTGCCGCGGGCAAAGGATTCAATCTTTTCGGCGTAGATGCATTTGCAGACCTTGGCAATCTCCAGGATATCGGCGGATTTGATGGCCGATTTGAACATCTCGTTGCGCTGGGCCTGATCGTCGATCCAACGCGTCTCCTGATGCGGAATTGAAGCAATCATCGAAAGGGCGTCCGGCTTGGAAATCAAACCGCGCATCACAATCTGCGAGTTGTTGACAGGCATTTTAATCATGATGCCATTGTTTTTGCTGTAAACAGCCTGACGCAAAACATAGTATGCCGTTTCTTCGCCAGCCCGATTTTTTTCGTTGACAATATCCATAACCTGACACACACCAAAAGACCCATTGACGACATAATCGTTAATTTTAAACATGATACTATCCTTTATTGTCTGTATTTTGATAGAATCTCTATCAAGTCCGGTTCTGATTTAATAACAATCCGAACTATTATTGTAACACAAGCAGGCGATCTATGCAATGCGGTGCCATGCAAAAGGAGCCTCCGAAAATTCGGTGACGCCAGTATTTGCGGTCAAACTGATTCAGCGATTATTTTTCATCCTTGGCTTTTTCGGCCTTGGGTTCTTCCGTTTTGGCTTCTTCGTCCTTTTTGCGCTTCACGGCAAATTCATTGACATTGATCACGGTGCCGTTATTCAGCGTAATGACGATTTCGTAATCCGTGATCAGCGCTGCCCCGATTCCAATCAACGCCGCGACCGGCGCCAGGACGAGGCCGATTGTGCTCGCGAGCAGCGAGATACTGATGATGGTTCTCGCATCTTTGAAAATGTCCAGTTTGCTGGCGTTGCCCATGCGCCAAATTTCCTTGATGGCCTCAAAAATATCATTGGCTTGCGGCGCCGTGCCTGAGGCCTTGGCCTTTTCTGAACCGGCAGACCCCGTCTCGTCTTTCATATTGTAGGCTTTGATAATCCGAACGGCAATGTCAACGTCGCCGCCGCTGGTGTCCAGCGCCGCCTTGGCCGTGGCATGATCCGCACCGGTTTGGTCCATGACTGCTTTGATTTTATCATCGTCGTTCATCGTCTGGTCCTCCTATGGGCTGGGTCGTTATCATTTCATTATAACATAACATTTATTGAACGATGAAAGCAAAAAACCGCCGATTGCTCAACGGTTTTTTGATTGGCTGCCGAATAAGGACTTGAACCCTAACAAACTGAACCAGAATCAGTGGTGCTACCATTACACTATTCGGCAATGATGGTAAAGGTGCTGACAAGGTGGGTCAGCAGATGAAATCTTATCATAAAGAGGGGTGGTTTGCAAGACTTTAAACCTTAAACAAAGGGTCGATGTTTCGCCGGTTTGAACGCCCACGCAGGTAGACCAGAATGCTGATCACCTGATACAGGATAATGGCTGCGACGATGCCGCTCAGGTCGACGAGAAAATCTTCCAGTTGCATGGCGCGACCCGGCACGAAATACTGATGAAACTCGTCGGAGCCGGCGTAGAGGGCGCCGATGATCAGGGTCAGGATAATGTTGCGGATGTCCTGGAGCTGTGAGCGAGTCAGCGCGCGGCTGATCAGGATGGCCAGCACGAAAAATACCGAGCCGTGGGCCATGCTGCGAATGAAGCCTTCGAGGGCGGCGACCGCCGGTTCGTCGAGCGTGCCCCCCAGCAAACGCTGGATCTCGAGAGCGATGGCGTGACTGAGGCCGCCAGATTGTTCGCCGGTCTGGGCCGAAAAGACGAAGATCAGCGCCATCCAGAGCGCCACAAAAAGCCAGGCCAAAACCGGGCGAGTCGCGCTGCGTTGGGGCTGACTGCTTTCCAGATACATAAAAGGCCAGCTCCTCTCTCAGGAACGCCCCTGCGGCATGGCCGGCTGGTGCACCAACGGCTGCAGATAGCCCAGCTCTTCCATCTTGGCGCGGACCAGGCCGATGTCGTCCCAGAGCTTGCCGCGTTCGTTGTTGTTGCGCAGGATGTAGGCCGGATGGAAGGTCGGCATGATCAGGGTGCCATTTTTCTCGATCCATTGACCGCGGACCTTGCTGATGCCCTCGGTGCTGCCGGTGAAATATTTGAAGGCTGTCGCGCCCAAAAGCACGATGACCTTGGGCCGGGCCAGGCGAAACTGCTTGGCCAGCAGCGGTTTGCAGGTCTTGGCCTCGTCAGGGGTCGGCACGCGGTTTTCTGGTGGCCGGCATTTGACGATGTTGCAAATGTGGAAGATATCCGGTTCGATGCCGCTGGCGGTCAGCAGCAGGTCCAGCAGGCGGCCGGCGGCGCCGACAAAGGGTTGCCCGCGTTCATCCTCTTCGGCGCCAGGACCCTCGCCAATCAGCATCAGGGGGGCCTGACGGGCACCGCGCCAGATGACGACCTGCTTGCGGGTCGCACCAAGCGGACAGTTGCGGCATTCGGCGCATTCGGCGGCAAATTGCTGCCAGGCCTGCTCAAAGTTCTGCGGTGCGGCCGTTGTATTTTCGGACATCATCGGTCTCCTTCATCGTCGGTTTTGGGTAAACCCATTGTACCACAAGAATCAGATCTTGAGATCGACGATAAAGGTCGCGCCCTCGCCCGGACGGCTGACAACACTGGCGGAGCCGTCATAGAGCTGGGCGATGTGCTTGACGATGGACAAGCCGAGGCCGGTGCCGCCCAGCTCGCGTGAGCGGCTGCTGTCGACGCGATAGAAGCGCTCGAAGACACGCTCTTGGTGTTCGGGCGGAATACCGGGGCCGGTGTCGCGGACGGTCAGACGGACCCTGGAGTCGGTCTGGCGGTCGGCCTTGATGAAGACTTTGCCGCCTTCATAGTTGTACTTGATGGCGTTCTCAGCCAGGTTGATCAGGATCTGCTTCATGCGCGCCTTGCTGGCGCTGACTGACAGCGGCACATCGCCGTTTTCGACCACAAGGCTGACCTTGCGGGCCGATGCTGTCTCGTCGAGCAGTACGGCAACATCGTCGATCACGGCATTGAGGTTGAAGGTTTCGCGCTCCTTGTCCTCGCGCAGGTCTTCGATTTCCGACAGGATCAGGATGTCGGTGATCAGTTGATGCAGGCGCTCGGCCTCAATATCGATAATATCAATAAAGCGTCTGGCCACTTCAGGGTTGTTGATGGCATCACCGCGCAGCGTCTCGATGAAGCCACGGATCGAGGTCAGCGGTGTGCGCAGTTCGTGCGAGACATTGGCGACAAAGTCGCTCCGCATTTTCTGGATTTTGCGGATTTCGCTGATATCGTGGAAGGTCATGATCACTCCCTGGGAGGTTTCTGCCTTGATCGGAGAAGTGAAAATATGAAAGTCAATTTTCCCTTTGACCGTCTGAACGGCGGACTCGGCAGTAATCGGCCCCCCTTTGGCGAAGGCCTGTTCGACCAAGGCATCGGTATCCTGGCTGTGCGTAATCAGATAGAGTGGGAAGACCGCCTGGGTCGGGTCGAGATCGCGGCCGAAAACCTCGCGGGCGGCGCGATTCATGAAGGTGACTGAGGTATCGGACGAAACAGCCAGCAGCGGATCGGACATTGAGTCGAAGATAACGTCGAGGCGGGCATTTTTGTCTTCAAGATCCTGAACGACAGCCTGCAACTGATCTGCCATCGTGTTGAAAGTTCGGGACAGCGAGTAGATTTCGCCGTCCTGGGACCGCAGGTGATGAACCCGTACATCGTACTGACCTTTGGACATGGCCAGCGCTGCCTTCTCAAGATTGACCAACGGACGGGCAATCAGCCGGGTCATGATGGTACCGGCCACGCCCAGCAAGAGCAGAGCCGCGGCCATGACGATGCCGATGGTCAGCAGAATGTTGTTCAGGCCTGTCTGCGAAGCGGACAGGGCCATCGACGTGCGGATAACAATATCTTGCTTTTCGTTGTAAAGCGCCAAATACAACATATCGATGTGCAGTGTACTGCTGGCGCGAATCGCCGAGGCCACGGTTTTATGCTGGAGGGCATAGCTGATTTCCGGACGAAAGAGATGGTTTTCCATTTCGCCTGAGATGGCTTCATTGTCGTACAAGACATTTCCCTGCCGGTCAACGATGGTCACGCGAAGGGGTGTCTCGGGCTGGTTAAAAACTTTCAGCATCCTGGCGCTGGCGTCGGCCGCGGCAAGTCCGCCATCCATATCTTGCTGTATCATCTGCGTGGCGGAAAGCAGAATGTTGTGATTGTAACGGTCATTGTACGAACTGACGACCTGGGTGGAAACCAGTCCGGTCACGAGGACAGCAATCAGTAAGATCGCGATGAACAGGATGTAAATGCGCTTCAGCATAGGACCCCTCCGGTTTTGTCAAATTTGATCGGTCCACCGGTAGCCGCGGCCACGGACGGTCTCGATCAGGACAGGTTCGGCATCGTTCTTCTCTATTTTCCGCCGCAGTTGTCGGATGTGAACATCGACGGTTCTGGTTTCGCCGCCGTATTCGTACCCCCAGACGCGATCCAGCAGTTCATCTCGGCTGAAGGCCACGCCACGGTGGATCATCAGGTACTTCAGCAGTTCGTATTCGCGGTTGGTCATTTCGATTTCTTTACCGGCATTAAAAACGCGGTGGCGAACATCATCGAGCACAATATCGCCCGCGTCGATGCGCCCCGGGTGGATGGCATCAGCTGGCTGACTGTCGTGCGGAGCAAGATCCGTTCCCATGGTTTTGGGCATTTTGCGACCACGTCGGGTCTGGGCGTTGACGCGGGCCAGCAGCTCGCGCATGCTGAAAGGTTTGGTCAGATAATCATCCGCACCGGTGTCCAATCCTTTAACCTTGTCGTTTTCTGTGCCTCTGGCTGTCAGCATCAATATCGGGATGATCTCGTAACGCGGATCGTTGCGCAGCCGTCTGCAGATTTCCAGGCCATCCATATCGGGCAACATGACATCAAGGATGAACAGGCTTGGACTGTCTATTTGTGAGAGCTCGCGAAACAAAGCCGCACCGTCACGGAAAGAGCAGATGACATAGCCTTCACCAGTCAGGTTGAAGTCCAGCAACTCCGCAATGATGCTGTCATCCTCGACCAGCACGATCGTTTGTTGTTTCATGTTATACCGCCCGTCTCCTTAATTGTCATGCCCATAATATCGACCTTGAATGTGATAAACCACCCATTCGGCGACATTTTGCGCGTGATCGGCAATACGTTCGACATATTTGGCGATCAACAGCATCTCAATCAATTGGCCGACGTTTTCGCTGTCGACCGTCATCAAATGGACCAGATTGCCCTTGAGTCGCAAAAAGAGTTCGTCGACCTTGTCATCCATCGAGATGACCGCGGTGGCCATCGCCTCGTCGTGAGCAACGTACGCATCAAGCGCGCCATGCAGCATATTGCGTGCCAGATTGGCGATGGTGACGATGTCGACGGGTACGGTGATCCGGTTTTCATTTTTGCAAATTTCCAGGATGCGCTCACAGATGTCGCTGGCGTGGTCGGCGATGCGCTCAAGATCGGTGATCAGCTTGAGTGTCGAGGTCACATCGCGCAGGTCGCTGGCGACCGGCTGCTGACGGGCGATGATGGCGACGCAGTGCTTATCGATCATGCGTTCCATGTCGTCGACAATATCGTCCTGCTCGATGATCAGGCGCGCTTTGGCTGCGTCCATGTCGATCAGGGCGGCAATCGCCTCACTGATGGCATTCTCAGTTGTGGCTCCCATGCGGATGATCTCCTGATGCAGCAGGGTCATTTCCTTGGCAAACTCAATTCGCGTCATTGGTTCTTCCCCCTTAGTCGGTCTGATCAGCCGAATCGGCCGGTAATATAATCTTCAGTTTTTTTGTGTTTGGGCGTGTTGAAAATCTTCTCGGTCTCGTCGTATTCAACGATTTCACCCAGCATGAAGAAGGCCGTGCGATCGCTGATGCGCGCCGCCTGCTGCATATTGTGCGTCACAATGATAATGGTGTAATGATCCTTGAGCTCGCTCATCAGGTCCTCGATCTTGAGTGTCGACAACGGATCAAGGGCGCTGGTTGACTCGTCCATCAGCAGGATCTCCGGCTCGACCGCCAGGGCTCTGGCGATGCACAGACGCTGTTGCTGACCGCCGGAAAGACCCAGGGCACTTTTGTGCAGGCGGTCCTTGGCTTCATCCCAAACTGCCGCGCCAACCAGGCTCTTTTCGACGATTTCATCCAGCTCATGGCGCTTTTTGATGCCGTGGATTCGCGGGCCATAGGCAATGTTGTCGTAAATCGACATGGGAAAGGGGTTGGGTTTTTGGAAGACCATGCCAACTTTTTTACGCAGCAGGGTGATATCGGTTTGCGGCGCGTAAATATCCTCGCCGTCGATCAGCACCTCGCCGGTGATCTTGACGCCCTCGATCAGATCGTTCATACGGTTGAGGGTCTTGAGAAAGGTTGATTTACCGCAGCCGGACGGACCGATGCAGGCGGTTATGCGCCGCGCCGGAATAGCCAGGTTGATATCCTTCAGCGCCTGATTGGTGCCATACCAGAGGTTAAGTTGGTTGGTCTGGACCAGACTGTTTTTGTCAGAATGACTCACGCAATGTACTCCTCTCGGTTATTTTTTGCTGGCAAGTTTGGCAAGTGACTTCGCCAGACGATTTAAGGCAAAGACGATGATCAGCAGGACAGCGGCCGTCGCAAAAGTCTGATCCAGCGATTCCCCGCGCATGGCCAGCTGATAAAGATGGAGGGTCAGGGAGCGGCCAGAATCCATGATGTGACCGAAAACATCACTGGGCATGTTGGCAACAAACCCTGCCGTAATGGTCAGCGCTGCCGATTCGCCGACAATGCGGCCAATCGATAGCACGATGGCCGTCACAATGCCGGGCATGGCCGCCGGCAGAATAATGCCCAGGATGACCCTCAGATTGCCGGCCCCCAGCGCCAGCGCTCCTTCGCGATATTGGGCAGGGACTGCCAGCAGCGACTCTTCGGCGGTTCGGATCATGGTCGGCAGCACCAGGATGGCCAGCGTCAAAGCGCCGGCCAGCAAGGAATAACCAAATCCGAACATCAGGACAAAAACCGCATAGCCGAACAAACCGTAGATGATCGACGGGATGCCAGCCAGGGTCTCGGTCGCGAACCGGATCAAGCGGACAAGACGGCCCTGTCGCGCGTATTGGGTCATGAAAACAGCCGCGCTGATACCGATTGGCACCGAAATCAGCAGGGTCAGAACGATCAGGTAACCCGTGTTGATGATCATGGGCAGGATGCCCTTTTGCGTGGTGCTTTCCATGTAAATGTCGGTCAGAAAGTTCCAACTGATGTGCGGAATACCGTTGATCAGAATATAACCCAAAATCAACAGCAGCACCCCGCCAGTCAGACCGGCGCAGACCCAGATCACAACGCTCAGCAATCGGTCCTTGATGCGCAGCGGGCGTCGTTGAAGGCTATTTTTTGGCATCCATCTGCACCCCCTTTCGGGAAATCCAGCTGAAGGTCAGGTTGACGATCATGATGAAGGCAAATAGGACCAGCCCGATCGAAAACAACGCCTGTTGGTGAAGGCCTGAGGCATAACCCATCTCCAGTGAAATGCCGACGGTCAGGGGACGGACCGGCCCGAACAGTTCAGGCAATCTGGCGATGTTGCCCGCAACCATGATAATGGCCATGGTCTCACCGATGGCGCGGCCGACGCCAAGTATAACGCCAGACAGGATGGCTGAACGGGCGGCTGGAATCATGACCTTGAAAATGGTTTCGATGCGCGTGGCGCCCACTGCCAGCGAGGCTTCACGATAAACACCGGGCACGGCACGCAGGCCGTTTTCAGCCGTACTGACGATGGTCGGCAGAATCATAATCGAAAGGATCAGGATGGCCGTGAACAAGGTCGCGCCGGACGGCAGATTAAAAGCTTTCTGGATCACAGGCACCAACAACTGGAGGCCGAAAAAGCCAAAAATTACCGACGGGATGCCGGCCAGAAGTTCGACCGCTGGCCGGATCAAGTTGGCCAGGCGTGCGGGCGCAATCTCAGCCAGAAAGACAGCGGTCAGCAGCCCAACCGGCACACCGATTAAAATAGCCCCCACCGTTGCTGCCAAGGTCGCCAAAATGAATGGCAAGATGCCATATTGGGGCAAAGTTGAGTTGGTTGGATCCCATACCGTGCCGAACAGAAAATTGAGTGGTCCAATTTCGACAATAGCCGGCAGACCGGCAATCAGCATGTAGAGGGTGATCAACAGAACGGCTGCGACCGAAACAGCAGCGCTGAGCAAAAACAATGATCGGGCCAGTGCTTCACCACCACGGCTCCACAGGATGAGCAGCGCAGCCAGAAAAGCAGTCAGGATCAACAACCCGAGATTGGAATAGGCTGCCATTTGAACTTTGCTGGCCGTCGCGGTCTCAAGCGGGTTCGCAAGACTGCCGGCCGCCAGCTGCAGCAGCAGCGCCAGAATCGAAACCGTACAGGCCGCAAGCGCGGCTGACAGCGTGCGCTTCTTCCATAGCAAAGCCACCGAGACGGCCAAGCTGAGGAGAATTGCCGTCATGATCAGCTTCAGAAACCAAGGGAATTCGATGATTTGCCCATGATATGAAAGGGAAGACAACAGGATTTGCCAGCCCGCGACGCGATACAGACGATCGCCAGCATACAGCTGGAAAAGCGGCAGAAAGCTGGCCGTCAGACTGACGACCAGCAATGCTGTGGAGAGAATTCGGAGAACAGCCGGTTTCTGCAGTTTCTGCATAACTTCTATCCTTCTACCGGTACATAGCCCTTTTGGGCAACCATCGCCTGTCCTTCGTTGCTGAAAACAAAGGTGAAGAATGCTCTGACGCTTTCAGATTCATCGCCCTTGGTCAGGCAAACAAAGGGGCGCTGAAGAATGTAGCTGCCATCCTTGACGGTTGCTTCACTGGGCGTGACGCTGTCAACTGTGACTGCGATGATGCTGTCATCAACTTTGCCCAGCGACATGTAGCCGATGGCGTTGACATTACCGGCAACGGTACTTTTTACGATACCCGTTTCATTGACCTCTTGGTTGCCAACACACTTGTCGGCTATATCCAAGATGGATTCAAAACCGTCACGAGTACCTGAGCCAGCTTCGCGCAGGATGACCACGACAGGCGCATCGGCACCGCCAACTTCATTCCAGTTGGTGATCTTACCGGTGAAAATATCGGCGACCTGGGCTTTGGTCAGGCTGGCGACTGAATTACCGGGGTTAACAACAACCGCCAGACCATCGATGGCGATGGTGTATTCTTTGAGACCCAGACTTTTCTCTTCTGGCTTGATGGCCCGTGAAGAATTGCCAATATCGCTGACGCCATCATTGGCATTCTTGATCCCGGTGCTGGAGCCGCCCCCTTGGATTTCGACTGTAACGCTAGGATTGATGACATGGAAGGTCTCGCCCAGAGCATTCATCAGGTCCTCCATTGAAGTCGAACCCGACGCGACAATCTTGCCCTGCAGACCGGTTTGCGTTGTGGCGCCTGGTACCAGAATGCCTTCATCGGCAGCGCAGGCAGCTGACCCTGTCAGCATGACTGCGGCCAAAACAATTGTCGTGATTTTTTTCATCAAATTATTCATTTTACATCCTCCTCAATCTATTCTATGCTTTGATCATATCAGGAGGTTATTCGAGTCATATTAGCCATTTGTAAAATCAGGGTAAAGAAAATGCCGCGGCAAATCGCGGCAAAGACTCATTTCAGAATAACAATGGTGATGCCATCGTTCTGGCGGCCCCAGTCGGGGTCCTGACGCAGTCCGGAATCTAAAGCGACCATCTTGCGGCCATTGGCCTCGAAGGGGCCGAAGCTCTCGCCGGGGCAGAAAGCCTTGATCTTGCCGGCCTGGATTTGCTCACACAAGTACTGCCGAGCGTTGGTGCGAATGACACCGCCGGTGCCGGTCGAACCGTAGCCATGAATTATTTTGACGGTATGAACGCCGATGCGGCGCAGCGTGGACATTTCCAGTTTGAGTTTCATGATTGCCGATTCGACTTTAGGACGGCCATGCTCAATGTTGATCAATGTGGCGGGCACCATGACCACTTCCTTTCTATCGATTATCGCTTAACTTCATTGTACCATGAAAACATGCTGGCTGACAAAAGAGATCGCAGCCATTATAATCGTTTTGAGGTGATTCACCATGCGTTTGGACCGTTATCTTGCCAATGCCGGTCACGGATCCCGCACCGAGGTCAAAGAAATGATCCGTCGCGGCCAGGTCAGTGTTGACAATTCGGTCTGCAAGGACGCCGGGCTGGCTGTTCACGACGATGGCAGCCAAAGGATTTGTGTTGACGAACAGACCGTAATTCTCAAAAAGCAGATCCTTCTGATGCTGCACAAACCAGCCGGCTTCATCACCGCGCTGGATGATCCGCGCCATCGGACCATCGCCGAACTCATCCCGCCGCGCTTTCGCTCGGCCGGCCTCTTCCCCGTCGGCCGCTTGGATATTGATGCCACCGGCATCCTGCTGCTGACCAACGATGGGACCCTGTGCCACCGTCTGGCCAGCCCGCGCTGGGAGGTCTGGAAGTCATATCATCTAACTGTCGTCGGCAAAGCATTCGACCCAGCGGAAATTCCGCAGTTCGCTGCTGGTCTCGTACTGGCCGACGGCCAACGCTGCCGTCCGGCCAAGTTGGACATTATCGGGCCGCAGGAGGCCCTGCTGACCATTCACGAAGGCAAGTTCCATCAGGTCAAACGCATGATGCTGGCCACCGGCCGCCGCGTGATCACGCTGCACCGGCAGTCGATCGGTCCGCTGGCGCTTGACGATCAGCTGGCCCCCGGCGAATGCCGCGAACTGACCGCAGAAGAGGCGGCGGCGCTTTATCGGCTGGTGGCGCTAACAGGTAATAGGTAACAGGGAACAGGGAAGTTTGCCGCAGTTGTTTCGTCTTGTCATTACTAATGTTGTTACATGTATATTATATTATAATTATTGTATTAATGCACTAAATCTATAATTATTGCACTATATTGCAACTGATTAAAGGATATTCATTCCTTCGCTGTTACCCGTTACCCGTTACCTGTTACCCGTTACCTGTTCGTTGAAATAAATAAAAGCCGGTATTTGCCGGCTTTTATTTATTTCAAAGGTTTCATCGTCGGGAAGAGCAGGACGTCGCGGATCGAATAGGAATCGGTCAGCAGCATGACCAGGCGATCGATGCCCATGCCCATGCCGCCGGTCGGGGGCAGGCCGTATTCGAGGGCGACGCAGTAGTCCTCATCCATCAGGTTGGCTTCGTCGTCGCCGGCGGCGCGTTTGTCGAGCTGGGCGGCGAAACGTTCGCGCTGGTCCATCGGGTCGTTGAGCTCGGAGTAGGCGTTGGCGTATTCGCGGCCGATGATGAACAATTCGAAGCGCTCGGTCAGCTCGGGATGGCCCGGCTTTTTCTTGGTCAGCGGCGAAATCTCAATCGGGTAATCGTAGATGAAGGTCGGCTGGATCAGCTTCTCTTCACAATAATGTTCGAAGAAGAGGTTCATGACATCGCCACGGCCCATGGTCGGTTTGTAATCCTCAAGGCCGCGTGCTTTGGCCAGCTCGCCGGCCGCCGCGGCGTCGTGAATCTGATCAAAGTCAACGCCGGCATGCTGGCGGATGACCTCGCTCATCGACAAGCGGCAAAAGGGCGGTGTCAGGTCGATGGCCTGCTCCTGGTAGACGATCTGGGTTGAGCCGTGAACGGCAAGGGCGGCCTGCGAGATCAGCTGTTCGGTCAGCTCCATCATGCCCTTGTAATCGGTGTAGGCTTGATAGAGTTCGAGCAGGGTGAATTCGGGGTTGTGCTTGATCGAGATGCCCTCGTTGCGGAACTGGCGGCCGATTTCATAGACGCGCTCGAAGCCGCCGACTATCAGACGCTTGAGGTATAGCTCGGGCGCGATGCGTAAAAACAAGTCGATGTCCAGCGCATTGTGGTGGGTGACAAACGGCCGCGCGGTGGCGCCTCCGGGGATGCTATTGAGGATGGGCGTTTCGACCTCGATGAAGTCGCGCGCTTCCAGTTGGCTGCGCAGGGTGCGAATGATCAGGCTGCGCTTTTCGAAGGCCACCTTGACATCGGGGTTCATAATCAGATCGAGGTAGCGCTGACGGTAGCGGGTGTCGGTATCCTTGAGGCCGTGGTATTTTTCGGGCAGTGGCCGCAGGGTCTTGGCCAGCAGGGTGTACCGGTGCGTTTTGACAGAGATCTCGCCGCGCTGGGTGCGGAAGGCAATGCCCTCGATGCCGACGAGATCGCCGATGTCGAGCTTTTGCCATTCGGCATAGGTGGTTTCGCCTACCTCGTCAATTTTGGTGAAAATCTGAATGCGCCCGCGGCGGTCGGCGAGGTCGCAGAAGCTGACCTTGCCCATGCCGCGTTTGCTCATGATGCGCCCGGCGATTGCGACCGCCTGATTTTCCAGGCGTTCGAAATCGCCCAATATGTCGCTGCTGTGACAGGTGACCGGAAAGGTCACCTGCTGAAAAGGGTCTTCGCCTCGGCCGGCCAGTTCTTCGAGCTTGGCCAGGCGGATGCGCATTTGTTCGTGCATGTCCTGCTCGAGCGGTTCATTGTCGGCAGGTTGGACCGACTGGGCCCGGTCCTCTGGATCACTCATGGTGTTGCCCCTTTCGCTGGGTTTGACTAGCTTGGCTTGGAAATTTTGACAATCTTGTAGCGCAGATTGCCGACTGGTGTACGAACTTCAACGATCGTGCCCTTCTTCTTGCCGATGATGGCGGCGCCTACAGGCGAATCGCTGGAAATCTTGTTGCTGAAGCTGTCCGCTTCCTTGTTGCCGACCAGCATGTAGTCGGTTTCTACCTTGGTCTCTTCGTCACGAATTTTGACCATCGCGCCCAGGGTGACCTTGGTGACGCTGATATCATCTTCATCGATCACTTTGGCGTTTTTGAGGATGGCCTCAATCTCCATGATGCGGACTTCATTTTCCGCCTGGGAGTTTTTGGCATCGTCATACTCGGAGTTTTCCGATAGATCGCCCAAGGCGCGGGCTTCCTTCAGACGATCGGCAATTTCCGCCGCGACCTCGGTTTTGCGGTTTTCGAGTTCGTCCTGCAGTTTCTTGATTCCTTCATATGTCATCTCATAAACTTTTTCCGACATGGTGGTGTTCTCCTTTCGAAATGGGGCAAATAAAACTCCAGCCAGGCTTTAAGGCCGGCGTTCGCTGTCTTTTTGAATCACGTCGTGCGCGCCGCCCTCGACGATGCTGGTCGAGGAAACAATCACGAGGCGGGCTTTTTTCTGTAGTTCCGGCAGATTCAGTGCACCGCAGGCGCACATGGTTGCTTTGATCTTGGCCATGGACACATCGAGGTTGTCCTTGAGCTTGCCGGCGTAGGGCACGTAAGAATCGACGCCCTCTTCAAAGGTCATGCGGCCTTCTTCGCCGCCGTCGTCGTAACGTTGCCAATTGCGGGCGCGGTTGGAGCCTTCACCCCAGTATTCCTTGACGTAGGCGCCATTGACCAGTAGCTTGCGGGTTGGGCTTTCGTCGAAGCGGGCAAAATAGCGGCCAAGCATGATGAAGTCGGCACCCATGGCCAGCGCCAGGGTCATGTGGTAATCGTGGACGATGCCGCCATCCGAGCAGATCGGCACATAAATGCCGGTGGCGCGGAAGTATTCGTCACGCGCTTCGGCCACCGCCTGCACCGCGGAGGCCTGGCCGCAGCCGATGCCCTTCTGTTCGCGGGTGATGCAAATCGAACCGCCGCCGATGCCGACCTTGATGAAGTCCGCGCCAGCCTCAACCAAAAAGCGGAAGCCTTCGGCATCGACGACATTGCCGGCGCCAACCAGCACGTCATCGCCGTAGGTTTTGCGAATCCACTGCAGGGTGTCGGACTGCCAGTCGGAAAAGCCGTCGGACGAATCAATGCAAAGAATGTCCGCGCCCGCGTCGACCAAGGCTGGCACGCGCTCTTTGTAGTCGCGCGAATTGATGCCGGCGCCGACGATCAGGCGCTTGTGACTGTCTAGGAGTTCGGAGGGGTTCTCTTTGTGCTCGTCGTAGTCTTTGCGGAAAACCATGGCCACCAGGCGGCCGTCGTCATTGATGATGGGTAGCTGATTGATCTTGTGATCCCAGATGATGTCGTTGGCTTCACTGAGCGAAACGCCCTCTTTGCCGCAGACCAGATGATCGAATGGCGTCATCAGGTCGCGTACCAGTGTATCAGGCGAGGTGCGGCTGATCCGGTAGTCGCGGCTGGTCACGATGCCCAGCAGCTTGCCGTTGGCTGTGCCGTCGTCTGTGACGGCCAGCGTCGAGTGGCCGGTCCGGGCCTTGACGGCCAGAATGTCATTAAGTGTGGCATCTGGCGTGATGTTGGCGTCACTGCTGACGAAACCGGCTTTGTATTTTTTGGCGCGACGAACCATCTCGATCTGGCCTTCTATCGACTGTGAGCCATAGATGAAGGCCAGACCGCCGTAGCGGGCAAGCGCGATGGCCATCCCCGCGTCGGATACCGCCTGCATGATCGCCGAAACAACCGGGATGTTGATGCGCAGCTTGCTCTCCGCCACGCCCTTGCGATAACGGACGATGGCAGTCGACAGATCGACCTGATCAGGCGTGCAACTGCGGCTGGTGTGATTGGGAACCAGCAGGTATTCACTGAAAGTACGGGATTCCTGTTCAAATATGATCGCCATCAATGACTCGCCTCCTTTTGTTTGGCTTGGGGCTGACCGCCGGCCTGATGGGCAAGCGCCGCGGTAATGAATGCGATAAACAGCGGGTGTGGGCGTGTCGGACGCGATTTGAATTCCGGATGATACTGCACACCGACAAACCAGGGGTGATTTTCAAGTTCAATCGCTTCGACCAGTTCGCCCGTTGGTGATGTCCCGGAAATGGACAGTCCGGCCTGACACAGCTGCTCCCGGTAGTCGTTGTGAAATTCACGACGATGATGGTGGCGTTCTTCGGCTGTGCTTTGCCCGTAGGCGTCGGCCAATTTTGTACCTTCCATGATAACACATTTACAGGCCCCGCGGCGCATATGCTTGGCATCAGACGCCAGGTTTTCCGGCAGGGTGAAAATGGCTTGGCAGATGCTTTCGCTTTCGCTGGAATGCGCGGTGCTCATTCCGGCGACATGGCGGGCAAATTCGACGACCGCCATCTGCATACCCATGCCGATGGCGAAAAATGGGATCTGTTCGGTGCGTGCGTATTCGGCGGCGGCGATCATGCCGTCCATGCCGCGCGGGCCAAAGCCGCCCGGCACGATGATGGCATCGACCCCAGTCAGCAGGGCCTTGGCGTCATGGGCCTCGATGTCTTCAGCACTGACCCAGCGAATCTCGATTTCGCTGCCCTTCTCAATGCCCGCGTGCTTCATGGCTTCGACAGTGCTGAGATAGGCGTCGTGAAGTGATACATATTTGCCAACCAACGCGATGGTGAGTTTGTGCGTGGCTGCCTGATGCTTGCGCACCAGTTCCTGCCAGTCTTTGAGATCAGGCTGGTTTTTCTCGAGTTTGAGCTTGCGGCAGACGACGTCCGCCAAGCCTTCCTCCTCGAGCATCAGCGGCAGTTGATAGACCGATGGCACGTCAAGATTTTGAATGACACAGTCAACGCCAACGTTGCAGAACAAGGCGATCTTTTGGCGGACGGCCTCGTCCAGCGGCATTTCGCTGCGGCAGACCAGCACATCCGGCTGGATGCCCAGCGCGAGCAGTTTGCCGACACTGTGCTGGGTCGGTTTGGTCTTGATTTCACCGGCTTTGCGCAGATAGGGAATCAGCGTGACATGGATGAACAGGACATTTTGATGGCCAACCTGATTGCCGACCTGCCGGATGGTTTCCAGATAGGGCAGGCCTTCCATGTCGCCAACGGTACCGCCGATTTCCGTGATGATGATATCAGGTTGATCGATGCGGGACAGCCGAAAAACATGTTCTTTGATTTCGTTGATAATGTGCGGCACAACCTGCACCGTTGTGCCCAGGTAACCGCCCTCACGCTCGCGGGCGATGACGTCGCGGTAGATCATGCCGGAGGTGATGTCACTTTCGATATCGAGACTGACATCGGTAAAGCGCTCGTAATGACCGACATCCAGATCGGTCTCAGCGCCATCGTCCGTGATGAAAACCTCGCCGTGCTGGGTTGGGCTCATCATGCCGGGGTCGACGTTGATGTAAGGGTCGAATTTCTGGTTGCGTACCGTGTAGCCGCGCGCCTTGAGCAGGCAGCCGATTGATGCTGCTGTGATGCCCTTACCAATGCCGGAAACGACACCGCCGGTGACAAAAATGTACTTTGTCGGCATATCCTTACCCCCCTCGCTGCATGCGAGAACCTTTCAGGATATTTTAAAGAAGATGCCCCCAACTGTCAACCGAAACCGGCAAAGCCGAGAACGGCTTTTCAGCGAACAGGTAACAACGAACAGTTGCGGATTTGAAATCCTTTAAACATTGAATGTTAGGCGCTCGCAGTCGCGAGCGCCACGAATTATTGTTTTCAGGACTTACATTCGTTTTTCTTTTTAGCTTTTAGCTGTTACCTGTTACCTGTTAGCTTTTCGTTGTTACCTGTTAGCTTTTCGCTTAAAGACCGCCGCCAGCGGGACGAGGATGATGAGCATGATCACGGTTTCCGGCAGCAGGTATGTGCCATTATAAATGAGTGAATAGAGCGCGACGTTTTGTCCGGCCGGAGCAAAGCTACCATAGACCAGGATGCCCGAGGCAAAGCTGCACAAGAAGCGCCCGAAGACGCCGATGATCACGGCAAACATGACGCGCCACAGTGAAACCAGGCCCAATCGACGCAGAATGTTTTTCTCTTGCAGTCGTTGCCGAAGCGGTGCGGCCAGCAAGCCGGCCAATCCCAGCATGGCAAACGCCAGCGGGTAATCCAGCAAAATCGATGCCCAGTGCAGGGCATAGCCGGCGAAAAAGAACTGGATCAGGCCAAACACAGCGCCGGCTCCAATCCCGCGGAGTGGCCCAAAGGCGAGCGCGATAAAGATAATCGGCAGCATTGAGGCAGGGGTGATTGATCCGCCTTGCGGCATGTCAAACAGTTTGATGAAAGACAAGACGAGGCTGAGCGCGACGGCCATGCCGCCGCTGGCCAGAAAGAGCAGGGTTTCGCGGCTGGTATTGCGAGGTTTGACGGCCTCCGGCTGAATGTTGGTTAATTTTTCTGACATGTTTTTTCCTCCAGTAAAATTGTTTTCGGCCTGGAAGCTTTTTATACAAAAAAGCTTCCGATAGCCGGGTGGACTGTCGGAAGCTTTTACAAGCTCTTTATCGTCCCTCCGCCGGCATTATCCGGTTCAGGTTATAGGGTCGACACCGGCAGGTGCCCTCTCAGCCGACTTCCGCCAGCTCCCCTCGTGAACGATTCAATTATAGCTGGCAGGAACGATTTTGTAAAGCCGCCTCGATTTCGGCCGCCTCGCGCGGGATGGCCTGCGACAGGACCTCGCAGCCCGACTCGGTCACAACGACATCGTCTTCGAGGCGAAAACCGACCTCCCATTCGGTGATATAAATGCCCGGCTCGACGGTCAGCACCATGCCCGGCAAGAACAAAGCCTCGCGGTTGCAAACGTCGTGTACATCCAGCCCCAGGTGATGCGAGGTGTTGTGCCAGTAATAATTGGCGACCGGATCGCCCTCCTTGAGAATGCCGAGCTTGATCAGCCCCAGACGGGCGACCTCTTTGCAGCGATCGTTGACGTCGATCAGTTTGATGCCCGGCCGAATGGTCGCGAAGGCCATGTCCTGACAGCTGCGCACCAGCTGGTAAATGGCCAACTGACGCTCACTGAAACGGCCGTTGGCCGGCAGGGCGCGGGAAATGTCGGCGCACAGGCTGCCAACGCTGGCACCGACGTCAATCTGGATCACATCGCCGTCGACAATGCGAGCGCGGGGGTTCATGTAGTGCAGACAAAAGGCGTTTTCGCCTGTCGCGACGATCGACGGAAAGGCCGGCACCGGGCAGCCTTCCATGGCCAGGGTGTGCCCAAAGACACCGCCGAGCTGGTATTCCATCAGGCCGGGCTCGAGGATTTCCAGCATGGCTGTAATGCCGCGGCCGGTCAGGGCGATGGCCTCGCGCAGCATGGCAATTTCTTCGGCGCTTTTGATCATGCGCAGCTGGATCAGAAATGGGCCGAGGTCGGTCGGTTCGCGTTCGGGGCAGTTTTTGTCGAGCCAGGCGCGGATCTCGGCGGCCTGGGCATTGTTGGCGGTCGGATCAAGGCAGATTCGAACATCCTTGTTGGCCAAGAGGTCGGTCAGAATACCTTCATAGGCCGTCAAGTATTCGATCTCGGTCAGGCCGGACTGGGTGGCGGCCGCGTCCAGGTCGAGACGCTTGCCGGTCCAGCGCTCCTGCATTGGGTCGCGTTTGGGGATAAACAGGATCTCGCGCTGCCGCTCCTGATCGCGAAACAGCAAGAGGATGGCGTTCTCTTGCTCGACACCCGCACAATAGAAAAAATTGCGATTGGCAAAAAACGGGTAATCCTCATCGGCCGTGCGGTGCGGCGGCCGGCCAGCGGCCAGCAGCACCAAATAGTGGTCGCCAAGGCAGTCGCCGAGGTTTTTGCGGTTGCGGGCGAAATAAGCTGGGGACAGACGTAGGGCCTGCAACATAGGGGCCTCCTGTGGGGTGGATTTAACTTACAGTTTAAACGTCCACCAGGAGGTTGGCAAGTCGAGGGGGCGAAAATGTGATTGCTCGCCATTTGTTCGTATGAACGATTGGCATGGCTGCCACTTTTTGGCACTTACAATAATTGTGCGAATACACTTCACAAAACGGATTTTTTAATTGATCCTGTTTTTCTGGACAATAATTAACCGCAAAGGTAAATAGTCAATTGACAAATACGTCGTCAAATTATATAATTAGATTACCTTATAGGTAAAGAGGTGTGGTGATTGCTTCAAATAGACTATAAGACAAACAGTTTAGAAAAGGCGTGCACACAATACAAAATAGCCAAGAAAAAATATGGTGAACGCATGGCAAATATACTTCATCAGCGCATTAATGAGTTGCGAGCAGCATCATCAGTTGATGAGCTAGTGAAGTATTCGATTGGTCGATGTCATTCTTTGGATGGGAACAGAAAAGACGAATACGCAATGGATCTTATTCAACCTCATCGCTTGGTTTTTATACAAACGAAAGACCAAATAGAAGTTGTTCGAATTATTAGTATAGAAAACTATCATTAATGTATTTATTTAGGAGGGGAAAAAATGCGGTGTGGCACGAATACAATCGCAATTCCGCCGGGAGCAACGATTCGCGAGCAACTTGAAAATCGAAAAATGAGTCAGAAGGAGTTTGCTCTTCGGATGGATCTTTCTGAAAAGCATGTCAGTCGTTTGATTAATGGCCAAGTAGAACTTACAAAGGATGTCGCCCTTCGTCTTGAGTCAGTCCTTGGTATTTCAGCTAGTTTCTGGAACAATCTTGAAATGATTTTCCGAGAGAGCCTTGAGCTGGTGAAAAAGGAAAAGGAATTTGAGGAAGACATTAAATTATCTGACAATTTTCCATATTCAAAAATGTCTGCTTTCGGCTGGATAAAATCATCACGTCGAAAGGAAGATAAAGTAATCAATTTACGTAGATATTTTGAAGTAGCGTCACTTGGTGTGCTTGATGAGTTGATGATTCCTGGTATAGCTTGTCGTAGAACTGGCCTCAATGAAAAGAGTAATTATTATTTAGCGGCTTGGGCTCAGAAGGCACGGCTTGAGGCGCGTCAAATTAGAACTGACACAATTAATCTTGCCAAGCTTGAGCAATCTATTTATTTGATTCGTGAAATGACAACACAAAAGCCTTCACAGTTTTTCAGTAGTTTAGTTCGGTTGTTTTCAGAATCTGGTGTGGCATTAGTATGTTTACCGCATATTGGCGGATCATTTTTGCATGGTGCAACTTTTTATGATGGCGATCGAATTGTTATGGGATTAACTTTGCGTGGTAAAGACGCCGATCGGTTCTGGTTCAGCTTGTTTCACGAGCTTTGTCATGTTCTAAAGGGCCATATTAATAGACAAATTGAGACAACCCGCGAAAATGAAATTATGGCTGACGCGTATGCTCGTGACATCTTGATACCCGCAAGAGAATATGAAATGTTTATTGAGAATTCATCATTCAGTTGTGAAAATGTTTTGACCTTTGCTACTTCTATTCATGTAGCGCCCGGAATTGTTGTTGGTAGATTGCAAAAAGATAACTACATAACATATGACAGATTAAACAATTTGAAGGAACAGTATGAATTTGTTGCCTGATTAATCCAGTAGTTAATTCAACCAGGTGCTTTCGCACTTGCCTATCCTCACGCCGCCTCAACATTGGCGTTAATCTGCTCGATCGCCTTCCTGATGCCCTGCCAGACTGTCAGGTCGGCAAACAGTTCAACGACGCTGCCCTGATTGGTAAACGGTACCTCCTGGAGGACTGAAAAGTCCTTCATCAGGCCGTTTTGCACGATGTACTCCACGATCTGGTTGACAAAATAGATCTGCCGGCTGTCTAGGTTCGCGTCGTTCAGGTACGCCGCAAACGCCGCCTTGGCGGCATTGCTGTCGAGACCGACGATCTCGCGCACAAATTCGCCGAGCGGCTTTTGCCCGCACAAATCTTCGTAATCCTGACGCGTGCCGACCTTGCTCCAGAGAATATCCTCCAGGGCCTTGATGTCGGCTGCCTCGAGCGGCAGGTTGGTTTTCAGCTTGGCAATGACCGGACTGTCCTGATGCTGGCGAATGTAAAATTCGGCTTTGGTTTTGTAGTTTTTCAAGTCCTCATTATCGAGCTCGGAATCGCGCCAGTCATCCGAGAGGATTTCGTCTGTGAAATTCGTATTATATTTCACACTGTCCTGCGGGAGATACTTCATCAGGCCACGCAGGTTTTCGCGGACATTTTCAAACACGTTGACCCCAGCATTATCCAGATAATCCGTGTGCAGAATTTTGTTGATCAGCTCGGCTTGGGCCATGATCTCGGGGATGTTGGCCACGCCCGCAATCTTCTTGACGCGTTTGTACAGATCACGGCGGGCGCGGGTATACTTTTTGTCGGCCAGAAAGGCTAGCTCAATGCCGTACATCAGGGCATCGAAACGCACCGCGCTGGCCTCATCGTCGACCGGCAGGATCAGTGGCGCCAGTTCTTCGCCGATGATCAGGGTGATTTCGTAGCTGAGCGTGTCGTAGTTTTGCGCATGGGCATACAGGTCCACGTATTTCAAGTGCTGCTTGACCGCGAAATTGTCCCGGTTCAACGCCTGCGTCTTGCTCGCCAGGTCGTCGATCAAACTCTTGCGGAAAGCAATCAGCTCTGGGGTCTGAAAGGCAATGTCCTGCAGTTTGTAGGCAATCTGGGTCTTGAGCTGGAATATCGCGCCTTGAAGGGCCAACATGTTGGCCGAGGGGCGCTCCTTTTTCATGCGGAAAAATTCGAAGTTTCCGCAGAAATCAAAGATGTAAAACTTCTGCTTATCCGCGCCGTCGAGAAGCCCCGGACACAAGCGGGTGCCGCGGCCAATCATCTGCCAGAATTTCCCCTTGCTCAAGACCTTTTTGAAGAACACGAGGTTGAGTACTTCTGGCACGTCGATGCCGGTGTCCAGCATGTCTACCGAAATGGCGATCTGAGGCAGTTTGTTCGGCTCGGAAAATTCATCGATGGCGCTCTGCGCGTAGGTCATATAGTTGTCGATGACCTTGGCGTGGCCGGGTAGGTGCGGGTACTCTTTGCCGAACACCTTGAAAATTTCTTCCGCGTGCAAATGGTTTTTGGCAAAGATGATCGTCTTGCCCAGCTTGCCGCCATAATCGATCTTGAGCCCGTCGGTCATCAGGGTGTGGAGCACCTGCCGGATGGTGTCCCCGTTGAAAATCCATTCGTTGAGGGCCGAGGCGGCTATCGAGTCAGGCATGAGGCCATTCTCGTCAATGAAGGTCTGCTCGTAGATAACCTTTTCTTCATCCGAAAGCTCATCGTAAACAATGCCTTGATCGATGAATTTCAGCTTGGTTTCCAAAGACTGGAAATCGACTAGATAGCCATCATTGACGGCTTGGGCCAGTTCATAGCCGTAGGTCGGCACGCCGTTTTCCAGATTGAACAGGTCGTATGTGTTCTTGTCGATATCGCTTTTGGGCGTAGCGGTCAGCCCGACCCAGGGCGCGTCGAAGTATGTGAAGATGTCGCGGTATTTGTTGTAGATCGAACGGTGCGCTTCGTCACAAATGACCAGATCGAAATGCCCGATCGTGAACAGCTTGCCCTCTTCATCCGTGACGGTGTCGATGCAGTTCATCATGGTCTGGTAGGTGGCAAAAACGCAGTGGGCGCTGACGTTGTTCCTGTCTTCGCCCAGATTGGTGACCGACAGATCGGGCAGCAGATTGACGAAGTTACGCTTGGCCTGGGTGATCAGGGCGTTGCGGTCGGCGAGAAAGAGGATGTTTTTGACCCAGCCGTGCTGCAGCAGCAAATCGCAAAGGGCAATGACCGTCCTCGTCTTGCCCGAGCCGGTGGCCATGACCAGGAGGGCCTTGCGACGATTCTTGGTATCAAAGCTGGTGCAGACCGCCTTGATGGCGGCCTCCTGATAATAGCGGTCGGCGATGCGTTTGTTGACCCGGGCGTGGGTCAGGCGCGTTTTGAGGGTTTGCAAATTACGCAGCTTTTCGAGGTCGCGCTTGGAGTAGATGCTGGCGACCTTGCGCTCCGGATAGCGGTTGTCGTCAATCCGCGTGTCAAAGCCGTTGGACAAAAAGATGATCGGCCGGCGGTGGAATTTGGCTTCAAGCAAATCGGCGTAGAGCTTGGCCTGCTGGCGGCCCTTGGCGACATCGACACAGGTGCGCTTGGCTTCGATGATCGCCAGCGGTTTGCCGTCATCGCCGTAAAGGACGTAATCGGCAAAGCCGACTTCCGAATTATTGGGCATGCCGGGCAGCTCGACCTCGTCCTGCCAGTCGCGCCCCCGGGTCCAGCCGGCATCGATCAACATGGCGTCAATGTAAATCTTGCGCGTCTTGTACTCGGAATACTCCAGAGGCTTGGGCACATAAGTCTGCTGGTGCTCGATGCTGCGAGCCGTCAGCTCTGCTTTGAGTGCTTGGTTTTCGTCGATCAGCGCTTGCAGATCGACCTCCGGCACCGCAACCGGGCTCAATGCAGCCGCTGTCGGCTGGGCCGTCAGCAGTGCGGGGTTAAAGCTACCTTCGTTGTAATCTTTGCCATAGCAATAGACGACAAAATCTAAGAACACAAATAGGTTTTCCAAGCACAGCACCGCTTGATCGCGCGTGACCTTTTTGTCGGTGTGCGCGGCGATGTTGCCCATGCGGCGAATGAAGTCTATGCGCCGCCAGATGTCCGCGCCGACCAGGTCGCGGAATTCCTCTGTGCTGATCAGGCTGATCAACGAATCTTGATAAGGCATGGCCAGCCGGCTGTCGGCGGAATACAGCCACTTGACGGCAAACTCCATCGCGCGCCGGCAATTGAGAATGCAAGCCGAGGTATCAATGGGCAAAATGAGCTCTGCCGAAGCCGCGACATCCGCAAAGGGCGCGAACTGGGGGTCGGACTGGAGAAAACTAAAATTAGAATTAGCCATATTATTTCACCCTAACTGTAATGTGCTTCTATTCGAAATATTGTTGCATAAGTGCTTTCTTAAGGATTTCAAGTTTTTCTAGGCTAATTTGAATTTCTGATTTTGATTTGTCAATTTGTTTGACTATGTTAGCAAAACTATCTTGGGTTTCGAGTGGCGGATAGGGAAATGGATATGTTTTCAACTCATCCATTTGAATCCCATCCTGCCCGGCCGTTCTCTGCGATAGTCCCTCAAGGTAACGAAGTAGGCATTCCTGCTTGAGATAGTGCCTGATAAACTCCCGATTTCCCTTCTTTGGAACTGCTTTCATAAGGGCTACATTATAGGAACCTTCGATTCCTTGCAGGATCTGAAAGATAGGCGGACCATATCTTCCGATCATAATGTCCTCGGTTGTGCAAAACCGTTTTGACATTGTTTTAGGAATATACGTAATAAACCGATCAGATTTGTAATCTCGTATTTGGATAAATCGAATATTATCGTTAGATTTGACATATTCGAAATATTTTTTTTCTGGCTGACTTCCACCTTGAAAGTCAATTATGTCGTCAACTTTAAAAACCGGGAATTGTTTTGGATTTTTCAAAGGATCTCCAAACATTTCGATAAATCGTAATTTGACGAGTTCGTCCAACTTGGCAATTTGCTGTTTGCGGATTGTTATGAGGTCGTTGACTTTATCGAGAGTGATTGAAATCCGTATTTGCTCTTTTTTTGACGGTAAAGGAATCATAGTTTCGGCAAGGATATTCTTGCTAATAGCTTTAAATGTACTTCCAGTGCCTTTTTCATTTAGTTCTTCTACTTTTGTGGCAATAGCATGCCACAAATATTCTTTAATACAGAGTTCATCGTTTATTGTTAAAGCGGCCAAGCCTCTACCAATGCAACACTTTGTATCCGCAATATTTAGTGCTCCAATTGGTGCGCGGACAGAAATAAGTATTTCCCCAGATTGAGCAATTTTTGTTGGAGCATTACACCACACGCGAATTTTGGGATGAATAGAGCCAAAATCAGCATTGCCTTGAAAAAACGGAATACCAATTCCCGATTCATTGTAGGAGGATGAATCAGGCGATTGCCCCATGTTTATGGAACAAACCTCATCTAAGCGTGCCATCACAGCATCCCCTCCAACTCGGCCAGCCCTTTTGCGATTTCCTTCTCGATTGCTTGCAGCTCAGCCATGATCTCCCGCGTCGAGGCGTATTCCACCGCCACATAATCCGTCTTTTTGTACTTGTTGATCGACAGATCATAGCCCTTTTCTACAATCTCGGCCTTCGACACCAGGAAGGACTTGTCAGTCCGCACGCGATCTTTTTCGGCCGCGAGATTATGATAGCGGGCGATGATGTCTGGGATGTCGTTGCTCTTCGGCGTCGGTGTGCGCTTGTCGTCCAAGCTCATACCGTCCGCGGTCATGTCATAAAACCAGACGTTGTCCGTGCCGCCATGGCCGGTCTTGGTGAAAATCAGGATGCCGGTCGAGACGCCGGCGTATGGCTTGAAGACGCCGGACGGCATTGAGATGACCGCCTCCAGCCGTTGGTTCTCGATCAGCTCTTTGCGGATCGCCTGATGCGCCGCCGACGAGCCGAAGACCACACCGTCCGGGACGATGCAGGCGCAACGTCCGCCCACCTTCAGCATGCGGACAAACAAGGCCAGGAAAAGCAGCTCGGTCTTCTTGGTCTTGCAAATCTTTAACAGGTCGGTGGAAACGATGTCGTAGTCCAGACTGCCCTTGAAGGGCGGATTGGCCAGGATCAGCGAGTATTTGTCGCGGTCGGGATTCTGGTCGGACAGGCTGTCGCGATATTCGATGAAGGGGTTTTCCACACCGTGTGTCATCATGTTCATGGCGCCGATGCGCAGCATGGTCCGGTCCATGTCGTAGCCGTGGAACATCTGGTTCATGTAGTGGTCGCGTTTCGGTTTGTTGAAGAAGATTTCTTCCTTATATTTTGCCTTGAGGTATTCGCCGGCGGTGACCAGAAAGCCGGAGGTGCCGCAGGCTGGGTCGCAGATCACGTCGCCTGGGCGGGGGGCCAGCAGCTCGACCATCATGCGGATGATGTGGCGCGGCGTGCGAAATTGACCGTTCATGCCAGAGGTGGAAATCTTGGACAGCAGGTATTCGTAGACGTCGCCGCGCACGTCCGATTCTTTCATGATCGCCATGCGCTGATAGATGTCATCCAGCGCGTCCACAATTTTGGAGAGCAAAAGTGCTGTCGGGATCTTGAAAATGGCGTCATCCATATATTTTGAGTAGGTGCTATCTTTGTTGCCATGCAAGTTTTTGATGAAGGGGAACACCGACTCCTGTACGACGGCGTACATTTTGCCGGCCGGGAAATCGTGAAAGACCGACCACTTGAGCTGGTTGCCATCCACCCGGCGTTCGCCGATCAGCGTGTCTTCCGCGAAGATGCTCTGAAAAGGCAGCCCCAGCATGGCGCATTCCTTGGCGCGCAAATTGTCGCTGTCGTCCAGGTCGCGGATGAACATCAGGTAGGTCATCTGCTCGACTACGTCCAGCGGATTGGTCAGGCCGCCCGTCCAGAACATTTCCCAGAGGCCGTCGATTTTGCTTTTCAGTTCGCCTGTAATCATCTTATTTTTTCTCCCTGTTCCACGTATAGGCGGTGTATCGTCCACCGCCGAGCTTGATTATTTCTTGGCTGTTCAGCAGATCGTTCAGCGCCCTTTGCACAGTGATCTGGCTGATGTCCGGGCACTTTTGCAGGATGTCCGTTTTGGTGATGGTGCCAAGCGTGCCCTTGATGATTTCCCGGACACGATCCGGCTTGGAAAGACCGCTGGTGGTCAGATACTGAATGCGCGAAGAGAAGTCACGGTAGGCGGCCACGATCACGCCCAGCAGGAAGCGCACAAAAGGCAGGTAGTTGTTTGTGCCCTCGTGCCAGTCTGCCGAACTTTGCTGCAAGGTCTCGTAATAGGTCTCTTTGGACTGCTCAATCAGCTGCTCGATGCTGATGTATTTGCCGACGATGTAGCCGGATCGGTAAAGCAGCAGCAGGGTCAGCAAGCGACTCAGGCGGCCGTTGCCGTCGTTGAAGGGATGAATGCAGAGAAAATCCAGGATGAACATCGGGATAATCAGCAGCGGGTCGTATTCGGCAGACTTGCTGGCTTCTTCAAGGGCGGCGCAGAGCTGCTCCATCGCCTCCGGCGTCTCCCAAGCAGCAACCGGGCGGAAACGGACCGACCGGCTCCCCTGCGCGTCTTCTTCCTCGATTACGTTGTCGCTGCTTTTATAGCTGCCACCACTGCTCATGCCGCTGAATTTGTATAGGTCGCGATGCAGTTGCAGGATCATCGAGGTTTTCGGCGGGATGAAGTCGTGGCTCTCGTGGATTGTCCCCAGCACATCGCGGTAACCAGCGATTTCCTTCTCATTCCGCGTCCGCGGCATGGTTTTGTCGCGCACAATTTTTTTGAGCCGATCATCGGATGTCGAGATGCCTTCGATTCTGTTGGACGCTTCAGTGCTCTGAATTTTGGCGATGTCCAAGAGCTGCGTCAGCGAGTCGCTTTTGGCCTCGATGAACAGCTTTTGCTCCCCCTTGAATTCGTGAATCTGTGTCACGAGCGAGAAAATCTCAGGGGTCAGCAACGTCTGGTAGATTTTGAGGTAAGGGTAATCGCGCATGAATTGACCTCGATCGTTCAATTGCATCATTGTTATGGATATGATGTAATTTCATGATAGAGGCAATTTGCTCAAATGTCAAGTCAACTGCATCATATTGGTGTGAATGATTAAGATGAACGGAAATGATGTAAAACATCCGCCGATTGCTCAGCGGATGTTTCATGTAGCATTTAAGCGTTTAATCTTTTGCCCCTCGAAAATTTCCTGGTCTTGCGGAATTTCTCGTAGCGATCGGATCGATCTGTTGTGTTAGCCTTTTGGTGGTGGCGTTTTTGGAGATGGCGATCTACTTGGGGGAGGATGGATGCCATGTTCAATTTTCGGGGAAGAATCCGGGGATGGGAGTATCGGCTGGGGGGCTGGTGATGGTGTGTTTGGTTGAGGATGATGTTTCTCGATCATTTTTTTGTTTCCTTTCTTTCTATAAATATATTTTTCAACTCACGTTTCGGAATCCAAATGCCATCAATATTCTCTGTAGTAAAAATTTTGTCCTTGTTTTCGTTGTTTGATGGATATTCAATATTAATAATATGATCGATGTAAAGATCGTCACCACTTTTCGAGCTTTCAGAAATCAATGCTGTTGTCGAAATTTCAAATGTAATTTCTCTACCATCCTGTAAAATTATTTTGGCTATTCTACCCGATTCTGTTCGGCCAAATAAATAATCAAGAGCAGAATCATCTCTTGATTTACCCCAAAGTGCGAGCCGGTAGAGAAAACGATTGAACTTATTATTTTTGCGGAAGCCATCAAAAATGCGCCTGCACCATATTAAAAGATAGCCAATTCCAATTGGTAAAACTATAAAGCAAAGGAGAACTAATAGAATAAAACCAATTTCATCCTTCTCATACATTTTATCAACAAATCTTTTGTAAATTATAAAATAGGCGGCTAAATTGTTTAGGCAGCTATAACAAAGATATTTCAATAAGTTTTCAGAAGCAGGCGCATGATGATCATCGGAAAAGACGTAAAGCATTTTAGATGTTAAGTATCCCGGCAATAAAAATATTACTGTATAAAAGACCGCATCAAATGAAAGAATCATATACAATCTCCGTTCTTCATGCGCAATGGTATAATAATCAAATTATACTACTTAAATCCGAGATCAGTATTTTTTTTATCGGCTCTAGTTTCTTTGTTGAATTTTAATTATTCAATTGCCCAATCACTCTAATATTTCGGTGTCAAATCGGCAAGTTTTATATTTTTAGGCGAGACAGATCATTATTCCTGTTGTAACTCATTGTTTTCTCCTAGATCAATTTTGTGACGAGTTCCATGATGCAGGCAAGTTTTACGTTCTAATCCGTAAAACTTGGTATGATGCAAACTTTTTACGGATCAATCTGTATTATTCGATCCGGGGAATTCGAACTTGTACCATCTTTGATATGGTAGTCAATTTTCCGCTGTCTGCAGAACTCAATGACCTGGTCAACCAGTTCGTCGTAGAATTTTTGATAGGCTTTGTACTCTGTAACTTTTGCATTGTAATTCAATCTGCCGAAAATGATGCGATCAACAAAATCCACAGCTTCAAGAATCTTCGAGAAATCCTGTTCGATAATATTAGGCGTAGGATAAGGCTCGATGCTTACCCAGGTTTTAAATCCGGCATCATGAATCTGCTTGATTGATGCAATACGATCTTCATATCTTGCCGAACCTGGCTCGTTCAATTCTCGATAGTTTTCATCCAACGAAATGAGTGTGATGCCATAAGAATTCAATTTTGACGAATCAATGATACGATCTGGAAATACACCCTTTGTTAAAGCCGTGCAAGGTATGTTATATCGATTGATTTCTCGAATAATATCGAGACTCATTTCCGATATTTCGTAATAACCATACATAAACGGGTCTGTGGTAAAACAGAGATGAACTGATGAAATTTTATCCTTCAGCTTTGGAAGTTCCTTTTTTACTAATTCCAGCGCGTTCGTTGCGAGCACCGGTGAACACCATTCATCATATGATTTCACCCGGCCAAACCTTCTGGCGAGCATATAGGCATAACAAGGATATTTACAGCCGTGCGAGCAACCCAAGACATGATTGACAGTGTAATCGCCATACTCAACATCGGTTTTGTAGAGCATCGACTTTCGCAATGTCGTTTTCAATTCGATTGTAGATATTGACATCATATCACCCCTAAAAAGTATACCACATTTCGGGATAGGAACAATTGTTCTATTTGTTGTCAAGAATACTTTCAGCCAATTTTATAGCAAGCTGCTGTGCCCGTGGCGATTGATTAGTCATCGCGAAGAATAGCGCGAAAAGCGGACTATTTTTCGAATTTCGAAGGACTGCAGGCCTCTCAAAAACTCGCTCAAAAACACTGTTGAGCTTTGCTAATATGTATTCAATGACTTGGTCGTTATCCGTTTGTCTCTCAATATCATCTTCATCTTCAAACAGACTGCACTGCTTGGGTTTGTGGTATAGGTTTTTCCACGAATCATCCCCGAACAGACTGTTCAACTTCTTTTCGGACCCATCAGAAATTTTTCCGTTCTTAGGCATCATGCGATTCATTGCCGAAAACGGAAACAGGTACCACAAATCAATCACATCAGTTTTTGCGATTTCAGCAATTGTGCTCCAAGCAACTTCCGTACTATAAGGGTCAAGGAACAACAGAATTCGCGAGTATTTTAGGTTTGGATCTTGACACATTTGCTTGATTAAATCATTACAATCATTAGTGTATATTGTGATATGTCTGTATGGAAATTCATCACGCAACTTGCTTAGTTCTGATGCTCTTCTCTTGTTTTGTTCAACAAAAATGTATTCATCAAATGGGCATGTACCCGCTAATGCAATTCGTGCTGATCCGTCAATTGTGATTTCTTTACCGTCAATTTTTATATCAACCGATCCGGTTCCAGCGAATGCATCAATGTATATCTTTTTGACGTGCAGTTTCTGAAGAGCGACCGAATAAGCATCAATGTACTGTCCAACGATAGCAAGTTTTTCTACAGTCCACGTCCCACCAAATTTGTGCATCATTTACCTCGCTTTTCGAAAACAATTAGCTATAGCGGCAAATATACAACTACCAAATTCTTATCGTGAGATTAAATCATATAATTTTATTTCTATAATTCTAATTGATAATATTCTAGTATTATTCGCATAATTTGTCAATAATATTGCATCATTAAGTTACATTTAATCATATAGAACTGGTTTTTAACCAAAAAACGCCCGCCGGTTTCCCAGCGGACGTTTCACATTTCATTCAAGCGCTCAGGCCTTTTTACCCCTCGCTAAATTCCCCGATTTTGCGGAACTTCTCATACCGATCATTCAAACGCTGCTCGGTCTCCTTTTTCAGCTGACGCGGGATGGCCGCCTCAAGGTAGCCGCGAATAGCCGCCGCCGTACCTGACAGATTGGTGTGCGCGCCACCGTCCGGTTCCTCGATGATGGCGTCGCAGACGCCCAGGCGCAGCAGGTCTTCAGCGGTGATCTGCAGGATGTCGGCCGCCTCGCGTTCGCGGGCGGGGTCCTTCCAGAGCAACGAAGCAAAGCCGCGCGGCGAGATGACCGAGTAAAGCGCGTTGGACAGCATGGCCAGCTCGTCGCCGACGCCGATGGCCAGCGCGCCGCCGCTGCCGCCCTCGCCCATGACCAGACAGATGACCGGCACTTTGAGCGCCATCATGTCACGCAGGTTGCGCGCGATGGCCTCGCCCTGGCCGCGCTCTTCGGCGCCGACGCCGCAGTAGGCGCCCGAGGTGTCGATCATGCAAATGACTGGGCGGCCGAATTTCTCGGCTTGCTGCATCAGGCGCAGCGCCTTGCGGTAGCCCTCGGGGTGGGGCATGCCGAAGTTGGCGCGGGTGTTTTCCTCAATGGTGCGCCCCTTGCGGTGGCCGACGATGGTGACCGGGACACCGCCGAAGCGGGCGATGCCAGCCCACAGGGCCGTGTCGTCCTTGAAGCTGCGATCGCCGTGCAGTTCAAAAATATCATCGAAAATGATCGGCAGATAATCGCCGATGACCGGGCGGTTTTTCTGACGAATGACATCCAGACGCGCCGAACCGCTGAGGTGACCGGCGGTGCGCGGTTTGGACTTTTTGGCTGGTGCGTGGGCAGCGGCCTTGGCCGGCGCGTGCAGCGACAGCAGGCTGCCGAGGGTGTTTTTGAGATTTTTGCGCGGCACGATCAGGTCGAGAAAGCCGTGTTCGAGCAGGAATTCGGCGCGCTGGAAGCCGTCGGGCAGGGCCTCGGCGATGGTGCCTTCAATGACGCGGCGGCCGGCAAAGCCGATTAGGGTGCCGGGCTCGGAAAGGATGATGTCGCCCAGGCTGGCGAAGCTGGCCGTGACGCCGCCGGTGGTCGGGTCGGTCATGACCGAGATGTACAGCAGGCCGGCGGCCTGGAAACGGCCGACGGCGGCTGAGGTTTTGGCCATCTGCATCAGCGAGACGATGCCTTCCTGCATACGGGCACCGCCCGAAGCCGCGAAGACGATGACCGGCAGACGCAGATCGGTGGCGCGTTCAAAGAGGCGGGTGATCTTCTCACCGACCACAGAACCCATCGATCCCATCATAAAGTTGCTGTCCATGATGCCAATACCGCAGGCCTGGCCGTTGATGGCCGCCTGGCCGGTGATGACGGCATCGTTGAGGCCGGTCTGCTGGCGCAGCTGCGCCAGCTTTTCCGGATAGCCCTCAAAGGCGATCGGATTTTGGCTGAGCATGCCGCCGTCCCATTCAACGAAGGAGCCGTCGTCGACGATCTGGCCCAGGCGCTCGCGGCTGCCCAGACGGTAGTGGTTGCCACAGATCGAGCAGACGCTGAGGGATTTGGCGAATTCCTCGCTGAACATGACACCGTTGCAGGACGGGCACTTGATCCACAGATCGTCCGGGATGGGCATTTTGTAAGCGTAAACCTTGGTTTCCGGCAGGCCAGCAGCGACATCGGCTTCGGCTTGCTGGGCGATCTCCTGCTGTTCCAGCTGGGAATCGTTTTCCAGCCGTTCGCGCATTTTTTTGAGAACATCAACAACCATGATTTAGTGCTCCTTCTTGCAGGGGTTCATTTGTTTGAGCAGACTTTCGGTTTTGAGGCCGAGGTAACCAATGTTGTAATTGCCGGCGATAAAGTCCGGATCGCGCAGAATGGCCAGATGAAAGTCAATGTTGGTCTCGACGCCGCTGATCATGAATTCCATCAGGGCGCGCCGCATGCGGGCAATGGCCTGCTTGCGGTCAGGGGCAAAGACGATCAGCTTGGCCAGCAGCGAGTCGTAATAGGGCGGCACCGTGTAACCCTGGTAAATGGCGCTGTCCACGCGGATGCCGGGGCCGCCGGGCACATAGAGGCCGGTGATCGTGCCGGGGCTGGGGCGGAAACCTTGATGCGGGTCTTCGGCGTTGATGCGGCATTCGATCGAGTGGCCCTTGAAGACGATGTCCTTCTGCTGGATCTTGAGCGGCAGGCCGGCGGCGGCCTTGATCTGCTCGCGGATCAGGTTGACGCGGGTGACCGCCTCGGTGACCGGGTGCTCGACCTGGATGCGGGTGTTCATTTCCATAAAGTAGAAATTGCGATCGGCATCGACGAGGAATTCAATCGTACCGACGCCAATATATTGGACGTGCTGGGCCAGCTTGACCGCCGCCTCGCCCATGCGTTCGCGCAGGTCTGCGGTAAGGAAGGGCGATGGCGCCTCTTCGAGGATTTTCTGGTTGCGGCGCTGGATCGAACAGTCGCGCTCGCCCAGGTGGATGACGCGGCCATGCTTGTCGGCCAGCAGTTGAATCTCGATGTGGCGGGGGTCGCGGACGAAACGTTCGATGTAGACGCGGTCGTCGCCGAAGCAGGCCATGGCTTCCGACTTGGCCGTCTGGTAGGCGCTGGGCAGGTCTTCGTGCGAATTGGCGATGCGCATGCCGCGCCCGCCGCCGCCGGATGAGGCCTTGATCATGACCGGGTAACCGATTTCGGCGGCCGCCTTGAGGGCATCCGACAGATTGTCGATGACATCCGGCGTGCCGGGAATGACCGGCACGCCAGCTTCCATAGCCGTTTTGCGTGCCGTCGCCTTGTCGCCCATTTTTTCGATGATGCCGGCAGTTGGTCCGATGAAGGTGATCTGGCACTTCTCGCACATGCGCGAGAAGGTGGCGTTTTCGGACAAAAAGCCGTAGCCGGGGTGAATGGCCTCGGCGCCGGTGATGGCCGCGGCCGTCAGGATGGCCTGCATATTGAGGTAGCTGTCACGCGCCGCCGCCGGACCGATGCAGATGCAGTCGTCGGCCATCTGGGCGTGTAGCGCGGTTTTGTCAGCTTCCGAGCAGACCGCGACGGTTTTGATGCCCAGTTCGCGGCAGGCCCGGATGATCGTGACGGCAATTTCGCCGCGGTTGGCAATTAATATTTTCTTGAACATGCTTTATACTCCGATGGCGCAGATGATTTCGGCGCTGGCCGCCAGTTGGTCGCCGACAAAGGCTTTGGCCGTGGCAAAGCCAATATTGCCGCGCACGTTGTTGATGACAACATCAAGGCGCAGCGTATCGCCGGGAACGACCTTGCGCTTGAAGCGAACCTTGTCCATGCCGCCGAAAAAGCCGAGCTGGCCGAGAAATTCCGGGCGGCTCAGCATGCAGACCGCCCCCGCCTGAGCCAGCGCTTCGATGATCAGCACCCCCGGCATAACAGGATAGCCAGGAAAATGGCCCCGGAAGAAATCCTCCGACCCGGTCACGGTTTTGATCGCCACGATATGGTCGTATGTCATCGACTCCACCGTATCGAGCAACAGGAAAGGATCGCGATGCGGGATGATGGCTTTGATTTGTTCGAGATTCATCAGCATGTCAGTTGCCTCCGATTCGCATCAGCGACTGGCCGAACTCGACGCGCTGGCCATTTTCGACCAAGATCTCAAGGATGGTGCCTTCGAGGGTGCTGGTCACTTCGTTCATCAGCTTCATGGCCTCGATGATGCACAGCGGCGAGCCGACTTCAACCGTGGCGCCGACCGTGACAAAGGGGTCGGAGTCAGGAGAGGCGGCCGAGTAATAGATGCCGACGACCGGCGAGACCACCAGTTGACCGGGCAGTTTTTCCACAACCGGCTCAGCGGCGGCTGCAGCCGGAGCTTCGACGGCAGAAGACTGAGCGGCATAGGCGATCGGCGCATATTGGACGGCCGGCGCGGCGGTGCGCTCGAGACGCAGACGATTGCCTTCGCTTTCGATTTCGATCACATTAAGACCGGTCTCGACCATTTTATCCATCAGACCCTTGATTTCCTGAATATCCATGCTCAAACCTCCAGCTTTCTAAAGCACAGGGTGCCGTTGTGGCCGCCAAAGCCCAGCGAATTGGACAGGGCAACCCGGACGTTGGTCTTGACGGCCTGACCCGGCGTGTAATCGAGGTCACACTCGGGATCGGGCTGTTCCAGACCAATCGTCGGCGGGATGATGCCGTCGCGGATGGCCAAGGCCATGGTAATGGCCTCGATCGCGCCGGCGGCGCCCAGCAGATGGCCGGTCATCGATTTGGTCGAGGTGCTGATCTTGGTCTTGTAGGCATGGTCACCCAAGGCCCGCTTGATGGCCATGGTTTCGTACTTGTCGTTAAGCGGTGTACTGGTGCCGTGCGCGTTGATGTAGTCGACGTCCTGCGGCTCCAGACCGGCCTCGCGCAAGGCCATGGTCATGGCCATACCCGCGCTTTCGCCCTCCGGGTCGGGGCTGGTGATGTGGTAGGCGTCGGCGGTCGAGCCGTAGCCGGCAACCTCGCAGATGATGTTGGCACCCCGGGCCTGGGCGTACTCCAGACTTTCCAGAATGACCATGCCGGCGCCTTCGCCGATGACGAAGCCATTGCGGCGGATGTCAAAGGGAATCGACGCGCGGGTCGGATCGGTTTCGCGGGACAGCGCGGTCATATTGTTGAAACCGGCAACTGCAATGCCGATAATCGGAGCCTCGGTGCCGCCGGCGATGCAGGCGTCAATGTGCCCATACTTGATCGAACGAAAGGCTTCGCCGATGGAGTGGGTGCCCGAGGCGCAGGCCGTCGTCACGCACAGGCTGGTACCCTTGGTGCCAAACATCATGGACACGCGGCCGGCCGCCATATTGCCGATCATCATCGGGATAAAGAGTGGCGAAATGCGGTTGGGACCGCCGCCTAAATAATACTTATTGAATTCTTCTTCAAGGGTGATCAGGCCACCAACACCACTGCCGATCACCGTGCCCACCCGGTCAGCTCCGCAAGCCGCGACATCCAGACCGCTGTCCTCCATCGCTTGCTTAGCCGCCGCGATGGCGAACTGGCTGAAGCGATCCATGCGGCGGGCTTCCTTGCGATCCATATATTGCATCGCATCGAAATCGCGTACCTGTGCTGCCACTTTGACTTCGTGCTCGCTGGCGTCGAACGCATCCAGCAGGTCGATGCCCGAAACGCCGCCGGTCAGGCTTTGCCAGAACGCTTCGACGTTGTTGCCGACCGGTGAAATGACGCCAATGCCGGTTACGACCACCCGTCTGCCGGGTACAATTGAATTTGACATATCCATGAACCTCCTAAAGGTTTAAGTTGTTCGTTGTTACCTGTTACCTGTTCGCTGTTACCTGTTCGCTTTTAATCTTTCATCTTTCATCTTTCATCTTTCACTTAAAGCGTCATACCGCCGGAAACTTCCAGCACCTGACCGGTGATGTAGGCTGCGGCATCAGAGACCAGAAAGGCCACCGTACCAGCTATCTCTTCGGCCTGGCCAAAACGGCCGAGGGGGATAGTTTTGAGTGCGCCTTCTTTGAGGGCATCCGGCAGACCGACGGTCATGTCGGTTTCGATAAAGCCAGGCGCGATGGCGTTGACGGTGATCTTGCGGCTGCCGACCTCTTTGGCCAGCGATTTGGTCAGGCCGATGACGCCGGCCTTGGAGGCGGCGTAGTTGGCCTGGCCGGCATTGCCGTAGACGCCGGCGACCGATGCCATGTTGATGATGCGGCCCTGACGGGCCTTGACCATGTCCGGCAACACCGCTTTACACATCATGAAGGTGCCGGTCAGGTTGGCGTCGATGACGTCGGTAAATTGGGCGAGTCCCATGCGCATGGCCAGACCGTCGCGGGTGATGCCAGCGTTGTTGACCAGCACGGCGATCGGCCCAAAGGCGTCGCGGGCGGCCTGCGTCAGCATGACACAATCGGCTTCGCTGGCGATGTCGGCCTTGACCGCCAAGGCGCGAACGCCCAGCTCACGACACTGCGCGGCCACCGTCTCGGCCTTGTCAGCCGAGTTCTGGTAGGAAATCACAACATCATAGCCATCAGCGGCCAGCCGTTTGGCTACCGCCGCGCCGATGCCGCGCGAACCGCCTGTAATCAATGCATTCATCAAGTGTACCTCCGATGTGTTATCTTTTCAGGCCGGGCACAGAGACCGGCAGGCGATCACCGAGCAGCTCGGCGGTTTGCTGGAAAATGTCGCGGATGATCTGGGCAGCCGGTGCCATGTGGTGCACCAGACCGGCCGATTGTCCGGCCATGAAGGAGCCGCTCTCGACGCTGCCGTCCTGAACGGCGCGGCGCAGTGAGCCTATTGAAATTTCCTCGATCTGTTCAAAGGTGGCGCCGTGCTTTTCCAGCTTGATCAGATCGCGGGCCAGCTTGTTCTTCAGCGTGCGCACCGGGTGACCGCCGCTGCGGCCGGTGACGATGGTGTCGATGTCGCGGGCTTTGATGACCATGTGCTTGTAATTGTCATGGATGGTGCATTCGTCGCAGGCCAGAAAGCGCGTGCCGACCTGTATGCCAGCGGCACCCAGCATGAAGGCGGCCGCAGCGCCGCGACCGTCGGCGATACCGCCGGCGGCAATGACCGGGATGGCGACGGCGTCGACCACCTGCGGCACCAGGACCATGGTGGTCGATTCGCCGATGTGGCCACCAGCTTCGGTGCCTTCAGCGACCACCGCATCGGCACCGAGGCGTTCCATGCGGCGAGCCAGACCGACCGAGGCGACTACGGGGATGACCTTGATGCCGGCGGCTTTCCAGCCTTCAATATATTTGCCGGGCGAACCGGCACCGGTCGTCACGACAGCGACCTTTTCTTCTTCGACGATTTTCGCGTATTCAGCGGCGTTGGGACTCATCAACATAATATTGACGCCAAAAGGTTTGACCGTCAGCTGGTAGGCTTTGCGGATTTCGGCGCGCAGGGCGTCGGGCGGCATGTTACCGGCCGCGATCAGGCCGAGGCCACCGCCATTGGAAACAGCCGCCGCCAGATTGGCGTTGGCCACCCAAGCCATGCCGCCCTGAATCAGCGGATAGTCGATGCCCAGCAATTCACAAATTGAAATAGCAGTCATTAATATCAGATCCTCCATAGTAAATTATACAGTATTTTTAGGTTAATCGTCTAATAGATCAGCAAAGCCGCGCCGTAGGTCAGGCCGCCGCCGAAGCCGCAGAGGGCAATCTTGTCGCCGCGGTTGAGGCGGCCGCTGTTGATCAGTTCATCGAGGCAGATCGGGATGCTGGCTGATGACGTGTTGCCGAACGAAGACATGCGCGAAATCATCTGGTCGGGGTCGGCCTTCATACGGCGGCAGGCGGCGTCAACAATGCGCGAGTTGGCCTGGTGCGGGATGATGTAGCGCAACTCAGACAGGCTGATGTTAGCCTTTTCGATGACGGTCAGGACCGACTGGGTCAGCACGCGGACGGCGAATTTGTAAACTTCCTGACCTTCCATGCTGATGAAATGATCGGTTTGCTGGCCAAAGCGGTCGGGCCAAACGGCGTCGGGTTTCATAAAGGGGTGGCTGACGCGCAAAGCACGAGCAACCAAAGTTTGGGCGTTTTTGCCCTCGGCGCCCAGGTGGGTGGCCAGCAGCGCGCTTGATTCACCAGGCTGACTGCGGCCAAAGAGCACCGCGCTGGCACCGTCGCCAAAGAGGATGCAGGTGGCGCGGTCGCGATAGTCGGTTATTTTGCTGAGGTTTTCGGCCGAGATGACCAGCACATACTGGTTGTCTGGCGAGTCAAGGTAGCGCGCGGCCAGATCCAGGGCATAGACAAAGCCCGAACAGGCGGCGTTCATATCAAAGCAAAAGGCCTTGTCGGCACCAATTTCAGCCTGAACAATGCAGGCGGTCGAGGGGGTGTAGTAATCCGGCGTGACGGTGGTCACGATGATCGTGCTGATTTGCATCGGATCAATGCCGGCCACGGCGATGGCTTTGCGGGCGGCCTCGGCGGCCATGAACCAGGTGGGTTCGCCACTGGAAAAGCGGCGCTCGCAGATACCGGTCCGCGAGGTGATCCATTCATCGCTGGTTTCGACAATTTTGGACATCATTTGATTGGTAACCACCAATTCAGGCAGGTAATTACCGGTACCGCATATTCTTAGGTTGTGCATTTGGAGCCTCCGCGCTTGATTTTTCGAGCAAAATCATCTATTGTAATAGCAGGTTTATTATTCGTGTATCAAATATTTTGATGATCAAAATACAAATCAATAATAGCTTTTGCCAGTCAGTTTGTCAAGAAGGAAGGTCAACTAACATGATTGCTTGTGTCTTTTCAGGTCAGGGGGCGCAGAAGGTCGGCATGGGGCAGGATCTTTGTGCCCAGAGCGCGGCGGCGCGCGCGGTCTACACCGAGGCGGCCGATCATCTCGGTTTTGATGTCCTTTCACTGGACGAAGAACAACTGGCGCAGACCCGTTTCGCCCAGTTGTCGATCGTGACAATGAGCCTGGCGGCCTGGGCGGCATTCAAGGCCGAGGCAGGCAATCTGCCGCCGCTGGCCTTCGCCGGCTTCTCGCTGGGCGAATACAGTGCCCTGGGGGCCGCCGGCGTGCTGACGCTGCCTGACCTGCTGACGCTGGTGCAGGAGCGTTCACGGCTGATGCAGACGGCCTCCGATCAGACGCCCGGCGCGATGTACGCGGTGATGGGCATGGATGACGAGCCATTGCTGGCCGTTGTGGCGCAGCCGCAGTATGCCGGTCAGGTCTTTGCCGTCAATTTCAATAGCCCTGGCCAAATCGTCATCGCCGGCCTGGAAGCGCCGACGGCCGCCTGTGTCGAGGCGCTGACCGCGGCTGGTGCCCGCAAAATTCGCCGCCTCAATGTCAGCGGCGCCTTCCACACGCCTTTGATGGACTCGGCCGCCCGGCAGCTGGCCGAATTCGCCCGCCAGATGACTTTTCATGTGCCTTCGGCACCCTTCTACACCAACACCACCGGCGGCAAGCTCATGGATATGACGGATTGGTCATCATACCTTTACCAACACATGTGCAGCCCGGTGCGCTGGACCACCGAGGTCGCCAATCTTGCTCAAGACGGCTGCACCGCTTTCGTCGAGTTCGGCCCGGGCAAGGTGCTGACCGGCCTGATTCGCAAAATCCTGCCTGAAACGACTGTTTTACCGGTTGAAGACAGCAGAACGCTGGCCGAAGCTCTGGAGCACTTTATATTGTAAGAAATTTGTTAAAAGAACTTGCCAGCCAGTCTGATATAATGATATCGAGAAAAAGATCAGACCGGAGGCATAAACATGCGCGACCCCCGACTGGAACAATTGGCCCGTCTCATGTTGACCCATTCGATGATGATTCAAAAGGGTGAGGCCTTTCATATTACGGCGGATATCGCCGCAATCCCGCTGATAAAGGCAATCCTCAGCGAAGCCCGTAAGATCGGGGCTTTTGCGCAGGTTGATCTGACCAGCCAGGAAATCACGCGGCAGCTTTTAGAGTTGCTCGACCCGGAAGATGCCTCAGCGCAGGCCTTCTTGGCCGACAGGTGTCAGATCGGTGTCCGTCAGTACCAAAACCTGGTTGGCGACATTGTTATCCGGGCATACCCCAATGATCAGGAACTGGCCGGCATCCCGCCGCAAGTTCTTCAGATGAGCGCCCGCGCGGGCAAACCGCTCAAGGATCTGGTCATCAACCATCGCCGCTGGGTTCTGTTCGAATACCCGACGCCTGGCCAGGCACAGCGGCTGGGTCAGTCTTTTAGCAGTTACTTTGATTTTGTCCTGGCAGCCGCTGGTGTTGATTATCAGGCCATGAAACAGAACGCGGCCCAGCTCAAGCAGTTGATGGAACAGACCGATCGCGTCAGGATCATCGGGCCTGGCACCGACCTCTCCTTCTCGATTCGCGGCATTCCCGCCATTCCCTGCTGCGGCGAATACAACATCCCCGACGGCGAATGCTTCACGGCACCGGTTCGCGACTCGGTGCAAGGCCACATCAGCTTCAACACCCCCTCGATCTACTGGAGCAGGACCTTTACCGGCATCCGCTTTGCATTTGAAAACGGCAAGATTATCAAGGCCACCGCCGATCAGGAGCAGGAAACGCTGGATAAAATTCTGGACAGCGATCCTGGCGCTCGCTACATCGGCGAATTTGCCCTCGGATTTCACCCGCTGATTCGCGAGCCCTTCTGCAATACGCTGTTTGACGAAAAAATCTGCGGTTCCTTCCACTTCACCCCTGGAGCCTGCTACGACGAGGCGCCCAATGGCAATGACTCCACGATTCACTGGGATCTGGTCCAGATCCAGCGGCCGGAATATGGCGGCGGCGAAATCTGGTTTGACGATGTGCTGATTCGCAAAGACGGACTGTTCACTTTGACTGAATTACTTGCCCTCAATCCTTGATCAACATTCGATTTTACAGGAGGCACAAATGGACTTTCTGATCACTAAATTCTGGGATCTCGAGATTCTGCACTGGCTGGTTTCCGGGTTCGTTCCACTGTTGCTGGCCATCCTGACGCTGTTCTATCTGTTGGGCAACCGTTTGATGCTGCGAAAAGCCGGCCGTTTAATCAGCCCGCTGATCGAACAGATGAATGACTTGTCGGGACGCACCATTAACAACCTGACAGCCGTCAAGGACGCGTTTTCTCGCAGCCCAGCGACATCGTTTAACAACGCGTTCGAATCGATGGTTATCCAATGCAAGGAGCTGTATCAGGGTCGCTGGCTGCCCGATCCGGCTAGTAATCTGCATCCGGACACCCTGTTTGGCGCTTCTCGTTTGAACCGTCTCAATTACCGCGCGGCTGCTGGGTTGATGGCTGTCGGGCTGTTGGATGCCCTGATCGCCTTGCTGATGCAGTCGGCTATCCCGGTTAAAATAGCCGACTTGAGCCTCGGCCTTGTGTTGCTGCCCCTCGTCGTTGGTCTGGCCGGTGCCCTCCTGGCGGCTGCCAGCGCGCATCAAACCCGTCAAATCCTCAACCGTTGGCTGCAAAAACTTTATTCGAGTCTGGAAACCAAGCTGCCGGTCTTTAATGACCAGGCTGGCCTGGCTCTGCTGATCGACAAATTCATGGTTTATGACCGTCAGATGCACAGCTCTCTGGAGGAATTCAATGCCACCACCAAACGGCTGGCCGAGAGTGATATGGCCGACGGCATTTGCCGCAGCATCGAGCAGGTGCTGCTGAGCAATGTCGCGCCCTCGATCCAGCAAGCGACCACGACGCTGAGCAATCTGGCTGGCGAACTGACCAGCCGTCAGGAGCGGGGTATGCAGGAGCTGGCCATTCGCTTTGCGACAGCGCTGTCGACCGATCTGGCCGAGCATCTCCAGCCGCTCAATAAGGAAATCGAGCTGATGGGTGGCCTGATGAGCAACGTCAAAGATTACATTGAAGTTGCTATGCGCGCGATGGATACGACACGCGAGCAGTCCGAAGGGCTGCTGGCCGATTCGCGCCAAGCGCTGCAGCAAATGGCCCAGGCCCGCAATCAGCTGACTGCCGACTTTACGCAGGTTGACGCGCAGATCAAGGCGTTGGCGGCCGCCACCAGCCAGATGGCCGGCCTTTTTCAAGGCAACGAGCAAGGTCTGTCCAGTAACATTGACAATCTGGGTCAGAAGATGGACCGCTACGGCGAGCTGCTGAGCGGCATTGTCGTCGAGTCGATTCAATCGATGAATGCCGCTCGCAAAACCGCCGGCGACCAGCAAACCAGCGCCGGCGACTATCTGACGGCGATGAAGGAAATGTTGGGCCTGGTCCGCAAGGAAACGGCCGACATTGCCGAACACTCCAGCGCGATTGGCCAGCAGCTGGCCACGCTCAATACCACGCTTGACACTTCTATGGGTGAGTTCACCCAGGCCTCGTCACAATATGTCCGTCAAACCCTGGTCACCTTTGACACCGGCCTGTCCGAACTGGCCGAACGCCTGGCGCGCACCACCGCCGAGATTCGCGATGCCGTCGATGCCTTGCCGGCCGCTCTGCGGCAAACGCAGGGGCAAGCCGCTCGCTTCGACGGATGACACCTTCACCGGAAAATCCCAAGCGGTCGTTGTCTGACTGGTTTCCGTCGGCTGATAATGCTGACGAAGCCCAAGTGCCGGGGCAAAGGATGGCTGCCAAGCTGAATGAAATCCGCCAGACGTTGCCGCTGCCGCAGGAGCAGGTGCGGACGCCCGACCATCATGGACTGGCTGATCTGGCCGAAAAACTCGACGCCGCGGCCGATAGCACCGCGGTTATTGCGCTGGCTCACAACCTGTCCAGCCGCGAGCTCGGGCTGATCTTCCCGCTTTTGGCCACCCTGACCAGGGCAATAGCGCCCGACAAGAGCGCCAGCCGCCAGGCCGCCGTTCTGGCCGATCGTCTGACCTTGATCATTCGCGAACGAGCCTGCCACAGCCTTTATCTGAGCGGCTGGCTGGCCTTCCAGTTGCACTACCCCTGCCCGCCGATCGCGCAAGCGCTGGCCATTCTCTGCCGCATTCTCGAGATCAAGGCGCAGACCGCCGGATACCCCGCTGAACCGCCGCTGATCAGCGGCATCGAGCGGCCTGACGCGCGCCAGTTCGTCCAGCGGCTGGCGAATTATGCGATCAGCAAGGGCATCTATCCCGATCGCCTGATCGATCAGTATCAGATCGAAGGCGATCTGCCCTTTGGCGTCGCCTTGCTCGCGGCCATTTTTCTGGGCGGCGACGTTGCCGTTTTTCAGGACAATCACAAACTATTTGGGGATACCCTCGAGCTGACCGCACCTGAGTTGCAGATCGAGATGCTGCATCGTTTCCTCAATCTGCCAGGTCTACCCGACCCAGTCCGCAATCGTTGTTGTCAGCAAATTTATTTGGCCTTTAATGATCCCGCTGCCGGACACCCGATCTGGCGTCAACTCAAGCCCAAAGACCGCCAGATTTACCAGAACTGGGTATTCACAGCCACCATCGGTACCCACTGCCGCCTGCAGCCGGACAAAGCCCGGCTCTACCTCGCCTACAGCAGCGCCATCCGCCGCGTCGAACTGTGGGATACCCAGACGCTGCTGATCTACTTTTCCGCCTTCGTCATCGCTGACAACCGCCAGCAGCCGGACCTGGCGATTTGCTACGAATTGACCAGCTCCGACCACCCCTTCGAGCTGGCCAGCGGCACATTCAACCCCAACCCGGCCGACCCGGCCATCCCCCGCCGTCCGATCGACGATGCCATTCGCAAAATCAGTTTTGCCGGCATCATCGGCCTGCCCTTCGACCGCGACGGCATCCGGCTGTCTAAAGTTTTTTTAGACCTGCACCTAAAACACAAGCATCGCTTTAAATTGCTGCCTTAAGCTTCGACAGGCGATTGACGAGACTGTGCTCCTCGGCTATAATGCCAAGGTAACCGCTAGCCACCGACACGGAGAAGTATCGAAGTGGTCATAACGAGCTCGATTCGAAATCGAGTTGTCCAGGAATGGGCGCGCGGGTTCGAATCCCGCCTTCTCCGCCAACTGCAGACGCGCGTGCTGCTAAAAAGCCAGATACCTCAACGGTATCTGGCTTTTTTGTTAAATCGCACGTTTCATAAATTAAATCATGTATGACCGTATTATTTGTCAAATATAAACAACCTCTATAAAAAATGGCTATTGTATAATATAATGTAATGGGTCAAAAGACTCGGGTATAAATCAAATGGAGGGATCAATGAAAATGAAAAAATTATTATGCATTCTCATCATTCTGACAATGTGCACAGGGCTTCTGGCCGCATGTGGCGGAAACCCAACCAGCCAGACTACCGCAAGTCAACCGTCACAAACAGGAGATTCCACAGAAACAACGATCGCCAGTGGTCCTGATTTCACCGCATTTAAGACGATTACGACGCCGGATGTGTTGGACTTCCCGTTGGAATTCACCTTGCTCCCGGACGCGTATAACACTTATGATACGGCGCATAAAGGGACTGACGTGGTCGTCCGTTATACAACCGATGTCTATGAAAACGGTATCACGTATGATAAATTTGCCCGCGTCTATCTTCCGTACGGCTATGACGCAAATGACAAGAGCAAAAAATACAACGTCATTTATTTCCAGCATGGCCATCAGGGCTCACCCAATGAATTTTTCGACCATGTCATGAAGTCTTCAAATGTTATGTACCTTTTTGACAATATGTTCGATCCGGATCATCAGCTCATGGAACCCGTCATTATCGTCTGCCCGACCTACTATCTGGAATATGACGAGAATGAATACGTTACACCTGGCGACAATCCGGCAGGCGACGGAAGATATGAAGGCATCCCGGCCAACTATGACAGAGAAGTTGTCGAGGATTTGATCCCGGCAGTGGAAAGCCAGTTTAACGTCTACAATGAGGATTTCACCGAGGAAGGCATTAAAGCGACCAGAGATCACCGCGCATGGGCGGGTTACTCCAGAGGCTCCGTGTGCACTTTCTATATGTTCCACAGAAATATTGAGTACTTCCATTGGTTTATGCCGATGAGCGCTACCGCTCGTGCGGAAGACGCCCCCCTGAGCACCGAAATGACCAATGAATCGGCCTTCCTGTATCTCAAGGAAACCATCGACGCACATCCGGATCTTCCGTTCTTCCTGTTTGCGGCATCCGGCGGTAAAAATGATGCAGCGAGCATGAGACCTCAGATGAAGTATTTTTATGAGCAGAAAGATACATTCTCTTATGGGCTGGACGTGAACGAAAACAACTTCTATTATACCTGCTCAGAGTTCAATCACAACGACCTGTACTTCCCCTTCTATCTCTACAACGCAAGAGATGTGCTTTTCAATCTTGACTGATATTCAACTTAGATGCTCGTAGGAGGTATGACTATGAAAATGGTGAAGAGCACCGCAATTGTTTTGGTGGTTTTGCTGCTGGCAACTATGTTTGTGGGTTGCACTGCCGCGACCACCCCCAGTATCACAGTTGAGAACACCAGTCAGACTGCAACAGTTAGCTCTGAGGCTGAATTAACGTATCGATCAGAGGAGCTTATCGTTACAGTTGGCGACAAGTCGATCTATGGCACGTTGTTTGTCCCCAAAGATGCAGCGGGTAAGCTACCCACCGTGATTCTTTCTCACGGTTATAACGGCACAGGTGAACAAGGAGAGAAGATTGCCGCGGAACTTGCTGTCAAAGGGTATATCACATACTCCTTTGATTTTTGCGGCGGTTCAGCAAAAAGCAGAAGCAGTGGCAAAACAACGGAAATGTCTGTTTTAACTGAAGTGGCGGACTTGAACGATGTTATCGATGAGTTGATGGGAAACAGCCTTGTCGACACAAAAAACCTGTTCCTTTTCGGTGGTAGCCAGGGTGGCGCTGTAGCCGCTCTTGCAGCTGCGTCACGACCGGATGATATTGCGGGTCTGGTCGTACATTTCCCGGCGTTTGTTATCCGCGATGATATGCACGAGGCGTACGCTTCCCTGGATGAAATCGGAGCCACCGTAAAGTTTATGGGCCTGGAAATTGGCCATAAATATTATGAGGACATGTGGGATTACGATGTTTATGAGCATATCGGCAACTATAAGAAAGACGTGCTGATTTTTCACGGCGATAAAGATACCCTGGTGCCGCTGTCCTACTCGGAGCGTGCTGTCGAGGTATATGAATCCGCACACCTTGAAGTTTTCCCAGGTCAGGGCCATGGGTTCGGCCAGCCCTACTCCGGCATAGCGCTTGAGATGACGCTTGAATATCTCGAGGAGCATATACAGTAACCCGAGCAGACTTCATAAATAATGCACCCCCAATGTTGGTTTGTATCCAACATTGGGGGTGCATTTCATTAGACAGGGGTTGAATTAATGTGAGCTATCAGTTTCCGGAATGCCCATAGTTTTGCTGCATGAACGCATCCGCCGCAGCAGGCCAAAGTTCGGTTCCCGGAGCTTGACCGGTCGCCGGCGCAAGTCCGACGCCGAAGCCGTGTGCTGCACCCTCGATCAGATTCAGTTGTGCTGGGACCAAATCTTTCACCGCTTCATACATATTCACGGACATCTGCGGATCTACAACGTTATCAGCTGTGCCGTGCACAATGTAGAACGCCGGCAGGTTCGTATTGCCGGAATTATTGGCCAAATTACCACCGTAAATGGGCATTGCAAAGTCCAAGTCCGCCGATACAGCGTCAATCTCATCCGGTACATAGTCCGTATCGTAGATCGTCGGCTGCACATCCCCATAGAGGTAGTTGACCGCGCCCATGAGTGTACCACCGCCGCCGGACCAGCCGAGTCCCGCGATCATATCGGTATGTCCGTAGCCCTCTTTTTCGGCATGATATCGGACCACACGAATCGCTCGCTGGAAGTCCATGAAGATATCTTCGTTGGCATATGGCCCGACTCTTCTCTGCAGAAGAAAGTAATTGTATCCCAACTCGTTGAATACTTTAGCGGCCGGATACCCTTCCGAGCCGTTCGACCATACGAGCATGCCGCCGCCGGAAACCGAGACAATGTTACCCTTGGCTTTAGAAGGGTCGTCCAGCAGATATTTGATCACGATGGGCTCATAGCCGTAACCGAACATCTGGGATTTATCCAGCTCTTCTTCGCTTAAGTTTTCGCCGTCAATCATCGGCATCGTCGTACCGTCCCAGATGAACCAGATTCGATCGGCGACGGTATCTGTCTGAACAAGGCTCTTTCTGGCTGCAATCGCAGCATCAGCGGCCTCCGTCGTCATGTCCTTTTTCAGCTTTGTAACCGCTTTGCTGTAGATCGAATACGAATCCGCGTCAAAGATCGGCTTCATCGCCTGAATGTGCTTGAAATTCCGGTTCTCCAGATTGATGATCGTGTCGATATCCGCATTCGCCGGAATCTCCGTAATCAGCCTCGCGTATTCGGCCTCCGTGGGTCCAGTGACCTCCGGCGTTGTTGCCTGGGTCTGAGTCTGCGTGGCTGTGCTACCGCATCCGACCAGTAACGCAAAGCACAACAACATTATCATCAAAACCGCAATCGTTCTTTTGATCATGATAATTGTCTCCTTCTCAGTTTTACCTGTTCTTCTGGAATCCCAGATTTGCCTGCATGAATTCATCGGCCTCAGCGGGCCAAAGTTCCGTTCCCGGAGCCTGCCCAGATGCCGGTGGGAGACCGACGCCGAAACCATGCTGCGCACCTTCTATGATATTCAGCTTTGCGGGAAGACCAAGCTCCAGCGCCTTGTTGTACATTGCTGTCGAAAGCATCGGTCCATCTCCGTCATCGGAGCCAACACAAATATAGAAGGCGGGCAAATGCTTGTTATCCTCTGCAGATGTAATCCCTCGACCCTCGCCTGTGCCATATAAAACCAGCGCTACATCAACATCGCTGGAGATCGCGTCGATTTCATCCGGGACATACTCTGCATCAAATTTCGTTGGGTTCAGGTCACCATACAATTCGTTGATCACGCCACCCAGGAATGTTCCGGCACCACCGGACCAACCGAGCGCTGCATACATGTCCTGACCGCCATAGTTCTCTTTCTCCGCATGATATTTCACGAGACGGACAAAACGTTGGTAGTCCATGAATACATCTTGCTCGGAATACGGCCCGACTCTTCTTTGCAGCAGGAAGTAATTGTATCCCATATCATTGAAAACTTTCGCTGCCGGATACCCTTCCGAGCCGTTAGACCATACGAGGAATGCGCCGCCGGAACACGCGATAATGTTACCTTTGCACTTCGATTGATCCTCGACCAGATATTTAATGCCAAAGGGCTCAAAGCCGTAACCGAACATCTGGGATTCATCCAGAGCTTCTTCGGTAAAGGTTTCTCCGTCGACAATTGGCATCGTCGTACCGTCCCAGATGAACCAGAAGCGATCCGCCACGGTTTCGGTCTGAACAAGGCTCTTTCTGGCCGCAATCGCTGCATCCGCGGCCTCCATCGCCATGTCCTTCTTCATCTTGGTGACTGCTTTGCTGTAGATCGAATACGAATCCGCGTCAAAGATAACTTTCATCGCCTGGATGTGTTTGAAGTTCCGATTCTCGAGTATGACAATCGTATCGATATCCGCATTCGCCGGAATTTCTGTCATCAGCCTCGCGTAGTCGGCCTCCGTGGGCACAGTGACCACCGGCGTCGTTTCTTGGGTCTGCGTGGTGGTTGTGCCGCCGCATCCTGCCAGTAACGCAATGCACATTACCGTTGTCATCAAAATTGCAATCAATTTTTTGATCATGACAAATGCCTCCTTCACAGTTTACCTGTTCGTCTGGAATCCCAAATTTGCCTGCATGAATTTATCAGCCTGAGCGGGCCAAAGTTCCGTTCCCGGAGTCATTCCGTTTGCCGGCGGGAGACCAACGCCGAAGCCGTGTGGCGCGCCTTCAATGATATTCAGCATTGCGGGAAGGCCAAGCGCAATCGCATCATTATACAGATTCGTTGAGTGTACAGGACCCTCGCCATCCTCGGAACCGACGCAGATATAAAATGCCGGCAAATGTTTATTTTCCGTGCCTGCTAAGCCACTGGCCGCGCCATAGAGGACAAGCTCAACATCCAGATCACTGGAGATCGCGTCGATCTCGTCCGGGACATACTCTTTGTCGTATTTCGTCGGATTCAGGTCGCCATACAGCTCATTCACTGAACCGCCGAGAATTGTGCTGCCGCCGCCGGACCAGCCGAGCGCCGCATACATATCTTGACCGCCGTAGTTTTCTTTCGCCGCATGATACTTGACGACGCGAACTGCCCTCTGATAGTCCATGAAGATATCTTCGTTGGAATACGGTCCGACTCTTCTTTGCAGCAGGAAGTAGTTATAACCTAAATCATTAAACACACCCGCCGCCGGATACCCTTCCGCGCCGTTCGACCAGACGAGCATGCCGCCGCCGGAAACCGCGATAATGTTACCCTTGCACTTCGATTGATCCTCGACCATATATTTGATTAACAAGGGCTCAAAGCCGTAACCAAACATCTGAGATTCATCTATAGCATCTTCACTTAAATTTTCACCGTCGAGAAGCGGCATCGTCGTACCGTCCCAGATGAACCAGATCCGATCCGCTACGGTATCTGTCTGAACAAGGCTCTTTCTGGCCGCAGTCGCTGCTTCGGCGGCTTCCATCGTCTTGTCCTTCTTCAGCTTCGTGACCGCTTTACTATAGGCCGAATACGAATCCGCATCAAAGATCGGCTTCATCGCCTGGATGTGTTTGAAGTTCCGATTTTCCAGTTTGATGATCGTGTCGATATCCGCATTCGCCGGAATCTCCGTAATCATTCTTGCGTAGTCAGCTTCCGTGGGCACAGTAACCACCGGCGTCGTAGCCTGGGTCTGAGTCTGCGTAGCTGTGCCGCCGCATCCTGCCAGTAACGCAATGCACAATACCATTGCCATCAAGGTTGTCATCATTTTCTTGTACATGATAAATGCCTCCCTTTTTCTCTCTGATTATTCTTTCTGAAATTGTTCTCCATGAGCCAATCGTCAGTCGCGTTTGATGGGCACCCAAGGCATTTCTTCTGCCATGGCGTCCTCATACATCATTTGGACATCTTCGCCAAATAATCCATTAAATTCAGGGTCCACGGTGCAGGCACCGTCCTTTACCCCGCCCTCCAGGACCATTTCTCGATGTCCGGCGAAGGCGTTAAATTTGACACAGAATCGGGTTTCTTCTTCATTCATCGCAAAAACAACGTCGCTGTCCTGCAGAATGTAATAGCCATAGAAAGTCTTTGCTTTGGTATACTCGGCGGAAGCCTCAGGGAATTCGATTGCCACAGGCACAATCTGCTTCGTTGTTTCTGGTGCCTGTGATGTTTCAGTGACTGTACTACTGCATCCCGCCAGTAACGTAACAAATATAATCGCCGAGATCAGGACAGTTATGATCTTTCTTTTTAACATCTCTTTGATACTCCTTCAAGTTGCGATAAACGTAGCTGCGGCCGACGCTGTGTAGCGTCGGCCGCAGTTTCTACTTCCTAGCAGAGTCTGCACGAATGAGCTTTCTTTTAAACATTTCGATCTCTTCTATTTTGTAAATATTGGAGGAATAAACCAAGAACGCGCAGACAATCAGGCCGTTGATTACCGTGGTCAGGGATGTCGATACGTTTAGTTGCGCCATCCCCGAATCCAGACAGGCTTGTACGATGCCGCCCATGAAGATCGCGATTGGCAACGACGAGTATTTGGCAAGAAGCGCGCCGATAAACATTGGCAAAAATGCGCTCATGAAATATTTGGCAGATCCAAGCCCTGTTGAAGGTGGGATCTTTCCGAACTTGCTCAGGTAAACGACGGCCGCGAGGGCAAGAAGCGCGCCAGCGATTGCGTAACACCAAATGGCATTTCTCTTCTCGTTGATACCAACATCGACGGCAATTTTTTGACCGCCCTGCAGCGCCTTTCGGTTGTACCCGACCTTCATGTAGTCGTAAAAAATGACCAATCCGACCAGCACAATCGCCATGACAATTAGGTTGTAAGGAAATTGAGCAAAAATCAAAACGTTATTCGATTCACTATAGATGTTCAGGTCGATGCCCTTATCGGAAATCATATACCCAACAGCCTCGTAAATCATCGCCAGCCCGATGGAAACCACCATGGGAGGAAGCGACAGGGTAACATAAACGATGCCCGAAATAATGCCGATGAGAATGCCCATCACCATGATAACCAGTATCATCAAGACCGGCCCGAGGTTCAGCGCCTGCACCACGAGGCCGCCAGTAATTACGGCCAGTACAAAAGTTGCGCCCATCGCGAAGTCAAACCGACCGGTCTGGAGATTGATACTCATGGCTTCTGCAATCAGCGTGGCATAAACTGCACCATAGATAATTACGCCCAGGTCACCGCCGACGCCGAAGTTCGGATTTCCGGTGGCATTGCATAAAATGAAGAAAAAGAGATATGCAATGGCCGGAAGCATGATTGTCAAACCGACGTTTTTGGCGATTTTCCCGACTTTCATATTAGTCTTCCTCCATAGGATTATTTGCCCAAGGCCTGTGCCATCGTGATGTCATAGACCTGATTCATCATATCCAAGGAAGCGTTCGCATTAAGTCCGCCGAACAGCTTGGCCGTGTCTTCTTTGCTGACATAAAACTCGCCCGAAGCATGCTTGTTATAGATCTCAAGGAACAATTCATTAGAATTTACGGTCCAGCGATAAACGTGCTGCAGGCGTGGCGTGCCGTCCTCATTCTTGGAGAGATTGGAATAACCCGTTGCGCAGTTGATCAGCATGATCATGGGCGCTCCGTGAACAAACTCCGGTGCGTCATAGACGATCGTTGAAATAACGCCGCTCTCAAAATAAGGTTTGTATGATTCGCCAACCGAACCGATGCAGGCCATCTTCATCTGCTTGTTGGCAGCCTTCACGGGCTGGAACCAATAAGCGATGTCCGTCGCGGAGCCGACTGCGTCGTAATCGGCAGAAATCGCCGCCGTCTGCAGAGGAGCAAAGCCCGGGAGATCAGGCCATCCGCCAATGACGTCCTTCTCCTTATCGAAACGAGCGGTAGAGCCTTCGGCCTGTGCGGCGGCAACGCCAGCATAGAAGCCTTCAGCACGCTCTTTGAACATAGCGACCTTGGTCTCGCCGCTACCGTACACGATGTGCTTCACGCCCTGATTTGCCAGGTTATAGCCCAGTTCGTAACCAGCGGTGTAGTCGCCATTCTTCCCGTCTGCGCCGGTGAATGTATAGCCGCCTACATAGAATTCATTGTCAAGGAACCTATCATAATAATCGATAATACCCACGTAGTACATTCCGAGTCTCGTTGCCTCCATAATCGCTGAAGGTCCGGACGCGTTGTAATAGGCATAGATGCCTTTAGCACCTGCGGCGGCCATGGAGTTAATGAAAGCAAACTCCTGCTCCGGCGAGCTGATTGCTTCCGAATAGATGAATTCGATGTTGAAAATGGATGCCAGATAATCGTAGTAGTCCTTGACACGAAGCCAAGTGTCGTCCGTCGGGTTGAAGATCTCAACGCCGATTTTTAAGGTCTCCGCTGGCCAGGTTTTGTCATAGGCATAGTTCTCAGCATTCACTGTGCTGCCGGTCGAGGTTTCGCTGCCCGGTGTGCCGCATGCGGCCAGCATGGATACGGTCATGACCAAGACAATGAACATGGTGATCAGTTTCTTCATTTTCTTTCCCTCCATTGATTTATTTGTGACCTTATCTAGGCAGTAATTTGCCTCTATAGCTCAGGCTTGCGACCAGCACGACAACAATGAATATAATGCCGCGGAAAAGCTGTATCTCTCCTGCAGTAAGTCCGAGAATTGCCAGGCCGCTGTTCAGAACTGTGATTGTTGCCGCACCCACCAGGCCTGCGCTGATTTTCGAGCGCGCGCCACCAGAGAGCGGCATACCGCCGACAACCAGCGCGACCATGACGTCGTTACTCACCGTCGCGGCCGTGCCGCTGCTGACCGAGCGAAACCGGATCAGGAGCAGGAACGCGGCCAGCGCAATGCCCAGCGAGCTGATCAGAAAAACGGTGAAGGTGGTCTTTTTCAAGTCTATTCCGCTTTGCCTCGCAGAAATGATGTTTCCGCCCAAATTTTTCGCCTTTAACCCAATGGGCGTATAATTGAACAGTAACAGACAGAAGGCGAAAAATGCGACCAGTGACGCAAAATTTATAATCGTAATGATTTGTACGCTGATTTGGGGAATGATATATTTGTTGGAAACATCGTCCAAAAGAATAAACGCATCGCCCATAATGACAGTACTAAGTGCCGAGATGATCAATGCTAAAATGATCGTAAATATAAAGAACGGCACATTGACAAATGCCGCCAGCAGGCCTTTCAGTATCCCCAGCAAAAGCGCTGAAACCAAGGTGGCAATCAATCCCATGATCAGGCTGCCTGAAGACACGATCGCCATTGCGCCGAGCACGGCAGAAAGGCTTATGCTCGCACCGATGGACATATCAAAAAATCCTGACGCAAAGACAAACACCGCACCTATTGCGCACAACGCCGTGATAATCACATTGTTCATCATTGACTGCAGGTTCGTCTCACGCAAAAGCTTCCCCTCGGTCAGGATCTGAAATAAGACAATAATGATCACAAGCCCAACATAAGGTGCTAAACTGCCGATCAGCCGCGCCACGTCGCGCTTTGGTTTGATCGCTGCAAATGATTCTGTTTCCGTCATAATGCTTCCTCTTTCACCGGTCAGATCATCACGTTGATGATCTGGCTCTCGCTTAGCTCTCTGTTACGAAAAAACTCACCAGTTTGTTCGCCGTCCTTCAGAATCAGGAGACGGTCGCACATACCAATAAGTTCCGTCAGCTCCTCCGATATCATCACAATAGAGGTGCCGCTGCGTTTCATCTCCGCAATCAGATGGTACATCGCCGCTTTCACGCCGACATCGACACCGCGAGTCGGGCAGTCCAAAATCAGGATGTCGCAATTTCTGCCAACCCATTTGCCGAAGACAACCTTTTGCTTGTTTCCACCCGAGAGATATTGCACATCCTGTTTCGGCGACGAGCATTTAATACTCAGATTCCGGATTTGTTTACCGACATATTCCTTTTTTGCCCTCGGCAAAAGGAAAGGGCCCTTTTGGATTTTGTCATAACCGGCGATGAGAATGTTATCCTCGATGCTCTGCGTCAGGATCAGCGCTTCTTTGTCGCGGTCCTTTGAGACATAGCCGTAACCGTACTTGCGCGCACATTTTGCGCTTTTAATCCTGGTTCCGCTGGCCATATCGATGACCTCACCGCGGATGACTGGCGTTTCGCCAAAGATTGCCTTGCCCAACTCGTGCATGCCGCAATGGCTCAAGCCCCCGATACCCAGGATTTCTCCCTTGTGGAGCTCCATGGAAAAATTCATCAGCATCCCAAAGCCAGTGGTCAGATCGTTAACCTTCATGACGACCTCATCGCTTACAGGGGTGCCGAAGTCACTGCGATAGTAATTACCGGACATCTCGCGACCCACCATATGCTGCTTGATCCGATCCTCGTCGAATTCAGCCTTGTCAAGCGTAGCAATCAGCTTTCCGTCTCGAAGGACGGTCAGCGTGTCGCAGATCTCCATCAGTTCCTCAAGGTCGTGAGAGATGAACACGACGGCTTTATTTTCATCGCGCATTCGTTTCATAATATCATAGATGATGACGCGACCATGATGGCTTAACGCCGTGGTCGTCTCGTCTACCACCAGCATTTCCGGATTCATATACATCGTTTTGGCGATTTCCACCAACTTGCGATCTTGCATATCCAAAGACTCGATTGGTGCACCCGGATCCACGTCGATGAAGCCGATGTTGTCGAGTACTTTTTTACTCTCCTGTATCATGCGCCTGCGGCTGATCAGAATTTTGCCGAGCTTGCTTTCCCCGCCCAAAAAAATATTTTCGGCGATGGAAATACCGGGTACTGTTCCCTGCTCCTGCACAATCATACCAATGCCGCAACTGATGCCCTCGATCATCGTCGAGGGCTTATGGGGTTTGCCCCGAAAGAACATCTCCCCGCTGGTGGCCGGCTGAATCCCGGCCGCAATGGCACTGATTGTGGATTTTCCCGAGCCATTTTCGCCGATCAGGCCGGTGATCTGTCCCCGGTATACCTTGAAATCAACATGATTCAATGCGATTGTCGGCCCAAAGTTTTTACAGAGTTGCCGGGCTTCAAACAGAAGTTCCTTGCTTTGTGCCATTCATTCCTCCAAAACGTATAATTTGACGATTGCGAAGCTGCCTCTAATTTAGATGCAGCTTCGCAATCGCGTCTATACATTACACTGAAATTATTTCAGCGTCCTCCACGGCTCGCTACTGGCGAGCGCGTCGTCATAAATCTGCTGCGGTCTACCGGAAACAAATCCCAAGCGGTCGTAGGTAACCGTGCATTTTCCGTTACTTACGGTGCCCTGGAGTACCTGATCCTCGTCGAAGCAGAGGTATTGAATATAGAACTTACTCTCGTCGTCGCTCATTGCGGCCTGGATCTCGGCGTCGCCAAAACTGTAGGTCCCGTTGAAGATTTTGATTTTTGTGTACTCATCCGGGATATTGTAATCCGCGCGGTTGACTGCGTTGCTATCGCACGCTGAAAGCGCACCTACTGCGAGCACAAGAGCCAACACGGCTACAAGCAGTTTTAGAAACTTTTTCATTTTTTAGCCTTGATCCTTTTCTGATTTAATTTCATCCGTCAATCAACCCAGAGTTAACCAGGGCTCGGTGCTCTTGATAGCATCGTCATAGATCAGCTGGCAGTCACCAGCCATAAAGCCGGATTTGTCAAATGATACTTTGCAGATGCCATTCTCGACTGTGCCTTCCAGGACCTGCTCTTCGTCAAACGCGAGCCATGTGAGATAGAACTTGCTTTCGTCGTCGTTCATCGCGGCAGTGACTGAGGCATCGCCAAAGCCATAGGTACCATCGTACATTTTAACTTTGGTGTAAGTGGCCGGAATTTCACCACGCTCAGCAGTTTCGCCTGTCGTCGGGGCGACAGTGGTCGGGGCGGCAGTGGTCGGGGCGGTGGTCGGTGCAACTGTCGTTGCTGGGGTGCCTCCGCAAGCGGCAAATGCGCCAACCGCGAGCAAGAGTACCAACATGGCTGCAATCAGTTTCAGATTCGTTTTCATTGTTAATGACCTCCTCATAAAATGATTTATATATATCAGACGGAATTCGTCCGATATTCCCGATGCCAGAACTAAGTCTCAGTTATCAAAATTCACCTTAGTTAATCGTTCTGTGAATCCTTTACTGACGATAGTCTATCATAGTGAATCTTTTCTGTCGATAGTTTATCATAGTGAATCTTTCCTGTCGATAGTTTAGCATACAATCGAAAAATTGGATATCGTTTTTAATTGATGTATAATTAGGTACGAATTGATATTTTGCATCGCTTCCAGTTTCAAAGAAAGCAGGGACACCTTGTATATCAAACAGTCCTTAACTTATGCTCAAATGGAGCACTATTTAAAAACGCACGTTGAACACAGCCCGCACACGGCCTATGCGAACGCGATCCGATATTATATGGAGCACAACACGATCGGTGAGGTCGCGTCACAGTTTCCGATCGATCTCGATATTGTCACGATTTCAGATGCCGCCTTCATTGCGCTCTGCGATCATTTGGCGATCCACTCGATTGTTTTGGATGACGACGTCTGCTTGTCTTCAGCCACAATCTTTCCACACAATTACGAATGTTTTATCGTTCGGCATTTGAATTCGCTGAACATTGATATGCACCACCATGATTTCTACGAGGTCTGCTTTGTCTGGGAGGGCGGCTGTACACATCAGACTTCCGATCAGGTTTACACCATGGAAGCGGGGGACTGCCTCATCATCCCGCCGGGAATTGACCACAAAATCAAAATTGCTGACAATGACACCATCCTGTTCAACATTATGGTCCGCGCCAGCGCGCTTCAATCGTCGTCGTTTTCACTTCTGACGCAGCGTAACGCGGTTTCTGCCTTCCTGCGCCATTGCCTGTTACAGGAGGGGCAGGAAAATTGCCTGCTCATTCATACGGACAACAGCGTGATCATCAGGCGCATTATCAAGCACCTGACCCAGGAATGCTACAGCGACCAAGATATCTTCTGTGATTTCGCGATAAACATCTTCAATCAGCTTTTTCACTACATCATTTTTCTTGGCGAAGTCAAGACTAAGTATCTGGATCTGCCAGAAAACTATTCTCCGATCTCCATTCTGCAAGAAATTCAGCGGAACTACAGGACGATCACGCTGAAATCCCTGGCTGCCAAGTATTTTTTCAGCGAAGAGCATTTAAGCAGGCTGATCAAAAAAACCACCGGCAAAACCTTTACGAATTTGCTGCGTAAAACAAGAATTGAACAGGCCAAGCTGCTGGTCATCCGTACGGATCTGAGTTTTGAAAAAATCACCGAGCTCGTCGGTTACAGCGACGCTTCCAGTTTCACAAAAGCATTCAAAAGCAGCGTCAGCCTGTCTCCGGCGCATTACCGGAAAGCTGGCATTCTCTGACGATAATATGCAGTCCGGTATCAGACCCTTTTTTCCGAAATGGTAATATACCCCAATGGTTGCGCTTTTTTGAGTTCCGTCGTATCGACCCGATAAATGATTTTTTTAGAAACCTTGACCTCCAGCTGGATATCCCCGCCGTTCCGATTGACGGCGACACTGATTGGGCCGGCGGCGCTGGCATAAGTGCAGGTGAACCGGTTCATGCCGTCCGGCAGATACGGGCAAATCGAGATCTCTGTAAATCCTGGCGTCTTTGCTTGAATCCCCGCGATCCCATTGTAATACCACTCGATGATGTGACCCAACATGTCATGGCAATGGCTGCGGGGATTGTGTTCCCATGATTCGCCAAGGGTGGTTAAGCCGTCTTTGACAAATGCATAATAGGAGGGGTGTTCCTCGCGGGTGATGAATTCCGCAATCAGAGCGTTCATCCCATATTTTGCCGCTGTCTGGATAATATAGGGAAGACCGATTTCGCCGGCGACAAGCGCCTGCTTTTCGATCAGGGTTTTGCGAAAGCAATCAACAACATCCTGTGTCTTGTCCTCAGGCACCATACCCCAATACAAGGGGAGTGCCTCGCAGGCCTGCGTGACAACCAGTTTGTCCTTCTTCTCCCAGCTTCTGTAGCACCATTTTCCTGTTTCGTCCTGAACGAGCAGTTTTTCGTTATAGTTTCTTCTGACCTCGTTGGCAAAAGCCAGCAGATCTTCCTGATCGGTGGTCTTTCCCAAAATCTCCGCAAACCACGCCAGCGTCACCGCATCGGCGTAGAGAAAAACCGTCTCGATGTTCTCCCGCACCAATTCGTGCTCTGGGTTGCCCCAGTCTCCGAGGCCGTGATTGATAAGTCCCTCAGCCGTCATCTTGGTTTTCAAGTGCTCCAGGTACCGCATCCCAGTATCATAGTTTTCCTCGATGATTCGTCGGTCTCCATAAAAGAGATAATGCCACCGGGCTCCGAGGATGCAACTGCTCCCCCAGGGGATGATATCATAAAAGCTGCCCATGCCCGGTACCGTCAGAACATTTGGGATATAGCAGGGGCACTGTGACGGGACCAGTCCTGCCCCCGGATAGACCTGATTTCCCTCAAGGTCGGAAAAAGAATCTCCTGCCTGATGCTGCGCGATGCGCATATCGAGCAAAAATTTCTCCCACAGCTTTCTGCCGTCTTTCATGTACATAATGGCCGGAGCCATTAAATGGTTCGGCTCCAGCCACGCGAAGCGTTCGATCGACGGGCAGTCGGTGTGAACACTGAGCAGGTTGGCCTCCACCGTTTTTTCGATCATGTTGTAGATTTGATTGTACCGCTCATCGTCGCAGGTAAAGCTGCCGCTCTTTTCCCAAGCGCTGGAGATAGCCTCGCCTGTGATATTTCGGACTTCCAACGCTTCGCCGCGTTTTTCCAGAGCGATCACCTTGCCGGCAAAATAGGCGAACTTCATCCGAAAGGTCTCCCATGCATCGTCCTCACCGATGATACCGGTGAAGACCGAATCAATCGTCATCCAGTTTTTTGCCACCTGATCGATGTCCCCGTTTTCGCCCAGCTTTTCTGCCGGATAGACGCGGATCATGTCTCCGGATTTTCCCTTTGCTTCAAACTGCAGAATGCCGGAGATATTCTGTCCGAGATCATAAATATCTCTGCCGTTGACTGTGTGCAGAAACCGTGCCGGGTAACTGCGGATGACCTTGATCGGCGGTTGGAACTGGCCAATCATCTTGCCCTTTGGCGCTGCCGCCTCCGGCAGCACCATGGCTTTTGCCCAGCTGGAATCATCAAAACCCGTTACCGACCAGCCGTCCTGCCGCAGCCTGCCGTCGATCGTTTCGGAGCCGTATACATTGCTCTGGATCACGGGATGCCGCTGCACGCGAAAGCTGTCGTCGGCGTGGATCACGTCGCTGGACCCGTCCGTATAGTCGATCTTCAATTCCAACGCCAAGACGAGGCTGTCCCCAAACGCCTGGTAAGGATTGGGATTTGGCGGCATGAATGCCGGAAAACGAAAAGTGTAGTGCTCGTCGTTTTTCAGAAACCAACCGTTGCCCACCTCGGCACCCATCACATTTTTCCCAGGGATCAGATAACTTTTTACGTCAAAGATCACATACTCGATCAGCTTCCGGTAATCCGTCCAGCCGGGATCCAGCTCGTGGTCGTCCACTTTTCGGCCATTCAGCCAAAATACGAACTGCCCCAAGCCACAGACCCTGGCCGAGGCCGAGGCAATCTCTTTTTTGACTTCAAATTCTTTCCTCGCATAAAAGGGATTCGTCGCGCCGTCCGTGATCCAGTTTCTCAAATTCATCATATGTCATACTCTTCCACCACGACGATTTCCGCTTCAGCCGTGCTTTACATCGCATATCATATGCAGTTGCCTGAGAAATAGCAAGTTTGTTGTGCTTCTATTGTCATCTAATGCCTTATTTAATGTCATATAGTGCAAAGTCTGCATCTGGGTCTTGTGCTAAACTGGGTCGCAAAGAGGTTGAGACGCGGTTTAATGATGGAGGATAACATGATAAAAAAGCTTGGCTCGGTTATTTTTGTGTTGATCATGATTTTTGCTCTGGTGGTTCCGGCGATGGCTGTGGAGACCACAGAATGCGCCCATGTCACTCATGATGAAAAAACTTTGATTTGTACCGCCTGTGGCGTTCCGGTCGCGCATGATTATCTTAACGGCAAATGTACGCGCTGCGCTTCTGAAACGAATTTCATAACGACTGAGGTTGATCCGAAGTGGTTGGCAGCCAATGCCAAGCAAGGCACTGTGGTTTCGCATGATTATGATACCAGAGCCTATGTCGTTGAAGAGAAATTGGGGCTGACCGACGTTTTCACCCAGAAACGGTTGAATGTCTACCTGCCTTATGAGTATGAAAAAGGCGCCGCAGCGGGCACGCAGTACAACGTACTCTACCTGATACCTGGTGGCATGACAAATGAAGACGCCTGGCTGACCACGACTGGCGTCGTAAATTTGCTGGATAACATGATTGCCGAAGGCTTGATTGAGCCCATAATCGTCGTTATGCCGACTCATGCCTACCGTGACGGGCAGTTTGGCGGGCATGAAGTTAAAATTGAGAATCCCGGCGATATTGATTTGCTGCTGGATTGTTTCGCGCTGGAACTTCGTAACTATGTCATCCCGTTTGTCGAGAGCAAGTATTCAACTTACGCCGACAAAGCTGAAGACATCGCCAATCTTCAGGCGACACGCTCACATCGAGCCATCGCTGGTTTTTCCGCGGGTGGCGGATGCACTTATATTGCCGGCGTCCAAAACAATCTGGATATCTTCAGCTATTTCGGCGTTTTCTCCGCCAGCATGGGACGTTACGTCAATGTTCGGCCTTTAAAGGATATCCAAGCCGACTTTGCCGGTTACGACATCGGCTTCATGTACAATGGCAATGGAACCAAGGATACGTCGTACACCTGGCATCTGCCCTTCTACTTCGAATGGATCGCATCCGGCGCTCTTGAAGATAGTGTGAACACCGCGCTGATCGTCAAGCCTGAGATGGATCATAACACCTCGAAAGCCGGCATAACCGACTTGTACAATGCCCTGCCGGTTTTTTTCGGAGCTAAAAGTGTCATTGTTCCAGAAACAAATACGCCTCCCGACAATACTCTTATGATTATAATCATTGCCGTTCTGGTAATCCTGATCATCATCATCGTCGGTTTTATCTTAATCAATCGTTCTAAGCACCCGCGTGCGGGCGGAAAACAACCGTAACGCATCGGTCAACACCAGAACTATTCATATCCACAAAACATAATAATCCGAACCTGATACCGTTTGGTAGTGGGTTCGGATTATTTGTATGTTTTGTATAATTTCACCCATCAATCTGTCCACTGACCCAATGGAACTTGATCCTGGATCGCCTTTTTTCTTATGTTATTTTATCCCGATCTTTCCATCCAAAACTGTGTGAGTTTTCTTGACAATTCCAACTCGAAAAAGTATTATAAATCAATGTCCATTTATAGCACCATCATACCAGAATAGTAAAAGATGAAATTGGGAGGAAATCATGATGAAAAAAAAGCTGATTACGCAATTCTTTACGGTTCTGCTTTGCCTGGCCCTGTTGGTTGGCTGTGCGACACCGACTGTGGCCCCGACCGAAACCCAAGGGCCCACGACCGTTCCGACGGACGCGACTACTGAGACGACGAAAGAAAGAGTCGTCGAGGAAGACTATGTGTTCGAAGGTCCTGGCATCATGACACTGGCGGACTATTCGAATTCCTATAAGGAAGAGGCGACCCAAAAGGGTACCGTCGAAAGAGTAACCTACAACAACGGTATTGAGGAAAAGTATTTCCATATCTACCTGCCCTATGGCTATGAGTCCGGCAGCGGGAAATACAACGTGCTGTACATGATGCACGGTGGAAACGGCCGCCCCGAGGTCTATCTGCAGCCCGGCAGTGTCAGCGCCTTACAGAGTTTAATCGACAACATGATCCAGAACGGCGAAATCGAGCCCTTCATTGTGGTGGCGACGACATGGAACTCTACGGTTATTACTAATACTGATACAGATGATGATAAATCCGGTAGCGGCAACCTGACAAAGATGTTTGCGCAGAATGAGCTTTTGCAGTATGTGCTCCCTCTTGTGGACGGAAATTACCGAACCAATGCAAACAGAGATGGACGTGCCTTCAGCGGATTTTCCATGGGCGGCGTCACGACTTGGTATGTCTTCCAATACGACCTGGCGCAATTCCGGTATTTCCTTCCCGTGAGCGGCGACAGCTGGATATACCAAGAACAAGCCAATACTCCTCAGGGAGAGTATACAGTCACAGGGCTCGCGAATGCCGTGACCAGCCAGGGCTACACGGCTGATGACTTCAAGATTTTCTGCTTCACAGGCACGCAGGATATTGCGATTTCCAATCTTGCCCCGCAGATTTATGCGATGCAGGAAAATGATATGTTCCGATTTGGCGAAAACATGTTCTTCGGTGCCTATCCAGAAGGGCTTCATACGGACGTTTTTAGCAGGAAGTATTTGTACAATGCGTTGCCGCTGTTCTGGCAGGACTAACAGAAGAGTAAGTGACAAAACGAACTGCTGTTCAAAATGATGTGCACCCCAAGTGTTGGATACCAACCAGCATTTGGAGGTGCATTTCTTTGTGGCAGAGGACGAGAAAATCGACTTTGTCGCCGCGCGTATGTGGTTCCTTACCTTTCATAACTGCATTATGCGACTTGCAAAAATCAATCGCAAGTCACATTTCCTTTAAATGGAGCAGGATCATTCGGGATGGTCATTCTTTTATGCGAAATTTCTTGACGGTTTCAACAAGAAAAAGGTATTATAGGCTAATGACCTATGTCGATTTCAAACTCTATAATGCCAGAAATGTGTTGTTCCTATCGTGAAATAGAAAAAGATGAAATTGGGAGGAAATCATGATGAAAAAAAAGCTGATTACGCAAATCCTTACAGTTCTGCTTTGCATGGCCCTGTTGGTTGGTTGCGCGACGCCGACTGTGGCCCCGACCGAAACCCAAGGGCCCACGACCGTTCCGACGGACGCGACTACTGAGACGACGGAGAAAGAAAGAGTTGTCGAGGAAGACTATGTGTTTGAAGGTCCCGGCATCGTTACGCTGGCGGACTATCCGGCAAGTTATAAGGAAGATGCGACCCAGAGGGGTGTCATGGAAAAAATAACCTACAACAACGGCGTTGAGGAAAAATATTTCCATGTCTACCTGCCCTATGGCTATGATTCCAGCAACAAGAAATATAATGTTCTGTATATGATGCACGGTGGAAACGGCCGCCCCGAGATCTATTTTCAATCCAACAATATTACCGGCTATCAGAATGTGCTCGACAACATGTTCCAGAGCGGTTACGTTGAGCCCTTCATCGTGGTGGCGCCGACTTGGAACTCCACGGTTGCGACTGTTGAAGATACAGAAGATGATCATTCCGGTAGCAACAACCTGTGCAAGAAGTTTGTGCAGAATGAGCTCGCACAGCTAGTGATTCCTCTTGTGGACGAAAAATACCGAACCAATGCGAACAGAGATGGACGTGCCTTCAGCGGCTTTTCCATGGGCGGCGTCACGACCTGGTATGTCTTCCAATACTGCATGGCTCAATTCCGGTATTTTATTCCCCTGAGCGGCGACAGCTGGATATACCAAGAACAAGCCAATACTCCTCAGGGAGAATTTACAGTCAATGCTCTCACGAATGCCGTCACCAGCCAGGGCTACACGAGTGAGGACTTCCTGATTTACTGCTTCACAGGCACGCAGGATTACGCGCTGCCCAATCTGGCTCCTCAGATTTATGCGATGCAGGAAAATGATATGTTCAAATTCGGCGATAACATGTTCTTCGGAACCTATCCGGACGCGATTCATTCGGACGTTATGAGCAGGACGTATCTGTACAATGCGTTGCCACTGATCTGGAAGGACTAACTTCAGTGTTGTCGTCAAGTTGATAACATGATATTTTATTGATGAATCAAAAAGAACCGCTGAACATACACAGCGGTTCTTTTTGATTCATCAGCCAAACTTGGGGTCGCACCTTAAACGTCTTCGTCATCCGCCTTATCTTCATCCCGCTTGACGATCCGTTTGAGAAAAAAGTAGCAGACCCCACCGATGACGGCCATGGCCAGCAAAAACAGTGGATAGGTAATGGGCCAGTTGTCGGGGCCGGTCATCATCGACCACTCGGACATACCGCCGATGCCGGCAAACAGGGACAGCGGCAGGAAAATGGTCGTGATGAAGGTCAGTCGGCGAACCGAGCGGTTGGTGCGGTTGGCGGCGCGGGACATTTCGTTGCTGCGCATGGACAAATCGATCTCCATCAGGCTGGTGGCCACATCGCGCAAGGTCTCGGTCAGTTCAAAAAAACGCGTGAGGTGATCGTAGACGTCACGATAATGGAAGATGGCCTTGTCCGGAATGAAGGGGCAGTCTTTGCGGCAGATTTTGACGAAAACCTCGCGCTCGTGGAAAAGTCTTTTGCGCAGGGTAACCAACGCGCGCCGGATGTGCTGCAGCGATTTGGGATCAAAGGCGGCCGGCCTTTCCAGCACAGCATCTTCTGCTGCCGTTAGCTCGTCCTCCAGGGATTCAATGGCAATGAATTTGCGATCGACGATGATATCCAGGATGGTGTGCATGACAAAGGCCGGGCCAAAGCGGTTAACGTCCATTTCTCTCATCACCAGTTCCTCGATGCCGTCGAGCAGTGGCTTGCCATCCGGCCCGATACGATCGACACTAATCAGGAAATGGTCGCTGAGGAAAAAATCGATTTCCTGCACGCTCAGCTTCTTTTCGGTATAGGAGAAGGCGTTGAACACGATAAAGGCGTTGTCGGGAAAATCATCAATTTTCGGCAACTGGTTATCGTCCAAAGCGTCTTCGACCGACAACGGATGGAGATCAAGCAACTTGATCAGGGGGTGCAGGTCCTCGGCGGTTGGTTCGAGAAAATACAGCCAGAAAAAGCCGTCCTCTTTGGCCCGCGCCATGACCCCTTTAAGACTGTCAACTTGTTTCAGTTTGCCTGATTTGGGGATGTGGTAGAAACGTGTTTCACCCATAATAAATACTCCTTTTGCCTATACTTGGATTATACGACACTTCGAGCTCGTGTGAAACTTTCCTTTTCGAATAATGACTAAATATTCGACGACCGGATTAGCCTACACGGTCAAAAGTCAGTGTGATATAATTCACCCTAGTGGAGGTGTGTTATGAAAAAATCAGCCGTTCGCAGCTGTCTGCTGATCTTGGTTTTTGTGATGATTCTCATCGGTTCTGGGTGCCAGCAGGACAACGCAACAACCACGACGACCCAAACAACATCGGCCACAGTCGGGCCAAGCACAATTGAGACGATATACGAATTGGATGCAAAGTTTTCGGTCGTTGAACAAGTGTGGGATGCGTCAAACGAACCCGTCGAACTTGGCGGTTATTCGTATTTTCTGGATACTGAAAAACTGCTGACCAACGGCAAAGAATCTGGCTTTATGTTGTGCCGACGTGCCAACACTGAAGAGTCGATCGTTCCTCTCAATATTCTGTCTTACAGTATTGAAATTTATGGCGAGCATCTGTTTTTGCTCCAATTTGATGGTCAGGATCTCTCCAGCCCTTATGATGCGGTCAACAAGCTGGTGCGCCTCGAAGCCGACGGCAGCGTGACAACCATCTGTCGGGGTCTTGACTATTACGGTTTCGGCACAGCTTTGACCCAGATAAACGATCAGCTCTACTTCACGCGGTACAATGAAAGTGCCATCTTCAAGTCTGACCTGAACGGCGAAAATATTGAACGCATCGCGGTTGTGCTACCTGTAGACGTGGATCCATTCGAATATATCAAAGTAACAGCACGTGGTGAATTGTTTAACGTTTTAAACATTTATTCTATTGAAAACGGTTTGATATCTTTTACTTTCGAAATCCAAAACGAGAGTCATCAAGCTCATTTCTTTGGTTCTTACAAGATGTCTGTCAGTGATTATAAATTGGATGAGGTCGTTTCAGTCTTTCAAGACGAAAGACAAACCATCGATTCATACCTCTATTATCTCGATCTTGAACATCCCTTTTACGCAAGCGAATATGATGAACCAATTTATAATCTTCATCGCATGAAACCAAATGGTAGCGATGATGAAAATCTGGGTGTTCACTGTTTTCGGTATGAACGGATTGGTGATTTTATCTATGCCGATACCGATCTGAGTTTCGGCGATTTCGGTCATTGGAATACCGTCCGCTGCAACATGGACGGCAAAAACCAAATATCTTTGCCCTACGGAGATATGAATCGCTATACAGAAGGCGACCGCTTATATTTTACCGAAGGATGGGATGACACGATTTATATTGCCGATACCGCCTGCGCTGAACTTGAAACGATCACAATCATCATTCCGGATGAAAGCGCTATTCAAACAGCAATCGTTGATATCGAGCGGGTTGGCTTTATTAGTGTCTATGATCGAGATGGCGAATGGCTCTACTTTTTCTATTCTGTAACCGACCTTCAACCAGCAACACTTTACGAAGGCAAATACCGCGTCAATCTGAATACCAAGGTCGTCGAAAAGGTCAATGCCGGCGAATTTTTCAGCCCTTAAATAACCCCACTTCATTGCGGTTTTTGCCATTAACCTTGGCCACGTACATCAGGCGGTCGGCTTCGGCAATGACCTTTTCGTAATCGATGTTCTCACCGTCTGGCGCGACCTCGACGATGCCGGCGCTGAAGGTGATCGGCGAACTGATCGCGTCAATATGCTGTTCCGCCAGGCTGGCGTGGATTCGGTCGATAATCATGGTGCCGATTGACAGATCGCTGCCGGGTAAAAGAATCAAAAATTCTTCGCCGCCATAACGCCCGGCAAAATCAGAGTACCGAATGTTTTTTTTGATTATTTCGGCAAATGACTTCAGAACTAGATCGCCGGTCAGATGCCCGTATTTATCGTTCACATGTTTAAAGTTGTCGATATCCAGCATGACCACGACTGTTGCGCCTGAATTTTTATTCTCGCACTGTTTGGCGATTTGCGCCATAATGTAGCGGCGATTGAACATGCCGGTCAATTCATCGGTTATGCCGATGAGCGCCAACGTTTCCTCCCGGTGCTTGCGTTCGGTAATGTCAACGAGGGTAACGACGGCATAATTGACATCCTCATGCTTGATGGCCGTGGCACTGACCGAAAACCATTTGACGTCCTTGCGACCGTTGATTTCGAAGAAGTGCGCCAGCTCGACATCGGCAAAGTTCTCGCCGGTTTTGACGACATTGCGCAGTGACTTGTTGATCAGACATTCCTGGCATTCTTTCTGGCACCCGCAGGTTCTGTCGGAATTGGCCACTGTCTCGCAATTGAAAACATTACCGAACAACTGCCCTTTGACCGGTTCGTTGTTGCGATTGAAATAGCGAAATACCGGCTGATTGGCTTCCAGTAATTTGGTTTTTTCATCAATGATTAACGTACCAACCGGGCTGTTTTGAAACAGCGCATAGAACAGTTCTTCCCCCAGGCCCAGTTCCTCGGGTACTTGAGACTGATCACTGTCGTTGCATTTTACGTTCATAACGCTTCCCCCTTGAAAGAACTGTCGGTTTTTAGTAATCCATTCCTTTATACTATACGATAAAATGCTATAATACTTAACAATAAGATCGATAAATGCGCAGGAGGACCTCGCATGGATTATCAGGTTATCATTGTTGGTGGCGGTATGGCTGGGCTGACGGCGGCGGCCTATTTGGCTCAGGCTGGCTGCAAAGTGCTGCTGTGCGAGAAGGAAGCCAAGATTGGCGGTCTGGTCAATTCCTTCGAATACAAGGGTTTTGTCTTCGACGGCGGCATCCGGGCGATCGAAAACTCCGGCATTGTCCGTCCGATGCTCAAGCAATTGGGGCTTGAGGTCCCGTGGCTTGCCAACGAAGTGTCGATCGGCATCGGGCAGGATGTGGTCAATCTCAAGTCGGAGGACAGTCTGGCCGACTATCTGCAGCTGCTGAAAGACCAATTCCCGGAAAGCGCTCTGGATATTGAGCAGTTTGGTCGCGAGATCAAAACCATCATGCGTCACATGGAAGTTTTATACGGCATCGACAACCCCTTGTTTATGAACCTCAAGGAGGACCGGCGCTACTTGACCGAAACGCTGCTACCCTGGCTGTTCAAGTTCCCGGGCACGATCCGCAAAATCAACCGTCTGGACAAGCCGGTTGATGGCTATCTGCAGAATATTTCGAAGAACCAGGCGTTGATCGACATGATCGCCCAGCACTTCTTCAAACAGACACCGACCTTCTTCGCTTTGAGTTATTTCAGCCTTTATCTGGACTACCAGTATCCGCAAGGCGGCACCGGCAGGCTGTCCGAGCTGATGAAGCAATACATCCTCGAGCATGAGGGCGAAATCCGTTGTGAGACCGAAATCGTGCGGCTGGACCCCGAACAAAGGTTGATCGAGGATCAGTCCGGCACCATTTATCATTTTGAAGAACTGATCTGGACGGCCGACCTCAAGCGTCTGTACCAGGTGATCGATCTCGACGCGATCACCAAGCCGCGCGTCCGTCAGGCCGTCGCGGACCGCAAGGCTTATCTGGCCGAAATGACCGGCAACGACTCCATCCTTACCCTTTATCTGACTCTCGATATCGATAGTGGATATTTCGCCAAAATTGCCAACGCCCACTTCTTCTACACACCGGACAAAGCGGGGCTGAGCAGTCTGGATTCTGCCGAGCTGATGCTGCCGGACGGGCGCGGTTACAGTGAAAACAAGCAGGCTGTCTTTGACTGGGCCAAGCGTTACTATCAACTGACCACCTTCGAAATTTCCTGCCCGGCCATGCGTGATGAGAAATTGGCACCGGCGGGTCAGTCCGGACTGATCATCAGTACGCTGTTTGATTATCCACTGGCCAAACACATCGAAACAATGGGCTGGTACGATGAATTTAAAGCATTCAGCGCACAGGTTATCCTCGATGTGCTCAATGGCTCGATTTATCCTGGGTTTAAGGAAGCAGTCATGGACAGCTTTGTGTCGACGCCATTGACGTTGCAAAAGCTGACCGGCAACACCGACGGCGCGATTACCGGCTGGTCTTTCACCAACAGCAGCGTCCCGGTGGTCAACCGCATGTCCAAGGTCGCCAAGTCGGTGCTGACGCCAATTCCCAATGTTTATCAGGCCGGGCAGTGGTCCTACAGCCCATCGGGTCTGCCAATTTCAATTATGACCGGCAAACTGGCCGCCGATCAGGTGCGCAAAAAACTAAAATGAGCGGTCGGCGTCAGTCCAGGCCGGTCAGTTCGCGGCTGAGTGCCCAGATGCGTTTGCCCATTTCGCGGTCAAGCGCGTGCGCCGCCGGCTTTTCTTCGTTGGTCAGATGGAAAAACAAGCCGCTGACTTCGGCCAGCTCGGGCGCCGAGGCCAGGTAGCCGATGGCCTGACCGGAAACGGCCACGTCACCCAGCATCAGGCCGGTGACGTATTTGGTGAAGGTGCGGTAGAGCCACCCGTTGTTGCTGCCGATGTTGGTTTTGACGTCGCCGGGATGGACGGCGTTGATGGTCACGCCGCTGCCGCGCAGCAGGTCATCAAACTCCCAAACCGTCAGCAGCTGAGCCGTCTTGGACGCGCCGTAGGATTTGAGCCCGGTGTAATGGTGCTTTTTCCACCCGAGATCGTCGGGGTGTACACCGCTGAAGCGGTGTCCCTCCGAGTTGATCTGAATAATTCGTGAAGGTGCGCTGGCCTTCAAGCGCTCGAGCAGCAGGCTGGTCAGCAAAAACGAGGCCAGGTGGTTGACGGCAAAAACCGTTTCGTGGCCGTCTCTGGTGGTGGTCCGGGTGGTGGAATGCAGGCCGGCGCAATTGATCAGGACATCGATGCGCGGGTAACGGGCCAGCACGGTTGCCGCGGCGGCGCGCACCTGCGCCAGATCGCTGAAGTCGGCGATAACTGTGTCGACATCCACACCCCATTCGGCCTCGATCTCGACGCTGACCTGCTCAGCCTTGGTGGCATTGCGGGCGATCAGCACCAGCGACGCGCCGTGGCTGGCCAGGCTGCGAGCGGCCGCCAGCCCGACGCCGGACGTGGCACCGGTGATGACACAGAGCTTGCCATTCATCGGCGCTGTGAAGGGCTTTTGCGGCGCCTTGCGGTTGGTCAGAAATTTGAGTTCGTCCGGCAATTCTCGCTTCATCTGCAAATCCTCGCGATTTCATTTTATTCAGCCGAATTTCTTGTGCATAAATTTGCGGTAAGGTTTGTGAAACCACGGGATGCCGTTGAAGATATCGCCCCACAGATCGTAATAGTCGCGCTGCTCTTTGATCCGGCCATCCTCGTGAAAGGTCAGCTTGGTCGCGCCGAAGATCGGCGTATCGGGAAACTTTTTGAAGGACATGGTCATTTTCCAGTCCATAATCGCCACGTTACCGTCCATGACCAGTGTGAGGATTTCCATGCGCAAACTCTTGCAGCGTTCGGTCAATCGCGTGCACAGGGCAATAAAATCGTCAATACCATCGACGCGCTGAATGGAGTCCTGGAAAACGATCTCTGGATGATAATAGGGATAAATGTGCGACCAGTCGGGCTTGCCGTCGGTGTTATAGGTTTTGGACCACAGGGTTAGGATGTCGTCTTTTGTGAGTTTAGTGGGGGTTTTGTCAGCGGCCTTACATAAGGTGTCGTTCTCGATCATCTGCAATTCTCCGTCTTTTCTATTTTTTCTTGCTCTTTTTTTCGAGGTTCAGCGCAATTGCAGCGCGGATAAGGTCCTTCAGGGCTGGCTCATTGAGCGCTTCCCCTTCGTGCACATCGATGGCACGGCGGACATTGCCATCAAGGCTGGAGTTAAAAAGCCCTGCCGGATCGGGCAACGCAGCACCCTTGGCAAAGGTCATCTTGACCACACTCTTGTAGGTCTCGCAGGTTAATAGTGGGCCGCCGTGCGACCAGACGGGCGTACCCATCCACTTCCACTCCTCGAAGGCCTCCGGGTCGACCTCATTGACGATGACGCGAATTCGGGCCAGCATCGCGCCACGCCAGTCACCCAGTTCCTTGATTCGGGCTTCAATCATTTCAGCGGCATTGACTATCGGTTCTTCACTTTTCATAAACAGCTCCGTTTCCCGCTCTTTTGCTGCGCTGGGTTTATGATTTCTATTATACTGCTAAATTCGTCATGAGCGTTGTGTCATTTGACACACTTGCCCGTTTCGTCTATAATGGCTGTATTAGCTAAATTAGCCATAAGGAGAGTACATTATGCTGGTGAATGCGACCGATCTCAAAAATAATCTTGGCAAATACCTGCGCGAAGCCATGCGCGAGGATATCATCATCCTCAGCAACGGTCAAAAGGTGGCCAAACTGATCGCCTATCAGGAGCTGTCTCCCAATCCGGCCTATGATCTCTTGCTCAAAGAACGGGCGGAGGCCTATGCGATTTACCCGCGCGAGGCCACCTTTGAGGAATTTCTGGAATTGACCGAGATCAGCGAGGAGCGCTTTGAGTACATCGACGGTGTCATCTACTGGATGTCTTCTCCCAAGACGATCCACCAAACCGCGCTGGGTGAGCTGTACTTTCTCTTTGCGTCCTGGTTTCGCGGCAAAACCTGCCGCCCCATGCTCGCACCTTATGACATCAAACTGATGCGCAACGCCGACAAACCCAACGTGGTCCAGCCCGACCTGATGGTCATCTGCGACCTCGAGCAAAAGCTCAACGACAAGGACTATTACACGGGCGTACCGACATTGGTGGTCGAGATCCTTTCGGAAAGCACCCGCGGCAAGGACTCGGTTAAAAAGCTTGACCTCTACCTGTCGACCGGCGTCCAAGAATACTGGATCGTCAATCCCTTCAATCGTGAGGTCACAATTTACAAATTTGAAAACAAGGACGTCGCTGACAGTGTGACGTTTCGCGGCAGCGACCAGGCGGTATCCTTCGTCTTCGCTGGCCTGACCGTCCCGGTCGATTCGCTGTTTGAGTGATGAACAGGAGGCCGCTATGTCTGTAAAACCTGTCGTTGCCGTCATCGGCGGCGGACCAGCCGGCCTGATGGCCGCCGGCACGGCCGCTGCTTGTGGTGCTACCATCATGCTTTTTGAAAAGAACGCGCAGTGCGGTCGCAAGTTGCTGATCACCGGTGCGGGTCGATGCAACATCACCAACAGCGCCCCCTTCGATCGTTTTGTCGAGCAATTCGCGGAGAACCGCAAGTTCCTCTTCCCGGCTTTCAAACAGTTTTTTGTTGACGACTTGAAGACCCTTTGTCAGTCCTATGGCCTGTCCTGGGTCCTGGATGACAGCGGCAAATATTTCCCGCAAACACAGCAGGCGCAAAGCGTTCTCGATGTCCTGCTGGCTTATTGTCGCGATCACGGGGTCGATTTTCACTGCAGCGAAGCGGTGCGGGATATCGCTCACGGCGAGCCCGGCTGGATGATCAATACCGCGCGTGGCACCTACCCGGCCGACGCCGTCATAATGGCTACTGGTGGCCTGTCCTACCCGCGTACCGGCTCCGACGGCGACGGCTACCGCATGGCCGTCAGCCAATCGCACACGTTGGTACCGACGCGGCCGGCGCTGGTGGCCCTGGAAATCGCCACGCCTGACTGCGCGCCCCTGAGCGGTATCAGCCTGCGAGATGTAGCGGTAGAATTTTGGCAACGTTCAACCGATACCTCTCCCCGAAAGATTGCTACGCAGCGCGGCACCCTGCTCTTCACCCACTTCGGCGTGTCCGGTCCGCCAGTTCTGTTTTTGTCGCGCTGGCTGCCGGCTGAATTGGGGAAACCATCTTCCACAAAATACGAGTTGATCGTGGATATTCTGCCTTGTCTTTCGCAACAGCAACTAGAAGTTGAGTTTCTAAACATCATCGCGGCCACGCCCAAACGTCAGCTGAAAACCGTTCTGGCCAAGGACTTCGAAATACCGCAAGCCGTCGCGGCCATGCTGGTCGCCAGCTGCGGATTCGATGTGGACATCCCTTGTCAAGACATCACCAAAGCCTACCGCAAGCAATTGCTGGCCACGCTGAAAACCTTTCGCCTGTCCATCGTCAAAACCCGCGGCTACCACGAAGCCATGGTCACAGCCGGCGGCATCGCCATCCAGGAGATCAACCCCAGGACCTTGGCATCCAAGTTGCAACCGGGGTTGTTTTTCGCCGGCGAGATTATCGACGTTGACGGGTTTACAGGCGGGTATAATTTGCAGGCGGCCTTTTCGACGGGCTACTTGGCGGGAAAATCGGCTAGTATATGAGTAAAAAATGTAGTATATTGTAAATACGCCTATTTCACACATATATTAATTCCTCGGAGGATTTTCGAAATGAATTTTCTGAACCGTAAGAGTAATACTATTCCGACCTGGGCATCAATCTTCAATCACAAGGAATATCGTGCATTTATCGAGGCGCTGGATAATTTTTTTCAAAACTCGCACAAACTTCATTATTCGATTCAAGACGGCGTACTCAATCCTGAAGAAAACAATCTCGGTCTAAGTCACCTTGGTTTGGAAAATCTGACTCGTTTTTGTAAACAACAAAAAGTTAAGGCATATCCGGAAATTGTTCAAGCACACTTTAATAGCTTAATCGAAACCTATAATTTTCAGGATGAATTTGAAAATATCTTGAAGGATTATGAAAAGGTCAAGCGTTATATTGCGGTTCGTTTGTTCCCAAAAGATTATCTGGCAAACATCGGTAGTGAAAATTTCCTAAGTAAAATATTTGCTGGCGAATTACTGGCGGTAATTGTTTTCGACTTGCCGCATGCTGTTGTGACCATTAAGCCTGAGCAAACTTCGACATGGTCCAAAACATTGGATGAACTGTTTGAAATCGGACTGCAAAATGTGCGGAGAAATTACAAAACAAATGTTGAAGCTATTAAATTTGGCCCTAAAAATGAAGTTGTCTATTCGTGTGAATCCGATCACTTTTTTGTGCCGAATATCCTTTTTGATTTAAAGGCAAAAGATGGATGGATTGGATCGGGAGGCGCATTGGTTGCAGCTCCCACGCGAAATTTGGTACTCGTTCATCCAATAAACGATCTGAGCACTATCGGTGTGATCAACAAATTGTTCAAAATTGTGCCGGACATTTTCAAAAGCAACCCCGGCTCACTGACAATGGAATTGTACTGGTACACAAGTGATCAATTTATAATGCTCCCTTATGAAATCGATAAGAAGGAGATCCGCTTCTCACCGCCCGATGAATTTGTCACTTTACTGAATAGTCTATCTGCGACAACCTAAAACGATCAATTTTCATAAATCAGAAATAAGGTGGTACAGCTGATGAGCATCGCAATATCGGTCCTATTGATGATCGATTTTCTGCTTTGTCTTTTTTGGCCAAGCACAGGGTGCTGACCAAATGTCTGCTGATGCCGCTGCTGCTGACTTTCTATCTGTTGGAGGCCTCGTCGATTGACCTGCTGGTTGTAATGGCTCTGGTTGCTGCCTGGATCGGCGATTTTTGTCTGACCAGAACCGACAAGCTTTTTGTCTAGCTTGGTATCTGCATGTTTCTGATCGGACACGGGCTCTATGCCTTTATTTTTTTGCAATCGATAAATTATTTGCAGGGCATTCCGTCTTGGTTCTATTTGGCAATTGTCCTCTATTTACTCGCCATATGGTTGCTCTATTCGCGCTTGAAAAATGACCTTGGCGATTTCAAGATCGGCTTTTTTGTTTATTGCGCCGGCATCTGTGTCATGAGTTTGATGGCGCTGGCGCGCGTGTTTTGTGTGGCGCCGCTCGCCTTCTGGCTACCGTTTATCGGATCGCTCTGTTTTGTGGTCTCGGATTCAATTTTGTCCTTTACAATTTTTCAGCGCAAGCAAGAATTCAGCAACAAGGCTGTTATGGCCACGTATGTTGCGGCGCAGGTTCTGATTATCGGGGGATTTTTGATCAAGTAAGTCGTACCTGTGGCACAAGTCAAAATTTTTCGTTGACTAATACAAATATTTTGTATTAATATTGTTTTATAAAATCACTCGCAGGAGGCACCATGAAAAAGTTTCTTTCTTCAGTCCAATTTAAGATCTTACTGATTGGGCTCTTTTCTGTGATCATTTCCACTTCTGTGTTGCTCAGCATCAACATGCTCGGTGATGTCAAGCGTCCAAATAGCTATGCTGCAACGCAAACATTGCCAACGATCACGCAGGACATCGCGGAAACCAGCCCGTCGTTTTCGCTCCCTGACTACACAGTCGAAAGTGATCCGGCCGTCATTGCCGATGCTCAAAGTGACGGATCTTTGGCCTTGTGGGTTGACGGCAAGCGAGTCCCGCAAACCCGCGAACAAATCGCCGAATGGGAAAAGAAACTTTATGCCTGTCATACTCAGGCCGAATACGAAGCCTTTCTTGCCGACGTTGCTTACTACAACGAAGGCATCGACTTATCACGCTTCAGTTGGTATTGGGATGATTTGACGAATTTATACAGCGCCGAGCAGATTGCCATCATGAAGGCTGGCAGTACCGCATGGAAAACTGTTCCGAATATGATTGGCATGGAAATGCGTCAGGCCTATCGCAAGATGACCGATCTTGGTTTCTTGGTTCGATTCAGTTATTTCTACGATCCATCCTGTACATTACCTGTCGGTACTTGTTATTATCAGGACATCCCTGCAAATACAAAATGGAATGTCGATGCCTGTATTATGGTCAACGTACAAGCACCACAAGAATTGGGGCAAAAGCATGTTGCTTGGCATCCCGACAAGGATTTTGACATAATCGAATATTGTGAGGACCTACAAAATAAAGTCACAGTCCCTACTGTTGTTGGTCTGCCGAAAAACGAAGCAGTAGCTATTTTGACCCAACTTGGCTTGGTTGTAATTTTGAACGATGTCTCTGAACCTGAAAACGGCATACCGTTTGGTTTTTGTGTTCGGCAGGGGTTTTGCAACACTGAAATAATGGTCGGACAGATGATAACCTTGGATATCCAAGTCGCTTTGACTCCACCAACGGATACTCCTCCGGCAACGGAAACAGCAGCAGCAACTGCCTGAATATCAGCAACATATTGACATATTATAATTCCATGATAAAATGCAACAGGATAAAATATTTGAAAAGAGGTGATTTCTATGCTTGGAACTTCTGGAATGACATGTAAACAAACATTATTTGCAAAATACAAAGGAGAATCCAATGATAGAAATCACTGGCAAACACAACCATGCGGTTGTGTATACAGACAAACTAGACCGTGAAACCAAAACGCAAATAGCCACGCTGCTCCGTCAGCAGGCTGTCGCAGATTCCAAAATTCGGATCATGCCGGACACGCACACCGGTCGTCACTGTGTGGTCGGCTTGACCATGTCGATCCCGCGCAAAAAAATCATTCCCGCACTGATCGGCGCTGATATCGGTTGCGGCGTCAGCATTGCGGCCATACACGAAGTGTCGGTTGACCTGCCCAGGCTGGACCAATTCATTCACGAACAAATCCCCGCCGCGTCGAAGATCCGAAAGCAGAGCCATGTGCTTGCGTCGGGTATTGACCTTGCGCGGCTGCGCTGTGCCGCTGCGATCGACGCCGAACGTGCTGCACTCAGCTTGGGATCGTTGGGTGGTGGCAACCATTTCATCGAACTCGACAGGGGTCTTGATGGAAAACTTTGCCTTGTGATTCATTCAGGTTCGCGGCAATTGGGCAATGATGTCTCGTCGTTTTATAAAGACAGGGCTTACAAAGAACTGCTCCGCAAAACGAAAAAGGTCAGCAAAAGCCATGGCTTCAACGGACGCGACGACAGCGAATACACAGATGCACCGCGCAAAGCGATTAGCCGCGATAAGCAAGCAAAACTACCGATAACCTACGAATATGCCTATGCCGAAGGGCAGGTGTTTGATGATTATCTGCACGACCTGGCCATCGTGCAAACCTTTGCGCGCCTGAACCGCCAGGCCATTGAGGAGGTCATTCTGAGCGGAATGGGTTTGCATCGCATGGATGGCTTCGACACGGTTCACAACACCATCGACACCGAATCGATGATCTTGCGCAAGGGCGCGGTTTCGGCCAAGCGAGGTGAGCGCATTGTGATCCCGCTGAATATGCGCGATGGCGCGTTGATCTGTACCGGACTGGGTAATGCTGAATGGAATTCATCCGCGCCCCACGGTGCCGGTCGCGCCTGCAGCCGAACCGATGCCCGGCATGCTTACGCGGTCGAAGAATTTGCCGAGCAGATGCGGGGTGTCTATACGACGACAGCCAATGCACAGACCATCGACGAATGCCCTATGGCTTACAAAGCAGCCGATCGGATTTTACCATTTATTACGCAGACCGCCGACATCGTCGAGGTCATCAAACCCATTTACAATTTCAAGGCTGACTGATTCGCTTTCAGCCCTTTTTCTCTTTCGAGCGTTTGTCGTTGATGATCTTCATGTGTTCGGCGGTGATCTGCGTCACATCGTTTTCTTTGGCCCAGGCAACACAGCCGCGCAGCGCGGTGGTCAGGAAGATGCGTGGCACCTTGACCATCGACGCGCAGGATGAATAGGCAGTCTTTCATTTTTTCCGCAGGCGAATTGCCGGGAAAGCTGAGACGATCTGCTAGATTTTGTCAACAATGCGAAGGTCTTTGAAACTGCTCATGGAGGTTCTCCTTCAGTTAGTTGCCTTTACAGCATGCCCATGACCATCCCAGCCAGATACGGCACCAGCCAAATTGCCCAGACGACAACGCTGAAACGATGAAAGGTTTGCTTTCTCTTTTCGTCCTTCTTGAGCAGTACGATTGTCGCCCAAAGCGCATGAATGATCATCAGGGCAATGGCCAACACGCCGGACAGGCCATGAATGGTGGCGGCAAATTCGTTGGTGACCGTTGAGCCACTGTTAGCGATGACGGTCATGGTCAGCGTGCCGATCGCGTCAAAAACAAGTCCGGTCCAAAAAGCAGCAACGTGCCAAGGCTTCAGGGTTTTGGAACGTCGCTCGGCCCAAACACCAATGGTGTAAAAGATCAAGGCCAGCGTAATGGCGACGATCGCGAGGATCAGTTTTAAGTCCATAGTATGCTTTCTCCAAACCGAATGGAGCTCACCACACGGATGCAATCCATTCGTTTCATTTTAACTTACAAAAGCTTTGCCTGCGGTTTCCCAAGGCACGGAATTATTGTTCGTCTGTTTCCGTTTCGACCGGCTTGATCAGACAAGCTGGGGCGGTCGGTGGGTTGTTCTTTTCGTACTCCCGGTTTTTTCGGATCAGCACGTAGGCCGCCGCGCCGGTGATCACCAGCAGCACGGCCAACACCAAGATCAGGATGGGCGTCGACAGATGCAGTTGCTCCGTCGCGACCTGGTAGCTGCCGACGAAGCCGAAGACGATGAAGGCAGCGGCGGAAACGAGCTTGATGGTCCGCTCGGGAATACGTTTGCATAGGACAACGCCGACAATGATGCCGATGCCGTCAGCGATCAGCATGCCGGTGGTTGTGCCGATCAGGATGCCGATGGGATCGCTGGGAAACTTGGTTGCCAGCGCGATGGTTGCCAGTTGGGTCTTGTCCCCCATCTCCGCGATGAAAAAGGCAATCGCCACAGTAGCAACGGCACCAAATTTGGACACCTTTTTGTCTTCGCCATCGAGCCTGTCGCCGCGAATGGTCCAGAGGCCAAAGAAAATGAAGGACAGTGAGGCAATGCCTTGAATCCAAACCTGGGCCGACTCAAACTGCGTGATGAAGTTGCCAACCGCGACGGCCAGGGCATGATTGAGGATCGTCGCGATGAAGACGCCGAGCATGACTTTGGACGCTTTGTACTTGGTCGCGAAGGCCATGGCCAGTAATTGGGTTTTGTCGCCCATTTCGGCCAGCACAACGGCGCCGGTGGCAAACAGGAAGGCGATCATGTTTGATTCCATTTTTGTATTCGTCCTTTCAAGATGGGCTGAAAAAAGACCCCTAACACAATCCCTCGTCAGGATTATGCTAAAAGTCTCGTTACCCAAAGGTTGCGGAGCCAGATGACATCTCATCAGCATGTTGACTCAGCAATTAAAACTACTCCCTCTTAACAGGTCATTTATACTGCAAATTGGGTCGTCTTGTCAAGCACAGAGTCATCCGGATGCTGTCGACGTGCACATCTGGATGACCCCCTGCTTTCAAGTTAGTCATTCCCTATTCGGTGATTTTCGCCACCTCAAGTTTTTTATTGTCGTTTTGCGTCAGCAAGGAAACGATCACCAGGACGATAAAACTCAGCGGGATCGAGAAGATTGCTGGATTGCTGATCGCAATCGGCGCGACCTGATCCGTAATCCCATAGACCAGCGTGTAGGTATCCTGAGACAGCAGGATCAGGGTCAGCGATGAAATCAGACCAATGGTGATCGAGGCAATGACACCTTTGGCCGTTGTCCGTTTCCAGAACAGGATCATGATGATGGCCGGCAGATTGGCCGACGCCGCGACGGCAAAGGCCCAGCCGACCAGGAAGGAGACATTCATGTTTTTGAAAATTATACCAAGCACCATGGCGATACAGCCCACAACGATGGCGGTGATTTTGCCCCAGGCAACCTTCTTCTTGTCGCTGAGATTGCGCTTGAGCAGCCCATCAACCAGGTCATGCGCGACAGCGCCGGACGCGGCGATAATCAGACCGCTGACGGTGCCCAACACGGTGGCAAAGGCGATGGCGGAAATAATCGCAAAGATTGAAACGCCGAAGCTCTGGGCCAGCAAGGGCGCAGCCATGTTGTCATTGGTCAGGTCGAGGACGCCATTGGTCATTGCCCCCAAGCCCATATAGAGCGTCAGGACGTAGAAGAGGCCGATGACGGCGATGGCGACAATGGTTGATTTACGAGCCGCCGCCGGGCTGCTGACCGTGTAGTAGCGGATCAGGATATGGGGCAGTGCCGCGGTGCCGCAGAAGAGCGCGAGCATCAGCGAAATGAAGTTGAGCTTGTCATTGGTGGTTGCGCCCTTGGCCGAGTCAACTTTGTATTTGAGGCCGGGGCTCATCACGTCCTCACCGGCGGTAGGAATCTGGTAGTAGCAGGTCACTTTGCTGTCGCCGTCGGTGACCACCTGTTTGCCCCAGCGCAGAACCGTGCCGTTTTTGATGGCGGCCGAAAAACTGAGCAGATCCATGGTTTTGGGCGAAATGCCCGTTGTCTGGCCATCGATTTCACTCATATTGCCAACCAGATAAAACTTACCGTCGGCTTTGGGATAACCATTGTACAATTCCGTGCCATCGGCCTGATGCACAATGGTCTGGGTCTCAGACAACAGTTTCTGGTCGACATCCATCGTCCAATAACTGACAATGCCGTCTTTGTTCAGCTTGATCAATTTAAATTTGCCGGTGTCAATGATCTTGTCAAAACTATAACTGTTGTCTTCAAGCTTGAGGTCGGTATCTGTGACTTCAGACACCTTCAGCGTGATGAATTGGTGGTAGGGTACGTTGCCGCCTTGGTCCGGCGTGGTGGTCAGTCCTCTGGACAGCACCAAAAAGACGACGACCAGCGAGAAGATAATCAGCAGCGAGCCTTTGAGAAACTGCACATAAGTGGTCGAGGCCATCCCGGCCGTCGCGACAATTAGGATGACAATCACACCGACCATGATGACGCCGGCTTCGTGCGGCAGGCCGAGCAACGGTGTGACCAGCGCGCCAGCGCCGACCATCTGTGGGATCAGATAGAACATCGAAACCAGCAGGGTGCTGATGGCGCCCATCAGCTTGATACCGGGCGATTTAAATTTGGCATCGAGAGCATCTGTAAAGGTAAATTTGCCAAGACGCTTCATCGGCTCGGCAACAACAAAGAGCGCGACGACCCATCCCGCCAGATAGCCGATCGAATACAGAAAGCCGTCATAGCCGTAGGTTGCGATCATGCCGCAGATGCCCAAAAAGGAGGCCGCCGAGAGATAGTCGCCGGCAAAGGCCACGCCGTTGACCGACCAGTGAATGGACCCGCCGGCGGCGTAATAACCGGATGCCGACTTGGCTTTGCGCGCGAAATGATAGGAGATCAGCAGGACCGACGTAACAATGGCAATAAAGATGACGATCGCTAGAGGAGACGCAACGTAATTCATCAGATTCCGCCTCCTTCGTCAGTAAAGTCTTCGAGTTTGGCCTTGCGTTCAGCCAAGGTGCACAAGTGGTTGTAAATAAACGCCTGCACAACTGCAACAACGATCAGGCCAAAACCATAGACTATGGCGACATTAAGACTGCCAACACTGATCCGCATCCATGCGGGAAAAGACACATTGATGAAGATAAATATGCTGTAAATCAAGGCATAGATTAAAAACATGATGACGCCCAATTTGGTTTTGTATTTGGTTGAACTATCATCTTTCCAGACTGTTGACGGACCGTGAGACATGAACACCCCTCCATTTATTTGGCAACCAAAGTATAGATACTTCCCTTTTATCAGGATATCGTCGCAATGTCAAACGACTAAACGGTCATGACAGACGTTGACGTCAGAATGTCATGAAACATTCATCCAAACGCCGGTTATTGACATCTCAGATTGAAATCAATATCATGAAAACAATAAAATTGAAAGGACACCTTGAAGATGAAAATTGCAAAAATCTTGTCCTTGATCGCACTAACCATTCTGATTGTCACCTTTAGCTGCATCTCTGCTTTCGCCTTTTCCAATGACATTTTCGAATTCACACCACCCGCTGATTACACATTGATGACTGAAGGCCAAGCCTTGTGGGCCAACGCCGATGGTTCAGCAAACATCAACATAACGATTAGCCCTAATGATGAAAAAGCTAGCATGTCTGGTGCCAGTGCTCAAGAATTGAAAAAATTTGAAGAAAATATTACAGTGGGATTGAACGATCAATTGCAAGCGGCATACGGGGAAGGTTCTTCAGCCACGATTAATGGCATAAGCACAAAACTTGATAAGGTCAATACTTATGATGCTATCGTAATAGACATGGATGTCACTTATAGTATCAGCGGCACAACGGTTGATGTTCGTCAATTTTCCTACAATTTATCATCTAAAAATCACATCTATAATATTACCCTGACCATGTTTGCCTTTAGCGAAGCCGAATACAACAAGGGTGTCGCCGCTATCAACACCTTCATGTTCAAAGATGAATTGCTCGTCAAAGAAAATCCGTTGGTATGGATTCTGACGTTCGCCGGTATTGGTGCCGTCACTGGCGGGATTGTCGGTTTAGTCGTCGGACTGGTCCTGAAAGCGCAGAAAAAGAAAAAGCTGGCCAAAGAGGAAAATTCCTTTAACATCCCACAATAACCAAGCACAAGAGCGATGATCGTTGAATGTTTTAGCTCTGACTTTGGCAAGCTGTCCGTGGTGTATATGCGATACGTCAAATAAGGCTTGCAATCACCTTGGCACAGTCGCAAGCGTCGCCGCTTACTTGATGTCCAACGTCAGCGTCACATCAGCAAAGCCCTCGGCCGATAGTGTGACCGTGAACTTGCCCTTGTCTTCGCCAGCCAGCAGGATGGCCTGGGCGCGGCCATTGTAGGGCGCGGTTTCATGGCCGGTGAAAACGTCGGTCGGCTTGGGGTTGCCGCTGCCAAAACCCAAAAGTCTGGCATTGCCCTGAACGTCGATCCTGAGACGGGCGGCCTGATCGGTGGCCACGTTGCCCTGAGCGTCGCAGATACTGATCGGCAGGAAGATCAACTGGCCCTTTTCAGGTTGGTCGCATTCGCATTCCAAAATCAGGTGGCGCTCCGCCTGTGCTGTATGCAGGGCCATCTCGCCGATGATCTGGCCGTCCTGGTAAGTTACAGCCTTGATTTCGCCTGGCGTATAAATCGTCTCAAAAACGGTTTTGAAGCCGACCGCTTTGCCGGAAGGCTTTTTGCCCAGCGACAGACCATTGCAAAGCAGCTCAACTTCAGTCCCGGCTGAGTAAACCTCAACGATCACCGGCTTATTCTCGCAGCCGGACCAGGTCCAACTGGCGGTGGTATCGCCAAAGGTCCAGGGCGTAGACAGCAGCTTTTCGCCATAATGATAGGCGTTCTGAATCGCGATGTAGGGCGCGGTTCTCAGTCCGAAAACAATCTCCCGGTAATACGAGGCTGGCCGGCGGTAGCCTGTGATGTCTATGTCGCCGCAGAAAGCCAACTGGCAGGGGAATTTGGCGCCAAAACCGCCGTCGCCGAACTGATAGCCCGGCACACCGATACCGGCTTCGCCGATGTAGTCCCAGCCGGTCCAGGTGAAGTCACCGATGACAGGGTTCAATTTTTCGACGAGGTCCCAATTTCGGGCAATCTCAAAGGTAAAGGTTTCGCTGCCGACGATCACCCGGTTGGGATAGTCGACAGCGTCGGACTCGTAACGGCCGGTCATGTAATTGTAACCGGCGATGTCGGTCGCGGCGCAGGCTTTGTCCAGAGCCCGCGAAATGACCGGATGCACCGCGACGTCGTCAGAATAATCGACCATATTGGCCATAAATTTGTTGACATTGCCTTCAAACGAACCCGGCGTGCGGGCGTTGTCCTTGGCGATGACATCACCCACGATCTGCCCCAGACCGTCGTCGGCGGCGAAAACGCCATTGATTGAGGCCAGAGTGTAGCGGGTGCTGTCCAGCGCTTTGACCTTCTCGGCCATCTGACGACAGAGGTCGGCACCCAAATCGGTTCCGATTTCGGGAATTTCATTGCCCAGCGAATACATAATAACCGAGGGGTGGTTGATGTCTTTGCGCACCATGGCTTCCAGGTCAAACGCCCACCACTCGGAAAAGCTCTGAGCGTAGTCGCTGTCCGACTTGAAGCGCGTCCACATGTCAAAGCTTTCATCCATCACGTACATCCCGTAGCGATCGCAAGCGCGCAGCATGGCCGATGCCATCGGGTGGTGCGCCATGCGGATGGCGTTGAAGCCCGCCGCCTTAAGTTTGCGCACTTGTCGGTTTTGGGCGGCCTCGTAGGTTGCTGCGCCCAACAGGCCGCTGTCATGGTGAATACAGGCGCCTCTGAGTTTGACGGTCTGGCCGTTGACGCGCAGTCCGCGCTGGGTGTCAAGCTGCAGGGTGCGCACGCCAAAGGACGTGATACTTTCGTCGAGCAACTTGTCCAGCTCCAGCAGTCGGGTACGGCAATTGTAAAGATAGGGCGTTTCGGCCGACCAGGTCTGGGGTTGACTGAGCGCGAGGCGGCGGCTGATTTTGGTCGTCTGCCCGGCAAACAAACTGACGCTGTAGGTGTCGGCGCAAACCGGCCGGCCCTGCTCGTCCTGGATCGCTGTTTCGACGCGCAGATTGATCCGGTTGAAATGGCGGTTTTTGATTTCGGTAACCACCTGAATGACCCCATAATCGGCGTCTGCGCTTTCGGTCACAATCTGGACGCCATCCGGTATCAGGTAGGCCGGTTCAGCCACCAGCAGACAGACATCGCGGTAGATGCCGCCGCCCGAATACCAGCGGCTGTTAGTCATTGCGCTGTTGCGGACCGAGACACGGATTTCGTTGATCTGTCCGTAATTGAGAAAATTATTCATCGCGACATAGAAGGTCGTGTAGCCGTTGGGGCATTTGCCGGCCAACTGGCCGTTAATATAGACAAAGGCGTTCATGTAAACGCCTTCGAATTTCAGGATCACGGTTTTATCCCGATACGCCACCGGAATATCCATCATTTTGACGTAGGTGTAAACACCGCCGTCGTAGAAACCGGTGTTGCCCTTGTTGAGGCTGTCCGCGTGTGGAGCGCCGGCCATCATGGCATCGTGCGGAAGGGTGACGTCCTGCGCGTTTTTGGGCACATCCCAGACCAACGCAAAAGAATCTTTTTCCAGCCAAAATTTCCAGTTTTCGTTAAATTTTTGTTCCAGCATAAAACCCGCCTCAATTGTTAGATCAGCGGCTATCATAACATATTATAGTGTTTAAATTCAAGTTAGCTTTATTTATAGTACATCTCGATTAAGTTGTACCTATCTATAATACGAAATTTTCGTAAAACTCCTCATAATTCTTCAGCATTCGTTGCAGGAGAGCCGGCGTGTCGAGGCCGTAGGGGCAATTATCCTTGCAATGCCCGCAGTTCTGGCAGTCGTTGATCAGTTGCATTCTGGCCCGGTAGTCGTCGGTCAAAAACTGCTGCGGCGGCGCGCGGCGCAGCAGCAGCGCCATCCTGGCCTGCATCGGGATATCGATGCCCGCCGGACAAGGCAGGCAATAGCCGCAGCCGCGGCAAAAGTCGCCGGCCAGTTCGGCGCGATCTTTTTGGATGGCGGCCCACATTGCCTCGTCGAGTGGTGGCGGATTTTGTTCGAATGCCAGAAATTGCTCCAGTTCACTGAGACGCTGCACGCCCCAAATCGGCACGACATTGTCGAACTGACGCAAAAAGGCGAAGCTGCTGGCCACGTTGGTGATCAGGCCGCCGGACAGTCCTTTCATAGCAATCAGGCCAAGGTCGTTGGCTTTACACCGCTGGACAATCTCCAGGTCCTGATCGGTCACAATGGAGTTGAGCGGAAACTGGATGGTGTCGTAAAGGCCAGAATTGGCCGCCGCCAGGGCGAGAGCAATGCTGTGGTTGGTCAGCCCGATGAAGCGGACCCAGCCTTTTTGCTGCGCCTCGCGCAGACCGGCATAAGAACTATTTGGGTCCTGCGGGTCGGGCAGAACCTTGGGGTTGTGCAGCTGCAGGATGTCAACATGGTCGGTCCGCAAATTGCGCAAACTGGTCACCAACTGCTCGAGCAATGTCTTTTTGTCAGTGGCCATCGCTTTGGTGGCAATGACGATGTCCTTACGCACGTCGCCCAGGGCCTGTCCGATTTTCGCTTCGCTGTCGCTGTACATGCGCGCGGTATCAAAAAAGTTGATGCCGTGATCATAGGCTTGGCGCAGAAGCGCGCCGGCATCGGTAAACGACAACCGCTGGATCGGCAGCGCGCCAAAACCGGTGCGGCTTACCAGAAGATTGGTTCGTCCAAGTCTCATTTTTTCCATATGATCAACCTCCAGATGGCGACGCCGAGCAAATAGCCAACGGTATAAAGTACAATGTCGCCCAAGTCGAAAGCGCCAGCGCCCATAACATATTGCAGCAGTTCCAGAGCAAGAAAGCCGGGAATAACCAGCCACCAGCGCGCGCGAACGCCAGCGATCGCCAGAAAGGGCGTCAGCGGCACAAAGAGCAGGACATTGAGTATGTTGTTCAGCAAAGCGCGGTTATCGTATTGCGACTCGCGTATGAAGGATAGCGGGTTTAGGCCGATCCGGTTCCAGAAATCAACCAGAAAATCGGTCGAAAATGTCGGCACGCCGTCACGCAAAAAGATGCCGCTGACCACGATCAGGCCATAGGCCACAATGATCAGAATTCTTTCAAGACGGTTCAGTTTTCGGAATATCAGCCCCTGCACCAGGATGTACCCCAGTAAGGACAGCGCAACGATAACCGTCAACTGACCGCTTCTGGAGTCGATGCCAATCTGGTTGACAAAACTTCGGATGATGACGAAAATGACCATTGCCGCGGTAATAGCTGCGATCGCGCTGATTGTTTTGATCAATCTGACCCTGTCGGGGCGGTGAGCGTTCACTGTTGATGTCCTTCCCTATCGTTCAGCCGTAGCTCGATGAGGCGGAAATGCCTGTCTTCGAGATCAGTCTTCGGATAACCAGCAGCGTCAGCGTGGTGGCCGCGCCCAAGTTACAGTAGCCGGCGCCAACAGCGATGCCGACGCGGGCGAATCGTTCGAGGAGCAGCAGGGCGGCATTTCCATTGGGCGGACTCCTTTTATGAACAATAGTCTGTTCGTTCTAATTATATCGGTTTTTCTTACTCTTGACATCTATTACAAGAATGATATTATTATGATATCATATGTATATCAATCGCGGAGGAAAGTTTTTATGGAAAAGCAAATTCAGGAGTTCAAAGCCAAGACAGCAAACGGCATGCTCATGCTGGTCCTCTTCAGTGTCCTGGCCTTGGCCAGTCTCGCGGCCACGATCATCGGCGGCGTTATGACCGAGACCGATCCTGATTCGGTGCTCGGCATCGTGCTGATGATTGTTGGCATCGTCTACATGTGCATCTGCTGGCTGCCCTTCATGGGGCTCAAGATCATCAAGCCGCAGGAAGCCCTTGTGCTGACCCTCTTCGGCAAGTACATCGGTTCCCTCAAAGAAGATGGTTTCTTTTATGTCAGTCCTTTTGTCTCAGCTGTCAATCCGACCGTCAGTACTGGCATGGCAACCGCGACCGAAGATGCTAATCCGCTGACCGGCATCAGCAAGCAAATGGGCGGCAACACTGTTGTGCTCCCCTCCAAAAAGATTTCGCTCAAAACCATGACCCTCAACAACAACAAGCAAAAGGTCAACGACGAATTGGGCAACCCAGTCGAGATTGGCATCGTGGTCATCTGGCGCGTTGTCAACACCGCCATGGCCGTTTTCAACGTCGATAATTTCAAGGCCTTCCTCTCCATCCAGTGTGACTCGGCACTGCGCAACATTGCCCGCCTCTATCCCTACGATCTGGCCGCTGGCGGCGAAGAAATGACCCTGCGCGGCAGCAGCCAGGAGGTCGCCGAGAAGCTCAAAGTCGAATTGCAGTCGCGCGTTGAAATCGCTGGCCTCGAAGTTCTGGAAGCCCGCATCACCCACTTGGCTTACGCTCCCGAAATCGCGGCCGCCATGCTGCAGCGCCAGCAGGCCTCAGCCATCATTGACGCCCGCAAGCTGATCGTCGAAGGTGCCGTGGGCATGGTCGAAATGGCGCTGGCTAAGCTCAGCCAAAACAACATCGTCCATCTTGATGACGAGCGCAAAGCGGCCATGGTCAGCAATCTGCTGGTCGTGCTCTGCGGCAACAAGGACGCCCAGCCCATCGTCAACAGTGGGTCGATTTATTGAGCCCCATGGATGCGAATGAGAAAAAGCAGCTCCTGCTGCGGCTCTCACCGACGCTGTGGCGAGAGCTCGCCGCCTGGGCCGAGGATGACTTTCGCTCGATCAACGGGCAGATCGAATACCTCTTGTCCGAATGCGTGCGACAGCGAAAGAAAACGAAAAACGAAGATCGCGAAACGAACAGCGAATAATGATCAATCCCCTGCCGGTCTTGGATCGGTGGGGGATTTTTTGTTGCCCGACGCTTCACCACAAGCAAAATTGCTGATATTTTCCACTATGCCAAATTTCAGGGCGAACAGCACATATTTAATGCTGAATTTCGTAACAGAAGGCTTTTTTCACTCGTTCGCAGATTTTAATCAAACTGTTAACATTAAAAGTACTGTAAATTAAACAGTAAATTATTTTATGGAGGTACTTTATGAGAACAAAAATCCTGGGCATTATTCTTTGTCTGACCATGCTTTTGGGCTGTTTGGCCGGTTGCGGCGGCAATGCCGGCGTGACCAACACAACTGCCGTCATGACTGTTTTTGCTGATACCAAAGCAGGCGGCGTCATGGGCTACAAGTACGACAACGTCAATACCTTCTACGGCATTCCCTACGCTACTGCTGATCGCTTTGAAATGCCGGTCGCGGTTGCACCTTGGGAAAAGTACATTGCTTGCTTGCAACATTCTGAAGTTTGTCCGCAGGGTGCAACTGCCATGGACAAGTTTGATACCTTTAACCACGTCCAAGAAAATGTCGAAAATGAGAATTCATTTCTTGCTCTGAATGTCGAGACCCCTGATATGGCACCCGAAAAATTGAAGCCGGTTGTCGTTTGGCTGCATGGCGGCGGTTTTTCAAGCGGCTCTGCCTTCCAGTTTGACTTTTATGACGGTGCCAACCTGGCCGATAGCGGCGATGTTGTCTTTGTCAGCGTCAATCACCGCTTGAATTGTCTGGGTTATCTTGATTTGTCTGCCTATGGTGATCAATTCAAGTATTCCGGCAATGCCGGTATGGCTGACCTTGTATTAGCGCTCGAGTGGGTACGCGACAACATCGCAACATTTGGCGGCGATCCGAACAACGTGACCATCGAAGGACAGTCGGGCGGTGGCGGCAAGGTCACCACCCTGATGTCCATGCCAGCCGCTCAAGGGCTTTTTGATAAAGCTTTTGCCCAATCCGGCGGTTCAGTCAAAATTGAACGCACCACCGAATCTGCCCAGGCTGATACCGCCAAAGTCGTTGAGACCCTTGGTCTGACCGGCGATAATATTGGCGAGCAGCTCCAAAATCTGCCTTACAGCGAACTGTTGAGTGCCTGTAAAGAGGCAGGAGTCTCCTACGGACCTGTGTTTGATGGTGACTATATTCCGACCGGTACCTTTGAAATGTCCAAAGATATTCCGCTGATGTGCGGCAACGTGATGGGTGAATTCCAAACCAACATGGCCGGTCTTATCATCGGGCCATGGGCTGATCAAACTGCTTGGGAAAAGCGTACCGTCGATAAAGTTACTGAAGATGAAGTAAAAGAGTGGTATGTCAGAAAATATGGCGACAATGCGGACGCCGTTATGGCCGCCTGGAAAGAAACTTATCCCGAAAAACCGCTGGCAGAGGGGCTGTATGTCAACAACCGGCTGTATGGCTTCGGTGCCAACCCCCTGTCCAAGGCTATGGAAAGCTACGGCGGCAAGGCTTATGAGTATCTGCAGGCTTACTCATATCCGATGTTCGGCGGCACGGTTGCCGTTCATACGGCCAGTGACATTCCGTTCTGGTACAATAACCTGGAAATGATCCCCGAGTTCATCGCCGGCGATGAAGTCAACGCTTACAAAATTTCCGCGATAATGAACAAAGCGCTGATCAATTTCATGTATACCGGCGATCCCAGTCAGGACGGCTTGCAATGGCCGGCTTATACCACGGCTAACGGCTCGGTCATGGTCTTTGACAAAACCACCAGTGTCAGAAACAATTTCGATGCCAAGTTTATGGAATTAATCAAATAAAATCAAGCTATCGCCTGGAAAGAAGCAACCGTACGAACCCGTCAGGGAGAGAACAGTTGCTTCTTTTTTTATGCTATAATGATAGCTGTTGTGCATTGCTACGATATGCTGGTTTGTAAACAGGGAGAAAACCATGAATTTTCCTGCCATACTATTTGATCATCGATATGGCTCGATAGTGTTGGCTGTCGACAAAGTCACAGGGAAAAAATACGAAGTTTCATCGTGCTATAAGTTTATTTATATCCTCAACAACATCCTGGAAATACTATCCGGTGAAGATCGGCTATTCTTGAAAGCTGATGATTTGTTTTTTCAAAGTCCGGATGAAACCTATTCATTTTCTGCTGAGCAACCTGTTCATTTTTTGGTCGTCATGTTTAACAAAGAATTCGTCCGTGATCTAAAAATCGACCCTGGCAGCCTTGCCATTAAATGCTGTTCATCCGAAGCGCTCCTCGCAGATCGTTTTGCAACCCTTCGCATAATGTTGGGGTCATTGGTCAAGAACACGTTCAACAGCAGTTTCTTCGAGTCCAGCCAATCGGTTGCCATTATTTATGAAATCTTTCACGAATTGCTGATTTCCTTTGGTGCGCTCAACCAGTCGCAGCCCGTCAGCAAGTCCCGCAGTTCAGTCTTGAATGAGATCATTCGATACATCAGCAACAACTACTGCAATCACATCACTTTAAACGATCTGGCTGCGCAGTATTTTTTCTCAACTTCACATCTGTCCAAGCTCATCAAGAAGGAGCTCCGCTGTACCTTTCAACAGTTCATAACGGGGATTCGCTTGCAAAATGCTCTGATTTCGATCAATTCCTCCAATCTGAGCATTCAGGAAATAGCCGCCAAGACGGGTTTTCCGAGCGCACGGATTCTCTCGGATGCGTTCAGGCGGCAATACGGTGTTCTCCCCAGCAAACATCGCCAGCAGCAGGCCGCTGGCAGCTCGTTCGAATCCGCGCAAACCAAGGCAGAGATTTTTGACTATCTTGACCAGAATCATTTCCTCGACAGATTGTTCAAATGCTCAAGTCTTCAGCGACAACCATCCCAACGGACCATTGTCACCGAAGTTTTCTCGATTGACACCAGAGTAGCCGCCGCGCAGCTCAAACACACCTGGAAGTCCATGATGACCGTCCAACGTGCCAGCGACCTGCTGCGCAGTGAAAAGCAGGAGTTGATCAGCCGTGCCAAAAAGGATGTCGGATATGAATACATCCGCTTTCACAACGTCCTGAGCGACGAAATGGCGCTGTATTTCGAGGACCATGACGGTAATCAAATAATCAATTTTTCGACACTGGATCAAGCCTTCGATTTTCTGGTCTCAATTGGTTTGAAGCCCTTTGTCGAATTGTCCTTCATGCCCGCTTTGCTGGCAGCCAAAGACAACCGGACTATGCCGACTAAAGCAATTGTCAACAGCATGCCCAAAGATATCGCCAAATGGGACAGTTTTATCAAAATGTTCACGGAGCATCTGATCAGCCGTTATGGCCGGCGCGAGGTCGAGAAGTGGCCCTTCACGGTTTGGAATTTACCCCATCTTCATTTGGATACCTTCGGTTTTGATTCGATGAGTTCCTTCTTTACGCTCTACAGCCACACCTGCCGGGTTGTTAAAACTTGCAGCCCCGCTATTCAGTTTGGGTTTCCAGCGGTTATCCTCAACAGTCAAGAGGCGATCAGTTTTAATCATGAATTGTATGCCTTGTGCCACGAAGCCGGTCTCGACCCGGATTTTTACTGTGCCAGTTACTATCCGGTCATGAACAATATTGCGCACAAATCATTGCCCGAATCGAGTTCGGATATGGCTTTGCATTTGAACTGTTTTGAACAGAGTGTGCCTGTTAGCAAGCCGATCTATATCCTGGAATGGAATTGCTGTTTTTGGATGAATCAACTCCGTGACAGCTGCTTCAATGCGGTCTATGTCACCAAAAACATTTTGGAAAACTACGACCGAGTCCAGAGCATGGCGTTTTGGACCGTGTCGGATATCAACACAGAAATCTCAGTCAGCAACGACATGTTCTATGGCGGCTTTGGCATGTTTAACAAAATCAATGTACCTAAGCCTGTCTTTTATGCCTTTACATTTTTGTCAAAACTCAAAGATACCCTGGTTGCCAAAGGAGACGGCTATTTTATCACAAGAGACCAGGATGAGCTGGTCATCATCCTCTACAATTATCTGCATTATTCTGAAAGCTTCGGCAAAGCATCAGAATTTTCAAATTCTGATCGCATGGACAGCGCTTTTGATGACATGTCAGAACGTCATTTTGCCATCGAATTATGCCATCTTACAAGTGATCGACTTGACATTTCTGAAAGCATTCTCAACCAGCAATCTGGCGACTCTTTCAGCAAGTGGATTGAGATGGGCTCCGCACCGCTTGAATCCAAATTAGAAAAGGACACGCTGGAAAAGCTGTCGAATCCACACATTAAAAAGTCAATGGCACAACCCATCGAAGGACGACTGGTTTATCATGCGCGGCTTAAGCCGTTTGAAGTTAGGTTGGTCTCAATATCTAAAGCCAAATAAAGATCGGATTTTCTCACATTGAGCAGAAAAATTTATTGTCCTTAGACACGATGATCATCAGCTCTTTTTCGCCGCGGAAGCCGCCTGCGCTATAGGGGATCATTTTGTCATCCAGGGCTTTTTTGATCAGCTCGACCGTGTTTTTTTCGCCGGCTCGGTTGTAATCGTCAATCATGATCACAAACGAATCACACAGGCAGTCGGGAAGCAGCTCGAGCACGTCGACGCGCGAGTATTTTTTGGCCTGGCCGCCAAAGGGGGCGTCGATAGAAATCAGGTCAAATTTACGGTCGGTGAAGGTCTCGCGGAAGTTGCCATAGGCGGTGACCTTGTCGTCGTCGAGGTATTGGCGTTCAATCAGTGGCAGCTGATGGATCTTCGTTGCATCGGGGACCGTGTAACCGCTGGTTTTAAAAAATGCCATCCATTCTTCATCATGTTCGACCAGATCATGCGCCGCACCAAAACGAGCGGTATACGATCCGATCATGCGCGTGGTCTGTCCCAGGCCAAGTTCCAGAATCTGGCGCGGCTTAAACTGATTAAGCACACGATATAACACATAAAGATAGGGATAACCAACCGCCCACCGTCCCGGTGAAAAAGTCCGATCGACCAGCCACTCGCTGTTGGCTGTCGTATTGTTGAAGGTTTGCGCCCACAAGACCTCGGCGGTGATTTTGCTGGTCTGGTTGATCGTTTTGTTCAGAGCCTCAACCTTATTTTCAATGTCGGCGAGACACTTTCCCTGCGTTTGATTGTGCGCGTCGAAACAGCCTCGGTTAACTGGAAAAAACTTCTTCAAAGAACGCTTCATCTTGATGCCCGCCTCTGGCTATAGGATAAGTTTAGTGTAGCTTCTTTGGCCACGAATATCTAGATGTTGGTGACAGCACTGCGCCCGATCGAGTCGTAAACGAGCGGGTACTGACTCATGGTTTTGAGCGCGTAGCAATTTCTGCCATCCAGAATGATCGGCTTGCGCATTTTGAGAAACTCGGACGGGGCGAGCGTAACCACATCATGCCATTCGGTGAAAATAAAGCAAATGTCGGCATCCTTGAGCGTTTCCTGAATCGTGTCGCAATAGGTGATGTCGGTCGGAAAGTATTTCTTAAAATTGTCAACGGCCACCGGGTCCCAGGCTTTGACGTTGGCGCCATCCTCGAGGATGATCGAAATATTGTCCAGCGACGGCGCTTCGCGCAGATCGTCGGTCTCGGGCTTGAAGGCCAAACCGAGCACGGCGACGTTGAGGCCGCTGAATGACTCGTAATATTTGCGGGCCTTTTTGATCAGCTTGATTTTCTGGTTGGAGTTGACCTCGACGGCGGCCTTGATGGTCTTGATCTCGGTGTCGTGAAAATTAGACAGCCAGTGCAGGGCTTTGGTGTCCTTGGGGAAACAGGAGCCGCCGTAGCCGATGCCGGCTTTGAGAAATTTTTGGCCGATGCGCGCGTCGAGGCCCATGCCGAGGGCTACATCCTCAATGTCGGCGCCGAGGATTTCGCACAGGTTGGCGATTTCGTTGATGTAGGAAATCTTGAGGGCGAGAAAGTCATTGGAAGCGTATTTGATCATTTCGGCGCTGGCACGGTTGGTGATCAGGATGGGCAGATTCATGGGCTTGTATACGGTCGTCATCACGGCGCGCGCGTTGTCTGATTCGGCACCAATGACGATGCGATTGGCATGCAGCATATCCTTGACGGCGGTTCCCTGGGACAGAAACTCCGGATTGGATGCGACTTCGATTTTAACGCCGTCAGCGACATTGCTGTCAAAAAACTGCTGGATCTTGTCGTTGGTGCCGACCGGCACGGTTGATTTCAAGGCGACCACGCAATCCTGGCGGACGGCAGCGGCGATTTCGCCGGCAACGATGTAGATGAACTTGAGGTTGGCCGAGCCGTCGGCTTTTTCCGGCGTGCCGACGGCAATGAAGATGACCTCGGCGTTGCTGTAGGCCGAAGCGGCATCGGTGGTAAAATGAAGGCGCGCTTGATTTGCGGTGATCAGCTCCGGCAAGCCGGGTTCGAAAATCGTGCACTCGCCGGCGTTGAGGCGGGCGACCTTGTTGATGTCGATATCAACACAGGTGACATCATGGCCGATGTTGGCCAAAATCGCCGCGGTTCCCAGACCAACATAACCTGTTCCGGCAATGGCTATTCTCATGACTTTTTTCTCCTGACTTTGTCGAGGACCTTGCGAGTGCCGGTCCTGATCGCGTTGCGCAGTCCGTAAGACCGGCAGGCTCGGATGAAGCGACGCGCGATACCCACGCGGCTTTTCTGCCCTTCCAGTGTCGGTTCGTCCGCGCGGAAGGGTGTGCTCATGATCTTGAGATACTGGGCATATTCGCCCTTGTGATAAAAGAAATCTGCGGGTTGGTCCGTGATGCCCAGCGTGGTGAAGTACTCGTCACGCAGGCAATTGTAGAGTTTCTCACGAGCTGGGCCGGTGATGGTGTTGATGTTCCAGAGGGAAAAGTGCAGCGCGTAGTTGACAAAACTTGGCTTGACCGTCTCGTAAATGCCCATGCTCAGCAGTTCGGCCTTGAGCGCCGTCAAGGCCTGGTAAAAGCAATCCCACGATTTTTCGCGCGTGACCGACAGCGCCTCGGTCAGGCTGCGGCGATGATGGGCCAGGATGTCCTGGCAGACAATGATCCGGCGGGCTTTGACCAGCGCCGAAAAAACAAACAGCATATCATTGGTGGTGCGCTGTTCCTGAAAGAGCAGCTGATGGTCCATGACAAATTCGCGCAGGTACAGCTTGTCCCAAGCCCAGCCGACAAAGGCTTTAAAGATATCGCGGGGCATATCCTGATAGCTGAAGACCTTCTTGGTGGGCAGCAGGTCGTCCTTGACGGTCCAGAGACTGGGTTCAAATTCGCCGCTTTCGTTGTTGAAGATATCTGAGCGAAACACGATGAAATCAGCTTTGCTTTTTTCGCAGCGGTCATACGCTTTCTGCAGCATGTCCAGCGCAAAAAAATCGTCGGCGTCGAGAAATGACAGGTATTTGCCGCAGGCCTCGCGGATACCGCGATTGCGCGCCGCGCCGGCGCCGGCATTGGCCTGGCTGATCACCACGAAACGCTCGTCGCGCTCGGCGTATTCACTCAGGATGGCCGGGCTGTCATCCGATGAACCGTCATCGACGCAAATGATTTCAATATCTTTGAGGGTCTGTCCGGCGATGCTGTCCAGGCACTGGCGCAGAAATGGCGCGACATTATAAACCGGCAGAATAACCGAGACTTTGCATTTATTTTGGATAATCATGATACCCTTTTCCCGAATTTACTCATCGCTTTGGCGAAGGTCGTGCGCAAACCGCTTTGCTGGAGGCTCTTGACCAGCCGTTTGGCCATGCGGGGCAGCCAGGTGACAACGCGGCCGATGCGGTAAGAATTCGAGGTTCGCACATCGTTGAGTTCACGCTGGGTTTCTTTGTACAGTTCCTTGAAACTTTTCTTTTTGCGGCGTTTGTATTCTTCGTAGTACTCGACCGGGTCGGCAATGATCATATTCAGGTTGTTCCACTCGATTTCGGTGAACAAAGCCTGATCGAGTTCGCCGGCGGCCATCATTTTGCCGAACTCCGCGCTGTAATGTTCAAGAAACATCGGTTTGAATTCGTCAGCGACGCGGTCGACGGTGAAGTTGTAGCTGTGCAGCTTTTTCATGGCGTAGACATGGACGAAGGTCTTCAGCAGCTCTGGTTTGCTCTCGAGAAATTTGCGGATAAAGTCGTACTCGTCGCGGATGCAAAAAACTTTTTCTTTGTTCTTGACCGATGAATTGGGGTTGTCGCGGCGGTTCATGTAAAAGGGTTTGTTTAAAAACCAAACTCGTTTGGCCTGACAGAAGGTCTGGAAGAAAAAGCCGTTGTCCTGGTAGGATGCGCCCGGCGTTTCGTTGTGGCGGATGTGGTACTGATCGAGAAAGGTCTTTTTGTAGATACCGCTCCAGGTGTTCATGATGAACTTGAAAATCTCGGGGTGTTCGGCCGGGTTGATGACCTTGTTGCACAAGTGTTTGTTGCCGTAGGATAGCTCGTTGTATTCCAGTTTGAGCTTGCCGTTTTCGCGGGCAAAGCGGTAAAAGTCAGCTTTAATGAAATCGAGCTGGTGCGCCGTAGCCACGTTGAAGAGTTTTTCGTACATGTCGTGGGGCACGAAATCGTCCGACTCAACAATACCGATGTATTCGCCGGTCGCCGCGTCGAGGCCGCGATTCATGGTGTTGCCATACCCCGAGTTAGGCTTGTCGATCACGACAAAGCGGCTGTCCTTGTGGACATACTCGTTGATGATCGCCAGCGAGTTGTCAGTCGAACCGTCGTTGACGCAGATGATCTCAATATCCTTAAGCGTCTGTGCAGCGACACTGTCCAGGCACTCGCGCAGGTATTCTTCGACATTATAACAGGGGATGATAATGGATACTTTGGGCATTTTTCCAACCTCTTTTGTCCTTTTGATCAGGCTTTCATGTAGGCTTCACAGACCGTTTTGGCATCGCCTTGCATGACTTCCTCGCCTTTGTGAATCCAGATCGCTTTTTGACAAAGTTTTTTGACCGATTCAATGGAGTGGGAGACATACAGCAGCGTGGTGCCGCCGGACAGCATATCGTTCATGCGCTTTTCGCATTTTTGCTGGAAGGCAAAATCGCCGACAGCCAAGACTTCGTCGACAATCAGAATTTTCGGTTTGACGGCGGTGGCAATGGCAAAACCCAGGCGGGCCCGCATGCCGGAGGAGTAATTTTTGATCGGCATCTCCATAAATTGCGCCAGTTCGGCGAATTCAACAATCTCGTCGAAATGCGCTTTCATAAATTTCTTGGAATGCCCCAGCAGCGCACCGTTCAAAAAAATGTTTTCCGAAGCCGTCATGTCGCCGTCAAAACCAGCGCCAAGTTCGATCAGCGGGGCAATCGAGCCGTTGATGGTCACGCTGCCCCTGTAAGGCGACAGGATGCCGCAAATCAGCTTGAGCAAGGTCGATTTGCCTGAGCCGTTGCGCCCGACGACGCCCCAGGACTCGCCGGGGCGGACGTTGAGGTTGATGTTTTTGAGCGCTAGAAACTCCTCGTAAAACAGCTGACCCTTGAGGAGCTTGACGAAGTACTCCTTGATGTTGTCGATTTTTTCGCTCGACTTGTTGAAGCGAACGGTGGCATTTTCCACCTGAATAGCGTACTTTTCGGTCATAGTGGCTCCCATCAAATGTGCAAAATCAACTTGTCTTTGGTGCGGACAAAATAGAAGGTTCCGATCAGCAGCATGACCAGCGCGATCAGGCCGCCGCGCCAGATCAGCGGCGTCCAGGTCATTTGTCCATAGACAACAAAGTCTCTGAACATGGTCACATAGTAATACATCGGGTTGAAGCGAACGACCAGCCATTGGACCTGGTCCGGCAGAAAGGCGACGTCGTAAAAGAGCGGTGTCAGGTACATCCAGGCGGTGGTCACGACGCCCCAGATGTATTGGATGTCGCGGAAAAACACCGAGGCCGGTGCCAGAAACAAGCCCAGTCCCAGGCAGAAAATGTACAATTCGATCACCGGAATAAAAAACAACAGGATATTCCAGGTGATTGGCACCTGGTAGATGATCAGGACGATGATCAACGCCCCGAAGGAAAGCAACGTGTTGACCAGATCGCTGGTCACCTTGGACAGCGAAAAAATATACTTGGGCACATAGGTTTTTTTCAGCAACGAGGCGTTGCCGGAAATACTGGTCATGGCATGATTCGATGATTCGCGCATAAAACTGAACAGGATGTTGCCGGAAATCAGAAATGCCGGGTAATATTCGATTGAGCGTTTGAACATCATCGTAAAGACGGCCGCCTGCACGATCATGATCATCAGCGGATTTAAGACGCTCCAGATATATCCCAGCACACTGCGGCGATACTTGAGTTTGATGTCTCGCGATACCAGCTGAAAGAACAGGTCGCGGAACTGAAAAAGGTTGAATATACGACCCTGGAACAGGGCCAGGCCGGTCTTTTTGCCCATCAATTATGCCTCATTTTTTCCTGACAGCGTTGTATAACGACTTATACAAAAACGATCGTTTTAATAATTCTAATGTACGGTTGGTCAGATGTAAATGATTCATGGTCATTGCCAGCCAATACTTGTGGTTGTTGAGGCGGATCAGCTCGGGGTTTCTGACAGCCAGCTGCTGGCGAATCTGCTTGGCGGCCAGGCGGCCGGCGGTGCGGTCGGGGTTTTTGACCAGGGCTACAACATAATAGCTGAGCAGCAAATCAGACAGTTTGCGGATGAAGAATTGTCTGGCTGCCGCCGACATGTCGGGGTTGGCCTCATAGCCGGCGACGATGGCAAAGATGACCTGTTCGATCTGGCCAATGCGACGGACCTGGCTCTGGTCGGAAACGCTCTGCTGGACATTGCCGATCATGTACTCGTAGAAAAACAGCCTGAGTGGCAGCACTGTGCGTACCTTGGCAAAGGGCAGCGTCGCATATTCGTGATCCTCAAAAAAAATGTTCTCGCTCATGCGAACGCCGGTTGAACGGTAAAAGGCGGAGTTGTAGAAGAGGCCATGGAAGGTGGCGCACTGCAGCGCGTCGCGCCCACCGGCGACCAACTGGTCCAGCGTGAGCTTTGCGCCGGTCGGTACGCCCTTGGTCCGAAAGATCTGGCGGCGGCCGCTGGTCATGTCGACGGTCTGAAAGTCGGCGATGACAGCATCCGCGTCGGTTTGGTCGAGGGCGTCCAGCAGGGCCGGCAGATTGGCCGTGACCACCCAGTCATCAGCGTCGATGATCTTGAAGTATCGCCCAGTCGCCATTTGGGCGGCGACATTGATGACCGAGCCGTGGCCGCCGTTGGTCTTGTCATGGACGCGAATACTGGCGGGAAAGCGGGCGGCATAGCCGCTGGCGATTGCCAGCGAGTTGTCGCTGGAGCCGTCGTTGACAACTAAAATGTCGAGGCGGTCCAGCACTCGTTCGTCCAAAAACGAATCGAGGCATTTGGCCAGACACCAGGCGGCATTATAGGCCGGCACGGCCAGAGTCAGTATTTTGTCCATTCAGGCTCCAAACTCGCGGGCGGTCGTTTCGAGCACGGCGGCGATGGCATCGTCCATATCGTAATACTTGTATTCCGCCAGACGTCCGCAGAAGAGAACGTCATTTTCCTGTGCGGCCAGCGCCTGATAATCCTTGAGCAACTTCTGGTTGCGCTCATCGTTGACCGGGTAATAAGCCTCCATGCCCGGTTTCCAGTCACTGGGGTACTCGCGGGTGACGACGGTTTTGGGCTGTTGGCCGAATTCAAAGTGCTTGTGCTCGATGATGCGGGTGTAAGGCGTTTCGGCATCGGTGTAGTTGACGACGGCGACACCTTGGTGGTTCTGCTCAGCGAAGATGTCGCTCTCAAAGCGCAGGCTGCGGTATTCGAGCAAGCCGAGCGAGTAGTCAAAGTATTCGTCGATCATGCCCGAGTAAACGACCTTGTCGGCGAGGGCGCGGTACTTTTCTTTATTCTTGAGATAATCGACGCCCGTTTCGATGTCGCTGCCCGCGAGCAACGACTCGATAATCTTGTTGTAACCGCCGATCGGGATACCCTGGTAGCGGTCGTTAAAGTAATTGTTGTCGTAGATCATGCGCACCGGCAGGCGGCGGATGATCGACGCCGGCAGCTCGCTGCAGGGGCGGCCCCACTGCTTTTCGGTGTAGCCCTTGATCAGCTTGACAAAGAGATCGCGACCGATCAGGCTGATCGCCTGTTCCTCGAGGTTTTGCGGTTCGCCCTTGATTTCGGCGCGCTGCTCGGCCATTTTGGCCGCCGCTTCAGCCGGCGTGGCGATGCCCCACATTTTGGCAAAAGTGTTCATGTTGAAAGGCAGGTTGTAGATTTCGCCTTTGTAGTTGGCGATCGGGCTGTTGACGTAGTTGTTGAACTCAACGAACTGGTTGACGTAGTCCCAGACCGCCTTGCTGTCGGTGTGAAAAATATGCGCGCCATACTGATGGACATTGATACCTTCGGTCTCCTGGCAGTAGATGTTGCCGCCGATGTGGCTGCGGCGCTCGATGACGAGGCAGCGCTTGCCGCGTTTTGTGGCTTCGTGGGCGAAGACCGCGCCGGACAGGCCACTGCCAACAATGAGATAATCGTACTTTTGCATATTTTACTCCTTCAAGTTGACCGAAGTCGTTTTTGATAAATTCTCTGCCGCCAGGTGTTGGGCACCAGGCTGACGATGCTGCGCGGTATAATATTCGTCCAGCATTGCAGGGTGCTGACAAAACCGAGCTTGCGCACGGCAAACCAGAATCGTGCCATGTCCCGACAATAGCGGAGACCGCCGCGGCGGCGGTACAGGCCGCTGTCGGCCCGCATGTAGAGCAGCGAGGCCTGCAGATTGCCCATTTTGGCACCGGCTTGCAGCATACGCACCCACAAATCGTAGTCTTCAAACCCCGGCATGTGGCGGTAACCGCCGGCGGCGATAACCTTGCTCTTTCTATACAGAACGCAGGAGTGGTTGATTGGGTTGCGGCGGTGCGCCAGCCTGATGATTTCGGCGTGGGTCTCAGGCAATGTGCGCATGCAGGTCACCAGGGTCGGATCGACAGCGAATTCCTCAACCCATGAGCTGGCCACATCGAGTTCACCGCGCAGCGCGTAGTCGATCTGCCTTTCGCAGCGATCCGGATAGGCGATATCGTCGCTGTCCATGCGGATGATCCAATCGTTGGACGCGTGCTGAAGACCCACGTTGATGGCAACGCCCAGGCCGACGTTGGTCGCCATCCGAACGACCTTTAAACGATCAGCGGCTGCAATTTGTACCCAGTCGATGACCGCCTCCAGATCAGATGTCAGCGGCCCGTCACAGACTAGGACAAATTCGTCAGGCGCCAGGGTCTGATCCAGTACGCTCTGAATACTCGCGCGAAACCAGTCCGGATTTTCATTGAAATAGACGGGCATCAATACCGAATATGATTTTCCCAAGCGTTTGGTTTTGTCTGTGTCGCTGCTGATAATCAAGCCTGCCTTCTTCTGATTCATCACGAAAATACCGGTGAATTATACCATGCGGGCGAAAACCAGTCAAATAACAGCAACTTTTTTCGGGATATTCTGTTGTTGTCAAGAATGTCGTATAATAATAGCCAAAATACCAGCAGGAAGTGTGACAATGGAAATCATCAAAGCCCGTCACTCAGATTTACAAACGGTTCGCGACATCGTGCATGGGACCATTAACGACTTGTACCCGAAGTATTATCCGCAGGGCGCGGTCGAGTACTTCCTGGATTATCATGCCGACGAAGCCATGATGGCCGACATTGAAAAAGGCAATGTTTACCTGCTCAAAGACGGCGGTGTCTGTGTCGGTACCGGCAGCATCATCGGCAATGAAATCGGCCGCTTGTTTGTCCGGCCCGAAAATCAGGGGCGGGGTTATGGCCAGGCCCTGATGGATTTTCTGGAGAAAACTGTATATGTCGAGCACGATGAAATCTTGCTCTATTCCTCCCTGCTGGCACTCAACATGTATCTGAAGCGCGGTTACCAAATGGTCGAATATGAAAAGCTTCTGGTTAATTACGGCCATTTTTTGTGTTACCACACTTTAAAACGCCCCCGAATTGACAGCCCCCGAATTGACGCTTGACAAGAGTTGGTCGGCCAATTATAATGACTTCAACTTCATAAGAAACCAAACCGGTGAGCGAGACGAGTAAATCAGTAACCGAATCCCAGCGAATGACCGATAGTGCGAGGGTCATATAACGGAACTGACTGAATGGACTTGCGAGGGTGACCCGAAAGCAGCAATGCGTGTAGGCGTCAACGGGAGGCCAGCCCGTTATCCAGTGGACACGCATGTAGTGCGTGATAGAGTGGGCTTTGCAATCAAAGCCAATTTGGGTGGTACCGCAGGCATATCCTGTCCCTTCAGTATTGAAGGGGCAGTTTTTTTATTGTCCAAACGCAATTGCAGCGCGACAGCGCAACAGAAAGGGGCCCATTATGAACAAGATTCCTTATCGCACTTACCTGACCGAAGACGAGATCCCGCGCCAATGGTACAACGTCCGGGCCGATATGCCCGAGCAGCACGATCCCTACATCCATCCCGGCAAGATGCAGCCGGTCGAGCTCGAGGATCTGCTGCCGGTTTTCTGCCGTGAGCTTTGCTTGCAGGAGATGACGCTGGAGCGTTTCATTGACATTCCCGAGGGCATCATGGAGTTTTACAAACTTTTCCGCCCGTCACCGCTGATCCGCGCCTACAATCTTGAAAAGGCACTGGGCACACCAGCCAAAATCTACTACAAATTCGAGGGCAACAACACCTCAGGCAGCCACAAACTCAACTCGGCCGCCGCGCAAGTTTACTACGCCAAGGAGCAAGGGCTGACCAGCCTGACCACCGAAACCGGCGCCGGCCAGTGGGGCACCGCCCTAGCCATGGCCTGCTCGCACTTTGGCCTCGACCTGACCGTCTTCATGGTCAAGATCTCCTTTGAACAAAAGCCCTACCGCAAGGCCGTCATCGAGACCTTCGGCGCTGACATCATCGCCAGTCCGAGCACCACCACCGACGTCGGCAAGATGATGCTGGAAAAGGACCCGACCTCCACCGGCAGCCTCGGTACCGCCATCTCTGAAGCCATCGAGCGTGCCGTCAAAACGCCCAATTGCCGCTACGTCCTCGGTTCGGTTCTCAATCAGGTCCTCCTGCACCAGTCTGTCATCGGCCTCGAAGCCAAGGCCGCCATGGACAAAATCGGCGAATACCCCGACATCGTCATCGGCTGCGCCGGTGGCGGCTCCAACATGGGCGGCCTGATGTGCGCCTACATGGGCGACAAGCTGACCGGCAAATCCAACCCCTACTTCATCGCCGTCGAGCCGGCCTCCTGCCCTTCGATGAGCCGCGGCAAATACGCCTATGACTTCTGCGACACCGGCCGTATTACGCCGCTGGCCCGCATGTACACCCTCGGCAGCGACTTCAAGCCCTCACCCGATCATGCCGGCGGCCTGCGTTACCACGGCATGTCCCCGACCCTTAGCAAACTCTACCATGATGGCTACCTCGACGAAGCCCGCGCTGTCACCCAGACCAGCGTCTTCGAAGCTGCCACCCTCTTTGCCAAACACGAGACCATCCTGCCAGCGCCGGAATCAGCCCATGCTATTCGCGCCGCCATCGATGAAGCGTTGAAGTGCAAGGAAACCGGCGAGGCCAAGACCATCCTCTTCGGTCTGTCCGGCACCGGTTACTTCGACATGGGCGCCTACATGCAGTACGCTGCCGGCGAGATGACCGACTACATCCCGACCGATGCCGACCTGCAAAAGGGCTTTGAAGGACTGCCGAAAATCCCAGGTATTCAGGAGTAAATAGCGAAAGACGAAGGACCCGGCGGCAACGTCGGGTCTTTTCTTTATGCGATTGTGCACTTCATACTGCGCTCATCCTTGACAAAACCGCAAAAACAGCGCATATTATAAACATTAGTCATATTTACAAACTTTTGTTTCTGAGGAGCCGCCGATGCCGCTGTCCGACAAAGAACGCCTGATCCTTGAACTGCTCGAAATCGATCCATTCGCCAGTCAGCAGGAACTAGCCGCGCGGATTGACTTGTCACGATCGGCGACGGCCAATCTGCTGTCCGGCTTGCAGGAGAAGGGGCACATCCTGGGGCGTGGCTATGTGCTGAACAATGGTAACAGCGTCATCTGCATCGGTGCCGCCAACTGGGATCACAAGCTGCAATTCAAGGAGCAATTTGTCGCACACACCTCCAATCCTGTCGCTTCTCAAATCTCGATTGGCGGTGTGATTTACAATGTGGCCGAAAATCTCAGCCGGCTAAGCTGCAATGTTTCGCTGATGACCTTGTTGGGTGAAGACCTGGCCGGCCATCAGATTGTTCAGGCGGCGAGACCCTTTATGAAACTCAATATGACCGACCGCATCGCCGGCACAGCAACCGGCAGTTATATCGCCGTGCTCGATCAGAACGGCGGCCTGATGATGGGGCTGGCTGACATGGACATCTGTGAGTTCATGGATCGCAGTTGGCTGGCCAGCCACAAAACACATTTGCAGAGCAGCCGCCTGATGATTGCCGATTGTAACGTCCAAAAAAGCGGGCTTGAATTCCTGGTTGAATTTTCGCGTACAGAACACAAAGACCTCGCGATCATTGGCGTTTCTGCGCCAAAAATGAAACGGCTGCCGACCGACCTGCGCGATACTTGGCTGGGTGTCTTCAACCGCGATGAAACGCAGGCCCGTTTTCAGACTCGCGAATCGGACGTGCGCCAACTGGCCCGCCTGTGGCTCGAGCAAGGTCTGCGTCAGGTTGTCGTCACAGCGGGAGCCGAAGACTTTGCCTTTGGTGATGCCACGGGACTTGCCACGGAGCACACCATCCACGCGGATGACGTAATTGATGTCACCGGGGCCGGTGATGCCTTCAGCAGTGCCGTTATTTTTGGCCTGCTGCAAGGCCAATCCCTCCGGCAAGCCGCTCGCTATGGTGCCGTTAATGCCGCCGCAACCATTGCCGTCAAAGAATCCGTCCGAAAAGACCTGACCAGTCAAGAACTGGCGCAACGTGTGGAGGAACAGTATTGATGAACAAATATTTAAGTATTCTGCCTGAAGTGGCCGCAGCTCTGGCTGCCGGTCGGCCCGTCGTGGCCTTGGAGTCAACCATCATTTCGCACGGTATGCCCTACCCGCAGAACGTCGAGATGGCCAACAAGGTCGAGGCCATCGTCCGCGAAAACGGCGCGGTGCCGGCCACCATTGCCATCATGGATGGCAAGATTAAAATCGGCCTGACCGCTGCCGACCTCGAGGTGCTGGCGACATCGAGCCACGCCGTCAAGGTCTCGCGCCGCGACATTGCCAGTGTTATCGCCAAGCGTCAGATCGGGGCGGCGACCGTGGCCTCAACCATGATTTGTGCCCACATAGCCGGCATCCGGTTCTTCGTTACCGGCGGCCTCGGCGGCGTCCATCGCAGCTTCGAGGAAACCATGGATGTTTCCGCCGATCTGGACGAACTGGCGATAACTCCGGTCACGGTCATCTGCGCCGGAGCCAAAGCCATTCTCGACCTGCCGCGCACCATGGAATACCTGGAAACCAAGGGCGTGCCAGTCATTGGCTATCAGACCGATGAGCTGCCTGCTTTCTACACCCGCACCAGCGGCTGTCTGCTTCAGTTGCGCGCTGACAGCGCCGCCGAAGTCGCAGCCATGGTTCGCGTCAAAAATGAACTGGGTCTGACCGGCGGCGTACTGGTCGTCAACCCCATCCCAGCCGAGCATTCGATGGACCCTGCTTACATCAACGGCATCATTGATCAGGCCATCGAAGACAGCCGTCGCCAGGGCATTCGTGGCAAAGACATTACACCGTTCCTGCTCGCCAAAATTGTCGAGAAAACGCAGGGTGCCAGCCTGGAGGCCAATCTCCAACTGGTCTACAATAACGCTCGCGTTGGCGCGCAGATTGCCGTTGCTGATGCTGCATTTAAACATGAGTGAGTTTTCGTAACGTATGACTGTTCTTAAGATGGCTGAACAGGTCTATACTTTTAAGCATCCATAGACGAAAGGAAGGCTCGATATGAAAACGAAATTGATTGTTCTGATGTTGGCAGCCCTTCTGGTTCTCCCCTTGGTTCTTACCGCTTGCGTATCTTCACCGGCAACAGCAGCTACCGGCACGGCCGTCAGCATTGAAGGTTTCGCCTTCAATCCCAAAACACTCACCATCGAAGTCGGTACCACCGTCACCTGGACCAACAATGATACGGCCGGTCACGATGTCAAAGGTGATGCGTTTGCCTCGCCCCGCATGCCGTTGGGTGGAACATTTTCCTTTACATTTGACACAGCGGGAACCTTTGAATACATCTGCGGGGTCCACCCTTCAATGAAAGGCACCATTATCGTTGAGTGATTGAGAGGTTTCTATGACTGTAGGCAGATTACTCGGTTGGCTGGTTTTAACCGGCTATGCCCTGACCGTCCTGAATTATTTCGTCAAGCTGATCAACCGAAAAATTATCAGCAAAAAGCCAGCGGATTCGACTATGCGCAAAAGATATACAACGTTCATGCGCGTCATCGTCAAATACCATCGCTATTTCGCTCTGGCGACAACCTTGCTCCTGATCGCGCATTTCATCGTCCAGTATTTGGTCTGGGGCTTTTATATCACCGGACTGATCGCTGCCGGTTTGCTGATTCTGCTGGGATTCCTGGGGGCTTACGGTACATTTGTCCGCCAAAAGAAAAGCGGGCCCTGGCTTTACGCCCATCGGACCATTGCGGCATTGCTGCCGTTCGCCGTACTTGTTCACATTCTGACGGTGGAAGGGGTCTTGTGACAGGTAACAAAGCCGCCTGCGGCCGGCTTTGAGCGAAAAACGAACAAGTCAAAGCCGCCTGCGGCCGCTTTGAGCGAAAAACGAACAAGTCAAAGCCGCCTGCGGCCGCTTTGAGCGAAAAACTAACAACGAACAACGAACAACTTATGTACTCGGGCAGATGCGCAAGCGCCTGCCCGAGTATTTTTATGGAAAAGCAGAGAAGGCAATCATCTAGATTTAGATCGTAATAACCGGACAGGCGCTTGCGCACCTGTCCGGTTACCGTCACTTTTCGTTTTTAGCTTTTAGCTACTTACTCAGGATCAGCAATGGTCACGGTTTGCTCTTTGCTTTGCTTGAAGACATTCCTGATCACACCGTAAGCACCGAGCGCAGCAAAAACGAGTCCTAAAGCTACATCTTTGAATACGTTTGACATCGCTTCACTGTCATTGGACAGTAGATCAATGATCATCCCCGGAATGTCAAAAAACGGGATTTCGAGGCCCTGCTTGCTGAATTCATAAGCTGTCTGTATCCAGACACCCAGAAATTCGCCGGCTAAAACACCAACGATTACAGCAACAATCAGAACGACAACCGTCACCTTCTTGACCCTGCCGCCAAACAGCTTGTAGCCGAAAAACGCCGCCACCCCGATAATCAGGCCCAGCCAGCCAACAAAATAGCCGAGGGCATAGACGATAGCCCAGGGAATGGCCCCAACGATGGCGCCAAGCAAGGCACCGACCAGTCCGCGGCCAAGGTTGGCCTTTTCGGCTTTGTTGGCTTCATTGGACTCCGTGATGGCATCGGTGACTTTGGCGACACAAGTGCTATGATAGGCGACGGCTTTATTGTTGATCAGTTTATAAACTTTGACCGATCCTTCCAGGCTTTGCTGGCAAGCAGGGCACAACGAGGCGCCCTTAACGCCAGCGTTTCTCAACAGCGGAAAATACCAGGCGATAAACTCGTCGATCTTTTTGGCGACACCCGGATTTTTGGCAAATTCAAGATTAATAAATTTTTCGGTAAAATTGATGGTTTGGAGATAATATTTGTTGGTGATCTTTGGATCGCTTAAGGCACCGTATACCATATTCTTGGTATTATCATCCGGCATGATCACACTGATTGACATTTTTCTGACAATTGCGCTGTCAGATACGGTCGTCAGGAAACCTTCAATTTCGCCATAAATGAGTCCTTGTGCCTCTTTGAGTGAATAAACCTCTGCCATCTTGGTTAGTGCTGATCCCATCTCAATATCACCTTTCACATTTAATAATATGTTGATACTTCAGAAATTTTACCAATAAACATAGAATTATTCAACAATAATTTGTGACAGCTAACAGGTAACAGGTAAAAGGTAACAGGTGACAGGTAAAAGCTAACAGGTAACAGGTAACAGGTAAAAGCTAACAGGTAACAGGTAACAGGTAAAAGCTAAAAACGAAAAACTGAGGAATTAATACTTGTATTATCCAAATTAAAGTGTTTGACAAAATTGTCAGCGTTCACATTACAGCATGCTCGTCAGGCTTCACGAGACTCAAGCCATTTCAATGGATCAAGGATTAACATTCCGCCACTTTTCGTTTTTCGCTTTTAGCTTTTCTGTTCGTTCACAAAACCAGATCCAACTGGTGCATTGAGCCAGCCTGGCCGCTTTCCCATAGGAAGATGCCGCTGCTCTGCACGCGGCCCTGCAAATCGTTGGTGTTGGTTTTAATGTCAAAAACGCTGGTCATGTGACCCAGATAAAGCGCGCCGATGCCCTTTTCGCCCAGCGCCATGAGGGTGCTGGTGCCGTCGGCTTTTTGCTCCCAGATGCGCAGTTTATCAAAAACCGGGTCTTTTTCGTCGATCCACTGGTTGCCGTCTTCATCAAACAGGCGGAGGTCGGCAAAGCCGCTGCCGCTTTTGGTGCCAAACAGCTCAAAGCCGCTGTTGACCTTTTTATCGTTGTTGTAATCGAGCGCCAGATAACCGTTGCCTTCAATCAAGCGCGAAATCTGATCGGTGGTCCCGTCAGAGTCCAGGTCGAAACTGATCTTGTCGATTGCCAGCTCGGGCAGTTTGCCGTTCAAGCTGATGATCAGCGGGTCTTTTACAACGGCATCACCAGCGCGCAGGCGAAACGATGTGCTCTCCATAAACTGGCGGCTGGCCTGCACCGAAAGGTCAAAGCTGATTTCCTGGCCGTCAGCTGTTTTGACGACACCATTGGACGAGAAACTGAAGCTGGCCGTTTCGCTGGTAGTTTGTGTGCCATCAATTTCCAGACCCCAGCCAACTGAGCCGTCAGCCTGAACCTGACTGCTCTGCTCCGCTTGTGATGTCGAGTCGATGGTTTGAGTTTCGTCGGCGACCACGCGCTGGACCTTGATTTTAATTGGCACATGCAAATCAACTTTGTTGCCGGTCAGTCGGCGCAGGAAATCTTCAATGAGCTTGATCTTGATTTGATCTTCGTTGCTGATCTCGTATTTCACCTCACCAGGCTGAGAAACACCATCGGCCTTAACCGGAGGCATGCTGTAAGAAAATTCCAGGCCTTGCTGGGAGATGTCGAACTGATCGGCGCTCAGCGCCACGGAGGGGCTGGCGGTCGGCATTTCTTCGGCGGCAAATGGAACGACCGGTGATGTGCCGCCGTCGACAGTATCCGGTATTTCAAATTTCGGCCGCTCGCCGAGCCAGAAACGAGTCTGGGTCGACTCGCTGTTTTCGATCTTGGTAATGATCTGACTGTTCATGTTGATAGCTGCTGTTTCGATTTTCACGGGCACCACCTCCTAATCATGTCCCATTGCTGACAATAAGACTATCGGGCAGGATTGTCCAAAACTTTAGAACTTTTTTCAAAATTTGTCACAATTTGTCACGGACCTTGATTCGTGGTACAATAAAACCCAATTTAGTGCTCAATTTTCTGGCGATCTCAACGATAGTTCTAGTAAAGAATTCTGAATTATAAAATGCAGGAGAAAAAAGCGATGAAAAAAAATAGAGCGATCAGTCTTATTCTGGTTATCTTCCTGGTTATGACGACGTTTGGCATGATTAGCTCATCGTATGCGGCCAGCAATCCGGGCGCCTATACCTTTGACATCAGCGAGGGCAGCATCCTCGTTGAGGCTGGATCAACGGCCAACACGCTAAAAGTGACCTATGGGGCGTCGATCACGACGGCGGATTTTGCCGATACGCAGATGATCACGATTATTGGGTCAAACACCAACAATTATCAGGTTGCTGTTGACGGTGTTACCGCCAGCGTGACCCTGAGCAGCATCAGCATTGTGACCTACGACGAAAACGAATGCGCCTTTGACCTGAGGAACAACGCCGAGGTCAGCCTGACGCTGAACGGTACCAACGTCCTGACCAGCGGCGCATACATGGCCGGTCTGCAGGTTCCGACCGGCAGTTCGGTCACCCTGGCTGGCGCTGGCACACTCAATGCCACCGGCGGTTTCTACGGCGCGGGTATTGGCGGCGGCTTTGTTATGGTTGACCCCATGAACAACATCGGCACCGGCATCGGCTGCGGCACGGTCATCATTAACAGCGGCACGATCAATGCTCGGGCTGGCGGTGATTTTGGCGCTGGCATCGGCGGCGGACGCGAAGGCACCGGCGGTATCATCACCATCATGGCTGCGGCCACGGTCAATGCGGCCGCGATGGGTCTTGATGTGCCTGCGATCCAAACAGCCAGCGGGTCACTCGAAGCAGCCAGTACCGCGCGTGTTATGATGGCCAATCTCAAAAACACCTTGGAAATGCACACCGGCGCGGAGATGCGCAAAAAGTCTGACAACTCCTCGGGTGGCTGGATTCAGGCCTATTGGGGCACCGGATCGGTCGCCATGACGGCAACCCAAGACACCTGGTATCTTTTCTTTGCCGGGTTTGATTTGTATCAGCACACCGCTGGCGCAGGCGGCGCAGACTTTGTCGTGCCCGCTTCGACCGGCTTCACAATTTTCAACGATGTCGAGCCAGCGCCGTATTCGGCCGACCTGGTCAGTCTGACCTTCAGTACAGCCGTGACCGGCTACAGTTTTGTCGGCAGTACCTACACCTACAGCGGCCTGACCGTGCCCAACGCTATCGCCAGTCTGACCATCACGCCGGTTGGTGCCGGCACGATCACCGTCGCTGGAACCACGTTGGGCACTGTCACAGTTATCAGTGGCCAGCCTTCAGCTTCGATCGCATTGTCCGCAGGCATTTCCAAAACGATCACGGTGATCGAAACTGAAGTCGGCAAATCGCGGCGGGTATATACCCTTTATGTCACACGCGCCAATGCCGATCAGGCCGCTCCGGCCGGGCTGGCCGGAACCGCTCCTTCGGTTTTTGGCGCCAGCGACGGCAAAATAACCGGTACGGCGACAACCATGGAATATAAACCTTCTGCCAGCGGTTCTTATACAACCTGCATGGCAACCGAAACAACCGGCCTGGCCGCGGGAAATTACGATGTTCGCTATAAAGCGGCCGCCGGCCTGAACGCCGGCACGCCTGCCACAGTGACCATCGCAGAGGGTGTCACCCCCGGTGATCTCAATCAAGATGGCTATTACGATAATGATTTTGAAAAGATACAAGACTTTCTCGATCTGACCTCGGTCAACCCTGCCAAGTCCAACGGTGAATTCTTGGATGCCGGCTATCTCTCAGCTGACCCGACCACCTGGCCCGGCTTGACCTGGAGCGCCAGCAGTCCGAAGCGGATTGAAGTCATCAGCTGGACCAAACCATTTGAGCAAGTGATGGGGGTCGCGACCGAAGGCATGCAAGGCACTTTGGATATCAGCGACGCCACGGCGCTCATTAATCTGTCCTGCTACGATAATCGCCTGACCGCGGTTGATGTCAGCGGCGACAGCGCACTGACCATTCTCAACATTCAAAACAACCTGCTCACAAACCTGACGTTGAGCGGCAATACGATGTTGGAAACCCTTTGCTGCAGCGGCAATGCCCTGACGACAATCGACTTTAGCGCCATCCCGTCGCTCGAATACTTGTATGCCAACAACAACAGTCTGCAGACGCTGGATGTCAGCACCTGTGTAAACCTGTTGCAATTACAGTGTGCTGTGAACGAATTGACTTCGTTGACGGTCAATGGCGCAAACGCGCTCATCGACATTGAATGCAGTGTAAACAACCTGACTGTACTGAATGTCAGTGAACTGACCGATCTGGAATACTTATATTGCGGCGGCAATAATCTTAGCGCCCTGAACTTGAGCACCAACACCCAGCTGGGCGGTCTGAATTGCAGTTTCAATCAGATCACCGCCCTTGATTTGTCGACCAACACCGCGCTGTATGTTCTGGATGTACGCGGCAATCTACTGAGTTCGCTGGACCTTTGGGCTGTCACGGAACTGGACGTTCTAAAAACGGCAGGCAATCCGCTCACGATCCTCAAGGTCTCGTTTTGGGCTCATCAATTCGATTTGAGAGCGTTCGGTGGGTATGTCAACGCTTCAAACAATTTCGGAACCATCCTCTTCAACGCCGTGCAGGCCAATGCTGACGTCCCCTTCATCAATTGGTGGAACAGCGATACGGCTATCCTGAGCACCGAACCCGAGCTTGAAATCAGCTGGGTTGGCTCGGATCCGGAATATGCTGGTCCGGTCTATGCCTGGTCGGCACATTTCTTCAATACCGTCACCTTCGACAGCCAGGGCGGCAGCAGCGTCGATGCGATCTGCAACTACACCGTCGCGCCCATCCCGGCCCCCGAAGATCCGACCCGCGGCGTCTACACCTTCGCCGGGTGGTACACCGAAGCCGCCTGTGAAACGCCCTGGGACTTTGACACCGCTGTCTCGATAAATCGCACCCTCTATGCCAAGTGGGTCGCTCCGGTCCTGACCGGTACGGCCGCCATTAGCGGCACAACCACTTATGGCAGCACCCTGACTGCGACGCTGGCTGAAGGAAACAATTCCGGCACGCTCTTCTACTGCTGGCTGCGCGGCAGTTCGCCGATTGATGGTGCCACCGCTTCATCCTATACCCTGACTGCCAACGACATCGGCGCGACGATCAAGGTCGAAATCAGCAGCAGTGTTGAGACCGGATCCCTGTCCAGCAACGCGACTGCTGTTGTCACCAAAGCCGAGAGCACACCAGCAACCGGCGCAACACCCGTCCTTGCCAGCAAAACAACAGTCAAAATTACGCTGCTGACCGTCGCCGGTTATCAATACCTGCTCGTCGCCAACGGCGCGCCTGCCACCGGCACCTGGCAGGACAGCCCCATTTTTTCGGGTTTGTCCAGCAGTACGGCCTATGATTGCTATCAACGTGTGAAAGAAACCGCGACGCACCAGGCTTCAGCCATCTCAGCCAAACTGGATGTCACGACCAGCGCTGTGCCGATCACCACGCCGACACCGACCCCGACCCCGACCCCGACAGCGCCAACTGAGACGACCCCGGTCATGACGTCTACGACGCCGACCCCGACGCCGACCCCGGCACCGACCCCGACTGAAACGGTCACGACTGAGACGACCACGACACCGAGTACGACACCCGAGGAAACGACCACCTCGGTGACAGCGATCAACATCACCCCTAACAATATTGACAAAAATGAAGCGACTGGAATTTTTACCATTACCATCAACGTTAAAGATCTGCCGGAAGGCACAACTGCCATTCAGTCCAAGAATGGTACCGTTGTCTATCTGAACGGATCCGACACCGTTGAGATGCAGGTTTTTGCAGCTGAATTGGATGTCAACGGCAAGCTGCAGTTCACCACCATCAATGATCAGGAAATTCCGATTGGTTTGTTTGATCTTCAGATCGAACAGACTGGTGGCACTCTGCCAGCCTACCTGTGGATTATTATCATTGTCGTGATCATCCTGGCAGCTGGTCTGATCATTTTCCTGATAATTCGGAAAAAACGCGGGTATTGAAAACTGTCCATTAAGGGTTTTTGTAATTTTCATATGACTTAAATTCTCCCTTTCCCAAGTTAGCGGCAAAGATGTGACGTCACATCTTTGCCGCTAACTTGGATTTTGCCATTTTTCGTACATAGGGTGGCGCGCTGATATCTTCCTTAAACCGCCGAAATCTGCTATACTGAATTTCGCCTAAACACCGATAGAGCCAGCCCTTTGGAGGAACGACCATGAGCACCCTGCAGACCGAAGTCGCTCGCCGCCGCACGTTCGCGATCATCTCGCATCCGGACGCCGGCAAGACGACCATGACCGAAAAACTTTTGCTGTACGGCGGTGCCATTCACCTGGCCGGTACGGTTAAAGCGCGCAAAGCCAATCGGCATGCGACATCAGACTGGATGGAGATCGAGAAACAGCGCGGCATTTCGGTGACGTCTTCGGTCATGCAATTTGATTACAACGGCTTTTGCATCAACATCCTGGATACACCAGGACACCAGGATTTTTCCGAGGACACCTATCGTACGCTGTGTGCTGCCGATGCCGCGGTCATGCTGATTGACGGTGCCAAAGGCGTGGAAACGCAGACGATCAAGCTGTTCACCGTTTGCCGGAAACGCGGCATCCCGATTTTCACTTTTATCAACAAGATGGACCGCGCTGCCAAAAACCCTTTCGATCTGATGGACGAGCTGGAAAAAGTGCTGGGCATCTTCTCGGTACCGGTCAATTGGCCGATCGGCACCGACGGCGATTTCAAGGGCGTTTACAACCGCAAATACAATCGCATCGAACTGTTCGACGGCTCGAAGGGCGATCACGGCGCCAGCATGGTCAAGGTCAAGGTCACCCGCACCGATGACCCGCATCTGGCCGAGGTCATCGGTGCCGACTACCAAAGCCGCCTGATGACCGACATTGAGCTCCTGGACATCGCCGGTGACGAGCTGGATCTGTCTCGCGTGCTGGCCGGCGATCTGACCCCAGTTTTCTTCGGCAGCGCCAGCAACAATTTTGGCGTTGAATCCTTCCTCAACGAATTTCTGGCCATGGCCCCCTCGCCGGTCGCGCGCAATAGCAGCGAGGGCAGCATCGCGCCCGATGCTGATTTTTTCAGTGGCTTCATCTTTAAAATCCAGGCCAACATGAATCCTGATCACCGCGACCGCATGGCCTTTTTGCGCATCTGTTCCGGCCGCTTCGAAAAAAACATGGAAGTCAGGCACGTCCGCCCCGGCCGTACGATCAGGTTGTCGCAACCGCAGCAGTTCATGGCCCAGGATCGCAACCTGATCGACGAGGCCTATGCTGGCGATATCATCGGCATCTTCGACCCGGGCATTTTCCGCATCGGTGACACGCTGGTGCAGGGCAGCCGCGCGCTGACCTTCGATGACATCCCGGTCTTCCCGCCCGAAAATTTCGCCCGCGTCGCGCCCAAAGACTCGATGAAGCGCAAACAGTTCCTCAAAGGCATCGAACAATTAGCCGAGGAGGGTGCGATTCAGGTTTACAAGCAACCGGATATTGGTACGGAAACCTTTATTATTGGTGTCGTCGGCGCCCTGCAATTTGAGGTGCTCGAGTATCGTCTCAAGGCCGAATACAGCGTTGAAATCCGCCAGTCCGGCCTCAATTACCGACACGCTCGCTGGGTCAACCCGGACAGCGGCGCCAATTTCAGCGAGCCCAAAAATATCAACATCACCAGCACCAGCCTGCTGGTGTTGGATAAAGACAACAATCCCGTCATTCTTTTCGAATCCGAGTGGGCCATCAACTGGGCGACCGACCGCAACAAGGACCTGCGGCTGGCCGCAATTCACGAGAGATAAGGAGCGAAAATTATGTGTTTTTCAGCAGAAGCCAGTTTCATTGGCGGCGCGGTTTTAACCGCCATCGGCATCGCGACCATCACTCGCAACAAACAGCCATCGCAACGTCTTTTCGCAACCATCCCTTTTGTTTTCGGCATCCAGCAGATTTCCGAAGGCTTTGTCTGGACAGCCTCCAAAACGCCGGGCAATCAGTTGATGCTTGATCTGGCGATCTACTTCTTTCTTTTCGCCGCGCTGGTCATTTGGCCGGCCATGGTGCCGATCTCGGTTTTACTGACTGAAAAGCCCGGCACGCGTAAACGCGTGGTTCTGGCCTTCACCGTCGTCGGCTGCGCGGTGGCGCTTTATAACCTGGGGGGGATGATCCTGACGGATGTGACCGCCCAAATCATTGGTTTCCATATTGTTTATACCATCGGCACACCCAAAGAAATGGAGATCGTGACCACGATCGCTTATCTGATCGCAACCCTGCTGCCGATGTTTTTCGCCAGCACAAAAAAGATGCCGATCTTCGGCATCATCGTGGTCATTTCCTATATCATCGCCTTTATTTTCTACCGCGAATCTCTGGCCTCAGTCTGGTGCTTTTTTGCCGCCCTGTGCAGCGCAGTCATCTACTGGATCGTGACGGCTCCGGCCAGCCAAAAAGTCACCAACGGCCGGCTAACCGCGAACGGTTGATTCGTCCAGCGGCGTCGCGCTGACGATGGTCAGGCTGAGGGATTTGATGTCGGTCATCATATCAATGCGATACGGGGTAACATCCTCGTTGTTTTCGCGAACGATGCGAACGATCGGCCGCAGGCAGTTGTTGCGATTGTTGGACAGGACGACGGCATCAGCGCCATTGCTCAGTCGAACCATCATGCCTGGCGCATACGGTGTGACGTTGTGTAAAAAGGCGTAGGACACCCGTTCGGTAAAGGACGACTCGGAGCAGCCGATGATGTACTCAATGGCCTCCTGTGCCGGCATGGCCGGGCGGTAAGGACGGTCGGATGTCAGCGCGTCGTAGACATCAGCGATGGATATGATGCTGCCAAAGGTGCAGATTTCATTCTTGGTTTTGCCATGCGGATACCCGCCACCGTCACTCTTTTCGTGATGGTCCATGACGGCTTCAATAATTCGCTCGTCGTAGTCAGTTTGCATGCTGAGATATTCACAGCCCTTGTTGCTGTGTTCTTTCATCGCTTCGAATTCCTCACGGGTTAACTTGTCCGGCTTGTTCAGCAATGCTTTGGAGATGAAGACCTTGCCGATGTCATGCAGCATGGCCGAAATGCCCAGTGCCCGTAAATCAATTTTGGAAAGCCCCATGGCCTTGCCGACGACGATCGACAGGACACCAACATTAACCGAGTGGTAGTAGGTGTAGTCGTCAAAGATCTTGAGATCAATCAGGTTGGCATTGAGACTTTCTTTAGCTAAGATCGCATCGACGACATCGCCGACCGAGGCGGTAACCGAATCAACTTTGGAGGAGGTAACTGCTTTACCGGTCGCGATGGACTCAAACATATTTTTGACCGATCGGACAGAATTGGCCCGCTGGGTGTCTGAGATGATGTCCTCGACGATGATGTCTTTGGAATACTTGTCGGCGATATAGATGCCACTGAGACCTGTCTTTTTCAGGGCTGCAATGATGTTGTCGTCCAGTAATACGCCCTCTTGGAGCAGCAAGCGACTTTTTTCGTTGACGATTGCCTTGCCGCACTTCATGCCGTTGCGCAGGCAATGGACCGAAACATATCTCATAACCTTTGTTCCCAAGCACTTTCCGGATTAAATACAAAGACAATTGTAACAGATTTTTTCCGCTTCGCTTTCAGTCAAACGAAAATGTAAAAAATCTGTCACGTATTCGTCTTATAATCCTTATCGTCGAAAAAATGATTTGTATCACAACAGAATTTTGTTGTTCGGTTCGGATTTATTTTGATTGGATCAGCAGGTCCTCGACGGTCTTGAGCATGTCGTTCTTGCCGATTTTGAGGGTGTGCCTGATGTCCTGCTTGGGCAAGTCCTTGAGGGTGGCGGGAATGTCCAGGCTGCCCTCGAAGGATAATTCTTCGAGCAAAACGTCTTCGCTGCGGCCGCGGGAGTAACCGACGCCGAATACAGCGTCGCTGACAGCAGCACTGAATTTGAGGGGGCTGGCGGTCGACACAAATATGGTCTTGGTCTCGTCGTTGGATCTGGCGGCGTAGCGGCTGTAAACGTTGAAGCCGACGGCAGTGTGGGTGTCGACCAGGTGGTCGCAGCGGTCGTAGACGTCGCGGATGGTCTTCAAAGTGCCGGGTTCATCGGCAAAGCCGCCGACGAAGACCTCCTGCATGGCGCGCAGGGTGCCGGGGTCGACCTGGTAATGGCCGTCGGCCTGGAGCTCGTTCATCCATTTATTGAGGCGATCGCTGTCGCGGCCAGCCAACTCGAAGAGCAGGCGCTCAAGGTTGCTGGAGATCAGGATGTCCATCGAGGGCGCGTTGGTTTTGTAAAATTCACGGCGGCGGTCGTAATTGCCGTTCCTGATAAAGTCCGACAGCACTTTGTTGCGATTGGAGGCGCAGATCAGTTTGTTGATCGGCAGCCCCATCTTGCGCGCATACCAGCCGGCCAGGATGTTGCCGAAATTGCCGGTGGGCACGACCAGGTTAATCTTCTCACCGGCTTCGATTTTTTCGCGTTTGATGAGGTCGGCATAAGCCGAGAAATAGTAGACGATCTGCGGCACCAGGCGGCCCCAGTTGATTGAATTGGCGGAAGACAGCAGGATACCGGCCGTCTTGAGACGGGCCGCGAGCTCGGCGTCGTTGAAGATGGCTTTGACGCCGTTCTGGGTATCGTCAAAGCTGCCCTCGACAGCTATGACATGGCAGTTTTCGCCTTCCTGGGTCACCATTTGCAGGCGCTGGGCGTCACTGACGCCTTCGGAGGGGTAGAACACCACGACTTCGGTGCCTTCGACGTCGCGGAAGCCCTCCAGCGCTGCCTTGCCGGTGTCGCCGGAGGTGGCGGTCAGAATGCAGACACGCGCGGTTTCGCCGGTCTTGCGCAGGGCGGCGGTCATCAGGTGGGGCAGCAACTGCAGCGCGATGTCCTTGAAGGCCGCCGTCGGGCCGTGCCAAAGCTCGAGGATGAACTCGCGGTCGTTGTATTTGTTGAGCTGGACCAGCGGGGCTGGGTCGGTGCCGAAGTGTTCTTCGCTGTATGCCGCTTCCAGGTATTCGCGCAGTTCAGAACGCGTGTAGTCGGTCAGGTAAAGCGTCAGAATTTGCAGGGCCCGGCCCATGTAGTCGAGATTGGCCATGGCGGTGATTTCTTCGATGCTGACCAATGGAATCTCAGCCGGTACCAACAGGCCGCCATCCGGCGCGATGCCCTGCTTGATGGCCATGGCGGCAGAAAACCTGGCGTCGCCGCCGCGGGTGCTGATATATTCCATAGAAATGTCCTCCTGAGGGTTTGGATTAATACCCCATCTCGTTCAGACGGGACTTGGCATTAGCGGCAATCTCCCGGGTCGGAAATTGCGCCACGACGAAATCATAGTAGCCTTTGGCATTGGCGTTGTCGGCCAGCAACTGGTAGCAGCGGCCACAATAGTAGGCGACGCCGCCACCGTAGGCGGTCGGGTGCAGCTGGTAGGCGGTCAGGAAATAGGACAAAGCGGCCGCGTATTGTTTGGCGCCGAATTGGGTCATACCCAATTTACGGTTCTTTTCAGCGGCATTAACACCGATCTGGCCGATCAGACTTTCGACCGAGGCGCTAAGGCTGGCGGCGTCGCCGGTGACCGCGGGGGCGGTCGTGGTGCCGGGAATGGTGGCCAGCAGGGTCCGGGCGGCCACCAGCTTGTCGCCGGCGCTCAGGATGTCGCTGCTCGCGACGGTGGCAGCCTGGTTGTATAGATCGCTGGCCTGGACCAGCAGCGCCAGCGCCGGGTCAACGGTCGTTTCTACGGTGGTCTCCGATGGGGTCGGCGTCGGTGCCGTGGTTTCTGGCGTTGTCTCGACCGTTGTTTGTGACGGATCGGTTACCGGCGTCGCAGGGGTCGGGGCGAAAGCGGCCTCGTATTCCTCGAGCAGGGCGCTGATCGCCGTATTGTCATCGGCCAGGCTGTCCAGGCGGGCGGTCAGCCAGGCAAGACGGGCCTCGTCTTCCTGATGGCGCTGGTTGGTATCAGCGATACTGTTGAAGAGGGTGATGCCGAAAAAGATCAGCAATCCAAGTACGATTATACCGCCCAGAATCGGGACACCCAAGCGTAGATACTCGATCGGGTCACGTTTCATGGCAACGTTGGTTTCGGGTTGGTTGGCATTTTCGCCGCGTCGGATGACGTCCTGACGTTCTTTCGAGCTGGCCATGCGAACGTTGTTGCGGCGGCTGGTCTTTTCCAGCACGCGCGAGGATTTGGACTGCGCGGCGGCAGCGGCGGCCCGTTCGGCTTCGAGGCGGCGAGCGTTGGCTTTGTTTTGATTCTGGATGCGCTGGGGTTCAAGCAGGAGATCCAGTGCGTCCAACGCGGTGCTGGCAATTTCCGAATAGGGTTCCGCCAAGCCTTGACTGACCGCTTGTCGGATGCTGGTTCGCGCCTCTTCAAAGTGATCGAAGTTTGCCTGGCTAAGGCCCAACAGCAGGGTCGCCAAACTGAACGTCGGATAGGTCGCCGTCAGTTTGCGCAGCGAAATCTGGGCGACGTCACCGTTTTGGCTTTTGAGATTGGAGATGGCTCGATTGAAGGAGAAGACGGCTTGTTCCATGTCGCGAGATGACGCGAAGGCCTCGACACTATTGACAGTAATGGGTTTAAACTGATTGATCAGTTGTTGCCAGTCCAAAGCTGATCCTCCTCTGCCCTTAAAAAATCGCGAATGCCGCCCGCCATGTACAGTGATCCAAACGCACACAGGGCACCATTCGATCGGTCGGCCAAACGCAGCGCCAGCTCAGCCGCTTCGATGGGGCTATCCACTGCGTGAATATCTTTCAAGATATTATAACCGGATAGGGCTGGATTGCGCAATTGCAATATTATTTCAATTACGCTGTCGGCCAGACTTTGCGCCGACAGTGCGCGTGGGTTGTCGGGCGTCGTGCAGACGACGGCCAGCGGCTGACAAGCGGGGTTGTCCAGCACGCGGCGCATCATCGTTTCGTAGTCCTTGTCCTGGAGCATGCCGATCAGATAAACCACCGGCTGCCCGGGCAGCAAACACGCCAGAGTGGCGGCCAGCGCGCTGCAGCCCTGCGGGTTGTGCGCGCCGTCAAGCAGAATCGGCGGACGGCGGCGCAGCACCTCGAGGCGGGCGGGCCAGCGGGTCAACGCGACGCCGCGGCGAATGTCGTCGTCCGTCGCCAGTCGGAGCTGCCGGCAAACGCGGGCGGCCAAGGTGGCGTTCATCGGCTGAAAGAGGCCCAGCAAGCTGGTTTGCAGGGTCAGTCCGCTGACGCGGTCGCTGAAGGTCTGCCCTTCCCAGCCGAAACTTTCGATTTGCAGGTCGCTTTGACGGACCAGCTCCAGCGGCGCGCCGAGCTGTTGACAGCGATTTTGCACGACGGCGAGCGCGGCGTCGGCATCGGCGGCTGGCAGCTCAAGGTCGTGGGGGTTGTACAAGAAGACCGGGCAACCGGGCTTGACGATGCCGGCCTTTTCGCCGGCGATCTCGCCCAGGGTCGCGCCCAGGCGGTCCATGTGGTCGTAGCCGAGCGCGGTGATAATACAGGCCAGCGGATTGGCAATGACATTGGTCGAGTCCAGACGGCCACCCAGACCGGTCTCCAGCACCACCACGTCACAGCCGGTCGCAACAAAGTGCAAGAAGCCAGCAGCTGTGATTAATTCAAATTCGGTCGGGTGCTCGCAGCCCTCGGCGATCATCTGGTCGACCGCGGCGCGAATAGCGGTCATCACGGCGGCAAAATCATCTGGCGCTATTTCTCCGGCTGTCTCATCCTGTTGCAGCGCGGCCAGCCCCATGCGGCCGTCAATGACGCGAATGCGCTCGGTCAGCCGGGTCAGATAGGGCGACGTGAAAACGCCGACCTTGTGCTCGGCCGCGGCCAGGATCGTTGCGCAATAACTGGAAACCGAACCCTTGCCGTTGGTGCCGGCAACGTGGATGCAACGCAACGCTTGCTCGGGATTATCCAGCAGTTCCAGAAGGCGCTGCATGCGCTGGAGCCCCATTTGAATGCCAAAGGTCAGTGCGGTGGTCAGATATTCGCGGGACTGCTCAAAGTTCATGCGGATCTCGTTTAGCCACGGGCTCGCGATGGATAAAAATGAAAAATTTGCTGATCAGGTAATTGCCAACGATGACCAGCACCTGCGTCGCCAGATTGGCCCACATCAGGCCCTGGTCGCCGGGACGGAAGTGAATGGCGTCCTTCCAGCCGAGCACGTCGTAGAGTAAAAAGTTGCCGCCGTATTCAAAAAGCAGCGAAATCAGAATGCGCGAGGTAAAGAATTTCCAAAGCTCCTGCAGAACCGGGCCGTGCGAACGAAAGACAAACACACGGTTCATGTAGTAGGCAAACAGGATGGCGGCCAGAATGGCCGGCGCCTTGGAAATCCACCATTGGTCGTTGCCAAAGATCGCGCACAGCACGGTGAAGACGATCAGGTTGACCAGGGTGGTCAAAACACCAACAATGACGTAGACGATAACTTCTCGATTGAAAACAGCTTTGATGATACGAACCAGTCGCTGTTTGCTCATGTCAGTTCACCCGTTGGATCTTGGGCGCCACAATTTTTGCCGGCCGGCCGCCGTCACCACTGTCGTTGTTTTTGCCCTGCACGACCAACATGATGACCACGCCAGCCATGCCCAGACACAGCACCATAAGGATTATGGATACCACCATCCAGGCGTCGGAGCCGGTCGTCTGTTGATCGCCCGGGGTCACGCCGGTTTCGGTGGGATCGGTTGTGCCGTCGGGCGCGGTTTCTTCGAACAATGCCAGCGTCTGTGCCGTCTGATCGTAGAGATAAAAGCCCTTGATGCCGCGGTTGTCCATCAGGTAGAGGAGGGTTTCGATGGGCGCGACGCTGGTCGCTGCAGCTGTTATCGCTCCGGCGGTTTTGGTCGCCGCGATCGATGTCGGGCGCTGCCAGGCCTGCACCGTTTGCCCGTTGATGATGATGGTGGTTTCGCTGAAGCCGGCCGGCACCACGACATCCTTGCCCGGCTTGATAACCGTAAAGGGCTGGGCCGGCAAGGTCAGCATGACAAACGGATCGTAGGTCTCATCGTCGCTGTTGTAATAATAGAAGGCAGCCGTACCATCGGCGGCGAGCAGATAATAGAGGTCGAGGTCGCCCTTGAGGGCTCTGTAAATGACGATCTGGCGTCCGTCCATCTCGCTCAGCGTCTTGTAAAAACCGGTTGGAATGGGCGTGTCGACCGGCAGTTCGATCACCGTAAATTCGCCGCCCGGCAGCTGTACCGTGACGCCCGGCGTCGGTGTCGGGCCGATGCGATTGCAGAGGATGGTGTAGGTTTTGGTGGCGCCGTTCTCGGCGGTCACGACAATGCTGATCGGGTTGTCACCGTCGACGAGCGCGGTGTTGCCCGTGACACTGACCGAGGATTTGCTGTCGGCCGGCGGCGCGCTCACGGTGACGGCGGTGACTTCACCGGCCACCGACATCGTATAATTGGTCGTTGCGGCGCTGAAGGCCGGCGACAGCGTGCCGGGGCTGACCTCAAGCGACGCAAGGTTGTTGTTGGATGATAGGACGACGGGGGGGTTGACTTTTATACTTATTGGATCGCCTGTTCCGACACTGATAGGTTCTAACGTTTGATCAGAAAACCCATCAGGATTACTAATCGTAAATGTACCTGTTCCCAAACTTTTTGCTTTGAAACCAAATCTGATCAAATTTGTCTCAGCTCCGACAGGTAGTGAAATCGCCCCCGAATTCCATGTAACTCGAATTGTGCTTGCATTGATAAAACTGCATTCAAAGTCTCCATCACTAGTTGGGTTCAGCATTTTTATATCTGATAAAGCACATGAAAACAAAGAATCATTGAATGTCAACAAGAAATCTATACTCCCTAAGGCTGAAGCGTCGTTCGTTATTAAGGCTGCGGTAACTGTAACTGACGATCCTTTATAAACAGTAGAATTGCCATACAATTTCATACGACTTCCTTCTGCGAAGACAATGGAAGATTGACTAAAAATGATAACCAAAATTATTAGAATTATGAATGAACGATAGATAAATTTATTTTGCACGAATTGGACCCCCATCAAGTTTGTTTAATAGTTAAAAGATTAAACATATATCTCTTTATATAAGCCAAATCAATCGCATTGATTTTTCCATCACGGTTAACATCCGCAGCGATAATTGAACTTCCGTTTATTGTTTTCTTGAGCAACATATGCCAACGCACTGCTGTCAGATCTATCGCATTGATTCTGCCGTCGCCATTAGCGTCGCCGTAAAGCACAACCTTGTAATCCTGGACCGACTGGCCACCGACCATCACCCGGACCGTTGATCCCGTCCCGACCAAGCTTGTCGTATTAACTGTGCCGTTCGGATTCAGCACCACCACAGAATACCCGTAGCCTTCGGCGACCGTCAGATTGCCGGTTATTGCAGCCACGGTGTTGAGGCCGCCGGTCGGATCCAGGCCGGTGATCTGCGCGCCACTGATCGTGTAGGCGGTGCTGGTCAGGGGCGGAATTTCCGGCGGTGCTTTGCGCACGATGTTCAGCGTGTAGGTGCGCGTCGTGCCGTTTTGGGCCGTGACCACGATGCTGAAGGGGTTGCTGCCCACGGCCAGCGTTTTGCTGCCGGTGCCGGCAATGGCTGACGTGGCGGCGACTGCCGTGGCACCGATGTTGACGCTGGTGACGCCGTTCTCAACGATCAGGCCGTATTCGCCGGTGGTCGCCGGATCGAAGGACGGTGTCAGGCTGAGGGCATCAACCGTCAGGGTGCTCAGCCAGTTGTTGGGGTTGCCCGTTGTCGGCAGGGCGCAGGTAGTTTCGGGCATGTTTAGAAAAACAGGGATATTGAATGTAATGGCATCGTTCAGCACGCCGATATTGCTATAAGCATTGTACAGGCTGCTCGACTCGGACCAGGCGGCTTTGACATTGGTCATGTACTGGTGGTAATACAGCTTGCCGTCGGAGTTGTCGACGTCAAACTTTTGCAGATAGAGCGTGTTCTGGCCGATACTGATGTAGCTGGCAGCAATCCATTCGGCACCGCCGACGATTGCGCTGTATCGGTTGTTCCATGGAATGAGCTGGATAATATCCGCAGCGGTTTGTATCGTAACCGGTTTGCCCGAGCCATCCTTGGCATATTCCAGACCATGCCTGATATTTTCCAGTGGCCCCGTTCCACTGTAAGCATTAACGTTATAAAAATTGTAGAGGCCATCCAAGTCGGTGTCGGCCGTAGTTGGCGTATAGATGACACTTGGGGTTAAGTGGGCATAGGTGGCAATCAGATCCGCGGAAAATGTGCCGTTGGATGATGAGCTGCCATCTCCGCCCAGTTCAATCAAACTGCGGGCCGCCAGATGCAAGGGGCTGACGTTAGCTTCTTGCGCCGCCTTGATGAAGGTTTCGGCGTAGGACATGTGGACTGTCGTGTTTGTGGCCGGATCAAGATAGTCGAAGCCAACAATGTAATTGCCATTGGCATCTTTTGGCATATTGGCATTCGGCGTGCTGCTCATAAAGCAGGTCGACAAAATCCGCTCGACGCCGGCCAGTGAATGGACGTCGGGCTGGTAGTTTAACGCCTCAAACTGGAACATGCGGCGGCCGGATTCAAAACTGCTGAGCGTCGGATTGATAAAATTGCGCGGGTCCATGTAATAAGACAAAACGGCCGTGTTGCACATGACCCAGGTCGAGCCGTCCCAGACGCGCCAAGTGTTGGTCGCCCAGTCGTAGGCAGCCGGTTCCAGCGATTTGTAGCCGTCGTAGCTGGTCGAGATCAGGCTGCGTCCGGCTGAGCTTTCATTGGCCAGCACGGTGGCCCAGTCCAAACCGGTCTGTTTGGCCTTAAAGACCCAGTTTGGATACAGCGCGTGCAGTTCGCGCAGACCGACCTTGTAACTTTCGGGGAATCCCTCGGCGGTCAGGTAGGCTTCGAAATCGGCGCTGGCTGTGTAGGACACCGGCGTCGGCGTCGGCAGCGGGTCGAGGGTGACAAAGGCCGCCACGATGTAGCCGGTCATCGGCGTGTCGGACTTGGTGAAGCTGATGTTGTACCATTGGTCGCCATAGCTCGAGGTCGGGCCGCCTGTGGTTTGAAAGTTGACCGTGACGGCATTGCTGAGGTTGAGCGTCGTGATGATGTTGGTGTCGGTCACGTTGGGATCGCTGCGGATATTGGCCGACCCAACGTTAATAACGCCGGTTCGGTTGATCGCGGTATCTTCAGCTTGTACGAGGTATCCTGAAGTCAAAGGACCGAACTGGGCAAAAACGATGGTGACCATCGCGAACAGGGCGACCCGTCGAATCAAGGTCTTCCTGCATATTTTCAGTTTTGGCTGGCAATTTGGCACGTGTTCCCTCCCTGGCTTGGTGCAAAAGCAAGTCAAGGCCATTTTAGCACGAAAATGCGTCGTTGGCATTACAGGTTATTTATATTATCGTGTTAAAAGCCGAAAAGTTGAATCAGGGCAGGCTTCGCGGCTCAGCGGGCATACCGATGAAAACCGGAATTTTAAAGGCGAACGCTTCATCCAGCAAGCCCATGCCAACATAGGCTTTGCGGGTGTTGCGGGCTTCGGACCAGGCCATCTGAATGTTCTGGGCATACTGATGGGTGTAGAGCGTCCCGTCGTCGATCAGATCAAATTTTTGCAGGTAGAGGGTGTCCTGCCCGATCTGAATGTAGCGCTGGGCGATCCAGATCGCGCCGCCGGTGATGGCCTTTTGCGGGGTGTTCCAGGGCAGCAGCCAAACCGCTTCTTCGGCGGTGATCTCTTGTTCGTCGGCTTTGCGGCCATACTGGGCAAAGCGCGCGCCGTTGATCAGGGCGCCATTTTCAACATCAGGATTGGGCGTTGAACCGATGTTGTAGAAATTGTAGAAGCCTTCGTAGCCCGGCAGGGTGCCGTAAGCCAGCTCGGATTCGCCGGCGTTACCCATCTCCTGAATGATCTTGGCGGCGATAAAATACGGGCTGATGCCGGCCGTCTGACCGGCTTCCATCAGCATGGCGGCATAATCGAGGTCCTGGTCATTGCCGACAGCCATAAACGAGTTTTTGATGATGGCGTTAATGCCGTCGATGGTGTGTATCTGCGGATCGAAGTCCATCTTTTCAAACTGGAAGACAAAAACCTCGTCCAGAAAATTGCGCGGATCGCCGAAGTGCTCGATGACGCGGGTGTTCGCGGCCACCCAGCTGTCGCCGTCGTAGACCGGGCTACCGGGTTCGACCCAGGATGCCGGGGCGTAATCGGCGTCGACCAGGCTGGTGCTTTTCAGATCCTCGGCAGCGATAAAGTCGGCCCAGAGCAGGTCGGTGTTGAATGCTTCAAACTGCCAGGCGGGGTGCTGGATATGCAGCAACCACAGCGGCGTGCGATAAGACTTGGGAAACTGCTCCAGCGTCAGGTGGTAGCCACCGCTGTGCGGCGGGCGCAAAATGCTGACTTCGTAGGTGCGGTTGCTGCCGTCGTAGCCGGTCACCGCCAGTTGCAGGCGGTTCTCGGACTTGGCCAGCGGCACGGGATCGCCGGCGGCCAGGGCTTTGGGCGTGCCGGATTCGTCGACGACCGAGATTTGGAGCTCGGCAGCGCTGCCCTCCATGGTCAATGCCGACAGATCGATCCAAGTGGTGTTGGCGTCGACGATTAGGCCGTAGAGGGTGTCGGCCGGGTCAAAATTCTGGGCGTATTGGGCGTTCGCGCCGCCTGGCAGGGTCAGTACCAGTTGGCTGAGGCGGGCGGTGGTGTCGAAAATTTTGTAGGTTTCGGTTGATTGCCAGGTGGCGCTGCCGGTCTCGTCCTGAATCAGCGCCTCGCCCTCACGTAGCGCCAGCACGCCCAGCAGGCGGGTGGCATCATCGTCCGGGATGGCGGCCGTCAGAGCCGGGACCAACTGGTAATCGCCCGTGGCGGCGGTCGGCGTTGAGACGCGGACATAACAGGTTTCGTCATTGGCTGCGCTCCCGGCCAGTGCAGCGCGCAAGGCAGCCGGCTGACCGCCTGGGCTGGTTGTGGTGGCGATTGACTTGCCGTGCAGATCAACCATTTCCAAGTCAAGCGGCTGGTTGGTATCGACCAGCGTCAGCAGTCCCTGACCCTCGGTGACCGGCAAGCTGTACCAGCTTGTCTGATTCGGCTGAGCCTGGGCGCTGAGCGGATAGCCGGTGGCTAGTGCGGTGACTTCGGGTACATTGTAGGTGTTCAGGTTCAGCCATTCGCCGCGTCCGTCGCTGGTTTGCACCAGCAGCGCCAGCTCGTGGCTGCCAGCCGTTTCACGGCGGGTGTCCCATTCAATCGTCAGACGGTCGGTGATGTTCTGGGAATGGCGCAGCCGGTCATCGACAAACAGCCGCAGGCGGGCGTCGCGACCGGTCAGGGTGGTGTTGGCCGCGATGCTGAGCAAACCGACCGTCTCGGCGCCATCTGCTGGCAGCTCATCCAGTGCAATGCTCGTCAGGCTGGTTGGTTCGGCGGGCAGCGCGAGGGTGCCGTCGAAGCCGGCTTCGGTCAGTATTTGCTTGAGCATGACCAGACGGCTGCCGCTGGCGGCCAGCTCGGCGGCGGCGCGATCCAAATCGGCGGCGCTGATCGTCTCGCCGGTTATCACCTGTGTCGCGTCAGTCAAAAAGGTGCGATCGTCAGCCTGGTTTTCAAGATAAGCTGGCGAAACAAAGACGCGCAGCAGATAATCGCCAACGCTGGCCTGTCCGCTGACCAGCCGTTCGGTCCAGAGTTCGGCGGGCTCGTCGAGTCCGATCAGGCGGCTGCCGCGTTCAACAATGGTGACGGCGGCCGGCCGCGTCATGCCTTGAGCCGGCGATGCGGCGTAATTCTGCCAGCACCAGGAGCCTACAGCCACGATGCCGCCGATGACCAGCGCCAACACGACCAGCCCCAGCACTTCAAGCGAAAAGCGCGGCACGGCGACCACGGGCCGGTCGACACGGGCGGGCTGGGCGGCGCTCATTCGAGCTCGTCGAGCGACAGCTCGAAGGACGGCAGGAAGGTTTTCATGAACGCCTTGACCTCCGGCAGCTTGGCCGCCAGCGCGTCGAGGCTGTCGTGGGTGGTTTTCAGGGCTTGTCGGAATTCGCTGTTGCCGGCCTTTTGCTCTTCAACGCATTTGATGTAGGCTGCGATGCGGTCGGCGGCCTTGACCAGTTGCACGGCTGCGTCGACGGCAGGATCGCTGCGGTCGGGCTCCAAGAGCGGCTGCCAGGCCGGTGACAGGTCATCGGGCAGCATGGACAGCAGTTTGCGTGTGGCGACCGACTCGACGGCCTTGTAGGACTCGCGGATCTCGGGGTTGAAATACTTGACGGGTGTCGGCAGATCGCCGGTCAGGATCTCGCCAGCGTCATGATAAATGGCCAGCAGCGTGATCAGACCTTCGTCCACCGGTGGTCGACCATCGGCCAGATGGTTGTGCAGCACCGCCAAGGCGTGGGCGATGATGGCCACCTGCAGCGAGTGTTCCTGAATATTTTCTTGTTCGGTATTGCGCATCAGGCTCCAGCGGTTGATGTAGCGCATGCGGTGCATCATGGCGAAAAAATTGTTGCTCATCGTGATTCCCTCCTTGGGCTGCCAGCGATCAGAACCAGTAAATGTCCTCGAAACATTTGCTGGCATAGGAATCGGTCATGCCGGCGATGTAGTCGACGACTTTCTGCGAATCGGGCGAATCGTCGGGCTGGTTGCGCTCCAGCAGATATTTGTGGAAGCTGCGGAAAACGCGGTTGTCGCTGGCCGCCAGTTTTTCGGGGTCAGCCAGGGCGTGCAGCAGGGCGTCAAAGAGGCCTTCGATGACGTTCTGGGCCATTTTTTCGTAGCGTTTGATTTTATCCGAACGGTAGATGCGAGCGACGTTTTCGCGCAGCAGCTCTTCCATGCTTTCGCCGCAGGCCTGGCCGAGGATGATGGCGTCGCGGCCGCGGCTGTTGGCGATGATGTCGGTGACCAGGGTGTTGATGATCTCGCCGTTGCTGCGACCCAGGGCCGACTGAATGGCCTCGGGAACGTCGTCGAATTCCATGATGCCGGCGCGCACGCCGTCTTCGATGTCGCGGCCGACATAGGCGATTTTGTCGGCCATGCGCACGACACAACCCTCAAGGGTGGCCGGTGTGCCGTGCAGGACGGCGCTGTTCATCAGGTCACCCTCGGTCTTGATGCGGTTGGGCACCAGCCGGGTTTCGCTGTAGCTCTCGCCGCAATGGCAGGCGATGCCGTCGCGCACCTCGAAGGTCAGGTTGAGACCGCAGCCGCGATTGGGCCGAATAGACAGCTCGTCAACGACGCGCAGGCTGTGAATTTCGTGCTGAAAAAACAGCGCCGGCGAAATGCTCTTGAGGCGATCGTCGAGCATTTTTTCGCCGCTGTGACCAAAAGGGGCGTGGCCGAGGTCATGGCCGAGGGCGATGGCCTGGATCAGATCGGCGTTGAGACCGAGGGCGCGGCCGATGGTGTTGGCGATGTAATTGACGTAGATGACGTGCTCCATGCGTGTGCAGATGTGATCGTTCTGCGGATCGAAAAAGACCTGCGTCTTGTGGCGAAGACGGCGGAAATCCATCGAGAAAATGATCCGTCCAACGTCGCGTTCGTAGACCGTGCGCACATCGCAAGGCGCGTCGGGCAGGCGGCGGCCGGCGCTCTGGGCGCTGTGCGCGGCGAAGGGGCTGAGCAGCTTCTCCTGCTCCTCCTTGAGAATCCGGGGTTTGATCGACATTTCAGCCATGGTCGGGACCTCCTGACTGTTGATTAGACTTTTAAAATCCGGCCGAGCTTGGTGTTGTAGACCTCAATGGCGCCGGCCGGACAAAGCTCCTGGCAGCAAAAACAGCGGATGCAGCGGGCATAGTCGAAGGTCGGTACCTGGCCGGGAGCGGACTGCGAGAGAACCTTGGGGACGACCGGGCAGGCGGTGACGCAGACGCCGCAGGTGGTGCAGCGGCTCAAGCTGATCTGCGGACGGCGCATGATGTGGCGCTTGTACAGCGGCGCATTGACGCGGATGGCTTTGGTCAGAATCTCATGGACGATGCGCCCGCGCTCGAAGTCCTTGACCTGCAGCGCTTTGAGCAGATTGCAGGCTTTTCCCTGCTCGATGGTCACCTGTCCGGCGACCGGACGAATCAAGCAGGCGTCGATGACGGTCAGGTCCATCTTGCCCATGCCGGCGCGCGCGCCCAGTTTGGTGGTCATGACACTGGCCGGTTCCATGCCCATCAGCATCGTGCCGGCGGCGTCGGCGGCCACCGGATCGCGCGACAGAAGGACGACGCCGACTTTGCGCGGATGGCCATTGCGGGGGCCGTTGCCCTCCATGGCGACAATGGCGTCAATGACGTAGAGGCGCGGCTGCAGGTATTGGTTGATGTCGACCAGCATCTGGCAGAAATCCTCGAGAATCGGATAACTGACGTGATATTTAGCCTTGAGTTGGCCGGTGATGACACCAAACTGGTTTTTGATGGCCCCGGTCATGCCGGCCAGGGCATGGGTCTTAAGCTTGGCTAAGCTGACCAGGCCGTCGGCCTCGGCGACGCCGCGGGCCAAGGCCATGGTGCGAAGAACCTTGCCTTGCGGCAGGGGCGTCTCGACCGGCGTGACAAAGTCGGCCATCGGTATGCCCAGTTCGTCGGCGGCAGCCAACAAGCCACTGGCGCGGGCGGCCTTTTCGGGGGCGTCCAACGCCGGTGAATCACCAAATGACAGCTCGACGCCCAGATCGCGCAGGCAGACGGCGAGAGCGTGAAACACCTCAGGGTGCGAGGTCACGGCGCGATCGGCGTTGAGGCCGGACAGCATGTTGGGTTTGATGACGATTTTTTCCGCCGGCTTGAAATCGGCGGTCAGCCCCAATTCGGCGAAGGCTGCCTTGAAGGCTGGCAGCAGGTCTTCGCGACGGTAATCGTCCAACTGGATCATGGCAAGTTTCGACATGCGGCCTCCGGGGTGTCCATCTTTTGCATAATATTATAGCACGGCAGGACCGACGGCGGTTCAGATTTTCTCGAGTTTGGCCATGCGCGCCATCAGGCGCTTGCTTTCGCCCGATTGGAATTCGATGACGACAATAGCGTCGCCGGCCACTGGCTCGAGCGACACAATGCGGCCGGGTCCGAATTTGGCATGGCGGACGCGGTCGCCCTTTTGCAGGTCGATCGGCTCGGCTGAGCGGGGCAATGTCGGCGGCGGCGAAGTCAAGGGACGCGGGGCGATGTCGGGCGCGCCGGGGAAGCGCAGCGCCGGGGTCTTGGTGATGCGGCCAGCAGTGTCGGCCGGCTCCTTGCTGCTGCCGTATTTATTTTCACCGAAGCGCGAGCCGCCGATTTCCTCGAGCAGTTCGTCGGGGATTTCGCGAATGAAGCGCGAGACTGGCATGCTCTGGGTCTGGCCAAAAACCAGACGGTAGCGGGCGGTCGTGATATAAAGTTTGCGCTTGGCGCGGGTGATGGCAACATAGGCCAGTCGCCGCTCCTCCTCGATGGCCGCTTCGCTTTCGTTGGCGCGATAGCCCGGAAACAGGCCCTCTTCGGCGCCGATCAGGAACACGGTGCCAAACTCCAAGCCCTTGGCGCTGTGAATGGTCATCAGGCGCACGTAGTCCTGATTGTCGCTGTCTTCGTCCATTTCGGAATAGAGGGCGGCACGCTCCATGAAGGAGCGCAGGACGCTCAGCAGATCATCCGACAGCAGGTCATCGTCCTCGGGCGCCGCCTCACCGCTGGCCTGCAGCTCGCGCAGCTGGCGACGGCCGTTCTCAAATTCGACGGCGTCGGACAGCAGTTCCTTGAGGTTTTCGATGCGATCGACCGGGTCGTTTTCGCGGCTCTTCTCCTGCTGATCGAGGATCTCCTGAATCAGGCCGGATTCGTTCTCGACCCACTCGATGTATTCGGCAATGCTCATCTCGCTGTCCAAGAGTTGCTCGCGCAGGCGCTTAACCAGCGCGGCGAAGGTCTGGAGCTTGGCGGTCATGCGCTGCAGTTCGGGGAACTCGGCGGCGCGTCCGCAAACCGCCAATTGACCAAGGCCTTCGCGGCTGGCGATGGCGGCCAGCTGGTCAAGCGTGGTGTCGCCGATGCCGCGCTTGGGCACCTGAATGGCGCGGCCGAGCGAGAGGTCGTCGCCGGGGATCAGGATCAGACGCAGCCAGGCCAGGACGTCCTTGATTTCCTTGCGGTCGTAGAAACGCATGCCGCCGAAGATGCGGTAGGGAATGCCCTGCTCGCGCAGCGCGAATTCAAGGTTGCGCGACAGCGCGTTGAGCCGGTAAAGCACCGCCATGTCGCGGTAGGTCTGCGTGGCGCCGGGGCGGGTGACCAGGCGGCTGATCTCGGAGGCAATGTAGCGGCCTTCCTCACTGTGGTTTTCGGCGCGCAAGAAGGTGACCAACTCGCCGCTGCCCGAGCTGGTCCACAGCTTTTTGGCCTTGCGGCCCTTGTTGGCTTTGATGACGGCGTTGGCGGCATTGAGCACGGTACCGGTCGAGCGGTAGTTTTGCTCGAGTTTGATGACCTTGCAGTCCTTGAAGTCCTTTTCAAAGTCGAGTATGTTTTGAATGTTGGCGCCGCGAAAACTGTAGATCGACTGGTCGTCGTCACCGACAACGCAGAGGTTTCTGTGTTTGGCCGACAGCAGGCGCACCAGCTGATACTGGGCGTGGTTGGTGTCCTGATATTCGTCGACCAGCACCTGGTGGAAGCGATCCTGATACTCAGCCCGGACATCGGCATTTTCGGTCAGCAGGCGCACGGCCTCGAAGAGAATGTCGTCGAAGTCCATGCTGTTGCTCTTCTTCAGTTTTTGCTGGTAGAGCCGGTAGACCTGCGCGACCTTACTCAGGCGGTGATCACTGCCGGCATCGCGGGCGAAATCGTCGACGCCGATCAGCGCGTTTTTGGCCGAACTGATCTGGCCGTGCACCGCCTTGGGCGCGAAGGTTTTGTCCGACAGATCCAACTCGGCCAGGCATTGCTTGACCACCTTCTGCTGGTCGTCGGAGTCTATGATGGAAAAGCTGCGCTCGTAGCCGATGCGATCGGCATAGCGGCGCAACATGCGAATCATCATCGAATGGAAGGTGCCGATCCACATCGACTGGCTGACCGGACCGACCAGCTCTTCGACGCGCGATTTCATCTCGGCCGCCGCCTTGTTGGTGAAGGTGATGGCGAGGATCGACGACGGCCGCACGCCGCGCGCCGAGACCAGCCAGGCGATGCGGTGGGTGATGACCCGCGTCTTGCCCGATCCGGCACCAGCCAAAATCAGCAGCGGACCCTTCTCGTGCCGTACGGCCGTGGCCTGCTCGGGATTGAGGCCGTCGAGCAGACGGTCGGGGTTGGTCGGGGCTGTTTGGCGCGGCGGCAGAGCGATTTCGTCGAAAAGGTCCATAGGGACAAGTCCTCCTGGGGGCGGCTAATATTCAGGGCAATAGTATATCATAAACAATTATAACATAAAACGAACGATTGTTCAGGATAATGTGTGTGAAAAAACGACAAGTCAAAGTTAGCGGCAAAGATGTGACGTCACATCTTTGCCGCTAACTTGGAAACAGTTGATTTTTTCACATATGTATAGCCATACAAAAAACCAGGGCCGATCCATCCGGACCGGCCCCGCGCAAGGACTGGGTTCTGCAAGGCAGAGGTTTTGGGAAATGGGACCTGGGGCTCAATAGTTGGGTTCAATCAGGCCGTAGTTACCATCCTTGCGCTTATAGACCACACAGACCTTCTCGGTATCCATATCCATGAAGAGCAGGAAACTGTGGCCAAGCATTTCCATCTGCAGAACAGCCTCATCCTGATCCATCGGGGCAAGGTCAAAAGCCTTGCGTTTGATGATGCGGGCATCTTCTTCGGGTTCGCCGGATGTGGCGGGCTGGGCTTTGAGGTACTCTTTCATATAAGCATAGTCGTGGATTTTTTTCTCTATTTTGGTCTTATGCTTGCGGATCTGGCCCTCCAAAACTTCAATGGCCTGGTCCAAAGCTGTAAAAACGTCATCAGCAATTGTTTCGGCTCGGTAGAAATGCTGCTGGATTTTGAGCGTAATCTCAATGCATTTCTGGTCTTTTTCCGGTCTCACCTTCACATTGGCAATTGTATCATCATCAAAGAATTTGTTGAACTTGCCAAGCTTCTCCTCAATCCGCAGCTGCAGTTGTTCGCCGACTTTGATGCCCTTGCCGTTAATGTTGATCTTCATGATGGCCGCCCCCTTCTGAATCGTTTTAATGTTCTGTGGTAGTTCTATTATACGCCTTCAAGTCAACAGACGTATATCGCAGATTACTGCAAAAACCGTCATCATCTGCTATAATGATAATGTTGTGCAGGGAGGTTTGCATGGAAAAAACCCGATATTCACTCGTCGTTCCTGTCTTTAATGAGGAAGCGGTCATCGAAGAAACCAATCGTCGGCTAAGCGCCGTCATGACCGAACTTCATGAATCTTTCGAGATTATCTACATCAATGATGGCAGCCGGGACCAGACCGGCCTCTTGCTGCGTGGCCTTTGCGACGCCGATCCACGCATCAAACTGCTGTCGTTCTCGCGCAATTTCGGCCACCAGACGGCGATCACCGCCGGCATGGATTACGCCTGCGGCGACGCGGTCATCGTCATCGACGCTGACCTGCAGGATCCGCCTGAAATTATACCCAAGATGATCGAGCGCTGGCAGGAAGGCTATGAGGTCGTTTACGGCCTGCGCGCCAGCCGCGAGGGCGAAACAGCCTTCAAAAAGCGCACGGCAAAAATGTATTACAAGCTGCTCAACAAGATGGCCGACGTCGATATTCCAGCCGATGTCGGTGACTTCCGTCTGATCGACGCCAAGGTGCGCGACGCGCTGATGACCATCCCCGAACACAACCGCTATGTACGCGGCCTGATCAGCTGGCTGGGCTTTCGCCAGACCTCGGTCGAGTTTACCCGGTCGTCGCGCTTCGCCGGCGAAACCAAGTATCCGCTGCGCAAGATGATCCGACTGGGCATCGACGGCATTACCTCGTTCTCCTACAAACCCCTGAAAATCGGCATCGGCCTCGGCGCGGTGCTGTCGGTCTTCAGCTTTTGCTTTCTGCTTTTTGTCTTTATCGGCCGCCTCTTTAACCTGGTCGTTATGGAACCCGGCTACGCCTCGCTGATGTGCGTCATCCTCTTCTTTTTCGGCATTTTGCTGATCATGATGGGCATCATCGGCGAATACATCGGCCGAATTTTTGAAGAAGTCAAAGGACGGCCGCTCTACATCATCAGCGACCGCACCGGCGCATTCGGCCGCAAAGGCCGTGATCAAATACAGGAGAAATAATTATGGAAGATTTGAACGAACAATTCCCCGCCCCTGAAAACGAAGTCCAGAAGAACAAACGTCGCATCCGCTGGATGACGACCACCGGCATTTTGACGGCCATCATCATTTTGATGTCCTTTACGCCGCTGGGTTATTTAAGAGTAGGTCCCGTCGACATTACCTTCATCATGATCCCCGTCGTTGTCGGTGCCATCCTGGTCGGGCCGGCCAGTGGTGCCTTTCTTGGGGCTATTTTCGGATTAACCAGTTTTATTCAATGCTTCGGCATGTCGCCGTTTGGTGCGACCCTGCTGGCCATTGATCCGTTCTTGACCTTTGTCTTGTGCATGGTGCCCCGCGTGCTGATGGGCTGGCTAGTCGGACTCATCTTTAAAGGCCTTTTCAAAATTGACAGAACCAATTGGATTTCCTTTATCATCGCATCGCTCTCAGGCGCACTAATCAACACCGTATTGTTCGTCGGTGGCCTGATTCTGTTCTTCGGCAATTCGGATTATATCCAGTCTTTCGGTCCCAACCTGATGGCAATACTCGGCGTACTGATTACCTTAAACGTGGCCCTCGAAGCCACCGTCTGCACCGTCGTCGGTACCGCCGTCACCAAACCGCTCTATCGAATCATCAAACGCTAAAGTCTTTTAAAACTTGAAAGCGTCCGGCAGCAGCTCGTCCATCGTGTAGCGCTGGCATTCGCCGTTGGGGCTGGCCGCCAGCAAAACAAAGTCCGGCGCGGCAAATTCGGAGATGACCTGGCGGCAGATGCCGCAAGGCATGCAAGGCTTGTCCTGATCGCAGACGACCGCCAGCTTTTTGATCTGGCGGCTGCCCTCAGAGACGGCCTTGAAAATCGCTGTGCGTTCGGCGCAGTTGGTCGCTCCGTAGGAGGCGTTTTCGATGTTGCAGCCGGTAAACAGCCGGTCGTTTTCATCCAGCAACGCCGCGCCGACATGAAACTTCGAATAGGGCACATAGGCATCTTGCCGGGCTGCGTCGGCGACGGCAATCAGTTCAGCGTCAGTCATCATATTCAGATCCTCCCAATTTCAATACCCTGCAACCCAAGCGAACAGCCATCATTGGACCCGGTGCTGATGCGCGAAAGGTCAGGCGGATACTTCCATCATTTTGCGGATGTACGGGAAAAACAAAACATCTTCGATCAGCATGTGACCGACGATAACCTCGTCAACGAGGAAGGTGAAGAAGGTTGACGGTGTCAACTCGGCGCGCATGAGATTGTTGTTGAGGCGCAGAATTTTTTTGACCAGATTCTGATGGCGTTCGGCGTGGCGCGGGGTGTCTGGAAAGCCGGCATCCGCAATAATCTGTTCTTCCTGCGTGAAATGGTGAATCAGGTGTTCGATCAACTGATTGAACAGGGATATCGCGGTCTCGGTACTGACTTTGTGTGAGGCCAGATCGATCAGGCTGTTGGCCAGTTCGATCAGCTTTTTGTGCTGTTCGTCGATGATCGGATTGCCGCACTCCCAGATCGTTTTCCATTCGAGTTTGACCAGATTGATCGGCATGCCGGCATCGCTGCTGCTGCAGACGACGCAGTTTCGGCCCTTGCTCTTGGCCTGATACAAGGCTTGATCTGCCCGGCGAAACCAGCTTTCGAAGGGTTCGCCAGTGATTTTTTCGGCCACACCGAAACTTGCCGTGACGGCACCAACGCCGGGGTGTTTGGTGGTGGCAATGGCTTCGCGCAGTTTTTCGCTGAGCGCGGCAGCACCCAGCAGATCGGTCTGCGGCACCAGAATGACAAATTCTTCGCCGCCCCAGCGGGCCAGAATGTCGGGCTTTCTGATGTTGTTTTTGGCGACGGTTGTGACACTGATCAGCACCTTGTCGCCAATATCGTGGCCCCAGGTGTCGTTGATGTTTTTGAAGCGGTCGAGGTCGAAGATCATCATCGCCAAGGGGGTGTCGTATCGTTCGGAACGTTCGATTTCTTCAGCGACCCGGCGATCAAAATAATAACGATTGTTCAGACCGGTCATATCGTCGGTGATGGCCAGTTCGCGCAAGGCATCGTTTTTGGCCAGCAGTTCCAAGGTCAGATTGGCCAGTTCTTTTTCCGAAGCCATAAGCTTGTGAATGGCCCGGTCCTTTTTGTCAATTTCACTGAGCAGAATTTCTTCTCGATTTTTCCAGCTGGAAATGTCGTGGATACTGCCCAGAACACAATGGGAATTCTGTTCTGTCATCAGCAGGCGCGAAGTGATCTCAACAGACTTGAGAGAACCAGCTTCGTCTTTTATTTCAAAGACATCAATGGAAATTTGCTCATCAGCCAGACCGGCGAAAATTGCCTCGGCAAGCTTCAAAGAATCTGGCGACAGGACATCTTCGAGTTTTTTCTGCAAAGCCTCATCAGCCGTCATTCCCAAAAGACTGACGACCGAAGGGCTGAAATATTTGAAGCAATCCTTGCTGAGGTCATAGAGCCAAATACAGTCGACCGAATGTTCTGCCAAGTCGGCCAGTATTTCGCTATTGATATCACGGACATTTTCTGTCATTGAATGCACGACTGCCTTTACTGATATTCCCAGATCAATCATTTACGTTGATGCAATTATAACGTTTTTTTGACGTTTCGTGAATAATTATTTAGCCAGAGTCATCATGTTTTCTTATCATCACCTATGACCGTTGATATGTCAATATAGTACAATATTTTAGTCGAATTTTTACAGCAACCGATCACCATCACCCGGCATTTTGTGATAAATTGTTCTTATTAGTATTTATCGTATAAATTGCGGGGGAAATAAGATGAATTTGAAAGAGAACTGGCTTCGCACGATTAAAAACGACAGTCCCGAATGGATTCCCCTGCCCTGGGAGCCCTTCAAGGGCATCATCATGAATGCCTTCATGCCTGACCCGATATCCGCCAGTCTGCGTTCGATGAATCCCCCGCTCGACGTGCCTTTTGTCGACGCCTGGGGCACCTATTGGATGATGCAAACCAATGGCATCGCACCGACGCCCTGGATCAATGATGAAAACAAGGTGATCAAAGATATCACCGAGTGGCGCAAAACCGTCAAATTCCCCCAACTGGACGGCTTTGACTGGTCGCCCTTTCAGGGCATGGCCGCCTCAGTCAATCGCGACGAGAAGATGATCATGCCGATCATTACCGGCGGACTGTTTGAACTGACTCATATGCTGATGGGCTTTGAGGATGCCCTGTGCAACTTCATGTTGGAACCTGAAGCCATGGCTGAGCTGCTCGACGCCCTCACCGATTGGAAAATCGGGCATCTGACCCGCGTCATGGAAAACCTGCATCCGGAAGTCGTTCATTACCATGACGACTGGGGCAGCAAGGATCGCCTGTTCCTCTCGCCGGACGTCTGGCGGGAGATGATCAAACCACGCCACAAGCGCATTGTCGACTGCGTCAAATCCTACGGCGCGCTCTTCATGCACCACGCCGACTGCATCTGCGAGCCCATCGTCGAGGACATGGCCGAGATCGGCATCGACATCTGGCAGGGTGTCATTCCGCAGAACAATATCCTGGCTATTCAAAAAACGCTGAACGGCCGCATGGCTCTGATGGGCGGTATCGACGCCCAACTGATCGATTTCCCGCAAGCCGACGAGGCCGTCATTCGCCAGGAAGTCCGCCGCTGCATCGACACCTATTGTCCGCAAGGGTATTTCTTGCCCTGCATCCCCAATCTTTCGCCGATCTACCCCGATGTCGCAAAGATTTACGATGACGAGATTTACACTTATGGGCGGGCATTTTTCAAGCGATAATCGTCATTGCCACACATAAACCAGCAGGCCGACGTGAAAACACGGCCTGTTTTTTTGACCAGAATTGCTGTAAACTGGTAACTATTGAATCAAACACATCCGGGAGGATACACAACATGACCAATGATTATCTGGGTTCAGAAATTCCCAAACTGGGCTTTGGCTTTATGCGACTGCCTCATCTGGAACCCGGCAATTTCAAGAGCGAACATGATCTTGAACAGGTCAAAACCATGGCCGATCGCTTCATCGCCAGCGGCTTCACCTACTTTGACACCGCGTTTATTTACGGCGAAGGCAAATCCGAGATGGCACTGCGCGATGCCGTCGTCAAGCGCTTCCCCCGTGACACCATTCAGATTGCCGACAAACTGCCAGTCTGGGGACCGCTCTCAACAGAAAAAATGCGCGGTATGTTCGAGACCTCGCTCAGCCGCACGGGCGCCGGATATTTCGATTTTTATCTTCTGCATTCCCTGAGCAAAGAAAGTGCCGCCAATGCCGAAAAGGCCGGCGCCTGGCAATTTTTGCAGGCGCTCAAGGCGGAGGGTCTGATTAGGCACGCCGGCTTCTCCTTCCATGACAAGGCCGACGTCCTGGATGAAATCCTCACCGCCCACCCCGAAGCTGAGTTTGTCCAGCTCCAGATCAATTACGCCGACTGGGAAGATGTCAACAATCAGTCGCGCCTGTGCTACGAAACCGCCCGCCGCCACGGCAAGCCGGTCATCATCATGGAGCCCAACAAGGGCGGCTTTCTGGCCACCCCCAACGCCGAAGTCACCGGCATCCTCAAGGCCGCCGATCCGGATGCCTCCCCCGCCTCCTGGGCCATGCGCTATGCCGCATCGCTTGAGGGCATCATCACCGTCCTGAGTGGCATGTCCAACCTCGCGCAGGTGGAAGATAACCTCGCCACTTTTACCAACTTTAAGCCGTTTGATGCCACTGATAAGGCTGTCATCGAACGTGTCGTCGCGGCGCTGGCTCGTGTGCCGATCATCCCCTGCACGTCCTGCCGCTACTGCATCGAGAACTGCCCGCAAAACATCGATATCCCGACCATCTTCAAAATCACCAACGAATACCGCATGTTCGAGAACCTTGCCGGCAGTAAGGTTGGCTACTTCTTCGAAACCATGCACGGCGGCAAAGCTTCGACCTGCATCCAATGCGCCGAATGCGAATCGCACTGCCCGCAGCACATCGAAATTGTCAAACTGATGGGCGAGGCGGCAAAGACGTTCGAATAAAACCGGCAGAGCCGGAAATTTGGCGAACGAACAACGAAAAGATAAAAGCTAAAAGTGTCATATTTTTATCCATTTAAAAAATCGGGCTTGCAGCTTTTGCCGCAGGCCCGATCATCTTTATGGGATTATATTTCCTTATAATTATCTCTACTATGTTATTTATCTTGTGTGGCCATAAAAAATAATTTCACCCGTATCCGAGTTTAAACGTATCTCGAATTCTTGATCGCCCCAAAACCTGTTTGTCTTTACTCCTGATATTTTAATAACCCAAACCCTTTGGTTATTAAAATAAGTCAAATATGAGTTGATCTGATGATCACTTTTGTTTCCGATAAATATAATATATGGCTCATTGTCGCTACTGCTATCGGGCTCAACGCTAGCTCCATCCTCAAGTATCTTTTCTTTGCAAGCCTCATAAGCCAATGAAATAGCCGTTTCTTCATCAATTTTTGGTTCCTGGGGATTTTCAGAATAGTCGGAATCAATTGCTACAAATAGTTCGAGTCGGCCATCGACCGTCAATTGAACACTTGCCTTTCTTCCCGTATAGACTTTGTTATCATCTTTTTGCCAGATTTCAACAGAATAAAAACTGGAATCGCCTTCACCAAATACTTTCGCGAAAATATCGTAATCAATTGTGCATAACTCCGGAAAGGCAGCTGAAGCAATCAACAGCGCATGATCTTCTGCTTCGTCAATACTGCTTATACGACTAAACAACGGCTTTTTCGATTCTGCCTTTCGCAAAATCGATTTGATATAGCTACCATCTTCTATAATGTAATATCTAAAGTCAAGATCTTCAAATTCAATCGTGTCGTCATCATATTTGGGCGTGTTCCCATCGGTTGTCGGACCTACGTAATTTACAGTCCCATAATTACCCTTTGTAATGTCAAAAATCATTTCGAGGCCTTTCGACATTTCGAAGCCTTCCGAATCGTTATTATTAGTGGGATTACTTTCGTTTTGTTGTATCGCGTATACACCAACAAAAAGCGCGCCGATAACAACTAGAATAACAAGGGACAATAGTAAATACCTTTTCATCTTTTCCTCCAAACTTAAGATCCATATCCGTCAGGATAAATCCTATCGATAATTTAATCTCAAATGCCGAGTGATGCCGCTGCACCTCATGTTGAAACGGTAAAACATAATATTGAGTTATGATTTTTTAATGTTCTGTCAAATTCATAATATACTTATTCGATAAACTTGTCAATTACTTGGCTGCTGCGATCAGGCAGGCCAGGGCAATCGAGTCGAGCTTGGTCTTGGCGGTGTCAGCGCGAGAGACCAGGACGATCGGGTTGGTGGCGCCGAGGATGACACCGGCCATTTTAAAGCCGGCGTAGAAGAGTAGCGATTTGCTCCAGATGTTGCCGGAGTCGACGCTGGAGAACAGCATCAGATCGACCTTGCCGGAAACCTTGCTGTCGATGCCTTTGTGGTGAGCCGCTTCGGGGTTGGTCGCGACATCCATGGCGATCGGACCTTCGACAATACCGGTGAAGGTCGGGTCGGCGGTAAAGTAATCGGCCAGCATTTTGGCATCGACGGTGCTGGGCATCTTGGGGTTGACGTTTTCGTTGGCGGTCAGACAGGCAACATTGGGGCTGTCGATGCCAAGCGCTTTGAGCGCGATAAAGGCGTTCTGCAGGATCTGCAGTTTTTCATCGTAGTTGGGCATGACGTTCATGCCGGTGTCGGTGGCGTAGAGCAACTTGTTCTGGCCGGGCACTTCAAAGGCCGCAAGATGGGACAGCAGGCGGCCGGTGCGCAGACCGACGTCGGCGTTGAGCACGGCCTTGAGGTAGTCGGCGGTATTGAGCAAGCCCTTCAGCAGCACCTGAGCTTCACCGTCGCGAATGATTTTGACGGCGGTCAGTGCGGCCTGTTTGGGATCAGTTTCGTTGATGATGCGGATGTCTTCCGGCAGGCCGACTTCGGCGAGCATCGGGCGGATCAGGCTTTCGTCGCCGACCAGGATGCCGTCGGCAATGCCAATGTCCATGGCTTCCTTGACGCACAGCAGCGCTTCTTTGTCTTGCGCATTGGCGACGCTGATGGTCATGCGCGGCATCTTGCTGATTTTATCGTACAGATCTTCAAAACTCCGAATCACGGTAGGGTCCTCCAAAACAAGCGAATAACTCTACCCCTATTCTACACTTTTTGGCCGAGAATTCAACAGTTTGTTTATTTATGCTATAATCGGTTGAATTCGCCTGTTATTGCGTCGTTTCAGCCATGATGGTATATTGAATTCATGTTGAAACAAGAATGAGGTGTGCGATCTTGAACAAAAAAGAAGCTTTCAAAATGCTCGACCGGCTGGCGTCCGGCATTGCCCAAACCTTCGGCAGCAACTGTGAAACGATCGTTCATGACATCAACGATAAAGAACACTCGGTCGTCGCCATCTACAACGGTCATGTAACCGGCCGCAAACTGGGTGACAAGCTCAATTTCCTCGGCGTCGACATCCCGATCGACGAATCGTTTATCGGTCTTTTGGATCTGATCAACACCCAGGGCCGCACCGCTGATAACAAGATGATCAAAAGTTCGACCTTCCAATTCGTCGGCAAGGACTACCACTATGGCCTCGGTATCAATTTCGATTACACCCTGATGTCGGCCGCTGAGTCGGCCATCCGCGACCTGACCGCCGTCGGCGAATCGATGGTCGTCGCCATGAGCGAAACACCCGACCACCGCCTGGAAGACATTTTCGAGGACAGCATGGCCACCATCGGCAAGCCTCTGTCGCTGATGAACAAAAGCGACCGTATGCGGCTGATTGCGCTCTTACAGGAACGCAACGCCTTCTCGTTTCAGAAGAGCATTCCCTACATCTCCGAGCAGTTGGGGATCTCGAGGTATACGATCTACAATTATTTAAAGGCGATTAACGCAAAGTAACAATGAACAATTATCAGTGATGGAATTGAAATCCTTAAAACATGAATCGGGCCTGCAGTCAGAAGCTGCAAGCCCGATTTTGTTTGTTGGGATAATCATTCTTCATCTACTTCTGACAAATATTTTGGCTTGTATACCAGGCAGGTGTCCAGATCAAGCACAAAGTCAGTTTCAATATCATCTGTCAATGGATACTCATCGAATTGATGCATCCGACAGAACAGTGCCGTGAAATCTTCAGACTGAGTAATTTCCAACACCAGTTTCATTTTTTGTCTCAACTCTTTTTCCGAACACTTTTTACCTGAAATTAGTCGGTCGCCCCAGTAGCTCTCAATATAAACCAACATCCTTAACCCTCACCTCTGGACTAATAAATATATTGTATCAATTAATCTCAAAAACAAAATCGGGCTTGCAGCTTTTGGCCGCAGGCCCGATTCTTGTTTACAGGATTTCAATTCCTTGAACTGATATGCTTTTTTTATATGCGGAAAGTTGACAAAATATATTTTTTGTCATAATATTAAACAATACACAATAAAATAGAGAGAAAGCGTAGGTACGGTATAGTGACAAAAAGATTATTCCTTTTCATATTTATACTCTTTATTACACTATTTTCCTTCACAAATACGAGCGCTTTTAGTGTTGCAGATGAACCTGATCATGAACTTGCGGCAGAAACTCTTTCCGTAGATCAAATAATTTCATGTCCGAAAGTTGATGACTTATCATCTGAATACGCAAATGCTTATCGAACAAATGAGAACATAGTAACATATGTTGTAGATTCACAAAAAATAAACTATAAGGATAACGATGGTTCATGGAAAGAAGTTAACAACAATATCGTTAGCAGTTTAAGCGAATCAAATTTTCAGTTTGAAAATCAATCAAATGACTTATAAGACATATTATGGACTTGCTAATAGTACTTTATATTCGAAAGTTTCAAAACAAGATCATTGGGCAAGTTTTTCTTTGGATATAAGTCAAAAATCCACACTATCAATAAGTAATGGCGTAAAGGAATTTGGGAACGATTATTTGATTGGACTAAATTCCAAGTCGAATACAATCATTTGTAATGATATATTTGACAATTGTGATTTGGCGTACACTGTTTCTGGCGATACGTTGAAAGAGGATATTATTCTTTACTCTAAACCTTCATTTTCTGAATTATCGTACAATGTTCAAATGGATAAGACCATGGGCTTTAGAAAAGACAAAGTCGAAAACACTGGGTTTAATGAAGATACTGGAGAAAAAAATAAATCCAGTTCTGAAATTGGCGTGTTTTATGATCTGGAGAATAGTGAAAAGATATTCCAGATGATTAACTTGTATATAATTGATGCAAACGGTTGCTCCAGCAATTTGCTAAAATGGGATTATTCCCCTTCTGATGAAGGCATTAAATTAACGGTATACCTTGATTTAGAATTTTTAAACGATCCTACCACACAATACCCTGTTGTGATCGATCCAACAGTTCAGGGATCTTCAGTCACATTTGATTCATATGCATCTCGTACATATCCAAATACGAATTACTATTTGAACCCATACTTACGCACAGGCTGTGATTCGACATACGGAATCCGAAGGACTTTTGTAAAGTGGACTTATCCAGCAATTGACAATAAATATCCCATATCGTCTTCTCGCATCGAATTAGAGCGATACTCAAGCTCCGGGGCAATTAATCTTCGAGCTTTGCGTATCGAAACTGATTGGTCGTCCAGTTCAGTGACATGGTGGAATAGTCCCAATTGTAACTCTACTGTGATTTATGGCTCTGGACAATATAATGACTGGTACAGTATATATCTTACCGATATCGCAAAGCGATGGAGATATAATTTGTACCCCAATTATGGTGTAAAAATTTATGATGCTGTAGAAAGTAGCACATCAACTTGGGCATCATTTGAATCATCTGATAATTCTTCGACAAGTTATAGTCCGAAACTTATCATCGATGTAGATACAAATGATTATTATTATGCTGCTGGTCCTCGCTACATTAGTAACAGCATCCCACTTGATATTGATGAGTTGACCTCGTATGGTGGTCAATTTTATGCTGCAATGACTCGGTGGAATAACTCAGGAGCTGATTGTTATTTTTATATAGATAATGTATATGGAAATAATGTGATAACTGATAATACTTATGATGGTATAGCTTGTGTAAGCGCTGGCGTCAATCCCTACACTTCATTTGATTTAATCTTTAATCCAACTAACTTAACAAATTGGCTCAACAACGGATATTTCATTGATTGCTCCATTGCCGTATTTGAACACGAACTGGGGCATACATTAGGGTTGGTAAATATGGGTAACATTGAACCAGACCATAATTTTTGTGTCATGGGTCACGGTGTCGAAAATATCATACTTTATCCTACTGTTAGTGATATTGCTGGTGTCAATTCAATCTGGTAAAACCCGTAAGGGCTCTGTTAACTAAAGATGAATAAATGAGGCCAAAGAAACAAAAGGTGTGCAGCCGATAAAAGAATAAATCGGCCAAAGATCACCCGGAAACAGAATAACACAAGATCAAACAGACAAACAAGTTTTCCACTGCCATGAGACCGGCAGCAGAAATAGCCCGAAGACAACTTCAGGCAGGTACCTTGAAAATCGAATACTACTCAAACAAACAGTAGCCAATTTCGACGTTGCTTATCCGAATACTTGTCACCAGCGACCTGAGCGGGCGTGAGTCCTGACAAAGACGAATGCGGTCTTAGGAAGTTGTAGAAGAAAAGGTACATGGCAACAAGGTTATTGGCACAGGCGAAGGAGTTGAAACCTCTTTTAGGTCGATACCAAGCCTTGAACTGCCCGTAAGTGAAAGGAGAACTTTTATGAAAAGAAAATTTCTTTTAGGATTCATTGTGTTAATCTTATTTTTCTCAACGTCTTGTTCAAGCGCGAGTGTTCAAAGCAAAAACACATTGACAGCAGAAACAACAAATGTAATTACTTATCAACTTTATCCACTGACCTTCACTTCGCTGGATCAATTGGTTGCCATGAGTGATGTCATTTTGATTGGAGAGATAACAAATTCTACGATCAAGCGATTTGACCTCGCTGCAGCAGGCTATGTTAAAAGCAAAGATCCAAGGGAAGCAAACGTATCAAGTTTCAATATTCGTGTTGATAAAGTGATCAAAGGTGATTTAACGTCAGGAAGTGAAATCAAGGTAGACTCACGTCGTGGCGGTGAGTCCAACGGATATTACGAGATTTACGAGCCAACGCTTCCTGTTCCAAAAACAAATAAAAACTACATCTTTTTCCTGACTACCCCAGAAGAATTCAAAGGACGAGAATATTTCCAGTATATGTTTAATGGATCGTTCGATGGGTTTTATCTAATTGAAGACGGTACGGCCATCCCGCAAGATCAAGATGCATGCAAGAATCAAATGTCAGTTCAAGAACTGGAAAGTGAAATAAAACTGATCATCGAGTGATTTTACTATGAATATTCCCGCTATCTAAAGTGCTTCGTCCCGCATAAACTTGCGTTAAACCGTTTTGGAATGTGTATCCTTGAAAACAAAATCGGGCTTGCAGCTTTTGGCCGCAGGCCCGATTCTTGTTTACAGGATTTCAATTCCTTCGTCTTTCACTGAAAAATCGGCATTTCCCGATTTTTTCACTTCACCGCGGCCAGCAGACAGGCCATGGCGATCGAGTTGAGCTTGATCTCGGCGGTGTCGGCACGGGAGACCAGGATGACCGGGTTGGTGGCGCCGAGGATGACGTTGGCCATACTGAAATTGGCGAAGTGGATCAGCGATTTGCTCCAGATGTTGCCGGAATCGACGCTGGAGAAGAGCAGCAGATCGACATCGCCGGCGACTTTGCTGTCGAGGCCTTTGTGGTGGGCGGCTTCGGCGCTGACGGCGACATCCATGGCGACCGGGCCTTCGACGATCCCGGTGAAGGATTTGTCGGCGGTGAAATATTCGGCCAACTGGCGGCCGTCAACGGTGCTGGGCATTTTGGGGTTGACGTTTTCGTTGGCGGCCAGGCAGGCCACTTTGGGGCTGTCGATGCCAAGTTTTTTGAGGGCTTCGAAGGCGCTGTACAGCAGTTGCTTCTTCTCTTCGACATCGGGCAGAATGTTCACGCCGGTGTCGGTGGCAAAGAGCAGTTTTTTGCCGCCTGGATATTGGTAGGCGGACAGGCTGCCGAGCAGGCGGCCGGTGCGCAGGCCGACGTCGGGGTTGAGCACGGCCTTGAGGTAATCCGAGGTGTTGAGTATGCCCTTAAGCAGAATGTCGGCTTCGCCGTCGTGGATCAGCTTGACAGCCGTCAGAGCAGATTGCTTGACGTCGGGCTCGTTGACGATGCGGATGTCGGCAGGCAGGCCCAGCTCAATGACCAGCGGGCGGATCAGGCTTTCGTCGCCGACCAGGATGGCGTTGGCAATGCCCTTTTCGTAGGCGGCCTTGACGCAGAGCAGGGCCTCCTTGTCCTGGGCGGCCGCGACGCTGATGGTCACGCGGTCGTATTGTTTGATGGCAGCGTAGAGTTCTTCAAAGTTGTGAATCATGCAAATCCCTCCAGGAATTATTCAGCGCAGTTTCTCGACGCCGTTGCAGACGCGGCCCGGCAGTTTGCCGTCGAGGACTGTCTGGAAGTCGGCGATGGCCCATTGCAGCATGCGGACAAAGGCTTCGGCGGTGGTGCCGGCCACGTGTGGCGTGAAAATAAACCGTTCGGCCGCTTGCTTGGAAAGCGACAGGAAAGGGTGATCCTTGAAGGGCGGCTCGGGGGCCAGGGTGTCGATGGCCAAACACTGGATGGCACCGGCTTCGAGGGCGGCGGCGCAGGCTGGCTGGTCGATCAGCTCGCCGCGCGAGGTGTTGACCAGGATGACGTTGGGCTTCATCAGCTTGAGGGTGTCGGCGTTGATCATGTTGGTGGTGCTGGGCAGCACCGGCACGTGCAGGCTGATGATGTCGCACTGCTTGAGAATTTCTTCGAGGGGCAGGTAGCTGATGCCCAGTTCTTGTTCGCGCTCGGGGGTCGGGCGGTATACGTCGAAGTAGCTGACCTGGCAGCCGAAGACCTTGAGCATGCGCGCCAGTTCCTGGCCGATAGCGCCGCTGCCGACCAAGCCGACGTGCATGGCACCGAGTTCGTGGACGCCCTCGGTGCGGACCTGGGCCTGAACCGAGGCAAAATCGCGCAGGATAATCTGGTTGTGGGCGTAGACGATACGCTTGAGAGCGGCCAGGATGAGGCCGAGACAGTGTTCGGCGACCGAGGTGTTGTTGACGGCGCGGTTGTTGCAGACCGGCAGGCCGAGTTCCTTGGCGGTCTGGGTATCAACCTTGTCGAAGCCGACGCCTTCGGTGTGGATCAAACGCAGTGAAGGACAGGCCTCAATGACGGCCTTGCTGACCGTATGAACCGAGCCGACAAACAAGAAATCGGCGTCTTGGCAGGCGGCGATCAGGGCATCGTCAGCTACGGGATAACCGGCGTAAACGATTTCCCAGGCAGCCGGCCATTCAACTTTAAAGGTTTCAAATCGGGACTGTGGAACGGTACTTACAACTTTGGTCATCTTCATTCTCCTGTTGAAAACGTGTGGGCCTGTTCTTCACCGCGCAGCACGCGCAGGGTACCCAGGGCCAGCGATTCCATTTCGTTTTCACCGGGCAGGACGGTGACGGGAGCGATGAAGCTGACCCGTTCGCTGATCCAGCCGGTGATTTTTTTTGAGTGGGCGATCCCGCCGGTCAGCACGATGGCATCAATTTTGCCGCAGGTGACAACCGCGAGTTTACCGATATTTTTGGCGACGTTGTGAGCCATGGCTTCGAGCACCAATCGGGCTTGTTCGTCGCCGGCGGCGATTTTTTCTTCAACGACGCGGGTGTCGGAGGTGCCGAAGTAGGCGGTCAGGCCGCCCTGACGCTGCACCTTTTTCATCATCGCTTTGTAGTCGTACTCACCCGAGGTCGCCATCTTGATCAGCTGAAAGCCCGGCAGGCCGCCGGCACGTTCGGGCGAGAAGGGCCCTTCGTCGTCCGAGATCATGTCGATGATGCGGCCGTTGCTGTGCAGGCTGAGCGTGATGCCGCCGCCGAGGTGGGCAACGAGGATGTTGAGCTTGGTGTAGGACTGGCCGGCTTGCTTGGCGTACTTGATGGCCGCGGCGCGCATGTTGAGGTTGTGACCCTGGCCGATGCGGCGCATTTCCACAAGGCCGGTGATGTGGGCAATCGGCTCCATCTCGTCAACCGTGACCGGGTCGTAGATGAAGGACGGCAGCCCGAGCGGCTCGGCGATCGAGAAGGCCAGCACCGCGCCCAGATTGGAGGCATGCTCGTTGACCGGACGGTAGCGCAGAGTGTCCATCATGTCCGGGTTGACGCGATAGGCGCCCGACTTGACGGGCGGCAACAGGCCGCCGCGACCGACCACGGCGCTCAGGGTCTCCAGCGGAGAACCCTTGGCGGTCATGGTGTCCAGGACCAGCTGCTTGCGCATTTCGTATTGGTCGTAAATGTTTTTGAAGGGGGCAAGACTGGCCTGATCGTGCTCGATGCTCTCGACCCAGACCTGGGTCTCGTCCTGATAATAGGCAATCTTGGTCGATGTCGATCCAGGATTGATGGCCAGTATATTGTAGCTCATCGTCAGTCCCCCTGTGGCTCAGGCTTTGCCGGCATATTGCTTGTAGAAGGTGAAACCGGCCTCATAAGCCTTTTGGTTGAGTTCCTTGACCTTGGGCGGGACCATGCTGCCGACGAGTTCGGTCCAGTTGATGCCGTCGAGTTCGAGGTAGGCAACCAGCGAGCCTAAGAGCACGATGTTCTGCGCGCGGACGTTGCCGAGTTCCTCGGCGATGCGGGTGGCTTCGAGCACGACGACTTTGCCGACGGTGGCCTTCAGCGTTTCGATGATGCCTTCGGGATACTTGACGGCACCGGTCATGACCGGCAGCGGGTAGATCTCGCGATCGTCAAGGACGATGGTGCCGCCCTTTTTCAGGAAGGGCAGACCGCGCACGGCTTCGGATTTTTCGAAGGCGACGATGATGTCGGCTTCGCCTTCGCTGATGTTGGGCGAATAGACTTTTTTGCCGTAGCGGATCTGGGTGACAACACTGCCGCCGCGTTGGGACATGCCATGGATCTCACTCATTTTAACGTCATAACCCATCTGGACCAGGCCGGACGAGAGGATTTTGGAGGTCAGGATGGTGCCCTGGCCGCCGACACCGATCAACATAATATTTTTGTTCATGTTATTCACCCACCTTTGAAATTGAGTCAAATTTGCAGACCTGAATGCAGAGGCCGCACGCTGTACAAGCCGCCTTGTCAACGATGGCGATCGAGCCGTCGGCACGCAGAGCAATGGCCGGGCAGGCGATTTTGAGGCAGGCTTTGCACTTTTTGCACTTGGCCTGGTCGATCTCGCAGTATTTGTTGGCATAGGTCTTGACGACCGATTTGATCAGGATGCAGGGGGATTTGGTGATGATGACGAACGGTCCGACCGCTTTGATACCGGCGTCAATGGCTTCATCCATCTCGGCCTGGTTGATCGGGTCAACGATGCGAATGTTGGCGTTGCTGAGGCCGGTGGCGCGAACGATCGACTCGATATCAACGACCGGCGCTTCCATGCCCATTAGGTTGACGGCGGTGCCGGGGTTTTCCTGGTGTCCGGTCATAGCGGTGATGCTGTTGTCCAGGATGCAAAGCACGATGTTGGCCTTGCTGTGGATGACGTCAACCAGACCGGTCATGCCGGAGTGGAAGAAGGTCGAATCGCCAAGCATGCCAAAGACCTTGCGGGTGTCACCCTGGGCCTTGAGTGCTTCCGCCAGGCCGATCGGTACCGTGAAACCGGCGCCCATACAGATGGAGACGTCAAAGCCTTTGAAGGGTTCATTGACCCCCAGTGCGTAGCAGCCAATGTCGCCGACAACGACGGTTTCCTTCTTGCGCTTGAACATGGCGTTGAAATAGCCGCGGTGCGGACAGCCGGCGCAGAGCATCGGCGGGCGCGGGGGGGCAGCGACTTCGACGGTGTAAGTCTCGGGTGCGGCTTCGCTGGTAAAGACCTTGCGGATGATGCTGGTTGAGAGCTCGCCGAGCAGGCCGGTGCGCTCTTTGCCGATGCAGGCAAATCCCAGCTGTTTGATCTTGTTTTCGAGATAGGGCTCGCCTTCTTCGATGACGTAGACGGTTTCGACGTCCTTGCAGAAGTCGGCCATCAGCTTGGACGGCAGCGGGAAGGACAAGCCGATCTTGAGGTAAGAGACCGAATCGCCGAAGACATCGCGGGCATATTGATAGGAGATGCCAGAGGTGACGACGCCGATTTTTTTGTCTTTGCCCATCTCAACGCGGTTGAGGGGTGAGGTGTTGGAATATTCTTCCAGCTCAATCAGTGACTTCTCGCGATTGATATGGCAGGTGCGGGCGACGCCGGGCAGCAGGGCATATTTGCCGGGGTTGCTGACGTAGGGCTTGACCGGCAGTTCCACACGGTCGGTGGTGTTGACCAGACTCTTGGCGTGGCAGACGCGGGTGGTCATACGGAAGAGCACCGGGATATCAAACTGTTCGCTGATTTCGAAGGACGCTTTGATGTAGTCGCTGCACTCCTGGCTGTCCGATGCTTCGACCATTGCCAGTTTGGCATGGGGCGCGTACAGGCGGTTATCCTGCTCGTTCTGTGAGCTGTGGCAGGCCGGGTCATCGGCTGAAATGATGACCAGACCGCCGTTGACGCCGCACATGCCGGCGGTGAACATCGGGTCAGCGGCGACATTAATACCGACGTGCTTCATGGCGACCAGTGTGCGCATGCCGCCGATCGAGGCGCCCAAGCCGATTTCCATGGCTGTCTTTTCGTTGACGGCCCAGCGGCTGTCGATGTTGTTGTACAGGGCACCGATGTTCTCCAGGATTTCTGTGCTGGGGGTACCTGGATAAGCTACCGCCAGATGGCACGATGCTTCATAGGCACCACGTGCCACAGCTTCGTCGCCGGTCATGATTTCTAATTTCATTTTGTAAGACCTACCTTTCATAAATAAAACAATTTTTTGATGCTTATGATGCAATTGATAATTTGTCAGTTTGTTCAACTGGTAAGACCAGTTAGAGCCCAATTATACAGGAAAATAAAAAGGCGGTCAATGAGGCTGTTTTAATATGAGCTGCCACTGCCGATGTTTTCGTCCTTCATAAAATGTCTGAACTCGCCCATGTGACGGATGATGGTTTGCTTGGCGCTTTCGGCGTCGCGGTCTATGATCGCGGCCAGGATCGCCTTGTGTGAGCTGATGACATTTTTGCGATTCTGCTCCCGTTCCTGGCTGGTCAGACTGGTGAAACCGCGCGAGATGATGTCCGAGACCAACTGGGAAATAACATTGTGAATAATGACCGACATTTGATTTTTGCCGGCCTGGACCACCGCCATGTGAAAGTTGATGTCACATTCGAAAAAAACAGCCCAATCATTTTTGCTGTTTTCGGCGCGGGTGATAATCTGGCGCAGAGATGCAATGTCTTCATCGGTTCGCCGCTGCGCCGCCCATTCGACATTGGCGATTTCATTGATGATGCGGAATTCGTAGAGGTCAATCGGGCTGACGCTTTTCTGCAGCACCATGCCCTCCAACGGCTGTTCGACATTGGCTGGTGAAATCTCTTTGATCACGGCCCCGCCGCTGCCGGGAATGGTCATGATCATGCCCGAGCGCTCCAGCATGCGCAGCGCCTCGCGGATGGTTGGGCGGCTGCGCTGAAATATTTCCATCAGCGTGCGTTCCGAAGGCAGGCGGTCGTTGGGCTTGAGTTCACCGCTGAGAATTTTCTCCTGGATCTGCGCAAAAATCGCCTCGGAAACCCGCTTGCCGGTCACCGGGACAAACCCCATATTCTTGTCTTCGCCGCGTTCGGTCATGGCCAGCTCCTTGTTTAAACCAGTCGTTTTTTGAGAAATTTCGCCGCCCTTTTGGCGACCGTCTTGCGGGTGTTTTCGCGCTGGCTGTCGGCAAATTCGATCATCTTGTCCTTGCTTTCGGAAATCTCAAAATAGCGGCTGAAGCAATCGATCACCGCGCCGATCAGAATGTTCTTGCACTCCGGAGAAGGCTTGCCTTTGTTGATATAGGTGTTTTCACTGACCCTGAGCAAACGCTCGGTAATGTCCTTTTCATGCGCGGGGTCTTTCAAGACGATTTTCCAGGCATTGCCAATGACATTACCAGCCGTGATCATGGATTGGTCGTTGATGAGGCCAAAAAAGCGGTTGTAGATGGCGTCAAATTTGCGCAGGTCGTCGACCGCCGCCAAATTGGACAGGGTGACAATGGCTCCCCATTTGATAAAATTGTTGTGGCTGTCCAAGAGTTCGGCGATGGCGTCAAAATAGGGGTAGATCAGCAGGGGTTGCCGTTCGCTCAGTTTCTGGATGATGCGTTCGCAGTTGTATTTGACGGCACCGTGGTCTTCGTGAATGATGGCGAACAGCACCGGGATCTGATCCAGATGATCCGAAATCTCTTCGACATACTTGATGACAGCCGGCATTTTTTTGAGCGACTGCTTCAATTCGTCCATTTCGGTGTAGGTCTTCTTCATTCGAGTTTACTCCATTCAAGTAGCAAGTATTCTAATCCTTAAATTCAATCGAATCAATGATGCTGCCAATGAATTCCGGGTCTGTCGTGCCGAAAAAGTTGATTTGGTATGAAGTCGACTGATCATCGTTTCTTACGAACGAATAATAGGAGTTTCGACCATCTTGCATGAAATGAATGAATCCACAAAAGTCGTCATGATTGTACGAGAAGATCTGTTTGGTACCCATAAACTCCATTTCCTTACCTGATGCCGGTACTGATAGCGCAATACATTGGTTGAAATTTCTGAAGTCATAATCTGCTGAAGATACCGAGAGCGAAAATAACTGAAGTTCATACATATTTTCCGGCACAGAACCTAATGCAAGATTACAGATGAATTTAAATCGTTCATTGTCTTGTGGATCTTGACTGATAAATTGATTTGGATCAAGGTAAAAACCCTCTTTATCAAGGGCAACCCCAACTTTTGATGAAGCATTTTGATAAAATAGCGTCAAGGGTAATTCTTTTGCAAAAACAATATCAGCCGGTATGGAAAAAGTAAAATCTGTCGTCTCAACGATCTGTGAATCCTTCAAAATGTCATTTGTCGTGTTGAATTGAAATTCGGTGACTTGGACATCCAAATGTGGGAAATTGGCTTTTGTCAGAATATAAATCGGTGCTCCAGGAAAGACGACTATAGAAGCAATCGTGACAGCAATCAGCAGATAGCAAAACATGCTGAACAACCCCAGGGTTATGCCGATTGCAAACAGCGCCTTTTTCATGACTGTTCTCCCCTTTCACAAAAACGTCGCGATCTCCTCGACCGGCTTGCGCACCTTGTTTCGTATTTTATCCGAAGTCGCATAACCGACCGCAACCACCAGGCTGATCTTGCGTTTGCTGGCGATTCCGGTCAGCTTTTTCAGACTTGGCTCGTCAAACCAACCGATGATGCAGGTTGACAGACCAAGATCGCTGGCCGCAAAACAGATGTGCGCAACAGCCAGGCCTATGTCGTAGCCGGCATAGTGCTGATTTTTGACTTTGCCGCCGACCGTCGCCGACAAGTTGGCCTGTTCTTCGTTGACAATAATGAAGGCGGGGCAATTGCTGGCGAAGCTGTTCATATTCATGCTCTGCAGGCATTTGGCCACAGCGCCGGACAGCTCGGGCGAATTGACCACCGTAAAATGCCAGGGCTGTGAATTGCAGGCCGAAGGCGTCAGTCGGGCGATCTCGATGATTTTTTGCAGGCTCTCAGGTTCAACGGAGCGCGTCGCATCGAAATTGCGGCAGCTTTCCCTTTTGGCGGCCAGTTCAATAAATGGTCCCATGATAGCGGTTCCTCCGTCTTGCAGATACAATAAGGATATCATGAATAGGCGCGAATGGCACTCATTAAAGTGCGTATTCTGATCTTTGACTTGCTATTTGGTTTTATACGACAGCCAACGGGAAACTCTGCCCAGCAGATTGAAAGAAAACAAGCGACAAAAGACCTCGGACAGTTTGCCGAATTTTCGATAGAGTAAATTGAATGCCAGATAGGGAATAATCTGGCGCTTGGTTTTTGGCATTCGCCTCAGGATGTTTTTGCATGAATAGATTTTTTTGTAAATCCAAAGATAGCCCTGGTACAATTCGTCCGCTGACATTTTCTGCGGCTCGAAAACGACATGTGCGGTGTTATAATGCGTCAGATTGTAATCGGTGATGCGTCCCTGACTGGCCAGTGTGGCGTAAAGTCGGGTACCAGGATAGGGCGTGAGGATGTGCGACGTCACGGTCTCGATGCGGTTTTTGACAATCCAGTCCAGCGTGTTTTGAAAGGTTGAGACATCATCTTCGTCCAGGCCGAACACAAAGCTGGCGTTGATCATAATGCCGCGCCGATGGATCTCATCGACCAGCTTTTCATAGCGGCTGACGCTGTTTTGCACCTTGTGCACACCGGCGATGGCCTGACTGTTGATGCTCTCAAAGCCGATGAAGAGGCTCTGGCAACCCGAGTCGCGCATGTCGTCAAGCAGGTCAGGATGGTCGGCAATGTTGGCCGTGATGGCAGCATTCCACTTGAGTTTCAAGGGTTTGATGGCCGCAAGCAGGGTGCGGGTCCATGTGGGATTGCCGATGAAATTGTCATCGATGAACATAATGTGTTTGGTGCCCAGTGCGGCGATGTCCTGCAGAACCTTTTCGATCGGTCGGTTGATGTAGACTTTTTGCATGTTGCTGCAACTGTTGTAGCAGAAGTCGCACTGGTACGGACAGCCTCGGCTGGTGCTGACGATGTTGGTGTACAGGTACTTGTTTCGGTCAATGATATCGTAAGCCGGTGAAACGATTTCCGAACCGCTGATGTCGGTCATGTCACAATACGATTTAGCGAGTCGGTTATTGACAGCATCCTCGATCATAGTCGCCCACACCCTTTCGGCCATACCTATACAGATGGCATCGAAATACTTGGCGCTGGCCTCCGGATTGGCTGTGATATGGATGCCGCCAGCCACAACCTTGACGCCGCGTCGTTTGAATTGCGCCGCAATTTCGGCGGCGCGGAAGAGCACATCGACCGTCACAGTGATCGCCACCAAATCGACTGGCTCGTCAAAATTGATGGCCTCAATATTTTCGTTCTCGATGATGATTTCGTGACCGCCTGGTGTCAGCGCCGCCAGCGTTAAAAGCGCCAGCGACGGGGACATGCGCGTTTTTAGTTTTGTATCCATCGGTCTCAGGATCATGGCGGGCTGAATCAGCTTGATTTTCATAGAAACCTCGACACCTGTGATGATTTATTCAAGCTCATCATAGGGCCGAAATATCCGATTGTCAATAATTATTTATTGTTTTTCGATATATTTAGTCTTCAAATAATTTCCTGTACAACGAAAAAGCGACGCCAAGCAGCGATTCGTCATCCTGCCGCGCTTCCAAGATAGTATTGAAATCGACGACGCCATTTGTGTTCATCGCGTTGTCAATTTGCATGTTGCGCAGCCGTTCCTGCTCTTCTTTCAGGCTGGCGATTTCCTTTTGCCGACGTTTGGCCAGCCCGCCCTCCTTGATGAAATTGACAATTCGTTGCAGTTCGCGGCGATCAAACCAGGTGCAATGGGGCATGCACCAGTCGACAATGATGCCGGAGGAGGATGCAAAGTTTTTCCGCTGCATCAGTTCACCGCATTCCGGGCAGGGCACATACATGCGTGCCGGCGGGCCATCAGGGTTCACGTCTTCGGGTTTGGCCGGCGACGGAAAAATCAGGACACGCTCCTGTTCGCCTTTTTCGTCACAAATGCGCTGGAACGTATCACGATCAAGCCAGATCCCGCCGCAGTGCAGGCATTCGCTCAAGCGCGTTCCGGCCAGCTCGGTCATGACCAGTGCGCGCTCGCAGCGCGGGCACTTCAGCGTTTTATCGTTTGCTATTTCGTCACGCTCAATCTCAGCACCGCAGGACGGGCAAAAATCCATCCCCTTAAAAACCGGCCCGAAGCAAGCCGGGCAGGCGGTCAGCGACAGCACGGCCTTGCAGTATTCACAAAAAACACAGTCCTGGGCCACATTGGCGCCGCAGTTTGGGCAATGGAGTGACTTTTTGGCAAGATCAATCATCTAGGGGGCACCTCCAGCTTTGATTACTTTTTAGGTGATGTTGATTTGCTCGGTAAACTTATCTTCTTTTTTACAACCAGCAATGCAACAACACCGGCGCAGAATAATATGAGGATGCCTACGCCGAAAGCGATCCATTGCCCTATTGGGCTGCTCTCTGAAGAATTTGTTTCTGATCCGTTCGAAATGCTTGATTCTGTCGTTACAATAGGTTCCGTGCCATTCGAGATGCTTGGCTCTGTCGTTACATTAGGTTCCATGCCAATCTGAGCAATTGCGTCATTCATCACATACATTTTGTTGTTCCAGACGACATAGAGTCGATCCTCAAAAACCATCAAACTCGATGGTGAAATCAATGGCATCAGATCTTCCGCTTCATTCTGACTCGACTGCCATATGCCATTTTTGCACCAATTGGAGTCAATCTGCCCAGTTGCATTGAATCGAATAATCCGATTATTAGCTGTGTCGGCGCAATAAAGATTGCCTGATTTGTCCAATGTTATGGCATACTCAAAGTAATATCCATGACTATCCAGTTCTGTCGCCGGAAGTTTCGATTTGCCATCGATTCCCCAAGTAAGATCAAGCTGCCCATCCGAATTATATCGATACAAAAAAGCATTTTGGTCACAGATGTAAAGATTTCCTGCCAAATCAAATGCTATGTCTGATATACTACCAAATTTGTTCTTATATTCACCACCTATACACCCTTTTCTGCCCCACTCTGTGTTGACCTGTGCAGTCGGTGTGTAGCACCAGATTTGGTTTTCCGAATCTTCTAGATAAATATAGCCTCGACCGTCGGTTAAAATGTCCCTGAAATATCGATGATCATTAGCAATTATCCAGTTCGAAACCCTTTTACCAGTTGCGTCAGATTTTAGGACCACTCGTTTAAGTCCAAATGTTTCGACTAGAACAAATAATGATTTCTCATACGCTGCTAACTTTAAATTGTAATTCATACTGTAGCCAAACGTATTTTTAAACGCATCCTCGTCCAAGAAAGTTGTCGATGAAAAACCACTATCCGTTTTAGAAACGCAATAGGTGAAAGTCCCATCGTCATCCAAGTATGACTGAAAGAAGATACTTTGATCATCATTGCTGATATTGTCGCTAATGTTTAATAATGTATTGCCATCACTGTTGATGTTGCCTAATTGTCCGTTTACGCCCCATGTCTTAATCGGCTGGCCATGACCATTGAACTTGCTGACGACACACCTGGTGGCATCAAAAAAATAGAGATCGCCGGAACCGTCAATTTCCATGCTGCTGATTACCGTTCGATTTGACAAATCATTGGGAATTTGCAGAATGCCCTCAGTCCCCCAACTGGTTATGAGTTGCAAATCGTCATTATATTTGGACAGCGTGTCTTCAGAATCCGGATTAACGGTGATAATACAGCCATCCTGATCGATTGTCAGGGCTTTCAGGACACCCTGGACACCCCATTCATCATCACAATAGTAGTACAGTGATGAAGCGTCTCTTTTTTCGATGAAGTTGCCCGAACTGTTATATTTTGACAGAGTTTTATCAAATCCGTTAAACATTAGAACATTATTCTGCCAATCGATCACCAGCCTATTGGAATACCAAGGTCCTTCGAATTCTGGAAGTGGCTGTTTATAGGACGTCGCAGTCCAATCGGCATCCAGTCCACCATCCGGCAAATATCGATAAACTTTCTGATCTTTAATAACGTAAAGATTATTCTGAATATCAAGATTAATACCATCAATATAGGCTATTCCATCGGTTAATACTTCGGCCTCATCGGCTTTGACAGTGTCTTCATCGATTCTGCCGCCCATTACCCCATCACCATACCAAGATGTGTCCACCTGACCATCCGGCGCGTATCGTTTGATAAAGCAGGGGCTTCCATCGATGCAAATTCGGCATACAGCATAAACATAGCCGCGGTTGTCAGCTTTAATCCATAGTATTTCAGTATTCTGCGGATCGATATCTTTGTCATAAATAATGCCATGATCTCCCCAGGAACGATCCCATAATCCCTCGGGAGTAAATCGAATCATCCTTGGGTTGTCAAGCAGATATAAATTGCCTTGATTGTCGACAGATATATCAGAAAAGCTTGGGACTGTTGCCATGTTTTCTCTGCCTGTAATCGATTTGGGTATCTCCACAAGTGCCCAATCTGTTGTCGCTGCAGTAAAACCTGGAACCATGACGAAAAAAGCCAAAACAGTCAAAAATGTGTTAATCCTTTTCATAGGATTCCTCCTGTAACTCATTGACACTTGTGTAGTTAATATTAACATAACAGACTCGTTGGTAAAAGAAAAAGGAGCAAGAAAATGACGAATTCAAACACAGTCCCCAAACAAGCTGAGGTTAATATCCCCCTCATAATTGCCCCACAATCGCGTGTTAGGATGTTGCTATCGAAAGGAAGTGACTCTATGTTTATCGTCTGGATTTTGGCCATCGCTCTGATCGTTCATCTTGTGATCCGCGGCAAAGGCTGCAGGTTTGCCGGTACGAACGCGGCAGAAGAAACGTTGAAGGCGAGGTACGTCAAAGGTGAAATCGATGAAGAAACGTATCTCAAAATGAAAAAAATCATTAATCAGTAAGGAGAATTATTATGATGTTCAATCGAGGATTCAATGAAATCAGTGACTTTTGCGGCCGCGGTCTGCGTGGCGAATTTGGCTGGGGACCTGATCACAACCTTTATGGCATGATCGGCGGCGGCGTTCTGGTTATCGCGGCAGTCGTTGTCCTGGTTATCTGGCTGGTCAAGCGCACGAACAAAGGCAACAATGAGCTGATCGACCTGCTCAAGACCAAGTATGCGTCTGGTGAGATCACCGAAGAAGAGTACCTGAAGCGCAAAGCTGTTCTGAAGAAGTAATCCCCCCTATTCCACCAAAAGCAGGCCGCTTGATGCGGTCTGTTTTTGTCAGGAAGGATGGTATAATGAGCCTGAGGCAAGCGTATGGCATTTAAAATCCTGATCATCGAAGATGAAATTCAGATCAGCGACATTGTCGCTGCTTATTTGCGCAACGAAGGTCACGAGGTTTTCTCAGCGCATGATGGCATCGACGGACTGGCGGCATTCGCCGACAACCGCCCGCAGCTGGTCATTCTCGATGTCATGATGCCCGGCATCAGCGGGTTCGATGTGCTCCGGGAAATCCGGCAGGTCTCACCCGTGCCAGTCATCATGCTGACCGCCAAGCAGGAGGAAGTTGACAAACTCAGTGGCTTCAATCTTGGCGCCGACGATTACATCGCCAAACCCTTCAGCCCAAAAGAACTGGTCAAACGCGTCGAGGCGGTCCTACGGCGCACCTACACCCCTATGACCGAAACGTCCATGCTGGTTGCGGGTGATTTTGTGCTCGACACGGTCCGACAAAAGCTCTTCAAGCAGGGTACCGAAATTGAGATCACAGCCAGGGAATTTCTCGTGCTGCGTGTTTTTTTAAACAATGTCGGTGCGCTGCTGACACGCCAGCAGTTGATCGACAAGGCATTTGGTGACGACTATGACGGTTTCGACCGCAACATTGATTCGTATATCAAAAACATCCGGCAGAAAATCGAGGATAACGCACGCTCGGCGGTTTATCTGAAAACAAAATATGGCGCAGGCTATATTTTTGAGGGGAAAAAGCATGACCATTAGAAAACAGTTGATGCTGGTCATCGGCCTTATCATTCTGCTGGCTCTGGCAACACAGGCCTTGTTCTCGGCTGGCTATATCCGCAATTATTACAGCGGTGTGGTGGCATCGGAATACAACGACAATGTCGCCAGCATCCAGGAACAGGCCGTTACCCTGCTTAGCGGTGATCCGGTCGATGTCGAACAGGCAGCCCAAACCCTGTCGGTCTATCTGGGCGATTTGATCAGCGAAATTAGCGTCCTGGATCAGGCCGGTCACTTGGTTGTGGCGGTCGTCAATCCCGACGCCGTCCCGGTCGGCGGCATGATGGACGGCGGCATGATGAATCGCCATCGTTCGGAAACCGATACCTTCAACATCCTGCAGGGCAACGCGCGTCTGGGTACCCTGATCATTGTACGTTCGAGCGCAATCCAGGATACTGCTTCGGTCCAGCTGTTCACACGGGCGCTGATGGTCGGGGCGCTGATGTCGGGGGTTTTCGTTTTGATCATTTCGATCGTCATCATCCTGGTCGTCAGCGCCAAAATGACCAGGGCCCTCCGGCAAACCGCGCAATTTGCCAGCAATGCTGATCTGGATCAGCCCTCCCCGCTGACCGAATCCAAAATCATCGAGATCCGGGCGATTCAAACCAGTCTGGAAAACCTGTCGGCCAAACTGCGACTGCAAAAGCGGACGCGCCAGGGCAAAATCGATCAGTTGTCACACGAAGTGCGCACGCCGCTTGCCATCCTAAAAAGCAACTGTGAGGGCGCGCTGGACAAGCTGGTGACCATGGACGACAGCCGCCTGGAGAGTTGCCTCAACGAAATTGATCACCTGGCCGCCATCCTCGATACCATTCCGGAAGTTATCGAATACGCTGGCGAAGCGGTGCGCGTTCTGCCTTCTGATTTTGATTTGACTGAAGCGCTGAAAAAAATAGCCAAAGGTCTGCAAATGCAGTTTGACCGCAAAGGTCTCACCCTCTCACTGGAGTGTGATCGCCATCTGCCTGTCACCACCGATCGCGCAATGCTGTCTCAGGCTGTTTACAATCTGCTGACCAACGCCGCCAAATTCACGCCGAATGGCGGGCAGGTCACCCTGTCGGCGCACGCGTCGGCGCAGGCCGTCATCATCAAGGTCAGCGACACGGGGCCGGGCATCCCGCCGCAGGACATCAAGCGCATCTTCGAAGCCTATCAGCGCGGTTCAAGTCCCGGTGATGTGCCGGGTGACGGCCTCGGTCTCTACATTGCACGCCAGAACGTCGAAGCGTTGGGCGGACGCATCGCAGCCCGCAATCTCGCTTCCGGTGCCTGTTTTACCATCGAGTTGCCGAAAGCGGCTCATCCGTCCAGCTCGATCGAATCCGAAATGTAATACTGCCAGCCCGCCAGACTGCAGAACCGGTCAATGGATAAAGAAAGACAATTGGAGGATCAACAGTGTATACGATCGGCGGCATGGCTGGCTTTAATGGCATTACATTTCATACTTTGCGCGCTCGCGTGCACGTGACGGCATCCGGCCGCGGCGAAACGCAGACGCTCTTTTCACGAAGTACTGGTGGCCTCAAGGCCTGGTTGCGCAAGATCCCGTTGGTCCGCATGTTTCCCGCTTTTGGCAAAATCGGCACCGTCATTTTTTCAGTATTGATCGGGGCCTTCATTTTGGAAATCTTTTGGCCCCAATTATTGGAAACTAATCTGCCAGATGAAGTCCTCTACGGAGCTGCCGCCGCGCTACTGATCGTGATTATCCTGACCCGCAAACGTGTCAAAAAGTTGCTCCAATATCACGGGGCCGAGCACATGGCACTCAACACCTATAGCGCCGGCAAGGAAATGACTGTGGAAAATATCGCAGCCGCGGATCGCGCCACGCCCAAATGCGGCTCGGTAATGACCCTCATTTTTATCGTGCTGGCCATGCCGCTGCTTTTGTTGCCCTACGCAGAATATTTCATCCTGCTGGCTTTTGCCGTATCCTTCGAACTCTATCTTCTGCTGCTTAAAAAAGCGAGGCCAGTCTGGCTTCTGCGTTTCGCCCTGTGGATTCAGCGTCGCTTTTTGACGCGCCCGCCTGACGCTGCACAAATTGAGGTAGCTATGCGTGGCATGCTGCGAATTATTGAGCTGATGGATCATTCTCAAGATATTCCTTGTAACTGATCGAGAAATCTTTTGTCGTTTGCATTTCCCCGTTCACACGTTCTTTGATCATAAAATGAACCTGATCGGGCTCTTGGAAACTTTCATCATAACCCACAAAGGTCATTTCCTGTAGCTCGACCAAGATCAGGTTACCCTTGTCCCATTGAAAATAGTTATCAAAATACAAATCACTGTTTTCGCGTCTTCCAGCATATATTTGTTGTCTTTCCAGATTGATTGAAATATAGTTTTCATCGCTGAGGTCTGCCAGCGCTGGGTTGGCGATATATTTTTGACTGCCGTTATCCCAAAGCCAAAAGTATGTCGGGGCATTGTGGGATGTTCCACCGACATCCCGCCATAAACTAATGTCCAGATAACCATCAAAATTCCAATCCGCAATATCCAATCCATAGTCTGCCTCAGGCATGTAAAAGGTATCGGTTTCAGCAAATTCAAGTTCCTGATAAAATGACAACGCATCGCTTTGAATAATGATTTTGTTGATCCTGCAACCCCCGTCTGTCAAATAGTATTGGCTATCGTTAAATGTCGTTTCATATTCCTGATACCTTTCACCGACTAGTTCAAATCTGAATTTCGGCTGGTTTATAGCGATGCTTTTTTCAATGAAGAAATCAATCGGCGTCACAACAGCGACGGGTAAATCCCCGCCGTCGTAGTCAAAATATTCAGTCAACTCATCGTTTGTCTCCACCCCGGTTGATAGACTGGTTGATAGACTGGTTGAACTGATGGAAACCGTTGTCTGGGTGTTCTCCCTGACTGTTGCCTGTACCGCTGGCCGGGCAAAAGCCATTATGGCAATGATTGCTACAAAGATTACTACAAGACCCGTGATCAGGAATGCTGTTTTTTGCTTCATGGAACACCTTTCTCAGTTAAACGGTTGAAAATCTTTAAGTGGCATCATCAGCAGTTTGCTGCGATCTGCCCGTACCGGCTTCAGGGCTTTCACCATTTTAACACCAGCCGCGGCCGGTGGCTTTTTGGTGATGTATTTCTTGAATTTTTTCCGGACAACATCGACCAGTTTGCGGGCATCTTGACTCAGTAAGTCGGGCGACAGTTCGGTGACCACCTGAAAGGCATCGAAGGCCTGGAGGTTCTTTTTAACGTCGGTCGGCGTGGTTTTAAACTGCTCAATCATCAGGGCGTAAGCTTCCTTGATACCGGGGATGTCATACCAGTAATCACGCTTTTTAGACGTTTTGATCTTGAGCACGAAATAGGGATATTCCACGACTTTCTTACCGTCGAACAGAAGGTCCCGTGTTTTTTCGTCAAAGGCCAGCCTTTCGATTGGCAAGACTTTCGGGTCGGCCCGGACCACAACATAAAGGCCTGGGTAAACCGGTTCGAACAAACCATAGCGACCGATCTCAAGCGAGTCTTCACCGGCCAGTGCCGAAATGCCCGCGTGCAGAACATCCACCAGCGGAGTCGCCTGGGTGATGAAAGATATTCCAGCGACGTCGGAAACGCTTTTCAACAGCCCGATGAAAGGTGCCGCCAAATCTGCCGATTTGATGGACAGCAGGGCGATGCCTATCTGAATGCCGGCGCCCCGATAGGGTACCGCGTCCAGCAGCCGATAGGGGCCCTGAACGATGCGATCCAGATTGTTGGCATCCAGTTCCTTGGCATCCGAAACGGTATTAAACGCCTGAAATTCCTGCCTTTTGCCGGTTTCGTGCGGCACCAAAATGCTGCCATGAATGGCCGCGTAAAACTTGCTCAGCCCTTTGCGCACATCGGTAATCCAAAGGGCTTCGACGTCCACAGTCAAATATGATTCATTTGCAATTGCGGCCGGTCCCTGACCGCCAAGGTAACCAGCAGTCAGGGGCTTGGCTGATGTTCTGAACAAACTTTCAAACCACTCCATGATCATACCCTCCTCAAAATAATGAATGCATGGCCATCGATGTTTCTGATTTGATATACTTCCGTTTTTTTTATAGTACTCTCAAAATAAATGAATGACAAGCCTCTCGACATGAATAATAGTTCAGGTTATGATTAGTATTGTTAATCAAATCTTGACGATCTTGTGGGTGATTATGATGAATAAGAAAAAGATATTGCTTTGGTCTGTTGTTGCGGCAGCGCTGGTGTTGGTCGGCGTCATCCTGCTGGTCATTTTTTGGCCAAAGCAGCCTGCTAACCTGGTGTTTGGCCCATCTGCCGAGATTGCAAGCGCTGTGATCCCGTCATCTGGCGGCGAAATCGAAGTTGCCGACAGCAATACAGCGCTGGATGGCCTCACGATCACCGTCCCAGACGGAGCCTATGCACAGGACACCGAATTTTCAATCAGCATGGCCGAAATCCAGTCGCACAAATTCGGTGAACTTTTCAATCCGGTGACGCCGTTGATCAGTATTGACAATGGCCACGGCTTTGCCGAAGAGCCAATGATTGTCACCATCCCGATCGAGAAAGCCGAAGACGAATTTGCTATGGCTTTCTATTATGATCAATCGACCGGCGAACTGGAAGGCATTCCCTTTTTGGACGTAACCAATGACTCGATCACGATCATCACCGCCCACTTTTCGGACCTAGTGGTTACCAAAGAGAAAGCGAAACGCATCACCGCCCAGACGGACAGCGACTTTGCCTTGGACACCGGTTTTAAACCCGGCTTCAATGATTTCCAAATGCCCAACAGTGGCTCGGTCATGGCACCTGGCGGGCATTGCGCCGGTCAGTCGATCGCCGCCATGTTCTATTACAACAATCGCGGCCGCATTGGTTGGGACAAACCGCTGAATGGTTTGCTGGACAATATCGGTCTGGCCGCAACACCCGATTTGACTTGGGATGATGCGTCAGCCATCCGATTGTCTTCGGTGGTTCATCAGCATTTTGTCAGTCGTTGGGGCGGCAATATTAATCAGCCGGCCAACAACGTCTTATATGCCTTCGCTTATTCTATCGCGCTGACCCACCAGCCGCAGTTTATCGACATCCGCGCCACCAATTCCGCTCATGCCATGATCATTTACAAGGTGACCACAAATGCCCTATATGTCGCTGATCCCAATTTCCCGGGGCAGGAACGGCTGATCAAATACAAGATCACCAACGGTACCGTGCACTTCGAATCCTATTTTTCCGGCGACAACTACGAACAGGCCACCACCAACAGCAAGGAATACACCCAGTTCAATTATTTCGGTCTTTACTCGCTGATCAACAAGGCCAAGGTCCAACAGGTCTGGCTGGATACACTGAAAGGCAAGGACCCCGGGGCTGTTCTGTTCCCGGCTGACAAGACCTTTATGATTCGTGTCGGCAAGGACCCCGCGACCGGCAACTTTATCGATGTTCCCCTGACCGATGGCATGATCATCACGAGGCAGCAATTTGAGCAGTCGGGCTATGAAAGCTTGTTGGTCTATCCAACAACCTATCAGGTCGGCGAAAAATTTTGGTTTTACAACGCGACGCAATCTCTGGGCTCGCTCGATCAACCCAATAAAGGACTGAAGACGATTGTACCGCAATCCGGCGACAATGACCTGGGCATTCTCTACCATAAGCTGGTCAATCTGACTGCTTATGACGGCACCACCAGTCAGGTGTATCGCTATATCAATTTCTATCGCTTCAACATCATCTTTCAAGATGCTCCAGTCATGAGTGTATCACCCGAATCGCCCGTGGCCTTCATCGGTGACAGTATTCCCTTTAAAATAGCCATCAGCGATGCACCGTCTGACGCCCTCTATACTTGGGATTTCGGGGACGGCCAGACCCAGCAGACCGATGGCCTTACCCTCAAACACGCCTATGCTGCTGAAGGGGCCTTTTATGGACGCGTCAGTGTAGCCAGTGCGGCCAATCCGAGTCAGGAGCTGGCGTATGCTGAATTCTCGGCCGCTGTATTTAAAAATGAAGACATCACGACCCAACCGACCACCACGCCCAGCGGCACAAGCAATGCCGAAGGATGGACGACTGTGTTATCGACCGGCGGCGGCATCTCGGAGAAGCTTTACACGGAGTCGCCACCTTCAATCCCGCAGGATGTCGGTGCTAAAAGCACTGTTTCGGTCGCATCTCCTGGGCAGTTGCGCGTCACGGTCAATTTCGCGTCCAGCATGGGTACCGGCCCGCGCTTCTACGGTGACGACTTCGGTTATCGCTCTTATGCTGCCGTCATCTTGCGAGACGCCGATGGCAAGCTGATCAAAAGCGATTGGATTTATAATGACTACGACACCAGCTACGCCGAGCAAATTCTGACAATCGAGGTGCCATCACCCCAGACGATCAGCATCCAAGTGGTGCCCCAAGGGGTCAGTTGTTATGCTGAGTCAAAAGTGCCCGCTTCGGATGGTGAGGGTTATCTCTACCTGGCCGGGTCCTACACACTGCAGGCTGATTTTATGCCCGGCGATTAAGACCCGAAACCCTCGGCAATCCAGGTAAATGCATACACAATATTTTCCGGCATGGTCAAATCAGGAGATAGCAATTTCTCGAAATGGCCCTTGCGGCCCTGATCGAGGTTGGTCAACTCAAAGTGGCAGGCTGCGATGCCCATGTCTACCCTTTGAATGTCATAGGCAAAGGTCTGGCTGTAACCAGGTGCTTTTTGTTCGAAGAAATGAAAGGTCTGTTTATCCTTGATTATGCGCCAGGGTTGTTTGTTCGACGCTGAAGGTGCCAGTCGAACCATCTCCAGCGCGCTCGCAAAGTCGCCCGCAGCCTCCGGGGTCAGCGGCACAGCGAAGTTTTGATCGAAAAATAACGCCGACCAATCGTTCCTCGAATCGCCCTTAGACAGGCGCCGCATCATCTTTTCCGTAAAGCTCCGTTTGTCAGCCTCGAAGCCGAACGGCGAGATGGCCACCAGCCTTTCATCCGACTCAAGCGCCATTTCCTGGGCGAATTCACTGCGGTTAAATGTGCCACCCAGCCAGCAGGTGCCCAGTCCGAGCGATTCAATGTATAGAATCAGCTGCTCGAATTCGTAGCCCAGCGCCTCCAGTGCGAAATCGCCATCCTTGACCGCCGCGCCAAAAAAGTCCTTCGCACCCTTAATAACGCCGTACGTGCCTAATTTAGCGGCGTTTACCGCCGCGTCAGATTGCATCAGTTTAAAGGCGACCTTGACCTGGAAGGGATTGGTCAGCTTGGCAAGGTAATCCGTTATTTTTTGCCGGATCTCCTCCGAGACAGGCTGCTCGGAAAACGTTCTGACCGAACGCCGTGTCATAATCAGTTCTGCAACGCTTATACTCATTTAGTTGTCCTCAAAAACGCTGAATTGATCACCGCCGGTTTTTTTGGCCAGATACATGGCTTTGTCAGCCTTTTCAACAAGTTCGATCAATTCATTTTCGTTGTTCTGTTTGACGATGCCAATGCTTAGCGAATTCTGCACCAGGGTATCATCGATTACGATTTCCCGGATGGATCCGAGGATTTTCTGGGCGATCTTTTGCGCCTGCTCGACAGTGGTACCTTTGAGGATAACCAAAAACTCATCGCCGCCGTACCGCCCGGCAACATCTGTTTTGCGAATATTATTCGAAATTCGCTCCGCGACCTGCTTCAGGACCTTGTCCCCGAACCCATGGCCGTAATGATCGTTGCAAAACTTGAAGTTGTCGACATCCATCATCATGATGATCGAATCAGCATGCTCTTTCTTGGTTTTGCGGAATTCGTAGCTCAGCAGGTAATCCAGATAATTGCGGTTGATCAGGCCAGTCAACTTGTCATTATGGGCCATTTCAGTCAGCTTGCGGCCTTCGATTTTATCGGACACATCAATGCAACTGCCAATGTAGCCGGCAAAACTGCCCTGTTCGTCATAGAACGGGACACCCATATCATTGATCCAGCGCCATTCGCCATCAAAGCGAGTCAGGCGATACTCCATCTCAAAGGCTTCACGTTTTTCAAAGGATTCCAAATAGGTATTCAAGCAGGCTTCCAGATCGTCCGGATGAACACCGGTGGCCCAGCCATCACCATATTCTTGATCCAATGTCCGTCCTGTAAACTTAAGCCAGGTTTCATTGAAATAATTGCATTTGGCATCGGTCCCGGCGCGCCAAATCATATTGGGCGAAAACTCAACAATTGCTTTGTACTCTGATAGACTTAGATTCATTTGCTTCTCTCCTGCTTTATGGTTTGACATAGATATGTTCGACCACGACTTCGTTGGTCCCGTCCTTGACAGTGATCAGCGTCGCGCCCTGCATGTCTGCATCAAAGTAGCAGGCCGGGCCGGTTTTGAGCCCGTAGGTCAGACGCACGCCCTTGTATTCGGCCGACAAGCTGTTGATGTGATCGTGACCGACAAAAATGTTGGTGGTATTGTCCAGCTCGAGAACTTGATCGAACAATCCGGAATTTTCCGGTGGTGCAAAGACAGCTTCTTTGTCTTCGCCAAAAAACGTTCCCGCTTCCAATTCATTGGCCTGCCACATTGTTTTGACTTCAGCGAATTCCGGCAGCGGGATATGGAAAAACAGCATCGATGGCACATTTTCTTGCCCCGCGACAACCCACTTGTACCAGTCAATCTGATCGGGGTGGATGTAGTCGTAGTCCGAACCGCTGGCGTATTGCCGATTGACATTGGAGTCCATCATGATCAGCGAATAGCAGGGCTCTCCGGCAGCATCGACGATGTTGACCACGTAATTGCCCACGCCGTAAACATTTTCTGGTCCCATCTTAAACAGCGAATTCTTGGCGCCTTCGTACTGATTGCCCAGCCAGTTGCGGTCGGTCACGCCGTCGGAGTCATGGTTGCCCAGGGTGACACCCCAGGGAATGCCATAACCCTCCAGCTTTTGCACGATGGTCGGGGTCAGCACATCGGCCAGGACCAGATAGGTGTTGTCGCCGGTGGTCATGATGAAATCAGGGTTTGTCTGGTTGACCAGCTCGTCCATCATGTTGAGGGCTTTGGTATCGGCAAAATAGTCCGTACCAATTTGAATGTCGGAAAACAACAGTATTTGGAAATCTTCGCCATCGGTTTTGACCAGCTGCCCCGCCGTCGTGGGATCAAACGGTTTTGTTGCATCCCACGTGATGCCAGACGGCGTGCCCTTGATACCAATGGCCTTGATGATAAAAAAAGCTGCGACCAGCAAAGCAATAATCGCCAGAAGAATAAGTAAAACTTTAAGTGTCTTTTTCAAGAAACGTTTCATAAGAATATCTCCTGTTCATTCGATTTCTTCTGACTTCAGTTTAACATAAAGGACAGCTATTTCGACACTTCATCCGTCCAACGATAGGTTTTTGTCTGGCGCAGTTTGTCCAGATTGCATTTCAGGCAAAGTCCACTGTGACAGCAGATCACCCCGCCGCAGGCACTGCAGCGCCATTTGATCGCCTGGTCTGCCAAAAAGCCCGCCATACCTTGCTTTTTGATTGCCTCGAGGTTGTCAATCATGCTCAGGTGATACTTCGTTCGGTAGCGCTTGTCCAGCGATTTCAGCCGTTGGCAGGGAAAATCCTGGCATTCAAAACAGAAACGGACAAGGCCTTTGCCGACCCGCTGGCACGAATCCGCCATATGCAAGCAGTTTTTGCCACGCGGTATGCAGCCGGGGCAGTACTTTCTGTGAAAGCCCTGTTTGTTGATGTCGTTTTCCTTGGCCTGGTAACTGATACACAACTGACAGTTCATGCCGCAGGGCGCGATCAATTCTTGCTGCATTGGGCACCTCAACTCATTTTTGAATTATTGTCCCTCAGCAATCGTTAGCAAACGCACAGATTTGAAGGGCGTCGCTGAATCAAAGGCCAAAAAACTAATGCCATCAGTCGCTCCAAAAAAACTGAAAGCCGCCGCGTATTTGTTGATCTCGCCGTCATCAAGGGAGGCTTCGCAAAGCTGGAAAGTGTCGATTGATTCATAGTCCGTTTCCTGCTCAATGTAGTACACATTGCCTTCATGTAAGAATATTCGATCACGATAGGCAACCGCCGTGCTACTAAACCCGACAATATTTGTAATTTCTGAAGTGCCTTTGCTAATCCCGATGTACTCTTTACCGTCTATACTGCGATAATACAATGCCAGTGTTTGACTTTCATCTTCAAAGGAAGCACCATAAACAATTCTGATATCTTCGTTCAAATAGCAGGTCCAAAGGGACTCATCTTCCAGATCGATCATTTGAAAATCAAAATTGCCAGCTTTGGTTATTTCCGTAAACAGCAGCCAGCCATCTTTTAAATCAAGTGACAAAAACTGCATTGACGTAAGGGATTCTGGCAGATAAAAATCTGCTTTTCTCAATTCGAATTCCTGCCCCGTGGTGGTATCATAGCTGATGATCGACGAATAGGCAGCAGCATTGTTGTTAAGCGTGAAGTAAACGAATGACTGGTAGGCTTTGATTTCCAGAATTTGGTAGTCCGTGTTAAAATCATACGCTCCGCTACGAATAATCGTCGTCTTTTTGCTATTGTGGTCATAATATTTGATCGCGTAAGCTTTGTCTGTCAGTTCCGTCCATGCTGTAAAGCCATCTCCGCAAGCGATGTTCTTGATATAGTATTCATCCGCGTCATAGACTACATCCAGCTTGTCATATGAATCAGCGACTGATATTTTGCTGTATTGCTGCTCAATATCCTGCAGAAGATAGACAAATTTTTGATCCTCGCTGATCAGAAACTGCATCGGGAGTAGGTTCACGTTAGAGAATGCCGCGCGCTCGCTAGCTTGTATGCTTGTGGAATTAGTCTGCTCCGTGGGTACTGTAAGCTCGGTGTGGCTTGTCTGCTCAGAGTTTTTACTGCCAGACGGTACAAATAAACAGGAGGATAGAAAGAGGATCAGTGTCAGCAAAATTGTTGATACTATCGAGATTCTTTTCATGGTTTTCCCTCCGAATCATTTGGCTAATGTATTCATTTTATCATAATTGTTAATCTACTTTCGCCAAAATGTTGTAACACTTGCCTTATCCGCAATGTTGAAGTCGATCAGTTTGGCCAGTAGGGCATAGTCGATCGGCTTGTCCCACGGAAAACGGATCAGCATAGGGGTGTGCTCATAGCCGGCCTGCGCAATTTCCGCCGCGAAGCGCTCAATGACAACCTTTTCCGGCGCGACAGCCAGATGTTTTTTAGAGACGCTGAAGCCAACAATAAAGGTCCCGTGGTCACTGAACATCGGTTGACTCCAGGCAATTTTGGGTTCCAGACGTGGATAGTTCTGTCCCATCCAGTGAAAAACCTCTTCTACCCGAACACGTTGCTGCGGTTCGATTTGTGCCAGATACGCTGCGAAAACTTCCATTTTGTAACCTCCTCTTGACTAAATACAAAATATTACCAGTTGGTAAATTGACGATCATCGATTCGGTTCAGCAGTCGAACATAAACCAGCACTTGGCGTTGCGTAGCCGCTGGTCATCGAGCACCAGTTCACGGATCGCTTCCGGCAGCTGTTCGCGCTGCCAACTGCATTCCAGGCGGCCGGCCGCGACGCGCTGGTCGTCCGGGGCCACCGCTCGCGCAGCTCGGATCGCGTAAACCGCGGCTCCCAGTTCGTGCGCGGCAACATGCGCGACGGCCACAGCCTGACCCGCAGCGTGCGCTGCTTCTCGGGCCGCACCGGTCACCTCGCGGGCCGCGTCATTGGCGGCAAACGCGGCCGTGCGGGCCTGTGTCATGGTGATCTCGCCGCGTGCCCAGGCCCGCGTGAGTTCGATCGCTTGGCGAGGACGGATTTCACCGGGGCTCGCATCTTCGAAATAGTGCAGGACATGTTGCGCGCAATCGGCTGCCCACAGGGCCAACAGGTGGTGATCGGCATCCTGCAGGGTGCCGCCGCGACGCAGGGTCGTCAACCGGAGATCGCGCTTTTCATTGAAGATCATTTGTTTACCCATCGTCTGCTCCTTGTGTCAAATTCTAAGAAGTCAGCCTGAAAATCGGCCGGCAGCAGACTCGCCCCCCAATTATAATGCTTATTGCCTTCTCTGCATGGATAAGAAACCTTCTACCATCATCATATGCATTTATCACACCAAATTCAACTCTGGACATCCCCAGCGCGCAGGTCTAAAATAAGGCTTATTGTTTTGAAAGTGGGTCAGAGTTGTGTTGAACAAGTATTTTACGCTCCTGAAAACGGAATTTCAAAATTATTCACTCCAACGATTGCTCAAAGATTTTCTGGCCGGCCTCACGGTGGCGGCCGTGGCCCTGCCGCTGGCCCTGGCCTTCGGCGTCAGCAGCGGCGCCGACGCGGCAGCCGGCCTGATCACCGCGATCATCGCCGGTTTCGTCATCAGTGCGCTGTCTGGGGCATCCTTCCAGATATCCGGACCGACCGGCGCCATGTCGGCCATCCTGATCTCGATCGTCGGCCGTTATTCGCTTCAGGGCGTCTTCCTGGTCAGTGTCATAGCCGGTTTGTTTTTGTTGCTGGCCGGTGTTTTCAAGCTGGGCAAGCTGGTCAGCTTTATTCCCCGGCCGGTCATCACCGGCTTTACCACCGGCATCGCCCTGATCATCGCCCTGGGGCAGATCGACCACCTGTTCGGCGTCACCTCGACTGGCGATGGCACGTTGGAGCGCATCGGATCCTACTTTGCGCTGGGCTTCAACATCCAATGGCAGTCGCTGCTCGTTGGCGGCATCGTCATCGCCACCATGCTGCTGTGGCCCAAAAAGCTGGGCAACCTCTTCCCATCCTCGCTGGCTGGTCTGGTGCTGGCAAGTCTGGCCAGCGTGCTGATTGGCCTGGATGTCCCGACCATCGGTGCCATCCCGCAGACGCTCATTCCCGAGGTTCGTCTGCAGTTGGATTGGAACCTGCTGGCAACCTGGCCTTCGCTGATCTCACCGGCGCTGTCCATCGCCGCGCTGGGCATGATTGAAAGCTTGCTCTGCGGCACCAGCGCGCTGCGCATGAAAAAGGACAGCCGCTTCGACGCCGATCAGGAATTGATCGCCCAGGGCGTTGGCAACATCCTGATTCCCTTTTTCGGCGGCATCCCGGCCACCGCGGCCATCGCCCGCACCAGCGTGGCCATCAAGTCGGGCAGTCAGACCCGCCTGACCGGCATCCTACACGCGGTCATGCTGCTGGCCTGCATGTTCCTGCTGGGCGGGGTCATTGCGCAGGTGCCCTACGCCGCGCTGGCTGGCGTGTTGCTGGTCACAGCCTGGCGCATGAACGAATGGCCGGCTATCACCAGCATGTTCAGCAAAAAACAAATCAGCGCCCTGCTCAAATTTGTGATCACCCTGGCGGCCACAGTCGCTTTCGATCTGACCGTCGCCATCATCATCGGCGTGGTTGTTTCGGCGCTGCTTTTTATTTTCAACGCCTCCAAGCTCGACATCTCCTCATCGCAGGTCAAAAACGAACTGCTGCATACTTGCGAGGACAACATCGAAGAGCAGCATGGTAACACTACTGTTGTCTACATCACCGGGCCGCTGTTTTTTGGCAATGCCGAACGGCTACCCGAGCAAGTCCACACGCTGGTCAGCGACTCGTCAATCGTCATCCTGTCCATGCGCGGCGTGCCAATGATCGACACCACCGGCCAGGAAGTTCTGCTCGACCTGATCCGTGCCTGTCAAATGGCCGGTCAAACGGTCATGCTCTGCGGTCTGAACGATCAAGTGCGCAATCGTCTGGACACCGCCGGGCTGGCGGATTTGCTCAGCGAATCAGCCATTTTTCCCAGCGTCGACCGAGCCTTGCTCAGCGAGATCAACGCCTGAGGCTGCTGACTATTTTATGCCTCATCCAGCGATATTTTCAATCACTTGCATCTCATCTGTCGTCAGGGTGAAGTCGTGGATGTCCTGGTCGGCCAGCATATGCTCTTTTTTTGTCGTGCCGGTCAGGCAGATCAGTCCCAGTTGAAAACCAAAGCGGAACACGACCTGGGGAATGGTCTTATTGTACTTGCGTGCAATCGCGGCGACCTCGTCCCGGAGCACCAATCTGGTGTTGGCGGTCAGGACGGAGAAGGCCTGGTAGCGGATTTGCTTTTCGGCGCAAAAGACTCTGACCTCTTCATCCCACTTCAGTTCGGCAAAACAGCGGTTCTGTACGTAATGGGGCTTGATCGTGCTCTTGGTCCAAAGCTGCTGCAGATGCAGGAGCGAGCAGTTGGCTACGCCGATGGCTCCGACTTTTTGCTGGCGGTATAAACCTTCCATGGCCTGCCAGACTTCCAGATCCTGCTCAGTGAGGCCCTCTTCGTCGATGAAGCCGTGCAGAAGATAGGAATCGAGCCTTTCCGTTTGCAGGTGCTCGAGCGACGACTGGAAGGATTGCGCCACCTGCTCGCGCAGCGACGCGGCCGGATCGTAGGGCAGGCGATGATCCTGTCCGCGGGCGTAGGTGAATTTGGATTGGATGAACAGGTCGGCGCGCGTCAGGCCGGTGCGAGCGAGGAAGTTGCGAATGCCACGTCCAACCGCCGCTTCGTCATAATGCTTGCGCTGATTGGCAGTGTCGATCGCCCGAAAACCGGCGCTCAGGGCGTCTGCAACGCATTGGGCTGTGGCGTCCTCTTTCCAGGCGGTGCCATAAATAATGATCGGCTCTTTGGTTTGTGTCATGATTTCTCCTTGATGGCCTTATTGAATTTGTGGCAAAACACTTTTCAAAAACACGTCGACGATCTTGGGGTCAAATTGTGTGCCCGAGCATCTTCTGATTTCAGCTGCGGCCACCTTACTGCTGACCGATTTTCGATAACACCTTTCACCAGTCATAGCATCATAAGCGTCGGCAACGGCGATTATCCTGGATACGATCGGTATTTCCTCACCCTTAAGCCCATTGGGATATCCGCTGCCATCCCATTTTTCATGATGTCGCAGCACCAAACCGGATATTTCAGCAAATTCAGCGACTGTATTCAGAATACGCCATCCTGCTTCCGGATGTCTTTTGATTTCTTTCCATTCAACATCATCAAGTCTGCCAGGCTTGTTGAGAATTTCCTCTTTGATGCCAATTTTACCGATATCATGGACCAAACCGACAATCCTGATCTGATTAACATCATCATGATTGAAATCCATGTGTGTTGCGATCGCTTCACAAATTGTACTGACTCTATTGGAGTGCCTTGATTCCCTGTCGCTTTTTTCAAACAGTGTGTTCATGATGATATCAATCGCTTTGCTCCGCAGACTGGCACGCTCATAAGTTTTGTGAGTGTACATATAGTTTTCCGCGCTTATTACAACTTCCAATATCGATTGATCTATACTAATTTTTGTTGCATAGCCAAACGACACCGAAAGTTCCAGCGCACCAACGTTGCTTTCTGATACCATGTGCTTGATGCGATCGGAGATTTTGACCGCTTCGGTTGAATCAGCATTTGGCAAAATGACAACGAATTCATCTCCCCCAAGTCTGGCGACGATGTCATCCGCTCGACAGGCTTTCTTGATAATTTCCGATGTCATTTTAAGATAATCGTCTCCGACGGTATGGCCAAAAGAATCGTTAATAATTTTCAGACCATTGATATCTCCCATGATTATTGACAGGGGAAGGTTTCTTTTTGTATCCAGCCGGTGGAGTTCTTCTTCGAAAAATCGGCGGTTATATAGACCCGTCAAATTGTCGTGATAACTCAAAAATGTTAATTCTTCTTCGTGTTTCTTTTTTTCTGTAATATCAGTAACCAGCACAGCAAACTGACGTTTTTTAGGTGAATAAGTATATGTTGAATAATATTTTCCCGTTGTTTTGAAGTAGTTTTCATAATAACTTGGCTCACCGGTCAACGCAACTTGACCAAATATATCGATCCAATATTGTTCAACTTTTGGCATCACTTCCGAGATTCTTTTGCCGATGCACATATCCCGAGTGACCCCCACCATTCGGGTGTAACTGTCGTTAATATCAAGAAAAACATAATCAATCGGCTTGCCATCTTCATCTGTAATGATCTCATGAAGCGCAAGGCCCTGATCCATTGAAGTGTAAAGCAATCTAAATTTTTCTTCGCTCTGCTTGAGTGAATCCTCTGCCAGTCTGCGTTCGGTGATATCTGTGAAAGTTACAAGACTCGCCCATGGTTTTCCATTTTCGTCAGATATCGGTGTACCGTAGATCTCTAGTAAGATTTCCGTACCATCCGGACGCTCGACAAGCATGTTGTCGATGTATGAATCATAACCTTTCATCCCCTTGACGATCGGCATCTCTTCGGCGGGATAAGCGCTAGTACCATCTTTTTTACGCGCCTTGTAGACTTCGGCAAGATTGATTAGATTGGCATCTGGGAGTATCCCTCGGCCAAGCAGTTCCTTTGCCATTTCATTTGCCAATAGTGGCTTGCCGTCGATCGCGTCAACCATGAAAACGCCGACGGGGAGAACCTTGAGTAATGACGACATAATCTCATTTTGCTTTTCAACTTTTTCTTCTGTTCTTTTACGCTCAGTAATGTCCTGCGCGGCTCCCCAGAGCGAGATGATGTTGCCACTCGAATCTTTATTAGCCTCACCTCGCACCCACATCCATCCATTCGATCCATCCTTTTTGATCGTTTGAAGTTCTATCTCATACGGGATGCCAGTTGTTCTTGTGATCTCAAGGGCGGTTGATAGTTTTTCCCAACTTTCCGATGTAAATAATTTCATATGTTCTGTGTAGGGTGGAGGTGGAATTGAAGGGTCGAAACCATACATTTTGTAAAGTTCCTCCGACCAAACAACATGATTTGTCTCAACATTGAGTCGCCAAGTTCCAATATGAGCAATCCGCTGGGACTCCAGTAAATCTTTCAAATACTGCTCCCGCTCCGTTTCGTCCCTCTTGCGCTCGGTGATGTCTTGGAGAATACAATGTGTTCGCTTGAATGCTCCGTCTTTGTCATAACCGATTTTACCCTCAAAAGCGATAAACTGCCGTCTGCCGTCTTTATTCAGCATCTCAAATTCGCTGTGAATATGGCCTTGAGCTTTGAATAATGGAAAGCGCTGGCGGAATGCTTCTCTGTATTCGGGACAAAGAAAATCGCCAAACCAGGCTCCGATTACTTCTTCGCGATCATACCCCAGTGTATCCAGCCATTTTTGATTGACATCGATAAAACATCCGTCACGATCCAGCGACTGGTAACCGAGCGGTGCCTGGTTAAACAATTGCTGGAATCTTTCTTCGTTAATTGCCGAAGCTATTCTTGCTCGAACTCGATCTGTAATATCCATCATGGTGCCCCGCATTGGGGACACGCGTATCTCAACAAATCTAATTTCGCCATCCGGATTAACTAATCTGCATTCAAACGCAACAACGCTATTTTCGGAAACCGCCTTGGAGCTTTGTCGCAATGCATAATCTCGATCTTCCGGGTGAATCCGTTTAATAATTGCGTCTGGCGAGGAAAAATCGATAAGCTCGATCCCGCACAAATCAAGCGCTTCGTTCAGTTCTTTTATTCTTTGAATCGCTTTGATATCCGCATTTTCCATAAATACCTCGTCAAAAATGTCAAGGAATCATTGCTTAATCCATTGTATTCTCATTCCTATGTCATGTCTATTCGTCCAATATCATCTCGATTTCCAGAATATCATCAAAATTGATCGTCGTCTCAGCAATTTGCAGTTGCTGGTAAACATCGTCAGCCCGTACAACACGGCCCGTCATGCGAATGTACTCTTCGTCGTAAAAGTAGGTGATGGTGACGGTCGAGCCTTTCACGATCTGGTGCATGGTTTCGCTCAGTTTCGCCGCCCGTTCTTCGGTCATGTCGATCCGGGCTACCGGTATCTTTTCCTTGCGCGCCAGCGCATCTTCCAGTCCACGGACCGCCGCGAAGGGCAGGAACTGCTTGGCTCGCTCAGCGATGGGCATGGGGGAACGCGGTTTATTCGCCACTTTTATGCCCTCCGATCTGCCGATTGCGATCACGGGTCGTGCCGGCATCTTCGAAATTCATGCCTTTGAGCACGGCGTTTTTGCCGTACTTTTTCTTAATGTCGAGGACAGCCTTCTGAATTTTGGTATTGCGCTCTTCGGTTGTCTTGTCCACGACCGTGTCGAACAGGCTGAGCTGCACGGTCCCGTGCTCGCGATCATCAATGGTGTTGTTGCAGGCGATATTGATCCGGCGCACAGGTTTTTCAGGGTCTACAATGCGCTCGTAAAGCGCGGTGACCGCCGGCAGAATGATGCTGTCGGCGCTGGTCGGCCGGTCGAGCTTGGCTGTACCCTTGGCCGGTTCGGCGTGCAGCGCGTTGGAGTAGCCGATCATGATGGTCACCGAATCGGTCACCAGCCCCTTGGCCACGAGGTCGAGGCAGAGCAGGTCGAGCATCTCACGCACGATCAGCCGCGCTTCGTCAAAGCTGTAATCGCGCATCAGCACCTGGCCGCTGGTGGTGCTCCTGGTTTTCGGTTTGTAAGCCTGGATATCAGCAATGGTGACCGGCTCGCGACCCCAGGCGTGATCGATCATCAGCTCGGCGTCGACACCAAAAAGCTGGTAGAGGAAGTCCTCATCTGCATGAGCAATTTGCCGCATCATCGTAATACCGTAGCGCGCCAGCCTGGCTGACAACCCCCGGCCGATGCGCCAAAAGTCCGTGAGCGGCTTGTGGTCCCACAACGTGTCGCGATAGCTCTGTTCGTCGAGCTGGCTGATGAAATCCGCTGCGTGTTTGGCTGTGATGTCGAGCGCGATTTTGGCCAGGTAAAGGTTGGTGCCAATGCCACAGGTCGCGCGCACGCCGGTGGCGCGAAAAACCTCGCCCATCAGCAGTTGCGCCATGCCCCGGGCGTCGACGCCATAGGTGGTCAGATAGTTGGTAACATCAAGAAAGGCCTCGTCGACCGAATAGACGTGGATGTCGTCCTTGCCGATGAAACGCAGGTAAATGGCGTAAATGTCGGCTGAATAATCGATGTATTTCTGCATGCGCGGCGGTGCCACGATGTACTGAATGTGTTTGGGAATCTCGAAAACGCGGCAGCGGTTCTTGACGCCCAGCGCCTTCATAGCTGGCGTGATGGCCAGGCAGATTGTTTTGTCCGACCGCTCCGGATCGGCAACAACCAGATTGGTGGTCATCGGGTCTAGGCCGCGTTCGACACATTCGACCGAAGCATAGAAGGACTTGAGGTCGATGCAGAGATAAGTGCGGTTATCCATCGCGGCGGTCAAACCAGCCGATCCTTGCGCCGCCCCGCCGTCATAAAGCGCCAGGCGGCCTTGCCGTTGGTCAGCCAGGCGATCTGGGCACCATTTTTGGTATTGCGCAGCATTCTCGGAATAAAGAATTTGGCGACCGCCTCCGGTTTGTCGGCCAGAATGTTGAAAATCTTCTTGAACCGCTCATCCGTCAGCACCTCGGACGGCTGACCGTCCGGCGCTTTGGTGATAAAGTCAGTCAGCATCATTCCTGGGGACAGGCGTCCGGCGATCACGCCGGTGCCATCCAGCTCCAGCGCCAGACCCTTCATGAAATAGGTCAGGGCATGCTTGGTCGTCCCGTAAAGGATTGTTTTGCGTTGGATCATATTGTTTGAGCCCAGGCCCTCCATGCTGTAGATCGCGCCATGGCCCTGCCGCAACATGCCGGTCGCGGCTATTCTCGATCCGTCAATCATGCCAAGAATATTGGTCTTCATGATGCATGCGATGGCGTCTTCTTCGGTCTCCCACAGCAGAGCGTGCGGCGCGTTCTGCCCGGCGTTGTTGATCCAGATGTCGATCGAGCCCCAGCGAGCCAGCGACTCGTCCCACAGCCTTTGCAGGCTGGCTTTGTCCTGCACGTTGCACGGAATGTAGCAGTAGCGGCCTACGTAGGGCGCGAGAGTCGCGCGGACCGCCTCGGCCAACGTCTCACAGCGGCCGGAAAGCGTGACCTGACAGCCGGCGCGCAAAAACTCCTCGGCCATGGCCAGACCAATGCCGCGGGTACTGCCGGTAATGACGATATTTTTCATAGGGGACCTCCAAACTTTTTCCAGCATTTCGATCTCATAAATTCTGTGATTTCATGATTGTCTTGACCCTCGTAATAGGCGATCAGCAGCTTTTTAAACGACGGCACTTGTTTTTCCGGAATGACGATCAGCCCACCACCGTGAGCGATCAAATAATGATTGGCAAATATGACCGCAGCTCTCTTGTTGCCGTCATTGAAGATTTGCGCTTTCATACAATAGAGGCAAAGCTTGATGGCGGCGGCGATGCTGTCTTGGCCTGTCTGGGTAATCTCTTGCAGTTTTTCCTTGACGCCCGTTTCGATTGGAAAGGGCGGAACGTATGATGTGCCGCCAATCGAAACCGGCACGCCCCGGATGCGGCCACCGTCAAGATAAAAGCCCTCGTTGACCAGCTTGGCAATATGGCAAAGGATGTGGTAGTTGGATTCACACGAAATGACGTCGCTGTCCAAAATAAATTCCCACGCATGCTTGAGATTCAGAATCTTTTGCACATCGGTGGCTGTCATGCCATTGACCCGTCCGTTGTCGATGATATCTTCAGTTTGCGGAAAAGTTGTTGCGACACCTTCTAGAACTGCCTGGTCATAAATATTGACTTTCATGTTGGCTCTAGCAAAGTCGAGGTTCAAGACGATGTCTGGCGTTAAGTCGCTTTCCGTAAATCCAAGCGTTGCCAGCTCTTTCTCGACCTGCCTGATATTCTTTCTGAGCGCTCTGGCATCACGAGCGTTTCTTAACAGCAACTGGAACAAATCGTCTGAGTAAAGATCCACATATTTTGACGTCAGCCTGCTGCCAAGCCGTTTGCGGATGTAGATGTATTTTTTGCCACTCTGCTCTTTTACTTCCGGCGAACCATCGTAAGGCAGCAGATTCAACCTGGCTTGAAGGTCTGCTCTTTGCTGTAATAATTCTTGCAGTTTTTGATAATCGTCGGCCATTGTCAGTCTCCATAGGGAACTAATATGCTCATATTTTACGACAATGTTCCCTATAATGCAAGAATACTATAGGGAACATAATAGCAACTATTTCGATATAATGTTCCCTATTTCACGTGACTCTCCAAAAGGTTTCGCCAGTCGTCCGGAACATCCAGCCAAAAGGCAGGAACCAGGCAGGGCAGATATTCTGGTATCGTTGGCCAGGTGCCCACCAGGAAAGACATGATTTCATCGTTGTTCTCAAATTTGACGTTCGGAACCTGATACATCTCGCTAAACCAGCCATCGAAATATAAGCTTCTCGGACCACCCCCACCATGTGGACAGCCAGTTGTTTTGCTGCCGTTAATCGGGCAATGGCACCACCAAGAAATTTCCGTAACTTCAACGCCCAAGTCGGTCAAGCCACGGATAAATCCAGCGGCATTATCGATTGTTGTTATGCAATCAATATAACCCCTCCCGACCGGTTGTACTTTGTAAGCCAGAAGCAATTGATCAAGGGCATTTTTCATCGCATTCATATCAATAAATATATGGAATAATCTTGTATTTCACTTTCGCGGTGTACTGATCCCAGAGCTCGCCGTATTTGGCCCGGCAGACCTTGTCGTCGTCGGCCTGGCGGGAGAACATCAGGCCGATGTAATAAGCCGGGTACAGCCAGACCATCCAGAGTCCCGGGTAGCCGCAGGCCAGTGCGACGGCGATGGCCTGGATGATTTCGCCGAGATAGTTGATGTGACGGCTGGCGCCCCAGTAGCCGTTGGCCAACAGTGTGCGCTTGCCGTCGCTTAGGGCTTCCGGTTTGATCCAGAGGAATTTGCGATCGGGCGCAATTTTGAAGAAATACTTCTGCATGTTGGCACCGCGGGTCAAGACCCAACCGCCCAGGAAGAGGGTACCAAAGAGGATCGTCAGCCAGACGGGCAACCCCGGGTTGGGCAGGTCCGCCGTAAACCACAGGGCGACAGCATAGAAATAGGGGTAGAAGGTCAGACAGCCAAAGCCCAGTTTGAAGCCGACGCGTTCGGCAATAAAATCGTAGGTCCAGAGGTGGATTTTTTCGAAGATCAGATAGTCAAAACAAAACCAGGTGATCATGGCGCAGCCAAGCAGGAAGCCATAGTTTATAATGGCGACGTTCATGATGTGATACGTCGCAAATGAAAGCACATTGAGTTGAAGGGTGACAGCGCCGATCAGATAAAACCACATCTTGGCATCGACCAGGCCGTCTTTGAGCTGCACATCTTTGGCTCGGCCAAACCAAAAGTCAGCCAGGAAGGATCGGCCGGTCGCTGGATTTTTGAGCACGATGAAAAATGAAAAGGCCAGCCCGATCACGACCGCGCCCATCAGGCCCAGCCAGCGGGTTTCATACAGCCAGGTGTAGGGCACGATCTTGAAATAGCCCAGCACAAACCAGATCAGCATGCTGGCCAGTAGCACATATTTGCCATTGATCCTGTAATTCATAACCTTGCCGGTTTTTTCGTTTTTGACATAACCCTTCATTTTTTTAGCCGGGATGATGAGGTGCAAAAGCGTAATCATCAGGTATGCGACCAGCGGTGTGATCAAACCCAAAAATGTAGTCATGATAAACCTCCTGTGTTTTTCGACATGATGGCAATTGCGGCGCGTCTGCTCAATAGTCGCGTTAGGACAAAGCGGCCAATTTTGTTGATGGTGCCAGGGATGATGATCGGACCTCTGTCTAAAGCCTTCAAGGTTTGTTCTGCGACTTCGCTGGCTTTCAACGCGCCGGGTGCAGGCTTGGCATTCGCTGCCTGCTGATAACCCGGCGTCAGAATGGCACCGGCACAGCAGGCCAAGACATCGATGCCGTGCGGCTTGAGTTCCTGCCACAGACCTTCGGCCAAAATGGCGTTGAATGATTTGGTGGCTGCATATGCCGCAAGTTTCGGGCTGCCCTGCGCCCCGGCCAGTGAAGACATCAGTATAATGCCGCCTCGCTTTTGCTGGATCATGGACGCCGACAGCATTTTGGTCAGCAGCAGCGGCGCCTTGACATTGACGGCAGCGGCCAGCGCCAACTTCTCTTCACTTGTATTTTCGAACAAGCCAATCGGCGCAAAGGCGGCGTTGTAAACCAGCAAGCCAATGGAGACTTTTAGCTTGCCGATCAATTTCTTCATATACTCAAAATCGGCCATATCGGCTTCGATCGAAATGACATCGATTGCGAAAGTTTCTCGAAGCTGCGCCGCCGCCGCTTGCAGACGCTCGTGCTGTCGCGCGATGAGGACCAGGTTCAAGCCCCGCCGCCCAATCGCCTCAGCGAAGGCGTAGCCAAGGCCGTCCGAGCCTCCGGCGACCAGCGCGTACGGTCCGTATTTTTCTTTGAAGGGTACGGTTTTCATTTGAATTTACCTCGCTCCAATGCATAAGCGAAAATATTCTACGCATATTATATATAAATGTTCCCCATTTCGCATGCTTTTTCTTTTTACTATTTACGCCGATCGATTATTTCAATTTTGTCGGTTCTGCCCATCAGTTGATAGTAGCGGCGCCATTGCAGACAATCGTGAAACCTGCCATCACATCGATGTCAACACCACCCACATCAAACTCCAGAAAATAATTAGTTTAGTACTGGGTCTTGGGATTCGCAGGTAATTGTTTGCCAAACGTTAGCAGGACTTTTTTGGCCTTTTCGACATCCGTCTCCGCCACCATCAGATCGATATCGTGAAAATCAGGCACCACGCCCTTGAAATAAAGCAGCAGAGAGGCACCGATCACCTCCGCTACTTTGGCAATTCTCCGCATTTTTGCAGCATTTCATCGTAATGGCCTTGATCGAAAAGAATCTGCGCTTCTGCAAGGATTGCAGCAACATTGGCATCGAGCTGAACCATGCCCCTGGTATCAAAAGCCGACTTTGCCACGTCGAGCTGGTTGAGCGCGAGCACGCTGTCCTTTTGCCCGATCACGACAGTCGCCCAGGCCGACATCTCCGGAATACTGAAATTTAACTTGCCCTGCGAAGCTGTCCATTTCAGTTCCGTCAAAGTATTGCTTTCGGGGGTCTTGTAATAAACGCCGATTTCTCGCAAGTCAGATGGGAAATCGTTTATAACCTCCATCGTGATATCCTTTTGGGGATTAACGTCGTGAAGCGCGGCATCAAAAGAATAATTGACCAGATGGAAGACGTAGCCGGAAACAGCCGTGCTGAAATAGGGCGTCACCAAAACGCTCGGGTTATTGATCGTGAATGATTCTGAATACGACGTCTTTACCGTTTGCACAAGCTCTGTTTCAGGTTTACCGCTGGCACTGATCAGTCCGTCAAGCTGCGATATTGGGGTCGTCGCATTGAAGGAAATGACTTGACCGCCGCTGTTCATGAAGTCCGATAAAAGGCTGATGTCCGTGCTGTCCAACACGACATCGCCAGGCAGAATCACCAGATCGAGTCCGTCGAAATCATCTGCCGTCATGCTCTTTTGCGAAAGCTTGCCATCACCGTCAAAGACAACCCGCATAGGGATGTTGGCGGTAAACAGCTGCATCGCTTCGACCCAAAACTCGTTTTCAGCATTTGTCTTGTAGGCTTTATCCATCGAGCCATTTGAATATAGCATGCCGACCTTGGCGGTTGGCCAAAGATGTTCAAACAGCATCGGATTCTTGTAGATGTAGTCATAATATGGATAGAGTTTGTTCATATCAAATTGTCCGGCCAACACATCGCTGTTGTCCAGTCCGTATTGGAAAAACGGGCTTTCGTAGGGCGAGGACATGATGCCGCCGTGCGCATAAGCCTCCGCGGTATATATTTTCATCAGGCCGGCGGCGTCAGGACCGGTCATCACTTCCCAATCACCTGAACTTGGCGAGGCGAGAACGGGCGCGTCGATCGCATTGCCAATCTCATAAGCGACAATCGAGTTCGCGTCAGGAACCATCTTGATGTTGATTTCAGAGGTCACACAATCAACCGTGTCGGCTGCACCCAGATACTTCAAACCCCAAAAATTTGCGCCCATGGGGATGGGCTTGCCTAACTTTTCGGACTGATCATCGACCTTAGCCCGCAAATATTTCATGTAGTTGGTACTGACTTCATACTGATAACGTAAAAATTCATCAACCAGCGGCATAGCCGACAGATCGGCGAGGCCAAGGGGGTTATCGGTGTTTTTGAGAGCTGCCTTGTACTCGTCATAAAAGTTTTGTTTGAGGTATTCTGCGTAATTGAAGGTCTTGATATCTTTGATGCCACGATCGTTTAAATCGGCAGCGCTCAAATTTTCTTTGAGGTAAGCCGTAAATCCTGCCATGCAATACTGGCAGTAACAGCCACCAAAATTAACGCTTTCATAATTGCTATAAGGTTCGTCCACGCCAAAACCGCCAAAATCCGAATCGCTGATCACTGCTATCTCTTCCGCTTTGATCTCAAGCCAGACAGGATTATTCTGACAGGTCATGGGCGTATTGCCGATCGCTCTGGACATGATCGGATTGCCATCCAAATCTTTCATAGCCGCCTGCATGACGCGCGGTTTGATACTCTCGGGAATACTGCCCTCGTATCCGCTGGAAGATATCCAGACCAAAACGCTGATGCCATATTCTCTGGAAAAGCGCATATCATTTTGACCTCCCGAAATCTCTTCGGGCGTCAGCAATGATCCGCCGAAAAACCCCGGGCAAAAGATGCTGACATGACTTCTTGCGACTACCGCCGGAACAGGCGTATCAATTTCATTTCGACTGTATTCTTCCCAATCTAAATGCATGAAATTCATAATGTCCCTGGGATTGAACAGGCGATTCGCGTCGCGCGTTGCTGTATCCGGAGCACTGGTGAATAAGGGGTTCGCAGAGTCCGAGGCATTCCCTGTCGTGGGCGAGCTGCAGGATGCCACCTGACTGACTACCAATACGAAGAATAAAACTAGAAATGCTTTTTTCATAATTGAACTGATGCCTTTCTTCCTCTGATATTTGAGAAATATCATTACTAAAGAATGTGCCATCTTTATGCCCCAAGAATACTTTTGCGCGTTCAGCCCAGAACCGCCTCGATTTTATCAATAGCGCGCTGCACGGCAGCATCATCCAGGTCGGCGCCCTGATACCAGGGTTGACCCGGGCCGGGCGTTGCGGCGAAACAGCGGGCTTTGTGCAGGATTTCCGGACGATATTCGAAATGGAACAGATCAAAATGATGCCATTTGCCACCCCAAATGAAATTGTTGTCTTCAAAAATCCTGACCACGTCCTGCGGATAATTGGCGAGCAGCTGGGCGCCATCGGCATAGTCCATCCAGCGCCAGTAGCCGCCGTCGGTGCTGTTGATGTCAATCGCCATGGCGTAGGCGTGCGGGCTCAGCCGGTCGGTGCCGGCAATCACGCGGTAGTTGAAGGTGCCGCTGGACGGATAAAGCGCCGCCGCGGTTTCCGGTTTAGTGGCAGCCAGCTGGGCGGTCTGCTCAGCGATGGCCAGCAGCGCGGCTGATGCCGCGGCTTGTTGGTTAAAAGGCAGGTGCTGCGTTCCCCAGTCGACAGTAACCAGATTGGCAGAAATCGCCGTCTTGGTGCTACCATAAAGTTCGTTAAGCAAGGCATAGCAACGGTAGCGGCCAGGATCGACATCCTCGGGCATCAGGGTGTCAACCTGCGTCAGTGGGTATGAAACCTCAAGCATATCTTGAATATCAGCATCTGAGTACTTTTCATCGATCGTCTTGGCGCGTTGGTCATCGTAGAGCAACCGCGTGCCCGAGGCCATGACCAGAAAAACCTGGCCGCTCTGCTGCTCGACACCAAGAACATCGTCGGGATAGGCCAGCAGCATCACGAGCAGATCCCGCTTGGTCGTCATGACATAATTCGCCGTGCTGGCGGTGGTCGGCACAGTGGTCGGCGCTGTAGTCACAATCGTTGTCACTGCTGTCCCCGTCGATGAGGTCACGACGGACGTGGTCGTTTCCAACGTGGTCTGCTCGCTGCTGGATCCGGTGGTGCTGGCGCCGTCGGTGGTGACGGCAACCCACTGACAGCCCGACAAGAGCAGGGCCAAAACGATGGAGGTGACAACGAGCATTTTCAGAAAAGTACTCATAATTGTTCAATATTTTCCATCGCTGGTTGGCCTCCTGTAATATTTTATATCTCCATATTACAAGATATTTCAACAAATTCAAATGTTATCAAAGCAATCGGATCGTTTTCAAGGGGGAATTATAATTCTCGCCTCGTCATTTTTTACAATTTCTTTTACAATGTACCATGCGGTTATCATGGCTGTCGGGACGCCGCCTGGGTTGTAAACGTAGTGGCCGACTGGGTAAAAGTTTTTAATCGGCAGGTCCAGCGCAAAGTCGAAGTGTGGAGCGTACATCGGATTCCAGTTCCAGCCCGATGTGCTGCCGCACCAATTGGCGGTGTAACGCTCGTAGGTGAGCGGCGAAGCGGCATCTTGAACTTCAATGTGAGCACGCAACCCCGGCAGGAATTCTTCGGCGCGTGTGATAAGATCGTCTGCGCAGGCCTTTTTTTGCGACAAATAGGCTTCGCGGTTGCCCTTTGTCGGTTCCCAATCCTCATATGGACTGAGCGCAGCAATGAATAAGGCATGCTTCCCAACTGGTGCTGCCGTTAAATCATCTTTGCTCAGCAAAACAAGTTTAATGTATTGACCGTCAGCACAGGTGAAAACCACATGGCTTTCGTGAAAGCGTTTCAAAGCCGCTGCCAGAGCCGGACTATTATTCAAGCCTAAAAAAACTGCAAATAATGATTCCGAAGGGCGGGCATTTTTAAGCTTTTTGATCATTGCCTCGGGGATATGGTTTCGCTCAATCAGCTCAAAGCAAGTATGGTTCAGATCGGCAGCCGACACAACCCAATCGGCCGGGATGAATTCTCCATTCTGCAATTCCACGCCGACAGCTCGGGCGTTTTCCACTCTGATCCGGCTGATGCGCTTGCCAAAATGAACCTCACCGCCATTTTGCAGAATGGATCGGACGAAAAGATCGGCAAAGGATTGCATGCCTCCAACAGGTACCCAGGTGTCGTAATAGTATGATGCCCACATGCCGAGGGTGTTCTGGCCAGCCATCACCGGGAAACCCAGCTGATTAAGCATTTGACGCAAATACAAATCATCGAAATAGCGGTCATGCAGGCTTCGATTAGTCTGTCCTTTTGCGACCAGGGAAGCCCAGAAAAACAACGGGTGTTTGACACCTAATTGAAGAATGGCTTTTACAACATGGCGGCCAAACATCATCCCGCTTTTTAGCGAGTCATGAAAGGCGGTCGCACCAATCTCAACCCAGCGGAAATACCGTCTCAAACCGGCTTTTTGATTGGGGAAATATTTTTCCAAATCATGTCGAGTCTGTGCCGGGTTCTTTAATGAGATATCATGGGTGTTCCAGCTGATCTGATGTCCTGAGCGGACAAAGTGCTGATTCACATCCAAGCCGAGCTCCTTCAGTATCGGGAAAACGATGCCGTTTGAGCCAAAGGAAGTTGGACCTGAAGGGAATGTGAAACCTTTGCGCTTAAAAGACGAAACATAGCCGCCGGCCTGCGTATGTTGTTCAAAAACCCGTACAGAAAATCCCGACCGCGCCAGATAGGCGGCGGTTATCAGTCCCGCCATGCCACCGCCGATGATGACGATAACCTTTTTAGGCATCTGGTTCCCCTTCCTTTGGAATGATTTGACGACGCGCAAGCAAGACTGCGCCCGAAAGTACAAAGATGATGCCACCCAAAGCCAGAGGCAGTGCGAAAGGCGTAGCGGGACTAAGCTGAAAAACAAAAAAGAACGCAGCAATCGGAAGAATCTGCGAAGGCACATACTGGATGGGGATCAGTTTCGAAGCCTCGCCGAACTGGAAGGCGCGCTGGGTCTCCGCAATCCCCAGCATGCTGCCGGCAAAAACGATGCCTGATGCAACGGCAAGGAACAGGAGATCCATCATGGTAAAGGACCCGCCGCCCCATTTCGCCAGTAAAGCCATTAAAACGCCGAGCCACAGGTTTGATTGCGACAGCATCAGGCCAGCGTTCAGCGTTCTCAAGATGCCACGAAAGCGCACATTCGCCTTTTGCCGGATGTGGCAGACAAGCGACAGCGCTGCAACCACAACCGTGAAACATACCAGGCGGATCAAAAAAGCAGGCTCATATAAATCGATCAACTGCATATCCACCGACATTTGACTGAGCCCAAAAACAGTGACGGCAGCGATTACTAGCGCTATTCCGGCAATGTCACCAAGCCGGAACGACTCGCCAGCGAGCCGGATGGCGGCGATTGTCAGCACGATCAACCCGATGGCCATCAGTCCAGGGATTAAAATGGGACCGATCTGCGACTGAGCCAACATGTTCAGCGGCATACCGATGACAAATTGCAAACCGAATCCGATTAGCCACAAGGGGCTGCGGATCAGTTGCCGCATCAGACTGGTCTTATTGGACGTTTTCATGACCGCCAGCTTCTGAATCACCATACCCATGTTGAAGGCAATGCCGGCAATAATCGCCGCAGCAACACCTATTAAATATGCTGTATTCATAGGGCCGAGTTTATTGCAACGACTGCGTTTCCGACTTTGTGGCCTGTCTCAACGTATCGGTGTGCGTCAGCGATCTGTTCAAGCGAAAAGGTCTTGCCGATTACGGCTTTCAGCTTGCCCTCTTCGATGATTGAATTAAGCAGATTCAGGTCTTTTCTTTTTTCGAGCGGCTTGCGCAATCCTGTGGCTGCAAAAATCGCTTTCATTTTGGCAGACGAGGAGAAGATCATACTTGCCATAATTCCGGCCGTTGGAACAGTCGTCAGATAGGTCCCTTCCGCCGTTAAGACCTTTTTGCACTGCGAGAACGAGCTTTTTGCAACCGCGTCAAATATGATGTCGTATTTCTCGTCCGCTGTCGAAAAGTCGACCTTCGTATAGTCGATCACGTGATCCGCTCCCAGCGATTTGACCCGTTTAATATTCCGAGGCCCGCAAACGGCGGTCACATCGGCGCCGAAGTATTTGGCGATCTGTACAGCAGCGGTACCGACACCGCCTGATGCTCCATTGATCAGCACCTTCTGACCCTTTGTGATCTTCCCGTTGTCCCGTAAGAAAGGCAGCGCCGTCAGCGCGCCTTCGCTGATCGCGGCGGCTTCGTCTAATGTAATGTTCCTCGGTTTGATGGCTATGGCTTCATCTTCGGCCAAAACAATGAAATCGGCATTGGTGCCCATGGCTGAACCGGAAGACCCATAAACCTCGTCACCTGCTTTGAACATTGTGACCGCTTTCCCGGTTGCTTCGACAACGCCTGCGAAAACATCACCAGGGATCAGCTTGGGTTTGATCAGCCCAGAGAAAAGCCGGGAAATAAAGGGGCTTCCTTTTCTGAATGCGCAATCCGATAAGGCCGCTACGGTTGAATGGATGCGGATCAGCACCTCGTTGTCTTGGGGTGACGGCTTTGCAACTTCTTGAATGGTCAGGACATCCGGGTCGCCATATTTTGTCGCGAAAACTGCTCTCATGTTATTGATCCTCCTTCACAATATTGATGATCACTTTGCCATGGGCATGACCTTGACTGAGATAGCGCACAGCCTCGCCCGTTTCAGATAATGAATATCGCCTGTCAATCACAGGCTTGATGCTGCCGTTGTCCACAAGATTGATCACAAACTCAAGGTCTTTTGTATTGGGCTTAGCCGCAAGAACGCGAACCTTTTTTCTTCCCAGCGACATGACCGGTCCCAGGAGCAACGCCTTGATAACCTGGGTCAACGCCCCACCAACCACGACAGCTGTACCCGTGGCGATTAATGCGCGCTTGTATGTGGAAAGCGACTGGCTACCGTTGACCGCCACGATCAGGTCATATCTCTTGCCGCTTTTGGTAAAGTCTTCCTGCGTATAATCGATGATATGATCTGCACCGAGAGAGCGCATCAATTCCGTATTCCCCTTGCCACAGACGGCGGTGACTTCCGTGCCGAAATATTTGGCGAGCTGAACCGCAAATGTTCCAACGCCGCCACCTGCGCCGCAGATCAGGACCTTGGACCCCGGCTTGATATTACCTTGATCGCGCAAAGCCTGCAACGCTGTGACAGCAGACATCGGGAGTGCTGCCGCCTGTTCAAACGAGAGGTTCGCAGGCTTGATCGCCAACGCATGTTCTGGCACAGAAACATATTCAGCAAATCCACCCAGACCACATGCAGAAATATCACCGGTCACTGCATCGCCCGGACGAAACTTATTTGCCTCGCCTCCCGCCGCCTCGACCACGCCCGCAATATCCGAACCAAATATTTTGTTCTTCGGAATGCTCCCCATTTGCATCGAACGGTAGTCACCGGCATTGACCGATGCCGCATGGATTTTCACCAACACTTCCTGCACTCCTGGCACCGGGTTCTCGACGTCACGAAAGACAAGCTTATCTGGTGTGCCGTTTTTTACATAGACTATTGCTTTCAATTATGATCCCCCCTCTTTGAAACGGTTCACCGAAATCAGTTCAACGCCCAAATCATTGATCCTTCGAAGAATGCCATACAAGGCCGCTTGATCGACGATTTGCCCGCGCAGTTTCGTTGTCAGGTCAGGTTGCTTCATGATACTGAGCTCTTCGAACCACGTCTCTTGGATATAGCCACTGATGACAATTTCATAGATCATGAATCACCTCGTCGGCAGTAACCGTGCCTCTTTGTAACAAGCATACAAAATCCAAAGAGACCCGTACACCTACCAAAGTAGGGTAATGCGATGACAGAAGTAGGGGGGTTATTAAAACCAAGTACTGCTTTAAACCAGGTCAAGCTCTTTGGCTTTTAACACAGCCTGTGTCCTGCGGTTAACCTGTAACTTGCCAAAGATGTTTTGATTATAGCCTTTGACGGTACTGAGCGATAAAAACAGCGTGTCACAAATTTCCTGATTGGACAAGCCAGATGTTAATAAAGTCAGAACCTCCAATTCTCGAACTGTCAGCGGCTCTGAAAGTGATTGATTGGCAAACTCCTTCGTAAAACCAATCTTGGTTGATGGTGTACCCTCAGCTTTCGGATCTTGGTGTCTTGATGCTTCAGCAATGTCAATCGCATTCTCAATCTCTTCGAGGGTTATTTCGTCAGGCAGCGGATTGTGGAAATAATTCGCTTTCCCCTCTTGGACACACTGACGCGCCAGATCATATAATCCTTCACTGCAATAGACTCTGGCCAGTAGCATATTATATTTATACTTCCAGTCCATCAGGGCATATCGCTGACCGTAGGCCTTGCTTTTTTCGAGCAATGCCTTGGCAGACCTGTTATCGTTCAATAAAAAAGCGATTTTGGCTAAACCCAAATACAAACTGGGAATAATAATTGGGACCTGATTTTGTTCGATCAGATTTGTAATCGTTTGTTCAAACATCGCCTTTGCTTTGCTCAAGGCCCCCTGCTGAATATACAATTCGCCGAGCATCATATAAGAAGAATTCTCAAGGAGCGGATTGACAAAACTTCTGATGCTCTTTAAGAACTGCGTAATCACTGCTTCTGCCTCCTGAAGATTTCCCATTCTCCAATGAGCGATTCCAAGCAACATGCTAACAACCCCTCTTTTGGCATGCTGATCACTGGGGATCAGGGTAAGAGCTTCTTGGGTATATTTAAAAATGCCTTCGATATCTCCCGTTGCGGCAGCGATATAACCATTTGCTGAGGCAATCGTCGCTGGCAACAGATTAAATTGCGTCGTGTCGGAAATGATAATGTCATCCGAATCGGCATGAGCCTGATAACGATCATACAGGACCTGCGCCTTGTCGAACCATGCTCTGCAGGCTTCTATCTCTCCCATGTCGAGCTGCGCCCATCCATACCCCATGCAAATAACAGGACTTCTTTCAATAATGTCATCTGGCAATTTCTTGACCATGTCGAGCCAGCCAGCCGCCTGGAGCTGAATGTCCATTTCAGACCATTTACACTCAACGAGTTCCGCTGCCTTGTCAAAGGCCTTTGCATGAATGAAATGATGGATTGCCTCTTGTTCGCGCGCGTTTGTTTTGAACCACAGTCCCGCTCGAAGGTTCATCTGTTCCAACTCATTTTTTGATTTCTGGATTAGGCGTTGTCTGAGAAGATCGCGAAAAAGGTGATGATAACGATACCATTGACCAGACGGATCTAAAGAGATGATAAAACTGTTCGACTTTACAAGCCTCTCAATGATTTTGCTGCTTGTACCCGCTTCGAGTTGCATCACACAATCACAAAGATCGTCTGAAAAAGAATCCAGAATAGAAGTGGCGAGCAAAAACGACTTTATCTCTGGAGGATGGCGTTCAAGGACCTCTTCCAATAGATAATCCATAATATAATAATGGCTGGCCGTAATCGTCTTGACTGACAGCTCGATGTTTTGATGACTCTGCATATAAAGCGCACTCATCTGGAGGCCTGCAATCCAGCCTTCCGTCCGCTTGAAGAGATGCTGCAGCTGCTCTTCATTGAGCGCCAATTGCAGTTGCTCCAAGAAATATGCTTTAGCTTCTGCTTCGGAAAATTTGAGTTTTGAAATTCTTACTTCCAACAGATTCTTGCTTGCCCGCAACTTGGCCAGCGGAAACGGCGGGTCTTCTCTTGTGATCAAGACCAGCCGCATGAACGGCGGCAAATGTTCGAGTATCGTCTTGATCGCTTGATGAATCAGTTCGTTGCGGATGATGTGATAATCATCTAATACCAGAATAAATGGCGTGTTGATGGTATGCAGCTGATTAATCAACGCCTTTACAAACGCTTCAAACCCGATGGATTGAAAAGCGTCGAGTAACTGCTCCAGGGTCTCGGATACACGCTTGTCAATCTGCTTGATGCCAGCCGCCACGTATGAAAAAAACTGCATCAACTCATTATCCCAATCATCGAGGCTGTACCAGCAGTACGCCCTGTCCTGTTCGGACAGCCAGGCACTGACAACTGTTGATTTCCCAGAACCCGCCTGTGCAGAGACCAAAATAACATTGGCCCAGCTGCATTCTTTAAGCAGTTCTTCTCGATAGATCATCGTAATGGGCAATTGAGGCTTTTGTAACTTCGTCTTCAACACGGGAAATATCATAGATCCTCCCCATTAAACTCTAATTTCGAAGTATTTTGTTCATCTGGATACCTCTGCAGACCATATATTTGTTTTGTCATTTTGAATATCGATTATGAAAGGGTGATCCAGTACCGTTGCTCAACTATTTCATCTACTACTACTTCGTTTTCGAGAATTCCACCATTTTTGATAATGGATTTGGAAGAGCCGATATTGCCCTTTTCGCATGTCATGAGCACCTTCTTGATTCCAATTTTTCTGCACTCCTCAAGCCCCAGCCTGATCATTTCGGTAGCATACCCCTTTCGTCTTTGGCTTGGACGGATACCGTCACCGATGTGACCGCCATTAAGAAGCAAGCTTTGATTCAGGTAGTGTCTGATGTTGATAGCGCCGACAAAAATGTTTTTCTCCAAATCCAGACAAAAGAAAGTGGAATCGGGAACACGATCATCCGTTTCCGCTTTGAGTTCCAAATTTTCAAGGTAATAGTCAAAATTACGATAGTCATTTCTCCTGACCATATATGGAGAAAAATCCTGCTCAACTGCAAGCCATTCATCCATCATATCAAACAATAAATGTTTATAGGCGTGTGACAATTTGACCAATTTGACATTCATGAAACATCCTCATTTTTTCGGTTGTCGCTTGCAGCGTTTTTGATCAATGATCTGATCCATTTTTCATGCTCCTTCTGATATACGACTGCAGCAGCCTGTGATTCTGCGTCTGATAAAGGCTCGCTATTTCAAAAAGATCAGCCATGCTTCGGATTCACATAATCTTTGAGTTCGTCCATCAACATCGCTGTGGTCTTTATCATATTTTCACCACCTATAGCAATTATAATGTTTTACTGGAGAAAATCAAAACGAATCCATCAGGATAATATAATGTGCATCATATTGCTGATTATAGTTAATTATAGTTATTATTACGCCTCTAATGGCCTATTATATACTATTCCGCACGATTGTTTTCGATCTCTTTCTCAATCAAGCTAATTGCTTTTTCCCCAATTCCCACAGAATGTGCTGTTGTTTGCCATTCTTTTACAGCATCTCTAACTTCTTCTATAATCTTCTTGCACTTAAATGTCTTCATGTCCATGTTTTGGCCACATGAAATCATATCATCTATCAAGATATTAGATTTTTTGCCATTAATCGTCATCTGATGAGCCTGCAGCCATTTATTGCCGGAATCACATGCAAAGGTTACGTCATAGGCCGGCGATAATGTCCAAGTCCCATGCCTATCCATCAAATAAGAAATGTTTTTAACATGGTCATCCTGATTGACCGCAAGAACATTAAATATCATTCTTCTGTAGAACTGCTCAATATCACGACTGGGCAAGCCCAATCTTCGTGCGGTTAATGCAGCCATTTCATAACTGCATAATCCCGGCTCATTATAATCGATATGCGAAATTGCACCCAATGACTGCATATGCAGCTTTTTGTCATCAACTCGATCAAATCGCTTTGTCATAAAATGCTTTCGGCCGCCTTCTTCCAGCAGCTTACACTCACTCATAACAATTCCTGCTTTTAATGCCATTTTGTAATACGCATACTCAATTAATGTATATTCTGGAGCATCTTCAAGCGTATGGTCTCCATTTTTGGTAACACCATCAAACTTAATTAGCCAGAAATCATACCCCTTGTCCAGATCAATCTGACCCGAACGTATATCGCCTGTTGCTTCATTATAGGCAATGACAGCCTTTGCTCTGGCTCCGCCAGCCGAGGTTCCAAGCTTTAACAACTGGTTGTAAGTCATATCATCCTGCGCTGACAGATGAATATTCTCTCTAGCTTCCAAAACAGACGAGGCAAAATTTACTAATCCTGCAATGTCTATCTTGTCATTTTTGCCGCCGTGCAAACTCATTGCCGGTTTGTATTCCAACGCGCCCATCCCGCGTTTTCCGGTATAACACAATCGCTCCACCACATTAAAAGACTCCGGTGTTCTTCCCTTGGATGCGAGCCACTGATCAATGACCGCATTGCCAAACCTGTCCGGCAAAGAATCTGCCAATAAGCCTGGAACACCTTTAAAAGCCGGTCCAGCCAATTCAGGAAACTCATAGACTCTATTGGACAAGGGCATCATGAGCGGTGCTATCTCAATACCGATGCGAACGAAATCCTTATCGTATTCAAAGGACACATATTTTTTGCCTTCTTCTAAATGAAAATATCCTACAGTTGTTCCCCAAAGCACAACAGTCGCCGTATTATTCATTACTTTTCATCTCCCCATTTACTATCTGTATGGGGGGTTTTACGCTCCGATTTTCTGACCCGTTTCCTTTGTGGCATAAGCGTCTTATCTTTCAAATAATATGAAGGTCTCTTTGTTGGATCTGGAATGAGCATATCCAGATTGGCATCTAAGTCCAGTGCGATAAGCACTTTAATCAGATTGCCAAACTGTACATCCTCACCACTCTCCATGCGCAAAACACTTCGTACCGCAACGCCTGATTTATCTGCTAGCTCCTTTTGCGTTAAAGGATAATCGATTCTATATGCTTTTAGTCTTGCACCAATCTCAGATAATGCGCTATGAGAAGAAAAATATTTGCTCATTGCTTCACCTCTTTCAATATAAGCAATCGTATTCTCTCTATATCATAACGCAAAGCTGTATAATATGCAACACTATGCACATTATATAGCCTATGTATGTTTTATGTGTCAATTATGACATTATATATAGTGCACTCAATGCAATCTGGTCTTACAAAACCGTTTCGTCCATCAGAAACTCAAGCAGTCCGATGTTCAAGATTCCGTTTTCGTCATACCATCTTTTTCTGATGTCTTTTCTGACCATGATTTTCGGAAAAGAGTCGCCAGTCAGCGCGAATGGTTTTAACTCAGCGGCTTGCTTTTCATCTGTTCCCAGCGCAAAGACAGATTGAATGTATGTTTTCTTGCCGCCGTTTGTTGCGACAAAGTCAATTTCTTTTGGCACGCGAATAGAATGACCTTTAGCATTAAGCTCCCTTGCAAAGACAACGCCGACATCGACGGAAAATCCTCTGATGACAAGCTCATTGTATAGGATATTCTCCATAATGTGCGTCATCTCCTGCTGTCGGAAACCGATACGAGCATTTCGAAGACCAATATCTTCGCAGTAATACTTGTAAGGGTAGTCAAAATATGATTTCCCCTTGACGTCGTAACGCTTGCTTTCAGCAACAAGAAACGAATCCTCGAGGTGCTTGATATAAGATGAAATTGTGACCTGGGAGACATCAACATATTGCTTTGAGCGTAAAGTATCTGCGATCTTTTTGGGATTTGTCAAAGAGCCAATCGATGAGCAGATCAGGTCAAAAACCTGCGCCAAAACATCCTCACGCGCAATCTTTTTGCGCTCGACAATATCCTTCAAATAGACCTCTGAAAAGAGAGATGTCAGATATTTCATTTTGACCGTATCGTTTGGCCTGGATAAAACAAACGGCATACCGCCAAAAAAAGCATAGTTGTCAAAGGCATCCTCTTGATCGCCACCGACTGCCGAATAATACTCAGAAAAGCTTAAAGGATGAACCCTGACTTCATTGCCTCTTCCCCTAAACTCTGTAAGGATGTCTGAAGATAACATCTTCGAATTGCTGCCAGTTACATACACATCAAGATTTCCGAGCTCCCGCAAATCATTGAGCGCATCATAAAAAGTAATTTCCTTGCCCTCCGGGTTATATGGATTTTTCACCTGATCCGACATCTGAATTTCATCGACAAAAAGGTAAAACTTTTCCGGTTTCCCCTCAACTTTCCCCCTGACGAATGCCGAAATTTCAAGCGGATTTCTGTAACGAATATCCTTCGCCAGATCCAATTCAATTGAAATAATCTGCTCATCTTTTACACCGTTTTCAAGCAGGTGGTTTTTGAACAGGGTGCGAAGTAAATATGACTTCCCACATCTTCTGATGCCTGTAATAACCTTGACCTGTCCATCCCACTGAAACTGAATCAGCTGGTTGAGGTACCTGTCGCGCTTAATCTCGATCATAGTTATCTCCGTTAAATACTTTAGCCTATTGAGGCCTTACTATTTAATAGAATACTCTGAATTTTGCTAATATTCAAGGAGTTTGTAAGGAAGGATCAGATGCCTTCAAAGAAAAATCCAGGTCTTCAGAGAAGCGGTCAAGTCCATGAAAGAGACGGAGCGCTGTTAATTTTATCCTGGACGGTCTGTGTTTTATGTTGCTTCAGCATTTGCTCAATAATCTGATCCATTTTTCATGCTCCTTTTGACAAACGCCTGCAGCAACCTGTGATTATGTGTCTTATAATGAGTCGCTATTTCAAGAATCTCTGCCATATTGAGCTGCAAGAATTCTGCCTTGTCAATTCGTAAGTCGTCAAACAGGAGTCTTTCCAGTTCACCTCTGTTTCTCAGAGGTGAGATTTTGTAGAGTTGATCGCAGATTGCTTTCTCAGGGGAGGCAATCGAAATTCAACGGTCTAACAGCAAAAACCTCTAATCGCCTTCAACAGATGCGAAGTCTTTTAAACTTACAATTTTACTGCCTTTGCTTTCATAATAACTGAGCATTTCGTCAATTTTCCTTTTATCATAACTGGTAATGCAGTCTGATAGGACATAAACGCTATAATTTGCCTTACACATGTTGAAACAGGTTGATTTAACACAAGCAACAGCATCTGCTCCAGCTAAGTAGAAATCAGATATTTCGTTTTTCCCGATATAGTCTATAAATTCTTCACTGCTTAATGCGTTTCCTTTGAATTTTGTAAAAATGTTTTTCGATACTATTTTCATGTCTGGAACCAATTCAGACCCATGTGTATTGGGTTTAAACGTCCTCGTGCCGGCAGACAAATTTTCATGCCTGATATAAATAACATGCATGTCATTATTGACTGCCCAATCAATAGCTTTATTGATGTTATCAATAACGTCCTTGTAATTCTTTGTGATGTCATTTTGAATATCGATAATGACCAAGGCTTTTTTCTGCATCGTTTTGTCCTCCTGATAGGTGTAAATTCGACGCAACATCATTCCAAACTTGTTATGATCCCGTTTATTATTACCTTGTCATAAATCTCCCGGAAAAGCGCCTTGGCGCCGTCGGCAAATCCTATCGGCATGGTACTTATTAAGCTATCGAAAATAATTTGACCCTTGAACGGAAGCAAGACCGTTTCCATCTGAGTTGGCAGGGGTCGTTGCAACGAGTTGGCGACCGAATGACTGATCCCTTTGACACCATAGAGGATGTCTCCAAGTTGTTTATGCGATGCAAGAACAACAGCGTATTCCGGTTGGTAATCCAGAATGATGAACATCCCTTTGACATGATTTGTTCGCCACAGTTTCAAAATGTTGATTTTCTCTTGTGGCAGCTCTGTCGCGCCAATATAATCGTCGATCAACTCTGGCTTTTCCCATAAAACTTCTCTGACTTTGTGAATCCGCATATCATCAACATCGTTTGGATATTTCGGTTCAATATTAGCATTAACAAGCTTCATCCGTTGATTAACAAAGCCCATCAAGCCGTACCACGTTTCATAGAAAAGCCTACAGTCATCGGTTTTTAATTGTGCCGAATGGGTATCGTCGATGCTGCAGCAACACTTTTTATACTTTTTGCCACTTCCGCATGGACAGGGGTCGTTGCGACCGTCTTGCCGTTGTTGCAACATTGGAAATTTGATGACCTTTTCGTTGCGCTTGTTTATCATCATGTGCAGTTCTGACGGTGTGTATCCGTTATTGTCCCAGATGCGCGTGTTGTTTTTCGCAGTCATAATGAGGCTAATAAAATCTTGCAACTGCTTATCGCTGTCAAACACGAGATGATGTCTTTCCATGATGGGACCCAATTCGCTAATCCCATCAGCGTATGTCATATAATTTCTGACAGCCTCATAACCCTCCGTGATGCCTTTTTTAAAGCCAAAGGCGTCCAACATAAAATGGCGTACGTCCCACCAGCATTCATTATCCGCGCAATCTTCATCGACGTAATCGAGAAATCTATCTTTTGAGGGGATGTAGCGTGGTTTGTTCGCTTGGCGCTTCAGCAAAAACTCAACTTGTTCAAAGTCGTCAAAAAACGCATAGTGAACAATGAATTCTTGATAAAAGCAGTACCATCCATCCTTTAATACGAGAGGCAGAAGGAGAATATAAATCTCTTCGACGTCCGTTTTATCGGCATTTTGCTTGTTGAAGATGTCAACAAAATCTGTACGGCTGATGATGCCGTAAAGATTTACTGCCGCCCTGGCATATGAATCGAGCAACTTGCGGGTTGCAGCCCTTCCGCTGGGGCACCTGACGACATCTGCCGCACGGTTATAATGTTCGAATGTTTCCTTTGCTTTTTTCTTACTCATGTTGATAGTCTCCCACCTATAATTTTTCCAGACTATGTTCATTAAGAAGAAAATCTTCCAGACCCAGGATCAAAAAACCATTGTCATCGCGCCACGGTTTGATGTCGTCCCTTATTATGATTATTTTTTTAAATGAATCATGAACGCTTTTCAGGGATCTGCGCTCCTGATCCTGCTTCTCCGGCGTGTTCATTTCATATGCGGCCTGGACATAATAGCGCTGACTACTTTGATTGATAACAAAATCAACCTCCAGCTGCTTCCTGATACTTTTTCCCTCAGCATTTTTCGCATTGATCTCAACAATACCGACGTCTACATTGTATCCGCGGACAAGCAGTTCATTATAGATAATATTTTCCATTATGTGCGTAATTTCCTGTTGTCTGAAATTGAGTCTGGCATTTCGCAAGCCCATATCGGTAAAATAATACTTCAGATTAGCATCAATATATCGTCTACCTTTGATATCATATCTGGAGGCTTTGGACACCAAAAATGCATCCTCAAGATAATCAATATACTTTGATACTGTTTTGTTTGTGCATACCGTTTTCTTCGCACTAAAAAATGTATTGGAAATTTTCGTCGGATTTGTTGGTGTCCCAATTGATGAAGCAAGAATGTTAACAACATCGTTCAAATCGTCAACGTTCTTGACGCCATTACGTTCAATGACATCCTTGAGATAGACGTTCGAGAACAGGTTCCTCAGGTAGTCAGCCTTCTGTTTCTCAGTCTGCATCGAGATGATTGCCGGTAATCCACCGTATGTTTGATATTCGTTCCAAGCACCCGAAAAATTTCCCTTTTTCCCGGAGTAAAATTCTGCAAAGGATAGTGGATGTACACGGATTTCATCCCCTCGACCTCGAAATTCTGTCAAGATATCTGTCGACAGAAATTTGGAATTACTGCCTGTTACATACAAATCCACGTTTTTTAACTTCATAAGTCCAAGCAAGACATCAACAAAGCCGATCTTTGATTCCACGCCTTGAATGTATGGATTTTGAATTTCCTCAACCTTCTGAATCTCGTCGAGAAAAATATAGTACATGCTGTCTTTGTTCACCAACAGGCTCCGGATATAACTTCCAAGCTCAATAGGATTTCTGTACTTTATGTTATTGTCATCGTCAAGTTCCAGGGTGATGATCTGATGATCTTCGACACCGATCGAAATCAAGTAAGGATGATAGATATCAGTAAGAAGAAAGGATTTGCCGCAACGTCTAACACCAGTAATGACTTTAATCATGCCATTATGTCTTCTGTCAATAAGTCTTCTTAGATAGAGATCTCGCTTAATCAGCATCGGCAGCTCCTAATCTTTGCGTATATATGCATTATTTAGTAATGTAATTATAAGGCCAGCTAATACCCTCTGTCAACCGACCTATTCCCATTATTTTAGCTGTTTTTTCGATTTGAAAAATGATGATTAAATCGGCTCAAGCCCTCATATTTACTGAGTTTTAAGCCTTTGTCATCAGAACTATTGCCTCAGCAGTAGCTTGCCGCCAATCTGTCTTCGCTTCGCTCGCCTTCTTGGGCAAGCCTTGCATGGGTGCCACTAATTGCTTCCTTCTTCGCTTCGCTCCTTGTAAGCAAAGTGACCGTCTCAACATGCCCCGTCCAGGGAAACATGTCCACCGGCTGCACGGCCTCGACGACATACCCACTGTCCTGTAGTCTCGCCACATCCCGCGCCAGCGTCGCTGGATTGCACGATACGTAAACGATCCGCCCAACGCCGACCTCAATCAGCGCGTCGAGCAGGGCGGCGTCGCAGCCCTTGCGTGGTGGATCGACGACGGCAACGTCAGCGATCAAACCGTTGCTGACCAGTTCAGGCAGCAACGTTTCGGCCTTTCCCACCAAGAACTCGACATTACTAATCCCATTAATCTCGGCGTTGACCTTGGCGTCGGCGATGGCCTCCGGCACAATCTCAATCCCCGTCACCTGTCGCGCCTGCTTTGCCAGCAAGAGCGAGATCGAGCCGGTGCCGCAGTAGAGGTCGAGCACCGATTCGCGGCCGGTCAGGCCGGCCAGGTCGAGGGCGGCGGCGTAGAGGCGCTCGGTTTGGCGCGGGTTGACCTGGAAGAAGGACAGCGGTGAGATGCGGTAGCGCAGGCCAAGGATGATTTCTTCGATGAAGGGTTCGCCGGCCAGCAGGCGGCAGTGGTTCGACAGGATCAGGTTGGTCTTGTCTGTATTCTTATTAATATAGAAGCTTGTGAGTTTGAGCGGCGGCAGCGCGGGGTCGCTGCAGGCGGCGATGGCGTCGCGCAATTTAGCGTAGAGTTCGTCCTGGTCGGGCAGGCTGTCGCCGTTGAGGACCAGCACGACCATGACCTGGCCGGTGGCAAAGCCCAGGCGTACGACCAGATGGCGCAGGAGGCCGGTGTGGCTGGCTTCGTCGTAAGGCTCGATCTGCCAGGCCCGGATGTGGGCGGCGACGGTGTCGCGGATGACGTCGCAGATCGGCGGCTGCACCGGGCACAGCGGCGCGTGGATGACCTGGTGCGAGCGGCTGGCGTAAAAGCCGATTTCGGGCGCGGCGGCGGTGCCAGCCACGGGGAACTGCACCTTGCTGCGGTATTGCCAGGGCTGGTCCATGCCGATGATCGGGCGCAGCAGACGTTCGATGTCGGCGACGTGGCCAATGCGGGTCAGGGCGTCGGCCACCTGCTGTTGCTTGTGGTGCAGCTGCGCCGGGTAGGTCATTATTTGTAGGCTGCAACCCCCGCAGTCGGCAGCCTGCGGGCAAGCTGACGCGATGCGGTCGGGGGATGGGCGCAGCACTTTCAGGAGGCGGCCGATGGCGTAGTTGCTGCGCTGGCTGGCCATGCGAATCTGGGCCAGATCACCGGGGATGGTGGCCGGCACGAACACAGCCAGACCGTCGAGGCGGCCGATGCCCTGGCCCTCCTGGTTGATGGCGGTGATCTCGATCTCCAGGGCCGGGTTGCCCGGTTGCGTGGCGGATTTTTTGCGTTTGGCCGATGTCATGATTTGGTCTCCTGCTATCCCGATTCTTCGTCTTACCAACCATTTTAGCATATTCGCCGCCACTATGTGATTTTTAGCGTATCCTTGCCAAAGCTACCGTTTCAGGTTATAATTAGCAAATATTTTGCTTGTTTTGAAAGGATTAATCATGCACAATCAGTTTTCTGTTGCAGGCAGAATGGAAAAATTTAGCAAAACCACCATCGCCGTCATGCTCGTTTTGACTGTGACCGTCGCTGGTGCCACGGGTTATATTTTTGCTCGTTCTAAAGTTACTGTTGCCGCCGGCGTTGCCGACGATTCGGCATCACTGGCGGCCTACGACAAGCAAGTGGCATCCGAAAACGAGCTGTGCACCGTTGTCGAACAGTTGAATCTTCAACAGCAGCTCGAAGCGGAACAGCGGCAGTTTACCAATCTCGAAACCGCACTGGATGCCAAGCAAAGCGAAATCGACGACATCATGGTGACCATTACAGACACCTTGATGGCCAATCTCAATAAACAATCCATCTCTCGCTCGTCAAAATCGGCGTCGGCTTATCGGCAGGAAGGCATCAATCTGATCGCGCTGCGGCACAAATTGAACGACTTCCTGAATAGCGAGGCCGCTCATGATATTGACCTCTCCGAATATCAGAACGCCCTGTTGCGGCGCTTGTCGCATATTCCGACCATCAAGCCGATACCCGGCGATTATGGGGGTTATGGTTACCGCATCCACCCGATTTATGGCAATTACCAGTTTCATCCGGCCGCCGATGTCGGTGCGGCCACTGGCACCAGTATCAAAGCCGCCGCGGACGGCACCGTCACATATTCTGGGTGGAGTAGTGGTTCCGGCTATAATGTCAAGATCAATCATGGCAATGGCTTTTTAACCATCTACATGCATTGCAGCAAATTGCTGGTCAGCGCCGGTCAAACCGTTCACAAGGGCGACGTAATCGCCCTGGTCGGCAGCACGGGTTCCTCGACCGCGCCCCATTTGCATTACGAAATTCATTTTAACGATTCAACGGTCAACCCCGCCACCATGTTGCTGGAGTAACGTTCTTAACCTTTCTTGCTTTGAGCTTACTTTTAGGTTATAATGTCAAATATATTTGAGCTTTTGGAAAGGAGTCATCATGCATAATCAACATTCTGCAGCCGGTAGCCCGACAGCCCGACACGCCAAAATGATTTGGCTGACGCTGGCAAAACACCGCAGAACATACGTGGCCGTCATGCTGATTCTTACATTATCCGCCGCCGTATCAACAGGTTATCTTCTGGGCAACACCAATCCTGCTTCAGCCGCCGAAATAGCCGATGATAGCGCCAGTGTCGCTGCTTTTACCGACCAGATTGCTATGGAAAACGATATATGCGCTGTTATCGAACAGGTGAATCTCCAGCAGGAGCTCGATGCAGAAAAGGAACGGACCGGCGATCTGGAACAAGAGATCGAAGGCAAGCAGGAAGAAATCGACACAATCAAGGAAACTATACTCGGGGCCTTGATGGCCAATTTGAATGAAAAATCAGTTTCTCGTTCTGCTAAAACAGTAACGGCCTATCGTCAGGAGGCCGTTAATTTAATTTCGCTGAACCGCAAGCTCAACAAATTCCTCAAGTCAGATCATGCTGACGAAATCGATCTCACAACCTATGATGCCGCCATTGACAATCGTCTGGCGCATCTGCCCACCATGAAGCCGATCAGCGGCACCTACGACGGCTACGGTACACGGAAGCATCCGATTTATGGCTACTATCACTTTCATCCGGCGGCCGATGTCGGCGCCGCCTATGGCACAAGAATCAAAGCGTCCGGTGCCGGGCGCGTGGTCTATTCCGGCTGGGGCAATGGCTCCGGCTATTATGTCAAGATCGATCACGGCAATGGCTTTATGACCACCTATATGCACTGCAGCAAATTGCTGGTCAGCACCGGACAAACGGTGACCAAGGGTACAGTGATCGGCAATGTCGGCAGCACCGGTTCCTCGACAACGCCTCATCTGCATTATGAAGTCCATTTCAATGGCACTTCAATAAGTCCTAAAACCATGCTACTGGAGTAAATCAGTGACTGAACAACAGAATCCTCATGCCCCTGTGACCCGTCGAAATACCGCTGACATTGTGAAAAAGGATTTTCACAAACGTCTGAGCGGCAAGCCAACCCGCAGCAGCAGCCTGTATTCTATTCCGCGTTCTTTTGGCAATGCGGCCAAGCGGGTTTTACAAGTCGTCTTGATCGTCGTGCTGATTGTCGCCTTTACCGGGGCTGGCGTGGGCGGCGGTATGCTGGTCGGCTACATCACGACCGCCAAAGCCGTTTCGACCGGCGGGTTTAAAAACATGAACCAGCCGACGATTATTCTCGATGACAAGGGCGTCGAAGTCGCCCGGCTGACCGGCGAATCCAATATCAATTCGGAGTTCGTCAGTTTCAGCCTGCTCAAAGACACCTTCATTGACGAGGCGTTCATCGCGATTGAGGATGAGCGGTTCTATGATCATCAGGGCATCGATCCCAAGCGCATCGGCAGCGCGATTTTCAGTGCGCTGTCCAACGGCGGCTCGGCGACGCACGGCGGCTCGACCATCACGCAGCAGACGGTGCGTCTTTACTCTGGCGAAGACAAGCGTTCGGCGCAGCGTAAAATCCAGGAATGGTACGCTGCGGTTGAACTTGAAAAAGACAAGTCCAAAGAAGAGATCATGGAGATCTACCTCAATCTGGTTCCGATGGGCAACAGCTTCGTCGGCATTCAGTCGGCTGCCAAAGCCTATTTCGGGAAGGAAGCCAAAGACCTCAGCATCGCGGAGTGTGCCTTCCTGGCCGGCATTCCCAATCGCCCGTCGACCTATAACCCGCTGACCGAGGCCGGCAAGCGTAACGCGCTGCGTCGCATGCGCATTGTCTTGGGGAAGATGCACGATCTGGGCAAGATCAACGATGAGCAATACCACACGGCTCTCAACACCGAATTGATCTTCAAGTCAGTCACCACGACAGCGGGTACCGCAATCAACTCTTATTTCGTTGAGTACGCGATTGATCAGGTCGTCAGTGATTTGCAGACCAAGCTGGGCTACAGCAAGGAAATGGCCCGGCTGGCCGTCAATAATTTCGGTATGACCATCGAAACCACCGAAGACCTGAATGTCCAGACCATCATGGAAGGGACCTTCAGTACCCAGAGCCTTTTTGTTTACAACCTGTCCCGGTTGAGCGATTATCCTGAAGAGCCGACCGGCAGCATGGTCGTCATCTCCAGTGTCAATCCCGGACAGATCAAGGGCATGGTCGGCGGTTACGGTCAGAAAACGCAGAACGCCGTCTGGAATCGCGCCGCCAGAACCCAGCGCCAACCCGGTTCCAGTATCAAACCTTTTGCCGTCTACGGCCCAGGTATCGATACGGGTGTCATCAATGCTGCTTCGATCTTCAACGATCAGAAACTCTATTACAATCCTGAAGAACCAACTACGGTGTATCCAAACAACGCCGATGACAACAGTTTTGACGGACTGATGCCGGTGCGCAGAGCACTTTCGTCATCCAAAAATACCATCGCGGCCCAAATCTGGAAAGAAGTGCTGGGCGGTGACACATCCTTGGAATATCTCCGGCGAGCCGGCCTTGACCGCCCCACGGAAAACTATGTCTCGATCGCCCTCGGCGGGTTCAGCGTTGGCATGACCACGCTGGAGATGGCCTCCGCCTACGGCACCTTCGCCAATTCCGGCGTTTACACCAAGCCCTATGCTTACACGCGGGTTTTGGATGCCCAGGGCAATGTGCTGCTGGAAAACAAGCCGATCTCCAACATTGTTTTCAAGCCGGCTGCCAACTATGTCATGATCAGCATGATGCGTGACGTTGTGACGCGAGGCACGGCCGCCCATGTCCTGAACGGGCTGTTGCCGGGCATCGATCTGGCCGGCAAGACCGGTACAACTGACGAAAACCGTGACAAGTGGTTTTGCGGTTATACCCCCTACTATTCTGCTTCCGTCTGGTATGGTTATGACAATCGATACGGTGTCATCGAGATACCGCAGGGCACTGCCCGCAACGGCGCACTGCGAATCTGGGGCGACGCCATGAAAAAGATTCACGCTGGTTTACCAGGTAAAACTTTTGCCATGCCCAGCGGCGTGATAAGCATTGCGGTTTGCGCCCAGTCAGGTCAGCTGCAGTCAGCGAATTGTCCGGCCGGCGACATCTACTCGGAATTGTTTGTCAACGGCGCGTCCAGCAATCCATCCGTGCTGTGCCCATTCCACAGCAATCCCACCCCGACCGAAACCTTGCCGACGACGGGCGACACCACGATACCGAGCGAAACGACCGCTCCACCGACTGAGACTACTGCGCCGCCGACAGAGCCTATTGTGCCCTGATCAATATCTTGTTCTAATCAAACAGGCGCCCTGAAGAGGGTGCCTGTTTCTTTTCCGCTGAGGATGGCGTCGATCACGCGCGGTGTCGAGCCATTGGCAATGACTGTATCGATGCCGGCGTTGGTCGCGATGCGGGCGGCGACGATTTTGCTGCGCATACCGCCGGTGCCGCGCAGACTGCCCTCGCCGCCGGCGCTGTCTTCGACCGCCTGGGTGATCTCCTGCACCGTCGAGATCAGCCGAGCGTCAGCTGCAACGCGCGGGTCGCGGTCGTAGAGGCCATCGATGTCTGACAGAATGATCAGCAGGTCGGCATTGATCAGAGACGCGACGATGGCCGACAAGGTGTCGTTGTCGCCAAAGGTGCCGTTGTGGTAGATTTCGCGGGTCGAAACGGTGTCATTTTCATTGACCACCGGAATGATTTCTTTTTCGATCAGGGCTTCGAAGGTGTTGCAAATATTGACCCGGGTCACTTCGTCATCGATATCGTCCTTGGTCAACAGAATCTGCGCCACCACATAATTGAAATCCGACAGCAGTCGGCTGTACATGCTCATCAGTTCGCATTGCCCAACCGCGGCCACAGCTTGCTTTTCGCGAATGGCCTGTGGCTTTTGCTCGAGGCGCAGCCGACCGACGCCGACCCCAATGGCGCCGGATGAGACCAGGATAATTTCACGACCCTGGTTCATTTGATTAGCCAGCGACCGGCAGATATTTTCAAGATTGGTCAGGTTGAAACGGCCATTGTCAAACGTAATCGTCGACGTGCCGACCTTGACCACCACCCGATGGGCTTTGGCTATTTTTTCACGCAACTGGTTGATTTGTGTTGAATCTTCGGACATGGTTTCCTCCCATGGACTATACGCTATGCAGCCTATCTGAAATGATAAGGCCTGCGGCTGAAAAAATCAACTTCTAAAACGCCAAACCCAATTGACAGGCGATTTCTCGACTTGTATAATTATTTCACGTGTTTAGTAATAGTAAACTTCAGGTTTAATGATAGTTTGACAGCTCGGCTGTGCTGGAAGGAGACGTCGCATGAATATTGGCGAGAAGATCAAGTTTCTCCGTCAGGCGGCGAATCTGACCCAGGAAGAACTGGCCGACCGCTGCGAACTGTCCAAAGGCTTTATCTCTCAGCTCGAAAGAAATATGACCTCGCCCTCGATTGCCACCCTGCGTGACATCCTGGAGTCGCTCGGGACCAGCCTGCCCAGCTTCTTTCAAGAAACGGCCGATGAAAAACTCGTTTTTTCCGAAGACGATTATGCCGTCAAGACCGACAGTGAAACCGGCAGTACGATCTGCTGGCTGATCCCCAATGCGCAAAAAAACGAGATGGAGCCGATCTTGGTCACCCTGGCCCCCGGCGGTTCGACCTATCCGGACAACCCGCACGAGGGCGAAGAATTCGGCTACGTCCTTGAGGGCGCCATCCTGATTCGCATCGGCAGCCGCACGCTCCGTGCCCGCAAAGGCGACAGTTTTCTCATTCACCCCAACGAGCCGCACGCCCTGATCAACAACAGCAAACGAACCGCCAAAATTCTCTGGATATCGTCACCACCCAGTTTTTGACCGAAGAGGAGCCGTCGCATGAAGCAAGATACCAAGCGCAAATTGGCCGTACCGTCCGACCGGGCCACCGGACCCGCCCGACAGGTTCTGGCCGATTCAACCGGTTCTGCCCACATCATCGAAGTCGTTGGCATCAACAAATACTTTGGCGAAGCCCATGTGCTCAAAGATGTGACGTTCTATATCCGCAACAACGAATTCATCACCCTGCTCGGCCCCAGCGGCTGCGGCAAATCGACCACCCTGCGCGTTCTGGCCGGTTTTGAGCGGCCGAGCTCGGGGCAGGTGCTGTTCGAAGGCCAAAACCTGCTCGACATTCCGCCCTACCAGCGCAAGGTCAATACCGTCTTCCAGCGTTACGCCCTGTTTCCTCACCTTAATGTCAGCGATAACATTGCCTTTGGGCTCAACATTATGAAATTGCCTCGCACCGAAGTCAGCGAACGGGTCGAACAGGCCCTCAAGCTGGTCGATCTCGAGGGCTATGGCGATCGATGGATCGACCAACTGTCCGGCGGCCAGATGCAGCGCGTGGCCATCGCGCGTGCGATCGTCCTCAAGCCGCAGGTCTTGCTTTTAGACGAACCGCTGGGCGCGCTGGACCTCAAAAAGCGCAAGGAAATGCAGATCGAACTCAAAAGCATGCAGCGCAGCCTGGGGATTACCTTTGTCTATGTGACCCATGACCAGGAAGAAGCGCTGACCATGTCCGACAACATCATTGTCATGAAGGAAGGCGTCATTCAGCAGATCGGCACGCCGACTGACATCTACAACGAGCCTCGCAACGCCTTTGTCGCCGACTTCATCGGCGAAAGCAACATCCTGCCGGGCCGCATGGTTCGCGACCGCGAGGTGACCTTCGCCGGTCGCACCTTCGTCTGCGTGGATCAGCGCTTCGAGGACGAAGCAGTCGATGTTGTCATTCGTCCGGAAGATATCCAGATCGTCGCCCCCTCGGAGCATGCCGTCAATGGCACCGTCACGTCGGTTGTCTTCAAGGGCGTCCATTATGAAATGATGGTCGAGACCGACTCGGGCGAGTGGATGGTGCACAGCACGGACCGTGCCACTGCTGGCAGTCAGATCGGCATGACCTTTGATCCTGATGAAATCCATGTCATGCGCAAATCCGAGTATTCGCCCGATCGCGTGCGCGAATCGGCGCAAGAGGATCAACCGGAGCAAGACTCCGACGAGGCGGTCTGGTAGTATGAAGATGAAGCGACTGGCCTATCCGTATGTCCTTTGGATGGTTGTCTTCACCGTCGTACCACTGCTGCTGGTGGCTTTTTACGCCTTCACCACCTATGACGCAGCCGGTCATCTGACCTTTACGCTGGCGGGCTTTCAGAATGTCTTTTCGATGAAAAGCACCGTTGCCCTTAATTTCTTCGGCCTCTCCTCTCAGTTCGGTGTCGATCTTCAGGTGCCGATCTACGTCAATGTCTTTGCCAAATCTTTGGAGATCGCGCTGATCAGCACCCTGATCTGCCTGCTGATCGGCTATCCTGCTGCCTACATCCTGGCCAAACGCTCACAGCGTCGGCGCGGCAGCAGCAATTTCCTGTTGTTCTTGTTTGTCATGCCAATGTGGATGAACGCCCTGCTGCGCACCTACGCCTGGCTGGCCCTGCTGGAACCCAAGGGCATCATCAATACGATGCTCTCCTACCTGGGCATCGCCCCTGGCCAATTCATTTATAATGACTTCGGCATTGGCCTGGGTATGGTATACAACTACCTTCCCTTTATGGTGCTGCCCATTCACGCCGTGCTGGTCAAACTCAGCCCCAGTTTGATTGAAGCAGCCGAAGACCTCGGGGCGAACCGCTCCCAGACCTTTCGCCGCGTGATTTTCCCGCTCAGCATGCCTGGCATCGTGTCCGGCATTAACATGGTCTTTATGCCGGCCATGACGACCTTTCTGATTCCCGACCTGCTGGGCGGTGGTCGTTACATGCTGATCGGCAATGCCATTGAACAGCAGTTCATGCTGACCGCGGAAAAAATGACCGGCTCAGCGCTGTCGATCCTGCTGATGGCTTTCGTGCTCATCAGCATGCGGGCATTGACGCGATACGAACAGGAAAACAGCGAAGGAGGGCTGCTGACATGATCGCCAAGATCAGTAAGAACATCTACATGATCCTGATCTTCATCTTTCTCTATGCGCCGGTTGTCGTCCTGATCGTTTTTTCTTTTAACTCTGAACGATCGCGCGCCATCTGGGGCGGTTTCACGTTGGACTGGTACCGTAAATTGTTTCAGAACGACGCCATCCTCAGCGCCCTTGAAGTCACGTTGATTGTCGCGCTTATTTCAGCTGTTGTCGCCACCCTCATCGCCACGGTCACCTGTCTGGGCCTCAACGCCATGCGTCGGCGCTCACGCAACATGATCATGAGCGTCACCTACATTCCCAACATCACACCTGACCTGGTCACCGGCATCTCGCTCATGCTGCTGTTCTTCTTTATCTCGATGAAAACCGGTTTCGCCACGCTACTCCTGGCGCACATCGCCTTTAACATTCCCTACGCAATATTGTCGATTTCGCCCAAATTGCGGCAGCTCGACCGCAACCTTTACGAAGCGGCGCTTGATCTCGGCTGCAAACCACGTCAGGCCATCATCAAGGTCATCATGCCCGAGATTATGCCCGGCATCATCACGTCCCTGATTTTGACTTTCACCCTCTCCATCGACGACTTTGTCATCAGTTATTTTACGGCCGGCCAAGTCCAAACACTGGCCATCACCATTTATTCCATGGCGCGAAAGAGTGTTAATCCACAAATCAATGCCCTCTCCACCTTGATGTTCCTGACCGTTCTGGTGCTGCTGTTGCTCGTCAACAGCCGCTCCAACCGCGATGCGCGTAAAAAAACAAAAACCGGAGGTAACCCCCAATGAAAAAAACGCTGACCACCCTGATCATGATTGCCAGCCTGCTGCTCCTGACAATTCTGCCTGGCTGCCAGGCAAACAACGGCAAAACCGTTTTGAACATCTACAATTGGGGTGAATACATCGCCAATTCCGAGGATGTCATCACCTGGTATGGACAAGACTACGTGATCAAAGACGTCATCGCTGAATTTGAAGCAGCCTATCCGCAGTATCAAGTCAATTACCTGACCTATGACGACAACGAAAAGATGTACGCCAAGTTGGGCACCGAATCTTACGATCTCATCGTGCCGTCGGATTATATGGTTTCTCGACTGATTAAAGAAGACAAACTGCAGCCATTGGATGTTGACAAATTGCCCAACGTGACGAAATATCTCGACGATCGGCTGGCCTCCCTGCAATACGATGCCGACCCCGCCATCAGCGCCAAAGTCGCCGTCTATGCCGTGCCCTATATGTACTGTACGGTCGGCCTGATCTACAACCAGGATGAACTTGGAGCAATCACATCCTCTGACCCAAACGCTGTTTGGAGCGTACTTTTTGACACGCAAAACAAAAATCGCATTGGCATGTACAGCAGCATGCGAGAGACGATCGGCGTCGCCCTCAATTATCTGGGCTACAGTCTGAATTCCCTCGACGAAAAGCAGTTGAGCGAAGCCAAAGCCATGCTGATCGATCAGCGCAAAAACGTTCAGCCGCTTTACGGCATTGATGAATTGAAGGATAAGTTTGTCAGCGATGAACTCGTTGCCGGAGTTGCCTGGTCCGGCGATCATGTGGTCTGTCAGCAGCGTCTCGAAGAAGGCGGTTTGGACCCCCAAACCCTTCAATATGCCCTGCCTGAAGGCTCAAACATGTCAGTTGATATGATGTGCATTCCCAAAAATGCCGCCAATCCGCAAGGCGCAATGGACTTTATCAACTTCATGTACAACCCTGAAATCGCCCTGATGAACGCCGTCTATGTCGGCTACTCCTCGCCGCATACAACCGTTCTTGACGAGCTGCCCTCGGAAATTACCGGCAACACCAGCTATTATCCCGATACCGCTCTCATCAAGACGCTCGAGGTTTACTATTCAAGTCAAGAAATTGATTCAACTTATGTGGCCATCTGGCAGGAGATTCTAGCGAACTAAACGAACAACGAAAAACTAACAACGAACAGTTTCGGATGTGTAATCCTAGACACAAAAATCGGGCTTGTAGCATTTGCCGCAGGCCCGATTAATGTTTAATGTCCAGTTTCAAGACATAGGTAAGTAATAGTTTCAGGACATGGGTAAGTAAAAGTTTCAAGACATAGGTAAGTCCGGATGGTAACATGGCGGCAGAACTCGAAGGGAGGGCTGCGCCAAATGAGCTGGAAGGAGACTAATGTCATGGAACAACGAACTAGTTTTGTCCAAGATTTCATCAAGCGGGACAGGCCTTTCCGCGAGCTGTGTGCAGGGTATGGCATCAGCGAAAAGACAGGGCATAAATGGAAAAAGCGCTTCTTGCAGAGTGGATTATCGGGGCTAAGCGATTTGAGTCGCAAGCCACGTAACAGCCCCGCTGAGTTGGGTGAAGACCCGATCACCCGACTGATCAAGATCCGCAGTGCGCATCCGACCTGGGGAGCCAAAAAGATTGCGGTCCTTTATGCCAAGGCATACCCGAAGGAAATCACACCTTCGCTGAGCAGCATCAATCGCGTTCTGGGCAAGGTGGATATGCTTAAAAAGCGACGCATCAAGAAGGCTGTACCTGACGCCAATCGGCTAAGGCGGCATATTCAGCCAGAACAGCCCAACGATGTCTGGACGGTCGATTTCAAAGGCTGGTGGATGTCTGGTGGCGAAAAATGTCTGCCTCTGACGATTCGCGATCTAAAATCCAAATACCTGCTTGCAGTCACGCTTCTGACGACCGCATCGACCGAAGCCGTGAAATCAGTCTTTCTCAGGCTGTTTAGAACATACGGGCTACCCAAAGTCATTCGAAGTGACAACGGAACGCCCTTCGCCAACCACAACGCCATTCTGCAACTTTCAACCCTGAGTTGCTGGTGGATTACGCTCGGCATTCTTCCGGACCGGACAGATCCGGGAACACCAACTCAAAACGGGTCACACGAACGAATGCATGCCGATCTGGCCAACGAGGTCCAGTCGCAGAAAATTCCCGGTGGCATTATCCCCACCCAGTATGCCCTGGACTTTTGGCGCGAGGAATACAACACGGTCCGTCCGCACGAAGCACTTGGCATGCTCACGCCAGCCGAAGTCTATTGCCCATCGCCCCGGGCATACGAAGGCGAGCCCGATGTCATCGAATACCCGCTTGGCTTTCTGCCCAGAAAAGTTCGTTCCAACGGGTTGATCTCGGTTGACGGCATCGTTGTTTCGATTAGCTATGCCCTTCGTGGTTTGACGATAGGTTTACAGCCTCATATAGAAGGGGGATATCTCGCATGGTTAGCGGATTTCCCCCTGGGCTTTTTGGATATACAGAGCGCTTGTTTTCAGCCTCTGACCGATTTAGAATGAGGTTATTCGGACTTACCTCTGAGTCTTGTGTCTCACCTATGTCCTGACACAAAAGACTTACCGATGTCTTGACACAACATAAAGCATTCATACGTTTTTCGCTTTTCGCTATTCGCTTTTCGTTGTAAAAATCGGCAAAGCCAATTTTTACTTTTGACACGCCGGACACCAACAGGTGCCTCGTCCGGCCATTTTGGCTTTGAGAATAGTCGCGCCGCAGTTTCGGCAGGGCTGACCACCGCGACCGTAGACCATCAGGCAATCTTGAAAGGTGCCCTTGCGGTTCCAACCATCGGCATAGTCGCGCAGGGTGGTGCCGCAGCAGTCGATGGCGCGGCTGAGAACGGCGCGGATCGCCGTCGTGAGCATGTCTATTTCGATCGGGCTGAGTGAGGACGCCACGCGCGCCGGATTAAGTTCGCTGGCAAACAACACCTCGTCGGCATAGATGTTGCCCAAGCCGGCAATCAGCTTCTGATCGAGCAGAACGGCCTTGAGACTGCTTTTGCGGCGCGCGAGCACCTCAGCAAGGTGTTTGACGTCGAAGTGTTCTCCCAACGGTTCTGGGCCAAGCAGGCACAGCCCTTGCGGTTGCATGGCGTCAGCATCCTCGATCAGCCAGATGCGGCCAAATCGGCGTGGATCATGAAAGACCAGCCAGATCGTTTGCCCGCCGCCTTCGGTCGGTTCCAGCCTGAACCGCACATGGGTATGCTTCTCCGGCAACCGGTCTTCTTCCTGTAACAACAAACGACCGGTCATGCGCAGATGAACGATCAACCGCGCCATCCGTTCGTTGCCTGACAGCGCAAAGATCAGATATTTGCCGCGGCGATCGATGCCGTCGATCAGCCAACCGGTCAGCGGCAGTCCGGCATTGATCAGCACGCCCGGGGTCAAAATCTCAGTGTGTGCGATCAGACAACCGACCACGCTGGGCAGCAGGCTGCGACGAACGGTTTCGACTTCAGGCAGTTCGGGCATACAGACCTCCGCGCTTTGCTTGCGTCAATATTAGCGCAAAATCTATTTTTTGACTTCGACTTGGACAAGGCGTTGCTTGACCAGAGCATGTTCGAAGACTTCGCGCATCTCCGAGACATAGATCAGCGTCATCTGGCTGAGGACGGTGGCCGGGATATCCGCCGTATCCCGTCGATTCTCTTCGGGCAGCAGCACGGTGTCGATGCCGGCGCGATTGGCCGCGATCACCTTTTCCTTGAGGCCGCCGATGGGCAGGACACGGCCGCGCAGCGTGATTTCGCCGGTCATCGCGACGTTGTGACGCACCGCTCGGCCGCTCAGGGCCGACGCCAACGCCGTTGCCAGCGTAATGCCGGCGGAGGGGCCATCCTTGGGTGTCGCGCCTTCCGGAACATGGATGTGAATGTCACGCTCGGCGGCAAAACGTTCGTCGATGCCCAGCAGGACAGCCTGTGAACGGATATAGGTCAACGCAGCGCGGGCGGATTCCTTCATGACATCACCCAGTTGACCGGTCAGCTCCAGTTTGCCCGTGCCCGGCATGACGTTGACTTCGATCATCAGCGTATCACCGCCGACCGACGTCCAGGCCAACCCGGTGGCCACGCCGATCAAATCTTTGTCCTGCGCTTTGTCAAAGCGGTATTTTTTCTGGCCAATCAGATCCTCGAGATTGTTAGGCGTGACCTTGATCTTCGACTCGCCGTTCTCGGCGATGCGAATGGCGACCTTGCGGCAAACGTGAGCCAGTTCGCGTTCCAACTGACGGACGCCGGCCTCACGGGTGTACCAACTGATCAGACTGCGCATGGCTTCACGGCCAATCGTGATCTGCGATTTTTTAAGGGCGTTTTGTTTGAGCTGATTGGGCAGCAGGTGACGCAGCCCAATTTCCATCTTCTCCTGCTCGGTGTAACCGGAGAGATGCACGATCTCCATGCGGTCCAGCAGAGCCTGCGGGATGCCTTCGGTCGTATTGGCGGTGGTAATAAACAGCACGCGGGAAAGATCGTAGGGTATTTCCAGATAATGGTCGCGGAAGCTGTTGTTCTGCTCGGGATCCAGCACTTCGAGAAGCGCCGAAGAGGGGTCGCCGCGATAATCATTGCCCAGTTTATCAATTTCATCCAGCAGCAGCAGGGGGTTGTCACGGCCAGCCTGGCGGATGGCGCTGATGATGCGGCCGGGCATGGCGCCGACATAGGTGCGGCGGTGGCCGCGGATCTCGGCCTCGTCGCGAACGCCGCCCAGCGACATTCGACTATACTTACGCCCAAGCGCTTCGGCAACCGAGCGAGCGATGGAAGTCTTGCCGACGCCCGGCGGTCCGACCAGACAGAGGATCGGGCCCTTGAAGGTGTTTTCGCCGTTTTCCATGCGCAGTTTGCGCACAGCCAGGTATTCCAGTATGCGCTCTTTGACCTTTTGCAGGCCGTAATGGTCGCGATCAAGAATCTTGCGGGCTGCGGCAATATCGAGGCGCTCCGAATCGGTTTTGCCCCAGGGCATCTCAAACAGCAAGTCCAGATAATTGCGCAGCACGGCACCTTCAGGATAGCCGGCTGGCATGCGGGCCAGCCGTGTGATGTCCTTGGCGACCCGTGCTTTGGCATCGGCTGGAATCGGCATGTTCTCAAGCTGGCGGCTGTAGGTTTCCTGTTCTTCCTTGCTGCCTTCGGCTTCGCCGAGTTCGGACTGAATAACCTTGATTTGCTCGCGCAGATAATAGTCCTTCTGATTCTTCTCGATCGTCGCCCGAACCTTATCGCTGATTTCTCGTTCTAAATCGGCAATGTATTGTTCCCGATCTATTAAAAGAATTAATTTTCTGATTCGTTGGGTTGTTTCGGCTGTTTCCAATAAAGACTGTTTTTCGGATATATTGATGTTGAGCTGCCCGGCAATCGCGTCGGCGGCCATCGAAGCATCGGTGATGGCGTTGAGGGCAATCAGGGCCTCGGGTGAAACACGATTGCTGCTGGCAGCGTATTTTTCAAAGGATTTGAGCAGTTGACGACGATGGGCTTCGCAAACTGGCAGCATCTCGATGGGTGTTTCGCTTTCCAGTCGGATAACCTCGGCCAGATCAAAAGGCTCATCAAACGAAATACTCACCAGGCGGGCACGGCTGTGTCCTTCGACGAGCAGCTTCATACTGTCGCTTTCAGGCAATTCCAGCACCTGCCGGATTCTGGCAATACAGCCAACCTGATGCACGTCCTCCTGGGTTGGCCAATCCTGGGCAGCATCAAGCTGCGACGTCAAAAAAACCATCTGGTCGTCGGCCATGGCAGCCTTGACGGCCGCGCGCGAGCGATCTCGGGCAACGTCAAAGGTCAGACTGACGCTGGGAAATACAGCCAGACCGCGTAAAGGAACCATCGGCAGCCTGACGGGCTGCGATGTGTCCTGTTTGTTTTGTTCTTTTTCTCCGGCTTTCATGGATCGGCCCTCGGTTCTTCTGAAAAGGGTGCCTCAATAAGCTTGAGGCACCCTTGATCAGATCTGATAATAATGCAGAGTTATTCGATGATGGTCGAAACAGTACCTGAACCAACGGTTTTGCCGCCTTCGCGAATAGCGAATTTCAGGCCCTGCTCGATGGCGATCGGGGTGATCAGCTTGACGGTGATCGTGACGTGGTCGCCCGGCATGCACATTTCAATGCCTTCCGGCAGTTCGGCAACGCCGGTCACATCGGTGGTCCGGAAGTAGAACTGAGGACGATAGCCATTGAAGAAGGGCTTGTGACGGCCGCCTTCAGCCTGGGTCAGAACGTAGACCTGACCGGTGAAGTGGGTGTGGGGCTTGATCGAGCCGGGTTTGGCAATAACCTGGCCGCGCTCGATTTCTTTGCGCTGGATACCACGGAGCAGCACGCCAACGTTGTCGCCGGCTTGCGCCTGATCCAACAGTTTGCGGAACATTTCGACGCCGGTGATGACGGTGGCTCTGGGCTCATCAGCCAGACCAACGATTTCGACGTTGTCGCCAACTTTGATGATGCCGCGCTCGACACGACCGGTAGCAACCGTGCCGCGGCCGGTGATGGTGAAGACATCTTCAACCGGCATGGCAAAAGGCAGATCGATCGGACGGGCAGGGGTCGGGATGAAGCTGTCAACGGCGTCCATCAGTTCATGGATGCACTTGTACTTGGGATCTGTCGGATCGGTGCTGGTGCACTCGAGGACTTCCAGCGCAGAACCCTGGATGACCGGGGCGTTGTCGCCGTCAAAGCCATACATGTTGAGCAGTTCGCGAACTTCCATCTCGGTCAGTTCAATCAGCTCGGGGTCAGCCATGTCGCATTTGTTGAGGAAGACGACGATGGAGGGAACGCCGACCTGACCAGCCAGCAGGATGTGCTCGCGGGTCTGGGGCATCGGGCCGTCAGCGGCCGAAACAACCAGGATCGCGCCGTCCATCTGGGCAGCGCCGGTGATCATGTTTTTGATGTAGTCGGCATGGCCGGGGCAGTCCACGTGAGCGTAGTGACGGGCTTTGGTCTGATACTCAACGTGAGCGGTGTTGATTGTGATACCACGGGCTCTTTCTTCCGGAGCCTTGTCAATATTGTCATAGGACGTGTAGAGGGCGCCGCCTTCCATCGCGAGCACCTTGGTAATCGCGGCGGTCAGAGAAGTCTTGCCATGGTCGACGTGGCCGATGGTACCAATGTTGACATGGGGTTTGTTTCTTTCAAATTTTGCCTTTCCCATTTGAGAATATCCTCCTTTTTTCAGCACTTTTCGTGCTGATTTTGTAATTATTACTTTTGGTTTTCAGACTGCTATAGATCATTTTACACTATTTGCCGGATTTGGCAATGCCGATCTGTCGTCACTTCTTGAGAATGCCTTCCATGATGGATTTGGGAATTTCTTCAAAGTGGCTGATCTGCATGACAAATGTTCCGCGGCCTTGGGTGCGCGAACGCAGAACCGTGGCATAACCGAACATTTGAGAAAGTGGAACCTGAGCCTGGATCGATTTGGCGCTGGAGTGGTCGCTGATGCCTTCGATACGGCCACGGCGGGAGTTGATATCACCCATGACGTCGCCGAGGTAATCCTCGGGAACAATGACATCGACGCGCATGATCGGTTCGAGCAGAACCGGATCAGCTTTGCGGCAGCCTTCTTTGAAGCCCATCGAACCGGCAATTTTGAAGGCCATTTCCGACGAGTCAACATCATGGTAAGATCCGTCAACGACCGTGACGCGAATGTCAACGACCGGGTAGCCGCCAAGGACACCGCTGCCCATGGCTTCCTGAATACCGGCGTCGATCGGGGCGATGTACTCCTTGGGAATCGTACCGCCGACGACTTTGTTGACAAACTCATAACCGGTACCCGGCTCCATGGGTTCGATTTCCAGGACGCAATGACCGTACTGGCCGCGGCCGCCCGATTGACGGACGAATTTGCCCTCGACCTTGACGTGCTTGCGGATGGTTTCTTTGTAGGCGACCTGGGGTGCGCCGACGTTGGCCTCAACCTTGAATTCACGGAAGAGTCGGTCAACGATGATGTCCAGATGGAGTTCACCCATGCCGGAGATCAGGGTCTGACCCGTTTCCTGGTCCGTATTGGTCCGGAAAGTCGGATCTTCTTCCGAAAGTTTGGCGAGGGCGGCCATCATCTTGTCCTGGCTGGCCTTGGACTTGGGCTCGATGGCCACCGAAATGACCGGCTCGGGGAAGTCCATGGATTCGAGGATAATCGGATGTTTTTCGTCGCACAGGGTGTCGCCGGTGGTCGTATCCTTGAGGCCGACCGCCGCCGCAATGTCGCCGGCCCAAACTTGGCCGATTTCTTCGCGGTGGTTGGCGTGCATCTGCAGGATACGGCTGATGCGTTCTCGTTTCTTTTTGACCGAATTGTAGGCATAGGAACCGGACTCGAGCGTGCCGGAATAGACACGGAAGAAGCACAGTTTGCCGACAAAGGGGTCGGTCATGATCTTGAAGGCCAACGCCGAGAACGGTGCGCTGTCACTGGAGGGGCGCGTGTCATCTGCGTCGGTGTCCGGGTTGATGCCGACAATGGCTGGGACATCCAGCGGTGAAGGCATGTAGTCAACGACTGCATCCAACATCATTTGGACACCCTTGTTTTTGTAGGATGAACCGCAGCAGACCGGGGTGATTTTGCAGGCAATGGTGGCTTTGCGCAGCGCTGACTTGAGTTCGTCGTGGGTGATTTCTTCGCCCTCGAGAAATTTCAGGGTCAGTTCTTCGTCGGTTTCGGCAATGGCTTCGATCATTTTGTCTTTCCATTCCTTAACCAGATCCACCATGTCAGCGGGGATTTCGGTTTCTTCAATTACCTTGCCCTGATCATCGCCGTATTGTTCGGCTTTCATTTTCATCAAATCAATGATTCCGGTAAAAGTATCTTCCTTGCCGATCGGCAGCTGAATCGGGACGGCATTGGTTCTGAGCCGATCCTTCATCATATCCACGGCCCGGAAAAAATTGGCACCGAGAATATCCATTTTATTGACGTAGGCTAAGCGCGGAACGCCGTAGTGGTCGGCCTGGCGCCAGACGGTCTCCGTCTGGGGCTCAACGCCGCCTTTGGCACAGAACAGCGTAACAGCTCCATCCAATACGCGCAGGGATCTTTCGACCTCAACGGTAAAGTCAACGTGGCCAGGCGTGTCGATGATGTTGATGCGTTTGCCTTTCCATGCGGCGGTGGTGGCAGCTGACGTGATGGTGATACCACGCTCCTGTTCCTGCTCCATCCAGTCCATGGTGGCTGCACCCTCATGCACCTCGCCGATCTTGTGAATTTTGCCTGTGTAGTACAAAATCCGCTCGGTCGTCGTGGTCTTGCCGGCGTCGATATGGGCCATAATGCCGATATTCCGCGTATTTTCAAGCGTGAATTCTCTGGGCATGGGGTAAGTGCTCCTCCCTGGGGTTTACCATCTGTAGTGGGCGAACGCGCGGTTGGCGTCTGCCATTCGGTGGATGTCTTCTTTTTTCTTGAAGGCTCCGCCGGTATTGTTGAATGCATCGTAGATCTCGTTGGCGAGCCGTTCGCGCATCGTGCGCTCACTGCGCTTTCTGGCGGTGGCGACGAGCCAGCGGAGGCCCAGCGTCAGGCGACGATCCGGACGGACTTCGATCGGGACCTGGTAGTTGGCACCACCGACACGTCTGGCTTTGACTTCCAGGGTCGGCATGACATTTTCCAGGGCTTTGTTGAAGACTTCCAGGGGTTCTTGGCTGGTGCGCTCTTTGACGATATCAAAAGCACCGTAAACGATTTGTTGTGCAACACCCTTCTTACCGTCCTGCATGATGTTGTTGACCAATTTGGTCACGCGGACATCGTGGTAGATCGGATCCGGGAGCACTTCTCTTGTTGGGACATGGCCTTTTCTTGGCACTTGTCTTCCCTCCTCTCATGATAATGCGAGCTTTGGTGGCTCGATACCACAGGTACTCACGTTTTGGACCGTGTCAGTGCAGCCCATGTCATAGCCGCTTCCCATGAAGCTATCGATGACAGTGTACTGATCACACTTTTGTCCAACCTAGCGGATTAGTTCTTGACTTTGGCCGCTTTGGGCCTTTTGGCACCATATTTCGAGCGCCCTTGCAGACGGTTGGCGACACCAGCCGTATCCAGGGTACCCCTGATGATATGGTAACGAACACCAGGCAAATCCTTAACACGACCGCCTCTGATCAGAACAACGGAGTGTTCCTGCAGATTGTGGCCGATGCCCGGAATGTAAGCCGTGACCTCGATCTGGTTGGTCAGGCGAACCCTGGCAACTTTCCGGAGAGCTGAATTCGGTTTCTTCGGCGTCGTGGTCTTGACCACGGTGCAGGTTCCGCGCTTCTGCGGTGACGATGAATCAGTGGAACGCTTTTTGAGCGTGTTCATCGCTGTCTGCAGAGCCGGTGAAGAAGACTTGTAACTCTTGGAAATTCTTCCCGCTTTTACCAGTTGGTTGAACGTAGGCATCAATACACCTCCTTCCTTATAATACGCCGTCATTTCAGGGGTTTGCGACGTTTTTAGTACGTCGAAGCCACATAAAAAGACCCCCTGTGGGGTTTCAGGCACTTTAGTATATCACCGTTCATTTGAAAAGTAAAATACTTTTCCCAATCAGGCTCGTCCCCCGGGATCGTCTTCATCAACCAATTCAATCGGCATTGTTTTCTTGACTTGACCCCTGATCTTCTTGTAGACTTTTGACATGTTTAAATTGCTTGCTTTGGATTTGGATGGAACATTGCTCGACAGTCAAAGTAACATCTCCGACGAAAACGCGGCGGCTGTCCGCCGTGCCCGCGATTTGGGCGTGCGCATCGTCCTGGCGACCGGTCGACCACCGATCGGGACAAGGCCTTACTGGGATCGCCTCGGCTGTGCGCCGGAGGATATCTTGATAACCTTCAACGGCGCGCTGATTCAGCCTGCCGGCAGCGGTTTTCATTTGGATATGCACATCCTGGTTCCCTCGGACTATCAGTCGATCGCTGCTTTCGCCCTGCAGCAGGGATTGCAGTTTTATGCCTTTGATGAAAACAGCTGTCTGACACCCGAGCGCCACCAGACCGCGCTTTGGGAGGGTCAAATCAACAAGATCAACGTTGTCGTGACCGACTTTGCGCAGCTTGACCCGGCCTTCCCGCTGATGAAGGTTATGGCCTGCGGCAAGACAACCGATCTCGACCAGGCCATGGCCTGTCTTCCGCCCGCGCTGTCTGATCGATACAGTATCGTACGTTCCAATCCACATCTGCTGGAATTTTTAAATCCGCGCGCCAGCAAAGGTCAGGCGGTCGCCACCCTCGGACAACTGTATGGCATCGATCGGCAAGAAATCATTTGCATCGGGGATTCCGGCAATGACATTGACATGCTTGAGTACGCCGGCTTGGGCGTGGCCATGGGCAACGCCACCGAAGACGCCAAAGCAGCGGCCGACTTTATAGCTGAGACGAATGATCGCAACGGCGTCGCCGATGTGATCGAGCGCTTTGTTTTCTAACTGGCGTCAGCGGATAAACTCGTTCAGGATGGAGTCTGCCGGTACGACCGATCGATCGGCGGCTGGAATCAAGCGGCATTCTTTGAGCAGCGCGCGCGCTTCAAAGACCGTCGCCGGCAGATCGGCATAACCCTGATTGTCCTTGCGGTAAATAGAGCCTGGCAGTTCGCCCATTTCGTAAAGCTCGAGCGAATGCTTGATCTGTTCAGCAGCCAGCGGAGCGATAACGCTGAATTCGTAGGTCAGGCAAGAGTTGACGTATTCGTCAGCCCGCGACAGATATTGCGGGAAAAACATTTGCTCGGTCCGATCGATCATTGGCCAGTAGTCCAATGTTGAAAGTGCCGTCGAGCCGCGATGCAGCACGTCGCGTGAAATGCGGCGCAGGATGCGAAGATCGCGGCTGCCCAGCAACTGGCGGCCGTCTTGCAGGGTGCACCAAGGCATGATGAAAACGCCCAGAATCTGTTCACGCGGCAGCTGGCCGACTATCAATTCGGATAGACCGTGCAGCCCCTCGGCGACGAGTATTTCATCATCATGGAGCATTATTTTTTTGCCTGTTTCATAAAACCGTTGCCGCGACACAAAATCAAAGGACGGAATTTGGACCTGCCGTCCAGCTAAAACGGCCGAGAAATCGGCGACGATGCTGGACGTGTCAATCGTGTCGATGCTTTCAAAGTCCGGACGGCCCTTTTCGTCGAAGCGGCCGACTTCAGTGTTATAGTAATCATCGAGCGAAACCAACTGGGTTGGACGGCCATTTTCAGCCAAGAGTCGCGTCAGATGGCTCGAGAATGTCGTCTTGCCCGATGCCGTCGGGCCGGAAACGAAGACCGCCCGGATCTGAGGATCGTCCAGGACGCGGTTGACAATTTGCCCGACTCGCGCTTTGAAGGCGTCCTCGCAGGCTTTGATAAAAACCGGCCATTTGCTGACCCCCAGATTGTGTTCAAGCTCACCAATGCTGGTGATGGTCATTTTTTGCAGTTGTGCCATGGTGAAGCCCGCCTCTGTTTAGATCTGTTAATAACAGCATAGCGCAACCATCTCAACGCTTCAAGCAAATATGATATAATCGAAATCAGTCGACCAAATGATATAGGAGCGGAATGATGGCAAACGAAGACCGCATCTGTCCATGGGCTGTCCATGATCCCCTTTATCGTCTCTATCACGATACTGAGTGGGGCGTGCCGGTACACGAAGACCGCCATTTGTTTGAGTTGATCGTGCTGGAAGGCATGCAGGCCGGCCTCAGTTGGCTGACTATCTTGCGCAAACGAGAGAATTTTCGAGCAGCCTTTGATCTATTTGACCCTGTCAAGGTGGCTGCTTACGGCGACGAGCAGGTCGAACTGCTCCTGCAAAATCCCGGCATTATTCGCAATCGTTTAAAAATCAAGGCCGCCATCACCAACGCCGCGGCATTCCTCAGGGTCTGTCATGAATTCGGCAGTTTTGACCCCTATCTCTGGGCCTGGGTCGATGGGCAACCCCTCATCAATCACTTCGAGAGCACGACCGACATCCCCGCTCGCTCCGAACTTTCCGATCGTTTGAGCAAGGATCTTTTGCGGCGCGGCTTCAAATTCGTCGGATCAACCATCTGTTATGCGCTGATGCAGTCCGCCGGTCTGGTCTGGGATCATCTGACCTCATGCCCCTGCCGCCCAATCGATTGATACAAGGAGGCGAATTATGACCAAAACACGAATCTGGGCGCATCGCGGTGCCAGCACGATGGCTCCGGAGAATACGCTGCCCGCGTTTGATCGGGCTGTCCGACAGGGTGCCGATGGCATCGAGCTGGACGTCCAGCGCACGGCTGACAATATCCTGGTGGTCGCCCACGACGAAGACTGTCTGCGCGTAACCGGCGAAGCGGGCATGATCCCTGCGATGACCCTGGCGCAGCTGAAAAAGCTCGATTTCGGCAAGGTTTACCCTGCCGCGACTGGCTTTATTCCCCTGCCGACTTTGGCCGAGGTTTTTGACTTGATCCGTCCGAGCGGGCTGACTATTAACATAGAACTGAAGAACGGCATCGTCCTGTATCCTGGCATGGAGAAACAGGTGCTCGATCTGGCTCTCGAACACAAAATGACCGAGCGCATTCATCTTTCGAGTTTCAACCATTTCAGCCTGGTTGATGCCGTGGCTCTGATCCGGCAGATGAAACTGGCCGTAACTTGCGGACCGCTCTATGAGTGTGGTATTGTCGACCCTTGGGTCTATGCTGAACGTATCGGCTGTCAGGCCATTCATCCGCATTACGGCAATCTACGTGTTCCAGGCCTTATAGCGCAGTGTCAGGCCGCCGGTATCGCCGTCAATGCCTGGACCATCGACAACCCCGAGCACATCGGCATGGCGCTGATGGCCGGCGTCGACGCAATTATCACCAATGTCCCGGAGCAGGCTCTTCAGATCAAAAGGCAATTACAGTAACGGAGGAATTTTCATGCGTTTGGATTACAAGAAGACTTTTTTGATCGGGTTTGGATTTTTTGCAGCGTCGCTGGCCTGGGCACTTTACAACAGTTTTGTGCCGCTGATGCTGGAAGACTATCTTGACACCTGGACAATCAATATATTAGGTGCCACCTTTGTCTTGGGCCAAACCACCTTGATTGGTGTGATCATGACCTTCGACAATATCTTTGGTGTCATCTTTCAACCGCTGATGGGTCAGGTCAGCGACCGCACCCGTTCGCGGTTTGGACGACGCATGCCCTATATTCTGATCGGTGTCCCGATTTGCGCGGTATTTTTTGCTTTGATTCCCTGGGCAACCAATCTCGTCATGCTAATGTCCTTCATTATCTGCTTTAACCTCGTGATGTCCACTTGGCGCTCGCCGGTGGTTGCTTTAATGCCCGATCTGACACCCCCGGCTTTGCGCAGCAAGGCCAACGGCGTCATCAACCTGATGGGCGGTATTGGCGGTATCATCGCGCTGCTGGGCGGCGGTTATCTTGTCAAGATGACCGGCGGTAATCAAATGCCCTTCCTGATGGTTTCAATCGTCATGCTCCTGGCTGCCATCACGATGTTTTTCTTCGTCAAAGAGTCTGATAACCGCAGGCTGACCAAGCAAACGGAGCGCCTCGAAACGGGAATGGCCATGGACGAAATTGCTGCAGCCAAGACAGCAAAGGAAAGCATTCGCCGCCTGACGCGGCCTGAGAAGCGCAGCCTGATCTTTATTCTTCTCGCCATCTTCTTCTGGTTCACCGGCTTTAACGCTGTGGAAGCCTTTTTCACGCTCTTTGCAACCAATAAAATGCAGGTCAGCGACGGCGACGCATCGATATCGCTGGCACTCTTTTCATTGGCGCTGGTCATTTTTGCACTGCCTTCGGGCATCATCGCTGGCCACGTTGGCCGCAAGAAGATGATCGTCATCGGACTGCTGGGCACGATTGCCGTTTTTATTCCCATGATTTTCATTTTGGATCTTTTGCTGATGCGAATTTTGCTTTTTGTTGGTGGTTTGTTCTGGGCCTGCATCAACATCAACTCGTTGCCCATGGTGGTCGAACTGGCCGCGCCGGAGCGAATCGGCAGTTACACTGGCTATTATTACTTTTTCTCTTTCAGCGCAGCCATAGTCAGTCCGATTTTATTTGGTGTCATCCGTGATATAACCCAAGACTACGCGACGTTGTTCGTTTACTCGATTGTCGCCTTCATCCTGGCTCTCATCTGCATGAGTTTTGTCAAGCACGGTGAGGCATCCAAGGATGTTCCGGCTGTCATTGACGAGCCGGCGGCCGAGACGGTCTGATGCCGCTGCCCGCTACAAAACACCACATCTATCGGGCCCTCTTTCTGACCTTCTTTAAAATCGGTCTTTTCACCTTTGGCGGCGGCTATGCCATGATTCCGCTGATGGCCAAGGAAGTCGTGGAACACAAGAAGTGGTTCAGCGAGGAAGAGGTTGTCGACATCATCGCCGTCGCCCAATCGCTGCCCGGTCCGATCGCGGTCAACACGGCGGCTTTTATCGGGCATCGTCTGGCCGGTCGCCGCGGCGCGCTGGTCGGCCTCTTGGGCTGCGCGCTGCCGGCGGTGCTGGTTATCCTGGTCATTGCCGCTTTTTTAAGTCGTTTTCAGGACAATCTGGTCGTCCAAAACATTTTTCGCGGGGTTCGCGCGGCGGTCACCGCCCTGATTTTAGCGGCCGGGTTAAGGTTGGCCAAAAAATCAATTCACGATGCTTTGACGCTGTTTATTGCTGCTGCCACCATCATCGCCGTGTCCTTCCTCAAGGTGCCTGCCCTTTTGGCCATCCTGACCGGCGCGGTGGCGGGTCTGCTTTATGGGTTGGTCTGGTTGTTGTCGCTGCGCAAAAAGCCGCCTGAAGCGCCTGAAGCCAGCCTGCAAGACAAAGAAGAGGAGATTGACGATCATGCTCGAACTCGTTGAACTCTTCCTGGTTTTCTTCAAGATCGGCCTCTTCAGCTTCGGCGGCGGTTACGCCATGATTCCCATGATGCAGGCCGATGTCATCGGCCACGGCTGGCTGACGTCCAGCCAATTTGCCGAGGTCGTGGCCATTGCCGATATGACGCCCGGCCCGGTCTCGGTCAACGCCGCGACCTACGTTGGTTTTGTCAATGGCGGTGTCATTGGCGGTCTGGTGGCCAGTGCCGGTGTTGTCATGCCCTCGTTGCTGCTGGTGCTGCTGATTGCAAAGTTCTTTTTCAAATATCAGGATCATCCTATTAAAAAGTCGATTTTCAACGGGCTGCGCCCTGTCGTGGCCGGTTTGGTGGTCAGCGCTGCCCTCGTGGTCGGCCAGACCTCGTTGTTGCGCGATACCTCGCTGGCTATCGATCAATGGCTGGCCGAGCTGGTGCGCGACCCGCTCAAATTGTTGAGCCCGCTTAGTATTTTGATCTTTATCGCGGTCTTTGTTGTTGAACGCAAATGCAAAATCCACCCGCTGATCCTGATCGGCGCGGCAGCCCTGGCGGGCGGTGTGCTGTTTACTTTCGGTCCGGCCTGGTTTTAGATGGCGACTTCAAACTGATCGCCCATCTTCTGCGGCACCAGCACGCGCGATCGGCCACCGACAGCTGCCAGCTCGGCGAATCGGCTGTAAAGCGACTCGTAATGATGACCGTGCATCGGGAAGATCACACGCGGAGCCAGGTGGTCAAGAAAATACCAAAGGCCTTCAAGCAGAGGCGTTTCCTGATAGCCGTCCGACGTGGAAACCGGCAGAAAAGCCAGGTCGGGCACGCGATCGAGAACCGCGGCTTTCTGCGCCAGCCAGTCAATTTCTTCTTTGTAGACGCGGCGAAAAAACGTTGTTTCGTCCCAGAGCGCCAGATCGCCGCCATGGTAAATGACCCCTTCGGGCATTTCAACCAAAAACGACACGCCGCTGTCGGTCGATCCGGAACAGATGATCAGCATATCATCCAGTCGAATCTCGGCGCGCGGCCAGGCCAGCCAGGTCCCGGTCGGCGCGGTTTCGGTGTCGGCGCAGGAGGGCTGGGTATCCAGCCCCATCACAAAGCTGGTGTTGGGCCGTTTGGCCATCTGACTGTGCAGATAGGCCGAGTAATGATCGCCATGCTTGTGCGACGCAAAAACATAGAGCGGCAAATCGGGGAGTTGATCGGCATTGAAGACGCCGTCGCTAAGCGTACCGTTCGGATGCCTTGCGGGTTGCGCGCCGTAGTCGAAGAGCAGGCAACGATGGGGCGTGATCACCAGCCAGGCACTGTGGCCAAGGTAGCTGACCTCGAGCAGGACCTTGCCGGTCTCGCTGGGGGACGGCAAAACGGATGCCGCGGACTTGTCAAACAACATGCCGATATGCGGGATGTCATCTTCCATGTATTCAGCGGTTATCGGGCGGAACCCGTGCTGTTCGTAGAAACCCTGCAGATGCGACTGCGCTGAAATGCGGATTGTGGCAACCGTGAACAGCCGAAGGCAGCGCGTCACGGCCTGTTTCATCAATTCATGCGCCACCCCGCGACCGCGGCTGGATGACTCGACAACCACGCGACCGATCGAAGCCTCTGGATAGGCAACGCCGGGCGGCAGCAGTCGGGCGCAGGCCACCATGTTACCATTCTCTTGCAGAAAAACGTGGTGCGCCAGCTTGTCACGGCCATCCGGATCAAGGTACGCGGTCTTTTGTTCAACAACAAAAACCTTGCTGCGTAAACTCAGCAAATCATAGATTTCTCGCGGTGACAGCTCGTCGAACGCTTTGCATTGCCATTTCGATTCATTTTCCATATTAGAATAATACCCTAAATGTCATCGACATAAAAGTCCCATTGTCCGGCCGGGTTGCGAAAGGTCACGGCATGGACGCCGAAGGCATAGGTGATGTGGCCTTCGTGCAGAACCTCTTCCGGCTCGCCATCGGCAACCAGTTGTCCTTCGTACATCAGCAGCAGACGGGTGCAGTATTTGGCGGCGGCGCGCAGGTCGTGCATGGCAGCAATCACCAGTTTGCCGGCCGCTGCCAGCTCACGCGCCAGTAAAAAAACTTCATTGGCATGGCGAATGTCCAGACTGGCCGTCGGTTCATCCAGCAGGAGCAGCGGTGTATCCTGCGCCAGTATTCGAGCCAGCATGACCCGCTGACGCTCGCCGCCGGACAGCGTCGTGACGAGTTTTTCGGCCTGGTCCTCGCAGCCGGCGGCTAACATGCATTGGGCAACATAGTTTTCATCGGCATGAGAGATGGCGGCCAATGGTGAGCTGTAGGGATGGCGTCCCATCATGACGACATCGCGCACGGTGAAGGCGAAGGGCATGACGGTATCCTGATGCATCGTGGCACATAATCTGGCCAGGGCGCGCGGTCGGATCGAACGAATCTCGCGGTCATTGATCAGGGCATGGCCGGACGTCGGCAACAGCAGACCGCCAAGATTGCGAAGCAAGGTGGTCTTTCCCGAACCATTGGGGCCGACGATGCCGATGAATTCGCCGCTTTGGGCCGAAAAAGCAACCTTCTCCAGAATGGCGCGCGGCGCCGGCTGTTCGACCTGGAAGCCCAGTTCGCGACAGGTCAGGTTGATTGGGGTTGTGTTGAGGTTCATGCGCGGCATCATGACAATTCCCCTCCCCGTCGGATTGACCTGAACATCAAAAACAAAAAGTACGGCGCGCCGACCATGGCGGTGACTATGCCAACGGAAATCTCGATGCCGGACGGACGAGAAAGCAAGCGGGTCACAAGGTCACAAAGCAGCAAAAAGATGGCTCCGCCAAAGGCGCTGGCCACCGTCAGCGTGCGATGCGACGGTCCGACCAGCAACCGCATGATGTGCGGGATGACCAGCCCGACAAAGCCGATCGGACCGGTCATTGCCACGACCGACGCTGTGCAGACCGAGGCCAAGAGCACCATCAGCAGCCGCGTGGCGGTCGGTGTGACCCCCAGCGCGCGGGCTTCTTCGTCACCCAGCAACAAAATGTCCAGATCGCGCGACTTGTAGAGGATAATGACGATGGTCAGGACAACCGGCACCAGCACGGCCAGGACATGATCCCAGCGCCGGTTGGCCAGGCCGCCCATCGTCCAAAATATGAAGCTGGAGACTTGGTACTGGTTGGACAATGTCAGCGTCAGCGAGGTCAGGGCGGCAAAAAAAGCGCTGACCGCCATGCCGCTCATCACCAGACTGGCTGTTTTGACCCGGCCGCCGCCGAAAAAGGCAATGGCCAAAATAATGCTCATGGCGACCATGGCGCCGATGAAGGCAAAGAGCGGCAAGACAAAAAATGCCGTCGCCCCTGCCGAGATGGCGACCAGCGCCCCCAGACTCGAGCCGGCGGAGACGCCGAGAATGCCGGGCTCGGCCAGCGGATTGCGGAAGACCCCCTGCATGATGGTCCCCGAGACTGCCAATCCCGCGCCGGCCAGCATGGCAGCAGCCACACGCGGCAGGCGGATGGCCAGAATGACGACCTTGTCAGACTCGGCTAGCCCGTCGGCCGGTAACCCGAAGAACCAGCCAATACTCTGCAAAATGGCGGTCAGGCTGATGTTGACGGCACCCAGCGCCACGGCGACCAGCGCCGAGCCAAACAAAACCGGTATGCCGATCAAAAGGATGGTTCTGATCCCTGGATACCGTGGTGAGTTGCTGCGCTGTCGGCCTGCCATTTATTTAAACAAATCCGGGTAGGCCGCGGCGGCCAGTTCTTCGACCGCAATGGCCATATATTGCGAGGTCGAGCTGCCGTATTTGGCGGTGACCGCAAAGACCCGACTGTTTTGGACGGCCGGCAGCGTCTTGAGCAGATCGCTGGCCATGATTTCGGCGATAACGGAGGCGCCGTGATCTTCGGTCGCTGTGAAGTCAGCATTGTAGGCGATGCCGGGGACAACCAAGACTTCGGGCTGCCAATCGGCCACGACCATCTCCTTGCTGATTGATGAATAATTCGGCGCGTCACAGACATTGATCAGGCCGGCGGCGGTGGCAATGGCATCGAATGGCGATCCGGCCCCGTAGGCGCAGAGCATACCGGCATCCTGATAGGAAGAATCATAATAAAGGGTCGTCATTTTCTGTTCTTCGCTCAAGGCTGCCAGCTTGTCTGCAACGGCCTGAAGTTTTTGGTCGATTTCGGCGTTAATCGCCTGACCTTTCGCCGGTTCGTCGACAGCGGCGGCCAACGTCGTGACGGCGGCCTTGATCTGGTCAAAGTTGGTCGGGGAATCCATCTTCAGGACCTTGATGCCCGCCTCGGTCAGCGTTTGGGTCAGCGAGCCGTCAACATCGGAAAATGAGTCGATAACAACCAGATCCGGGTTCAAGGCAACGATGCCCTCAGGTTCGCCGGTTTTGACGCGATTTGGCACAGTAGCAGCCTGAGCAGCGACGGACGAAAGCGTCGCGTCGGTGCACCAAGCAGAAACGCCGGTAATGCGGTCTTCATCGACAAGGGCAAACAAAATCTCCGCAGCCCAGATATTGGTCACGACAATGGCTTGCGTTGTTGGCTTTGGCGTTGCGGCCGGTTGGCAGCCGCTCAGCACCGACAGCAAGCTGATGATTATTAAAAATGATGCCACGATTCTCTTCATAAGTTCCTCCAAAATTGTAGTCAATCTTTAGTTTAGCGTTGTCGCTGTGATCTGACAAGAAACTCGCTGTCGCTTTTTTGTAAAAAAACATGAATCTTGCAGGCTGGCTCTTTAAGCGTGAACGCGCTAAAATAGAAGCAGCCCGATGTCCAGGAGGTGCACGATGTTGGATTTGTTGAACGCCATTTTGAATATGGCCGTTTTTGGCCTTGTTGGTTTGCTTGCGCTAATCGGGTGTTTGACCGGCAGCCGTTTTTTACGATTGTGGTTGGCGCTGGTCGGCTTTGTCAGCGGCTATTTTATGGGTCTGCAATGGGGTCCGCTCATGATTACAGATCCGGTTTATCAGTTGGTTGCGGCTTTCTTGTCCGGGATTGTCCTAGGCGGCTTTTTCTGTATCCTGCCGCGCGCCGGCGCCCTGCTGGCTGGTGCGGGTGTCATGCTGCTACTGGCTGATGAGGTGCTCCGGATCTTCCCGGCCATCCCTGATTTTGTAAAAATATGGTTTATCATCCTGCTGATGCTGGCTGGCGCTGCGCTCGGCGTCCTGCACATCAAGGCCTTTCTGGCCCTCACCTCGGCCTTCGCCGGCGGCTGGCTGGTCTCGTTTTGTGTCGGTGGCATCATCCTTGACTGGCCGCTCGAACAGACCGTCGTTCAATACAACACCCTTGGCGGCCCCGGCCTGATCCTGATTCTGATCGGCACCGGCGTCCTGTTCATTTTGGGCACGTTCAGCCAATTTGCTTTGCTCAAACGAGCCGCCAAAAAGGCCATTGTACCTGTTACCGACACCGAAACAGCCGACGACGTGAAGCCAAGCGACTTGGTGCTGCCGGAAGCGCCGGCGGACGTGTCTGTCGAATCGTTGGAGACGCCTGAAGAGGCTCCCGAGCAGCCTGTTTCTACGCAAGAATAAAGCAGTTCCGGGGCACCACTCCCAGAACTGCTTTACATTTGGAGGAGAAGTATGAAGAAGGAGGTTTAGCAATTCCTGTCTTGCTATGCTTAAATATTAACAAACATCTTTGTCCATTTAACATCTAAAATGTGAATAAATGTGAACAGGCCTGAAACGATTATATGAATATGAATCAGGCATCATTTGGTCAGGGCAATAACACCCTCACCGCTGGCGAGAGCGGCCGCATTCTGCGGCTGACTGATCAGCCAACCGCCATCGGGTGTCGCCAGTTTGATGGTAACCTGAGAGTAGACGGCGTCACTGTTTAGATCGATATTCAGGATCTCCGCGCGCTTCTCACAATAGGCCTTGAAGAAGGCAATGGCGGCCGGTTTGGTGACCGGTTCACCGGTGGCAATCAGCACATAATCATTGCCCTGGTAACGAATGGTGGCGTTGGCGGCCGGATCAATTGTGAAGGCTGACGACAACGCGGGCAAGGCAGCCAGGAGTTTCGCGCGGGCCTCGTCGCGGCTGATGGTGAGCGGCAGGGCAATGGCGACGATAATGGCAATAAGACCGATGGCCGCGCCATAAAACTTCAGCTTGGTCTTGCCGGAAAGTTTGAGGTCGGGCAATTTGTTTTCCTTGATCACATAGGCCGGGATATTGGCCTTCTTGGGCGGCGGCTGGACCTGCTTTTGGCTGCTTTTGACAGCTATTCCATTGGCGCGCACATCAAGACTCGGCCCTTCATAGGGCGGCTGTGTTTCATTGGGGAATACAACACCCTGAGGGTTGGCGGCAATCGAGAAAGCCGTCGCATTGTCAAAAACCATATCGCAGAACAGGCAATGGCCCCGCTGCGCTGAGGACTCCAAATGCACGATCGAACCGCAATTCGGACATCTACCATCTTTTAAAGCCATATCAAACCATCCTTTGGCATCGTTCTATCACTGATAACATTATGATATTATAAGGGTAAATCAACATCAAAGCAAGGAGGGCTGGCTCGCGAGGCCTTTTTCCTCCTGAAAGGCGCTGCGCGATGCTCCACAATGACGAATACTGGATGAAGGTCGCTCTGGGCGAAGCCGAAAAAGCGAGACTTGCGGACGAAACGCCGGTCGGTGCCGTTCTGGTCCTCGCTGGCCGGATCATCGGTCGCGGCCGCAACCAGCGCGAAGCCCGGCAGGACGTCACCTTACACGCCGAAATGATCGCCATCCGTCAGGCCAGTCGGCGCAAAAAAAGCTGGCGGCTGGACGACTGCACCCTCTACGTGACCCTCGAGCCCTGCGTCATGTGTGCCGGCGCAATCATCCAGTCGCGTATCCGGCGGGTCGTTTTCGGCGCGGTCGATCCCAAAGCCGGTGCCGCTGGATCGGTGACCAATGTTTTCGAACTGAAATTCAACCACCAGGTCGAGCTGTGCGGCGGCGTGATGGCTGCTGAATGTTCGGAAATTCTCAAGGCCTTCTTCCGGGAGCGGCGAATGATTGACAAGGCCGCCGGCTCACGTGCGGTCCGCAAGCAAAAGGCGATCAGCGAACCATGATTTTTTCAGGGTGTCAGGATATCTGCAGCTTCAGATTGCTCATTTCAGCGTTTTGTGATAAATTCATATTATTAAAGACCGGAGGATACTAAGATGAAAAAGTCTGTTTTAATCCTGCTGCTTTGTCTGTTGCTCTGCCTGCCGCTCGTTATGAGTGGCTGTATAAAAATGGTCTCGGCTACGACCTCAGGGACCGCGGCCGTCACGGTCGAATCAACGTCTGAAGCGACAACGACCGCACCGCCCGAAACAACGGCCGCGCCGACCACCGTGGCACCAACAACACCGCCCACAACCGATGGCAACGTGGTGACTGGCGTTTTCACCGGCACATCATTTGAGGGCGACTACTTGCATGCTTACATCACAGGTGATGATTTTGTCAGTTATGACCTGTTCGTACTGAAAAAGATTGTTCCTGATGTCGAAACGATCGCCAACGGTCAGCGAGTCAAGGCGACCTGGGTGGTCACTGTGCTCGGCCCCGGGATGCCCGGTGAGGGCAGTTCGGTCAACGAACTCAAGAAGATCGAACTCATCAGCTAAGCAAAAAAGCATCTGGCGACAGATGCTTTTTTAATGCCCATTTACGACGGTAAATCAGTAAGCTGTCCAGCCGGCGTCAGCCATGATGATCGAGGCATTGACAAAACTGGCGTCGGACGAGGCCAGGAAAACCGCGATGCTGGCGATCTCTTCGGGTTCGCCGGTGCGGGGGCTCAGGTGAATGCCGGCCATGGCCCGCGCCAAACCAAATTCATTGGGCGCATAAATCGTCGTGCCGATATTGGTGTTGACCGCGCCCGGCGCGATGGCGTTGCAGCGGATACCGAGGTCAGCGTACTGGAAACCGACGTTTTTGGTCAGACCGACGATGGCGTGTTTGGATGCGGTGTAGGCCGCGCCGGCGCGTGAACCCAGGAGACCGCCGGCTGAGGCAATGTTGATGATGACGCCATATTTCTTGGCGATAAAAATCGGAATGGCCTTGCGGATGGCGCGCATCGGGCCCGTCGCGTTGATGGCCATGACTTTGTCCCACAGCTCGTCGGTCAGATCGCCGACCGGCACGAAGTTGTCCATGATACCGGCGTTGTTGACCAGAATGTCGAGCGTGCCGTATTTCTTGACAGTTATGTCGATCATCGTCTGGATGTCGTCTTCACGCGTCACGTTGGTTTCGATGGCCATGGCAGCGCCGCCCGCAACCGTGATCTCGACGGCAACCTTTTGCGCGTCCTTGTAGTTGATATCCGATACGACGACTTTGGCACCCTCAGCGGCAAATTTGATGGCGATGGCTCGGCCCATGCCCGACGCTGCGCCGGTGACGATGGCGACTTTACCCTCAAGTTTCATGGTTGGTTTTCCTCCGACTATTTTTCGATTGTTTTGTAAGTTGTATGGAGCAGATGATGCGACTTCTCACCCAGCGGCTGGATCAGATATTCGCTGTAGAGCCGCTTGACATCGGGGTTTTCATGCGATTTGCGCAACGGCAGCCCGGCGTCAATTTTGTAGAGCGATTCAATCCGCTTTTTGCGAATCTCGTTGTTGGTCGTGTAGGGTTGACCGCCGCCGCCAATGCAACCGCCGGGACAGCACATCACTTCGATGAAAGTGAAGTCGGCCTGACCGGCCTTGATCCGCTCCAGAATCTGCCGGGCGTGCGCCAGACCGTGGGCGACAGCAACCTTGACCTCGGTGCCGGCCAGGTCGACCGCCGCCGTCTTGACGCCAGTCATGCCGCGGACATCATCAAACTCCAGTTTGGCCAGGGTCTGTCCGGTAACGACTTCGTAAACCGTACGTAGCGCGGCCTCCATGACGCCGCCGGTCGCGCCGAAGATGACGGCCGCGCCGGTCGATTCACCGAGAGGCGAATCGAAGGAATCCTCCGGCAGGAAGGCGAAATCGATACCGTCATGCTTGAGCATGCGGCCGAGCTCACGGGTGGTCAGCACGATGTCAACGTCGCGGTAACCGCTGTCGTTCATCTCGGGGCGGGCAGCTTCGTGCTTTTTGGCGGTGCAGGGCATGATCGAAACGACAACGATGTCCTCTGCCGAGATACCGCTGGTCTGGGCATAGTAGGTCTTGGCCAGCGCGCCGAACATCTGCTGGGGTGATTTGCAGGACGAGACGTGGGGCAGCAGCTCGGGGTAGAATTTTTCGATGAAGTTGATCCAGCCGGGGCTGCAGGAGGTGATCATCGGCAGCACGCCGCCGTTCTGCAAACGATGCAGCAGTTCGTGGCCCTCCTCGATGATGGTCAGGTCGGCGGTGAAATCGGTGTCAAAGACCTTGTCAGCGCCCAGTTTGCGGACGGCGTTGACCAGCTTGCCGATGGAAATTTCGCCCGGCGGCAGACCGAATTCTTCGGCAATCGAGACGCGGACTGAGGGCGCAACCTGCACCACAACGTGTTTTTTCGGGTTGTGGATGGCTGCCCAGACCTTGTCGGACTCATCCTTTTCGTGAATGGCACCGACCGGGCAAACCAGCACGCACTGACCGCACAGCACACAGTCGACCTCGCTCAGCTTCTTGCCGTATTCCGGCGTGATGCAGGCGTCGCTGCTGCGGTTGTGCATGTAGAGAATGCCGACTTCTTGAACGTGATGGCAGACCTCGGCGCAGCGGCCGCACTTGATGCATTTGTTGGGATTGCGCACCAGCGAGGCGGTGGAGCAATCGAGCGGCATCAGTTTGCTGATTTTCTCGCCGCGAATGTCGCTCAGGCCATAGCGCGTGGCCAACTGACGCAATTCGCAGTTGCCGCTGCGGATGCAGGTCAGGCACTCCTGGGGATGGTCGGCGAAGATCAGCTCGAGGATGGTGCGGATGGTCTCGCGGACGCGGGGCGTGTTGGTGTGAATGGCCATGCCCTCCTGCACCTTGGTCGAACAGGCGGTGACCAGATTGCGGCTGCCCTCAACCTCGACCGAACAAATGCGGCAGTTGGCCTTGACCTGCTGGTCGGGGTGATTGCAGAGGGTCGGGATAAAGAAGCCCTCGTTTCTGGCAGCCGCGAGGATACTGGCATTGCTGTCGGCGACGGTGGCGAAGCCGTTGATGGTGATGTTAACTTGCGTTTTCAAGCGATTCCCTCCTCTTGTTGTTCGAGACACATCGACAGATATTCGTCCCGATAAAAATTGAGCGACGACGACAGGCTGTTGCCAGCCGCCTGCCCCAATCCGCAGAAGGAGGCGCTCTGGATCACGCGGGTGTAACGTTCGAGGGTTTCGATGTCCTCCGGCTGTGCCCGGCCGTCCAGGATTTTGTCCATCAGCACGTTGGCCTGGCGCAGGCCTTCACGACAGGGCACGCATTTGCCGCAGCTTTCGTGCAGAAAAAATTTAACGCGATTCTGGACGTTTTCGAGAATGGAGCGGGTGTCGTCAAGGACAAAGATGGCACCCGAGCCGATGGTGATGCCGGCATTGCGGCAGACATCGTAATCCAGCGGCGTGTCCAGGAGGCTGGTCGGAATCAGCACGCCCGAAGCGCCGCCGATATTAACGGCCTTGATGCTGCGGCCGTGTTTGACGCCGCCGCCACATGACTCGATGATCTCACGCAGCGTGGTGCCGAAGGGCACCTCGAAGACGCCGCGTTTGCGGACGTCACCAGACAGCGAAATCAGCTTGGTGCCGCGGCTGCTGGTCGTGCCGACGCTGCGGAACCACTCGGCGCCGCGCGCCAGGATCAGGGGCAGATTAGCCAGCGTTTCGACATTGTTGATCAGGGTTGGCTTGTCCCACAGGCCCTGTTGGGTCGGGTAAGGCGGCTTGAGTTGCGGTCGGCCCTTTTTGCCTTCCATTGACGAGAGCAACGCGGTTTCTTCACCACACAGATAGCTGCCGGCGCCCGAGAAGATTTCGAGCCGCAGGCTGTAACCGCTACCCAGAATATTCTCGCCCAGCAGGTTGGCAGCGATGGCTGCTTGGATGCTTTCACGCAAAATTTTCTGGACTTCGGGGTATTCGTGCCGCACATAGATAAAACCCTGCGCCGCGCCGGCCATGTAGGCGGCCAAGGTTATACCTTCCAGCAGCTGATAGGGCGTGTGCGTCATGATGAAGCGATCCTTGAAGGTGCCGGGCTCGCCTTCGTCGGCGTTGCAGATGATGTATCGTTCATTCTCGGTATTGTCGCGAACCGCCTCGATCTTGAGGCCAACGGGAAACGCCGCGCCGCCACGGCCTTTGAGCTCGGACAGCTTGACTTCGCGCAGAGCGACCTCGGGCAATGCCTGGAGTGTCTTAGCCAGCGCCGAATAGCCGCCCGTCTGACGATAACCCGCCAAGTCGAGAAACAAATCGGGATCGGTGTTGAATACCAGCTTGCTCATTGGGTCAACCCTCCTTCGTACTGGGCAATGATGTCGGAAATGTCTTCCGGCGCCAAATCGCCGAAGATGCGGTCATTGATCTTGATCGCGGGTGACATGAAACAAGCCCCCAGACAATTGACGCTTTCCAGCGTGAACAGACGGTTGTCGGTTGTGCCGCCGATGCCGATGCCCAACGCTTCTTCCAAAGCGGCCAGGATGGCCTTTTTGCCAGCGTTTTCACACGGCGCGTTGGTGCACACCCTGATGATATTCCGGCCGCGCGGGCGCAAGGAAATCTCATCATAGAAGGAAGCGGTTGAATAAACCCGGCACCTCGAGCAGTTCAATTCTCTGGAGATCTTTTGGATGTCATCCTCACTGACATAATTGAGCGGATTAGCGTCCTGGGTTGACAGCAGAACTTGCAGCAGACTGTGATCCGTCATGGTCTCTCTCCTTGTACGCGTATGATTTTGCACGTGTATTGAAGAATAAGTTACCATGCCCGCAGATGCTGAGGCAAGTTAAGTTTACGAAATTGTCAACCTGAGTAAAAACACGAAAAGCAAGCCTGATTGGCTAACAATTCAGGCTCAATTTGCGCTTGATTTAGTTAATTAATTAACGAAGAATGTGTTACTGATGGCTGTTGGAAATTTTGTAGCCCAGGATCATCAGGTTGTCCGTGATGTGAACATTCTCGATATAAATGCTGGGCGGCAGTTTGAGTTCGGCGGGGGTGAAATTCCAGATGCCCTTGATACCGGCTGCCACCAGAATCGCCGCCGTGTCGCGGGCATTGGCCGCCGGAACGGCGAGGGCGGCGATGTCAATATTGTTCTCGCGAATAAAGCTTTCCAGTTGATTGATGTGCTGAACCTCGAGATCGGCAATGACCTGGCCAGCCTTGGCCGGATTGGCATCAAACAGTCCCATCAGTTTGTAGCCGTCACCCTTGACGGCCATGTATTTGCCAACCGCCTGGCCGAGATTGCCGACGCCGACGATGATCAGACTCATATTTTTATCCAGTCCGAGGATGGCTCGGATTTCATTGTAGAGATATTCGACATCGTAGCCGTAGCCCTGAATGCCAAAGCCACCGAAGCAATAGAAATCCTGCCGGACCTGCGAAGATGTCAGGCCGGTACGCGCGCTCAGATCTTTGGATGAAACTCGGCTGATCCCCATTTTCAGGAGATCGCCCAGATATCGGTAATAACGCGGCAGACGTTTGATAACGGCTTCGGGGATTCTCGGCTGGTTTTTCAACGCGGCACCTCATTGCAATGATATGTCGTTCCAATGATCGAATTATAACCTTAAAACAGCTGTGAATCAAGCAGGGTGCTGAGCGTGATGAAAGTCGACTTGCATATTCCTGCAATTTATTCGCGAATTGAGGCCTTAAGTCTCAGTAAATGAATAACCGCCATCGCCCGCCTGCTTTTCATCAACCAAGTTCTGAATATAGGACCAGATAGACGGTCATTTTATTCGAGCGCAAAAAACGGATGATCTCGATCACGGCTGTTTCCAGCGCCTCATCCTGTGGATAGCCGTGATAACCCGCCGAAATCAGCGGAAAGGCAATCGATTTGAGTTGATATTTTCGTGCCAGCTTCAGGGCGTTGCGATAGCAGCTGGCCAGCAGCTCTTTTTCATTGTGGCCGCCACCCAGCCAGACCGGTCCAACGGTATGAATGATGAAACTGGCTGACGCATTGTAGGCTTGCGTAATTACTGCCATGCCAACCTCGCAGCTGCCAATGGCGTCGCATGCCTTTTGCAGGTTTTTAGCCCCGGCTGCCGCAAAGACCGAAGCGCAAATACCGCCGCTTTCCTGCAGATCGCTGTTGGCGGCATTGACGATGGCATCGGCATGAACCTCCGTGACATCGCCGTGAAAGATTTCAAGCGGCATTGCTGCGGCCTCCTTACAGAGAAAGTTTGTCAATTATCACCTTCATTCATTATACCCGATTTTCTCGATGCAAACAAAGATCGGGGGGCAATTGGTCGCGTTGGCCATCTCGATTTTTTGGACGGCGAAGGTTTTGACGTCGATGGTGCGCAAGTAGTCCAGCACGGCGTCGCGTTCGTCAAAGCCGCTGTCGCCGCCGTAATAAATGCCGATCGTGATGATGCCGCCCAGAACCAGCAGGCTCATGGCCTGTTCCAGCGCCGGCAGCGTACTGGCGGCCTTGGTGCCAATCACGTGGTCGGCTCCGGGCAGATAGCCGAGATTGAAGACGATCACGCGCACCCCCGGCGCGACGAGGGCAGCCAGCTGGTCGTGGCTGGCGAGGTGCAGGGTGCAGCGGCTTTCGAGCCCGGCGGCGGTGATGCGCTGACGGGTGTGCTCAATGGCCGCCGGCTGAATGTCAAAGGCGTCGACGTGGCCGGTTTCGCCAACGAGTTCGGCCAGAAAAAAGGTGTCAAATCCTTTGCCGGCGGTGGCATCGATCACACGGTCGCCGGGTCGGATGGCGCGCGTGGCGTATTGGTGCGTGAGACCGAGGGCGTTGAAAATAATGCCTTGGCCACGGGCGATTTTACCTGGTTTGGTCATTGGTTTTCCTCCGGTGCTGAAAGTTCGACGGCACGCCCTTGGCGAATCAGCCAGATCAGGCGGCGGGCAACGGGTTTGCCGGTCGCGGCCTGGATGGCGCGTGCGTAATAGTTGAGTTGGCCGCTGTAGCGGGCTTGCAGCTCGAGCTGGGCGAGCAGCGGTTCGGTCGGGAGACGGTCTGACTTGTAATCGACGAGGGTGATGCCATCGTCCTGCTCGAACCAGCAGTCAATGATGCCCTGCACCAGCGCCTGGTCCTCCGGCGCCAGCCCAGCCAAAACATTATAGACCTGCGCGGCCGGCAGCGCCAGCGTGAAGGGGATTTCTTCATGCAAAACTTTGCTCTGCGTCATCTGCGCGGCCAGCTCTGATTGGACAAACGTCAGAAATTCAGCCGCAAAGCCCGCCAGCGCTGCGCTTTCGATGTCGCTGAACATGCCAGCCTGTTGCATAGCCGCCAGTTGGCGGTGTATTTCGGTTAGATCGGGCTGGCGACGAGCGGTCGGCAGATCAAGATAGCGGAAGAAGGCATGCAGCAGCGTGCCCAACTGATCGGCGGCCAGGGCTCCGGCTTCGGTCGCCTGCGGCGACCATTCGTGCAGCGTCAGGCTGATGCCGCGCGCCGTCTCGCCCAGGTCGATTTCAACTGCCTGTTCGCGGCGCTTCAATTCGCTGACGGTCAGTTTGATCGGCGTCCGGGCGGCCAGTTCGAAGCGATAGGGATCGACAATGCACCGACGAAGCGCGGGGGTCAAGTCGTCAATTTCAGGTGTGCCAGGCGCGAGAACGCTTTGCAGCAGCGTCGCGGGATCGGCGGTCAGCGTTGGCTGCGCCAGCGGGCGTGCCCAGGCAGCCGCCTCAATTTGCAATGTTTCGAATTGCCGCATTTCCAAGCGCCAGATTGGTGTGCCTGTCTCGCCCACTGGAAACTCACCCGTTTCCAGCCAGTCCAAATCCAGACCCGGTTGGCGGGCCAACGCCATAAACAGCCAGTCGAGATAGCATTTGCCGGCCAGCACCAGGTAGTCCGGCAACTGTCTGCTCCGATCGTATACTCTGGCCTGCCGGAGCAGCGCGGCGAGGTGTTTATCAGCTTTGCCGGGGGTCAGCTTGACCGAGCCGACGATATACAGTCGATCCATAGCCCGGGTCATAGCCACATACAGCAGCCGCAGTTCCTCGGCCAGCCCGGCCGCCTTGAGCTCTTCAATCATTGCCAGTTTGAGGTGGGTCGGATAACGAACCTGCAATTCGGGATCGGCGAAATCCATGCCCAGGCCTAATGTTTCGCTGATCAACAAGGCGTCGTTGCTGTCCTTGGGCGTCAGGTCGTAACCGGTGCCCATCAGAAAGACCACCTTGAATTCCAGACCTTTGCTGCTGTGAATGGTCATGATGCGCACAGCGTCCTCGCCCGCGTCAGCTGCGGCAAAGGGTGAGTCAACCGAACCGCGGGTCCGCAGGCTGTCGATGTAGCCGACAAAGGCGTGCAGACCGCGCGGGCGACGAGCCTCGAATTGTTCGGCCCATTGCTGGAACTGGCGTAAATGGCGAATTTCGTCGCTGCCGTTGGTGTATGCTGCCAGGCGGTCCAGCCAGCCGGACTGGTCGAAGATCAGGCCGATCAGCTCGCCAATGCTCAGGATTTGCTCCTGCTCGCGCAGCTGCCCCAGCCAGTAGAGGGTGTCTGTCAGTCGGGCGCGCAGGCTGGTATCGGGGCCATCCGCCGCGTAGGCCAGCACGGCCTGGTGAAAGAAAACCGCGTCGGGGCGCTGTTCGCGCGCGAAAAGTCGAATTTGCAGCAGTTCCTCATCTGCAAACCCGCCCTGGCAGACCTCGGCGCGCAGCACCGCCGCCAGCGGAATGTCCTGTCGCAGGTTGTCGAGCAGGTGCAGCAGCGCCTCCAGCTGGCGCATGACGGGGCTGTCGAGAAAGGATGCCGCCATGTCCGATTGCACAGAAATGCCGAGGCTTTCGAGCTGATCGCGGCAGACCTGGCCGATGCTGCGCGTTCGGCTGAGCACCACCATGTCTTGCCAGGCGGTGCCTTGCTGATTGAGCTGACGCATGGTGTGGGCGATGGCCAGCGCTTCCTGCTGATAGCGGTTAAGGTCTTCGAGCCCGATGGCGTCAGGCTCATCGCTCGCTGTATCCTCCGCGCTCGGTGGACTTTCGTCCTGCTCGTCGTCCTCATCCTCAATCTCAGATACCGCCGGCTGACGGTTGATCAGCAGTAGCGTGACCGGCTGCGGAGCAGCAGCATCCGGGCGATGCGGCTTCAGGGCGTGCCGCTCGTCGTAATCGATCTCGCCGGCACCGGTCGACATGATCTGCTCGAAGAGGTCGTTGGCCGCGGCGAGGATGCCGGCGACGCTGCGGAAATTCATGTTTAGCTCATGCAGAACGCCCGCTTCACCTGATTGATAAGCCTGCGCGCGGCTGATAAAAATGCTTGGGCGGGCATGGCGAAAGCGGTAAATGCTTTGCTTGATGTCGCCGACCATGATGCAATTGTTGTCGCTGACCGCGCGGATGATTTCTTCCTGGATGCTGCTGGTGTCCTGGTATTCGTCAACATAGACCTCGGCAAAACGCCCGCGATAGTAAAGCCGCGCCTCATCTTGGCGCAGGATGGCCAGGGCCAGATGCTCGAAATCGCTGAAGTCGATCATGCCGGCAATCTTTTTTCGACGGTCATACTCGCGGTCCAGCCCAAGCACCAGACTGAACAGCTCGTCCACCGCCGGCAATTGGGCGGCAATATCGGCTTCGATTTCGGCAGCGCTCAGGTTGAAAATGTGTTGCGTCTTGAAAATAAAGTGCTGACGGCATTTTTGGGTACCGCAGGCGCCCGACAGACCATGGATCACCTCACTGGCTGTTTGGCAGAAAAGCGCCATGAAGTCCTGTTTTTCCGGGCTGTCGGCCTTGTTCGCGCGGGGCAGCTCAAGGGCGGTCAAGCCGGCGGTCAAGGCACGGATGCCATCCCAGTCAGGCGAATCGTTGAGCGCAGCGTCGAGCCGGCGCAGGGTTTGCAGCGCAGTGTCGAACTGTTTTTGGTAAGCCTGATTGCGATTGGCATCCTTGATAAATTGAATGCCGCCGGCCAGCAGCCCCTCCATTTCATCGAGTTGATCCAGGGCCCGGTCGAGGAGCAGCCGCAGCATGCGCAGCAGCGCCGCCATGTGCGGGCTGGCAGAAAAATCGACGGCAGCGGCGCGCAGACCGTCGAGCCACAGCTGAATTTGCGACTGATAATCCGGCAAACTGCGCAAAAAATGGTGCAGGTTCAAGATCAGCTCGCGCACCGGCAGATCGCCGCCATTGTTGCCGTACCCATCAATCAGGCGGTAGAAGGCAAACTGCCGCTCGGGGCTGAAGTCGGCATCGTCCTCGCCGGCGTTGGCGCGATCGATGGTTTCATACTGTTCGGCCAGAACCTCATCCAGCGTCAGGCGCAGCAGCAAATCGGCTTCAATTCCATCGTCGACGCGGAAGCCCGGTTCGATCAGGGGCTGCCCCTGATCGTCCTTGGCACAGGGGTAAAAATTGCGGATGACATCGAGGCAGAAGGCATGAATGGTCGAAATCGCCGCGCCCGACAGCAGGGACAGCTGGCGGTTGATGCGTTGACGGACGCCAGGCTCGCGGGTCTCGCCCAACGCTGCCCGCAGCTTGCTTTCGATTTTGTCCTTCATGTTGCGGGCGGCCGCTTCGGTGAAGGTCATGACCAAAACGCCGCGCACATCGAGGTCACCGGCTATGATGCGGCTGACGATGCGATCGGTCAGCACAGCGGTTTTGCCCGAGCCGGCGGCAGCCGAAACCAGCAGGTTGCCGGGCGGCGAGGCAATGACTGCGGCTTGTTCAGGTGTGTGCTGCATCGTCGGTGTCCTCCTTCTCGGCTTCGCTTGGGCTGATGCGCATAAGCAGTTCTTCCCGTTTTTTCGAAGCCTGGCCGCACAAGGGTTCAAGCCAGTGATAACCACTGGCTTTGCCGTCAAATCCGCAGACCGCCATCATAACGCAGTAATCGCAGGCCGGCCGCTTCTGTGGCAGTTTGCGCGGTTGGACGGCGAAGTCGCCGCCGAGCAGGCAGCCCGCCAGTTCGCCCGCCTTGCGCAGCGTGTGGCGACGCAGCAAGGTCAGGTCCTTTGGCGGTAATTTGAGACCGCGCAGCACAAAGTCCTTTTCGATTTTGGCCTGGATTTGCGCCGGATCGGGACGGGCGCCGGCCGCCAATTTGAACATCGGACGATTAAACCGGAAGTAGGCGGCATCCTCCGCCTGGCAGTCGGGATGGTTTTGGGCAAAGGCCTCGAGATAGGCCGGCAGTTGCAGCGCCAGGCCGTGATAGAGGTCTTCAAAATCGGCCTGCTTGTCGCCGCTCTTATAATCAATGATCCGAAAAACCTGCCCCTCCGGTCCACTGCGCAAATCGACGCGATCGACCTTGCCGCGAAAGGCGAGCAGGGTGCCGTCGGCCAGCGTCAGGGTCAGGTGGTCGCTTGCCTTGGGGCCAAAGGTCCACTCCAGAAAGGCCGGTTGGAAGGTGTCTTTTTGATACTGGCGCAGAATGGCTTCCAGCGATGCCTTGGCCTGCCGGCGAACCCGGCGGCCGATCGAAGCCTGAATGCCGCGGTCAAAGAAAACCTGCAAGTGATCGCGATCGGCGGCGGCTTTCATCCAGGCCAGAACGCGCTGGTTCAGCCCGTCCGCGAGCCATTGGCTCAGGATGGTCTGCCGAGCTGCCTGATCGGCCGGATCAAGCGTAGACAGGGACTGCCGCAGCTCTTCGACCGCCAATTCGACCACGCCGTGCAGTAGCGAGCCGGCTTCAGCCGCTTCGGGCGCCCAGATTTCCCGCTCCTGCAAAGCCAAGAGGTAGGTTGCCAGATGCAAAAACGGGCAGCCGGCGTACTTTTCGAGCTGCGAGATGCTCATGACCGGCGTGCTGGCATAAAGCGCACGCACCAGTTCCGGCGGAATACGCACGGCCTTGGTCGCCCCCGGCACCGCGCGGCGCAGCCAGTCGATGCCGTCTGCTATCGGTTGACCCGCCTCGCGCAGCACCTGCCCGACGGCCAGCCAACCCGCACTGACAGCCGCGCCCGTGGCGCTGCGGCTGAGCAGATAGCCAAACGCCGGGCGGACGGCATTCAGCCGGCCATCCTGCCAATCGGGCGCTGGCGGCACAACGGTTACAGCCTCCGGCTGATCAGCCGCCAGCCATTTGAACCAGGGGGAGACCTCCTGCATCGGCGAGGTCAGACAAAGCCGGTCGGACGGCAGGGTCAGCAGGGTGCCCAGCACAAAGGCGTCGGCGAAGGCCTGATCACGCACACTGCTGGGCAGCTGGCGGTTCAAGAGGCCGGACAGCGTCTGGCGGTCCTGGTCCTTGAGCAAGCCCTCCGGCGGCAGGCCGGGCGGCAGTGCCCGCGCCGTCGCGCCAACGATGAACAAAACCTTGGGCTGGCGCAGCATGGCGCGTTTGAGATCGCCAACCGCGACCTGATCAATGGCTGTCGGGATGACGTTGCCGCCGGCGGATTCGATGCCGGCCGCCAGCAGATCGCGGAAGGTCTGCAAGGACAGCGGCTGGTCGTCGTTGAGTTTGGCCATTTGTTCAAGCACGCGCAGCAGTTCGTTCCAGGACTGAACCTGGGCGACAGCGGCGTCGGTTTCGCCGGCCGCGGTCAGGTCGGCAGCTCGCTTTTCGATGCGGTCAGCCAGACCATAATCAACCAAAAAGCGATGCAGCGCGTAGCATTTCGCCGTGCCGCTGTCGTTACTTTTCAGCTCGGTCAGCAGCGCCTGCCAGGGCCGGAAGGCCTTGTCGCGGCTGGCCAGGCTGGCCGGGCCGGCATAGCGCGCGTCGTCCAGCAGCCGGTTCGACCGGATGCCGCGCGCCAGCATCTCGTTTTCGAGCAGGTCAATTTCGGCTGGATCGAGGGGTGTCAAGCCGGAGCGCAACGCCGTCAGGATGGCCGACATCGGCCAGTTGTGCAGGCCAATATCCAACAGCGCCAGAACAAAGCGCATCAGCGGCGTGCCGCTCAAGGGGCGGCCGGCGTCGAGAAACAGCGGCACGCCGTATTCACGGCAGACTGCGCGCAGGCGCGAGGTGTAACCCGGCAAATCACAGACCGCCAGGGCAATATCGTGGTAGCGATAACCATCCAGCTGCACCAGCCGGCGAATTTCGCCCGCGACCCAGGACAGCTCGGCATCGAGGCCATCGGCGCGGACCAGCCGCAGCCACGCACGGCCGGCATCATCCGGCGGCAGGCAGAGACGGCCTTCGCGGAAACAGGCGGCGATCACCGCGCCGTGACCGCTGACGGGATCGGGAATCAGCTCGGTCCGACTGCCCGGGTTGTCCTGCAGCAGGCGCCACACGGTTTTGCGGCCTGGCAAAAAGCAGTCAGCGCCGCTTTCGACCGCCAGGCGGTCGAAAGGCAGGAGGTCGGTCGCCACGGTCAGGGTCATGTCGGCGCACAGCTGATGGAGCGCCCGCAGGATGGCGTCCTCCTGCGGGGTAAAGTCGCGCAGCTCGCCAAATCCGGACACCCAAACGCTGGCGCTCCGCAGCCACGTCAGCCGGTTGAAGGGCCACGCCCAGCGCTCGACCGGCAGTTTTTGCAGTTGACTCAGCACCTCGCCCAGCAAGTTGAGATCATCCTCGGCATCGCTTAAGCCGCTCTCGGCCAAAGCCTGGTCATAGCCGCGCAGCAAAATGCCCAGATCATTGGTCTTGTCCTGCAGGGCCTTGTCCTCCGCCGTCCGGCTGGCTGCCAGCAGCTGCGCCGCGTCGATCTGGTAGCGCTTGAGATCGCCCAGCGCGGCGGCGGCTTGGCTGATAAAGCCCGGCCGATCGGCCAGGTGCCCGAACGAGTGTAAATCGGCCTGGTTGCGAACCAGGGTCCTGTGAATCAGCATGCCTTGACCGACGGCATCAATGCTTTGCCGCGGCTGTTGACCGATTTCGCCCAGCAAGCGCCAGGCCAGCCGGCGAAAGCTCAGGATTTCGGCCATCATCAGCCCACCCTGGCCCGAGCAGCTCAGGTAATCGCGTTCCATATCCATTTTGGTTTGTTCGGGAACGATCAGAATCGCGCGCCGATCCGGCCACTGCGCGGTCAGCCCGCAGACTTCGCGCAGGCACTGGTCGCGCAAGGCACTTCGGCTGGTACTGTACAGGATGCGCATGGCGTCCTCCTAGCTCTCTAAGTGCGGTTGGTTTTCGCGGTCCAGCTCCAGATGCGCCAACATGCCGGCGTGAATATCCGGCAGGCAGCGGCTGACCGAGACCGGCCGGCCGTTCATGACAAAGGCGTGATCGGTCTCGCCGTCGCAGATCGGCTGTCCGTCGACCCAGACGATATACCCCATGGTCAGGCGGACGCCGGTGTAATGCTTGATCCAGGCTTGAACCGTGACCAGATCGTCATAACGGCTGGCCTTGTGGTAGCGGCAGCGCGAACCGACCAGCGGGCAGCCCAGGCCCATGTCCTCAAGCGAGCGGTAGGTCATGCCCGCGGCGCGCAGGTATTCGGTCCGGCCGACCTCGAACCAGCGGAGGTAGTTGGAATGGTGCACGATCTGCATGGCATCGGTTTCATAATAGCGCACACGGAAACTGACCGAGCAGCCAAATTCCGGGCGATAGGATTTTTCAGGGATCGGTTTATTTTGCGTCATGCTGACTCCTGTGCGATTGACTCGAACCGTTTTTCAACTCATGAACGATACGTTAATTGATAAACCTAACTATCGTATTCTAGCAATATTTATGATATCCTGCAACTGAGAGATGCTGTTCCGCCAGCCGGACAGCCATTTTCGATGCCAGAAAACCGGAGGACAAAAGGAATTGAGCATGAACAGTATTGGTGCGACCGGAAGGGCCCTGATCCAGCCTTCCGCCGCCAAATTTGATAAAAAATATCCGCTGAAAAGAGGCCTCGTCGGCAAGATCACCTACGGCCTCGGCTTGACGGTCGCCCGCTTGACGGTCAAGCTGCGCGCCGAAGGCCTGGAGAACATCCCCAAGACACCGCCTTATGTCATTGCCGCCAACCATGAGACCTACGTCGACGGCATGCTGATCGGGTCCTATCTCCCCAAAAAGCACTTTAAAGTGATGAGTTGCATCGCCAATCAGGAGCTGGGCTCCAGCCACGGCATCTTCGGCCGCTTGATTCTGCGGGTCGGTCGGGCTATTCCGATCGACAAATGCGGCAACCCGGTGCGCGGCCTGATCATCGCCAAGCGCAAGGTTGAAGAAGGCTTCATCATGCTGGTTCACCCCGAGGGCACGCGCTCTCCCGATGGCCGTCTGGGTAAATTTATGGATGGCGCGGCTTTTATTTCCATGAAAAGCAAAGCGCCCCTGCTGCCGGTCTTTCTGGACGGGGCTTACGAGGTCTTTAACCGTCACATGAAGCTGCCGCAAGGCAAAGACCCGATCACCCGTCAGCGCCGTGAGATCATCCTGACCTTCGGCAAGCCCTTTGACCCGGCCGACTTCAAAGATGTCACCGGCATGGCCAAAGCACTGACCGACTGGATGCAGACGCGCTTCCGCGAAAAGAAGATCCCGCGGGTCTTTGAGACCCCCGAATCAGTAAAAAGCGAAACGTAAGCCCAAGGGGATAATGGCAAAGTCGATCGACGGTTTTTCGAAGGCTTCGCCATCCAGGTTCCCCAGCAGATTGCCCGTCGGCGCCTCAATGCGGCCACCGGTCACCTGCCAGCAATGAACGGCCGGATCACCGATGTGACGGCCCTTTTTGTATTTGGGGATCAGCGGTAAAATGCGCCGCAGCGGCAGGCTGTCAATCAGACAGAAATCCAGACGCCCGTCATCCAGGCTGGCCTGCGGGGCCGGGTTGAAGCCACCGCCATAATAGCGGCCATTGCAGATGGCGGCCAGAATAAACAGCGCGTCGCCCTCGATGTTGCCAGGTTTGCCGTTGAAGTCGATGGTGTCGAGGCTGTAATGCATCGGGTACTGGCGGTCGCCGAACAAGGATTTGACGATGGCCAGCGGATAGGACAGACTGCCCAGCCAACGGATTTTTGCTGTCATGGCCGAGGCGGCCTTTTGCACCTTGGTGTCAAAGCCCAGTGAAGCGATGTTCAGACAGATGCGATCATCGACCTCGATGACATCGATCGGTCGGATTTTGGGCGCCATGATCATGCTCAGCAACTTGTCCGGGTTGGTCGTGGACAGCGCGGCGCGGGCAAAGTCATTGGCCGTGCCGATCGGCAGGATGGCCATCGCCGCTGTGGTTCCGGCAATGCCGTTGGCCACCTCGTTGGCCGTGCCATCGCCGCCGCAGGCCACGACGACCAGCTCAGCGCCAAAGCGGCTGGCCAGATCGGCGGCCAGTTGGCTGGCGTGTCCGCTGCGGTCGGTCATGATCACCTCGGCGGTATGAATCGACTGGGCGTCGAAAACGCCGTGAATGCGCTTTTCCAGATCGGCAATGTGAAATCGTCCGGCGGTCGGATTGATGATAAAGGCGAAATGGAGCGAGATTTGATCATTTTCCACTGGAAATACCTCCTGCTGTCTGGCCGGCGGAATTGCTGCCACCTTCCGGCGCCGGTGTTTTAATCTCGTCAATGTTTTTGCCGGTCAATTCGCGCCATTTAATCTTGCGCTTGGCCATCAGTTCGGACAACAGCTTGATCTCGATCGGACGGCGAATCTTGAGCGTGGTGGTCTTGATCATCTCCTGAAAGCTGAAGACGTACTGGCGAATGCCCTTGAAAGACGGCATCATGGCGTTGATGTCGCGGATCAGCTGCTCGAGGTGCTGGCCAATGGTGATGTCGTCGGCCTGTTTGCCGGTCTTCTCTTCCAGCGCGTCCTTGTCAACGACCAGCTTGGCGCTGATCACGACCTCGCCCGCGTCATCCTGATCGCCCCAAACCAGAGACTCCTTGATAAAACCGGCCTGGCTGATCAGGTGCTCGATTTCTTCCGGGAAAATCTTTTTGCCCGTCTTCAGCACGATCATCGATTTGACGCGGCCGGTGATGGTGACGCAGGACGTCTTGGGATCAATGCAGCCGATGTCACCGCTGTGGAACCAGCCGGCATCGTCAATGGCTTCGCGGGTGGCCTCGGGATCCTGGTAATAGCCCAGCATGACGTTTTCGCCACGAATCAGAATCTCGCCCGGCTCGCCGGGTGTTTCGGTGTCAATGGCGATCGACATACCGGTTAGCGGCAGGCCGACCGTGCCGGGGATAAAGACCTTGGAGTTGCAGCCGCAGGCGACCGGCGCGGTCTCGGTCAGGCCGTAGCCCTGCAAGATGTGCAGGCCGACGGCGTCGAGAAAGCGAATGACCTCGGGGTCGATGGGCGCGGCGCCGCAGATGCCGCGGCGCAGGCGGCCGCCGAAACCGGCGAGGATCTGCTTGTAGAGCACCGGCCGCAGATCGATGCCGACCTTGCGAAGGGCTTGGGTGATCGGAATCATTTTGGCGATCAGCTTGTCTTTGCCGGCCTTCTTGAGGCTGTCCTGGATTTTCAGGTAAAAGTTGGTAAAGAGCAGCGGCACGCCGATGACCATGTCAATGCCGTACTCTTGCAAATTCTGCTGGATGTAACGCAGTCCGTCGCATTCGTGGATTTCAGCGCCCAGGTAAAGGCCCATGAAAAGGCCGCAGGTGTTTTCGAAGGTGTGATGCAGCGGCAGCACCGACAGCATGCGCATGCCGATCGGAAACTTGACCACGCCGGCCAGCCCGCGGATGTCGGCGCAGATGTTGTGGTGGCTGAGCATGACGGCCTTGGACGCGCTGGTCGTGCCCGAGGTAAATAATAGCGAGGCCAGCGCATTGGCATCGATCGCCCGCGCGGCATAGCTGGCGTCGCCGTCGGTCAACTGTTGGCGGCCGGTGTTCAGCAGATCGGGCAGCGAATAAAACGAACGCTCGTCACCGGCAGGCTGGTCGGGTGCCGCCCAGGCGATGCCCTCGCCCTGCTTGATGCGGTCGGGACGCAGGCAGATCAGGTGCTTGAGGCGTGGCAGCGTCGCCGTGGCCTTTTCGACCATGTCGTGAAAGGAGGCGTCGTAAAACAGCGTGTCCACCTCGCCGCGGTCGAGCAGGCTGATCAGCTCGTCCTCCGGCAGCATGCGGTCGAGCGGGACCGCCACGCCGATGCCGTTCATGACCGTCACATCGGCCACGCACCACGGGTAACTGTTCTCGCCGACGATCGCCAGCCGCCCACCGCCCAGGCCGAGATTGAGCAACGCCGTGCCCAGGGCCTGACAATCGTCGTAAAACTCGCGGTACGTACGCGTGACCGGCTCATCTTTCATTTGTTCGCGAAAACGGAAGGCGGTCATATCGCCGAATAATTTGACGCTTTGACCCAGCATTTCGCGCAGGTCGTTAAAAGGGCGCACCCTGTAATACTGCGGTCCTTGGATAATTTGCATGGAATTTCCTACTTTCCGGCTGGCTCGTGCCGTTCTATGTAATTGACGATATCATCAATTGTCTTGATCTTATCAACATCTTCGTCGGAGATCCTGATGTCAAAGGACTCCTCCAATTCGATGACAATTTCAAATAGTGCCAGTGAATCCAATGACAGATCCACAAACAATTCGGTCTGGCCGTTGATATCTATCGCTGAGTGGCCGGAAACATCTGAGATGGTCTTGACAACTTTGTCATAGATCAAGTCGCGTTGATCTTCAGGCATCGATTTGCCCTCCCTGGTTTTTGGGTATCAAATAGCGCTGATACTGCTCACTGATGTAGTCGTGAATGCCGTTGAGCGTGTCGAGCAGCACCTGCTGCTGATTGTCGTCGAGCGGCGAAACCAGCCGGTCGACGAGCAGGGTGTGGAATTTGTTGTGCATCCGAAAGGCCAGTTTGCCCTTTTTGGTCAGTTCGATTCGGACGACGCGGCGGTCGATCTTGTCGCGGTTACGTTCGACGTAGCCCTTGCGGACCAGTCGATCGATGGCGACAGTCAGCGTGCCGGTGGTGATCCCGAGGGTTGCCGCCGTTTCACTCATCGTGCGGTTGCCGTACAGGCCGATGCCTTCGAGCGTGTGCATTTCCGCAACCGAAATATCGCCGAAGATGCCCTTGCTCAGGGCTTTTTCCTCGGTTACCAGGATTTTATCGTAGATGTCTAATAGCAGGACATTGACTTTTTTTTCGTAATCATTCATTCACAGACGCCTGGCGGCTGATACCCCCTCGACCGATCAAATAAAATTTGATGTTCAAACAATATGATCAGTCTAACGCTTTTCGGGTTTTTCCGCAAGATGTATAAAGGGTCGTAAAGGACTGAAATGACTACATTTGATGCGAATTGTCGCCGCGATCCCCTCCGCCAGGTATTCGAGCTGGTCGATGCGGCCGTGCTGGCGAACCAAATCCAGAAGTCCGGCCGAGGTGTAGGGGATCAGCAATGTTGCCGCGACCTGATCGCGGGCGGCCAGTTCGCCGATCGCCTGCAGCAGCGGCTCGATGCCCTCCCCGGTCAACGCCGACACCAGAAAGGATTGCTGGCGCTGGCCCGTCGGTAGATTGGCGGTCAATTCGGGTGCCAGGCCGGCGGGCTCGATGTCGATCTGATCGGGATCGGCCTGATCAGCCGGTCCGATGTCGGTTTTGTTGAAAACCAAGAGGCGCGGCTTGCCGGCTGCTTCCAGGCGGGTCAGCAATTCTTCGACCACCGCCATGTGGGTGGCGGCGTCCGGGTCGGAAGCGTCGATGACCTGCAAGATGGCGTCGGCTCCCGAGACCTCTTCCAGCGAGGAGCTGAAGGCGTCGATCAGCTGATGCGGCAGTTTGCGGATGAATCCGACCGTGTCAATCAGCAGCGCCTCACTCTGGTTTTCCAGCGGCAGGCGACGCACGGCGGGGTCGAGCGTGGCAAAAACCTGGTCAGCAGCCAGCAGGTCGGTGTTGCACAGGCGATTGATCAGCGTTGATTTGCCGGCGTTGGTGTAGCCGACCACCGCCAACGTCAAAATATCGTTCTCCTGACGCTGTTTGCGGGTGCGGTCGCGGCGTTCGCCCACTTCGGCCAAGGTCTGCTTGAGAAAGGTGACGCGGCGGTTGATGTGGCGGCGGTCGCTTTCCAGCTTGCTTTCACCGGGGCCGCGCGTGCCGATGCCGCCGCCGAGCCGCGACAGCGACTGGCCCAGACCGACCAGACGGCTGAGCCGGTATTGCTGCTGGGCCAGCTCGACCTGGAGCTTGCCTTCGCGGCTCTGGGCGCGGCCGGCAAAGATGTCCAGGATCAGCAGCGTGCGGTCGATGACCTTGCGATCGGTCATTTTTTCGATGTTGCGGATCTGCGACCCCGACAGTTCTTCGTCGAAGATGATCAGACCAGCATCCAGCGCCTCGCACGCCGCGCGTAGCTCTTCGATTTTGCCGCTGCCGAGCAGGCAGGCCGGATCGCGCGACTGTCGACGCTGCAGCAGACTGCCGGCCACGCGGGCGCCGGCCGTCCGGGCCAATTCGGCCAGCTCGGCCATCGAGCGGTCAGCCTCTTCCAACGCCGCGGGGTTAGAACTTAAAACCAGGCCCGCCAGCACGGCGACCTCTTCGAATTGTGGTGTTTCTCCCGGATGAACCAGATGGTCTGTTGACATGAAAATTTCCTCTCCGTGGTTGTGCTTTGATTGCCAAAGCATTATAATGACGGTATCTTAAAGAAACGGCGGGTGTGCCCATGCGACTGATCCTGCAGCAAGGCGAACTCAGTGTTGCCATTTTTCGGCACCGAAACTCAATGTCCCTGCACACCGGACGCATCATTCGCCGGCTCCGCGAGATCAGCGGCACCTCGCAGGGCGATCTGGCCCGCTTTTCCGCGGCCAATTTATCCTATATCAGCACCATGGAAAGCGGTCAGAACAATATCAGTATAAGAAAAGTTCTGCTCCTCTGCAATGCTTTGAGCTTATCGCCGGCAAATCTGGTCAATATTCAGATGCGCATGGCGCTGGCGGCCGAGATGGATAATCAGATAAAAGAGCAAGAATGAATCAGGATTCCCCCATGTGCGCCAGTCGCTTGAACGGGTCCTCGGCCTTCGGCCTGCGGAACGCGCTTGATGGCATCACATGGGGGAATCCTGTTTTATTTGCTCTTTTGTTTGATTATCAGCTAACCTGGAGTGCGATTAGTTCCGAAATAGTGCTGGTACTCCCATAAATAAATGAGGAGTCAGCGGTTCGTCCTGTATTATCAATCAATTCTTGATCAAGTATTAAAGATGCAATTGTTGTTCCAATAAGACAACATCCGCCAGCAACTGCTGATCCAACTGGAGACGCTAAGATTCCAACAGCCATCCCCCTAAAACCACACCTATTGCTTTTACTGTGAATATCGCTTTTACATTAGATTTAAACTGTTCTTTTGCTGCTGCATCGTAAATGTCGATTGTCGTTACAGGATAAGTATTTGAAGTTTGTATGCTAATTTTCGTGCCCCCCATGCTTCCATATTTACTATTCTTCACATTATCAATTCCAACATAATACAAATAGTGACGTAAAACATTGTCATATTGCAAACCTTGATGAAACTGTGTCGCTCTTTTTCCGTCAAGAACAGCTGTGGGAGTCGAACTGGAGAGCAGGGTTAGCTGCAATACGTTATTCTGGGCATGCCATTACAATATGTTTATTGATATGAGCTCGATTCACCAAAGTACGATTCTTCCATTTCCCGAATCAAATCTTCACACCTTTGCGCATTCTCAGAATCACCCAATTTTGTGTAGGCTTCACTCATGAGCATTAACAAGCCTGGGACATTTACCATGTCATTATTGTTTATGTCGATCAATACTTCACACTGACTTATGGCCCATTGAAGTTCACCTTTTTCTAAAGTGCTGTAAACCAATCTCGCTAATGCAATTTTCATCGCTTCTACATTCTCTCCATTATGAACTGACTTATCAAATAATTCAGAAAATTTATTGAATCCGTTTATGTCAAGAAACGAGCATAGATATGTCGCCTCATACACAACAAGAGAAATACCCGTAATGTATTGCTCATAGTCTTTCACTTCAGTCAATTTGGGGTAGTATTCCACATATTTTTCTTCATTAAAACTTATCAGATATAGTTTAACCAGCTTGGAAAGAACTCGATCACTTTTATTTAAATTGTACGCGAATTCATACCAATTTGATGCGTTTGAAGCAATATCCGCAGCGACATCCGGATTTTGGGTTCTATCATACTTTTCAAGGTATGCGTCACCAATTGATTCGGCAAAAATAATGCAAAAGCCAGCAATTATTGAAAAGATCAATATTAGGCATAAAGCGATGATAAGTAATTTTTTGTGATGTTTTATATTTTTCACTAGCTTTTCTCCATTTATTCAAATAATATTAAATATTAGTCAGAATAAACATTATACGTTCCATTCACTGGACTACAATATTAGCCATTAAATGCCTCGTTAAAACACACCTCAAGGCTAGATTTTTTTAATTGTAGAAGAAATATTGGTTGGCGTAGGGGTCGGGCGTGCTCTCGTACTGATCGGCAAAGCGCAGCGAGGCCACGATGCTGCCGCCCAGGTCGAGGATGTTTTCGGTCAGCAGATTGTTGTTGGCGTTGGTGGTGTACAGCGTCGCGCTGCCACTATAATAATACTTGGTTGTCTGGTCGTTTTCAATCTTACAGTCTTATAATATCTTTATTGACCATAGTAAACGCCAAATTCGGAAATCGCCGTAGCAAGGGCATTTTTGGCCGCAGTCAAATTGGCATTGCTGCCGTCTTGTTGGTAATTCAGCAGCACGAGGTAGGTGTCACGGCACAAGGCAAAGGCAGCAAGCACTTCGGCGTTGTCTTGCGCACCCTCTACAGCCATCATTGATTCGACCAATGACGGTGCCATCTCAAGCGGCATCATCGGTTCTCCGATCGATGGGTATTCCGTATCGGCAAGCAAGTTCGAATAATAGAGAAAATCCAGATAAAATCCGTTGATCACGCCATCCGCTGCTAAGCTCCAAGGCACAGCTTGCAATTCGCTTGCCGACTGTGTGGTTGTCGGTGCCGACGGTATGGTTGTTGGCGCAACGGTCGTTTCGCGGGTTGTCTCGGTGGTTGTCTCGGTTTGCCGCGTGGTTGTCGCGGTCGTGCCGGTCGTTTGACAAGCCGAGAACAGCAGGCAAATCAGAGCGATTGTTGTCATCAAAGCAAATCTTTTCATTTTGTTACTCCTCATTTTCATCATGGTTAACATCATCGAACCATCGTTACCGCCGGATTTATCGATCTCCTTGAATATCAGGCAAGGCAGTTGTCGCTGCCGAGCGTGGTGTCTTTCGTGGTTTCGTTACAATCTGATCAGCCAATACTAATTTTATCATACATCAAAAATACTCCGTCATTTCTCAGTACATAAGTTATTCTAATCTCGAAATTGCAAAACGGGTATATAGCATAATAAAAATCCTCTTCTGAGCCATCTATATATATCATTTCAATTTTGCCAAATAATTCTGTGACCTCATCGGAATTAAAGTAATTTCGAACGCCTGCAATCTCATAGTTGTTTTCGTAACCTAACGATTCTAATTTTGAATCATAATATGTAAAATAAAGTCCATTCGACACTAATGCCAGGCCTTTACCATGGACCTCCTTATCCACTTCCAGGTGGCTAGCCATCTCGTCAATTCCCATCGCAAAGAATTGCGTGAGCAATTCAATAGACAGCCTCGTGTAATCGTCGTTGGGGTTAAATGAATTCACAAATTTTAAGTTCCAGCCCTTATCTCCAGCAATATCCCATGCCACAAATTTTGCTTTAACCCCGTTGATAATGTAATGCAACTCGTAGGAAGCCACATCAACCAGTTGGTGCTGAACGGTTATTACTTTGGCGGGGGCGAGGCAATCTTGAATCGCCTCAAAATTCATGGTTTCGTCTATGCCCGATAAAATAACCTGATCGGGCTTACATTCCACAAAGCTCATGTTCGTATCGTCGGTATATCTGTTGAGAATTTTGATGTCGTCAAACGCGCACTCGTAGACATCGAAATATCCGTCTTCAATTCTAGTATATTCTTCCGCGGGGAACTCATAATCATCCATACCTTGAAATTGCAGATAGCGCTTGATATCATCGATTGTCAGGCCGCTCGCCATAATCGGGTTATCTTCTTGAATTTCAACGATGCTTTCCTCTTCAGATTCGGTCGAATAAGGGGCGGTCATATTTGATGAAGATGAATCTTGCGACAGGGGGGCAATCGCGATGCACCCCGATGCGAGAAGTGTAAATGCCATCAGAATAAATATGCAGAAATGTGATCGTTTTATCGCCATACTTTTCCTCCAGATATCTAGTGAACCATTGTTGATTGATTGATCACTCCATTAAGCGTGATGCCAACATATTTACCATTTATTATGGTGCCAGCATATACACCATAAAACGGTATAGCCGCGCATGTCGTAATTGCAGAAGAAATATTGGTTGGCGTAGGGGTCGGGCGTGTTGACGTTTTGGTCGGCAAAGCGCAGCGAGGCCACGATGCTGCCGCCCAGATCGAGGATGTTTTCGGTCAGCAGATTGTTGTTGAGGTCGGTGGTGTAGAGCGTTGCGCTGCCACTATAATAATACTTGGTTGTTTGGTTGTTTTCAATCTTTTTAATGCGCTGGCCGGCGGCATTGTATTAGTTCTGCGTGCTTTGCTCGAGATAGCTGACCTCACCTTGGGCGTTGGCGGTGGCGGTTCCTAGTTACCGATTAATTCCAAAATAACATCGCTTCCGTTTTGAACATTGTTCGATAGTTTATTATATTCAATTTCAAATTCAGCGTGTTCTCCAATTGCGAAGCTTACATATATTGATATGCCAAGAGAGTCATTCGTAAAATATGAATAAACATCTGATTGTTTTTCCGTACCAATGCAATCTAAAGTATCTGCGTTTTCAAAATAGGCCAATACCGTATTCGCATCATAATAATCAAGCGCATCAGTTTGTTCTGGCCAGATAGCTCGAAAATCTCCATCTAAGAATTTTTTCGCGAAATGTTTGTCTATATTTATGATATCAATTAGCCTTATTTTATCACCAGATTTCATATCAATGTTCGTTGTGTAGAAGAGTTTGTTGGGATGCACTGCATCAGTTACAAGTCCAATTCCTGAATACTGTATACTTAATATGTCTTCGCTTTTTAATGATATTTCGTAATTTAAGTTTAAATCTAAAAAGCTGGTCGTATCTTTGTAATAATTTAGTGCTTTTTTTGCTTCCGATTCAATCAGGGCATTAATTTGGTCTTGCCTTGACAAATCATCTAATCCAATTATAGATGGATAGATTATGTTGCATTTCATTTTATTATCATTAATTGAATAATTTGAATCTGCAATATCATATGAGAGAATATCTTTAGAGCTATTCTCATTCTCCTTTTTGTTGTTATTACAAGCAACAAGATTTAAACAACAAGCAATAATAAGAATGATAGCGAATTTAATTTTCATCTTATGTTCCTCCTGACAGAATCATATTCAGTAACTGTACTATTCCATAGCGCCTTTAACTAAATTGTAAACTCTGGTTCTCTCTGCCAAGCCATTTGTTCCACCATTGACTTTTAAGCAAACTTCATATAATGTTGCGCCATTATCAATAAAATCGTTCATACCGTTTGCTTGCCACCACCAACCAGCGGAATCCCAAGCATAATTCTCGGCGACATAATATATGCCTTCCGAAAGAATTTTGGGATCATTTTGAGAAATGGAAAACTTCTCATAATTACCTTTTGTAGTTAATTGAATATATCCACTTCCGCAATATCGACGCAATCCGGTTTTTTCATCAACAATATCTCCAAATTTTTCTTGGTTAGTATATGTATCAAAAAAATAGTCGTCATTACCATAATTATACTCAACAGTTCTTTTTGCAAATTGTGACTCAACCGATATTTGTGCAATAAAAATAGAAATTCTTTCTCTACAGATTTCAGAATCAGTTGAACCCGAAACGATATATTTATCAATCGTTCTGTTAAGTTCGTTCACAAATTTGTCAGAGAGAGTGTTGTTACTATATCCAATTTTATTTAACATTGTCCACGTCAAATATGCATTTGATTTGACGGGGCTAGATAACGGATTCTTCTCGCCGTAAATTGCATTTCTGACGCCCCCATTTTTAACATCTAAATCATTCGTTCTTTCATTAGAGTAATTGTAACTAGTTATCGATTTTCTAACCTGATCGCCCGGACCTTCCCTGACTGCCACATGCCCCGTCGGGTCGATCATGTTCACCGGATTGTTCCCGCAATAGCTGTACAGATGCTGCGTCCACGGCTGGCTGGCATTGCCGGTGTACGTGTCCTGGCTTAGGAACCGCCCGGTGCTGGGGCTGTAGAACCTGGCGTTCATGTATTGCAGGCCGCTGGAGGTGTCGGTGACGCTGCCGGTGAAGGTCACTTCGTTGAGGAAGTCGGTGGCGCCGGACTGTTCGAGGGCGCCGAACTCGTCGTAGCTGTATCCTTTTATCAAGGTGCCGTCGGGCTGGATGATCGCGGTCGTGCTGCCGCGCATGTCGTAATTGTAGAAGAAATATTGGTTGGCGTAGGGGTCGGGTGTGTTGACGTTTTGGTCGACGAAGCGCTTCGAGGCCACGATGCTGCCGCCCAGGTCGAGGATGTTTTCGGTCAGCAGATTGTTGTTGGCGTCGGTGGTGTACAGCGTCGCGCTACCACTATAATAATACTTGGTTGTTTGGTCGTTTTCAATCTTTTTAATGCGTTGGCCAGCGGCGTTTCCGTTAAATTGATTTAATGCAAACGTGTTCTACTTCTTTTCAAGACAGGTTATCGAAAACGGTTCGATTTCATCACCAGAATAATCATATACAATTTCCAATGTGAAGTTTTCAAAATCATAATTGATAACATCGAATGGGTCTTCTCCACCGCCGGATATATCGATTTCCTTATCTCCGAGGATTTTTCCGATCTCTGTGGATGTAAAGTAGCTTCTGATCCCGGCAATCTCATACTGATCTGAATTCTCAATAAATATCAGCATATTTTCGTAATAGGCAAATTTAAATCCTTTTAATGTATAAGTTTGTTGCTGTTCATCCAGTCGGCCTGCGCCTCCCATATATGTTATCAAATCATCTTTCCCCATAGAAAAATACTCGTTAATCTGGTCTGTCGTTATTCTAATATAGTCATTGCCTGATTTAAAACTTGCGACAAATTTCATGTTCCAACCGATACCAGACTCGTCCCATGATACAAATTTTAGCTTAATCCCATTGATAATGTATCGAAGCTCAAACGAGACAACACCCGGAAAGCCATGCTCAACTCGTACGACTTCTGTTAGGCCAATGCAATTTTGTATGTCTGTAAAGTTCATCGTTGCTTGGACGCCAAAAAGCGTAACGCTATTCGGGTCGCATTCGACAAAATCCATTTCCGGGTTTCCATTAGCTTTCACCCGAAACAACCTGATGCCATCATCTTTACAATTATATGCTTCAATGTCACCATTATATATTTTCCAGTAATTCTCGTTCTTGTTTTCAAACGTTTCAAGTTTCTTCATATGCAAATAGGACTCTATAGTTTTTAAATCAATGCCGTTGTCCAGTACAGTGATGTTATCCTCGCTAAAAGAAACATCAATAGCGTGATCTTCTTCAGCCGGTTGAGAAACCGTTGTCGTTTGACTTGAAGTTGTGTCCGAAATCGATGGCGATATTGTGTATGAATTGTTTTGCTGGCATCCACTAAATACTACGAGTGTTAGAATAATAAAAATAATCGGCATTTTTTTCATCGTTAACCTCGTCATCTCACCTGTATATTCGGTTGATATCCCCTTAACACCTCAGCCAGCAGAACAAGTCTCGCCGGCGTAAATCCGACCGACTCCAATCGGAAGCGATCTTCGGCGCGATGCAGGGCGGGCTTGTTGTAGCGCTGCAGATAATAGCGCGGGGCGATGGGCAGGCTGCGGGCCATTTCGGTCAGGTCGTCCTGGCTGAGCTGCGGGATAACCGTCGTGCGCGTTTCCCAGTCAAGACCGCTGTCAGCCAGCAGCTGGAAGGATTGGCGGATGGCTGCCACATCGTCGGCGCCGCAGTCGCAGAACTCGGCGTAGCGGGACCAGGGGGCCTTGCAATCGATGGCCACGGTATTCAAGAGGCCGGCGTTGATCAGCATCTGCAGCACCTGGGGCCGCGTGCCGTTGGTGTCCAGCTTGATTTTGTAGCCCATGCGGTGAATTTGCCCCATCAGGTCGGCCAGACCGCTTTGCAGGGTCGGCTCGCCGCCGCTGAAGACGACGCCGTCGAGCAGGTTGACGCGGCGTTCGAGGAAGGCCAGCACGTCGGCGACGTCCATCGTCGGCGCGGTGCCGTTCAAGAGGGCGCGGTTGTGGCAGTAGAAGCAGTCGAGGTTGCAGCCCGGCGAGAAAATAACCGCGGACAGCAGACCCGGAAAATCAACGGTGGAAGACCTGACCAGCCCGGCAATAATCATGCGAGTTCGGTTTTTTTGACGACGTACTTGGTGCGCTGCCGGTACTCTTCCTTTTTGCCCTTGTGGTAATTCTGGATCGGCCGCAGGTAGCCGACGACGCGGCTCCAGACCTCGGCTTCCCGCCCGCATTCGGGGCAGGTGAAGTGTTCGCCGACGATGTAGCCGTGCTCGGGACAGATCGAGAAGGTCGGCGTCAGGCTGATGTAGGGCAGCTTGTAATTGGTGAAGGCCTTGCGGATCAGGCGTTTGGCGACCTCGATGTCGCTGATGCGTTCGCCCATGTAGAGGTGGAGCACGGTGCCGCCGGTGTAGAGGCTCTGCAGCTCGTCTTGCAGGTCGAGGGTCTCGAAGATGTCATCGGTGAAGCCGACCGGCAGCTGGCTGGAATTGGTGTAGTACTGCACGTTTTCACCGGCGGTGATGATGTCGGGGTAGCGCTCGAGGTCGAGTTTGGCCAGGCGGTAGCTGGTGCCCTCGGCCGGCGTGGCTTCCAGATTGTAGAAGTGGCCGGTCTCCTCCTGGATTTCCTTGAGCTGGTCGCGCATGTATTGCAGGGTGCGCTGGCCGAAAGCCTGGCCCTCGGGGGTGGTCAGGTCGAAGTCGGCGCCGAGGAAATTGCGGCAGGCTTCGTTCATGCCGACCAGGCCAATCGTGTTGAAATGATTGAACCAGTATTGGCCGGTGCGCTCCTTGATGTTGCGCAGGTAATGCGCCGAATAGGGGTAGAGGCCGCGCTCGGTCTGCTCCTCGATCGTCTTACGCTTGATTTCCAGGCTGTCCTTGGCCAGTTGGATGACGCGCCACAGCCGCGCCTGAAACTCCGATTCGGTGGTGGCCAGATAGCCGATACGCGGCAGATTGACCGTGACGACACCGACCGAGCCGGTCATCGGGTTGGAGCCGAAGAGGCCGCCGCCGCGTTTCCGCAGCTCGCTGGTGTCGAGGCGCAGGCGGCAGCACATCGAGACGGCGTCCTCCGGCGACAGGTCGGAGGTGATGTAATTGGAAAAGTACGGGATGCCGTATTTGCAGGTGATTTCCATGAAACTGTTGACCACCGGGCTGTCCCAGGCAAAATCGCGGGTGACGTTGATGGTCGGGATGGGGAAGGTGAAGACCCGACCCTTGGCGTCGCCCTCGAGCATGACCTCGCAGAAGGCGGTGTTGAAAATGTCCATCTCGGCCTGGAAATCGCCGTAGACCTCACCGGTGAACTGGCCGCCGATGATGACCGGCTCGTGGCGCAGGGTGGCCGGGGCGATGATGTCGAAGGTCAGGTTGGAGAAGGGGCACTGGAAACCGACGCGGGTCGGCACGTTGATGTTGAAGATAAATTCCTGCAGCGACTGTTTGACCTGCTTGAAGGTCAGGTTGTCGTAGCGGATGAAGGGGGCGCAGTAGGTGTCGAAGGACGACCAGGCCTGCGCGCCGGCGGTCTCGCCCTGGGTCGTGAAGGTCGAGTTGACGATCTGGCCGAGGAAGGAGCGCAGGTGTTTGGCCGGGCTGGACTCGACCTTGCCCGAGACGCCGCCGAAGCCGTCGGTTAGCAGCTGGCGCAGGTCCCAGCCGGTGCAGTAGGGGCCGAAAAAGCCGAGGTCGTGCAGGTGGATTTCGCCGGCCATGTGCGCCTCGCGCACCTCGACTGGGTAGACCTCGTGCAGCCAGTATTGCTTGGTAAACGTCTCGCGGACATAGTTGTTCATGCCGTTGATCGAGCGCTGGGTGTTGGCATTTTCCTGGACCTGCCAGTCCTTGTCGCCCAGATAGTCGGAAAACATATTGATCGTCGCCCCGATCAGGGCGTTGGCTTCGCGCGCCGAACGGCGCTTCTCGCGGTAAAGGATGAAGGCTTTGGCGGTTTTGGCATGACCGTTTTCGATCAGGATTTTTTCGACGATATCCTGGATACCTTCGACCTCGGCCAGACCGTCGCGGTACTTGAGGTTGGCCATCTCGATGACCTGCGCGGTCAGGTCTTCGGCCGTCGTCCAGTTGTTGCCGCCGACGGCGGTCGCGGCCTTGAAAATGGCCCAGGTGATTTTTTCGTGCTTGAAAATGGCAATTCTGCCGTCGCGCTTGCGGATTTGGGTAATCATGCCGTCAGCCTCCTTGGGGCCGGTCAATCGTTGATCGGCCTTGTGTCAACAAAATCCAATATCTTGTGTATGAAACTGGTTCAGATACTACATATTGTAAACACTTTGGCGGACAGATACAACTGACGAATGTTACAATTTGGTTGCCATTTCGTCAACAGACAGCGTCATGCGCTTTTCGCGCCGGTAATGATGGATAAAAAGCGCGATGTCCAGGCTGACCATCAGGAAATTGAACAGGTAGATGTAAATGACGAAGTCGTTGAAATAGAAGATCTTGTGGATGATGCCGGCGATGTAGCCGATGAGGATGGCGAGCATGAAGAACAGGCTCTTGCCGGTCGTGCTCTTGGTCTTCCACGACTTGAAGACTGAAATCGGCCAGGACAGGCCAAAGCAGACCAGCATAATCAATTCGAACGGGCTTCTCATGACGAGTTTCCTCCTTGGGATCAAAGCGATTGATTTAAAAATACAGCTTGCGCCGCAGCTTGTCCATACCCTGCTGTCCTCTGGCAAATTGAGGCGGGTCAGCATATAATAATAGTGAAAAGATTAAACAGGGGGTACCAACATGGAAAACCGCGCCAAGGTCATCAAGTCCAAACGGCAGCCACTGGTCAGCATGACCATCACACCCGGCCATTTTGCCACCCGCAACTCGCATATTAATTTCTGCGTTGATCTCACCGCCATCAAGTGCCAGCACGACATCGCCCGCCTGGCCGGTCAGGATCTGGCCAGCAAATACGCCAATCTGACGCCGATCGACACCATCGTCTGTCTCGACGGCACCGAAGTTCTCGCCGCCTTCCTGGCCGCGGCGCTCAGTGAAGGCAACAAGCGCGACATCAACAGCGGCAACAGCATCGCCGTGCTGACGCCGGAAATCAACACCAGCGGCCAACTGATGTTTCGCGACAACATCCAAAAAATGATCTGGAACCACAACGTCCTGCTCTTGGTCGCCTCGGCCACCACCGGCACGACCATCAACCAGGCGATGGAATGCATCGAATATTATAGCGGCCGCATCAACGGCATCTGCGCCATTTTCAGCGCGGTCGACTCGGTCGGCGACCACGCGGTGCAGTCGATCTTTTCGATCGAGGATGTGCCCGGGTATGCGACCTTCTCCCCGGCCGACTGCCCCGACTGCGCGGCCAAGCGCAAGATTGACGCGCTGGTCAACAGCTACGGGTACTCCAGAATCTAGTTAGAGCAGCGCTTTGATCTGCTCGACATGCTCCGGTTTGAGCTGGGCGATCCGCTCGTCCAGTGTCGCGGTGAAGTCCGGGAACACCTGGCGGTAGGCACTGTGCGCGGCACGCACCATCGTGTCACGCCAGGGCATGTGATCGATGGCCACCAGCGGCCGCAGGATGCCGTCGGCCACGTCGCCGGCAGCCTTGGCGGCGACCTGATTGTCTTTGGATTTGATCAGGTTGAAAAAGCTCGACGTGTAGTTTTTGTCGGTTTTACAAAGCTCCAGATAGAAGCTGGCTGATGCCAGCAGTTCGGCCGCCATGGTGGCTTCGGCCTGCGGCCCAGCTACGGTCAGGGCAGCGAGCACCACGGGCCGGCTGAAAAATTTTTCGATTTCGCGCCGAATCATCCGCTTGGGCAGCATCAATCGGCGCGGCGTGGTCGTCAGGATCAGGTTGTACCACATGGCGAGAAAGGCGTCATACGGCGTCTCATCCGCGGCGCCTCTGGGGTAACGTGCCTGCCAAAAGGCTTGCCGCACTTTGGCCGCCTGGCGGTCGGCCTCGCTGCTCGTGGGATCGTCAATTATTGCTTGCCATGCTTCATATCTTACACTCGGATTATCTGTCATCCGTATCACCCGCTTTCATAATCATTTTGCCATAAAAACCAAAAACCAACAACGAAAAACGAAAAACGAAAAATCCCGGACCAACCCTACAGTCGTTCCGGGATTTTGTCTTGGTGGGTAGTATAGGACTCGAACCTACGACCCCTTGCATGTCAAGCAAGTACTCTAACCAGCTGAGCTAACCACCCAAGCGCTTGATTATTATAGCCAATCGATGCCGGAGTGTCAAGGCGCTTCGGCTATTTTTCGGGAAGGGTTTTGACGATCAGGATGACACCGCCTGGCATGATGCTCAGGCCTTCGTTCGCGGCGTTGAGGGTCTGGCTGGCGATCAGCTGACCTTTGGCGTCATATTTGAAAAGCTGCGCCTGCTGAATCGGCAAATCAGTCAGCATGCGGCAGTTGATCGGCAGGCTGGACAGGTTGGCCAGGGCGATGGTGATCTGACTGCCCGACTTGAAGCCTTTGATCAGGACCTCGGACGATCCGGAGGTGGTGTCCAGAGGTATCCCGCTGGCACATCGGGCGGCAATGGTTGCGGCCGAGGCCCAGATTGGCAGCGTGGGGGCTTGATCGGCCGGCATCTGGAGATTGCTCAGGGTCGTCTGGTCACCGAGGTCCATGAGCAGGACGCCGGTCAGATCGGCCAATCGCGGCTGGCTGTCGGCACTGGCGGTCAGCGTGGCGGTTCGCATCATTTCCGGCCAGTCTGCGGATTGTTTTTCCGGGTTGCGCGGGATCTGATCGAAGTAATCGATCAGGGCGTCCTGCACCCCTGCGACGCGGTCAGACTGCGCGAGTCCGACCAGATCCGAGGCGTGGTAGTCAGCGGAAGACAGCACGACGCCGGCATCGTAACGCATGCCGTCAACAAAAATCAGCTGGCTCTTGATTCGCCGATAGTAGGGCGACTGGCTGATGGTGTCGATCATCATGTTGACAAAATCGGCCTTGAGCTGATCGGTTTGGAAAACAGCGGAGCTGTCGGTCATTTCGATGATGATGCGGCCGAAGCGCTCGGTCCAGGGGATAACGGCCCCTTGATCCATGCGGAGTTTCCCGTAGGTTTCGGAAACGGGGCCGGCCAGGTATTCGATCATATTCAGCAGTTCCGCTTGGCTGGCACCCGAGTCAATGACCAGCCAGGGATCGGCATTGCTGTTGTCGGTCATCAGCAGCGCGGCATGCAGCGAGCCGCTGGCTTGACTGGTCCAGCCCGTGTCGCTGAGGCGGGGTGATTCGCTGCCCAGAGGATTTGCCCAGCTCTCTTGGCGGGAAGACTGGCCGCCAATGTTGAGAAAGTCGAGGCGAATAATTTGCGGGGCGATCGCTTGCATCGTCGACACAAAATCGTTGGACAGTTGCGTGGCTGAATCATCGGCCAAGCCAAAACTGACCTGGTCGAGCCACAACAAACCAGAAGTTGCCGCGATATTGATTCGGATGTCGCTGGTGGTCAGGCTTCCTGCCTGTATTGGCATCAAAAAGGTGGCGCTGTATTTTTTCCAGGTCGTGCCGACATTGGTAAAGGTGGTACCGACCGCCTCAAATGGCCCGGTCAACCAGACCTGAACGCTGCGGTCAGCGACATCGCTCTGCTTCATCCAAAGTTCGATTTTGTAGATTTCGCCCTTCTTTTCGTTGGCCAGCAGCGTCGGATCAATCAACTGGGAGACAATCGAAGCTTTCCCCGGCTGGGCCGCGTCGGTGCTGATCATCATGGCCGCGGTGCCACCGCCCGGCGAAGACTCACCGAGTACGCGTTCACTGGAGCCAACGCCGAAATGTTGCCAGATATCCAGATAAGCTGTCGCTTCGCTCCCCGTTGCCATGTAGGCATCCGGAACCGTCACCGATGTTTTTTCCAAAAAGATGATGTCACCAGCCTGGTATTGACCCTCTTTGAGTGCGCTTTCCAATTCTATTTCCGCAACGAGCTGGGCCAGCCCGAGGCGACCCGCGGCGTCGGCGCTGAAAATTTTGTCTTTGTCCGCCAGCGCGATTACGCGGCTGGTCATACCGGTTTCGAGGGAGGTGTTCAACCAGGTGGTGCCGTTGTCATTGGATACCGAAAAGCCCCCGGTATTGTCAAGCACAATCAACTGCTGCTGCGTCAGCATCACGATGTCCAGATAGTCCTTTTCCAGACTTTGCCTGATCAAGGAAAACCGGCCGCCGTCGCTGCTGATCGCGATGCATCCGCCCGATCCGGCCAGGGTGAAGCGGCCGTCTCGGTAATCTGCTGCCAGCCATTCGATGTCTGAGGGCAATCCGACCTTTTGCCAGAGCAGGCCGGTTGTGGAGGTCAAAATGGTTCCGTTTTGACCGGCAGTGACGAAAGTCTCGCCACTGCTGACGATCTCATTCAGGTTCGCTGCGGTCATCGATTGCAGGACAGTCGCCGTTGATGGCTGACCCGCAACCATCGCGCCCTGATCACCCACCGCAACGAAGCTGTCACCGATCGCGGCAATCGAACGAAGTTTTAGCGACGGAAATCTGGCGACGATCCGCCATTGCAGCCCATCGTCTGAATAGAGCAAATCCCCTTGGTCGCTGCAAATCATGTACCCGGCACCAAGCGCGCAGATGCCGGTCAGGTTGGCCGATACGCCGGACTCGATGACGACCGGCGTCTGGCTGCCGACATTGCTGATGATCAGGCCATTCTGCCCCACAGCCAGCGAATCTTCGCCGTTGCGCACAAAGGCCAGGATCGCGAGGCCGGCCGGCGTGTCGTCCGGCAGATTGACCGGTTGAAAGATGCCAACCCGATTGATGCCAAAACGAGCTACACGCGCCGTCTTTTTCAGGACCAGTCCCAAGTCCGAACGCGTCATGACGCGGGCGGTGGCACCATCAAAAAAGCCGTCGCCATAAAGCCCGGCGCTGGCATCTTCCGAAGATACAGTCAGGGTGGTGCTGTTGCCGTTGTAAACGGTTAGCGTCCGGCGAAAGATCAACGGTTCAAAGGATGAATCGGACACCAGGTTTGAAGGTGGCGCCTGCTGGATCGAAATGCCGCTGCCCATCACAGCCGTCCGGCTGTCGCTTTCACCGGCTGTCAGGATGACCAGGTTGTCAGAACCGACTCGCGCCGCAGCGTAAACAGCAAGCAGGCCGCCCGCCAGCACCACTGCGGCCAGCACCACGCCCGTCACCAGGAACGTGCGTCTTCTGATCCGGCTAAATGGCCTTTTTCTGGACATCTTGCCCTGCCTCTTTCGTCTTTCTACAGTAAAACAATGCCGTACTGCTGACAGGCTGCCAGCATGTTTACCGGCCAGACCGAGGCTTGCACCTCGCCAATATGGGCTTTGTCCAGGTAAAACATGCAAAGTCTGGACTGACCGATGCCGCCGCCGATGGTGAACGGCAGGGTGGTATTCATGATCTTTTGATGAAAGTCGAGATTCAGGCGTTCCGTGCAGCCGGCTTTGATCAGCTGTTCACGCATGGATGTCTCGTCAACACGGATACCCATCGAGGAAATCTCAAAGGACCGCTCAAGCGTCGGATACCAGAACAGCAGGTCGCCGTTGAGCAGCCAGTCATCATAATCGGGCGCGCGGCCGTCGTGCGCGATGCCGCTTTTGAGTTTTTCGCCGATCTGCTGCACGAAAACGGCCTTTTTGATTCGGCAGATTTCATCTTCGCGCTGGCGGGGGGTCAGACTGGGATAGCGGTCTTCCAGCTCTTGTGATGTAATGAAAAACAACTCCGGCGGCAATTTGCGTTCGAGGTCCGGGTAATAGCGCAGGATGTGGTTTTCGATGCGGTGGAAACAGCGGTAAAGGTCCAGTACAACCGCCTTGAGCGTCTCGGTCGTGCGCTGTTCGCGGGTGATGATCAGCTCCCAGTCCCATTGGTCGACATAAACCGAGTGCATGTTGTCGAGGACTTCATCACGCCGGATGGCGTTCATGTCAGTGTAGAGGCCCTCACCCGGCCGGAAGCCGTAGCGTGAAAGCGCCATGCGCTTCCATTTGGCGAGGGACTGCACAACCTCGACGTCAGCGCCGATGTCCTTGATGTCAAAACTGACCGGCCGTTCGATGCCGTTGAGATTGTCGTTGAGGCCGGTTTCCGGGCGAACATAAAGCGGTGCCGAAACGCGGGTCAGATTAAGCGTGTCGGCGAGCTGGGTCTCAAACTGATCTTTGATCAATTTGATGGCGATCTCGGTTTCCCGGACGTCCATCTTGGATCGGTAATTGGCAGGAACAGCCAGGTTATCTTCAAATCGTACCATGTTCAATCACTCCGTTCTGTATTGGATTTCTTTGCGGCGATTGGATTTGAGGAAGAAAAAGGCGATGACGGCGACCATGATGAAGGCGATTTCAGCCATGCTCAGAATACTGTTGCTCCGTTCATCGAGCATGTAGGGTAACGCACCGCCAAAAAAGTTGAACAGGCAGTGCATGGCGATCGGCACCAGGATGGAGCGCGACCAGTGGTAAGCCAGGCCCAGCACCAGTCCGGCCAGGATGGCGTATGTCGACTGAATGGGCTGCATGTGATAAAGGCCAAACACCACACCCTGAATGACGATGGCTGCCCAGGCCGGCATGGCTTTGCGCAGCTCGCCCTGCACGATGCCGCGAAAGATCAGTTCTTCGGCGATCGGCACCAGGATGCTGATGCCGAGGATTTGCCAAAAGAAGCCGACGGCCGGCGACAGCGCGTCGGAAGTGCCTTGGTAATCGCTCATTAATTTATCGACGAAGGGCACCATGGACCTCAAATACTCCATCAATTCAAACCAAAGGTTGACCACGCCCAGCGTGCCCAGCATCATGGCCAGCGCCGGCAGCAGATCGACCAGCCGCATTTTTTCATTCATCAGGATGCGTGCATCACGTTTGGCGTTAAGCTTCAAGAAGACCAGGCAGATCGGGATCAGGCAGGCTGCCAGGATCGTGACGATGATTGTTTGATTCTGCAGAACACTTGTGAAGGCCGCGTTCAACAGTGCCATGATGTCGCTTTGACTTTGCGAAAAACCTCTGACCGTTAACTCATTGAAATAAGCGAACCCGAAAAAAACCATAAGAATCAAAAATGACATCACAAAATGCATGCCGACAAAGAGCAGGGGAATCAGAATGGTCCGAGCTCTGAAACTCTGAGGTTTCATGACAAGGATGTCCGGCTGGGTAGTCTGTTCCATCGATTGTCTCCTTTATGCTAGCGATGCGCCTTCTTTTTGGATTGCAACCTCATATTTGTCGATCATGCGGATCGGTCCGTAGGAGAGTTTGGACTTGCGCAGTCCCAAAATGCCCATGTCTTCCTCCCGGTTGACAAAGAGGGCGTCCGGAAATTCATTTTCCAGAACCAGCTTGTTAATCGCCGCAAAAATCCCATCATACGATGGGTCGGCCTTTTCAAAGTCGATGATCGCGGTATCGCTCCAGGGCATCGCGCCGAGGGAGAAGGCCGCCAGTTTTTCACCGATGTGAATCGTGCCGCCGCGAATGTCCAGATGGTTGAAGTTGTCAAACAACGCTTCGATGGCCCGGTAATCGCTCTGACAAAGGTTGTGACAGTCGATGTCCTTGTCCTTGCACCAGGTTTCGACCAGCGCCAGCGCCGCGTCGCGGTCAGCCGCCTGAATAGCCCGATATTGATAGTCCGGATTGCGTCGGACAAATTTGCTGACGTGGTTGCGCTTGCTGTGCAGCGCTTTGCCTGTGAGCTGTCGCAATTCTCCGGCATCGTAAACATAATCGGAAAAATTGGGATTGTGGCTCACCTGGACCTGATAGCCCGGCAAGGCTTGAATTAGCGGCAGATTGGCCTGATCGATGTACAGCATGCGAAAAGGCCATTCACGGGCGGCGAAAAACGGCCACAGGGTATCGATGATGATTTTCAGGCGGTCGGCGTTCAGCGGACCGATCGGCCAGGCCAAGTGCGGGGAGGTGAAAACACAGTCACCGGTCAACAGGCACATACAGCCTTCGATCATGACCTTTTGATAATTGAATCCGGAATTCCAGGCAATCCGGCTGTTCGGGCAGGCATCAGAGATCTCCGATCGGCTGGCCTGATGGAGCAGATTGTATTGCGGGATGTCCTGGACAGTGAAAGGGGGATACCCTTCGTTAATCATGCTGTCTCACCTTAGAGCCCGCCGGCTTCCTCGAAACGACTGTAAAACACGTCAAAAGCCGCGTCCAGTTCCAGTCGGTTTTTGATCGACATATAGAACTGTTCGCCGCTGGTGTGGCGTTCCGATCGTAAAATCGTAATTTCCGGATCAACATGGCGGCCGTCGTCCGGTTCATAATTGTACATGACGACATACTCGTGCCCCTTCATTTGGAAGGAGTCGATCATCGACATGTAGAATTCATGGCCGTTGTCAACATCAACCAAAACGGCCAGCACATCCTCGCGAGATGTCTGGTCGTCATGGGCTGGTGCGGTCGACTCATTTTTCTTCTTCGTCGTCCTCGTCTTCATCTGTATCTTCCTCGCAGATCCGTTCATATTCAGCGTAGACACGATCGTACTCGGAATCGTCCAGGCTCATCAGCCCTTCGGTTCCGTCTTCCATCGTCACGACGCGGGTGATAATCATTTCCGGCTCAGCTTCCTCGTCCATCGTGACCAGTACGCAGTAATGTTCGTCTTCAAATGCGAAATCATCCGCGATGACAAATTGGTATTCTTCACCGGTTTCGGTGTCAGTCATCGTGATGACGCTATCACCCATTTCGCCTTCTTCGCCGCAGCCACAGCCGCAATCGCAATTTTCACTGTCTTTTTCTTCATGATCATGCCCGCAACCGCAGGTCTTCTCGTCATCTTCAAACATGGTTGTTTCCTCCTGAAGTAAACTGGCCTGGCCAGTTTTCATATCCATAACGGACTGCACATCATTATATCACATCAGTGGTCGGGTTTGCGACGACTTTCAAGATACTCCTGGAGGATTATTTCTGCGGCAATCTGATCGATCACCTCGTTGCGGCGTTGCGATCGGATGCCGGTTTCCCGCATGACGCGAGCGGCCAGCACCGTGGTGTAACGTTCGTCTTTGAGCACCGGTTCCAACCCGGTGAGCGCCGCCAGTTCGCCGGCCAAGTGACGCGCTTTTTCTTCTGAGGCACCGGGTTTGCCGTCGGTTCGCCGCGGAATGCCGATGACCAGCCCGACAATCTGATGTTCGCGGACCAGCTCGACAATGCGGTTCAAGGCCCACGCCAAATCGATCCCGTTCCAGCGAATGGTCTCAATGCCGCGGGCCAGCATGCCCAGCGAGTCGCTGACCGCGATGCCGATGCGGGCATCGCCGTAATCAATCCCCATCCATTTGCCGCTGGCTGCCTTCACGTCCATTTAAACCACCTTGATCACAAAATCACGACACACCGTCGCGCAGTAGCCGCAAAAAATACATCGATCGCCGTCCACCACGACGTGCCCGTGCTCAATCCGCAGGGCCTTTTCGCCGCAGCGGCTGACACAGGCTCCACAGCCGGTGCACCAGTCGCCGATCGCCAGCCGGCGGCGGCGGCGGCGCGTCTGGGCCAGCAGCGCGGGGTCGATGGGCTGGCCACTGAAGAGAGCAACGTTCATATCAATTTCGGCGCGGTCCTGCATCCCGACCGCGTAGGCATCAGCGCAGGCGAGCCCCAGCGCAAATTCGGCGGCCTCGTCGAACCGCGACAGCAAATGACCGCCGCCCAGCATTTTCATGCCGAAGATGCCAAGTCCGGCCGCATGCGCCGCCGAGCAGGCGGCAACCATATCGTCGGCCGTACCGTCCAGCAGACCAAGGCCTGCCAGATTGAGCAGCGGATGGATGACATCGGCCTCACGGTAGGGGCCGGGGTCGATGCCCTGCCAGATGGACGGTTTGCTGACCGAACGATCGGCCGCAGCGGCCAGCGCCGCGACCGGCTCAACCGCATGCGTCGACAGGCCGACCGCGCGAATCCGGCCGCGGTTCTTCTGCTCGAGCAGCCAGGCGAAGGCTTCGCGGTGGCCATCCATCGTCAGGCAGGACTCTTGTTCGTGGAGCAGCACGATATCAATCACATCCAGGTCCATCGCCCGCCGGGCCTTCTCGAGGCTGGCCGATGCCGATGCTCTGTCCCAGGCATAGGTCTTGGTGCAGATGACCGGCGGTTGGTTCATTTTTTTCAGAGCCTCATGAATGTGCGGATAGGTGTCGTAAATTTCCGCGGTATCCCAGAAGGTGATGCCGCGCTGCCAGGCATACGCCAAAAGCTCCCCGCCTTCTTCAGCCGAAAAACCGGCCTGCGAGGGGCTCAGGGTCAACGTGCCAAAGCAAAGGCGGGAAACCGCCAGGCCAGAGCGACCCAGCGTGCGTTGCTGCATGCCGTCCAGAATCAGATACCAGCGATGTATTCTTTGATAATATTCTCCAGAAGTTCGTCGCGCTCCATCCGGCGGATGACGGCGCGGGCACCGTTGTGGTTGGTAATATACGTCGGATCGCCGGACAGAAAGTAGCCGACCAACTGGTTGACGGGGTTATAGCCTTTCTCGCGCAGGGCGGCCAGAACCTCCTGCATGATTTCCCGAGCTTCGCGGCTATTGTCAGCGCCCATCTCGAACCGTGCTGTCTCATTGTCAATCATGTTTTGAACACCTCCCAAATCAGCCTGCTGTATATTTAATCATATCACGAACCCCAGGCTTTTGCATTATCGACACAACAAAATTTCGTGTGTCGCCTCAACCCCGGTCAGGGTGATGATCTGTCCCTCGGCCCTGCCCGGTTGTGCCGGCGTGCGGATTGGCACGTATTCCGGTGAGTAGCCTTCAAACAAGCCGTCGGGGCGCAGGCGCTCCAGCAGGATGGCCTGCGGACGGCCGACCTGAAACTGATGAAAATTCAAGGCCAATTCGTCCGCCAGCTCGATCATTACCTGGCTGCGACTGGCCGCTGTCAGCGGGTCGATCTGCCCGGGCAGGTCAGCCGCGACCGTGCCTTCGCGGCGTGAGAAGCGGAAGATATGAAGACGTGAAAAGCCGATTTCGCGGCAAAAGGCCAGGCTGGCTTCGTGTTCGGCTGCCGTTTCGCCGGGAAAGCCGACGATGACATCGGTGGTCAGGCCGGGATGGTCGTAGGTGTCGCGCAGACGGGCGACGACCTCACGGTATTGCTGGGTGGTGTAGCGGCGGTTCATGCGCGCCAGCACGCTGTCGCTGCCGCTCTGCAGCGAGAGATGGAAATGCGGCAGCACCTTGGGGTTGGCGCGGGAGGCGGCGAGAAATGCCGGCGTGACCGATTGGGGTTCCAGCGACCCCAGGCGGATGCGCTCAATGCCGTCAATGGCGGCCATTTCGTTCGCCAGCGCCATGACGGCGTGACTGGGCAGGCCGCGGTCGGCACCGTATGAACAGATGTGGATGCCGGTCAGCACGATCTCCCGATAACCAGCCGCTGCCAGCGCGGCAGCTTCGGCCAGCACCGCCGACGCGTCACGGCTGCGGACGTGACCGCGGGCCAGGGGGATGGCGCAGTAGGCGCAAAAATTGTCGCAGCCGTCTTCGATTTTGACATAGGCCCGCGTTTCCGATTGATGATCGACGGGTCCGAATTCCTCAAAGTCACCGGGTTTGCTTGCCGCGTCATCGGCTACTGCCACCGCCAAGGGTGGCGCTGCGCCACGCCGTTCCAGTTCGCGGCAGACCTGTTGTAGAGCCTGCTTTTTGCCGGTCGTGCCGATGACGATGTCGGCGCCGGCCAGACCATCGGTCAGCTCGGCATGGCAGCCCAGCGCCACGACGACGGCCTGGGGGTTGACCTTGCGCGCCCGTCGCAGCATCTGCATCGACTTGCGTCCCGCTTCACCGGTCACTGTGCAGGTATTGACCAGATAGACGTCCGCGAAGCTGTTGAACGGCACAACTGCAAAGCCTGCCTGGCAAAACTGCTGGCAGATGGCGTCGGTTTCATAATGATTGGTTTTGCAGCCCAAGGTGTGAAAAGCCGCTCGCAGGGTGTTCATCGGTCGTTCCTCATATAATCTGCGGGTTTTTGCTGTTGCCTGTTGACATTCTATCGGCAAATATTGCACAATTCAAGGAGAAGAAAGTCTACGAGGTAATCAAACATGATCAAGTTTACGGTGCTGCTGAAATCCATTAATGATGTCAAGGATTTTGTCCGGATCGTCAATGAATTCCCCTATGATGTCGATCTGGCTGCCGGTCGCTACATTGTCGACGCCAAATCGATCATGGGCATTTTCAGTTTGGATCTGACCCAGCCGATCGATGTGGAAATTCATGGCGAAGGCGGCGACTTGCGCGAGAAATTGAAAGTCTTCATCATCTGACAGATCACTTCTTTTTCTTGCGGGAAGGCTTCCGACCACGGGCCGTCGTCTTTTTGACGCGGCCTTTTTGTATGTCCTGCTGCCAATTGACACCCTTGGGTTTGCCCGGCCTTGGCCCTGCGGCCACTGCTTGCTCGAGTGGCTGATCGCGCCAGGTTTTCAACTCAAAATCAATGCGGCGCAGGATCGTATCGGCTCGGGCGACCTGCACCTGGACCGCATCGCCGAGATTGTAGGTACGCCGGTTGGCGCTGTCAGCAGCTTGCATGCGCTCTTCGTCATAGACCAGATACCCCGGCATGGTGCGATAGGGCACCATGCCCTCGATGGTGCTGTCCAGCCGGACATAGAGACCGGCCGAGCTAAATCCTGAGATAACGCCCGCAAAGGTTTCCCCCAGATGGTCGACCATGTATTCAGCCGCCTTTTGGGCGACCGAATCGCGCTCGGCCTGCATGGCTTCCCGCTCCATATCCGAGCTGTGTTCGGCTACGACCGGCGCCGCCGCCAGCCAGCGCTTGATGGGCACGTCGCCCTGAAGACTGGCCTTGATCACGCGATGGATGAAGAGATCAGGGTAGCGGCGGATCGGCGAGGTAAAATGGCAGTAGAATTCAGATGCCAGTCCAAAGTGCCCCAGATTGACTGCCGAATAACGCGCTTTGGCCAGAGACCGCAGCAGCAGTTCGGCCAGCGTGATGCCGAAGGGCTCTTCTTTGACCTGGGCCAGCACCTGCGCCAGCTGGGCCGGCGTCGGTGCGCCGTGCAGGCGAACCTTGACACCGAGGATGCCGGCCAGACGCAGGAAGCGGCGCAGTTTGTCCGGGTCGGGCAATTCATGAACGCGATAGAGGAAGGGCAGCTTGAGTTGGTAGAACTTGCAGGCGATAAATTCGTTGGCCGCAATCATGAATTCTTCGATGATGCTGTTGGCAAAGCTGATCGGATAGGCCTCGACCGCCAGCGGTTTGCCTTCGTCGTCCAGCACGACATGGGTTTCCGGAAACTCAAATTCGATCGAGCCGCGATTCGCCCGATTATGCCCCAGAATCGATGCCAGGCGCTGCATCAGGCGCAGGTCGTCGAGAAATTCGGGGCTGCGGTCCGGCGGCACCGTCTGTGTTTCCAAGGCTTGACGCACCTCGGTGTATGTCGCGCGGGCCTGGCTGCGAATGACTGATTCGAAAACTTCTCCGGCTTCAATTGTGCCTTGGGGATCGATGATCATGACCGCGCTCAGCGTTAGACGGTCACGGTCCGGGTTGAGGCTGCAGATGCCGTTGGACAGGCGGGGCGGCAGCATCGGGATGACCCGGTCGGCCAGGTAGACACTGGTGCCGCGGCGTTGTGCCTCACGATCCAGCGGGCTGCCTTCAATGACATAATGCGAAACGTCGGCGATATGGACGCCGAGGCGAAATCGCCCATCCGGCAGCGCTTCGACGTTGACGGCATCGTCCAGATCGCGGGCATCCTCGCCGTCGATGGTGATCAGGCGCTGGCTGCGCAGGTCGCGCCGGCCGCGGGCAAGCTCAGCGGCGATCCCCTCAGTCTCGGGGTCGGTGCCGTAGGTGGCAGCCTGATCGAGCACGGGCTGCGGGAATTGCTCCGACAAGCCGTGATCGCGCAGAATGGACAGGATGGCCACATCCGGCCGCGACGGGTCGCCCAGCACCTCGATGATGCGACCGCGTGGCAATTGCCCCGCTGACAAGGCATCGAGGCCGGTCACCGAGCAGACGACACGCATGCCGGTCGGCGCGCCGTTTAAGTCGCGGGCGGCAATCACAATCTCGCGGCCGAAACGCGGATCAGGCCGATCCAGCACGACGCGGCCGTTGCGATCTTCCTGATGAAGAATGCCCACAAAAGTTTCGGTCATGTTGTCCTCCTGAAAAAAGAAAAGAGGCATCACGCGGATGCCTCTTTCGTTTGTTGATCGATACCGCGGGTTTCTTAGCGGGTCATGAGATAAACGACAATGGTCAAAGCGGCACAGCAGATAGCTGTGTAGGTTGTGAATTTTTTGAGCTTGGCATCAATGCCGCGGCCTTTGGATTTGCCAAAGAACGTCTCAGCACCGCCACCAATAACACCCAGGCCTTTGGAATTGCCTTCCTGAAATATAACGAGCAAGATCAGCACAATGCAGACCAGAATGTCAATGACAGCAATTATGATGGCGGGTACATCCATAGGACACCTCCAGGTATTCACGCGTCCACGAGGGACAATCGCGGCTGGCGGGAAATTCCGTACAGCACAGCAAATTTTATCGCATCAGACCCCTTGTGTCAAGCCCGTTTTGAGCGGCGAGACAGGAAGAGTGTCTTGTCGATTTCTGAGGTCAGGAACGGGATGATGGATAAAGCCACGATAATCAGCCAGTTATCCAGATTCAATGCCGTCGTCGAAAAGATGGTGTTGAGGAAAGGCGTATAAATAACAGCGACCAGCAAGACCAACGACAAAGCAACTGCTTTGTTCAGCGTCCGATTGGTAAACAGCCCCAGTTTGAAAACCGGCGTCGTTTCTGACCGGGCACCGTACGCCCGAAAGAGTTCAGAAAGAATTAACGTCGCGAAGGCAAACGTACGTGCAACCGATATTGCTTCAGCGCTATGTGGCGGAAACAATGACAAGCCGATCATGAATGCCCCAAAGGTCGCGCCAAACTTGGCTATGCTCTGGATGATAATTGTTCTGATCATCAAACCGTTGAGAATCGGTTCATTCTTTTTGCGCGGTTTTTGCAACATGATGTTGGGCTCACCTTTTTCCTGTCCCAGGGCCAACGCCGGAAAGCTGTCGGTGACAAGATTGAGCCAGAGCAACTGAATGGGCAGCAATGGTATATATTCCACGCCGAGAATCAGCGTCGTCAGAAAGACGATCAGGATTTCGGCGACGTTGCAGGACAGCAAGAAGCTGACAAATTTACGAATATTGTTGTATAGAATTCTGCCTTCCTTGACAGCGGCGACAATTGTCGCAAAATTGTCGTCGGTGAGGATCATGTTGGCCGTGCCCTTGGCGACATCGGTTCCGGTAATGCCCATGGCCACACCGATATCGGCGCTTTTCAAGGCCATTGCATCGTTGACGCCGTCGCCGGTCATCGAGGCAATGTGGCCATTTTGACGCAAGGCCGTGACAATGCGCACCTTGTGGTCAGGCGAAACGCGGGCATAGACCGACGTTTTTTCAACCGCCAGCAGCAGTTCTTCGTCCGAAAGCTGATCCAGTTCGGTACCTGTCAGAACGCCGTCACCCGGTTTCATCAGGCCAAGATCCTGCGCGATGGCCACAGCCGTGTCGCGATAGTCGCCCGTGATCATGACGGCTCGAATGCCGGCCTGGGTGCATAAGGTCACGGCGTCGCGGGCCTCCGGTCGCGCCGGGTCAATCATGCCCATCAAACCGACGAAGACCAGGTCCTGCTCCGCGTCTACAACGTCTGTGTTGTGAAATTTACAGGCGAAGGCCAGCACGCGCAGCGCCGAAGAGGCCAGTTCATGATTGGCTTCGAGAATTCTCTCGCGCATGGCATCGGACAATTCCTCAGGGCCATCGTTGGTCAACCACTTTTTGCAGCGGGCCAGGATAATATCGGGCGCACCCTTGGTCAGCGAAACATGTTTGGCTTGTTCAAAACCAGCATGGTAGGTGGACATCATTTTGCGGTCGGAGTCAAAGGGCAGGTCACCGGTTCGCTCATAGGCCCTTTCCAATTCGGCCTGATGCAGGCCGGCCTTGGCGGCGGCCACGATCAAAGCGCCTTCAGTGGGATCGCCCATGATGCTGTAAACGCCGTCATCTTTTTCAACCAAACGCGCATCGCTACAAAGCGAGCCAATTTTTAGCAGGAATCCAATTCGGCCGACCGTGGCATCAACGACCGGTTGGCCATCGACAGTATCAATCAGGCGGCCTTCGGGGCGATAGCCCTGACCCTCAACCTCGATCAACTGGCCGGGGAGGTACAGACGGGTAACCATCATTTCGTTCTGGGTCAAGGTGCCGGTTTTATCCGAGCAGATGACATCAACTGAACCGAGTGTCTCTACCGCCAGGAGTTTTTTAACGATGGCGTTTTGGTCGGCCATCCGTCTCATGCCTAGAGCCAGTACGATGGTGACAACGGCCGGCAGACCTTCGGGAATGGCCGCAACAGCCAGGCTGACTGCGGTCATGAACATATCTATGAAGGTGCCGCCCATGATGATGCCTTCGATAAACACGATGGCACAGATGGCAACACAGATAATGCCCAGCCATTTGCCCAGCTGATTTAAATTGCGTTGCAAGGGTGTCTCTTCTTCTTTGATGCTTTGCAGCTTATTGGCAATCGTGCCGATGATGGTTTGCCCGCCGGTGGCGACAACAATGCCGCGGCCGCGACCGTTGGTAATTGGTGTGCTCATAAAGACCATATTACTTTGATCGCCCAGTTGCATTGCCGCCGAATACAGTTGAGTAGCATCCTTTTCAACCGGTACCGATTCACCGGTCAATGATGCCTCGTCGGCTTTCATGACAACACTTTCCAATAAACGGATATCGGCTGGTACAATATCGCCAGCCTCGAGAATCATCAGATCACCTGGAACCAGTTTTGCGGCCTCGATAATCTGCTGTTTGCCTTCACGGATGACTCTGGCTTGCGGCGAGGTCATTTTTTTGAGCGCTTCAATAGCCTTTTCTGCTCGTCCTTCCTGAATCAGTCCGAGGACAGCGTTGATGATGACAATCGCCAGAATAACCAGCGCATCGATCCATTCGTTGAGGAATCCTGATACCAAACTGGCAACTACAAGAATGATCACCATTGTGTCTTTGAATTGATTGAGCAACTTGGAAAAAAGAGACTGGCGCTTCTTTTCCTGCAGGCTGTTGGGACCGAATTGCTCCAGACGTTTGGCCGCCTCTGCCGCGGTCAGGCCTTGCTGCGCATTGGTTTCCAGCCTTGCCAGAACATCCTCGCGGCTTTCTTTGTATGCTTCATTGGTCACGTTATTATCCTCCTCCAGGGTTCGGCCGCTGGCGCGGCGTTTTCGTCAAAAAAGGTAAAAAAATAGACTTTAATCCATGCCCTGCATGCATTAAAAGTCTCACACTTACTGACAGAGCCAGGCCGCCTGGGCCATGTTGTTGACTATGTCTCCGTACTCGCTACGGCAGTTACTCCCTAATAAGCAGTTTCACTATAACACGTGAAGAGCTGATTTGTAAACACGTACTATGTAAAAAGGCGGTAAATTCGGCTTAACTCTCGAAATTCAGGCACAAACAAAAACCGCCTTGGCCTGGAGCCACAGCGGTTTCATGGTGCCCAGAGCCGGAATCGAACCAGCGACACGTGGATTTTCAGTCCACTGCTCTACCGACTGAGCTATCTGGGCATGGTTGGCGACGCAGAAGGGGCTCGAACCCTCGACCTCCAGCGTGACAGGCTGGCATTCTAACCAACTGAACTACTGCGCCGTATAAATGGGACTTGGTGGGAACTACAGGGCTCGAACCTGTGACCCTCTGCTTGTAAGGCAGATGCTCTCCCAGCTGAGCTAAGCTCCCGTGTAGCACCACGCTCTGTCGGGAGCGCAAGTGAAAGTATAATCGAAAGACGGGGGGTTGTCAATGGGCGGTTTCAACGAAAGAACGAAGGGTGAAGACTAACTATATTTAGTCAAGCACAAAATTAAATAATCAATCATATTAATTTTGACAAGCCAAACAGGCCTGAACTTTGCGGTTCAGGCCTGATTTTAATTTCTGGATCAGCAAGCCGAATTGACGAAGGTCTGGTTAGTGGTCAGCAAATGGTAAATGACGCGAATCAGTTTTTTAGCGGTGTGACTCAGTGCGACTTTGTAGTGTTTACCTTGGGCGAGCTTGCCGTCTAGATAGGCTCGAAAGGTAGGACAGTAAATGGAGGTAAGACGTGCGGCCTGAATTAGTGCCCAACGAAGGTAGGGCGATCCGCGCTTGACCATCCTGCAGCGGTCACCTCTGAAATTTCCTGACTGGTAAGTGGACGGCTCAAGACCGGCGAAGGCCTGCAATTTGTCCGGAGAGCTGAAAAGCCAGATGTCCCCGACTTCCGCTAATATAATTGCAGCAAGGGTTGCACCAATGCCGGGTATGGTCGTCAGCGGCGTCTGAATGACTTGGATAGCCTCGGCTATAGTGTGGTCAATTTGGCTAACCTGCTGTTGAATGAATTCAAGATGCTGCAAGGTCATTTTCAATTCGAGAGCAGTCGAGGGACTGTTAAGCCCGATCGAGTCTTTGGCAAGCGCCTTGATTTCAAGTGCTTTGTTGCGCGAGAACCGGCCGTGCGATCGCTTGGACAGAATTGCGGTCAGACGGTCGACGCGGCAGGTGGCAATTGCCGCGGCACATGGCAGTTCGAGTAGCATAGCCTGAAAGGAGTGAATGTTTATGGAACGGCTAAATGAGCGCAACTCAGGAAAAGCAGATCGACGAGACGCGCGATTTTTTGCTTGAAGCTCGGCTCTGATCGCAAACAAGTCGGTGCCGATTTCGAGTTAATGCTTTTAGCTCCTGAATTTGGTATGATACAAATACAGGATTTGAATCGGCGGTCATAACCAGCTTTGCGATGCACTTTGCATCCACCTTGTCGGTCTTGGTCTTTCTGAGTGATTGCGATTTCCGGAACTGGTTAACCTGTAACGGATTGAAGACCACAGGCTCGATTCCGCGGCTACGGAGGAAAGCTACAAGGTTCACGCTGTAGTGCCCTGTTGCTTCGAGTCCTGCTTTTATTTGGTTGTCAGTCCCTGAATCAGCGGTTTTCTGAATCGCCTTCAGCAACGAGTCGAAGCCATCTCGCGAATTGCTGACGGTGAAGGTCTCGCGAACGACCAGGCCATTTTCGCCCAGGATGCAGCAGTCGTGCTTGTCCTTGGCGACATCGATTCCCACGTAAATCATTTTGACACCATCCTTCGAACAAAGAGTGCGCTATCCCACAGGCTTTCTGCTTCTGGAATCTAGTGCGGAATCAACCGTCCGGCGGTATCTAACTAATTACCAATCTCGCAAAAAGCTGTGGCCGGAGTCTTCGCAAAACCGTCGAGCGGTAGGGTGAAAAACCGGTCCACAGCGCCTGCTTGAATTATAACAAGTCTGCTGTAACTCTGACTTGAATAACGCTACTTAATAATACTAGGGTGAAAGACGATGAAAGACGAATGGTGAAAAATGAAAGATGGCGGAATGATCAATCTGCGGTCAAAAACCTGCGGCACTAATGCCGCAGGTTTTTCGAACTTGTTTAGAATTGGTCAAACTGCATTTAGACATCACAAGATCACATCTCACAAAACAGAGCGTCCGTGATATAGTATTTGAACCGATACAAGAATTACTTCCGCAGTTGTTCGTTGATACCTGTTACCTGTTACCTGTTTCATTGACTAGAGCCCGAACAAGCGACAACAGTTTTCCGTCGTCAATCGCGCCACGTCTTCGAGCGGTAGTTGCCAGATCTCGGCCACCTTGGCGGCGATCAGCGGCAGGTTGGCCGGTTCGTTGCGCTGGCCGCGCAGCGGCACGGGCGTCAGGTAGGGGCTGTCGGTCTCGAGCAGCAGACGGTCGTGCGGGCAGTGGCGAATGACCTCGGGCGTTTTATGGTTGTTCTTGAAGGTCAGCGGCCCGTCAACGCCAATGTAAAAGCCCAGCTTCAAAAGAATGGCGGCGGTTTCGACGCTGCCGGAAAAGCAGTGGAAGACGCCCGGTGACGGCAACAGCTGGCCGGCCGCGGCCTGGGTCTGCAAAATTTGCAGGCAGTCGGCGACGGCTTCGCGTTCGTGAATGATCAGCGGTAGTTTGCACTCAAAGGCCAGATCGAGCATTGCTGGCGGAAAACGTCCTGCTGCACCGGGCGGGGCGAATAGTCATAATGGTAATCGAGACCGGCCTCGCCGATGGCAACGATGGGGCGGCCGCGGTATTGGTCAATCAGACGGCGCAGGCGATCGGTGCCGTCCGGCCCATATTTCGATGCTTCGTGCGGGTGGCAACCGACCGAACAAACCAGCCGTTCGTCCTGGCTGGCCAGCCGAACCGCCGCTTCCGAATCGTCCAGACTGGCGGTCGCCAGCAGCACGCGGTCCACGCCAGCGGCCACGGCGCGGGCAAGCATCTCGGCGCGGTCGTTGTCGTAATCCTCGTCTTGCAAATGAGCGTGTGAATCAAAAAAACGCATGTCAGCCTACTTCGGATCCGGCTGGCACCGGGCGGTCGACGGTCAGCAGGCGGTAGCCGTCGGGCGTCAAAGCGCACAGTAGCATGCCGTTGGAGTCGGCACCGCGGATCTTGCGTGGGTGCAGGTTGGTCACCACAACGACCTGGCGGCCGGGCATGTCTTCGGGCTGGTAGGACCCTGCAATGCCTGACACAATCTGACGCACCTCGCTGCCGAGATCGATCTGGGAGCAAAGCAGTTTCTCGGAATCCTTGACCCGCTCGCAGGAAATGACCTGCCCGATCTGCATTTGAACTTTCAGAAAATCGGTAAACTCGATCAACGCCACCCCTTCAGGCATCTCACTGTTCGTTGTTCGTTGTTCGTTGATCGTTGATTTCTCGTTGTTCGTTGATTTCTCGTTGTTCGTTGATTTCTCGTTGTTCGCTAATAAAGCGTCCAGCGCTGCCAGTTCCTTGACCACATCGATGCGCGGGAAAATCGGCTCGCCTTTGCTGACGCCCTGCGGCGCGCTGTAAAGCCCAAACTGCGACGCCGAAGCCCAGCTGGTCTGCGCCTCGCCGGCAATGCCCAGCGCCGCCTGAATCTTGGGCGTGGTCGCCGGCATGAAAGGTTCGAGCAGGATGGCCACGATGCGGATGACCTCGGCCAGATTGAACATTACCGCCGCCAGCCGCGGCGCCTGCTCGGGCGAGCGGGCCAGCACCCAGGGGGCGGTGTCGTCGATATATTTGTTGCTGCGGCCGACGACCTTCATAATCTCGGTCAGCGCCGTGCTGAACTGCAGTTTGTCCATCGCCGCCGCGACCAGCGCCGGCAGGGCGCTCACCTCGGCAATCAGCGCGTCGTCGTATTCACCGGCGGCGCGCACGGCCGGCAGCCCGCCAGGGAAATATTTGTCGATCATGGCCGCCGTGCGACTGACCAGGTTGCCGAGGTCGTTGGCCAAATCGGAATTAATGCGGCTGATCAGCGCCTCATTGGAGAAAATGCCGTCCGAGCCGAAGGGCACCTCGCGCAGCAGAAAGTAGCGAATGGCGTCGACACCGTATTTGTCGCACAGCACGACCGGGTCGATGACATTGCCCTTGGATTTGGACATCTTGCCGTCCTTGAAGAGCAGCCAACCGTGGCCGAAAACCTGTTTGGGCAGCGGCAGATCCAGCGCCATCAGCATGGCCGGCCAGATGATGGTATGAAAGCGGACGATCTCCTTGCCAACCAGATGCACGTCAGCCGGCCAGTAGCGGGCGAAATCGCCGGTCACGTCGGGGTAGCCCAGTGCCGTGATGTAGTTGGACAGCGCGTCGATCCAGACGTAAACGACATGTTTGGCGTCGAAGGGCACCTTGACGCCCCAGTCAAAGGTCGTGCGCGAGACACAGAGGTCCTCCAGCCCAGGGCGCAGGAAATTGTTGAGCATTTCATTGGCGCGGCTGGGCGGCTGGATGAATTCTGGGTTGCTCTCGTAGAGATCTATGATCGCCTGGGTGTAATTGGACAGGCGGAAAAAGTAACTTTCTTCACGGGTCAGTTCGACCGCGCCGCCACAGTCGGGGCACAGGTGGTCCTTGAGTTGGGTCTCGGTCCAGAATGACTCGCAGGGCGTGCAATACCAGCCCTCGTATTCGCTTTTGTAAATGTCACCCTTGTCGTAGAGCTTCTGAAAGATGTACTGGATGGCCTGCTCGTGATGCTCATCGGTGGTGCGAATGAAGCGGTCGTAGGAAATATTGAGCAGTTGCCACAGTTCCTTGATGCCAACCACCACGTCGTCAACAAACTGTTGCGGCGTGACGCCCTTGGCCTCAGCCTTGCGCTGGATTTTCTGGCCGTGTTCGTCGGTGCCGGTGAGGAACATGACATCGAAGCCCTGCATCCGTTTGAAACGCGACATGGCATCGGCGGCCACCGTGGTGTAGGAATGGCCGATGTGCAGCTTGTCGCTGGGGTAGTAGATCGGTGTCGTGATGTAAAAAGTCGGTTTCATGGCGCAGGTTCCTCCTGTAAAAACAACGGCTTGTGCCGCTGCGGTCATTATAGCAAGAACTGGCGGCGCTGTCACATCTCCTGCCAGATCGCCAGGGCTTGCTGATAGATTTCATTTTTCTTGCCGCCGGTGATCGCGGCACATTCGCGGACGGCATCTTTGACCGAGAGGCCCCGCTGCCGGCAGGCGCGCAGCAGGTCTTCGACTGCTGTTTCGACGGCCGGGTCGAGCTGATTCAACCGCACGTTGCGGGCGGCCAGTCCTTCCAGAATCAGCACGTATTCACCGCGCGGGTCCTGTCCGGCATAATACGCGGCCGCTTCGGCCACGGTCTGGCGCAGGTACTCTTCGTGCTTTTTGGTCAGCTCCCGCGCCAGCACAAGGCGACGGTCGCCCAGACCGGCTGCCGCGAGGTCGTCAAGCGTGCGCCGCAACTTGTGCGGCGCCTCGTAGAGCACGCTGGTGCGCGGCTCAGCAGCCAGTTCGGCCAGTCGCGAACGGCGCGGTTTGGCCGGTTGGGGCAAAAAGCCTTCGAAGACAAAGCGATCGCTGAGCAGACCGGAACCGGCCAGAGCGACGATGGCCGCGCAGGGTCCAGGTACGGCGACAACCGGCAGACCCAGGTCGGCGCATTTGCTGACCAATTCGTAGCCGGGGTCGGAAATGCAGGGCATGCCGGCATCGGATACCAGCGCAATGCTGCGGCCCTGCTGCAAAAGCTCGGCCAGCACGGGTGTCTTGGTCTGACGGTTGTGTTCGTGGTAACTTTCGAGGTGTTTGCGCAACCCCAGGTGATTCAGCAGCCGCAGCGTGTGGCGGGTATCCTCAGCCGCAACCAGATCAACGTCGGCCAGGATGGCGGCGGCGCGCGGCGCGAGATCGCCGAGGTTGCCAATCGGTGTGCCGACCACGTACAGGGTGCCGGGCAGGACTTCGCTCGTCTTTACGTTATTCATCGCGCATCGCTCCTTTGGCCTGTTCTTGATCTTCATCAATCGTCTGCAGCCCTTGTTGCAGCTCATAGGATGTCAGTGGCGGTTCCAAGCCATAAAGCGCCGCCGTTTCGTCGCTCCAGACCCCCGGGCGGGTGCAGACCAGCAGCGGTGGCCCCGCCGCAAATCCGCCCGTCCGTCCCTGTCGAACCGCCGAAATCAGCACGGTTATTGGTGCCCGATCGGGCAGCGACTGGATCATTCTCATCGTTTTGGGTTCCAGGCCGCAATCGCGCATCAACCCGAAAATCTCTGGCAGACGGCGGACCTGATGTACCATGACCAGTCGCCCGCCAGGCCGCAGGAGCCGCTTGGCTGCACGGAGCAGATCGCCAAGGTCCAGGGTCGTCTCTGCGCGCGCCTGGCGGCGGCAGTCATTTGGGCCGTCAAGCGACGCTTTTAGACGCTGATAGGGCGGGTTGCTGACCACCAGATCAAAGGTGCCGGCAGCGAGCCGCGAGTCGCGCCATCTGCCGTCAGCCAATTGGCTGATGTCGCCGGCGATGGCGGTCATGCGCTCAGGCAGCCCATTGAGGTCGATGTTGCGCTGCAAGGTCGCGCAACTGATTGGGTCCAGCTCGACCCCGGTGATTAACGCGCCCGGCAGCCGGGCAGCCAGCAACAGGCTGACCGCGCCGCAGCCGGCACCCAGATCGGCGACGCTGATCTTTCGCTTGCCTGGGGCCGAATAAAATGACGCCGCGTAGGCGGCCAGCAGGACCGAGTCCAGACCAAAGCGGAAGCCCTGCCTTTTTTGCAGCAGGCGAAAACCGCCGCGCTGGAGGTCTTCCAGCGTGTCGTCCTGATAAAAGGGGATCAGATCCCGAGGGCCATGCTTGATTTGTTCGTCAATCATGTCGACCTCTCAAAAAACGTTATAAAACAAAAAGGGAAAGCCGATTGGCCTTCCCTGCTTTGCCTGCGCTTGATTTTTGGTCAGCCTGCAGAAATCGCCGAAGTCGGGCAGACCGACTCACAGGCGCCGCAGTCGAGACAGGTCTCGGGGTTGATGACATACTGTGTATCGCCTTGCGAAATAGCGCCGGAAGGGCACTCGCCTTCACAAGCTCCACAGGAAATGCATGCGTCAGAAATTACATAAGCCATAATGAACACCTCCAGTTCTTTGACAATTTTATCACCTGCCTGGCATATGATCAAGCCAGATTGACAATTTATGCTTCGGGCGGTTTTTCTGCCGGCTTCTCAGCCGCCCGCTGACCGCTGCGACCACCGCGATGACCGCCCTTGCCGCCAGCTGCCGCCTGTTCGTTTTGCGGTGCGCCACTGTTGGGACGCTGTTGGTTGTTGCAGCCGCCGGGTGGGCAACGCTTGCCCGGTTTGCCGCCGATGATCTCGACGACCTCGTTGGGGAAAGTGACCTGATCAGCTTCGCCGCCGCGGTCCAGCCGGACCGTTACGGTTTCCTTGAGCAGGTTGATGCTTTCCACCAAGCCCTGCCCTTCAGGTGTGGTGACGACGTGTCCAGGGCGCGGCATCCGCGAATGAGCATCCTCGTAGGCATCCTGTTCATACTTGAGGCAACACATCAGGCGGCCGCAGCAGCCAGATATTTTGGCGGGGTTCATCGAAAGACTTTGTTCCTTGGCCATCTTGATCGAAACCGGAACAAAATCGGTGAGAAATGAGCAGCAGCAAAGTTCGCGGCCGCATATGCCCAGGCCGCCAATCATGCGAGCTTCATCGCGGACACCGATCTGGCGGAGTTCAATGCGGATGCGGAAAACCGAGGCCAGGTCCTTGACCAGCTCGCGGAAGTCCACGCGGCCGTCGGCCGTGAAGTAGAAAATGATCTTGTGTCCGTCGAAGGTGTATTCGACATCGACCAGATGCATTTCCAGACCACGGGCCTCGATCTTGCTTTGACAGGCCTTGAAAGCCTCGGCTTCCTTGACCCGATTGGCTTCATACTGGGCCATGTCTTCCGCCGTCGCCACCCGCATGATTTCCTTGAGTGGCGCGACCAGTTTTTCGACGGGCAGTTCGACGACTTCGTCCGAGACAAAACCCAGTTCAACGCCCTGAACGGTTTCGACGATGACAGCATCCCCCTGGTGCAGCAAGTGCTCACCGGGGTTGAAATGATAGGCTTTTCCGTTTCCGTGGAAGCGGATACCAACAACTTTAGGCATAATAGAACTCCTTTCGCAAGTTCAGCAATAGATTACAGATCAGACCTTCATAACTGGCGTTTAGGCTCAGACCGCGGCGGGCGGCCAACAGGGCAGCGTAGGCACGCGTCAGGCGATTTTGCGCGTCAACCGTGCCAAGTTTTGCGGATAGGCCGGTCAAAAGCGGCAGTTGATCGCGGTTGGTCAACCGTTCCGTGTCGCGGCTGCACAAATAGACGAGTTGGTCGCGGATCAGACTGCCCAGGATATCGAGGATGGCTGGTGTGTGCGCTCGGTTGCTGTCGAAGAACTGGTAGCCGCCGGTCAGCAGGCCGGTGCGGCTCTGGTGACCCAAATCGCGAAAGAGGCCAAGGGTGTCCTGACGCAGTTCGGCAAACCACCCGCTCTTGGCCAGATCGATGGCAACACCGGCCAAGCCGCCTGAGAAACGGGCATAGAAGGCCTGTTCCGAAGGGTTTGTGCCAGCGGCGGTCAGGATTTGGCCGATTTCGGCCGGTGTGAACCGCCGCAGCGCGATCAGATTGACGCGGGAAACAATGGTCGGCAGCAGCCGCTCCGGGCTGATAACGGTCAGCAGAAACACACAGAAAGCCGGGGGTTCTTCCAGCGACTTGAGCAGGGCATTCTGGCCTTGCTCGTTGAGACAGTCGGCGGCGATCAGATAAACCTTGCGCCGGCCCAGTTGCGGGCGCATGTTGAGATCACCGCAGATCACCTGCCGAACCCGCTCGACCTTGATGTTCTTTTCCTTGGGCTCCAGCTGCAACGAACGGAAATCAGGATGCACCTGGTTGCCAAAATGCCGGCACGACACACACGTGTCGCAGGAGCCCTCGACTGTCGGCTGTTCGCACAACAGCGCCTTGGCGAATTCTCGCGCCAGCAGCGTCTTGCCGATCCCATCGGGTCCGGCAAAAACATAAGCATGCCCCGGTTCGCCCAACAAGGCGGTTCCGAGGCGCGCTTTGGCATCATGTTGTCCGACGATTGAAGTTAGAGCCATTTTTACATTTTCTCGAAATGTTCGACGTTGAGTACGAAAACCGTCGCGCCGCCAACCATGACTTCAACCGGATAGGGAATGTAGGCACCCCCCATGGATGATGGTGTCACATTGGTATTGATGGCAGCCTGGCGGCTGCTGGAATGCTTGCGGACAATGCTCAGGACATCCTCCAATTGGTCCTCTTCAACGACAATCATCAACGTTGTATTGCCGGAACGCAGGAAGCCACCGGACGAGTTCATTTTGGTGACCCGGTATCCGACGCGGTTCAGTTCGGCCATCAAGCGCGGACTGTCTTCATCGTGAACAATTGCAAAAATAAGTTTCATGTGCCAAAGCCCTCCCAAATAACTTGAAATATTTGCTGTGCCAGTGCCATTTCGGGTTGCCCGGCGTCCACGAGCTTGATTCGGTCAGGTTCTCGGGCTGCCGCCGCGTGGTACCCCTCATAAACCCTTTGCATAAACGCCGTGCTTTCAATATCGAGACGGTCGGCCTTGTCCTGTCGTCCATCCAATCTGCCCAGCGCCGTTTCGACCGGTAAATCGAGCAAAATCGTGATGTCCGGCCGACAGCCATCGACTGCGAACCTGTTGATGGTATCAATCATGTCGAGAGGCATCTCGCGGCCGTATCCTTGGTAGGCCACTGAAGAATCCAGAAAGCGATCACAGATGACCCACGTCCCGCTGTTCAAGGCGGGCAGAATGACCTCGCGAACCAATTGTGCTCGTGCCGCCGCAAAAAGCAGCAGCTCGGTTTCCTGTGTCATGCCGGTATGTTTGTTGTCCAGCAGGATCTGGCGAATCGCCTCGCCGATGGCCGTGCCGCCGGGTTCGCGAAGTTCCAGAACCGCTATGCCCCGATCGCGGATCGCTGCGGACAGACTGGCAATTTGTGTCGACTTGCCGGTTCCGTCGATCCCCTCGAGGGTAATCAGTCGGCCGCGGGCCGACTTTTCTACATTATACATCATCGTGGCTCCTGATGGTATCAATCATAACAGCACCCAAAGGCTGTCCTGATCAAGACCAGATATGCTGATGTTATTTTCCAATAATCGGCGCAGGAAATCAACCCTCTTGTGATCAAGTTTTTCGCCTGGCCAAATCAACGGTATGCCTGGCGGGTATGGCAGGATCGCACGGGCGCTGATGCGGCCGGCCGCCTGAGTCAGCGGTAGCCGCTGCAGCGGGTGTCGTCCAAACAGAACATCGCCCGGCGGCAGGGCGGTTTCGGGGGCTTGGCCTAAAAGCAGCTGCCACTCCTTTTCCAGTTCCTTGTTGCCAAATGTCAGCGTAATCTGCTGCAAGACCGCTGTCAGCTGCTGCCAGGCTTCGGTGGGCTGCAGCAGTGACGGAATGAGCACCAGCCGGGTCAAATCAGCGAATTCGATATCGATACCGGCCGCCGCCAATTGGGCGGCCAGGGCGTGAGCCGCGAGCGGTGGCTGACCGGGTTCTGCCGCCAGCACCACCCGCAGGGGGTCGTGATTGGCGGCGAGCGGCGTGCAGCCAAGACCCGGTGGCAACGCCGCGCGAAACCGGGCAAGACAGTCAAGCTGGCCGTCGATCGCTGCCTGTCCGGATTGGCTCAACCAGGCGCGGGCGTAGTCCAGGGTGGCGGCAACCGGAAAGGAGGGGCTTGAGGTCTGAAAAACCGGGATCAGACTGTCCAAGCGCGCGAGACTGATGCGACCAGCTGATAGGGCTGCGGCTGAAAGATGAATCATCGCCCCCGGCGTCATAACCGGCAATGTCTTATGCCCGCTTTGGACGCAGGCATCCGCTCCCGCCCGCAGCGCCGAGACCGGAAACTGGCTGCCGCCAAATGCCAGGTGCGCGCCGTGCGCCTCATCGACAATCAACTGGGCACCATGGCGGTGGACAACCTCAGCGATGGCCGTCAGGTCAGGACAAAACCCATAATAGTCAGGTGATGTCAAAAATACCGTACTGCATGCCGGGTGTCGGTCCAAAGCCGACTCGACCTGCTCGGCCGTGACCAAAGGCAGCAGACCATAATTGGCTTGCTCGCCCGCCAATGGCTGGGCCTCCAGCCAATTTAGCTGCAAATCCAAGAGCGCTGCGGCATGTACAACCGACTGATGGACACCGCGCGGTAAAAACAAACTGCCGCCTCGACCGACAACGAGCGCCAGCATAATATGCAGCGCAGTGGTCGTCCCCGATGTAATAAACCGGGTAACCCCCGCGCCGAAGGCTGCGGCAGCCAAGGACATTGCTTCCAAAGCCGGACCGGTCGGTCGGTTAAGATCGTCGGTTTGCGGCAATTCGGTCACATCGAATTCAGCCAACGACATTTTCAGCCAGTCTGGCCAGCCTGAACTGCCGGCGTGGCCCGGCATGTGCCAGGATGTTCGGTTTGCCCCGACCATGTTCAGCAATGCCGATACAAGCGGCATTTGCAGGTCTGAAGACGGCATTCTAGAAATCAAGTTTAACGGTATGAATGCCGGCGATGTCCAGCCAGATCTCTTTTTCGAGCCGCTCATTTTCCCGTTTGATGTCTTCATAAGTCTCTTCGGACTTGATTACTTTTTCCCAGCGCTTTGCTTGTTCCTGATTGTATTGCTGTTCGCGGAATTCACGGCGCTGCTCCTGAGGCTGGCGTGCCTCCTGCGGCTGGCGCTGCTCCTGAGGCTGGCGTGCCTCCTGCGGGCGTTCCTGGGGGCGATCCTGACGCTGCAAACTTTGCTGGTTGCGCTGCTGCGGTCCCTGCTGCGGTGTACGCTGCTGCGGGCCTTGCTGCTGACGCGGCTGCTGACCCTGCTGCGGACGCTGCTGGCCTTGTGGCTGACCCGGGCGGTTTTGTTGTTGCGGTGGGCGAGCAGGCTGATCTTTGCGCAACTCTCGGTTGTCGCGATTGTCTGGACGCGGCGGGCGATTGCCGCCGTTGCGCGGGTTGGGCACACCGCCCCCAGGGCCTGACGCTGCACCTGAGGCCGAACCACCGCCGGCGTTGTTGCTGCCTGACGGGCCGAAATGCCTGTAATTGCGCCGATGTTGGCCTGAGCCACCCTGGCCTGGATTGGGGTTGTTACCGCTATTGCTCATGTCGACCTCCCGGAAAACATTGGTGTTACTGTTCGTGAACCATCCAGACGCCCGAAGCGTCTCAAACAGTTCACTGCTATTCTATCTGGTTTTAGAACACGTTACAAGTATTTAGCGCAGGGTCCAATTGGTGTCAATTGGTCTAACGCCAGCGGAGCGGCCAATCTCGCCGGTTTCCAGTTCGCGGAGGGGAATGGTAACAAATTCGCGCGCCGTCATGCGGGGATGAGGCAACGTCAGCTCCGGTGTCTCCATGACAATGTTTTCGTAAATCAGCATATCAATGTCGAGTGTCCGCGGACCCCAACGAACGTTTCGCTCGCGCTGGAATCGATTTTCGATATCCTGACAGCGATGCAGCAGATCCAAGGGTTGCAGCGTGGTAGACACAGCTATAACGGCGTTGAGAAAGGGCGGCTGATCTTCCAGCCCGACGGGATCGGTTTCATAAATTGATGATGCAGCGGTGATTCGAATGTCATCGCTGCATGCAAGCTCGAACAACGCTTGGCGCAGCGTGGCCAAGCGGTCTCCCAGGTTGGCTCCCAAAGACAAGTAAGCGGTATTCCAGATCGCTTGCCTATCGATCATGCTTGTTCGGTCCTTTCCCTGAAAATGCGAACGCCCATCGCGTCAAATTCACCGTCAACAGGCGCCTTGGGCTTTCTGACCGATATCTCAACAGCTTGGGCCAGCGGGCAGCATTCCAGCAGGGACTCCGCGATCATCTCGGCCAATCGTTCGATGAGATCGCAATCGGCGTTTTCGACAATTTTGCGGATCATGTCGTAGGCGCTTGCGTAATTGATGGTGTGCATGAGCTTATCGGTGCTGCATGCCTCAATTTTTCGACAGCAAATGACCGCGTCTATTTTATAAGGCTGAGGAATTCGTTTTTCGAATGCCAATACCCCGATTCGTCCATTAAATATCATGCCTTCCATGAGGATCTGATCCCATCTTTCGGTCATGCACGTCCCTCCCTGTCAGTTGCAGCACGGCAAATGGCATCGGCTACGCGTGCCACCTCGACCATCTCACGAACATCGTGAACACGGACAAACCCTGCGCCGTTGGCAATGCCAAGCGCGACCGCCGCACCGGTGCCCGACAGACGATCGGTCACGGTATCGCCCATGATCGTTCCGATAAACCGCTTGCGGGAAGGCCCGAGCAAGATGGGCAATCCCAAGGTTTGCAGGTCTTGCAGCTGGGCAATCATCTCGATCGATTCCTCAGGCGTCACCCCGAAGCCAACGCCAGGATCGATCATAAGCTGTTTGGTTTGGATGCCTGCTGCGCTGGCAATCTGGCAGCTTTTATGCAAGAATGCTACAACCGCGGACATGAGATCGTCGTTCGGCACGACCGATTCGTCGCGGTAGAGTCGCGCATTGTGCATGATGATGACGCCAGCCTGGTGTCGGGCCGCAACAGCGGCCATGTCCGGATCGCCCTGCAGACCATTGATATCGTTGACGATGCAGGCACCGGCCGCCAAAGCGGCGTCGGCAACGACTGGTTTGACGGTGTCAATGGAGATCGGGCAGTTGTATTCGCGGGTGATGCGCTCAATCACCGGTATGACCCTGCTGAGTTCTTGCTCAGCGTCAACCGGTGTGTAGCCCGGGCGCGTGGATTCGCCGCCGATGTCGATGATGTCAGCGCCCTGCGCCAACATTTCACCGGCGCGTTGAACCGCCTGCTCAAGATTCAAATACCGGCCCCCGTCGGAGAACGAATCCGGTGTGACATTGAGTATTCCCATAATATAGGTGCGGCGGCCAAGCGGAATCTCGTATCGCCCGGCGCGGAAAATTGACGGGATATCTGACCCGGTTTTATTCATGTCGATTGATCAGCGCCATGGTCTCGGCGCGGGAGCGCGCGTCCTTTTTGCAAAGTCCACGCAGCGCGGAGGTGACAGTCAGCGCACCCGGTTTGCGAATGCCGCGCATGGTCATGCAAAGATGTTCGGCTTCGACAATTACGGCCACGCCAAGGGGCTGGACGGCTTCGACCATGGTGTCGGCAATCTGCGAGGTCAGACGCTCCTGCAACTGGGGCTTTCTCGACATGACATCGACAATGCGGGCAATCTTGCTGAGCCCCAGAATACGGCCATCCTGTGGGATATAGACCACGTGCGCCTTGCCGATGAAGGGCAGGAGATGGTGTTCGCACATCGAGTAAAACGGGATGTCGCGCACCAGGATCATTTCATCATGATCCTTCTCGTTGAAAACCCGAATCGAATCTTTGACATTGAGATGCAGACCGGCGAAGATTTCGCCATACATTCTGGCCACGCGCGCAGGCGTGTCTTTCAGGCCTTCGCGTTCGGGGTCTTCGCCGATGGCCTCGAGAATGTCACGCACCGCTCGCTCAATGCGGGGATAGTCCATCACATCGGCCGAACAAACCGCTGCGTTTTCCTCATCTGTTTCAATTTTTGAAAAATTATCCATGTCATCAGCCTTCTTTTTTCTCTAAAACTTGTCGCCGGTACTCCATCGGTGTTTTTCCGATGTGTTTGCGGAAGGCGGCATTGAAGCGCTGCGGACTCGAGAAGCCGACTTGCGCTGCAACACCGCTGACCTTGATGTCCTTTTGCTCCAGCAGTTTGCAGGCATGATCGACGCGTACTTGCATGAGAAATGTCATCGGACTCATGCCGGTTTCGTCACGGAAAGCCCGGGTAAAATAGCCTTGGCTCAAAAACACATAGCCGGCCGCGTCGGAGACCGAGATGTCGCGGTCGTGATTCTCGACAATGAAGTCGCGCGCAATACGCACCAGCTCGCGCGCCTTGCCGGTGCGCACGCGGAGGCTTTCCTCCCACTCTTCACGCAGGCCACGGGCCAGGGCAACCAGGAGTTCCATCGCCATCAGCTGCATCATCAGTTCCCGGCCATAGCTTTCGAGTCTGCTTTCGCGCAAAATGCGTTCGACCAAAGTCGCGATGTCCTGACGGCTTTTGCCCTTGATCAGGATGATCGGGTCGATCGCCTTGTCGCTGTCAGTCGCATCGCTACCATTGGCGAAATTGATAAATTGTTCCAGCGTTCTGGGCGCGATATCGGTCGTCCGGAGCAATTGCCCAGGCATCGTGCCCAACCGAGTCGGCTGATTGATCGAGCCAGCCGCAGCCTCCTGAACGGAAATCTGCTGCGAGAAGCCAAAATACAAACCGATAATTTCGACGTGTCCCTCGATAGCCCGCACAATATGCGGCGTTTTGGGGCGGAGCACAATGGTGCCGCCTTTTTCAAGAATAATATGGCGGCCTTCGACTTCGAACTCAGCTTTGCCGCTTCTAATATAGGACAATTCGTGGTAGTCGTGCCGGCTGGGAGCAGACGTGGTCATCCCTTTTTCAAAGGTTCTTTCGATGCCCTTGAAAACAACCGGTATCGAGCCGGCGGCGTCCATGATTCCTCGTTCTACGGCTGGCAGCAAATCTTCAAACATTCAAATCACCCGAATTTATGATAGCAGATCTGCTCCCGCTTGTAAAAGGCGATTCAGGCCGATTCGGCTGGCAATTCGTTGATGACCGTCAGGCGAATTTCATAGAGGCCAAGCGAACCAATAATTAAACGCGCCTGCTCGTTGTTGAGATCGAGGCAGACCAATCCGCTTTTAGTCGGCGAGGCGACCATGACGCCGGAGACCTTTTGGCTGGAATCACCTTGTAAAACTGCCATGATTCGTATGTTCTCAAGGATTTGGATATCGGTGGCGCTGACCCTGTTTTTGGGAATCAGATATAGATCGACGAGGCTTCCAGCTGACAACCAAAAGCCGTTGGCATCAGCCGGGTCCATGTCTAGTGTCAACAATCGCCGGCCGGGTCCTGGTTTCGGGTATTGAAGTCCAGTGGCAATGCTTTCCATTCTTGATCGACTGATCATTTCACCATTTGGAATGTCTGCTGCAGTCCAAAGACCTACAGCTTGAGATATGCTCGTGTAATAGCGCGCCGCCCAGTCGCTTTCCTGAACCTTAACCATCTCCAGCTGATCGGCCGCAAGCATGGAGCCGGCCGGAATATCTCGACTCGCGACGACAATTTCGATCATTTTGGCTGTTGATCGATTGCTGCTGACAGCCCAAGTTAATGCCAGTAGCGCGCAGGATATCAGAATGGTCAGTATGATTTGTTTGCCTTTTCTCATGAGATGTCCCTTTCCTGTTACAAATTAGCCCGTTTAATCCATCAGCATTTCAATCGAATCCTCAAGTGGGATGTTCTGGCCCCAAGAATCAGCCAAAGCTGCGTTTATCGTCACGACAGGAATACGGCGGGGCTGATCGTCGCCCATCCAGTGATTCGGATCGAAGGGTAGCGCTCGCCAGGTGACCTGCACACTGATCAGTCGCAAGCGGTTCCCCAATTGCGCAGGCATCTCGGTCTGGAAACGAGTTTGTAAACCGACAATGGCCAGATTATCATCCAAAACGGGTTGCCCATTGGCCAACTGGCTAATGTCCAGGTACATATAGGATGCCGGCAGCGTTTCCGCGATGTACTGACGAGCTTTCTGCACGAGAACCCAGTCATGCAGCCGTTGAATACCTTGTGTACCCAACGGAAGCATGACCAGAATCACGCAAAACACAGTAATCAGCATCGTGCCTACGGAACCTCGGCATAGCTTTTGAGAACGCGGCAGATTGTGCCTGATTGATAGGTTAACGATACGCTCACCTCCTCGAGGCTAAGATCACTGCTAAAACTGCAAGATGGATAAGATGATGTGACCAGCAGATCCAGATTTGCCCCGAACGGCGCTGAGGATGTGCCATTCAACTGCGTAACTGTAAATCCCCGCTCACCCAGATCCTGCATCAGTCGGGCGGCTGTTACATCATCCAGACCGCCGGCCCGATCCATCAACAGGGTGTATTTGTGGCAGACCGCGTCGTATTCGAGTCGGCGAAAAAGCGGCAAACTCAGCAGAAACAACTGCATGGCTAGCACAACCGTCAGAGCGCCGGCTACGACGGTTACCAGCATCTTGTCAATCATGGGGTTGCGAAAACACTGGACGCCATATCATTCCACCAGTTGGTCAGATTGCCCAGAATGTCGCCGGCGAAGCCTTGCAGCCCGGGGATGACCACCACAACCGCAATGATGATGCCGGCGGCGATGCCGATGACTTCATTGAGGCCAAAACCCCTTTTCCGAGCCAGTTGACCCTTGAACTGGCCGCAGAATAATTGCCCGTGAGCCTTGAACCGTTTGCATCTTGTCTTGGAATCTGCTGAAGATTGGCTTTTCATGAATGTTCCTCCTGTAAGATAGATTTATTTGCCGGCGGCTGATAACCGCAGTCAGCCAAAAACCACTTGTACGGCTTTCAGAGCCTGATCAATCAAGGGGTACAAGAAAAGAATAATGCCTGGCATGATGCCCGAAAACGCGGCAATCATCAGATTAAAACGAATTTTCCGTGTATCGGCTTGCATCAGGCTGAATGTGCGGGAGAACAACAGGTCTTCCATGCGAAGCAGCGAGCGTCCCGCCTCGCCGGTTTGCAGACACTGCCTTAAATGGGTTGACAACAAGTCCGTGTCAGCGCCGGGAAAGGCCAGCCGGATTTCGGAAAACGCTTGCTCAAGATCCAAAGTCAATTCATACCTGGCGGCAAAACGCAACAGAATCGGCTGTACGATTGAGTCCTGAACCGCCTCCGGCAGGCCTTTAAGCGAGTCGGTTATCTTGATGCCTGCGTTGAGCTGTAGATCCAAAAAACGGTAGATTTTGTAGAGCGCCAAGGTATAAGCCTTTTGCCGCTTTTTGATCCGTCCGCTGATCCAGGTGTTGGTCAGCGTTGCTGCCAGAACACCGATCATCAGCGGTTGAATGCCCCGATTACCGCTGATCATCCCCATCAAACCCAACAACGGCAAGGGCAGAATCATCAAGGCCAAGTAGATGGCGATCGCTCGCTTTTGAAAATAGCCGGCACGCTGCAGACGCAGCACCAGTTTTTCGCGCCATTTTGCCGGCAGCCACCCCGACGCCGAATCACTGCGCCACCGCGACGAATGGAATCCGCTTTTGGGCAAACATCCCTCATGCATTTGCTGATTCAGCCTACACACCAGGCGCGGCAGTATAAGATAAACCGTCGGTACGATCAGAAGTCCAAACACTACAATCCCGTATTCCGTCATTCAACATGCTCCTTATCAGCCAGTAATCCGACGTTTGATCAGCAAAAATCCAGTGACGCCTGCCAGATAAAAGACAAAGCAGGCTATCAGGGCAGCCAGTCCCAGCGGTGTTTCCAAAAAGGCCTGCTTTGTTGCGCTGCCCAGAAATCGGAGAAGAAAAAGAGCAGGAACAGCCAATAAAATCAGCGCGGTGAGCCTCAAATCGCGGGCATTGGAGAGTTTTCGTCGGTCGAATTCTTCCTCGATGCGATGGAGTTGAATTTCCAACTGTTCCAGCAAAGTCGGCAAATCGCCACGGTGCCGAAAATTGAAACGAATGGCGGCAATCAGGTCGCTGAAACTTTCGTGTCTGATGTTTCTCTGCATCATGTCCAACGCGCGATCGGTCGACATGCCGCCGCGCACCCGAATCAGCAGATCGGCAACCGCTTGTCGCACGGGATCCTCCAGGCCTGATTCCAGGCACTTTTCAAAGGCATACATCAAATCCTCACGAACCTGACACCATCTGGACAGCTGGCAAACCAACTGCAGCGTCTGCTGTCGGATCTTGGATCGTTGGCCAGATTTCAACCATTTCATAGACATCCTCGCCTTCCCGGTAACCTTTGACTCGAATCACTTGTTCAACTTTGAAATTCTTCATAAAGACAATGACATTGACGCTGCTGCCCAGCATTTTTCGCAGCAAACGGTCGCTTTCGCCCTGTGTCGCCGGCCGCGCCAGCGCCAGCAGACGGTCCAGCGCATCGCTGGCGCTGTTGGCATGCGTCGTCGCCAGGCAACGATGACCGGAAAAGGCCGCGCGGATGAACTCCAAAGACTCGTCGCCAACGATTTCGCCGATACAATAAGTATCCAATGACATGGTCAGACCATCGCTGATCAAATCTCGCAGACTGACTGGGCGTCCACCCTCGTTGATTTTCTTGATCCGCTGCACAAGGCAGTATGGTTTTTCTGGATAGATCTCACTGTCGCTTTCGGCAATCAAAACCCGATCAAGAATCGGCATCGCGTGAATGAAGGCCCGCAGCAGCGTGGTTTTGCCAGCAGCGCCCTTGCCGCAAAACAACACCGTTTGATCAGACTTGGCCAACTCGTTGAGCAGAACCGCCAGCGAATTGTCGATCATGCCCTTATCTTGCAAATCATCGAGATGCCAAGCCTGGCGTCGGTGTTTGCGCATGCTGATCGAAGCACACTTCAAGCTGCGCGGTGGCACTGTCACGTTGATACGCAGCCGGTAACGTTCGTCGGTCACACGGCAGTGGCTGTCATTTTCGTTGATAATACCACCATTGCGAATAATGACCAGACGGCAAAACGTTTCATAGGCCTGACTGTCGGCGAAGGAAATGGCCAGGGGCAAGCGGCGGCCATTGATTTTGATTGAGAATTCATCTGGACTGGTGCCATCAATGTCAGATACGTCTTCGTTGTCAATAAAAGGCTGCAGCGGGCCATAGCCAAACAAAAAGTCCATCACCTGCTGCTGCAAGTCTGTCATGTAGAAGTCAGCTCGCAAACTCTCGCTTTCTGCCGTTCGTCCAATCAGCGTCGTCAGCGCCTGGCGCGGTGTGCGCCCTGCTGCGACATCAGCGACCAAGGCCGGCTCAGTATCGAGAATGCGACTGCAAATGGTTGAGACGATTTCCGGCAGCCCGCTAAAGGCTTGTTGTCCTGGCATTTCGGAAGGCTGGGTTTCGGCGCGATAACTGGCCAGCTTTTCAGCCAGTCGGGCATGGGAAGTAACCAGCGGCATCAGACCACCGCCTTTCGGGCATGCTCATGCAGCCGCAACTTGTTGATCAATGCCAGATATTCGCGTTGATTATTAGGCGCAAGATTGCCCGCATAGAGCTTGGCACCGCTTTTCATTCTGCGCCGCTGATTGCATTCTGAAATACACCCGATCAGGCGGCCGCCGCTCAGCTCGTCCAGTGTGCCGCGGCTCAAATCAGCCTGCTCATCGTAGCAAAACGCCGCAAAGTTGAGTTTAGCGATGTCCAGCTGCTGGCGCTCTGCCAGGTACTCAATCGAGCGCCGTCGCTCACGAAAAGCACCGCCATCGGCAGCCAGCGGGACCAGCACGCGTGTCGCCTCCTGCAGGCAAAGGCAGGTGAACGCATCGTAGATGAATTTGCTGCACAGAATAATCACCCTGTCACAAATCAGGCGGGCCAATCGAATGACCTGATACATTGAGTCCAAATCGTAAAACTCATAGTGATCCAGTCCGTGGCTGGAGTTGAGCAGATCAACACCGTTGATGCGTGTCGGCTGAATAAGCTGGTTAAGCAGGGTGATATCCAGATGACCCCGTTGTTCCTGGGCCAAGACCTGATCCAGACCGGCTGAAAGTCGTTTGATGTCCGGTATGCTGTCCCTTTTGCGCAGGCCAAGCAGCAAATCCGCCCGAGGATTGAGCAGATCGGCATCAATAACCAGGACGCGTTGTGTTTTGGCCATGACGGCAGCCAATTCGCAGCCAAATTCCGCGCCATCCCAGACGCACAGCAGTGGCGCCGACAGGCTGCGTTCTTCGATTTCAGGCCTGATTGCCAGTTGCGTCGGTGCAAAATGAAGCGCTTCAAGATCACTGGCCAATTCATCAGCCTGCGTGTAGCGAATTGTCAAATTGGTCTGCAGGCAACGACCCATGAGTCGCTGCAATGCGGTCGGAAAATCCGGCATAAGTTCCGGCAAAGCCATGCTTCGGCACGACGCTGGCGGTAAACCGGTCAGCAATTGCAGCAGGGTCAGACCGAGGGCGTAAATGTCGCTGCCGGGTTCGGGATGGCCATAAAGCAATTCCGGCGCGGCATAGTCCGGGGTCAGCGCGATCCGATCAGAGACGCTGCTGTCTTCATCCTGGCCGGTTCGCATGACGCGAGCCGCGCCAAAGTCGATCAAGCTGACCTGACCGCGTTCGTCGAGCAGCACATGATCGGGTTTGATATCCAGATGCAGCACCGTCTTTCCATTCTGCTGATGCAGGAAGGAAAGGATCCGCGCCGCCTGGCTGATCGCCGGCAAAAGCTCGCTGGCCGGCAGTTTGCCGCCACTGGCGGCCGCCAGTTGGCTAAGCGATGTCCCTTCAAGGTATTCGAAAACGTAGCAGGTCATGCCAGCGTCAGCTAAAACATTGAGCAGGCGCGGCAGCCCCGGGTGTCTGACCTCGCCCAGCCACGCCGCCACTGCCGGGTCGATGAAATCAGCGGCCTGGCGCACCAGGCAATGCTGTCCTTCACGCTGGTCGGTCGCCAGCCAGGCCGTTTGCAACTTGCTAACCAATAAATATCGATTGTCCAGGACATCGCCAATTTCCATATGTCATCTCCTGCTTTTTTCATTAACCCCAGCATAAAGAAAAACGGCACCCTTGCGGATGCCGTTCAATCGACAAAATCAGTCAAAAGTTTTTTATGCAGACTTGCCGGGTTTCAAGATCACTTCTGGCGGCGTCTTGTCGACGACGCTGGCTTTGGTGATGATGCAGCGCGCCACGTCGTCACGCGAGGGAATCTCGAACATGATGTCCAGCATGATTTCCTCAAGAATAGCGCGCAGACCACGAGCGCCGGTGTTGCGAGCCAGGGCCTGACGGGCGATTTCCTTGACGGCCTCCGGCTCGAAGGACAGCTCGACACCATCAAAGTCGAAGAGTTTTTTGTATTGCTTGAGCAGCGCATTGCGCGGTTCCTGCAAGATGCGTATCAGGGTATCCTCGTTGAGGCCTTCCAGTGAAACGATCACGGGCACACGACCGACGAATTCCGGGATCAGCCCATATTTCAGCAAATCCTGCGGCATGACGTGGGTCAGCAGCTCGCCAAAGTCCTTTTCCTTCTTGCTCTCAACCAACGCGCCAAAGCCAATCGACTTCTGACCAATGCGGTTCTGGATCATCTTGTCCATGCCATCAAAGGCACCGCCGCAGATGAAGAGAATATTGGTGGTGTCAATCTGGATGAATTCCTGATGCGGATGTTTGCGGCCGCCTTGCGGTGGCACGTTGGCCACGGTGCTTTCCAAGATTTTGAGCAAGGCCTGCTGGACGCCCTCGCCGCTGACATCGCGGGTGATCGAGGGGTTGTCAGATTTGCGGGCGATCTTATCGATCTCGTCGATGTAAATGATGCCGCGCTGGGCGCGCTCGATGTCAAAGTCGGCGTTCTGAATCAGCTTGAGCAGGATGTTCTCGACGTCTTCGCCGACATAGCCGGCTTCGGTCAGCGCCGTCGCGTCGGCGATGGCAAAGGGCACGTCGAGGATGCGGGCCAGCGTCTGCGCCAGCAGGGTCTTGCCGCTGCCGGTCGGTCCGAGCAGCAGGATGTTACTTTTGGACAGCTCAACCTCATCGGCCGAATTATCGTCACGTTTGGCCGGCAGGTTGCTGACGGCGAAAACGCGTTTGTAGTGATTATAGACTGCGACGGCCAGCGCCTTCTTGGCGCGATCCTGACCGATGACGTAATGGTCAAGCGCTTCCTTGATGCGCAGGGGCGACATCAGATCGGTTGCTGCTGGCAGAAGATTGCCCGCCAGGATCGGCTTCTGATCCTCGCTGAGGATCTCATCGCACAGCGCAACGCATTCATTGCAGATGAAGACGCCCGGCCCGGCGATCAGCCGGGTAACCTGGCTTTCGGACTTGCCGCAGAAGGAACAGCTGACCGGCGAGTACATTTCCCCGCCGCCTCCGTCACCAGCGCGTTTGCTGCCACCGGTTCGGGTGCCGCTGCCACCGCTTTTGCCTTTGTTTTTGTCGTTGTTGTCAGGCATGTTTAAGCCCTCTTCTCCATGATTTTGTCGATGATACCGTATGCAATACCGTCATCGGCTGACATCCAGTTGTCGCGCTCGGTATCGGCAGCGACTTTTTCGAGGGGCTGATGACAACGCTCGGACAGGATGCGATTGAGACGCTCCTTGGTTTTTTGAATATGCTCGGCGGCAATCCGAATGTCGGTGGCCTGGCCTTGCGCGCCACCGGACGGCTGATGGATCATGATTTCGGCGTTAGGCAACGCGAAGCGTTTGCCTGGCGCGCCGGCTGCCAGGAGGAAGGCACCCATGCTGGCGGCCATGCCCATGCAGATGGTCTGAACGTCGGCTTTAATGTACTGCATGGTGTCATAGATCATCAGGCCGGACGAGACTTCGCCGCCGGGGCTGTTGATGTAAAACTGGATATCTTTATCCGGATCCTCCGCCTCGAGAAACAGCATCTGCGCCGTGATCAGGCTGGCCGTCACCGCATTGACCTCGTCGCTGAGAATAATGATCCGCTCTTTAAGCAGGCGGGAATAAATGTCATAAGACCGCTCACCGCGGTTGGTTTGTTCAATGACAATTGGTACGAGACTCATAATTGTGCTCCTTTCAATAGGCCGATAGGGGACCTGTTACGGCGCCCCTATCTCATATTATAGCTTTATATTGTTGTGTGCGTCAAAACATCCGTGCCATTTTGTGAATTCTTTGAAAATATCATCAGTTGCTTACTCGGCGTCAGCCGCTTTTTTGGCTTTGGCAACCTTGGGCTTGGCGGGCTTCTTTTCGGGCTTCGCTGTCTCCGTCGTCACCGGCACGGCCACGGCGCTCGTGGTCAGTAATTCGATGGTTTTGCGGTGAATGACACTGTCCTTGATAAAGCCATTTTCGCGGGGCGCCAGGCGGGTCTTGAGGTCCTCGACGGACATGCTGTAGAGGGCGGCCATGCGCTCGAACTCGGCTTCTTCTTCGGCTTCGGTGGCTTCGACTTTTTCGGCCTTGCTGATGGTCTCGAGCACCAACTGGGCGCGGACGCGGTTTTCCGCCGGGGTCATCAGCTGCTCTTTAAAAGTTTCGAGGGTCTGGCCGATATACTGCAGGTACTGCTCGAGCTCGATGCCCTGATAACGCATCTGGTTGCGTTGTTCCTCGATCATATGCTCGACTTCGTTCTGGATCATGATGGCGGGCACATCAATCGTGGCGTTGGTGACGGCGGCCTGAATGACGTTGTCTTCAAAGACTTCTTTGGCACGCTTCTCGCCGGTTTCCAGTTGCTTGGCACGCAGGCTGTCGCGGTATTCGGCCAAGGTGTCAAATTCGCTGACATCTTTGGCGAATTCGTCGTCGAGAGCCGGAAGTTCGCGGGCTTTGATTTCGTTGAGTGTGACCTTGAAAACAACGGCCTTGCCGGCGAGGTCCTCGCTGCCGTAGTCTTCGGGGAAGGTGACATCGATGTCGAAGGATTCGCCGACGCTGTGGCCGATGATCTTCTCTTCAAAGCCGGGGATGAAGGTGTTGGAGCCGATTTTCAGATCATACGAGGCGCCCTTGCCGCCGTCGAAGGGGACGCCGTCGCTAAAGCCTTCGTAGTCGATGTTGGCTGTGTCGCCATCCTGCGCAGCGCGGTCCTCGACCGGGATCATACGGGAGTTGCGCTCCTGGACGCGGGTGATCTCTTTGTCGATATCTTCTTCGGATACCGTGGCATCGGGCTTTTCAGCCTTGACGCCGAGGTACTTGCCGAGTTTAACCTCCGGCTTGACGGTGATGGTCACGGTAAATTTCATGCCGGTTTCCTTGCTGATCTCCTGCACGTCCATGTCCGGACGGGAAACCGGATCAATGCCGTGTTCGGCAACCGCGGCGGCATAGGCCGGGGTAGCGGCGAATTCGATGGCGTCGTCGTAGAGCACGCCCTCGCCATAGTATTTGGTAACCAGATTCATCGGCGCTTTGCCGCGGCGAAAGCCCGGGATGTTGAACTTGCCGGCGTTTTTGCGGAATGATTGCTGCAGCGCGGCGGCAAAATCTTCAGCTGTCACATCAATGGTCAGAACGACCACATTGTTTTCTTTTTTCTCCATTGTTGAAGCCATATTGAGTTCCTCCTGGAAGGCATACGGATGCCTTGAATGCAAATGCTACAAGATTTTAGCACAAGGCTAGCGTAATGTAAAGAAAAGGCAAGGCTGTGTTCAGGGGTTTTTACCAATTCTGGTAATAAAGTTTTTCAATTTTGGAATATCGGAAATTGTTGCTTGCCATATCTGTTCCATATTGAGTTGCCAATACCCATGTGCTGCAATATTTCGTACTCCGATTATTTGAAACCATTCAACATCACGATGGTTTTGCTTGAATTGTTCAGATAGATGATTTGCACATTCGCCAATTGTTATCAATGACATGGCTATTGCATGTTGTATGATTTAATTAGCCAAAAAGGTCTCTTTGTCGATATTTGACAAAGTCTTCTCAATGAAAACCAATTCTTCATGCATTCTTTCAATTTGTGTTAAATCATTTTTCATATATTCTAATCGTCTTTTGGATATTTAATTTTTCAGGACGTGATAGTGGAAATGTAATAACATCAACTGGCACTTTAAGTCTTCTTGCAAGTTCTTCTTTAAAGCCCATTACTTCAAATATTGATGGAACTGGCGCAGAGAATTTGATCAAAAAATCAACGTCAGATTTATCGGTTGCATTGCCATTAGCATAAGAACCGAATAAATCAATCCACTTGATATCATATTTTTTTGTCAGTGGATCAATTTCAGCTTTTATGTTATCAATTGTTATCAAATTGCCCACCTCCCATTGTTATGAATTAATTATAAATAGGATAACATGCCTGTATAATATTTTCTACAATTATCTTGGAAGCAGGTTCTGCTCGGGCTATAATTCTGATTCTGTTATTAAACTAACATTGCCCATTTATGCTAAAATACCATCATGTTCCCATTGCGATTCTCCGGAGGATGCATCAACATGTCAGAAGCCATACAGGTCATTTTCTGGGTCGGTCTGGCCACCATCGTCGGCCTTTTAATCGGCAGTTTTCTCAACGTCTGCATTTACCGGCTGCCAGCGAAAATCACCATCGTCAAGGGCCATTCCTTCTGCCCCAACTGCAAGCACAATCTGGGGTTTTTTGACCTCTTCCCGGTCTTCAGCTATTTGCTGCTGGGCCGCAAATGCCGCTACTGCCACCAGCCGATCGCCGCGCGTTACATGAAGGTCGAGCTGCTGACCGGCGTTTACTTCGGCCTCGCGGCTGCGCTGTGGCGACCCGGTCAGGTGGCCTGGCCCGCCTGGCTGCCACCCGTTCCCGGCGCCGACTTTGAGGCCAGCCTGATCCTGACGGCGGCGGCGGCGCTGACCTTCAGCGCTTTGCTAGTCTGGGCCATGATCATCTGGGACCAGAGCGAGGTGCCCGTTGGTTTGTTCGTATTCGCAATCGTCCCAATTGCCATTCGCCTGGCTATGCAACCGGAACGTCTGCTGACCCATTTATTCGCGCTGTTTCTCGGTCTGTTGATCGTGCTGTTTCTGGCATTTTTCAAACTTATGCCCGAATCCACCGCCCGCCAGCGCCTGCAATTCGGAGGCGGCGTGGGCCTGATCTGCCTGATGGGCGGCCTGGCGGTGGCCATGCCGGTGCTGATTGTCTGTTTGATCGAACTGCTGCTGATGGCCATCTTGACGCGGCGCGGCGGCGCGGCGATCGAAAAGCAGGCCGCCCTGTTGTGGCGCAGTTTGCCGTTGCAGGTCCTGGTGATCGGCTCGGTTTGCTGGCTGGTGTTTTAGGCTTTCAGCGGCAGCTTGCGCAGGGCGAAGAATGATAGCACCTGAATCACGATCGCGCTCAGAAAATAGTATAGAGGATTAATCTCCGAAGATATTTCAAAGAAATTGTGGTTGGCCGTCGGCAGAAAAATGCCAAACACGGGGTAGAGGATCATCACAACTCCCACCACAATCCAGACCGGCAGAAAAGCCAGGTGACCAAACCGATAGACCAGAATGCCCATCAGTCGCCCCATCGATAACGCCAAGAAATAAACGCCGAGATAAAAGAGTAACACAAAGACAAAATCTTTTTGAAATTCGGAGAATCCGGATGGAAAGCAAATATAGTTTTTAACAACAAATCTAAATGGGTTTAATCTGTTCATCAAGTTGTAGGCGAGTGTCGTTTCGGCGATATTGACGCCCAGGCAAATGATGCTCATAGGGATGACTGTTATAGCCGCGCTGATCAGACCAGCTGAAAACTGGGTGCCGCGCGTACTGCCAAGCGTCATCAGATGATTAAAATCCGGACGAAATGATTTGAAAGCAATGATGATCAGGAGCAGGAAGCCCGGCAGGAAGATCGGTGTCAGCTTCAGACCGTAAAGCCCTTCCTGCGGGAGCAAATTTATCATCATGAAAAATTGAATCAAGCCGTTTAATATGTCCTGCGAAAATAGGATCAGTAGCGCCTGTATGACGATAAATGTGGCCAGAAAAATCAGGGTTGGCTTGATCAGTCTCCTCAGATCATAACGCACGCTTTGCCAGAAAATTTTCATGTCACTCATATCGGCCTGCCTTTCAGTTTCGTTTATGTTGATTGCTGCAGTTTGCGTAGGGTCAAGAACGAAATCACTTTAAATGCCAGCATGAAAGCCAGCAAATGCAGCGCTATAATCATGGTTTGATTATCCTGCTGATAGCCAATAAACCAGAGGATTGCTTGCCTGAAGCCAAGATTGGTTCCCATTATGATCGGTACGACCATAAATGACGATCCAAGGCAGATCCAGAAGGGCAGGACAAACAGGTTGCCGAAACGGTAAGAGAGTGCGCCGGCGACCTCGCCAAAAGCGAAGGAAGACAGGAGTACAGCCAGGCAGACCAGCAATCCGAATAACAGCCCGGCCGGGTTTTGGCCGTAACCCGTAAATATATTTCCTAAAGCGACAAGAGGGTCGCGCTGCCCGATCCATGCCTGAATGGTGGTTTCGGCCCAGCCGATGATGACACCAATGACCACCAGGCAGCACGAGGCAATCAGCATACTGGTCATCGTTGCCCAGAACTGCTTGATTCTGGAATTGTTCAACAGCAGCAGGTGGTTAAAGGTTTCACGGAATGAGGCGTAAGCCCCGACAAACAAGAAGATCATCGCCCCCAGCAAGAAGGGCAGCGACCCTGGTCCGCCGGTCAAAAAGCCGTAGGTGAAGGTCGATTGACCAGAGCGAATGCTGTCACCCAGGATGCTGTAAAGCAGGGTCGGTACACCGAGGTCGATCAGCGCAAAGAATAGAACGAAAACAGCTGTCGGCCGGATCATACCGCGCAAATTGTAGCGCACGCATTGTTTGAATCTTGATTGTGTCATGGTTATCCCACCCTTTCTATAGGTTCGGCTTCGGTCATGTAAATGAACAGTTTTTGCAGCGAGATCGGTGCCAGATCAAGTCCTGCGGCTGACGCAGCAGCGCGTTGTCCAACATCGAGTGTGCCGCGGATGGCAAAGCTCGACAATTGTCCGATGCCTTCACGACCGATCACGGACAACTGGTTGTCGCGAACGAATTTTTCCAGTGCATCGGTACGACCACTCAAATGAAAGGCCTGTTGGCGAAGTGTTTCAGCCGCTTCAAAGGCGATCAAACGGCCTTCCTTGAGCATGATGACGTCTTCAAAAAGATCAGCTGATTCGTCTATCAGGTGCGTCGACAGGATAAAGCTGCGCGGCTGTTCACCGGCTTCCCGGATCAATGTCTGGTAGAAGAGATCGCGGGCGGCGGCGTCCAGGCCAAGAATCGGTTCGTCGAAAATCGTCAGGTCAGCCCGAGCGGCCATACCAATGATGATGCGAACGATCGATTCGTAGCCACGGGACAACGCTTTGTATTTTTTGCGCGGATCGAGACTGAAGCTCCGGCACAGCTCGGCGGCATAGGCCGGGTCATAATTTGGATAAAAGTCACCGGCAGTTTTGAGCAGTTCACTGACCCGCAGACTAGCCGGAAACAGATTCTTCTCCGGCATGTAGCAAATCCGCGCCATCGCCGCCTGATTGTCGACACCCGGCTGGTCAAAAAGCCGGATCTCACCCTGTCGGGTGTAAATACGCGAACAGATCAGGTTTAGCAGCGTGGTCTTGCCGGCGCCGTTGCGGCCGAGCAACCCATAGATTTTGCCGGCTTCCAGTTCCAGATTCAAATTATCCAGCGCCAGCACTTTGCCATAGGATTTGAATAGATTCTTGACGGTTAACAGATTGCTCATTTCACAGGCTCCTCTCTCTTGGTCGGGGTTTGACGATCCATAATCAGGCCGCAAAGATCCTTGGGGCTGATGCCCAGCCGACCGGCTTCGGTCAGCAAGGGCTGTACAAAACTCTCGTAAAACATTGTTTTTCGCTTCTCCTTGATTTTGTCGCGCGCTCCAGTCGCGACAAACATGCCGATCCCGCGCTGTTTGTACAGGATGCCGCTGTCCACCAGCACGTTAATGCCTTTGCCGGCTGTGGCCGGATTGATGCGGTACAGCGCTGCCAGCTGATTGGTTGACGGTACCTGGTTTTCTTCCTCCAGGGCATTCTGAAGAATGCTGTCTTCGATTTGTTCCGCAATCTGCAGATAAATGGATTTGTCGATATTGAAATCAAGCTGCATCCAGGATACCCTCCTTTCGGGTTTGGTTATGTGGCTAGTTGGTTATGTAACTAACCTATCACGTGTAACAATCCCTGTCAAGCGGAAGATTAAACGAATCCATCAAGTTTTGCCTGCACTTGATCGTTAATGTCTATGTAAAGGTCGAATTTCTCAAGAGGCCCTGCCATGATGACTGCGATTAAAAACATCCCCGATACAAATTTGACCCGCCCCAACCTGACGATTGTGGACGCCTTGCTGCAAGCGGGTAAAATTGACGGGGACAAGCAAGGCCAGCAAGCGCCTGACAGGCAATTTCTGGAAAATCTGGTCAATGCCAATCCGGAATTAGCCAGCCCGGCCCTGTCGCTCCTCGACGTCCAGGATGAATTCATCGGCGGCAGCAGCCTGGTGCCGGATCAGTACGCCAAGCTTCAGGACAGCCAGTTGGCCCAGCAAATTCATCTGCGCCAGTATGCCCAGATCATCCAAGTCGATGCCGAATCGTCAGCCGCGCCATCTCAATCCTTGCTGAACCCCGAAACCGCTGCCGCGCGCCCGGCGTTTGATCCCAGCCAAAATTTGCAAGGCCGCACACTGCCGCAGCAATTTGTTCGCCAGGACACCGCGGGTCGCGACGACGTCGACGACGCTGCGGACGAGCCCCTGCGCGCCGATCAGGCGGCAAAATTTCGCCAGGAAGCGGTCATCCGTGAGCTCAGCGAACAACAGAAGCTCAGCCGCGAAAGCCAGGCTCATTTAGAAAGTCAGATCCTGCAATTCAAACAGGACAAAGCCGAAACGCTTTTTGACATCAATATGCAGGTGGCCAGCGCACGGCAAACCCAGTCCGTTCGCATCAACGAACTCGATGATCAGGAGCCGGTCGAGAACGAACCGGAAATTGAAGAAGAGCGGCCAATGAATTGGCTGCCCTTCGTGTTAATCGGTGCGGTGCTGTTTGTGATTCTACTGATTGTGCTGAAATAAAATCAGCTGTCACAAGATCACGATGGGGAATTCGGCCGCCTGCTCTTCAATATATTCGATGAATTTGTTTCGAATCAGTTCGTCCTTGGCGGCGGTCTGCCAGGCAAAACCGCCCTGACTGACGAAATACATGATGTGAAAGCCGTAATCTGTCTGGATAATGCCGGTGTCGCCGGGTACACGGGTGGCATCGATCGCCCAGTTCAGAAATTCGTCGACATAGCCGGATTCCGGTGTGATGTCGGTATAAAGGCCGCCGGTGGTGTTGCTGCCAGGGTCCTCCGAGTTTTCGTTGACCAATTTGGCAAAGGCATCTTCGGTGGCGGCGCCCGCCTTGAACTGCGTCAGCAGCGATTCAGCCTTGGTTTGCGCAGCGGTTATTTCCGCGGTCGTTGCGGTGTTTTTGTCGACCAGGATCAGCAAGTGCCGCACCGAAACCGGGCCGGGCATGTTGTTGATTTGGCGGCCAATAAAGTAGACCACTGTCATATCAGTCGTCGATTCGATCACCGTCATGTTGCCGGTTGTACGATCAGCGCTGAACAACCATTCACCCATTGCCGCGTCATAGAGTTCTGCCTTGGCCGCGTCAATCGTCAGGGACTGGTCGGTGGTCGTGTAGGTCGCTTTGTCCTCAGCTGCGGCGTAGACGATGCACTGGGCTTTGAACGATTCCTGATCGGTGATCTTCGCCATCATCTCGTCAGCCGTGGTCTTGGCAGCAGCCAGCGCGGTTGCCGAGGCCACTTGTTCGCCTGCCGCAACTTCAGCGGTTATTGTAAAGGACCGGAAATCGACGAGGTCAAAATCAGCCTTGTTTTGGTTGTAATAGGTCTGAACCTCCTGATCGGAAAAGCTGTATTGCTCAATCATCTGGAACGCATATTTGTCAGCGATAAAGTTCTTTTCCAGATACCGCTGAACGATTGCGGTGTCCACGCCCTCACCGAAGTTTTCTGCCAGATATTCCTCGATCGTCTGGCCAGTAGATGCGGCTGATGTTGCCAGTTCGTCCAGAACGCCCTGCATCTCGGTTTTTTCGGCTTCGTCCAGCGTCAGCGCCGCGGCCTTGGCGTTGGCTGCCAAAATGACATATTGCTGGATTTGTTTGGCTGCCTGGTCTTTGAAATAATCCTCGAAAGTCGCAAAATTGTCATCGACCGTACAGGCTTCAGCCAAATAGGCCTTGCCCTCATCCGTGGTCGGATCGATGTAGTATTGGCTCAGGAAAACACGGTAGTTGAGGCTGAATTCGGCCGCGGATATGCGCTCGGTGCCGATCGTCATGTAAACCTGGGTCGCCTGCGTTGTTGTGCCTGTTGGGCTATTGTTACTGCCGCAGCCGGCTAATGTTGCCGCACCCAGCATTATGGTGATCAGCAAAATGATCGTGGCTGACCTGATGGACCTTTTGATTTTCAACATGGAGATCTCCTTGTAATCGGTAACGTTTGATAAATCAAATATACCATCAAACTGGAGTTCTGTGTTAGAAAGTTTGCTTGCTTTTGAGCCGTAGCCATTCTGGCCTTTGCAGCTTTAAACCACTTTTTCGGCTGGCGCTGGCGAACACGCTCTGCAGGACAATGAAGGCAAACAGAAAGGCCGAGGTGATGATTCTGGGCCAGGATGCGTCGACAATGCCCAGGAGAGGCACGACGCGCTCGATCAGCGCGTTGATCAGCACCCCGAAAAACGTGCCGATCGGCAGACCGACGCCGCCGCTGAGCATGACGCCGCCGATGACCCCGGAGGAGATGGCGTCGATTTCGTAGCCATAGCCATTGCCGGGATTGCCGGATGGCGACAGCAGGGTGAAGAGCAGGCCGCCGATCCCGGCCAGCAAACCGCACAGCACATGGGCCATCAGCTTGGTCCGCTTGACATTGATCCCCATCAGCAGCGCGCTCTGGGGATTGCCGCCGATGGCATAGAGCGAGCGGCCAAACTTGGTTTTTTTGTGCATGATGATCAGGACGATTAGGACGATGATCGCCACGACAGCCGCCGGCGTGAGGTAGGCAACGTCCAGCGTGCCATTCTTACGCTCGTTGGCCAGAAACGGAATGTACACCTTGGCGCCCGACCAGCTCATGAACAATGAGTCGGTAATCGGCACGGACTTGGTGTTGATCACACTGATCATGCCGCGGGCAAAAAACATGCCTGACAGCGTGACGATGAAGGGTTGGATTTCCATGTAGGCGACCAAAAAGCCTTGCGCCAGGCCAAACGCCAGACCGATGCCCAGGGCCACCGGGATGGCCCAAACAGCGCTGACCCCTTCGCTTCTGAGCATGACGGCGATGACCATGCTGACCAGCCCCGTCACAGCGCCGACCGAGATGTCGATGCTGCCGGTGATCATCACGGCCGTCAGACCCAGGGCCAGCATCAGCAGGTAGGCTTTGTTGTTGATCAAATTGAAGAAGACCGAGAATTTGGCGAAATTGCTGTCGGCAAACAAAATTGTCGAGATCACATAAAGAAGGACAAAAAGAGAAATCGTAATCAGCAGCAAGGTCCCTGTGTTGCTCAGGCCTTTGCGCGTCGAATGATTGCTTTTCTAATGTTCTTTCATCGTGAGAACCTCCAGTTGACACGTTTTTGTTGAAAACCAGCCGGGTCAGCTTTCTGGCTTTGCTCTTGAAAACTTCGCTGCTGGCCACGATGATCACGATGATGATAAAGGCCTTGAAGACGTTGAGCTGATCGGCGCGCACGCTCATGGCGTAAAGGGTGGTCGTGATGGCTTGAATGGTGTAGGCCCCGATCACTGAGCCCGCGATGCTGAATTTGCCGCCGCCCAGCATGTTGCCGCCCAAAGCCACCGCCAAAATGGCGTCCATCTCGATGCCCAGGCCCAATTCTCCGGAATTCACGCTTCCAATGCTGCTAGACCCGACAAGTCCTGCCACTCCTGCCAATATTCCGCAGATAACAAATACCATAAATTTGATGACACGGGAATTGAGCCCCACAAGACGGGATGCAGAACCATTTATCCCTACACTCTGGACATAAAGGCCCAAGCTTGTCAATTTTGTGAGCAACACCACAAGAATAATGATCACCAATGGTGACAATAATTGTTGTCCGGATCGGTACGCCGGGAATTTGAACGCCCAACCATTTATACACCGGATTCATGATATAAATGGTTTGCCCATGGGTGATCTGTTTGGCGATCGAGCGCCCGGCCGTGTACAAGATGAGCGAGGCGATCATCGGCTGGATTTTCAAGCCAGACACCAGGAAGCCATTGAAGGCTCCGCAGAGCGCGCCGCCCAGCAGGCCGACCAACAGCGCCAGGACGTAGGGGTTCTGGAAGACATCGGTTCTGTATTCCGCGCCATTGAGCAACAGACCGCAAAAGCTCGCTGCGACTGCCATAATGGCACCGACGCTGATATCAACTCCGCCGGACACTGCGATAACCAGCGTCATGCCCAGCGTTACAATAACAAGTTCGCTGGCCTCATCCAAAATATTGGGGATATACCCTGAGAGTAAACCATTGGTAATGGAAATATCGAAAAATGTCGGTGTTGTGATAATATTCTGAACCACCACGATAAGCAAAATCACCAATGAGAACGTGCCAGCCGACTGCTCAGCAGTCGTTAGCGGAAAAATGGCTTGCCAATTTTCAAATCACGCATGTCATTCGCCTTCACCTCCTGCTATTGTCCGCATGATCGTACTCTGATTGAGCTCAGCTCTGGGTCAGCTCTCCGACTTTGTAGCGGTCACGCATGACCACCATTCTGGAGCATGTTCGCAGCATTTCATCCATTTCCGAGGAAATGAAAGCCACACTCTTGCCTTCGCCGGCAAGTTTGAGTATCAGTTTTTGTATTTCTGTTTTCGTTCCGATATCGATTCCGCGCGTCGGTTCGTCCAATATCATGAACTCCGGATTGGTAAGCAGCCAGCGCGCCAGAATGACCTTTTGCTGATTGCCGCCGGAAAGGCTCTTGATGGGCGTTTCACTGCTTGCGGTTTTGATGTTGAGCAGCTTGATATACTCATCAGCAAACTTTTCCGTTTCCTTGCGCTTCATCCGCTTGAACAATCCGCGTTTTGCCTGAAGGGCAATGATGATGTTTTCCCTCACCGAAAGATCTGCAAAAATTCCATCGGCTTTTCTGTCTTCCGGCAAATAGGCCATGCCCTGCTTCATTGCGTCCAAAGGTTTCTTTATCCTTGCGTTTTTCCCTTTTATGAACAACTGTCCTTGGACAGCTTTATCTGCACCGTAAATGGCTCGCACCAACTCGCTTCGGCCCGAACCCAGCAGGCCGCTGAAGCCGACAACCTCGCCTTTGTACATTTTCAGGTCGAAGGGTGCAACCTTGGCCGTGCCGCTGGACAAATCGCGGGCTTCGATCATCGGGACCTCACCTTCAAACCTCGATTCGTCTTTGTCGACCGTGAGGTCCGAAAGAATTTCAATTTCCTTGCCCATCATCTTGGTCACAAGCTCAAGGCGCGGCAAGTTTGCCACCTCAAATTCCCCAACCAGTTCTCCGTTCCTGAGCACAGTAATCCGGTCACAGATCTCATAGACCTGTTCGAGAAAATGGGTGATAAAAATGATTCCCACACCGTTGCCTTTGAGCTTTCGCATAAGCGTAAACAGCTTTTTGACCTCGTCGGCATCGAGGGACGAGGTGGGTTCGTCCAGAATTAAAAACTTGCATTCTGTATTCACAGCTCGTGCAATCGCAATCATCTGCTGGATTGCAATCGAGTAGCTATCCAACTGCACCGTTGGATCAGCTGAGATATTGAGCTCCTGCAATAATTCTGCAGCTTTGCGGTTCATCTTCCCCCAGTCGATCAAACCCATTGTTCGTGGCTCACGCCCAAGGAAGAGATTTTCCGCGACTGTGAGATTCGGGCATAGATTCACCTCTTGGTAAACGGTGCTTATCCCGTGTTTTTGCGCATCCTGCGGCGAACGGATCACAACAGGGTTTCCGTCCAGTCTGACGCTTCCCTCATCCATGTGATAAACTCCGGTCAGCACCTTGACAAGCGTCGACTTTCCGGCGCCGTTCTCTCCCATCAGTGCATGTATCTCGCCGCGGCGCAGCTTAAAATCAACATTATTGAGCGCGCGAACGCCCGGGAACGACTTCCCGATACCATTCATCGTCAGAGAGGGGCTGTTTTGTTCTTGCTTTATCATATCCATAAATAACGCCCACCTTAATTATGATCTGCTTTATCATTTTGATTCATGATTCACAAATTTCGTTCGGGGAGAGACCCACCAGATTCTCCCCGAACCAAATATCGGTATGCCAATTCACATTAAAGATTATGTACTGCCGATTAATACGACGCATCAATGATCGCCTGGGTAATGGTGTCATAATAGAATGCGGTCTCGTCAATGGACTCTTTTTTGGCCGGTGTTCCGCCACCCTCGATCATCAAGACCAGTTCTGCCGTTTTCGGACCCAACTGAGGATTGCATTCGACGTTGCAGTTGATCTTGCCTTCCAGCGTCATCTGGAGATAGGCCCTGTTCGCGTCGAAGGAAATGATGGCCATGCCGTCATTTCCGCCAACCTTCTTGCCGGCCTCTGTCAAGAGCCTGAATGGCACCGTCGGCCATATTGTCGTTTTCAGCATAGACAACATTGATCTCGTCGCCATACTGCTGGATCCATGAAGCCATGATTTCTTTGGCCGTATCAGTGCTCCATTCGCCGGTTTGGCGAGCAACCAGTTTCCAGTTGCTGTGCGCGGCCAGGCCATCGTCGAGCGCTTCGCTGCGGCCGACCTGAGCAGATGCGCCCAGCTGTCCCTGCAGGTTGACGATGCCAACGGTCTGATCAGCGGTGAAACGGGTGGCGATCCAATCGGTAGCCTTCACGCCTTCGTTGTAGAAGCCGCCGCCTACCCAGCAAACATAAAGATCTTCGCTGGCATTGATCGTGCGGTCCATCAGAATGACGGGGATGCCGGCATCCTTGGCGTTTTTGAGCACGGTATCCCAACCATCCACGTTGACGGCAGCAATAACGATGTAGTCAACTTCCTGATCGATGAAACCCTGGACGTCGGCGACCTGTTTGGCCGCATCGTTGTTGGAGTCAGCCATGATCAGGTTGAAGCCGGCAGCTTCGGAAAAAGCGTCCTGCATGGACTTGGTGTTCGCTTTGCGCCAGTCGGACTCATCCGCCTTGCACTGCGAAAAGCCTACAGTGATGAGCTTTCCAGATCCGTCTGAATTGCTTGGACCGGTTGTTGCTGTGCCGCAGGCCATCAGCCCGAACACCAGCATCAGAGTTAAAAGAACAGCCAACAGTTTTTTCATAGTTTTGGTTTCCTTTCTTTATTTGATGTGTTTTGACACACATCTGTCCCATGCCTCCTTGATAACACAGGCCAAAATGGAAGACAATGGCCGCAGCGGGAGCACGGAAAAAATCCAACTATCTTGATGAGATAGCTAAACGAAATTTGCTCAACCTGAATTATTTTAACTTATCAGCGTAAATAATCGGCCTTCAAAAAGGCTTCAGTAACCTCTGCTGTCAATGATGCCTTGGCTGATGGTGAAGCAGTCAAACTGGGTCTCATCGATATATTTTTCCCGCTCAATCGGCTCTCCGCGCTGCAGTTGCTTGATGATCTCGTCAACATAAGGACCCTGCAGCGGATTGCATTCCACAGTCAAGCCGATTTTCCCCTACAGGCAGTATTCAAGGCCAATTTTGTCGCGTCGAACGAGATGACGATGACGCCGTCGGTTCCGCGTTGCATTTAAGTCCCGCCTCTTCCATCGCGTCGATCGCGCCCAGCGCCTCGCCGTCGTTCTCACAGTAAACGACGTCGATGTCGTTTGTCTGCTTCAAAATATCGTTCATGACTTCGTAAGCTTTGGCCCTCGTGAAATCGCCGCATTCCTGCGCGACAATCTCCCAGTTGGAATGTTGCGGTCAATCGCCTGCTCCAGCGCGGCGGTCCGGCCGATCTGCGCCGAAGAACCGAGCGTTCCCTGAATATGCACGATCCGGATGGGCTCTTCCGTTCTCCCTTGTTTTTCCAGCAGATCCTCCAGCCACTCGACTGCTTTTTCGCCTTCTTTGCGGAAGTCGGAACCGATATACGCCGTATACAGGTCCTGATCCTCCACGATGATGTCGCGGTCGATCACGATGACCGGGATTTCAGCATCTTTGGCTTCAAGCAGGATCGAGTCCCAGCCGGTCTCCACGCGCGGGGAGAAGACGATGTAGTCGACATCCTGCTGGATGAAGGTGCGGATCGCCCGGATCTGGTTTTCCTGCATCTTGCGGGCGTCGTCAAATATCAGCTCGTATCCGTTTTCTTCGCTCAGACTGGCTTTCATGCTCTCGGTGTTGGCCACACGCCATTCCGATTCCGCGCCGACCTGTGAAAAGCCGACCACGATCAGGTTGATCTTGGAAGCGTCCGCTTCAGGTTGCGCATCCTTGCTGCAGCCGACCAGCAGCACCGTCAGTCCGACGGCAATCAATAAGCGCACTTTATTGTTCATATCTCAACCTCCTTGTCGATGGTCTGCATCGGAATGGTTACGATGACTCGGGTGCCGACATCGGGCGTGCTTTCCACCGTCAGTCCGTATTCGTTGCCGAACAGGATTTGAATCCGCTGCAGTACCGTCCGCATGCCGAATCCTTCGTTGCTGCCATCCACCAGCGACGCTCGCAATGCGTTCAGGCGTTCCGGCGTCATGCCACACCCATCGTCAGCAACCTCCAAAACGAGACATTCGTCCACGATGCTGCCGGTCACGCGGATAAATCCTTTGCGGCGTGTGCTTTTTATGCCATGATACAAAGCATTTTCCACCAATGGCTGCAACGTGAGCTTGGGCAGAATGAAAGTTTTCACCTGATCCGGAATATCAATTTCGTATTCCAGCAGGTCACGATAGCGCATCTGCTGGATTTCCAGATAGCTTCGAATGTGCTGCTCTTCCTCGGCGAGCGTAATGACATTCTGCCCGCGGCTGAGCGACGAACGGAAGAAATTTGACAGGCTGCAGACCATGGTGACCGCGTCGTTGATCTCCCCGGACTCGATCAGCCAAATAATCGTATCCAGGGTGTTGTAGAGGAAATGCGGGTTCATTTGTGCCTGCAGGAGTGCCAGCTCGGTACGGCGGCGCTGTTTTTCCTGCTCGGTGTTCATATCGATCAGCTGCTTCAAACGCCCGACCATGCTCTCGATGCCATCCGAAAGCAGCTGCACCTCTTCCACTTCGGCTTGGATCGGTTCACAAACCAGGAGGCTGCCCTTGCCGATCGCCTCCAACCGTTCGCAGATCTGGTCGATCGGATCAACGATGCGGTTGCTCAGCTTTCTCGAGTAGGTCAGCAGGAAGAACAGGAGCAGCAGCGACAGAAACGCCACGGCACCCATCAGAACGATCATGCGCGCGATCATGGTCGTCTGCAGCTCGTCCAGATGAACCGCCTCAAAATAAAGGTAGCTGTACATATACTCCTGGATCAGATCGGTCACGATGTAGACATTGTTGTTCAACTGATCCATGCGCGAGTCGTATTCCTTGGTTGCCTCGATCTGATAGATCTTCTCCTCCAGCGTGTGGCACAGATTGAGCGCGCTGTTGATCGGTCGGAGGCTTTCCTTTTCGGTCGTCGTCTCAATCAGCTTGCGCGCGATCGCCTCGGCCGCCCGCACCTCATCGATCGGCAGTCCTTCGTTGTACTGGCTGTCGATGACGTAGTAGTACATTTTTGTTTTGATGTCGTCGGTAAAATTGCGATTAAAATTGGACGCTGTGGTGACATTGTTGAGGATTTCGTTATACTGCAGCGCATAGCCGATGCCGATGGAAGCGACGGCAAAAATGACGATCATCAGCGGCAACGCGACGATCAGGATCATCTTCCACATCTTGCTCTGCATGGTCTTTTTTTCGCGCTTCACGCTTTGTCTCCCCGTCGATATTCGCTCGGCGTGCAGCCCGAAACTTTTTTAAACGCGAAGCTGAAATAGTGCGGATCCTTATAGCCGACGGCGACGGCAATCTCGCTGGAGCGCTTGTCGGTCTGCCGGAGCATGCGTTTGGCTTCATCGATCCGCTTGTTGATCAGGTACTCGACGAACGTTTGCCCGGCCTCCTGGCTGAACATGGCCGAAAAATAATTGGGGCTGATGTTGACCTTGCGGGCCACCCGATCCAGCGAAATCGATTCCTCGGCATAGTGCTCGTCGATAAAGCCCAGGGCCTGCGTCAGCAGCTGTCGCTGCTGCTTTTTGCTTTCGCTGTCGCGCAGCCGAATCACCTGCCGCATGATCTCGCTGACAAATTGCCGGGCCTGTGCCGGCGACGATGCCTTGTCACTCGGCCGCAGTTCGGGCGACCAGAAGCTGTCCGCACGGCAGCCGATCGAATTCAGATATTCCTCGGCCGCATAGTAAACCGTCAAGGTCAGATAACGGCAGAACAAGGGCGAATGAATGGTATCCTCATCAGCGCTTTGAAACAGCTGGTCGATAAAGCGGTCAATTTCTTCGGCTGCGCCGCTGCTTAAGAATTTGCGGATGAAGGTCTGATCGATTTCTGTTTTGCAGGTATTCGCACCGCCCTTGATGCGGAAATTGCCAATGCTGTTCTCCGACAGAAGATGCTCGTCCGGACAAATGTAGCGGTAGGACAGCTGGCGGCTGGCGGCCGTCGCGCAGGTCGGCAGGGCGCCCAGCCGCGCGACCGGTGTGCCGCTGGCGATGTGCCAGTTGACCTCATGTCCGGCCAGCGCACAGCAGCCCTGGATATTGCCGATGCAGTCGCTCGTGCGAGCCTCGATATCGTCTGGGCCACCTTTAACCAAAACGGCGTAGGTGGTGACATTCCAGTTGAATAGAATCAACTCCGCCTGCCCGACGATAAACTGCCTAATGCTATCCTGTACCACCGCCAGCGCGTCTGTATAGCTCTCCGGTGTGCTTCCGTCATATCCGGTGCTGCTCAGCGAAAAAAGCACGATGTTGTAGTACGGGGCGTTCACATCAATGCCCAGCGTCTTCGCGATTTCGGAGATTTCCGAAACGCTCAAACTCGCCGGCGACGATCTGCTCAAAGAAACGCCTGCGCGAAAACATTTCGTACTCCTGGACTTCCCGCTGGAACCTTGCGAGGTATTCCTGCTGCTGCTGCTCAGCCTCCATTTTCTTGTGCAGCTCAATCAGGATCTCTACCATTTTATCTTTCATGATTGGCTTCAGCAAATATTGTTCAACACCCATGCGAATGGCTTGCTGTGCGTAGGAAAAATCGTCATAACCACTGATGATGACGATTTTTGTTTTGGGCAGCTCGCCCCGCACCAGCTCAATCAGCGCCAGCCCGTCCATGAACGGCATCTTGATATCCGTAATCAGAAGATCGGGCTGTATCTGGCGAATCAATGGCAATGCCAGTTCGCCATCCGACGCGTCGCCAACATAAACAAAGCCATACTGCTCCCACTGAATGTTGTTGCGTATGCCTTCGCGGACCACGATCTCATCCTCGACAAGAAAGACCTTAAACATGCTGATCTTACCTTTTTGTAAACGCGGGCCTTATGAGGAAAGCTGAATTGATGGGCATGGTGTTTTCACCATTATGCCTCAATACACAAGGGTCAACAAGATGATTTCTTATGATAATGGTTTGAAAATTGACGAGGTTGTCGATTGTTGTCAAATATGCGATGATATAATCAATATATCAAAGTTCGGATTATTGATAAAAAACGGGGTATTCGAATGATCATGAAACGAATCATGCTTTTATTATCCTTATTCATTTCTTTAACCTTGCTCGCCGGCTGCAATTTGCAGATTCGCTGGCATCAATCGGCTTCGACTGTTTTCGCCCATTCCGTCTTTGCCGAAATTCGCGATAAGAATTTTGGTATTTTGACAGAAAAAAATATCAACGCGGATAACGCTGATCTGTTCCAGCGTCTGATGAGCGATATCAGCGGCAACTATTATCGCAAGGATTTCTTTACCGCGATTGAAAACAGGGGTTACTATAACGATCTGCTGCTGACGCTTACTATTTATCATGAAGATGATTACAGCGGGTTTTATTTTGAAGATTGGTCTGGTGCCGGGGGCGATGGGACGGAGCCCGTAACATCAGTTAGAGCAACCTTTGAGAATGATCAGTATTTAATCTACTTGAACGATCTCTCGGAGAATATGATCCTGCTGGTTGAGGACGATACCGTTGTTGAAATCAGCACGCCCTATGGCATTTACCAGCGGTATGATCTTTCGATCGATGATTATATCAATCAGCACCTGCTGGTCGGCACCTACGCCAACGCCGCTGGAGAAACCTATCAATTTACCGAGGATCGGCAGGCCATCTGGCCGGATCGGACGTTTCAGTACAATCTGCTCGATCTTTCATATTTGAATGTCTGGTATGAGCACAACGCGATTTATAAGTTGGATGCAGCTGGAGAATCTGCCTCGGACGAATTTTACAGCTACGAAATTGTCGGTGACGAACTCTATTTGTATCAGGACAGAAATAGCGAACGCGACGGTGATTACACCGTTGACGAACTGATAGCGGTCTTGACAAAGATTGAGTAGCAAGTGGCCAGCCCTCTGCAAACTCAGTGATTTTGCCGATTAAACAAAAAAACCCCGAAATCTTTCGATTTCGGGGTTTTGATCTGGCGCGCCCAGCAGAGATCGAATCCACAACCTTCTGATCCGTAGTCAGACGCTCTATCCAATTGAGCTACGGGCGCATGTGCTTGATTATATTACGGCACAGGGGGTATTTTGTCAACAGGAAATATGCCGGGTCACCCTAATATTCGTCGGAAAAACCGACCGCGATATGGGTGGCGTCGCAAAAGGGTTTGTTGTCGGATTCGCCGCAACGGCAGAGGGCGACGCGATTACGGACTTCGTAGAGCTGGCCGTCGGCGGACTCGATCGGGATGTTGCCCTGGACGAAAATGCCGCCGCTGCAGTCGCGCTGCGGGTCTTGAATGATGGTGATCGAGGGCTCCAGGGTCGGTTCGATCGGCTGACCCGCTTTGTCGGTGACGGCGAGACGGCCGGATGGGCATTCAACGGCGGCCAGGATGGCTTCTTCGCGATTCTCGGCACAATCGGAGGCGCGCACGAGTTCCCAGACAGTGCCCTTCTCACGGTGGCAGAAGCGGGCAAACGCACAGCGGCCGTCGTCCTGCAGATTAAGCGTGGGGCCTTCGAGGACGTCGATGCGGTCAGCAAAGGCGGACTTGTCGGCCGTTTCGGTGCCGTCAAAACCCTTGCGGCAGTGTGCGCCATCGCAGAAGGGGGCGTTCTTGGATTTGCCGCAGCGGCAGAGTGCGTATTCTGCGGCCTGGGGCAGGGTGCGTTCTTGCTTGTAGAGGTAGCCGCGGCCGTTGGGCACGATTCTTTTCTCGAACAGCGGGATGCTGCCGGAAACCAGATAGGGGCCGTCTTTGCTGATTTTGATTTTCATTGTTTAGCACCTCGTGTTGAACAGCAGTTACACAACCGCATTATAACTTAATTGCGAGGGTGGAGCAATTGGGCAAAGGCCTGTTCGAAATTTTCATCGTCCTTGCGTGCCCGCTTTTTGGGGTTGCGCCCACGTTCGCCGGCTTGGCGGGCTTTGGCTGAATGATGGCGCTCAGCCAGCAGTCGGTCGATGTTAAAGGCAGTGTAAAGCATGCCGCCCGGATGAATGGCGGCGGCACCGCGGGCCAGGGCCAGCGCGGCCAGGCCGTAGTCCTGGCTGACGACGATGTCGCCCGGACGGATCTGATTGACCAGCGCCAGATCGACGGCATCGTGACCCTGCCCGACTTGCTGCACGGTGCCATAATCCGGGCGCAACTCATGGCTGTCGTCGATGTAGTAAACCAGCTCGAGGCCCTTGCCGCGGGTCTGCTGTTCAATGCAAAGCCGGACGCTGGCCGGGCAGGCGTCGGCGTCAACGCGCACAATTGTCATCGGCAAAGCGCCCTCCCAGTCGTCAGAATTTCTGGTTCCATGATATAATACTTGCAGTCAATATGCATCAACAAACTTCCTGGAGGCGCCTCATGATCGACAATCCCAAGCCCTACGCCAGCCGGCTGCTCCTGAAATCGATGTTCAACGTTCGTGATCTGGGCGGCTTCCCCACAGCCGAGGGTCGGGTTACTGCTTTCGGTCGTTTTCTGCGTGGAGACGCGCCGCTCGGGCTTCACCCGGACGATCTGCGAACGCTGCTGGACTATCCGATTGGCACGGTTATCGATCTGCGCAGCCCGTCCGAGACCTGCGAACATCCCAGTTCGCTGGCCGGTCTGGATCAACTGGAACACCACAATATCCCGCTGCTGGGCTTTGACATGATGGCCAGTCTGGCCGAAATGCACGAAAGCACGGCGCAGCAGAAGCACATCAGCACGCCCGATCTGTACATCAAAATGCTCGAGCGAGCCCGCTTGCATTTTGGGCAGATTTTTTCCGTTCTAGCGGCGGCCCGACCAGGGGCTTGCCTTTTTCATTGCACCCACGGCAAGGACCGTACCGGCATGGTAGCCGCGCTGCTGCTGCTGCTGGCGGGTGTGGAGGACCTTGACATCATCGCCAGTTATCAGGTCAGCGCGACCTATCTGAAGCCGCTGTTCGACACGTTTATTGCGAAGGTGCCTGCCGAGGCCCTGCACTTTTTTGAAACGCAACCTGATAGCATGGCGCTGACGCTGCAATATCTCCATTTGCAATATGATTCTGTCGATGAATACCTGATTTCCGCTGGCGTCACCGACGCCGAAATCGCGGCGGTCCGGCAGCGGCTGCTGGCCTGATCAGCGAGCAGCGACCGTCGCAGCCTGGCGGCGGTATTTGAGAAATTTTTGGCGCGACCTGTGCAGGGCGTTGTCGACTTTCTTGGGCGTGCAACCGAGGCAGTCGGCGATTTGCTGATAGCTGAGCTGCTGAATAAAAAGCAGGACGATCTGCTGTTCGAGCTGGCTGAGTTCAGCCAGGAAAAAGACCCGCAGGTCGGCCAGATTTTCGCGATTGAGCAGGATTTCCTCGGGGTCGGGTTCGGTGGCGCTGACGAAGCGTTCAAACAGATAAAAATCGCCGCTGTCCTCGGTCTGAATCAGGCTTTGCAGGGACAACGAATCGTTCAAAGGCCGGTGCTTCTGGCGCGAAGCCTGCCGCACAGCGTCGGTAATCTGCGCCATGATGCAATAGGACGCGAAGGCGGCAAACGGTACCTGGTGCACCGACCGATAATCGCGGATGGCCTTGAACAGGCCGATCATGCCCTCCTGAACGACGTCTTCAGCATCGGCGCCGGCCATGAACATGGCTGAGGCCTTGCGGCGCACGAGGTCCTTGTAGCGAATCAGCAGGGATTCGATGGCCTGCTGATCGCCCTGGCCGGCGCGGGCCAGCAAGAGGTCGTCTTGAGGATTGGGCGTGATCTGCATGGTTATTCCTCGAGGGTGACGTCCGTCATTTCAGGGGCTGTTTCTTCGGTCATTGTTTCGCGAACCGGCTGAGTCGGCTGGCTGCCGCGACGGCGGGCGGCGGCTTCGAAGGTGACAATGCCGGCGGCTACGGCGGCGTTCAAAGAATTGACCTTGCCGTACATGGGGATGGAAATCAGGAAGTCGCAGTGGCGGCGCATGATCGGGCTGAGACCCTCACCTTCGCTGCCGATCAGGATGGCCAGCGGGCCGTTCCAGTCAGCCTGGCGGTAGTCGGTCTTGCCATCGGCGTCGGTGCCGGCAATCCAGAAACCGGCCTCTTTGAGCGTTGAAATGGCCTGCGACAGATTGCCAACGCGGGCGACCGGCACGTGCTCGATGGCGCCGGCTGAAGCTTTAGCGACAGCGGCGTCGAGGCCGACCGAGCGGCGCATGGGGATGATCACGCCCTGCACGCCGGCGGCATCGGCGATGCGCAGGATCGAGCCGAGGTTGTAGCTTTCCTGGAGTTCGGCCAGGATCAGCAGGAAAGGCGTGGCTGAAGCGGCCTTGATGTTGACGATCAGGTCATCCAGTTCGATGTATTCATGCGCGGCTACCTGGGCAATAACGCCCTGATGGCCGTGGGTGGTCGACATGGCGTCCAGCACGCGGCGATCAACCTCCATGATGACAGCGCCGGCCTCGCGAGCCTGGGCGATCAGGCGGCCCAGCGACGGGTCGGGTTTTTCGTCTTTTTTGGACACCCACAGCTTGTTGATGGTGCGCCCGGCTTTGATGGCTTCAAGAATCGGATTGCGGCCTTCGAGGCGATCCGGCAGACCGGCGCCCTCATCAAGCACCTGCGGGATCTGCATTTCCGGCACAACCTGCGGGACAAACGGTACAGCGTCGGGATCGACCTGACGATCGAGGTAGCGCTGTTCGGCTTCGGTCGGCTGGCCGGGGCTGAAGTCGCGTTTTTCAGTGCGTCGCGGCGGAAAGGGCTTGCGCTCGCTGTCCGCGGGGCGGGCGTCGCGTGAAAACGTTTTACGCTCGCCGCTCGGACGCGGCGAGTAAGGCCGACGTTCACCGTCGCCGCTCGGGCGCGGCGAGTAAGGCCGACGTTCACCGTCGCCGCTCGGGCGCGGCGAGTAAGGCCGACGTTCGCCGTCGCCGCTCGGGCGCGGCGAGTAAGGGCGACGTTCACCGTCGCCGCTCGGGCGCGGCGAGTAAGGCCGACGTTCGCCGTCGCCGCTGGGACGCGGCGAATAGGGCCGACGTTCGCCGTCGCCGCTGGGACGCGGCGAGTAGGGCCGACGTTCACCGTCGCCGCTCGGGCGCGGCGAGTAGGGCCGACGTTCACCGTCGCCGCTGGGGCGCGGCGAGTAAGGCCGACGTTCGCCGTCGCCGCTCGGACGCGGCGAGTAAGGCCGACGTTCACCGTCGCCGCTGGGACGCGGCGAGTAAGGCCGACGTTCACCGTCGCCGCTCGGGCGCGGCGAGTAGGGCCGACGTTCACCGTCGCCGCTCGGGCGCGGCGAGTAAGGCCGACGTTCACCGTCGCCGCTCGGGCGCGGCGAGTAAGGCCGACGTTCACCGTCGCCGCTCGGGCGCGGCGAGTAAGGCCGACGTTCACCGTCGCCGCTCGGACGCGGCGAGTAAGGCCGACGTTCACCGTCGCCGCTCGGGCGCGGCGAATAGGTTTTGCGTTCGCCGGTCGGTTTGTCGCCGGCCGGTCGGCGCTTCGGCGGTCCTTTTTTGGCGGGGCCTTTGGGGCCGTCGAATTTACGTTCCATGATTGTCCTCCAGTATGGTTGCCAACAGGCTGTCCAGGCGATCCTTGTCACCCTTCAGATACAAATAGCCGATCAAGGCCTCAAAACCGGTCGCGACCACATAGTCGGCCGGATCTGCATGCTTGGGCATGCTGCCGGGCTGGCTGTTGCGGCCACGGCGGAAAATCGATGCTTCTTCATCAGTCAGCATCGGCATTAAAAGTCTTGCGGCTTCAGCCTGGGCTGCCGCTTTGACCAGTTGCACAGTTTTACGGTGCAATGCGCCTGAGCCAGCATTGCTTTGTTTACACAGATGGAGCCTGACCGTTAGTTCATAAACGGCGTCTCCGATGTAGGCCAGCACCGAAACGGGCACTTCGCGCAGGTCGCCCTCAAAGGCGGGTTCGATCATGTTTTGCTGACCTTGGGTCCCTGGGCGGTGTCCATCACGGTGTAGCCCTTGTCCATGATTTCGGCGCGAATGGCGTCGGCCTGCTTGAAATCGCGCTGCTGCTTGGCTTGGGTGCGAGCTTCGACGAGCGCCAGGATTTCAGCTGGGATTGAGTTTTCGGACTTCTGACGCAGGCCCAGCACGTCCAGCAATTCCTGCAGCAGGTTCAGGGTCAGTCGAATCGATTCGGCGTCCAGACCGGGGTCGGTCGCTGCCGTATTCGCCGCGCGAACCAATTCGAATATAGCAGCCAGAGCGTCAGCCGTGTTGAGATCCTCATCCATGGCGTCAATGAAATCCTGTTGGAAGCGCTGACGCGCGACCGCCAGTTCAGCGGCAGTAGATGCGGCAGGACCGACAGCTTTTTCGGGGGCCTGTCCGATCAGGAACTCGAGATTTTCCAGACAGGTGCGGATGCGTGTCCAGCCATTTTGGGCGGCCGTCAAAAGATCCGAGCTGAAATTGATCGGCATGCGATAATGTCCGCCCAACATGAAAAAGCGCAGGACGATGTATTCAAACTGCTGCGTCAGGTCACGAACGGTGAAAAAATTGCCGGTTGATTTGGACATTTTTTCCTGATCTATATTGATAAAACCGTTGTGCAGCCAGTAGCGAACAAAGGGCTTGCCATTGGCGCATTCGCTCTGAGCGATTTCATTTTCGTGATGCGGGAAAATCAAATCCTGGCCGCCACCGTGGATATCGATGGTATCGCCGAGAAATTCCTTGTTCATGGCCGAGCACTCGATGTGCCAGCCCGGTCGGCCTTCACCCCAGGGGCTGGGCCAAAAGGGTTCGCCTTCCTTTTTCTTTTTCCAGAGGGCGAAGTCCAGGTTGTTCTGCTTGCCACTGTCGAGGCCGCCGCGTTCGCTGGCACCGGTTTCCAGATCTTCCAGCACTTGATGGGAGAGTTTGCCGTAGTCGGGCATTTTTTGCACATCAAAGTAGACGCCGTCTTCGGTCTCGTAGGCATATCCTTTGTCCATCAACGTGCCGATCATCTGGAGAATCATCGGCATACTGTCGGTCGCGCGCGGGTGGAAGGTAGCGCGGCGAATATTGAGCAGGTCGGCATCATGGTAATATTCGGCAATGTAGCGGTCGGCCAGTTCGCGAATGGTGATGCCTTCGGCGTTGGCTTTGTTGATCATTTTGTCATCGATGTCTGTGAAGTTTTGCACATAGGTCACTTTGCAGCCCCGATATTCGAGATAACGACGCAGGGTGTCATAGGTGATAAAGGGGCGGGCATTGCCGAGGTGGAATAAATTGTAGACGGTAGGGCCGCAGACGTAAATCCTGGCATGGCCCGCCTCAAGCGGCACAAATTCTTCTTTTTCCCGGCTTTGGGTATTATATAATCTCATGGTCAATCAGGTCCTCCGACTGTAATAGTTCGTCATCGCAAACGCGGCTGGTGCGCGGCACCGAGGCAATGCCGGCGTTCTTTTCCAGCGCGGCAACGCGGTGCAGCAGCAGGCAAAGTTCCTGCTCCATCGGGTCGGGGACGTTGGCATGATCGAGTTCAACACTATGTTCGATCATCTGGCCGTATTGTCTGGCCATGCGCCCGGGTACACCAACGACGGTGGCACCATCCGGTACTTCGTTCAGAACCACGGCATTGGCGCCGATCATGGCGTTGTCGCCGATGCGAAAAGGACCGAGAATTTTAGCGCCGGCTCCGAGCAGCACATTGTTGCCCAATGTCGGGTGGCGCTTTTTGCCGCGCTCCCGTCCGGTGCCGCCCAGGGTGACTTCGTGATAAATCGTGCAGTTGTCGCCGATTTCGGCGGTTTCGCCGATGACAACACCGGCGCCGTGATCAATAAACAAGCCTTTGCCGATTTTGGCGCCGGGATGGATTTCGATGCCGGTCAAAAAACGTCCGCTCTGGGAAATCCAACGCGCGATGAAAAAAAGATGGTGCCGATAGAACCAATGAGCCATTCGGTGATTGATCAAGATGTGAAACCCGGGGTAAAGCAGGATGACCTGCCAGATGCCCTTGGCGGCGGGATCACGTCCGGCAATTGATTTGGCGTCCGCATAAAAGCTCATCGGATCTTTTCCTTTCCATCTTCTCGATATATTATTGTCAAAATATTATAACAGAAAACCCGAAATGCCGCCCCCCCTTTTTTGACACCCAGCTTAAGCTACCAGGTGGGTGCCCTGCAGTGGTCTTTGGTCTGACCCAACGACTTACGTCGAAGGGGTATGACGGTATTCCACATTGACGCGGGCTCCCTTTTCAGTCATGAAGGTTCAAAATAAGAGGGAAACGAACATTCCAGGCTTTTCTATTATACTCTGTTCCAGACCTTTTCTCAAGGCGCGTTACATCACCCCTGCTTTCCGGTTGTGTGATCAGAGGCGACCACCAAGCCGGTCACCGGAATGCCCAACTGCCAAAAAGGCCGCGCCGCTTCCGTCAGCGTAGCGCCCGTGGTCAGGATATCATCGATGAGCAGCACCGGCTGTGCGGCGATAAGCGAACAGGTTTGCATGGCCGATCGAACAAAGGCGAGATCCAGCGAGAACGCACCGTTCATGTTCACGCGGCGGGCCAACCGATCTTTCAGATCACTTTGACGGCCGGTCGAGCGCACGCGAATCAGGCCCGCCGACCAGTCGGGCCTATCCAATTGGCGAGCGAGATTGGCTGCCAGCAGCCCGGCCTGATTGTAGCCGCGCTCGCGCAGACGCGTCGGGTGCAGCGGCACTGCCGCGACCGCACAGCAATCCAATCCGTTTTGGCGGCAGCATTGCACCAGAATGGCGGCGAGGGCCTCGGCCACTTCCGGCGCGTCTGAAAATTTCAGACGGATCAGGGCTTTTCGAAGCGGATCGCTATACCAGGCGGCACTGTAGGCGGCACTTTCTGGCGGCGCATCGTTTTCACCAAATTCGTGCCAGTCCAGCCGAGCCAGCTGACGCGGACGCAGCGGCAGCAAAGCCAGGCAATTCCGGCAAATGCTCATAAATTCGGGTATTTTGTGGCAAACCTGGCCGCAAAAAGCACAGCTGTGCGGGAAAACAGCATTCAGGCTTTCCGCGGCAAGGCGAACAGGCCATGCCGGTTGCTTTGGCATCAAACGCCGCTGGCCAGCTTGAGCCAGTCCTTGAGCAGCGTATACCGCAGGTAGGCGCGGTCATTGGCCAGCATACCCGCCAATGTCCTGCGCGAGGCAACCAGCAGCAACTTCCGGCGGGCGCGCGTGACCGCGGTGTACAGCAAATTGCGGGTCAGCAACTGGGGCGCGCCCGGCGAAATGGCCAGAACAACGACGGGATATTCGCTGCCCTGGCTTTTGTGAATGGTGATGGCGTAGGCTAGCTCCAGGTCTTCAAGGGTAATCCGGTCGTATTCGATTACGCGATCATCGTCGAAAAGCGCTTTGAGCGCATGGTTGTCCGGATCGACCGAGAGGACGGTGCCCATTTCGCCGTTGAAGACGCCACTGCCGATGAGCGCAGCATCGGTTCGCAAATGCCAGTTGATATCGTAGTTGTTACGGATTTGCATGACCTTGTCGCCAATGCCAAAATGACTGCCGTGCGCTTCAATGATTGATTTGGCGCTCGCTCGGGCGGACCGGCTCAGCAGCGCTTTTTGCAGCTGCTGATTGAGCTGGGCGGTGCCGGCGGGGCCTTTTCGGGTTGGTGTCAAAACCTGAACATCACGCAGCGGATCCAGTCCGTACTTTTTGGGTAATATCTCCTGGCAAAGCTTGATGACGGCCTCAGCGATTTCGTCTGCCTTGTCTTTGACAACCCACAAAAACTCGCTGTGCAGGGATTGATCCAACGTGGGCATCTGCCCATCATGAATCAGATGAGCGTTTCTGATAATCAGGCTTTGACTGGTTTGGCGAAAAATCTGCGTCAGGCGCACGACCGGCACGAGGTCGCTGTCGATCAGGTCTTTGAGCACATAACCCGGACCGACCGAGGGCAACTGGTCTGCATCGCCGACCAGCACGAGCCGGGTGCCTGGAATGACTGCCTCCATGAGGTTGCGGAACATATAGGCGTCAACCATCGATGTCTCGTCGACGATCAGCAAATCGCAAGCCAGATGGACATCGGAATTGCGACCTGGCCCGAAGTCCTGTCGTCCATCGTCCGGCATGTATTGAATCTCCAGCAGACGGTGCAGGGTTTTGGCCTCAACACCGGTCGCCTCGGTCATGCGCCTGGCCGCTCGTCCCGTCGGCGCGGCCAGCAAAATGTTGCCTCCCCTTTTTTGCAGACAGTGACAGAGCCGGCTGATGATCGTGGTTTTGCCGGTACCGGGACCGCCGGTTAGAATCAGGACCGGGCTGCGCAAGGCCATCATCAAGGCCGCTTCTTGTTCTGGCGCCAATTCAAGATCGTTGTCTTGGCAGCTGTCAGCGACGGCGACGGCCGCTTCGGCGGGCTCGAGCAGGTCGGCAAAACGGATGGGCTGTGTGTTCAGCAGCAGCGCGAGCTTTTCGGCGGCAAGCTTTTCGGCGCGAAACAATGACATCAGGGCAACCCTGTGATCCGTCAGGCAGACCTGATTGTCCGCGCTCAGGATCGCCAGCGCGGGATGATCAATCGGGATCGGCATGTCCAGCAATTCGGCAGCGTCGGCGATCATTTTCTCGAGCGGCAAATAGGTATGGCCCTGGCCGGTCGCCTGCAACAGCAGATATTTCATCGCACTTGCCACGCGCTGCGGTGACGCCGGGTCCATTCCCATGCTTTGGGCCAGATTGTCAGCTGTCGCAAAACCGATGCCATAGACTTCATCGGCCAGCCTGAAGGGGTTTTCGGAAATCAGCTGCAGGGCTTCGCGCCCAAACTGACGATAAATTCTGAGAATTTTACCGGGACCGATCCCCAGCGGATTAAGAAACAGCACGAGGTCCTGATAATCCCGCTTTTCCTGTAATTGATCGGCGATTGCTTTGGCTTTCTCAATGCCGATCCCTCGGAGTCTGGCAATTTTTTCCGGGTGCTCTCGCATGATGTTGAGTGTTTCCGTGCCAAATTCGAACACGAGCCGCTGCGCGGTTTTCGCGCCAATGCCCTTGATCAAGCCCGAACTCAAATACTGAAGAATCGCTTCCTGATTGGTCGGTACCACCATTTCATAATGCTCGGTTTGAAACTGACGCCCATAATCGGGGTGTTGAATCCATTTGCCGCTAAGCCGGACCGACTCGCCTTCAGCCAGATAAGGCATAATCCCGACAGCGACCTGATCGGATTCACCGGATAATGAAGCGATGGTATAACCGTTGCTTTCATTGCGATAAATGATGTCCTCGACGACGCCTTCCAGAATCAGCTGCTCGCTTGGCCCGGCAGCTGATGCCATCAAATGCTCGAGGTTTTGTTGACGATGATCTTCAAAGACCGGCATCGGCGCGTAAAGCCTCGGCTTTGTCTGTCGCTTCCCAGGGCAAGTTCAGATCCGGCCGGCCGAAATGGCCATAGGAGGCCACCTGACGATAGATCGGCCGTTGCAGCCCGAGATCGCGAATGATGGCGGCTGGCCGTAAATCGAAATGCTTGTTGACCAGCTCGACAATTTTTTGATCCGAGATCACGCCGGTTTCAAAGGTATCAATCATGACTGATATGGGGTGGGCAACGCCGATGGCATAGGCAATCTGAATCTCACAAACATCCGCCAACCCGGCCGCGACAATGTTTTTGGCGACGTAGCGCGCGGCATAGGCCGCCGAACGATCAACCTTGGTCGGGTCCTTGCCGGAAAATGCGCCGCCGCCATGTCGGGCATAACCGCCGTAGGTATCGACGATGATTTTGCGCCCGGTCAGCCCTGAATCGCCCTGTGGGCCGCCAACGACAAAGCGTCCGGTCGGATTGATCAGAATTCTGGTCTTATCATCGAGCAGCGCGGCGGGCAGTGTCGGCCGGATCACCAGCTCGATCATGGCCTTTTCCAGCTCCTCGTGGGAGACATCGGGGCTGTGCTGGGTTGACAGCACGACAGTGTGAATACGAACAGGTGTTTTGTCAAGGTATTCAACGGTCACCTGGGCCTTGCCGTCAGGTCGCAAATATTTCACTATATCGAATTTTCTCACTTCTGCCAGGCGCAGGGTGAGTTTGTGGGCCAAAGAGATCGGCAGCGGCATCAATTCGGGCGTCTCCCGATTGGCAAAACCAAACATCATGCCTTGATCGCCGGCTCCCGTAGCCATTTCGTCGCCATCGGTCCCCATGCGGTTCTCGATGGATTGATTGACGCCCAGCGCGATATCCGTCGATTGCTCGTCGATGGAGGTGATAACCGAGCAGGCATCGGCGTCAAATCCCGTGTCGTGACCGGTGTAGCCGATTTCTCGCACCGTATTGCGAACGATGCGGGCAATATCAACATAAGCGTCGGTCGAAATCTCGCCCATGACCAAAACCATGCCCGTCGTGGTGGCTGTCTCGCAAGCTACGCGTGCTTTGGGATCGGCTTCCAGGATGGCATCGAGAATGGCGTCTGAAATCTGGTCGCAAAGTTTGTCCGGATGCCCTTCCGTGACTGATTCCGAAGAAAAAAGCCATTGCCCTGTTCTGTTCATGTTCGATGCCCTCCAATTGTTCTGAATAATAAAAAACCGCTTCCAGAGAAGAGGTTTAACCATGCGAAAAAGCAAACCTCATCTGCCAGGTTCTCACCTGCTGGAATTAGCACCGCTGCATAACCGCGGTTGCCGGGCTTCAAAGGGCCAGTCCCTCCGCCACTCTTGATAAGAGATGATCTGATATTTAATTGCCCGTTTTTGCAAACGGTGATGTCATGATAGCATGCTGAAAATGAAAATGCAAGACGGTTTTAGAACGTTTTTTCGTTTTGGCGCGCACCCCGAAACAGCGGCCACTTGTCTCGTTTGTCGTATTTTGTCGAACGGAACCTGTCCCGGAATCAGCGCTCTCGTTTTAGAATGATCTTGGCGAAAGGAGGGCTGATGATGATCATCCTTGTTGATCACGAACCGGACTATCTTGATCATCTGAGTCAGCGGCTAAGCGAGCTGATCCCCGGAATCGAGACGGTTAGCTTGACGGATGGGGCTTCTGCAGTTGGCTTGTCCGAAGCAGATGATTCACCTCATCTGATCATATTTAATGCAGTCGAGTTTCCGGAATTAGGCCAGCTTGCGGCAAACGGCAGCTTCTCCTGTGAGAGTTGGACGATCTCACCTGGTGCTACGCGCTTGTCCAATACCGACTTCTGTCGGATTGGAAGCGTATTGCCGCTGGCCGAAAAACTTCACGTCTGGCTGTCTGATCATCCAAATGCGTTTGTGGCAAAACCTTATTCCCATGACTTGGCGGCATCGAGCACCCTGCACTTTCTGTTTTCAGCAGAGCCAAACGGCTATCGTCCTGATCAAAGCCGCCAACGGCTGGCCGATCTGGTTGCCAGTCACCAGGTGGTGGTCTATCTGCCTTTGATGCCGACTTATCAGATGAGCTGTCTGACGACGCCAAGTCACGGGGGATGTCTGTCCGATCTGTTGCTTCGTTTACCGGATGGAGAAGTCACGGCCGAGTCAATCGGACATTATATGCAGCCACACCCTGACGGATATCTTCAGTTCCGTCCTCCGGATCGTTCGGATGATCTGGTTTTTGCCAGCCCCGACAGTCTTCGTCGATTGATCCTGCTGATTCGTGAGTTTATCGGTCGCCAAACGCCCGGCGCAGCTGCTTTGATCGATTGCGCAGGATTACCGCTGGCCGTTTTGGCGCGAATTGCCGTCTTATGCGATTGCTGTGAAATCCTGCTGCCCGATCGAGCGTGCTACGCAACGGATGCAGCCCGGCGCGAAATCGGTATCCTGTTGGCGGATTTACCTGCCAGCTGTAAAATTATCGGCAATACCGCCATCAGGGAAGGGCTTCTATGATACTGGATTACGACTCGAGGCAGCGTCTGATCGGCCGGGTTTTGCAGCGCCTTGGCTCCGGGGCCAACGAAAGCGATGAAGCGGTTCGGCGTTTGATTTTAATGACGGTTGCCGAAGAATTTGCTGGTTCACGCTTGACCGTTCAGGACCGGCAGACGATAGCCTTTCAGCTTTTTAACGCCATGCGAGGTCTGGATGTCCTGCAACCTTTGATGGATGACCCCGACATTACCGAGATCATGGTCAACGCCCCAAGTTCAATCTATTTCGAAAAATTCGGTCAAATCGCTCAGGCTGATATCCATTTCCATGATCGTCAGCATTTGACCGGCGTGATTACCAATTTTTTTGGGCGGGCAAACCGCATGCTGCATGAAAAGAAGCCCTTGGCCGATATGCGGCTGACGGGTGGCGCGCGCGCCCATGCCGCGCTGCCGCCGGTAGCACCCGACGGCCCGGTATTGACCATTCGCAAATTCACCGGTTTGCGGCCCGAAATGGCCGCGCTGATTGAAAACGGTTTTATTTCAATGCAAGCCGCCGATGATCTGGCAGCAGCAGTCCGAAACAGAAAAACGCTGTTCATCTGCGGCGGGACCGGGACCGGCAAAACAACTTTTCTCAATATTCTGTCCGAATATATTCCAGCCAGTGAACGGGTTGTTACCATTGAAGACGCCGCGGAATTGTCACTGCAAGGCATTCCCAATTTGGTTCGACTCGAATCGCGGCAGCCCGGGCCAGATGGTGACGGTGGAATCGCTCTTTCCGATTTGATCCGCTCCTCCCTTCGCATGCGTCCAGACCGTATCATTGTGGGCGAAGTGCGTGGTCAGGAAGCCTTTGATATGTTGCAGGCCATGAACACCGGGCATCCTGGCTCGTTGTGTACCGGACATGGTAATTCTTGTCAGGATATGCTGGAGCGCTTGGCGCTGATGGTTCTGATGGCCGTACAACTGCCCTGGAGTGCCGTTCGCGGTTTGATCTCGTCGGCGCTGGACATTGTCATCCATTTGCAGCGCACGCCGACCGGGCAACGGCAGGTCCATGAAATCTATGAGGTTTTGTCAGGCGGTACCGAAAAATTTTTGCTCAATCCCTGGTATGTCAGAACGAAAGGTGGTGATTTAGAAAATGTTAAAAATACCAGCCTCGATCAGGTCTGCCCGCCTCTCTGATCTGCTGATGATCGCAGGATGTATCTTGATCGCCTGGTTTGGGACCCTTCAATTCATCCAGTCTGAGTGGCTGCGTTTGGCTGTGGCTCTGCCTGGCGGATTGCTGGTCGGTCGCGCGTTGCGAAAATGGTTTGCCAACAAACGTCTGCTTTTTGTGCGCGAGCAGTATAAGTGGCTACTCGAACATCTGCTTTCCAGACTATCGGCGGGTGCCACACTTGAGCACGCCTTTATGGATGCCCCCTCTCAGATGAGCTTGCTTTTGGGCAGCAAGTCAGAGCTCCTCGTTTGCTTGAATCGTATCAAAAGTCAATTGGTATCCAGACGATCGCTCGAGTTTCTGATGCCTGATCTGGTCCGATCCCTGCCCTGTCCCGAAGCGCGATCCTGCCTGCTGATTCTGCCGGGCTTGCGGCAGGCAGGCGGTAACATTGTTCAATTTATACGCCAGCATCTTCGAATGGTATCCGAACAGTTGTCCTTGCTGCAAAGCCTGAAGGCCGATACCCTTCAGCGGCAGACCGAGGCTATGATCCTTGCGGGCATGCCTTTCGCGATGGCAGCGCTTCTCCAGCAGACGACTGATCTCTATGGATCACAAGCATCATCGCTTCTGCTTGAATCAGGTATGTTGCTTTCCTATGTTCTGGCATTGGCTGCGGTCGTTCTAACACTGTCCTCGATCAGCTTTGGTCAAATCAATCGGAGCCGCCGAAAATATCAGAAACCCCGCTTGCGTTTGCTCGATACCCAGATGCTTCACCGTTGCGGGCGTATTCTCAACAGTCTATACAAAAATCGACTGCCGCAAGTTTATGGTACACGTCTGCTGCAACTCATCAAGGCCCAAAGTCGTTATACCGATCACTCTAACGAACAGCATCTCGATGTCTACTTCAAAAGCAAAGTGCTTTATTTTTTGGCCGGCTTGCTGCCTGGCTGCATCTTGCTTGTTGCTGATCCTTTTCAGTTTTTCTGGGTTTTGCTGTTGCCGATCGGCCTTTGCCTGCTCCAGGATCAGCAGATTTTCGCCATGGCTGGGAAACAGCAAATGGATAACAAACTGGATTATCCGACCTTCCTTAATCTAACATCAACCCTGCTGCAAGCAGGCGTTTCGTTGCATATTTCGCTCGAAATCGGTATGAAATCCTTAAATCAGCAAGCAAACCTGGAATTGCAGCATGATCTGGCCGAAACAAATAAAAAACTGCTGCTTGGGATGACAGCAAGTCGTGTGCTTGAAGAACTGGCCATCAGTTGCACGATTCCTGACGTTCAATCGGCCTTGTTGCTGATGGTTCGTTATGACCGCGAGGGGCGGTCTGAAAACCTGCAACTTTTGGAAATGCAAACAGCAGCCTGTTGGTCGCTGCATCGTGTTGCCATGCAAAAGCATCTGGAATTGCAGTCACTCCGCTTACTTTTGCCGATGGCCATGGATTTGATCGCCATAATGCTGATCGCGATTTTGCCGGCTGTTCAAAGTCTGCAATCCATTTAATCAGGAGGTTTTTATGAAGTATTCAAAAAGAGGTGTTGGAACGTTGGAAGTTGTCATCATTATTGCCGTTCTGCTGACGATCGCCTTAATTTTTCGTCAATCCATCACAGATTACGCCAAAAACTTGATGGGCATCGTTTTCAATGAGCAAAATGCAATTGATGATCTCTCGCTCGATCAAATTGAGACTGACAGGTGATATCGATGAATCGAAACATCGTTTTTGCGGAATCGAATCCCTATAGCAGCCAGTTGGTTTGGCCTTTGTCCGATCAGGATCGATTGATCCAGTTTCAATTGAACCTTCTGATGCGCAATCGTCCCAAAGGATTGCTGCCATGCTATTTACGTCTTCGGGATGACAGGCCGCAATTGTGCCTCGATACGACCGGTCTGCAATCGCTGGATTTGGCTTTTGAGGCTGCCAATCTGACGCCAACTTATGGGGTTGCGGTTTTGCGGAAATTGCTGGATATCATCTGTCAGGCTGCTGACTCGCTGCTTTCGGCCGATCAGTTTTTGCTTGATCCCGCCTGTGTTTTTGTCAAAAAGCTGCCAAAGGACGAGTTCATGTTATTGATGGCCTTTTGGCCGGCCATTCGCTGCGACGAGCAGCGAGCCGATCTACGGCCGCTGCTGACGGCGATCGGACAGGCATTCGCCTTTTCCGGTGACGAAATTGCAACGTTATGCGATTGCTATACGCAAGGTGGTTTATCTGGACTTCGCAAGCATCTGTACAATGGGCCACCCTCCGAATCGCCAGCCTGCGAACGTCATAAGACGCTTTACAAAGTTCGTCAGACTATTGCCCGCCATGGGTCAGCTCTTTTGATTGTCGGTCATTTCCTTGTCGTGTTATTAATGATGGTCGGCTTGATGACCAGCTCATACTGGGCTTTTGATTATCGACTGCTCACTTTGCCGCTGTTACTGGGTTTGCTTGTCATTGATCTTCTGCGATTGATCAAAAACCCGTCCGTCTTGACCCGCGCGAATGAGAGGCTGAAAGGTTACAGCCAGCGATTTTTCCTTTGGCTCAACGCAAAAGGCCAAGCGCAAAATGAAACCGCTGAAAACCAGACCGTCCTTTTGGCGGCCGATCCTGCTGAATTCAAAATGGCCATACTGGCCCAGGGAAAACCAGGCACACCGGAAGAAAACGAAGGGCTGCGGGCATTTATTCTGATCGATGAATTCATCATCGGCCGTGACCAAAAATCAAGCGATTTATGTCTGGCGTCGCAGGGTATTGGCCGACAGCACGCACGCATCACACGGCGAGCCGGATCATTCTTCATCATCGATTTAGGTTCCCGCAATGGCACGCGTCTGGATGGCCGCAAACTGCTCAAAAATGAAGAAAGCCTGCTACCCGATCAATGTTTACTCGAGTTTGCAGACCTTTCATTTTACTTTCAAGTGGACTGATCAGTGTTGGCTGTCTTGAATGTATTTCTTGACGACTTTCAATCTGGCTTTGGCTCTGGAAGCACCATGTTTGGAACGGATTTTTTCTTGCGGTGTCGTTGCCGGATCCAGCAAACGGGCTTCGGCCCGGGCCAAGGCCTTTTCGGCCCGATGGATATCAATCTGTTCTGGCCATTCTGCGGCATTGACCACGATAATGGTCAATTCAGGACCGATTTCAGCGTAGCCGTTTGAGGCGACTGCCGGCTTCCATTGACCATCGATTTTAAGCCGAACCTCGCCTGGCACAAGCGCCGCTACAAAGGGAGAATGGCCCGGCAGCACGCCAATTTCGCCATCTTTACATGTGACAACCACCATTTCAACCGGGCCTTCGAAAAACATATCATAAGGCGTCACGATTTCGACATATAAGGTTTTGTCAGCCATGAATACCTCTCTTCTCCCTTGAAAGGGGATTTCTATTTTGCGCCCTTGAAGGCTTGATAAACATCCTCAATCGAACCTTTCATGAAGAAATGCTGCTCGGGAATGTGATCGAGTTCGCCAGCAATGATCTCGCCAAAGCCTTTGACCGTTTCATCAACGGGTACATATCGGCCTTCGAAACCCGTGGATGATTCGGCAACAAAGAAAGGCTGTGACAAGAAGCGCTGGACTTTACGGGCACGGTTGACAATCAGTTTATCATTGTCGCTCAATTCCTCCATACCGAGGATTGAGATGATATCCTGCAGTTGTTTGTAGCGCTGCAATGTTTCCTGAACTTTGCGCGCAACACGGTAATGATTGGCACCCAAAACAGCTTCCGAAAGGATTCGGGATGATGATTCCAGCGGATCAACAGCCGGGTAAATGCCCAGCTCAACGACCGAACGGGAAAGAACCGTGATGGCGTCAAGATGTGCAAAGGTGGTGGCCGGCGCCGGGTCGGTCAGGTCATCGGCCGGCACATAGACCGCTTGGATGGAGGTGATCGAGCCTTTACGGGTCGAAGTGATTCTTTCCTGCAGAGCGCCGACCTCATTGGCCAGGGTCGGCTGGTACCCAACGGCAGAAGGAATACGACCCAGGAGGGCCGAAATTTCGGAACCGGCCTGGATGAAGCGGAAGATATTGTCGATAAACAACAAAACATCTTTGTTCATCACATCGCGGAAGTATTCAGCCATGGTCAGGCCGGTCAGCGGTGCGCGCATACGGGCACCGGCCGTCTCATTCATCTGGCCGAAAACCATAACGGTTTTGTCAATAACGCCTGATTCGCGCATTTCGTTCCAGAGGTCATTGCCTTCCCGAGACCGCTCGCCGACGCCGGTAAAAACGGAATAACCGCCATGCTCCTTGGCGATGTTGCGGATGAGCTCCAAGATCAGGACGGTTTTGCCAACACCTGCGCCGCCGAAAAGACCGATCTTGCCGCCGCGGCTGTAAGGCACCAGCAAGTCGATGACCTTGATGCCGGTTTCCAATAATTTGGACTCCGGATACTGATCGGTGAATGACGGTGCTGGTCGGTGAATGGGCCAATAATCTCGCGCGATGACATCACCGCCATCGTCGATCGCCTGTCCCAGCACGTTGAACAATCGTCCCGTGATGGTTTCGCCGACCGGAACGGTAACCGGCGCGCCGGTCGAAACGGCTTCAGAACCGCGCACCATGCCTTCGGTTGGTGAGAAAGACACGCAACGCACCATACCGCTGCCGCGCTGCTGCATGACCTCGGCGCAGACCGTTTCAGCGCCGTTCATGATGTTGATGGCCTCGTTGATTGCGGGCAGTTCGTTTTCAGCAAACTGGATGTCCAGCACCGGGCCGATGATTTGAGTTACATATCCTATAGCCATGCGGTTTATTCACCTCTCGCTTTTTTTTGGGCTGATTGTGTTGACAGCACCTCGGCACCGCCGACGATTTCGGAAAGTTCATTGGTAATTTTGGCCTGGCGGGCCTGGTTGCTTTTTAGGGTCAGCATTTGCAGCATGTCGTCGGCGTTTTCGGTCGCGTTGTCCATCGCTGTCATGCGGGCGGTCTGCTCGCTGGCAAAGGCTTCGGTCAGAACGCCGTATACCATGCCGTTCAAATAGGTGTTGATCAAATAACTGATCACGTCTTCGACCGACGGCAGATAATCAATCCCACCGGATCCGGCCAGTCCATGTTCGACCCGATATTTTTCGGGTACGATCTTCTCCAGCCCTGTTGGATTGACCGGCAAGATTCGGGTGACAACCGGTTTCATCGATATCGCTGACTCCATCTGGGTGTAGATGAAGTAGATCAGATCAAGTTGTTCGGTCTCGTAGAGATCCTGAATATAGTCGGAGATTTCGCGAGCGCGGTAAAAGGTCGGTTCGCTGATCGGGTATTGAAAATCGGCGACGACATCAAAACCTTCGCGGGCCAAACGTTCTTTGCCGATCTTGCCGGCGACAAACAATTTGGTGGTGGTTTTGAGGCCTTTGCGGACGTTGTCAAAAACCTTGAAACGGATGTGCTTTTCCGCCGTCGACAGCACGTTCATGTTGTACGCGCCGGCCAGACCTTGTTCGCCGGTCAGGATAAAGTAGCCGATTTTCCATGTTTCGCCATGTTTTTTGGTGCGCAACTGGAAGAAGGGGTTGTTGATATACTCGCCAGCGTCGCGGAGTTCAACCATGGTTTCGGCGCAGGACGCGAAAAACGGCATGGTTTTTTCCAGCTGACTGCGTGCTCGGCGCATTTTGACCGCGCTGATCAATTGCATCGCATGGGTCATCTGTTTGATGTCCTTGATGCTGTTGATATGCTTTTTAATTTCAGACAGTTGTTCCATAATCCTCGTGCTCGGCCTTCCAGCGGGTCAGATAAGTCTTGACTTCTTCGTCGATCGCCGTAGCCGTTTCATCGGCAAACAGCCCGGAAGATGCGATCTCCTCCAAAACGGCAGGCATACGGGTGCGCATGTCCAGGATCAAATCTTTCAGGAAATCCTGTACGTCTTCTTTGTCTAGTGAGGTCAGAACTCCTTTGTTGGCCAGATACAGCATGATGACCTGTTCCTCAACAGCCAGCGGTGAATATTGGGGCTGCTTCAAAACTTCAGTCAGCCGGACACCCTTGTTGAGCTGGGATTGGGTTTCGGGGTCGAGTTCCGATCCAAACTGCGAGAAAGATGCCAGCTCACGGAACTGAGCCAGGTTGATGCGCAACGGGCCGCCGACCTTTTTCATAGCCTTGATCTGGGCTGCGCCGCCGACGCGGGAAACCGAAAGACCGACGTTGATGGCCGGGCGCTGTCCCGAGAAGAAGAGCTCGGTTTCCAGATAAATCTGGCCGTCGGTAATCGAGATGACATTAGTCGGAATATAGGCTGAAATATCGCCGCTCTGGGTCTCAACGATCGGAAGGGCGGTAATCGAACCGCCGCCGAGTTCGTTGCTGAGGCGGGCAGCGCGCTCCAGCAGCCGTGAATGCAGGTAGAAAACATCGCCCGGATAGGCTTCGCGGCCCGGCGGACGACGCAGCAGCAGCGAGATGGCACGGTAGGCCTGCGCGTGCTTGGTCAGGTCGTCGTAGACGATCAGGCAGTCGGCCTTTTCATTGTACATCAGCTCTTCGGCCATCGCGCAGCCGGCGTAAGGCGCAATGTATTGCAGCGATGCCGAGGCGCTGGCACTGGCAACCACCACGGTGGTGTATTCCATGGCGCCCTTGTTCTGTAAAATGTTGACCACGTTGGCAACCGTCGACATTTTCTGTCCGATGGCGACGTAGACGCAATAAACATTTTTACCCTTTTGGTTTAATATGGCATCGATCGCGATGGCGGTTTTGCCGGTCTGGCGGTCACCGATAATCAACTCGCGCTGACCGCGGCCAATCGGCGTCATGGCGTCGATGGCCGTGATGCCGGTGTGCATGGACTGATTGACCGGCTGGCGGTCGATGATGCCCGGGGCTTGAAATTCGATTGGGCGCCGGCTTTTGGTCATGATCTGACCCAGCCCGTCAATCGGCGCGCCAAGCGCATCGACCACGCGGCCCATCATCGCCCGCCCGGCTGGGACACTGATGGTCATGCCGGTGCGCTTGCAGATCATGCCCTGACGGATGCTGTCATCGTTTTGCAGCAGGACAACGCCGACGCGGCCTTCTTCCAGGTTCATGGCAATACCGTAGGACTCGCGGGTGAACATGATCAACTCACTGTTGCGGCAGTTTTCGATGCCGTTGACATAGGCAACGCCGTCGCTGATGCTGAGAACCATGCCGACTTCGTCGATGGTGGAGCTGTTGGTGTAGTTTTCCAGCGATTCGCGCAGGTGATCAACCATGGCATGAGAAGCCGCTTCTTCATCGGTGATCGGCACGGCTTCAGCGTCCCAGAAAATATCATGACCATCGGGCGCCATGGGAATTTCGTCGAAAAGATCCAGCGCGTCGGTGAGGCTGTCCTTGATGCGTTCGTTGTTGTCAGTCTTGAATTCCTCGTCATCAACACCGATCGACTTTTGCGATTTCAGTTTGTTGACAATTCGGCTCAGCTGGCCTTTGATGCTATAGTCGTAGCGGAATCCGCCGGCAAAAATGACCATGCCGCCGATCAGGGACTCGTCGATCTCCGTGTGTACTGTGTAGTCCTTGATGCCGAAATGTTCGGCAAAACGTTGGGCGATATTTTTTCCTTTTTCGGAATCCAGCTCGACTGAAGCGACGATGCGGATATCCCGGAAGGTCGCATCAGGCATGTTGATTCACCTCGCTTTGACTTCCGTTGGCCTTGGCCAGGGTCGTCTGCATTTCCTCATCCAATAATTTGTTGACCAATTCTTTTTGGCGTTTGTCATCCAGGGCATGCCCGATGACTTTGGACGCGATGGCCACCGACAGATCGGCGACCTCGTCGCGCACTTCGTTGAGCATGGTCACGCGCAGACGGGCGACTTCGGAGTCGGCTCGCGTCAGCATACCGGCAGCTTCTTGCTTGGCTCCCGTGATAATACTGTCACCTTGCATCTCAGCCTGGCTGCGGGCGTTCGTGACAATTTCCGCCGCTTCACGATTGGAATTATCCAGGCGTGTGTTGGCAGCAGCCAGCTTGGCTTCGGCATCGGTCAGCGTCTCTTCGGCTTTGGTCAGTTCGGTCTCGACTTCGGTTCTGCGTTTTTTCAGAACTTTCAGGATCGGCTTGAACAAAAAGCGTTTCAAGACAAAGTAAGTCACCAGCAAATTTATAATGGTTAAAACTGCTGTTACTGCATAACCAGCTACTGCTTCAGGTTCAAACATATCAATCCCTCACTTCAATCCGCGCGATGTTCAGCATAGAGCCTTATTTGAACGCGAAGATCAGCAGCATGCTGACAACCAGGGCGTAGATGGCCGTTGCTTCGATAAAGACGATCGACGTCATCAGAACGGCTTGAATTTTGCCGGCAATTTCAGGTTGACGCGCGGTCGCGTCAAAAGCTTTTGCCGAGGCGATGCCGATGCTGATGGCTGCGCCGAATGAGGCGAGTCCGATGGCCAATGCAGCTCCCAGTGCGATTAATCCTCTGTCCATTGTGTTTTCCTCCTAGTTAGTTCGTCGTTACTTAGTATTTTACGTCTCAATTATGCTAAACATTAATGGGCAACGGCGATGAAGTCGGCCTCGTGTTTGGCCTCGTGCGCCATGTGTGCGCCCTCAATGACTTCGCTGATGTAATTGATGGTCAGATAGGTAAAGATAACACCCTGCAAAATGCCGTCAGCCAAATCAAACCAGAGGCCAACCAGTCCGGGCAGAATAACCGGAATGACGATGTAGATGAATTCCATCAAGATGAAGGCACCGAAAATATTGCCGAACAGTCGAAGCGACAGCGAAATCGGTTTGATGAAATAGTCAAGGATTTTGAAGGGCAGCAGCATGGCCTTGGGATAAATCAACGAGTTCCAGAAGCCTTTCAGGCCAACGAAACGAATCGACATGCCGATTACGTAGCAAATGGTGAAAAGAGCCAGCGCGATCGGAAAGGCCGGGTTTTTCGCCGGCGGCGGTATTTTAAACATGGCTGACAAATTGGTCAGGCCGATGAAAATGGCAATCGTCCCAACATAGGGCACAACCTTCTCCGACTGATCATAGGTCATGTTGGAGTTTTGGCACAGTTTCATCATCAGGCTGATCAGGCTCTCAGCGACAAGCTGACGTTTGGTCGTCGGCAAGCGCTGCGGTTTGTGGCCCAGCCATAAGGCCAGGGCGAAGATGACCAGCATGACAATCCAAGCAGCCAGGATGGCGTCGGTGATCAGGACAGTGTAGCCGGCAAGATCAAACGAAAAGATGGTTTTCGGAGAGATCGCATGCACAATTTCGGTGCCGATATCTCCGACGCCCAATTCTTCAACAAACTTTTCTCCGAAGGCTGTGAAAAATTCACTTAACCATTCCATACTGCTTCACCGTGCTGTTCCAAATATTAAAGCCCGGAAGGTGCACTTCCGGACTCCATCGCTACTTGAAATACAATACTCTCATCAACTTGGTATTGCAAGCGCTTTTTGTTACAATAACAAACCGATTTTGCTGTTTCACTACTTTGTCCCAAACAGTCGATCGCCGGCATCGCCGAGTCCCGGCACAATGTAGGCGTGGTCGTTAAGACGCAGGTCCTTGGCTGCACAGAAAATCGGCACGTCGGGGTGATCGTGGTGCAAGCGCTCAATGCCCTCCGGTGCGGCAATCAGGCAGACAAATTTGATGTTCATGATGCCCCGGTTTTTGAGAAAATTGACCGCGGCTGAGGCCGAGCCGCCGGTGGCCAGCATGGGATCTAGAATGACGATTTCGCGTTCGCTGGCGTCGTCAGGCAGTTTGCAGTAATACTCGACGGGTTCCAGGGTCTGAGGGTCGCGGAAAAGCCCGATGTGGCCAACTTTGGCCATCGGCAGCAGATTGAGCATGCCATCGACCATGCCGAGCCCGGCGCGCAGAATGGGCACCAGCGCCAGTTTTTTGCCCGCCAGCACCTTGGTTTTGGCTATGGCGATCGGTGTTTCTATTTCAACTTCTTTGAGCGGCAATTCGCGGGTAACTTCATAGGCCATCAGCATGGCCACCTCGGAGACTAATTCGCGAAACTCCTTGGTGGTTGTCCGCTTGTCCCTCATCAACGAAATCTTGTGCTGAATCAGCGGGTGGTCAAAAACGAATACGTTGTCCTTGTTCATGAAATTCCTCCTGGTGCTGGCGTCGTCTCAGACCTTGAATCTGATTGCTTCGGCCGCTGTAATTTCGTCCACACGGGCTTGGTGCCGACCACCGGTTTCAAAGGGTTCGGTCAGAAAGGCGTCAACAATGGCGAAGGCCAGCGAGGAGCCGATGACACGCGCACCGAGCGCGAGGACGTTGGCGTTGTTGTGCTGGCGGGCCATGCGGCTCATAAACTCATTGGTACAAAGCGCGGCGCGTATGCCTTTGATTTTGTTTGTGGTGATGGAGATGCCGATGCCGGTGCCGCAAACAACAATGCCGAAATCGGCTTTGCCGTCCAAGACAGCCTGTGCCACCGCTTGCCCATAAGGCACGTAGCTGGCCGCGTCAACACCGTTGGGCGCGCCGCAGTCGTCACATTCAATGCCCTGTTTATTCAAGTGATTCATAATCAGCCTTTTCAACTGATAACCGGCATGATCGCTGCCCAGCGCTATTCGCATTGGCAAAGCCCTCCATATTGGCTTTATTGTAACATATAATCTGCTGACTTGTTACAGCGGATAGTCATTGCCGACTGGTCTGTGTTTAAAATGGCGCTGTCCCGACGCGTAGTCGCCGACCGTTTGTCCGTGGCCCAACAATCGGTACTGATAGGTCATCAGGCCTTCCAGACCGACCGGGCCGCGAGCGTGAATCTTGCTGGTGCTGATGCCAACCTCGGCACCGAATCCGTAGCGGAAACCATCGCTGAAACGGGTTGAGCAGTTCCAAAAGACATTGCCGGCATCGACACGCTGCAGAAAGCTCCGAGCTGTGCTCTCGTCACGGGTGACGATGGCTTCGGTATGCCCTGATCCGTAGCGGTTGATGTGGTCAATCGCCTCGTCCATATTATCGACCAGTTTGATGGAAACTTTATAATCCAGATACTCGGTGTGCCAGTCGGTCACCGGCTGGCAGCCCAGAAGCTCGCAAACCTTGGCATCGCCGAACATTTCGACCTTGGCGTAATTGAGCGCTCTGGCCAGCCGGGGCAGCAGTGTCTCCGCCAGACTGCTGTGGATCAAAAGCGTCTCAAGCGCGTTGCAAACCGCGACATACTGGGTTTTGCTGTCCAGTGCCAAACTGACCGCCATTTCGGGATCGCAGGCGGCGTCAAGGTACATATGGCAGACCCCGTCAGCGTGCCCCAGGACGGGAATGCGCGTGTTGTCCATGATATGGCGGACAAACTCGTTTGAACCGCGGGGAATCAGCAGATCAACCTCATCATCCAAGGCCAGCAGTTCGCCGACCGCCTCCCGCGTCTCCAAAAGGCCGATCCACCCTGCGGGCAGGCCGGCCGATTGTCCGGCGGCGTCAATGATGGCGGACAGAGCCCGGTTGGTTTCCAGCGCTTCTGAGCCGCCTTTGAGCAACACGGCATTGCCGCTTTTGAGGGTCAGGCCAGAGATTTGCACCAGCGCATCAGGCCGAGACTCAAAAATCACCCCGATGACGCCGATCGGACAGCTGACCCGATACAGGTCAAGACCATCGTCAAGGCTGGTAGCCATTTGCGTCAGGCCGACCGGATCGGGCAGTTTGGTCAGGCTTTGTAAGCCCGCGACCACAGCGTCCAGTTTATCCTGATCAAATTTCAGACGTTTCAGGAGTGGTGCGGCCAGACCGGCAACCGCGCTGGCGGCCAAATCGGTCTCGTTGGCGGCGAAAATACGCGCGGCGTTTACTTGCAGGCTGTCTGCAATCAGCAACAAGGCGGCATCTTTGGCACGACTGTCGAGGATGGCCATTTCGAGTGCAGCCTGTCGCGCGAGGCGGGCAAATTGTCGGGTGTCCACAAAAATCACCTCCTGACAAAATGTGGATAATGTGGATAACTCTGTGCATAACTACAGGACAACGCTTTTCACCGATTCGTGTCTGCAAACCCTTGATACGACGAACTGTGACATCTTTTGTCACCGTATAGTGCAAAACGAACACATTTTTGTCTTGGCGCGGCAAGCTACTCTTAGTAGGGTTTGCGACACATTTCGACAAGTGTTTCTGTGTTACTTGTTCGCCGTAGACGGACTCGGAAATTCGCTCTCGATATTTGCGTACGACTGTGGCGTACCAATGTCAAAACAAAGTCCTTCGAACAAATAGCAGCGAACCGATTTACGCAGATACAGCCAGGCTGGGAAGTAACCCGGCGCGTCGGGCTTGTTGCCTTCTTTAAGATACTGATCGAACAGCGGCACCGTATCGCGGCGGTAGAAATAGATGGCGTAAACACCGATGTTGGTTTTGGGATGTTCCGGCTTCTCCACGAGATCGATGATCAAGCCGTTGTCATCCAGCACAGCAATGGCAAAGCGGGTGGGATCCTCTTCGGGCGGCAGGTTGCTGGCCATGATCATGTCTTGGCCGTTATCCTTAAAGACCTGCCAGGCATCGCGCAATTTGTAGGTAAACAAGTTGTCACCGGCGATGACCACCAGATCTTCGTCAATTTTGGCCTTGTCGATGCAAAACTGAATGTCGCCGATCGCGCCCAGGCGGTCATCTTCACTCATCGTGCCATCGTCAAAGACGACGATTTCCGGCTCGCCGGTTTTGGCAGCAGCATTGCGGGCAGCGGCCCATTCGGCAAACTGGCCGGCGAATTTGTGGTTGCTGACCACGATGATCTGGTTAAGATCATCCAACGTGTTCATCTCGTCGACGAGGTAGTCAATTATCGGTCGACCGTGAACCGGCAGCAAGGGCTTGGCTTTGTTCAGGGTCAATGGGTAGAGACGGGTGGCATAGCCGGCAGCGAGAATAATACCTTTCATTTTTCGAGTCTCCTTTGTTTGTAATAATGAAACATTGTACAGCGAATCATGCCATTATACAATTTCCTGCGCTTGTCCGCACGACCGCCGGCAATATTTTCAAATTGTTCGTCCGGTGTGATGACCGACAGCCGGATACCGGGACGCGCCATGCCGCGGTCGAGGAAAATATCGCCCATGGCGGCGTATAGCGACTCAGCCTGTTCAACATCCAGCATCCGCTCACCGTAAGGTGGGTTGCAGATGATCAGCTGGCGGGGGTGGCCGGTCCAATTGTCCAGGTCGTCGGTCGTCAGGCCCTTCAAGTCAGCCTGGCGAAAGCGCAGCAGTTTTTCGACGCCGGCGCGGTGGGCGTTGGCCTCACAGACCTCAAGCGCGCGCGGCACCAGATCGGAGCCGTAGATAAACGGCCGATCGGGCGGCGTCAGGTCCATGCGCGCCAGCGCTTCTTCGCGCGCCAGTTTGAAGGCGGCGGCACCGATCAGCTGCCAGTTTTCGCCGGCAAAGGCGCGGTTCATGCCCGGCGCGATCTTGAAGGCCATCAGCGCGGCCTCGATCGGAATGGTGCCCGAACCGCAGCAGGGATCGACCAAGGCCTCGTCGCTGAAGGGTTCAAAACGCGACACCATGATCATGGCGGCCGCAAGGGTTTCCTTGATCGGCGCCTCATGCTGCAGCGGCCGATAGCCGCGTTTGTGCAGACCATCACCCGAGGTGTCGACCATCATGGCCACCTGATCGGCGACAATGCCGAACTGGACCTTGACCAGGCCAATTTCCGGGTCCTCTGACAAATGGCTGTCAGGCGCCAAACCACGCGCGGCCAGCAGGCGCTTGACGATGGCTTTCTTGACCAAACTCTGGCAAGCCGGAATGCCGAAAAGCGCTGATTTGCGCGAATAGCCGTTGACTGTAAAGGCAGCGCCGGGAGCGATCCACTCATGCCAGGGCAGGTCGTATGTTGATTCGAAGAGGGTGTCAAAATCATTGGCCGGAAACTCGGCCAGCTGCACCAGAACACGCTCCGCGGTCCGCAAAAAGACGTTGAGACGGGCTACCGCCAGAGCGGTCCGCGCGGTTTCGCCCGGCGCATCGCCAGCGTCCAAAACCACCTGACCGTCCGTAACTCTAATATTTTCTCGTGCATAGCCGAGGCCGGTCAGCTCGTCTGCTGTCAGCGCCTCTATGCCGAACAATGTTGTCATGACGATTTTCATAATCTTCTCCTGTTTTCCTCATTCATTATAGCAGGCTGCTGGGCAGCGCGCTATTTCAGAATAAGCAGGCTGATAGTATAGATGATCAGTGAGAGCGACCAGCCACCCAGGATATCGGTCAACCAGTGCACATCGAGGTACAGTCGACCATAAGCCGTCAGCAGGGCAACGCCGGCCAGATAGGTCGCCAGCATGATGATCACCGGCAGGCTGAGATAAGGCGCGAAAACGGTCGGTACCAGCAGGGCGTAGGTCAGGCTGGCGGCGCTGTGGCCGCTCGGATAAGAGCCCGAGGTCATGATGACGTGCGAGAACATCTGCGGCGGCCGGTCTATTGAGGCCAGGCGCTTGCTGGCGCTGACCACGGTGGTCTGGATCGAAATTGCCGCCAGGAGAATCATGGCCCGCCGCCAGTCATCCCACACCAGCCCCAATACCAGCGCTAAGATGATCAATTGGATGGAGAAAGACAGCACGTCGTTGTAGCGGTGGGTCAGCACCATTAACGGGCGGATGCGCATGTTTCGATGCAATTCAACATAGCGGCGTACAGCCAGATTAAGCGGCGCGAGAAAATTGCTCAGCATCGCCAAGGCGATAAAAATCAGGGCCTGGACGATAGCCAGGATCAACAACCAATTTGGCATTAACACCTCTCCATGTTCAAATAATACAGCTAATTCACCTTTTCGACCAGCGAAACCAGTCCGGCGGTCATTTCCAGACGATTGCCTGTGAAAATCCACAGCACCTCGACGCCCGGCAACTGTTCGGCCAAGGCGCGGCTCTGTTCATAAGGAAGCAGGAACAGCGCCGTCGAAAGAAAGTCAGCCAGGCCGCTGTCGGATGTGACCACCGTAACCGCGCGATAATAGTGGGTCGGCAGTCCGTCAAGCGGATCGATCAGGTGATGATAGGCTACGCCGTCAGCGATATAATAACGCTGATAATCGCCGCTGGAAACAATCGAGGTTTCGCGGGTCGAAACGATGGCCGACAGATCGGGCACAGCGCCTGGGGTAACCATTGATGACGGATCATCAGCCAACAGCGACGACGGATTTTGCACGCCGACATTCCAATTGGCGCGGCCGTCCATGGGATGGCCGATCAGCCGAACATTGCTACCGCCAGCATTGACAATCAACGATTCGGCTCCGGCCGCTATCAACTCCTGAACCACCAGTTCCGTGGCGAAACCCTTGGCGACAGCGCCGAAGTCAAGCTTCATGGCCGCGTCGGTCAGCGTGACCGTACCGGCAACTTGATCGAGTTGAATTTTGCTGAGGTCGGTGTGCGCCAAGGTCGAAGCCAGCTCTGCTGCCGTTGGTACTGCTGCCTGTGTCGGGTCGGCCAGCGCCTGTTCGCGGTAGCCCTGCCAAAGGGTGATCGCCGCACCAATCGCGATGTTGGTTTTATCCGATATCGTTTGGTTCCACTCGATCGCATGGGTGATCAGATCCATCAATTCAGGTGCCACCGTGACCGGCGCTTGTCCGGCCTGGTCGTTGATCGTCTTGAGATTGTTGATTCCGTCATAATTATGGTAAGCATCAAACAACTGGTTGAGCTCGCGAAAACGGGTTTCGGCCAAGGCCGTCAGTCGATCGAAATCGGCTTGGCTTTTGTTGTAGCCAATAAACTGAACAACCGTGTCAAAGGTGCCCGTGAATTCATACGAATACTGCTGGTATTCATTGGCGGATGTTGTTGCTGTTGGTGATTGACAGCCGGTCATGCCGGGCAGCACGAGGCAAATCGCCAGCAGCAGCGTCAAGACCTTGGGTGCGCGTGTCTTTTTGAGGTTCAAAGGCTTGAATGCCCGGATCACCGGGAAGGCCGCGACCCCCGTCAGCAGGCCGGTCGCCAGGCTCAGCAGCAGCAGAAGCGGCAAGTAGGTCAGCAGGAGCAGCGGTTCGCTCAGCACCAGACCGGCCACGCTGACCTGACCGATGTTGTGTGCCGCCGCGCCGGCCAGGCTGATGCCGATCACCGAGAAGGCGCGGCCCTCCCAGCGGCTGAGCAGCCACATGGCCAAAAGGGCCAGCAATCCGCCGCCCAGCGAAAACAGCAGGGTGGTTGGTCCGGAGATCGCGCCCATAACCAGGCAGCGCACCAGCAAAATCGCTGCCGCGTCCAGCGGCCGTAGCCGCAGTAGCGCAAAAAGCGTCACGACGTTGGCCAGCCCCAGTTTCAAACCAGGGACCGGCACGATGAGATCGAGTGGAATCCAGTGCTCGACAATCGACAGCACCAGGGCCAGCGCAATCAGCACGGCATCGGTCGTCAGCCGACGCAGGCGCAGACGCTGTTTGGAAATATTCGTTGTATCGAATTTATCGTTCTTCGCATCATTCATTTGACAATCACATCCACTTGGCTGGTTTCTGTCGTTTGAGACCCATTACCGCTGGCCTTCAAAATCAAGTGCCCTGGTACGCAGGCGGCAATGGCGCCGTCACGGCTGATCCAGCCGGTTTGCACGCAAACCTGATCCGGGCAGTTGGCGGTCAGAAAGCGAATGCGGCCATTCTCCCATGCGATGGTATAGGAATAACCCGCGGCCGTCAACGTTTCCTGCCCGCCTGCGGTCAGCATCGTGCTGGTCCATTCGCGAATGACCACGCCGTCCTCCTTAAGGAGCGCCGAAGTTGCCGGGTGTGCTGACAAATTGGGCAGGATCAGCAACGCCAGGGCCGCCAGCGCAATCGCGCCGGCGATTACAAAGTCACCCTTTCGCAGCCAGGCAAACCACGATTTTTGATTGTTGCGCGCACCAGTTGACATCAGCGGTAGGCGTCGCGATAAATTTCGAGCACGTCGGCGTCGCATAATTCAACCGGGTCGATGGCGAACAAACCGCCCATGGTCGCACGCGCATTGGCGGTGAATTTTTCCAGGTCATCCGGCTTGATGCCATAATCAGACATTTTGAGTTGATCGACGCCGCAGTCAATCTGCAGGCCGGCCAGGGCATCGACAAAATCCTGCGCTCGTTCGACATTTTTGGCCCCGGCGGCACGCGCCATGGCCACCATGCGCTCGGGCACGAAGGTCACAAAGTGCTTGTAGTAGGCCAGCGAGACCATGATCAGGCCGGCACCATGCGGCACATTGGGAAAATGGGCGCTGATCGCGTGTTCCAGCGAATGTTCCGAGGTACAGGACGAGGTCGACTCGACCATGCCGGACAGCGTGTTGGCCAGCGCCACCATCGAACGCGCCTCGAGGTTATCCGGCTCGCGGACGGCTACCGGCAAAAATTTAAAAATCAGCTCGATCGCCTTGAGCGCGTACAGATCACTGAAAACGTTGGCGCAATTGGCGATGTAGCCTTCGGTTGAGTGGAAGAGGGCGTCAAAGCCCTGGTAGGCGGTCAGGTCGGGTGGCACGGTGGTCATCAGTTCGGGATCGACAATCGACAGCACGGGGAAGGTCTGGTCGTTGCCAAAGCCGATTTTTTCGCAGGTGTCTTCCTTGGTGATGACCGTCCAGGGATCGGCCTCGGTGCCGGTGCCGGCCGTCGTGGTGATCGCCACCACCGGCAGCGGTTTGGCCTTGAGCGGCTGACCCTTGCCGCTGCCGCCGCTGATGTAGTCCCAGTAATCGCCCGGATTGGTCGCCATGACGGCGATGCTCTTGGCCGAATCAATCGAACTGCCGCCGCCCAGGCCGATGACAAAGTCACAGCCCTGCGCCCGCGCCACTGCGGCGCCTTCCATGACGTGCTGGTGCGTCGGATTGGGTTGGATCTTGTTAAAAACGACCGACGAACAGCCGTTTTGCGCCAGCAGATCCTGCACCCGCTGCAGGTAGCCAAAGCGAATAACCGACTGGCCAGCCGAGGTCACAATCAAGGCCTTTTGCCCCGGCAAAGGCAGCTTGCCCAAAACGTCCAGTTTGCCGGCGCCAAAATGTATTTCAGTCGGAATGTAATATCTCATTTTCATGCTCATCACCTGTGTCCTTTGTCTTATGAGATCATTATATCATCTCCAGCTGGCCAGCATAACCTGATGTATCTTGCGAAATTCGGCGCTTTATGCCAAGCTATAAACAGCCCCGTCGCAAGGAGGACGCCCCCATGAACAGCATCCCAACCATCGAACAGGCCTTCGATCTGCTCAAACAATACAATAAGGACCCCTTTCATCTCAAGCATGCCCGCATCGTCGCCGGCGTGCTGCGCTATTTTGCCCGCGACTACGCACCCGACGAGCTGGACTTCTGGGAGGTCGTCGGGCTGCTCCACGATCTTGACTTTGAACAATTTCCTGATCAGCACGGCATCAAAAGCCAGCAAATCATGCGCGAACTCGGCTACGACGAGAGCCTGATCTACGCGACCGCCAGCCATTGTTATGGCAACACCGTCGATCTGCGGCCCAAGCACATCATGGAGATGATCCTCTTCGCCGCCGACGAGCTGACCGGTCTTATCGGCGCCGTCACCCTGATACGGCCCTCGCGCAGCACCCTCGACCTCGAGGCCAAGTCGGTCCTGAAAAAATTCAAAACTCCCGGTTTCGCCGCCGGCTGCTCACGTCTGGTCATTCAACGCGGCGTCGATATGCTGGGCTGGGAGCTGAACGATCTGATCGAGCGCACCATCTTGGCTATGCGCGAACTGGAATCCGCTGACACACTGAATTGACAGGTCCGACCTGATATTCTAAAATGTGGTTTGCAAACGGTCGCGTAGCTCAGTGGATAGAGCGTCGGTTTCCTAAACCGCAGGTCGGAGGTTCAATTCCTCTCGCGATCACCAACGAAAAACCGCTGAGGCTGTACGGATGTCATAATACTTCCTTGTTTTGAAGGCCTTGGATTTGCTCTTTCCGTCAATGGTTTCATCGCTGTATGTATCTGTTAAATATTTCTTGCCGTCGGCAGCTTTTAATTTCAGTTGGTTAGCGCGACTAACCAACTGACTGCTTTCTTTTTTAAGCCTCGCTTTTATTATTTCCAATAATTTCTGTTTTTTGCTCATTTTCATCGGTTTATGATAAACTATCAACAGGAAAAACTCATAGAACTATATAACAGCATAACAGCGAATTATTGAGAGGGGAAGTAATATGAAAAGATTTTTGAATATTTTAATAAGTGTGCTGCTGGTTGTCGCAATTCTTGCCGGGTGCGCACAACAAAGCGCTCAAACGACAACATCTGACACTCAGGCAACGACTTCGGCACCTGGAGAATTGAAAATAACCGGGCAAGTATACGACCTGTTCGATCATCTCTGGGATATGCCGATGGATGGTACGGATACAGAGTTCTTGAAGTATGCAATCAGAAACTTCAAATTTGTCCAGTCAATAGAGCCATTGATTACCGAAGAAGCCTATTCCAACTTCTACGGTGCTACTGTTCGACTTAAACAAAATAGAGACGGTGCGAAAGAGGAATTTATTACTGCATTGTGCGCGCTCGATCTGAAGGGGCCTATTTCGGAAAACGTCATTTTCTTATGGAGCGCGGATAGTATGCCGCTACTTGATGGCGAGAATATTTCTGAAGAGGATCTGGATAAAGGGCCTTTGGACTCCTATGGGTTCATCCCACTTTTAGTTAAATGCTTGCTGGACGACCCGGCCACGGCGAAAGGTAACATCATTGTTTGCTCAGGTGGCGGCATGATGAACCGCAGCAATGCTTCTGAGGCGTATCCGTCGATAAAAGTTTTTAATGATTTGGGGTACAACGTCTTCGTATTGCAGAGAAGAATACGTCCGTACTCCGACGAGGATATATTTATGGATCAACAGAGGGCTGTCCGAATGGTCAGATACTTCGCCGAACAGGAAGGCTGGGGCGGACAGGATATGATTGCTGCCTGCGGTTGGTCAGGCGGTGCGTCCACAGTTATGGGAGCAGTAAACCACCTCTTTGGAGACCGCAACCCGACCTACTACGATTCGGATTATATCCCCGACGAAATTGACTCCGTCAACAGTGATATGGACGTTGCGCTTCCAATTTATGGGGGTTCATTGGATGATAACAACGAGAATGCAAACCTCCCGGCTTTCTATATGAACGTAGGCACTGTGGATAATACCGGCGCTGCTGAGGGTACCCCGAACCTTTATACGGCTGTTATAGCCAGAAATGTGCCTGCAACCATCGACATTTTTGAAGGTGCAGGACATGGCTATGGCGTCGGTCAAGCTGGCGCAATCAAGAGCACACCGGAATGTGCGACCTGGCCTTCAAAGGCTGACATATTCATGCAGCAAAACCTCGGGCATTCCGGAAACTAATTATTTATGGTATTATAAGTTTATTGAAGTGGCAGCAGCACGCGTATTGGCGAGTGCACGCTAGTCTTTCTGAATCTACACGTCAGGAGCAATAGGTTGTTGCTGTTGTGTAATAGAAAAAGAAAATATTTAGGAGGAAATCATGAAGAAAAAGATGACAAGTACATTCTTGGCCGTGACACTCTGCGTCGCGATGCTCGCCGGCTGCGCAAATGCTACTACGGCGCCTGTGGCGACGGAGACCACTGTCGGACAGCCGACCGAGACATTCAACGACGTGCCGCTTGAGGAGGTAACCATCGCCAAGGAAAGTCCTGATTACTACAAGGCGGCTTTCGAAGCGGAATACATCAACTTCAAGTTCGTCCGAAGTCTGCCCACCGCCTATTCTGCTGAGACCTGGAAGGCGTATGCGGATGCCTGTTCACGACTGCCGTTTATCGATCCGGAAAAAATTGACGCGGAAACTCGCGGCTTTATCGATGCTTGTATCGCCGCCCGCGAGGCGCTGGTGCAGGTTCAGAGTTTTGCCGATAGCGCATGGTATATCTGGGGCGACAGCATACCCTGCGCCGAGGACGTCAGCACGCTGGAGTTCACTACCAAAAGCTGGGATTACCCAGAGTTCAAGCCTTTCCTTGTGCCGTATTTGCTGGAAGATCAGTCTGCCGTTAAGGGCAACTTGATTGTAGTAGCCGGTGGCGGTTACAGTCAGCGCAGCAATACCGGCGAGGGATATCCCGTAGCAGCGCGCTTCAATGAACTGGGCTACAATTGTTATGTACTCCAGCGCCGTGTTGCACCGTACTCCGGTAAGGATGTCTGGATGGATATGCAGCGCAGCATTCGCTACCTGCGTTATAATGCCGAACAGAAGGGGCTTGGCGGCATGGACAACGTGTTAGCAGTCGGTTTTTCTGGTGGAGGCGCGACGATTGGCGGAACGATTGTTAACTGCTACGGTGATGTGCAGCCGACCATCTATGATGCGGCCTATCATACCGATGCAGTGGATCAAGTCAACTCAGATCTGGATGTCGCTTTGATTATTTACGGTCCAAACTTCGATTTTAGTATGGGAGAATTCAAGGGCTACGTCACAGAAAACGAGAACCTGCCGGCTGTGTTTATCGCCGCTGGAGCCAACGACAATACTGGGGCTGCTCTCGACTGCTTAGAATTATATAAGAGTCTGGATGGAAAGACCTTGGCAGAACTGCATATTTTCGGCAATGGGACGCATGGCTTTGGCCTTGCTCAGAAGAACAACAACACCTCCTTCTGGGTTCCAATGGCAGATGGGTTTGTGGATCTTGCCCTGTCATTGCGCGATAAAGAAGCATAGTAAACCAAGTAATAACTCGACGACTAAATTCGGGGGGCTGTCTCAAAACGTAAAGTTTTGAGACAGCTTCTTTTTTTTCATAAATGATGCAATCCAGACAGGAATCGGTCTGCGCGACTTTCAACTGTTTGGCAGTTGCACCTTTATACTTTGTTTATGTCTATAGCAAGCATCTTCACATCAATTTTATATTGATTCGATTATGATTATTTGATAGACAGCCGCTGAGGACGAGAGGGGTATTTCTTCGTGTATATCATAATTGCCGGGTGCCGTAAGGTCGGATCGAATTTAGCAATCGAACTTTCACAAAGCAATCATGACGTTGTCGTTATTGACAACGACCCTGATAATTTTGAATTGTTGGGCTCTGGCTTCAATGGCCTGACCATCACCGGCATGCCGATTGATGAGGATGTCTTGCGCAGCGCCGGTATTGAAAAGGCAGACGCATTAGCTGCTGTCTCCAATGATGACAATATGAACGTCATGATCTCTCGTGTCGCGTCTGATATCTTTCATGTTCCGCGTGTCGTGACCCGTGTTTACGATCCCGAGCGGGAAATTGTTTTTAGCAAACTTGGGCTGCAGACGATTTGTCCGACAACCTTGGCCGTCTATAAAATCAAAGATATGCTCACTTTAGAAGATTAAGGCGGTTAATCAGAATGTACATTGTAATTGTCGGCGGCGGTAAATTGGGATACTATCTGGCCAAAACACTGGTTCCCGATAAGCATCAGCTCTTCCTTGTCGAAGAAGATATGAAATTGTGCAATAAAATAGCTGACGAGCTTGGAGAATTTGGATTGCAGATCATTCATGGCGATGGTACCGATATCAGCTATCTGAAAGATGCCGGTATTGAGCATGCGGATATATTGATAGCTGTAACCGGTTACGACGAAAACAATCTGGTGGCCTGTCAATTGGCTAAAGACTATTTCAATGTGCCTCGAACCATCGCGCGGGTTAACAATCCAAAGAATATCAACGTGTTTAAACAACTCGGCGTTGATTCCGTCGTCAGCAGCACAGCACTGATAGCTGATATTATCGAACTGGAAGTTGACTGGTCTTGTTTGAACAACCTGTTGTCGCATCGCGTTGGCAATGTCCGAATCAAAGAACTTCATATCGGTCGACGCTCAAGTGTTGTTGGGAAAAAAATATCGGAATTGAGTCTGCCAGAAGGCTCGATTATTATTTCACTGATTCGCAGCGATCGAGCCGTCATTCCCGATGGTCAAACAAAAATCGAGACCAGTGACAATATCATCGTGATGACACACGCGGATCTTACGGCGTCACTGGCTGAATATTTCAAGTAGGTGCATATGAGAAAAACGATTCGAACGGCACTCGCTGGAATCGGTGCGGAAATTGTTTTCTCCGCTCTTTTTATCGTTATCGGATTGATCATCAGCTGGATTTGTTGGGTGGTGTTTCAATGATGGTGGAAAAACGGGTCAACCGTCTGATCCCGATTGGCTACTATGTCGGCTTGATCGTTATTGGCCTTGGAGCTCTGAATTTTTTCCCGATGATTGTCTCGCTTTTTTATCGAGAATGGAATATTCTAATTGATTTTGTCATCAGCTTTTCAATTTCAATTTTGCTCGGCTCGATCTTGGTAATTTTCTGCAGCAAAAGGGCCAAAACGCAAAAACTCAGTTGGGGCGAAGGGATGACAGTATCGGCAATCAGCTGGATTCTGGGCATGATTCTCTGTGCAATACCCTACTATCTGGGCGATCAGTATCGAACATTTTTAGACGCCTGCTTTGATGTGATGAGCGGATTTACAACGACCGGCCTGACGCTGATTCAGGATATGGATCACACAGCAAACGGCATCAACATGTGGCGTCATCTGCTGACTTTTGTCGGCGGACAGGGCATGATTGTGCTGGCCTTGACATTTCTGGTCAAAGGAACCAATGGTGCCTATAAAATGTATGTTGGCGAAGGCAAGGATGAACGGCTGATGCCAAACGTCGTCAATACCGCTCGCTATATCTGGGGCATCAGCTTGATCTATCTTTTATTGGGAACTACTGTTTTGACGGTTATTGGCGTATTTGAAGGATTGAACTTCGATCGCGCTTTTTTGCATGGGATGTGGATGTTTATGTCCAGTTGGAGCACCGGCGGATTTGCGCCCATGTCGCAAAACGTCCTTTACTATCACAGTCTGTGGATGGAGCTTGGCACCATGGTTATCTTCATCATTGGTTCATTCAACTTCGCACTGCATTATGCTGTTATAACTGGCAAACGCAAGGAATTGCGAAAAAATATAGAAATCGCATCGATGACCGTGACCGTCACCATTTTGACCTTGCTGACAACCGTCGGTCTGATCCGTCAAGGTGTTTACTCAGATGCTTTTTCAGTATTTCGCAAGGTGTTTTATCAATTAATTTCTGGACATACCACAACGGGCACCATGACCATTTACGCTCGTCAGTTTCGACTCGAATGGGGCGATCTTGCCCTGATGGCCATGATCATCGCCATGTTGATCGGCGGCAGCGCCTGCTCAACAGCCGGTGGCTTCAAAGGTCTGCGCATTGGCATAATCTGGCATGCGTTCCGGCGAGATATCAAACGACTGGGCCAGCCTGAATCTGCAGTCTCAAGTGAGAAAATTCATCATATCCGCGATATTCCTCTAGACGACAATACTGTACGCAGTGCCATGCTGATTGTCATTGCCTATATTATCACTTTTTCATTAACAACCTTAACCGGTGTCATCTGCGGCTATCCGCTCGGCGATGCAGCTTTTGAATCAGCTTCTGTAACTGGCAATGTTGGACTGTCGATCGGTGTCACGCAGGCAGCCATGCCCGCGGCACTAAAAATTAATTATATTTTGACCATGTGGGTGGCTCGCCTTGAGTTTATGTCAATTTTGGCGCTGCTGGCTTACATGGCGGCAAAGGCGAGGCGTGCATGGAACAAATGAAAAGTGGAATTGCATCAATTCTGATGATTATCTTGGCTGTCATTCTGGTGGGTTGGTCTTGCTCGATTCAGGTGTCGGCAGAGACCCTTGTGTCTTATGATGGTAACACGTTGATTGAACAGGCCAAAAATCTGAATGGCAAAACCCTGATCTATGAAGGTGAAATTGTTGGTGACATGATGCAACGACAGGATCATTTCTGGATCAATGTCCAAAACAACGGGACATCGATTGGGATCTGGCTGACGTCAGAGCAACGCGCCATAATCAAGGTGGCAGGCCAATATGCCATCAAAGGTGATCAGGTCAGGATTATCGGACAGTTCAACCAAGCCTGCTCTGAGCACGGCGGCGATCTTGATATTCATGCCAGTTCAATTGAAATACTTCAGGGTGGTGAGATTGTTGTTCAGAAACTCAATATTGTCAAATTTATCGTTGCGGGTATCCTGCTTTTGTTGGCTGTGAGCAGCCTGTCTGTTGTAATTAGTCGTCAATTCAGAACAAAACGGAAAATTGTCAAATAGCGGTTGACAGTCGATAGCCGACACCAACTTCGGTTTGAATATACTCGGGATCGGCTGGGTTTACTTCAATCTTGCGCCGTAAATTAGATACAAACACCCGTAAGGTCTGCGAGTCGGTTTCAGCCATGAAATTACCGCGAATGGCTTGCAGGATTTGCTTGTGCGTCAGGACCCGGCCGGCATGAATCGCCAACTGACTGAGAATGTCATATTCGATCGGTGTCAAATGGACCATTTCATTGCGTATTGTCACAACTCGTCTGATAAAATCAATTATCAGGTCACGATTGTGATAAACGTCCATTTCACAGTCTTCCTGCTCTTCCTTTTCTTTGTGACGGAGGGCAACACGAATGCGCGCCAGCAGTTCGGGAACGCTGAATGGTTTGGCGATATAATCATCTGCGCCACTGTCCAGGGCATCAACTTTGTCGTGGTCGAGATGCCGAGCTGAAACCACAATGATCGGCGAATCACAGATTGTCCGAATGCGATTGATGACATTGATGCCATCAATGTCGGGTAACCCAAGGTCAAGTAAAATGACGTCGGGGTTCCAGCTCGCTGCCAGCGAAATGCCGGATTCGCCCGTCGCAGCCGTGATCGTCTTGTAACCTTGGGTGTTCATCGCCGTGACCAAGAAGTTTTCGATCGGTGGATCGTCTTCTATGATCAGGACCAATGTTTTACCGTTCATGATTCGCAGGCCCTCCATTAATCGGTATGGAAAAGGTAAAAACAGCGCCGCCGCCAGGGTGGTTTGCCGCCGTCAAATCACCGTGATGGGCATGAATGATCGATTGGCAGATGGACAATCCCAGTCCCATGCCGCGCCTGGAATCGTATCGCTCTTCATTGCCAACAAAATATCGTTCGAAGATCCGTTCAATAACATCAGGAGAGATCGCTGGCCCGTTATTCCAGACACTAAAGGTAGCTTGTCTGACGTCGCTCACCACTTCGATTGCAATTTTGCCATCATCTTTCGTATGGGCAATGGCATTGTCCAGCAGGTTGATCAAAACCTGTTCGATCAAGGCTGAATCCATCCAGACCAACACCGGTTCGGAGGGTGTCCTGACGTCAATTGTTCGGTTGCCCATCCTGCGACGAATTATAACCAGGGTTTCTCCGACGATTTCTTCAATTAGCTCCGGCTGGATTTTTAGCTTCAGAAGGTTGTCATCAATGCGGGTCAGACTGAGCAGGTTTTCGACAAATCGGTTGAGCCAGACTGATTCAATATAGACATCCTGAAGAAGGCTTTGCCGATCGATTTCTGTTAAAGTGTTTTCTTGATCCAACAGCATGCTGATTGAGCCGGTAATGCTGGTCAGCGGCGTTCGTAAGTCATGCGATATCGAGCGCAGTATTGTACCGCGCAATTTTTCACTTTCGATCAATTGACGGTTTTTCTCCTGAATATTGGCTTGCCGGATTTCCTCTTCCGCCGCCTGTCGGATCCGAACGGTTGTCGCGCTGGTAATAATCGAAACGATCAACATGATGATAAAGATCAGTGGATATTTGGGATCATAAGCGGTCAGACTAAAATAAGGCTCTGTAAAAAAGAAGTTAAACAAAAAGACGGACAACAACGAACTGACAGCACCATACCAGTACCCAGATGTGTATCGGGAAATCAAAAAGACCGTCAGCAGGTAGACCATGATAACGATCGATTCATTCAAGACACTATGGTACAGAAGCCGACAAATAGCAGTTGTGCCGGCCAGCATCACGATCACGAAAACAATGTGTCGGATTTTCAATCACAATTTCTCCTTTTTTTCTATTTTACGCTAATTAAGCACCCTGTTCCACACGATTTTTTAGTTGGCGATCTGTTCAAGAATTGGTCGAACTGCTCTTTCAAGAGATATCGACCAGGTTTCGGCCATGCAAATGACCGAATCAACACCCAGTCGCTGAAATACAACGCAGTTGATCGGGTTTTCAACCATTGCTATTGTCCGAGGAACACCAAATTTTTTCTTGGCCAGATCACAAATGACAAGATTGTCTGCGTCTTTTTCGGACATGGCGATTAGCAACTGACAGCGTTTAATCCCCGCTGATATTAGTGTTTCCGGTCGACTGGCGTCACCGTTGACAGTAAGCCGATCAATTTGATTGGCTATTCTTTCGCAAAAGTTTTTGTTTGTACTGATAAGAGTGACTTTATGATTGGCGCTGGTCAGACTTTTGATCAACAACTCCGTATTCAGACCATTTCCGACGACAATGATGTTCATGATTTATCCTTCTTTCTGCTTGATATCTGCAAAGACCGATTCTGTCATAATGGCAGATGGGCAAAGTGTTATGATGCCATGTTCATCTGTTGTTGAAGCTAAATTGACATCATTTACCACGGCATAAATGCGATCAACTTCATAAATTTGGAGAGCTATTTTGCCAATCATCAAGTTGATATTATCATCATCGGTCGCGGCCACAACGATTTTTGCATGATTGATGCCGGTAAACCGCAGCACCTCAATATTGCTGGCATCCCCCTCAACGGTTGTTCCCGGAAAATCGCGGGACAGTTTTTCAAACGATTTGCAATTTTGGTCGATGATGGCGACTTTCTGGCCAGCATGGGTCAATTTTTCAGCCAGGTAGCTGCCAAAATTGCCGCAACCGGCAATGATGATCTCGGATTTTTCGTGATTCGCCAGCATTATCGAGCCTCCCAGCGTTTTGATGGGTTATTGATCATTTTAGACTATCAGTATGCCTATAAAGATGGTGTTATTTAGTTTTCAATCTGTATAAATAAGATGTAAAGATCGCTATAATTATACAAAAGGGAGGTGAACTTTATGGCCAGCAAATCTTTCGCCGTCTGGTACGGCAGTCTCGATCAAGGTAAGGGTCGCATGTCCTTGGGCTCAGGTGCTTTTAATGGCGAATACACCAAAGCGTCGCGTTTCGAAGACGGACCGGGCACAAATCCCGAGGAGTTGATCGGCGCAGCGCATGCGGGCTGTTTTTCGATGTTTCTCGCGGCGATTCTCTCCGATGCAGGGCACGTCCCGACCAGCATCAGCACCACAGCTTCTGTGCACATGGGCGCCGGTCCGCGCATTCGTCTGATCGAGCTGGCGACCATCGGCATCGTCCCCGGTATCGATGAGGCAACCTTCGTTGAATTCGCCGAAAAAGCCAAGATCGGCTGTCCAGTTTCACAGGCGCTGGCGGCCGTCGAGACTAATATGACCGCCAAATTGGGCTGACGCTCTTCATAACCCGGATGTTTTTGTGTTATTATAAATGCACGAAAAACACACCGGAGGTCATTTTTTATGGAGCAGTTCACCAACGTCGCCGTGGTCAAACAGGCCAACATTTATTTCGACGGCCAGGTCACCAGCCGCACCGTCATCTTTGAAGGCGGCGTCAAAAAGACCCTGGGCATCATGCTGCCGGGCGAATATGAATTTGGCACCGATCAGAAGGAAGTCATGGAAATCTTGGCGGGCGATCTGGAGATCAAGCTGCCGGGTCAGGACGAATGGCTGGAGATCAAGGGTGGCCAACTCTTTGAAGTGCCGGCAAATTCTCGCTTTTTCTTGATCGTCAAGGAAGTCACCGACTATTGCTGTTCGTATATTGCGGAGTAGGCAAATGTCTGAACTAATTATATAATGATATGGTTAAATCACAGCTTTAAATTTCAGGATTTCTAGAGGAGGACTATTTCGATGAAAAAAACACGTTCCCTGATTGCGGCATTATTGCTTTGTTCTCTGCTCGTGATGATGTCCAGCGGTTGCGATCCCGCGCCGACAACGACAGTTGAGACCACAGCCGAAGTTCGCGAATGGATTGACGTCGCTTATGCCAATCAGTCCGATGCGCAAAAACTGGACATCTTCCTGCCCACGACCGGCGATGGTCCTTTCCCAGTGATCATTTCCATCCATGGTGGTGGCTTTTTAGGCGGTGATAAAGGTGGCGTTTCGCAGATCCTTTCGGGACTGGAACACGGTTACGCGATCGTACGGATCAACTATCGTTTCAGCAGCGAGGCGATTTTCCCTGCTGCTCTTTTCGATGCCAAAGCTGCTGTGCGCTTTATCAAAGCCAACGCTGATAAATATCGGCTCGATGCCAGCAAAGTTGCCGTTCAGGGCGAATCGGCCGGCGGTAATCTGGCTGCGATGCTTGGTACTTCGGGTGGCGTAGCGGATCTTGAAGATCTGACCATGGGCAACGCAGATCAGACCAGCACCGTTCAGGCCGTCATCGATCAATTTGGACCGATCAACTTTCTGACGATGGATGCCGAAAACGAAGCCAGCGGTATTAATGATCTGCTGCCTCTCCCGGCCGTCCAGCATAATCCTGCCACATCGCCCAGTTCAAAGTATTTCGGCGCACCCGTTCAGGAGGTGCCGGAAATAGCCGAACGCAACAACGCGACTAACTATATCACGCCTGACGACCCGCCTTTTCTGATCATGCACGGAACGATGGATAATATGATACCTACCGCGCAGTCAGTCAATTTTGCGGCAGCGCTGAAAGCGGTTATCGGCGAAGATAAGGTACAGCTGATTTTGCTCGAAGGTGCTGGTCATGGCACCAAAGAGTTTGGTCAGCCTGAAAACGTCGACGTCATGTTCACCTTTTTGGATCAATATTTCAAAGCAAATTGATTTCCTTGAGTACCAGCGGCTCCAGCAGGCGCCGGATGTCGTCGTTAGCATAAGCCAGCCAGCCGCACTTGGTGTTGGTGTCCATGGGATAGGTGATCTCGCGGCCAGCAAGGTCGGTCACGATGCCGCCAGCTTCCTGTAAAATCAGCATGCCGCCGATGTCGTAAGGATGACAGCACAGAACCTGGCCGCTGTTGCGTTGTTGCGCGACGCGGGTCAGAGCCGGGCGCAGGTCGGCAGCAAAACGATAGATGCCGGACGCCAGCAGATAAATCTGACCGCCGGATGAAATATACTGGTCGTCAAAAACGATTGTTTTTTCGTCCTTGTTTGTAAAGCCGACGCTGCTGATTATTCGGTCAGCGAGCGCCGACACGACATCGCGGGTACCCGGGAAGTAATTGGTAAAAACGACATAGCCGTGGTCAATGCTTTTGCTTTGGCTGGGCTGCAAGCGCGCAGCGGGTATCATCAACTCGCGCTGATCAATATTCCAGATTTCTTCCCATGCCCCGCCATTTTTGGTGGCATAGATGACCGATGCCAACGCTTGTTTTTTGACGGGCAGCTCTGTCTGCATCGACAGGAAAACGTCGGACAGATTGGTGTCATTGCCCCTGTTGGGAGCGACAGCGGTGAGGACCCAGGCCGAGCGTTTGTTGTACATGATTTCGCGCGTGCCGTCGATCGGGTCGATCAGGATCCTGTACTTAGCCTGATCCTCGGTAATTGTCGCGGGAAATACCTGCTGGCCGATGCCCTCTGCAATGACGATCGCACCGCCATCAATTGGATTGGTGCTGAAAAAATGCTCGATCGTTTCTTCTGAAGCAATGTCGATGTCGTAGGAAACATCGCCTGCGCCGTCCTCGTTGGCGACACTGTAAAGGGATGAGTCGTGACTGAACAACTTTGCCCGGACGGCGTCATAGATTTGAAAATGCAGTGTTTTGATCAATGCGGTTAGTTCATTATTCTCGGAGTGATTTCTGTTCATCATGCCAGCCTGCTTTCATTTGTATTTGTTTTTCTATTATAGCATTTACTTGACTGCCAAACCAATCTCCTATATTCTTGATACGTTAATAGTCATTAGAGCATACTGGGGAAATATTCGAAATTAAGGAAGGGTCTAACCATGCATATTGCACTTATAACCATCGGTGCCAGCGGACACGTCAATGTCACCCTGCCATTCGTCACAGAGCTGGTTCGCCGCGGCGTTCGCGTTTCTTATTTTGCCACGGAAAACTACCGCAAAACCGTTGAATTCACCGGCGCAAACTTTATCGCTTTTGAATCAGTTCTGCACAAGCCGGGCGAGGATATCGCCAAAGATATGATCGCGGAGCTGCCCTTGCGCTTTCTGACCGAGGCAGACCACATCATCACCCAGATCCTGCCCATCCTCGAGCAGGATCGTCCGGACGCCATTATTTATGACACCCTGGCCCTGGCCGGCCGTTTGGCCATCGCTGCCCTGGGTGTACCGGCTATTCAGGTCTACGCCAGCTATGCCGCCAACGACAAATTCTCGTCGGCTAAATTTTTCCCGCCGATCCCGGACACCCATCCGGCACGCGCCGCCGCCAAAGAACTGGCCAACGATCTGACCCAGCGTTATGGCGTCCCGCATCTGGACATTTTTGAAATTTTCGAAGGCGCTGCTGATTTCAACATTGTCTTCATCCTGCGCGCTTTCCAGCCGGCTGGCGAGACCTTTGACGATCATTTCGTCTTCACCGGTGCCCAGATCGCCCCGCGCGACAATGCTGGCACATGGCAGGCACCGGCGGGTGACAAACCGCTGATCTACGCCTCCCTGGGCACGTTGTTCACCGACTGGCCGGAATTTTTCATCATGCTGTTTGCCGCCGTCAAGGATCTGCCAGTCAATCTCGTGGCCTCGATCGGCAATTCGGTCAAGATCGAGTCCCTTGGTGAAATACCGGAAAATGTCACCATCGCCCGTTATCTGCCCCAGCTGGACATTCTCGAGAAGGCTGACCTGTTTGTCACCCACGCCGGGACCGGTAGCGTCATGGAATCCCTCAGCTACGGCGTTCCCATGATCGCCATCCCGATGATGCCGGAACAAGGTATCACCGCTACGCGTCTGGCCGAGCTAGGCTTGGGCATCACCTTCCACGACAAGAGCAAATTGTCAACCGAGGTCTTCAAGTCCACCATCCAGGAGCTCCTCGGCAACCCCGCCTACAAGGCTAAAGCTGATTTTATGAAGGAAGAGATGAAGAAGTCAGGCGGCTATAAAATGTCGGCTGCCAAGGCAATCGAGTACTTCGAGAATAAATTGTCATGAATAATTGTGCCCATCAGCCTGTATTCAAATTTAAAAATTTGTTTGTCAGCAAGCCCTCTCAAGTCTGCCGTCACTGCGGGGCAGCCATCGAACTTACACCGGTTTTCAATTTGGTTTTGCGGACAATCTACATGATCCTCATCGCCTTATTGCTGATCAAAACATTCCTCGATGTTGATTTTTTTGGTCTGACAGGTACAAACCGACTGATTGCCGACATCGCGCTGATCTTTGGTGTGGTCCTGCTGGCCTTGGTCGGTATCTTTTTGTTGACTGTTTATGGCAAATATCAGGAAGTCGCGCCGAAAACCGTCATTTCTGACCAAGCTCCGGCAGAAAAACCTTACACGCAAGAGCAGCTTGATCTGATGGCCTTGTATGAATCTTATGAGCAGCAAGCCCGCGAAGATGGCAGCCTCCCGGCCGCGCAATCGCCGGCACAAACAACGACCAAGGTTGAAGAAGACGTCTGCGAGCACACCCCTGTTAAGAGTTGGAAAAACTACGTCCCCAGCCAATATGATTTTGTCTGCGAGAAATGCGGCAAGCCCATCACTTTTCTCGCCGAATCCAGAAAGAAGCAAAACATCCTCTATTTGGGTTTAATGGTTTTGGTTTTTATGCCGACCTTGTTCAATCAAAAAGTTGAGTTTTGGTTGTTTGCCCTGATTATTGTCGGTGTTGTAGGACTTGGCATCGTTGTTCAGCTGATGGCTTTGAAAAAGGGTGCCTTCGAAATCAAGGTGTTAAACGACAGAAAACGGCGATAAGCCCCTTGCTCAGTGACTTTCTTCCTGGATTTCTGCCTCGGGTAGCACATCGTCAATAAAGAGTCGTGCGATATGCGGGTCAAACTGCGTGCCGATATTTTTTTCGATCTCTTCGACAGCGGCTGCGTGCGGCATGGCTCGACGATAGGATCGGTCATGTGTCATGGCATCATAAGCGTCGATAACCGCCAGAATCCGAGAAAGCAGCGGAATGCTCTCGCCGGCAAGATTCTGTGGGTAGCCGTGGCCGTCCCAGCGCTCGTGATGATACAAAATATACTCCGCTATCGGTGCCAGTTCAGGTGATGACATGGCGATGCGGTAGCCAATGACGGGATGCTTTTTGAGTTCGAACCATTCATCCTCGCTGAGTTTGGCGGTTTTATTGAGAATTTGATCCGAAATGCCAATTTTGCCGATGTCATGCAGCATGGCAAAAAGCTCGAGGTTATCCAATTCTTTCTGACCTAATCCCAGTTCGTGACCGACCATTTTGGATAGTTCTATCAGCCGCTCTGCGTGCTCCTCGGTTTCATGGCTGTTCTCCAGCATGGTCGCTTTGATCGAAGCGATAATGGTGCTGTGTGAACTTCGGTTTTCAAGCAACTTGCGCTGATTCATGTAGTCAAGTGCCGTTTTGATCACTTTTTTAATGTCATTTTCGTGTTCATCCTTGGTCCCGAATCCCAGGGATATGTTGATATGAAAAGCCTCATTGGCTACTCTTTCGTTGTGCTCAAAACAGGATTTGTAAATATTTTTGAGAATATCATTGGCAAATGCTCTGTCCGCTCGAGGCAGTATTATGCTGAATTCATCGCCGCCGGTTCTGGCAACGATGTCATCCTTGCGGCAGCTGGCTCGTAAAATATTGGCGGTTGCCACGATCAGGTTGTCACCCTCTTCGAGTCCGAAGGCATCGTTGATCAGTTTAAGCCCATTGATGTCGCCGATGATAATCGACAGCGGCATCTCGTTTGCTTCGTCCAGTCTTTTCAATTCGGTATCAAACCAGCGGCGGTTGTAAAGGTTGGTCAGATAGTCATGGTTGCTGAAGTAGACGAGTTCTGCCTCAGTCTTCATGCGTTTTGATATGTCGATAAAGGTACAGGCAAACTGCCCGGGCGACGGCTGGTAGGCACTGACCTCGAAATATTTGTCGATCGCGGCTGAGTATTCCTCGAATTCAACAGGTTCACCGGTCAAAGCGACCTTGCCATAAGTTTCGATCCAATACGACTCCGTGCCTGGCATGGCTTCCAACACAGTCTTGCCGATGATATCAGCCGCTTTTAGTCCGGTCATGCGCTCAAAAGCGGGGTTAATGGCCAGAAAGCGGTAGTCGATCGGTTTGCCTTGCTGGTCGCAGATAATTTCGTGCAGGGCGAAGGCGTTCTGCATTTGGCGGAAAAGATTCTGATAATTCTGATTGGCGGTCCGCTCAGCGGTAATATCCTGAAAGGACGCATAGACCTGATAGGGTTTCGATTGACCGGGCTCAAAAAGTGGAATCGCGCTGATCGATAGCCAGACGGTCATTTTTGTGTTGGGATTGATAACTCCAAGAATGATCGGACCGACCAATTTGCCGGTGCGGAGCGCAACGATCGCTGGGTGTTCTGAACCCGGCAGCGGAAAACCGGCCTCATCAACAGTTTGCCAGGATGAGTTTGTTGAGGATTTGCCCTGCATCTGATCAAAGGTCAGGCCGAGAATGCGTTCAGCTGCGGAGTTGGCTGAAATAACAGTGCCATCAGCCTTTTGGTAGATGACCCCCTGGTTTGTGGTTTCATACAATCGCCGGTATTTGTCCTCGCTCTGATTGAGCAGATTCTGAATATCGCGGTTCTTTTGCTGACGTTCAAGCAGTTGACTCAGCAGGATTGAAGCGACAGGGTAGACAAGCAAGACCGGCAGGGCAATGCTGGTGATAACAGTCATGTTGAGGGGATACGGTATCAGGAGTTGGCAGGCCAGCATCACCCCATGAATGATGAGGCTCATGATGTAAATGTTCAACCAACGCCATTTCTTGAATTTTGGCATGATCCACTGCCGCCAGGCCAGCCCGATCAGGGCACTGGACAGGATAACCGCCAGCCCTGCTGTCATTCCTGGCCCGCCAATGATGATTCTGGTTATTGATGCCGCGACTACCGTGAACAGAGCCGGGAGTGGGCCAAAGAAGAGCACCGAGACACTAATCAGGATCGATCGGGTGTCAAAAACGACGCCCTTTTCAAGGGTAAAGGGCATGAGCATGATCATGACGCATACCAGGGCAATCAGTAATCCGTGAACCACAGGTCTGATCCGATGATACTTGGGCGGGATAAAATAGCCTGCCTCATAGATAATTGACAGGACCAGCAACAGGGCGGCATTATTGGCAAGTGAAATCAGCATCTCGTCATTCATAATCTCTTCATTCTCTGGTTTCATTGAGTATATGGCTTGATGTTCATCCAAATTATAGCATATTGCTTTAAATCAGTGTTGTATTACAGACGTGATATAATAGATCATACATGAGTTGAAAATTGAAAAGGAGTTGTTTTTATGGAAGAGCTGATTATCAAGGCGATGCCAAGAACAGAACATCCGCAGAAGGTCCGAGCTGCAGGCTACATTCCCGCGGTTCTTCACGCGCACGATGCTTCATCGACATCCGTGCAGTTTGAAGCAGCGGCTATTGGCAAGATCATAGCCAAGCATGGCCACAACGCCAAAATCTGGGTGAAGCTGGACAGTGTTAAGAAGTTTGGTTATATCAAGGAAATACAAAAGGATCCTGTCGAAGGCAAGATCCTCCACGTGACGGTCCAGATCGTCGCCAAAGATGAAGATGTCAAAATGAAGTTGCCCATCGTTTATCACGGCCGCGACCAGCTTGAAGTTGGCCTGCTTCATCTGCAAGTGCTTAAATTCGACATCGATGTCGTTGGTCACACCGCCTTGATGCCCGACTCGATCATCGTTGATGTCTCGAAAAAGGCGCTGGGCGACACGGTCACGGCGACAGATTTCACATTGCCCAAAGGCATCAAGAATCTCGATCCGGCGGAAGAAATCTTCGCAATAGTCAAGGCCAAGAAGATGGCCGCCCCGGTTGTAGAGGAGCCAACAGCTGAGCCGGTGCAAGCAGAATCGGAGTAAATGTCATCAAAATCGCCATGACGATCATGACACTTCCTGCAGCTTTTGTAAAAATGCAGGAAGTGTTTTTTCATTTTATCTGCGCAAAAGGCCTGTCATCGTTGTTTGTTGATATTTCGATACATTTGAAAAAAGTGTTGACAAGAATTATTACGTATGTTACAGTTCAGTTACATCTAGAAATGGCAATAAAGGTTAACCACGTTTATCCTGCATATAAAGCGTGGCTGAAAACAGAGTTCCTGCCTCTATATCAAGCAGGAGACGTTTGCATCTGTGTAATTTCATGATTGCCCTGACCGCCCTCGCAAGGTGGTGTTTTTGCACTCTACAACTTCATATTGTCTGGAAGCATTGAGAGCTTGATCGTGATATGGACGCTGAGATCAAGCAGGAGCTAGTAGCGTAACCGGCCAAAAGGCCGGTTTTTTTGTATTTTAGCAAGAAAACAATCCATTTTAGGAGGATACTGTCATGAAAAATCAACGATCAATCAAGCGGACTGCCCTTGCCCTGACCATCATCCTGTCCATGCTTCTGATGATGGTCAATCCGGCCTACGCGGCAGACACCTCGGCTGTAAGGCCCAGCGGAACTGCTGACGTCAACAGCGTAACCAATGTCAGCAATGCTTACGATGGTTCACTGCCTAGCTTCGCAACCTATGACAGCTCAAGCGACCGCGCGACCTTCACGAATTTCAACTTCGGCACGGCCATCGCGTCCGGTGATATCATCGACAGCGTCAAGGTCGTGCTGTATGGCAGCCATGACAGTAATTCTCGTCAATTATCAGTTTCTGTTTCGGCAAACGGCTCTGCCTTCAGCGCCGCTCAAACGACAGCCTTTACAACAACCGGTGCCTCTTACAATTTCACCGGCGCAACCTCGCTCTGGGGTCTGGCCTGGACGGCTGAAAATTTTATCAACAAAACATTTAAGGTAAAAATAGCCGGCACATCTGGCGGCAACAACGCCTACCTTGGTGATATCGCTGTTATCGTCAGCTATCACACGCCGATCACCTACACCATCGACGCGTCAGCCGGCACCGGCGGCACCATCACACCGAATGGTACGGTCAATTTGATCGAGCATGCCAATCAAACCTTCACCATCCCCCCCAGCACTGGCTACATCGTTGCCGATGTGCTGGTTGACGGAGCGTCCCAAGGCCGCATCAACAGTTACTCCTTCAACAATGTGACGGCCAACCACACCATCGCCGCCTCTTTTGAGGGTGGCTGGACACAGCCCACACACGGCAGCGGCGATGATCTGGTCGGCGGTGACTCGACTTATGTCAATGCTTACAGTTCAAATGACAGCTATGCAGTGTTCAATGAAAATGGCGACTACGCGACCTATTATGGTTTTGGCAATCTTGTCCCGGCCAACGCTATAATCAATGGCATCACCGTCGGCCTTGAGGGCCATCGTCATGACGGTAATGACAGATGGAATGTCGACATTTCGATTGACGGCGGCGATGATTGGAATCTTCATACCAGTGGAGCCGTTGGTAACTATAACGAAAATACCGGTACCGATTCGACAATTATTGCCGGGAGCGCAACCGATAATTGGGGCTACACCAGTTGGACGCCGGCGCTGATCAACAGCCACGATTTCCGAATCAGACTCCTTGCGCAAGGTTCTCCCAATAACCTTGCCCTTGACCAGATCCAGGTCAAAGTTTCCTACACTATTCCCCAGGTCACCGTCACCTTTGACAAAAACGGCGGCACGACCGAAGCCAATCCCACTTCGATCACCACCAACATTGATACGACTGTCACCCTGCCGACTCCGCCAACCAAAACCGGTTACACTTTCGCTGGTTGGGAAACCAGCGGCGGAACAGTCTTTAACGGCAGCACAGTCATTCACACCAGTCTCACCGTCTATGCTCAATGGACACCAAACCAGAATACGCCTTATCTCGTCGAGCATTACACAGCCAGCCTCGGTGGCGGCTGGACGCTCGAAGAAACCGACACCAACCTGGCCGGCACCACCGGCACGCTGGCTACGGCCTCACTCAACAGCTACCCCGGCTTTAGCCCGCCCGCCACTGCCCCGACCGCCATCATCGCGGCCGACGGCAGCACGGTCATCATTGTCGAGTACACCCGCAATTCCTACACCATCGACTTTAACTCCATGGGCGGCACGGAAATTGCTCCCATGACCAGACCTTATGGTACGTCGCTCACCGCGCCGGCCGATCCGACCAAAACCGGTTATACCTTTGCCTACTGGACACCGGAAATGCCCGCGATCATGCCGGCCGCTGACATGACCCTGGTTGCCAGCTGGAACATCAACAGCTACATCCTGCACATCGATTATGTCATGGCCGACGGTTCAACCGCCCCCAGCGACTACAACGAACTACACGATTACAATGATCCTTACAGCATCAATTCACCGTCCGTCGCCGGCTACACGCCTGATATCGCGATAGTTGCCGGCACCATGCCCGCCGACGATGTCACAGTCACCGTGACCTATACCGCCAATACTGACACACCTTACATCGTTGAGCACTATACCGAGAACCTCGGTGGCGGCTGGACACTCGAAGGTACCGACTACACGAACGGCACGACCAATACCGAAGCGGTCGCTATCTTGAGAAGTTTCGACGGTTTTACTGCTCCTACAGTGGCTCCTACAGCGATCATCGCCGGTGACGGCAGCACGGTCATTCGGGTAGAGTACACCCGCAAATCCTTCACCATCAGCTTCAACAGCCATGGCGGCACCGACGTCGATCCGATCACCGAGCTCTATGGTGCCAGCGTCAGCGCTCCGACCAACCCCACCCGCACCGGCTTTACCTTTGCTTATTGGACCCCCGTTGTGCCCAGCACCATGCCCGCTGAGGACATCACCCTGGATGCCAGCTGGTATATCAACAAAACCGTGACCAAGGTCTGGGTTGACGACGACAACGCCGCCGGCATCCGCGCCCTGTCCGTCGTGGTTCAGCTTTATCAGAACAGTATCGCCTATGGCGACCCCGTCACGCTCGATGCTGACGGCAGCTGGTCACATGCATATGCCCAACTGCCTGAGCTGGATGCTGCCGGTGACCCTTACACCTACACCATCGGCGAAATCAGCGCAGTTCCCGGTTATACCACAGCATACGATCAGACCGATCTGACCATCACCAACACGATCGTCAAAAATCACATTGAAATCGTCAAGCTTGATCAGCGCGACGGCACAACCCGTTTGCCCGGTGCTGTATTTGATCTCTTCGCTGCTACTCAGGACGGCGATACATGGTACCCTATGGGCGAAGCCCTCGAGACTGGGCTGACCACGGGCAGCAACGGCACGGTCACCACTGAAGGCGCTTACGCACCTGGTTACTACCTGCTGGTCGAAACAACCGCTCCGACCGGTTTCCACCTCGCCGACCCGGTTCTGGTCTATATGGAAGTCGGTGCCGGTTCGGATGGAATCCTGTCCGTTGATGTCATTGACAATTTCGACAACAATCCCGACATCAGCATCATCAAGCAGGTCGCCAACTTCACTCGATTGGGCCTGCCTGCGGATCTGACGGAATTGTATGCCGGTGAAACCGCCCGTTACACTGTCACCGTGACCAATAACGGCAATGTCAAACTGACTGATGTTACGCTGACCGACAGCCTGGCTGTTCCTGGTTCGACAGTCACCAACATCACCGCCGGCACCACCCCCGCTTGGGCTGACGTCGGTGGCGTCGCGACGCTGAACTTGGGCGATCTGGAAGCCGGAGCATCAATTGTTTTGACTTATGATTACATCAGCGGTACAGCTGATATCGGAGAATCGATCAACAACACCGCCAGCGTCTCCGGCACACTCAACCCGACACCTGATTACCCGAACGGTGCACTTGTTTCGGATGTTGATACTGCAGCGATTGATGTCGTCGCGACACCACTCAGCCGCGCCGGTCTGGCTCTGAGCAAGACCGTACAGAACCTGACCAAGGGCGGCAGCGTGGCCAACCTGGCCATGGGCAATCCGGGCGACATCTTCCGCTTCACCATTATCGTTTCGAACACCGGCAGTCTTGAGCTGGTCGATGTCGTTTTGACTGACAACAAAGCAGTCGTCGGCTCAACGGTCAATAATGTCACCGCTGGCACGACAACCACCTGGCAAGCCGGCGTTGGCGGCATCGCAACGCTGCACATTGATTCGTTGGCCCCTGGTGCTTCAATCACCTATAGCTACGACTACACCAGCACCACAGCCGACCTCGCAGCCGTTGTCAATAACATCGCCCTCGTCGAGGCCAAAGTCGGCATAACGCTCGAGGATCCCAACGTTCTTTCGGTCAGCAGACAGTCAACCGCCAGCATCCTACTGGACGAAGAGATCCCGCTGACTGGCGAAACGGACGCCAACGCATTGATCGGTCTATACCTGCTTTTCGGAGCTGCCGCGATCGCGCTGTTCCGCAGACGCAAAACCGCCCATGACGTGACACCCGATCAGAAATAAATTTCCAACTATACTTGTCACATATTGTCATATAGATAACGGAGAGAGTCGATAATAATCGGCTCTCTTCTATTTATGAAGGAATTCTATTTGCATCTTGCAAATCACTGCCCAAGTGATAAAATGATCAGATATTTAAAGTACAAGGTTAGGTAAAACTATGTTTAACAAGTTAAAGCGTGTTTTGTTGGGCCGCTCGTTGCGGTCCGATGACATCAAGCACCAGAAACTGTCACGCTTATGGGGCCTGCCGATCATGGCCAGCGACGCCGTTTCATCAGTCGCTTACGCCGTCGAAGAAATCCTGATCGTCCTGGTACCGCTGCTGGGCTTCGCAGCATTTAATTATGTGCCCGGTGTAATTGTATCGATCATCCTGCTGCTCTTGATCTTGGCGTTTTCCTATTCGCAGATCATCTCCCATTATCCCAACGGCGGCGGTGCCTACAATGTCTCAAAAGAAAATCTCGGCCGCGTGCCGTCTGTGGTGGCGGCCTCATCATTGGTCGTCGATTATATCCTGACGGTTGCCGTCAGTATTTCGGCCGCGACCATGGCCATCACAGCAGCCATCCCTGAAATATCACCCTACAAGGTTTTAATTTCTGTTGGTTGTGTCGTGCTGATCACGCTTGGCAATTTGCGGGGGATGCGCGAGTCCTCCCGTGTCTTCGGTGTGCCGACCTACGCCTTCATCGTATTGATGGGCGCCATGATCGTGACCGGACTGGTCCGGCTGGCGCTGGGCACCTTGCCCGTCATCAGCTATACGCTGGAGCAAAAGGAAGCGGCATTCTCGGGCCAGGTGTTCACCGGCTTGATCGTCCTGCTGCTCCTGCGCGCGTTCGCGTCAGGCTGTTCGGCCTTGACCGGCGTCGAGGCCGTCAGCAATGCCGTTCCCTCCTTTAAGGAGCCGGCGCAGCGCAATTCACGACATGTGCTTTATCTGCTGGCCGGTATAATCATTTTGGTCTTCGGCGGCACCGGCATCTTGGCTGTCAATTTGCAGGTTTTGCACGTCGATGGAACGACCGTCACGGCGCAAATTGCCCAGGCCGTTTTTGGCAACAATGTTTTGTATTATCTGGTGCAGGCGGCTACCGCCCTGATCTTGATCCTGGCTGCCAACACGGCCTACAATGGCCTGCCGCTTCTGATGTACATCCTCGCTCATGACCGCTTCATGCCCAGACAATTCTCACATCGCGGTTCAAAACTGAGTTTTTCCAACGGCATCATTTTCATCATGGTCATTTCGTCCTTGTTGATCATTGCCTTTGACAGCAACCCGCATCGCCTGATTCCGCTTTACTCCGTCGGTGTTTTCATTTCTTTTACCTTGTCGCAATTCGGCATGTTCCGCAAGTGGCATCGCGAGAAGGACAAAGGCTGGCAATATAAATCCCTGATCAACCTCTTCGGCGCCGTTGTTACGGGGGTCGGCACACTGGTCGTTTTTGGCTTTAAATTCTTGGACGGCGCCTGGATGCTGGCGATTGCCATGCCCCTCATCGTCTTTGTCATGTTGTATGTCAATCAGCATTATTCCCATGTTGCCAAACAGATTGAACTGAAGGAATTCGGGCCCTTCTATCCACGCGACAAGGATAAAAAGGGGTCGCCCTGTGTGGTGCTGCTGCAAACGATCAACAAGGCCACGCTCAAGGCCATGAATTACGCCAATACCATTTCCAATGACATCACCGTCCTGCATGTTTGCCGCTATCCAGAGCATGCTCAGGAATTGCGCGCGCAGTGGGCGGCTTTGAAAATTCCTTTCAAATTGGAAATCATCGAGAACCCCTATCGTGATATCATTAAACCCCTCCAGGCCTATGTCTTCGAACGCGAGAAGGTTCTTGATCATGGTGAACAGCTGACCCTGGTATTGATCAAGTACGTCACGAAGCACTGGTACGACATGGTTCTGCACAATCAAACGACCTACTTTATTGAGAAAAATCTCAGCCATTTCAAAAATGTCGCTTCGGTTATCATCCCATATCATTATTCGCTCGACAAGACGGTCATCAAGGGTTTGGAACTGGATGACTGACGCAGAAAGCAGGCCTTAATATGCGAGCTTTGATCACCGGTGCCAGCTCCGGCCTCGGCCGCGACATGGCGATCATCCTCAGCCGTCAGGGCTACGAATTGATCCTGGTGGCGCGTAGCCGCAATCAGCTGATGGCGCTGCTGCGCGAGCTGCCGACACCTTCAGAAATCGTGGCGACGGATCTGTCCAGCCGCGCGGCCTGTGTCGCATTGTACGACAAGGTCAAGGGTCAGCCTCTGGATATCCTGATCAACAACGCTGGCATGGGTGTCTATGGCGAATTTGCCGCGACTCGCCTGGCAGATGATCTTGAGCTGGTCGCCCTTAATATTGAAGCGGTCCACATCCTGACCAAGCTGTTTTTAGCGGACATGATCACCGCTGACCACGGCGCGATCCTCAATGTCGCGTCCTTGGCGGCCTTTCTGCCCGGCCCGATGATGGCGGGCTACTATGCCTCGAAGGCTTATGTCCTGCGGCTGAGTGAGGCTATTTACGAAGAACTGCGCCAGCGTAAAAGCAAGGTCTCGATCAGTGTACTGTGCCCCGGCCCGGTCAGCACCGATTTCAATCGTCGCGCCGGCGTCAGCCATGGTGCCAAAGGTCTGTCCAGCCCGGTGGTCGCGGCCTACGCGCTGAAAAAGATGAGTCAGCGCAAACTGCTCATCTTCCCCGGTCTTGCGACAAAATTATTTGTTTTCGGTCAGCGGCTGCTCAGCGACAAACTGCTGCTGCGCCTGCTGTATGCTGTACAGAAACTCAAAAAGCCCTTGTCCAATTAGCTGGCCGTGTCAAACTGGCTCTGGTACAGCGCGGTGTAGAAGCCGTTCTGGCTGATCAGTTCGTCGTGCGTACCCTGTTCGACAATGTCACCGTCGCGCATGACCAGGATCAGATCGGCGTTGCGGATGGTCGACAGGCGGTGCGCGATGACGAAGCTGGTGCGGCCCTTCATCAGGTTGTCCATGGCCTTTTGGATGTGGATTTCCGTACGGGTGTCTACGCTGCTGGTGGCCTCGTCGAGGATTAAAATCTCCGGGTCGGCCAGAATGGCACGGGCAATGGTCAGTAGCTGCTTCTGGCCCTGAGATATGTTATTGGCTTCTTCATTCAGGACCATGTTGTAGCCCTCGGGCAACGTGCGCACAAAGTGATCAACTTGGGCAGCGACAGCGGCTTTTTTGACATCTTCGTCGCTGGCTTTGAGATTGCCGTAGCGGATGTTTTCTGTGATCGTGCCATTGAACAACCAGGTGTCCTGCAGCACCATGCCGAACATCGAACGCAGGTCGTTGCGTTTGTATAGTCGAATATCCTGCCCATCAACCAGGATAGCACCGCTGTTGACGTCGTAGAAGCGCATCAGCAGCTTGACCATGGTGGTCTTGCCGGCACCGGTCGGGCCGACGATGGCGACCTTCTGGCCGGTTTTGAGCTTGGCGCTGAAATCGCGGATGATCGTGGTCTCTGGTTTGTAGCCGAAGGCAACATGGTCAAATTCGACGGCGCCCAGATCAGGCTGGCAACGATCAACTTTCAACGCGTCGACCGGTTCAGCCACTTCCTCAGTTTCGCCCAGGAATTCAAAAACGCGCTCGGACGCTGCAGCGGTTTGCTGCAACACGTTGGAGATGTTGGCAATCTGCGACAACGGCTGCGTGAACTGACGGACATACTGAATGAACGACTGGATGCCACCGACAGTCATCGAGCCGGCCGCCGCCAGGGAACCGCCCAGGATACAGATCACGACATAGCCGATGTTGCTGATGAAGCCGGTGATCGGCATGATCAGGCCGGACAGCGCGTTGGCTTTCCAGGCGGCATTGTAAAGTGAGTCGTTGTATTTGGAAAAAGCCTCGGTCGAATCTTCTTCACCGTTAAAGGCTTTGACAATGACATGGCTGCCGAACATCTCTTCGACATGGCCATTGACCTCGCCCAGCGATTTTTGCTGATTGGCAAAATGTTTTTTGGAGTTCTTCATGATGGCCAGAACAAAAATCGCGGTCAGCGGCAGAACGCACAGCGCTGCCAGGGTCAGCTCCCAGCTGATGGTGAACATCATCACAGTGATGCCGATGACCGAGGTCACCGAGGTGATGATCTGGGTCAGGTTTTGGCTGAGCGTCTGGCTGATCGTGTCGACGTCGTTGGTGATTCTCGACAACACATCACCGTGGGTGGTCTTGTCAAAATACCCGAGCGGCAGGGTGTGAATTTTGTCATTGATATTTTTCCGCAACCGATAGGTCAGCTTCATGGTGATACCGGACATGATGAAGCCCTGGACATACAAGAAAACTGCGCTGATCACATAGAGCATAAGCAGGGTCAGCATGATCTGAGCGATCTTGTCAAAGTCAATGTTACCGGTATTGGCGACCTTGCTCATGATGCCCTTGAAAAGTTCATCGGTGGCATTGCCCATGATTTTCGGGCCCAGGATGGCCAGGACCGTGGAAACAGTAGCCATGATGATGACAAATACGAAGGCAATTGTATATTTGCCCATATAATTAACCAGTTTGGCAAACGCGCCCTTGAAATCCTTGGCCTTTTCAACAGGGCCCATACCGCCCATCGGTCCGCCCATGCCCATCGGGCCGCCGCCTCTTTTCGGTGGGGCTTTTTGTGTCTCACTCATGCTAGTTCCTCCTTGGTCAGCTGTGACGAGGCGATCTCCTGGTATTCGGGACAATTCAGCAGAAGCTCGCGGTGCGTGCCGCGGCCGACGATTTGTCCTTCTTCGAGCACCAGGATGTGTTCAGCGTTCATAATCGTGCTGACCCGCTGTCCGATGACGATGACCGTGCTGTCGCCGGTGTGTTCTTTCAGTGCTTTGCGCAGCGCTGCGTCTGTTTTGAAATCCAGCGCTGAGAAGCTGTCGTCAAAGATAAAGATTTCGGGTTTTTTAACCAGCGCGCGGGCAATCGAGAGCCGCTGCTTCTGGCCGCCGGAGACGTTGCTTCCACCTTGGGCGATCTCGGCGTCAAAGCGGTTGTCTTTTTCCGTGATGAAATCGATCGCCTGCGCGACTGTCGCTGCGGTTGAGATTTCCTCGTCCGACGCGTCCTTTTTGCCGTAACGCAGATTGGTGGCGATCGTACCGGAAATCAGGACACCCTTTTGTGGGACATAGCCGATTTTGTCGCGCAGGTCCTTTTGCCGAACGTCGCGGATGTCGACGCCATCGACCAGGATTTGTCCGTCCGATACATCATAGAAACGCATGATCAAATTGACCAAAGTCGATTTGCCCGAGCCAGTCGAGCCGATAATGGCCGTTGTTTGGCCGGGTTGGGCGGAGAAGTTCAAATGGCAGACGGTATCTTCTTCAGCATTGGGATAGTGAAAGCAGACATCCTTAAACTCGATCAAGCCTTTTTTGGCTGGATCAAACGGCTTGGGTTCAATCGGATCGATGATGGTGATTTTTGTCGCCAACACCTCCGCGATTCGGTCGGCCGAAACTGCTGCGCGCGGGATGAAAATAAACATCATTGAGATCATCAAAAACGAGAAGAGGACCTGCATGGCATACTGCATATAGGCCATCATGTCGCCGACCTGCATCGTTGATTCGGCAATTTGATGGGCGCCGACCCAAATGACCAGCATGGTGACACCGTTCATAACCAGCATCATGATCGGCATCATGGTAACCATGACGCGGGTGATGAAAAGATTGGTTTTGGTCAGATCACTGTTGGCTTCAGCAAAGCGCTTGTTTTCGTGCGCCTGCGTGCCAAAGGCGCGAATAACCATCAGGCCGCTCAGATTCTCACGGGCAACCAGATTGAGTCGGTCGGTCAGTTTTTGAATGGCTTTGAACTTGGGCAGCGCGATGCTCATGACAATCATGATCATCCCGATCAAAACGACGACGGCGGCGGCTATGATCCAACTCATCGACAAGGATTTGTTGACGGCCATGATAATGCCGCCAATGGCCATGATGGGAGCGTAACAAAGAATGCGGATGCCCATCATCAAAAACATCTGAATCTGCGTGATGTCATTGGTGCAGCGGGTAATCAGCGAGGCCGTTGAGAATTTGTCAAATTCGCCGTTCGAGAAGCTTTCAATTTTGTTGAACAGGTCTTTGCGCAGGTTGCGCGCCACACCCGCCGAGACTGTTGACGAGAAATAACTGACCAGGCAGGCTGCCGCGCCGCCGGCCAACGCGATGATCAGCATGATCAATCCAATGCTGATGATGTAGTCGGATTGCATGGCACCGAGATCGACGCCCAATTCGGTCAGATAGAGCTTGGCCATCAAAATGCCGCTTTGCTTGAGGATAATGGCATCATTGGCAATGGCTTTATCATGCGCCGCCGTGATCGTGGCAACGGGTAACTGACTCAGCATGGGCAGCTGTTCATAGAGTTTGTTCAGGTCGACACTGTCAATGCTTTGTGTCGAGGGCGTGGCAGTTGTTGTCTGCCCCGCTTGAGCAGTCAGGTCTTTCATGATATTGATTAAGGTCCAGGTCGAAGCGCCGAAGGCTTCATCGAGTTGGGATTGAATGGCTGTGTCCACTGTGTTTTTCACGTACAGACTGGACCCGGCTTGGGGGTAAAGACTGATCAAAGCTTGGCCCTGTGCATTTTCGTCTGTACTGGCTGCCAGCGTATAGTTATCAGCATACAGCTTCTTTTCGTCGGCCGTCATGAAGGTCGTCATCAGCTGGTAACCCTTTTCGCTGATGGCCTCCGGCGCTGCGTGCTGGATGCCGTTTTGCTGAATGCCGATGTTGACGATTTCTGACATGTAGTTGGGAAGGTTCAAATCAGCGATGGCCTGCCCGAAAAGCAGCGCAATCGATACGATCAGCCCAATCAAGAATGGTTTCAGGTATTTGGTAAGTTTTAACAAAATATCACCTCCAGGTGTTTTAATCCACTTTTTCGTTTCGGTCGACGGCAATTTCTGCCAACTGGTTAAAGAGCGCGATGAGCTGTTTCATGTTGTCCTCGCCAAAACGAGCAATGACCGAGTCCAGTGTGTTTTCCAAATAGGCTTTGGCTTTGGTGAGCGCTTCGCTGCCGATGGCGGTGACCTCGACTTTGATCTTGCGTCGGTCGACGGTATCGGTACGTCGAATGATGTAGCCTTTATTTTCCAGGGAGTTCAAGACCTGTGAAACGGCTGGCTTGGAAATATAAAGTTGATTCTGCACGTCGGAGACACAGAAATCTGCCGAGCCGTCTTGTTTTTGATTGGCAATTTTGACCAGCACAACAAACTCCGACATATGTAAATCTATTTCCGGCGGAAAATTCGTGCTGGCTTTTTTAAAGCGCATCATGGTGCCGATGAATTGTTCTCGCAAGGGTGCATCCATTTACTTAACTCCTTAATTGTTTACCGCTTCATTGATAAGCACTTCACGATTATAGACGCATGTTGGAACAAAATCAAGCACTTTTTACTAATTATTTTTGCGTTTGCCGTCGCAAACGGCCCATTCACCGGCCAAAACCGACCACTCACCTGAAACGTCTTTTATTGTTGGCTGAATCCTTTATAATCATAATTGTGAGGTGAGCCGATGCGAACACGAATTGAACAAATTGGCGATAACGAATTTGAAGAGGTGATAATCCGTTGCCGACAAATCACGCCGGAAATCGAAGCGATGGCGCGTCAATTCGATCAGCCGGAGCGGCGGCCAGGTTTTCCCACCTACTTCAAGGGCGACAGCCAGTTCTATCTGTCCCTGACCGAAATCCTGTTTTTTGAAACCGATGATGAACGAGTCTTCGCGCACACGGTGGGGGATTCCTACGAGACCCGGATGCGGCTTTATGAGCTCGAAGCCATCCTGCCGGGCCAATTCGTCCGGGTGTCCCGCTCGGCCATCATCAACATCCAGCAGGTCTTCTCGATCCAAAAGGGGTTGACCCGCATCAACCTGATCGCCTTCCGCAATTCTCACAAAATCATCTATTGTTCGCGACAGTACAACAATCAATTGATCCGTAAAATGGAAGAGAGGGTTTAATATGAAAACAAGTAAAATCTTATGGGGCCTGTTGGCCCTGGGTGCAGCGGTCCTGCTGCTGATGATGGCCTTCGGCGGCATAGGCGCCGAATACAGTCCGTTCCGTATCCTCGGCAGCGTCCTGCTTTTGGGCATCGCCATTGCCAGTATCATCAAACTGGAATTCTTCATGTTTTTTATCCCCCTGTCGGTTTTGGTCATTCTCTGGAAAGACACCGACTTGTGGGCAAAAACGCTGGGTTTCCCTGTACCTGACGTCTGGCTGCTGCTCGGTTCAGCCGTCCTGCTCAGCATCGGTTTCTCGGTATTCTTTCACAAGCAACACAGTGCCATCTGCGCAGTCAGCACCAGCGGTGACTGGAAAACCGAAGAAGTGGTCAACGACAACGAAAACGTCAGCATCAACGCCGGTTGGGGCGAACATATCAAGTATGTGCACGCGGACAATTTGAAGAAGGCGCGCATTAAGACCAGTTTTGCCTCGACCAAGGTATATTTCAACGAATGCACCGCCAGTCCCGATGGCCTGCAAATTGACATCGACGCCAGTTTTTGCGAACTCGTACTCAACGTCCCCGGCAGCTGGGTCATCGACAACCGGACCAACGTCTTTGCTGCCGATGTCAATGAACATGTCGTCAAAAAAGCCGCCACCGTCGCGACGGTCACCCTGACCGGCAATGTACGGTTCGGCGAGCTGAAAATCGTCTACGTCTGAAACTGCGAGTTTTTGCACAAGGAGCTGTCCCTTTGGGGGGCAGCTCTTTTTTTTCGTGCATTTTTTCGCAAAATCGTCTATAATAACAATTCGCGTTCGATAATATTGGAGGATACCCGCTCAATGATCACAGTCAACAATCTCGGCCTGCGCTTCAGCGACAAAAAGCTGTACGATGATGTCAATGTCAAATTTACACCCGGCAACTGCTATGGCGTCATTGGCGCCAATGGTGCCGGTAAAACCACCTTTATCCGCATCCTGGCCGGCGAGCTCGAACCGACCTCCGGCTCGGTCACCATCACGCCCGGCGAACGGCTGGCCACCCTCAAACAAAATCAATTTGCTTATGATGAATTTACGGTGCTGGAAACGGTCATCATGGGCTATAAACGTCTATATGAAATTATGCAGGAAAAGGACGCGCTCTACGCCAAGGCCGATTTCAGCGAGGCCGACGGTCACCTGGCAGCCGATCTCGAGCACGAGTTTTCTGAAATGAACGGCTGGGACGCTGAGACCGACGCCGAAAAGCTGTTGATGGGTCTGGGGGTCAGTAAAGACCTGAACAACAGTCTGATGAAGGATGTTGCCAGCGGCGACAAAGTCAAAGTACTGCTGGCCCAGTCCATTTTCGGCAACCCACATGTGCTGCTGCTGGACGAACCGACCAACCACCTGGATTTCAAGGCCATTCATTGGCTGGAAGAATTTTTAATTGATTACCCCAACACCGTCATCGTCGTCTCGCATGACCGTCATTTCCTCAACAAGGTCTGCACGCACATGCTGGACATCGACTTCGGCAAGATCAACCTGATGGTCGGCAACTACGATTTCTGGTACGAGTCCAGTCAGCTGATGCTGCGTCTGATGGGCGACCGCAACAAGAAAAAGGAAGACCGTATCGCCGAGTTACAGGCCTTTATCACCCGCTTCGGGTCCAACGCCTCCAAGGCCCGTCAGGCTACTTCGCGAAAAAAGATGCTCGACAAAATCGTGCTCGAGGACATCCGCCCCTCATCCCGCCGTTACCCCTTTATCGGTTTTTCACCCGAACGCGAGGCTGGCAAGGACATCCTCTATGTCGAAAACCTCGGCAAAACCATCAACGGCGTCAAGGTGCTGTCCAACGTCACTTTCCGCATCAATCGCGGCGATAAAATTGTCTTTCTGGCCAAAAACGAGCTGGCGCGGACAACGCTTTTCCAAATATTAATTGGTGAAATCGAGCCGGATGAAGGCACCTTCCGCTGGGGCACGACCACCTCACAGGCCTATCTGCCGCGCGACAACAACGCTTTTTTCGACGGCGTCAACCTCAGCCTGGTCGACTGGATTCGCCAATACTCGCCCGATCAGAACGAAAGCTACTGCCGCGGTTTTCTCGGCAAGATGCTCTTTTCCGGCGACGAAGCGACCAAGCGCGCCAGCGTGCTGTCCGGCGGCGAGAAGATGCGCTGCATGTTTTCGCGGCTGATGCTGTCGTCGGCCAATGTCCTGATTTTGGACGAACCGACCAACCACCTCGACCTCGAATCGATCACGGCGGTCAACAACGGCCTAATGGCTTTCAAGGGCAATCTGTTGTTCGCCTCGCATGACCACAAATTCATCGAAACCATCGCCACCCGCGTCATCGAACTGGCGCCGCGCGGCATTGTCGACAGTCATCTGCCGATTGATGAATATCTGGAGAACGAAGACATTCAGGCCCGGGTCGATGCCCTCAACGCCTGACCGAGCATCGGTCAACGATTGCATTGTGTTTGTTTGAATAGCATTATCCTGCCAATAATATGATAAAATATTAGAAATGCAAAATGTTTTCAAGGTTTTGACAAGGAGCGTTAAATTGAAGCGAAACAGTCAAATCGTTCTGATTCTGGTTGTCCTGATCGTCCTGGCCGCCCTAGCAGTGTGGGGTATCGGCAGCCCTTTGGATCAACCAGCAGCAGCCACGTCAGGCAACCTGGTTGATTTGCCAGCGATGGCTGAAGATGGGCACTATCGTTCAGCAGATGATGTCGCATTGTACCTGCAAACATACGGACATCTGCCGGCTAACTTTATGACCAAAAGCGAAGCCATCGAACGCGGCTGGGACAGTGACAAGGGTAATCTTTGGGAAGTAACGGACAAGTTTTCCATCGGCGGCGACAGTTTTGGCAATCGAGAAGGTCTCCTGCCCGGTGCCCCCAACCGCCAATGGACGGAATGCGACGTCAACTACAGCGGTGGTTTTCGCGGCGCTGAGCGCATCGTTTTTTCCAATGACGGCCTGATCTACTATTCTGACGATCATTATCAGTCTTTTACGAAAATCGACTAGCCTGCGGGCAAGGCGGATATAGCTATGAAAACAACGCGACTCAATGGCATATTAATGAACACACCCGAAATCGCTCACGCTTATCTGAAGCGCCGACTGCGGTTGCCGGGGTATTATGGTCACAATCTGGACGCACTCTGGGATATTCTGAGCACAGACAGCCGACCACGGCAAGTCCAACTGATCAATCGTGATGCCATGCTGGCCGCGCTCGGTCAGTATGGTCGGTCGTTGATCGGCGTCTTTGTCGAGGCCGCCGCCGTCAATCCGCGCCTCACATTGATCGGTCGGGGATTTGCGCCGGCGGAATAATGCAGGTTAGACTGTATGTGGAGAAATCGCCCGAAAAGGGATGGGTCATGGCCGAGAAGTCGATGGTGCGAACTTCGTTTGTCCAGCCGTCGAACACTTTGACGAATAGTTTTTCGCGGATGTCGTGGGTGGTTTTTTGCTGCCAGGTGCGATAACCGGCGACCGTAACCGAGTGGAAGCGGTAGGGACCGAAGGTGATATTCAGCACGGCCGGACGAGCGGCATCGATTTCGCGGCGGATGGCGGCCGCGCCAGCCTGAACACGAGAATACCCGCCACCTGCCAGCCCGAACGAACGCCAGATATCGCGAACGATCGCGCTGATGCGGAAGGGGTTGGTTCGTCCTTTTGATTTGGAATAGCCGTGTCGTACTGCGATGTTTTCAATTCGATCGAAGATTTCGCTGACTTGTTGGGATTGCCCAAGGCGGTTGAGAGCGTAGCTGAAAACGCAGGTCAGGGCGGTGATGCTGCAGCAGCCAACGCCGGGCCGGAAGTCGTTCATAATCAAGCTGTCCAGTCCGGCGATTTCGTCTACCTGGCCCGGTTGCCAACCAGAGCCGTAACGGCTGGTCATATAGTCCGCCAAATCTGATCCGACGACATAGCCCCGGATTTGACCGGAAAATCGGTTTGGTTTGCTCATAACGTCTGCCCTCCATATAAACATTATATAACACATTCGTCTTGTCGCCAGGCATGATAAAATGAAAGCATGAACCAATCGATGGAGGTGCCACTATGGAAAGACTGATCACGGTAAAGGGCGTTGGCAAAGTAAGCGCGAAACCAGATTTCATTGAGCTGTCGATGAACCTGTCGGTCACAAGACTGGCCTACGAAGCGACCATGGAGCAAGCCGCAATCGCCATTGCACAATTGCAGGCGGCCGTTATGTCGGCGGGCTTCAAAAAGCAGGCACTCAAAACGTTGGACTTTAATATCAACCCGGTTTTTGAAGGTGTGCAGGATGACAAAGGCAATTATCAAAGTGTCTTCAAAGGTTATCAGTGTTCACATGCTCTCAAGCTGTCTTTTGACTTCAACATGAAAAAGCTGTCGGGCGTTTTCATGGCGCTGGCGGCCTGCCCGGCCAATCCGCAGTTTTCGGTGGCTTTTACCATCAAGGACAAGGAAGCCGTCAATGATGCTCTTTTGGTCAATGCGACGGCCACTGCGCAAAAAAAAGCCGCCATTCTTGCGAAGGCGGCCGGGGTCGAACTGGGGCAATTGTTGTCCATCGATTACAGCTGGGGCGATATCCATCTGTATTCGCCGACCCGCTTTGAAACGGGTCAGGGCGCAGTGCCCGAAGCTAAAATGGCGACGATGGATATCGAGCCGGACAATATCAATGTTCAGGACTCGGTCACTTTTGTTTGGAGCATCTTGTAAGCCGGCTCCGATTAGTTTTTGATGATGCTGACGCGGATGATGCCTTCTATTTTGTTCAGTTTGTCGACCACGCTGATGGGGCAAGTGCCGGCGATTTCAAACACCGAATAGGCCAATTCCTTTTTGCTGCGGCTGGACAAGTTTTCAATGTTGATGCCCTCGCCCGAAAGTGCGCTTGATATTTGTGCCAGGATGTTGGGAACGTTGCTGTGCATGACACAGATGCTTTCGTCGCCACCCTTGGGATTTTGAACGTCGGGGAAGTTGACGCTGTTTTTGATGTTGCCGTTTTCCAAAAAATCGATCAGCTCGTTGACCGCCATCACGGCACAGTTGTCTTCACTTTCGGGTGTTGAAGCGCCCAAGTGCGGGATGGCGATGACGTTTTTCATGGCCATGATCTCGGGCGTCGGGAAGTCGGTCAAATAACAGGCCACCTTACCGCTTTCGAGCGCGGCCGCCATGTCGGTGTCATTGACAAGGTCCCCGCGCGACAGATTGATGATGCGTACGCCGTCATTCATGAAGCCAAAGGCCTTTTTGTTGATAAAGCCTTTGGTTTCAGGTGTCGAAGGCACGTGCAGGATGATGTAGTCACAGTTTTCAAAAACGGTCTTTTGATCCGAAGCGCGCTTGATGCTGTGCTTGAGGCGCCAGGCGCCTTCGACGGTCAGATAGGGGTCGTAGCCGTAGACTTCCATGCCCAGTTCGGTCGCGATGTTGGCTACCATGGCGCCGATGGCGCCGAGGCCCATGACGCCGAGCTTCTTGCCAAACAATTCCGGACCGGCAAAGGCCGACTTGCCGCTTTCAACTTCTTTGGCAACATCCGCATCGGCGGGTAGGGTCTTGACCCAGTTGACACCGGCGGTGATGTTGCGCGAGGTCAGCAGCAAGGCGGCGATGGCCAATTCCTTGACGGCATTGGCGTTGGCGCCTGGGGTGTTGAAGACGACAATACCCTTCTGGGAGCACCGTTCGATCGGAATGTTGTTGACACCTGCGCCGGCGCGGGCGATGGCCTTGAGCGAGTCAGGGAGTTCCATGTCCAGCATGCTGGCCGAACGAACCAAAATCGCATCGGGGTTTTCAACGTTATTGCCAACTTCGTAAATCTTTTTGTTGAAGTTGTCGGTGCCGACCGCGGCGATCTTGTTCAGCGTTTTTATTTTGTACATTTTGCTTCGAACTCCTTCATGAATTGAATCAGGGCATCGACACCGGCTTCGGGCATGGCGTTGTAAATCGAGGCGCGCATACCGCCGACATTGCGGTGACCTTTGATATTGACCAGCCCGGCCTTCTCGGCCTCTTTGCAGAATTGCTTGTCAAGCTCCTCATTGCCGGTGACGAAAGTGACGTTCATGATTGAGCGCGAACCGACTTCGACAGGTGCCTTGAAAAGCTTGGAAGCATCAATGCAGTCGTAAAGCTTCTGCGCTTTGCGATTGTTGATCTCGGCCATTTTTTCGAGTCCACCGATATCATCACGCAGCCATTCGAGCACCAGCTTGGCAATGTAGATGGCATAGCAGGGTGGTGTATTGTACATGCTGTCATTGTCGGCAGCAACTTTGTAACTCAGCATGATCGGCGTGGTGTCCCGTTCATGGCCAATCAGATCCTCGCGGACGATGACGACCGTCAGGCCGGCCGGTGCCATATTCTTCTGCGCGCCAGCGTAGATCAGGGCAAATTTCGCGACATCAATTGGCTCAGAAAGAATGCAGGAGGACAGATCCGCGACCAGCGGGATCTTGCCCGTGTCGGGGATGCCGGGGAATCTTGAGCCGAAAATGGTGTTGTTGTAGCAAATGTGGACGTAATCGGCGTCCGGGCGGATATCGCTGACTGCAAATTTGGGAATGTAAGAAAAATTCTTGTCTTTGCTGGAGGCCAGCACCTTGATGTCGCCGTAGCGTTGAGCTTCTTCGAAAGCTTTGGCGGAGAACTGGCCGCTGAGGACATAGTCGGCTTTGCCGGACCCGTTGAGCAGGTTGAGCGGTACCGCGGAAAACTGATTGGTCGCGCCCCCCTGCAGAAACAAAATTTTGTAATTATCCGGTATGTTCATGGCGGTTCTTAAGAGGGCCTGCGCGTCAGCGATGATTTTTTCGTAAACCGGCGAGCGGTGACTCATTTCCATAACGGACATCCCACAGCCCTGATAATCGGTCATTTCGGATGCAGCAATTTCAAGCACCTTTTGCGGCAGCATCGAAGGACCCGCTGAAAAATTGTACACTCTGCTCATCATGAAGTCTCCTGTTCAAGATATTTTCTAATAATAGTGTATTATAGTAATTGCACGTCGGTTTGTCAAAAAGAACGATGCAAATAATGATGACGGCAGAATGCCCTTGCTTTCTTGAAATAGCTGGTATGATCTGCTATATTGAATTTAGAATTAACTTCAAATATTCATCCCAAACGATTTATTTTCTACAGGAGGGCAGTCAAAAATGGTCAAGAAATCCGCTCCGCTCCAACGCAAATCCGCCGATGCGGACAATCAGGAATCATCGTCAGCCCAGCACGTCGGAAAAAAAGCCACAGGGTTACGCATTGGCGCGGTTATCCTTTGGCTGATGGCCTTCGGCTTTGAAGTGCTGGCGATCCTGCTGGCCAACGGTACCCTTTTCGTCCCGAAAAATTTCCCCGGCGATTTGACGGTCTGGTTGATCGTGGCCCTCGTGCTGGATCTGATCTGCGTCGTCATCGGCTCCCAGATCTGGAAGAAAGCCAATCATCAGGATCCAGCGTCAGACGACAACAAAGTCAAGTTCTTCCTCTGGAACAACATGGGCGTTATCGCCGCGATCATTGCTTTTGTGCCAGTCATTATCTTCTTGCTCAAGAGCAAAAACCTCAAAGGCAACAACAAAACCATCGTCACAGTTGTCGCCGTCGTTGCTTTGCTTTTGGCCGGTTTCGCTTCTTATGATTACAACCCGGTATCCGAGAAGAGCATGGAATTGGCTAAGTCTTCGATCAGCGATGGCACGATAGTCTACTGGACCCAATGGGGACGGTCCTACCACTTGGATCGCGAATGTCAGACCATTATCAATTCCGAAAACGTCTACGAGGGCACCCTCGACGAGGCCATCGCCGCCCGTCGCGCTGACCCCTGTGATTTCTGCGTACCCAACCATGAGGAAATCCAGAACGCCGGCTTAGTTGAGGATACAGAGGAACCCGCTGACGAAACCGTCATCGAAGATACAGCCGACCCTGATGCCGGCTCTTGATCTCGCTTAATCATCAAACAAAAGAGCAGCCACGCGGCTGCTCTTTTTTTGTCTGCCTTTGAAAGGCTAGCGTTTTTTCTTGGTCGGTTTTTTCTTGGTCGTGCTGGTCGGTTTTCGCTTACCACTTGAAGTCGACTTTTTACGGCCCGAGGACGATTTCTTTTTAGTGCCGCCGCCCAGTAAAGCGCCGATGCCAGCGCCCAGCAGGTCGCCCAGAACGCCGCCGTTGCCGTTGTCGTTGTTGCTGTTGTTGTTGCCGCCGCCCAGCAGTGTCGAGGCGATGTCGCCGAGATCAAGGCCGCCGCCGCTGTCATTGTTGCTGCTGTTGTCGTTGTTGCCGCCACCCAGCAGGGAGGTCAGGATGTCCATAATGCCGCCGCCCGAATTGTTGTTCTGGCTTTGCTCCTGCTGTTTGTTGCCCAGGAGGCTGAGCAGCAGCGGCGCCGCGGTCGACAGTATGGTGCCGATGGTATCGGCGCTCAGGCCCGATTTTTTGGCGATGCCATTAGCAACCGTGTTTTTGTTGTCTCCCAGAATGTGCGTTAAAATCTTGCCGCCGTCTTCGAGGTCGACGTTTTTCAGAATGTCGCCAATATTGCTGGTGTCAATGCCGGCGTGGTCCGAGGCTGCTTTGGTCAGCGCCGCTTCGCCTGATTTGGATGAAGCGTTCTTCTGCATGCTCTTAACGAGCGTTGGCAGCGCGGATTGAAGAACATCCTGCACCTGTCCCTTGCCGGCTCCGGAAATCTCACTGAGGGATTCTAAACTGCCGCTGCTGAGCAGCGTGCTGAGCAAATCATTGGATGCCATAATCTAACCTCCATAAAAACTGATTGTTATCATAATTATAGGCCAGCGCTGGAAAAATGTACATTCCTAGTTCACTTTCTCAGGGTCAGCTCAACGTTTCTTTTCAAGGCAATCTCTTGCAGATACTCAACCACACTTGCTACGGTCGCATAGTTTTTACTGTTAGCCATCAAGTGCTCAAGGTCTTCCAGGGGCAAAAGATTGACCGCCGTGCAGTAAAAAGTTTTTTTGCGGCCGTCATTGCGATTGCTGATCAGAAAAGCCAGGATTTCCATTTTGCGATCCAATTGCTGAATGTAGGTCTCAATGCCCTCGGTTTTTGCCAGCTCGAAATCGCTGAGCACGTGCTGATAAGTGATAAACGAATCCTTGTCATTGGGCCGGGTGTAGCGTTCGCAGGGGAAGGCGGCACATTCGAAACAAAACTCAACGCCGCCATTGCGCTGGCTGCAGGCTATAATCCCGCAGGACGGGTGTTTCTGATAAAAATCCGCGCCACCGCACCCTGGACACTTGGAGCTGCCATCGGTCTGATGGCGCGGACACAGGCCGCAATTGAGACCGCACAAGGAAAATTGGGGGTATTGGCGTTTGTATTCTTTCAAACAGTTGCCCTCCTATTCGCTGCAAACCGTTCGGGTGTATCGTCGCAAGGGGTAGTCGCCGTCGTGCGGCGCGCCGCAATAGGTCTCGGACATGCGCGCCGCCGGACAAACCCGCACGACGCCCGCCTGCCAAAGACGGGTTGTCAGGTCGTCGCTTTCGCCTTCGCCGCACAGCAGGCCAACCGTTTGCAGGAAATTTTTGTAGGGCCGCAGCTGCGTGATCAGTTGATTGCGTGGCAATGCTTTGACCCAGGCATTGCCAAATTGGAGGGATGGTTTTAAATCCCGATCCAGATAGGCGATCAGACTGCAACCTCGTCCTTTGAAAACCTGGCTGCCCAGATATTGGGTCTCGAGTTCTTCATTGTAGAGCTGCAGCGCGATTTGCGTTTCGATACCAATGCCAAGGGTTTTGGCGTGCTGCTGCACAACGTTCTCCAGTACAGGCAAGAACCGGCGGCAGAAAGCCGCGACAACCGTCATGTCATCCGTGTCGACAAACACGCCCTGGCAGGAGCTGCACAGCAATTGGCCAGTTTCGACCATGTTGCTGGCCAGGCCAGCCAAAGCATCGTCGGTCAGCCCCGCGGCCGTCACATAGGCAAAGCTGACCTTGTGACCCCATTCGATCAGCTGAATGTTGGGGTCGGCCAGCCTGCGGAAGGCCGTCACCGCCTCGGCACCGCCCCAGACGACGATGGCGTCGGCCAGCGCAACCAGTTGCTCCATGTGCAGAATATCTTTGGAGGAATAATCGAAAACATAAATGTATTCGGCCAGCGCCGGTTCAATCCGGATCAGCTCCATCAGCAGCCGCACCGAGATGCCGCCTTCGGCCGCGGGCAGCTTGAGAATGTTGATGTTGCCGCTGAGCAGTCCCTCCAGCACACTGAAAGCCGGCAAGGCATCGGCGTTGCCCGCCGCGACGTGCAGCAGGACACCTAAAGGAACAATCCGTTCCGTGACGGGTTCTTTTTTGTCGAGCGGTATCGATGTCACCGCCTGCCCGTAAGATGCGCCAAGTTCTTTGTTGAGCCTGGCGCGCAGGTTCTTCGCCCCGAACATGACACGCGCCTCCGCAATATATTTGCCGGCGAGGTTGCGGTCGATGCCCAGGTCAGCCATCGCCTGCAAGAGCGCGTCTTCGTCCAGACAGGTGACCAATTGGTCGCAGGCGGCGATAACCCATTCGGGGTCGAGCCACTTTTTGCCCAGCGTGGCGCGCAGGCGTTGCGGCAACGACTCCAGGATGGCGTCACAGTCCTGTTGTTCGATCAGTTTTCCATCGGCCAGATTCATCGGACGTCCTCCTTTATTTGACCTTCAGCAGCTCAGACGCGCCGGCAGCACAGGTCTTGATATCGGCCAGGCCAACGCGGCCGAGCACGTCAAAATACGGCGACTTGATGCCGCAGCCGCATGTTTCGCCGGGGTGCATCACGGCCAGATCGTCGGACATGACGCTGGAAAACGGCATGCTGGTCATCAGTGGTGTCATCAGGTTGAGCATGCCGGGCACGCCAAATCCGACCGGCTGGAAATTCGTGTCGCGGATGATGACGCGCGAATAGATCGGCACATGAAAATGATGGTTTGGGCAGTCGAAATAGGCAATGGGATGTTCGACCGACCCGAAGAATTCCTTGACGCGCTCGCCGCCGATCCCCAGGCATTCCTGCGACATGGCATACAGCGTGGGTTTGTCGACGCGTTCGGCAAAGTACTGTTTCCAACCGCCGGCCAAAAAAATCATCGACTTGGGGTGCAGTTTGAGCTTGATGCCTGAGGCCTGCAATTCACGCAGCAGAAACATGAAATAGGCTGGGAACCCCATGAAACGCACCGGCAGGCCACTTTTGGCGTAGCGAATCAGGGCATTCTTGACGCCTTCAATGTTGAGTTCGTACTCGGTGCCCATATCCTTGAGCGCATATTCCCGGTGCAGCGTCAGCGCCGTATAGGTCATGGCGTAGGCCGTTTTGACCGCGCCGATCTTGTTGCGTTGGGCCGGCTGATAACCCAGGATGATGAAATTGGTTAGCCGCGGCGAAACCAGGTGATGTGTGAAGAAAGTGCCCAGCACCATGCCGGCGGCGCGGGTAAACGAAGTCAGATCCATGCCCATCTGGCTGGTGCGGCCACTGGTGCCAGAGGTTGTCGACTTCATCAGCAAATGCTTGGCATGCGTTGAGTATAGCGTGTGATGCTTGAGAAAAAGGGTCGGGATCGGTGGGATCTTATAGAGGTCATCGATCGTCTTGATGGTGTCGGGCGAGAAACCGCGACGCTGCAGCAGCTCAGCGTACTCTGGGCAGTTGGCCTGGTGATGCTTGACGTTTTCGACCATCGCCCGCACAAAAAGCTGGTCGGTCGCCTGGAGATCGTAGATTTTGCGGTGAAAAAACAGTTTTCTGCCCAGTCCCATAACACCATCTCCATCGCTGGGATTTCTGGCTTCATTTTAACATATTAAAGTCTCTTTCATTAAACAAAGCATGTCGATAGAACACTTCGCCGCCTTTGGGGCCCATCATGACGCGCAGATTGCGCAGCAGATACCAATAAAGCGAGATGATCGGCTTGGGATCACGCCAGCTGAAAATATCCTCGTGACTGCCGTCGCGGCGTGCCCATTGTTTGAGGCACTGCCACTTCTGCGCGCGGGTCAGCTGCTTGTCCTGTAAATTGGTCAATAGCCAGCCAACATCCATGAAATGCAGTTTGCTGCGCACGCCCGGCCGGGCCGACGGCAACGGTTTGACATTGTGGCCAGCGGCGATGCTGAGAAAAGCACCAATCAGATCAACACCGGCAAAATATGCCAGCGCCGCGCCTGGCGCGATGCGTGGATTGCAGTCAATCAGGAACAATTCGCCTGTTTGTTCGTCCTCCATGTAGTCAAAGCTGATGAACCCGGTCCAGTCCAAAGCCCGGATTAACCGCTGATCATACTGCTCGCAAACCGGGTGGCTGATCGTTTCGCGGCAGGTGCTGGTCCCGCCGGCGACCGGCATGGTGCGCAGCGCCGCGAAGGCGACACCGCCGATCTTCTCGCCCTGGCTGGACAAACTGACGGTGCAGATCAGCCGTCCCCGGATGTAGCGCTGGATCAGCGGCAGACTGTCGCCCCAGTCTTCGCGGGCGACAATGCGCTGATAGACCGCGTATAGATTGGTGGCGTCGAAGACAATTTCCTGGCCATGGGCGTTGCAGCTGGACTGGCCTTTGATAACCACGGGGTAGTCGATGCTTTGGCAGATCGCCTGAGCTTCGCTCATGCTGCCCGGCCGAAAGGTGCTGGCTATGATGCCGACCCCGGCCGACTGGCCCAAAGCCTGCAATTTGACCTTGTTGGTCGCGTCCAGGATGGCTTGGAAAGGCATGGTAACCATGTGGGTCAATTCACGGATTTGTTCCTGAAAAAATGACATCAGAAAGCCACATTCAAAGACCGGGAAGTACAGATCGTAATGCTCGCGGCGCAGTTCGTCGAGAATGCAGTTGGCAAAGCCCCTGGGGTCGTCCCGCATGGACGGCGCGACGATGCGATGGCTGATGGCGTTGGAATAACTGGCGTAGCTGCGATGATGAGAATCGACGGCGGTGACTTCAACACCGAGCGCCTTGAGGCGTCGGACGACAAAAATGCTCGTCGGACTGAAGGACATCGATACCAGTGCTTTCATCAATTTCGCTTTCTGCCGCCGGGACTGTTTTGACGCCGCGTGCTGACTGACAACAATATATCATGTTTTATCTTGCCAGTCAGACTTTTTTTTGCTAGTTTTGATTTAGACGAAAGGTGCAGGTGAAATCATGATCATCCGCAAAGCGCGACCCGAGGACAATGACCGTTTGCTCGAAATCGAGCGGCACGCGCCGCAGGGCAATGCCATCAAGCTGCTCAGTGAGCGGCAGAATTATTTCACCCGGGCAGACCGCTTTGACGATCCGATCATGATTGTCGCAGAGGATGAAATGACCGGCGACATTCTCGGCATCATGGGTGTCGGACCGGTCCATGTCCTGATCGGCGGCCAGCCGGCCGCTGGTGGCCTGATCTTTGACTGGCGCTCGACCAGCCTGATCAAAAAAGGCCTGCCCCGCCATATGTTCCGGATCTGGGAAGCCGTGCTCGAAGAGGTCAAGGCGCGTCAATTTGCTTTCCTGTTTGGCTACATCAAGGAGGATAATATCCGTTCGTTCAGTATCATTACACGCTTTGACGCCAAGGTCATTGAGCACAAAGAATTTTTGATCATGCCCGTGCACCGGGCATTCGCCAGACTGGGCGACTATCCGGTCACGATCAGCCATGGCAAGGACTCGCCGGCCGGTTACCGCGACCATGACCTGTTTCCCCTGGACGCGCCGATGCGGCAAAAAGTGATCGATCAGTACCAGTTTGCCCAGGTCAGTGTGGGCGCATCATCGCTTAAAATCTGGGACTCGACGCGTGACTATGCCCACCGAGTGATCGGTACGCCCCGCCTCTTCAGGTTAGCCAAGCCGGTCTTCGATCTGTTGTCGCACCTTTTTCCATTGCCGCACATTCCTAGTCCTGGCGAAACCATTCGGGACTGGTATCTTTATGATCTGATCATCGACAAGCCCGCTGATCTTGCGGTTCTTTTGGAGAAGACGCGCCAGCTTGCCCGGGAGCAGAAAATTGACTATATCATCCCTTGCCTGAGTCCTGATGAGACTTTGTACCGCGCGGCAACCAAGTATGCCTGGCTCAAACAACGCTACAATCTCCTGTTCCTGCCGCTTGCTGATCTTGCCGGACCCGTCGCGCCGACCTATTTTGATATGCGGTATATTTAATATGGATACCGTTAAATCATTGTGCCGCACATATCGATTCGTTATAATATTGAGTGTTATTTGGACTCAATTCTTGAGGGTGTGAAAGAATGCTGATCGTCAAAGATGTCTATAAAAAGTACAAGAATGAGTCGGTCCTGCGCGGCGTCACTTTCTCTGCACAGCCTGCCAGTATCCTGGGCATCTGCGGCAGTAACGGCGCCGGCAAGACGACCTTGATCCATGTCATCGCCTCGATTTTGCCGCCAGATGCCGGCGAAGTGTCCCTGATGGGCATTCCCGTCACGCAGGCACGTGATTACCGGACCAAAATCGGTTTTGTACCGCAAAACATTGCCCTTTCGCCCAATTTAACCGTGCGGCAAAACCTGTCGTTTTGGGCCTCGATGCGCGGCTTCAGTGGGGCAAAGCTCAAAGAGGCCATCGATACAGCAGCTGAAATGTCCAATGTCACCTCCTTTATCGACAAAGCGGTCGGCCGCTGCTCGGGCGGCATGGCCCGCCGGGCCAATCTGGCCGCCGGTCTGGTCGGCCAGCCCAATCTGCTGCTGCTTGATGAGCCCACGGCTGGCATTGACGAAGAAAATCGCAATCTGATCCTCGAGACGATTCTTGACCTGCGCCACCGCGGCTGCATCATTTTGATTGTCGATCATTACTTTCAGGAATTGGCACACGTCTGCGACCGAATCATCACCCTGCGCGACGGTATCGTTGCCGAAGCTGCTGCCAATGCCTGGTAAACCTTCATTTTTCAGGCTGCTGGCATTTTATGCCCGCGAAACCTGGTGCGTCAGGACCTTCGTTTTTTTGGCTGTCATGATGATTTTGTCAGGCTTTTTGCTTTGGGGTGTGCCTGGCCTCTCTCTGGATGTCAAAAAAATATTCACCCCCGTCTCTTTTTCGATCGTCGATCTCGACGACAGCCTGCTGTCGCGCAAGTTGTCCGGCCAAATCAAGACCATCGAACTGGTCGAAGAGGTCTACGTTGAACCGATGGCTGACGCGCAGAAGCGGCTGGCCGAAGACAAATCTCTGCTCATCATCGTCATTCCGGCCGATTTTTTCGAGATCAGCCTGAGCGGCAAGGAGCGGCCGCCGATCGAAGTCTATCTCAACAGCAGGAAGCCAGTCGAGACGGCCCTTTTCGTCCGTTTCCTCAACAGTCTGGCCAGCAACATCGAACGTGTCCAATCGTCCTACTATTCGTATATGAACAACATGCGCCCTTTATATGACAACGACGAGCAATTCGCGAATGTCATGAACGGCGCTTCCACCAGTATGATCCTGCAAATGCTGGGGCGTCTGGCGGTGATCGATGTCGACGAGTCGGACAAATTGAACACCGTCCATTTTGTCATCGCCGCTTTGCTGTGCCTGATGGCCATGCAGACCTGCGTCCTTCTGCTGACGCAGGTGCAGCAGGAGCGCCGGCGCGGTATTTTCGAACGGCTCCTGCTGACGGGCGTTAGCTGGTGGCAGCCCATCCTGGCCCGTCAGTTAACCGGGCTGTTTTTGCTGGCGATCGGCTTTGCGCCATTGCTCTCCGGACTGTTTCTGATCTTTCCCAACGCCAATGTCCTGACCATTATCGCGGCGATTCTAATCCTCTATTGGATCACCGCCTTACTCTGTCAGTCGCTGGGCTATCTCGGCAAAGCCGGTGATATCTCCCTCCTGGGTGCCTGGCTTGGCATTCTGGCCCTGATGCTGATCGGTGGCAGCATCTACCCCGATGCCCTGCTGCCCAGCCTCCTGCGGGATATCGGACAGGCATCGCCGGTCTACTGGACCGCCAAAGCGGTTTACGGCGGCTTGGACGGCGATTTAGCATCGACGACCACCTGGCTGGTTGGTGGCCTGATGATTGTTGTCACCACCACCTTGGCCGCCTTGAGCTGGCGGCGGGCGCAGGTTGCCATTCACGCGGAGGACAAGGCATGAGCATTTTGAATCTTCTGCGTCTGAAAATACTGAATCTGTTGTCTTCCAGACTTTTGATGATCATGCTGCTGATTTTGCCGATCCTCTTGGGCCTGATGGCTGGCACAGCCAATGTGGCCAACACGCAGCCTGACGTTCGATTGGCGGTCGTGGATCAGGACCATAGCGCAGCGAGTGAGCAATTGATCGCCAAGCTCCTGGAGCAGGGCTGGTCGATCCAGACCGTCTCGGCCGAACGCGCCACGCAAATGCTCCTTAAACGCGAAGCAGATGGCATTGTCCTTGTTGAAGCCGGCTATGAAGCATCGCTCGCTGACCTGGATGATACTTGTCTGACCTACACCGCTGCTGAAGGCTCGCTGGTCACCAACATGGTGCGAGAGGCCATCGCGGCCGAAGTCATGCCGGCACACAGTCGCCTGGCCTATCTCGAGCGCCTGGCCGAACGCTACCGGCAGCTTGGTCAGCCGCTACCCGCAGACCTTGTCGAAAAATTTGACGCCGACGCCGCCTATTTTGTGGCACACGAAGCCGCCCTGGATGTCGAATACTACGGCGCGACCGTTTACCAGCCAGCGCTGTCCTATCTGGTATCGGACTATTCGATGGAGGTTTTCTTCCTCGCCATCTTCGCCATTCTCGGCACGCTGACGCTGTCCAACGGTGCGATGCGACGACGGCTAATCACCACGCGCAATGGCATGCTGCTCGATTACTGCCTGTCGCTCGTCTCGCTGTTTTTGCTCGGTTTGGTCCAGGTCACCCTTTATGCCCTTGCCATGTCGACGCTGATGCAAGTTCAAATTCAATTGCAGGACGTCGGTTTTCTGGCGGTCTGCCTGTTTGTCATGTTGGGCGTCGGCCAGTTGCTGAGCTTGTTTCACGAAAGTCTGCGGCTCTACCTGAGCCTTTTGGTCCTGCTCCTGCTGTCGGTGGCCAGCGGCTGCTTTTTCCAGCTGTCGGCCCAGCTCGTCTCCAGCATCGGCCAATATCTGCCGCAGGGCTGGGCGTTGGCTGGCCTCCGGGGTTTCCCGGTCCTGCCGGTTTATTGGCCGATCATGGCGGGTTTGATTTTACTGGCCGGCGGTTATCTGGCGCAGGTGTACCGGACACGGCGGATGCGGTAAATGGCTAACCGCCAAAATGATATTTCAGTTTGGCGTAAAAATCTTCCAGGATGAACTGGCTGTCGATGTAATTGTAAACCCGGATCTTGCGCGAATTTTGCGGGCGGAGAATATACTGTCCATCTGGCGCGAACAGCGGCGCACCTTCCAGGGTGTAGTGACCGGCATGGTCGACCAACAGCAGGCCGACTGCCGCACTGTCGCACAACTGCCAGTTCTCGCCGCCTGGATAAACAGCCGCCAATGCGGCCAGACTGGGTGATCCTTCGGGGAAAAAGGTTTTGGCTTTTTCCGGGTCGGATGTGATGTCTTTCATGATCATCGTCGCCAAATACTGGCTGACCGTGTTGGTCTTGTCGAAAAGATAGCGGCCAATTTCTCCGCATGGCCGGACGCGATCATACAGCGTCGAGAAGGAGACCTTCATCAGGCTGTAAACCGTACTGGGCACCTGCCAAAAATCGATGTCGCTGTCCATGACAATATTGATGGCCGTCAGGTCGTTGCAGGTGTTGAATTCCCAGCCACCTCTGGGATACGCGCCGCCGCCAATCCAAATGCAGGTCAGGCGGCTGGCGATCGCGGGGTTGGTTTTAAGCGCCACGGCTAGGTTGGTGATGGCGCCCTGACAGACAAAAAACAACGGGCGCGGGTCATCGCGCAGCGCCTCGGCCACAATGAATTCCGACGCTTCACTGGTTTTAAAGTGACTGGCCTCGGTCATGGGCATGCAACCGCGCTTGACGGGCACCTCGCCGGTCAGCCCCATCAGGTCGACCACATGGCAGATTTCGCAATAACTGCTCTCGGCCGACTGCGGATCAATGCTGCAACCAAAGTGTTCTGCCGTGATAGCGACAACTTCCATCTTGGGGCTCATCAACAGGTGGCAGATAGCATATTGATCATCGGCCTCACAGGCGGCATCGGTGTCGGCGATGACGCGGATTTTTTTGCAGTCCGGGACCTGGTAGGGGGCAGGTTTCAGCATAAAATTGCTCCTTTATGATTTTTGAAATCAGCAACTACAATTCGGTACCTTCACTCAATAAGTCAATGAATTTCTGAAAGATATATGTTTTGTTTCGTGATCGCTTTTCGTCAACAGGTTTTATAATTTGCATGTCAATAAAGTTGACTACTAAATTCTTTGCCGTTGGATAACTGATCGACAGATTGTTTTTGATGTTGTTTATCTGAATAATCGGGTGTTTAAATAATTGGTCCAGCAAATCCAAAGCGTAGGCTTTTCCTTTCAATTCCGATTGAATGCTTTTTGACAGATGTTCCTTTAACAGGATGATTTCATTTCCACAATTTGTTGCCGAGTCGGAGGTTTCAATAACAGCCTGCAAAAAGAACTGGACCCATTCTTCCCATTTGCCTTTCATACGAACATCATTTAGCCGGTCGTAATATTCCAAACGGTTTTTTTTGAAATAGTAACTGATATATAACAAAGGATAATTCAGGATGTTTTGTTGGAAAAGCCAAAATGTAATCAGTAGTCTTCCCATTCTGCCGTTACCATCGAGAAAGGGGTGAATTGTTTCAAACTGAGCATGGATAAGAGCAATTTGTATCAGCTGTGGCATGCTGGCATCATCGTACATATATTTTTCTAAATCAGAAAGCGCTTTGTTCATTTCGATTGGCGGTGGAGGAACAAAACTGGCTGTTTCCAAAGTGCATCCAGCCGGCCCAATCCAGTTTTGGCTGGTTCTAAATTCGCCTGGGCATTTATTTGTTCCCCGAACACCATGGAGCAAAATTTCATGTATCTCACGAATTAGTCGCAGACTGAGCGGTAATGTTTCAAGTCGTTTTATACCATAATTCAGTGCTTTAACATAGTTTACGACTTCCTCAATATCCTGACGTTTTTCAACAGAGGAAATATCCGTTTGAAGAATATCAACTAAGGAAGCCTGGGTTCCTTCAATCTGGGAGCTCAATAAGGCTTCTTTTTGTACATACATCGCTACAAAAAGATCCGGGTTGGGCAGAACTTGTGTGAGACCGTCAAGTCTGCCTAGCTTACGATCCGCATCAGACAATAGTTTGATCATATTGTTATCAATATTAAGCGCGGGAATGGGTGGCAGCGGTTTAGGAATAAAGGCAGCGTAGTCTGACTGTTGCTGAACCCATGTTCCACTTCTGTTATTATCATTCACTTTAATAACAACTCCTTTTTGTCGTTCTTATTAAAATATTACCTCATTTTCTTTAATAAGGCAACGCTTTCACTTTTCATATTAAAAGTCTTTAGAGTTATTGATCTGTACAGGCACTAATCTGATCATCTATACTGGATGAGTCATAGTCCACATCTTTCAAGGAGGCTCAACTATGCTCAGCTATCATTTACACGTCGCCGGTCTTGAGCGCGATTTGCCAATCTGCAAAGTCAACGACGACCTGTCGATCGGAGCCTTCGTCATTTTCGGCGACGTCGAATTGACCGTGCGCTGTGCGGCGGCGATGCTGGCCATCGCCCCGGCCTACGATTACATGATCAGCCCGGAGGCTAAAAGCATTCCGCTGATCCACGAAATGGCCCGCCAGAGTGGGGCCAACAAATACATTTTGGCGCGCAAAGCGCCCAAACTTTACATGAGAGATGTCTTTGAATCCGATGTGCTGTCGATTTCAACCGCTCAGCCCCAGAAGCTTTATTTGGATATTAATGACGCTGATTTGATGGCCGGCAAAAGAATCCTCATCATCGACGATGTCATTTCGACCGGTGAATCGATACGCGCCGTCGAAACGCTGGTCGCTAAAGCTGGCGGTATCGTCGCCGGTAAAATGGCCATCTTGGCTGAGGGCGAGGCACAAAACCGCGAGGATATCCTGGTCCTGGCCAAGCTGCCTTTGTTTAACGCGGACGGTTCTGTTAAACCGATGTGACGGGAGGATGAGTCGGTATGCCAAAATACCAGCATCTGCTGACGCCCGAGGGTGAAGTGCTGACCGGTATGCCCTGGCCGGACTATCCACGGCCGCAGCTGGTGCGGGACTCGTTCATCAACCTCAACGGACCCTGGGACTACGCCTGCGCTTTCAGCAAGCGCATCCCCGAACGTTTCCCGCAGCAGATTCGCGTACCCTTTCCGCCCGAGTCGCTGCTGTCCGGCATCGGTCGGGTGCCGCGACGATATGCTTACCAGTTTTACAAGCGAGAGCTGGTCATCCCCGATGGCTTCGTCCAAGATCGCGTCCTGCTTCATTTTGGCGCGGTCGATCAGATCGCGACCGTCTATCTCAACGGGAAGGAATTGGCGTGCCACACAGGCGGCTACCAGCCCTTTTCGGTCGATTTGACCGATTATTTGCAGGCCACGAACACCCTGGTCGTCAGGGTGCTCGATACGTTGAGCCACAGCCTGCCCTATGGCAAACAACGGCGCCGGCGCGGCGGTATGTGGTACACGCCGGTGTCGGGCATTTGGCAGACAGTCTGGCTGGAGAGCCTGCCGACCGACCCTATCCGGGCGCTCAAAATTACGCCGACGTTGGATGCGGTGTCTATCGAAGTTGATTCGACGGCGACGGTTAAAATGATCCAGATTACAACGCCGCAGGGCGTGATTGCCAAGACTTTCGAGGGGAAATCCATCACGCTACCCATTGATAATCCCCTCCATTGGTCGCCGGAACATCCGCATCTTTACCCGATCAAAATCACAACCGCCACCGATGCCGTCACGTCGTACTTTGCGCTGCGCACCCTGTCGATCCGAGCGGTCGACGGCCTGCCGCGCCTTTGTCTCAATGACCAGCCTTACTATTTTCACGGCGTCCTCGATCAGGGCTACTTCAGCGACGGCCTCTATCTGCCGGCCAGCAGCGACGGCTATCGCAACGACATTCTGGCTATGAAAAGCTTGGGTTTCAACACGTTGCGCAAGCACGTCAAGGTCGAGCCGGCCGCATTTTATCACCTATGCGATACCCTCGGCATATTTATCTTTCAGGACATGCCCAATCTCGGGCATTATTCGTTCCTGCGCGATACCGCGCTGCCGACCTTGGGGCATACCACCTTTAATGACAAGCGAAAAATCCGTACCCGAACCGTCCGCAAAAACTACATCCGGCAACTGCAGGACACGATTGATCATTTGTACAACCATCCCTGCATAGCCCTCTGGACACTTTTCAACGAGGGCTGGGGACAGTTCGACAGCGACGGCCATTACCAGCGTGCCAAACAGCTTGACCCGACCCGCTTTGTCAACAGCACCTCCGGTTGGTTTCACCAGCACCTGAGCGATGTCACCAGCCTGCACCTCTATTTCAAGCCGATCGCCGTGTCGTGCTGTCCGCGGCCGATCGTCCTGTCGGAATTCGGCGGCTACTCGTTCAAATTGCTGGCGCATGCATTCAATCGCCAAAAGACGTATGGATATCGCTTTTTTGAGGACGCGATCAGTTTGCAGACAGCCATCGAAAAAGTCTTTCATGACGAGGTGGCGGCCCAAATCGCCAAAGGCCTGTGTGCCTCGGTCTACACCCAGCTCAGCGATGTCGAGGACGAGACCAACGGCTTCTTGACCTACGACCGGCGCGTGCTCAAGGTTGACGCGGCGGTCATGCAGCGGGTGGCGGAGAGATTGACCATTCAATAATCTTATACAAAATTATCAAAATACGCTATAATATATTTAATTCGTTGTGTTGTCAGATTTAGTAATTATTACGAGAAAAGCAGGTAACGGGATGAAAACGAAAAATTATCCGCTTTATGAAACCACGGTCTTTGCGAACTTCCGGATTATGGTGGAAAATGTTGCAAAAAAGTACCCGGATCGGATTGCGATCTCTTACAAAGTCAATCCGCAAGAAGCGGCTGTGACCAGCGTCACCTATATGCAAGCCCGCGATCATATTCGCAACGTCGGCACCGGCTTGATTGCGTTGGGCTGCCGCGACCAGCACATCGCCTTGATCGGTGAGGCCTCGTACGAATGGATCTGCGCCTATTTTACGCTGATGGCAATTGGTGCCGTGGTAGTACCGATTGACCGGGACCTGCCGGTCGGCGATATGATTGGCATCTTGAATACCGCGCAGTGCAAGGTTGTGCTTTTTGCCAGCTCAATTGAAGCTAAAATCGACGCCTGTCAGCTCAAGGTGCCCAGCCTGAAAACCAAGATTTGCCTGGACGAACCCGTGGCAACTGACGCTCTGAAGATTGCCGACATCGCTGCCAAGGGCGAGGCGCTTTATGAGGGCGGCGACACCAGCTATTACGATTATGAAATCGACGCCGACCGTATGGCGACGATCGTCTTTACCTCCGGCACGACCGGCAAAGGCAAGGGCGTCATGCTGTCGCAGTCCAACATATGCCTGGACATGACCAATGGCATGTACAACTTCGCCATCACGCCCAAGACTTGCAACTTCCTGCCGCCGCACCATACCTTTGGTTCAACGGTCAATTTCGTCGGCCACTATTCGCAGGGCTCGTGCATTTATGTCTCGAGCGGGTTGCGCTACATCGCCGCCGAAATTAAGGAGCAGCAGCCCTCGCACCTTGTCCTGGTACCGCTCTTTCTCGAGAAGCTGAACGGCAAGATCTGGGACGGCGCGCGGGCCAGCGGCAAAGAGGGCATGCTGCGCACCATGATGAAGGTCAGTAATTTCCTGCGTAAATTCGGTATCGACATCCGCCGCAAGTTGTTCAAAAGCGTGCTCGCGTCGTTCGGCGGCAAGCTGGAGATGGTCATTTGCGGCGGCGCGGCGCTGCGGCAGGATATCATCGATACCTTCGATGGGCTGGGCATCACCGTCTTGAACGGCTACGGCATCACGGAATGTTCGCCATTGGTTTCCTGCAACCGCAACAAGCTGCAGAAGCGCGGCAGCGTCGGCTTGCCGATTATCGATGAGCAGGTCAAGATCAAGGACCCCGACGCCAACGGCGAGGGCGAGATTTGCGTCAAGGGGCCCAACGTCATGCTCGGTTACTACCAGGACCCAGAAGCGACCGCGGCCGTTTTCGACGAAGAGGGCTTCTTCCGGACTGGTGACTTTGGCCGCATTGACGAGGAGGGCTGGATCTACATCACCGGCCGCCTGAAAAACCTGATCATCCTCAGCAACGGCAAAAACGTCTACCCGGAGGAGATCGAAACCGACATCGCCAACATCGCTGGCGTCGAGGAGGTCGTGGTTTATGAAGGCCAAAGCCGGGCCAACAAGGGTAAAGACGTCATCGTCGCCGAAATTTTCCCGAACTACGATGTGCTGAAGGCCAACGGTATCACCGATGCGCAGGCCTATTTTGAAGGCGAGGTCAAGAAGGTGAATAGCAAAAATGTTGTTTACAAAGCTGTGAATCTGGTCAAGCTCAGGGATGTGGAGTTCGAAAAGAACACGTCCAAGAAGATTTTGCGCTTTAATATCGATAAAAGTGTGGATTGAAAAACCACCCATCGCCCAATTGACAATCAGCCCGTAATAAGGTATTTTTTTATTAGATGGATATGATCATCACAACGGCGTAAGATTTATGACAACTTGCGCCGTTTTGACTTCAAATGTGCATAATTTGCTTATGCAAAATTTTATAAATATGGAGGACAGAAAATGAAAAGGTTAGTCGCATTGCTGCTCATCATCTCACTGGTCTTTGTCATTGCAGCCTGTGGTACGACAGGCGGAAACGTTTCTGGCATCAAAATCGGTGTCATTCTGGTTCATGACGAAAACACCGGCTACGATTTTGCTCACATTCAGGGCATCAAGGCTGCGGCCGCAGCGGTTGGCATTTCTGAAGATCAGATCATTTGGAAATACAACATCACCGAAGATGAAAAATGCTATGACACAGCAACGGATCTGGTCGATCAGGGCTGCACGACCATCTTCTCAGACAGTTACGGTCATCAGAGCTATATGCAGCAGGCTGCCAGTGAGAACGCAGACGTAACGTTCGTTTCCATGACCGGCGATCAGGCTGCGCTTTCCAAACTGCCGAATTTCAAAAACGCCTTCAACTATACCTTTGAATCCCGCTTTGTGTCGGGTGTTGTCGCCGGCATGAAGCTGGCCGAGCTGGTCGCTGATGATAAAGTTGTAGCCAGTAACATGGATTCCCACGGCAACATTAAACTCGGCTATGTCGGCGCTTTCCCTTATGCGGAAGTTGTCTCCGGTTACACCGGCTTCTACCTCGGCGTCAAGTCGATCGTCAGCAACGTCGTGATGGACGTTTCCTACACCAACTCCTGGTATGATCCGACCGCGGAAGCCGAAGCCGCCAATGCGCTGGTTTCCTCGGGCTGCATCATTCTCAGCCAGCATGCCGACTCCACCGGCGCTCCTGCGGCCTGCCAGGCTCTGCTGGATGGCGGCACAACCGTCTACTGCGTCGGCTACAACGTCGACATGCTCTCGGTCGCTCCGACTGCTGCTCTGACCAGCGCGCAGAACAACTGGGGCGTCTACTACACTTACGCCTTCAATTGCCTTAAGAACGGCGAAGAAATCATCACCGACTGGGCCAAGGGCTACAACGATGACGCCGTCATGATCTCCGCGCTGGGCGAAAGCTGCGCTGACGGCACAGCCGCCAAGGTTACCGAGATCGAAACTGCCCTCAAGGACGGCAGCCTCAATGTCTTCGACACCGCCAAGTTCACGGTCGGCGGCGAGAAAATCACCACCTATCTGGCCATCGATACCAACGGCGACTGGGCTGGCGACACCGGCGAAGCAATTTCGAATGGCATTTTCCACGAATCCACCCTGCGCAGCGCCCCTTACTTTGGTCTGCGTATTGATGGCATCACCGAGCTCAACGCTCAATAAGCCATAACAAAATGATGATTGGAAAGGGCCACGATCAAAGTGGCCCTTTCTATGATTTTCAAGGGGTATACAATTATGCAAAACGCCACACCGGCCGTCTGCATGCGCGACATCAGCAAAACATTTGATTCGGTCATCGCGAACGATCAGATCAATCTGGATATTTACAATGGTGAGATACTTGCGCTACTGGGCGAAAACGGCAGCGGCAAAACAACGCTGATGAATATACTGTCCGGCATCTATTTCCCGGACGGCGGCCGCATCATGATCGACGGACAGGACGTTTCTATTCGCAGCCCAAAGGATGCATATAAGCTGGGTATTGGCATGGTTCATCAGCATTTCAAGCTGGTTGATGTGCTGACGGCAGCGGAAAATATTATTCTAGGCATGACCGGCAAAGGCTGGCTCGATCTTCGGGCCGTCGGCGAGCAGATCCGCAAAATCTGCGCGTTGTATGGTTTTGATGTCGATCCTGAGCAGAAGATTTATGACATGTCCGTTTCGCAAAAGCAAACGGTCGAGATCATCAAGGTGCTTTACCGCGGCGCCAATATTTTGATCCTTGATGAACCGACGGCTGTTCTGACACCGCAGGAGACCGAAAAACTTTTCACGATTTTGCGCAACATGCGCGACAGCGGCAAGGCTATCGTCATCATCACGCACAAATTGAACGAGGTCGAAGAAATATCCGATCGAGTTGTCGTGCTGCGCCGTGGTCAATTCATTGGCGAACGGCCAACCTGCGAGTTGGACGCCGCCGAAATGACCCGTATGATGGTCGGGCGTTCAGTCGCCCTCAACATTGATCGGCCTGAACCGGTCGATCCCCAACCGCGCATCGTCGTCGAAGGACTGACGGTTCGCGATAGCGAAGGCATTTCAAGGCTCTCCGATGTTTCATTTACTGCGTTTTCGGGCGAAATTCTCGGCATTGCCGGTATTTCAGGTTGCGGCCAGAAGGAACTTCTGGAAGCGATTGCCGGACTGCAGCCGATTGAAGCGGGGAGCATTCTCTATATCGACCCTGTCAGCGGCAAGCAAATCCAGTTGAAAGGTAAGGATCCGCGCTCGATCTTCTCGCTGGGCGTGACGCTGTCCTTTGTACCCGAGGACCGTCTCGGCATGGGACTGGTCGGCAACATGGATTTGTCCGACAACATGATGCTGCGGTCGTTTCGCAGTGGTCGTTCCATTTTTACTGACCGCAAAGCGCCAAAGAGCTTGGCCAAAGCAATCGTACGCGATCTGAGCGTGGTAACACCCAGTCTGTTGAGCCCGGTGCGTCGGCTATCGGGCGGCAATGTGCAAAAGGTGCTGGTCGGCCGAGAAATTTCTGCCTCGCCGACCGTGCTGATGACGGCCTATGCCGTGCGGGGACTGGATATTAATTCATCCTACACAATTTATGATCTGATCAATCAGCAAAAGCAAAACGGCGTTGCGGTTATTTTTGTCGGCGAGGACCTCGATGTTCTGCTTGAATTGTGCGACCGGATCTTGGTCCTTTGCGGCGGCAAGGTCAGCGGCATTATTCCGGGGAAGGGTGCCGTCAAAAACGAGGTCGGCATGATGATGACCAAACATGGAGGGCAAAAAGAAGATGAGTCAATTTCATAAGGTACCCTTGCTGCGCATTGCCCGGCGCGATGCCCTGCCGATTTGGCAAAGCTGGCTGATCCGGCTGATCGGCCTGGTGCTTGCTCTGGTGGTCAGCGCTGTCGTCATCTACGCCATCGTCAAATTAAATCCGATCAAGGTCTATGTGGCCATGTTTGAGGGCAACTTCGGGTCGGACCGTCGCTTCTGGGTCAGCCTGCGCGATCTGATGATGCTGCTGTGCATTGGCATCGGTCTGGCTCCCGCCTTTAAAATGCGCTTCTGGAATATCGGCGCCGAGGGGCAGGTCCTGGTTGGCGGTATCGCGACGGCGGCGGTCATGATCTATTTCGGCAACTCAATGCCGACCTGGCTGCTGCTCGTCCTGTCATTTGCCGTCAGCCTGGTGGCGGGAGCGCTTTGGGGCTTGATCCCGGCTTTTTTCAAGGCGCGGTTTGGCACTAACGAAACACTGTTCACCTTGATGATGAATTATCTGGCGATCCAGCTGACATCCTATTTTGTGGCTGAATGGGAGAACCCGTTTGGTTCGAACACCGTGGGCATCATCAACCAGCAGACCAAGGCCGGCTGGTTTCCTGCCATCTTCGAACAGCGCTACATGCTAAACGTCCTGATCGTTTTGACGTTGACAGTGGTCATGTTCATTTATCTGCGCTACTCCAAACAAGGCTATGAAATTTCGGTCGTCGGCGAGTCCGAGCGTACGGCGCGCTACATCGGTATCAGCGTCAAGTGGGTTGTTATCCGCACGATGATGATCTCGGGCGCGATCTGCGGGCTGGCTGGGTATATCGCCGTCGCGGGCTCGTCACACACCATTTCGACCAGCACCTCCGGTGGCATCGGCTTCACGGCTATTATTGTGGCCTGGCTGGCCAAGTTCAATACGTTCACCATGATTATGGTCGCGGCTTTGCTGGTCTTTATGGAAAAGGGCGCCATTCAGATCGCCTCGCAATTTAACCTCAACGATTACGCCTCACAGATGATCACGGGCATCATCCTGTTCTTCATCATCGGCAGCGAATTTTTTACAAAATACCGGCTGATTTTCCGCACCAGAAAGGGGGGCAACTGAGATGACTCAACTTTTGTCACTTTTGCAGGCGGCCATTGTCTTCGGTACGGTCATCCTGTTTGGCTCCATCGGTGAGATTCTGACCGAAAAGTCCGGCAGTCTGAACCTCGGCGTGCCGGGCATTATGTACTTGGGCGGCATCGCCGGGCTGGCCGGTGCTTTCTGGTATGAAATGAACGTCAGCGCGCCCATCCCCTGGGTCGGGTTGCTGATTTCGCTGATTTGTGCGATTGCCGCTTCGGTCCTGGCCGGTCTGATCTACAGCTTCCTGACCATCACACTGCGGGCCAATCAGAATGTGACCGGCCTGACATTGACTATTTTCGGTGCCGGTGTCGCCAACTTTTTTGGCGGCGGCATGAACAATCTCGCCGGTGGTGTCGGCCAGATCTCGGTCGCCGCAACCAGTAGCGCCTATCGCGAGACATTGCCCTTCCTGGACAGTACGCCCGTTTTCTCTTCGCTTGGGTTTATGGCCTACCTGGCGATCATCTTGGCCATCTTCGCCAGCTGGTTTTTTGCCCGGACGCGCAAGGGGCTCAATCTGCGCGCTGTCGGTGAGAGCGCCGCGACGTCTGATGCCGCAGGTATTAGCGTCATTCGTTACAAATACCTGGCGACCTGCACGGGTGCGCTGATCACTGGCCTGGGCGGCCTGTACTATGTTATGGACTATATCAAGGGCACCTGGGCCAACGACAGCGGCATCGAAAAACTTGGCTGGCTGGCCGTGGCGCTGGTTATCTTCGCACGCTGGAAACCGATCAATGCCATCTGGGGTTCTTATCTGTTTGGCGTTCTCTTCTGGCTCTTTTTCTACATCCCAGGTCTGACCCGCTCGTCGCAGGAACTGTTCAAAATGTTGCCTTATCTGGTGACGATCATCGTGCTGATTGTTGTTTCAATGCGCAGAAAACGCGAAAATCAGCCGCCGGGCAATCTTGGGCAGCCTTACTTCCGTGAGGAGCGCTAGTCAGGATTCGCGAAACAGAATGGAATTGTTGTCCATTTTGTCGATAATTGCCAGGCTCTGCAGGTTGTAACCCGCCGCTCGGAGCTTGTCGCCGCCGCCCTGAAAGCCCTTCTCGATAACGATGCCGATGCCGGCAACCTGAGCACCGGCCTGTTTGCAGATGTCGAGCAGGCCGCGTTGTGCTTCGCCAGTTGCCAAGATGTCGTCGATGATGATGATCCGGTCTTCCGGTGTCAGATAGCGCTTCTCAAGGATTACGACATAGTCCTTGCCGCGAGTGTAACTGGTCACGGTGGTGCGGTACACCTCACCGTCAATGTTCTTGCTCTCGGACTTTTTGGCAAAGACAATCGGTACGTTGAAATGCTTGGCCGCCACGCAGGCGATGGCGATACCGCTGGCTTCAATGGTGATGATCTTGGTGATCTGTTCACCGTCAAACAGGCGGCGAAATTCTTTGCCGATTTCTTCGAGCAATTCGATGTCAATCTGGTGATTGAGGAAGCTGTCCACCTTGATAATGTGGTCGTCTTTAACGCGGCCATCCGCGCGAATTCTCTTCTTGAGCAGCTCCATAAGTCAATCTCCATCTGACGAACGATTTGAAATAGGTATTTTTTCTATTATAACCGCGTAGGGAGAATTTGGGAACAGAATCATTTAATATCTCTCCGGAATGGTGTTTCAGCATCGCGATTTTGAATTTCAAAACGTAATTATCATCTATTTTTTAAATGTTTTAAACTCACAGGAGAAAGTGAATTTACACCAACATTCTGGACTTGACTGATATTATAATTTATGATAGCTTTGTTTATATAGTACATATATATCAATCGAAATTAAAATCGAGATAATACAAAATTTCAAGGCGACGTGCTATACAATTAGTTGAAAATAAACCAGAGAACATGACAGAGACGACGCGTATGGATGTGTTGCACTATAAACGTTAGCGGTTGCATCGTGGCGGATTGAGTGCCATAATGAGCATGTAATTGATCGTAAGTACTGAGAAGGAGGGAAACAGCTGACCGAGACTTTGACACAAAGCCACCTCGTCCTTGGAGAGGGACATTAATAACTACTACACAAATTAAAGGGGAGTCTATATGGAGCAAAAGAAAACAATTAATTTTGGGTTCAGAGGCTGGATGCTAATCATCTATCAGGCTATCGCATTTGTGTCCTTCATGGTGTTCACAAACTACCCGATGAACGTCCTCTCGAGCATGTACGGCGGAGCTGCAACGGTGTCGACAATTTATACAATCAGCCTTCTGATTGGCATCGTTTTGCAACTCATTTTGGTTCGCTTTATCGGAAAAATTAAGAACGTTAAAAAGGTCAGCATTGTGCTGGGTATCGTTTCACTCGCGCTTGCTCTTGGCGTTATGCTAATTCCGGGCAATACGCCTCAAGGCACACCGAGTGATACACGACTTTTATGGCAAATTTGCTATGGACTTGAGACGGTCTTTGTTGTTCTGTACTCCACGTTATCAATCGGCATTCTGGTCGGTCAATGGTTCCCGCGACGGAAGGGCACTGTTATGGGTCTCGCCACCTTTGCCTTCCCGATTGCGAACGGTGTGATTGGATTTTTCGCAACATCAATATCCAGCTGGGGTGTTTTCGGCGCCTTTCTGCCGTTCTTCATCGTCAGCGCCGTCGGCCTGCTCATCGGCGCGTTCTTCGTAACCGATTATCCTGAACAGTGCGGCGCATACCGCGATAATGACAAAAATATCACCCCCGAAGTCGCTAAATCGATGATGGAAGCTGAGATCAAAGCCAAGGCAACCTCCGTCTGGACGCTAGGTCACACTTTGAAAAACCGCGATTTCTGGTTCATTACCATACCAATGGGCTTTTTATTGTTTTGCGCCGTCGGCCTCATGACACAGTCTGTGTCAATACTCGGAGAATTCAGCGAGCAACTTAAACCTATTGGCGGTTTTAAAGTTGTCATGATCGGCGTGGCAGTTGTTGCTTGCTTTGGCAGCTGGCTGCTGGGTGTTCTTGACACAAAATTCGGCACTAAATTTGCAGTCGCTGTTTCTGTGGCTATTATGATTGTTGGCGGGTTTGTTGGTGCAATCCACGAAGTTGTCTTCCTGCTGATTGGAATGTTCTGCGTTGCTATTTTTATGGGAGCGTCGAGCAACTTTACGGTGTCCGCTGCCGCTCAGTACTGGAGACGCGAGGACTTCCCGAGCGTTTTCGCATGCGTCAACCCTGTTGCTAATGCAATACAGGCTTTCGGCCCGATGATTATTGCGATGCTTATGAACATTCAGATAACCTCAGCGGTCACACAGGAAACCTCAAAGGCTGGCAGTCAGTCTGCCTTTTTTGCTGTTGGTATTATCGGCATTATCAGCATTGTCAGTATCTTGCTTTTCAGCGCCAAACACGTCAAGGTTGTGGACGACAAGTACAGAAGTGCTGCCGGTCTCGCTTTGGACGATACACTTCTCAACCGCAGATAATCAAAAAAGCTTCAATATTTAGTATTATTTAGTCAAAAAACCCATTGGAGTGCCCGGTTTGTTATCGCAAACCGGGCACTTGGTTTTATTGTTTAACTCACTCCCCGCAAGAACGGCAAAACATTGCTGGTGTATGGAGAGATGCTTCCTTGTTCGACTCCCTCTCTCTCCGCCAACAAAAAACGACACCGCTTTCGCGATGCCGTTTTTTGTTGGCGGAGAGAGAGGGAGTCGAACCCTCGGATGGGTATTAGCCATCACGCGATTTCCAGTCGCGCGCCTTAAGCCACTCAGCCATCTCTCCAAGCAAATGAAATGTTACCATTTCATTTGCGAAAAGTCAATTTAAACCTTAATTTAGGAGCAGCCCAGGGTTCGAATCTTGCTTGCGCTGCAATAGGAGCGTCGCCTTAGACCATCGCTTACGCGCAATGGCCCTTGGATCGGCCCATTGCCTCTTTCCTGCTTCGCCGAGGGGAGTGAGCCCTCTCCACAGGCGTTACTTCCCGCAAGATATGCGGTAGTTTTTATTATCGACGGCCCGAGAGGACCGGGATAAGCTGTTGGTTGAGTTTGGGGTGTTGCTTTTGGTAGATTTTGACGCCGGCAATCATGATGTTGATCGCGGCATTGGTGTCGCGATCGTGTTGGGTTTCGCACTGGGGGCACTGCCATTCGCGAATGACAAGGGGCATGCTCTTGATGATGTAGCGGCATTTGCAGCAGGTCTTGGATGATGGGTGGTAACGATCGATCTGAATCAGTTGCTTTCCGTACCACTGGGCTTTGTAGGCCAGCATCGTGATGAACTTGCGCCAGGCGGCGTCATTGATCTGCAACGAAATCTTTTTTTGTTCGAGCAGATCGCTGATGCCGAGGGATTCGACGGCAATGATGTCGTTTTCGCGAACGATGCGGGTGGATTCTTTGTGGAGAAAGGCGTTGCGCTGGGTCACGATTCGCTCGTGCTGGCGAGCGATTCTTTGGCGCTGTTTGTTGTAGTTAGCGCTGCCTTTGGTTTTACGAGCCAGGTCTTTTTGCAATCGTTTCATACGATCGAGACCGTCTTGAAAATAGCGAGGGTTTTCGACGTGGACGCCATCGGACTGGGTCAGGAAATGCTTGATGCCCATATCAATGCCGATGCAGTTGATTTTGTCTTTACTAATCACGGGCGTCACGCTGATGTCGTCCTGCTGCGTCAGCACGCTCATGTAGTAGCGGCCGGATGCCGCCTTGATGACTGTCGTGTTTAAGATCTTGCCGCAGGGCAAGCGGGGCATGCGCGCCTTGAGATCGCCGATTGGGTTGATGGCGACCGATTTCGCGTTAATCCTGATCGCCCGGCAATAATTGCTCAAACAGAAGGATTCGCGCTGCCGGCTGATAAAGCGCAGCTTTTTGTTGAGCGTCTTGCTGCGCTGTAGCGAATAATTGTAGTGATCGAATGCATGAAAGACAATCGATGGGTTGACCCCCTGGATCCAGGGTTCGGCGCGGCAAAGTTCGGCAATCAGGCGCTGCTCGAGTGCACGATCGATCAGGCCATTTTCACTTTGCCGCTCGACCAGTTGGTTGTACACATAACGCGCGCAACCGAAGTTTTCCGCCATTCTCACCAGCTGACTTTGGCTGGGATATATCCGAAAGCGGTACGATTTGAACATAGCATCACCCCCCCTTCGAGCGATGATGCTATTGTCGCGCGATTGCCCGATGCTTGCCAGATGGATTCATCCGACAATTTTCGACAAAACCTGCCATTATTCACAAGACAAATGGCGGTTACGACGCGTTATTTATACACTCTGGCAGAGCGTTTTCAGTTGTATTTGTCCGAAATTTCGGCTAAACTTGTAATGATACAGTAGTTATATAACCCTATTTAGGGAGAAATTTTAGGAGGACTGATCACATGGCAATTAAAGTAGGTATCAATGGGTTTGGCCGCATCGGCCGCATGGTTTTCCAGGCCATCTGCGACCAGGGACTGTTGGGCAAAGAAATCGATGTCGTCGCTGTCGTCGATATTTCGACCGACGCTGACTATTTCGCTTACCAGATCAAATACGATTCCGTCCAGGGCAAATTCAAGCACGATGTCAAGACCGAGAAGAGCAGCCCCGATCTGGCCGATGACGATACCCTCGTGGTCAACGGCCACAAAGTCCGCTGCGTCATGGCCACTCGCGAGCCAGCCGATCTGCCCTGGGGCAAGATGGGCGTTGACTATGTCATCGAGTCCACCGGCCTCTTCACCGATTCCGAGAAGGCCAAAGGCCACATTGCAGCCGGTGCCAAAAAAGTCATCATTTCCGCGCCCGGCAAAGGTGAAGTCAAGACCATCGTCATGGGCGTCAACGAAGTCGAATACGATTCATCCAAGCACAACATCGTTTCCAACGCATCCTGCACCACTAACTGCCTCGCGCCGCTATGCCACGTTATCCTCAAAGAAGGCATCGGCATCGAGCAGGGCCTGATGACCACCATTCACTCCTACACCGCCACCCAGAAGACCGTTGACGGCCCTTCCAAGAAGGATTGGCGCGGTGGTCGTGCGGCCGCCATCAACATTATTCCCTCCACCACCGGCGCCGCCAAGGCCGTCGGCGAAGTGCTGCCCCAGCTCAAAGGCAAAATGACCGGCATGTCCTTCCGCGTCCCGACCCCGACCGTTTCGGTTGTCGACCTGACCTTCACCGCCAGCCGCGACACCTCGATCGAAGAGATTGACGCCAAGCTCAAGGAAGCCTCCAAGACCTACATGAAGGACATCCTCGGCTACACCGACGAAGAGCTGGTTTCCACCGACTTCATCCACGACAAGCGGTCGTCGATTTATGACAGCCTGGCCACCCTGCAGAACAACCTCAAGGGCGAAAAGCGCTTCTTCAAAGTCGTTTCCTGGTATGACAACGAGTGGGGTTATTCCAATCGCACCGTTGAGTTGCTGAGCTACATGGGCAAAGCTGACGCCAAAAAGTAAGCCAGTCTTTCGAGACATGCAAAGGCCATCTCTGTCAAGGGGTGGCCTTTTCGTTTGCCATCAATTTGCCCAGACCGCTGTTTTAAGATATAATTTAGTCAATTCGTGACAAATTGTGACATATTTTTCGAAACACCCTCTGAAACGATGAGCGACTTTCGTATTATCCAGTATGAGCTCATCAACCAAGACGCCCCCGACAGGAGGATTCGCTAATGTTTCAGCTTCTGGCAGCCCTGCAGGATGTCCTCGCTGAAGAAAGATCGCTGGGTGACGACGCGGTCAATGTTGTCCGCCTCGAAGACAAGGTTCGCTTGATCCAGGCAGGCGATGAGGAATTGCGCAACCAGGTTATCATGGACTGTCTGCCCTACATCAAAGGGGTGCTGCGGCGCATGTTGCAGCTGCCGGACATCGAGCAGTCTGATGAATACAGCATTGCGTTGACCGCCTTCAACGACGCCCTCGACCATTATATCGTGGAAACCAATGTCCCCTTTCTCCGTTTCGCCGGTCTCATCATCAATCGCCGGATCATCGACTGGATACGACAGCAAAGGCGCAACCGGCAGGTGCTTACCTTCAGCCAGTGCGAAGCGGAACACGGTGAATCGTTCACCGACATCCTGGGCAGCGTACCGGGCGACCGGATCTGGGAAAACCTGGAGATTGAGGAAGAGCTGGTCAAGCTGCGTTTGCGGCTATTGGATTTCAACCTGTCATTGCATCATTTGATCACGGTCTTTCCCCGTCACCGCGACACACGTCTGACCTGTATCCGTGTCGCCCGTATGCTGATCACCACCCCCAAGCTGCTGCAGCGCTTCGAACGCGAATGTCGACTGCCGGCAGCGGATTTGTCCCGCAACTGCGATATTCCGCTTAAAACCATCGAACGCAACCGCCCCGGCATCATCTTTCTGGCCTTGCTGCTCAGCAGCGACCTGGAAGTCATCAAGGGCTATCTCACCACCTACAGCAAGGAGGCCCAGTCATGAAACAGGGAATCATCATGGAAATTCAGACCAAGGATGCTTATGTTTTTACCAATGAATGCGACCTGATCAAGGTGCCGGCGCGCAAGGAAATGTTTGTCGGCCAGTCGGTCGCGTTGCCCGAAGTCGTTGCCCGGCCGGTCTCCCACCGGCGCTGGATGGTGCCGGCACTGGCCGCAGCCTGCGTGGTTCTGCTGCTTTGCACCGGCCTCTTGCTGGCCAATATTTTCGCGCCCCAGGCCGGCAAGGTTTATCTGTCTCTGGATATTAATCCCAGTGTTGAATTTGAATTGGATGCCGACCGCATTGTTACGCAGGTCACGCCGCTGAATTCTGACGCCTGGGAGTTGCTCAATAATTCTGATATCGAGTGGATCGGGCAGGAATACCACGCGGCCATCGTGGCCTGGGTCAATCTGGTGCGCGAGAAAATGCCGGAAGAATACGAGGACCTCCTGATCTCAGCGATTTTGGACAAACGCGACCGCGAATTCGCTGACGAGATCATGGGTCTCAAGAACGGACAGGCCGGCGATCTGCTGGCGGCGCTCGAAGGTCTGGATGTCAAGGTGCTTTATACGACCGACCCACAGGTCAAGGAAGCCGCAGATGCCAACAATTTGTCAATCGGCCGTCAGATGCTGCTCAACGAGGCACTCAAAAAAGACCCCAAAGCTGACATTGAGATCATCCGCACTGCGCCCCTCGGCACCCTGCTCAACTGGCTGCTGTCGGAAGATACTGTGTTGACTTCGCCGCCGACCGAGACAACCAAGCCAACTGAAACGACGGTCGAAACCTCCGAAACCACCGTCGAGACGATTCCCGAAACAACCGAAGGGACAACCGCCGAAACAACCGCACCGAGCGCTGGCCTGACGCTGGCTGCCACCAACAATGGCAGCGGCTGGGGTCTGAACTGGACGATTTCGCCCTCCGGCAAAATCCTGCAGTATTACAAGGTGGTCGTGAGTACCAGCGACAGTTCACCGACCTATCCTGAAAACGGCTACATCGCCGCCATTAGTGAGCGCGCCGCGACAACAATGACTGTCAACAATAGCAAGAGCTACAATGGCGCTTACATGACCGTCGGTCAAAAGTACTACGTTGGCGTCACCTATGTCTTTAAGGATGGCAGCAAGCAATACTCGAACGTGCTGGCGCTGAAATACAACGGACCAGCTTATGTGGCACCTGCTTACGAGCGCGTGCTCAGCGGGTATAGCGATGCAAGCGGTTTCCATCTCAGCTGGACGCAGGGGCCTGGCGACGGGTTCGAAGGGTATAAGGTTGTCGTGAGCAAGACCAATTCCGCGCCGCTCTATCCTGGCGACGGCTACCTGGATTATATATCCAATCGGGCCGATACCAGCTTTGTTGCGGACAATTCCTACGAATACCCCAATCCGGCGTACCTGGAAACCGACACTTACTACTATGTGGCCATCACCTATCTTGTCGGTGGTGAAAAGGTTCCCTCCAATGTACTGCATCTGAAGTATACTGGACCAGCGCATACGCCAGCTCCTACCGAGAGTTTTGATACTGTGCTGTCCGGTAATGGCACAACGACCGGAGTTCAACTGACTTGGACATTGGGCCCTAACGACGGGCGATTTGATGGCTACAAAGTCGTTCGCAGTACCACCAATGAAAACCCAGCATACCCAGTTGATGGACATATTACCTATATTACCAATTTGGACACGACATTCTATTTTGATGACGGCATCGGCCTTGATATCGGAACAGAATACTTTTATGCAATTACCTATGTAATTGCTGGCGAATTAATCACATCGAATCCTTTACCTGTCACCTATTGGGGTAACACCGAGTGACAGCGTGACCGTCTGATCCGGGGACTCCGCCGGACAGACAAACAATAATGGCAGGGATGCCAAAAAGCCAAAGCCCGACGGTAACCGCCGGGCTTTGGCTTTTGCGTTGATGGTTGATCAGTTTTAGTCGGCCAGGATAACCCGCACCTCGATGGCGCTAACCTGGACGGGGTAGCTTTCGCGAATGCCGCCTGTGATGGTCACGATGACCGCGGTGCTGACAGGCACGCTCGCCAAATCGATGGCTTCGCCGGTGTCGTCGCGTACAACGATAGCATCGTCGTAGAGCGAAACGCTGGCTTTGTCGCCGAGCATCGTTTGGTAATCGGTGTCGACGGCGGCCAGAAAAGCCGTGCCGCCTTCATAGATTTCGATGATGGTGCCTTGCCAAGTATACTGATCTTCTGCTGTCGTATGGGTTGTCGTGGTGGCGGCGGTGGCGGTGGCTGTTTTGAGTTGGGCGATCGGGCAGCCGGTCAGGCTGAGGGCCGTCAACGCTACTACCATCAGCAACACAAGCAGGCGAGCTTTTCTCATGGATCATCAACTCCTTTGCTGTTGGACGAAGAATCAACCGCAGATGTTCCCGCCGGCGTTACAAATTGGCGAGTCAGCTTGCGCAGGCGCGGTCCGAGGATGGCGGCGAGCAGGCTTTTGAGCGTATCAATCAGCAAAAAGGGCAGCATGCCGAATTCGATGGCAGTAAACAGGGTCATGCTCTGGCCGCTGTAGAAATTCTTGATCAAAAAAAGATAAGTGACACCAAAGATATAAACGACCAACTGGCCGGCCAGGTTGATGGGCAGCACCTGCCAGACCTTGAGTCGGTCACGATTGGGGTCAACTCGGTCGCACAAAAAGCCAACCAGTCCTGACGCTACCAACATGCCCAGCAGAAAGCCAAACGATGGGCTCAATACATACGCCAGCCCGCCGCCCGTGGCAAAGACCGGCAGGCCGATCAGGCCGAGCAGCAGGTAGAGCGCCTGCGACAGCAAGGCACGCCGCGCGCCGAGCAGGATGCCGGCCAGCAAGACGACGAGAAACTGCAAGGTAAAGGGGATGGCCAGCACGGCGATGCTGATTTTGCCGCCGATGATGGTCAGGCAGGTGAAAAGGGCGATGAGCGTCATGTCGCGAATGGTGATTTTCATAGCGTACCTCCGGGATGCCTCTGAGTATAGGCAATTCCCGGGTTATTGTCAACCTAACAGGATCCGCTTGGTTTACAATCAGGCAAAGCCCAGCAAACCGCGCACCGAAACCTCGCCGGAACGAACCGTTTGGCGTTGGCCGGTTGTGTCTACAACCACCAGCTCGCCCTGTTCGTCCAAATCAACGGCGCGCGCCGTCCAACTGCCGGCAGCACTTTCGACCCGGATCTCGCGGCCCAAGGTCAGGCAAAGACGGCGATAATCCGGCAGCCAAAGGTCGGTCTGCCGATAGGACGGATAGCGCCGGATCAGAACGCGCAGGATCGCCGCCAGCACATCGGCACGGCGGTAAGCGCTGCCGGTTTCCAGCGCCAGCGACGTGGCGATCCCGGCCAGTTCGGCGGTGAAGGTCTGCGTATTGATGTTGAGACCGATGCCGACAATCAGGGCATGGACGGTATTTTCTTCGACGGTCATCTCGGTCAGGATGCCACCGAGCTTGCGGCCGCTGCCGGTCGCGACCAAGTCATTGGGCCATTTGAGGCCGACTGTTGTGCCGAGCGTATTGAGCGCTTCGGCCACGCAAAGACCGATAAACAATGTTATGCGTGCCAAGTCGGCGGTCTCGCCCTGTGGTCGCAGCAGCAGGGAAAACCAGAGTCCGTCACGGCTGTCCGACAGCCACGCGCGGCCTCGCCGCCCGCGTCCGGCCGTCTGGCGTTCGGCGACAAACAAGCTGAAGTCCGGCGCGCCCTGATCAGAAGCCTGTCGCGCCAGACGATTGGTTGAGTCGGTGCTCGCTTCGTAATTCACTTGATTTATGAATGGGGTCAGACCTGCGGCGTCGAGGCTTTTGATGATCTCCTGTTGCGACAAAATATCGGCCCCGGGAGCCAGATAGTAACCGCGATTGGACACGGCCTCAATCGGGTAACCGGCCGCCTGCAGAGCGTGAACCGCCTTCCAGACCGCCGCCCGAGTAACGCCCAGTTGCTGGCTCAGTTTCTCACCGGAGACAAAGCCGGCGCTGGATTGCAAAATTTCCAGGACGCGATTTTTCATGCTGCGGACCCCACATGGTCGTATGATTCTCGTTCAAGCTTAGCATAGAAACGGCAAATTTTCATGTATAATAATGTTATGAGCATTTATTTTCCGAATTACGATCACAGCATTCTCAGCCTGTCGGCCTCGCTGCTGCACAGCTACGGCGCCGCCTGCCCGCACCCTGGGCTGCCCTTGCTCGACGGCCATCTGGCAAAGCCGCGCAAAAACACCGTGCTGATCATTCTCGATGGTCTGGGCAGCGACATTCTCGAGAATCTGCTGCCGACCGACAGTTTCCTGCGCTCACACAAAGTCGACGATTTGTCCTCGGTCTACCCCTGCACCACCACGGCCGCCACCACCACCCTGATGTCCGGCCTGTCGCCGCTGGAGCACGGCTGGCTGGGCTGGAGCCCGTGGTTTCGCGAATACGGCCGGGTCGTCGATCTTTTTCTCGACCGCGACACCTTCAGCGGCCACACGGTTACGCCCTCGCCCGGCAAATTGCTCCTGCCCTATGTCGACTTGGTCACGCAAATCGGCCGAGCTGCCCCTGCTGTCACGGTCACCAAGGTCATGCCGCCCTTCGACCCCAACGGCTTTGCCAGCCTGGCGTTGATGGCCGAACGCATTCGTCAACTGTGCGCCCAGGACGGACCGCAGCTGGTGCTGGTCTACTGGCACGAGCCCGATACGCTGATGCACAGCGAAGGGCCTTATAGCACCGCCGTGCGCGCCGATGTCGCGGCCAGTGACTTGCTTCTGGGCGAACTGGCGCAGACAATCAAGGACACCCTGTTTATCATCTCCGCCGACCACGGGCAAATCGAGGTTGAGCGCGAGGTCTATCTCGATGACATCCCCGAGCTCAGCGACTGTCTGATTCTGCCGCCCTCGCTGGAATCACGTGCCATCTCGCTGTTCGTCAAACCCGAACGCAAGCTCGAATTTGCCCAGCGCTTCGAGGCGATGTTCGGCGACTGCTATCTGCTACTGCCGCGCGAGGAGGTTTTTGCGCGTGGTCTGTTCGGTCCAGGAACGCCGCATCACAAGATCGACGATTTCATCGGCGACTACTTGGCCTGCGCCACCGGCGGCACGATCATCCGCTACCGCTCGCCCTTCGTTCGGCCGCACACACCCTTCAAGGGGCATCACGCCGGTCTGTGCCATCAGGAGATGGTCGTGCCGCTGATCGTGGCAGGATCTTGATCAGCCATGAATTGAATGTGAAAAGTTGTTTTGTACCTGATCATAATGATCAGTGTAGTTCTTCTAAGTCAGTCTAAAAAGCAGTAACCGCCGAGTAGGGGCTCGACGGTTACTTAGTCATCTGAGTAACTAGTGGATACCGCTCAATGTGATATCCTATGTTTTTATTATAAACCCGACCAAATGTTTTTGTAAAGACCGCGGTCCAAATCCACCAATACAAAAAAGCCGCCAGCTTGCGCTGACGGCTTTCTTTAGTGCTGTATAATTCGGATTACCAGCTGTTGTTGTTGAAGCGGCTGTTGTTGCGCTGTTGTTTACGGGCGCGACGGCAGTCGGGGCAACGCTGAGGTTCATTCTCGAACCCCTTCTCTTTGTAGAAGTTCTGTTCGCCTTCTGAGAAGACGTACTGGTTTCCGCAATCTTTGCAAACGAGTGTTTTGTCCGGCATGTGTTAATGCCTCCTTAAATAATTTTCGGGCATAATGCTGAACTGGTGATCCATGATTCCGAAGACACGCATTCCCGATAAAAGGAAGCTTTCTTGACACATATGATCCATTCAAGATGATGACCTTGCCCCATATTATCACATCATTTGCGCGATTGCAAGGGCGATTTTGGTGAATGTGCCAATTTTCCAGCTAATCTGCCGCCTTTTCTTGTACATCAGGCGATTCAGCGATGGTAATCGTGGCAATTTTCTGCTCCGTTGTCGGGCGGTCTTGACGACCGGTTTCGGTCGCGGCGATCTGATCGAGCACGTCGAGCCCTGCGATCACGCGGCCAAAAGCGGCGTATTGACCGTCGAGGTGAGGCGACTTCTGGTGCATGATGAAGAATTGCGAACCGGCCGAATTGGGGCTGGACGAGCGGGCCATCGACAAAACGCCGCGATCGTGCTTGATGGCGTTCGCCACGCCGTTGCTGGTGAATTCACCCTTGATCTGGTAGCCGGGGCCGCCCATACCGGTGCCGTCGGGGCAGCCGCCCTGGATCATGAAACCGGGGATGACGCGGTGAAAGATCAGTCCATCGTAAAAATGTTCGTTGGCCAGCTTGACGAAGTTGGCGACGGTCTCGGGGGTCTGGGTGGCATCGAGCTCGGCGACGATGCGCCCGCCGTCGGCCATGGTGATGATTGCCTGTGTTGACATAATGGTTTTCCTTTCTTGATTGGCTGCCTAGATCATTTCCAGATTGGCGTGCAGCAGTTGATCCTTAACGTCCCAGAGTTGCCGGGACAGGTCGACATAGTAAGCTTGCGGATTTTCGAAACGTTTGAGGGATTCCCAGAGGTGCTCGATCTCGCGGGCGCAGGTCTCGCGGCTCTCCTCGATTGGCACGCGGCGGGCAACGAGCTGGCCGCTGACATAGATCGGCTCGAGCAGTTTGCGCACGGTAAAATTGGCCAACGACTTGCGCTTCCAGGTGTTGACCGGATCAAAGATTTCGTAGGGCTCATTTTCGTCGATGGTCTCACCGGCCAAGGTGATCAGGTCGGCCACGGCCTTGCCGGTGGCGCGGTCGTAAAAGCGCCACAGCTCCTTGTTGCCGGGGTTGGTGATTTTGCCGGTATTTTCAGAGAACTTCATGCAGGGTTTGATCGTGCCGTTGCTCTCGATGGCAGCCAGCTTGTAAACGCCGCCGAAGACCGGCTCGGCGCGCGAAGTGATCAGCCGTTCGCCGACGCCGAAGGAATCGATGGCCGCGCCCTGCTGGATCAGGTCGCGGATGATGTATTCGTCGAGCGCATTGCTGACGGTGATCTTGCAGTCCTGTAGATCCGCTGCGTCGAGCATTTCGCGCGCGCGCTGCGTCAGGTAGGCGAGGTCACCGCTGTCAATGCGAATGCCGCGCAAGCGCTGGCCAAGCGGTTCCAGGACTTCACGGGCAACGCGAATGGCGTTGGGAAGGCCCGACTTGAGGACGTTGTAGGTGTCGACCAGCAGCACCGTGCCGCCGGGGAAGGAGCGGGCATAGGCGGCGAAGGCCTCGTACTCGGACGGGAAGGCCTGCACCCAGCTGTGGGCCATGGTGCCGAGGGTGGGAATGCCGAACTGCTGGCTGCAAATGGTGCAGGATGTGCCGGCCGCCCCGGCAATATAGGCGGCACGCGCCCCCAGCACGGCCGCGTCGTAGCCCTGAGCGCGGCGGGCGCCAAATTCCATGACCGGCCGCCCCTTGGCCGCACGGACGATCCTGGAGGTCTTGGTGGCGATCAGGCTCTGGTGGTTGATGGTGACCAGCAGCATGGTTTCGATCAGCTGAGCCTGGATGATCGGGCCGCGCACCTTGACGATGGGCTCGTTGGGGAAGATCGGCGTGCCTTCGGGTATGGCCCAGATGTCGCAGTTGAAACGGAAGGCGCGCAGGTATTCAAGGAAGGCCGCACTGAAGATCTGCGCGCTCTCCAGGTAAGCAATGTCGTCGTCGGTGAAGCGCAAATCCTCGAGGTAATCGATCATTTGCTCGACGCCGCCCATGATGGCATAACCGCCGTCCTGCGGCACGGCACGGAAGAAGAGATCAAAGTAGGCGATGGTGTCCTGCAGGCCTTGATCAAAATAGCCTTTGGACATGGTCAGCTCATAAAAGTCAGTCAGCATGGTCAGGTTGGTGCGGGCGTTCCAGTTTGGATTAACCATGAAAATCGCCTCCTTGGCCGGTCTGTTGGAAGAATTCATCAAAGAGCGGCGGGTCATAGAGCACGCGCTCCAGGCAGAGTCCTTCGGGCGGCATGGTTTTGCCGGCCAGTTTGCGCTCACCGCTGATCAGCAGTTCGGTGACAGCGTCTGGCGGCAGCTTGCCTTGGCCGACGGCGACCAGCGTGCCGGCCAGAATGCGCACCATGTGGTAGAGGAAGCCGTCGCCCTGGAAGGTTAGCGTAATGCGCGGTCCGTCGATGGCCAGGGCGACATCCTGCAAGGTGCGCACCGGGTTGCGCTCGATGCTGCCGGTGTCGCGAAAGGCCGCATAATTGTGGCGCCCCACGAGCGCGGGCAAGGCCTGGCGCATCAGCGCGAGATCCAGCGCGACCGGCACATGGCAGACGCGGTTGCGGTCGATGGCCGGCCGGGTGGCGTGGTTCCAGATGCGGTAGGTGTAGATTTTGCCGATGGCATGGTACTGGGCGTGGAAGTCGGCGGCGACTTCAACGGCCGCTTGGACTGACAGGTCATCGGGCAGATGACTGTTCATGGCCAGCGGCAGCTTGGTCGCCGGGATGCGGGAGGTGGTGCGAAAGTGGCTGACATGACCGCGGGCGTGCACCCCAGCGTCGGTGCGGCTGCTGCCGTAAAGCACCAGGTCGGCCTCGCCGGTCAGCTCCGCCAAGGCATGCGCCAGGGTTTGCTGAACCGTGCGGCCGAGCGCCTGCGACTGCCAGCCGTTGAACGCTGTCCCGTCGTATTCGGTCAGGATGGCCAGATGACGCGTTGGCGGCGCAACAGGCTTATTATTCATGCAGCATCCTCCCAACTCAGTCGAATCAATACAGCAAGTATTGCAGGAGCAGGATTCCAGCGGCGACAACCAAGAGAACGAGGGCAAAAACCAAATCGCGCGGGGAATATTTCAACGATTTCAGGCGCGTCCGACCCTCGCCGCCACGATAACAGCGGGCTTCCATAGCGACCGCCAGGTCTTCGGAGCGCTTGAAGGCGCTGACAAACAGTGGGATCAGCACCGAGACCAGGCCGCGCGCCTTGCTGATGATACCGCCGGTGTCGTAGTCGGCGCCGCGCGAGGACTGCGCCTTCATGATCTTGTCGGTCTCTTCCAGAAGTGTCGGCACAAAGCGTAGCGCGATGGACATCATCATGGCCATTTCATGCGCTGGAAAGCGGATTTTTTTGAGCGGTCCCAGCAGATTCTCCATGGCGTCAGCCACGTTGATCGGGGTGGTGGTCAGGGTCAGCAGGACTGTGGTGTCCAAAATCAGGAACGCCAAGCGCGCGGCCATGCGCAGGGCCGTATAAACGCCCTGATCGTAGATGACGACCGGCCCGAGGCGCAGCCAGACAATGCCGCTTTGGCCGGTCAGCAGGTTGAGCACAAAGGCGAAAATCAGAATGAAGAGCATGGGTTTCAGACTGCTTATCACCAGTCTGAACGGCACACGGGCCAGAATGATCAGTACAATACTCAGAAGGCCGATGGACACCATGGGGAGGGTGTCATTAACCATAAAGATTACAACCATCACCAAGAGCGCCGCCAGCAGTTTGACCCGTGGATCCAGCCGATGCAAAACAGATTGGCCGGGGTAATAGCGTCCGAGTGAAATGTTATTGAGCATCGGTCGCACCTGCCTTTCTGCTTACTGCGGCAACTTGCTGCCATTTGGCGGCAATCAGCGCGCTGGCTGCGGCGGCGGCTGAGTAGTGGTCGCAGTCCAAGGCTGGCAGTTCGGCGCGCAGGTCACGCAGGAAGGCCGAGGGCCGCGGAACAGCCAGTCCGGCTACGGCCAGCGCCGCTTCGTCCGCGAAAACTTCGGCCGGGCGGCCGAACGCCTGCACCGCGCCTTGGCGCAGCACCAGCACGCGGTCGGCCAGGCGAGCGATGTCTTCCATGCTGTGTGAGACGAGGACGACCGTGACGCCCAGATCGCGCAGCTGTTCGGCATAGCCCAGGATCTCGTCGCGTCCGGCCGGGTCGAGGCCGGCGGCCGGCTCGTCGAGAATCAGCACGTCAGGCTCCATGGCCAGCACGCCGGCGATGGCGGCTCGGCGCTTTTGGCCGCCTGACAATTCGAAGGGTGAACGCTCGAGATCGTCGTCGTCCAGGCCGACAATACGGGCCGCCTTGCGGACACGCGCCTCCACCTCGGCCGTTTCGAGCTTCATGCGCTTTGGGCCAAAAGCGATGTCCTGAAAAACCGTCTCCTCAAAAAGCTGGTGCTCGGGGTATTGAAACAACAGACCGACTTTTTGTCGGATTTTGCGGATATCGGCATTATTCGACGCATTCAACCCCAGCACGTTGACCTCGCCGGTTTGGGTGCGCAGCAGGCCGTTCAAGTGCTGGATCAGGGTCGATTTGCCCGAACCACTGTGTCCGACAATGCCCAGCAGTTCGCCGCGGCGTACGTCAAAGCTGACATCGTTGAGCGCGCCAGTCGCCAGCACCGTGCCGGGCGAATAGGTGTAGCTGAGGTTTTTGACCGAGATGACCGTCTCGCGGGAGGCCGCTTCCTGGTCGGTTTGTCCATCTTTGACGTCAAGATCGGCGTGCTCGGCCGCCAATTCACGCAAACGCTGCCGCCCTTGCGGGGTCGCGGCGCTCTCGTTCAGCAGACGGCGCACAGCGTCCAACGCCATGGCCCAGGTCGCGGATTCGACGGGGCGCAACGGGATTTGCAGGCGTTCGGACAATTCGTGAGCAATATCGCTGTGGACTGGCACGTCGAGGCCTTCGCGCTTGATCAGGCTGACTTTGTCAAAGACCTCAGCCGGCGTACCGGTTGCGACCAGCCGGCCCTCGCCCATCACGGTCACGCGGTCGGCCAGCAAAACTTCTTCCATATTGTGGGTAATGTTGATCACCGTCATGCCTTCGTTGCGGATCAGGCAGCAAACCAGCTCCATGAATTCCTGGCGGCTGATCGGGTCCAACATGGAGGTGGCTTCATCAAGGATCAGGCAGGTCGGCTTCATGGCCAGGATGCCGGCAATGGCCAGCTTTTGTTTTTGGCCGCCGGACAGCAGATGCGGCGCCTTGAGCGCCTGCTCGGACAGACCAACCGTCGCCAGCGCTTCGTCAACCGCGCGGCGAATATCCGCCTGCGGGAAGCCGAGGTTTTCCGGACCGAAGGCCACATCTTCCTCGACGGTTGTGCCGATGATCTGGTTGTCCGGGTTTTGGAAGACCATACCACACAGACGGCGGATTTCCCAGATATTTTCTTCCTGCGACGCCGCACGGCCGGAGACGATGATCGTCCCTTCAGTCGGCTGTTCAAGCGCGTTGATCATCCGGGCCAGCGTCGACTTGCCGGAACCGTTGCGGCCCAGCACTGCGGTGTGGCTGCCGGAGGCAATATCCAAATTGACGTCCTGAACTGCCAGCAGCGGCTCGCGGCCGCTCTGCTGGTAACTGTAGCTGACATCTTTTATTTCAATGAACTTATCCATTCGACCTCATCATTTTTGAAAAAGCGGGGACGGGTGAACACCCATCCCCGCTTCAACGGTTGATTGTCATTTTTTCTCGCTCAGCCGGGCGGGGCTTTCCGAACCGTCAATCGAGCAGAATCAGATTAATTCCAGCAGGGCCATTTCCGATGCGTCGCCGCGGCGAGCGCCCAGTTTGATGATGCGGGCATAGCCGCCGGAACGACCGACGTATTTCGGTGCAACGGTGTCAAACAGGATGTTGACCGGATTGATGGCTTTGCCCTCGGCATCGTGGCTCTTGTTGAGCCAGAGCATGATCTGCTTGCGGGCGGCCAGGCGCGACGGTGAGTCGACCTGAACCATTTCTGTCTTGATCTCGCGGCTGACAACGTCGTATTTACGGCCATTTTTGGATGTAGCGGATTTCAGAACCTTACGGCCTTTGGCGTCCAGCTTTGCAGTGGACACGACCAGCTCCCGGGTGGTGAAATTATCTTTCTCCCGGAGGGCCAGCGTGATCAGTTGCTCAGCGATACGCTTCACTTCTTTGGCCCTTGCTTCGGTTGTCTCGATCCTGCCATTGACGATGAGGGTGGTCACCATCCCCCGGAGCATGGACAACCGGACATCGGTCGCGCGTCCAAGTTTTCTCTGTGCAGGCATTTTAATAACCTCCTAACTGTTCGAACCTGTTCGTTGACTCACTCGTCGAGAGCGGCCAATGACAGGTCAAGTTCTTCTAGCTTCTGGATAACCTCTTCGAGGGATTTCTTGCCCAGGTTGCGTACTTTCATCATGTCTTCCTCGGAGCGGGCGACCAGGTCGCCGATCGAGTTGATGCCGGCACGTTTGAGGCAATTGTAAGTCCGGACGGAGAAATCGAGGTCTTCGATTACGGTGTCCAGAATGTGGTTTTTGTTGCTGCCATCGTCGAGGTCGCGGAAGCTCGGGCCGCCGGCGGACTCGGTCAGCGCCATGAACAGGCCGAGGTGTTCGCAAAGAATCCCGGCGCCCTGGCTTAAGGCTTCGCTGACATCGATGGTTGCATCTGTCCAGACATCCAGCATCAGCTTGTCATAATCGGTAAACTGACCGACGCGGGTGTTTTCGACAGCGAAGTTGACCTTGCGGACCGGTGTGAAAATCGAATCGATCGGGATCACACCAATGGTCTGATTGGCCCATTTATTGCGGTCAGCGGTGTTGTAGCCGCGGCCTTTATTGATGGTCAGTTCCATGAACAGGCGGCCGTCACCGTTGAGGGTGGCGATCGGATGATCAGGGTTCATGATTTCAACTTCGTCATCACAGACAATGTCCTTGGCTGTGATCACGCCGACGCGGCCTTCGTCGGTGCTGATGTAAACGGTTTTGGGGCCGTCAACATTCAGTCGAGCGCGGATGCCTTTGACATTGAGGATGATTTCCGTCATGTCTTCGATCACACCCTTGACCGTTGAAAACTCGTGGAACACGCCGTCAACGCGAATCGCAGTGACCGCAGCGCCCGGCAGCGAGGACAACAGGACACGCCTGAGCGAGTTGCCCAGCGTGATGCCGTAGCCTCTCTCCAGTGGCTCAATGACGAATTTGCCAAAAGAACCGTCTTCATTTCTTTCCAGGCACTCGATCACAGGCTTTTTAATTTCGATCATTTTATTCCTCCTTCGTGCGTTGTCATCCTGCAAGTAATTTCGCTTGTTTCATTACTTGGAGTACAACTCGACAATGAGGGTTTCGTTAACCTCGATGTCGACATCCGAACGGGCCGGAGCCTGAACGACGGAACCGGTCAGGGCATCAGCGTTGAACGTCAGCCACGCTGGGATCGGACGTCTGCCGGTTTCCTGGAATTTCGGGGATTTGCGGGATGATTCACGAACCGCGATCACATCGCCGGCTTTGAGCGTCATCGAAGGAATGTCAGCCTTCTTGCCGTTCAGCGTGAAGTGACCGTGGGTCACCAGCTGGCGGGCTTCAGCGCGGGAGGCGCCGAGACCCAGGCGATAAACGACATTGTCAAAGCGCAATTCGAGCAGTTGCAGCAGGTTTTCGCCTGTTTTGCCCTTCATGTGCTCGGCCTTGCCATAAGTTAAACGGAACTGGCCTTCCAGAACGCCGTAAAAACGTTTGGTCTTTTGTTTTGCACGCAGTTGCGTACCGTATTCGGAAACTTTTTTCCGACCTTGACCATGCTGACCGGGAGCAAAGCTCCGTCTGGCAATGGCGCATTTTCCTGTATAGCAGCGCTGGCCTTTGAGGAAGAGCTTTTCGCCTTCCCTGCGGCATAATCTGCAGGATGCTTCGGTATATCTAGCCATTGTACTTTACACCTCCGGTATCAGACTCTTCTTCTCTTGGGCGGCCTGCAGCCATTGTGCGGAATCGGTGTCACGTCCTTGATCAGGGTGACATCCAGTCCGGTGGCCTGCAGGGCACGAATGGCGGCTTCACGGCCGCCTCCCGGACCTTTGACAAATACTTCAACAGTTCTCATGCCATGATCCATCGCGGTTTTGGCAGCGGCTTCCGCAGCCATCTGGGCGGCGAACGGTGTGCCCTTGCGGGAACCCTTCATGCCCATGCCGCCGGCGCTCGCCCAGGAAATCGCGTTCCCGACCGGGTCGGTGATGGTGACGATGGTGTTGTTAAACGAAGAATGGATGTGGGCAGCGCCGCGATCGATATTCTTGCGTTCTCTTTTTTTAGGCCTTACAGCCGTTTTTTTAGCAGTAACCTTAGCCATGCTGTCCCCTCCTTACTTCTTTTTACCAGCCATAGTACGCTTGGGTCCCTTACGGGTCCGAGCATTGGTTTTGGTCCGTTGTCCGCGAACAGGCAGGCCCATTCTGTGCCTTCTGCCGCGGTAGCAGCCAATTTCCGTCAGACGTTTGATATTCATGGCGATTTCGCGCCTCAGGTCGCCTTCGACGGTGTAGCCACCGTTTTCGAGGGTATCCCTGATTTTGGCAATATCTTCTTCATTCAGGTCCTTGACCCGGGTGTCTGGATTGATCGCGCAGGTTGTCAAAATCTTATTGGACAATGTCCTGCCGACGCCAAATATGTAGCAAAGCGCAATCTCTACGCGCTTTTCATTTGGCAGATCCACTCCGGAAATACGTGCCATCAGTGTGCACCTCCATTATATTGACAGGTTTTCTATCATCTATTTGCAAACACGAATGTGGGAATAACATCAGCTCGAAAGGAGCCCATGCAGCCGCATCCCGATGTCGTGTAATTTCTTGATTCAGGCTGAACCCGATGGTTCAGCCTTGTCTTTGCTTGTGTTTGGGATCTTCGCAGATCACCAGGACCTTGCCCCGGCGGCGAATGATCTTGCATTTCTCGCACATTGGCTTAACAGACGGTCTGACCTTCATGGGACTTCCTCCTTGCTGCGCGCTCGATGCAGGCACATTTCAATACAAACGCCACGAGGCGCATGCTAAGATAGTTTAACAGATTTACCGAAAAAAACAAGCACTAATTTGTTTCCATTTACTTGGCGCGCCAGGTGATCCGGCCTTTGGACAGATCGTAGGGCGACAATTCGATGGTCACGCGGTCGCCGGGCAGAATTTTGATGTAATTCTGCCGCAGTTTGCCTGAAATGTGGGCGGTAACTTCGTGGCCGTTTTCCAGTTTGACTTTGAAAACGGCATTGGGCAGTGCATCGGTGACAATGCCTTCAACTTCAATCGTATCTTCTTTGGACATCAGAGTTCCTCCTTCAAAGGATGGGTGGTGATATGTTCTTTGAGCAGTTTGCGTAGAGCGGCATTCCGTTGCCCCGCGTCGCCCAGTGCTTCGATGGTGTCAAGTACAGCGGTGTCTGGGAGACAGCCCAGTCTTTTGACATGCGTGACCCGCTTTTTCTTGGGCGCTTCATGTCGACGATTGGCACCGTCCGCCAGGCGGGCAAATCCGTTCTCAACCGAGAGAACGACGAAGATCTCGTCGCGGTCATGGCCGGCGGTCGAGCGGACGACCGCGCCGCGCAGGAGACCGGCGTTGAGGGTGGCGGCGGGGACAGTCGTCTTCATCGGGCTGCCTGCGCGATCGCGGTCAGGATGACCGGGCCGTCTGCCGTAATGGCAAAGGTGTTCTCGTAATGCGATGATGGCTTGTTGTCCGCTGTGACGATGGTCCAGCCGTCATCGAGCATCACGATCCGGCGGGTGCCGAGGTTGATCATCGGCTCCATGGCCAGGACAAGGCCGACTTCGAGGCGCATGCCGTGGCCGGGCTTGCCGTAGTTGGGCAGATCGGGTGCTTCGTGCAGCTGGCGGCCGATGCCGTGCCCGGTCAGTTCGCGGACAACGCCATAGCCATTCGTTTCGGCGTGCTGTTGAACGGTTGCCGACAGATCACCCAGGCGGGCGCCGGCTTTGGCTTTGTCCAGGGCCATCCAGAAGCATTCTTCAGTGACACGCATCAGGTTGGCACGATCGTCGTCGATGGCGCCAATCGGAAAGGTGCGGGCGGCGTCGGCGTGAAATCCGTCGAGGCAGGCACCGACATCAATCGAAATCAACGAGCCCGCCTTGAGCAGCCGGCGGCGGCTGGGGATGCCGTGCACGATCTCCTCGTCGATCGAAGCGCAAATCGACGCCGGGAAGGGTGGCTGCCCATAGCCAAGGAAGGACGGGGTGGCACCGGCGCGGGTGATGTAGTCGTGGGCGGCGGTGTCCAGGTCCATCGTGGTGATGCCGGGGCGCACCATTTGACCCAGCAGTTGCAGCACTTCGGCGACAATCTGGCCGGCCGCCGCGATGCGGGCGATTTCGGCAGATGATTTCAACTGCAGCATGGCATTATTCCTGTGCTTTCAAGGGGTCGAGCAGGGCGGTGACGGCGGGCAGAATTTGCTCAATGCTCTTGTTACTGTCAATTGTGACCAGAACGCCCAGTTTGCTGTAGTATTCGATTAGCGGTTCGGTTTGCAATCGATAGGTTTCCAGTCGGTTGAGTACGGTTTCAACATGGTCATCGTTGCGCTGAATAACCTGACCGCCGCAGGTGTCGCAGACCCCTTCGATCTTGGACGGCATGGTGTTGACATTGTAGACGCGGCTGCATTTTGAGCAGACCCGGCGACCGGCCAGGCGCACCAGGATCGTCTCCTGACTGGCGTCGAGGTTGATCACTTTGGACAATGGCTTGTTCATCGTTTCCAGGATCGCCGTCAGCGCTTCGGCCTGATTGATGGTGCGGGGGAAGCCATCGAGCATGAAGCCGACCGCGCATGCTGGCTGCGCCAGATAGTCGGCGACCATGGCGATGGTCACCTCATCGGGGACGAGACCGCCGCTGCTGAGGTACTGGGCAGCCTGATTGCCCAGCGGCGTTTTTTCTTTGATGTTCTTGCGGAAAATGTCACCGGTTGAAATGTAGGGGAGATGGTAAAGCCGGATCAGGTCAACAGCCAGAGTTCCTTTGCCGGAGCCTGGCGGGCCCAGTAGAACAAGTTGCATGTCATTTCCCTCCTTGAAATTGGAACAAGGGTATCCTGCCAGACAGCAGGATACCCTCGCGGTTTCAACCTTGGCAGATCAGTCAAGAAAGCCTTTGTAATGCCGCATGACCATTTGTGATTCGATCTGGTTGACCAGATCGATGGCCACGCCGACCATGATCAGAATGGCTGTTCCGCCGAACCAGAGGCCGGGGCTGTTGGTCAGGCCGCCCATCAGGATCGGGAACAGAACGATGATGACCAGGAACAGCGCGTCGAACCAGTTCAGACGGCGTGAGGTCTTTTGGATGAATTCGGCCGTGCCGCGGCCGGGGCGGTAACCGGGGATGAAGCCGCCGTTCTTCTGCAGATTGTTGGCAACTTCGATCGGGTTGAACTGCACCATCGCATAGAAGAAGGTGAAGCCTATGATCAGCAGGCCATAAAATACATAGTAGAACGGATTGCTCGAGAAGTTGACAAAGAAGTCCGCAACAGGTCCCGTGGCACCGGTCAGTCCGACAATCATCGACGGCAAAGAGACGATCGACATGGCGAAGATGACGGGGATAACGCCGGCTTGGTTGACCTTGATCGGCAGATAGGTGCTTTGGCCGCCATACATCTTGCGGCCGACCACCTTCTTGGCATACTGGATCGGAATCCGCCGTTCGGCCTGCTGCACAAAGACAACCAAGGCCACGATGGCGACAAAGACAGCTATGACGGCAATCGTGGCGAAAATGGCCACCAAAATGTTTTTATCGCTCGTCCAGCCAGTGGCGTAGCTGAATAATGTTTCAATCGCCTGCGGACCGCGGGCAACGATGCCCGCAAAGATAATCATCGAGATACCGTTGCCGATACCTGATTCGTTGATTTGTTCGCCGATCCACATGATGAAGGCTGTACCGGCGGTGAAGCTGATGATGATCAGAATGGCGCTCAGGAAGGCCGGCAGCGAAGAAGTGCTGGCGCCTTTCGTGGCGTACCAGTAAGCTCCAGCCTGCAGCAGCGAGAGGCCGATGGTCAGATAGCGAACGTACTTCTGGATCTTTTTGCGGCCGGTATCGCCCTCTTTTTGCAGACGTTCCAGCGCCGGGATGGCGATGGTCAGCAGCTGCATGATGATGGAGGCGTTAACGTACGGCGTAATGCCCATCGAGAACAGCGAGACCTGTGTCAGGCCACCGCCGGAAAAGATGTCGAGGACGCTGGCAATCTGTCCCAATCCTTTGATCAAATCTGTAAACGCGCCCGGGTCAATACCAGGAACCGGTATAGCGATACCGATCCGGTAAATAACCAGCATGAACAACGTAAACAGTATCTTCTTGCGAAGGTCCGGGATTCTGAATGCGTTTTTGATGGTATCGATCATTCCGGACATGCTTAAACCTCCTCGGCCGAGCCCCCAGCCTTTTCGATTTTCTCTTTGGCGCTGGCTGTGAAACCGTTGGCTTTTACCGTCAGTTTCTTGGTCAGTTCGCCGTTACCCAGAAATTTGATGCCGTCGTTGACCTTGGGCAGGGTGATGACGCCAGAAGCTTTGAGGACTTCCGCGTCAATGACTGCACCGTTGTCGAAGCGCTCGAGGTCGCCGACATTGATCTCGACGTAGTGCAATGCGAAACGTTTGTTGTTGAAGCCGCGTTTCGGCAGTCGGCGGTAAATCGGCATCTGGCCGCCTTCAAAACCGGGACGGACGCCGCCGCCGGCGCGGGAATTCTGGCCTTTGTGGCCGCGTCCCGCGGTTTTACCATTGCCCGATCCGACGCCGCGTCCCTTGCGGTACGCTTCCTGGCGGGCTCCTGGTGATGCTTTGAGTTCATTGAGTTTCATGTTCTGGACCCCTCCTTAAGCTTCTTCACAGCGGACCAGGTGCGCGACCCGGCGAACCATGCCCATAATGGTGGGTGTTGCCTCATGCTCGACAGCCTGGCCGATCTTGTGCAGACCGAGGGCCTGGATGGTGGCAATGTGGTTTTTGTTGGCACTGTTGATGCTCTTGATTTGCGTAACGATTACTTTAGTCATTTGTATGCCCCCTCTTACAGAATTTCTGCCACGGGTTTTCCGCGGAGTCGGGCAACCTGTTCAAGCGATTTCAGGCTTTTCAGACCTTCAAGGGTCGCGTTGACCATGTTGTTCGGATTATTGGTGCCGAGCGACTTGGTACGGATATCCTTGACGCCCGCAAGTTCGAGAACGGCACGGACAGGGCCGCCGGCGATGACGCCGGTACCGGCACCGGCCGGTTTCAGCAGCACGCGGCCTGCGCCGAATTTGCCGATGGTTTCGTGTGGGATCGTGCTGTCCTTGAGCGGAATCTCGATGAGATTCTTTTTGGCATCTTCAATACCCTTGCGGATGGCATCGGGAATTTCAGCGGCCTTGCCAAGCCCCTTGCCGACATGGCCGGCTTCGTCGCCGACGATGACCAGCGCGGCAAAGCGGAAGTTACGGCCACCCTTGACGGTCTTGGAAACACGGCCGATATGGATAACTTTCTCTTTTAAATCGAGTGTGTTCGGATCGATGCGCATGACTTTTCCTCCCTGCTTAGAAATTCAGTCCGGCTTCACGGGCAGCTGTTGCCAGCGCCGCGATCCGGCCGTGGTAGATGTAACCGCCGCGATCAAACACAACGGTATCGATACCTTTGGCCAGCGCGCGCGCAGCGACCAGTTTGCCAACCTCTGCCGCGCTCTCGATGTTACCGCCAAAACTAACTTTTTCTTTAATTTCCTTGTCCAGCGTTGAAGCGCTGACCAAGGTACTGCCGCTTTTGTCATCGATCACCTGGGCATAGATGTGCGAGAGGCTTCTGTAAACACAAAGTCTCGGACGCTCAGGTGTGCCGCTGATCTTCTTGCGGACACGGAGATGTTTTCTTTTACGTACTTCATTTTTGCAAGTCTTGTTGATCATATCGTCTCACCCTTTCTCTATTTTTTGCCCTTGGCGCCTTTGGCACCGGTCTTGCCTTCTTTGAGCTTCAGGACTTCAAAGTCGTACTTGACGCCCTTGCCCTTGTAAGCATCCGGCAGACGGTAGGAGCGGATCTTGGCGGCGATTTCGCCGACCAGCTGTTTGTCAGCTCCCTTGACAATGACTTTGTTGGGAGCGGGAACTTCCAAGGTGATGCCGTCCGGCTCGATGACTTCGATCGGATGGGAATATCCCAGGTTGAGCACCAGTTTGTTGCCCTGTTTGGTGGCTTTGTAACCGACACCATTGATGTCGAGGTTTTTGGTGAAGCCCTGGGACACACCAACCACCATGTTGTTGATCAGTGAACGGGTCAGGCCATGCAGCGCTTTGTGCTGCTTTTCCTCGCTGGGGCGGCTGACTGTGATGGTCTTGGCTTCGATGTTGATTTTCATGTCGCTGTGCACGGTCTGGGTCAGCGTTTTCTGGCCGGACTTGACGGTGACGACATTGCCATCGAGTTTGACCTCGACCCCGGCTGGGATCTCGATCGGCATTTTTCCGATTCTGGACATTGTCCATTCCTCCTGCTCTTGAGATTATGAGCGAATCCTTGTGATTCGCCCTTTTCAGAGTTTAATCAATTACCAGACATAGGCCAGCACTTCGCCGCCGATGCCCTGAATTTTTGCTTTTTTCTCGGTCATAATCCCGTGTGAAGTCGAGACGATGGCAATACCGAGGCCGCCGAGTACTTTCGGCAGGTTTTCGCTATCAACGTAACATCTCAGACCAGGACGCGAGATGCGCTTGATCCCGGAAATGACCGGTTTCTTGGCGGCATACTTCAAAGTGATCTTGATTTTGCCCTGTTTTTCGTCCGCGATGCTCTCGACGCGGCTGATGTAACCTTCGTCCAGTAAAATCTGCGCGATGGCCTTCTTGACGTTCGAAGCTGGTATTTCACAGTTCGGATGTCCAGCGGTACCGGCATTACGGATTCTGGTGAGCATATCTGCGATTGAATCTGTTATCTGCATTTGACTTCCTCCTTCCTGTCGCCGTGCTTACCAGCTCGCCTTGCGAACGCCGGGGATTTGTCCCTTGTAGGCCAGTTCCCTGAAGCACAAACGGCAGATGCCGTATTTCCGAAGAACTGAGTGAGGCCGACCGCACAGCTGACAGCGGCTATAGCCACGCGTGCTGTACTTCGGCACTTTTTGCTGTTTGAGAATCATTGACTTTTTAGCCATTTCCCGTTCCTCCCGCTTACTTGCTGAACGGCATACCGAGCAACTTCAGAAGCTCACGAGCCTCTTCGTCGGTGTTTGCCGTCGTCACGATAATGATATCCATCCCGCGGATTTTGTCGATTTTATCGTAATCGATTTCCGGGAAAATGAGCTGTTCTTTGGCGCCCATGGCATAGTTGCCGTGGCCGTCGAAAGAGTTGGGGTTGATGCCGCGAAAGTCGCGAACGCGCGGCAGTGCGATGCTGATGAATTTGTCGAGGAATTCATACATCTTCTCGCCGCGCAGGGTGACCTTGCAGCCAATGTTCATGCCTTCACGCAGCTTGAAAGCCGAGACCGACTTTTTGGCTTTGGTGATGACGGCTTTCTGGCCGGCAATGATGCTCATGTCGCGCGCCGCGTTCTCGATGGCTTTCGGGTTGTCCTTGACTTCGCCGACGCCCATGTTGAGCACGATTTTTTCCAGTCGCGGAATCTGCATCACCGACTTGTAGCTAAAGGCCTGCTGCATAGCAGGTTTGACCTCGTTGTTGAATTTGTCTTTCAGTCTTGACATGGTTCTCCTACCTCCCTTGCCGCCGTCACTGCTTGAGCGCGCGGACGACATCGATGGTCTCGCCGCAGGCTTTGCAATAGCGGACCTTGTTGCCGTTCTCGACTCTGCAGCCGCTCTTGCTGGGACGTTTGCACTTGGCGCAAACCAGCATGACATTGGAGCTGGAGATCGCGGACTCCTGATGAATGATACCGCCCTGCTGATTACGTCCGCGTGGCTTCTTGTGTTTGACTGACATGTTCACATGCTCAACGATAACCCTTGCGTCATCGGCGATCACCTGAAGGACTTTGCCGGTTTTGCCAGCGTCTTTTCCCGTCAGAACGTAGACATTATCATCTTTTTTAACGTGTACTTTTGACATCGCGCCTATCCCTCCTTACAGAACCTCTGGAGCCAGCGACAGGATTTTCATATAATCCTTGTCTCTGAGTTCTCTGGCGATCGGCCCGAAGATGCGGGTACCGCGCGGATTCTTATCTTCTTTGATCAATACGGCAGCATTCTCGTCAAATTTGATGTAGGAGCCGTCCGTACGGCGGACACCCTTTTTGGATCTGACGATAACGGCCTTGACAACTTCACCTTTTTTGACGGCACTGCCCGGCGCGGCCTCTCTGACCGAGCAGACGATGACGTCGCCAATGTTGGCGAACTTGCGCCACGAACCGCCGAGTACCTTGATGCACATCAATTCCTTGGCCCCCGAATTATCAGCGGACTTCAGGATGGTTTGTACCTGGATCATAGTCTTCCTCCTTCCCGTAAACCGACAGCAGCGTTATTTCGCCTTTTCAATAATTTCCACCAGGCGCCAGCGCTTATCTTTGCTGATCGGACGGGTTTCCATCACTCTGACTTTGTCACCGGGTTTGCTTTCGTTATTTTCGTCGTGAGCTTTCAGCTTGTAGGTCCGCTTCATTATCTTTTTGTAAAGCGGGTGGCGGACATGCTCCGTGACAGCCACAACGATTGTTTTGTCCATCTTGTCGCTAACGACCAGACCGACGCGGGTTTTTCTGAGATTTCTGTCATCACTCATGGCATGTTCCTCCTTTACTCTTTGATGCCTTGAAGCTCACGTTCACGTAAAACCGTCTTGACGCAGGCGATGTCGCGGCGAACGCTGACAAGCTTCTGCGGGTTCTCAAGCTGGTTGGTGGCGTGCTGGAATCTGAGCTTGAATAGTTCTTCTTTAAGGGCGACGAGCTCGTCGTTAAGTTCTGAAACCGTCTTCTTGCGGATTTCGGCTTTTTCAAGCTTCTTCATGAGCGTCACCTTCTTCCTCGCGAACGATAAACTTGGTCTTGCAGGGCAGTTTGTGCGCGGCAAGACGCATGGCTTCTTTGGCGTCTTCAAGCGATACGCCGGCGATCTCAAAGAGGACGCGGCCTGGCTTGACGACGGCAACCCAGTATTCCGGGGAGCCTTTGCCGGAACCCATTCGGGTTTCAGCAGGTTTGGACGTGACGGGCTTGTCCGGGAAAATCTTGATCCAGACCTGGCCGCCGCGCTTGATGAAGCGGTTGATGGCAATACGAGCGGCTTCGATCTGATTGCTGGTGATCCAGACGGGCTCGAGGGCCTGCAAACCGTACTCGCCATTGCTGACGAAGTTGCCGCGGGTGGCTTTGCCAGTCATACGACCGCGGTGCTGTTTTCTGTATTTGACACGCTTCGGAAGCAGCATCAGGCTTCGCCTCCTTCCGGTATTTTGACCTTGCGGGGAGCGGGGAAAATCTCGCCCTTGTAAATCCAGACCTTGACGCCGATGCGGCCGTAGGTGGTCTTGGCTTCAGCAAAGCCGTAGTCGATATCCGCACGCAGGGTCTGCAGCGGGATCGTTCCTTCATGATAGTGTTCGACACGCGCGATTTCGGCGCCGCCGAGACGACCGCTGACCATGGTCTTGATGCCCTTGGCACCGCTCTTCATGGCGCGGCCCATGGTTTGTTTCATGGCGCGGCGGAAAGAGACGCGCTCTTCCAGCTGCTTGGCGATGTTTTCGGCCACCAGTTGCGCTTCGGTGTCGACTGATTTGATCTCGTTGATGTTGATGAAGAAATTGCGCTTGAACATCGCGGTCAGTTTCTTCTTGAGGTCTTCGATGCCGGCACCCTGGCGGCCGATGATGATACCCGGCTTGCCTGTGGTGATGGCAACCAGCGTTTTGTCGTCGCCCTTGCGCTCAATTTCGATGCGTGAAACACCAGCCTTGAAAAACTCGGTTTTGACAAAGTCGCGGATTTTCTTGTCCTCAACGAGATATTTGCTGAAATCTTTCTTGTCGGCGTACCAACGGGTATCCCAGTCTTTGATTACGCCAACGCGAAGTCCATGTGGATTTACCTTCTGGCCCATCTGTCGCCCTCCTTAATTCTTTTCCTTGAGGACGACCGTGATGTGGCTGGTCCTCTTGTGGATTCTCGCTGCGCTGCCGCGGGCCTTGGGAATGATGCGTTTCATCACGGGGCCCTGATTGGCGTAGCAGTCGGCGACATAAAGCGCGTCGCGCGACAGGCTGTTGTTATTCACAGCGTTGGCTTCGGCCGACTTGAGAAGTTTCTCAAGCACCGGCGAGGCAACTTTGGGGGTGTATTTGAGGATGGCATAGGCATCGTCGATTGATTTACCTTTGATCAGGCTGACCACGACGTTGACCTTGCGGGGCGCGATGCGAACGTTCATGGCGATAGCCTTGCCCTCATCTTTGCCAATACCCAGCACCTTTTTTTCCTTCTTGGTCAAAAGAACGGGTTTCTGAAATTTTCTTGCGGTCTTGGAATACGTGGCCAGAATCTCTTCGCGGTTCTCCAGCATGTACTCTTTGCTCATGACCTTTTTTTCCACTTAATGTTCCTCCCTTCTGTCCTTAGCTCCTGCCTTACCGTGAACCAGAGGATTTCTCTGAGCCGGCATGGCCTCTGAAGGTCCTGGTGGGAGCGAACTCACCCAGCTTGTGACCAACCATTTCTTCTGTGCAGTAAACCGGTACGTGTTTCCGGCCATCATAAACGGCGATGGTGTGTCCCACCATGTCCGGAAAGATGGTAGAAGCCCGGGACCATGTCTTAATGACCTTTTTTTCGTTCTTGGCGTTCATGGCCATGATCTTTTTCATCAGGGCATCCTGAACGAAAAATCCTTTTTTAGTTGACCTACTCATTCAACGCAAGCCTCCAATCATTTGCTGTTCCTTCTCTTGACAATAAACTTGTCAGAAGGCTTTTTGCGGTTACGTGTCTTCTTGCCGAGTGTCGGGACACCCCAGGGGGTGACGGGACCCGGCTTGCCGATCGGGGACTTGCCTTCACCACCGCCGTGGGGGTGATCGCAAGGGTTCATGACCACGCCGCGGACAGTCGGGCGAACGCCCATGTGGCGTTTGCGGCCGGCTTTGCCGATGTTGATGTTCTCATGCTCGCTGTTGCCAACGCTGCCGATGGTGGCTCGGCACAGGACAGCAACCATGCGAACTTCGCCGGACGGCAGGCGGACCTGGGCGTACGCGCCCTCTTTGGCCATCAGCTGAGCGCCAGCGCCTGCGGTGCGAACCATCTGGGCGCCCTTGCCGGGTTTGAGCTCGATGTTGTGAATGATGGTACCAACCGGGATGTTCTCAATCTTGAGGCTGTTGCCGACGATGATGTCAGCGACCGGGCCGCTTTCAACATGGTTGCCGGCCTTCAGGCCTTCAGGAGCCAGAATGTAGGTTTTTGTGCCGTCCAGATATTGGATCAGCGCAATATTGGCAGTACGGTTGGGGTCATACTCGATGGCGATGACCTCGGCCTTCATGCCGTCCTTGTTGCGTTTCCAGTCGATCATGCGGATGTGCCGGCGATTGCCGCCGCCCTTGTGACGGACTGTGATGCGGCCGTAACTGTTGCGGCCGCCGGTGTTGCTTCTCTTGACCAGAAGTTTCTTTTCGGGTGCCTTGTCGGATATCTCAGAGAAATCCGCCACGGTCATCTGCCGTCTGGCTGGAGAAGTCGGATTAAAGCTTTTGACTGCCATCTTCGTTCACTCCTTCGTTTGATCCCGGCTTACTGGCCGAACCCGAATTCCTCAATTGACGTTTTGTACTTGCGTGAGGACTGGCTGGTTTTGCCGCCCTTGGTCAGGTACGCCGCGTTCTGAGGATCGGTGCTAATGGTCACAACGGCCTTTTTCCAGGAAGCGGTCAGTCCCGAGTGGGCGCCCTGGCGTTTGGTTTTGCCATTATAGTTGAGGGTATTGACTTTCAGGACCTTGATGCCGAAAAGCTTTTCGCAAGCCATGCGGACTTCGGTCTTGGTGGCGGTCGGCGCGACGACAAAGGTATATTTGCCGAGCGCGGCATCGCCGGTGCTCCGTTCGGTGATAACCGGACGAATGATAATGTCATGTGCCGTTTTCATTACACATACACCTCCTGAACTTTCAGGACAGCCTCTTGGGTCACGATCATCTTGTCGAACTTGAGGATGTCAAAAACATTGATTGTGTTGACCAGCGCGGTCTGGAGACCCACAATGTTGTGCGTGGATTTCTCGATCTTCTCGTCGCGGGCCGCGGTGACCAGCAGGGTCGACGTGGTCGCGCCAAGGTTGCTCAGGATCTTGACCATTCTCTGGGTCTTGATCTCGGGCAGCTCGAGGGATTCAAGGACGATCAGATTGCCGGCGGCAACCTTGGTGGAAAGCGCGGACTTCATGGCCAGACGTCTGACCTTCTTGGGCAGCGTGTAGCTGTAGTCACGCGGTTTCGGGCCAAAAATAATGCCGCCGCCGACGTGCTGGGCGGAACGGGTCGAGCCCTGACGGGCGCGGCCGGTGCCCTTCTGGCGATAAGGCTTTCTGCCGCCGCCGGAAACTTCGCTGCGGGTTTTGGTCGAATGAGTTCCCTGCCGGCGGTTGGCCAGCTGGTTGAGAATGACTCTGTGCAGAACATCCTCATTCGGCTCTATGCCGAAGATGTCGTCGGACAGCTCGATGCTGCCGGTGACGGCGCCTTCTATGTTGTATACATCAACTTTTGCCATTTCTATGCTCCTCCTTTACGCCTTACTTGGACTTGACGGACGTACGGATTTCGACGACGCCGCCTTTGGGTCCCGGTACTGCGCCGCGAAGAACGAGAATGTTGCGCTCTCCGTCAACCATGACCACGTCCAGGTTCTGGACGGTGACATTTTCGGCACCCATGTGTCCGGGCAGTTTCTTGCCTTTGAAAACGCGGGCCGGCGTCGTGTTGGCGCCCATGGAACCGACGCGGCGATGATACATCGAACCGTGGCCGCCAGGACCGCCCTTTTGACCGTGACGCTTGATGTTGCCTGCGAAACCCTTGCCTTTTGAAACGCCGCTGACATCAACCGTTTCGCCAACCTGGAACATATCCGAAACGCGGATTTCCTGGCCCAGCTCGTAGTCGGTGTCGGTGATGAATTCGCACATCACTTTGCGGGGTTCAGTGCCGACCTTGGCGTACTGGCCCTGATCGGGTTTGTTGACTTTGCGTGCGGCTACGAATCCGTAACCAACCTTGACAGCCTTGTAGCCGTCGGTTTCAGGCTTTTTGTTCTGGATGACGACGACAGGGCCGCAGTCGATGACCGTTGCCGGGATCGCCTGGCCATTCGCATCGAACAGCTGTGTCATTCCAGCTTTTTTGCCGAGCATGAATTTTGACATGGTTCTTATACCTCCCTGGTTATTGGTTCGCCACGCGTCGGCGAACATGACCGCGCGGCCGCCGCCCGAAGGCTGCTGCCGCTATCAAAGCTCTTAAAGCTTGATTTCGATGTTGACGCCGGCGGGCATTTCAAGTTTCATGAGTGCCTCGACGGTGCGTGCGTTGGGTGCCAGAATGTCGATCAGCCGCTTGTGGGTGCGGATTTCGAACTGTTCGCGAGCATCCTTGTACTTGTGGGGGGAACGGAGAATGGTGATGATTTCCTTCTCGGTCGGCAGCGGGATCGGGCCGGAAACGCTGGCGCCCGTGCGCTTGGCCGTGTCAACGATCCGCTCGGCGCTCTCGTCTAGGATGTTGTGATCGAAGGCCTTCAGTCGGATTCTGATCTTTTGGTTTGATGCCATGTTGGGTTCCTCCTTGTGCTGCTGTTCAAGCTTCAACTGTGCCGGGCGTTTCATATTGCCCCGTCAGAAAACCCAGTCCTCGTTCCCCTGGAACTTCGGCGCTGGGCATAAACCTGACTTCAGGCATACGCTGCGTCGGACAATCTCTTGTCGTCCGGCCTCGTGAGCCGGACTGCTCTGTCGAAGTTACCCGATTTTGTGGCCGCAGCGGTCACAATCGGCAATCTCCGACTTCATCGCGGTGCAACTTGATCTGCTTTTGGGCAGGCAAAGTCGCGCAACAGCTATTCTACAACGGAATGAGGGGGATTGCAAGAGGGAATTTTTGGATGAAGGGTGAAGACTAACTATATTTAGTCAAGCACAAAATTAAATAATCAATCATATTAATTTTGACAAGCCAAACAGGCCTGAACTTTGCGGTTCAGGCCTGATTTTAATTTCTGGATCAGCAAGCCGAATTGACGAAGGTCTGGTTAGTGGTCAGCAAATGGTAAATGACGCGAATCAGTTTTTTAGCGGTGTGACTCAGTGCGACTTTGTAGTGTTTACCTTGGGCGAGCTTGCCGTCTAGATAGGCTCGAAAGGTAGGACAGTAAATGGAGGTAAGACGTGCGGCCTGAATTAGTGCCCAACGAAGGTAGGGCGATCCGCGCTTGACCATCCTGCAGCGGTCACCTCTGAAATTTCCTGACTGGTAAGTGGACGGCTCAAGACCGGCGAAGGCCTGCAATTTGTCCGGAGAGCCGAAAAGCCAGATGTCCCCGACTTCCGCTAATATAATTGCAGCAAGGGTTGCACCAATGCCGGGTATGGTCGTCAGCGGCGTCTGAATGACTTGGATAGCCTCGGCTATAGTGTGGTCAATTTGGCTAACCTGCTGTTGAATGAATTCAAGATGCTGCAAGGTCATTTTCAATTCGAGAGCAGTCGAGGGACTGTTAAGCCCGATCGAGTCTTTGGCAAGCGCCTTGATTTCAAGTGCTTTGTTGCGCGAGAACCGGCCGTGCGATCGCTTGGACAGAATTGCGGTCAGACGGTCGACGCGGCAGGTGGCAATTGCCGCGGCACATGGCAGTTCGAGTAGCATAGCCTGAAAGGAGTGAATGTTTATGGAACGGCTAAATGAGCGCAACTCAGGAAAAAGCAGATCGACGAGACGCGCGATTTTTTGCTTGAGCTTCGGCTCTGATCGCAAACAAGTCGGTGCCGATTTCGAGTTAATGCTTTTAGCTCCTGAATTTGGTATGATACAAATACAGGATTTGAATCGGCGGTCATAACCAGCTTTGCGATGCACTTTGCATCCACCTTGTCGGTCTTGGTCTTTCTGAGTGATTGCGATTTCCGGAACTGGTTAACCTGTAACGGATTGAAGACCACAGGCTCGATTCCGCGGCTACGGAGGAAAGCTACAAGGTTCACGCTGTAGTGCCCTGTTGCTTCGAGTCCTGCTTTTATGTGGTTGTCAGTCCCTGAATCAGCGGTTTTTCTGAATCGCCTTCAGCAACGAGTCGAAGCCATCTCGCGAATTGCTGACGGTGAAGGTCTCGCGAACGACCAGGCCATTTTCGCCCAGGATGCAGCAGTCGTGCTTGTCCTTGGCGACATCGATTCCCACGTAAATCATTTTGACACCATCCTTCGAACAAAGAGTGCGCTATCCCACAGGCTTTCTGCTTCTGGAATCTAGTGCGGAATCAACCGTCCGGCGGTATCTAACTAATTACCAATCTCGCAAAAAGCTGTGGCCGGAGTCTTCGCAAAACCGTCGAGCGGTAGGGTGAAAAACCGGTCCACAGCGCCTGCTTGAATTATAACAAGTCTGCTGTAACTCTGACTTGAATAACGCTACTTAATAATACTAGGGTGAAGGATGAAGGATGAAGGATGAAAGGTGAAGGGTGAAGGGTGATATTTGGACTTAATTTTTATTCCGCGGAATAGATTTGTTTTTATAGGATTATCATTCCTTAGTCTTTCGTCTTTCACCTTTCATCTTTCATCTGATTTCACGGTATCTCATCAACCCTTGCAAATTCGTATCCCATCGCCCGGATTTCGTCGATCAATTCGGGCAGCAGGTTTGTATTGGTGTTGGACACGGCATGGAGCAGGATAATCGAGCCGTTGTGCAGCTGGCCAAGGATTTTGGCTTTGGCGTCGGCGGGGTTGGGCTGATCATCGACCAGCCAATCCTGATAGGCAAAGCTCCAAAAGTAGGTTTTGTAGCCGTTGCGGCTGAGGGCGTCGAGCACCTGCTCGCTATACGTGCCGGACGGCGCGCGGAAGATTTTGGCCATGTCTTCGCCGGTGATGGTTTTAAAGTTGGTCTCCAGTTCATGGATGTCGGCCATCATGGTGGCCTCGCCGGATTCGCCGATGACGTCAACGAGGTTGATGTGATCGGCGGTGTGGTTGCCGACCAGATGGCCTTCCTCAAGCATGCGAATGACCAGTTCGGGGCGGCTGTTCAGGTAGTCGCCGACGATGAAGAAGGTGATCGGCACGCCTTTGAGCTTGGCGGTGTCGAGGATTTTGGTGGTATTTTCATTGTATTCATAACCCATGTCCATGGTCAGGTAAACTGTTTTTTGCGCGGTGGGCGGCGCTTGCCAGAGGGTGTTGTATTTGGCGATCAGCTCGCTGATGCTGGCGGGGATGCTGGATGGCAGCTCCTGATTCAGCGGGTCGGGACGGTTGAAATACCATTCCAGTTTCTCGTTGTTAGTGACCGGCGCGTGGGTCTCGGTCGTGGTGGTCACAATGGGGGTCGGGCTGGGCGCGGTCGTGGTAGCGCTCGTCGCAGCGGTGGTGGCCGCGGTGGTCGTCGGGCTGGCTGGGGCGGCCTTGAAAATGTCGGCGCCAAAGCGGACGACGACCAGAACAATGACCAGGACGGCAAAGGGTATCACTTTCAGGAATGTCTTCATGGGAGCTCCTCCTTTGTAGGTGGGGGCAGATTTTTCAACAGTTCCGAAATTTCGCGCTGATCAAAATGGTAGTGCTGGCTGCAGAAATGGCATTCCAGATTGATGCCGGCCGGATCAGCGGCCAGTTCGGCCAGCTCGCTGCGGCCCAGGGTGATCAGGTTGCGTGCCATGCGGTCGCGGGAGCAGTGGCAACGGTAGAAACAGGGTGTCACATCATTGTACTGGATATCGGGGTCACCGAGCAAGAGGTCAAGCAGTTGGTGCGGGTTGAAGCCTTCGGACATCAGATGGGTGATCTCGGGAAATCCGGCGACGCGCCTTTCCAGATACTCGGCGACCTCGTCACCGGCATCGGGCATCAGCTGCACCATCAGGCCGCCGGCCAGCAGCACGCCTTCGCGGTCCATCTTGACGCCCAGGCTGACGGCAGTCGGAATCTGCTCGGAAACGGCCAAGTAATAGGTCAGGTCCTCGGCAATTTCGCCGGAGACCAGGCGAACCCGGCCGGTGTAAGGTTCCTTGAGGCCCATGTCGCGGGTGATGGTCAAAGTGCCTTCGCCGACCGCCGAGCCGACGTCGAGTTTGCCGGGGCTGAGGTAATGCGTCTCGACCACCGGCTGCACGACCAGGCCGCGCACGGTGGCGTCGCCCTCGCCGATCACGGTCAGGCCCTGCAACGGGCCGTCGCCCTGGATGATAGCCGTGATCGAGTCTTCCGTCCGCTTGAGGTCCTGGGTCAGCATCAGCACACCACTCATCAGGCGCCCCAGCGCGGCGGCGGCCAGCGGCGACAGCTGGTGCAATCGCGCGGCCTCGCGGCAGATAGCGGTTGTCCGGCAGGCGAACGCGCGGACGGCGCCCTTCAGCGCAGTGGCCCGGACAATATAATCGTCGCCATTATCGGTAAAGTTCATATCTTTGCGTCCCCTGGTTCTATTGGTTTGCGCGCCACATAAAAGTGACGTTCTTGCGTTGGCTTGGGCGGTTTGAGGGATAGATCGCCCAAGTGGGCAACCATTTCCAGTCCGGCCGCGGTCACCCAGCGGCGAATTTCGCGGGGGCTGTAGTAGCGCTCCGTGATGATTTCATCCGAGCGTTTGTAGGTGTTGTCCGGTTGGCGGCTGAACAGCGTCAGCTCCGAGCGGCTGATGCCGCTGCGCGCCTGAAAGTTGTTTTGCCAGAAAAGCGAATAATCCGGCTGATCCTGAAAGAAGATCTGGCCGCCCAGCGTTCGGCTCAGGTGGCGGCGGGTGGCGACGTCGAAAACCAGCAGGCCGCCGGAATTGAGGTAATTGGCACAAAGCCGAAACAGGCGCGCAACCTGCGTCACGCGGGTGAGATGATTGACGGTATCGAGCAGGCAGACGATTAGGTCGACGGTACCGAACAGTTCGAAACGGCTGATATCCTGTTGCAGAAACAGGCTGGCAGGCTGGCCGTCGGCCGTTTGCTCGCCAGCTTTTTGACGCGCCTGATCCAGCATGCTGGCCGAGGCGTCAATGCCGATCGGGTCGTAGCCGCGGCGCGCCATTTCTAGGCAAAAACTGCCGGTGCCGCAGCCCAAATCGAGGAGGAGCGTGCGTCCGTCCTGGCCGTCGCCGCGCCCTGACCGCCGGCTGTGCAGGGTTTCCAGTTGTTGGATGTAGTCGGCCCAGACAGCAGAATCGATGTCCTGCTGCAATTCGTCGTATACCCGGGCCAGGTCGTGATATGTTTGTTTCATGACGGCCTTGATCAGTGGGAGTTGGCCAGGTTGCTGATTGCGGCAGCAAGCTGGGTGTCTTGTTCAGGTGTCAACTGATATATCGACAAGCTTGCTGCTTCTGCCGGCAGGCTGACTTCGACGGCGGGGGTCAGACCAATCTCTTCAATGCAGTCGCCGCCCGGCAGATAATACAGGAATGTCGTAACGTTGATGGCGGAGCCATCATCCAATTCATAGGTTTGTGTTCCGGAGCCCTTGCCAAAGGACTTCTCGCCGATCAAAACAGCCTTGCCCAGGTCACGCAGGCAACCGGAGAAAAGCTCCGACGCACTGGCTGTGCTATCATTGATCAGGATGGCATAACGCATGTCAGCCGGCACGCCCATCGAGGCTTCTGAATCCCAGGTTACTTCATAGGGTTTGCCATCCTTGCGCCCTTTAATGGTCGCGATGGTGGTTTCCGGCAGCAGATAATCCAGCATGTCGATCACTTCGTTTGCCAAGCCGCCGGAATTGTTGCGCAGGTCAAACACGATATTGGTCGCGCCCTGCTCGATCATGCTATCGACGGCTGCTTTGAATTTCTTCGAAACGCCGACCGAAAATTCACGGATCTGCACATAGCCAGTGGTGGCATTGAGCATCCGGCTGGTGACGCTGACCGCTTCGATCCGGCGCCGAGTCACCGTCAATTCGATATCACGCGACTCGGACGGACGATACATAACCAGTTTTACTTTCGTACCGGCCGTACCCTTGACGAGTGCAGCGACGGCCTCGATGGTTTCGACGGTCGAGACATCTGTATCGTCAACCTTGACAAAAATATCGCCGACCTGAATGCCGGCTTCAGCGGCCGGGCTGTTGGCGATCACCTCGGTGATCTCGACGTAATTGTTTTTATTCATGGACACCATTGCGCCAATGCCCACGTACTCGCCGCTCATGCTTTCGGTGAGGCTGCTGTTTTCTTCGGCCGACAAATACATGGTGTACCGGCTGCCGATTTGATCAATCATGCCGCTGGTCATCGCCTCGATGATCTGGGCATCGGTGAGATCCTGATAATAATTCTCATCCAGGTAGTTGTAGGCTTCTCGAAATTTTGCCACGGCCGCCGCGGTATCCACTTTGCTGTCGAAACTCAGCACATTGGGTGAAACCTCCACCGTCTCTTTGGGGATGGCGTTCAAATAGACAGTGCCAATGCTTGCGGTGATGGCAAAGGTCAGGACAGCCGTGATCAAAATGATCAACACTTGATTGACCGCATTTGATGTCTTTTTTGGCGCCGGTGCGAAAGCCGGTGTGAAGTTGGTGTTGGTATAAGGGTCGCTCATGGGTTGTGCTCGCTTTCTGTTAGGCCGCAGCCTGAAAGTTATTTGATGTATTTGGTCGGATCGACGGTGGCTCCGTTCTTGATGATTTCAAAATGCAGATGCGGGCCGGTGGAAGTGCCCGTGCTGCCACATAAGCCGATTCGTTCGCCGATATTGACCTGTTGATCTTTTACGACCAGAGTTTGTTTTAAGTGCGCATAAAGGGTCGCGAATCCGTCGCCATGGTCAATGACAATGTAATTGCCATAGCCGGAGCCGCCCGTGTTGCGGCCTTGAACCGGGTTGCGCACCAGGATGACCGTGCCGGTGCGTGTGGCAACTACTGGGTTGCCATAGGTGCCGCCGAGGTCAACGCCGGAATGGAAGCGGTAGGAATGGTAAATCGGATGGTAGCGCATCCCGTACCCCGAGTAGACCGTTTTGTCGCCTGGATAGGGCCAATACCAGCCACCGGCGTATTGTTCGGCGTCATATTTTTTCTGCAAAGTTGTGACCAGCGCCGCGATAACCAGGGATTCCTGATACAGAGCGTCCTCAGCCTGTTCCTGCGTGTCCAGTTTCAACTGCGCTTGATTCATATCAGCCTGGGTCGCTTCGGCGTCAGCTTTCAGTTTGGCCATGTCGGCCTCAATCTGCTTCACGACGACTTCCATATCGGCGGCAACCTGCTTGGCCTGATCGCGCTTTAAGGCCGCGTCGTCTTTGGCCGCTTGGAGCTCTTCAATCATCTGCTGATCGGTGTCGGCCACGATGGCCATAAAATCCAGTGTGGTGAAAAACCCTTGCAGACTATTGGATTTGAGGAATACCTCGAGAATCGATCGTTGCTGGTGTTCGAACATTGTCCTGACTCGCTCAGCATATTGGACCTGCTTGGCTTTCAGGTCTTCCTCGGATTTCAGGTAGGCGCTGTAAGCCGCTTCTGATGCAGAAATCGCGGCTTCGAGCTGGATCGATTTTTCCGCAAAGAGCTGCTTCTGTTCCTCTGTCCGGGAATTCAGCCAGGCCAACTGGCCGGACAACTCGGTGACTGTTTGACTGAGCTGCTTGTTCTGCGCGGCCAATCTGGCCTTTTCAGCGGCCAGCGCCGCTTGCCGGGCTTTGGCTTCCTGGAGCTCCTGACTGGTCGTCGAAGCCGCCACGCGAATGATTTGCGGCGCTAAGCTGACCTGCAGAATCAGGCTGAAAACCAGCAACAATGCGGCTACTTTCAACAGCTTGCGTGACTTGGATTTTATCAAGATATTTTCGGTCATGGGGATTCCTCCTGTCAAACGTGGATGTGGTGTCGAACCGAGACTGCACTGCCCAGGGCGCCGACGCCGACGCCGATCGCCAGATTGATCAGGAGTACAATCGGTGAAATGTCCGGTAATGGAACCATGGTCAAAAAGTCGGTTTCGCTGATCCCCGCCATTAGCGCCTCAAAGATTGCCTCATAAGTCAGCAAGGTGATCAGCCAGGCGACGACTGCACCGACAATGCCAACCAAAGCGCCTTCGATAATATACGGAACGCGAATGTACCAGTTGGTCGCGCCAACGTATTTCATGATGTTGATTTCTTCGCCGCGGGCAAAAACCGCCACGCGCACCATGTTCGAAATAATAAAGAAGGCGATTACGCTGAGCAAAATGAAGACGATCAGTGTCGCGTAATTGACCCAGACGATGGCATCACTGAGGAAGGTCATGACCGTCAGTTCCAGCTTGACCTTGAGAACGCCCGGCTGGCCGTTGATTCGGGCTTGGAACTGCTCGCCGAGGGTCGGATCGGTCAGACGAACCGTATAGGTATAGGGAATGTTCTCGACGGGAAAATCCTCGAAAAGATCAGAGTTTTCCATCGTTGCTTTGAATTTGTCGAAGTTTTCTTGTGGTGTGAACTGCTCAAAGGCAACAACCGTTTCGTCATTGGCCAGCACCTCGTCGAGTGACGTGAGTTCAGCCTGGGGCACATTGTTTTCCATAATGATTTCGATGGGCGGCTGTTGTCCAGCGGCGATCGTAATATGACGGGCGTTGATTGAAAAGACGGTGAAAGCGCCCAGCATGATGAGCATCAGGGCAATCGTGCTGATCGACGCCATGGTGACAAGCGGATGACGAATGATGCTTTTTAGCCCCTCCAGAACCGTCTGGCGAATGAGAATCAGTTTCATGATTCGCCCTCCGTGTCGAGGGTAACCGGAAAGTCTGACGGACGTACCTCAGCCGGTCGCACATCGGTCGAACGACGATTTCTCAGACCGACTGCCAGCTCCGGCGCCACCGAATCCCTGCGTCTTTCGAGGTTGCCCGACGAAGCTTGGGCGTAGCCGCCAATGCTGTCATCGCGGACCAGGCAGCCATCGTCGATTTCGACCACGCGTTTTTTCATGCGATCGACCAGCTCGCGGTCGTGGGTGCAGATCACGACGGTTGTACCGCTGCGGTTGACTTCTTCGAGCAGCGCCATGACGGCCTCGCTGTTGGTCGGGTCAAGATTGCCGGTCGGCTCGTCGGCCAGAATCAGCATCGGGTTGTTGACCATGGCGCGCGCGATGGCCACGCGCTGCTGCTCACCGCCGGACAATTCTTTGGGACGGGCGTTGGCCTTGTCGCGCAGGCCGACAATGCTGAGTACGATCGGCACGCGCCGACGCACCGTCTTGCGGGCGCAACCGACGATTTCCATGGCGAAGGCGACGTTTTCAAAAACAGTTTTGGTATGGATCAGACGAAAGTCCTGGAAAACCATGCCAATGTTGCGACGCAAATAGGGCACCAGGCTGCGGCGGATGCGGGTGATATCAAAATCGTCGATCAGCACCTGGCCTTCCGAGGGTTTTTCTTCGCAGGTCAACAGCTTGATCAGCGTCGATTTGCCGGCGCCGCTGCGCCCGATGATGAAGACGAACTCACCGTCCTGAATCGAAAACGTGACGTTTTTGAGTGCGATGGTGCCTGTCTGATAGGCCATCGATACATTGTTGAATTCAATCAAGGCAAAACCTCCCTGCGGATTCGACGAAATCAGACTTCAATTGTGCCACCATTTGCCGCTGGACGCTTTCAACGATCCCTTGTCCTGCTTTTCGAGATACTTGCGTACCATCGAAGCCAGCTTGAAGAGCACGGCATCATCGAAGCTGCGCAGATCCAACTGGGTCATCTTCTGCACCTTGTCCAACCGATAGACTAGGGTGTTGCGATGGACAAACAACTGGCGCGAGGTCTCGCTGCCATTTAAGTTGTTTTCGAAAAATTTCGAGATGGTCAGCAGCGTTTCGCTATCCAGTGATTCATAGGCGCCCGCTGGGAAGACCTCGTCGAGAAACATATGGCAAAGTGTTGGCGGCAGTTGGTAAATCAGACGCCCCAGACCGAGCTTGTCATAGCGCATGACATAGGCATCGCTCTCGAAGATGCTGCCGACGGTCAGCGCCAAAGACGCCTCGCGATAGGATTTGGCTGCGTCTTTGAGCGTTTCGGCCGCCATGCCGATACCAATGCGAACTTTGGCCATCGACTCAGCGTTCAGGTTATCCAATATCAGGCTGGCCATGTTGTCGATCTGAGCCGGTCCCTCGCGCGGATAATCGGTCAGCAGGACAATGTTTTCCTCGTCCATGGCCAGAACAAAACTGGTCCGCCGATCGGGAAACAGATTTTGCAGGATTTCCAGGCAATCAATCTCTTCGGCTTGTTCGATACGAATCAAATATGCCAGCCGTTGATTGGAATAGGGGATCTTGAATTCGCGCGCCTTGAGTGGAATGTCACCCGGCAGTTCGTTCTCCAGCAGGACGTTCTTGAGAAACGCATCACAGTCGGCGTCGGAATTGCGCTGCTTGAGAGCCGCAGCGATCCAATGCGTCAGGAGTTCAAGGTAGTTTCTGGCTACGGCGTCGATGCCGTCAACAAAACACAAGGTGCCGACTTTATCGTTCAACAGGAGTTTGAGGTAAGTTCGATTGCCGGCGATGACAACACTTTCCTCCGCGGTCAGCGCAATACGAGCAACCGCATCCTCTATGCCTTCCTGGTTTTCATCCGTGCAGGCGATGATGACGCCGTCAGCATCTTGGACACCGGCCACGCGGTCCAAAAAGCCAGCTGCCTCTTTCATGCACTTTTTCAATTCTTCCACAGCAGGACACCTTCCGTTCGGCATAAATAGTAAATCATATATTATCTTATCTTATATTGTTCAGGATGATGTTTCAAGACAATGACCAGAACTTGAACAAAAATGAAAGGTAAGAGTAATACTAGGGGGTGGTGAAGACAGTGTCGTTCGGTGTGCTTCAGGAATGTGAATGGTAATTAATACCGCGACTTGAGTAAGTAATTCTCACTATGAAGAACTGTACAAAATCCTATGGGTTCCAGATTGGTCTTCAATGTCTATTTGGCATTGAGAACAAAAGGCCTCGAGGTGCTTTATCTATTTTATCGGTTTTAGCTTAAATTTGCGTCTCTATTCTTTTTCTTGGCATTGGCAGGACGCTGTTCCCTCTTTCGTTGTATAATTGTATCAGCAGCGAGGTCCATTTCTGGAGCTTGCGTTCTTGGTGCGATTGCATTATAATTCATTTTTATTAATAATTATTCAAAAGAGGTGTGTAGCGATGAAACAGGGATTGAGCGTTGGAATTATCGGAGCGACCGGTTATGTCGGGATCGAACTGGTGCGCCTGCTGTCGCGCCACCCGAGTTTTCAGCTGACCCGCCTGGTTTCGCAGAGCTATGCCGGCAAGCAGTTCGCTGAGGTCTATCCGGCCTTTGCGCGGCTGGTTGACCTCAAGCTGACCGTGATGGATGTCGATGATCTGGCCGCCAACTGCGATCTGGTCATCACCGCGCTGCCGCACGGCATCTCGGCGGCCGTGGTGCCGGAGCTGCTGGATCGCGGCGTCAAGGTGCTGGACCACAGCGGCGATTTCCGCTACCGAGATGTTGCTGTTTACGAAAAGGCTTACAAGCTCAGTCACCCGCGGCCGGATCTGCTGGCAGAAGCAGTTTACGGGTTGCCGGAGCTTTATCGCGACAAAATCGCCAAGGCGCGGCTGGTGGCCAATCCCGGCTGTTACCCGACCTGCTCGATTCTGGCGCTCAAGCCACTACTGCAAGCTGGCGTCATCCGCACGGAGGGCATTGTCATTGACGCGGTTTCGGGCGTCAGCGGCGCCGGGCGCAAGGCTGACCTGGCTTATTCCTTCTGTGAAACCGATGACAGTTTCAAGGCCTACGGTGTCGTCGGTCACCGGCACACGAGCGAAATCGAACAGGAGGCTGGCTTGCTGACCGGCAGTAACGAACCACTGGCCGTCACCTTCACGCCGCATTTAGCGCCGATGAAACGGGGCATGCTGGCCACCGTCTATGCTGACCTGCTACCCGGCGTTGACCCAGCTGGGTTGTCAGCCCTGTTCCAAAAGGCCTACTCCTCCGAGTATTTCATTCGCCTGATGCCGCATGGCACCGTTCCAGAAACTAAAAACGTCACATACACCAATTTTGCTGATTTAGCGGTCTTTTCCGACAGTCGCACGGGCAAAGTCAAGGTGCTGTCAGCCATTGATAACCTCGGCAAAGGCGCAGCAGCGCAGGCTGTGCAGGCCCTGAACCTGATGGCCGGGCTGTCGGAAATCCAGGGGCTCGATCTGCCTGGGGCGGCAATCTAACCGCACTTTCTTCGAAGGAGACGCAAAATGGAAAACTTAAAAATCGACGAAATGCAAAACATCATCGCCAAAGCCGAGATCCTGATTGAGGCGCTGCCCTATATTCAAAGCCTGGCCGGCAAGACGGTGGTCATCAAATACGGCGGCAACGCTATGGTCAACGATGAACTGAAAAATCACGTCATCGCCGATCTGACCTTGCTCAAATTTATTGGCATCAACCCAGTGCTCGTGCACGGCGGTGGCCCGGATATCAACGATATGCTCGACCGCCTGGCCATCCAGTCAGAATTTCGCCAAGGCCTGCGGGTGACCGATGAACAGACCATGTCGGTCGCCCAGATGGTGCTGGTCGGCAAGACCAACAAAGAGATCGTCGCCCGGCTCGGCCAGAGCGGCGCCAAGGCCATCGGCATCTGCGGCATTGACGGTCGTCTGATCGAGTGTGAACGGATGACGGTCGACAACGAAGGGAATCCCCTGGACATCGGCTATGTCGGCAACATCACCGGGATCAACACCGACGTCCTGCTCGCCCTGTCCAACGCCGGCTACATCCCGGTCGTCGCGCCAATCGGCGTCGGGCCGGACGGCGAAAGCTACAACATCAACGCCGACACCGTCGCCGGCGAAATCGCGGCGGCGCTCAAAGCGGAGAAGCTGATGACCCTGACCGATGTCGAAGGCGTCAAAATCAAAGACGAGCAGGGTGAGGACATCGTCATCTCGACCCTCAATGAAGCGGAAATCCTGGATCTCATCAGCCGCGACATCATCAGCGGCGGCATGATCCCCAAAGTGCTGGGCTGCCTGGACACCGTGCGACGAGGAGTCGGCCGGGCGCACATCATTGACGGCCGTATCCCGCACTGTCTGCTGTTGGAAATTTTCACCAACAAAGGCATCGGCACCATGATCACCCATGAGCGCAAGCCCTACCATGCGGGCGAGATCATCTGAGGGATCACAAATTCAGGAGGCTTCCATGGAACAGGACGCAATTTTAAAAGAAATCATGGCCTTGGACGAACAATATTATCTCAACTGCTTTGGCCACCGACTGCCACTCTGCGTCGATCACGGCGAAGGCGTTTGGCTGTATGGCACCGATGGCAAAAAGTACCTTGACATGATCGGCGGCATCGCCGTCAACGTGCTGGGGCATGCCCACCCACGCCTGGTCGCGGCGATTGCCGGGCAGGCGGCCAAGGTCATCCACTGCAGCAATTATTATTACAACGAACCGCAAACCCGGCTGGCCGCGCAGCTGGCGGCGCTGACCGGGCTGGACCGCGTCTTCATCGGCAACAGCGGCGCCGAGGCCAACGAAGCGGCCATCAAGCTGGCGCGGGGCTATTTCCACAAACAGGGACAGCCGCGCGAGAAGATCGTGTCGGCGCTGGACTCCTTTCACGGCCGCACGCTGGCCACCGCGACGGCGACCGGGCAGCCCAAGTTCAGCGCGCCCTTCGCGCCGCTGCCGGCTGGCTTTGTCCATGTGCCGTACAACGATCAGGCTGCCTTGCGGGCGGCGGTGACCGACGAAACCTGCGCCGTGCTGCTCGAACTGATCCAGGGCGAAAGCGGCGTCCGGCCGGCCGACCCGGCCTACGTTCAACTGGCCGCGCAGCTATGCCGGGCGACCGGGGCGCGACTGATCATCGACGAGATCCAGACCGGCATGGGCCGCACTGGGCATTTTTTGGCCAGCCAGTTGTACGGCATCCAGCCGGACATCGTGACGCTGGCCAAAGGGCTGGCCGGCGGCGTCCCGATCGGTGCCGTGCTGGCCAACGACGAGACGGCCACCGGTTTCGCGCCGGGCGATCATGGCAGCACCTTCGGCGGCAACCCGCTGGCGTGCGCGGCCGCGCTGGCTGTGCTGGCCGAATATGAGGCTGCCGACTTGATCGCGACCGCTGCCCTGCGCGGCGAGCAGCTGCAGGCGGCGCTGCGGGCGCTGATCTGTGAAGTGCCGCACCTGGTCAAAGAGGTGCGCGGTACCGGATTGATGATTGGTATTGAACTGACCGTGCCCTGCGCGGTCGCCGTCAAATCCATCCTGCTCGGCAAGGGTTATCTGGTCGGCTCGGTCGGCACCTCGGTCATTCGACTGCTGCCGCCGCTGATTCTGGGCGAGGAGCTGATCGCGCCCTTTGCCGCCGCATTGCAGGACGCTCTCAAGGAGGCTGACACCTTATGAAACATTTCATCGACATCGCGGATCTGGCCGCCGAAGAATTTTGCCAACTGCTCGATCTGGCTGATCATCTCAAGGCGCTGGTCAAACGCGGCGTGCCGCATCCGGTCCTGGCCGGCCAAACGTTGGGCATGATTTTCGCCAAGTCTTCAACCCGCACCCGGGTTTCCTTTGAGGTCGGCATGTACCAGTTGGGCGGGCATGCGCTTTTCCTGTCGACCGCCGACATTCAGCTCGGCCGCGGTGAGCCGATCGCCGATACCGCCGGCGTCATGTCGCGCTTTCTCGACGGCATCATGATCCGCACCTTTGCCCACAGCGACGTGCTCGATTTGGCCCGCTACGGCACGATCCCGATCATCAACGGTCTGACCGACTTGATGCATCCCTGCCAGGCGCTGGCCGATCTGATGACCATCCGCGAACACAAGGGCCCCCTGCGCGGTCTCAAGTTGGCTTATCTGGGCGATGGCAACAACGTCGCCAACTCGCTGCTCCAGGCCTGCGCCAAGGCCGGCATGTCCATCGCCGTTGCCGCGCCGGACGGCTTTACCTGCGACCCCGCCATCGTCGCTCAGGCACGGGCTGAGGCCGCGCGGCAGGGCTGCGAGGTGCTGTTGACCGATGACCCGCTGGTCGCGGTGGCCGGCGCCGACGCCATCTACACCGACACTTGGGTCAGCATGGGGCAAGAAGCCGAAAAGGCCCTGCGGCTGCCGGTCTTCGCCCGCTATCAGGTCAACGATGCCATCATGGCCGCCGCCAATCCCGGCGCCATTTTCCTGCACTGCCTGCCAGCCTACCGTGGTCTGGAGGTCACGGAAACGGTCATCGACGGGCCAGCCTCGGTTATCTTTGACGAAGCCGAGAACCGCTTGCACGCCCAAAAAGCCGTGCTGGTCACGCTTCTGGCACCCGGTTGCAAATTGCCAGCCCTGTCATGACCACAGCGGAGATCAATATTCGCCGCGCCATTTCGTCTGACGCCCCCGAACTGCTCGAGCTCATTCGTGTGGCCATGGTTGAATACGCGCGTAAATCCGGCATCACCACGCCGCTGGAATCGCAGCAGGAAACGTTGGACGAACTGCTGGAGCATCTGCGCAGCGATCATGTCCTGGTGGCGGTCCACCGCGGCCGCCTGATCGGCACCGCGCGGCTGATTCACGGCGAGGATGACACGGCCTACTTCAGTCGTTTCGCCGTCCTGCCGACCCTGCACACGAGCGGCGTCGGCCGGTTGATCTATCGGGTGGCGGAGGACTGGCTGATCCGGCAGGGCGTTCGTTATGTTCGCCTGCATACTGCCCTGACCAATAAGCCGCTGGTTCGCTTTTATCAGGCGCGTGGCTTTGAACTGATCGAAACAAAAACCGCGCGGGGCTATCCGCGCGGCCTTTTTCAGAAAATACTGGGGTAATCGATTTGGGTCAGACCGGCAATTCGAGGATGATGGTCACCGGAAAGAAGATGGCGATGATCACGACAGCCAGGATAAATACGATCGCAAAAATGATGCCGATGAAATTGAGCAGTCGGGCTGTTTTGAGTTTGCAGATTGCATCCTCCACATTGTTTGTGCTGCTGGCCATCGCCGCGAAAACCAACGCAATGAGGCCGAGGCACGAACCAATACAGGCCCCGCAGAGGATAATGTTCAAAAGCGAGATGATGATTTGTCCGGTAGCCGACGGTTTGGCCGGCTGTGTTTCGGTCGGTGCAAGAGCGGGTGCGGCCGCGCCGCAATGGGGGCAAAACTTGGCTGATGGATCAAATTCTTGATTACATTTAGCACAACGCATGTTCTTTGACCTCCTGCAGTCATGAATTGAACGCCTGATGCATCAGGCGTTCGGGCTTAATTGAACGCATAACCTGACGAAATGGCAGACATTGCGCCGACAAACAAGATGATATAAATCACAAGGGAAATGCCGGCGATGATCACACCGATGATATTGAGCGTTTTGGCGATTTTCATGGCGTGAACCGCTTCTTGATATTCATTTTCGCTTTTGGCCATGATCGTGTAAATTAACGCGATGATGCCCAAAACCATGCTGACGAAAAAGCCGCAGCAGACTATATTGATAATGGACAAGGCAATCTGAGCGCCCGCAGCAGGTCTGGGCTGAAAGTACGCCGGGACAAAGCCCGGCTGAAACGGCGGCGCGTTGGGGACGGCCACAAAAGGCAGCGGCTCCTGGCTTGACGGCTGCGCGGGAGGGGTCACCGGAACACCGCAGTTTGGGCAATACCTTAGAAGTTGACCGTATTCTTGACCACAAATGACACATCGCATGACGTCTTTCCTCCTGGATGATCAGCTCAAATTCAGTTTAGATTAACTTGCTCATTGCGTCAATCAAGTGTTTTGCTTCAACGGTGATTGATCTCGGTGAGTGTCACGGCAGCCATTTCAAGACCTTGGCAATGTAAGTGTTCCAGAAGTCCCATTCGTGACCGCCTGGGCCTTCTTCGTAAGTCACAGGGATCGATTCGGCGACGAGGAAATCATGAAATTCGCGATTGTTGAGAATCAGCTGATCCTCTGTCCCACAGGCCATGTAGATTTTGGGCAGTTTGCCCTGCTGTTTGCAGTCTCTCGCCAGAACATGCAGATCAATATCGCTGCCCTTAATTTTTTCAAGATCGCCAAAAGTCCGTCTGGCGTAACTGCGCCGGGTAAAAACAAACGGGTGGCTTTCGTCAGAGAAAACCGCCTTGTCGACCACCAGCGCGGACGACAGGCCGGCGGCATGACTAAAGGTATCGCTGTATTTGAGGCCGTTGCGCAGCGCTCCATAGCCGCCCATCGACAAGCCGGCGATGAAGGTATCTTCACGTCTCGCGGACAGGTTGAAAAGGCCGCGCATCGTGCTCATCAGTTCTTCGCCAATAAATTGACCGTATTTCGGTCCGCTCGGAGCGTCAACATAAAACCCGTTCTCACCGGCGGGCATGATAACGGCAATGCCTTTGGCCTCGGCCAGCGCGGCGATTGAAGTGCCCATCAGCCAGGCGGTGTTGTCATCACCGATGCCATGCAGCAGAACCAGGGTCTTAAAGGGGCCTTGTGGCTTGGACTGCCCCATGATGACGCCAAAACCGCCGGACGGTATGATCGCGCTGAAGGGTACCGTCCGTTGCAGGCAATGCGATGTGAAACTGCCGTGAATGATTGCCATTGTTCAATCCTCCTGAAAACCAGATGTTCTGATTATAGCGCAGCCGAATTCAGGCCGCCAGCCATGTGAAGGGTTCCCAGGGCAAATTTCGCAAAATCATAAACGATACACTGCTGACCAGCAGTAGAATCAGCATCCAGCGCCGGTCCTTGAGCGCCGGCAGCACTTGCCGCCCCAACAGGGCACGCAGCCATTCGCCCAGCAGCGCGTATGCTGGGACAAGCAGCCAGAACGGCATGATTAGATTGTAATCCAGCGCGCCCAGCAGATTGCCGTGCAGCAGGACGTGCAGCGACCGGGTCAAGCCGCAGCCAATGCAATCCAGCCCGGTCACCAGGTGAAAAACGCAGGGCATGATCGGTTGCCCCTGGGTCGGATCGTAGATGTAGAGAATGCCTGCCCCGGCCAGCATCAGGATCGGCAAACCGACCGCGATCAGGATGCGGTAAAGCGGCCGCTTGCGCAGCCGCTCCATCGTCAGGCCGGTTTCACCCGGCGAACGCGTCCAATCCTGATCGGCCACGGCCTTACTTGTGCAACAGCGGGCTGACCCGCTTGTAAATCAGGCCGACGATCAACGAAACCACGATACCCTTGAACAGATTGAAGGGCACAAAAACCCAGAGGATCAGGGTTGGTAAGTCGGTGACCAGTGTGTTGCCGGCGGCTTGGGCGAACCATATGATACTGAAATCGCCGCCAGTCATTTTATAGCCCATCACAGTCAGATAAAATGGGATCACTAAAACATAATTGATGAGACAAGCAGCGATCGTCATAGTCAAAGTTCCGGTCGCCATGCCCATAAATGCTGCTTTTCGGGACTTGAATTTTTTGTATATCAACCCTGCGGTTCCAACAAAAATCGACCCTACCAAAAAATTTGCTAGCTCTCCAACGCCGTAAGATTCTGATCCAATTGCAAAATGAGCAATGTTTTTGATCAGCTCGATCAGGATGCCCGTGAGCGGCCCCATGGAGAAGGATGCCAGCAGTACGGCGATTTCACTGAAGTCGAACTTCAGAAAGCTGGGCATGAAGGGCAGCATGATCTCCAGATACATCAGGACGATGGACACGGCGGCCAGGATGCCGGTCTTGGCGATCCAGCGCACGCGTTTGCGGTTCTTGTCGATGGCAGTGAGGTTGGTGTTTTCAGTCATTGGTTTTTCCTTCTTTCGCGACATTTTGACCGATGATGTGAGGGTCCCGGTCAATGTCCCCGGGCATATAAAAAGCCCCCAAAGACATTGCTCGGGGGCATTCAGGCGACCAAAAGATCGGCTGTTTCCTTTCATCCAGACTTTACTGTCGGCCAAGGGATCTCACCTTGTCAGCCTGTCCGCTCCGTGAGGATCGGCCAAGGTCGCGGGCTCGCCCCTTGCGGGGATTACCGCCGGTAGGGAGTTTCACCCTGCCCCGGAAACATATCGGTATTGAGGCTATTATAGCATCATAAGAGCAATTTGCAAGACAAAGCAAAAGACGGCTGTTGCCGACTTTTGCCAACGAACAACGAATAGCGAAAAAACGAACAATTGCGGATGGACAATCCTGTAAATAATCAATACCTCTCACGAGTAGTCCGGCCTTGCCGGCTTCGGCCGCAGGCCAGATTAGTGTTTAAGGGATTCTCACTCCGCAACTGTTCGTTGTTACCTGTTACCTGTTCGCTGAAAAGCCGCAAGCGGCTTTTCATGTTCGTTGTTACCTGTTACCTGTTCGCTGAAAAGCCGCAAGCGGCTTTTCATGTTCGTTGTTCGCTGAAAAGCTATTTGATTAATTAAAATCGGCTTTCGCCGACTTTAATTAATCAAATAGCTCTTCACAAACGACACCTCGTCGCCTTTGATATAGGCGCGCGGCACGCGGCGGCCGATCAGGCAGGTGACCTCGTAATTGATGGTTTCCAGCCACTCGGCCATTTCGTCGACCGTGATGCGCGAGCGTTCGCCGTTAAAGTTTTGTTCGCCGAACAGTACCACCTCGTCGCCGACGTGGACAGGCGGCTTGGGCAGTTCGGTGGCGTCGATCATGCAGGTATCCATGCAAATGCGGCCGACCACCGGCAGACGGCGGCCGTGCAGCAGCACGCAGGCGCGGCCGGACAGGCGGCGGGAGTAACCGTCGGCGTAGCCGATCGGGATGGTGGCGATCTGGCTGTCACGCTCGGTGGTAAACAGTCGGCCGTAGCTGATCGAATTGCCGGGCGGCAGATCCTTGGTCAGGATGACGCTGGATTTGAGGGTCATGGCCGGACGCAGGTCGTTCCAGGCATCGGGGCAGCCAGGCGGGATCATGCCGTAGAGGATCAGTCCCGGCCGCACCAGATCGAGGTGCATGGCGGGAAAACGCATGGTGGCGGCGCTGTTGCAGACGTGTTTGATCGGGATGGGCTGGCCGATGCGGTCGAGCTCGCGGCTGATGCTCATGAAGAGCTCAAATTGCTGCCAGACGTAGGTCGTGTCGGCTTCGTCGGCGGTGGCAAAGTGGGTGTACAGGCCTTCGATGACCAGGCGCGGCAATTGGCCGATCCAGGTGATGTCCTTGACCGCGCCGTAGCCGCCGAGAAAACCGACGCGCCCCATGCCGGTGTCGACCTTGATGTGCACGCGCGCGTCGCAGTCCAGGCGGACGGCGGCATCGGAAAGGGCCTGCGCCAGATCGCGGCTGTAGACCGTCTGGGTGATCTTGTGCGCCAAAACTTCCTCGGCCCGGCGCGGATCGGTGTAACTGAGCACCAGAATCGGCACATCGACGCCGGCCTGGCGCAACTGAATGGCCTCGTCCAGCATCGATACGGCCAGGCGGCTGACGCCATTGGCCAGTAGCACCGGGACGATCTGATCGACGCCGTGCCCGTAGGCATCGGCTTTGACGACGCCCATGATTTCGCAGCTGCGGCGGACCGCTTTGCGAATCAGGCGAACATTGGCGGCTATGTGGTCGAGATTGACCTCGGCCCAGGAGCGGTTCAAGCTGGCACTATCCATAAAGATTGGGTTCCTTTCAGTTCTGTTCCCAGCCGGTGGCGCGGAAAGCATCACCGAGCATCGCGATGACATCAACCGGCAGCATCGCGCGTCGACCCCGTTTGGCCGCGGCCAGATCGGCCGCCAAACCGTGCAGATAAACGCCTGCCAAGGCGGCGGCGCGCGGATTGAGACCTTGCGCCATCAACCCGGCGATCAGGCCGCACAGAACATCGCCGCTGCCGCCTCGGGCCAGGCCGCTCTGGCCGGTGGGATTGATCCAGATCGGACCTTCCGGGCCGGCGACAACCGTCGAGGCACCCTTGAGCACCACCACGCAGGCGCACAGTTCGGCCAGCTGTCGCGCCGCCAACTGTCTGTCGGTCGTGCTGATGCCGGGAGCCAGCCGCCGGAATTCGCCGGGATGTGGCGTCAAGATCGGATGGGCCAAGCCGGCCTCGGCACGTTCACGCAGCAGGGGGAAATATTGGTCAGAATTCGAGGCCATCAGATTGAGGGCATCAGCATCAATCAACAAATATTCAGCCTTGGCAATCAAAATGGGCAGGGCAATTTTCAGCCAGGCGGCCGAGCCCGCGCCGGGTCCAACGGCCACGGCCTGCTGGTCGACGACCAGCTTCTCGATCAGCCAGGCGGTTTCTTCGTCGCCTGCCGTCTCCGGCACCAGCTGTAGCATCGCCTCCGGCCGGGCGGCCAGAACCAGCGGACCGATGGACTCGGGCACACCGACCGTCAGCAAACCTACCCCCGAACGCGCAGCAGCATCAGCCGCCAACACGGCGGCGCCCGGCATGCCCGCTGAACCTGCCAGCAGCAGGACCTTGCCAAAGGAACCTTTATGGCCATCGGCATCCCGTGACGGACACAAGGCCAAAACATCTTCGGCGGTTATCTGCCTGATTTCCGGTTTGCCCGTCGATTCCCGCACCTGCATGATGGCCTCTTCGACCCAATTGTCGGGTACACTAATGCTGATCACCGTTACCTTGCCGGCTGTAAAGCGGCCTGGCGAAGCACACAGGCCGATTTTCGACCGCGAAAAGGTCAATGTAAAGTCTGCCTGCACCGTGTCGGGCGCAACAGCGCCACTGTCAGCATCGAGGCCGGTCGGCACATCAATCGAAATGACGCAGGCTCCTTTTTGGCGAGCGGCCTTGATTTGGCGGCAGACCTCGGCCACGTGCGGTGGCAGCGTGCGGCTGGTGTGATAGCCGGTGCCAAAGATACCGTCAATGATCAGACTGCCGGGTGCAAGCGCGTCAAAATCTTCCTGGCGCGGTGGTCCCAGTCCCAGTCCCAGCGCCCGTGCCGCCTGGCGGTTGGCGCCGGACTCGGGCGGCAGATCAGCCGCCGCATAGAGTTCGCGGCAGATAACATTGAACCCGGTCGCTTTGAGTTGCCGCGCGCAGGCGAAGGCGTCGCCGCCGTTTTGCCCCTTGCCGGCAAGAATCAGAATGCTGGCGTCCGGTTTTCCCTGGTCGGTCAGTAAATGGCGGCAGAATCGGCTGACCGCGGCCGCAGCGGCCTCCATCAACATCAGCATCGGCAGGCCGGTTCGCTCCTGCCAAAGACGATCAATGGCTTGCTGTTCGCTTCTTCCAATGATGCTCATTCTGTCTGCCTCCTGAACGCCAGTGTTAATATTTAATATTATACACTAATCAGGATTCATGTTTCGCGGTCCCGACGACATCAAAATTCAAAAAGCGTGTGGTGGCTTTGCTGAGGTCGGCATAATAGCCCCGGTATTCTTCAGGCAATAGTTTGGCCAGCTGATACATAATCTCATCGGTGATCATTTGACGTTCTTCTTTTCTGGGATACGGGCAGCTTGGCTTAAGCAAGAATGTTTCGCCAATGCGGTATGTGATCTTGGTTCGCTTCAATCTTTTGAAATTTTCATTGAAATTTTCCGAGCCAAAATGAATGACAGGCAGAATGGGCGCGCCGCTTTGCAGTGCCACGACAACAATGCCCGGATGTCCCTGGATCAGGCAGCCATCTTTGGTGCGGGTGCCTTCGGGAAAAATGGCAAAGAATTTGCCTTCCTTCAGCACTTTGACCGCCCCGCCCAGGGCGCCGAAATCAGCCGTGCCGCGGCTGACCGGGATCGAACCCCAGGTGTTGAACAGAAATCTTAAGATCGGATTCTTAAAGGTTTCCTTTTTGACCAAGGAGACGATCTGGCGAGGGTGCAAAAACGTGAAGGCCACTGGGGCATCGAGAAAATTGACGTGATTGCCGACCAGGATCATCGGGCCTGTTTTGGGGATGGCTTTAAAGGCTTGGTAGTCTGTTTTGCAAAGGAAAAACAACAAAAATCGGATGACCCAGTGGACCAAAAATTTGCGCATGAAAGTCACTCCACAACAAGCAAGTCAATTTGTTTCGCGAAAATCTTGATCGACACTTTGTCGCCCTTTTCGCAGATGGTTTCGCCGTCGGCGTGAACCGGCAGACTGCCCGTGATCGGAGTGATCTCCAGCTTGCTGGTCAGGGGCATTTTGACGGCGGGGTGACCTTCTTGTGTTCCCTTCATGATTTTGCCCATCAACTTGATCATCCCCATCCGGCTGAGCTGGTCAATGATCATCAAACTGAACAAGCCATCATCCGGTTTCGAATTCGGTGCCATCATAAAGGTCGATCCCATGCGCTTGCCATTCATGACCGAAACGATCAGGCAAGGCTGCTCGATGGTTTCGTTGTCCATGACAATCCGCAGTTTTGGCGCTTTGAAATACAAAAATATCGTTTTGATGGCGGCGATCAGATAGCCGGGCATCCCGGAAAGAAACGATGGCAATTTGGCCGCTTCAAAACCGACAATGGTATCAAAGCCAATGCCAACGCCGTTGCCGAAAAATTTGCCGTCTGGATACGTCCCGCCAATAACCTGGCCAATGTCGATGGTTTTGATTGTGCCATCAGCGATAACTTGAACCGCCTGGGCAAGATCGCTCGGGATGCCCATGCTGCCTGCGAAATCGTTGCCGCGGCCCGCCGGGATGACACCCAGACCGGGGATCTTCTTGCCCGCCAACTTGGCGGTCATCAGCCCATTGATGACCTCGTTCAAGGTGCCGTCGCCGCCGACCGCGATCACGACATCATACCCCTTGTCAGCAGCCGCTTGGGCCAGAGCCATTGGAGCGCCGGGTTTTTCGGAAACGACGAGGGTGAAATCCAAGCCCTTTTCCTGCAAAAGTTTTTCGATTTCCGGCTTTTTCTTGATTGCTGTGCCTTTGGCGGCGCTCGGATTGAGAATGACCAAATATTTTTTCATCTGTCAGACCTTTCTCTTTTTTTAGAATCGCGGTTTGATGAACGAGAAATTATTATTTCGACTATAGCATTTATTCGGCGCAATGCCTAGTGCCCTTTGCCTTTGCGGCAATAAAAATACTCGCCCCTGCGGACGAGCATTCTTTTGCATTTAAGGCGCAGGATCAATCAGATGTGCTTTTCGAGAATCGCCGCCAATTCGGCATACGGTCTGGCCCCGACCATGCGCTCGACGACAGCGCCGTTTTTGAGAATATAGAGGGTGGGAATGCTCAAAACTTTAAACTGCTCCGCCAGGTCCGGCTCTTCATCGACATTGATCTTGCCAATGATGGCTCGATCCTTGAAATCTTCGGCCAGCTTGTCGACGGTCGGCGCGACCATGCGGCAGGGGCCGCACCAGACAGCCCAAAAGTCGAGCAGCACGGGCTTGTCACTTTTCATCACCAGTTCATCAAAATTTGCGGACTTAATCGTCAAGGCCATGGTAATCCCTCCAAAAGTTGCCGGGCGCACAGGTGCTGATCGGCGATTGTTTCATGTACAGTTGTAGAATAACTGGGATCGGCAGATTCAGCAGTAACCCGCGTTACATGGTCATTCGCACGGTCGCATCAGTCATGAATGGCTGACAGATCAAACGGGGTCTCCTGATAGACATAGTAGTTGAGCCAGTTGGCAAAGAGCAGGTAGGCGGCGCTGCGCCAACGGACAATTGGGGGTTTGGTCGGGTCATCATTTTCAAAATAACACTGCGGAATATCGATTGGCAAGCCCCGCTCGATGTCGCGCTCGTATTCGTTCATCAAGGTTTCCGGGTCGTATTCGGAGTGACCGGTCAGAAAGATCTGGCGGCCGAGCAAGTCGGAGACAGCATAGACGCCGGAGATTTCGGATTCGGATAATATTCGCAGGCTGGTAACCTTTTCCAGATCATCGCGGCGCACTTCGGTGTAGCGCGAATGCGGCACATAAAAGACGTCGTCAAAGCCGCGGAACAGCTTGACCGGCCGCGTCCAGCTGTTGCTGTGCGGGAAGACGCCGAACATCTTGGCCGTCAGATCGTATTTGGGAATGCCATAATGGTAGTAAAGGCCGGCCTGCGCGCCCCAGCAGATGTGCAGGGTCGAATAGACGTGGGATTTGCTCCAGGCCATAATCTCACAGAGTTCGGGCCAGTAGGTGACCTCTTCGAAGGGCATCTGTTCAACCGGCGCGCCGGTGATGATCATACCGTCATAGCGGCGGTCGCGGACCTGATCGAAGGTCTCGTAAAACTTGATCAGGTGGTCGGTCGAAATGTTGCGCGGGTTATAGCTCGCGGTATAGATGAAATCGACCTCAACCTGAATCGATGAGTTGCCCAGCAAGCGCAGCAGCTGGGTCTCGGTCACGACTTTGGTTGGCATTAGATTGAGCAGCAGGATGCGCAGCGGGCGGATGTCCTGTTTGTAGGCCCGGTTTTCGTACATGACAAAAACATTCTCTTTTTCGAGAATTTCGGTGGCGGGCAAATTGTCGGGGATCTTGATTGGCATGGCGTCCTCCGGCCGTAAAAATGGGTACAACGGTTAAGAAAAGTATCGGTTTAGAGGAGCTAAAAGTCAATAAGGGATTTCCAGTAATAGAGCCAATCCGGCAATTCCTCCGCGCTCAGGGTCCTCGGACTTCGTCCTGCGGATTCGCGCGGCCGGAATTCCGGATTGGCTCTATTACTGCATGGATTGGCTGGATCACTGGAAATCCTCTAACGACGGCAGGAAGGGGTTAATTCAAAAAAAGCACGATAGCCAGAAAGTGGCAGAGGGCGCCGGCGTTCACAAACAGGTGCCAGATCACGTGTGAGAAGTTCCGTTTCAGCGCAAAGAAGATGATCCCGCCAGAGTACATGACACCCCCGGCGATAATCAAAACGCCGCAGGCCAAACTGGCCTGGATGAAGAAGGTCGGCAGGAAAATGACCATGACCCAGCCCATGAGCAGGTAGAGGGTTGTCGATAGAATTGAAACAAATTTGCTTTTCGGGAAAGCCAGTATCTTGAAGAGCACTCCGGCCAGCACCAAAGCCCACTCGACCAGAAACATCGTCAGGCCGGCTGTGCCGCCGATGACGACCAGGGCCAGTGGGGTGTAACTGCCCGCGATCGCGAAATAAATCGCCATGTGATCGAGACGATGAAACAGCTGCTTGAAGCGGCTTTCAGCCGGCAGACCGTGGTAAATAGCCGACGTGCCAAACATCAGGATCAGACACGTGCCAAAAACAGCGACACTGACGGCCGCCACCATGGGCATCGCGGCAATGGTACGATAGATATGCCCAACAGCAAAGGGCAATGCCAGCACAACCAACAACCCCATCAGGCCGTGTGTGATGGAATTGTAGCGTTCTTCTTGCCGCGATTGAAAATGTTCCATGCTTCGAACTTGTTCCATTAATGATCTCCTTGTTATATTGGTTATATCTACACATAATAATCAATACTATATCTAATAATATACACTACATTTTGTGTTTGTACAAGCCCAGACAAAATATTTGCCAATTGCATCTAACGTTACAGAACAAACGGCAATTTGCGTTCATAATTGATTTGTATCCCAAGGGAGGCGAATGATGATGACCAATGAACAGTTGATAACCCATATCTGGGCCAGAGAGATTATTGATTCACGCGGCAATCCCACGGTCGAGGCCGAAGTTGAGACGTTGGATGGATTTTTCGGCCGAGCTGCCGTGCCTTCGGGCGCATCGACTGGTGCTTTTGAAGCCGTCGAATTGCGCGACGATGAGCCCGGCCGCTATTTTGGCAAGGGTGTGCGCAAGGCGGTCTTCAATATTAATGAGATCATCGCGCCAGCCCTGACCGGGTTTAATGTATTTGACCAACACGGTCTGGATCATCTGATGATCGAACTGGATGGTACCGAAAACAAAGGGCGTCTTGGTGCCAATGCCATCCTGGCCGTTTCGCTGGCCAGCGCCAAGGCTGCTGCGGCAACCCTAGGCATCGAGCTTTTTAAGTACCTCGGCGGCGTCAATGCCCACATTTTGCCCGTGCCGATGATGAATATCATCAACGGCGGCAAGCACGCCGACAACAGCATCAATCTCCAGGAATTCATGATCATGCCCATTGGGGCCGGCAGTTTCCGCGAGGCGCTTCAGTGGAGCATCGAGGTTTTTCAGACCCTGAAAAAAATTCTTAAAGCCGGCGGTTTCGCCACCGCAGTCGGTGATGAGGGCGGCTTTGCGCCCAACTTCGACAGCGATGAACAAGCCCTGAAATTTATTGTTGAGGCGATTAGCACTGCTGGATTCCGACCCGGTATTGATTTTGGCATCGCCATGGACGCAGCCGCTACGGAGTTATTCGACGAAGCGGCTAAGGCCGGCAAACCTGGGCAGTATTTGTTCTGGAAATCAGGCATTTTGAAGACTCGTGACGAGATGATTGACTATTGGGCCGAACTGGCTGATCGTTATCCGATTGTATCCCTTGAGGATGGCCTGGCCGAAGATGACTGGGACGGCTGGAAACAGCTGACTGATCGACTCGGCAGCAAAATTCAGCTGGTCGGTGACGATTTGTTTGTCACCAATACCCAGCGCATTCGCAAAGGCATCAGCCAAAACGTCAGCAACTCCGTTCTGATTAAGCCCAATCAAATCGGGACGCTGACCGAGACGCTCGAGGCGATTCAAATGACCGTTCAAAATGGCTGGACCGCCGTGGTCTCGCACCGCTCGGGCGAAACCGAGGATGTCACCATCGCTGACATCGCTGTGGCCAACAATGCGGGGCAGATCAAGACTGGCGCGCCGTCACGAACCGACCGCGTCGCCAAATACAACCAACTGCTGCGCATCGAGGAAGCCCTGGGCGCGGCGGCGGAATACAAGAATCCTTTGCTTGAAGATTCAGGCGCCGGCATTGACAAACTGATGCTGCTTCTTGGTAACGATCTGTCCGTTTCTGATCAGCCATACTTGATCTGTCAAGCCTTCCAGGTCAGATGCCTCCGGTGTCGCGATCAGCACAATGCGATTGGCCGCAACGCTGGCGATCAGTTTTTTGAATTCTATGCTTTCAGCGCGCTCCAAGCCGGTCATCGGTTCGTCAAGAACCAGGATAGCTGGTTCATTGATCAAGGCTTGGGCCATGCCGAGGCGCTGACGCATGCTGCTCATCAAGCTGCTGATTTTTTGATCAGCAAACACGCCCAAGCCAACCCTTTCCATTAATTCTCGAATGCGCTGGCGACTGTTTTGTTCGGTCAGCCCTTGGACTCGGCAGTGAAAAGCCAGAAGTTCTCTGGGTGTGAACCCGGAGAAAAAGCAGGGGTGCTGCGGCAGATAACCAAGTTTTTTGATGTAGTCTGCCTTCATTTTTTTGATCGGCTGGTCGTTAAATAGCACCTGACCGCATGTTGGCTCGAGCAGGCGAACCATGATGTTGATCAATGTTGTCTTACCGCCTCCATCCGGCCCCAAAAGCCCGTGAACCCCTGTTTTCAATACCAAATCAATTTGATCAAGCACGATTTTTCGACCAATTTTATGGCTGATATTTTCAAAGGTGAGCTTCATCTTTGCCCTCCAATAAGTCCTTCGACATTTAGTAGCGAACCGTACCGCTGTACGCAATCGTTTGATCGATTGTTGGCCCGCTGTAAGCATAGAAATTGGTGCGGGTTCGATAATAGCCGCTCGACGGCAAAAATGCGATGCCAGTCAAACTGCCAAAATAACCTCCGTAACTTTGCGTCCACACCGCTATGGGTGTCCACGCTCCTTTTTGATAGGTTTCGAGGTAAAGAAAAATACGGACCTGATCGGTAATGTCCGGGGCGCCGGTGATCCGAGCAAACGATGTAGCACGACCGTCAGAGGCAATTGTCAGGGATGTGAAAGTGGTATCAATTATTGGATTTGTCGTTGAGCTTCTTAAAGGTTTTGTCGAAGGAACTATTTTTGATTCCATAGACATTACTGGATTCCCAAGAATGTAATTGAGTAAAATGATTAGTAAATTGGCTACAATAATCTTTTTGAACATTGAAATAATCCTCTCTTCTGTCTTCTTTCAACACTTTTAACAAAGTGTCGATATAAGAATAACGAATCAAGCAGGTTTTCTGTTACATCATTATGTGGGTTTTTACTTTACCATTTTAAGCAAATCATCTTTTGAAATAATTCCGCATAAGTGAATTGTATATCCATTTTCTACCCAAATTAAATTTTGCATTCCAGATTTTGAATAGTAGATTGCCTCTTTATGGCGAATCAAAACAAATTCGGGTTCGTTTCCTTCAATATATATTTGAAACGTCATAGAATCTGCGGGTGATTTAAAGAAAGAAAATATTTCTCCAGCATCATTCTTATAAAATACTTCCTGATAGAAGCTCGACTCGCTGCGACTAACCTCGGAATAGCCCGCAGGCAGCTTCAAATCTTCGGGTTCGATGGTTTTGGTGGTTGTTTCGTCAGGATTTGCGGTTGTTTCAGTAAAGACAAGATTTGAGAAATCTTCAAAAACCTCTACAAAGAAGCCACGGATATTTTCCCGACCAATGGCTATGATGACCATCGTGACAAGGATAGCCAAGATAATCGCCACAAGCACCAAGCGCTTAAACGCTCGGCGCGGCGGATTGTTTTGCAGCGGCTGCGGTGCATGCCGTCGCGCTTTTTGGAAAAGTTTTTCCATTCGCTTTTCAAAGGTTTGCGAAAACGAATATACGCCCTTCAGCTCGGCTTCTGCGGGCAGCGCTGAAGTTTCCAGCAAGATATTGCGATCCAGATACTGGACGAACAGGTCATCATGCTCCATCATATCGGCTCATCCTTTGACAAAACTTTCATCAGATGCTCCCGGCCCCGGTGAATCCGAACGCGCACGTTGGCTTCGGAAATTCGCAACAAATTCGAAATTTCTCGATTGTCAAAACCGTAGATCAGTTTAAGCGTCAGGGCGTCGACAAAGGGTTTGTTCAGGTCGCGCACAGCCGCCAGCACGACCCGTGTCATCTCGCGATCCTGGGCGGTTTGTTCGGGGTTCAAGCGATCATCGCGCAAGGTTTCGCCAAAATCGGCCAGATCGGACTCGGCCAGCCGCTTTTGCTTGCGCAGCTGATCCAGGGCGATGTTCCTTACAATGATAACGACGTAGGCCCGGATTTTGTTACATTCAAATTGACGCAATTTGTCCAAGTGTTTGAGGATCCGCAAAAAGGCGTCGTGCACAGCATCCTCGGCGAGATAGCGATCTTCGAGAATTTTGACAGCGACGGCCAGCATGGTGAAACGATGCTGATGGTAGATTTCTTCGAAAAAACTCTGGGATTCTTCATCTTGGATCAGCGACAAATAGAGTGCTAACATTTCGCCTCCTCAGGGTGAATTTGGTTCAACATTACTTAGCTCAGCGCCACATCCAAAAGCGTCATCAGCGCAAACCCCACCATGGTGCCCAAGGTTGAAAGATGCTGGTGATTGATTTCCTGCGACTCGGGGATCATTTCCTCGACGACAACGAAAATCATGGCACCGGCAGCAAAGGCCAGCGCATAAGGCAGCAGGCTGCTCACGCTGAGCGCCAGCATGGCACCGAGCACCGCCGCAATCGGTTCAACAATGCCCGAGGCCTGTCCGTAGAAAAAGCTTTTGCTGCGCGACATCCCCTCGCGGCGCAGGGGGATCGAGACCGCAGCGCCTTCGGGGAAATTTTGCAGGCCAATGCCCAGCGCCAAAACCATGGCCGCCGTAAACTGGCCCGGATCCTGCCCGATCGAACCGAAGGCCACGCCAAAGGACAAGCCCTCCGGGATATTATGCAGCGTAATGGCCAAGACCATGAGAATGCTGCGTTTCATGCGCGTTGGTATGCCTTCCGGCGTTGCTCCCGGCATAATGTGCAGGTGCGGCGTGAGTTTGTCAGCGACAAACAGGAAGGCGCCGCCGGCCAGAAAGCCGATCGTCACCGGCAGCCACGTCGCCGAGCCGGCAGGCTGCATTTCGACCGCTGGCAGCAGCAGCGACCAGAAGGCGGCCGCAATCATGACACCGCCCGCAAAACCCATCATGGCATCGAGCACGCGCCGATTGATGCTTTTGAAGAAAAAGACCATGGCAGCTCCCAGAGCCGTGACACCCCAAGTAAAGAGACCAGCCAGCAAGGCCAACAGGATCGGGCTTTGATCTTTCAGCATCTAATCCCTCCTTACGATGGTTCAGGCTGCGTATTTGCGCACGTACTCTTCAAGTTCGTCCATTGGCATCGGGCGGCCGATCAGGTAGCCCTGTCCTTTATTGAAACCAGCGTCTTCAAGCAGTTCCATCTGTTCCATCGTTTCAATTCCCTTGGCGCAAACGGTAATGTCCAGGACCTGAGCCATTTGCAACACGGCGACCATGATTTTAAGTTCGCGTTCGTAGTTGGTAATGCCGGCAGTGAATTCCTTGCTCAGTTCCAGCATGTCAAAGGGGATATGACGCAGCAGGTCAACATTAGAATGCCCGGTGCCGAAATTCCCCAGCACCAGCGCGATTTTCATTTCGTCATGCAAGCGGATCAAATTGGCAATACCCGTTTTATCAAGCGGCTGCGCCTCGCTCAGTTCAAATTGAATATGACTGCTCTCGACGTGCTCTTTTTCCAGTTGCGCTTTGACGCGATCGGCGAAGCGGGGATGGTTGGCCTGAAACCCGAGCAGGTTGATGGAGATAATCAGATTCATGCCCAGTTTGTTCATCAGTTTGGCGCCATCCATGAAGGCGCGATTCAAAAACCAATCGCCAAAGGCCAGCGTCAGGTCGGTATCGGCCTCGATGATAGGCATAAATTCTGACGCCCTGATGTTTTCCTGATCTTCCGAAACCATCAAGTCAACGAAGACTTCGTAAGTGTTGCAGGTGTTTTTGCCGAACGTCCATTTCGGTTGCCCAAAGAGGCAAAACCGATCGTTTTTGATCGCTTCGTAGATTTGTTCCTTCGTGATGTCGTGCATGAAAACACCCCCTTGTTTTGCGTGGTATTATTATAACCTAAAATCTCGTATAATGCTGATATGCTGTATCTTTATCTCGCCCGCCATGGCGAAACCTTCTGGAACACCCAAAACCGGATGCAAGGGCGTCAGGATTCGCCGCTGACCGAAAAGGGCCTGGCCCAGGCGGTTGAATTGGCGCGCCAGCTAAGCGATGTGCCACTGGACCGGGCCTGGAGCAGTCCAGCGTTGCGCGCGGTGCGTACGGCACAAGAGGTTTTGGCTCTGCAAGCGCGGGCGGTGCCGCTGACGGTCGATGAGCGCATCCACGAAATGGCGTTGGGCGCTCTGGAAGGCGTCGCGGTTCATGACGCCAACGCCGCTGATCCGATCAATATGCACGCCTTTTTTCATCAGCCCGAGCTTTTCCAGCCGCTTGGCGACGGCGAAACATTTGCTGCTGTCTCCGCACGCATGGCCGATTTTCTGGCCGAAATGACCGCCCTCGCGCTGGATTGCGCCAAGGCTGGGCGGGATTGCCATATGCTGGTCATCAGCCACAACATCACGCTCAAGGCCTTGTTTGCCTTGATGGAAAACCGGCCGCTGACCATGCTGCGCGATGGGCCGCCGATTCGTCAGGCAACGCTGTATCGAGCGCAATTGAATGACGGTGCGTGGGTGATTGGAGCGAGCGGACCTATAGGTGCTAAAATTTGACTTTCCCAAGTTAGCGGCAAAGATGTGACATCACACTTTTGCCGCTAACTTCAAAAGTACGAGAAAATACACACGGCATCGCCGTCTGTTATAATGTAGTCAACATCACGAAGCGAGGTAACGACTATGCGTGACGGATTCATCCGGGTCGCCGCGGCGACGCCCATCATTCAAGTGGCCGACTGCCCCGGCAATGCCAGCCGCATTTTGCAAATGATCCACGAAGCCGCGGCTGACAACGTTCAATTGATCGTCTTTCCGGAGTTGTGCCTGACCGGGTACACCTGCTCCGACCTTTTTCTCAGCCGCACGCTGCAAACCAGCGCGCGTCAGGCGCTGACCGCCCTCGTTAAGGACACGCAGGCGCTCGACATCGTCTGCGTCGTCGGCTTGCCGCTGGCCGAAGGGTCGTCTCTCTATAACGTCGCCGCCGTTTTCCAGCGCGGCCAGCTGTTGGGGCTGGTCCCCAAACAGCACATTCCCAATTACACCGAATTCTACGAAGCCCGCCATTTTGCCCCGGGGCCGCAATTATCGATTGTCGATATCGATGATCAAGATGTGCCCTTTGGCAGCAATCTTTTGTTTTGCTGCAAGGAGCTGCCCGACTTCCGGCTGGCGCTGGAAATCTGTGAGGACCTCTGGACGCCCCACCCGCCGTCGATCGACCACGCCCGCGCCGGTGCCACGGTCATCGCCAACTTGTCGGCCAGCAACGAGGTCGTTACCAAGGCCGCGTATCGAAGGCTGCTGGTTCAGAGTCAATCCGGCCGCCTGATCTGCGCCTATCTTTATGCCGATGCCGGTGAAGGCGAGTCGACCACCGACTTGGTTTTTGCCGGCCACAACATCATCTGCGAAAACGGGCGACGCATAGCCGAGTCCAAACTTTTCACGACGGGCATCACCGCGATCGACCTCGATCTCCAGTTGCTGGCGCAGGAGCGTCGCCGTCAAAACACCTTTGCCGAGCATTGCGAGCTGGATTACCTGTTCGTCCCGTTTTCGCTCGAACTGGTCGAATTACCGCTGCGCCGCGCGTTCGCGCCGTTGCCCTTTGTGCCCTCTGACCAAGAGGAGCTGGCTGCCCGCTGCGAAGAAATTCTGTCCATCCAAGTGACCGGCCTCAAAAAGCGGCTGGCGCACACCCACTGCAAAACCGCCCTGCTCGGCCTGTCCGGCGGCTTGGATTCCACCTTGGCCTTGCTGGTCACCGTGCGCGCTTTTGACAGTCTCCAGCTCGACCGTCATGGGATCATCGCTGTGACCATGCCCGGCTTTGGTACCACCAACCGCACCAAAGACAACGCTGGCGCTCTGGCCGCTGGCTTCGGCGTGACCTTGCGCGAGATTTCCATCGCCAAATCGGTGTTGGATCATTTTGCCGACATCGATCACGACCCCGCTGTGCACGATACGACCTACGAAAACGCCCAAGCGCGTGAACGCACGCAAATCCTGATGGACCTGTCCAACAAGCACAACGGCCTGGTCATCGGCACCGGTGATCTTTCAGAAATGGCGCTGGGCTGGTCTACCTACAACGGTGACCACATGTCAATGTACGCGGTCAACGCCTCCATCCCCAAAACGCTGGTGCGCCACCTCGTTCGCTATGCCGCCAGTCAGAGCGAGCCCGCGCTCCAGGCCGTTTTACTCGATGTCCTCGCCACGCCGGTCAGCCCCGAACTGTTGCCGCCCGAGCAAGGCCAAATCGCGCAGAAAACCGAAGACCTTATCGGCCCCTACGAGCTGCATGACTTCTTCCTCTACTACACCGTCCGCTATGGCTTCACACCTGCCAAGATTCTGCGCATGGCCACCCTGGCCTTTGCCGGCCAGTACGAAACCGCGGCGATCAGCCAATGGCTGCGCGTTTTCATCAAGCGCTTCTTCGCCCAGCAATTTAAGCGCTCCTGTCAGCCTGACGGCCCTAAAGTCGGCAGTGTCACCCTGTCGCCCCGCGGCGATTGGCGGATGCCCAGCGACGCCGTCGCCGACGCCTGGCTCAAATAGTCAGAACAAGTTGATCAGATAAATGACCAGCGGCAGCGTCAGCATGCTGGCCAGGGTGGTGATGGTTGTGCAGCTGGCAGCGTATTGCGCGTCGGCCCCATAGGTTGCCGCAGTGGCCGCGCTGGTCGCGAAAGACGGAATGGCGATGCCGATGATCAGCATTTGGAAGTTTATTGCCGACAAACCCGGGATTAGCCAAGAGACCAGCAGCGCAGTCGCGATCGGCATCAGCAGCAGTTTGATCAGCACAATCCACAGCGATGGCAGATAGCGTCGCATGTGTTTGATATCAAAGCTTGCCAGCATGGCGCCGATAATCATCATCGGCAAGAACTTGCAGATGTTGCCGATGCCGGTCAGAACAGCCCAGAACATTTCGATACCATCGGACAAAAGGCCCGCGTCGGGCAGCGCGCCGGGGTTGATTTCCAGCGCTAAAAGCGCAGCCCCGACCAGCACCATGATGATGTTGGTGTTAATCAGACCCTTGAAGGTAAATGGCGCGCGCGGGCCAATGTCCTCCTCGTCGGTCGGAAAGTTGAAGTCAATGCGGCGGGTTAAAATCGCGCGCCCGACGGTCCAGACCAGCATATCATTGGCTACGCAGAACATCGAAGCCGCCAAAACACCAGGCGCGCCAAACAGTGCCGCCCCCAATGGAATGCCCATGAAGCCAATGTTGGTCGCAGCCCCGCAAATGATGTGCGCGCGCGCCGTCCGGTCGTGGAGCTTGGACAGACGCGCGGTCAGCACCCCCAGCGCCATCAGGATAGACAGCGCCACAATGGTTAGCGCAATCAGCGGCAGCGAGGCAATGAGATCAGCCCGCGTGCCAGCAGCCGGAATGGTCGTTAGCAGAAAAAAGGGCAGCAGCACCTTGACCACCAGGCGCGACACCGACTCAACATCAGTTTTGGTCAGCCATTTGAGGCGCATAATGACAAAACCAATCAGGATCATAATCAGGAAATTGCCCAATTGGTGCAGCAACAAGATCATTTGAGCGGTCATGTTGGAGTTCTCCTAAATACAAATATAGGGGCTATTGTATCACAATTCCAAGCTGAATTGCTGCTTCATATCGTCGATCATGCGCTCGAATTCATCCGGGAAGGCATGTCCCAGCCCTTTGACCCAGGCTGCTCGAATTTGGATGTCATGTGCCGCCAAACTCTGCGCAAACTGCTGCGCATCGCTTAGACAGTCGTCGTCTTCGAGGCCGCAAATGATCAGGACCCATGCCTGCCGGCGCCGCAGCGCGTCAACAACCGCTGCCAAATGATCGTGAATGTACGGAATCCATGGCGACTGTAAAATGATGCCCTGGCAGGGAAAATCCGCCTCGACCAGCGCTTTCAAAATTTCGTTGCAACCGGCGGAGAAGCCGCCCAGATAGTGTTTTTCGTAGGATGCCCAGGGGATATCGTCGATCACACCAGCCAACTGACTGGCAGCTTCGTCCTCCCAGCGATAAAGCTGATAGGAGTCCAGCGTTTTGGATTGAACGCACTCAAGCTGCACGCCGAGCTTCTCGAAATATGCCCATTGCGGGCGACACATCATCATGTTCTGCTGATTGCCATGTAAGGCCAGCAAAATCGCTCGGCTTTTGCTGCCATCCCACGTGCAAAGTGTATCAGACTGCGCTTCGGCCTCGCGATATCTTTGCTCAGAAACCCCCCGGCAATGCAGAAAGCGCGCATCATCGCAAATGGAGACCAGATCGTCGTCATCAAATACGCTTGGACGATACCAGTAACCCTTGACCAAAACCGCCTCTTCCAGCCAGCCCAACGCCTCGTCCGGCCGCTCGGACAGTGCCGCCAGACAATAGAGAAAATTATACAGCTGGCTGCTGGCGTCGTGCAGCTGGCTCTTGCCTTGCAGCAGGAATGAGTAGGCAGCCGCAGCGCCCTGCTGGTCGAGTATGTTTAAGGTTTCATCGAGTATTTTGTTTTCCACTTATTCGCTCCTGTTCATGTCATTAATGTAATAGTATTGTTTCGTTGACTGCCTGGCAAGCATTTAATCGCAACAAAAACGCCCGCTGATCGGCTCAGCAGGCGTTTGTTTGTGCGGATTTGTTATGCGTTCAGCCTTTGTTGTGTCCATTCCCGTGGCCGTTGGCAGGTTTTGTCTCCTTGCCGGCGGCTTCGCTGCGATAACGCTGAATTTCTTTCTGGATGTCTTGAATGGATGAATCCGCATAGATCGCAAGAACCTCTTCGCGGGTCATGCCGGAGATTTCGGCTAGTTTGTCGATGTTGTTCAGGCGACCAGGTGGAATGCCGAGGCTTTCGGCAGTGGCGTTCCGTTCGGCGATGTACAGAGCCTGTTCGGACAAAGATGCGGATTCGCCGGTGGTTTCATCCGGCTCTTCAGATTCTGCTGGCTCTGACGGATCGGTGGGTTCGGAGGGTTCTGTCGCTTCCGGCGCTTCTGTCTCGTTTGTTTCTGTCGTTTCCGCGGTGTAGGTGGCGGCGAACAGTGCGCCCGCCGGGATGGTCAGAAGCAGGAGGATGGCGACGATCAACAAAGATGTCAATCGCTTTTTGGTTCTATTTTTCATCACTTCACCTCGTTTTCTTGCGTTTATTGGGTGGCGTAATTCGTATTATACCACCTTTAATCGATCATGACAAGTCATGACAAATATTTCTCGCTTTATTTTCCATTTTTCTCTATAATTGTTCGTATAATGTAATAGTAGAGAAAAGGCGGTTCGGTGTGAAACAAAAAAGACTGGCGTTCATCATTTCCCTGTGTCTGGTGTTGGTCATGCAAATGGCAACCCCTGCTGTTTCGGCGGCCATCGTTGGTGTCGAATACAGCGAGATGCAGGCGTTGTTGGTCGAGAAGTCGGCGATGGCCCAGCAGTTGCCGGAGCTGCGGCAGCAGCAGCCTGGCTTGGACTATGTCGCCAACGAAGTTATTGTCAGTGTTACCAACGAGGCTGAAGCCGAGTCAATAGCCGCGGCATATGGCGCGACACTCGTAGCCTGCTCGGAGCAGGGGCTGGCCGTCCTCGAACTTGACGCCGGCCAAACCGTCATCAGCGCAGTGGCTGATGGGGCCAGTACGGCCAACACACTGCCGGTCGTTTATCCCAATCTGCTCTACGAGCTCAATGACGCCGTCGTTTCTTCCACGCCCAACGACCCTTATATCGATGATCAATATTACCACCAGCAACTTGGCGATTATCTGGCCTGGGATATCACGACGGGATCTGCGGCCGTAGTTGTGGCGGTTATTGATACGGGTGTGAACAGCAGTCATCCTGATTTGATCGGAAAGATTTCACCGTTGTCTTATAATACTGAGACAAATGCAGTTGGTCTTTCAGCGGTCACTGATGATCTGGGTCATGGCAGCCATGTCGCCGGCACCATCGTTGCCGCCCAAAACAACGGCGTCGGCGTGTCCGGCATCGCGCCGGGTGTCACGCTGATTGCCATCAAAGCCAATGACCCCTTAAATCCAGGTAATTTTTCTTCGGCGTCGCTGATTGAAGCCATTAATTACGCGGTCGATGCTGGCGCCGATATTATCAACATGAGCCTGGGGCGCGATTATGACAACGGTCCCTATTCGCCTGAACTCACGGCCATTCAGCACGCGGCCAGCCATGATGTCCTGATCGTCTGCGCGGCTGGCAATGCAGAGCCCGGATACGCCCCCGACGATCATGCCAGTTATCCAGCGGCATACGACGAATGTATTGCAGTCGCGGCTGTTAACGAAAATGGCACCTACGAGACCGACTATTCTTATTACGGACCTGAGATTGATATTGCGGCTCCGGGGTCAAGTATTAAATCTACTGTATATGACACTTCGAACGAACCCGATTCTATGTATAAATATTATTCTGGCACCTCAATGGCCACGCCGGTCGTATGCGCCGTCGCGGCGCTGATCAAATCACAGAACCCCTCATTGACCGCGATACAGATCAAGACCAAACTTTACAGTTCGGCGATCGACAAGGGCAGCGCCGGCTTCGATATTTATTATGGTAACGGCATGCTCAACACCCTGAATGCCCTGTCCAGTTCCTATTTTGCCGTCACCTTCAATTCGCAGGGCGGCTCCGCCGTCCCCGGTTACCAGATGGCCGCCGGATCGTACCTGACCGCGCCCGTCGCGCCAACGCAGGCGGGTGCCACCTTTGGTGGCTGGTACACCAACGCGGCTTGCACCGCCGGTAACATCTGGGTGTTCAGCATGTACAATACTCAGGCCATGGCCGATGTCGTCACCACCAACCTGACGCTTTACGCTAAATGGACCTATCAGCAGGTCACCGTCAGCTTCAACAGCCAGGGCGGCACTGCGGTCGCGCCGATTTCGACCAATTACAACACGACGATCACGCTGCCCGCCGCGCCGACGCGGACCGGCCATCAGTTTGCCAGTTGGAACACAGCGGCCAGCGGCAGCGGTGCGGCCTTCACCGCCAGCACGCCCGTGACGGGCAACCTCACCGTTTACGCCCAATGGGTGATCAACACTTACAACGTCACTTTCCTGAGCTGGGACGGCAGCACACTGGCCGAACAAACGGTGAACTATGGCTCGGCCGCCAGCGCGCCCGCCGCACCATCCCGTGAATTCTACGACTTCGTCGGCTGGGACACGCCATTTGACGTGGTCGCGTCGGATTTAGTCATCACGGCTCAATACGCTGCCACGCCGCTGCACACCACGGCCGGCTCAACCCTGCTGGCTGATCAAACCACGTCGGTCATTTCCGGTTTGGCCACCGGCACGTCCCTCGCCACACTACTTAGCAACATCGAAAATCCCGGCAGTCAGATCGAAATCCGCACCGCCGCGGGCACGCTGATAACCGATACCAATCAGCCGTTGGCAACCGGCATGGTGGTCAACCTGATCCTCGACGGCGTGCTGCGGGATCAACTGATCGTCGCCGTCAAGGGCGACGTGAATGGCGATGGGAAAATTAGTGTAGCCGATTTGTTGATGGTAAAAAAGCAGCTACTTGGTCAAATTGTGTTGCATCCAGCAAACAGCCAGGCTGCAAAAGTTTCGGACAATAATAGAATTTCGGTCATGGATTTGCTCAAACTAAAAAAGCACCTGCTAGGGCAAATAGTGATTCAGTAATTGACAGATTTAAGGAGTTCATTAATGAAAAAGGTAATTGCACTAATATTTATTCTGATAATTTTGTCGATCATTATTGTTCCGATTACTGCTGCTGGAAATGCTTCATTCACTTTGAGTTCATCTGCCAGTACGATCCGCGTCGGTAATACAATTACTATCACGGGTACCATCAACGCTTCACTAATGATTGCGACCTTTGACCTCAACGTAACCTATAACGCAGGACAGTTGAGTTTTGTCAGTATAGAGGGAATTGCTCCAACAATTAGTTCAAGTGATGACTTTTCATACGTGGCTAGTGCGGGTAACATTCATATAATCTACCTTGATGGTGATGGCGGAGCTTCGGGGATTACTTCTGGTAAAGCTTTTCGCATCGTGTTTACAGTTATAGGTGGAAATGTCGGTAGTGCGGTCAACGTCGGTTTGAGTTTAACGGACGTTATCGACTCAAATGAAGCTGACATTTCCGCCTCCGGCTCGGGCACCAGCATGACCCTGGCCGCACCGCTGTCGACCAACAACTTCCTTTCATCGCTGTCCGTCAGCGGGGGCTCGTTGTCGCCGGGTTTTGCCAAATCGACGACCAGCTACAGTATGTCGGTGCCCTACGAAGTGGCCAAAATCAACGTCAACGCGACGGCCGAAGATCCCACGGCCAGCGTCAGCATCAGCAGCCCCGACCTGACGGTGGCCGGCACGACGGCGGTCACGGTGACCGTCACGGCGGCGTCTGGCGCCAAGAAGACTTACACCATCAACGTCAGCCGTGCGCAGGACCCGAATTATGTGCCGAGCAGCAACAACGCTTTGGCTGGCCTCACCGTCGACGGCTTTCTGCTGTCGCCGGTTTTCGACCCGGCCAGGACCGAGTATATTATTTACCTGCCCTTTGAGATCGAACAGGTCACGGTCACCGGCACGCCGGCCGATCCCAAAGCAACCGTGGCCGCCACGGGAAATAGCGCGTTTGTTGCCGGTCAGCCCAATGCGATCAAGGTCGATTGCACCGCCGAAGATGGCACTGTCAAAACCTATACGATCCTGGCCATACGCCCGTTGGCCTTCACCGGCATTGCCGACTACAATCTGCCCACGCCAACGCCGGCTATAACGCCGACGCCAACACCAACCCCCGGCGCAATCGTGCCGGCAAGCGCTTCCACAAGCCCATTAACGCTGATTTTGCTGATCGTATTTATTGTCATCGCGCTGGCCGAAGCCGGCTATATTGTCTTTATGTTAAGGAAAAGTCAGCCCAAAAAGCCCAACTCAGTCTCCTGATATATCCAGCAGCATCGCCAGCACTTTTTCGGCATAGCTGGCGGCGTCGGTCTGCAAAGTATAGCGGCGGTCACGCACCTGAAAATCGACCAGATGCGCACTGCAATCCAGACATTTGATGTTTTTCAGGGGGATTTCAAAACCATTTTCGTCAGCTAAAAAGATAATGCGTTGACTGGTGATGACCAATTCGCCAGCCACCTGATTTTCCGGCTCGGCCCGCAACAGGATGGCCTGGGGCTGGGTAATAAAGTAATACAAACCGCCGGTAAAGCGAACCAGCGTCTGGCGCATTTCATACTGCTGGGCGACGGTTGGTGGTATGAAAATTATTCGCCAGGCACCGATCGAAAAATGACAGTATTCATATTCGCTAAGATTGACGCGTGGGTGAAAGCGGTTGGGTAGACGCCCATTGTCGATCTTCCGAGCGGGTCCGAGCGGATAGACCGCCGCTTGATCGCGCTTGCGAATGCTGTCCAGGCGCAGGTTGATTAAATGGAGAATGATGGCCAGGCCCGTCGCGATGAGGCACAGGTCGGAGATGATTCGCCACAGCCGGGGTTCACCCGTCGGAGCCAGCATAGTGCCGATCAGTGCCAGCCCGAGAAAAAGAATCGCGGCCACCAGATGTGTTTTTGTTGCTGACTGCTGCAAGCTGCGTCTCCTTTCTGCTCAGGGTTCGGGCGTCGTTTGGCGGGCCAACTGTTCAATCAGGCGGTCAAGCTGGTCGACACTGCGCGGCAGTTGTATCAGCCCGGCGACTGCGAAGGAGCGCAGTCGGTCGAGGCTGGCGCGCAAGGTTTCCAGACGGCCATAAACAGCTTCGGCTTTATCGATGCGATTTAATGCCTGCAAGGCATTATTTAGGGCTTTCAAATCGTCGGGCAATGTCAGATAATAGTATGGAGCGCAGCTCACACAGAGGCCGTTGACATCGGTCTCGACAATAAAGCCTTTGCGATGGCAGTTTTTGCACTTGGCCATGGCCGCGCACCCTCCCAAGGATTCATTATACTCAAAATTGGGTCGTTTGTTTAATATATTTAAAAGAAAATCTGGAGGTTATTCATGATCAGACGAAAAGGCCGCCGCATCATCATCTTCATCGTGATCGGCCTCATTATATTTTTTATCGGCTATTCGTATGTTTTTCGCACCTTCATCGATCCCAACAATTATCTTCGGATCGCTTGGGAATACACTGATTATGATCCACACATCCTGAGTCTCGATATGCCCGAGGTCGAGTTCATCTGGCGCGAGGGCAAGCCGCTCGTGCACATGACCTTCTATACGGATCAGGATCGTGAACTGGGCCCGTACAGTTTTTACATTGACCCCTTCCAGCAAAAGGTTGTCAAGGAAGACCCGCGCGGTTAGTCCAAGGTAATGGCTTCGACCGGACAGGACAGCATGGCATCGCGAGCTTCGTCCTCGAGCGCGGCGGGGACTTCGTCGACGATGACCCTGGCAATCATATCGTCCCCCATATCAAAGACCGTGGGGCTGGTTGCTACACATAAATTGCATCCGATGCAAAGATCTTTGTTGACATTGGCTTTCATAAATCTCGCCCTCCTGTTGTTTATACCTCGATTTTACCACATCTGCCCAAACGCGCCAAAAGCCAATTTAAGTTTAGGCCTTCAAAAGTGTCATCTCGTGTGCTATGATAAGTCTGTTTTGAATTAGTTCGCAAACCAAAATATCTGATCAGGAGTGTGAATTTAGATGGACCTTTTCCAAAAGTGCCGTGAGGACAGTGCGCCAAAACAAGCTAAAGCGATGGGCGTTTACCCGTTTTTCCACATGCTGACAACCGGCCAGGACACTGAGGTTGTAATGGACGGCCACCGCACCATCATGCTGGGCTCAAACAATTATCTTGGACTGACTGCCGATCCGCGCGTCAAGGCGGCCGCCATTAAAGCGGTCGAAAAGTACGGCACCGGCTGCTCGGGCTCGCGCTTTTTGAATGGCACGCTCGACATTCACGTAGAACTCGAAAAAGCGCTGGCTACTTTTCTTCAGAAAGAAGACTGCGTGGTCTTTTCCACCGGCTTTCAAACCAATTTGTCGATTATCTCCGCGATCACCGGCCGCAACGACTATATTCTGAGTGACAACCTCAATCATGCCAGTATCGTCGACGGTTCGCGACTCAGTTTTGCCAAGACGATTAAATATCAGCACAATGATATGCAGGATCTCGAGCGTTTGCTCATCAGATGCGCGGCTGACGAAAAGGCCGGTATCCTGATTGTCACCGACGGCGTCTTCAGCATGGAAGGCGACATCTGCGATCTGCCCAACATCGTGCGTCTGGCCCGTAAATATGGCGCCCGCATCATGGTCGATGATGCCCACTCGATCGGCGTCCTCGGCGAGCGTGGCCGCGGCACGGCCGAATATTTTGGTCTGACCCAAGAAGTCGATATGATCATGAACACCTTCTCCAAGACGCTGGCTTCGTTGGGCGGCTGCCTGGCGGCTGACGCCGAAGTCATCGAATATGTCAAGCACAACGCCCGCCCCTTCATCTTCAGCGCCAGCGTGCCGCCTGCTCAGGTTGCCGCCGCTCGCGAATCACTGCGCATCCTTGAAGCAGAGCCGCAACGGGTTCGCCGTCTGAACGAAATCGCCGGCTACATGCGGCAGGGGCTGTCCAAGCTGCCTTTCGTCAAGATTCACGAAAGCGGCAACAATATCATCCCGATTATCCCCATCCTGACCGGCACGGTCGCCAGAACCCTCTACACCGGCAAAACACTGCTCGACAACGGCGTGTATGTCAACCCGGTCTTCCCCCCGGCAGTGCCAAGCGACAACTGCCTTCTGCGCACCAGTTACACCGCGACCCACACCAATGCGCAGTTGGATGAAGCCCTGGGCATCATTGGTCAGGTCTTCGCAACACTGTCCGACAAAATCGAACTGGATTACAACGTAGAAGTTTAAACGCCAAACGGCCGCAGGTTAAACTGCGGTCGTTTTATTTTTTGGAGGTGTCCCGTGGATAGTAGCATGGATAATTCAGCGTTGGATAAGATTATACAGTCTCGTCATTCGGTTCGGAGTTTTTCTGATCATGCGCCTGGCAAGGACATGATCAAAGACATTGTCGAAGCCGGTCGGCTGGCGCCCTATGCCGGGCTGGCCAATCGCGGCAGCACTGACTTCCGTAAGTTTTTCGTGATTCACCGCAACAACTCGGCCGTTTACAAGCTTCGCACCGCCGCAGCTGAGGCCGTTGTTGCCAAACTGGCCGCCATGCCCGAAATTGATGACCCGCGCGCGCAGCCGATGTTGGCGGCCATGCGCTCAATTGCCGACAAGGGTCTGCCGCCGTGGCATGCGCCGTGGCTGATTATCGTGGCTGAACGTCGGGGTTATCCGGCGCACGAAATGCAGTCGCTGGGTTTTTGCCTGGAAAACATGTGGCTCAAAGCAACAGCCTTAAACCTTGGCATGCAAATGGTTTCAGCCATCAACGACCTGAATGGAACTGAGATACTGGGTGAAATTCTTGGGATCAATCCAGCCGAGTTTTGCTGCGGTGCCTGTCTGATCGGCTATCCCCTGACATCAGGCCGTGATGAACCCCGACAGGAGCCCGTTCTGTCGATTACCTGGCTGGAATAAGCTCTACTGCTTTTCGGGTATTTTGACCTTTACCGCAACAAAAAAGTTAATCAGGGACAGCGCGGCCGCCAGAAAAAAGATGTATTGCGGTCCCCACACCGTCCAGACCACGCCGCCGACTGTGGCACAAACCACGGCAACCACATGGTCCATGCTCATGCCGGTCGTCAGCGTTGGCGCGATATCGGCTGGATTGAGAGCGATCGAGCGCAGGTAAAGTGAGCGGATGATGGTCATCTGCATGGACATGCGGTCAATAACGAAGATGCCAAAAGCCAGCATAGCCGGCAGGCCGCTGCGGATCAGCCATCCAGTTGCGAACCCGGAGCAAAGAATACCATAGAGCACATACACAACAATGAAAGACAACGCATCAACGTAGAGCATTTTTTTGAGTCCGAAACGATCGATCCAACGGCCAAGAGCCGGGATGAAGAAGATACCAATCAGAGAGCCAATCATGGTCAGCAGGGCAAGGGTGTCGGTCTTGCTGTTCAAGAGATCAATCAGCACCCACGGGCCATAGACAAACATGATCTGCTTTTGCACGCCATAAACGACCGCCAGGAGATAGTAGTATTTGTATTCGCGGCGAAAGATAAAGCGTTTGCGCTTGATCGCGACGCCGTCTTCGCCGGGTAGCTCGACCGGTTGTTTCATTTGTTTGTCCAGTGTGCCGAGCAGGATCATCGTCATCAAGAGGAAGCCCATGGCGATCAGGAAAATCACCTTGACCGGGGTGGTAAAGCTGAAAAACCCAAGACGAAAGCCAATAAAGACGATCAGAGAGGCGACCAAGGCAAAGCCCATGCTGACGCCTTTGAACAGGCCGACCGTGCGGCCGGCATTGCTGTCGTCGCGAATCAGGGCCATGCCAATGCTGTCCTGCAGCGGATACCAAAGGTGGCCGCCCAACGAATTGATAAAGATGAAAACCAGCATCAGCGCGAACGGCGGCGTCATAAAACCCAGCCAGATCAGCCCGGCGATGGCCAGCCCCTGCGCGATCATCGCGACGCGGATGTTGGTCAGCGCGGACAGCAGCGACACTAAAATCAAGACCAGGATGCCTGGCAGTTCACGCGGAAACTCGATCAGGCCACGTTCCAAGGCTGAGACGTTGTAGGCATCTTTGAAGTAGTTGGACAGGACCGAGTCGGAAAGCCCCGCAGCCAGCGCTGCAAAAGCGATAATCGCCACATAGGTTATGATCATGCGGCGATGCGTTTTTTCGGGAACAAGCAACCGATTTCCCCCTTCCGGGAACGAACTTATTTGCGAACCCAGCCGCGGCCCAGCGCTTTGTCGGTCTCACACGCCGCCATGCCTTGCTCGGCCAACTTCCGGATGTAGGGCATCGTAGCGTTGGACAGCGCGACCGTCGCCGTGCGCGGCGCAGCCCCGGGAATGTTGGCTACCGCGTAATGGATGATGCCGTGCCGCATGTAAATGGGGTCAGCGTGCGTGGTGGCGTGATCCATTGTTTCGACCGAGCCGCCCTGATCGATCGCGATATCCACGATCACGCGGCCGGGCTTCATGGCCTTGACCATATCCGCCGTCACCACGTGCGGCGCGCGCGTTCCTGGAATCAGCACGGTCGAGATGACCGCGTCAGCCTGGGTCACCGCCTGCCATATGCTGTCGGGCGTGGAAAACTGGGTTCGCGCCAGGGATTGATAACGAGCCTGCAACGTATCCAGCCGTGCTTGATTGATATCCAGCACGGTCACATCTGCTTCCAGGCCTACCGCGTAGCGCAGCGCCGCCTGTCCCGCATGACCCGCGCCCAGGATGGTGAAGCGAGCCTTGTCCGCGCCGTTGATGCCACCCGGCAAAATGCCGGGACCGCCATTGCTGCTCAGCAGATAATGCGCCGCCATCATGGCCCCGATGCGGCCGGCAATGCTGGACATTGGGGCCAGGATCGGCAGCAAGCCATCGTCAAGCTGTACTGTTTCATAGGCAATGGCTGAAAGGCCGGTGCGCTGGATGGCGGTGACCAGCTCTGGTTTGGCTGCCAGGTGCATGAAGGCAAAAACAATCAAGTTCGACCTGAAGTGGCGGTACTCCTCCGGTTGCGGTTCCTTGACCTTGACCACCAAATCGCAGCGCCAGCACTCATAGGCCATGCTGATCTTGCCGCCGACTGCCGAATAATCTTTGTCAGAAAAGCCACTGCCCAGTCCAGCGCCAGCTTCAACACAGACATCATGCCCCAGACGGACCAGTTCATCGACGCCGCCCGGCGTCATGGCGACGCGGTTCTCATTGTTTTTGATTTCTTTCGGTATGCCGATACGCATGGTGACACCTCCAGAACATTCTAGGATGAACCAATGTTATCTTTTTAGTCTCAGCTTTTGGTCTCGGTTCATGTGCTTGATTTCGTATTCTCGGGACATTGCCACTTCTTTTCGCTCATGCTCTTCGAAATAATGCAGTTCGACCGGCAGTCGCGACTGGGTGTATTTAGCGCCCTTGCCGGCATTATGGGAGATGAGGCGCTTTTCCAGGTCATTGGTCCAGCCGGTGTAGAGCGTGCCATCGGCGCAGCGCACGATGTAGGTGTAATTCACGCTTCGCGCGTCAGCCGCTTGGTCAGCGCCGCATGGACAAAGCCGGCAAACAGCGGGTGTGGACGATTGGGGCGCGACTTGAATTCCGGATGAAACTGACAACCCACAAACCACGGGTGTTCGGGCAGCTCGATCATTTCGACGATGCGGTTGTCGGGCGAGGTGCCGCTGATCAGCATGCCGTCTTCGGTCAGCGCGTCGCGATAATCGTTGTTAACCTCGTAGCGGTGGCGGTGGCGTTCGTGAATCAGGCTGTCGTGATAGACCTCGAAGGCCTTGGATTTTTCGTTGACGACGCAGGGGTACTGGCCGAGTCGCATGGTGCCGCCCAGCAAATCAACATCCTTTTGTTCGGGCATCAGGTCGATGACCGGATGGGTGGACAGCGGCTCGAATTCGGCGCTGTGGGCGTCGGGCCAGCCCAGCACATTCCTGGCGTACTCGACGATGGCGATCTGCATGCCGAGGCAGATGCCGAAGTAGGGCACGTTGTTTTCGCGAGCATAGCGAGCGGCCTGAATCTTACCCTCGATGCCGCGTGAGCCAAAGCCGCCGGGTACCAGGATGCCATCAACATCGGCCAAAATGCCGCCCGCAGTGCATTCGGTGACGTCATCGGCCTCGATCCACTTGATCTCGACCTCGGACTGGTTGCCGGCGCCGCCGTGCACGAGCGATTCGACGATGCTGAGATAGGCATCGCGCAGCGCCGAATATTTGCCGACGATGGCGATGCGTACGGTGTGCTTGGGGTTTTCCAGTGAGTCGACCATCGCCTGCCAGGAGGCAAGATCGGGCTTAACCGCCGGGAAGCCGAAACGTTCGCAAACGACGCGGGCCAGACCCTCTTTTTCCAGCGCCAGCGGCACGGCGTAAAGCAGTGGCAGGTCGAGGTTGGCAATGACGCATTCCTGCGGCACATTGCAGAAGAGGGCGATCTTGGCCTTCAGGTCATCGCTGATGCCGATTTCCGAGCGACAGACAATGATGTCGGGCTGGATGCCGAGGCTGAGCAGATCTTTGACGCTGTGCTGCGTCGGCTTGGTCTTTTGTTCGTGCGAAGCCGCCAGATATGGCACCAGCGTCACGTGAATGAAGATGCAGTTTTCACGGCCGACTTCGGCGGCAAACTGGCGCGTGGCCTCAATGATCGGCAGGCCTTCGATGTCACCGATGGTGCCGCCGATCTCAATCAAGGCAACGTCATAACCCGCCTTGCCCTTGCGAATGCGGTCTTTGATCTCGTTGGTGATGTGGGGGATGACCTGGACGGTGCCGCCCTGGTAGTCGCCCTTGCGTTCCTTCTGGATGACGGACCAGTAGATGCGGCCAGAGGTGACGTTGCTGTTTTGCGTCAGGTTTTCGTCAATGAAGCGCTCATAATGTCCCAGATCGAGGTCGGTTTCGGCCCCGTCGTCGGTGACGTAAACCTCACCGTGCTGGAAGGGATTCATCGTGCCGGGGTCGATGTTTAAATACGGGTCAAACTTCTGCATGGTCACGCGAATGCCGCGCGCCTTGAGCAATCGTCCAAGCGAAGCGGCGGTGATGCCTTTCCCTAATCCTGAAACGACGCCTCCGGTCACAAAGATGTATTTCATGAAAGATCCTCCTGAATTCAACTAACAACGAACAACGAATGCTGGATGAGGTGAGGTGTTGCTGCTGATAGGGGGTAAATTAACTGAGTTATTCTACCATAGTGGGGGTGGATTTTCAATTCGGATCTGGCACATTTTCATCGCCGCCAATGCATTTTGATGACTGGCGGGTGTAACGCCAGCACAGCACCGGGTATCAACCGAAATTTCTGTTTCCGGTAAGCGCGCCTTGAGAATCAGGGCATTGGATATGACACAAATGTCCGTGCAGAGACCGATTAATTCTATGGTGTCAGGTTTGACTTTTTCAGCAATGTAATCCGCCAGCTCGATCGATCCGAAAGAGGGTTTGTCAAAAATCATCGCCTGCTTTGTCTCAAGCAACGAACTGATTTCCCACCCCGGCGTCTTCGCGATGCAGTGCCGAACCGGCAACGCGCGGCCTTCCTGAGTCTCCAGATAATTTTCAGCATGCGTGTCGCGCGTAAAAATGATCTCGTCGCAATGGCGCGCGTATTGGTTGATTTTGTCGCTGACGTTTTGAACGATGGCGACAGCTTCCTGGGTCCCGAGCGAGCCGTCGATAAAATCGTTTTGCATATCGATGACAACCAAAAGCTTTTTCATTAATTCAAATCGATCAGTTTGGCCTTGATCCCCGTCAGATTATTCAAATCCTGAACCAGCTTATCAATTTGCTCTTGATCGCCGCAGGGCTGCAGGATAATGAGCCCATCGTTGGCGCAAACATCATCGCTGGCTTCGTGCAAACCCAGACGCGCTCTGATGTTGCAGCCGTTTTGCGTGAGGACCTCCTGGAATTTCAAAGCATTGCTGACCCGGTTGTCCAAGCGAACACCAATGACATAATAGCAATTCATAATTGACCCTCCTCTTTGTGAATCATCCGAAAAAAGGCTATGGGCTTCGACATGAAGTCCTGAGTTCATGTTAGCATTATTCGTCTGCATGTTAAAGGGGTGGACTTGTCTGGAGGATTTTATTGAATTCTCTTTTCACATTGAATAAGGATCGTCGAGAGCATTTTGTCCATGTCGATATCGGGAAACGTATAGTTAGTAAAACTTAGGGAATATGGACTGGTTAATAGAACATAGAGCTTTCCTTTTGTTTTATTTTCGTCTTGCTTTTGTTTTGTCATAAAACCAATGCCGTGATTTAACTTCGAAACGTATTCTTGAAGATAAACGATTTCCTCCCATGTGACCCGATTTATTTTAAAGAGCATTTTAACGGAAACACCCTCTGCATTAACTTCAACATATGGTTTCCGAAGTATTCCGATATGCAGCCAAGTAAAAGTGAAAAACAATATGCACACTGAATAAAGCAGCCGTACACATATGCTTTGTTCAGCCTTTACCGGAATAAAAAGAGCAGATATGAAAAATGCGTTCATTATGAATGAGAGCAGATGTATTTGCCATTTGAATCGCGAATGCACGATAAAGGGCAAGGGGTAAGTATCCTTATGGTTGATTGCCATTTTGATATCCGCCCACATGCTCGCTTGATCCGGACAGTTGACTATTGATTTTGGTATCTATAAACGCTAAAAAATCAATCCTTTGATTTTCATTTTCGAAAGCAGAGAATGGTATGATCATGGCCTGTAAGGTGTTGATATAAATGTAAATTGCGTTGCTGCCGCAGACTGCTTTTTGAATTTTGGAATAATTCATTTTTGTTTCCGCTACGTCAGTCTTTTCATAAATGTCGTTTTCTTCAAATTGCATTTGGATGTCCTTGGCATAGGGAAGTTTACCGGTCTTTTTGAGTGCTTTAATATACCCTTTTGTAACAAAGAACAGATATGGCTTGACGAGAAATCCCCAGCCAACGGAGAGCACGGTGAAAAAGACGATTGATCCGACTATGATCGAACTATCTTCATTATTTACAAGCAAAACCAGCAACATGAGCAAAAATGTGATTGGAAACACCAATCGCAGCCTCATGGCCCTTTTTTTGTTTGTTGGGTCGTTATACAAATGATATTTATTGAACTCGAGATATTCAGAATCACTCAATTGATAATTAAACTGATACATTTTTTGCCCCTCCGTCTTTCGTCCTGGTCTTTCTTCCTTCACTTTTCGTCTTTAGCTGAAAATGCGGCTTCTGCCGCATTTTCATTCCCACTCAATCGTGGCGGGCGGTTTGCTGGTGATGTCGTAGACGATGCGGTTGACCATGCGGACCTCGTTGACGATGCGGCCAGAGATGCGGGCCAGCACGTCGTAGGGGATGCGCGCCCAGTCGGCGGTCATGAAGTCGGTCGTGGTGACGCCGCGCAGGGCGATGGTGTAGTCGTAGGTGCGCTCGTCGCCCATGACGCCGACCGACTTGATGTTGGTCAGGACGGCGAAGTATTGATGAATGTCGCGGGCCAGACCGGCGGCGGCAATTTCTTCGCGGAAAATGGCATCGGCTTCGCGCAGGATCTCGAGCTTTTCTTCGGTGATCTCGCCCATGATGCGGATGGCCAGACCGGGGCCGGGGAAGGGCTGGCGCCAAACCAGATCGGGCGGGATGCCCAGCTCGAGGCCGGCTTTGCGAACCTCGTCCTTGAAGAGATTGCGCAGGGGCTCGATGATGGCTTCAAAACTGACATCGTCGGGCAGACCGCCGACGTTGTGGTGGCTCTTGATGACGGCGGCATCGCCGGCGCCGCTTTCGATGACGTCGGGGTAGATGGTGCCCTGCACGAGAAAATCGACCTTGCCGATTTTCTGGGCTTCGTCTTCAAAGACGCGGATGAATTCTTCGCCGATGATCTTGCGCTTGCGCTCAGGATCGGACACGCCAGCCAGCTTATCGAGAAAGCGTTTCTGGCAGTTGACGCGGATCAGGTTCATGTCGAATTCTTTTTTGAAGACGCGCTCGACGGTATCGCCTTCGTCTTTGCGCAGCAGGCCGTGATCGACGAAGATGCAGGTCAGATTTTTGCCGACCGCCTGGTGGATCATGACGGCAGCCACCGAGGAGTCGACGCCGCCGGACAATGCGCAAAGAACCTTGCGGTCGCCGATCTGATCGCGGATCTTCTGGATGGAATCGGCGACAAAGGTCGACATCTGCCAGTCGCCGCGGCAGCCGCAGATCGTGTAGAGAAAATTGTGTAGCATCTTGCCGCCTTCGGGCGTGTGCATGACCTCGGGGTGGAACTGCACCGCGTAATAACGGCGCTCGGCGTCCTCCATGGCGGCCACCGGACAAGTGTCGGTAACGGCGGTGGTCGTGAAGCCGGTCGGCAATTTCGAAATGTAGTCCGTATGGCTCATCCAGCAAACGGTGCTCGGTGTCACGTCTGCAAAAAGTTTGCCGGTCTGCTGAATGGTCAGTGGGATATGGCCGTACTCGCGTTTGTCGGGGGTGGCCACCTGCCCATCGAGCATCATGGCCATCAACTGCGCGCCATAGCAAATACCCAGCACAGGGATGCCCAGCGCAAAGACCGCCGGGTCGCATTTCGGCGCGTTTTCCCCGATCGTGCTGGCCGGACCGCCGGTAAAGATGATGCCTTTGTAGTTGCCCTGACGAATGCGCTCGATCGGCGCGCTGTAGGGCAGAACCTCGCAAAAAACGTTGTTTTCGCGGACGCGCCGAGCGATCAGCTGATTGTACTGTCCGCCGAAGTCGAGGACCAGAATGGCTTCATGCTGCAAGATGTCTTCCTCCCTCGACCTTAACGGTAGATGATTTCTTCGCGGCGCGGCCCGGTTGAGACCAGGTTGATCGGGATGCCAACTTCCTCTTCGACAAACTTGACATAATCCTGCGCCGTCTGGGGCAGTTTGGCAAACTCGGTCACACCACGGATTTCGGTGCGCCAGCCGGGCATGGTTTTCAGGATCGGTTTTGCCTTGGTGATGGCCGTCGGAGCCGGGAAGTCGCGGGTCACCTCGCCGTCGATTTCATAACCGATGCAAACCGGGATTTCGTCCAGATAGGACAGCACGTCGATCGCTGTCAGGGCCACCGAGGTCGCGCCCTGGATCTGGCAGCCGTAGCGCGTGGCGACGGCATCGAACCAGCCCATGCGGCGCGGACGGCCTGTGGTGGCGCCGTATTCGCCGGCGTCACCGCCAAGACGGCGCAGGGTGTCTGCTTCTTCATTAAATATCTCGCTGACAAAGGCACCAGCGCCGACGGCGCTGGAGTAGGCTTTGGCCACACAGACAATCTCAGTGATGGCATAGGGCGGGATGCCGCCGGCTCCGACCGCGCCGTAGCCAGCCAGGGTCGAGGATGAGGTGGTAAAGGGGTAAATGCCGAAGTCCGGGTCTTTGAGCGCTCCCAGCTGGCCTTCGAGCAAAATGCGCTTGTTGTCGGCCACGGCTTGGCGCAGAAAACTCGAGGTGTCGCAAATATAAGGTTTAACCATGTCGCGCATGCGCAGAATCTGCTCGACGATCTCCTCGGTCACCAATTCGGGCTTGCCGTAAAGATGCTTGAGCAGAACGTTCTTGATGGTCAGAACGCCTTTGATTTTATCATAGAGAGCCGCTTCGTCGAAGAGCTCACTGACCTGAACGCCGATCTTGGCGAATTTGTCCGAGTAGAACGGCGCGATGCCGGATTTGGTCGATCCAAACTGGCGGCCGGCCAGGCGCTCTTCTTCGTATTGATCAAAGAGAATGTGATAGGGCATGACGATCTGCGTGCGGTCGGAAATCATCAGCTTGGGTTCCGGCACGCCGCCGGCCGTCAACTGGCCAATTTCCTTGGACAGCGCCTGGATGTTGAGCGCGACACCGTTGCCGATGATATTGGTGGTGTGATCGTAAAACACACCGGAAGGCAGCTGATGCAGCGCGAATTTGCCGTAATTGTTGATAATGGTATGTCCGGCATTGGCGCCGCCCTGAAACCTGATAACCACGTCGGATTCAGCAGCAAACATGTCCGTGATTTTGCCTTTACCTTCGTCTCCCCAGTTGGCTCCTACAATTGCCTTGACCATGGATCTTCCTCCTCGCAGGCTCTGAAAATATAAAAGACGTCCCTAATATTTATTGGGACGTCTGCCCTGTCTATTATATAATACACGCAAATAATTGTCTACGCACCGTTCAGTTAAAAAACTTTTGCAAGCCGCTTCATGGCCAGTTTGGTGTTTTCGTGCGAACCGAAGGCGGTCAGGCGGAAGTAGCCCTCGCCGCAAGGCCCAAAGCCCGAGCCAGGGGTGCCGACGACGCCGGCCATTTCCAGCAGATGGTCGAACAGGCCCCAGGAGGTCATGCCATTCGGCGTTTTCAGCCAAATGTATGGCGCGTTGACGCCGCCGAAAACGATCAGGCCCATCTCAGTCAGGCCGTCGCGGATGACCTGGGCGTTTTTCTGGTAATAGGCGATGGTCTCGCGGATTTCGCGCTGACCGGATTTGCTGTAGACCGCCTCGCCGGCGCGCTGGGTCAGGTAGGAAGCGCCGTTGAACTTGGTGGTCTGGCGACGGTTCCAGAGGTTGTTGAGTTTGACGCCTTCAACTTTCAGCTCTTTGGGGATGACGGTGAAGCCTAGGCGAATGCCGGTGAACCCAGCCAGTTTCGAAAAACTGCAGAATTCGATGGCACACTCGCGTGCACCTTCGATTTCGTAGATGCTGTGCGGCAGATCTTCGGTGATGTAGGCCTCGTAAGCAGCGTCATAAAGGATGACCGAGCTGTTTTCGCGGGCGTAGTCTACCCAGGTTTTGAGGGCGGCGGCGCTAATGACCGAGCCGGTTGGGTTGTTCGGAAAACATAAGTAAATGAGATCCGGTACCGGATCATTGGGACCGGGTAATTCGGGGCAGAAATTGTTGTCGGCGGTGCAGGGCAGGTAAATCAGGCGGTCCCACAGCCCTGACGACTGGTAGTTGCCGGCGCGACCAGCCATGGCGTTGGTGTCAACATAGACCGGGTAAACCGGGTCGCATACGGCCACAACCGAATCGGCGGCGAAGATGTCGCCGATGTTGCCGGTGTCACTTTTGGCACCGTCACCGACGAATATTTCATCAAGATCCAGCTTGACGCCGCGCGGCAGATAGTGGACATCGGCGATGCGCTGGCGCAGAAAATCGTAGCCCTGTTCAGGACCGTAGCCGTGGAAGGTCGCCGCTGTCGCCTCGTCATCGACGGCCTTGTGCAGCGCCGTGATGACGCTTGGGGCCAGCGGCCGGGTGACATCACCGATGCCCAGGCGAATGATCTGCTGCTCGGGATGAGCGGCACCGTAGGCCGAAACTTTGCGGGCAATATCAGAAAACAGATAACTGCCGGGCAGTTTGAGATAGTTGTCGTTAATCCTCAGCATGATGTTTGGATGTGCTCCTATTCGTTGTCGTTGATGTCAATCGTGCCGTCAAAAACAAAAGTGGCCGGACCCGTCATGAAGACTTCGTCGGTGCTCTCGTCCCAGTCGATCTGCAGATCGCCGCCGTTAAGGCGAACGACCGCGCTGCGATCGGCGCGGCCGGTGATCACGGCAGCGACCAGCGCCGCACAGGCACCGGTGCCGCAAGCCAGGGTCTCGCCCGAGCCGCGTTCCCAAACCCGCATGCGCAGCGTTTTACGGTCGATGACCTGGATGAATTCGGTATTGATCCGATCGGGGAAAATCGAATAATTTTCAAAAGCCGGGCCGATCAGCAACATTTCAATTGTATCAACATCGTTGACAAAAGTCACGGCATGCGGATTGCCCATCGACAGGCAGGTGACCTTGAACAAGCGGCCGGCAATGGGCACCGCCTGATCGATCATTTGCGCATCCTTCCAGCGAACCGGAATCAGGTTGGGCTCGAAGATCGGCCGGCCCATATTGACTTTGACGCTCTCAACGACACCCTCTTTCACATGAAGCTCGAGCGTCTTGGTGCCGCTGAGGGTTTCAATGCGCAAGCTGGTTTTGTCGGTCAGGCCGCGTTCAAAGACGTACTTGGCCACGCAGCGAATGGCGTTGCCGCACATTTTGGCCTGCGAACCGTCATTGTTGTACATATCCATCATAAAATCAGCGATGTCCGAGGGTTTAATCAGAACAATGCCGTCGCCGCCAATGCCAAAATGACGGTCGCTGAGGCGGATGGCCAGTTCCGAAGGGTTGCTGATCGGCTGCTTGTGGGTGGCAATGTAGACATAATCGTTGCCGATGCCCTGCATTTTTGAAAATTCAAGTTTTTTGCTGCTCACAAATAACCTCCGTCGGTTTCACGCAAATTCAAGCGTCGTGTTTCAGCGTAATCGACACTATTTTAGCTTTAAATCGGCGGTATTGTCAAGAATTATTTGCAAGTCAACAGAGCGGTTCTTGCATTATCCTCCAGATTATGTGGCAATTTTGCAAGATTGACCGGCTGTTCGCTGCGGCGTTCGAGGGCAGTTTGGATCAGATAGTCGGCCATGGCGGGGTTTTTGGGCAAAAAGCTACCGTGCGAATAGGTGCAATAAACGTTCTTATAAATTGCACCTTCAGTCTGATCTTCGCCATTGTTGCCTTTGCCGCGGACAACCGTCGCCAGGGGGCGGACTTTGGGGCCGAGGTAAGTGCGGCCGGAGTGGTTTTCGAAGCCGACCAACAGCGCTTCGCGACCCTGTTCGGCCAAGAAGTCACTGCGGTAAACCGTGTCGCCGATCAGCCGGTCGGTGCGGCCGACGGTCCAGAGGTCGATGATGCCGAGGCCCTCGATGCGGTGGCCGTCCTGTTCCTCAAAATGGCGGCCCATCAGCTGATAACCGCCGCAGATGCAGAGAAAGACCACGCCGTCCTCGACTGCCTGCCGGATGGCTGGGCCTTTGTCGACCAACAGATCCTGGTGTAGCAGGTTTTGTTCGTGATCCTGGCCTCCCCCCATAAACACCAGGTCAAAGGCCGCCGGGTCGAAAGGCTGACCCAGACTGATCGGGGTGATCTCGCAGGCGATGCCCCGCCATTCGCAGCGGCGCTGCAGGGTCAGTAGATTGCCTCGGTCACCATAGAGGTTGAGGAGGTCCGGGTATAGATGGCAGATGCGGAGCTTTAAGTCAGTCATGGTTGTCGCTCCTTTCAGCGCCAGAAATCGCGCAACTGGTAACGGCGGGCGAGATCAGCCCGCAGCGCCAGCATGGCAGTGTAATTCGGCAGGATGTAGAGGCAGCGGCCGGCGGGGCAGTCGACCAGCAGGCGGTCGAAGAGCGCGGCGTGATCGGGGTCGGTCGTCAGCTCGCCGGGCTGTTTGCCGGCGTAGTACAGACGCAGCGCCAGATCATGGCAGCGCACGCCCGAGACGCCGATGCGGCCGGCCGGCAGGTGGTGCTCGAAATGCACGTCCCAGATCCAGGACACATCGCGGCCATCCGGATCGTTGGCGTTGAGGAGCATCATGACGCCGCCAGCGTCGGGCGCGGCCGCCACGAAATCGAGCGCGCGGTCCATGCCGACGGGATTTTTGACCAGGATCAGGCAGACCTCGCGGCCGTCGACCGCAAAACGTTCCATGCGGCCAAAAGCGGCCTGCGCGGTGGGCAGGGCAGCAACCGACAGATCGAAAGGCAGGCCGGCGGCCAAGACGGCCAGGACAGCGGCAGCGGCGTTGTAGCCGTTGTGGATGCCGGGAATCGGCAAAATGGCGGCAGCAGCTTGGCCCCGCCAGTCAAAGCTCAGGCTGAGCGCCTTGCCGTCAACGTCGGCGGGCATAAAGCTTAAAGCGGGGGCGGGGCGGGCAAAACCGCAGGACGGGCAGCGGAAGCGGCCGAGGTGACCGTAAACCATGCCGTCGTACTGGTATTTGCCGCCACAGAAGGTGCAGTAAGCCGATTCATGAATGGCGTCGTCCGAGACCGGCTGCATCGCCGAATCGGCAATGCCGAAGTACAGCGTGTCGGCCTCGCGGCCGCGGCCAAGCGAAGCACACAGCGAGTCGTCGGCACACAGCACGACCTTGCCGTGGGTGGCGGCCAGGCCCTTTTCGATCAAGTCACGGGTGTGGTTGAGTTCGCCAAAACGGTCGAGCTGGTCGCGGAAGAAGTTGGTGACGACGCTGACCGTGGGGTTGAGGTCGGCGGCCAGCTTGCCGAAAAAGGCCTCGTCGATTTCAAAGACCAGCGCCAGCCGGTTGGCGGCCGTGCGTCGCATGACGCCGAGGCTGTCGATCAGGGTGGTGGTCAGACCGGAGTCGAGATTGGCGCCCGACGGATTGGTGATGACAGTGTAACCCTGGGCGATGAGCAGGGCGCAAAGCACGCGCACTGTGGTAGTCTTGCCGTTGGTGCCGGTGACCAGAAAGACGGTGCGGCCGACGGTCAGGCGGGTCAGCAGCCGTGGGTCAACTGTCAGCGCGGCCTTGCCGGGCAGCGACGTCGCGCCGCGGCCAAAGAGGCGCAGGCCGAATTTCAGCACACGCGCCAGCGCGATGGCCAGGGATGCCCGCACGCCCACGATCTAATGAAGCCCAGCGGCCATCAGGGCCATGAACTGATCAAACAAATATTCGGAATCCTGCGGACCAGGCGCGCCCTCGGGGTGGTACTGCACGCTGATGATCGGCTTGCCGGTGTAGCGCAGGCCTTCGACCGAGCCGTCGTTGACGTGAACGTGGCTGATCGCGGCAATCGCCGGATTGATCGTTTCGTCAATAACGACGTAGCCATGATTTTGCGAGGTGATGTAGACGCGGTCGGCCGCCAGGTCCTTGACCGGGTGGTTGACGCCGCGATGGCCGTACTTGAGGCGGCGGGTCTGGGCGCCGGTGGCCAGCGCCAGCAACTGATGGCCCAGGCAGATGGCCAGCGTCGGCACACCCGACTCATAGATGGCGCGAATATTCGGGATGATCGGGCCGCAGTCAACCGGGTCGCCGGGGCCGTTGGACAGCATGATGCCGTCGGGTTTGGCGGCCAACAGCTCAGCGGTCGGCGTGTCCCAGGGATAGACCGTGACCTCGCAGCCGCGGCGGGTCAGATTCCAGATGATGTTCTGTTTGAGCCCAAAGTCGAGCATGGCGACGCGGTATTTTTGCGCGACCGTGGCGTCGATTTCGTAGGGCAGTTCGGTCATGGCATCGGATGGGCGGGCCGTCCCGGCGTCGCGATGCGGGCGTCCGGCGCTGCCCGCCGGGTAAACCTTGGGCTGGCGGCGGCTAACGCGGGCGACCGGGCTGGCGTTGACGTAGGCGTTGATGCGCGGCAGGCACTCGGCCAAATCGTAGTCGGGGCCGGCGGTGATCATGCCGTTCATGGTGCCGTGTTCGCGCAGGCGCAGGGTCAGCGCGCGGGTGTCAATGCCGGAGATAGCAGGGATGTCGTAACGTTGGAGGTAATCGTCGAGGTCCTCGGAATCGCGCTCGTCGTGAATGATCTGGGTCAGATCGCGCACAATCAGGGCATCGGCCCAGGGGCGGGCCGACTCGCTCTGCTCGGTAAAGACGCCGTAATTGCCGATGATCGGCGAGGACATCACGATGCCCTGGCCGGCGTAGGACGCATCGGTCAGCAGCTCGAGGTAGCCGGTCAGGCCGGTATTGAAAACCATCTCGCAGATGACCTCGCGCGGCGCACCGAAGTGTTCACCGGGAAAAACGCTGCCATCCCCTAGAATCAGGACTGCTTTCATGAATAATCCTCCGTTTTTAGAAAAAGACGTTCCGCCTTGTCATGCAGAAACGTCTTGTTACCTTGCCTTCAGGCGACCTATTTTAACATGAATGCTATGCACTATGCAACGGCTGGCGTATGATTCTCAGCCCTTTTCCTTCTCGAATTCCATCGTCTGACTACCAGCGGTGTACTTCATGAACTCCACCTCGTTACCCTCCGGGTCAACGATGTAAAAGCCGTAGTTGCCGCCCGGCAGTAGCTCGGCCTGGTAATGCCCGGCGAGTGGCTGGCCAATGAAGGACGGGCCGCGGTGCAGTGTCAGGCCACGCGCCTCCAGCAGACGAGCCGTCGCCACGATGTCGTCGACGCTGTAACACATGTGGTTGAACGAATGCTCCAGCCCGTGCGGCGGGTAGGTTTCGGCAAACAGTTCCATATACTGGTTGGGCGCCACGCGCAGCATGGCCATCCAGACCTCACCTTGGGCGTTTTTGACCTCGAACATTTTTTCAAAGTCGAGCATGTTGGTGTAAAAATCCATCGCTCGCTCAAAGTCGTTGAATCGAAAGGCGCTGTGACCGATGCCGGTGTAGGGAATTGACATGATGGTGTCCTCACTTCCTGGTTTATATTTGATTTGAATTCTAAAGTCCTGTGGAAATTATCCGGGATTTTCCTGTATGATGCCACGAAGCTGCCGCCAGACGCGAAGCGTCGAGGACCCGTTCAAGCGACTGGCGCATATAGGGAAATCCCGGATCAAATTTCACATGACTTTAAAATTCGATCCCCTCCCGCGCCATGATGCCGCGTTCGTAGGGGTGACGGATGCAGCGGATGTCCGAAATGTAATCGGCCAGCGCCAAAATTTCCTCCGGCGGGTTGCGTCCGGTCAGGACGAGCTCGAGGCCGGCAGGCTTGTTTTTCATAAGGGTCAACAGGTCATCCAGCGCCAGCATGCCGGTGGCCAGGGCACCAAACACTTCGTCCAGCACCAGCAGGTCCATCTGCCCGGCTTGGGCAGCGCGGGTGGCCACGTCCAGATAGCGCGCATAATGCTCGCGGGCGGCGGCCTTTTCGGCGAGGCTCATAACATTGGTGAAGCGAATGTTCTCGGGGCCGGTCAGGACGTGGATGCCCGGCAGTGAGCGCAGCGCGGCCAGTTCGCCGGAGTGACCGTTTTTGAGAAACTGCACCAGCATCACCCGTCGACCATGCCCGTGCATCCGCAAAACCAGCCCCATTGAGGCGGTAGTTTTGCCCTTGCCTTCGCCGGTGTAGATGTGAATCAAGCCGTTGGTGATTGCCTCCAGCTCGGGTTGCACTGGCAAATCCAAAATTTCCGACGCCTGAAAACCCGGGCAGGTGTGGCGCCGGATGAAGTCAGCCGCCTTGTTCAGCGCGGCGCGGGCTTCGGGGACCAGTTCGCTCATCGCCTGAAAGACGTGCCAGAGACCGTCGAAAACCTCCAGTTCGACCTCGACTCCGCTTCTTTTAGCCTTGTCGGCCAACGCGATGACCTCGCCCAACATCAATTCCTCGGCGGCCACGTGCAGCAGCAGCGGCGGCAGGCCAGTCAGCTCGCCAAACAGCGGCGACATCAGCGGGTCTGTGCGATCATGCCCATTGGCGTACAGTGCCGCGCCACCTTCCAGCAGATCCGGCTGCAGCACGATGTCCTTGGGTTGGTTGGCCTGAATAGTCGCCTGCTGCACGGTCAGATCGCACCAGGGCGAAAAGCCCACGATCGCACCCGGCAAGGGCACGCCGGCTTCTCGGATGACCAGTGCAGCCGCCAGGACAAGCCCGCCCCCGGCCGAACAGCCGAACAGCGTGATAGCGCCTGGCTCGTAGCCTTGCTCGATTAACGCCTTGTAGGCTGCAACGGTGTCGTCGAGCGCAGCGGGAAAGGGATGTTCGGGCGCAAGACGATAATCCAGACAGACCACCGTTTGCCCTGTTGCCCGCGCAATGTCCGCTGCCTGGCCGCGGTTGTGGAAAAGGGTGCCGCCAACAAAGCCGCCGCCGTGCAAAAACAGCACCACGTGGCCGTCCAGCGCGCCGGTATAACTAAACCACGTCGCCGGCCGGCCGCCAAGCAACGCATCGTGGGTCTTGCAATCTCCAACGATCAGGCTGGCCGCGTCAAGCGCCAGTTCGCGCCGATAGGCCGCCACCTGTTCTTCTATGGTGGCCGCCTTGCGCATGGTACTGTGCAGTTTGGTCGCACGTATTCTGATCAACCGATGCATGACATTGGCCGCAAGACTCGGCATTATCTCAACTCCTTACTTCGGTGGAGAAAGCATTTCTACACATGTCATCAAGCGAGTTCCGCAGACGCGCAGCGTCGAGGACCTGTTTGAGCGACTGGCATGTTGTAGAAATGCTTTCTCAAGAGCATCCCGTTGTCGCGCCGCAATCGAGGCAGACCTTGCAGGTTCCGTTCCGCGCCATGCGGCTGCTTGAGCAGACTGGGCAGACCGAACCGTCGTGCAGCAGTTCAACGCGTTTGGCCGTTTCAACCGGTGTGGTCGGTTCGGCCTGAACACCGGTCGCATATTCCGGCTGTGGTTTTTCTGCAAAAACAGCGGGCTCGGGTGTTGGTGCCTCAAAGCCCTCCAAAGCGTCATCCAACTGGTCTTCGGCTTCGTCCGCCGCCGCCTCGACGGTTTCGGCCATCTGGTCCGGTTTGACCTGACAGCGCGAGAAGTCGCCGCTTTCGATGTCGATGATCTTGCTGATCAGGTCGGAGATCGATGTGCAGTATTTGATGTACGGGTGCCGCGTGACGAAGCCGTAGGGCTCGTATTTCTGACCGCGCAGCATTTTGGAAATGTTCTGCGGCGGGATGTGGTATTGGAGCATGACCGAGATGGTCTTGGACAATGAATTCAGAAGGCCCATGATCAGGGTGCCCTCGCGGTCGGTCGTGATATAAATCTCCGTGATCTCGCCCGAGCCGTTGCGGTTGACGGTGGTGTAAATCTTGACATCCTCGATCTGCGCCGGGTGGGTATGTCCCGAACGGATGCCGATCGGCTTTTCGCGCCGCCAGAGATGGTGAGCCATGGCTTCACGGTCGATCTCCAGCAAACGCTTCTGGGCGCGCTGGGCATATTCAAGCAACGGCTGATAGGTCAGGTTGTCGAGCTCAACCGACTCATTCTGGGCGTCCAATCGCAGATTGAGCGGCTGGGCGATTTTGGAGCCGTCGCGGTAAAGCGTGATGCCTTTGATGCCCAGGCGCCAGGAGGTCAGAACGACGGTTTCAAATTCTTCAATGCTGGCATCGTTCGGCAAATTGACCGTTTTGGAAATGGCGCCGGACAGCAGCGGCGTCAGCGCGGCGACCATCAGGACATGGCCCATAAAGTGAATGTAGCGTTCGCCGGAACCGCACTGATTAGCCGTGTCGAAAATCGCCAGATGCTCGTCTTTGAGTCCCGGCGCGCCCTCAATCTTGCCGTCAGCGACCTGTCCGTCGCCGGCGCAGGCAATGTATTCGAGTATGGTGGCCGCCTGGTCCGGCGAATAGCCCAACCGGGTCAGCGCCAGCCCGATGGTCGGATTGGCCAGTTTCATCGAGCCGCCGCCGGATAGTTTCTTGTAAACAATGTGCGAGAAGAAGGGCTCAATGCTGGTCGCGGCACAATCCATGGCAAAAGAAATCGTGCCGGTCGGGGCCAGGACGGACACTTGCGCGTTGCGATAACCAAAGCGCTTACCGCCCTGAAGCGCGGCCTGCCATTCGGCTTTGAGCGCCTCGCTGATCTCCTGCAGGCCAAGCGCGGCCAGGCGGGCGTGGTCGACGCGGGGCGGTTCGTAGGACAACCCCTCCGGCGCGTCGTCGCGGGCACCGGCCACGCGGGCGTGATTGCGGACAACCCGCAGCATCGGCTCGCGATTCAAGTCGAATTTGGCGAAGGGCCCGACCGTTTCGGCCATCAACGCCGAAACACGGTAGCTGCGACCGGTCAGAATGCCGACCAGGGCAGCGGCCACGGCGCGGGCATCGTCGGAATCGTAGGGCAGACCGAGCACCATCAGCAGCGCCGCCAGATTGGCCAGGCCGAGGCCGGTGCTGCGGAACAACCAGGTCTTGCGGGCGATGTCGGGCGTGGGGAACTGGCCCCAGTGAATCGACGCTTCCAGCACCAATTGGCCGAGCGCGATCAGATGGCGGTAGCCCGCCAGGTCAAAGCTGCCGTCGGTCTCGTTGAAAAAGCGCAGGACGTTGATCGAGGCCAGATTGCAGCTGGTGTCGTCGAGGAAAGCGTATTCGCCGCAGGGATTGGTCGAATTGATGCGGTTGTGCCGCGCGCCGATTTTGCCGTCTTCGCCGGCCGGGCAGGTGTGCCATTCATTGAAGGTGTCGTCAAATTGCGGCGCAGGATCAGCGCATTTCCAGGCCGCCTCGTTGAAATTGCGCCAGAGATTCTCGACCCGCACGTCGCGATCGACCGAGCGGTCGGCGCGGCCGCGCAGTTCGAAGGTGGCGTCGGGCTCCTGCTCCAGCGCGTCGACCTTGCGCATGAATTCATTCGACAAGCGAACCGAGTTGTTGCTGTTCTGCCCCGAGACCGTCTGGTAAGCCTCGCCGTCCATGTCGGCGTCATAACCCATTTTGGCCAGCGCCCGCGCCTTATCCTCTTCACGGGCTTTCCAAAGGATAAAAGTCTCGATTTCCGGATGGTCGATGTCGAGGCAGACCATTTTGGCCGCCCGTCGCGTCGTGCCGCCGGATTTGATGGCGCCGGCGTTGCGGTCAAGACCCTTGAGAAAGCTCATCAGGCCCGATGACGCGCCGCCGCCTGACAGTTTTTCGCCCTCAGCGCGCAGGGCGGAGAAATTGGTACCAGTGCCCGAACCGCCCTTGAACAGCTTGGTCTCGGTCACGTATTCTTCAGAAATGGAGTGCGGCCCCAAGAGCCGGTCCTCGATGGAAAGGATGAAGCAGGCCGATGCCTGCGTCCTCGTGTAGTCATCGTCCGACTCGACCGGCTGGTCGCTTTTCTCGTCGTAATACCACAGGCCGTTGTTGCCACCAGCAATGCCGTAGCTTTGCTTGAGCCCGGTGTTGAACCACTGCGGCGAATTGGGCGCGAACATCTGATTCAGGATGGCGTACACCATCTCATCGTAGAAAATCTGCCGCTGCTCGTCATTTTTGACCAGCCCTTCATCGACCAGCGCGCCGACCCAAAAATCGACCATGCGGTGCGCCACCTGACGCATGCTGGTCTCGCCGCCGGTCTTGCCTGGCAGACCGGCTTTGCGGAAATACTTGGAGGCAATGATATCGCAGGCGGTCTGCGAGTAGTGCGCCGGGAATTCGAGACCCTTCATGTCGGTCAGGATACGACCGCTTTTCCAGTCCTTGAGCAGGACGTCGCGTTTTTGCCATTGGAAGAGATCATAGACCGTCAGCTTGGGCTGATCAGCTAGTTTTTGTGTGAAATAACGGGTCAATAAAACATGCAGGCCGGTCATATGAAGAGTCCTCCCGTTGGGTAAAAGCTAATTTCGGTTTATGCAAATATTATAGCATAGTTGTTTTGCCCGCCGACACGCTGGACATTACGGATTTATAGTGATAAAGTATTATCCAATCACATCTATGTGGTTTTTGACCGGGCGATTGCGCTGTGCCGCCCGGGTCCCGGCACCGCTGATTCTGGCGGCTGCCCCGCTCTCTTCCAGGACGATTGCCGGAAGTGCCGCGGACTCCATCTTTTCAGAACACCCAGCAGGCCTGATGCCGTCGTGTGTAATGAAAACCGAGGAGTGTGCTTCGATGCGCAGATATTTATGGCAGGGAAATTTCAAGAGTCTGCCGCAGACCCATTGCGACGTCGTCGTCATTGGAACTGGTCTGGCGGGCATCTACACTGCCCTGCATCTTGATCCTTCTTTTAATGTGATATTGATTAACAAAGGCGGCCTGGACGACTGCAACTCGATGTACGCCCAGGGCGGTATCGCGGCGGCCGTCGCGCCTGGCGATACCCCGGCGCAGCATTATGAAGACTCCTGGATCGCCGGGGCCGGGCTCAACATTCCGGCGGCGCTGCAAGTTCTGGTCGACGAAGGCGCGGCCAACATTCAGGTGTTGCGCGACTGGGGCGTGCCTTTCGACACGGACAGCAGCGGCAACCTGATCGTCAGCCGTGAAGGCGCCCATCACCGCAACCGCATCGTGCACTGCCATGGCGACGCGACCGGTTTGTATGTCACCACGACTTTGGCTGAACGCCTGATTCGCCGTGACAACTGCCGGATTTTCAACCGCACCTGCCTGGTCGATTTTTTGACCGACGATCAGGGCGCCGTTGCCGGCATCCTGACGCTGTCGTCAGACCGATCTGACCAGTACAACGTCATTTTGGCCAAGCACGTCATCCTGGCCTCCGGCGGCATCGGCGGCTTGTATCCTCGCTCCACCAACGCCGCCCCCGCCACCGGCGATGGACTGTCCGCCGCCCTGCGCTGCGGCGCCACCGTCAAGGATTTGGAATTCATTCAGTTTCACCCCACCGCCATGCCCAGTCCCGACGCGGAAGGCCGTTGTTTTCTGATCTCCGAAGCCGTGCGCGGCGAGGGTGCCGTTCTGCGCAACGCCAAGGGCAAAGCCTTTATGGCGCAGGTTCATCCGCAGGCTGACCTGGCCCCGCGCGATATTGTTTCGCGCGCCATTTACAGCCAAATGCTTGAGAGCGGCGCTGAGCATGTCTGGCTGGACATCACCCATCGCGACCGTGACTTTCTGGTCAAGCGTTTCCCGATGATCTATGAAACCTGCACCGAACTGGGTTACGACATGGCCACGCAATGGATACCGGTCACGCCGGTTCAGCATTATTTTATGGGCGGCGTCGAAACTGATCTTGACGGCCGCACCAGCGTCAAAGGGTTGTGGGCCGTCGGCGAGGCCGCTTGCACCGGCATTTACGGCGCTAATCGCCTGGCCAGCAATTCCTTGTTGGAGTGCCTGGTCTTTGGCCGCCGCATCGCCCGCTCCATCAATGCGGCACCGGCTGAATTTATATCGGTTTCAGGGCAGCCCGATGCCAACGGTTCGCTCCGCCTGGTCGGCGCGACAACCGAAATGCCTTCCGAGCGCGTGCAAATTATCCGCCAGCAAATTCGCGACCTGATGGAAAAGCATTGTTTCATTCTCCGCAATCGCGACGGGCTGACTGCCGCGGCCAACCAGCTCCAGACCCTAGCGCAGGAATTGGCCGGCGTATGCATTCATGATCGTTTCACGCTTGAAACCTGCCAGATGATCGTCTCAACACGCGCCATTGTCGAAGCGGCACTGCTTCGCACCCATAGTGTCGGTGCTCATTTTCGAACCGACGACCCTGCGGCCAAGCTGGTATCGGTCGTCTGAAAGACCTGAAGGAGGGCAAAACTATGACCGCCACTATTTATCGCAAAGCGACACTGGAAAATGCCCCTGGTTTAAATTGGCTGCTCATCGACCCGATTATCGAACGGGCGTTGGCTGAGGACATCGGAACCGGCGACATCACCACGACCGCCGTCGTTTCACCAGCGACCCGCATCAGCGGGCGACTGCTGGCCAAAGAAGATGGCCGGATCTGCGGGCTGCCGGTATTCTGCCGGGTCTTTGAACTGCTGGATCCGTCAATACGTGTCGAACTCAATGCCACCGAAGGCAGCAGCATTCGCAGCGGCGACATCATCGCCAAAATAAGCGGCCCTGCCCACGCCATCCTGACCGGCGAGCGCGTCGCCCTCAACCTCCTGCAGCGCCTGTCGGCCATCGCGACCAAGACCGCGCGCGTCGTTGAACAGGTTGCTGGCACCCCGGCCCGCATCACCGACACCCGCAAGACGACACCCGGCCTGCGTATCCTTGAAAAATACGCTGTTCGCATCGGCGGCGGTTCCAACCATCGCTTCAACCTGTCCGATGGTGTCCTGATCAAGGACAACCACATCCAGGCGGCCGGCGGCATCACCGCAGCGGTTATGGCTGCGCGCGCGCATGCGCCGCACACTTTGAAGGTTGAAGTTGAAGTTGAAAACAGCGCCATGATCGCCGAGGCCCTGGCCTGCAAAGCTGACATAATTATGCTGGACAACATGGACCAGACCGCGATCGAAGCAGCCGTCAAGCAAATCAACCATCAGGCCATTGTTGAGATTTCCGGCAACATGGGGGATCGCGACCTCAAATCGCTGGCCGCCACCGGTATCGATCTGATTTCCATCGGTGCCTTGACCCACACCGTCAAGGCGATGGACATTAGCCTTCGCTTTGATCCACTGACGACGCAGGTCTAGTCTTTTCAGCGGCTGCGCGAGCCGACTTGATGAATCGCTCTTCAAACTCAGCTACCCGAACCGGTCGACCGGTCAGGTAGCCTTGCACCTCATCGCATTTAAGGGTGTTCAGCAAGGCCAGTTGGTTTTCGTCCTCGACCCCCTCGGCGATCGCGGTCATATCCAATGCTTTGGACATGACAATGATGGCTTTGAGGATGCTGGTGTTTTGCTCGTTGCCGACCGAACTCTCGACCAGTTGACGGGCGATTTTGATGCGATTGATCGGATATTTTTTCAGATAACTCAGCGATGAATAACCCGTGCCAAAATCATCGACCGATAAGGTTATGCCCATTTGAGAAATCTGTTTCAGGATCTCGCCAATCTTCTCGTCTTCATTCAGCGCGATTGACTCCGTGATTTCAAAATCAAGCCAGCCTGGGTGTATCGCGACTTCGTGCATCAGCATTTGCAGCTCTTTTTGGAAATCAGCCTGATCCAGTTGCCGCGGCGATACGTTTAGCGCCAGTTTTAGATCGAGTCCCAGCTCGTCGTTCCATCGGATCGCCTGACGGATCACCTGCCGGATGATCCAAAGGCCGATCGGGATGATCATGCCATTGTCTTCAGCGATGGGAATCGACTCGCCCGGCATGATCATGCCTTCCTGCGGATTATTCCAGCGAAACAACGCTTCAGCGCCGATCAGCCGCCGGTCAGGCAAACTGAATTGCGGTTGATAGACCATTTCAAATTCCTGATCAAAATCAGCGTTCTTCAGCAGCATTTCGATCTTCGCGCGACGCTGGACTTTGCTCTTTTGTTCCTGGCTGAAAAAGGCGTACTGATTACTGCCCCGCTCCTTGGCCTGGTACATGGCAATATCCGCGTATTTCATCAGCATCACGCTTTGCGTCGCGTCATTGGGATAGACCGCGATGCCAACACTCATCGTCAGGTGAAAGTGAAACGGCTCGATGACCACCGGCAACCGGCAGCATTCAACCAACTGGCCAGCCAGCTCGGCGATATCGTCCGAACTGAGTTGGTCGCGAATCGCCAGCACGAATTCATCGCCGCCCAGACGGGCCAAAACGGCATGAGGACGTTTCAGCTTGGTCAAACGTTCGGCAACGATCATCAGAACTTTGTCGCCCACATCATGGCCATGGGTGTCATTGACCCCCTTGAAGCGGTCCAGGTCAATGAAGAAGACCACGACCATGTCGTCAGGCTTGTTCAGGCGAAGCATCAGATCAATCTCTTTATGGAAATGCCGGCGGTTATACAACCCCGTCACATCGTCATGGATAGAAATCCTTTGCAGTTGCTTGTTGGAGATACGCAGTTGCTCAGTCCGCTCCACCACGCTTTGTTCCAGGCGTATGTTCATTTCGCGCTGCAGCTGCAGAATTTTTTGGTTTTTCAGACCATTCTGGATCAGACCATTGACGATTTGGTAGAATAGCCCAAGTCCCAACAGCAGCAGAATGTCGGTTGTCTTTAGGTTAGTGCCGAAGATCAGAAAAACCGCAACTGCCAGGACAAAGAACAGCATCCTGATGTATTTGTCCGTTGATGATTTTTGCCGGTTTGCGGCTTCTTGGATTTCGGGTCTCCACGCTGGCTCGGCGAGACAATTGAAGCCAGCGACCGCCAGAAACAAATACGAAAGCGCATACAGAGCATCCACAAATGAATGGTCAACCGCCGGATAGAGATGTCGTAAAACAAGGTGGCTGATATCTGCCACGGCGAAAAGAATGATAGATTCGCTCATCACCCGGACCAGATGCGTTTTAAGGGTTCCACGAACAGTCGTCAGCAGCAGAACGACTGATACGAGCGCAATGTAATCAAATAGACCGGCCAATACCGCCATAATGGCTTGGCGGTTAGCCGTGTCGATGACTTCAAGGATCTCCTGTTTGAAAAAGACCCAGATCAGCAGCAGGCTGAGCAGTCCTGAGGATAAAATATCAAAAACGATTTGAATGGTCTGCAGGATTTTACGGAAGGACAGCAGTAGCAAGCCGGCACACAGCGCCAGCATCAAATTGGGAATCAGGGCGATATCATCCATCAGGGATACCCAGTCTGAGGCCACGAGACCAGCCATCGCCAGGGCCATTGGAAGTTTGTATATAAACCAGACGATTGCCGCTACGCCAAAAACAAGTTGTGGTTTCCAGTGCGCACTCGAGCGGAAGTAGCTCAGCAGGAGCACGACGCCGGCCAGTGCGGGCGCGATAAGAATCAGTAAACTCAGCCAAACATCTGCATTGTCAATGACTGCCACAACAAGCAACGCAAAATAGAGCGCCAAAATAATCTTCGCTAGTTTTAGCTTGCTGCCCTTTTTCACCAGAGGATTCCTCTCAGGCTGACCTTGATTGGCTTGATCCTTTATCTATACTATATTACGCTCTTTTCTCAAATTTGATTAGGTCATTTCAAAGAAGTTTTAAAATATGATAGACTTACAACTGCAAGGGGGATTTCTCCATGAAACGTCGGTTGAAAAGATTAATACTTGCGCTGTCTGGGCTGGCGCTTTTGCTGCTGGTCGCTGTTATTTTGATCGACTGGCATGTTTCGGCAATCGGCGCGACCAGACTGCTCGCTTTCGATAAATTGGCGCAGCAAGAACCCTACGACTGTGTCATCGTGCCCGGCGCGCTGGTTCACGAAGACGGCACGCCCAGCGGCATTCTCCAGGACCGTTTGGACATGGCCGTCAAAATTTACAACAGCGGTGTGACGAACAAAATCCTCGTGTCCGGTGATCACGGTCGACCCGAATACAACGAGGTTGGCGTCATGCGCCAGTATCTGCTGGATGCCGGCATACCTGCCGAAGATATCTTTATGGATCACGCCGGTTTTGACACGTTTGACACGGTCTTTCGGGCGCAAAGCGTCTTCTGCGTCAAGCGCGCGCTGATCACAACACAGGATTTCCATCTGTCGCGCGCCCTCTATATCGGCGTCGAACTCGGGTATGAGCTCGATGGGGTCGATTGCGGCTATGTTGTTTTCAATGAAGACTTAAAGTACCGCCTGCGCGAATACCCCGCGCGCCTCAAGGCCTTCCTCGACTGCGAGGTTTTTCAGTCGCTGCCGTCCTTTTCAGGGCCGACCATTCCGATCAGCGGCGACGGACAGGCTACATTGGACTGAAGGACCGACTGCTCAGGCTTGCAACGCCACGTTGCCGCGTTCACCGGTGCGGATGCGGATGGCCTCCTGGATGTCGCTGATGAAAATCTTGCCATCGCCGATTTCGCCGATGCGCGCGGCTTCGATGATGCTGTCGATGACCGATTCAGCCATGGCGTCGGGGACGACAATTTCGACGCGTATTTTTTGCAGCACATTGATGTCGACCGAATTGCCGCGGAACACTTCCGTGTAACCCTGCTGACGGCCGCAGCCCATGACCTGGGTGATGGTCAGGCCGCCGAGATTGAGTAATTTCAGGGCTTCTTTGACTTCCTCCAGGCGCGACGGCCGGATGATGGCTTCAATCTTTTTCATGATGGCACTTCCTTTCAGGATGACCTGTCAATCCAGGCCGGTGAATGAGGGATAGGCCGATTCGCCGTGCTGGGTGCCGTCGAGGCCTTCCATCTCATCGCGAGGCGCGACGCGCAGCGGCATGAAGAGGCTGATGATTTTGGCGATGACAAAGGTGCCGACCGCGGCCAGGACGATGGTGATGCCGATGGCTTCGAGCTGGGCGACGATCAGCGCGGTGTCACCGAAGACCAAGCCGTTGGCTTTGGCCAAACCGTTGATCGAGGTCTGGGCGAAAAGGCCGGTGGCGATGCCGCCCCAGATGCCGCCGATGCCGTGGCAGCCAAAGGCGTCGAGGGCGTCGTCATAACCGAGCTTGGACTTGAGGAAGCTGATAGCAAACCAGCAGATCGGGCTAACCAGCGCGCCGATGATGACGGCGGCCCAGACCGGGACAAAACCCGCGCCTGGCGTAATGGCCACCAGACCGACGACCGCGCCGGTGGCGGCCCCGACGGCGGTGGCTTTCTTGACCGTGATCATCTCGACCACGATCCAGGACAGCATGGCGACAGCGGCGGCGGTGTTGGTGGTCAGAAAGGCATGGGCAGCCAGACCGTTGGCGGCCAAGGCGCTGCCGGCGTTGAAGCCGAACCAGCCGAAGTACAGGAGGCCGGCGCCCAAGAGGACGAAGGGCACATTGTGCGGCACCATCTTGACCATGCCGTGCTGGCGGCGCTTACCCAGCATCAGGCAGAGCACGAGGGCCGAGATGCCCGAAGAAATATGAACCACGTTGCCGCCGGCAAAGTCAACGGCGCCCAGCAGATTGATCAACCCACCCTTGCCCCAGACCATATGGGTCAGCGGGTAGTAGACAACCAGCAGCCAGAGGGGGGTGAATATCATCAGGGCCGAAAACTTCATGCGTTCAGCGACGGCACCGGTGATCAGGGCTGGGGTGATGACGGCGAACATCATCTGAAAGACGGCAAAGGCCAGATGCGGAATGGTGGCGGCGTAGTCGGCGTTGGGTTCCCAGCCGACCCCGTTCATGCCAAACCAGTTCAGATTGCCGAAAACACCGCCAATGTCAGGTCCAAAGCTGATGGTGTAGCCCACGAGGACCCACATCACCGACGAAACGGCGACGATCATGTAGGATGACATCATGGTGTTGAGAACGTTTTTGCGACGAACCAGACCGCCATAGAAAAAGGCCAGCGCCGGGGTCATCAGCAGCACCATGGCGCTGCAGATCAGCACAAAGGCTGTATCTCCGGTGTTGATGGATAGCATATTGTTTGTCCTCCTTTTTTTGACCGCTCTTTTGCAAGTAACAAAAAGAGCGCCTTCACATAAAATCAAAAAGCGCCCTTGCTAATGATGGTTTCGCCGCCGAAAAACGGCGACTGATAAAAACAAAAAATGGCGCTGTGCCTTGCGGCAGAACACCATCGTCCGACTGATTCCTTCAGTCATGAGTGATTATAGCAGGGCTTTAGCGATTCGTCAATCATGTATTTGCAAGTTTTGAAAACATATATTGCATATTCTTGCAGCCGACAAGTCAAGGGTTGAGGATTGTTGACACCACGCGGTCGGCGAATTATGATTAAGCTATGAAAAAGACGGATTTACCAGTCTCATTGGCTCTTATTATGGTCATTTTGACCGTCCTGCTGATGGCCAGTTGTCTGGCAGCCCCGACCACGATCGCTACGGTTTTACAGACAGCTGCGCCTGCGCCAACGATCACGCCGACACCGACGCCGACGCCGACTCCATCGCCAACGCCAACGCCAGCGCCGACACCAGTGCCGACACCAAAGCCCGCGCCAATTGGCATCGTCTACTACAATGGTTTCGCCGACCCGCGCACCATCACCCCTGATCCCGTCGTCGATCCACTCAGCCTGACTGCACTCGTTAATAAATACTACGCCCTGTCAGCTGATTTTGTGCCGCCATTGGTCACGGCAGACGGCACCAGCCGCCAGTTGCAACCCGAAGCCAATGCTGCCTGGATCCAACTGCGCGACGCCTGCCTCGCCGACACCGGCGTCACCTTGCAACTGATGTCAGCTTACCGCAGTTACACCCAGCAGCACAGCAGTTTTCTCAGCGCCATCGATCGCAAAGGCCTCTACTGGACGGTTCCCTACAACGCCCTCGAAGGCCGCTCGGAGCACCAGCTCGGCCTGGCGCTGGATTTTGGTGACGGCACCACCAGCAAGGTTTCGACGTCTTTTGGCACCTCGGCCGCCGGCCTCTGGCTCGATCAGAACGCCGCAAAATACGGCTTCATCTTGCGCTACCCTGAGGGCAAGGAGTCCATCACCGATTATCACTATGAGGCTTGGCACTACCGCTATGTCGGCGTTGACCCGGCCACGATCTGTTTCGACAACAATTGGACACTCGAAGAATACATCGCAAGCGCCGGCTAGCCCACGCAGTTTGCAGCTTATTTGTTGATGAAAGCCATATTGTCCTTGTGAAAGTCGTTTTCCGTAAAAACCTTGACACCATGACCGAGCAGCAGCTCGGCAGCGAAGCCGTTACCGCTGACCAGCTTGCCGCTGAACGTCCCGTCATAAATCAACCCACAGCCGCAGGACGGGCTTCTGGACTTGAGGATGGCCTTCTGGCAGTCGATCGCTTTGGCTATGGCCAGCATCCGCTTGGCGCCACGGTTAAATTCAGCTGTAAAGTCACGGCCGTCTTTGCTGATGGCGCGCCGCCCTTTGTCCGCGTCCATAACAATCTCACAGCTGGGGCGCGGCGTGCCCAGGCCGCCGAGCACTTCGGGGCAAACCGGGATGGCCTTGCCCTGCCGCACGAGTTCGGCAATATCGGCATCCTCGCAGCCACTGCCGCTGTATCGGCATTTAATACCGGCCAGGCATGCACTCACCAATAACATTTTGCTCAACTCCTTGCCGCACACATTTACGTTTCATTTTATTCCTTTTTACCATCAACTTCAAACACAAGCGCCAATCCTGCCTGTGCTATAATGACCTTAATCAGTTATAAAGAACGAGGTACACCATCATGGGCAAAATCTCACAGGCCATCGGCCGTGTTTTTGGCGGCGGCGCCAAGTCCTTCCTGCGCTTTCCGGCTTCGATGCTCTGCGCGCTGATCGCAGCTGTGGCAGCATCCGTTCTCACCCAGCTCGAATCGACCGGCCCGGTCAAACTCTTCGACGATCTCCTGCTGGCCTCGGCCATCGGCATTGTCTGGGGTATGGCGCTGGCTGTCCTCGGGACCCGCCTCTCGGCCAAAGCACTGCCGTTTGTCCTGACGAACATCGCCTCCGCCGCGGCGTCCATCGGCCTCTTTTTCTATCTCCAGCAGCTCACCAGTGATCTGCCGGCCATCGTTGCCGCCCGCTTGCTGGCCAGTGTCGCCATCGCCTTCCTGGCCTTTCTGATCATCATCGCTCACGACGTCATTCGCAGTGATTTCAATCAATCGGCCTTCATCACCCTCAAGTCCTTCTTAATCGCCGGCATCTATTTTCTGGTCATCATGCTCGGGTTGTTCTTCGTCGCATTCACCGTTGAACAATTGCTGATCCACAACCTCGACAGTCGCATTTATTCGCACATCGCCATCTGGGCCGGCCTGCTCGGCATCGCCTTTTTCCTCGGTTATTTTCCCTCTTTCCGCAAAAACGAAGATGATCCGCATCTCGAGGTCGCGCAAAAACAGCCCACCTTTATCGAGGTGCTTTTCGCCTACGTTATGGTGCCTATTATGTTCATCCTGACCTTCGTTCTGCTGGCCTGGGGCGTCAAGATTTTGCTTGACGGCAGCTGGCCGGACTTCGGTCTGCTAACCGGGATCTTCTCGGCCTACACGCTTTTCGGCATTTTCCTGACGATTATGCTGGCGCACTACACACAGGGCATCGCCACGCTTTTCAAAAAAGCTTTTCCCATCGCCGCCTTGATTTTTCTGGCCTTCGAGGCCGTGGCGCTTTATCTCAACATCAGCGCGTACGGCATCAAGTCCAACGCCTACGCCATCGCCTTGATCTGGCTGTTCACCCTCTTTTCGGTGCTGGTGCTGATGATCCGCCCGGTCACCGGCAATCGCCTGACCGCCTGGGCGGCCGCCATCCTGATCCTGTTGTCGGTCCTCCCGTTCTGCGGTTATCAGTCGGTCACCACCGCCAGCCAGACGGCGCGCCTGCAAACCCTACTCGTCAAGTACGACATGATCGTTGACAATCGAATCGTCACCGCGCCGGCCACGATCAGCGACACGGACAAGCTGACGATCACCGACGCCGCCTTTTTTCTGATGAGCGCCGAATTTGATGGTCTGGCCAAGGCTCCCTGGGCCGACGACCAGCTCAGCAGCCAGACCATCTTCGCCGACGTTTTCGGTTTTCAACCGGTTTTTTATCTCGACCCCATCACGCAGCCGGTTCAGAACCCGATCTATCTCTATCTGTCGACCTTCAGCGCCGACATTGCGGGCTATCAGCACGTCGTTCATTTTAACGATGGCACCATGGCCGAGCCGGTCACCATCGTCGGAACCAAGGGGACTTATACCATTACCCTGGTCGGTCTGAATAATGAAAGCAACCCCGCCGTCATCATCACACGCGACGGCAGCGAAGTCATCAGGCAGCCATTGATCGACTGGCTGCAAGGTCTGGTCGTCAAGTATCAGGATGCCGATAACAACGGCAAGTCCAACACGGACATGAGCGATCTGGTGATAAAAGCCGAGCAGAACGGCCTCAAGGCCATGATTGTTTTCCAAAACGTCAGTGTCAGTTTTGACCAAGCTGGCACACAGTTCAGTTATATCGTCATCAATTCAATTTATCTGGCGGAGTAGTCGCGCGGCGCGCCAGCAAAGTCAAGATCGACAACGCCGGATTGACCGCCGCGGCGATCAGGTTGCTGACACCCAGCGCTTGATCCAGCGTGTCGCTGCCGTCGTCAATCAGGTAGGTCCGGGTTGACGGCGGGCTTTTCAAGCCAGACTCGGCGAACAGGATTTTGCCATCCCGCACGATCAAGCGATCGGTCAGAGCGGCCATGTCGGTTTCAAAACAATCGAGAAAATGGGCGAAGGCCTCGATCAGCTGTTTGTTGAAGGTGGTCAGTGGATCGATGGCGCCGCTTTTCATCAGACTGATGTGATCGGTCAGCTCTTCGACCAACTCGAGAAAATCGGCCCAGCCGCGACTGATCAGCAGCGCGCCCGCCTGCTGCTGCGCCCGCGCCACCTCGTCTGCCGAGGTCTGGCGGGTGAGTTTTTCGACCGCCTCGCCAGCCAGCTCTTGCCAGATGCTCAGCCGCTTCTGGCCGCTGAGCATGTCCTGCCGCAGTTTGTGGATCAGGCGCCGCTGATCCTCGACCAGCATTGTGTAACGCTCCAGCGACATTCGCTGCTGATACAGCTGGCCCTCGACGACGCGCTGGGTGTGATCCACCAGCCGCGCGACCTCCGGGTCGGCAATCGGCCGCGGCACCGCCGCAGCGTCCAGATCGGCCGTCGGCACTTGATCATATGGCGGCGGCAGGACCGAGCGAACATTGTAGCGATCGATCAGATCGTCATCCAGTGAAATCATGAAAATACTCTCGCCAACATCGCCCTGCCGCCCGGCCCGTCCGCGCAGCTGGTTGTCGATGCGCTCGCTGCGATGGCGGTTGGCGCCGATTACGCAGAGGCCGTTCACGCTGTCGGCGAGCCGAATGTCAACGCCGCGCCCGGCCATGTTGGTCGAGATGGTGATGGCCCCCTGTTCGCCCGCCCGCGCCACGATCGTGGCCTCGGCGGCATCCTGGCGCGCGTTGAGCACAGCGCAGGTCAGCCCGCGCCGATGGACCACCTCGGCCAGACGCTCGGACTCCTCGACGCTGGCCGTGCCGACCAAAACCGGCTGGCCCATGGCGTGGCGGCGCTCGATCTCCAGGACGATCGCCAGCTCCTTTTCGGCGCGGCTGTTGAAGATCATGTCCGGATAATCCAGGCGGCGGCAGGGAACGTGCGGCGGGATGCGTGTCACGTGCAGCCCGTAGAACTCGTAGAGTTCGTTCGCCGCCGAGCGCGCCGTTCCGGTCATGCCGCACAGGCCGGGGTACAGTCGGAGAAAATCGTGCAGCGTGATGCGGTTGAGGATGCGCCCGCGGCTGCGACCCTTGAGGCCTTCCTTGATTTCGACCGCCTCATGCAGACCCTCCGGCCACTGGCGGTCGCGAATGACGCGACCGGTGAATTCATCGACCAACTGGATTGTGTCGTCGCGCACGATGTAATCGACGTCGCGTTTCAAGAGGTTGTTGGCCTGCAGCAGCAACTGGATCTGGGCCAGCTGCACGATATTGACAGCGTCGTAAAGATTGGCGATGTGGAGATGCTGCTCCAGCCAGACGATGCCGGCCTCGGTCAGCATGACATGGTCCGCGTACTCGTCCAGCTCGAAGTGCCGCCCGGCCTTGAGCTGCGCCACCAGCAGCACCAGCGCCGGATCGATCGACCCCGGCGCGTCCTCGCCGCCGGCGATAACCAGCGGGATGCGCGCCTCGTCGATCAGGATCGAGTCAGCCTCGTCGACGATGGCAAATTCGAAGGGCGGCTGCACCCAGTCAGCGGGGGAGTCGGCCAGAAAACCGCGCAGATAATCAAAGCCCGCTTCCTTGGCCGTCATGTACGTGACGTCAGCCTGGTAGGCCTCGCGCCGTTGCGCCGGCGACATGCCCTGACGAATGGCGGCGACCCGCAGACCCAGGCGCTCGTAAATCGGCGCCATCCAGGCGGCGTCGCGCTCGGCCAGATAATCGTTGAAGGTCAGGACGTGCACCTTTTTCCCCGCCAGCGCCCGCAGACCGGCCACGAAGACCGCGGCCAGCGTCTTGCCCTCGCCGGTGTCCAGCTCGATCACCCGACCGCTGTTCATGGCGATGGCCGCCAGCAGCTGGCTGTCGAATACCGTCCATCCAAAGGCCTCGCGCACCACAGCGCAGGTCAGCGCAAACGCCTCCGGCAGCAGGCGCTTCAGCCGGCTGTTGCGCTCGGCGGCCGCGCTTTTGCCCTGCCGCGCCGCCTCACGCAAAACGGCCAGCCGCGCCGCTCGCGCCGCCGGTCCAGCCGTCGAAAAATCGAAGCGGTGGATTTGCTTGAGGATGCTTTGGTATTCTTTGAGATTAATCTCGATCATTTGCGGCGATAAACGAAGTCGCGCTGGACAACATAGCTGACCATCATCAGCAGGCTGTCGGCGATGACCTTGCCCACGTAAACGTTGAACCCCAGGGCCTCAGTAAACAGCTTGATCAGCAGGTAGCTGGCCAGCACGTTGAAGAGCACCAGCGCGTAGTATTTGAAGAAGGTCGCTTTGCTGTTGGATGTGTGCTTGAAGACGACGTGTTTGTTAAGCGAAAAATTGACCAGCGAACTGACGGCCCGTGCCACCACGACGCTGCCGATTAGCTGATCGGCCACAAAGGTGTGCATCAGGGCGAAAACGCCGTATTCGACGACAAAGGAGGCCATCGACGAGGCCGCGTACTTGAGCAGCAGCCAGAAAATGCGCATCGAATCCTGAAAGGCTCGATAGTGCGACGAGCGGTTGCCTTCGATGTAGATGGTATCGATCGGGATCTGCACCAGCTTGATGCCGTGCGGTCGCAGGGCCAGCAGCATATTCATCTCGTATTCGTAGCGCTCGCCCGGCAGCGAAATCAGCAGCGGAATCTGGGCCAGCGGCAGTCCGCGCAGGCCGGTCTGGGTGTCCTTGACCATGCTGCCGTGGATCAGCGCAAAAAAGAAACGCGTGAAGCCATTGCCCAGGCGACTCTTGAGCGGGACCTCGCCGGTGAAGTTGCGCACGCCCAGCACCATGGCCTCCGGCGTGAGCACCATGGCATCGGCGATCTTCTGAATGTCCGGCGGCGTATGCTGGCCATCAGCGTCGGCTGTGATCACGCCGTCGTTCAGCAGGCCGTTGGTCAGCCCATAGCTCAGCGCTGTCTTGATCGCCTGTCCTTTACCCTTGTTGACGTCGTGCCGCAACAGCGTGCACCCCAGGTCGGCGGCCTGTTGAAACAAGCCCGTAAAGGCCTCGCCGCTGCCATCGTCGACGACGATGATCTGCGCGGCCTTCGCGTCTTGCAATTCTTTGATCAGCTCAATCATTTTTTCGTCCGGCATGTACGCCGGTATAATGATGCATGGTAATGCCATTGAAACAGCGACCTTTCAATATTAATGTCTTGAATCTAACACATTGTCCGTCCATCCGCAATGCCCGAAAACCCGCAAGTGCCCTGTATCACAGGAAATTCAGAGTTTGTTCATACAACGTTGACGTGAGTGTTTGAAAGCCTATAATGAGATTGGTATAATGATCCTGATTTAAATCAGGAGGTGCCCTGTCATGCGAGCCAATCGTTTTTTCAGTTTTGTCATCGTCACCCTCAGCTATCTCGTCGCCCTGGTCGGCGGCCTGGCCGTCTACCTTCAATTCGCGGGCGAGCTCTGGCTGCGCCTCTTGGCCGCCGACATCGCCGCGACGCTGATCATCTGGGTGATCAGCCTGCTCTTTGACAACGCCTCGATCTACGATCCCTACTGGAGCGTTCAGCCGATCGTCATCCTCGATATTCTGTTTGTCTACGCTGGGCAGCTCAACCTCGGCAGCCTGCTGCTGATCGCCGTCATTAACCTCTGGGGCGTGCGCCTGACCGCCAACTGGGCGGTGACCTTTCGCAGCCTCGAAACCCAGGACTGGCGCTATGATCTGATTCGCGCCAAAACCGGCGTTTTCTACCCGCTGGTCAATCTGCTCGGCATCCAGCTGATGCCTACCCTGATCGTCTTCGCCTGCATCCTGCCCGCCGTCACCTTCATCACCGACGGCGGCGGTTTCACCCTGATCACCGCCCTCGGCTTGGCTGTCAGCCTGTGCGGCATCACGCTCGAATTCCTCGCCGACCGCCAGATGCACGCCTTCCAGCGCAGCAACCCTGACCGTGCCAACATCATCCGCGACGGTCTGTGGAAGCATTCGCGCCATCCCAACTACCTCGGTGAAATCCTCATGTGGTGGGGCGTCTTCACGGTCATGGCCTCGGCCATCCCCGCCGCCTGGCCGCTCGGCGCCGGCGCGCTGATCAACACGGCCCTCTTTATCGCCATCAGTATCCCGATGGCTGAGCGCAAGCTGTCCGGTTACAAGACCGACTTCGCCGGCTATCGCCGCGAAACCCGTATGCTGCTACCCCTGCCGCGGCTGCGCGAAACGACCGATAAATAAGCTAACCGTCTGCAAATCGGAGTATAATTGAAGCATCGTTATTTTCCACCATGAATTCATTTTTAAGGGAGGAAACTATCATGACTGACAAAGACAAAAAGCTCACCACCGTGGCTGGCGCGCCGGTCGTCGACAACCAAAACGCTGCCACCGCCGGCCCGCGCGGCCCCATGCTGCTGCAGGATGTTTGGTTTTTGGAAAAGCTGGCGCACTTCGACCGCGAGGTCATTCCCGAACGACGCATGCACGCCAAGGGCTCGGGCGCTTTCGGCACCTTCACCGTCACCCACGACATCACCCGCTTCACCAGCGCGAAAATCTTCGCCAACATCGGCAAACAAACCGAGATGTTTGTCCGCTTTTCGACCGTCGCCGGTGAACGCGGCGCCGCCGATGCCGAACGCGACATTCGCGGTTTTGCTATGAAGTTTTACACCGAAGAGGGCAACTGGGATCTGGTCGGCAACAACACGCCGGTCTTCTTCCTGCGCGATCCGCTCAAATTTCCCGATCTCAACCATGCCGTCAAACGCGATCCCAAGACGAATATGCGCAGCGCCAAGAACAACTGGGACTTCTGGTCCTCGCTGCCCGAAGCCCTGCACCAGGTGACCATCACCATGAGCGAACGCGGCATCCCCCTGTCCTATCGTCACATGCACGGCTTTGGCAGCCACACCTTCAGCATGATCAACGCCGCCGGTCTGCGCACTTGGGTCAAGTACCATCTGGTCTGCCAGCAGGGCATCAAAAACCTGACCGACGCCGAGGCCGCTGCGCTGGTTGCGGGTGACCGTGAGAGCCATCAGCGCGACCTGTTTGAGGCCATCGAGCGCGGCGAATTCCCGCGCTGGAAAATGTTCATCCAGACCATGACCGAGCAGCAAGCCCAAGACCTGCCCTACAACCCCTTCGACCTGACCAAGGTCTGGTACAAAAAGGACTTCCCCTTGATCGAGGTCGGCTTTTTCGAACTCAACAAAAACCCCGAAAACTATTTCGCCGATGTCGAGCAGGCCGCCTTCAACCCCGCCAACATTGTCCCCGGCCTCGGTTTCTCGCCCGACAAAATGCTGCAGGGTCGCCTCTTTTCCTACGGTGATGCCCAGCGTTACCGCCTCGGTGTCAACCACCACCAGATCCCGGTCAACGCGCCCCGCTGCCCGGTCAACAGCTATCACCGCGACGGCCAGATGCGGGTCGACGGCAACGCCGGCGCTACCATCGGCTACGAGCCGAACAGCTACGGCCAGTGGCAGGAGCAGCCCGCCTTCAAACAACCGCCGCTGCCCCTCGATGGTGCCGCCGACAACTGGGACTTCCGCGCTGACGATGACGATTACTACACCCAGCCCGGCAAGCTGTTCCGCCTGATGACGCCGGCGCAGCAGCAGGTGCTGTTTGACAACACCGCCCGCGCCATGGGCGACGCACCACGCGCGATCAAACTGCGCCACATCGGCAACTGCGGCAAGGCCGACCCCGCCTACGGTGCCGGCGTGGCCACCGCCTTGGGACTGCCCATCTAAATCATCCGCACGGTTTTTGATCGTGCTATAATGGTGGCAGTCTTTGTCTTGCAGAAAGAAGCCGCTATGAAATCAAATCGCCATTTATATGCCCCTGCCGTCCGGCCCAAGAAAAAACCGCCGCTCGCCCTGGTCATCGCCCTTGACATCGTGCTGACCGGCCTCGCGCTTTGCGTTTTCGCGCTCTTTCACCACGTCCTGCCCGGCGAGATCATCAGCACCGGCCAGACCCTGCCCCGCCCTACAACGACGATCAGCACGACCGCCTCCGGCGACACGGCGACCGAGTCGACGGCCACGCCAACCACCACCGCCAACGGTGCCTTCGGCGCCAAATTTGCCGACAAATTCACCACCGGCGAGGTCATCCAGACCGCCGATTCTTACCAGAGCGAGAACATCAACGTCAAGATCACCAAACACGTGATCGCCGGTCCCGTCGTTTACTACGTCGCTGACATCTACGTGCGCGACATTGATTATCTGCGCTCCGCCTTTGCCGACGGCGGCTACTCCCGCAACCGCTCGGACACCGTCCTCGATATGGCCACCGCCAACAACGCCATTGTTGCCATCGCCGGCGACTCCTACGGCGTCCGCGACACCGGCGTCGTCATCCGTAACGGCGAGCTCTATCGCGAGACCCTTTACGAAGACGTCCTGGTCATGAATTACGACGGCACCATGCAAACCTTCACAGCCAGCCAGTTCGACATCGACGCCGTCAAGGCCAAAGGTGCCTGGCAGGCCTGGTCCTTCGGTCCCATGCTGCTCACCGATGGCCAACCGATGACCGCCTTCAACAGCAGCGTCATCCTGAGAAATCCGCGCAGCGCCATCGGCTACTACGAACCCGGCCACTATTGCTTTGTCCTCGTCGACGGCCGCCAGGACGGCTACTCGATCGGCCTCAATATGACCCAACTATCCCAGCTCTTCTACGACCTCGGCTGCACTGTCGCCTACAACTTCGACGGCGGCCGGTCGGCTGTCATGACCTTCGGCGGCAGCATCGCCAACCAGCCCTACCTCGGCGGCCGCTACATCAGCGATATTCTCTACATCGGCGAATAGGGAGGGCACGAACGATGCTCAAGAAAATCCTGCCCCATCTCTGTATCATCATCGCCCTCATGATGCTGACCTTCTTCGTCATCGACCAGATCAACACCGCCATGAACTTTATCAACAACCAGATGTTTAAATGGCTCTTAATGGTCTTCAGTGTCTGCGCCATTGCAACCTCAATCTTACTCATTGTCGAAAACCGTCGCAAATAAAAAGGAGATCACCGCCATGGATTTCACCACCGTCAGCCAAAACCTGCGCGCCCGCGGCTTTGACGTCTCCACCTTCGACACCGCCGCTGCCGCCGCCGACTACCTCAACGCCCAGATCGACGGCACCACCGTCGCCTTCGGCGGCTCGGTCACCCTCCAGCAAATGAACCTCTACGAGACCCTCGGCCGCCACAACCAGGTCCTCTGGCACTGGCACACCCCAGACGATCAGAAACCCCCCGACGTCCTGCGCGCCGCCCGCACCGCCGCCGTCTACCTCACCTCGATCAACGGCCTGGCCGAAACCGGCGAACTGATCAACATCGACGGCAACGGCAACCGCGTCTCAGCCACCCTCTACGGCCACACCAAAGTCTACTTCATCGTCGGCGCCAACAAGCTCTCCCCCACCTACGAGCAGGCCCTCTGGCGCGCCCGCAACATTGCCGCACCCAAAAACGCGCAGCGCCTGAGTATGAAGACGCCTTGTGCTGTGAATGCTGACAAGTGTTATGACTGCGATAGTGCGCAGCGCATTTGCAAAGGGTTGACTGTGCTTTGGCGCAAGATGAACTCGAGCGCGATGGAGGTCGTGCTGGTGGGGGAGAACTTGGGGTATTGATGTGTAAGTGTTTTTATTGAGAAAGGGCGATTTGTAATCGTTTTTAATGAAAATGGGCGATATCTAATTGTTTTTATTAATTTGTAAGTGCTTTGAACGCCTCTGAATATATTATTGTCAATGGTAAGTAAATTTATTTGGCTAGCCGACAAAGGCTAATGATTTGATTTTACGTTGAGAACGCTTGTAATCATCAATTTCCATTAATGAAATACTGGCACACTTCTCAATCAGGAAAGGATCGTCAGGGCTGTCAAAATCGAGTAAGTGAGCTTTTGCTTCGTTCAGGTTATCCAAATCGAGGGCGTCTTCTATTTCAACGTTGGATAAATCAAATTGGATTTAGTAGGATATCCATTTTCTCATGGTAGACCACCTGAAGATTATCTTAAACTTAATTGTAGTGAACACTATTAGAAATGAGTGAGTTATATCACTTGGATATTTTCATAACTGAGCATGATTATCAATATCCTGTACTCCGGTGGACCCAACATAACAAAAACACTGAACATATATAGTAATGCATGTATTGATAAAATATTACATATATATTACAATCGTTTTAATTCATTTATTAAATAGTATAATGAAATCGTAGCGATCATTTCAAAATTGTATATTATTCTTTATACAAGGAGCGTATATGGCTAATTCACTTTTTGATAAGGTTGGCGAGGCAGTAACATGGTATAAAATTAATTTTCAAAAGTATTCTGACTTTGCTAAAAAAGTCGAAGAAATAATACACGAAATAATGAATGAATACCCAGACGTAAAGATTTATAGCTTCCAACACAGGGCAAAGGGAATTGATAGTTTTGAAGAAAAATGCAAAAAGGATAAATATTCAGATCCAATCAAACAAATTACAGATTTGGCAGGAGTCAGGATTATTACATATCAATATTGTGATGTAAGATTTATAAGCAAGATTGTTAAAAGGACATTCAAACTTGATACGAAAAATAGTGTTGATAAAACAGCTTTACTAGGATCTGACAAAATCGGCTATAGAGCAAATCATTTTATTGTTTCATTGGGAGAAGAACGAGAAAATATTAAGGAATATAAAAAATATAAAAACCTAAAATGCGAAATTCAAGTAACAAGTTTATTGCAGCATATGTGGTCTGAAATTACACACGAGCGCGGGTATAAGCACGCTGGTGCATTGCCCGCAGAATTAGATAGGCGAAAAAACTTGCTTGCTGCATTATTTGAAATCGGTGATAATGAATTTGAAAAATATGTTAAAGACTTTAATAGATATGCACAAAATGTTATAAAAATGACTGAAAAAGGACACTTAGATATGCCAATAAACTCTACAACTCTTGGAGAATATATGAAAAGAAAATTTTCATTTATAAAAGACCCTGTCTTTAGAGATTTGGACATGGTTTTGGATGAGTTAAATAGATATGATCTGCAGAGCATTGATGCTCTTGATAGAATTATTAATAATACAGCAAATTTACTACACGAAATCAAGGATGAGCCTTGGCGTTCGTATGATGGAATCATCCGCAATTTTTTAATTATTAATGATGCGGATAAATATTTTAAAAGGTCTTGGCCAAGGGTGTTAAGTCAAATGAACAAAAAGAATTATGATTTATATAAAAGATATAATGTAAATATTGAAGAAATATGCGTAAGGGAAGGAATACAGATAGTTTAGAAGGATTTTTAGGAGGTATGAAAATGGAAGTCAAAGTGAAGAAGGATTTATATCTTGGTTATTCCAGAAGACTAATTCTAGAAATGTATAGAAAAGGAAAGGATGAAACTGATAAGAATGGAAGAATCGGATCAGTGCCAACTCTCGAAATGTTGGCAAATGCAAGTAAAGATTTAGTTAATGATAATAAAGATAAATTGACCGAACTGTTTGAAAATTTAAAATGACAGTTTAGGAGTTAAGCAAATTATGCAGATTTACAAAAACCTTGATGAAAATGAATATTTTGAACAAGTTAAATTTATTAACTCTATGCTAAATGACCTTTGTAAATATGATAGTAATGTCTCAATATCGAGTGTCAAAGTAAATTTGGAATCGATAAAGGATGTTATATCGCGTGTTGACAAAAGAAAATATTATTTTAAAGTATTTCATAAAGACATGAAATTATCTGAATATAAAGAAACAGCACTCTATTGTTTTTGGATATTAAAATTACGTCCTTTTTGGATTAATGGCAATGGCTTTCAGGCAGAGAAAATTAATGAGAAATTTTGTTTACATATGGTTTTATGCCTGCTGAAAAAGTATAATAATTTGTTTAATGCTAAAGATGGGATTGATATAAAGTATGCGAATGAACTAATTTATTCATTCAGATTTAGAGATCTTTCAAAAGAAGCGCTTATCCTTATGTTAGAACCATACTATTACGATTATCTTAAAAATAGTGATACTATATTTTAATTAGTTAATGTAAAATCTTGTCGTATGAACTTATGGGCACTGATTATTTAACAATCACATCATCGGACATTATCACAATATTCGTTATTTTGTAACCTCGGAAAAACCCTATTTATATTTCACCCAATACTTATACTATTGGGAATATAATATTCTCATCAAAACATTTAATGTAGCCCAGTAGAGTAACGGTATCCGCAAATATATCATCAGGTGATTTTAAATTTGTTGCGCGGGTCGAATGAGCGATTTGACCTCTAAAGTGACCGTAAACGTCAAGTGCTAATAAAAAAGAATCGTCAAATTGATTTAATTCTAAACCTATTGGAATAAAAAGGCGAAAAATATTTTTCCCTTTTATCCCGTGATTATTATTTATAACATAATTATATTCGCCGAAAGCTTTGTTTATCCTAACATCTAGATTTTCTTTTGAACTATTTGCGATTTTACTCTCAGGGATAATGTTGAATGATCCAGAATAATACGCGATCATTGCAACGAGTGGTCTAGTAGTTAATTTTGTTGTCGTCCAACATTTGAATGATTTCTGAGCAATTTGAAGTGCTGTCTGTTCAAAATAGAACTCGAATTCTGAATGAGATAATAAAGCATATGCTTGCGATTTCTCTAAAACGTTATCACTATAACTCCCTGTAGGGGAGAATTTTTTTGGTAAAAATATTTTTTTTAGCTTGTTTATTCTTTTTTTCAGATACATGTATTCTTTAGTATTCATAAGCTATTTGTTGGCCTTATCGAATTGTTGGTCTTATCGAAAGTCGGAATGTCTATTACTATTCCAATGAGTTCTGATAATTCCGATCCCCATCTTTGAAATCTATATCGCACTGCTTGAATACTTTTTGTTGTAAATTCAATTGAAGATAGAAATTCGCGATCATTCGTACACAATTGCTCGAACTTCTGCTTTATTTGTTCACCTTTACAATCTGCAGCTTGTCTGATGTATTTGTTTGAAAAGTAATAAAGCATAATATCTATTATTGATCTGTTATATTTGTCTTCATAACTACCATTTTTATATTTTTTAAATGCATGCTTTTCGCCAAATATCAAATATACGTAATTAATCGCCTCTTTGAACTGTACATATCTTTCATCGAAATCATATCTTTTCTCAGTCCAATCCTGATTCAGTAACAAGCATGTTTCGTCAAGGAACTTCTGCATACTACCTTTGTAACTATCTATGAAATAACTAAATGCGAAATACCTGATAAATATTTCTACATCTCTCATGCGGAAGTCAGGTTTGGACAAGTTTAATAATTTTTTTAGCTGATCACACTCGCTCGATTTTTGATTCGCATATGATGTAAATTCACCAGGCATTAGCGCTTGGCGAAGTTCTTGGGGCGAAAGTCTTATACTCCCAGTATTTAATCTAAGAAAAATAAGATAAAGGACATTAACACTAGGCCAATTTTTGATAACAACAGTTCTTATAGGCGTATTATTAAAGTTGTCAATTTCTTCACGGAAAACGCCTGTGTTTATGTCTTCGTAAGACAATCTGTTAAACTGAGTTATAATTTCAAGTCCCGTCAATTTCAAAGCCGTATTATCATCATTCCCCAATACAAACTGCTGCAAAGTAAGCAATCGTTGTTTCCCATCGATAACTAAAAATTTTCCCTTCTGCTCTTTATGTTCAGCAAGAATAATTTGAGGAATTGGCAAGCCTAAAAATAATGATTCAATAAACCTACTTTTAGTTTTTATTGTCCACGCATCTCTTCTTTGAAACTCAGGATCTAGACGAATATTCCCCTTCTGTATCTGAGATACAATAGTTTCAGTTGTCCAATCTGTACCCATAATTGCCATATTTGACAGGTTGATTCTATCAATCTCAAAAATATCTTCTTCTTTTTCATTTTCTTGATCAACAGGTTCGAATTGTTCAATAAATACAGGTGAAATATATTCATTTTCATACTGGGAAGACGGTTGATTGTTCATATATCCCTTATTCCTCACTTTTTGTAATAAATCTATTAGCTATAATTTATGTATATTATATGACACTATTAAATATAATCCAACACATAATAAGGTACCGTCAATGATCTTTCGCACATTTGCCGCTTGGTAGCCAGCCGTCAGCCGGCGTCCAGTTCCGCGTCCACCTCCCAGATGTCCAGATTTCACATATCCAGATGAGCCTTATGACCCATGCTCAGCTTTCAACATAGCGAAGCAGGACGCAAACCAGCATCAGGGCTGATTTGCCGTCCGAGAATGTTCCGACCACGCGTGTTCGTTTTAGGATTTCACGATTCAGTCATTCGAATGCATTTGTTGTGGATTGTATTCAGTTATCTCGGCTATTTTCAGCTATTAATTATGTTTCATAATTTCCACTTTATTCTCGTTTTTTCTTCTGTTGAAAACATTATTTGTCCGTTTCATTCAAATATCAATAACAAAACAACTATGTTATAATTTCCCTAACTAAATAGCCTCCGGCATGTATCATTTTATTTTATTTGAGGTAATTTTATGCCTTTTGATCCGGGATTGCAGATTGGGCAAGTCATTGACTCGCGCGAGTTGTTGCGTATTTTTACTTGTAGTCCGCAGGGCGGCATGCGCAAATCAAACAGAACAAATTCGCTAATTATTACTACAAATACCAAGGGTGTCTACCACGACCGATGGGATGGCGACATTATTCACTATACCGGGATGGGTTTAATTGGTGATCAAAAATTGACTGGTGCAAATCGGACGCTATCTGAATCAAAGACTAACGGCGTTTCTGTTTTTCTTTTTGAAGTTATCCGGGCCGGACATTATACGTTTCGTGGGCTGGTGAATCTTTGTGGTGAGCCTTACCAGGACTATCAGCCCGATGGCGACGGTGTGATGCGGCTTGTTTGGATGTTTCCTTTAAGGACTATCTCCTTAACCGCCTCAATTATAAATGAAGTTGATCAATATAATATTTCTGAGTCGTTTGAGCGCTCAGCGTTGCGATTATCCGATCAGGATCTGCAGATTCGAGCTGAGCAAGCACGGCCCACTACTTCTCAGCGTTTTGTCGCATCAAGATATTATGAGAGAAATCCATATGTGGCCGAATATGCTATTCGTCGGGCAAATGGCATCTGTCAGTTGTGTTTGAATGCTGCCCCGTTTAACAAGAAAGATGGTCATCCCTATTTGGAATCTCATCATATAAAATGGCTTGCCAATAAAGGAGCAGATGTCATTGAAAACACAGTTGGTCTTTGTCCGAATTGCCATCGAAAAATGCATGTAGTTAATGATCCAAAGGATATCAGTCTCTTGAATAAGAGAGTCAGAAGTTAAGTTCCTTCTTCAGTTATAATCCATCACCCCATCTCACCCACATCACAGGAGGTCCCCCATGAAGCAAGCAAAATTCAAGGAACGTCTCCGCTATAAGATCGATACCATCATGTCCCGCGGCACGGTTGCGCTCATTGCATTGCTGGCTGTGATTACGCTTGTCGTGGTCATTGTTGCTGGCATTGCGGTCTTTGTCATTGATAAGGCGTGGGCGGAAGATTCTGTTTTGATGGGCATCTGGAAGTCGTTTACCTACAGTCTGGACCCGGGCAATCTGGCCGGGGTGTCGGGCAGCGTTGGCCTGATCGCGGTGGTCGCTCTTGTGACGCTGGTGGGCTTGTTCATTGTCAGTACGTTGATCGGTATATTGAGCACGGGTTTGTCGGATCGGCTGGACAGGCTGCGCCGGGGCAGTTCGCGAATTTTGGAGCAGGGGCACACGGTGATCCTGGGCTTCAATGAAGCGGTGTTTTCGTTGTTGACCGAGTTGCAGTTGGCCAATGCGAATGTCAAGGGAGCCTGCGTTGTCGTCCTGGGGCAGGAAGATAAGGGCGTGATGGAGGAGCAGATTGCTCGCCGCGTGCCGAAATCCAAAAACACCCGGATCATTGTTCGCAACGGCGATTGCGCGTCGGAGTTTGATCTGGCGCGGGTTTCGATTGAAACCTGCAAGTCGGTTATTGTCAATTTTTCGGAGGACACATCGGTCATCCGGGTCATCCTGGCGGTCACCAATTATTTGGGACAGGCGAGTATTCGCGGGCGTTTCCCGGCCAGTCAGAGCATTCACATTTGCGCAGCGATCAACGAGGCTGACAATTTACAGGTGGCGCAGATCGCCGGGCGGGGTTTTGCTGAGGTGATGAATTTCAGTCAGGCCATCGCGCGGATCATGGCGCAGGTTTGTTATCAGCCGGGCTTGTCCTCGGTTTATCTGGAGCTGTTTGACTTTGCCGGCGACGAGATTTACATCGAGCGTATTGCCGAGCTGGCCGGCCAGACTTTTGGCGAGGCTTGTCTGGCATTTGATCGTTCGACGGTGCTGGGTCTGGTGCGTGATGGGGTGGTCAGTCTCAATCCGCCGCCAACTGATGTGCTGGCGGCAAGCGATCAGCTGGTGCTGATTGCCAGCGATGATAATGCTTCCAAGCCGGCAGCCAAGCCGGCCATCCGCAGCGATTTGCTGGTGTCACGGCAGACGGCGGTCAAGGCCATGGCGGACGATCAGCTGTTGATCCTGGGCTCTAACGCTTTGCTGACGGACATTTTGACCGAGCTCAATGTTTATATGCCGCCCCGCTCGACGGTAACCATTGCCAACGACAATGTTGATCTACCGGCGCTGGGTAAGCAGGCTATCAAGTCATATGCCAACATCAGTGTCAAGGTGGTCGAGGACAAAATCAGCCGCCGGGAAACGCTGGAGCGACTGGTTTCGCAGGGTATCAACCACATCCTGATCCTCAGCGACGCCACCTTGAGCTCCGATCTGGCCGATGCCAAGACGCTGTCGATTCTGCTGCACATTCGGGATTTGGCGCAAAAGCACAACCTCAAGTTTGGCGTGACCAGTGAGATGCTGGACATTCGCAATCAAAAGCTGGCCAACGGCACCAATGTCAGCGACTTTGTCATCAGCAACAACATCGTCAGCCTGATGTTGGCGCAGATCTCGGAGAACCGGCTGCTGGTGCCCATCTTCACCGACTTGCTCGACGCCGATGGCTCGGAGATTTACCTCAAGCCGGCCGCGGGCTACGTCCAGCTCGGCCAGCCGGTCGATCTCCACACCGTGGCCCATGCAGTGGCGCAACGGCACGAAGTATTCATCGGCTACAAGACGGTCGCGATCGATGCCGATGGACAGGAGCAACTGCAGGTCATCACCAATCCCAACAAGCGCGATATCGTCACTTTCGGCGAGCAGGATTGCCTGATTGTGCTGGCCGAGGATTGATCAACCGCTCTCAACAGAGTTGAATTAAAGTCGAAAAACCACTGAAATTTCGGGTTTATCGAATAGGCAGGCAATTGTTTTTCCAATAGAATAATCCTTGCACAGGATATCACAAAGGCGGTACACCTTCTTGCGAAAGGGGGTGATGCTTGATGGAATATTTGGTCGTACTGTACCTGATCGTCTTGGTCAGTGCCGTTGTACTAAATAGGTCTAGAAAGTAATAACCGCCGAGTAAGCACCTCGACGGTTATTGGGACAAAAACCTTTTAACCTTTTGGGTATCGCTCACGTGATATCCTGTGTTTATTATAAACCCAGTGTATCATTTTTGCAACATGCGCAGATCAGAAATCGATGATTGAATATGGCTTGATTTCCTCCCCTCCCCACCAAAAGCTAAAACTTCGGTTTGATTTATTATCTTTTCCGACTATAATAGATCGTAGTTTGTAGTTGGAGGTGATCGGTTTGCCGGACGTTGATCTGTTTCGTGTCAACAAGCCGTTGTCGCGGTCGGGCATCAGTTTTGAAGTGCTGCTGGTGTTGGCCGGGCGGTTGGAGCTGGAGTCGTTCAGCCAGAAGGTGGCGTTGACGGTCGGGGATGTGGCGCTGTTGCAGCCGTCGACGGTGATTCGCTTTTTGCCGGTGGGTGAGCCGCTGATGCTGTCGGTGCGCTTTGAGCAGCAGATGGCCGGGTCGCGCCTCAATGGGCTGACCATGCGGATTTGCCGGGCCAACGATTGTCAGGCGCAAAACACGTTGCTGCAGGGCCTGCTGGCCGAGATCGCCAGTTTGCAGGACTTGATGGGCGAGGATGCCGACTTCAAGATCGGCGCGCTGGTTTATCAACTGATGGATCATTTGTCGCAATTGCCGGAAGAGGTTTACAGCGAGGTTGAGAGCAGCGAATATGTTGCGTATCGCGACATTGGCGACGGCGAGCCAGCTGTTGAGGCTGACGCGAACGACGAGGGCGACGGCCGCCACGCGCAGCGGTTGCGCCTGCTCAAAACGTACATCAACAAAAACTTCCGCCAGCCGGTGACGCTGGTCGAGGTGGCCAAATATCTTGACCTGACGCCGCAGTATTTGTCGCGTTTTGCCAAGAAGCATCTGGGCGAGAATTTCATCGATTATTTGAACGAGGTGCGGCTGGATTCGGCCATGCACGCGTTGTGCCATTCGGACGAGACGATCGCCAAGATCGCCTTCAACAGCGGCTTCCCCAATCTGTCGGCCTTCAGCACGTTGTTTCGCGAGAAATACCTGCTGTCGCCGCAGCAGTACCGTCACCGCTATATTGCGCAGGCCGGGCCGGGCGGGCTAATGCCGGGCGATCCGGGGCGGCGCGGGCACCAGACGCTGGAGAAGGCGGGGCCGGACCTGACGACGGTCGGTTTTGCCCAGGTCCGTCAGCAGTTGGCGGTTATTCGTCAGGCGGCCGAGGCCGACGTGATCGTCCGGCTGCCGCTGGACGCGGTGGATTTGCCGGGGCTGGACGAGCAACTGGCGCGCATGCTGGGGCGCGGCGTGACGCCGCAGATCGAGCTGCTGAGCGCGCCGCCACTGGCGACGCTGACGCATGGCTTTGCTGAATTTATCGAACACTGCCGGACGCGCTTTGGCGAGGACGAGGTCGCCCGGTGGGCGTTTGAATTAAAAATCAAGTAAATAGCGTGCGCAAAAATAGAGCTGTCTATTCGATGATGGCCTGAATAATATCGCCTTGTTCTGGCGCCCTCAACATCACCAAACCTCATTTCCGACCGGTTTACCCCAATCAAACTCGGTCGCTTTGTAGTCACCGTTGTACCCTGCCATTCGCTCAGCGAAGGTTTTGTGTTTAAAGCGCTTCTCGATAATGATTTGGCCATTAACCTCAGAAATACTGACTTCATCCTCTGTATGAAGATTTGCTGCCGCAAGAAATTCTTTTGGAATTCGAATGCCTACGCCGTTCCCCCACTTGGACAGTTTTCGGCTGTTTGATTTATTGGTATTTCCACTTGATCCGGTTGTCATATTAATCCCCTCCTGTGTAATCCGTTACCTTTGGTTTACGCGAAACCGGTTACGTTTTCCGGTATTTCTTCAGCACCAGCGTATTGGCCACAAACAGCACGATCAGGATGATCAGCAGCCCCAGCAGCACCTTGAAGATGCCGCCGAAGGTTTCTCCGCGGGTCAGGATGGCCTTGAGCCCTTCGCAGCCGTAGTAGACCGGCATGATGTAGGCTAGATTGCCGAGCCCAAAGGGCAGGGTGTCGATCGGGATCAGGCCGGTGAAAAAGATCTGCGGCACGATGATGATCGGGATGGTCTGCACGACCTGGAATTCGTTGTTGGCCAGGCTGGAGACGACGGCGCCGAGGGCGACGGCGGTCAGGCTGAGCAGCACCATGACCAGCATAGCGGCCGGCAGCGGCCCGAGGTAGGGCATGCCGAGCACGGTGTGGGTAAAGAGCACAATCAGGATGCTTTGGATCGAGGCGAACAGGCCGAGGCCGAGGAAGTAGCCGCCGACGATCTGCCAGCGGTGGATGGGCGTCATCATCAGGCGCTCGAGCGTGCCGGTCGTGCGTTCGCGCACGAAGGCGATGCCGGCAATCAGATAGACGAAGAAGAAGGACAAAATGCCGAGAAAAATATAACCCATCGAATTGAACATATTGGCGTCGGGATCACCATAGATCGTCGTCAGCGTCATGCTGTTCTGCGGTGCGACGGTGGCCATGGCGGCGCGTAGGGCCTTGATGATTTTTTCGGATTTGACGCTGTCGGCGTCGTGCATGCGGATGGTGATGCCGTCGGTCGTGTAGAGGATGACGGCGTCGGTCTGGCCGTCCGCCAGCAGCTGATCGGCTGCCGTCAGGCTGAGGTCAGCGTCGGCTTCGGTCAGAGTGACCGCCTCGTCGCCCAGCGCGTCGTAGATCGGCGCGGGCAGGCCGGAGGCGATGATCGTCGGCTGGTAGGACGAATCGCCCAGGAGGAAGAAGAGCAGGCTCAGCACCAAGAGCGGCGCGAACAGCAGCATGGCCAGCGAGCGCGGATCGTGGCCAATTTGGCGGAAGATGCGGATCATCAAGCTGATCATGCGCCCACCTCCCCAGCGTTGTCGCTGATAAACAGCGCCTCGAGCGAGCCGCCCGGTGCGTTGGCCTTGAGCTGGGCGACGGTGTCGTGGGCCAGCAGGCGGCCGTTGTGCAGCAAGGCGACGCGTTGGCAGCGCTCGGCCTCGTCCATGACGTGGGTTGAGACGATCAGCGTGCGGCCGGCGCGGCAGAAGCCGTCGAAGAGATCCCAGATCGAGCGGCGCAGGAGCGGGTCAATGCCGACGGTTGGCTCGTCTAAAAGCAGCACCGGCGGCTCGTGCAGCAGCGTGATGGCCAGCGACAGGCGCTTGCGCATGCCGCCCGAATAATCCGCCACCATGCGCTGCCGGTGTTCGGCCAGGTTGAGCTGTTCCAGAAGATCGATGGCGCGTTTGTCCAGCGCCGCGCCGCGCAGGCCGAAGAGATGACCGAAGAAGCGCAGGTTGTCGAGGCCGGACAGATCGGTGTACAGCGCGTCGCTCTGCGGCATGAAGCCGATCTGGCGCAAGATGGCGCGGTTGGGCATCAGTTTGCCGCCGACCGTAATGCTGCCGGTGTCGCTGGTGATGGCACCGGTGATCAGGCGGATCAGCGTCGTTTTGCCCGAGCCGGAGGGGCCGAGCAGACCGAGCAGCTGGCCCGACTGGACGTCCAGCGTGATGTCTTGCAGGGCTTGGAGCCGGCCGAATTTTTTGCCGGCCTGGCGGATCGAAATGTCCATGTTATCACTTCCTATTAAGAGATATCATAGCACATGGTTCTGCAATTATGATAAACTGATTTTATCAAGAGGCAGGAGGATTTCGTATGAGTGATCAAGCAAATCCCGTTCGTTTCTGCATCAGCTGCGGCGCGGTCATGCCGCCCGGCGCGCGTTTCTGCAATCAATGCGGCGCGACCAACGATCCGGTCGCCCCGTCAGCGCCCGTCGCGCCACCGCCGCCGGTTTACGCGCCACCGCCGCCGGTTTACGCGCCACCGGTGCAATACAATCAGCCACCGTATGCTGTGCAGCGACCGGCTCCGGTTAAGAAGTCCAAGCTGCCGCTGATCCTCATCCTGATCATTGTCGCGGTGCTGGTCATCGCTGGCGGTATAGCGACTTTCATCCTGCTCGGCGGCGGCAAGCCCCAGCCGACCAGCAACACGGCCAAGCCCTCTCAGGAAACTTCTGGCACAAGCGCCGAAGTCACCGTCATTACCACCGATATTATACCTGCCTATAGCGACCTGGTCATTTCCGACGGCGTTAGCCCCGATGATCTGGGCAACAATTACGCCGGCCAGTTCTTTTACCTGCGCGGTGACTATGTTTATTACACGTCATTTGACACCACGCCGTCTGCTCATCTTTATCGCATGAATGCCTCAGACGGCACCTTGGACATGCTCTTTGACGGGTTTGCCTGGTATGTTGTCGTCGCTGGCGACTGGATTTATTTTAGCGGCAATGAAGGCCCCCTGGCCACCGATGACTACAATATTTATCGGGTGGCCATTGACGGCAGCGGTTTTGAACAGCTGAACAACAAAGACTGCTTTTCCCTCAATGTGGTCGGCGACAAGCTCTACTATGGCGGTTATGATCCGGCTGACGAAACCAAGTATCAGCTGTACCGCTCTGATCTTGACGGTAGCCATGAAGAGACCATCCTCGATGAATTCTACGGCTCCTACACGATCTACAACGACCAACTGATCTATAACGACACCGCCAACAAGCTCTACTCGGCTGATCTGGATGGCCATGATCAGCTCGAAGTGCTCAGCGATGCCGTCAGCTTCTTTGTCGGTCAAGGCCGGCTGGTCTACACCAACGAAGCGGGCGATGTCCGCATCGCCGATCTCGATGGCGGTAATGACACGCTCATCCGCCCGTTTGGCGGCACTTATGTCGCGTCCCTCAATTCATATGGCGACAAACTTTTTATGACCTTCATGAGTGAAACCCTCAATACCGAGAACAATGCCTACCCCTACGATCTTTACAGCATGGATTTTGATGGGTCCAACGAAATGCTGTTGTTCAGCGGCGAATCGCAAGGCACCTACATCAACCTGGTCGATGACCACATCGTTTTCATTGAATACGTCATGGACGCTGCTTCCAGCAACATGGCGGCCATTCTTTATGCCTGCAACCTTGACGGTTCAGACATCCGGGAAATGCCCCGTTAGTATGCTGAAAGGATTCAGGAACAACCAGCTGCTGGCCAGAATTGTTGTGTCTTTTTTGCTGACTGGCGCGGTATTGACGGGGCTTTTGCTCTTTTTGGTGTCGTCCTTTGTCTCCGACCAGCTCACCGAGCAGCGGCGCGAGAACGCTCGGCAAATGCTGGATCAGGCCTACAACACCAGCTATGGGGCACTGACCGACGTATACGGCGACTTCTATTACCTGTGGTCCAAGGATCCGGCCATTTTGGCGGCGCTGAGCGCGACCAGCCTGACGGCCGCGGAGGAAAAGTCGATCGCCAGGCTGCTCGAGGCCACGGCCTTCCGCGATCCGATCGTCTATTCGGTTTGCCTGATCAACCTGCCCGCCGGCCGCGTGATCTCCAATCTGTCCGACCCCACGGCGTTGGCTGATTATGACGACCCGGGGGCGCTTGCCTTGTTCGCGGATTTTGACACCAATTATCAGGCCTACAAAAATGAGGTTTTCTTTCCGCGGCAGGCCGAGGTGGTACGCGATGGCAGCACGGCCGAACACAACTTCATCTCCATCGTGCTGGCGGTCCAGTCGCCTGACGGCTCGCTGTCGGCCGGTCTGATCGTCAACATCGACCAGGATCGGCTGTCGGCACTGGTCAACATCGATCAGCGCAGCCGCATGATGGTGGTCAGTCGCTCGGGCAAGATCGTCTCGGACCTCGACAGCTCGCTGCTTGGGCATGATTTCCCGGAAGCCAAAATTTACGAAGAAATCCTGGCGCGCGATACAACCAGCGGCAGTCTGACCGCCGACTACTTGGGGGCGCAGTCCCTGATCACCTACAAAAAGGCCGACACGCTGGGCTTCGTCTTCGTCAACATCATCGCCCTCGATCAGTTGCTGCAGCCGGTTCGTCGAACCAACAGCATCATCGCGCTGCTTTTTGTTGGCACCATCCTGCTCAGCCTGCTCATCAGCATTTTCTCGACCCGCAGCATCTATCGGCCGCTCGGCAAGCTGATCCGTGCCATGCGCGAAAACCCTGCGGTGCAGGCCGAAGCCGGGCAGGGCGAGTACGCTTATCTGGGTGAAGCCTTCGGCGGTCTGGTGGCGGAAAACCAGCAGTCGCACTTGCTGCGCTTGCTGCAGGGCGGTCACAACGACCAGTCGCAGCGCGTGCTGTCGTTTTTCCATACCAGTTTTCTGGTGGTCGTCATCCTGCCCGATCAGCATCCTGATCGGGCTGCGCTCGACGAAATTGTCCGCCTGACGCGACAGATTATCCGCCTGCCGGCCGCGCCGGTCGCCTCCGGCAGCGTGGCGGTTGTCTTCAATGCTGCCGTCTTTGACGAGACCGAAATGGACTGGATCCTGAACCATCTGGCCGAACTCCAGAAAATGGTCGCCGCGACAATGCGCATCACCGTTTCGATCGGTATTGGTTCGGTTGTCACCAGTCCGGATGCTGTCAAAGCCAGTTACCGCAACGCTTTGGCGGCGGCGCAGCAGGCGGGCTCACTCGGCGCCGGTCAGCTTGTGCCTTACAGCGAAATCGAGCACGGACTGCTGGGTGCCAACCAAAATCGAGTTGCCGTCGCCGAGACCATCGATCAGATGATTCAGGCCAACTACGGACGGACGGATTTTGCCATTGATGAAGTCGCCGAAAAAATCGGTTTATCGGTTGGTTACCTGCGCCAGATTTATAAGCTGGAGCGCGGATTGCCGATCAACGAGCAGTTGATCGCCTTCCGCCTGGAACGCGCCTGCGAACTGCTGACGGCGACGGAATTGACCGCGCGCGAAATCTCCGAGCAGGTCGGTTATCTGGACAGCCGCTATTTCTACACGCTCTTCAAAAAGAGGATCGGTATGACCACCGACGAATACCGTCGAGCCAAGCGGCGGGGGGACTTGCCATGAAACGCTCGTGGCTGCTTTATTTGATTATCGCCGTTCTCGCTTTGGCGCTGCTGACCCTGGCTGTTTTGCTGGCTTTTCAAATCGTCGGCGCCCGGTCGCCCGAGACGACCGCGTCGGCAAGCCCCAGTGCGCCCTATATCTCAGCTGGCCAGGCCGAAGCAATCGCGTTGGCTCTTGTCTGTCCGCAGGGTCAGGTCGTTAAGAGCTCGTTTGAGAGCGACGAAAATCCGCTGAGCTACGAGGTGTCGGTCATCTGTGACGGACAGCGTTATGAAATCAAAATCCATGCCGTCACCGGCGCGGTCATCGAATACGAGAAGGACGACGAGGACTAGCTGCAAATAATCAACACGCAAAAGCAAACATGTTGATTATTCGTCAAAACCTGCCAATCTGCGTGATCTCGACTTGTGACAACCTGACTGTTGGCATAAAGTATGGCTACACCGATTACTTTTGTCAGGAGTTGATTATTGATGAAGAAACAGATTTTGCCGCTGGTCGGCACGATACTGGTCATATTGCTGGCCGCTGGCGGCATCGGGGCCATGGCCGCTGAACTGCTTACGGGGCCGATCCGCACGAGTCCGTCGATCGAAGCACCGACCCAACCCGGTACCGAAGCGCCAACGGAACCGACCGCGCCCAGCGACACCGCCGCGCCCAGCGAAACGACCGTGCCAACGTTGCCTGTCGAGACAACGATTGCTTCGCCTGCGGATACGATTGCCCCGGCACCGGTTACGGGATTGATATCGGCCGCACAGGCCAGAGCGATCGCGGCCGGTTATGTCGGCGGCAGTCCCGCCTTCTTGGAAGTCAGTCTGGATGCCGATGACAATCCGCCTGTTTACGAAATCGAACTCATCTCTGGTAATTATCGCTACGAGATCGATATTCATGCAGTCACCGGCTCGATCCTCGAGTTGGAGCGAGAGACGCTTGCGAGCGAAGACGATTCGCACGATGACGAAGCAGAGGATGATTAGCCCTATGATAGCGAAGTTCAAATTTGTTTTGCTCGTCACGCTGTTTGTTGAATTCGTTGTTGGCTTTTCGCTTTTTTATGGCCTTCAGGTTTCAAAGTATTACAGCCCGACTGAGATCGCCGTCGCCGTGTCCACGATCACTGGCGAATCCGTAACGGCCCCCAGCGACACCACGTCAACCGAGACAGTCATTGCGACGAGCACCGTGCCATCCGTGGGGTCAACGACGCCTGCCACGACCGTCAAGCCCACGACCGTCAAGCCCACGACCAAGCCGACTGCCGCGCCAACGACGGGTGCACCGACGACAGCGGCGACGACAGCACCGACGACAGCGGCGACGACGACAGTCGCCACCACGACCATCGTCGACACAACCGCTGGCGCCAGTGGATGACCCTGTTCACGCCTAAGCGTTTTGCCTAACATTATTCGTGAATTGTGAATAATGTTATGCAAAACGTCATTGTGTTGTGTTAAACTGGTAAAAATCGTTCCTGGAGGCAGTCCATGAATCATCTTTCGATTCTGCGTCAGATTTCCAATGAACTCGCTCGTTTGGGCGTTCCATACGTTTTACAAGGTACGCACGCCCTTTCGGTAAAATGTGATTTTGTCGACGCGCTTTGGAACTGGCATGTTGATCCGATCCACTATGAGTTGACGGTCAAGCTTGATTCGGCTGCTTCAAAAGTTATGATCGCCGAGAAGGTCGCTGACAGCGATCCGGTTTTGTATTGCAAGGTTATTTTCTCCAAACTGACCAGCGACGGAACGCGTGTCGATACCGTGCTTGATCTTGGTGTCATTGCCAGGACCATCACCAAAATTGTCGAGGACGCTAACTGGCGCATCTTGATCATCAACCGCAGCGAATTCGAAACGCAGGATGTCGACCAGACCGATTTGGCGATTGATGAGCAGATTGAATTTGTCAAACCGCTCAGGGTTCGCTACGATCCGCGCTGGCTGCGCATCGGCGCAGCGTCTGTCGCAGCTGTTTTGGGCGTTTTTCTCTTCATCACGATTCTGCTCGCCGCTGGCGACAATGTTCATCTGATGCTCAAATCAAATCAGCCGACTTCGACCATCGTTCAATTGGAAGATGATGACGTGCCGCTCGCCAATCCGGGCTCGATCAACAACATTAACCACCCCGGTTCGCTCTTTGTCAAAATCGGTCAGTACAAATTCTATTCAGCTTATGCCGTCGATGATTCGGCTCATATTTATCGCTACGATATTTTCAAGCATGATACCACCACCATTTATAGCAATTACGCCTGGGGCATGTCTGAATCGGGCGGCTGGCTTTATTTCACCAGTTTTGCCGGACCCGAGCGTGATGATTCGGCTGTGCGCTACCGCATTCAGCCGGACGGCTCCCAATTGGAACGTCTTGACTAAATAAAAGCACGGGATGGCCTCCCGTGCTTTTTTGATGGTGTTTTTCTTGTGCTTGTCAGGTGCCCGATGGTTTGGGTAAAAATGGGATCAGTGATTTGGCAAAGCTCGGCAGGTTCATGGTTTGCAGCCAGACTTTGCCTGGACCGGTCAGAGTCGTCAGGAAGAGGCCTTCACCGCCGAACAGGATGTTCTTGAAGCCCTTGACCATTTCGGCCTGATAATTCACGCTGTCTTCGAAAGCGGCCACATTGCCGGTGTCAACCTTGATGACCTCGCCGGGAGCCAAAATGCGCTCCACCAGGCTACCGTCAATTTCAAGCATCACCGTGCCGACGCCGGTGAGGCGTTGCAGGATGAAGCCTTCGCCGCCGAACAAGCCGGCGCCCAGGCCCTTGGTCACATAAGCGCTGAGGTTGACGCTGGGTTGGGCGCAGAGGAAGGCCGACTTCTGGGCGATGACCGAGCCGCCGGTCAGTTCGACCGCGGCGATGCTGCCCGGGAAGGTGCTGGCGATGACGATTTCCTGATTGGGCTGGCTGGCTGTATAGGTGGCCATGAAGAGGGAGTCGCCGGAAAACATCCGGCCCAGGCCCTTCATCAGGCCGCCCTTCATGTTGGTTTCCATCATGATGCCGTTGTCCATCCAGGTCATGCCGCCCGACTGGGTGTAAATGCACTCGCCGGCGTTGAGCCGAATTGAGACGGCTGGCAGGTTGGCACCGAATATTTCGTATTTCAGGGGTTGGATCGGCGCGGCGACGGGCGCGGCCTGGGCGACGGGTGCGGCGACGGGTGCGCCGTTGAAGGGGCGGCCGCAGGAGCTGCAAAAACGGGCGCCATCATCATTCTTGGTACCACAACTTGGACAAAACATAGTATTGGCCTCCTTGTTTTTGATCGTCTGGGTATGTCAAGAATCATACCATATGTTTTGCGTTGCTTCAAATCTGGCGCCGCGTGTCGGTTAGTTCGATTGCCGCCGCCGCGCTCGGGCGGCCTTGCTTGAGCAGGACATCGCGCAGCCGTTCGCGGACGGTGGCTCGGCTGTCGAGCGCTTCAACGGTCAGGGACTGACGCAGAATGGCCTCGGCACGTGCCAGGTCGTACCAACTTGTTTGGCTGTCAAAGCCGTATTGATCGGCCCAACTGGCCCAACCCCAGCCCCAACTGGGATTCTCGGCGAGGTAGGCGGCAAACACCGCGTCACCGGCCGCCGGGCCTTCGTGCTTGAAGGTGCAGATGGCAATCATACGGCGGCGGTTTTGGTTGTTGAGATCACGCGGGTTGGCGCTCCAGGCGAGCACCTGACGGTTGAAGGCAAGGCTGGCCGGCGTTTCGTCGGGGTGGTCGCTGTCGTATTGATAAAGGACGTCGCCATAGTCTGCGGCCCAACTGGTGATGCCGTGTTTGCCGCCGAAGGCTTTGTTGAGTTCGTCCAGCGTGGCATAGTGGCCCGTCGCCATCAGGTCGACGATCAGCTCCCAGGCCTGCCGCCAAAATTCGCGGGTGTGCGCAAGGCGTTTTTTGTGCCACGCTTCGTAGCCAACTTGCAGCCAGCCGTCGATTTTTCCATAGGTTATTGCCGTTTCGCGATCCATTATCCCACCCCGTGATGAAGTTCTGCCGCGAGCGAAAAGTTTATGGTCAACCCGATGCAGACCGCCGGCAAGAGATCGTTTTTGACTGCGATGTCGATCAGATAGCCGTCAAAGCCAGCAATCGCGGCCGGCGTGACGGTCATCACAATGCGGCTGTGGTCGACTACTTCAAACAGCTCGGATCCCCAGTTGCCGCGCGTCGTCCAGCTCAAAAGGTCGATGTCATAGCGAGTGCCCACCATGGCGTAACGCTGGAGCAGAATGCCGACTTCCTTGCCTTTGACTTCGATGTGATAGCGCGGCCGCCAACTGAGCAGTTGCTGTCTGACCTGTGCGACCTTCTCGCCCTTGGCGTCATAAAGATGCAGCAAGGCCCCGCCGTCGAAGACCTCGCCTTCAGCCGACAGAACCAGTGCTTGTGCTTCGTTAATGATCTCAAGACGTTCGCCCCATGCAAAGGGCTGTTGCTTGAAGTAGAGCTTCATCGGCTGCCTCCGGTCGGCTTGTGATCCAGCACTTCCATTTTAGTCTTTCGGGCCAAAGATCACAAGTCAGCCGGTGGCGTTGAGAGTTCTATTTGAGGCTGGTGCCGCGCGCCATGAAACGCGAGGTTGCATAGAGCAGCGCGACGGTCATCAGCACCATGATAAAAACCGGGCCCAAGCCGATGATCACGTAGTCTGGATTGCTGATCGTCGTCAGCATTCCCTCTGGCACAATTTGCAGCGTATCGCCGACGGGTTTGATGCCCAGCGGGATGAACACGATGGCCACGAGGGTCAGGGTTTGCTGCGCGAAATAGACGCTCAGGTAGGCCAGAATCGGCGCGGCGATGCCCATCTTGTGAAACACCGCTAAATTGCCCACCGTGATGGCGAAATAGACCTGGGCCAGCAAGTTGGCGATGGCCAGCAAAAGATAAGCGGCAAAGCCGGCGGCGGCGGCGTAAAAGTATGTTTTCTGTATGCCGGATCCGGCGATCAGTTGGTCAAGGACCTGGGGCAGGCTGAGATTATGAGCCTGCTCGCTGATGATCAGGATCAAGGTGGTTACGATGACGCCTGCCATCAGGATGTAACTGATCAGTAGCCAGAAGAAGGCGACCACAGCCTTGCTGGCCAGCAGCTTGCGCGGCGGCACCGGCAGTGTGTGTGTCAGGTATCCTTCGGAATTGTAGAGATTTTTGTAATAGCGAGCAAACACCACAATGTAGGTCATCAGGATCTGCACGGCGCCAAAGCCGATCATCATAATCATCATGAAGCCGGACACCCAGCCAATGTCGAGTTGCCGGGTCAAAAGATTGACCAGAATCATGAACATCGTCGCAAGATAAATAAACGGTACCGTCCGGCGGGTCGCGCGGAATTCATGCTTTAAAAGTTTAATGAACATTTGAACACCTCCCGGAAGACCTCATCGACACTTTTGCCGTATTGTTGGCGAATGGTGTCGACATCTTCGTCAATAATCTTTTCGCCGAAACCCAGAATGATGGCATGGTCAAAAATTCGCTCGACATCTTGAATCAGGTGGGTGGCCAGCAGCATCACGGCATCTTCCTGATAGTTTTGCAGCACCAGGTCCAGTATGGCGCTGCGCGCCGCCGGATCAACACCGCCCATCGGCTCGTCCAACAAATAGACTTTGGCCTGTCGGGCCATGACCAGGACCAGCTGCAATTTTTCCTGCATGCCTTTGGACATGGTGCCGATTCGCTGTTTGGGTTTGAGCCGGAACCGCTGGAGCATGTCGTCGGCCTTGGCTCGATCGAAATCGGCGTAAAAGTCAGCAAAATAATCGAACGTGTCGATTGGCCGCTGCCAGGCGCTGAGGTAGGTCTTCTCGGGCAGATAGGAAACCACGCTCTTGGTGTGTAATCCAGGGTGCTGACCGTCGATCCGAATGTCGCCCTCATAATCGCTGATCAGGCCGGCCATGATTTTGAGCAAGGTGCTTTTGCCGCAGCCATTGGGCCCCAGGAGGCCGATGATGCGGCCCGAGTCGGCGGTCAGCGAGAGGTCGGCCAGCACTTTGGTTGGGCCATAAGACTTGTTAAGATGACTGATTTCTATGATGGACATCTTATTCACTCCATTTCTTCGACAAAATGTTTTGCAGTTGCTCCTGGCTGTAGCCGAGCACTTTCATCTGCGCGATGAACGCGTCGATTTGCAGGTCAGCCAGTTCGCTGCGGGTTTTTTCAATCAGGATAGCATCGGTCGTGATGAAACGGCCTGCGGTTCGCTCCGCGTAGACGAGGCCGTCGCGTTCCAGTTCGGCAAGTGATCGCTGCACCGTGTTGGGGTTCACGCCATACTGAACAGCCAGATCGCGAACGCTGGGTATTTTGCTGCCCGGTGGCATCTCGCCGGTGATAATGGCCTGTCGGACGATCTGGATCAGCTGCAGGTAGATCGGAGTATCGCCAGAAAACTCAATCAGCATGCAAGGCTCACCTCCTGTTGTCTCATTGTACTAAGCGCTTAGTACAATGAGACAATACATCCTTCGTTTGTATTTGTCAAGCATATGTTATAATAATCATGCAAAAAGGGAGGCGACCATCATGCGGCTTGTTGTCAAATCGGGTTCATTCAATTTATTTGTTTTACCAGCAGTCCTTATAGCGGCGGTTTTGCTTGGTAGCTGCAGATTCTCGGCGAACACCAGCACCACCGCGGTGACCACGACCGAAACAGTCATTGAAACCACGATTGAAACAACACCACCGACCGAGCCGCCATTACCTGACATTTTCTACCAGCCGCTGCCGGCCGGCATAAACCATCGTTTTGATCTCAATGCTGACGGCGAAAGCGAAAATTTTTCTTACACCGTCATCGATGAATTCCATGCCAACTTGACCTTCAACGGCATCGTCATGGCCTGGGAAGGCGATAATTTCCTGACCGACTGGTTTTTTCTGACTGATCTCAATGCTGACGACTCTTTTCTGGACCTCGCTGTTCAGGAGCTTGGGCCAAGCGACGATTATCTTGTGACCTTTTATTATTTCAATGGTGCCAGCCTTGTCAGCCGTGGTTCGGTTCAGGGTACAATCTGTGATCCCTACAGTCCAACTATTGTGACCGACCCTTATGGACAGGGCACGATTCAGCTCGATGGCTTTGGCCGTCTGATTGCCCTGGCCCGCGGCAACGTTTTGCACACCTGGTACTACGATCAACCCTGGCATGTCGGAGTTGGTGGTCAGCTTCAACAGATTCCTCAGCAGTATGCCGCGATGGCCAGCTTTGATCTTTTGACTGGCGACCGCCTGCCAGAAACAGCGGTATCGCTGCTGATGGATTTACCGCTTTATGCCGTGCCGGGTGACAGCGATCCGACACTGGTTGCTGAAGTTGGCGAGACGGGCAGTCTGATCTGGACCGATGATGTCGAATGGATTCAGATGCGAACACAGAAAGGCGAACTTGGCTGGTTTCAGCTTACAGACGGCGGCCTTTCCGTTCTGGTTGGTGCCCAGGCGTTTTACGGTGGCGAGGTTTTCGACGGTCTGTTTTTCGCCGACTGATCTTGTCAGTTTTCTGTGCGGTACATTGCCTTGACTGATTAACAGGTTTATAATCTAGTTATCTTTTCTTAGTATATTTATGCCAGGAATCAGAAGGAGGATCTATCATGAAATGTATAAATTGCGGTGCCGACATGCCGGAAAATGCCGTTTTCTGTGCGAACTGCGGCTCTCGAACCGTTGACGTCGCAAATAACGTCGCTTCGACCTGCGCGAACTGTCAAAACCCGCTGAAACCCGGCGCTCTGTTTTGCGGTGTATGCGGAACCAAAACCGGCGCCACGCCCGCTCCGGCCGCAACGCAGTATACGCCTCCTGTCTACGCCATGCCCAATCCACCTGCGCCGGCACCGCGCCGCAAGAAAAAAGGCGCGCTGGTCGCCATCGTTGTTATTTTGGTCATTGCACTGGTCTGCGTCGGTGTTTATGCTTTTGTCCCCGGCGTCGGCGCTACTGTCAATAAGGCACTGCTGGGAACCAAGGGTTATTACGCATACGTCGAAGGAAAAGAGCTCAAACAGAACACCTCTGACCTGATCGGAGATGTGGGCCAGTATACCAATACTGCAGACAAAGGCGGCTATAACGTTGAATTCAAAGTCGATCTCGACGAAACCGCGTTGGGCTTGGATGCCGAAATGGCTGCCATTTACGAGAACCTAACGCTCAAAAACCGATTGTTGTATAATCGCACCGGCGATGTGACCAAGATGTTTGATCAGCTCGACTTGACGACCGGCGACGAAGTTTTGCTGTCTGCTCAAGGCTTGATCGATTCTGACCAGATGCTGGTCGGTCTGCCGGATATTTTGCCCAAATACATCTCGGCCACTTCCGAAGAACTCCTCGCCCTGATGAGCCAATCCGGCGTCGATACCTCAGTCCTTGATCCGGCTATGTTCAGCGGTGCTGGTAGCTTCGATTTCAGCTTTAACGAAGCAGCGCTCAAGAATACCTTCTCCAAAATGATCGACATCATGCTCAAACATGTCGACAAATGTGAGATGACTGCGGGACAAACGCTCACCGCTGGCGAAATTTCTGCCAAGTATGATTGTTACACCATGACCATCGAAAAGGAAAGCGCCCGCCTGATGCTCATTGAAATTATGGAAATGCTGCAAAAAGACGACGAGATTTTCAAGCTTTACAACCAGACGGCTGTTTCCTCTGGTGCAGGCGAGCTTGCCAGGGAAGACTACGAAGCCGATTTACAGGTCAGTATCGACCAGCTCAACGACACCGAAAATGACACCAGCGCCGACTTTACCATTGAACAGAAAGTTTATATTAATATCAATCAAGAGGTTGTCGGCCGTGATCTGACCATCACCAGCGCCGGTGCCACCATGATGAGCTTCCAGTATGCCCACCCGGTCAGCGGCAACAAGGAAGCCGTCTCCTACCTGATCGACACCGGAACAGGCGCCATTGAATACCTGTCGGAATACACCGTAACTGGCGGCAAAAAGACCGGTGGTGCGACCTTTGGTGTTGATGGTGTCACCATGGCCACGATCGATTTTGAAAATGTTTTTGAGCAAAGGATCGGCTCGAAAGACTTCACGCTGGGCAAATTCACCCTAACCATTGTTGATGAATCCTCTCTTTCGTCCGGCATGCCCACCGAGATCAATTACGAAGCCAAAGCTGACGGCAACGTTTTCGTCATGGATCTCAGCATTGCTGGTATTGGCTCGCTGAATATTCGTTACTCCGAAATCGCGGCCAATGACGCCACCATCCCCGATCTGAGCGACGTTGACACCGTCAGCATTACTGACGACGCGGGGATCAGCGAGCTGATGACCGAAGATGTTATGCAGAAATTCGCCGAACTTGCCGATCGTCTCGGTTTAAGTGCTGCCATTCCCAGTTACTGATCAACATCCTGAATTGATGTGAAGAGAGCTCGCAGGTTTGCGGGCTCTCTTTTTTTGAGAAATGTGGAACAGTTTTAGTCAATTGTAATTGATGCCCATGAAGACATCTTCCTTGGCAATCTCATCACCGTCGATCAGGATGGTATAGCCGCCGCGGTAATCCGTTCTAAACCAGCCACGCTGGCCGTTCGGGCGCTGCAACTCAACCCACTGAATGTTGTCAGTCCGAGTCAGGTGGACGGTTTCACCGGCGACAGCGGTAATGATGGTTTGCGCGGCTGTCGGCTCGACGTAGAGCGGCAGGTCAATTTTCAGGTTAACAGGCAGATAGGGCAAACGAGCGCCGGTTGCGTCGTCAAAGCAGGCCATCGGCAGATAGCCTTCCAGCGGCATCTTCTCGAACAGGCCGTTGGGCGCGATGAACCAGGGTTGTTCATAAAACCATTTGTCGTCCGAAAAATACCCGTACTGACCGAAGTTGTTTTCAATCAGGATGCCGCTTTCGGGCAATTTGGTTTCATCCAGTCCGGTTGGCTGATTGCCGGACTGTTCGTCGTTGCGACCCGGCCAGTAAAGGAAGCTGTCTTCAATGATCCCGCGATTAATCATATTTTGGCCGTCATAAAAATAGAATCCGCTAGTATAACCAAGGTAGCCCTGCCATTCCAGCAGCAAGTCCAGATAACCATCGGCCTGATCAAGATCGGTCAGGACAATGGTCGGTGGTTCAGTATCCAGCAAGCCTGCGATTTCTCCGTTCAGCAGCAGGATGAAGTGCTTATCGATATCATGACTTTCCGGTTCCTCTCGGAGGTCGATCGAAAGATGTTCCTGGGTTCCGTCGCCATTGAGGTCGACCAGATAAGAATTGGCTATGGAAAGCACCTGGAAAGGACGTCCGTCCGGATCTGTTGCCAGAGTCTCAATAACAATATCACTTGATGGTTCGGTGGTTGTCGTTGACGAAGTCACTGCTGTCTCATCTGTTGTGTTGACGGTTTCAGGCGTCATAGAACCCGGTGCGGCACAACCGACTAGCGCCAACGTCAGGAAAATGCCGGCCAGCAATCGAGTGCTGCCTCTGATTTTCCGCTTGATCATGATTCACACCCCCCCTTCATCAAGAATCATAGGTCGAGATGCCCTCGAACACTTCCGTTGGGCTATAGGTTTGATGACCGACGATCACTTCATAGTTGCCGCCGATCTCCATGCGGAACCAGCCCAACTGACCCGTTTGCGTGCGTAGCTGATACCAGGTGTCGTCGCATTGTATGAACTGAATGGAGTCACCGGCTTGGGCCGTCAGCGACGTCTTGGCGGCTGAAGGTGATGTGTACAAGGGCAGATCCATTTTGAGAGTCATTTCAAAATTGTAGCTTTTTTGATTTGCCACCCAGTCATAATTATAGATCCGGCGAAACCCTTGGACAGAAATCACTTCGATCAAGCCATTGGGGGCAATCCGCATGTTTTTGTCATAATTGATGTTAAAACTCAGAGTGCTGAAATCGAATGTGATGATGTTACCCTGTCCATCCAGGAAGCCATCGCGTAAAGCTACCGGTTTTAAATCGTTTTCAACATCGTAAAGCATGATGTCACCGAAAATGTCGCCGCGATAATTGAGTTTCTCTCCGTCGAAATAATAGACAAGGGTGCTCCAGTATTCCTCCCAGGGTTGAAAATAGATCAAGTCATAAACGTCGTCCTTGATATCCAGATCAGCGATAACCGGCCAACTTGCATCGTAGTTCTCTTCACTGCCTATTGCGGTGTACTGATCATTGATAATGATGTAGTAACAGTCCGAAAACTCCTCAGTTGAGGTGACGAAAGATATTTTTTCCGGCACGCCGTCTTTGTTGAGATCAACCTTATAGCCCTTGCTGATGTCCAGCGGCTGAAAAACCAAGCCGTCGGCGTTTTTGGCCGGCGTGGTGATTGTGATGTATTCGGCCGGCTCGACGATCGGCGGTTTGGTTGCGACCGGCTCGGTCTCGAATGTTGTGGGAGCGGCCGTGGTCGTTGCGGTCGGTTCAGTCTCATGCCTGATAGTCGTTGCGGTCGGCTTGGACTCCGCTGTTGTTATGGCCGTTGATACGGAAGCGGTTGTCTGAGCAGCGCAGCCGGCCGCAAGCAGGCTGATAGCCAGGACACAGACCATGATTCGCAAGATTCTATTGTTCGTCGTAAATGCAAGCATCATATCCCTGCCTTTCGTTTATAACAGCGGCAATTAAGTTTTCTATGTATCATGCCATGAATATTTTCACGCACTTATAATCATTCGAAATACGGCCCCTCGAAAACGTCATCCCTGTCAATGACGTCGCCGTTGCTCAAGATATTATAGCCACCAAAATAGTCAGTCCGGAACCAGCCGCGCTGGCCGTTCGGGCGCTGCAACTCGAACCACTGCAGGTTGTCGGTACGAATCAGACGTACGGATTCGCCGGCGGCGGCGGTGATGGAGGTTTGCGCGGCCGATGGATCGGCGTAAAGCGGCAGGTCGATTATCAGGGTGGCGGGCAGATAATGCAATCGTGCGCCGGTTGCTTCGTCAAGGCAGAGCATCGGCAGATAGTCGTCCAGCGGCACGCTTTCAAATAGGCCGTTGGGCGCGATGATCCAGGGTTGTTCATAAAACCAGTATTCGTTTAAACGGTTTCCATACTCACCATAGCTATATTCAATCAAGATGCCCTGTTCGGGAAATTTGGCGGCAATCAGACCGGATGGCTGACTGCCAGGCTGTTCGTCGTTACGACCCGGCCAGGTCAAAAAGCTGTCAATCAGGGTGCCGCGATTAATCAGTTTGAGGCCGTCATAAAAATAGATTTCGCTGTAATATTGATCGCCGTGTCTCTGATATTCGATGAGCAAATCCAGATGGCCATCGGCGGTGTCGAGGTCGATCAGGACAACGGTTGGATGTTCGTCAGACAAAACAGCTGCGACTTCACCATTAACAAAAAGAACATAGCATTGGTACGCCCAGTCAACTGCCGGATTCTGCCTGAAATCGAGCGAAATGCTTTCTTTTTTGCCGTCGTTGTTCAGGTCAACCTGATAGGGGTTGGTAACGGAAAGCAGCTGATAAGGTCGCCCGCTAGAATCAGTCGCTGGCGATTCAATGACGAATTCGTCCGTCGGCACGGGGGTCGGCAAGGGGCTTGGTGACGGCGCGGTTGTCTGAGTCGTCGTGATGAGGGTTTCAGGCGTTGTCTCCGTTATTCTAGCATTGCTGCTGCATGAGCAAAATATCAGCGCCAGATAAACCGTTACGGCAATAGTAGCCGACATTTTACGATAATATAGCATGATGATCTCCTTTCAACCACCCTCGTTCAGAAATAGTCCCTCGAAAACGTCCGAGGTGTATTGCGCTTGATAACCGACAAGCACCGAATACTGAACATCGTTTTCCAAACGGAACCAGCCAAGTTGGTCGTGTTGTGTGCGTATTTGAAACCAAATGTCATCAGCCTGAATGATTTGTGCGTCTTCGCCAGCTTTGGCAAGCAATTTTGTCATGGCATCTGTGGGATCTGAATATAGAGGTAGATCGATTTTGAGCGTAACCGGGACTCCGTATACTTTTTGATCGATACCCCACACAGAATAAAGCCGTTGATATCCTTTCGAACGAATAACTTCGATCAGCCCATTGGGTGCAACCTTCCAGTCCACATCAAAATTAGCATTTTCACATAAATTATTGGTGCCAACAGAAATTATATTACCCTGCCCATCAATTTTACCGGTAAAGAGTGCAATGGGTTTTAGATATATGTAATCTTCATAAATCATGAAATCGTCAAATATTCTTCCCCGAAAAACGAGCTTCCCTGCGTGATAATAATAAAAGTTGGTGCTCCAGAATTCTGCCTGGCCGTGATAATAGATCAAATCATAGTCTTCATCCTTGACATCCAGATCAACGATAACCGGCCAACTCGACCCCCAGTCATCTTCATCGCCAAACTCAGCATACTGATCATTCAAAACCAAAAAATAGTAGTCCGAAAACTCCTCAGTGGGAGCAACAAAAGAAATTTTCTCTAGCACCCCGTCCTTATTTAAGTCAATTTTGTAGCCATTGCTTGGATCTAGCGGCTGAAAGACCAGGCCGTCGTCGTTTTTGGCCGGCGTGGTGATTGTGATGTATTCGGACGGTTCGACGATCGGCGGTTTGGTTTCGACCGGCTCGGTTTCGAAAATCGTGGGCACGGTCGTGGTCGTCGCGTTCGGTTGGCTCTCAGGTCGGGTGGTGGTAGCGCTCGGTTCGGAAGCGGTTGTCTGAGCAGCGCAGCCGGCCGCAAGCAGGCTGATAGCCAGGACACAGGCCATGGTTCGCCAGAACCTGATTCTCGTCATCAATGAAAGCATCATACCCCTGCCTTTCAACGATTGTAGCGGTGATCATGCCCTTCATTATAACATAATATAATTTATTTCAAACATTGTAAGTTGACGAAGCCGTGTCGCCGCCTTCGCCGGTCCAATTGGTGTGAAACCACTGGCCGCGCGGCTGGTCGAGACGCTCGTAGGTGTGGGCGCCGAAGAAATCGCGTTGGGCTTGCAGGAGATTGGCCGGCAAGTTGGCGCAGCGGTAGCCGTCGTAGTAGCTGAGCGCTGCAGCAAAGGCCGGGGCTGGAATGCCCTGCTTCACGGCGGCGATCACAGCGGCACGCCAGCCGGCCTGGCAATCGGCCAGCTTGTCGCGGAAGTAGGTATCGAGCATCAGATTGGGCAGGGCGTTGTCCGCCACAAAGGCTGCCTTGATTTTGCCGAGGAAGGCCGAGCGGATGATGCAACCGCCGCGCCACATCAGAGCGATGTCGCCAAAGTTTAGCTGCCAGTTGTAGGTCGCGGAGGCGGCGCGCAACAGCGCGAAGCCCTGGGCGTAGGAGACAATTTTCGAGGCCAGCAGCGCCTTGCCGATGGCGGCGATCATGGCCGCACGATCGCCGGTGAAGGCCGGCGCGGGACCGGCCAGCAGGCCGGCGGCGCGCACGCGTTCGTCCTTGATGGCTGACAGGCAGCGGGCGAAAACGGCCTCGCTGATCAGCGTCAGCGGGATGCCCTCGTCGAGTGCGGCGTTGGAGGTCCATTTGCCGGTGCCCTTCTGGCCGGCGGCGTCGAGAATTTTGTTGACGATCGGCAGGCCGTCTTCGTCTTTGAAGGCGAGAATGTCGCGGGTAATTTCGATCAGGTAACTGTCCAGATCGCCGCGGTTCCAGTCGGCGAAGACCATGTGCATCTCGTCGGCGCTCAGGCCCAGGCCGTCGCGCATCAGCTGGTAGGCCTCGCAGATCAGCTGCATGTCGCCGTATTCGATGCCGTTGTGCACCATCTTGACGAAGTGCCCGGCTCCGTCGTTGCCGACCCAGTTGCAGCAGGGCGCGCCGTCATCGTCGTGGGCGGCGATGGTCTGGAAGATCGGCTTGATCGCCGGCCAGGCCGCGGCTGATCCGCCGGGCATCAGGCTGGGGCCCTTGAGCGCACCCTCTTCGCCGCCGGAAACACCGCTACCGACGTAAAGCAGGCCCATCGCCTCGATCTGTTTGGTGCGGCGAATGGTATCGGGGAAATGTGAATTGCCGCCATCGATGATGATGTCGCCCGCTTCGAGTAGCGGGATCAGCTGCTCAATCAGTTCATCAACCGGCTGGCCGGCTTTGACCATCATCATGACCTTGCGCGGTTTTTTCAGCAGGCTGACCAGATCATGCAGGCTGTAGGCGCCTATGATGCTCAGGTCGCGGGCGCGGCCTTCGGTGAATTTGCGCACCTTGTCCGTGCTGCGGTTGTAGACAGCCACCGTAAAGCCTTTGTTGGCCATATTCATCACCAGGTTTTCGCCCATAACGGCCAACCCGATCAATCCAATATCTGCTTTGTCCATAAACTGTTCCCCCGCATCCTTTGATTGACTTATTTTATCACAGTCTTAACTGTACACATAACACCGCAAAGGGTAAAATGGTGGCATAGTATGGATAGGAGCGTTAAATCTCATGCGTATTGAAGCAACCACGACCATCAACTATGCCGAATACCGCAAGTTTTTCCTGTTCAGTTTTCTGCAGGGCAAGCGTTCCCGCTGGCAAGCGCCCTTGCTGCTAGCGCTGACGCCGATTCTGGCTATTGTCTTTTTGGTCATGTACATCCAAAACCCTGCGGATGTTTTCAACCTGATCGGTTTCGTTCTGCTGTTTGGCATGTGCCTGCTGCTGGCCGGCATCATCCTCTTTCTGCCCCGCCGGTATTACCTTTCGATCGAGGACCATCTGATGACCCCCAATCATTATCGCTTTGACGACGACGGCATCACCGTCTGGACCGATAAGGACGCTGACATCCCGGCTGTCTACGAATACGAGAAGATCGAAAAGGCCTACGAAACTGTTGATGCTTTTTATATCAATCTGGGGCCTGGCCACATCTGCATCATCGGTCGTCAGAAGTTCATTTTGGGTTCAGCTGACGATCTGCGCAACCTGCTGTCCGCTAAAATCGGCGATCGGATGATCGTGCGGCTTCCATCAAGTTTTGGTCTATAATAGACACTCAATCGATAGTTCTGTATAATACTGATTTAGTATACATTTCCAAGCAACCCTACACCGCTTCTGTGATGAACGTTAATCATGGCATTGATGAATATTTCCATCGCATCCGGCAGAAGAGGGAGGTCATTTTGAAAGATTTTGACACCATCCATGAGAAATGGCGCAGAACACTTTTCAAAACCAATATTTACGTTGCCATTTTTATTTTTCTCGTTGAGTTTTTCATGTATTTTTTTCTGAAAAGCTCTGATTTGATTGTCAGTACACCTGAAGGTTATTTTATTCGCTATTTATTAATCCCAACCGCTGCCAATTCTCTTATCATTATCACTGGTTTCATTTTGCTAAAGAAGTTGCCCTCAACTTCACGTATGATCAATTATGTCCCTTCCCTGCAGCAGATTTTGATGGGCGTTGTTGTGTCATCGACCCATTATGTTTTTTCAGCAGCGTTATGTGTATTTTGTATACCGCTTTTTGTGACCATCATTTTCAGCAGCAAAAAGATCACCCGCCGCATTGGCATCCTTTGTTTTGCTGCATTATTTATCGAAATTATTCAACGCACACTTTCAAATTTTCGGCCAATCAACGAAAACTTTTATGTCGCCGAAGCCATCGTTGCTTTTGCGCTCTTGATCGCAACGGCCATGGTTTGCAATGTTTTGATTGATTTTCAGCGCGAAAAAAACGATATCATTCAGCAAGGTTATCTTAACCAGCTCGAAATGAAGGAGCTGATGTACAAGGATCAAAAGACAGGCTTGCACGGTCACACCATTTTTATGAATACTTTGTCGCAAATGGTTAAGCTATCAGAGAAAACCAATATGCAAATTGCCCTGGCCATTATTGACATCGATGATTTTAAGAAAATCAATGATACCTATGGCCATCTTAAAGGCGACAAGGTCATCTACAAGTTGGCAGAGCTTATGAAGCGCGATTTTGGCGCCAATCGCTTTACCGCTCGTTTTGGCGGTGAAGAATTCGCGATTATCTTTACCGAGAATGAAGTTGATCAAGCCTATGATTTCCTGGAGAAACTCCGTGCCGAATTTGCCAGTCAAAAATACAGCTTTACGGACGACGTCGTTACCATCAGCATCGGTATTGCCAACTGGCTGCCCGGCTGGTCGCTGGAGAACTTGTTCGATAATGCCGATGCTGCGATGTATGCGGCAAAATCCGGCGGCAAAAACCGCATCTCGCAATACGAAAAGGCCGCGCGTATCCGATCATACGAATCAAGCAGCATCCCTTTTTTACGCGAATAATTAGCTAGCGATTTCAGTGGTCAGACGGAAGACCTCTGTCACGGCGACGCAGGCGGAAGAAGATGAGAACAGCGGCTGCAAGCAGCAGCATGCTGCCCAGCAGGGTGGTCAGATCGTTCTCGCCCGTGGTCGGAATTTGGTCAACAAGTGCTGTGGCGATGGCATCATCGCTGAGTTCAACGATTTGCTGATCGTTCATGGTGATGGTGACAATGCCGATAGCCTGCGTCGTGTTCAAGCGGATGTTGTTGGCATCGGCACTGGTGGTGATAACATCGTAGGTGAAGTTCACCAAGGCGCCGGGGGCCAGGTTGCCTAAAACAAAGTAGGCGCGTCCGTCAACGCTCGTCTGCCAGATGGCCGTTGTGCCAGCTGTGACGTTGGTTATTACGGTTCCCGGTACAACGCGATTGTCGTAAACTTTAACTGCTGTCAAGTCGAGAAGTCCTGTGTTTTTAACGGTTACGTTATAGCGGAAGGTATCACCGACAATGCCGCTGGCCAGATCAGCATAAGGACCGCCGCTGGTCAGATTTTTGACCTGATTGTCAACTGAGATACCGGAAACGCTAAGCGGCGTCGCACTGATGTTGATAATTGCCGTGGCAAAATCCGTGACCTCGCTGAGGTTCGATGGGATTTCTGGCGTAGCCACGACGTCCGCTCTGTTGATGACCGTCGAATTTTCCAGGTCGCTCGTGCTGGTCACATAATCGTAGCGAAGTTCGATCTTTTCGCCGACGGCTAAGTCCCCCAGATTAAGGCTTGCGATGCCACTGGCATTGTGCGTCCACATCAGGCTGTCGCCGTTTGATGCCGTCACAACGGTGCCGTCAGGTGCGTGGTTGTCAGTCACCATGACATTGATCAGCGGTGTGTTGCCATTGTTTTCAACAATGATCAGATACTGCGCGGTTTCTCCCACGTACAGGTCTGCCATGTCGGCAAAGATGCCGCTTTGGGTGCTGTTTAAGACCTGCTTGCTGATCTTGATGTCAGGAACAATAATTCTGCTGACATTGACCGTGACCGTCGCTGTGTCCGTGCCGCCGTTGCCATCGCTGATGGTGTAGTCAAAAGTGTCTGTGCCAAAGAAATTGACGTCCGGTGTGTAGGTGATCGTTCCGTCGGGATTGATTAAGGCCGTGCCGTTCGTGGGATTGGTTGTCCCGGTAACCGTCAGGAGATCGCCGTCGACATCGCTATCGTTGGTCAGAACATCGACGTTTACCGCCACGTCTTCTGGGGTCGTTCTGGCATCATCAGCTGCAACAGGGCCGTCATTGACCGATGTGACCGTTATGCTCACTGTAGCCGTGGCAATGCCGCCTTGCCCATCGCTGATGGTGTAGGTAAAGCTGTCGGTGCCATTGAAATTGGCGTTCGGCGTATAGTTTACGGTGCCGTTGGCATTGATGACTGCATTGCCGTTGGCCGGCGTGCTCGTTGAAATAACCGTCAGCGCATCGCCGTCCGGATCACTGTCATTGGTCAGCACGTCGATGATCACCAGCGTGTCTTCAGGCGTGGTACGAGCGTCGTTGACAGCAACAGGAGCGTCGTTGATCGGATTGACAGTGATGGTCACGATCGCGGTATCGGTGCCGCCGTGGCCGTCACTGACCGTATACTCAAAGGTATCGGTGCCAATAAAGTTAGCATCCGGTGTATAGGTCACGGTGCCATCTGGGTTGATGACCACACTGCCATGGGCAGGGTCAGTCACAGAAACGACGGTCAGCGGATCATGGTCGGCATCTTTGTCGTTAGTCAGAACAGCAATCGTTATCGGTGTATCTTCGCTGATAATAGCAGTATCGTCAGCCGCGACTGGGGCGTCATTGATTGACAAAATCGTAACGGTGACCGTGGCGGTATCCGTGCCGCCGTTGCCATCGGTGATCGTGTAGTCGAAGCTGTCAGTGCCGTTAAAATCAGCAGCCGGTGTGTAAGTCACGGTGCCATCGGTATTGATAACTGCTGTGCCATTGGCCGGATCGGTGATCGACACAACTGCCAGGGCGTCACCATCGGAGTCTGTGTCGTTGGTCAGCACATCAATTTTGATCGATGTGTCTTCTGGGGTTGTTCTCGTGTCGTCCGCCGCGACAGGCGCATCATTGACACCGCCAACCGTGATGGTCACGCTGGCCGTACAAATGCCACCTTGGCCGTCGCTGACGGTATAGATCAAGGTGTCGTCACCAATATAGTTGCTGTCTGGCTTGTAGGTGATCGTTCCGTCCGGATTAATCGTTGCCGAGCCGTGGGCGGGCTCGCTGACAAAGATTACGGTTAGCGGATCGCCATCGGGGTCACTGTCATTGGTCAAAACGTCGATGATAAGCGTGGTGTCTTCGGGGGTTGAACGTATGTCATTGACCGCAACCGGCGCATCATTAAGTGGGGTAACCGTGATGGTCACGGTCGCCGTATCAGTGCCGCCCTGGCCGTCGCTGACAGTGTATTCGAAGGTATCAGTGCCATTGGTGTTGATATCCGGGGTGTAGGTTACCGTTCCATCGGGATTGATGACTGCCGAACCGTGGGTAGGATCACTGATCAGCGTGACAATCAGCGGATTGCCGTCAACATCGTGGTCGTTAGCCAGAACATTGACATTAACCGGCATATCTTCGGGGGTTGTCGCGGTATCGTCTGTTGCAAGCGGCGCATCATTGATCGGGATAACGTTGACGGTGACGGTCGCTGTGTCGCTGCCGCCCTGGCCGTCGCTGATCGTGTAAATAAAGGTGTCGATGCCATTGAAGTTGGCATGTGGCGTATAGGTAACTGTGCCGTTGGGTTGGATCACAGCCGCTCCATGGGTCGGTTCAGTTACAGCGATTACGGTCAGGGGGCTGCCTTCGACATCGGCGTCATTGCTCAGAACACCGATCTTGATCGCTGTATCTTCCGGTGTGTTGCGGGTGTCGTCATTGGCAATCGGCGCGTCGTTGACCGGGGTGACCGTGATGGTTACCCGCGCGGTGTCGGAACCGCCGCGACCGTCGGTGATGGTGTATTCAAAGGTATCGGTGCCAAAATAGTTTGCATCTGGCACATAGGTCATTGTCCCGTCGGCGTTGATAACAGCCGCGCCATGGGCGGGGTTGGTTGCCGACGTGATGCTCAGCGCGCCGCCGTCGACATCAGTATCATTGGTCAGCACTGAGATAGCCACGGGCGTGTCTTCAGGGGTGTTGCCGATATCGTCATTGGCGATCGGCGCATCGTTGACTTCGCCGACCAAAATGGTCACGATGGCGGTGTCCGACTTGCCATTACCGTCACTGATGGTGTAGGTCAAAGTGTCCGTCCCTGAAAAATTCGCTTTCGGCGTGTAAGTCACGGTACCCTCTGCGTTCTTTACAGCTGAACCGTTAGCTGGCTGTGTGATGGCGGTTACGGTCAGATTGTCACCATCAGGATCACTGTCGTTGGTCAAAACAGGGATCGTTACGGCCTGTTCTTCTTGTGTTGCAGCCTCGTCGTCTGCGGCAACCGGCGCATCGTTGACATAGTTGACCATAATGGTTACGACGGCCGTGTCTTCAAGGCGAACAGTTCCTTTGCCGTCGATTGTCACATCAGAAAATACACGGTAGACAAAAGTATCAATGCCATAGAACCCATAGACTGGTGTGTAAGAGAATGATCCATTGGCATTTTGCGTCAAGGTGCCGTTTACCGGCGCGACGTCCAACGAAACCGATTGGTTGGTCGCGGTTGCGGTGGTTCCGCTACCATCAGCACGCAGGATCGTGGTCGGATCATTGGCCAGTACACCCGGAGCCGGAATGGTCAGCGTTTGACTTTCATCGACCGAGTATGCATCATCGACCGCCAGCGGTCCGACGGCGACAATCGGCAGGGGGTAATCGAGATAGGCAAACCCTGAAGTGTCCGGTGTATAGAGGGGACTGCCGATGGCCGGCCGGAACTTGAGGACTGCCGACTGGTTGGTATAAACACCGCCATAAATCGAATCGTCTACCTTGACGCGATAGGTCAGCGTCGCAGTTTGGTCGGTGATCGATCCCAGGGTCCAGGTGATGGTGTTGCCGTTGATGGTCGCTGTCGTGCCGGCAGAGGCGGTCAGCGAACCGGCGTAGCTGACACCGGCCGGCAGAATGTCCGTGACCACGGCATCGGTCGCGATCGTGGATGACGGCTGCGTCAATTCGGTGTAGATTGCTGACGCGTCAGAGGCCGTCAGCACTTGGAAGAATTTTTCCTGATAATCGTCCGGAGCGGCCGGGTTCATAACCTTGGCGATATAGCCGTAAAGATCCTGGCCAATGCCCATGGTAAAGATCTGGGTGCCCGGATGATTGGCTTTTAACAATTTGGCCGAGGCGATGGCTTCATTGGTCGCCGTTTGATTAAAGGGTTCGGACCCAACACCGATTGTGTTGCCATTGCTGTCATAGTATTGATTAGCACCACCGTCGGACATGAAGACAACAATTTTCTGCGCAGCAGCACGAGCCGTGTCCAGAACGTTATCGGCATTGTAAAAACCCGCTTCGGTATTGGTGGCATTTCGCTTGATCAGGGCGGCGATGGCGGCATTGACCGTGGTAGCGTTACTGGAAAATCCTTGATTGATCACGCTGTCATTCCAGCGATCGGTCGTGGCCCCAGTGATATCTGATGAATAGGAGACCACCGCGACGCGATTGTCGTTGCCGGCGGCCAGCACTTCACTGACAAAGACCGCAGCAGCTTCCTTCATGACCGAAAGGCGCGAAGGCGTACCTTCGACATCACTGTTCAGCAAATAACGCATGCTGTTGGAAACGTCCATGACCAGAATATAGTCAGTCGGCGGTGCAGTTTCCGGTTTGTTGCCGACGGCGGTCAGTGTCACCTCAAACTCGCGGTCCGTGGCGGTCGAGTTGGCATTCTTAGATAAGTCGATCTCGCCGGGCATGCCTTCGGGATAGCTGGTGATGGTAACAGTGGCGGTGTCCTCGACGCGAACGGTGCCCTGCCCGATAATGGTGACATCGGAGAATATTTTATAGACAAACGTATCGATGCCCTCATAATCAGCGGTCGGGAGATAAGTGAAGGAGCCATCGGCGTTGAGCGCCAGCGAGCCGTGGGATGGACCGGACACCAGGCTGACTGAGCCGCTGACTGGCGTGGCGGTGGTGCCGTCGCCGTTGGCGCGCAGGTCGACAGCTTCATCGTTCGACAATATTCCCGCGGCCGAAACAATGACCGCGTTGCCGCTGATGGATACATAAGCATCATCGTTGGCGATCGGGGGCGCTGGAATAATCGGTTTTGGAAAAGTCAGGTTGGCATAGCCGGACGTCAGAACCGCATCGTAGAAATGATTTTCGGCGATCGGCTTAAAGGCAATCTCGGCCTTTGTGTTGGTGTAAACACCGCCGTAAATTGATTCGTCTACCTTGACACGATAGGTCAACGTCAGAGGACTGGTGGTGATGACGGGAATGGTCCAGGTCACCGTGTTGCCGGCAGCCGAGGCTGTCGTGCCGTAGGGCGTGGCAATAAAGCCATCAAACGTGACACCGTCGGGCAGGAGATCGGTCACCATCGCCGTATTGGCGATCTGGTTGATGGTATCGGCCAGGTAGTTGTAAACCGAGGTCAGACCATCCGCCGAGTTAACGTCAAAATACTTGGTTGGGTAGAGGCCTTGATTGGAGGCATTCAGGACTTTGGCGATGTCAGCGCTGTTGGTACCATCGGACAGACCGACGGTATAGACCAGCGTGCCCGGGTGGTTGGTCAGCAGGGTCTGGGCAGCGCCGATGGCCTCAGTGACCGACGTTGTCGTGTTATACACAGTGTTACCCGTGGCATTGTAGTAAAGGTTGGCAGCGCCGTCAGACATATAGACGACAACCTTTTTTGCAGTCGTCCGCGCACCGTTGGCGGCGTCCAGCGCGCCATCGGCATGATAGAAGCCCGCTTCCATGTTGGTGTAGCCGATGAAGTTGACCGAATTGGTAATATTATCGATGCTTGTGTTTAATGTTGAAATCGAATTCGAAAAGGTTTGGACAATTTTTCCGTCATTCCAGGCTGCGTCATTCTGGACGCCCGAAAAGGCGACAAGTGAGACCTTGTTGTTACTGCCTGCGGGGAGCACTTCGCTGATAAAGCTCTTGGCTGCTGCTTTCATAACGCCCATCCGCGTTGATGTTCCCAGCGCCGTGTCCATGCTGGGTGATACATCTAAGACAAGGACAATGTCAACGGCTTGCGATGATGTCAGCGGTGTGCCGACGACGCTCAGCGAGATCTCCGAAGTCCGCTCGGGTGTCAGGGGGGTCGCCGTTTTAGAAAGAACAACCTCGCCGGCGCTGGCAACGGCCAAGACCTGTGGCGCAAGTGGAATCATGCTGCAAAGTAAGACTGCTGCCAAAAAGATGCTCAGCATCTTGGTTGGCATGACCTTGGGAGGCTCGCATGTTGTGTTGCTCGAATTTTTACCAAAGAAGTTTTTCATTGAACAGGTACCGTCCCTTCAAATCCAGATCAAGCTAAAGACCGCCAAAAGTCATTGGTGTTGATTTACATGTGTTAAATCAACATCGACTTGTCATGATATGTCATGATTTGTTGGAATATTGCGAACATCAAACTGTAAAGTGTCTATATATGATGTGTTCTATCCTGTCTGTTAAGACATAATAAAGACATTCCGCTATACTGCCATTCTAGCATGTCTACGGATTGTGAACAAGTATATTTCGCAATAACGTAATATGATTATAGATAAAATTATGTTTATGCATATTTTTGTCAAGGCATGACAGGCTTTAATCTCTTTGTTTCAGCTATAATGTTGAGCGCTTTGTCATTCATGTCATGATATAGCTCATCGTAATAATATTACTCTTATGTTTTGTAAATGCGAGCACCAAATGGCAGAAATGCTAGTTTGGCCAGTTTGAAGTGCTGGAGCCCAAAAGGAATGCCCACGATCGTCACGCAAAACACCGCGCCAAGCACAACTGATATTAAAGCCAGCTCCTGACCAAAAAAGAAAAGCCACAAGATGTTGGCCAGCAAAGAAATCGATCTCATTTGGGAAAAATCAATCTGCCGACCGAACGGCCAAAAAACCAGTTTGGCAAACTTGAAGCACTGCATGCCAAGCGGCACGCCAACAATCGTCAGACAGCAAACCAAGCCCGCAAGCAGCCAGAGCAAACCCAGAATCTCGCCACCCAGTAAAAACCAAAAAAGATTGCCGATCGTTCTCATCCATTTCCTCCGTTAATAATTAGGTATTATTATACAGCACAATGCTATAATATTGGTTGACAAATGTAAAAGCGCAACCTAGAATTTAAACTTCAAAACCGTCGAAGGGAGAAGCTGAATGAACAACGACAACCTGGTAGCCGAAATAATGCTGTTGAAAACACAGCGCGACGCGATCATCGTCGCCCATAACTACCAGCGCGATGAGGTGCAGGCCATCGCTGACGTCGTCGGCGATTCATTAGCTCTAGCCCGTTATTGTGCTGAATCCGCCGCTTCGACCATTGTTTTTTGCGGCGTTCATTTTATGGCTGAGAGCGCTAAAATTCTGTCGCCAGAAAAGACTGTTCTGCTGCCCGAGCGCGATGCCGGATGTCCAATGGCCGACATGGTCGAGGCCTCTGATCTGCAGGCCTGGAAGCTTGAACACCCTGGCGTGGCTGTAGTTTGCTATATCAACTCTTCCGCCGCTGTCAAGGCTGAAAGCGATATTTGCTGCACTTCCTCTAACGCCGTCGCAGTCGTCCGTTCGCTTGAAGCGCGCGAAATTCTGTTCGTGCCGGACTGCAATCTCGGCCAATATGTCGCCACGCTCGTTCCTGAAAAAATGATCCACCTCTGGCCAGGCTATTGCATCACCCATCACCGGGTCACCGTCAACGATGTTGACGCCGCTCGGCGGGCTCACCCGGACGCCCTGCTGCTGGCTCATCCCGAGACGCAGCCAGAGGTCTGGCAGGTGGCCGATTTTGTCGGCAGTACCAAACAAATCATTGATTATGCAAAACAAAGTCCCGCGCAGAAGTTTCTGATCGGCACCGAAATGGGTGTTTTTTGGAAGCTGCGTCAGAATAATCCAGACAAGCAGTTTTTCCTGCTCGCGCCGGGCTTGATCTGTCCAAACATGAAGAAGACAACGCTGCTCAGTGTGCATGACGCTTTGCTGAAGAACCAATACCCGATCGAAACATCGCCCGCGGTCAGCGAAGGTGCCCGAACCGCGCTGATGCGCATGCTGGCTATCATTTAAGTCAACGAATATGGTTTATTATGCGCGAAAATGAACAAATATCATGTTAGGTCTTGTAATTACGGACGTAATCGTTCATTATTTTGTGGGGTGAGTGCTATGGATGTTGATCAAATATTTGGAACCTACACGAGTTGGAAGTATGATAGCCGGACGTGGTTCATCACTTCGTTGGGCGGTTCACAATACATGTATCTAATTGAAGGCGACGATATGGCGCTCCTCATTGATACGGGTTATGGTGCCGGCAACCTGCGTCAATATGTCGAAGCACTGACCGATAAACCAATTCTGGTCGTCAACACACACGGGCACCTCGATCATGTCGGCGGCAACGGCTGGTGGGACAAGGTCTATATGGCCAAAGACTATTTGATTGACCACACAACGCTGCAGGACAGCCCGGTCGATCTGTCCAAATTGCCTTTTCCGGATTATGAAAAAATCATCATCGGCAATGGTCATGTTTTCCACTTGGGCGGATGCGAAATTGAGGTCATCGAAGCCCCCGCGCATGCCGTCAGCAGTATTTTTCTCCTGGATCGTTCAACCGGCGCTCTTTTCTGCGGTGACGAACTCGAAAGTGCGCAGGTCCTGTTTATAACCTACGATGGCCAGTCGACCGATATTGCAGCTGTTGCTGCCCAGCACTTGCAGAACATGAAGTTGCTTCAGCGCCGAGATGGTGAAATTCGAAGCATATTCCCGGCCCATAATGGCGCTCCGATCAGCAAAGAATATATTCAAGAGTTTTGTGAATTAGACGAAATGTTGATTAGTGGCCAATTTCAGTTCTGCGAAAAACTGAATCACTTTTTTCTTGAACAGCGGCCTGATGGTTCGCAACTGCGCCGCATACGTCACAAGCATGTTTCAATTGTTGTGAAAGTAATTTAAAAGTTAGGAAAACCGAAATGATCGACCTGAAATCTAAACCTTTTTATCTCTCGGACGAAGACATCGCCTGGGTTGAATCCACCCTGTCTGCCATGACGCTCGAAGAACGCATCGGACAACTTTTTTGTCCCATTTCCTATAGCAAAGACCCGGGTTATCTGGGCAACCTTCTGGATACTTACCACGTTGGCGGCATACTCTTCCGCCAATCGCACGGCGATGAGATTATGGCCGCCCACCGTTTCCTGCAGAGTCACAGCAAAATCCCTCTGTTGCTGGCCGCCAACATGGAAACGGGCGGTGTTGGCATAGCATCAAACGGCACGTTTTTCGGTAGCCAGATGCAGGTTGCCGCGACCGGCGATCCGCAAATGGCATACAAGCTCGGCAGCATCGCCGGGGCGGAGGGCGCTGCCGTCGGCCTGAACTGGGCGTTCGCGCCGATTTGCGACATCGACATGAACTACTACAATCCCATTACCAACACCCGCACCTATGGCGCAGACCCGGAGCGTGTGCTGTCAATGGCGCTTCAGTGCCAGCGTGCTTTGAAGGATAAGGGCATCGCCGCCTCCATCAAGCACTTCCCGGGTGACGGCGTTGACGACCGCGACCAACATTTGCTGGTCAGTGTTAACCGCCTGTCTCGCGAGAGCTGGGACGCGACCTTCGGTAAGGTATATCAGGGGCTCATCGATGACGGCGTACCAGCCGTTATGGCCGGCCATATTGCCCTGCCAGCATACCAAGGCAAGCCCGGTCGACCGGTTCCGGCAACACTTTCCAGTGAATTGCTCAATGGATTGCTGCGTGGTAAGTTGGGCTTCAACGGGCTAATCGTCACCGATGCCACCCCGATGATTGGCTTTGGGTCCGCCATGGCGCGAGCGCAGGCTGTTCCGACATGCATCGCTGCCGGATGTGACGTATTTTTGTTCAATCGCGACCTTGATGAAGACTTCGGCTATATGATGCAGGGTTATCACGACGGCGTTCTGACTGAAGCACGCCTGCAGGAAGCTGTTACACGTATTCTTGCTCTCAAGGCATCCATCGGGCTGCATAAAAAACAGCATGCTGGTACATTGGTGCCTGGGCCAGACGCGTTGCAAATACTGGCTTGTGACACGCATATGGTCATGGCGCGCGACTGCGCCGACCGCTCGGTCACCTTGGTCAAGGATGTCAAGGGTCTGTTGCCGATGAGCCCCGCAAAGACCCGCCGGATCCTGTTGCAGATCTTGGGTGATTTTCCTTCCAATGCGCGCGTTCTGGCAACTGCTGTTGCCCGGCTGGAAACGGCCGGCTTTGCGGTCACTGTATACCAGAAGGAAGACTTGGCGACGTTGGAAAAAAGTGTCGAGGGTTTTAAGGCCAAATACGACACGGTGCTTTACCTGGCCAACATTGAAACGGCCAGCAACAAGACGGTCAACCGCATTCACTGGCACACCATGTTCGGCATGGGCAACAACATCCCCTGGTTCGCCGAAGAACTGCCAGTCGTGTTTGTCAGCCTGGGCAACCCCTATCACCTGCTTGACGTGCCGATGATCGGCACCTACATCAATTGCTACTCCAACAACGACTCGGTCATTCATGCCGCCATCGATAAGCTTCTGGGACAAAGCGCCTTTAAGGGAACCAGCCCGATCGACCCCTTTTGCGGACGTGAGGAGCTCAAATATTAGCAGGCAAGAGGAACACCGCCATGTCAACGTTTTATCAGGTTGTCAGCCCCAAACAACATCTTTATCATATCGGCAGCGCCGAGGGCGTCTTTTGCCAGCTGATTGTTGGCAATGACAAGGCCCTGCTCTATGATACCGGTTACGGCTACGGCGATCTCAAAAAAGCCGTTCGCGAAATTACCGAGCTGCCGTTGATCATTGTCAACAGCCACGGCCACCTCGATCATACTTGCGGCAATTTCCGTTTTTCTGAAGACATCTGCATTGACGAACGGGAAATCGAGTTTTGCCAGATGTTCAATTCACCCGCGGCGCGCGCCGGCAATATCCAGTCAGCCAGGCATTATACGAATCAGTTTACGCGTGAGGTTTCTGACATCCTGCCAGCTGACTTTGATGAGGACGCTTATATCAAAGGTGGCTGCGGCAACCTGGTCCCGGTGCTTGAGGGCACGGTTTTCGATCTTGGCAATTGCCATCTGGAAGTGGTCACCCTGACCGGCCACTCACGCGGCGGCATTGGTTTGCTTTGGCAAGAAGGCAAGACCCTGTTGGTCGGCGATGCCGCCAACCCTTTTGTTTGGCTTTTCGGCCCGATGGCCACCAGCTTGGCGGATTACATCCAGACTTTGAATAAAATGCAGGCCCTTGATTTTTCTCATTTCTTCGCCGGTCACGCGCCCACGATGCTGCCCAAGTCAGACTTGGACAATTATCTTGACTGCGCCAGCCATATAGACTTTGCCCATGGCACCCCCTTTACGACCCCTTTTTCCCATGATCGTGAACCGCGGATCTGTCCACGCCAGGGTTACGGACCAATGGACTTCATGAAGCCGGGTTTCGCCAGTGTCGTCATTACTGAAGATAAACTTTGAAAGGTTATTTTATGAACAAAATTCGAGCTGTTATTTTTGACTTGGACGGCGTGATCGTCTCAACCGACCAATACCACTATCTGGCCTGGAAGGAGATTGCCGACAAGCTTGGCATTCCCTTTGACGAAGAAGTCAACAACTTGCTGCGCGGTGTTTCCCGCGGCGAATCACTCGAAATTATCCTGCGGCAGTCCAATCTGCAACTGAGCAAGGAAGCAAAGTTAAAACTGACTGACGAAAAGAACGAGCGTTATAAAATCATGCTGCAACAGATGTCACCGGCTGACGTGGGCGCTGATGTTCATCTTGCGCTCTTGGAGCTCAAGGCGGCCGGACTGAAACTGGCCATCGGGTCGTCGAGCAAGAATGCGCGCACCATTCTGACCCGCATCGGCTTGCTTGAAGCTTTCGATGCCATCTCGGATGGCAACAACATTACCATGAGCAAGCCAGACCCGGAGGTTTTTTTAAAGGCCAGTCAGTACGTCGATGTTCCACCCGCGCATTGTATCATTGTTGAAGATGCTGAAGCCGGTATCGAAGCTGGTAGGGCAGCTGGCATGTTGACCGTGGCCATCGGCAGTGCAACCGGCAGCGCAAACGCCGATTTTCGCATCATCAGCCTGGCTGAATTGCCGGCTATAATTGCCGCTATTTGAATTTGGAGGGCGCGTCCTATGTGTGGTCGCTATGCCATTCTGGAAGAAGAAGCCATTCTCGAAATGCGTGAAATCATCAATCAAGTCAACCAAAACTTTGCCGGTCGCAGTCCGACTACGTCCGGTGATATCGCACCAACCAACATAGCCCCCGTCCTGCGTGAGGCCGACGGCAAAGTGCGTCTGGATGTCATGAAGTGGGGCTTCCCCCGTTGGGACAAAACTGGCGGCGTGATGATCAACGCCCGGTCAGAAACGGTTATGGAAAAGAAGACCTTCCGTGAGTCTTTTATAAACCGGCGCATTGTTGTGCCGGCTTCTGGCTTCTATGAATGGGATCATCGGCAAACCGGTCATCGCGACAAGTATTTTTTCACCCTTGAAGGTCAGGTCATATACATGGCCGGTATTTACAACAGGTTTGCCGCGCCAGATGGCCGCTCAGTCGAGCACTTTGTCATCTTAACTTGCCCGGCTGTGGATGCCATCGCCGCCTTCCATGATCGCATGCCGGTCATTTTGCCCAAACAGGCCGTTCGCTCCTGGCTGGATCCACGTGCTGATGCCGGCCATCTGCTTGGCGGCCCGAAACCGCTTTTGTCGGCTGTGCTTTGCGAAAAATAGCCTCTAAATTTCCCACCAATGGCGGCCATCGTTTTCGATTAAGTCAATGGCGGCCTCTGGCCCTTGTGAACCCGCCGCATAATTGGGGAACGCCGGCTTAATCGCTGCCGTGGCTGCCTCAATGCTGTCAACAAACTGCCATGAATATTCCAATTCGTCCCAGCGCGTAAAGAGTGCGGGGTTGTTGCGGATGGCCTCCAAAATCAATCGTTCGTATGCCTCCGGCGAATTGCTGAGGACCTTGCTGCTTTGACTGTAGTTGAGATCTATCCGCTCCATGATCAGCTCGTTGCCGGGCTTTTTGGCGTTGATCTGAAAAAATAATCCCTCCTGCGGCTGAATTTCGACAACCAGAAGGTTTGGGTTTTGGTTTTTAAAACTGTCATAAAACTCCACCCCGGGGAGCTTTTTAAACTCAATGACGATCTGTGTGGTGCGACGAGCCATTCGCTTGCCCGCTCTGATGTAGAATGGCACACCGGCCCAGCGAAAATTATCGACGTAAGTTTTAACGGCAATGAAAGTGTCGGTGTTTGAGTCGATTGCAACCCGTGGCTCCTGGCGATAACCCGGTATCTGCTGGCCGTCAAAATTGCCCTGGCCATACTGTCCGCGAACGATATCGGGCTGGTCAGCGGTATGCGAAAAAGAGCGCATAGCACGCAGTACTTTGACTTTTTCATCTCGAACAGATTCGGGATCCAGGCTGACCGGCGGCTCCATGGCGATCAGCGCCAACATTTGGAGCAGGTGGTTTTGCAGCATATCGCGGCGAATGCCAGCCTGTTCGTAATAACCACCGCGAGACTCGACACCAAGCGTTTCGTTGGAGGTAATTTGGATGTTGTCGATGTAGTGCTGATTCCACAGCGGTTCAAATAAAGAATTGCCAAAACGCAGCGCCATGATATTTTGGATCATTTCCTTGCCAAGATAATGATCGATTCGGAATATATTGCTTTCCGGTAAAGCCTCGGTAATGGTCCGATTCAGTTCGCGAGCCGTTTTAAGATTGGAGCCGAACGGCTTTTCGATCATCAGCCGTTGCCAGCCCATCTTGTTGCTCAGCATACCCAATTCGTGCAGACGTGTCGAGATGATGCCAAAATACTCTGGCGCAACGGCCAAAAAATACAAGCGGTTGCCGCATGTGCCATGGTTGACGTCAAGATTTCTGAGGAATTCCTGAAGTGCTTGATAGCTGACTTGGTCACCATCAAAATCGACGGTGCGGTAGAAAATGCGCTCTATTAGTCTGTCCAATACTTCTGGATCTGCAGCGCCCTTGCGGGCTGATTGAATCGAAGATTCGACTTCTGCGCGGTATTCATCATCCGTCTTTTCCCGTCGGCCGACAGCTACAACAGCAAAATTATCCGGCAGCAAATCATGCTTTTGCAGATTGAATAATGCAGGCAGCAGTTTTCTGTGAGTCAGATCGCCGGTGCCACCGAAAATAACGAAGATACAATCCTGGTCTAAAACTGGTTGGTTCTGATTGGTCATAATCGTGAGTCCCCCATTGTACAAGTGCCGCTGGTAGACCTATTGTATCATAACACCCAGCATAATCCGTAACAAAAGCATTGGTTTTTGAAGTATTGCAATGCGCAACAGTTGCATGATACAATCTATGAGAGGTGATTGATTTGACGCTGCAAATACAAGAGATTCGCCAATGTATAAGCTTAATTGAGCGTGAATTCGGACTTGTCGACGACAGCGCAAAGTCGTGCTGTGGCGTCACGCTGGGCCAGTGCCATGCACTGGTTGAAATTGGATCGGCCAAATCAGTTTCGCTAAACAACTTGGCAGAACTGCTGGGTCTGGATAAGAGTACTGTCAGCAGGACGGTCGATCAACTTGTGTTGCACGCACTCGTCAGCAGGCAACCGGACCCGGCAAGCCGTCGCAACGTACTGATCTCCCTGACCAAAACTGGCCAACAATTGTTTGATAAAATTGATCATGACATGCACCAATACTATGGCCTGATTCTGACGGCCATCCCAGTCGAAAAACGACAACAGGTTATCGAAAGCTTGCAAATTCTGGCGCAGGCAGCTGCGAAGGTCAGGTGTGAAAATGAATAACTTGAACAACAGGCCAAAACTAACCGGCAAATTGAAATCAGAACCAGCACGCGAGGTGACGATTGTTTCGACTCGTCTGAAGGCTTCTGATATCTGGGGCGGCTGGAAAGCTCGCTGGACCATGGGACGTATGGATTATACCGTCAAGCCTGGCCTGTATGGGGTAGGGCAACCGGATGTCGATTCACCGGTTTTGGTGACCGCAAATTATAAGTTGACTTTCGATCACCTGCGCAGCGAACTCGACCATGTCAATGCCTGGATCCTGGTGCTCGATACGAAGGGTATCAATGTGTGGTGCGCAGCGGGCAAGGGTACATTCGGCACGGATGAGCTGGTCAGGCGCATCAAAGCGACTCGGCTCGACAATCGAGTCAGTCACCGCGTGCTGATTGTCCCGCAATTAGGCGCGACCGGCATCGCAGCCCATAAAGTTGCAGCCGCAACAGGCTTTCAGGTTGTCTATGGACCGGTTCGAGCTGAGGATTTGCCGGCATTTCTGGCTGCTGGACAGATCGCGAACTCGGCTATGCGACAGGTTCGTTTCAATACGATGGATCGCCTGATTCTGACTCCAGCCGAGTTTGTTTTCACCTTTAAGCCCGCTGCGATTATTCTCGGTGTGATGTTCATTTTCAATACACTGGGTTTAGGTCACTATGGCATGATCGACCTTTACGCGTTGGCCGGGACAATTGTTATCGGGTGCATCCTTGTGCCGATCCTGCTGCCTTTGATCCCCGGCCGTGCTTTTTCCTTCAAAGGTGCCCTGATGGGGGTGTTGTGGGCGATCGGAATCGCCCTGCTCAACGGTTGGTTGGTTGGTTTTTCTTCAACGCTGCCCTTGTTGAAAGCAATGGCTTATCTTTTGCTGATTCCTTCGCTATCTGGTTATTTGGCGATGAATTTTACCGGCAGTTCGACTTATACTTCGCCGTCCGGCGTCAACCGTGAGATGAAACTGGCGTTGCCCATCATGCTGATTGCCACCATTTTGGGTGTCATTATGCTATTGCTCAGTGACATTGAACAATTGTTTGTGTGAAAGGATGTGCCATTATGCGTCAAACGTATCTGAAGAATGTCGTCACGCTCGAATATGATCCCGCCCGTTGTTTTGGTTGCGGTCTTTGTGCCACAGTCTGCCCGCATGCTGTCTTTAGTATTCAAAACGACAAGGCGCAGATCGTTAATCGTGACAGTTGCATGGAGTGCGGCGCCTGCGTACGCAACTGCCCGGTTGGTGCATTGTCAGTCAACGCGGGCGTCGGCTGTGCCGCTGCGATTATTCAAGGCATGCTGACTGGCAAGGAACCCAGTTGCTGTTGAAATAGCGATCTGAATATATTGCTGTAATAATCCTGCTTTTTGTCACGATATAGAATATATCAAAAACTTTGTTATGGAGGAAAAGCAATGATCGCGCCAACGATTCTCTCTTTGGTTTTTTTTGCGGCATTTGCTTTCTACTCGCTCTTTGGTGTCTATATTCTGCTAGCGGATCGAAAGGCATTTGTGAACCGCATTTTCTTTGTGCTATGTTTGTCACTTTGTGTTTGGTCGTTCGGTTTTTCAATTACATACACTACAACCGATTTGTCAACAGCCGTTTTCTGGCATCGTGTTTCTGCGCTTGGCTGGGGTTCAATTTATGCGTTTTTACTTCATTTCGTTATTCATTTAACACAAAGCTCCCATTTGTTGCGGCACAAGTGGCAGGTCGCTCTTTTGTATCTGCCTTCCGTCCTGGTTGTATCAGCTTTTTCCATTATCAGTTCACTGGCTGAACCGCTGAACAATTTGATTTTGACCGAATTTGGATGGTCATATGTGTTCGGTACATCGCTGTGGGATTGGCTGTTTAACGCGTATTATGCGATATATTCCCTCGCTGTCGTTGTTTTAGTCATCCGTTGGCGAAGGAAAGTGGAGCGGTCTTTAAAGAAGGCTCTCTCGCTCTGCCTGATTGCATTTTTAGCTGCTTTTGTCTTGGGAACTATAACCGATCTTGTTTTGCCCTATTTTCTAAATATTTCTGCGCCCCAAATATCTTCAATTTTCATTCTACTGCCGATAGCCGGACTGTATAATTGCGCCAGAAAAAATCACTTCATGAAGCCTAACCTGGTTGAAAATTCTGACCATCATTCGAAAAAAAAGAGTTATGTGGGACATATCATCCTGCAAAATGCCGCATTTAAGGACGAAAGTGAGCTCTCGTTTTATACCAACAAACTAACATCGCTGTTCTATTTCCCGATTCTTATGTTTACCTCAATAATAAATCTGTCATTCTTTTCATTTTTCCCTTATCAGTCTTTTGGAGCTACATTGGTAGACAGTCTGGTTCTCTTGGGCCTTGGACATGCCTTTTATATGGCAAGTCATTTGTTTGTCAAAGAAACGGTGAAAGCGCATACTTTCAACGTACTGGTCATTTTTTTGCTCGTATACATGTTGTTTCGTTTTTATAACCATATCGGGCCGGCTGTTTGGACAGCATCATTTATTTTCATCATGCTTGCCATGTCGCGCAATGACCGTAAGATGCTGACCGCATTGTCGTTAACGTTGCTATTAATGGGCATTTATGTGACGGTCTTCAATGTGCCGTTCGTTGTTGACTTGGTTTATTATCTTTCTCAGTTTTTCTTTTTTGCCATTATGTTGGCTATTGCGTCAGTGATTTATTTTATCAATGCGCGCAGACGCATCCGCATCGCCGAACAGCTCAGTCAAATGGTCTTGATTTCACACATTTCCAAAAGTTTTGTTGCTGTCAGTCATGGCAATATTGATGAAAAAATTCAAGATTTACTGCATTTAAGCGGAGAACATTTGCAGGCTGATCGTTCATATTTGTATCAGCTATCTTACAATAGCACCGGTCTGAAATACACCCACGAATGGTGTCATGAAGGAATCGCATCCGGTATTGCTCAGGCACCTGATATTGATTGCCTTGAGTTATCAGAATCGCAGGATTGGTTTTTTGTCAAAAACGATCACATCCTTTTGGTTCCGGTCACCAGCAATGATAAGGTGCTTGGATGTATTGGCTTTGAAAAAACTCAAGTTAATTTTGTTTTGCATGAGGACCATCGAGACATGCTGTCGGTACTGGCTAATACGCTGGGGGACGCATTGGCCAAAGTCTCTGCCGAAACTGAAATCAACCGTATGGCCTTTTATGATGAATTAACTGATTTGCCCAACCGAGCTTGTTTTGTTGAAAAGCTTTCCGGTGAAATAAAATTGGCACAAGACAATAACTTCATGATTGGTTTGCTTTTTATCGATCTTGACTCATTTAAAGCCGTCAACGATTCCCTGGGGCATGACGGCGGCGATGAATTACTGCAAAGGGTCGCGCGTCGTTTGACGGAAAGCGTTCGTGCTCACGATATGGTTGCTCGCTTCGGCGGCGATGAATATCTCATCATGCTAACAAATGTAAAGCATGCCGAAGATGTCTGTCGAATAGCCGACAAACTAATGCGCGAGCTTGGCAAGTCACTGACGATCAAGAGTCAGGATTTCTTCGTGACCGCCAGTACCGGAATTGCTATTTATCCGATTGATGGCAGTGATCCGGCCACGCTGATTAAGAGCGCCGATCTGGCAATGTATGCATCAAAAAATCAGGGGAAGAACAAGTACACGCTATGTTCACCCATCCTCAAAGAAGAGACGAATGTCAAAAGCAGGTTGACAACATGTCTTTATAAAGCGTTGGAAAATAACGAGCTTATGTTGCACTATCAGCCGCAGATCAATGTCGTTACCAAGCAGATCATTGGGCTGGAAGCATTGCTGCGCTGGAATCACCCGCAAATGGGTATGGTTTCACCGGCAACGTTTATTCCATTAGCCGAGCAGACTGGTTTGATCAATCCAATCGGCGAATGGGTCCTGATGACGGCTTGTCATCAAAATCTTGCTTGGCAAATAATGGGGATTCCCCCTATCCGCATGGCTGTTAATCTTTCGGTCATTCAATTTCAGAATCCAAAGCTCGTCGATATTGTCCGCCAAGTTCTCCGCGAAACCGGACTCAGCGCAGAATATCTTGAACTGGAAATTACTGAAAGTGTTGCTGTAAACAGCTCTGATCATATCATCCAGGTGCTTAATGAGTTGAAACTTCTCGGTACTACAATTTCGATTGATGACTTCGGTGTTGAGTATTCGTCTCTTAATCGCCTGAAACTTCTGCCTGTCGATCGGATCAAGATGGATATGCAGTTTGTACACAGCATCTCCAAAAGTTTAAAGGACGATGCAATCGCCAGAATCATCATCCAACTGGCTCGCAATCTCGACCTCAAAGTTATCGCTGAGGGCGTTGAAACCGAGACGCAACTTAACTTCCTGACCAATCAGGTCTGCGACGAAGTTCAGGGCTACTATTATTACAAGCCGATGCCTGCTGCCGAAATCGAAACGATTTTGCTGGCACAAAATGATATGCTCGCTACGGGGCGTCTCGAGAAATTATTCAACATTTAAGGCGACCATCGCCATGTTGCCGACCATTTCGTCGACCGGGGCGCTGCGGGAAAAGTCACCGATTGACTTGGCGAAGCCTTGCAGCATCGGGCCGTAAGCGTTGGCATGACCGAAGATCTGGACCAGCTTGACGCCGATGTTGCCAGCCGAGAGGTTGGGCCAGATGATGATGTTGGCTTTGCCGGCGACATCACTGGGCTCTTTGACCTTTTTGGCGGCGACAGCCGGCACGATGGCCGCGTCCAGCTGGAATTCGCCATCGATTTTGAGATTGGGACGGCGTTCGCGGGCAATGGCCAGCGCAGCGCGGACTTTGTCAACCTGCTCATGTTCGGTGCTGCCTTTGGTCGAGAATGAAAGCAGGGCGACGCGTGGCTCCCAGCCAAAGATGCGTTGAACGCTGTCAGCCGTTGTGATGGCGATGTCGGCCAGCATGCCGGCATCCGGGTCGGCGTTGACCGCCGAGTCAGAGAAACCGAGCAGATTGCCTTCGGAACCTTCCCAACCGGGAATGTCCATCATGCCCAGGCTGGAAATGGTATTGAATCCCGGTTTGGGGCCGATGTACATCTGTCCGGCCAGGACAACATCAGCGGTGCCGTGGTTGATACCGGCCATCATGCAGTCGGCGCGGCCGGCACCCAAAAGGATTGCGGCCATATTAAGCGGATCTTTCATCTTGCGGATCAGCCCCTTGGTTGAGAAATCCTGCTTGACCGCGAAGTATTCGTTGGCGATTTGCTCGATGACTGCGTCGTCGGTACTGTCAATCAGCTCGATGCCGTCAAGGTTGAAGCCGAGCGTCGCGGCACGGGCTTTGAGTTCGTCCGGCTGGCCGAGCAAAATCGGCTGGGTAATGCCCATGTCTTTGGCTTTACGGGCCGACTGCAGGATGCGGTCATCATCGGTTTCGGGCAGCACCATGCGTTTGGGGGCCAACTTGGCCTTTTCAAATAGTTTTTCCATGACGGTTGAGCTCATAGGGATTCCTCCTGTTATTCCTGGTTTTGCATAATTGCAAAGGCAATTGCGTAGTCGGTATCATGGGATAACGAAATCTGGATATTGGTGACGCTCATCGCATCAGCGGCCAGTCGCGCCCGTCCGCTTAATGTCACATTGGGCTGACCGTTGTCGTCGTTAAGGATTTCAATTTCATTGAGACGAATCAGCCCGTCACCGGTGCCTAGAGCTTTGAAGACCGCCTCTTTGCCGGCAAATCGTGTGGCCAGATAGCGTGTGGGGTCGGCGCGCTCTGCGGCTGCATGCAATTCATCGGTCGTGAATGTTTTTGTCAGGAACGGCGAGCCAGTCGTCAGACTTGCTTGGTCGTTGCGGAGTCGATCAATTTTGAGAATATCGGTGCCAACACCCGTAATCATGATTGCTCGTTGCCTCCTCATGGATTGGCTCTAGCCTCTGCAACTATTATAGCAAAATTGCCGCTACTCCGCGAAAAGGGCCAACGGCCTGAATTGCCAGGTCATTGGCCCTTTTGGTGTCAGATGTCAGGCCGTGATTAAACGTTGGGGATCAGACCGAGGATCATACGAGCTTCGTCCGGCGTGGCAACTTGCTTGTTGAACTCATGGATGATGCGCTTGCTGCGCTCAACGAACTGCATGTTGGAGGTGGCCAGAACGCCCTTGCTGTAGACGATGTTGTCTTCCATACCGACGCGGATGTGGCCGCCCATGGCCAGCGCAGTATAAAGAATCGGCATATGGCCCTTGCCGATACCCATGGCGCTCCAAGTGGATCCAGGCGGGATCAGGCTCTTGAGAAAGACCAGGTTTTCGACGGTGGCGTCCATACCGCCAGCTGCGCCCAAAACAAATTGGTAGTGCAGAGGGCCTTTGAGAAAGCCCTTTTTCAGGTAATATTGAGCATTGTAAATCATGCCGCCGTCAAAGATTTCGATTTCCGGTTTGACATTGTTTTCGATCAGAACTGTACCGAGTTCCTCGAGGAAGGGCGGGCTGTTTTCAAAGACCGAGCTGTGCATCCAGTTCATGGAGCCGCAGTCATAGGAGCACATTTCAGGCTTGAGATCGATGACGTGCTGATAGCGCTCGGCGCCCTGAAGTCCCAGCTTGCCAGAAGTAGTCAGGTTAAGCACGATGTCGCATTTGGCTTCGCGAATGTACTTGACGGTTTCGGTGAATTTGTTGTAATCCATCGATGATTTGTCGTTGTCGTCGCGGACATGAATGTGGGCGATTGAGGCGCCGGCTTTGGCGCAGGCGATGACCTCGTCAGCGATTTCGCGCGGTTGGGTCGGAATGTACGGTGTATCGGTTTTTTGGGGCCAGGCGCCGGTCGGGGCAACGGTCAGGATAACTTTGTTTGTCAGATCTACCATTTTGGATACTTCCTTTCTGTTTTTGAGTCTTTAGACTCGTTCGAAGATGATGGCGGTGCCCATGCCGCCGCCGATGCACAGCGTGGCCAGGCCATAACGAGACTTGGTTCGTTGCATGCCATAGAGCAGGGTGGTGGCAATGCGAGCGCCGGACGCGCCAATCGGATGGCCGAGTGCGATGGCACCGCCGGAGACATTGGTTTTAGCCAGATCGAGGCCGAGGTCGCGGGCAACTGCGATTGACTGAGCCGCGAAAGCTTCATTAGCTTCGATCAGGTCCAGGTCCTTGACGGTCAGACCGGCCATAGCCAGGGCTTTTTTCGTTGCGGGAACCGGCCCGTAGCCCATTATCCTGGGATCAACGCCACCGGTGCCGATGCCGACAATTTTAGCCATCGACTTGAGGCCGAGTGCATCGGCCTTTTCGCGGGACATGACGATCAGCATGGCGGCGCCGTCGTTAATGCCGGACGCATTGCCGGCGGTCACGGTGCCGTCTTTTTTGAAGGCGGGTTTGAGTTTGGACAGGGTTTCGGCTGTGGTGCCGGCGCGGGGATATTCGTCGGTGTCGAACATCACAGGATCGCCCTTTTTCTGCGGAATCGGGACCGGCATGATCTCGTCTTTGAAGTAACCGGCTTCGATGGCCGCGACAGCCCGCTGCTGGCTGGTGGCGGCGAAAGCGTCTTGTTCTTCGCGAGTGATCTGCCACTCTTCGGCAATGTTTTCCGCCGTTGTGCCCATGTGGTAGTCGTTGAAGGCATCCCACAAACCATCGTTGACCATGGTGTCGATAATCTGGTCATTGCCCATGCGATAGCCGTAACGTGCCTTTTTCAGGGCGTAGACCGCGTTGGTCATGCTTTCCATGCCGCCAGCCAGGATAACCTCGGCTTCGCCGGACCTGATCATCTGGGCAGCCAGGCTGATTGCGCGCAGGCCGGAGCCGCAGACGATGTTCAAGGTCATGGCGGGCGTGGTATCCGGCAAGCCGGCCTTGATCGCCACCTGGCGAGCGATATTTTGGCCTTGCGCGGCAGTCAGGACACCGCCGAGAACGACTTCGTCAATCGCTTCCGGCGCAATGCCGGCACGTTTGATGACCTCAATGGCTGTTTGCGCGCCGAGTTCAACAGCGCTGAATGCTGCAAGGGATCCGCCGAAGCAACCGATCGGCGTACGTGCCGCCGAAACGATGACAACTTCTTTCATTGTGAAATCTCCTTTAGTCTTCGTTGGGTCCGAAACCGCCATATTTGTACTTTCTGTCTGGGACATCATTCAGGTCATCCTCGTCGATTTCAGCAACGCAACGCGCCATGGAGCCGTCGCCGAGATACCAGCGCAGCGGGAAACAATTGAAGCGGAAACGTTTGCCGGATACCTTGTCCAGATCACCGCCCAGATTTTCGACGCCAACGATACCATTGCCCAGCAGCAGCTTGTGCATGGGTTCCCAGGTGCCCCAGCAGCCGATGGCTTCCAGATCGCCGAATTTTTTGTCATATGCGGCCTGACCATGAACTTTGATGTAGGTCTCACGGTCGAATTCAGCGTAGGCTTCGATGCCGAACTGCTCGATGTATTCTTCGCAGATTGTCCGGCCGGTGGCGCCGATCAGGTTCATACGGGTCATGCCGTTATTGCCCATGGCAGTGTGCAGCGGATGATCCAGCGCCTGCGAGTCGACCGCGACGCACTTGACCTTGTGCTTGAGAAACCAACGTCCGGCTTCGATGCCGGTACCGCATGAATAGTGGTAATAATCTTTGGAGTCGTCAAACTGGCGGTGCATACCGGTGTTCAGGCATACGATCATGCCTTCCAGTTCGCTCGGCTTAATGCCGACTTTTTTGCAGGCCGCTTCGAGGTGCTCAGGACCGATCAGACCCCAGCGCCCGATTTCGATCGGCAGGCAGACGGCATCGCCGGTGTAGGCATCGACAGCCATTTCGTGAGTGTAGCGGGCTCTGCGGCCGTCAAATTCTTTTTCCATGACGTGTCGGGGGGCATCGCAGTGGGTGCCAGTGTGCATGGTGCAGGTGATTTTCTGGGTCAGTACGCCACCTTTGGCCATGGTGTGCGCACTGTCGATGATCGGTTTGTCAAAATAGGGCCAGCGGGGGATCTCCGCGCTGAAGGGGTGGGTTAGGTCAACAAATACTTTTTTGCCCATGATTATAGTTCCTCCTGAAAAGTTTCGACTGATTATTTGTTATACAGCATTTTGATCAGATGTTCGCTCAGCTTGCGGCGTGAGGCAGCAATCGAATCCGCGTCCCACTCCTGGAAGCCTTTGCCGCTCTTGAAGCCGAGATCGCCGGCGGCGACTTTTTCTAAGAGCAGCGGCGAGGGGGTCGGATCATTTTCGAGGTGCTGCAGCATGTATTCGTGGATGGAGAGGGTTAGGTCGGTGCCGACCATGTCCGAATTCTCCATCGGGCCAAGGACCGGCAAGCGCAGGCCAAAACTGTTGCGAACGGCTTCGTCGACCGTGGCGGCATCGGCGATGCCGTGTGCGACGATGGAAATGGCTTCGCGCCAGAGGGCGTGCTGCATACGATTGGCGATGAATCCCGGTACGTCTTTGTTGCAGCGAACAGCTTTTTTGCCGGCGCGCAGCAGAGCGTCGAGGGTCAGATCCATGGTTTCGTCGGAGGTCTCGAAAGCCTTGACGACTTCAACCAGCGGAATCAGATAGGGCGGATTCCAGAAGTGGGTTCCGACAACGCGATCCTTTTTGACCGTCTTAGAGGCAATGGCCGTGATGCTCATGACCGAGGTGTTGGTCGCATAAATAGTGTCCGGGCGGGTCAGCGGTTCTAGCGCAGCGAACTGGTCCTGTTTGAGGGTCATGTTCTCTGCAATGCACTCCATAACCAGGTCGGCGTCTTTGACCGACGCGGCCAGATCAGTCTCGGTCTTGACGCGGCCAACGATGGTGTCGGCTTCATCTTGGGTGTAGACACCCTTGTTGACCAGCGGAACCAGGAAGCCGCGGATTTTGTCATAGATCATGTCCGCGGTGCCGGAACGGTATTTGATGGTGACATCAAACTCAGGATTTCTGGCAAACACCAGGGCGCAGCCGCAGCCCATCAGGCCGTTGCCGATAATGGTGACGTTCTTGATCGTTTTCATGCTTAATTCCCCCAATATCCGCCATCAGCCGCGATGTTGGCCGCGGTGATGAAGTTGGCTGCGTCTGAGGCCAGGAAAGATGCGATGCCGACGAAATCGTTGGGCTCTCCCAAGCGGCCGATCGGCAGGCGCTTGAGGAAGTTCTGATAGACGTTGTCGTCATGGAACATCCACTCGGTCAGGTCGGATCGGAACACGGTCGGGTTGAAGGTGTTGACGTTGATGTGGTATTCGCCGAGGTCACAGGCCAGGGACTGGGCCAGCAGATCAACGGCAGCCTTGGAGGGGCTGTAGCCGGTGTACCCCTTCATGCCGCGCTTGGAGCGGGCCGAAGAAACCAGGACCATCTTGCCGCCTTTGCCTTGTTTGACCATTTCAAAAGCGGTGTATTTGGTCATCAGATACGTGCCGCGGACGTTGGCATCCTGCATGGACTGCCATTCTTCCGTCGACTGCTTGAGGATCGAGCCGGGCTTGCTGAGGCCGGCCGCGGTGCAGAGAATATTGATTTCGCCGTACTTGGCGACGGTGGCTTCGACGATGCGCTTGACATCTTCTTCGACAGCCGGGTCGCCGGCGACGTAGGCGCACTCGATGCCTTCGGCGGTGAACTCATCGTAGAGCTCCTTCATCTTGGCTTCGTTGCGGGCGGTCATCATGACCTTGACGCCCTGGAAGCCGTAGCCTTTGGCGATTGCGCTGCCCAGCGCACCGGATGCGCCGGTGACCAGCGCCACTTTGCCGGCCAGTCCAAACATGTTTTGCACAGTTTCTTTTTTGACATCTACCATTTTTCTTATCCTCCTGTGATCAGGTGTTGGGGTAATTGACGACGACCAGGACGGTTGCCGGCAGATTGGATTCGTTGATCAGTCTGCGTCCCTGATTGGGTCCGATGAACAGAGAATCGTTTTCGCGCAGCACGATCTTTTCGGCGTCGTCCTTGGTGTAAACGGTCACCTCGCCAGATTTGACGAAATAGATCTTTTCGGTCGGACTGACTTCGTAGTCATACTCCGCGCCGCCGCCGGGCAGGAAGTGCGACATGCCCATCCAGAATTTTTCGGCGCCGGATTCTTCTTTGCCTTGCAGACGAATGGCGCACATTTTGAAGTGCTTGGGCGGGTCGTAGGGCTTGCATTCTTTGAGTTCACGTTTGATCATGATCGTTTCCTCCTTAAAATAATCGATAATTTTTGGCTAGGGATCATTTTTCAACGGGACACTCCCGTAGTCAACTGGTTTCAGGGTTTAAAACCGCCGCGCGCCGCCCATTCCGGGCTTCTTTTTGAAGGTGCCGACCGGAATCGGCTCGTCCGGGGTCTGCGGTTTGATGGCGCCGGCCCGCACGATGGCGTCGGCGTTGGGTTTGCAGATCGTCTCGCAAATGCCGCATTGGTTGCAGGTGTCTTCATCGATGACGTGAATGTAGCCCTTTTCGCCTTCGATGGCCGAGACCGGACACTTGTTCAGGCAATCGGTGCAGCCGGTGCATTTGTCGGGCAGAATATGGAAGGTGACATACTTGCTGCAGACCAGTGTTTGACACTTCTTGCGTTTCATGTGTTGCTCGAATTCACTGCCGAAACGCTCCAGCGCCGATAAAAATGCAGCACCGGCCGAGCGGCAGACCGAGCACATGGCGCCTTCGCTCATACCTTGGCAGAGTTCCTGCATCATGTCGAGGTCGTCATTTTTGCTTTTGCCGATGGTCGAATCGTGGATGAATTCCTTGAGCTGCCAGGAGCCCTCACGGCCCATGACACATTTGCCGCAGGCGGCTTTGTTCATCAGATCGGTGTTGGTCTTAATGTAGTCGACCACACAGGCGTCGGTGTTGCGTACAACGATGCTGCCGGTGCCGAGATTGCGGCCGGTCGCCTCGAAGTTGGCGAAGTCGAGTGCGATGTCAAGCTCGTCGCCGGTCAAAATGGAGCCGTTGGGTCCGCCCACCTGAACAAACTTGATGGTTTTTCCTTCGGGAACGATGCCGATTTCTTCGATTATGGTTCGCAAATTACTGCCCAGAGGTAGTTCCATCAGACCGTTGTTCTGAATATCACCGATCAGTGAGAACAGCTTGGTCTGCGCGGGTTTTTCTTGGCGAAAAAACGCTGCAATCTGCGCCAGCGTTTCGGCGTGGTGCGCGACGGTCGGCAGACCCTTGTAGCCCTTCTCGGCCGGCATGGGTGTCGTCAGGCCGGACATGACCGGGTGGCCGGACAGACCGGCGATCAGCGCCGTGTCTTCGCGACAGACGAATTTGGCCGGGCGGGCAGCAATTTCCAGATTGAAATTGAACTTCGAACCCAAAATGTTTTCACCCAGAACGCCGGCTGTTGTCATGCTTTTCACGGTCGCTTGCAAGCTGGCCAACTGCTCAGCGTTGGTTTGGTCAACATATAGGTAGCCCTGTTGCGCGCCGACTGCATAGCCGGTGATGATCAGCCCTTCGATGGCTGAAACCGGGTCAATGGCCAACAGCGTCGCTGCGGCCGGCATGCCGACATCGCCGTCGATGGTGTTCATGATGACGATTTTGGGTCCGGTAGGCTGGGCTGCGCATAGCTGCCATTTTTCCGCAACAGGGCGCGCGATGCCGCTACGGCCGCGCAAACCGGACGCAGCAAGCGCGGCAAGCGCGGCCGCACCGTCGCCGGCCAGGACTTTGCGCAGTGCGCTGAAATTGCCGCTGACGGTTTGGTTGTCGCCGGTCAGCATGACCTGGGGGTAGGATGTTTTGATCCATTGCATATTCATCACTGGCCGCCTTTCATCGCACGTCATATTCGTTCCAGAATTTTTGTCTGGAAATGCCCAGCCGCTGATCGCACTGCAGGCAGCGTTCTGATTCGGTGCAGGCTTCGCCGGGGGTATAGCCCATATCGACTTCGCTGCTCAGATCGCGTTGATCAACCGGCAGGCTGGCCGACTGGCAGCGCGGCTTGGCGGCAAATTGTTCTTCACGGCCAAACCACGGATTCATCGGCGTCGGCGGGGCCAGTTCTTCGTCGATTTTGCCTTCACCACCCAAGAAGGTATCAATGGCGGTGGCGGCGCGGCGGCCGGCTGCAATGGCCTCGATGACCGACAGCGTGCCATAGACCGCATCGCCAGCGGCAAAGACACCGTCAACCAGGGTGGTCATGGCCTTGTTGTCAGACGTGATACGGTTGCCGCGACCCAGAGGCAAGCCAAATTGTTCGCTGAGATCGGGGCGCTGACCGACAGCAAAGATAATGGTGTCAGCAGGGATGATGTGCTCGGAGCCGACTTCGCAAACGATGACAGCGCGGCCTTGTTCGTCGAAGTGGAAGGTGCAGACCTTGCTGCACTGTACGCCGGTGACATGGCCGTTTTCGCCCGTAATGCCGGTAAAGGAGATCGACGGGTGCACAGTGGCGCCCTCTTCCATGGCCTCTTCGATTTCTTCGGGACTGGCTTTCATTTCCTCTCGCGATTCCAGACAAAGCACGGTAACTTGCTTGGCGCCCAGTCGGCGAGCAGCGCCGGCGCAGTCAAAGGCAACGTTGCCGCCGCCCAGGACGACGACGTTGGCGCCAATCTTGACCGGTTCACCCAGTGCGACCTGACGCAGGAAGGTTGTGTTGATAAGAATGCCCTCAAGATCAGCGCCCGGCATGGGCATTTTGATGCCCTGATGGGCACCCGGCGCGGCCAGGACGGCTTCAAAGCCTTGCTTGAGCAGTTCCGGCGCCGACTCGACTTTGGCATTGGTGCGAATTTCGACACCGGCTTCGCGGACGATGTCAATTTCGCCGTCCAGCACCGCAGCAGGCAAGCGATGGCGCGGGATACCGACGCGCATCATGCCGCCGGCCTGGGCCAGGGCTTCGAAAATCGTCACACCATGGCCAAGTTTGGCCAGATAATAGGCGGCGGTCAGGCCGGCCGGGCCTGAACCGATGATGGCAATTTTGCGGCCGGTGGCGGCTTTTTTGAAAGAGCGCTCGCGCCACTGCCCGTCATCGTTCTCAAAAGCAAAGCGCTTGAGTTCTTTGATGGCAATGGCCTCGTTGACCTGGCCGCGGCGGCAATCGTTTTCACAAAGGTGGTTGCAGATGTGGCCCAAAACGCCGGGAAAGGGCACTTTTTCGCGAATGACGGCATTGGCCTCGGCCGGTTTGCCTTCCTTGACCAAGCGAATGTAGCGCGGGATGTCGATGCTGGCGGGGCAGGTGTAGCGGCAGGGCACGAGATAGTCGGCCTTGGTGCGGTCGGTTTTGACCACGCCGATCTGATCGACGATCGAGCCCGTCGGGCAAACCTCAATGCAGGCCCCGCAAAATTTGCAGCCCGAGTCGGCCAGCGTGCCCTGGGTGGGCATCACGCGGACGCGGCCGTCAACCTCTTTGAAGGTGATGGCTTCGATGCCGCGCAGTTCGCCGCAGGCGCGTATGCAGCGGCCGCAAAGAATGCAACGGAACATGTCATGAATGACCAGTGGATTGTCGACATTGGGTGCGACGTTGTTGGCGCGTTTGCGGATACGCTGATCACTGATTTCCAGATACTGAATCAGCGCCTGCAGTTCACACTTCAGATACTTGGGGCAGGACGTGCAATCTGAAGGGTGCGGTGCCAGCAGAAGCTCGCCGGCCAGACGGCGCATTTTCTTCAGGCGTTCAGACCTGGTGATGACCACCATGCCATCCACCGCCGCCGTCGAGCACGAGGTCACTGCTTCCGACATCCCCTCAATCTCCACGACGCACAGACGACAGGCCCCCGCGGGCACCAAATCGTCATGTGAACACAGGTGCGGAATGTAGATGCTGGCAGCCAGCGCCGCCTGCATGACCGATTGGCCTGGTTCGGCGGAGATGCTCTTTCCATCGATTGTCAGTTTAATGTTTTCCATTTTTTCACTCCAGTGGGCAACTTGTAATGCTGGTCTTCATTTGGTAGTTGCAGCAGTTCTCTTTTTTTCCGAATCGGGTTGCAAGTGCGATCAACAGGGCAATAACCAACAGGGCGCAGCAAAAGAAATAGGCCGCAGTATAGGTGCCGGAAGAATCGCGAATTGCTGCCGCGACCATCGGACCGATAATGCTGCCAACGCCCCAGGCTGTCATAATTATGCCGTAGTTCGAACCGTAATTTTTTACCCCGTAATTACTGACCATGATCGTCGGGAAGGCAGCAAATCCGGCGCCGTAGCAGAGACCTGCAACAGCAATTCCGATGCTGACCAGAACGATGTTGTTGTAGACAGAAAAGAGCGCTATGTTGGTTGCAGCGACGGCAAAGATAATGCTCAGCAACGTATAATGATGTATTTTGTCGGCCAGGGAACCACCCAGAAAGCGACCGATGGCATTAAAGATGGCCAGTAAAATGACCAGTAAGAAAGAATATTTGTCAATATCCGCCTTGATCATGCCGGATTGACCGGCAGCTATTTGCATGACGTTGCCGATGACAAATAAGCCGGCGGCAGAAGCAAAGGCGAACATGATCCACAATTTATAAAAGTCCAGTCGCTTGAGCAGTTGCATCCAATTGAGGTCAGCGCCAAAGTTTTTTACCTTCTCTGCTTCTATCGCCGCTGTAGCATGTCCCGCATCAGCGATGGTTGATGTGGCTGCGTCAAAACCGATCGGTGGATTTTTCAAAAATTGGGCAAAGAAAACCGTCAAAATCAGGATGCCGATGCCCATGACCAGAAATGTTCCCGAAAGACCCAGACTGGGATTTTCTTTGGTGCCGATCAAGGTGTGGGTGAAGGGTGAGTAGAAAACAGAGGCCAAGGCGACACCGGCAACGACGACGCCGGTGACCATGCCCTTCTTCGTTGGGGAAAACCATTTGACAGCCGGGGGTACAGTCGAAACATTGCTGATGCCGCAACCGGCGCCGGTTATCACGCCAAAGGTGATGATCATCAGGGTTGGGTCAGTGTGCAGACTGGAAAGTATTAATCCGGAACCCATCAAGATTCCAGACAAGGTGGCTGTCAGGCGTGGACCTTTGATGTCCTGCAGTTTGCCAATACCAACCATGGTGCAGACAAAGGCAACGATGGCAACCGTGTACGGCAGTGTGGCCTGCATATCATTCCATCCCAAATCATTTTTGAGACCGGTTTTGATGACACTCCAGATGTAAAGCAGACCCGCCAGAAAATTGATGCCGGTCGCGGTCGCTAAAACGATCCAGCCCTGTCTTTTCAAATTCTTCATTAATCCTCCAGTAGTAGCTCATGGTTGAGGTCGTAAAAGAGTGAAGAGTGAAGCGCTGCGGAAATCATCCCGGACGCTTCACTCTTCCCACATCACTTATCGGTAAACGTAGTCGCCGGCAACGTAACGCGGCGGAATGACCGGGATCTGCAGATAAGACTCAAATTGCCCGCCCGTGTGGATAACGTGCTGGCCCTTGTTGTTGGTGTCCCATTCCAGGCGTTCGAACCAGCCCTCGCGAATGTAATGACCGGCAATCTGCAGGCGCAGCTGCTGGCCTTTGTGCCAGAGGCGGCTGGTCGGCCAAATCTCAATGTCAACCGGCACGATTTCGCCAGCTGTGAGCTTGAGTTCGCTGGTGTGTTTCTGGATCGGGCGGTAATCGGTGGACAGTTTGGTATCCAGCTCGCGCGCTGAGACACGCATTTTGCCCCAGGCACCCGGATGGGGTTCGCCGAGCACGCTGACCGGCAGCCAGTTGCCTTGCTCGTCGAGCTTCTGAACGTTGATAAAGAAGTCCATGTCATCATTGCCAATGGCTTCAACAAACATGTGCAGCTTCATGTAGCCGGTAATTTCGGTGTCTTCAGTGAACTTAACGTCGAAGGTGGTCAGTCCGGTTGCGGCATCATAGCTGACTTTAGACTCCTTGGCGCAGGTGTTATAGGCCATCGAAGCCGAAGCGGCATCCATGTATAGCTTGCGGTAATCGGTGCGGGCAATCGGCCATTCTTTCTCCGGACGGGCTTTTTGGAAATCGAAGTCGTAGGCATCCTGAACTTCGATGCGAATTTTCGGGGTCAGCTCCCAGCCGTTGCGGATATCCTTCAGATAGCGATCATAGAAGCGCTTGAGATCTTCGAGGCCTTCGGTGCAGTAGGCATCCGGCCACTCAAATTCGCGATGGGCGCGCATCCACTTTTTGGCCGAACGGACCTTGCGGAAGCCATCCCATGCGCCGCGCAGGTGGAAGTGGTTCCAGCAGGCCGTGGCATAAACGGGGATTTTGATTTTTTCCATTTTTGGTGCTTTGTCTTCCCAGTAGCCGTTCATTTTCGGATATTTAACGGCCATCAGAACCATGTCGTCGATGTAGTTTTCACCGGTAACCGAGCCGGCGATGAATTCGGGGAAGCCAAAGGCCGGGATGCCGCCTTCGTAGGTGGATTCGCGGTACATGTCAGCGGTGCCTTCCCACGGAGCGATACAGACCAGGTTCGGCGGCTGTTCGGCGGCGATACGCCAGTGAACCATGGCGACGCCGGAGTTGCCGCACATGCCGATTTTGCCGCACCAATCCTGGGTCGCGAGCCATTCGATGAAATCGTAGCCGTCACGGCCATCCTGGCCGCCGAACAGTTCATGATCGCCTTCGGAATGGCCGATGCCGCGCGGGTCAACATTGGCGACCGCGTAACCTTGACGGCACCAGTAGGCCGGGTCAACCGATTCGAATTTGGCCATGTTGGAAACGGTCTGGGGCGGGACGCCCATGATTTTCCATTCGTCCATGCCGTCACCCGGACGTTTGCCGAAGGGGCTCCAGGAAACGATGCAGGGGACCTTGCCGGTCGCGTTCTGCGGGCGGAAAATGTCGGTGTAAATCGTCGTGCCATCGCGCAGTTTCACGGCGACGTCCTGGTCACAGATGATGCCGTCTTCGGCAATGTAGGTGCGCTGGTTGAACTCCGGGCAAAAACCAAAGAAATCCGTCGCTGTGCCGCTCATCTTGGAAAGTTCTTCCTTGGTCAGCGGTTTTCTGCATTTGCGATAGACACATTCGATCTCTTCATCGCCGAACTTTTTGATTTTGGTGATACGTTCGGCTTTCATGCTCAGGACCATTTCTTTTGTCAGCGTCATTAATTTTTCCTCCCCTTATTCGGCCAGGCCGGTGACATAATCGGCAGCTTCGCCGAAGGTCAGTTTGCGACGAAATTCCATAAAGTTGATGTCGAGGCCGAATTCGTCCTCAAGGACGCCAATGATTTTGACCAAATCCATCGACTTGGCATTGTAATCCTCATTAAAGCGGGTAGCCGCACTCAAGGTTGCGGGGTCGAGCTGGTAGATGCTGGCGGCCTTCTCGATAATCATGGCCAGTATTTCTTCTTTCATGTTCTTAAGACTCCTTTCATTTTATAATCCTGCCGGCGGCGGGGTGCGCTGTCCGGAAGGGATTAAACAGTTGGTTGGGCGGCTCGGGGTCAGCCGCGGTCGAAGCCGGTGAAGACCGGGATGCCGGTATATTCTTTGGGCTGTTCATCGCCCTTCAGGACGCGGAGGGCACCGCTGGCCAGAGCTTCCATCTCGAATTCGCCCGGCATGACTTTGACCGGGGCGATGAAACTGACCATTTCGGTCACCTTGGATGTCAGGTAGGTATCGTTGGCAATGCCACCGGTCAGGATGATGGCGTCCACTTTGCCGTGCATGACGGCGGCATAGGCGCCGATAAATTTGCCGATCTGATAGATCATGGCATCGTAAACCAGCTCAGCGTATTTGTCACCCTTGTCGATCATCGCTCGGACTTCGCGGGCGTCGGAGGTGCCGAGGTGATCGACGATGCCGCCGTTTTTGGTCAGGTAATCCATCATCTGCTTTTTGGTGTATTCACCCGAGAAGCACATGTTGATGATGTCTTTACAAGGGATGGAGCCGACGCGGGTCGGCGCCATCGGGCCGTCGCCGTTGACAACGTCGTTAGTGTCGATCATGCGGCCCTTTTGGTGGGCCGTTATCGAGACGCCGCCGCCGATGTGCGATATAATCAGGTTGAGGTCCTCGTATCGCTTGCCGATCGAACTGGCATAGCGGATACCGATTTCCTTCTGGTTGAGCGGATGGCCGCGACTTTCGCGGGTGACGTTGGCAATGCCGGTGACGCGGGCAACCAGTTGCAACTCATCAACGTCCGGCGGATTGACGACCAGCGCGATGCCGCCGTACTGTTGTGAAAAGTACCGCGCCAGCTGGCTGCCCAGTGTGGCCGGGTGCTTGATCGTGAAACCGACCTTGGCGTGGTTGTACAAAATGTCGTTGACGGTGTAGGTGCCACCCTCAAGACCGACCAGCCCGCCGCCGCGGCCGACGAAGGCATCGGTGCCATCCAGCGTGACATTCTGTTTGGCCAGTTCGCTGAGGATGGTGTCTTTGCGGTAGTCAAACTGATCGCTGATTTCAGTGAACTTGGCCAGTTCCGCCGCGTCATGCGAGACGTTGACGGCAAAGACGCGGTTGTCGTTTTCGAACAGCGCAATCTTGGTCGAAGTTGAGCCGGGGTTGATGGTAAAGATTTTGTAGGTTTTTGTCACTGATGTTTCCTCCATAGGTATTTAGAAATAAATGGGTCATGTGATAGTCTCAGACAATCGGCATGACTTTCAGGTCGGGTGATATTTCCAGTTTGGCGTCGGTGCCGGCGATGACTTCTTCGACGGTGACGTCAGGCGCCAATTCCTGCAGGACCAGGCCGCCCTCTTTTTTGATCTTGATCACGGCCATGTTGGTGATGATCAGATTGACCTTGTTGGCGGCGGTCAGCGGCAGACGGCATTTGTCGAGGATTTTGGCCGAGCCGTCCTTGTTGATGTGCTCCATAGCCACGATCACTTTGCGGGCACCGCAGACGAGGTCCATCGCGCCGCCCATGCCGGGAACTTTCTTGCCAGGGATCATCCAGTTGGCCAAATTGCCGTACTGGTCGACTTCGAGCGCGCCGAGTACGGTTTCGTCGACGTGGCCGCCGCGGATAAGGCCAAACGAGGTGGCGCTGTCGAAGAACATGCCACCGGGAACGATGGTAACAGGATTGCCGCCGGCATCGGTCAGGTCATTGGATGCGGCTTCTGGGGCGGCGGCCGGACCCATGCCGAGCATGCCGTTTTCGGATTGGATCATAATGTGGACGCCCTCGGGCAGGTAGTTGGAAGCAAGGGTGGGGATGCCGATGCCGAGATTGACGACATCGCCGTCTTTGAATTCCAGGGCCACGCGTTTGGCGATAATCTCACGACTGTTCATTGGGCGGACCCTCCTTTGACGATGGCATGGATCAAGAGGCTGGGGATGGTGATGGTTTCGGGGTCGAGCGAGCCAAAGGGCACAATTTCATCGACTTCGGCGATGACATAATCGGCAGCGCCGGCCATAACGACGTTGAAGTTTTTGGCTGTGCCGCGAATGACCAGGTTGCCGGCTTCGTCAGCGACATGGGCGCGGATCATGGCGACATCGGCGCGCATAGCCACTTCGAGCAGGTAGTCCTTGCCGCCAACGCTGATTTTTTGTTTACCCTCTTCGACGATGGTGCCAACACCAGTGGGCGTCAGGATGCCGCCGAGACCGTAGCCGCCGGCGCGAATTTTTTCAGCCAGCGTACCCTGCGGATAGAGGCAGACCGAGCCGGGGTTCTCCATCATCATGCGGCCGGTTTCCGGGTTGAAGCCAATGTAGGTGGCGTTGACACCGGTGACGCGTCCTTCGTTGACCAGGTCGAATACCGCTACGCCGGGACGGCCGGTATCATTCGATGTAATGGTCAGGTTCTTCTGCCCTTGACGGATCAGCTCACGAACCGTCGTGTCCGGTGTTCCGCCCTGCAGAAAACCGCCTACCATGATGTGGTCGCCGTCTTTGATCTTAGCGACAGCTTCCTGTGCTGTGAAAACTTTGTTTTTCATTGACGCACTCTCCCTTTGCAAATTGTTCGTTAGATTCAGATTTTAAAATGGACTGGTCTCGAGTCCTTAACAACCCCTCGGCGATAGCAGTCGCTCGAAGGTATGGGGTAGTTACCGGAATTTGGGGCTGTTTCAGCGAATCATAGGGCACCATTCTTATTTTAACAGGTATATTATACAAAGCCCAATAGATAATTGGAATCACACTTATAAGTAAAGGTTATTAAAGTTTTGTTTGCTTGTACAATTTACAGCGGATCCAGCGCGGATTTTCCACGCAATCGGTCAGCAAACAGCGCGACCGCCGGGTTGAGATTTGACTTTTTGTAAGCCATACCGACGTCGATGGGTTCATCTTCGACGCAAAAGCCTTTGAAGGTGTCGGAGTGAATCGTCCGAACGCTGGTGTCGAGAATTGTAATGCCAATTCCAGATTCGACGCTAAGCAAAACGGATTCGACATTGGGCATTTGTTTGATGATGTTTGGCGTAAATCCATGTGCCCGACAAAGGGCAATGCTTGAATCAAAGCTGCGCGGTGACTCCTCGCGGGAAATCATGACAAAGCCTTCTTCGCGAACATCTTCGATTTTGAGATTGCTTTGTCCGGCAAGCGGATGCGTTGTGGCCATAAAGACATAAGGTTGTGCCGGAAATATCGAGTCCCAGATGATATCTGGTGAATCCTGCACCTCGATTTTCAACGTAAAGATAATATCGAGATCGCCACGAAAAAACTTTTCCCGCAATGGCTTAAAGGAATGCCGTTCGAAGACCAACCGAATGCCGGGGAATTCTTTGCGAAATTCTTTAATCATGGCCGGCAGGAAAGGTGTTCCCATCGCCTCCAGGCAACCAATGGTCAGTAAACTGTTTTCGCCAAGCGCCGGCTGCCGGGCCTTTTCAATGGCCTGTTCGATTTGGCTGGCAATGTTTACAAGTTCCTGAAACAGTACTGTTCCGGCCGGTGTCAAACGAACCGATCGTCTGGTGCGGGAAAAAAGCTGGACATCGATGTCAGTCTCTAGGATTGCGATCTGCTTGCTCAATGCCGGTTGCGAAATATAGAGGCTCTTAGCCGCCTCGGTGAAATTTAAATGGCGTGCCACCGCCAGAAAATATTCAATTTGCAGCAAGTTAATCTGATGATGTCTCACAAGTCCCCTTCTTGTGAATGTTGGCACGGCAAATTACCGTTCATTCACACGCCAACTACAGGATAATATGAATAAGCGCAATACGTCAAGGAAACAGGAATAATGAGTTGGCTCACGCGGCAAAAATATATTGATAAACAATAAATATTTATTGCATATCGTTTTGTTATATGGTATAACAAGGGCAGTAGCCAATTTTCGGAGGTGGACGCCCATGTTGATTACCGGAAAGCATAGTGTATCGTTTGTTTTGCGAATCATTCTCGACATAATTCTCGTTTTCAATTTGATAGCCCTGATTATTTTGCCTTTATTATTGGAAGCTGTATACAAAGATCCCGCTCTGTTTTTACAATTCGAACAATCTGCACCAGAGTACTTGCCGGACCGTGTTGTGAATATCAGCAATCCGCAGGATTTGCCGCCAGCCAGTTATCCATTCTATTTAGCCTTTTTATATGCAACCGGCTTGGGAACAGCGTGGATATTGTTCGAAGGCCATCTGATTCTTCGCCGACTTGAAAAAAATCAACCCTTTGCGCCTCGTCAATCAGCGTCATTTCGAAGGGTCGGGGGTGCTTTTGTATGGCTCGCGGTAGCCTTTGCCGTTAAAATTGTTTGCTATAACACGCTCATGACGATGTTTAGCTGTGCATTGTTTATCTTGTTAGCGTTGGTCGCCGTCATTCTTGCGGAAATATTCAGCCAGGCTTATCAGGTTAAAAGCGAAAATGAGCTGACAATTTAGGAGGGTCATATGGGAATTGTTGTAAATCTTGATATTATGATGGCCCGACGAAAAATCGGGTTGTCCGAACTCGCTGCTAAGATCGATCTGACTTTGGCCAATCTGTCAATTCTGAAAAACGGCCATGCCCGCGCCATTCGCTTTTCGACTTTGGAAGCGCTTTGCGCAGCACTCGATTGTCAGCCCGGTGATTTATTGGAATTCGCTCCAGATACTAAAAAACCGGAGGAAACATAGATGAGCGCATCAACTGCTTCTTTGTCATCAAGTCAATCGACCGGTTCAGGTCGCATTCAGCTCGGTCTGGTCTTTGTTCTGGCCTTGGGTCTGGCTTATCTTGTATTTCGAGGCGGTTGGAGCCTGGGATTTTTTCTGGCCATCCTGCTGATCGAAGCGGTCTTTCTGGCTTGGACGTTACTGCCCTTGAAGGCAGCCGAACAGTTGCCAGACACAGGTCGTCGTCTTTATTCGGCCAGCAGGCAAGTGTTTTTGGCGGCAATCATTGTCGACCTGGGCTTGTGCATGTTCCTGTATGCCAGCTTGCCGATGAAGCTCCTCAACACCTTGGTCCTGCTTGTATTGTTACCTGTGCAGATTTTAATGGCAAATCGCGCCATCAATCACGACTGGGATCGGCCCACTTTTTGGGCAGAAGCAATAGCCTCATGCGTGATGCGACCCTTCATCGCACTAAATGCCTTCTGGCATGTTTTTCGCTCCTATTTCAGCCATTCAATGCCTGGCGACGCAAAACCAGCCAGCGGCAGACGGACAAGCGGCAAAATAATAATCGGCTTGTTGATGGCCATTCCTTTTTTGCTGATTTGCGGGGCACTGCTGTCGGCATCGGATCAGGTTTTTGCCCAGATGACACAACAATTCTTGGCCAACCTGTCGATTAACGAATTAATCATTCAACTGGTCATTGCCCTGGTTTTAACGCCGTTCATTTTCAGCTTTCTTTACAGCACGCGAAGTCGCCAGCAAATCTACAAGCCCCTGATCCCGGCCTCTGAACAAGTTAATTTGCTGCTGAGAATTGACAAAATCATTCTGATCACTTTCCTGAGCTGCATCAATCTGCTGTATATCGTTTTTGCAATTGTTCAGTTTGGCTATCTGCTCGGCGCCTTTCAAGCGGCGCTCCCCGCCGGAATGTCCTACGCAGATTACGCGCGCAGCGGATTTTTTGAGCTGGCCGGCATCAGTTTAATCAACCTGGCCTTGGTTGTGCTGACCGTAAAAAGCGCCGAACGACATGGGGCAGCAGGATTTGCGCTTCGTATCGAATCCCTGCTTCTGATCCTTGGCAGTCTGGTGCAAGGGGCCTCCGCAATTTTCAGGATGAAAATGTATATTGACACCTATGGCTTGACCTTGCTGAGATTTTGGGTGACTGCATTTATACTGTTTCTGTTTGTAGTTTTTATCTTGCTGATCATCAAGGAATTCAGCAGAATGTTCCCGCTGTTTAAAATCAGCGTTGCTGCACTTCTGGTGTCATTGCTTGTTTTGAATCATGTCAACGCTGATGCCTGGATTGCCAATCATAATGTTGCCCTTTACGAATCAAGCGGTCAAATTGACACCAATCTGTACAAGGAACTGTCAAACGATGCAGTCCCCGCAATGATGAACCTGGTCCAATCAGACGATCCTGAGGTCGAATCGAAAATCGCCCGGCAACTCCTGCTGCGCTATGAAACGATCACCGAACGTCTTGACGAGAAGTGGCAGCTATTGAACGTGTCCGATTCCCGTGCCAAAGCGTTGATCGAAACGCAGCTCCCGCGCTTGCAGATCATCAGTCAAAAATACTACATCGTGCCTTAGGCAATTCCAAGTTTGCTTTTGCTGCTATTTCCAGTATGATTGATTCAGGAATAATCATCGATGATTTTGCATCAGGAGAGACCCCCCCATGAATGTCCGAAAAATCGCAGCAAAAGTTCGACAAACAATCTATAAGGCACCAGAAAACAACTCCGTTGTTCGTCTTTCAGCGACTTTGGCAGTCGAAGGCCTGCTGGCGGCAATTGTTCTCAATCTTGCCACGTCTTATTCGCAAATGTTTGCTTCTCGTTTGGGCGCGACCGACACACAGGTCGGTCTGGTTTCGTCACTGCCGCAGCTTCTGGCGCTGCTGGTCCTGATCCCCGGCGCTCTGCTGGCCAGTCGTGTTCGAGATCGGCGCCGACCCGTCGAATTTTCGATCATCATGATCGGTGTGCTGTATGGTATTGCTGGATTTTCACCCTGGATCGGAAACCATCAGATTCAAGTGTGGTTTTTGATTGGTGCCGTATCTCTGGCCAATGCGCCGATGGCGCTCTACAATGCAACCTGGCAAAGTTATTTCTCGGATATTGTTTCCATTGAAGACAGAAATGCCGTGTACGCTGTGCGCACGTCTATGACGTTTATTGCTGGCATGTTTACCTTGCAGATTACAGGCATCATCCTGGGCAGTATCCAGTCGGAATCGGTGCGCATTTTGCTGTATCAGATCTGTTACTGGCTGTCATTGATCGTTTCGATTATTCAGTTCCGCGTTCTGCGTCGAGCACCGTCGGATGTCGGTGATCATGTCGCGACTGGGTGGCGTGATCTACTGACGGCCGCCAAAGGAATTGTCAAAAGCCGTGGCTTTGTCGTATTTTGTTTGATGTCATTCTTTTTTCATGCCAGCTGGTACATGGCCTGGCCATTGTTTTTTCTCATCCAGGTCAACTATCTTGGCGCTAACGAATTCTGGCTTGGTCTGATCGCGGTGCCGGCCAGCATCATTCAATGGCTGACCGTCAAGCCCTGGAGTCGCTTTATCGAGAAACACGGTATTCGTTTCACCCTGCTGATTGGTTGTATTGGCCTGACCGCCAATCCGTTGCTTGCGGTGCTGGCTGCCTATCTGCCTCCAGAAATGCAGCTGCCGGGCATGGTATTCATGAACCTGCTCAATGGCTTTACCTTCTGCGCCTTTCAGCTGTCCATCCTGCAGTGCATGCTCGAAGTGGTCCCAGCTCGTTTCCGAACAATCAACATTTCGGTGTACACCTCACTGCTTTTGCTGGCCAATGCCATCACCCCGATTCTGGGCGTGGAAATTTACGTCGCGCTGGGCTCCAATCTGCAGGCCATGACCCTGGCTATGGCAATTTCCAGCATCGCCCGGGTTGTCGGAACCGGCTTTTTCGCGCTGCGCTGGTTTTTGTTGCGCAAACGACCTGATTGCGGTATGCGGATTTAGTGGTATCTACTCAAACACTTCGGGAACAGGTATAATCAACCCTTCAATGCATGACGAACGGAGCTCGTCGCTGCCGCTGAAGGTGCGTTGGCTGACTATTTGATCTTGATCAAATTGATAAATGTTGATCAGGGCTGACAAGCCATCGATCGTCCAATATTCTTGCACACCCGAGCGCAGGTAAAGGTCCATTTTTCGGATCAAATCGTGGCTGCGATTCGACGGCGACAGAACCTCGATCGCAAGGGTCGGCGCACCGATGTAACGGCCCTTATCATTGAAGTTTGCCATGTCGCAGACCACCAGGATGTCTGGCTGTACAACATTGCGATCTGTCGATCGGCTGCCCAGATAGACGTCGAGCGGTGCCAGATAGACCCGACAAGGTTTTCCCTTGAGAAAATTATAAAACCGAGCATGCAAATTGCCAATGATTCGCTGATGCTGTTCGGTCGGCGCACCCATCAGCCAGGCGCGACCGTCAATATACTCATAGCGCTTGTCCGTTTTCTCATAAAATTTCATGAACTGACTGTAAGTAAGCTGTTTGCCATCCATCTCATCCGGCTCGCTCGCGTCTTCATAGCCATACTCAGCCGGTGCATCGCCCAGCCTTAGGCCCTGCTCCCATTCTTTGTGCGCAGTTAATCGAGCGAATGGTTTGCCGTTTCGAAGCACAATGACATCCTCGCGGGACAGCATTTCCAGATAAAAGCCAAAATTGTTTTTGACATCGGTCGCATTGACATACATCGTCGCACCCCCTGCATCAGCTAATATATTAGCTATAATTATAGCCATGTACGTTTAGAAATACAACATGTTATAATTAAAAACATGAAGAGAATACCGTCAGAATTTTTCGCGCGGGTCTACGACATCGTCGCCCAAATCCCACCCGGCCGCGTCATGACCTATGGTCAAATAGCTATGCTGGTTGGTAATCCGCGCACCGCGCGGATCGTTGGTTATGCCATGAATGGCGCGCCACCGGAGCGTGATCTGCCCTGTCATCGCGTGGTCAGCAAATCTGGCGCGCTGGCTCCGGGCAGCATTTTTGGCGGACAAGAAAATCAACGCCGCTTGCTCGAGCAGGAGGGCGTCACGTTTACGGAAAGCGGTTTAATTGAAATGAAGAATCACATCTGGTGGTCGTAATCAATCTCGTTTCTGATCGCGTACGCTTCCGCTTCAGATCCCGGCACACAATAAATTGTCAGTTTTTCGCAGCCTTCAAAGGCAGCCTCGCCAATCTGCTTCACATTGGCGGGAATCGTGATCGCTTCGAGATTGCTGCAAAACGAGAAGGTGGCATCACCAATTTCGGTTACACCATTTGGCCATTCAATTTCTTCAAGACAATCGCAGCTCGCAAAGGCGCGTGGCCCGATTTTGCTAATGCCCGCTGGAAGTTCGATGGTTTCGAGCATCGTGCAATTGGCGAAGGCACCGCCAAGGATCTCTGTTATTGATGCCGGTATTTTATATTGCCAAATCGATTTGGGGACGAAGCAAAGGGTCTGGCCATTGTTGAGAATGATTGGCTTTTCAAAGTTGGCTGATGCGAAGGCACCGTCGCTTAGATCTGGCACGCTTTCAGGCAATTCAATTGAGGTCGCGCTGCAATCGGCAAAGGCAGTTTCGCCAATTGATCTGATTCCATCGGGGATGACGATGCTCTGCAGGATTTCCACGCAGTCGGAAAAAGCGCCGCCAGCGATGTTTTTTACAGACTCTTCGACACAATATTGGACATATTTGTCTGGGACAAAGCAAAGGGTTTCTTGATTATTGACGTGAACGGTTTCCTGCAAACCAGCGCCCCAGAAGACACTGCCGCCAATTTGCATGGATCCGGTTGGCAAGCGCAAAGTGGACAGTGCGCCGCATCTGGCAAAAGCTTCATCGCCGATCTCAATGACGCTGTCTGGAATTGACACGTCTACAAGGCTAATACAACCCGAAAAGGCAAACGAGCCAATCCGGGTCACGCCATCGGGAATAGCGATGCGTTCGAGATTCACGCAATCCTGAAAGGTTCCATTGCCGATTTGTTGCAGATTTTCGGACAGCGTGACGGTCTTGAGTTTAAAGCAGGTTGCGAACGCCGTCCCATTGATCTGGGTTACTGTGGCGGGAACCTCATATGACGTATACGATTCAGGAACAAAAGCCAGTGTTTGTCCCTTGTTGATGATCAGCGGGATGGAAACGCCGGTGTTTTGAAAGGCATTTTCACCGGTTTCGACGATGCTTTCCGGCAGCGAAATTGTTGTCAGTTTTTCGCAATTGAAAAATGCGCCCTCGCCAATTCTTTCGACCTGAGAAGGCAGTGTGACTGATGCCAGAATGACGCAGTCGATAAACATCTTGTCTGCGATCTCCTTGATCCCGGACGGAAGCGTGATTTTTGCCAAGTTTCCGCAGCCAGAAAAGGCAGCAGCCCCGATTGTCAAAACGCCGTCAGGCAAAATGACGGAGGTCAGGCTGATACAGTCAGCAAAGGCATCTTCGCCGATTTCAATCAAGCTGTCCGGCAGATGGATGGACTGTAGTCGGCTGCAACCGGCGAACGCGCCATCGCCAATCTTGGCTACGTCGTTTGGGATGTTCAGGGATACCAATTCATCACAGCCGAAAAAGGCTTCATTGCCTATTGTTGTCACTCCCGCTGGGATCAGAAACGACGGGGTGTCGGCAGGAACATAACACAGCGTCGCGCCATCGTTAATGTAAACCGGATTGGTCAGATAGGTCCCGAAAAAGGCACCGTTGCCGATTGCCGTTACACTGCTGGGTATGACAATCATCGACAGACCACTGTCGGCAAATGCCGCGTCCTCAATTGTTTTGACCCCTTCGGGTATCGTGACCGTTTCAAGATAAGGCTTTGCCGCAAAGGATTCTTTGCCGATTGTTGTAATGCCAAGATCGCCCGGTATCATGACCTCTGTTTCATCGCCCGTATAGCGAAGGAGCACACCAGCTTCGACCGTAAAATCTGATGTGATTTCGGTCTCATCTTCGTCTGTATAACGCATCATTGTCTCCTCGATTATTTATTTTTCCGTTGTGCTTGCAAAGCGGATGCCGTTTTGCAAGGCATATTCTTCAGCAAAGGAATCCGCAGGGGCTTGGATGATCAGCTCGTCCGCGTCGTCGAAGACACGAAAGCCGATGTGTTTCACGCTGGCCGGAATTTGGATCGTCTTTAAATTGGCGCACTCAGCGAAAGCATAGTCCTCAATGGTAACAACACCTTCAGGAATGGTCATATCCTTTAAGCTGAGGCATCGCTCAAAGGCGGTGCTTTCGATCTTGGTAATACCGTTCGGGAGATTAATCGTCGATAGTGACAAGCACCTGAAAAACATTGCTTGGCTGATGCTTGTTATACCCTTGTTTATGGTTATTGATTCTAATTTTTCACAACCGACAAAGGCTTCTTGCCCAATAAAGGTAACTCCGGCTGGGATTTCGATTGATTTTAATTCATTGCATTCGTAAAAAGCACGATAGCCAATGGACTGAATGCCAGCGGGGATTTCAATTTGCGTCATCTGTTCGCAGCCGTAAAAGGCACCGCCGCCAATTGATGTGACGGAGTCGGGAATCTCGTACGCAGTATAAGTGGCAGGAACATAACACAGCGTTTTACCGTTGTTGGTCATAATTGGGTTGGGCAAAGCAGTGGACGTAAATGCCCTCTCGCCGATCGAGTTAATGTTTTCCGGTAAGGCTATTGCTGCCAATTTGGTGCAGCCAGAAAATGTGCCTTCACCAATCGCTGTAATCGCCTTTGGAATATTGATGGTTTCCAATGCTTCGCAGCTTGAAAACGCTCCCTCGCCGATGCTGGTCAAACTCTCTGGCAACTCTATCCCGTTAAGCCGTGTGCAACTATTGAACGCGCCGTTACCAATGGATTCGACACCTTCTGGAATTTCAACTTTGTACAGCGCTATGCAATTATTGAAAGCTCCCTCACCGATTTGAGTGACCGTATTCGGAATTTCATAATAGAAATAATCGGGTGGAACAAAGGCTAGCGTTTTGCCATAATCGACAATGATCGGATCATGAAGTTTGGTTCGCAAGAATGCTCCCGTTCCAACTTTAATGTTCCCTATTGGAATACGAATTGACACCAGATTTTTACAATGAGCGAAGGCCGCTGCCCCAAGCGATGTCACGGAGTCAGGGATCTCGATCGACACCAAGTTAGTGCAAAAAATAAAGGCCGCATTCCCAATTGATGTAACGGAGTCGGGGATCACGATTGACTCCAGGTTTGAACAATTTGAGAAAGCCATGGTTCCAATTGATGTTACGGAGTCGGGGATTTCGATCGTTGTTAGCTTTTCATGAAAATTGAAAGTAAGGCCGTTAATTGTGGTGACCGTTTTCGGTATAACGTAAGACGCATAATCTTCTGGTACAAAGCATAAGATTTTACCTTGATCTATCAAGAGTGGTTTGCTCAGGCTTGTCCCGAAAAACGCACCATCGCCGATTGTTTTTACACTGGGCGGAATCGAAATCGACTTGATGCTAAAACATCCCATTAATGCGCCTTGGCCGATACTGGTCACACTGTCCGGTATGTTAATTGACGATAAATTGTAACAATTGGCAAATGCCATTGGCTCGATCGTCAATAATCCATCGGGTAGCGTAAGCGAACTTAAGCTGGTGCAAAAGTCAAAAGCGTCTTCACCGATTGATGTTACGCCATTTGGAATAGTAATCGACGTTAATTCAGCATTTTCATAAAAGGCGTTTTTCCCGATGGCGGTAATCCCAAGATTCCCGGGGATTGTATAGCTGCCTTTGCCGCCTTTGGCGCTTATCAGCACACCATCGCTGACCAGTATCTTGGGGTCATTGGATGTATTCGAAGTTATCAAAAGAATTGTGTTGATTCCAACAAAAGCCGCGAGGGAGATGCATATCAGCACATAGACAATCTTCAGCGTTAAGTGATTATTTATATTTTTCATAGCACCACCAACAAATTCCTAATCATGCTTTTTGCATCGCTCAACCAAGTCGGCGTATCCCATCGCAGTCATTTTGTCGAGTGGTATAAACCGGATTGCCGCGCTGTTGATACAATAGCGCAATCCACCATCGGCAGCAGGTCCATCTGTAAATACATGACCCAGATGCGAGTCTCCGATTTGGCTTCGTACTTCGACCCGTTCCCTGCCGTGACTGGTGTCACGCTTTTCGACTACCGCGATGTTCTGTAGCGGTCGCGTGAAGCTCGGCCAGCCGCATCCGGCATCAAACTTGTCGCAGGAGCAGAACAGCGGCTCACCAGTGGTGATATCAACATACAAACCTGGTTCGGAGTTGTTCCAGTACTCACCGGAAAAGGGCTGTTCCGTAGCGTTTTGGCGGGTGACCTGGTACTGGATCGGTGACAGACTGACCCGCAGTTCCTTGTCGTCCGGTCTGATAAATCGAGGTAGCGTAGCAAAGCTTACGTGGCAATAGCCATTGGGATTCTTCTCCAAATAATCCTGATGGTACTCTTCGGCCCGGTAGAAATTCGCCAGCGGCTTGATTTCCGTCGCGATCGGTTTGGCGTTGAGTTTGGCGATCTTGGCGACTGCCGCTTCAATGATTGGCAGATCGGCTGGGTCCCGATAGTAGATGCCGCTGCGGTATTGACTGCCAACATCGTTGCCTTGTCGGTTTAAACTGGTTGGATCGATAATCTCAAAATAGTGGCCGAGCAACTCGCCAAGGTTGATCCGCTCCGGGTCATAACGAACTTCAACCGTCTCGGCATAGCCGGTGCTTCCGGTGCAAACCTCTTCGTAGGTAGGGTTTTCCTTGTTGCCGTTGGCATACCCGACATCCGTATCAGCCACACCGGCTATGCGCGCCATGTATGCTTCGGTACCCCAGAAACAGCCACCGGCCAGCCAGATTTCGCGCAACGGGCGAGCGGAATAGTCGATCGAAAGATTCGGGTTGGGTGGAAGCGCTTTGTTTTTGTTCATGGTACTCACCTGCTTTTCTTATCCCGCCAGCCATTTGCGGTATTCAAATTCCCGTATACCAGCCTTAAGCATACCATTGCCTTCATAGTCCTCAAGTTCCAAAAGAATATCGGTTTTGCTCCAACCCATGAAGTTGATATCGCAGTATTTCCGATAATCGGGGTCAATGATCTCTCGCAGTACAATCTGCTTGCCAGGGTCATCCATGGGATGGGTAAAGTCCATCAGCATTACATCGCTGGGCGCAGCCCAAAAGTACCCCGAGGCAGCCAAAATATTGTTACGGTTGTTATAATGGACGTCGGTCCACATAAACAACGGTTCTCGATACAGTGCTCCCTGCGGATAAAAATGGTAGTCCTGGAAAGTTGTCAGATTCAGGACACTGTAGCCAAATTGATCGCAGCGGAAAATAAGATACTTTGTTTCATCGCTGTGCACAAGAATCGACGCAAAATCACCTGCGCTGAAAAGATTTTTATACGAATAGCGTTCATGGCCATCCTTATCAATCAAATGATTTTCGCTGACATTGACAGGCACCATGTCATCTAAGATTTTCCAGTATCGCTGCGTGACTAATTTGTAATGGCTGTTCAGTTGTGAACAGATCTCGTCGGTGAAATTCGCCGGTGAAAAAATGGCGTCGCGCTGTTTTCGAAATGCCGAATATTCAGCAGAATTGGCCGCGTTTGCATTATGCATTTGTCTCTCCTGTCGAACTCATTCAACATACATCATGTTAGCAAACTTTTGCCTGTAGTTCTACCTGTTCTTGCGGAAAAAACGGCTCTGGATTAAAAATGCACATGTTACAGTTTGGTCACCCCCTGATCTGCTATAATGGTTGTGTATCCTCAACCTGTCAGTGCGAATCGGGAGCGCCGCCTGTCAGGATTTTTTCTCCCAAAAGCTTTCTTTCAGTCAGGAGTGATTGATATGATCCTCGTCACCGGCGCCGCCGGCCATATCGGCAACGTTTTAGTCAATCAACTCGCGCAAAGATACCCCGGCGAGATGATTCGCGTTCTGCTTCAACCGCACGAAAAATTGCATATGTTTGACGGGCTGACGCTGGAAATGTACTATGGTGACATCCGCAGGACCGCCGATGTTCGTCGGGCCGTCAACGGCGCTCGTCTTGTCTTCCATCTGGCAGGGCTGATTGATATCGCTCCGAGACATCCTCGTCTTCTGGAACAAGTTAACGTCGGCGGCACGCAAAATGTTGTCGATGCTTGTCTGGAGTTTCATGTTGAACGTCTGGTTTATGTCAGCTCCGTGCACGCATTACCGGATCTGCCCAACAATCAGCTGATCTCCGAAGTTGATATCTTCCCCGTTCCCGATTTGCTCGGTCCCTATGCAAATTCAAAATCAGCAGCCACTGCTTGCGTTTATGAAGGCATAAGCCGGGGGCTGAATGCCGTGGTGGTGTTTCCCAGCGGCGTTATTGGCCCCTTTGATTATCAAATGTCGCAAATGGGGCATCTTCTCAAATACCTCAGCTCGCAGGGCTGGCTCAAGTTGGTCATGTCTTTCAATGGTGCCTATAATTTTGTCGATGTCCGCGATGTCGTCGACGGCATGATGGGCGCCGCCGAAAAAGGACGCCCGGGCCAGGGCTACATCCTCTCGGGACACCGCGTCACTTTACGAGAGGTTATTCATCTTGAACGCGAAGCACTTGGTCAACATCATCCAATAATCTTTTTCGCACCCAACTGGTTGGTAAGGGCAGCTGCCTGGCTTTCTGGCGTTGCCTGCCATATTCTGCACATCAAGCCGATTTTTACCCCCTACAGCATTGCGGTTCTAGAGTCAAACAGCAACATCAGCCACGAGAAGGCAACCCGCGAACTCGGCTATCAGCCTCGTCCGCTACTGGCCACCTTCCGTGACAGCTTAACCTGGATGGAAGAAGCTGGCATGCTCAAACTGCGCCGTCGAAAGCTGGCCACGGCCCATCATTGAACCGGAAAATACCCTTTCATATCTTCAAGTTTGAAATCGCATATCGGCAATTCCACCGGCTGCTTATTCAATGCTGATTTATAAATTGCCAGGACCAATTCAACCGCTGCGCGGCCTGAAAAACCATCGGCCAGAGGCGTTCCACCGTTGCGGATGATGTTGATCAAATCGCCGTAAATGCCGCTGTGCGGATTCTTGAGTTGGATCAGCGCCCCGATCCCGCCCACTTGCATTTTTTCTGCTAAAAAGCGTCGCAAATAGCGGCTGGTCAGTTTGTGACCTTGCCGATCTCGTACTTCAATGAAGGGCCGCCCTGCGAGAATGCCGCCGCGAATTTCACCCTCGGTACAGAGGATGTAAAACGATGCCTCCGGACGGTGCGGATCGGTATTCGTAGTTCCTTCGATTTGACAATAACTTCCGTTTGCCAGCCGCAGCATGGCCAATCCATAGTCCTCGGCCTCCATGCGGTGGGTCATGCGGTCAATCCAACCGCTGACCATAACAACTCGACTGCCGAGCAGCCAGGTCATCAGATCCAGCGCGTGGATGCTTTGATTCATTAACGCGCCGCCGTCCTGAGCCCAGGTGCCACGCCACGCTGCCTGATCGTAGTAAGCTTGATCGTGGCCCCAACGAACCTTGACGTCGCCGGCAAGAATGCGGCCAAACTTTCCACGCCTTAAATCCTGTTGAATATTTTGCACCATTGGGAAAAAGCGGTAAATATGACCGACTGCAATCTGCAGGCCGCGCTCATTAGCTGCTGTCAGCAGTCGGTCAGCCTCATCAAGCGACAACGTCAGCGGCTTCTCGATCACCACATGGGCTCCCGCGGCGATGGCCGCGAGACCGATGGCAAAATGCGTGCCACTGGGTGTCGTGATGGCTACGAGATCAGGCTTGACCGCGTCCAACATGGTCTGTACATCGGCATAAACCGGTATGGCGGCAGCATCCCTTTTGGAAAAACCGCATGCGTTCAACAATGCAGCAGCTGCGGCCGGCTGCGTATCAACCAGCGCCACCAGCGTGATGTCGTGATGATGGTATCGGACGGCTTTCAGGTGCTTGATCGCAACCTTGCCGCAACCGATCAGGGCAAATTTTAGCATTGTCATTTGGCAACCTCTCTGGTGACATAAGATGTCTTTATGATAGCAGGTTGCGATTTGATCTGCCAGTCTTGAGATTTTCTTGATTCAATCCCCGCTTCAGAAGGGATACTAATAAATACGCCCTGTCGGCAGCCCCGCCGATATTTCTTCGGCAAGATCATAAAGCCACCCGAAGCGCTCGGCCAGTCGCAGCGTCGTAAACTTGGGTCGCACTTCTTTGCCAAAAGCAATGGCATCGTAGGTGTCCTGGACAGAATACCCCAATTGATCGGGACGAACCGGTCCGCCAAGAGCCGCAATTTTGTCGCGTACGGCCGGCAAGAGTTTTTCAAAAGACCGAACCACATCATAGCCAAAGCTTTCCATCGATTGCTCGATTTGACGTTTTTGACGTTCCCACTCGGTTCCCTGCGGCGGATGGGGCGTATTAATGGCCAAGGCCGCATCTGCCGTGGAGCCAAAAACGCGTCGCACCTCGCTTTGCCACCGTTCCGCTGACATAAGTTTGCGCTGGGCTGGAAGTCGATCACCGGCGAAAAGCCGGCTGTAGATCGTCATGCTGATCAGCGTACCGATGCCAACTTTGTCGCCGTGCAGGCTGCCCTCGCGGTGCTGCTGAATGTCCCGCATTTCCAGAAGGTGCGAGATATGGTGTTCCGAGCCGGATGCCGGTCGGGATGACCCCATCATCTGCATGGCAATACCTGTCAGCGAAAGCGTTTCCATCAGTCGGCTGCACGCCGCGCCACGATGACCAGCGGCCGGTTTATCCGCCAGATCGGCCGCCATGGTCAGACATTCGCCGACCGCCTGGTCAACAATGCTGGCAATCAGCGGGCAATATGCTTCGTCCTCGACGGCGAAGGCCAGTCGCCAATCCAAAAGCCCGATGATCTTGGCCATGACGTCACCAAAACCGGCCGCCGTCATTTTATCCGGCGCAGCCGCCAGCACATCGGGGTCGTAAAAGATCGCCTCCGGTGCAACCCCGGGAAAGGTCGTCTTGAAGCCGCGGTTGAGAACGGGCGTGGTCGTAGATGCAAAGCCGTCAACCGATGCCGCTGTTGCATAGGCAACGAAAGGAATGCCGGTCATCAGACTGGTATATCGCGTGATGTCGGTTAACGTACCACTACCGCAGGAGACCATGAAGTTTGGTTTGTCGGCCAGTGCGATCAAAAGACAGCCGAGCGCTTGTTCGTCGGCATGCAGGTCGGCGCGGTCAAAAACGACCGCTTTTGGCTTGAAATTTGACAACCCATCTAACAGTTCCAATCCTGCGGCCTGCCGCGTGTTTTGATCCATCACAACAGCACAGCGTCCCTTGAAGCCCAGTTCATCAAGATGTTGTCCGATGTTGTGAGCAATCCCGACGCCCTCGTTCATACTGCGTGTTCTGATCGTATGAAGGCGACCACAGGCTGGACACGTTCTGCTCTGCCCAAGCCAGCCTCTCAGATACGTCATTCCTGTATAGTCTTTCCAAAAGGATGGGGCGTTTTCTTTCGAAAAACAGTTCATATAAAATCTTCTTTCACCCTTATTTGTTTGTGCCATTTTTATTGTAGCAGATTCAACCTTTGCAATTCTGACATCAGCGGCTGCCCGCCTTTTGTTGTAAAAGATTGCATACCAAATCGCCTGGCAGCGGCTGAATTTTCTTGACGATCATCAAAATACCAAATTCTTGCTGGGTCCATTCCGATTGTTGCAAGCGTCGTTGAAAAAATCCGCGCTTCGGGTTTAAGCATGCCCAATTCATATGATAAAAACGTCTGTTCAAAAAATTGACCCAACCCAAGCTGATCCCGGCAATAATGCCAATGATCTTCACCGATGTTTGAAAGAAGATACAATTGATAATACTCTTTGAGAGCTGTGAGGATGGGTATTGTTTCTTCAAATAGGCAGCCAATTATTCGCAAAAAAGCGCTCGGAAACGCTTCTTCTGTTATTGTTATCCCGATTTCGGCGCGAGCGGCTTGGAAAAAGCTATTGATCCCACGCAGCCGACCCGTTTCATAATCATGAACGGTCTGACTGTTTACCCAGCGTTGCTCGTAAGTCAGAGCACCCGGCTTGATTTCTTGACCCGGCCATAAATCATCCGCTTTTGAAATGCGCACCAATACGTCACCCAAATCAAACAATAGGACTGGAGGTTCCCCTGCCGGCCGAACTGCTCTTATCACGACAATTCGCGGCGAAGCAGCCACATGCCTAGGAGAATTAGCAAAAGTCCCTGTGGAACGAGATTTGACAAGTAATACAAACCAAGGTCTTTGCTGAAAAAGGTGACTTCAAGGTAATAATAAATTGCTGCTACAACCGCTGCAACAAGCATGTACAAGGGTCGTAGAGACATTTCCTTTTTGATTCCTATCAAGAACAGCAGCAGGATTACAAAACCCATGCAGAGTGCACTAAAGGCAAAAAAAACAAAATCCACGATATTGTACCTCTTTTTCAAGTATATCACAGAAAAATTGCCGGGGTCATTACCTTTTATATTCATCTGTTTTCTGCTAATATGGATATACTTTCGTAACAGGGTAGGTGTAGTCATGGCTCGTCCCGATGTGCAAAGCCTCTGGCGGCGCGCGGTCAGTCTTTTGGAAGGCGAAATCTCAGAAATCAGTTTAAACACCTGGATCCGGCCGATGGAACCGCTTTCGGCAGATCAGGGTGTTTTTCTGCTGTCTGTTCCCAATGATTTTCACAAAACCTTTGTCGACCAGTATGTTCCACTGATTCGAAACACTTTGAAAATGGCCTTTTCGACCGATTATGATGTTAAAATTATCGTTGGTTCACAGGAAATCGCCTTCGCTCCGCATGCTGATGCGCTCGGCAGCGCAACCGAGCGTGACGCATCGGGTCAGATTAGTAATAGTCGCCTCAATCCGCAATACAGCTTCGATTCCTTTGTTGTTGGAAGCGGTAATCGTTTTGCCCATGCTGCCTGCGTTGCCGTCGCAGAAAAGCAAGGCGGCCGCAATTATAATCCTCTTTTTCTGTATGGTGGCTCCGGGCTTGGAAAAACGCATCTGATGCATGCCATCGGTAATTTTTTGATGTCCAGTCATCCTAAAAAGAATATCCTCTATGTTCAGTGCGAACAATTTGTAAACGAATTTATTTTTGCGATCAAAGAGAACAAGTACGACGATTTCCGTAACAAGTACCGCAATACGGACATGCTTTTAATTGATGATATCCAGTTTATTGAAGGGAAAGAACAAATGCAGATCGAATTCTTTCACACCTTCAACACGCTCTATGAATCCGGCAAAAACATCGTCATGACTTGTGACAAGCCCCCTCAAAGTCTTATTTCCCTTGAAGAACGCCTTCGCACGCGCTTTGCCTGCGGTTTGACTGTCGATATTCAACCACCGGATTATGAAACCCGTGTTGCAATTCTTAAACGGCGCGCTCAAATTAATCAAGTGTCTGTTCCGGATGATGTCTTTGATTTTATTGCTGCAAACATTGCTTCAAACATCCGAGAATTAGAGGGCGCATTCAACACGGTTCTTTGTTATTCCATGCTTGCTGGATCCATAACACCTGAAGTCGCTGCTGAAGCATTGAAAGATATCATACAGCCAATGGCCGGAAAAAAGGTCGATTCAAGTGTCATAATGGATGTCGTCGCGCGCTATTTTCATGTAACAGTTGAAGACCTTAAATCTAACCGCAGAAGCAAAGAAGTAACCAATCCTCGCCAGGTCGCGATGTATTTGTGCCGAAATTTACTGAGTATGACCCTTCCGCAAATCGGTATTGAGTTTGGCAACCGTGACCACACCACGGTCATGCATTCCTGCAGTAAGGTCGGCGATGATTTGCACGCCAATGGCCCCCTGGTAAAAGATATTGAGGAGATCAAAAAGCGCATATCAAGTTGATTTTCCACAAACAATGGGGAAATGTGGAAAAGGATCTTGTGGATTGACTGTTGACTCCGGTAAAGTTTAAAATCATCCACAAAGCACTGACCTAAACGCAAGGGTTATCAACACTTTTCAAAGGGGCTGAAATTCAGCAGCAGAAGCACTTTCAAGAGTTATCAACATCATTAACACACTATAAGAATAAAAGTGATAAAATATATATAATTAGGTACAACAGGCTGATTACGCCAAGGAGGAACCCAAAATGAAACTAATATGTTCCCGTGACAGATTAATGGAAGCAATCAGCATCGTCCAAAAAGCCGTTGCAACCCGTTCTACCTTGCCGATTTTGGATGGCATTTTAGTTGAAGCCGAAAATGGAGTAAAGTTAACAGGCTATGATTTGGAAACAGGCATTGAGTGTCAAATTGAGGCTGATGTTCCTGAGTCAGGCAGTATTGTTATTAATGCCCGTATGTTTGGCGACATTATTAGAAAATTGCCCGATGATATTGTGACTATTGAAACCAATAACAACTTAGCTATTCAAATTGAATGCGGCAGCACACATTTTTCCATAAAAGGAATTCGTGCTGAAGATTATCCAAAAATACCAGTTGTTGAAGATTCGCAGCAACTCAGTATGAAACAAAATATTTTAAAAGACATGATCAGACAAACAATCTTTGCTGTAAGTACTGATGAAAGCAGACCCATATTAAACGGCTGTTTTTTTAATTGCGATGGAAAAAGTCTTGAGTTGGTTGCAATTGACGGTTTTAGATTAGCCTTGCGAAAAAATGATATTGGTGAAAATTTACCCGCAATGAAATTTATTATCCCTGGTAAAGCGATCGGTGAAGTAGGAAGAATTTTACAGAGCAATGACAGCAGCGTCGAAATATATCCATCGCAAAATCATATTCGCTTTGATACCGGACGCGTTAAATTGGTTTCTCGGCTCATTCAAGGCGAATATATGAATTACAAAGGAATTATTCCACAAACAGCAGAAACAACAATGACCATCATGCCCGCAGCCATGTTGGCAGCTATTGAAAGAGCTTCGTTGGTCATTACGACTGAAGAGAGACGTTTTCCTGTCCGCCTGACCATGACTGATGACGAAACGCTGGTCGTCAGTGCCAACACTGAGGTTGGAACTTTGCGCGAAGAAATAACGGTTGCCATGACTGGAAACCGGATTGACATCGATTTTAATCCTCGCTATTTTCTTGATGCCTTGAAGGCCATTGATGAAGATGAAGTTTCGGTTGTTTTTAATGGCAGCATGGGACCTTGCGTCATAAAGCCCACCGACAGCCAGGAATTTTCTTATCTGGTTCTGCCGCTGCGCCGATAAAACATAGATAAATGGATATTGGATGATTATCCGTGAAATTGAATTAACTGATTTTCGGAACTATGAACGGCTTTCAATTGATGTTGATTCCGGTATTAATGTTTTTTTTGGTGATAACGCACAAGGAAAAACAAATATCTTGGAAGCGATTTATCTTTGTGCTTGTGCACGCTCCCATCGAACAGCACGTGACTCAGAAATAATCAGGCATTTATCAGATCACTATAAAGTTCGAATCGTCTATACAAATCAAAATGGTTCGGAAGAAGAAATAGAAATAGAATATCTTGAAGTCGTTTCTGGCGATCCAAAAAGATCAAGATCACAAAGAATTGTTCGCGTAAATGGTTTAAAACTTGAAAAAATTGGCGATTTGATGGGCCTATTTCATGCGGTTATTTTTGCGCCAGAAGATTTGATGTTAGTAAAAGAAGGGCCAGCCACTCGTCGGCGATACCTTGATCTTCTTATTTCACAAGTCCGCCCTTCATATTTTGTCAATCTTCAGCAATATACAAGAAACTTGCTTCAGCGAAATCGTTTACTAAAAACATTTCGTGACAACAGAGTCTTCGGTCAGAAAAGTCTTGATGAACAGTCATTGCTTCAGCTTGATGTTTGGGATCAGGCATTAGCCGAACAAGCGGCAGGCTTGATTGAGCAGCGAATGATTTATGCAATTCGCATCTCTGAATCAGCAGCAATTGCGCAGGACAGGATATCATCCGGAAAAGAAGTAATAAGCGTAAGATATCGAACAATAGCCGGAATACGGCCTAAAATGAACAGAGATCAAATCATAAACATCTATTATGAAAAACTAAAAACAATGATTAACGATGACATAGATAAAGGAATAACGGGCATAGGGCCTCATCGGGACGACCTGGAGTTGTTATTGAATGGTGAAGGGCTTAAACCATACGCGTCGCAAGGACAACAGCGATCGGTCGTTCTTTCATTAAAACTAGCTGAGTTGGATATTCTGCGTCGGGATACAAGAGAAGCCCCGGTTCTTTTGCTCGATGATGTGATGTCAGAACTCGACGAAAGCAGAAGAATAAGTCTGTTAGAGAATATTAAGGATGCGCAGGTTTTCGTGACTTGTACAGATGCTCAACAGGTTGTCAACGAAATTCGTCGAGACCATCTAAATACCAACAGGCAAGGTGATGATAACAGCCAGTTTTCCTTTTTCAAAGTTGATCAAGGTACCGTTCGAAAGATGGAACAATAGGACATGTTATGCTATAATATTTGTGTTGGGCAGTCAAAGAAGAGACCGCCTGCCTGAAGGGACGGATCACCTGTATGTATGTCCATATTGGCGGCGAATGCACGGTTTCCGACAAATTCATTGTCGGAATTTTCGATTTTGATGGTACAACGACTGCTGATTCAGAGACAATTGACTTTCTCAAACAGGCAGAAGACCAAGGACGCATTGAAATCGTATCACCAGAAATTCCCAGATCTTTTGTTGTGACGCTCGATCGAATCTATATCACACCGATTTCTGTATATACCCTCAAGCGACGTTTGAGTCTCAGTAGTCAAATCGCAGGAGTCGATCAGTAAATCATATTGATATATTTAATCACAGGATGGTGAAATAATGGAAACCGAAAACAAATCGAAATTGAATGGCAGGGTTGAGGAAGCAGTCAACGCGGATGGTGATTCTGGCAATGTTGACGAAGTCCTAAACCTTGCGGATAATCCGCAAGCGCTTGCTGATGATGATTTTACAGAAGTTGTTCATGAGATAGATGAGGCAAAAAACGATACGTTTGATACGAACAATACCGCTCAATACAACGAGAGTGACATTCAGGTGCTCGAGGGATTGGAAGCAGTTCGCAAACGTCCTGGCATGTATATCGGTGATACCGGACCACGAGGGTTACATCATTTGGTCTATGAAATTGTGGCCAATTCAGTTGATGAAGCATTAGCTGGGCGATGCGATACAATCGATGTAACGGTCAACCCCGATCGTTCGGTCATGATTATTGATAATGGCAGCGGCATCCCGGTTGGCATTCATCCTAAAATGGGCATTCCAACCGTTGAGGTTGTTCACACGATATTGCACGCCGGCGGCAAATTTGGTGGCGGTGCATACAGTATATCCGGAGGCCTTCATGGTGTTGGTGCGTCCGTCGTCAACGCTTTGGCCGAATGGATGGAAGTTACCGTCTGCCGCGATGGCCGAATGTACAAAATCCGGTTTGAACGCGGAGCGACGGTTCACCCCCTGACAGATATTGGCGCCAGCGACAAAACAGGTACAACAACGGTTTTCAAACCAGATCATAAAATATTTGGTGATTTCGACTACGATTTCAATATCATGTTAACAAGATATCGCGAAATGGCCTTTCTTAATCGCGAAATCACCATCCATTTGAATGATTATCGCATTGAGCCGGTGGTGGAGAAGATCCTTCATTATGATGGTGGCATTATTTCCTTTGTCGAGTACTTAAACAAACATAAGGAAGCATTGCACAAGCAGCCCATTTACATTGCTGCACGCAATGGCGACTGTTTTGTCGAAGTAGCAATTCAATACAATGACTCTTATGCTGAAAATGTTTACTCCTATGCCAACAACATTGCTACCATTGAAGGCGGCACCCATATGACCGGGTTTAAAACCGCGTTAACCAAAGTTATTAATGACTATGCAAGAAAGTATGGCATGCTTAAACCAAATGACAAAAATCTTCAGGGAGAAGATGTTCGCGAAGGCCTTGGGGCAATCATCAGTGTAAAGCTGCCAGAGCCGCAGTTTGAAGGCCAGACCAAGACAAAACTCGGCAACTCTGAGATCCGCCCCATGGTCGAAAGTGTTGTTAACGAAAAACTAACGGCATTTCTGGAAGAAACCCCGTCTGTTGCGCGAGCTGTTATTGATAAATGCCTCTCGGCAAGTCGGGCGAGGGATGCAGCCCGCAAAGCTCGAGATATGACAAGAAGAAAAAACGTATTGGAATCAACTGCGCTGCCCGGCAAATTGGCAGACTGTCAGGAAAAGGATCCGACCTTCTGTGAATTGTTCATTGTTGAAGGAGATTCGGCTGGTGGATCGGCAAAAGGCGGTCGTGAACGTAAGTATCAGGCGATTTTACCATTGTGGGGTAAGATGCTCAATGTTGAAAAGTCACGAATCGATAAGGTCTATGATAATGAGAAATTGCTACCGATCGTGCTGGCCCTTGGTGCTGGCATAGGAACAGATTTTGATTTATCAAGGCTTCGATATCACAAAGTCATTTTAATGGCTGATGCTGACGTTGATGGATCGCACATTCGAACACTTCTTCTGACCTTTCTGTTTCGACATATGCGGCCCTTGGTCGACGCCGGGCATGTCTTCATTGCTTGCCCGCCGCTTTTCCGTGTTTATGACGGCAACGCGGCGTTTTATGCCTACACCGACCGCGATGTTGAAGAAATTAAGGAAAAAACCGGCTGGAAGGAACCAAAAATTCAGCGCTACAAAGGCCTGGGTGAAATGAGTGCGGAACAGCTGTGGGAAACGACCATGAATCCTGAAACAAGAAAGTTGATGAAAGTCGAACTTGAGGATGCGCAATCAGCTGATGAGACGTTCACGCTTCTGATGGGTGACAAGGTTGAACCGCGAAAAGAGTTCATCCAGACCAATGCAAAGTATGCACGAGCTGATATTTAGCCGAATAATGCTGCGAACAGGTGATTATGAGCCGTATGTTTCACGTGAAACATACGGCTTTTTGCTGAGATTTGTCATAATATTTCATCTGGCTATGACTGTTTTTATCTAACCATATATGATAAAATGCTACAATCGAACTTAAATAGGAGCGTGACATATGTCTCAAGTTCTTGCTATCGTAAATCAAAAAGGTGGTGTTGGTAAAACAACGACTACCATCAACTTGGCAACACTTTTAGCTGCCAAAGGGCAAAAAATATTAATGATAGACATGGACCCACAGGGGAACGCAACTTCCGGATGCGGCATCGATAAAAACAGTATGAACAAAACAATTTATGATGTTCTAATCAATGAAGATGATATTCAGAGTGCAATGTTTGATTCGGGACGGAAAAACTTGACGATTTGCCCGGCAAATATTCAATTGGCGGGCGCAGAGATTGAACTGGTCAGCGCTGTTTCACGTGAAACATTTTTAAAAAGAGCTTTGGAATCCGTACGAAATCAATATGATTTCATATTATTGGATTGCCCGCCATCGCTAGGATTGCTGACGCTTAACGCATTAACAGCATCCGACGGCGTTTTGGTGCCGATTCAAAGCGAATACTATGCATTAGAGGGTCTGACTCAGCTGATGGAGACCGTGGCACTTGTAAAGCGTGGCCTTAACCCTCATCTGACGGTTTTCGGTGTTGTCGTTACGATGTTCGACTCGCGAACCCAGTTAGCACATCAAGTTGCGGGTGAAGTGCGAAGATATTTTGGAGAGCATGTCTTCCGGACAATCATTCCACGCAATGTCCGGCTTAGTGAAGCGCCAAGCTTCGGAAAATCAATCACGGAATACGATCCAAAATCAAAAGGCGCTGAATGTTATGATGCCTTAGCAAAAGAAGTGATCCGACGTGCTGGAGGGAAAAAATAAATGTGTGCTGCTGTAGGCAAAGGCTTGGGAAAAGGGCTTGGAGCATTGATTCAGAACATTGATATGGTGTCTGATGATATTAAAGGCGCGATTGTAGAATTAAAGATAAACGACATAAGCCCAAATGCGGATCAACCGCGGAAATCATTCGACCAAGAAAAACTGGAAGATCTCGCCGCTTCGATTCGAGCGAATGGTGTGATTCAGCCGATTATCGTCTGTAAAGCACCACAAGGGTACAAGATTGTTGCCGGTGAACGGCGCTGGCGAGCATCGAGAATGGCTGGCTTGAATTATGTGCCCGCGATTATCCGTGAATTGACCGAGCTTCAGGTTTTAGAGCATGCCTTGATTGAGAACATTCAACGCCAGGACCTAAATCCACTTGAAGAAGCATATGCTCTCGAAAAATTGATAAGAGAACACGATATGACCCAGGAAAAGTTAGCAACGGTTGTTGGACGCTCTCGTCCAGCAATCGCTAACACGTTACGGTTGTTGAACCTGCCTGATGAAATAAAAAAGTTCTTGATGAATGAGGAACTTACCGCCGGTCACGCAAGAGCATTACTCTCATTACCGGATTCTGCCGCACAAATACAGGCAGCAGGACAGATCATTCACCATGAAATGAGTGTACGTGAAACAGAAAGGCTTGTAAAAAAGTTATCCTTGCCGCCAAAAGCTGCGAAAAAGTCGGATCCTGCCTATACACTTAGCATAAAAGATGTAGAACAAAGACTGACAAGTTGTCTTAGCACGCGTGTGCGGTTAAAAGATATGCAAGGAAAAGGCGTCATTCAGATTTCATATTTTTCCAACGAAGATCTCGACAGGCTGCTGGAGTTGCTCGACAGACAAGAATGACATATTTGTGAGGTGAAATTTTGTGCTTAACCGAGTCAGTACTGGTATAGACAGTCTTGACCAAGTCATCGACTATTTGCGACTTGGCGACAATGTTGTTTGGCAACTTAATGATATCAGTGATTACCGCCGAATGGTTATTCCGTTTGTACAGAGGGCGCTTGTGGATCAGTACAAAGTGCTTTACATCCAGTTTTCTGGCTATTCGCCCGTACTGGAGGGTGATTCGCTTGATCCTAGAATCGAAGTTCATGCTTTAAGTGCCGACAGAGGGTTTGAATCCTTTGCGACTGAGTTGCATCAAATCATTACAAATGCCGGGCGAAAAGCGTTTTTTGTGTTTGACTGCTTGTCAGACTTGCTGAATCAATGGTCATCGGACTTAATGGTTGGTAATTTTTTTCGTATTACATGCCCTTATTTATTTGAGCTGGATACAGTAGCATATTTTGCGATCATGCGCGGCGAGCATACTTTTGACACAATCGCGAGAATCCGAGACACAACGCAACTGTTGATTGATTTATACCACCAAGAGCAACGCATTTATATTCACCCCCTTAAAGTCTGGCAACGCTATTCGTCAACAATGTTTTTGCCGCACAAAATGGAAAACGATCAATTGAGCCCAATTGCCAACAGCGCAGATGTCGCAAGTTTGTTTTCTGGAGCTAATCCGCTTCAGTACCAGACATCTCGTCAGATTGACTATTGGGATCGGCTTTTTCAACAAGCTGAACAGCATCCGCACATTAGTGAACGTGAGCAGAAGTCCATGTTCAACAGGCTCTGCGGATTGCTTATTGACAATGAAGGCAGGATTGGGCGTCTCAGCCGGCAGTATTTTGATATCAACGATATTATCAATATTAAGAATCGTCAAATTGGTACCGGTAAAATCGGCGGTAAAGCGGTTGGTATGCTTCTTGCCCGAAAAATAATTGAAAAGGCTATGTCAGGCCACCCAGTTTTGGCCGCCTTGGAGATGGAACCTCATGATTCATTCTACATGGGATCGGATCTTTTTTACACCTATATTGTTCAAAACGGGTTATGGCATCTGCGTTTGGAGCAAAAAACCCCTGAAGGATTTTACAGTAAAGCTGGAGAGCTAAAGGAAAAGTTATTGACAGGTCATTTCCCGACGGCTGTCCGCGAGCAACTTCAACAAATGCTCGAATACTTCGGACAGGCGCCGATCATCGTTCGCTCCAGCAGCTTGCTTGAGGATGACTTTGGGAACGCGTTTGCCGGCAAATACGAAAGTGTATTCTGCGCCAATCAAGGCAGTCCAGAAGATCGTTACCATGCGTTTGAACAAGCGGTGCGAGTCGTATACGCCAGCATGCTTAACGAAAGCGCTCTGGCCTACCGTGAAAAGAGAGGTCTGCAATTCAAGGATGAGCAGATGGCGCTGCTGGTGCAGCGAGTATCGGGCACATATCATGACAGATACTTTTATCCTCAACTGGCGGGAGTTGGTAATTCAAACAATCTCTATGTCTGGAACAAGCTCCTGGACCCGCGCGCGGGAATGCTGCGACTGGTCTTTGGACTGGGCACAAGGGCGGTCGACCGGGTTGAAGGAGACTACCCGCGCATCGTGGCGCTGGATCAACCCCTTTTGTCGACGCATGACAATAAAAACGCCGAAAAGACATACTCGCAGCATTATATTGATCTATTGGATCTCTCGATCAACAAATTGATTACGTTGCCTTTGGAGCAATTGATGACCGACGAGAGGATGCTTGAATTAAGCGAAGTTGGTGATATTGACTGGGAAGCAACCAGGCAGCTTGCAGATCTGGGCATTAGAAATCGACAACAATGGTTTATCAATTTTCATAAAGTGTTGTCCGATAATTCATTTACAAGTGCGATGCGATCAATGCTAAAAGTCCTGGAAAAGGCCTATAAGTACCCAGTAGATATTGAGTTTACCGTAAACCCGACGCATAACGGCAAGAGAATGATCAATCTTCTGCAGTGCAGACCCCTGCAAACCAAGCGAATCGGGCCTAGTGTTGAAATACCGGATGAAGCAGATAATAATGATATACTCGTTCAATCAACTGGCCATTTCATGGGTGGAAATGTCAATGTATCTATTAAGAATATAATATATGTTCGTCCGGATAAATACGTTGAGCTTAATGAACGCGACCGATATCAGGTCGCCCGGATTATCGGCAAACTTAATCGGCTTGTAGCAGATCCTGAGAATGCGCCCACGATGCTTCTTGGCCCAGGCCGCTGGGGAACGTCAACGCCATCTTTGGGTATACCAATCAGCTTTTCGGAAATCAATAATGTTTCAGTGCTAGGAGAAATCGCTTTTGAAACAGCCGATATGATTCCTGAAATCTCATATGGCAGCCACTTTTTTCAGGATTTAGTGGAAGCAAATATTTTCTACCTGGCAATATTACCGCAAATCAGAGGGAATATATTTCGTGAAAACCTCATATTGGATCAACCAAATTTGTTTTCAACATATTTGCCGACGGAGCAAGAATGGCAATCTGTAATATCAGTTTGTTGTTTGCCAGAGAAACCCTTAACGCTTTTTTCTGATATTGTAACACAGCGGTTGCTGTGTGTCAGAACAGCCGAAAAACAGCCTTAAACAGGCGCTTATCAGCGCATGATTCGAGTAAAAAGAATTGACAAACCAAGACCGCTCATTGTAAAATAGCAAAGCACAAGAAGGATCAAGGAGAGATGGTCGAGTTGGTTTATGGCACCGGTCTTGAAAACCGGCACAGATGAAAGTCTGTCAAGGGTTCGAACCCCTTTCTCTCCGCCAGCCAATTATCGCAAAGCACCGCTTTGTGTGCATTATATAAAATCATAACCAACTACGGAGAAGTACCCAAGTGGCCGAAGGGGAGGCTTTGCTAAAGCTTTAGGCGGGGTAACCCGCGCGAGGGTTCGACCCCCTCCTTCTCCGCCAAAACCTCAGGATTGCAAGATCTTGGGGTTTTTATTTGCTGCGGCACAGCAAGAGACCTGTCAAATTTAAATGGTGAACATATTTGTCTGGTGATATCATCTTCTGATATAGTAGTTATAACAGAGAGGTGGCGACATTTTGGACATTGTCAGTATTCTTCTTTCACTACTGGGCTTTACAATTTTCTCGACCGGCATTGTTTTGACCAAAGCCGGCGGTGCATGGACAAAATGGACTGGCAAAAAAAGCAGTGCCTTTTACAAATCAATTGGCATTTGGATTTTAGGCTTTATTCTTTACAATTCTGGGGCTATCCCCAACGCCATAGCATCGCAATCGCTTCCGCCGCATATCATTTCAGCCATCTCCGGCTGGGGCATTACGGTGATTGTGCTGTTATCCTTTTTGCTGCTGAAAGAAAAGCTCTATGTGTCGGACTTTATTTTTTCGTTCACCATGATTGCCGGCATTTTTTTCTTGAGCCTGCTGGATCAAACTGCCAAGACGTCTACCATTGATCAGACTGCGTTCTACATTTTGCTCGCAATACCGATCGTACTGATTATCCCAGGGTTGATTGGAAAAATCGGCAGAAAGCCGCAAACCATTATCCTGTCGATTGTTGCGGGAAGTGCAGGCGGCTTTGGCCTGGTCATTATGAATGTCGTTGTCAAGAGCTTAGGATTTGATATTTTCAGCTATTTCGACACGCCATACCCGTATCTTTATCTGGTGTGCGGTGTGCTGCAATTTGTTGCACTGCAGCTGGCCATGCGTCATGGTACAATGATCGAGATCGGACCTCTGCAAAACGCGCTGATGATTCTGTACCCGGTTGCGTGCTCCTATTTTATTTTTGGGGCCAATCTGGGCATTATACAACTGGGTATGATTGCGGTGATTGTCTTCTCCTGCGTCATGATCCTGAGAAAACACTAGGAGGCTTATTATGTCGACATCACGAGAATTTGTCGAATACGTTTGCGATCAGCTCAGCGGCGCCGGTGAAATCACTGCGCGAATTATGTTTGGAGAATATGGTCTATATTGTAATGGTAAAATAATCGGGTTGATCTGCGGCGGACAACTCTATATAAAACCTACTGATGCAGGTCATGCTATCCTCCCGAACGCTGAAATGGCGCCGCCCTATAATGGCGCCAAGCCGTATATTCTGTTGGATAGTATCGACGATCGAGATCTGATGAAAGTCTTCATCTCGGCAACTTATTTAGCCTTACCAGACGCAAAGAGCAAAAATGTTTAAGGGAAAAACGGCTAAGGTAGCTTTAGCGATCACATTAACGGGTGCGGTGGTTATCACTGTCCTGATTATGATTTTGACACAAAAAACAGTTGAACCTGGCGAAACACTTAAAGTTACCTTTCTGGATGTCGGCAAGGGCGACAGCATCTTCTGCCAGCTACCGGATGGACGAAACATACTGATTGACGCCGGATACAGTGACGTGGAGACCACTGTTGCCGAGCAGCTCAGCGCTCAGGGAATCAGCCAGATTGACATTCTGATAGCGACACACCCGCACAAGGATCATATTGGCGGCATGGCGGAGGTTGTAGATACTTTTACAATCGGCGTGATTGTCATGCCAGAAGTCCCTGAAAATCAGTTGCCGAATGATCCATCCTATTATGATTTTATAGACGCTATCGAAAGAAAAAATTGTGTAATAAAATACCCAAGGCAGGGTGAGTTTCTAATTGATGAGCCAGATACCCAACTCCAGATTATATCACGCGATGCGATATGGGACGATCTCAACAATTATTCCATTGTTGCACGATTGACTTATGGGAAGGTGGTATTTCTTTTCGAAGGCGATGCTCAAACAGACGCGGAGCAAGCCATCCTTGATGACGGCTATGACGTCCGGGCAGATGTTTTGAAGGTCGGTCATCACGGGAGTTCAACATCAACGTCTGGAGCCTTCCTAGAGGCCGTCAGCCCTGCCATTGGCGTGATCAGTGTGGGTACAAACGATAGAGGCTTGCCCACCAGGAAGACACTGAAAAAGCTATTTAATGCAGACGTAAAAGTATTGCGAACCGACATAGAAGGAAACATCGTGATATTGTCTGATGGCGTTAACCGGTTTTACGATCAGACGCTAAAATGACGCCTTAAAAACCTCGATGCCAGATCGGTCCAGACAGCAACATCGGGGTTGTCCATATCCGAGAAATCTGTGAAATTTCCAGTTGTCTGGTGATTGGCCAGCGACATACCATGCGGTCCCTTTTCAAAGATGTGTAATTCAAACGGTACCTTATGATCTTCAAGGGAGCGAGCAAAGTTAAGTGAATTACCAACGTAGACCAAATCATCCGTAGCGGTATGCCAGATGAAAACAGGTGGCGTCTGATCAGACACATGAGTGATCGGGCTAACCTCACGCAAGCGTTCATCTGACAGGTCTTGACCCATAAAGGAATGATTTGAAATTATCATGAAGTCATACTTGCTGCTTCCGAAAAAAGGAATGACCTCACGGGCTGATGGGTCCCGTTCGGTCATCATCTTTTGGAAGGGATAATCGATCAGCGGATAACCCAAGATGACAGCATTAGGCTTCAAAAGCTGGTTATCAACACCCGTTAAGAGCTTTAAAAAAGCCTGATGCCACATCGTTGCCAGGCAGGCACAAAGATTTGCACCAGCAGAAAACCCGATAATCGCGATTTTATCCGGATCGACATGCCATTCGTCGGCGTGTTCGCGAATCTCCGCGATTGTTTTACAGAGATCCAAAAGCGAATTCGGAAATATAGCGCTGCCTTTGTCGGCCGTGATATAGCGAAGCACGAAAGCCTGATAGCCTTGATTGAGAAAAAACATCGCGACCGGCTCGGCTTCACGGTCGGAGGTCAAAAGATAACCACCGCCTGGACATATGATCATCGCAGGACGCTTGCGATTTGCTTCAATCTCAGGCGAATTGTCTAACAAATAGCGCGTATAGAAAACCTTCTCGTTATCTTCTCGGAGCACAGACTTTTCAACAATCATTGATATCCTCTTTCGCACAATGGATAGTGTGATAATATTATATCATCATAACGAAAAAGGACCAGTCATGATGACTGGTCCCTTTTTAATGGTTATAGCAGACTATGCCTGAGGAGGAGTAGGCTTTGAGTAAGTCAGGAACTCGCGATACTTGACGAGCTTATCCTTAACCTCACTCATATTGGCCGGAGGTTTCAGCGACCGGTTGTTGAGGTCATCACCATGATGGAATTTACCGGACAGCAGGACATGCGAAATGGCCTTGGCTTCTTCGGTGACTTCCAGCGTGACCTTGTCACCGTCGATTTTGAGTGAACCTTTGACGCCGCAGGTTGCGCAACCCGCCTTGCCAGCCGAGAAATCATTGATCTCGATCAGATTGCAATGGCAGACGGGGCACATGCCTTCAGGACCGACGTATTTGGCTTCAGCCGGGTTGCCCATCAGCGCTTTGGCAACCTGACGGCCGGACTCCTTGGCACGAGCCAGATAGGCATCGTTCAGGGTGACAACGCCAGGCAGTGCGGTCCAGTTGAACAACTGCTGATCAACAACATTGAACTGCATGGGTACAGTAAAGAGTTGCATCATCGGCAGAGCCAGTTCGGTCCAGTCACTGCCACCAACGGCGAACAAAGCGGCAACACGCGGCTTAAAGGAACGGGGATCCGGTCCCTTGCCTGTGGTGATGCCCTTTTGCTCGCGGATTTTGTTGGCGATGATCCTGAAAGCCAGGTCGTGCGAAGGACCCATACGGTCATTGAGTGTCTTGAGATAACCGGTCGGTGACTTCTCATAAATCGGAGATCCAACAATGAGACCGTCACACTCCAGAATCTTGTCGTCAATCCAAGCTAAATCGTCCTTGATGACACAATCGCCTGCGCCACCTTTTTCAAACAGATCGATAACGCATGCATTGCAGCCCGTGCAAGGTTTGATGTTGAGATCCATTAAACGAATAATCTCAACTTCAGCGCCCAATTCCTGAGCGCCCATCAGGGCTTCCTTGACCAGAATTTCAGTGTTGCTGAGTCTGCGACCGCAGGTCAGACCTAGAATTTTCATGAGAGAACCACCTTTCAAAATGACTTGCATATAATTGAAGATAATAAAATTTACAGACACATTTCAGTATATATTAGCTATTCTGACGGTACAATGTATCATTCGTTCAAACAAACCGTATAAATTCGGCTGTACATTTGGACGAATCGTACTATAATAATGCTGGGGTGAATGACATGCATATAACCATGCCGATTCTGGCGGACGGATTGAGTAAATTCAGAATTGAAACGGCCATTGCGCCCAATGCTGGCGAGTTGCGAGGGATACGTCTTGGCGGTAATCTCGTGAGTGATCAATATGTACATATCATACAAAATGCCAAGGATGTCATTTGCTGTTGCGGAAGTGACTACATCAAGGTCTTTGACGCGACGGTTGATGTTGTTTTTAATGAGGTTTCTTCGTTGAACGAACGATTGCACAACTGGGAAGACGAACTCAAAAACTGCATTTTCAACGGCGGAACCCTGCATGACCTGCTGATGCTGGGCAGCGAAGTGTTGAACAATCCAATCTTCATCCTTGATCAGCGAGAAATTGTATTTGCCATGACGGATCACGCAGAAGGCTCCGTCGATCCCGAATGGGATTATATGATGAAGCATGGGCGCATGCCCTTTAACCGGGTCAGCGCGATATATCACAATACCAACATTAAAAACATCAGGCGATCCAGCGAGTATGATGGTTTGCCCTTTATTTTCAATCCACCGGGCATGACCCATCGCGGCATTATTTTTCGTATACCGGACCCCCAAGCTGACTCATTTTTGGGCACCATGGTCATTGTTGAAAACAGAGGGCCCTTCACCGAGGGATCGCTACATCTTTCGCGAACACTGATAAAATCGGTCGTCAAATGGACGGAAATTCATAAAAACGACCACAACATGAAAAACATCAGCTATTTGTTTACAGATTTATTGAACGGCGCAGAAATCAGCGAAGAAGAGATTAACCTGCATAAAGCCCTAAATGAACTTGACAATGAGGTATTCTTCCTGGCGGTCATTCCCCCGATGAGCGGGAAAAGCCAGCAATTTCTTGGACCAATGCTCGAAGCTGAACTGGCACACTGCCGGTGTTTCGAATACGAAGAAAATTTGCTGGTTTTATGCCCGGCGGATCAAAATAAAAAGGAACTGATTGAAAGTCTGCAAAGCGTAGTTGATGACATGCAGATCAGGATTGGCATCAGTTTCCCTTTTTCTGACTGGCGAGCCATGCGAAGTGCCTTCAAACAAGCCAACATCGCTCTATCCTTCAGCGAAAACAAGTTATCAAAACTCAGTTCGGTCAGCGCCATGAGCTATTTGATTTCTGAGCTCTCAACTGCATTACACGGCAGTGAAGTCATCCATCCGGCTCTGATCATTCTTAAAGAATACGATCGGTTGCATGCGACTCAGTATTTCAACACGCTATTTGCCTATTTGAAATTTGAAAGGAATCTGGTGCGCACTGCAGCCGCTTTGTTTATTCACCGGAACTCTTTGGTCTACCGGATTTCACGCATTCAAGAACTGATCGTGGCAGATCTCGATGACTTTGAAGTTCGGGCGTACCTGGTCTTGTCCTACCTGTGTTACGAAGAGGGAAGTCGGGGCATTCAAAGTTCAGGCGTAACTCTTTAATAAAAAAGAATATGGCTATGTCTTTAACTCAGTAGCACCTTGAAAATAGAACAAATGTTTGTTATCATGAACTATCGGTTATAGTTTGAGGGGGCATTGATTATGGCTAAGCAAGAAGCGATAAGTTTCATGATGTTCAAAAAATACTTTGTTGATGAAGAATCCTGCCGCGATCATCTGTTTCGGCTGCGTTGGCCAAATGGGTATTGCTGCTCTAGATGCGGCAGCATGAGTCATTATGTCATTGCAACGCGCAATCTTTATGAGTGTACTGACTGCCATTATCAGGCTTCGCTGACTACCGGGACAGTGATGGAAAGGACTCATCTGAGTTTGGAAAAATGGTTTTGGGGCATTTATTTTGTCAGTAATGACAAGAGGGGCTGTTCGGCTACTCAAATCTCAAAAGAATTGGCAATCACCTACAAATCAGCTTGGTATATGCTGCACCGGATCCGAAAAGCGATGAAAGATCGGGATTCACAATACTTACTCAGCGGCCTGATCGAACTGGATGATTCATTCTTTGGAGCAGCCACTCAAGATGGAAAGCGTGGCAGAGGCACTGAAAAGGCAACGGTTATCGTGGGTTTATCAATTAATGAAAAAGGGCATCCGCAGTTTCTCAAGATGGATGTCGTGGACAACATGAAGGGGCAGACGATTGTGGACTTTGCTAATGCGCATATCGCCGAAGGATCAACAATTTCCAGCGACGCCTATCGTTCGTACCGCAAACTGCAGAAAGCAGGCTACCATCATGAGGCAAAAGTCTTCAATCCCAAAGAAGATTCAGAGCATCTGAAATGGCTGCATACGATCATTGGCAATACCAAATCCTTTATCAATGGCACCTTTCATGGATTAGGACAAAAGCACTTGCAGAGCTATCTTGATGAATTCTGCTATCGCTTCAACCGCCGATCGTTTTCCGGTGAACTTTTCAATCGTCTTTTGTCTTCGTGCCTCCTTTCTCACAAATTGAGTTATACTGAGTTAACGACATAGCCATAAAAAAGAATAATTTATCGTCTTCAATAGTCACCCCATAGAGTCATATGTTAAAATGGCGAATAAGAACCACGATAATATGAATGGGGTCACCAAAAGATGATCTGGTTTTTACTGATCGACCTGATCGGCCTTTTACTGGGGTTTTTGCTCTTTGTTCGGCGACCCGTGCTGGCAGAGTCAAAAGATATCGACGATGTATTTCTTTCGGTCATTGTACCGGCACGAAATGAAGCCAAGAACCTTCCGCACCTGTTGCAAAGCCTGCTCAAACAAACACGCCTGCCCGATGAAATCATTTGCGTTGATGATGACTCGACCGACGACACAGCGACTATTGCTGCGCGCTTCGGCGTGCAGGTGATCAAATCAAATGTAATGCCAGAGGGTTGGATAGGCAAATCATGGGCTTGCCAACAGGGCGCTGATCAAGCTGAAGGGGATGTGCTGCTTTTCATAGATGCCGACGTCTGTCTGGCGCGCGGTGCCATCCATAAACTTTTAGCCACGCGTGCTGATGGCGAAGGCGTGGTGTCGGTCTTGCCTCATCATCGGATCCGACGTCTTTACGAATTCTTCTCAATTTTTTTCAGCTTGATCCAGGTTGCTGCCAACGGCGTTTCGATGGCGTTTGGATCTGGCCGCGCGGGGCTTTTTGGCCCCATTATTATGATCAGCCGAAAAGATTATCAAACAATTGGCGGACATCGCGCAGCCCGACAAAGCATTGTCGATGACATCGCGCTGGGTCGAGCATTGGCCCGTCACAAAATACCGGTGCGGCTCTTTTTTGGCGGCGCTGACATTTCCTACCGGATGTACGGTGAAGGCGTCCTGCATCTTTTCCGCGGTTGGTTGAAGAACATTGCAGCCGGTGCAGCGCAGACGCCAACGCTGCATTTGATTATGGCGGTCTGGTGGTTGACAGGCTGTCTGGGGATAACGGTCGACATCATTCGCATATCGATCCAAGCGGAATACCTGCTGCTGATACCCGCGGTTCTTATTCAATTGGCTTTTATCGCGCAGGTGATTTGGGCGACCCGCAAGGTCGGCAATTTCAATCCGTTGTTTGTGGTCATTTACCCCATTTGGCTGCTGGGCTTCATGTTTGTCTTTGTCCTGTCGGTCTTTGTTAAAATCTTTGGACTGCAGGTCGTTTGGAAAGACAGAAAGGTTGATCCATGCAATTAGTATTCTGGCCTGATGGATGGACCGTGCTGTTTGTTTTTATCGTCTGGCCAACCTTGCAGGTTGGCGCGGCATTGCTCAGCCGTTTGCCGGCTGATCGTCACATTCTGGAATCATGTTTTTACGCTTGCCATTCGTGGGAACGAAACGGAAAATTCTACGACAAAGTCTTCAAAATTCGCAAGTGGAAGCACTTGCTCCCTGATGGCGGAGCATTGTCGGGCGGTTATGCCAAGAGGAATTTGACTGATTTTTCCAAAGAAAATCTATCGCGCTTTGTCGTTGAATCCTGTCGAGCGGAGCTTTCACATTGGCTGGCCATTCTGCCATTCTGGGTCTTCGGCTTCTTCGCCCCGCCGCAGATCATGATTTATATGTTTGCTTATGCGGTTATCATTAACCTGCCTTGCATACTGGCGCAGCGCTTCAACCGTCCGCGCATCGCCAAGCTGGTCACTAAAAATCAGTAGGACTTGAATAGTCGTCCGGCCAGGGACTGATCGAGTGTGATGGGTTCGTAATTGTTCATGTCCAATGCGGCGAGATCGGATGCTGCCTCGCTGTTATCGTTTCCATCACCCATGTAAACAATAACCTCAGACAGATCGGTTTCATTGCTCAAGAACTTATTGATGCCAGATTTCTGCGCCTGACTTAGGGCAGCATAAACGCTTGAGTTACTGAGCTTGTAAATATCGCGCGTGTAACTAGATACACTGCCCGGTGAATCCTGGCTGTTGGGATCCATGCGTGCCAGTTCCTCAAGGGTGCTGGTGATGCCGGTTGCCTTGGCGACGCCTGGAGCGCCAGAACCGCCGGCCGCATCGGGGCCGCCCGCCTTGTTCGCGGTTGTCTTGGCGTTCGAAAACTTGTTGAAGTAGTTGGATGCCGGGGTGATAATTTTCATAGCAGCATTCCCTCTCTCTATCGCCTGCAAGGCTTGTTGTGACTCAAATGCAGTCACCTCTGCCACTTCATCTTGAACTACATAGATGTTTTACTTGTATATACGGCGATGATTTCAGGAACTTTAGAACTATTTTGCATATTTGGAAATAAATTTTTTGAGCGTATAATATAGCTGGGGGATAAATATATGAAGATGACATTTCAATTAATGCTTTTGACAGGCCTTCTCAGTGGTTTGCTGACGATGACATCCTGCGCTGCTCCGATTGCCGTTCAACTGATCACGCCTGAAGACGCCAAAGCCCTGCTGGCAAGTGAGCCGGCTGTATTGCTGCTGGACGTCAGGACGCAGGAAGAGTATGACTCAGGACACATCGCAGGCAGCGTGCTGATGCCAAACGACGAAATTGAAACACGGTCAGCCGAGTTACCAGCTGACCGTGCGACAACAATTGTGGTCTATTGCCGCAGCGGCCGACGCAGTGCATTGGCCGCAGAAACGCTGCTGAGCCTTGGCTATACCAAAATCTATGATCTTGGCGGCATTCAGGACTGGCCTTACGAAACGGTCGTCGACTAATCACTGACGTGCAAGTTGTCTGGTTGATCAGCCGGTGACGATGAGTGGGAATTTAACATAAAGGGTACTTGTTGCTTCGTCGTCGCCTATACTGACATAGCTGATCTCGATGCCATCAATGAAAAAGAGATAGGTTGTCATGGGGGTCGTTTCGCCTGGCAGGAAAATCTTGGTCGGTTCACCAAGGACGGCCTTGATCTGATTGGGTGTCATACCCACGTGTGTGCCATTGGCATCGGTCATGCTTTCGCAATAAACAATAATGCAGCGGTCGAGGTCTTCCGCAGGTATTCCACCTTCGGGATCGGCAATTAAACCAGTCGGATAAAAGCAGAGGGTCAGGCCTGAGGCAGGATAATAATAGCCTTCCATCCAACCATCCACACTGGCGGGCGTTTCGGTATAATCGCCGCCCATATAGGCCAGCGCATCGGCATTGTGCAGCGTCAGCAGGTGCTTGATTTTTTGCAGATCGGCCGAGAGCAGTGACCCTGCTGTCGTTTCAGCAGACGTTTCAGGCAGGGTTGTTTCAGCCGGTGTAGAGGTTGTCTCGGAATCGGTTGTTGTCATTCCCGTCTCTAAACCTGTTCCAAATTGGATTTTGCATCCAGCTAAAATGCCAATCGACAGGGACAAAATCAAGATAACCAACAACATCATGAGAAGGGTTCTTTTTTGCATTTGCATAACAGCCTCCTTGTATTGAAAAGACATAGCAGAACATGCATTCATTATAGCACCCCGTTGCGTGCTTGTAGCAAGAACACCGATAAATGCTATAAATGCTGACATTGTTTTAGATTTTGCGCAGCGAAAAAACTAAAATAAAACAGTATTTTAGTTTTGAGGTGTATTCAACCATGGACATGAATCAATGGATCAAAGAATGTTTAAACGAAGCCAATAAAAGGCCAATGCCGGTGTTATCGTTTCCTGGAATTCATCTGATCGGCACAAATGTGGAGGAGCTGGTACGCGACGGCGAACTGCAGGCGCGTTGCATGAAAGCCATCGCGGATCGATATCCAACACTGGCTGCGGTCAGCAACATGGACCTGTCAGTCGAGGCGGAGGCCTTTGGTGCAGCTGCCAAATATTCGGACATTGAAGTACCGAGCATCACAGGCCGACTGATCGACACGGTTGATGACGCAGCCAATCTGGCAGTGCCTGCTGTAGGCGCAGGACGAACAGGTGAATGTGTTCGGGCGATTCGTCTGGCCAGTGAGATGATCACCGATCGACCGATATTGGCCGGCGTGATCGGACCTTTTTCGCTTGCAGGCCGCATGATGGAAATGACCGAAATCATGTACAAGGCTGTCGATGAACCGGACATGGTGCATGATGTACTGGACAAGGCGACAAAGTTTTTGATCGACTATATTTTGGCCTTTAAAGAATCTGGTGCCAACGGCATTATCATGGCCGAACCGGCAGCCGGTCTCTTGTCACCGTCCTGGAATGCCGAATTTTCGGCTGATTATGTAAGGCGCATCGTTGCCGCCGTGCAGGATGACAATTTTATTGTGGTTTATCACAACTGCGGCAATGTTGTAGCGCTGATTGATGACATCATCGCAACAGGCGCTCGCGCCTTCCATTTCGGCAATGCCATCAAGCTGTCCGACGTGATCAATCTGATCCCAGGCGACCGCTTGGTTTGCGGCAACATTGACCCGGCAACGCAATTTGCCAACGGGACGCCAGAGTCGGTTGCGGACGCCACTAAAAAACTGCGCGAACAAATGCGCGGGTACAGCAACTTTGTGTTGTCATCCGGTTGTGACATTCCAGCCAGATCGCCGTTGGGTAATATCGACGCATTTTTCGCCGCGTCTAATTTAGAATAACCGTCGAACCAAAACATTCAAATATGATATGATCGTTTGAGAACCCTTTTTAATACAGGAGGATCAGACGATGCCGAAAAACAATGCCAAAAAATGGATGATTATCGCAGTTATTTTCACCTTGATCGGTGCTGCCGTGACCTATGCCGGTTTTGCACTGGATAAAACAGACACCTTCTGGATGATCCCGGTTGGACTGGTGCTGGCCATTACATTTTTGATCTGCATTTTTGTTTTTGCGTCCCAGTCCCGCCGGTTGGAGCGCATGTTCAAGCACGAAGAATTGCTGGCACGCTGGACTTTTGACATGGCGCAGCAGCAGCAGAAAGCAGAAGCAGAATTCAAAGCGCGCAAGAAAAGCAATCGAATTCTGATATTAATTGTTATCGCGTTCTTTGTCATCATCGGCGGTTTATTCACTGCTTTCGGATTTGATGACCTAGAAGATGCGGCGGGGTTTCTTCTGGTTATGCTGGGCATGATGATCCTGATTTGCATCGCAGCCTGGATTGCGCCGATCATGTCCTATCGGAAAATGCGCAATTCTCAGCCTGAAGTCTATGTTGGACCCTACGGCGCTTGGGTCTTGGGTGAGTATGTACAGTGGAAAGCGCCCATGACGCGGCCGATTCAGGTCGTCTTTGAGCCAGGACAAGCCGGTGCGCAAATCAACGTTCAATATGAAATCTTCCAACGTTACGGCTATCAGCAGCATGACTGCCGCATTCCCAGCCCGCCCGGCTGCGAAAATGAAGCCTTCAGCGTCGCGAATAAAATTGCCGAAGCCAACAATGTCAATTTGAGTGTTGCCAGCGCGTAAAAGCATATTGACAACTGTCTATATCTGACGTATTATAACATCGATAACTATCTATGTCCGGCTGCGAGTCAGCCGGGAAAGAAGGTACCCCGATGTTAACCCGACCACAAGCCGCGCTCCTGTTTAAGGCTTTGTCCGACGAGACCCGGCTCAAGATTGTTGAAATGCTGTCCTGCGGCGAACTTTGCGCCTGCAATATACTTGAGGCGTTTGAAATCACCCAACCGACGCTGTCCTACCACATGAAAATCCTGACCGATTGTGGCCTGGTCCAAGCCCGCAAGGACGGGGCGTGGATGCGGTATACCTTGCAAAACAGCGTTTCGAATGACCTTGGCAAATTCTTAGTAAATATGACGGCCGGCAAAACCGACTGCATCTGCAGGAGCTGACGGCTATGGATGTCATCAACGCTATACTTGGGTTTCTGAATGATCAGATGCTGAAGATGAATTGGTTATCGGATCTGGTTCGCCTATTGGTGGAGCAAGTCTTTGGGCTGTCAACCCGTGAATGGCTTGGCGGCAGCCTTCACTTTTTCATCTACGACGTGATCAAAATATTTATTCTGCTTTCAGTCCTGATCTTTATTATTTCCTACATTCAAAGTTATTTTCCGCCCGAGCGCAGCCGCAAGATCCTCGGCCGCTTTCATGGCATTGGCGGCAATATTTTGGGTGCATTGCTGGGGACCGTCACGCCCTTTTGTTCCTGCTCATCGATCCCGCTATTTATCGGCTTTACCAGCGCTGGATTGCCGCTCGGCGTCACATTTTCATTTCTCATCTCTTCACCGTTGGTTGACCTGGCTTCGGTGCTGCTGTTAGCGAGCATATTTAACTGGAAAATCGCGATCGCTTACGTCGTGGTGGGTCTCATCCTGGCCGTAATCGGCGGCACTCTGATCAGCAAACTAAAAATGGAGAAATACGTCGAGCCTTTCGTCTTCGCAGTTAAGGCGGCTGACTCAGATGAAGCTGCGCTGACGCGCAAGGATCGCCTGCTGTTTGGCCGCGACCAGGTACTGGATATCATCCGACGAGTGTGGCTGTACATTCTGATCGGCGTCGGTATCGGCGCGATGATCCACAACGTCATTCCCAAAGAATGGATTTTGGCGGTGCTGGGTCAGGACAACATCTTTTCGGTGCTCATTGCCACGGTGCTGGGCGCGCCGATGTACGCCGATATTTTCGGCACCCTGCCAATTGCCGAAGCGCTGGTCGTGCAGGGCGTCGGCATCGGTACCGTGCTGGCCTTCATGATGGCCGTGACCGCGTTGTCGCTGCCCTCGATGATTTTGCTGAAAAAGGTCGTTAAGACCAAACTGCTGGTGACGTTTGCCGTCATCGTGTTGGTTGGCATCTTGATCATCGGTTACACCTTCAATGCGATCAGCGCATTGTTGATTTAAACCAAGGAGGAAGAAAAATGGAAAAACGCACAAAGAAGACAGTAGGCATTGGCTTTTTTGAAAAATACCTGTCCCTATGGGTCATTCTCTGCATGGCCGCCGGCGTGCTGGTAGGTCGCTTTTTACCCGCCATCCCCAACTTTTTGGCACAATTTGAATACGCGCAGGTTTCCATCCCGATTGCCATTCTGATCTGGCTGATGATTTTTCCGATGATGATGAAGGTTGATTTTGCCAGCATCAAGTATATTGGCAAAAACCCTAAAGGGCTTTATGTGACCTGGGTGACCAACTGGCTGATCAAGCCCTTCACCATGTATGCCATCGCGGCGTTTTTCTTCTTTGTTGTCTTCAAAGATTTGATCTCACCGACATTGGCAAAAGACTATCTGGCTGGCGCCATTCTGCTAGGTGCCGCGCCCTGCACGGCTATGGTGTTTGTCTGGAGCTATCTGACCAAAGGCAATGCAGCCTACACGGTGGTCCAGGTCGCGACCAACGACCTGATCATTCTGGTCGCCTTTACGCCGATCGTTGCGTTGCTGCTCGGGATCAGCGGCATCGAAATTCCGTGGGTGACGCTACTGCTGTCGGTTGGCCTGTTTGTTGTCATCCCGCTGCTCGGCGGCGTCCTGACCCGTGTCAACGTAATCAAACACAAGGGAGCGGATTACTTCAACAACAAGTTTTTACCCAAATTCAGCAATGTGACCATCATTGGCCTGTTGCTGACGCTGGTCATCATCTTTTCGTTTCAAGGTGATGTTATCATCAACAACCCGCTGCACATCATTCTGATCGCAGTGCCGCTGACCATCCAAACTTTCCTGATCTTTTTCATAGCTTACCTGGCCTCGAAGAAGCTCAAGCTCTATCACAGCATTGCAGCGCCGGCCGGGATGATCGGCGCGTCAAACTTCTTTGAATTATCGGTAGCCGTTGCCATATCGATCTTCGGAGCATCCTCGCCGGTTGCGCTGGCCACCATCGTCGGTGTGCTGGTCGAGGTGCCGGTCATGCTGATGCTGGTTAAGATCGCCAACCAAACCACCGGCTGGTTTCCGCCGGAGAAGGAGCTGAAATCATGAACACGAAACGAATTGTGATTATTGGCGGCGTGGCCGCCGGAACATCAGCTGCGGCCAAAGCGCGGCGCAATGACGAAAATGCTGAAATCGTGATCTATGATCTGGACGAACACATTTCGTATTCCGGCTGTGGATTGCCCTACTTCATCAGCGGCAAGGTTGAAAAACTTGGCCAATTAACACCACGCGATGCCGGCTTCTTCAAAAGTAAATATCGGGTTGACGTACTGACCAGACATCAGGTTGTCAGCATCAATACGATGCACAAAAGGCTTGTTGTGAGAAATCTTATTGACCAAGTAGAATTTACAGACCATTACGATGTTCTTGTACTGGCGACAGGTGCGACGTCTATCATGCCGCCGATGCCAGGCATTGACAACAAACAGGTTTTCACGCTGCGAAACCCCAACAGTGCGCTGGCTATCCGTCGCTTTATCGATGCAGAACTGCCGCGCACAGCCGTTGTGGTCGGCAGTGGTTTCATCGGACTGGAAATGGTGGAAAGCTTCAGTCAACGGGGCCTATCGGTCACTGTTATCGAAAAACTGCCGCAGATATGTCCGTTGCTTGACCCTGATATGGCGCCCCATCTGTCGCAATATCTTGAAAAGCAAAAGATCACCCTGATAACGGGACAGGCTGTCGCGTCAATCAGATCGTCTTCGGTTGTGCTCGACAATGGCGCTGAGGTGTCAGCCGATATCGTCATGATGGCCATTGGCGTCAGGCCAAATACAGCACTTGCACAATCGATCGGTGCGGCAATCGGTCCGACCGGTGCGATTGCCGTCAACAATACCATGCAAACCAGTTTGCCCGATGTCTATGCCTGCGGTGACTGCGCTGAGAGCTATTCCATCATTGATAATAGCAAAATCTACCGGCCACTTGGATCGACAGCCAACAAGACCGGACGGATCGTAGGGGACGCAATAACCGGTGGTTCTCTGACCTTTCATGGCATTGCGGGTACCGGCATTTTCAAAGTCTTCGAAATGAGCGTGGCGGCGAGCGGCTTAAATGAACGGCAAGCGCGCGAAGCGGGTTTCGATGTTGAGATCATTCATAATATAAAACCGGATAAACCTGAGTACTACGGTGGCCAGGACATGGTGATCAAAGCGATCGCAGATCGTGCCAGCAATAAGCTTTTGGGCGTTCAAATCGTAGGTTACGAAGGCGTCGACAAGCGCATGGACGTTTTTGTAACCGCAATGACAGCGGGCATGAAAGTACAAGATTTGGTTCATCTTGATCTGGGCTACGCACCGCAATTTGCGACGACAAAGGATCCCGTTATCTACACCGGTATGATTTTTGACGGCGCTTTGTCACGCGGACGGGATCTGGCCACTGCAGAGCATTTGAGCCCAGCCGATCCTGAAAGCCTGCAAATTATCGACGCGCGTACCGAGCTTCAGTACAAAGAAGGTCATATTGAGCACGCCATCAGCATGCCGCTTGAAACCCTTCGTGACCGATTGTCCGAGCTGGACCAAGAAAAATCGGTCGTGACCTATTGCAATAAAGGAACAACCGGCAACGCTGCTCAGAATATTTTAATTAACCGCGGTTTCAAAAAGGTTAAGAACTTATCCGGCGGCTACAGGCAATATAAAATAAACAAAAAAGAGGAGAAATAAAATGGAAATCAAAGTGGTTGGCCCTGGCTGCAAAAATTGTAAAAATCTGTTGCAGGCCACCGAAGAAGCGGTTAAAGAACTGGGATCAGATGCCAATATTGTCTACGTGACTGAAATGGCCGAAATCGCTGCAACGGGTGTAATGCGCACGCCGGGGCTGGTCATTGACGGCAAAATCAAATCGACCGGTCGTGTGCTGACAACAGCCGAAATCAAAAAACTAATTCAAAGTTAAATCAGTATTCTTTCCGAGGTCCGAATGGCCCAAATTCCGCTGACTCGACCCACTCGACAGGCCGATTGAGGAGCACTTCGAGCTCATTAAAGAGCGCGAGATGTTCCTTTTCCTTGGCAACAAGATACTCTAACAAGGTGCGATCCAGATCACTGATGACTTCGGTCAGCATGCCCTGATACAGATCCACGCTGAGTTCCTCAAGCGTAATGGCAAAACGATAAGCTTCCAGCTGCCCCGGGCTTTCTATAAGATCGTGTCGAAAATCCCCCAGACCCGCGAAAACCCCCCCTTCATTTTCAGGCAGGCTCTCATCAGATAATGAATATTTTTCACCTGCGGCATGGCGCGTCAGCAGGTCGGCATGCCGCTGTTCGGCGATTGCGAGTTGCCTGAAAATGCGATTCAATGGTCCAGCAGGGTGCAGATTGGCCTGCCCTGTATAATATTCGACGCCTTCATTTTCCATTCGAATTGCAAAATCAAGTAATTTCATTAGACATCCCCCCTTACAAAAAGCTAACTTCATTGTATGCTTTCTGGCCGAAACAAACAATCGAGGGAGAGGCATCCTTGGCAAAATCAGTCTAAAGTCAAGAAAACCGTTCGCGGTAGATTATATGAAGCGGCGCTCTTAAAACGCCTTTTCATTTTGACAGGGCTCTCTGGATAAGGTAAAATTAACAAAGCATAATCTCTCTTCCAAAGAAGGTGATCTCAATGACTGATCTTGGGTTGGCTTTAGGCGGCGGCGGTTCAAAGGGGGCTTTTGAGCTCGGGGCCTGGGAAGCGTTTCGCGAGATTGGAATAGAGTTTAAAGCGATCGTCGGCACATCAATTGGTTCAATTAATGGGGCCTTCATGGCGAGTGACAACTTTGAAGGTGCTGTTCACCTTTGGGAAAACCTGCAGATGGAGCAGTGCCTGGAATTTACGGAAAATCATACATTAAAATCTACCGATTTGTTAAGCTTTAAAAACGCCGATATACTCGTTCGTGAAATGATCAGGCAGCATGAACTCAACACTGCGCCATTACGGGCTTTGCTGAAATACTATATCCAGGAGGAACATGTCCGAAGCAGTCGAATCGGCTATGGACTTATGACAACCAAAATGCCCCGCATGCAGGCTGAACCGCGTTGGATCCATGATATTCCTGAGGGACAGCTGGTTGATTTCATGATGGCCAGTTCTGGATTGCCTGGATTGAAAAAAGTAAAAATTGATGGCACGCGCTTTGCAGATGGGGGCTTTGTTGACAATGTGCCTATTTCCATGCTCAAAGATCAAGGCTTTCGGCGAATTATCGCGATTGACCTGAGCGATCATTCAATCTTAAAAAGCCCTTTGATTGACAACATTGAACTGACATTTATTCATGACCGCCAGGATTTGGGCGGAACTTTTGACATTACAGCTGACGTCTTGATACGCAACCGGAGGCTGGGCTATTTGGATACTTTGAAAGCATTTGGCAGACTTGGAGGTGAATATTATACATTCGAACCTCAAGAGTATCGCCAGCTTTTAAAACAATTTGGCGGCAAGACACTGCGGGGATTGGAGCAAGCGGCACTGATTTATGAAGTTGACCGCCAGGTTTTGTACTCAGCAAAATCGTTTTTGGATTTGCTTCGTCAACGTCGTCAGGCTATTGAATTGGATTATCAGAAAATGCGGCATGCCTTGCAAATCGAACACAAAGCTGCAGCGATTAAAGCAGGTCAACTGAGTGTACTGGACTTATTGCCTCCAATGCGACTGGCTTTTCTGATGGAATTAACCGCCAAAGCCAGGGAAAACGGCAGTCTGCTAAAGACCCCCATGAAACTGTTCCGAAACGTCGATCAAGCCGCAGAGGCTTTGATCATTCTAAACAGCAATTGAAGACTGAGGGTAATATGAAAACAAGCGACACCCCGAATATCCGCTTGCGTGATGTGATGTTTTGCGGATCAATAGCAACGATCTTTCTTTTGCTGAGTTCAACCTGCTCGCCACTTTATGCATTCAACGACTGGGTTGATGCCAACTCATTTTTAACCATGGGCAAGGGCATCCTTAATGGGGTGGTTCCATACCGCGATCTGTTCGAACAGAAAGGTCCTTTGCTGTATTTGATTCACAGCTTTGCTTACTTGATCGACCAAACAGGCTTTTTCGGCGTGTTTGTCTTTGAGGTGATCAGCATGACTTTGACATTGCTGATAGCCAACAAACTGGTCACGCTCTTTGTGCCGAAAGTTTATTGCTATTTTATTTTGCCGTTGTTTGCTGTTTTACCACTGGTCAGCAACTGTTTTGAAAGCGGCGATTCAGCGGAAGAGTTTTGCTTTCCGCTGATTATGGGCGTGCTGTATCTCATGGCCAAACATTATAAAGAACGACCCGACAGTGCGCTGACTGCCAAAACCGCATTGGCAACGGGGGTGCTTGGCGGCTGTGTATTTTTAATCAAATATACCATGCTGGGCTATTGGATAGGCTTCGCGTTGGTTTTTGCAGCCGGCTGCCTTTTTCGGCGGCAGTTTTTGGGATTGCTAAAAACTGTTGGGCTTGTGCTCGCGGGATTTGCTCTGGCTCTAGTGCCTTGGATGATCTATTTTGGCCTTTATAACAGCATCGGTGACTTCATTAACACTTACATTATCGTCAATTTTAAATACTACCCTGCTGATCTGACACTGATTGATCGAATCCGGCGGATCGGCTTGGCGATCATATCAAACTTTGGTTTTAATCTGGTAGGCGGACTGATTTCATTGACCGGCGTCGTTGTTTTCGCCGGCAAAATGTTCTTTTCCAGTTGGGGTGGCCGCATGGCCTTGCCCATCTGCGGCGCCATCCAGATCATTGTCACATACATCGGCGGCAACGTCTTAGACTATTATTATCTGGCCTTTTTCCCTTTGGTGATCTTTGGATTGATTGCCCTTGCCGGATTGCTCAAAAAAACAGTTCAAGTCAAACCACCAGCTTGGCAGTTGGTGGGGACAATAATCTGCTATCTGCTTATTCTGACGGTCGCGACCATCAGTTTTGGACGCAACATTCCCCTGATCAATCAGAGCCGATCAGGTTATCCCCAGTATATTTTTGCCAAGATTATTAACAAGGTGCCTGATGCGACGCTGATTAATTACGGTTTTCTCGATGGCGGATTTTACACAGCTGCGAATATTACCCCCCGATTCAAATACTTTATGCTCAACAACATTTCGTATGAAAAATTCCCGGAAATGTGGACAGAACATAGGCGATACATTGTAGATTGTGAGGCAACCTTCGTCGTGTTCCGTATGGATGAAGATAATGAGCCGGAAAACATAAATTTTCCAGGACTCCACGAAAACTATTCACTGGTCTGCGAAGCAACGATGCCCTATCGCAACAATTCAGGGTTGGTATTTCGCTATGCACTTTATCAGCTCAATGAATCAATTCGTGATTCGTAATTTGACAGATGATTTAACATTTGCACTTGTCGAATGAGCTCCTGAAGAATATGATTATTACAGATTCACTGGGATGACAAAATTCCCTTAACAAATGGTCTGAAAAGCACGTTAATAGTACTAATGTAGACAAGCAGGGAGACGACCAATGGAAAACTATGACAACATCAGCGAATTTCAGCTTAGCGTCATATCGGAAATCGGAAATGTCGGGGCTGGAAATGCTGCAACGGCGCTCTCTGATATTTTGGCCGATCGGGTCATGATGTCAGTCCCTGAACTGCGGGTCATCGACGTCACCAATATGACAACCATTTTAGGTGGCCCTGAAAGCGAAGTCGTTGGCATTCTTGTCAACATGACCGACGACGTGGAAGGCATGTTGCTTTTTTTGCTCAACAAAGACTTTATCGGTATGCTGATCAAAGTGCTGCTGGACAAGGATATCAAAGACTTTGATGAAATCTCCGAAATGGACATGTCGGCCATTAAAGAAATCGGTAATATTCTGGCGGGCGCCTATGTTAATGCCATCGCGACCATGACCAATCTCAACATCTGGCTGTCGCCTCCGCAAGTCGCTGTTGACATGGTCGGCGCAATTCTCAGCTATCCGGCAGCCCAGTTTGGCATGATGGGCGACAAACTGCTCTTTATTGAAGAAGACTTTATGAGCGGCGACGAAACCATTAAGAGCCACTTGCTGATTATGCCTGATATGAAATCTTTGAGAAAAATTCTTTCAAGCCTGGGAGTAGATGAATGAGCAATTTGGTCATTGTTGGAATATCTGATCAGCAAATTGTCAATCCTCCTGATACATTAATCACCTATGCATTGGGATCCTGCGTTGGAATCTGTCTTCACGATGTCGTTATGAAGGTGGCGGGTCTTTCACATGTTCTGCTGCCGGCCGCCTTTAAAGGCGATCACAACGGTGAAATCTACAAGTACGCTGATACAGCCATTGAGGCGCTGATTAGAACCATGGAAAAGAAGGGCTGTCATCGCAACCGGATCACGGCAAAAATTGCCGGGGGAGCCAATATGTTCATCACAACCGGCATCAGCATTGGTGAACGCAATGTCGAGATGGTCAAGCAAGAATTGCTGCGCCTGAAAATAAAGTTACTGGCGGAAGACACGGGGCTTAATTACGGCAGAACAGTTACTTTCAATCCCACCGACGGCAGTATGACGGTCAAGTCCGTTGGCCGCGGCATCAAAGTTCTGTAACAATAACGCTGCTCTCACCAAGTGGGCATTTTCGAATAGCCAATGAATAGAGATAAGGATAGCGTGTTCGCAATTGACGCATTGCTTCTATCCATTCGACCAACAAGAGCTGGACGGCTCGCTGAACATCACCGGACAGATGATTGAGATCGCTGGGGGGCAGTTGATCGAACGATGGGCGGCTGCGCAGCTCGTCATGGACGTGGTAGACAGCCCACAGCATGTCGGTGAAGCGGTCATGCTCCATCAGGTTGGCATTTTCGAACAAGCGTAGGAGCTGGTCTTTTTTTGATACAAGCAATTTCGCCAGTTCACTCAGACGATCAATATTGACGCGAACACGCGCTGGAGTCTGACCCAAAAAGACGATCGCATCTGAAAAATCTTGATTGTTCCAGCTGGCTTTGGGCTGAAGACGTGGGGCTAGTGTATCGAGATTGATAATATGGCTGCGCAGAACGCTAATCAATTCCATACCGGCTTCCGCAAAAAATTCGTTAATCACGATACTGACCTTTTCCAGCATCAGCTGACGCTGACGATAGACCATCACTGTATTGAGGCCGAGGGTAACCAGCAGCACGCTGATGGGCACAAAAGCCAAATCCTGCAGAAAATAAAACCCTGTATCGGAGGGATTATGAAACAATAAGTATTGAAGCAGGTACAGAAAGACAGAAATGGAAAGAAGCAGCAAAATCAGCAATTTGGTGCCAATGTTTTTGATCATTTTAAACCTCCATGCTCAATATAAAATATTCTATCACAACTTTATAAATGCTAAAATGAATGATAAGACTTAAATCATGACCCGGAGGTATTCATGACCGATCAGGCATCAGCAAAAAATCTTTCCAAATTTATGAATCGGACGATCATGCAGATTGTCCGACAAGCATTGCGTAACGCATGGCAGGAGCCGCGCGAAGCCGCTTTTCTGATCAGCGCCTTTTTCATGCAGCGGAAGGCATCTCGTCTGCGACTTCTCAGCGAGAAGCATGGCCGACACATACCCCCCTTTCTGATTGCCAGCATTACCAGCCGCTGCAATCTGTTCTGCAAAGGTTGCTATGCCAGGGCCAACAAGATTTGCGGAGAAGAGCGTGCAGATGGCGCAATACAAAGCGAACGGTGGGGTGAGATTTTTCGTGAAGCTGAACAGCTCGGCATTGGCTTCATCCTGCTGGCTGGAGGAGAGCCTTTGCTCTGCCAGCAGGTTCTTGAACAAGCGGCTGGTCGAAGAATCATCTTTCCGGTTTTCACCAACGGACTCCTTCTGGACGAAGAATACGCGGGGTTTTTTGATCGCAACCGTAATCTGGTGCCCATTATCAGCATCGAAGGATCTGAAACCGATACCGACGAACGACGCGGCGCGGGCACCCATGCCTGGATTGAAATTGCCATGGCCCGTTTGGCAGCACGAGGTTTGTTCTTTGGCGTGTCCATTACTGTGACACAAAAAAATCTTGCCAGTGTAACCGACGTAGCGCTGTGTCGCAATCTTGCCAAGCGAGGTTGCGGATTGATCCTGTATGTCGAATATGTACCGGTTGCCGATGAAGGCATTGAACTGGCGCTGGATGATGAAAACAGAACACAACTTGCGTTGCGGCTCGAAGGGCTGCGCAGCAGCATGCCGGGACTACTTTTTCTGTCCTTTCCGGGTGACGAAAAGCTCGTTGGCGGATGCCTGGCGGCAGGACGCGGATTCTTTCACATCAACAGCGATGGCGGCGCTGAACCGTGTCCGTTTTCACCATTTTCCGACACCAATCTGCACACGGGCAGTTTGACTGCAGCGCTTGATTCGCCCCTTTTTAAAAGCATCAGTGAAGCGGGGCTTTTACTGGGTGATCATATTGGCGGGTGCAATTTGTTTGAGCGGGAAAGCGAGGTCAGGGGATTGCTTGACCAGATACAAAGATCATAAGCTCAGCCTGGCTCGATTACGATGTTCGATATCGTTACTCAATATTGGACATCGTATTCGTCGTTGTTCTACGAAATTTTAACCCCATAGATCTTACAGCTGTAGGTTGCAACAACGATCATATTGTTATAGGCTGAAGGGGATGCTTCACAATTTAATCCAATAGAAAGCGTGTTCAGATCCTCGCCGGTCAGTGGATCGAACAGATGCATAATCCCTTTGGAATCACAGAATATGCCATAGGTTTTGCCATCCTCACCTTTGATACCTATTGGCGAACTCCAACTGTAAGCGGGGAGTTGTCTGGTCCAAATGGGCTGACCAGTCACCTTGTCGAGAGCGAGCAGGGTGCCAGCTGCATGACTTGTTGTCTTGCAGATGTTGAAGATAACCATGTTGCTGATGTCGTCAGTGCCCAGCAGCGGCGTCGCCAGACAACCAGCATTAAGATAAGATTCATAAACAACTGGAACATCATATTGCCAAACCAAATCGCCTGTGAGCGCGTTGATTTTACGCAACTGACAAGGACCACCGTCATCCTTGCGCTTATCCATGGTATTGCCATGATAGAGATAAACACCATCAGGCGTTTCTTCCAGCACCATGGTGGCATCGGAATCATCCCCAGCGTTGAAAACCCAGACCGGCTCCAATGTATTGATGTCGATACACATGATATTGCCGTCGTTATCGGAGAAATAGATCAGATTTCGGTAAGCAACGGACGAACTTTCGGCACCATACTTTGAGCCAAGCGAGGTTTTGTAGCGAAGTTTGGTGATCTGAGGATTGATTGAAACGGTACCAGCTTTCGGATCATAGGCGGAATTGAGTTTAACTTTGTAAAACAATCCATTTTCGCCTGGCTCCAGCAGTGTATCGGTTTGCCAGTTGATCAAAGCAGAGGAATCAAACGCCCCCCAACTGCGAAAGGCGAAGGAGTCCTTTCCAGGAATGCCGAAGATCTCCGTATTATTGATTAAATTGAATATTCTGTATTTGAATGGTCCCGTATGCCCATTGGTGTCGTTGAGGCCTTGACCGGCGTAAAGCAAGGGATAACCACGCGGATCGACCGAAGCGGTACCTTTGAAGGCAAAACCCACTTTGATCGGATCACGGGTTTTGACGCCAGTTTCAAGATCCAAACAATAGATGTGACCGTCAAAAACCGGGTAAAAGACTTCAACCAGATCTTTTGATTTCATTTCGGGGTTGATGCCCATGACATATCGGGTTTCCGCTGGCCAATGGACCAGCAAGGGCTGCCCGGTCCACCCGGCGCCTGGCCAATAGCTGCCAGTACCGCTGATTGCGCCGATTTCCTGCGTCCACACAATCTCCAGCTTTTTCTCAGAAACATCGGCAGTACCCCAAGCTGGCGCTGTTCGATAGTTGTTGCCGCGGAAGGTCAGGACGCCCTCAATGTCGGTAAATGTTTCCGGATCGCCGAAGGCGACGGTCTCTGCCGGGGTGTAGTTGCTGTTTGAACTGCCATTTTCAGAAACCAACCAACGAACTGAAAGCCCATTGACCAGTGACTTGAGATGGGTACCGTCAGATTGTTTGGTACCGGCCGTAAATCCTGGCAGCGTGTTGATATCAATCGTAAGTTTGGCTGGGTCGGTAATCGGTGGTGTCGGTGTCGGCGTCGGCGAAGGGGTCGGTGATGGCGAAGGTGTCGGTGAGGCTGTCGGGGCCGGAATGGTTGTTACGGGCGTGCCGGCACAAGCTGCCGGTAAAATACAAAAAACAATCAATATTAGAATCAGAACCATGACTCTGACCGTTTTGAGTTGTCGAAAAGCCTGCAAATCGTTTGTTCGCGGGATTGAATACTGCATGCCAGGACCTCCGAAGACGTTTTTGATTATTATAGCACGATTCAGATTATACTCAATCGACTAATCATGATATTGCAAAATCCAGAAACAAGCGTAAGATCATATTATAATGATTTGTACATTATAGGAGGACATTTGCATGGAACAATTTCTCATTATCGTTGGCATCATTGTTGGTAGTATTCTGGGCTTTTATCTTCTGATTTTCAAAATATTCGGTCTGCGGGTCATTGCGTCTGACGAAGCCGCAGTCGTCGAAAAGTGGTGGAGCTTTCGCGGCTCATTAAAAAACTCGATCATTGCCCTGCGCGGCGAGGCCGGTTTTTCGCCAGACCTGCTGCGTGGCGGCATACATTTCAAATCGGTTCTCATGTACAAAATCCATCGTTATCCACTGATCACCATCCCGCAAGGTCAGATCGCCTACATCTTCGCCAAGGACGGTGTACCGCTGGCTCCGACACAAACGCTGGGTCGGGTTGTTGCTGAAGCAAATAACTTTCAGGATGTCCGCGGATTTCTTCAGGCAGGCGGGCAAAAGGGGCCACAGCGCGGCATTCTGCGTGAAGGCACCTACGCCATCAATCTGGCACAATTTATCGTCATAACGCCGAACGATATCAAGATGATATTGGCGACCGCCCGCCAGGAGCGCAATGATATCATCAGCATGCAGCAATCACTGCTGGCACGCGACGCGTTTGGCCCGGTCGTGATCATGGGCGGCCGCAACAACGAGACGTCGGACCTGATGGGTATCGTTACGGTGCATGACGGCACACCGCTTGAACAGGGTGAGATCATCGCGCCCAATATCGGTGAGGGTCATGCCAGCTTCCAGGATCCGGAAAAGTTTCTCGAGCTGGGCGGTCGGCGCGGCAAGCAGATCCAGGTCCTGATCGACGGCACCTTCTTCATCAACCGCCTGTTCGCCACCGTTGAATTCCGCCCCAAAACCGTCGTGCCGATTGGCTTTGTCGGCGTGGTTGTTTCATTTTTCGGCAAAGAAGGCGTTGACACCACAGGGGCTGATTACAGGCATGGCGAACTGGTTCAGGTTGGCTGCAAGGGCGTGCTCGAAAAACCCCTGATGGCGGGCAAATATGCCTTTAACACCGATGCTGGAAAAGTCGTGCTCGTGCCGACGACCAATATCATCCTCAAATGGAACAAGTCCGAAATCGGCGATCACAAATACGACGAAAATCTCAGCGAAGTTGATATTATCACCAAAGATGCTTTTGAGCCGTCGCTGCCGCTGTCGGTCGTCATGCACATTGATTACAAACAAGCACCGTGGGTCATCCAACGCTTTGGTGACATCAACATGCTGGTCAACCAGTCGCTCGACCCGCTGGTCAGCGCCTACTTCAAAGATGTTGCACAAACCAAGACCCTGATCGAGCTGATCCAGGAGCGCAGCGCCATCCGCGAACGCGCTGTGGTTGAAATGAAAGAAAAATTTGCTAAATACAATCTGCAGCTCGAAGAAGTGCTGATCGGTACGCCCAAGTCGCCGGTGTCCGATGTCATGATCGAGAACATCCTGACCCAGTTGCGTGAACGTCAGATTGCCGAAGAGAAGAAGATCACCTACCAGAAACAGCAAACAGCCGCCGAAAGCGAGAAACTGCTGCGCGAAGCCCAGGCCGCCGCCGAACAACAGACCATGTTGACCAAGTCGGCGATTCAGATCGAAGTCGAGCGCAACAGCGGCGCCGCTCTGGCCAGCAAGGCGGAGCAGGAAGCCAATCAGATCGTGGCCTTGGCCAAAGCCAACGCCGCCAAAGTGCGCATGGAAGGTGAAGCCGAAGCATCAATGCAATCCAACGTCGGTTTGGCAAAAGCCCAGGCGATTGACGCGCAGGTCAAAGCCTACGGTGGCGCCGAATATCGCGTCATTCAGGAAATCGCTGACAAACTGGCCGATGCCATCAAGAACGCCAAGGTCGACATCGTGCCCAAAACCGTGGTCAACATGGGCGGTTCGGGCGACGGCGACAACGGCAGCGGCACGATCATCGACGCCCTGCTGAAGTTTATCACGGTGGAAAAACTGGGCATTAACCTCAAGTCAGCCGACGAGACCGGAGGCGATAAGTCCGCGAAGAGCGAGTCTGAGCCAACGGCACCGAAGAGCAAGAAGGTTCTGTCGGCGACATCAGCCAAGGCCTTCGAAATTTCCGAACCACTCGCTGCGAAGGTGGTTACGCCCGCTGAAACACCGGCTGCCCCAACCACCAACATCGATCAAAAGCCGTGAACAAAGAAGACCGAGTCTTTTACAAACCCGGGGTGATACCGAGTGAAATCATGGTGCCAGCAATGACCTTCATGGTGCTGGACGGTGCCGGCAGCCCTGGCACGCCGGAATTCACCGAAGTGATCAACACCCTCTACGGTTTGGCCTACACGGTTCGCATGGCATCAAAAAACGGTCTGATCTTACCCGGCTTTGAAGAGTATACCGTCTACCCGCTGGAGGGCATCTGGGATCTGAGCGAGTCCGCCAAAAAGACCGCTGACCCTGATCATTTCGGCATTTTGGACAAATCACAGCTGGTCTTCGAAATGATGATCCGCCAGCCGGACTTCGTGACCCCGGAGGTTTTTCCGGCGATTCTGGCCCACGCCGCACGCAAAAAAGATCTGCGGCTGCTGGAACACGTGCGGCTGGTCAAACTCGAAGAAGGCCACTGCGTTCAGATGACCCATGTCGGGTCCTATGATGACGAGCCGGCCAGCTTTACAGCCATGCAGGCCTTTTGCGCCGCGCGCGGCCTGCGGCGGCGCGAACATCGGCACCGCGAAATCTACATGTCCGATCCGCGCCGGACGTCGCCCGACCTGACGCGTACGGTGCTGCGCTGGACGGTGGCAAAAATCTAAAAGTACGAAACCGGAAAAATCACATGATCCTCTTTGGGAGCCAGATTGGACAGATGGGTGTCCTGCAGCATCAACCCGCGCTGAACGGCAAAGTGACCATAGCGGCGGCGCAGTTCCTCGACGGTTCTTTCGAGGGACTCCTGCCGCTTGTTGCTGTTTGACCAGAGCGACAATTGGTGATAATCGTTGGCGGTCACCAAGTCGGCTGCGCGGACGCCGACGCTGCGAATGCCCTGTTGCCAATCGTAATTGCCGCGAAACAGCGTCATGGCGACGTTGGTCAACACGGAAGCCAGGCAGGTCGGCTCACTGAGCCGCTGTTGGCGCTCGAATGAAACCAGCGTCCGGTCGCGAATGGAGATCTGCACCGTGCGGCACAGAAAGCCCATCTCGCGCAGGCGCGCGGCGACAGCCTCGGCAAGGATCAGGATGGTCATGCGCACGTCGGTTTCGCAGGTCAGGTCGCGCGGCGTGGTCGTGCTGTGACCGATCGACTTGATGTCGGCAAATTCGCCGGTCTGCGCCACAGGCGACTCGTCCAGCCCATTGGCAAAAGACCACAACACATCGCCCCACTTGCCAAGCAGTTTGCGCAAAAATGCCGGCTCGGCCTGCGCCACCCGGCCAATGGTGTTGAGCGACACGCGCCGCAGCCGCCCCCAAGTGGCCGGACCGATGTAGAGCAGATCCTTGGCCGGCAACGGCCAGATGGTGTCGCGATAGTTGTCCGGCGTGATGACGGTGGTGGCGTCGGGCTTTTGGATGTCGCTGCCCAGTTTGGCAAAGATCTTGTTGAAGCTGACGCCGACCGAGGCGGTGATGCCAAGCTCGTCGCGCATGCGTTGGCGGATTTCGTCAGCTATCGCCTGCCCGCTGCCCCGACTGGCCGAGGCGGTCACGTCCAGCCAGGCTTCGTCCAGACCGAACGGCTCGACCTGGTCGGTGTATTCGGCATAGATGCTGCGCGCGGCGCGGGCAAAGCGCAGGTAGAGCGGAAAATTGGCGCCGATAGCAATCAGCCCGGGGCATTTGCCGCGTGCCTGCCAGATCGGCTCGCCGGTGATGACGCCGGCGCTCTTGGCCAGATAATTCTTGGCCAGCACGATGCCGTGGCGCAGCTCGGGATTGCCGCAGACGATGACCGGCTTGCCCCGGTACTCGGGATGGTGCAGGCACTCGACGCTGGCATAGAAATTGTTCATGTCGCTATGCAGAATCGTGCGCGGCAAATGACCACCTCCAAACATCGAACATATGTTCTCTTATTATAGGCCGGTCGGCAACGAAAAACAAGCCTCGGTTGTGATAAAATGAACACGGAGGATAGCAACATGCCCAAACACAACACAGGTCAAAAAAGCGCCGTCCTGCTGATTATTTCGGTTGCGATCCTGATCGTGATCGGCCTCCTGATTTTGCAGTATGTTTTGTTTGAGGCTACATCGGTCCTGGTCATCGTGCTGGGCGTCGTCGCCGCTGCGGCGCTGTTTTCGATTGCCGCCCTGATCATCTACATTCTCGCCTACGCCATTCGCAAAGCCAAAATAAACTTCTTCTTGTACAACCGCAAAAGCAAAAGCTCGGTTACGGTCGACGAACTGGCCTTCGATGTGATCAATGAAAAACTGACGCTCTACTTTGGCCTGTTCTTGGCCAATTCCGATTCTTCGATCCGATCCTGGGCCAGCAAAAAGGTCGGCCTCGAAATGGAACCCGAATACCGCGTGCTCTATTATCCCTGGCTGATCCATACCTTCATCGAAAATGATCAGATCGAATTATGGCAAGCTCTGACCAGCGCGCCCAAGGAAATGATTGACGCCTTTGAAAACAGTCTCTTTGCCTGCGGAGCCGTCGAGCTCTCGCAGCGCCTGCAATTTCTGCGCGCAACCTTCGCCGGTGACATCTCACCAATGCGCGACTATCTGCTCGCCAAAAAGAACGACCTGCAAAACGCCATGACAAATTATGTGAAAACCAATATTCATCAATACGAGTAAACTGCGAGGAAACGCCATGCCACAAAGCTGCGACCGCCACTGCGCCCATTGTTTGGAAATGCTCTGCACCCACGGCATTCCGATTTTTGCCGGCCTGGAATACGACGAGCTGCAAAAAATCGCCGGCCTGACAGTGCATCACAGCTATGCCAAGGGCGCGGTCATCGTCGATGAGGGCAGCAAACCCGAGTTTGTCGCCATTATCAATGAGGGCAGTGTCAAGGCCAGCAAATACACGCCGGATGGTCGCGAGCAAATTCTGTACGTCTTTTCCGAAGGCGATTTTTTCGGCGAACAGAACCTGCTCTTTGATCGCACCATCCATTACAACATCACGGCGCTGGAGCCGGTCAAACTCTGTCTGCTTTACAAGAAGGACTTTCAGGCGCTGCTGCAGGACAATCCCGTCATCGGCAGCAAGATCATCAGCGAGCTTGGTGAGCGCCTGGCTCATCTGGAAAGCGCCGTGCAGAACATGGGCGTGCGCAGCCTGGAAGCGCGCATTAGCGGTGTCCTGCTCGAGATGGCCCGCAAATACGGCATGCCCGACCCGGAGGGTATCGTCGTCCGCCTGCCGTTGAGCCGCGAGGGCCTGGCCAATTACATCGGCATCGCCCGCGAAACCGTCAGCCGCAAACTCGGCCTCCTGGAAGACGAGGGCACCATCCGCACGATTAACAACAAAACGCTGCTGCTCCTCGATCGTGCCGCGCTCGAGGCAGCGGCCGGGACTGCCGGCTGAAATATTTTCGCCGGCGCGCGATTTTTTGATCGCAATCACAGAAGGATTCGCACTGCTCCGCTAGAATGAAGGCATAACAAAGCATTTATTCAGGAGGTGTTGAAAATGAAGAACAATTGGAATCAACAACCGATCGGCAGCATCGTTGCCAGAATCCCCACGGCGGCCGCATATTTTAGGACCAACAAGATCGACTTTTGCTGCGGCGGCCATCGTCCGTTGGGTGAAGTCCTGGCCGAACTAGGATTGGATGACCAATCGATTGGCAACGCACTGGACGAGCTCGAAGCCGCTGCGCAACTGACCGCCGGGCAGACCGACTTCACGGCCATGGACGCGGCCGATCTGGCCGACTACATTGAAGTCAAGCACCACAGTTATTTAAAGCAGGCGCTGCCCGAACTGTCCGAAATCATGACGGTCGTGCTCAAGGCGCACGGCGCCCATCACCCCGACCTGTTCAAGTTGCATGGTCTCTACAGCCAGCTGCGCGCCGATCTCGAGCAACATCTGGTCAAGGAGGAAGTCATGCTTTTCCCTCTGATCGAGGCCGACAATGCCGCTGACCAGGCCGAGCAGGATGACCTGACCCGCCAGATCAAAGCCGAGCACGAAGCGGCCGGCGCTCTGCTGAAAACCATGCGCCGCCTGGCCAACGACTATGTCGCGCCCCAGGACGCCTGCCCGACCTACCGTCGTCTGTTGGCTGGCCTGGTCGAGCTGGAGGGCGATCTCTTTCAGCACATACATCTGGAAAATAACATTTTGCTTAAGGGAGGCGACGAACATGTCTGAAGACAAGACCCTGGATCTGAGCAAAACCGTTTACGAGCTGGGCACAGCACACCCCGATCTGCTGCCGATCATGGCGCGGATGGGTTTCCCGGAAATCGTTACCCCCGGTCTGCTCAATACCGCCGGCCGCTTTATGACCATCCCCAAAGGTGCTAAAATGAAGGGTGTAGATTTGGAAGAGCTTAAACAGGCCTTCCGAGAGGGCGGCTTCATCATCAAGGAGGACAACCATGAGTGAGTTGATCAACAATCGCGAAAGGCGCGCCAAAGTCTTACAGGAATTAATAACCGAGTTGCACGACGGCAAGACAGTCGACGAGGTCCGACAAAAATTCGCCGACGAATTCGCAGGCGTCGCTGCCTCCGAAATTGCCGCGGCCGAGCAGGCTTTGATCGCCGGCGGCCTGCCGGTTGCCGAGATTCAGCGGCTGTGCGATGTGCACGCCTCGGTCTTCAAGGGCTCGATCGAAGAAATTCATCGGCCGCAGGATCCGGCCGAACAACCGGGCCACCCGGCGCATACCTTGAAACGGGAAAACCGCGCCCTGGAGCGGGTCATTTCCGCAGAGATCGAACCCAATCTGAGCGGCCTGGCTGCCGGAAATCCGCAGGCCCGCAAAACAATGGCTGAAGCGCTAAGTAAATTGGCCGAAGTCGACAAGCATTATTCGCGCAAGGAAAACCTGCTCTTTCCGTTTCTCGAGAAAAACGGCATCACCGCGCCGCCCAAGGTCATGTGGGGCGTCGATGATGAAATCCGCAAGCTGCTCAAGGACGCAAGGGCGGCTGTTGATGCGGGAACTGATTTGGCCGCAGCCAAGGTGGGCACAGCGATCGAAAAGTTGACCGAAATGATATTCAAGGAAGAAAACATCCTGTTACCAATGGCGCTGGAAGCGCTGAAAAGCGACGAGTGGGGTAAAATCGCCGCCGAAAGTGCCGAACTCGGCTATTGCTTGATCGACTTTGTGCCTGATTGGACGGCAAAGCCCTCGGACGAGTCAGTCGACACAGCACTCGAACCGTCCGCCGCCAATTTGGACGGCAGTCTGATCCTGCCGACCGGCGTGCTCAAACTGCAAGAGATGATCCGCCTGCTGGATGTCCTGCCCTTCGACATCACCTTCGTTGACAAGGACGATACCGTCAAGTATTTTTCTCAGGGCCAGGACCGAATCTTTGCCCGCACCAAAGCCATCATTGGCCGCAAAGTCGCCAACTGTCATCCGCCGGCCAGCGTACACATCGTGGAAAAAATCGTCAGCGACTTCCGCGAAGGCCGCAAGGAGCATGCAGACTTCTGGATCAAAATGGGTCAGCGCTTCGTTTACATTCGCTACTTCGCTGTCCGTAGTGAAGCCGGCGAATTCCTCGGCACGCTGGAAGTCACTCAGGACATCGCGCCGATCCAAGCCCTGACGGGCGAGAAACGCCTGGCCGACTAAAATGAGCTAGTATTGCCCAAGAGAACGCCGCGAGGAACAAACCCCGCGGCGATTTTCATGACCAAGATCTAATCAGAATCAGAAAATGTAAGCAAACTTCAAATAACCAATACCGCCGATGGCCAGCGCCACCAAGACCCATCCCCACCAGGGAACCTTGTTATACCATCTCTTCGCCATGATTCATGACCTCCTTCTTGATGTATTTAGCTATGCAAATCGCGCTTTTGAAAAAACCAATAGGTTCCGACGACCGATACAGCTGACACAGCCAGGGACAGGACAACATAGAAAAAATCAAGTTCACTGTTAAACATGATGTCAGCTGCATTGAAGTATTTAAAGGGCGTCAAAATTTGCATCCAGTTGAGATCACTTTCAAGATCGATCAGAACTTTGAGCAGGAAGGTCCCTAATATGATGACCGTCGCAATGCCGGCTGCGCGCGCGGCGCTTCGCGCCCAAGCACCCAGTATGAAACCGATACACAAAAACAGCACCTGGACGATCAGTAGAACCGAGGTCACATTGAAAATTTGACCGGTCAGGTCATGACCTGTCGTGTTGGATTGGGCCACGAACAAGGCAGAAGCGACAAACGTGACAATGTTGTACAAAACGACAAAGGTCAGCGCAGCCAGGATCTTGGCTGAAATCGCCCGACTGCGGCGGATCGGTTTGACCAGCAGAAAGTCTGCCGTCTTGTCCCGTTCTTCTTTGGCGATGATCGAGGCGCCGAGCAGACAGCTGTGGACACTCATCAGCAGGATAAAATACAAAAAGAAAATACTGTAGAAGACGCCAACCGAACTGAGGTCCATACCCGGCGTAATGCCCATAACCGTCATCAGTTCCGGCGGCAAGGTTTTAAACAGATCGTTGACCGACTCACCGGTTTTGGCAAAAGCCGAGTATTTCATCATGCCGGCGGCAACCAGAAAGATCATGGTTGCTGCCCAGATCAGAAACGATTTGTAATGGGCCCTTAATTCTTGCAGATAGATATTCACATTCTCGCCTCCCTTCTAAATGGCATGGACATCCTTTTTCTGGTAAACCCAGAACGCCAGTGCAGTAAAAAAGACAAATACAAAGAGGTCAACCACCAGATAGATCGGATCATAGCCATGCGCTGACAGTATTGCCGAACCCTTGAAATAGGAAAAGGGTGTTAGGTAGGTTAGCGGCTTGTCCATGATCGACTGGTTGATCATTTCGATGATGAAAAAGAAGAACACGATGCCCAGGGTAATGGGCATGACCGATTTGATTTTCTGCATCGCTGCCGCGATGGCAAGTCCAATGCCGACGAAAAACAACTGAACGAGAAGGGTCGAAAAACTGAGCAGCGCGTAGATCGCCGGGTCGACGGTTTCGCCGGTGATCAGACCGACCGTGAAAATACCGACTCCGAATAAGACCAGGTTTTGCGCGATCAGGCCAATCAAGACTGCAATAAACTTACTGGTCACGATGGTGCTGCGTTTCACCGGCTTGGTCAGCAGAAAATCCGCCGTCTTGACGCGTGACTCCTCCGACAGCACCGAAAGACTGGCCTTCATACCATAGACTGCGCCGACCAGAACGATGTAGCCGATCAGAAAGCTGAGATATCCTTCAATCTCGGCCAGATTAACATCGGCAAAACCGAAAGCCGCTTTAAATTCTGGCGGGAAATTCTGTAAAAGCTGATTCATGGCTGCGGCATCGGTTTTGAAAACGTTATAAAAACTGACGAAAATCAAAAGCGTGGCCAACAAGGCAATGGTAAAATTGAGCCACGAGCGGAAGGACATTTTGAGTTCGTATTTGAGGATGTTCATGCGCTCGCCCCCTCAATCCGCTTTATCATAGTAATGCATGAAGATTTCTTCCAGGTCGGGCTCTTCAATCGACAGATTGGCCAGCGTCTGTTGGGCGACTTTCTCGACGATCACATTGATGTTGCCCTTGTAGAGGAAGGACACTTCGGCTGCTTCCTGCGCAAAAGAGCCGACCCCGGGAATGGCGGCCAAATCGGCCGGGACCGCGCCGGCGAATTCGACCTTGACTTTTTTATAGGCTGTGCCGCGCATGGTGCTGATGTCCTCGACTTTGATAACCTGGCCTTCCTTGATAATGACCACACGCGAACAAAGCTTTTGCACCTCGGGCAAGATATGCGAGGACATCAGAACGGTAGCCCCCTGCTTGTTCTGTTCGCGAATCAAATCGAAGAAAGTTTTCTGCATCAGTGGGTCGAGGCCGCTGGTCGGTTCGTCGAGAATGATCAGTTTGGGGTTGTGTAGCAGACCCTGCACAATGCCGACCTTCTTTTTGTTGCCGTAGCTGAGGTCATCGATTTTGCGGGTCAGATCAAGATCCATCAGGTCGGCCAGGTGGCGAATCCGCGTCATGTCGGTTTTGCCGTAGAAGGAAGCCGAGTATTTGAGTAGATCCAGCACCTTCATGCCGTCGTAGTAAAACACCTCGGACGGCAGGTAGCCGATGCTGCGCCGAATCTCGTGGCCGTATTTGATGCAGTCTTTGCCGAAGATCGTGGCGCTGCCGGAGGTTGGGTAGATCAGAGATAGCAACGTGCGGATGGTGGTCGATTTGCCGGCGCCGTTCGGTCCGATGAAACCGAGGATTTCGCCCTCGTGCACGTCAAAACTGACATCGACGATGCCGCGCGACTTGCCGTAGAATTTGGTGAGTTGGTTGATTTCAACGATGTTGTTCATGGGGCTGCCTCCTTGTAAAAGCATGTTCGGAATAACTTGAGAAATGCGTCGAGATGGACCAGGGTATCTTCAGGGTCGAAATTCGCCAGGGATTCACGATAATGACTTTGCACGTAATTTTCCGACCACTTTTCGAGCGTGTTGTTGATGGTGGTCATGGCCAGGCCGACATTGACGTCCGGGCGAAAAAGGCTATAGTCGATATTTTGATAAAGTTTGCCCATGCTTTGGTCGAGCAGGTCGGCGTTAATCTGCTTGAATTTATCCCTGAGCTCGGGCGGCTGCTCATAATAGGCGATTTTGACGAATTCGAAAATGTCTGGGAAATCTTGCATTAGCTGCAGCTTGAGCTGAACCGATTCGCGAAGCCGCAAAAGCATATCAGGCTGATCGTAGTTAATTTTATCCATCAATTCATTGATCATGATTTCCACGGCCGACTGGTAGGTTGCCGCGTACAAATCGGATTTGTTGCCAAAGTAATGAAAAATAAGGCCCTTTGACAACCCGGCCGCCTTTGCGATCAGGGTTGTTGATGCCTTATCATAGCCATATTGGGCAAAGACTTTGATGGCAGCTTCAATAATTTTATTTTGGCTGGACACTTCACGCTCGATCATCATCAACGCCTCATTGACCAATCCGGTCAATGTCTATTCTAAACCCGTTGACCAGTCCGGTCAATAGGGGAAAAACTACAGTTTTAAAGACAACTCAGTTTCGGGAATAACCGGCGGTGTGCGCCCTTCCATTTCCTGCATCAGACGGCCCCAGACCTCCTGCGTTTTTCGGAAAGTCAAATAGTGTAGCTCGACGTTGCGGTCGTATTTGTTAAGTTCCTTTTGGATGTTCATAAAATCAGGATTGCCAAAGTAGGTGCAAACAGCTGGCAGTGCGACGGCCAGCTTGCTACGCATTTCGCGAATTTTTTCAGGATAACTTTCGCGTTGCGTGATGTAAAGCAGCAGCGGTTTGTAGCGAATCCAACCGATACAGGCTTTGTAAAAGCGGCTGATGATTTTATCCGAATCCGCGTTGATTCGCTGCAAGCGGATGGGCAAAACGCCGTCCAAAAGGTGATTGTAGGTAGAGAAGCCGTCATGAAAGGCATAAGACGGTATGCGTACGACCTTGCGGTTGCTGAGGCAGGTGCTGAGGAAGGTGTCCTCACCGCGCGCGTCGGGCGGGTTGTAGAAGGCAAAGACTCGCTGCGGCTGGGTCAGGTTGAGGCACAGATTGGCGCCGGTAATGAACTTGGTGTGCGCCGTTTCGACCACTTCGACCGGCAGCTCACCGGCCAGAACCGAGGTGTCGGCATAGGTCACGCCGCCGTTGTCCATGACTTGACGAACGGCCTCCCAGGTGACGATATCATTGCTGATGGCCTCGATGAAGGTACGAAACGTTGTCTCGCCCATCGTTTCATTGAAGGTTAAGGAGGGAATCGGCGAAATGTAGCCGCAGTGGTGGCCGTTGGTAATGTCGGCTTGCTGATTATATTTCAAATGAGTCAGTAAAACATGCTGACCGCTCCAGATGGCTGTGGATCGTGTGTTGTTGGTGACGGCCAGTGGGTATTCGTCGTCGTCAAGAAACAATAGATAGTCCATCTTTTCCAGCATGGCCTTGTAAACGATAATATTACGCATCGCAGCGTAGCCTTTGTCGAAAACCATGCGCGCTTCGGACAGCGTCATGACATGACGCTTGACCAGATCATCGATCATCTCGTCAATTTCGCGACGGCCGATAAAGAAAGCATGATCCACCATATCCCGCACGCCATTTCTGACGCGGGTGTAGTCCGTGGCATGGGTGTTGGAGTATTTGAGATCGTAGGCAACAAACAGATTCAGATGAACAATCTCGCTGTCGACCAGCCCGGATTCGCGAAAACTGTAGATGTAGGTTTTGAGCACCTTCTGAAAGCTTTTGCGTCCGGTGGCAAAACCGATGCCGACCTGAATGGGTTTGACTCGTTTCATGCAGCATCCTCCTGTTTATTATTACATTAATTGTACCATATTATTCATGTCCGGGTCTGCACGAAAAAAGGGCCTGCACTGTCATGGTGACGTGCAAGCCCTTTTCGTAGCGCTTGTTTCGCAACGTTGGCGTTTAACCCATGATCGATATTTTCATGATCAAGCCAGCAAAGACGATTGAAACCATCGAGATCAGCTTGATTAGGATGTTGATCGAAGGACCAGAGGTATCCTTGAAGGGATCGCCAACGGTATCGCCGACAACAGCTGCCTTGTGGGCATCGCTGCCCTTGCCGCCGTGTGCGCCGCCTTCAATGTACTTCTTGGCATTGTCCCAGGCACCGCCCGAGTTGGCCATCATGATAGCCAAGACGAAGCCGCAGACCGTGGCACCGGCCAACATGCCGGCCACGCCGTTGACGCCGAGGAAGATACCGGTCAGGACAGGAACGATGATGGCCAGCAGAGCGGGCAACACCATTTCCTTCTGAGCATTGCGCGTGCAGATATCGACGCATTTGGCGTAGTCGGCGTCTGCCGTGCCTTGCATCAGGCCCACGATTTCCTTGAACTGTCGGCGCACTTCAACCACGATCGATTGCGCGGCGCGGCCGACGGCGTTCATGGTCAGGGCGCTGAAGAGGAAGGGTAGCATGGCGCCGATGAAGAGGCCGACGAGGACGGGCGGATTAATAATATCGAGGTTAAACGGATAGCCCGTATTGACACCCTTTTCTGCATTGAAAATGTTATCAACCTCAACCTTGAACGATGCGATCAGGGCGAGGGCGGTCAGCGCAGCAGAGCCGATGGCAAAACCTTTGCCGGTGGCAGCGGTGGTGTTGCCCAACGAGTCGAGTGCGTCGGTGCGTTCACGAACTTCTTCGGGCAGGTCGGCCATCTGAGCGATGCCACCAGCATTGTCAGCAACCGGCCCGTAGGCGTCAGTGGCCAGGGTGATGCCGAGGGTGGACAGCATGCCTACAGCGGATAGCGCGACGCCGAACAGGCCCCGGTTAAAAAATGCTTCTTTGGCAATCTTTATCGCTTCAGGAGTTACGGCATTAGGATCCACTACACCAGCTGATGCATAGTAACTGACCATAACCGAGATGCCGATGATGACAACCGGAATGACCGTCGAGAGCATGCCGAGCGAGATTCCGCCAATGATGATGGTGGCCGGTCCAGTCAGCGAGGTGCCGGCCAGGTTTTTGGTCGGCTTGTAGTGATCCGATGTGAAATATTCCGTAAAGAAACCGATGGCAACACCAGCAACCAGACCGGACAGAACGGCAGCGTAAAGACCGAGGTCGTTCGGCAAGAGCAGATAAATCAGAAAAAAGGAGATAACCGCGATCAAGGCAGCAGAAATCCAGGTGCCTTTGCGCAGGGCATTGAGCAGCGATTTCTGGCTAGCCTTTTCATTGGTACGAATAAAGAAGGTACCAACAATCGAGGCCATCATACCAACGGCGGCCATGACCATCGGAATGGCGACGCCGGTAAAGCCATAACCGGCAGCGACAGCCAGCGCGGCGGTCGATACGATCGAACCAACATAGGATTCATAAAGGTCAGCGCCCATGCCAGCGACGTCGCCGACGTTGTCACCGACGTTGTCGGCGATAACGGCGGGATTGCGGGGGTCGTCTTCGGGGATGCCGATTTCGACTTTGCCGACCAGATCGGCACCGACGTCAGCGGCCTTGGTGAAGATACCGCCGCCGACGCGGGCGAACAACGCCATCGAGGAAGCGCCCATGCCGAAGGTCAACATGGCCGAAGTGATGCTCTGAATTTGCACAGCCTCCGTCATGCCGGGCATTGCGCCGAAAATAGCTTTCAAGAGGAAGAACCAGATGGTCAGGTCGAGAAGACCCAGTCCGACCACGGTGAAGCCCATAACGGCTCCCGATGAGAAAGCGACGCGCAGCGCTTTGTTCAGACTGCTCTCAGCAGCATGCGCCGTACGGGAATTGGCCGCCGTGGCGATCTTCATGCCGATAAAACCAGACAGGCCTGAGAAGAAGCCACCGGTGATGAAGGCGAAGGGTACGAAGGGTGTCAGAAGCCCAAACGCAGCCATGATGCCTAAGATAATGAACATGGCTACAAAGAACAGAGCAACACCAGTGTACTGACGCTTCAGGTAAGCGTTGGCGCCTTTGCGAATGGCGGCAGCGATTGAAGCCATCTTCGAGGAACCCTCGGAGAACTTCATTACCTTGCGCGCCTGCATGAAGGCGAACACCAATGCAGCTACCGCGCCGATGGGCATGAGGTAGTACAAAAAGTCTACGATGTGGAAAGGATCCATGAAATTTGCCCCCCAATGAATTGCATAATTTGGTGCTTTACACCATTGTTTTGAATATATAGGAGTGGGTGATTATTGTCAATATTAAACAAAAATTGATGGATAATATTTGTACTAATTGACATTATGACAGATTATTGATTGTGAGATTTAAAATTTCTAACACGACTTTACCAATTCGTTTGTGGAGAGGTTATCGAAATTTGCGCTGTTTAAATGATGCGATTTGAGAGACCGGACTGTTCTCGTACAACCGAAAAACCATAATTTGCCAATTCAGCAATAATGCAAGCCGGATATTCGCGTCTTGCAAAACGGGCTATAGTCAATGAGCTACAATTCTTGGCTAAAGCCTAAACAATATCACACGATTTCAGAATTTTTTGATTGTTCTGTTGTATTATGTGTACTATCTGATATAATACACCTTAGCACAGAGTATCGCCAAAGGAGGGAGACCATGTTGAATCTTGATCTGCAAAGCCGCATTCCCATTTTCGAACAGATCAAAGCCGGGTTGGCACGCTTGATTTACTTGGGCGTCTTGGCACCCGACGAACAGTTGCCGACCGTCCGCGCCATGGCCGAGCAACTGGCCGTCAATCCCAACACCGTACAGAAGGCCTACCAGCAACTCGAGGCTGCCGGCTTGATCTACCCGGTGACCGGGCGCGGCAATTTCGTTCGATCGGGCCAGGGTGCGCAGAAAGCGCAGCACGAAAAAATCCAAGATGACCTGCGCCGGTTGGCCGGCCAGGCTCGCGATGCCGGCTTCCCTGAAAGCATGGCCGTCTTGATCATCCGAGAAACATACAGTGAGCGAGGTGACAGCAAATGATTGAAGCAAAAAACATCAGTAAAAAATTTGGGTCGACCATTGCCCTCAAAGACATGACCTGTCGAATTCAGCACGGTTCGATTTTTGGTCTGGTCGGCTCCAACGGAGCCGGCAAATCGACCTTTTTGCGCTTGCTGGCGGGCGTGCTGCGTCCGGAGCAAGGGGAGCTCCTGATCGACGAGCAGCCGGTATACGAAAACCCAGCCGTTAAACAACGCATTTTCTTTGTTGCCGATCAGACCTATTTCCTGCATGCGTCCAGCGTCGGGGGAACCGTTCAGTATTATCGATCGTTTTATCCGCGGTTTTCGATGGAAATATTTGAACGCCTGCAAAAGATGTTTCCCGTTGACACCAAACGCCGCCTGGGCCAGATGTCCAAGGGCATGCAGCGTCAGGTCATCCTGATGATCGGTCTGGCCTGTCAGCCGGATTACCTGCTACTTGACGAGGCTTTCGACGGACTCGACCCGGTCGTGCGTCAATTGCTCAAACGCCTGCTGATTGACTCGGTTGCCAGCCGTGCACAGACGGTGATCATCGCCTCACACAACCTGCGCGAGCTCGAAGATATTTGCGACCACATCGGACTCTTGCATCAGGGCGGCATCGTTCTCGAACAGGAGTTGGACGCCTTAAAGCTTGGCATCCAAAAAGTCCAGGCCGTTTTCAGCAAACCGACCACGCGCGAGGATCTCGCCGATCTCGACATTCTCAAGTTCCAAACCCGCGGCTCGATGATCGAAATGGTCGTGCGCGGCGAACGCGACGCCACCCTGCGACAGCTTCATGCTCGCGCGCCGGTCTTTGTCGAAGCGCTGCCCCTGACCCTGGAAGAAGTCTTTATTCAAGAATTGGAGGTGGCCGGCTATGATCTCAACACATTCCTTGCCTGATCAAAAGGCAGACCTTTCTGCCAACACCCGATGGAATCAATTTCGCTACACCTTGAGCTTGAGTTTTTGGAAGAACAGGAACGTTGCCATTACGGCGTTGATGCTGATGATGGTGACCTTGCCTTTGTTGTTTTTGCTGACGGAATACAATTATTACGGCGACCAGGTCATTCAAGCTTACCGTGCTGAAGATCTTTTCGGGCATTTTACAAAACTTGTCTTTTACAGTATGTTGCCGATATCAATCATCTTTGTTTTTATCAGCGCATCGCAGATGTTTTCGTATCTGCACAACCGGATCGCGCTTGATGTCTTTCATGCCCTGCCGATAAAGCGGACATCGCTTTTTGCCGGACGATTTGTCGCTGGCTTTCTGCTTGTCCTGATACCGCAGGTTATTACCTTCGCTTCAGTTCTGGCTATCAGCATCATACCGGACTTTCGAAACATCAATATCCTTGCTTTCGCGCAGACAGCCCTGACCGTCTTCCTGTTGACACTTGCTGTCTATGCTATAACCTGTCTCGCCTTTACGCTGACCGGTACAGTTCTAGACGCGATCTTCTTGCTCTTTCTGCTCAACATAGCCTATCCCTGCACACTTGGGGCGATCATCCTTTTGGCCGGCAGCATCCTGCCCGGCTTTCCAAACAACACTTTCGGTACCAACATCAATCAGTTCTTTTATCTTTCGCCGATTGGCCAGCTATTTTCGGCGGTATTCTTTCCTTTAAACCTGTTCGAATGGATTTGGTGGATAGCGTTGACGCTGGTGATCACTGCTGGGGGCCTTCTGATTTTTCGGCAACGAAAAAGCGAAAAAGCCGGTTTGCCTTATGCCTACCGCACACCCTTTGTGATTTTGCGCTTTGTGGGTTGTTTTGTTGTTGGTTCGCTGTTTGGAATGTTCTTCGGTTCACAAAACAGCAATTCGCTTGCGCTGGTAGCGGGTATTTTGATCGGTTCCTTCACGACCCACTTGATAATTGAGGTGATGCTTTCTAGAGGGTTCAGCGGATTCCGTCGCAGTCTGATCAGCTACGCCATTTTTCTAGGTCTATTTACGATTGGTTTGTTATCGCTCGCATATGGCTTCTTTGGTTATGACACCAGAATGCCAGCTCAAGATCAGATCATTGAGGCGAAAATTCATGCCGGCGATCTCCAGACCGTCCAGCTTCTGGACAACTCAACTGTTTTCCCCACCTTTACTGATCCGGAAAATATGGCCATTGTTTTCGAGATCCAGCGCGCCTGGCTTGTCGAAATGCAAAGTCAAATCAGCAAACCCTATTCGTTGAATATACAAAATCATTTATTGGCTTATGGAAGAGGGGGGTTTGGTCAAATTTCCTATCGGCTGAAATCCGGCGAAGAATTTCAGCGGATGGTGTACTTTGACCCCGGCAAAGAGCCATACGCTGGGCTGCTGAAGAAGCTGGAATTGACAGATGAGTACGCATTGCAACTCTATGTAAATTTCCTTGAAACGGACAACAAGTCGATCAATTTGACTTTTTACACAAAAAGTATGGACCCTGTACTTGTATTTGGCCCAGACGACAACAAAAAGCTGCAAGAGCTCCAAAAGGCGCTCAAAGCAGATTTGCTGGCCGGCGCTCAACATCAAGGGAAAAATGCGATCGGCACCCTACAGGCACAAAGTGCCAGCGACTACAGCCCCATTATTTATTCATCGGCAACGACAATCAAATTGACAGAAGGTTTTACAAATACAATAGCGGTGCTGAACAAGTACAATGCCCTGCAGCAGGCCGAATCCCTTGGCGAACAATACACGTCGGCCTATATCGCCATCGATCCCACCCAAAGCGAATACCTAAACAACGTGCTAAACAGATACTATGGCCATGACTTTTACTCGTTTAACGAATACTACACCAATGGCAGCTCAGATTACCCATTCTTAAACAATGAGCGAGCATTTGTCAAAGTTGACGATGTCAATTCCGTTCAATCCATGCTTGACGATGCACGCAGTGAATGGGCTAGTGGCGAAAAGGGCTATTTGGTATTATTTGCCCGCGACAGACAGGTTGGTGAGGACGGCAGTACAAAAAGTTCATTAATTATACTTTTCCTGCCGCAAGACAAGCTGCCAACGGAAGTCGCAGAACTACTCAACCCTTAAACAAAACCCCCTGGATCTGACAAATGAGCTGCCATACCGGCGGCTCTTTTGTTTGTCGAAATGATATAATCAAAGTATCTTAAATACAAAGCGAGGCGACCCCATGGACAGAGCGCTGATTGACCAATATTTCACCGATCACGCCGCGGAAATGATTGAAGACATCTGCCAGATGATTCGCATCCCCAGCGATCGCGGGGCGGCGCAGCCGGGCTTTCCCTACGGTCCCGGACCGGCGATCGCGCTGACTGCTGCACTGGAATTGGCGGCTGCCATGGGGTTTGCCACGTGCAATCATGACAACATCGTCGGCACAATCGACCTCAACGACCTGCCGCCGCATCTGGACATCCTGGCCCATCTGGATGTGGTGCCGGGCGGCGACGGCTGGACGATGACCGAACCGTTTCTGCCGGTCGTGACCGACGGGCGCATTTATGGACGCGGTGCTATTGACGACAAAGGACCGGCCATCGCGGCATTGTATGCCCTGCGCGCGGTCAAGGATCTGGCAATTCCTCTGCGCAAAAACGTTCGCCTGATCTTCGGCACCGACGAAGAATGTGGCGGTACCGACCTCGAATATTATTATCGCCACGAAAAAGAAGCACCGATGAGCTTTTCGCCCGACGCTGAATTTCCGGTGATCAACATTGAAAAGGGCATGCTGCGCGGCGAGCTGTCGGCGGAATGGCCGGCGGAGACGAAGCTGCCGCGCCTGGTAACATTTGGCGGTGGCATTAAAATTAATGTCGTCCCCGACAAGGCCGAGGCCGTAATCGAGGGCCTGACGATCGCGCAGGTCCAGAACGCCATAACAGCAGCCAGCCAAAAAACCGGTGCGCAATTCGCCTGCCGCGAACAAGCCGCACAGCTGATCATCAACTGCGTCGGCAAATCTGCCCACGCGGCCACTCCGCAAACCGGCAACAACGCTATCACCGCCATGCTCGAGCTGCTGGCGCAGTTGCCGCTGGCCGAAGGCGCGGGCTTTCGTCGCATTCAGGCGCTCAACCGACTGTTCCCGCACAGCGACTGGTCGGGTCGCGCGCTGGGCGTGGCCATGCAGGACGACATTTCCGGTGAATTGACCCTCTGTCTCAATGTTCTCGAATACATCGAAACCAGTCTGGCATTTATGTTCGACTGTCGCTCGCCACTGTGCGCCACGCGCGAAAACCTGCGCGACGTCATCGCCGTCAAGCTCAAGACCGCAGGCATCGAAATGGCCGACAAGGGGCTGATCCCGCCCCATCACGTGCCGGCGGAACTGCCTTTCATTCAGACCCTGCTGCGCTGTTATGAGGCTTACAGCGGCAAGCCGGGCAAGTGCCTGGCCATCGGCGGCGGCACCTATGTGCACAATCTGAAAAACGGCGTCGCCTTTGGCTGCGCTGATCTAGAGACTGACAACCATCTGCATGGTCCGGACGAATTCGTCGAGATCGAGCAATTGCTAATGAGCGCCAAAATTTTTACGCAGGCGATCATCGAGTTGTGCGGCTAAAAGTAAGGCTGCAGTTCTTTCAGGATTTCGATGTACGCGTTCGGCCACAAATGCAGCCCTTCAACCGAAAGCTCGGGCTTGAGAGCGCCGGCATCATTGTAAAGCCCCTTGTTGACATTGATGAAGTCGCAACCCATCTCGGCGGCCAAGGCCTCGACCACGCCATTGCAGGTGCGAATGGTCTCGTTGTTGCGATTCGCGAAAAGCGTTTTGGCAAATTCATCACCAAAATCGGCAAGGTCATTAATCGGATAATAGGCCATCATGAAAATGCGACAGGCGGGCAGGCGGGTCTTGATCTGGCTGATGATTTCGCGGTAATTCTGACGCAGGCCGTCGACCGTAAACCCAGACTCGGCCATATCATTGGAGCCAATGTTGATGAAGATTTTCGACGGCTCCAGTTCAAAAACACAAGTGTCCAAAACTCCAAGCAATTCCGACGTCGTAAAGCTGCCGATGCCGCGATTGTAAATGATATTGGGAATGCCAAGACTTTGTTTCAGTTCGTCAATCGGAAACCATTCCATCAGCGAGGAGCCGACCAGCACAATCTGACCCTTGATCGCCAGCTTGTTGAGCTGACTGTATTTCATCAGGGTCTTGACCTTTTCGCCAGCCGAAAAGTCTTTGAAAAACCGTTCGATAAAGCTCTGAGCATCTGAAGCCATAATTGAAATCCTCCGATCAATTGATAGCATATTATACAATAAAAAAGCGACCATCATGACTGCATGATGGCCGCTCTCGTTTGCTGCTTATCCCTTTAAGGGTTCGCCTTTCAGCTGTCTGAAAATTTCCTTAACCGACAGGATCTCCTTGATGCGGTGAACATACTCGCCGCAGAAAACCAGTGCTTTGTCGGCGATGCCCTGCTTGCAGGCGTTGTTGAGGGCCGACATGATGCAGAAATTGTGATTGCAACGCTTGAGGCACCCATAACACGGGCTGTCCTCGTTGTAATTCGCCGCCTCGACCCGCTCGAGAAAGTCGTTGCGCAGCGCTTGACCGGGCAGGCCGACCGGGCTGTGCACCAGCGTGACGTCGCCGGCTAACGAATGAATGTACATTTGCTTAAACGAATCGGAGGCGTTGGACTCCAGACTGGCGGCAAAGCGCGTCCCCATCTGGACACCCTGTGCGCCGAGCAACATGGCTTCGTCGATATCGGCGCGGTCAATGACGCCGCCGGCCCCGATGACCGGGATGCCAACTGACGCGCAGACCTCGGGCAAAATATCATGCATCGGCCGATCGGTTCCCAGATGGCCGCCAGCCTCTTTACCCTCGACGATGACCGCAGCTGCTCCCAGCTTTTCGGCCAGCACCGCCAGCTTGGCGGACGAGACAACCGGGACGATTGGCGTGCCGCTCTCGCTGCCCCAACCGAACATATCGCGGGAAAAACCGGCGCCGGAAATGACGAGGTTGATCTTTTCCGAAATAGCCGTTTTGACCAGATCGGCAAACTCGGTCACAGCAAACAACACGTTGACGCCTATTATGCCGTTGGTCAGGCTGCGTGCCGTGCGGATTTCGGTGCGCAATTCCTCGCTGGCCATGCCGGTTCCGGCAATAATGCCGATTCCGCCTTCGTTGGCAACGGCTGCGGCCAGGCGGGCGGTCGAGATACGGACGGCCATGCCGCCCTGAATGATCGGCACGGAGGCGATCAGATTGGCAATTTTTAGCTGGGGTAAATTCATGGGCGGCTCCTTCTTGTCACAGGGACATCAATAGATTATAGCACGCGCCATGATATTTTGATAGTCAAAATATATGAACAGATTATTCAATCTTCATATCGGCCACCAACGGTGCAATCAGTTTGCGGTCGGTGTGATCGTAGGACTGCAGCTTGTCGACCGTCTGGCCCTGTTGCCGAGCCATTGATTTGGCGACCATTTTCATGATCGCTCGCGCAAAGAATCCCATCTTTTCATAATTCAGACCACCCTCAAAATAATAAAAGGGAATGGCCGGCTTTTCATCAGCCAAGTGATTTGCGGCGGTAATATTCGCCAAGTTTATTTTATCATCAGCATCAGCCGCGCCGGTCGCGAAAACGATCAGCTTTTGGGCAGGGAATTGCGCCAGCAGACCCTTGATTTTTTTGAGTCCGCCGACCTGCCCGGCCATAATGCCGCCGCCGTAGATGAGCCGGTCGTATTGGGCCAGACTGGCTGATTTGATTTGCTTGAGATCATAGATATCACACTTTAAATCTTCGGCGATCCAGCGGGCGTATCTTTCGGTGAACCCGGTTTTTGAACGATAAATGACAACAGTTTTCATATTATTGGTCTCCTTGCTTTTCGGTTTTGCTAATGATCAGGGAAGCCATGCCGCACAACAAAATGGCGATGGGGAAGACCACCCAGGCGGTTGCCCACCAGCCCGCAGCGAGGCCCATGGTCAGATAGGAGGCGATGGCCAGCATCATGATACTGCCGCACCATTTGCCGACCAGCGGGTCATCAGCTTTGGCCTTGACCTTGGGGTCGTTTTGCCGGTTGTACTTGTGGATATCATACTTATCCTTCTGCATGCCGGCATAAACCATGACGGCAATGGCGATCGATTCGATAAGAATAAAAGCGGCCACGTACAAGTTGCGATTGGTGCCTGGCAACAAGGGTAGCAAAGAGCTGCCAACCATCCACAAAACGCCCAACAGCAAGCCGCCGACGGCGGCGGGCATGGCGATGTTAAAGCGCTTCTCGGCCTTTTCAATCACCTTTGCCTCGTAAAACGGTTTGATATTGGGATGCTTTTTGGTAAAGGAATCATGGCCAAGTCCGGCGGTAATCATGGTCATCAAGCCGGCGATGATCAAGGCTAGCAGGACCAAAACGCCAAAGGTGTCGTTCAGGCCAAAGCCGATCATGGTCAGTAGTGCGACAACCCCCAGCAGCATCAGAAACAGACCGACGGTGATGGCGCGGCTGAAACCATTGGTGTGGCGGTCGTAGTCCACCGTGTCTTCGTTGCAGGCGCTTTCGGCGTCGCCGCGTAGCAGGGTGTCGAGCGTGCAGGCGAAGAGGTCGCAGATTTGCAGCAGTTTGTCCATTTCGGGATAGGTTGTATTCGATTCCCATTTGGAAATCGATTGCCGCGATACACTAAGCTTTTCCGCCAGCTGTTCTTGGGTAATATTGTTCTTCTTCCGATAAAATTGCAGATTGTCACCAAAATTCATCATAAACGCCTCGCTATCATCTTCAGTATGATTCTAACATATATTGAGCATCGATCGATGATTCAATTATGCCTTGGCAGGCGTGTCAACACCAGCAACAGGGTGTTGCTTTTGCGGAAATTGATGACAAGTTGCGGTTGCATTCGCCTGGATCAAGCCCATGTTTGCCAAATATCCGGCTGAAAACCGAGCGTGGCCTGTTTGCCGTTGCGGACGATCGGCGTTTTCAGCACCTGCTGGTTTTCGAAAACTTTTTCTTCGCGCGCGACGGCACCGAGATAGTTGAGCAGCGTGACCGTTGCCTGATCTTTGGCCTTGGCGTCGATCATCGGATCAAGTCCGCCCACGGCGCGGGCGACATTTTGAAACTCGCCCTTGCTCATGGCCTTCTCGAGTAAATTGATCGACTGAAATTTAACACCGCGCTCCTTGAACCAGCGCTCGGCTTTTTGAGTATCGAAACACTTGGGCTTGCCATAAATCTGGATATTCATTATGAAAAGATCTCCTTGACCCGTCCAACAATGCCGCTGGACAGCATCACCTTGATACCGTGCGGGTGCTCCTGCGAGTTGGTCAGGATGCGCGCGACGACGCCAACAGTAAGTTTGCCGGAGGGCTGATCCTGCTTCTGGATCACCCTGACGGCATCGCCGATTTTGATGTTACTGCGTCTAGTTCCGTCCATACTTAGACCTCAATCAAGGTTAGAATAGTTGGCTAAATTATAGCAGATTTCAGTGACCAAACGCTATCAGCGGCAATTTCTGGCAATCTGCCGCACCCGGTCCAGTGCGTAATCAAAAATCGAAAAAAACCAATCAGCCAGTGGTCGAGAAATAGCCCACCATCATGAAGAAATCAGCGAAGAAATGACCCAGGACCGCGCCCCAGATGCTTTTGGTTCGCTGCACGATAAAGCCAAAAGCAAGCCCCATCAACAAGGTAAAAACAGTCAGCAACAATGACCCCAAGGTGCCCGTGAAGGCGCCGAAGGCGTGCAACAGGCCAAACAGCAGCGCGGTCAGCCAAAACGCCCACCGACGTCCGAGCATCGCTTCGAAACGCGAGAGGAAAAGGCCGCGAAACCACAATTCCTCCATTACCGCGTTGAATATCGAAAAAATGCTGATCCAGCCGATGGTCGGCAAGAGTGCTACCAGATTGTTACCCTCAAAAACCTGCCAGCCACCCTGGGAGATGAAATAGCCGAACAAGACGACGCTGACGGCCAAGCCGCCGAGCAGCGATAGCCAGACCCTGCCACCGTAAAGGTAGAGTTCCTTGAATTTGCGCCCTCTTAATAAAACAACCAGCAAAATCAGCAGGATAATCGGCAATACCTCACTGATCTTGGCAATGGCATAACCGCGCGCATCGTCGGACGAAATGCCAAGCCATTCAATAAAGGAATTACCAATCAGGCTGGCCGCAAGGACACCCGTGATAATCGCCCAAAAGGCAAGGCTGGTTTCCAGGACCGATTGATGATGTCGGAAAACCCAGAGACCAACCAGGAAGATCACGCACAAACCGAGGCGCAGCCAAAAACGGATTTCTAAAGGGATCTCCTTATAATAGGCAGCTACACCAATGGCGCCGCCAAAAATAAAACAAAGGACAATCGCCAACAAACGAGAAAAACCATGCAGTTCCGTTGCTGTTTGCATACCGTCAACCTCAATGCAAATTTCGCTTCGGCCCGATCACTTGTTATGTGATTCTATTATAACGCTTTCCAGAAACAAGGTACAGGCAGGAAAAACCTGGGAAAATTTGTAAATGTGTGAAAAAAGGTATAGAGTATAGGTACAATAATAAATATGTCTCATGTATAAGCTCATGAATATGGATTGGGCGTTTCTACTAGGCAACCGATAATTGCCTCAGGCTACAGGAGATACAGGTTGGAAACTATATTATGCAGCAAATCGCTGGTGCAATAATAATTAGTTCCTTGTATCTTATGCAGCGGGGCTTTTTTGTTTTCAATTGCCGACACCCTTATCGACTGATTTATGGAGACAGCGCATGAAGTGGATGATCAACAGCAATAAAAACAGCGCGGAGCACAAACCCTTCATCAGTGGCAATACGCTGTTCGAAGTGAAGAGTTTCCACGAGAGCTTTACGGAGTACGAAAAAACGCCGCTGATCCGCCTGACAAAAATGGCCGAGCACTTGGGGCTGGCGGAGATATTCCTCAAAGATGAATCCTTCCGCTTTGGCCTCAATTCGTTTAAAGTGCTTGGTGCTTCCTATGCGATCGGCAAATATCTGTCCCAGAAAAACGGCATGGACATCGTCGAGACGCCGATGAACATCCTGGCGTCTGACGAAATCAAGCGCCGTCTGGGCAATGTCACTTTTGCTACGGCCACCGATGGCAACCACGGTCGCGGCGTCGCCTGGATGGGCCAGCAACTGGGCTGCGAGGTCGTCGTCTTCATGCCCAAAGGCAGCTCGCAGAACCGGGTCAACAACATCGCCCAGTTTGGGGCTCAGGTGAAAATTACTGATTTCAATTACGACGAAACCGTTCGCATGATGACGGAACAGGCCGCGAAGAACGGCTGGGAGGTCATCCAGGACACCGCCTGGGACGGCTATGTCGATGTGCCGACCTGGATCATGCAGGGCTACTCGACCATTGCCCAGGAAACGGTCGTTCAGCTACAGGGTCTCCGGCCGACGCACATCTTTTTGCAGGCGGGCGTTGGCGCTTTTGCCGCGGTCATGGCCAGTATTTTCTTGTCAATTTACGATAAAAATCCACCGATAATCATCATCGTCGAACCGGACAAGGCGGATTGCTTTTACCAATCAGCACTGGCCGGCGAGCGCACGACGGTGTCCGGCGCGCTGGATACGATTATGGCCGGCCTGGCCTGCGGCGAACCCAATCCGGTCGCCTGGGAAATCCTCAGGAATTGCGCCGACATTTTTCTGTCGGTGCCAGACTGGATGGCGGCGAAAGGGATGCGGCTGCTGGGCAATCCCTTAAAAGGAGACGCGCGTGTGATCTCCGGTGAATCGGGCGCCATTACCATGGGGGTCTTGAGCGTGCTGCAAAGCGACCCGCAATACCAGGCGCTGAAAGAGGCCGCCGGGCTGGGCGAGCAGTCCAGAGTGCTTTTGTTCAGTACCGAAGGCAATACCGACACGGAGATTTATCGGCGCATCGTCTGGGATGGCGATTATCAGAGCCTGATCGACACGACAGGAGCATAATCCGGAAAGGCTGACCAATGGATGGCATCATCAAAAACGGCACCCTCATCACAGCATCAGATCGTTTTCAAGCCGATGTCGTGATCAGGGACGGCAGAATTGCCTGCATCGGACAGGACCTGGATTCACCAGGTGGCTTTGTCGTCGACGCAGCAGGTCTGCTGGTGCTGCCGGGGGCTATTGACGCCCATGTCCATTTGCAGACGCCGGTCGGCGCTGCTGTTTCGGCCGACGATTACGCCTCCGGCACCCGCGCCGCGGCCTGCGGTGGCGTGACCACAATCTTTGACTTTGCCGTCCAGCGCAAAGGCCAGGGCCTCCTGGATGATGCCAAAGCCAAAATCGTCGTTATGCAACGCGAGACCTGCATTGATTTTGGCCTGCACACCGCGATCACCGATCTGACGCCGGCCGTTCTGGCCGATTTTGCCCAATCTGCAGATTTCGGCATTACAAGCTTCAAACTGTACATGGTCTACGATGGCCTGATGGTCAGTGATGGCGATCTGGCGGCCGCGCTGACCAGATCAGCCGAAACCGGCACCCTGATCGCGGTTCACGCCGAAAATCCTGATCTGATCCGACAGCGGACGGCGCAACTGCTGCGTGAAGGGAAAACGACCGCCTGGCACCATTACGAGAGCCGTCCGGAATTTGTCGAGGCGGATGCCGTGCGCAAGGTCATTCATCTGGCCCAAGCGCTGCATTGCGCGGTCTACATTGTTCATCTGGCCTGCAAAGATGGCCTGGCCGAGGTGACCCGCGCCCGGGACGAGGGCTGTGAAATATACGCTGAGACCTGTCCGCAATACCTGAAATTCAACAACGACGTTTATCGGCGGCCGGACGGCATCAATTTCGTCTGCTCACCGGCGATCAAGGGCGAAGACAGCCGACGGGCCTTGTGGCAGGGTGTCGAACGGGGCGATATCGCCACCATCGGTTCCGATCACTGTCCCTTTCAGTCGTTTGAAAAAGCCTGGGGCCGAGATGACTTCACCCAAATCCCCAACGGCTGCATGGGCACCGAAAATCTTTACCCCTACATGCTGAGCGAGGCAAATCAGGGGCGGATATCTTTCAACAAAGCCATCGAAGTCTGCTGCACGAATGTTGCCCGCATCTTTGGCTGTCTGCCGCAAAAAGGCACCCTGGCACCCGGCAGCGATGCCGACATCGTGGTTTATGATCCCAATCGAGACGTGGTTGTCTCCAAAAGCAATATGCATTCCCATGTGGACTACACCATTTGGGAAGGCACCGTGATCAAGGGTTATCCCAAGCTGGTTTTTTCAAGAGGCCAAATGGTTTTTAAAGAGGGGGAATTTGTTGGCCAACCGGGCAGGGGAAAGTTTGTGAAATGCCATGCAAATAATCAGGAGGGTTTGATATTATGAAAAACGAAAATTTGAAAAAAATGATCTTCACTTCAGTCCTTTACGGCTCGCTCTGGGGCCTAGCCGAGGCCGTGCTGGGCTATGTTCTGCACATGCTGCCCTACGGCATCTCCGGCCTGGTCATGTTCCCCATCGGCTTTATGCTGATGAACATGGCTTACCGGCAAACGCAGAAAACCAGCAGCGTGTATTTTGTCGCCATTGTCGCGGCGGTGATCAAATTGGTTGATCTGTTCCTGCCCTTTGTGCCGACCCTGCGGATTTTAAATCCAGCGGTTTGCATTTTGGCCGAAGCAGCGGCGGTCGCGGTCCTGTTCAAACTGTTTGTTTCAAAAAAATGGACGTACAACCTGATGGGTGCCGTTGTGGCCAGCACCGCCTGGCGGACCTTCTTCGTTCTGTTCATGGCTTTTCTGACCCTGTTTTCCATTCCTTCCGGGACGTTGAATGGCGGCTGGACCAGCATTGCCAGCTTCATCGTTTTTGAAGGCCTGATCAACGCCGCGATAATCTTTGTCTATGTTCGTCTGCAGAGCAGAGAAAAATCGCCGGGATTCATCGACAGGCTCGTCCTCAAGCCGCTGACATCGGTTGTTGTCTTGACGGTCGCGGTAGCAGCCAGCCTTGGCTTCGCCATGTTGTAAAAACATGTTTTACATCATAACGGGCAAAATAAATCAGGGAAAAACCACCAGAATTCTTTCAATCTTCGCAGAAAAGAGAGCGGGCGATGGGTTTATCACACCCAAGCTGTTTGAGGAGGGTGTTTTCAGAGGCTACAGCATGGTCAGACTTTCCAGCGGCGAAAGCATGCCGTTCATCATGCTTGACGGCCAAGAGCCCGCCAACTGGAAGAACGCAACGAGTTATGGCAAGTTTGTGTTTTCTGAACAAGCACTGGCCTTTGCTGCATCGATTGTTGATGAAATCATCAAAAATGGAACAAGCCCAGTTTTTATCGACGAAATCGGACCGCTTGAATTGGCGGAACGCGGCTTCTACCGGGCGTTTGAGAAAATCATTGCGACCGGCCGCGACGTGTATGTCACCATCCGCGAATCCTGTGTAGAGGACATGATCCAAAAATTTAATCTGACTGAATACGAAATGATGCCCCTGACGGAGGAGAAAGCATGGACAACTTGAAAAACTTGCTGCAAAAACTGGATAGCCTTGACACGCGAAAAATGCTCAACAACGACTTTCTGCTGACCTGGGACAAAACCGACGATGAGCTCAAGGCGGTCTTTACGGTTGCCGACATCTTGCGCCAAATGCGGGTCAGCAACATCTCGCCCCGCCTTTTCGACAGCGGTCTGGCCATTTCCATATTCCGCGACAACTCAACCCGGACTCGCTTCAGCTATGCCAGTGCCAGCAATATGCTGGGGCTGACCGTCCAGGACCTCGACGAAGGCAAATCCCAGATTGCCCACGGTGAGACCGTCCGGGAAACGGCCAGCATGATTTCGTTTATGGCCGACGTAATCGGCATTCGGGACGACATGTACATCGGCAAAGGCAACCGTTACATGCGCGAAGTCGCTGCCTATCTGCAGGAAGCCTATCAGGACGGCGTTCTGGAACAGCGCCCCACGCTGGTCAATCTGCAATGCGACATCGACCATCCGACCCAGGCCATGGCCGATATGAACCACTTGATCGATCATTTTGGCGGTATTGAACAGCTCAAGGGCAAAAAAATCGCCATGAGCTGGGCCTACTCCCCCAGTTATGGCAAGCCACTCTCCGTGCCGCAGGGCATCATTGGCCTGATGACCCGTTTTGGCATGGAGGTTTCGCTGGCCCGTCCGGAAGGCTATGATCTGATGCCCGATGTGGCAGCGATCGCTCAAAAAAACGCGGCAGCCAGCGGCGGTTCATTCACAAAAACCAATTCGATGGCCGAAGCGTTTGCCAATGCTGACATCGTCTACCCCAAAAGCTGGGCGCCGTATGCCGCCATGGAAAAGAGAACAGGTCTCTATGACCAGGGGAACTTCGACGGCATCAAGGCCCTTGAAAAGGAACTGTTGGCACAAAACGCCAGACATCAGGATTGGGAATGCACCGAAGACAGGATGCGTCTGACCAAAGGCGGACAAGCATTGTACCTGCATTGCCTGCCTGCGGACATTTCCGGCGTCAGCTGCCAGCAGGGCGAAGTGGCCGCCTCGGTCTTTGAACGTTATCGCGTGCCGCTTTACCGCGAAGCGGGGCATAAGCCGTACATCATTGCTGCCATGATGCTGCTCAGTAAAGTGCAGGATCCGGTCAAAACGCTGACTGAAAAGATCAGCGCCGGCCCCAAAAGAACAGTAGAAGCAAAGGGGGCAACAAGATGACGCAGCGGAATATTCCTTTCGGGCCAACCTATGAAGAGATGCTGAATCCGCAAACCATCGAGTCCGGTGTCAGAAACGCGGCTTTAAAAGCATTAACCGAAGACGAAATTGACCCGATCAATCTTTTCAACATCACCTGGAAGGATGCGACCAACAGTGTCCGAAAAATTGTTCTGCCCAAGGCCCTGACCGGAGTCGACGCCAACATCGTGGTGATGATCGGCAAGCACTTTCCATCCGGTTCGCACAAAGTCGGTCCCGGTTATGCCACGCTGATCGAAGGCTGTGTGGACGGCGACATCATCCCGGGCCAACACACCATCCTGGGGCCTTCGACCGGCAATTTCGGCATCGGCGTGTCCTACATCTGCAAGTTGATGGGCTACAAAGCCATCGTTATCATGCCGGACAACATGAGCAAGGAACGCTACGAGCGAATCCGAAAATACGGGGCGGAACTTGACCTGACCCCCGGAACCGAATCCGATGTCATTCTGACCCTGCAAAGAACGTATGAGCTCAAGAAAAACCCCAACTACCGGCCGCTGGCCCAGTTTGAGCTGATGCCCAACTACCGTTTCCACCGCTATGTGACCGGAAATTCGGCGGTCGAAGCCGTCCGGGGCATCGGCAATGGCCGGGTTGCCGCCTTCTGCTCGGCGCCGGGATCGGCCGGAACCATCGCGGCCGGCGATGCGATTAAAAAGGCCTTCCCGGAATGCAAAATCGCCGCGCTCGAACCCTACGAATGCTCCACCCTGGCCAACGGCGGGCGGGGCCAGCACCGCATTGAAGGCATCGGCGACAAGATGTGCACGCTGATCCATAATGTCCTGACCACCGACTTTGTCGCGCTGATCAATGACGACGATTGCGTCAAAGCCCTCAAGGTCATCCATGACGCCCCCGGCATTTTGGTGCAACTGGGGGTGGCACCCGAACAGGCTGAAGCCATGCGCGAGCTTTTCGGCGTGTCCGGCCTGTGCAACATCCTGGGCGCGGTCAAAATGGCCAAATACCTCAAACTCGGCCCGGAGGATAATGTCGTCACCATCGCGACCGACGGTTTCGACCGCTACAACTCCGTCCTCGAGGATCTGGACCGGCGCTACCTGGAAACCAGTGATACCGTCCTGACGCGCTGGCTCAAAGACGTCTTTGCCGCCGCGGATCAAAGCAATATTTTTGATTTTCGCCGCATGGACAAAAAGGAACAGCTTTTCCAACAGAAGGAAAAGGACTGGCTGCCTTTTGGCTACACGCAGGCTTATCTCGACTCGATGAGATCACCGGATTTCTGGGAACATGAATACGAAAAAGTGACCGCATACGATGCCAAAATCAAAGCGATGCGTGTCGGGAGTGATTGAAAATGGGATCGCACAAAAAAGTCGTCATCGCTCTGGGCGGCAACGCCCTGCAGGAACCTCACACCTCGGCCACAGCAGAAGCGCAGTTGGAGGTCGTCAAAAAAACATCGGAAGTTATCTCCGATATCAAATGTCTTTTCGGCTACGAACTGGTGATTGTGCATGGTAACGGCCCCCAGGTCGGCCGCATCCTGCTGGCATCGGAAACGGCTGCGGCCTTGACGCCGACCATGCCGCTCGATGTCTGCACAGCCATGAGCCAGGGGTACATCGGCTACCATATTCAGCAAGGGCTGAGCCATGCTTTGGCCAAACACAACCGCATCCTGCCGGTTGTCAGTCTGATCACTCAGGTGGTAGTCGACAAAAATGACCCGGCCTTTGCCAACCCGACCAAACCGATCGGCGAATTCTACACGGAGGAAGAAGCCAAAGCACTGACCCGGGACAAAGGCTACAAGATGAAGGAAGATGCCGGCCGCGGCTGGCGCCGCGTTGTCGCTTCGCCGATGCCCAAGCGGATCGTGGAAATTCACGCCATCAAACTGTTGTGGGACTCAACAATTGTCATCACCGTCGGCGGCGGCGGCATTCCGGTCATCGAGGAAGAAGACGGCACACTGGATGGCGTGGCGGCGGTCATCGACAAAGACCTGGCGGCCGAAAAACTGGCTGAAGAAGTCGGAGCTGATATCCTGATGATTTTAACCGAAGTCGAAAAGGTCTCGCTCAATTACCAGAAACCTGATCAGATCGAACTCACCACCCTGACCGCGGCCGACTGTGAAAAATACATCGCCGAAGGTCACTTTGCCCCGGGCAGCATGCTGCCGAAAATCTTGGCCGCCAAAATGTTTGCCGAATCCGGCCCGGGCAGACTGACGATTATCACAACCCTCGACAAGGCCGTCGAAGCGCTCCGAGGGGAAACAGGCACGGCAATTGCCAACTAAAAGACAGCTGGAGGCGTGGAACAATTGAGCAAGGAATTATACTTGAAATGCGTGAAGTGCGGCCGAGAGTACCGCGAGGCCGGTATCCTTTACACCTGTCGTGACTGCGGCATTGATGGCATTCTCGACGTGGTTCTCGATTACCCGCAGATCAAAAAGGAAATGACCCAGAAGTCCCTGAAAAGCAACAGCGACACTTCGATGTGGCGCTATCGTCCGGCCATTCCGCTGGACGGCACAGCAGGGATCCAGCCGCTGCAGGTGGGCTGGACGCCGTTGTACGAGACCGCCAGATTCGCCCGGGAAACAGGTCTGACAAACTTGCTGATCAAAGACGACTCGCGCAATCCGACCGCCTCGCTCAAGGATCGGGCCAGCGCGGTCGGCGTGGCCAAGGCGATCGAGCTGAACCGCCACGTCATGTGCGCGGCGTCAACCGGCAACGCGGCTTCGTCATTGGCTGGTTTTGCCTCCAGCGCCGCGATCAAAACCTTCATTTTTGTCCCGGAAACCGCACCGGAAGCCAAGGTGACCCAGCTCCTTATTTACGGGGCCAACGTTTTTCTGGTCAAGGGCTCTTATGACACCGCGGTCGAACTCTGCTACCAGGCGGCCGAACGCTTTGACTGGTACAACCGCAGCTGTGCCATCAACCCCTATCTGGTTGAGGGCAAAAAAACCGTGGCCTATGAGATCTGTGAACAGCTGGGCTGGCAGACACCGGACATGGCCGTCGTCGCGGTAGGGGATGGCTGCACGATCGCCGGTGTTTGGAAGGGCTTTGTCGAATGCTTCAAGCTGGGCTTGATTGATCGCCTGCCCAAACTGGTCGGGGTGCAGGCCGCGGGCGCCAATCCCGTCACCCGGGCCTTCCTGAACAACAGCATCAGTTTTGAGCCTATGAATCCGCAGACTATCGCCGACAGCATTTCGGTCGGCATTCCCCGGAATGGCATCAAGGCCCTGAATGCGGTCAAGGAGTCCAAAGGCTTGATGATCGACGTCACCGACGACGAAATATTGAGCGCCATGCGCATTCTGGCCCAGGGCACGGGCATCTTCGGCGAACCGGCCGGCGTTACCAGCTTTGCGGGCATTATCAAGCTGCACCAGCTTGGCCTGCTCGACCGACAGGCGCGCGTGGTCAGCATCGTCAGCGGCAGCGGCCTGAAAGATATCAAGAGCGCAGCACGGGCCGCCGGACGGGCGACCACCATCGAACCACACATCAACGAAGTCGAAAAATTTATCCAGGGGGAAAACATAAAATGATTGACTATCAGCAGATCCTTTTGGCCGCCGAGGGCTATAAAAGCCAGATTTCCAGATTTTTACGCGACTTGATCGCCATACCCGGCGAAAGCGCCGGTGAACAAGCGGTTGTTCTGAGAATCAAGACGGAAATGGAAAAAGCCGGTTTTGACAAGATCGAAATCGACCCCATGGGCAATATCATGGGAACGATCGGCCATGGCCGGCGGCTGATTGCCATGGATGCTCATATTGATACCGTCGGTATCGGCAATCTCAAGAATTGGGACCATGACCCCTACCAGGGCACGGAAGATGATGAGATCATCTGCGGCCGCGGCGCCAGCGATCAGCTCGGGGGCATGGCCGCGATGGTCTATGCCGGCCGCATTATCAAGGACTTGAATCTGGCGGGCGATTATACTCTGGCCATTATCGGATCGGTTCAGGAAGAAGATTGCGACGGTTTGTGCTGGCAGTACATTATCAATGTGATGAAGTTCCGCCCGGAATTTGTCGTGATCACCGAACCAACTTCCTGCAATATCTACCGCGGCCAGCGCGGCAGAATGGAAATCCGGGTAAGCACCCATGGCATCAGCTGCCACGGCTCAGCACCCGAAAGAGGCGACAATGCCATTTACAAAATGGCACCCATCCTGATCGAGCTGCAGGAACTTAACCAAAAGTTGATGTCCCATCCGTTCCTGGGTAAGGGAACATTAGCTGTTTCGGAGATATTTTACACTTCACCCTCGCGCTGCGCTGTGGCCGACAGTTGTGCCATCTCGATCGACCGCCGGCTAACCGTCGGTGAGGACGGCGAATATGCACTGGCACAGATCAGGGCGCTCAAATCCGTCCAGGCCGCCGGTGCTGAGGTCGCGATGTATGACTACAGCCGGCCATCCTACACCGGATTGACCTATCCGACAGACTGCAATTTTCCGACTTGGGTCATTCAACAAGACCACCCGGTCTGCGGCACGTTGTTGGAGGCTTTCAAAAACCTTTTCGGCACGGACGCGCTGCTGGACAAATGGACGTTTTCCACCAATGGCGTGGCGATCATGGGCATGTTCGGTATCCCGTGCATCGGCTTTGGCCCAGGTCACGAAGACCAGGCTCATGCACCCAACGAAAAAACCTGGAAAGCTGAACTGGTCAAAGCCGCGGCCTTATATGCGGCCATCCCGCTGCTTTACACCTTGGAATACGCTGACAAAATGCCGGAAACAACTGCCAACCTGGCCTGAGGAGGGTTCCAATGCTGCTGATCGGAAACGGACTGCTGATCACCCGTGACCCACAAAACACCATCTTGCCGGACGGTTGTGTGGCCATCGACGGCTGCCTGATCACTGAAACAGGCCCTACCGCTGACCTGAAAGCCAGGTACCCGGAGGCCGAATTTATTGACGCTGCGCACAAACTGATTATGCCCGGCCTGATCAACACGCACATGCACTTTTACAGCACCTTTGCCCGGGGCATGTTCCTCAAGGACGCCCCGCCTGCCAACTTCAGGGAAATCCTCGAAAGGCTCTGGTGGCGGCTGGACAAAGTGCTGACGCTGGAAGACGTATATTACAGCGCCATGGTGCCGATCATCGACTGCATCAGGAACGGTGTGACGACGGTCTTCGATCACCACGCCAGCCCGGGCGCGGTCACGGGCAGTTTGTTCGGCATTGCCGAGGCAACCCGCCAGGCCGGCCTTCGGTCCTGTCTGTGCTACGAGGTGTCCGACCGGGACGGTGAAGCGATCGCCGCCAGCGGCATCCGAGAAAACGCCGACTTCATCAGGAGTTGCGCCCAGCAAAATGACCCGTTGCTCAAGGGTATGTTCGGGCTGCATGCCTCCATGACCCTTTCTGATCAAACGCTGGAAAAATGCCTAACGGCCAATGCGGACAGCGGCGTCGGCTATCACATTCATGCCGCCGAAGGGATCGAAGATCTGGAAAATGCCCAGGCTGTTTACGGCATGGGGGTCATCGAGCGACTGGCCGCCCGGCAGATTCTGGGCGCGAAAAGCATCGCTGTGCATTGCGTGCATATTTCGCAGCAGGAGATCGACATCCTTCGCGCGACCGGGACCAAGGTGGTCCACAATCCCGAATCCAACATGGGCAACGCCGTCGGTGTGTCACCCGTGCTGGAAATGCTCCGGCAGGGGGTTGTCGTCGGCCTGGGCACAGACGGCTACTCCAGCGACATGCTGGAATCCCTGAAAGCCGCCAACTGCCTGCACAAACACGCCAGCCAGCACCCCAGTGCCGCCTGGGCTGAACCGCCGCAAATGCTGTTTGAAAACAACATCGCCATCGCCGGTCAGTATTTCGCCGCGCCGCTGGGCCGGCTGATCAAGGGCGCTTACGCCGATGTGATCATTGCCGATTATTGCCCGCCGACGCCGCTGGATGCCGGCAATATCAACAGCCATCTGCTGTTTGGCGTCAGCGGCCGATCGGTCGAGACCACCGTGATTCACGGTCGGGTCGTCATGAAAAACCGTCAGCTGACATCCGTCGACGAGCAGGCGATCTGCGCCAAAAGCAGAGAACTGGCCCGTCAGGTCTGGGAGCGTTTTTGAGGAGGATGACCATGGGTGATCGCATGAGACCGCTGCCCTTTGCGCAACTGATTGAGTGGGCCTTGAAGGAATACACCGACGAGGGCTCCGTTTTCGGCGTACCCGTCGACAAGATCCACCGCGAAAACAACTGGATCGGACCGGCCGCCGGACCGCATACGCAGCTGGCCCAGAACATCATCGCCGCCTATGTCGCCGGCGGACGATACTTTGAATTGAAAACCGTGCAGATCATCGACGGCGAAGATCTGCCGGTCGCAAAGCCTTGCATCGCAGCCGCAGATGAGGGTTACAATGTCGAATGGTCAACCGAGCTGACTGTTGCCGCGGCCCTCGATGAATACATCAAAGCCTGGTTTGCTTTGGCGTTGCTGGCCAAAGAGCTGTCCCTCGGTCCGACTGACGGCTTTGTGTTTAACATGAGCGTCGGTTACGATCTGGCCGGCATTCAATCGCCGAAAATCGACAGCTTTATCAAGGGTTTGCAGGACGCTTCACAGACCACCATTTGGCAGACCTGCCGGGATTATCTGCTGGCGAACATCGGCCAGTTTCAGCTGCTGCAAAAGGCCGATGTCGAGGCCATTTCGCCGGCCGTTTGCTCATCGATTACGCTGTCAACCCTGCATGGTTGCCCGCCGCAGGAAATCGAGCGAATTGCCCGCTATCTGCTGGGCAACAAGCGTCTGCACACCGATGTCAAGTGCAACCCGACCCTGCTGGGCTATGACTTTGTCCGCCGAACGCTCGATGCAATGGGCTTTGAATACATCCGCTTTGACGACCACCATTTCCAAAGCGATCTGCAGTTTGCCGAAGCCATACCGATGTTTGCCCGACTCAAAGCCTACGCCGGCGAGCTGGGGCTGACCTTCGGCGTCAAGCTCTCCAACACCCTGCCGGTCGACATCACCGGCCACGAGCTCCCCGGCGAAGAAATGTACATGTCCGGACGGCCGCTGTACCCGCTGACGATCAAGCTGGCTAGCCAAATGGCCAAAGCATTCGAAGGGGATTTGCGGATGTCATATTCCGGTGGAGCAGACTTTTTCAATCTTGATCAAATCGCTCAGACCGGTATCGGACCGATCACCCTGGCCACCACCCTGCTCAAGCCCGGCGGCTATCTGCGCCTCAAACAAGTCGCCGATAAGCTGCTTGAAGGCGCTGCGATTTCGCGTGTCGATCTGGCCAAACTTGAAGCATTGGCCGCGCAGGCTATTCAAGATCCCAACCATCTCAAGGAACGGCGTGGTGTGACCAGCCGCAAGCTACAGCAAAAGGTACCGCTGCTGGACTGTTTCATTGCACCTTGCAGCAGCGGTTGCCCGATTGGGCAGGACATCCCCGAATACATCCGCCTGGTCGGTGAAGGCCGCCATCTGGAGGCGCTCGAAGTGATCACGGCCAAAAATCCGATGCCGTTTATCACCGGCACGCTGTGCAATCACCGCTGCACGACAAAATGCACAAGACTGGATTATGACGAATCGGTGATGATCCGTGAAGTCAAATTGCTGGCAGCCGAAGCAGCATTCGACCAATTGCTTGCCCAGATGGAAACGCCGGTGATTGACAGCCGCTTTAAGGTCGCCGTCATCGGCGGCGGACCGGCCGGCTTGTCGGCGGCCTGGTTTCTGGCCAAAAACGGTGTTGACGCGACGGTTTTTGAAAAGCGGGACGCCATCGGCGGCGTGATCGAACAGGTCGCGCCGGACTTCAGAATTTCCAAACAAGCCATCAGCCAGGATATGGCCCTCATTGGCAAAATGGGCGTCAAATTCCGCCTGGGCGTCGATGCCGATTTCTCGATCGAGGCCTTGCAACAGCAAGGTTACCAATACGTTTTCATCGCCATCGGCGCTTGGAAAGCAGTCGAGCTGAAGCTAGAACTCTGCGATCGCGGCGTGGTTAATGCGCTGGAATTTCTTGAAGCCTTCAACAAAAACAGGGCCGCCCTGCGCATGGGTAGAACCATTGCGGTCGTCGGCGCCGGCAATTCGGCGATGGACGCTGCCCGATCGGCCATCCGGTTGCCCGGGGTTGAAAAAGTCATGATTGTTTATCGGCGCACCCAAAAGCAAATGCCGGCCGACGAGGAAGAATTGCGGCTGGCGCTGCAGGAGGGCGTGATCTTTGAAGAACTCTTGTCGCCCGTGTCATTCAGCCAAGGCATCCTCAGGTGTCAGCGGATGAAGCTGGGCGCGCCGGATGCCTCGGGGCGTCGAAGCCCGCTGGCTGTAGACGAGTTTGTCGAAATCGCTGCCGACAACGTCATCGCTGCCGTCGGCGAACAGGTCGAAAGTGACTTGCTGCGGCATAACGGTCTTGCACTGGACGCCAAGGGGAGGATCATTTTCGATCCGCAAACCCTGGAAACAAGTGTCAAGGGGGTCTACATCGGCGGCGATGCCGCCCGCGGACCAGCCACGATCGTCGAGGGCATCGCCGACGGCACGCGGTTTGCCAAGCGCGTGCTGGCGCTGGAAGGTCGAACGGCCAGCGAAACCAGCGGTGCCGCGATTAACCGAGAACAGCAAACCCGGGAAATCCAGGCCAAAAAGGGCGTGCTGAAAAATGCCGATCAGCCCGCGCAGGAAAGCAACCGCTGCCTCGAATGCAGCAGCCTGTGCAACATTTGCGTCGAAGTTTGCCCCAACCGAGCCAATCTGGCGATCAGCGACCAGGTCGTTCATCTGGACGGCCTGTGCAACGCATGCGGCAACTGCGAGGCGTTCTGCCCCTATGACAGCGCGCCTTACAAAGATAAGTTCACGCTTTTTGATAACCACGCAGACTTCGCCGCCAGCAGCAACGCGGGTTTCGTGGCTGTCGATCGAGCCGTCGGCCGATTTGCCGTGCGGCTGGGCGACGAGGTTTGCGATATAGCCATAGAACCGTCCGAGCGTTATGCGGGGGATATCCCCGGAGCAATCGCCGCCTTGATCGGAACCATCAACACGAATTTCCCCCACATTTTCCCACGTGGCGAGGAGGCTGGTTATGATTAACCTGAACGTCAACGGCCAGGATGTTACAACCGAAAATGATCAGTCCTTGCTGTCATTTCTGCGAGACGATCTGCGAATCACTTCAGCCAAAGACGGCTGCAGCGAAGGCGCTTGCGGCACCTGCACCGTTCTGGTGAACGGCAAGGCGGTCAAGGCCTGCGTTCAGAAAGTGTCCAGGTTCGCCGACAAAAAGATTCTGACGGTCGAAGGATTGAGCGAGCGGGAAAAAGCCGTTTATGAACATTGCTTTGGCGCGACCGGCGCCGTCCAGTGCGGCTTTTGCATCCCGGGCATGGTCATTTGCGCCAAGGCGTTGCTGGATGCTAACCCCAATCCGACAGCCCAAGCGGTCAAACAAGCGATCAGGGGCAACCTGTGCCGCTGCACAGGTTACAAGAAAATCGAAGAAGCCATCCTGCTGGCAGCCGCCTTTTTCCGAGACAACCTCGCCATCCCGACTGCCCCGACCCAGCTAAAAATGGCCGAGCGATTCAACCGTGTCGATGCGGCGGAAAAAGTCAGCGGCAGCGGAATCTTTGTTGACGACATCACGATGCCCGGTATGATTTATGCCAAAGCTGTCCGCTCCCACTACCCCAGGGCCAGGGTCAACAAGATCGATATCAGTGAGGCACTGCGCCATCCGGACTGTGTCAAAATCCTGCTGGCGCAGGATGTGCCCTACAATCGTGTCGGCCACATCAAGCCGGACTGGGATGTCATGATCGCGGAGGGCCAAACAACGCGCTACGTCGGTGACGCGCTGGCTTTGGTCGCCGTGCGCCATCGGGATCAATTGGAAGCGGTCTGCCAGCTGGTCAGGGTCGACTACACCGAACTCACGCCGGTGACCTGCCCGACCGACGCTCTCAAGGCCGACGCGCCGCTGATCCATGCGGATGGCAACATCATGAGTCGCGCGATTTTACAACGCGGCAACGCCGACCAGGCCATCAAAAACGCCAAATATGTGGTCACCCGCAAATACAAGACGCCCTTTCAGGAACACGCTTTTATGGAGCCGGAATGCGCGATTGCCATGCCGGAAGGTGATGACGGTATTCTGCTGTATTCCGGCGCTCAGTCGGTCTATGATGAACAGCACGAGATCGCCGCCATGCTCCGGCTGCCGCTGGAAAAAGTGCATTGCCAGACCCAACTGGTTGGCGGCGGCTTTGGCGGCAAAGAAGACATGAGCGTTCAGCACCATGCAGCCCTGATGGCCTGGCATACGAAATTGCCGGTCAAAGTAAAATTCACGCGCCAGGAAAGCTTGGATTATCACGTCAAGCGTCATGCCATGGACATGGAATTCACCACCGCCTGCGATGAAAATGGCATCCTGACCGGCATGAAAGGTGTGATCATCGCCGATACCGGCGCCTACGCCTCGCTGGGCGGGCCGGTCCTGCACCGGGCCTGCACCCATGCGGCTGGGCCGTACAATTATCAGAACATCGATATCCTGGGCATGTCGCTGTACACCAACAACGTCGTCGCTGGCGCCTTCCGCGGCTTCGGGGTGACCCAAAGCTGTTTTGCCACCGAGAGCAACATCAATCTGCTGGCAGAAATGGTCGGGATTTCCCCCTGGGAATTTCGTCACCGCAACGCCATCCGCCCCGGCCAGGTCCTGCCCAACGGCCAGCTTGCCGATGACAGCGCCGCGCTGGCCGAATGTCTGGAAGCGGTCAAGGCGGTCTACGAAGCCAACCCCTATGCCGGCATTGCCGTCGGCTTTAAGAACAGCGGCACGGGTATGGGCAAAAAGGACATCGGCCGCTGCATTTTATCGGTCGAAGCAGGCAAGGTCTACATTCGGACCTCGGCCGCCTGCATGGGCCAGGGGATCGCCACCATGTGCGCGACCGTCCTTTGCGCGACCACCGACCTCGACCCAGCGTTGGTGATTCACGAAAGAGCCGACACGATCCGCACCCCAGACTCGGGAACCAGCACAGCTTCTCGACAGACAGTCATGACAGGTGAGGCGGTCCGGCGGGCAGCCGATCAACTCAAGGCCGATCTGGACCAGGGCCTGACCCTGGCTGATCTGGACGGCCGGGAGTACCCTGGCGAATTTTCGGCGATCACCGATCCGCTGGGCGCGATCAAAGACAATCCGATCAGTCACATCAGCTACAGCTACGGCGCGCAGGTTGTCATTTTAAATGCCGAAGGGCAGGTTGAAAAGGTCGTTGCGGCTTATGATGTCGGTACGCCTGTCAATATCCAGTCGGTGGAGGGGCAGATTGAAGGCGGCATCGTCATGGGGCTGGGCTATGCCCTGACCGAAGAATTTGTCACCGAAGGCGGCTACCCCAAGACTAAACTGGGCACGCTGGGGCTGATGCGCTCGACCGATGCGCCGGCCATTGAGACGATCCTCGTCCAGGGCAAGGGGAAAATCCCGCAAACCTACGGGGCCAAGGGAGTGGGCGAATTGTGCCTGATCCCGACAGCGCCGGCTTGCGCACACGCCTATTATCGGCTGGACGGCAAGTTTCGCAGTCAATTGCCCTTGTACGAAACCTATTACAAAAAACCAAAGTGAAAACGGTTGGAAAGTGAGGCGTCAACATGAAAATCAACGCGATTATCCTGGCGGCAGGCCTGTCCTCGCGCATGAAAGTATTTAAGCCGCTGCTGCTGATCAAGGACAAAACCATGATTGAGCTCTGCGTTGACAGCGTGCTTCGAGCCGATGTCGATCAGGTGGTTGTCGTCCTGGGCTATCAAGCCGAGGTGGTCGAAGCTCTGCTCCGGGACAAAACCGATTGTTCGCGTTTGCAGTTCGCCTACAACCACGATTTTGCAACGACGGACATGCTGGCATCGGTCAAAATTGGCCTCGCGGCATTGCCGGCCTGTGACGCTTTTTATCTGCTGCCGGGCGATATGCCAGCCATTCACACCGAGACCTTTCGTACCCTGCGCAAGACCCTGAGCCGAACCGGTGCCAGCGTGGTCTTTCCGGTCGTGGACGGCCAGCGCCGCCACCCGCCCTTGATCGACTGGCAGTGCAAAGAGGACATCTTGCAGTATGTCGGCGTGGAAGGTCTGCAGGGACTGTGGCAGCGCTATGAAAAGCAGGTTGCCGAAGACACTGTCGCAGATGTCGGCTGTCTGCTGGATGCCGATACCGAGGCGGATTTTAAAGTGCTGACGGAATACATGGAAAAGCAACAGAACGGAGGTGCTTTATGGAAGCAATAAGCAAACCCGTCAAAAAGAAGGATCACGACGAAAAGGTCAGCGGCCGCGCGCTTTATGTTGATGATCTGATCATGGACAATATGCTCTACGGTCGCCTGCTGCATTCTGCCAAGGCCAGGGCGCGTATCGTCAAGATTGTTGTGCCGGAATTGCCGCAAGGCTACCTCGTTGTCGACAAGAGCGACATCGCCGGCGAAAACAGCGTGCACATCGTGCTCGATGACACACCGGTTTTTGCGGACGAGACGGTCGAATATGTCGGTGATCCGATTCTAATGGTCGTTGGCCCGGACGCCGAGCAAGTCGACAAACTGCTGCAGCAAATCATCGTCGTTTACGAAGAATTGACACCGATCCTCGACATGCGCACGTCCGAGACGGTTTTCTTCAATTACCATTATGCCAAAGGTGACATCGATCATGCTTTGGCCGAGGCTGATCAGGTGATCAGCCAGACCTTCCAGACCGGTTACCAGGAGCAGGCCTATCTGGAAACGCAGGGCATGATCGCCTATCCGCATGATGGCCGCATGACGGTGCGCGGCTCCCTGCAGTGCCCGTATTATGTGTATCGAGCCGTGGCCAAAGCCCTGGGCTGCGACGGCAAAGATGTTCAGATCATCCAGGATGTCACCGGTGGCGGTTTCGGCGGCAAGGAAGCTTATCCGTCGATTCTGGCTTGCCAGACGGCCGTGGCCGCTCAAAAGGCCAATCGACCGGTCAAGGTCATTTTTGACCGCCGTGAGGACATGGAATTCACATCCAAACGCCACCCGTCGATCTGCACCTATCGCGTCGCGATCAAGGCCGGCAAAATCACCGGCATGGACATTGACGTGCTCTACAACAGCGGCGCCTACACCACCCTGTCCCCGGTCGTCCTGCAGCGCGGTCTGATCTGTGCCAATGGTGTTTATCGCATCGACAATCTGCGCGTCGCCGGCCGCGCGGTCAAGACCAATACGGTGCCGTGCAGCGCGTTTCGGGGTTTTGGCGCGCCGCAGACCTTCTTTGCGGTCGAGCTGCTGATGAATCATGTGGCCAAAAGCCTCGGACGGGACCCGTTGGAGCTGAAGAAGGCGTATATGGTCCAGCAAGGAGACGCCACCTCGACCAGCGGCAAATATCATTTCCATGTGCCGCTGCCCGAAATGATCGAGAGGATGGAAAGCCTTACCGATTATCAAACCAAGTACCGGCTTTACCAGCAGCAAACCGGACGCTATCGCAAAGGCATCGGCCTGTCGCTGGTCTTCCATGGCTGCGGCTTTACCGGCAGCGGCGAACGCGACCTGATCAAGGCGGTCGTCAAAATCAGAAAAAATTGCGACGACACGGTCGAAATTCTGGTCAGCAACTCGGACATTGGCCAGGGTCTGAAAACCACCTTCAGCAAAATCGTCGCTGACACCCTGGGCATTGCCTACGAGCGGGTGCTAATTGAGAATCCGGATACCGATCGAGTGCCGGATTCGGGCCCGACGGTCGCCAGCCGCTCGGTCATGATCGTTGGCGGCTTGCTACAGACCGCCGCCACACGGCTTAAGGCTGAGTGGCAGGCAGGCGAGGAGCAGATGGTTGAGGAACATTTCCAAGAACCCGACTTCATCATCCCCTTCAATCTCAGCGAATTCCGGGGCGATGCTTACCCGACCTTTTCCTGGGCCGTGACGGCCGTCGAAGTCGAGGTGGACACCCTGACCGCCACAACCCGAGTGCTGGGGACCTGGGGCATCTTTGATGTCGGCGTGCCAATGGATATCAACATCATTCAAGGACAGATGCAGGGCGGCCTGCTGCAAGGCATTGGCTACGCCGCGATGGAGCAGATGGCCTGCAACGATCAGGGCGTCATCCGCAACAACAGTTTCAGCGATTACATCATCCCGACCGCGGTCGACGTGCCCAATCTCGTTACTGAAATCATCAACAACCCTTACACGCACGGGCCATACGGCGCCAAGGGTGCGGGTGAACTGTCGCTCGTCGGCGCGGCACCGGCCTATGTGGCGGCGATGGAGAACGCGCTGGGGACCAGCTTGAACAAAGCGCCCTTCACCGCGGAGGATACCCTGAAGGTTTTACAGGAGGTGCATCCAGGATGATTCGATTCACACTAAACGGCCAGGCGGCCGAATCCCATGCCATTGCCGGCGCGCGGTTGCTCGATGTTTTGCGTGATGAATTCCGCCTGACCGGCGTCAAATGCGGCTGCAAAGAAGGCGAATGCGGGGCCTGCTCAGTCATCCTCGACGGCTTGCTGGTCAACTCGTGCCTCGTCGCCATGGGCCGGGTCGAAGGCTGCTCGGTCGTGACCATTGAGGGTTATCGCGAGACCGAGCGCTTTGCGGTGCTCGACCAGGCCTATGCCGCGGTCAATGCCGTGCAGTGCGGTTTCTGCATTCCCGGCATGATCCTGGCCACCGAGTGCCTGCTCGACCGCAACCCGAATCCCAGTGAAGCCGAGATCCGGGAGGCTATCGCGGGCAATCTCTGCCGCTGCACCGGCTATAACGCGATCGTCGAAGCGATTGGCATCGCTGCCAAGGAGGGCAAAGGGTTATGGTAAACGCATATCGCCCGGCGACGCTTGAGCAAGCGCTGGAAATTCTCGCCAGTCACAAGGTCACCCCTTACGCTGGCGGTACGGATCTGATGATTGCGCCGGAGGCAGAGGCCGCCTATCTCTTTCTCGACCGCATCCCTGAACTGAAAATAATTGATGAAGACGATGAGTACATTCACATTGGCGCGGGCTGCACATTTACCGAGCTCCTCGACCACCCGCTTTCGCCGGCGATTTTGAAAGATGCCTTGATCCTGCTGGCAGCCCCGGCCATCCGCAATCTGGCCACAGTGGGCGGCAACATCTGCAATGGGTCGCCCAAGGGCGACAGCACCTTGGTCTTTTACGCCGCCGATGCCCGCCTGCGGCTGGCCAGCAGCACAGGCGAACGGGTGCTGCCGATTGCCGAATTTTTTCTCGGCCGGAACAAAACCGCGCGGCGGACCGATGAACTGCTGGTGGAAATCATCATGGCCAAAGCCGGTCTGGATCATTATTATTATCAGAAGGTGGGTGCCCGAAATGCCCTGGCCATCTCCAGGGTAGCCTTCGCGGCCGTCCTCAGCCTAGCGGGTGATCGAATCGCTGTTTGCCGCACCGCCTTCGGCGCGGTCAGCGATGTCATCATCAGCCGCAGCGACCTTGACGCCATGCTGATCGGGCAGACGATCGAATCGGCCCGAGCGGTCAAAGCAGCTTATCTGGCGGCTTATGACCAGGCCATACAGCCGATCAAAGGCAGAATTTCGGCAGAATACCGCAAAACCGTCTGCATGAATCTGCTGCGGGATTTCCTGACCAGCAACGGAATATGAATAAAGGACGCGTGTAAAAATGGAAACAATCAAGGTTGTTAAAGGCGATATTGCCTTTTCGGTTTCGCCGAATGAAATCAAAATATTTCCCCAGAGTTATATCGTGCTAAAAGACGGAGATGTCGTCGGCGTTTTTCCGGAATTGCCGCCGCAATACGAACGTCTCGAAGTGGCCGACTTTGGTCGGCAGTTGATCATCCCAGGTTTTGTTGATCTGCATGTTCATGCCCCCCAGACTTACGAGCGCGGCCTGGGTCTGGACATGGAACTGCTGGAATGGCTGGATAAGTACACCTTTCCGGAGGAGGCAAAGTTTGCCGACCTGAAGTATGCCGAACAGGTTTACCAGTATTTCACCGACGAAATGATCCGGCAGGGCACCCTCTGCGCCAGCGTGTATGCCACGGTGCACAAACCGGCCACCGAGCTCTTGTTCGACCTGTTCGAAAAGCGCGGCCTGCGGGCCTTCGTCGGCAAAGTGAATATGGACCGCAACTGCCAGGCCTTGCAAGAAGACATCAGCAGTTCGCTGCGTGAGACCGAAGAGATCATCCAAAAATATGGCGACAATCCGCGGGTCAAACCGATCATCACGCCGCGCTTTGTGCCATCCTGCTCCAGCGATCTCCTGGCCGCACTCGGCCAACTGGCCCGTCAGTACCAGGTGCCGGTTCAATCCCATATATCTGAAAATCGCAGCGAAGTGGTCTGGGTGCGCGATTTGCATCCGGAATGCCGCGATTACAGCAGCGTCTACAACCAAGTCGGCCTGTTCGGACAGACCCCGACGCTGATGGCCCACTGCATTTATCTGACGGATGACGAAATCGAGCTGATGGCCCAGAACAAGGTCGTCGCCGTGCATTGCCCGGAGTCAAACCTTAATGTCGCCAGCGGCATCATGCCGGTGCGCAAAATGCTGCGCCGCGGCGTTGCCGTCGGTCTGGGCAGCGACGTCGGCGGTGGCCACAATCTCTCGATCGCCAAGGTGATCGTCCGCGCGATCCAGATGTCCAAGGTCCTCAAGGTTCTGGATGCGGAACAGACGCCCCTGTCCTTTGGCGAGGCGTTTTACATGGCGACCAAGGGCAACGGCCAATTTTTCGGCGCCACCGGCAGCTTCGCAGCGGGCTTTCATTTTGACGCGCTGGTGATCGATGATGTTAAGCTCGGCAATCCCGCGCTGACGATCCTGGAGCGCCTGCAAAGATTTATTTACATTGGCGATGATCGGAACATCACGGCGAGATTTGTCCAGGGACGGGAAATTTGATTATTCAATTTTGACGGTATCGGCCCACTTTTCAAATTGCGCTTGGGAATCGGCAAAATATTTCGTCTCACAGGCAAAGGTAACCGTCCAAAAGGCGTCGCTGCCTCGAAACACAGTAGCCAAGTAGGAATAATCCTTACCATTAGCCTGCTCGCTATAAACGAAAGACGGACGACTATCACTGCCTTCAACCGTAGCATCAAGTGCATTGGCGGTAATAATCATGTCAGCGTATTCACTCAGCGGGATGTCTGTTGAGAGGCCGACATCTTCGAAAAGCTGAAACTCTTCTTTTAAAGAAGTGATGACATATTTGAGTGAAGAATAAGTCGCGGTCTGAGTAACAATTTCTTCCTCGCCGAAGTTCTCATTTAAGGTTATCGTCAGACCTGCTTTGGAGAAATCCTTTTCTTTTGTGCCAAATAGATTGCTGAGCGATCCGTTGGCCAATGCATTAATGCCAAAAACAAAAAGAAATACCAAAACAGGTAGGATAATGGCCATCTTGCTGATTTTCGACAATTGAAATTTATAACTGCCGAGCGTTTGACCGCCGGCAGCATTGCCGTCCTTCTGGTAATTGTCGATCAGATAGGACATGCCGCCCAGCAAGACCCGCTTGGCGCGAAAAGCCAAGATAAAAGCCAAGATAAGGCTGGCAACTTCCAAGGCGATCAGCCCCGCCATGACCAGGCTGTCGGTACCGATGAATTGCTCGGGCTCACGGCCGCCGACCAGCAAATAGGCGACGGGAATCCAAACAAACATGGCAACAAGAAAAACAACAGTAAAAATAAGCTGACGAAAGTACGCTTTGCGCAATTGCTTGCCCTCTTCGGTTTCTTTCAAATGCGGCAATAACAAGAAAGGACCACCAATTTCCATCATGACTTTCTGCAAATTTTTACGGTATTCCTTGGTGCTATGATCCATGGCTCGCAGTTCACGGACGATTTCCGGATTGTTGTCGAAAAATGGCACACTCATGCAAGGTATCCTCCTGTAGTTTGGTGTGTTCAGACTGTAAACATCATATAATAACTGATTAAAATGATCAAATGAAATGTTTAGAGCCCTCGCCTGACATCGTCGCCGTCCTGGTGCTGCGATGCTCGCGTACAGCAGTACGCTCCGCTTCTCGCCCAGTCGGCTCCTTGACATGCTCGGCTCTGCAGCCTCGTCCCGTCTGCTGCCGCATCCGGGAGCGCATCCATGGCAAGGGCGAAAGCACCCGCTCGATTGTGCAGAAAGGCTCCAAAGCAAAAGGGACTCTTGCGAGTCCCTTGCTTTGTATCTGCACTACGCCTTTGATACAATTTCACGATTTGCCTTAGGTGTGTGCACTATTTTACGATATAGATTTGATAAGTATGCACGTAAATGAAAACCCTGCGTCCAATGAACGTGCATCAGTTCATACAGTCGCAGGGCTTTTTTGTTTGAGAATGATGATTCAATCTAAACAAAGGATACCGGGAGTGTTAGTGTCGTGTCTCTCGATATGAGAGCAAGCCATTCGCTGCCAATTTGACGATCAGTTTTGACCTTGTCAGTAAAGACGTATAAGAATCATTGTGATACTGGTGGTTTTCGCTTTAACGATATGCTTTTATTGGTTATCCGCATAACCATGAAAATGGTAAAAACCACCAGTGCGATGATCGGTATAATAATCCATAAATACGGAGACTTGTTGGCAGATGTGCGTGTACTGGGTTTCTGCGAAAAATCGAAATCACCTCCGTAGGAACCCTCTTGGTGCTTGCTCATTCCATCACGAATAACCTGTATTACTTCCGATGAAGTCCATAGCTGGCTTGCTTCCCAATTCTCAACACTGTCGATTTCAGCGTAAATGGGTACCGGCAATGCCCATTCAGTGGTACTGTTCGGTGACGCTAAAATATATCGTCCGCTTGCGCTATACAAAACAATGTTCGAATTAAGATCCTTTGCCAGTAGCATTTGTAGAAATTGCACCTTGGCTTTTTGATAGAGATCGGCTTTACCGCCAAAACCCAAAAGATAATAAGACGCGCCATCATCTTGTGTACTGACCTCTAAAAATATCTTTGCGGTCCCATCGAGTTCCAAGGTATAAAGCCAAACCGGATCAATACTATCAACCTCAAGTTGCGACAAACTTGTATCGGAGGACTTTTCTATATTCTCCGTTCCTAGAAAATGAACAAGTTGGCCTTGACCTAAAACAAGCTTGTCAATTTCAGATTCATCAGCAAACCCCCAGCCTGAGGGATCCAAGGAAATCTTGGCCTTAATTGATATGAGACTATCTTGCGCAACTTTCTGAACATTTGTAGGGATTATATCATTGCCTTCAGCATAAACAAATGCTGATTGAAACAAAACCAAAAGCAAGCAGATTATCAATATAATTGCTTTTTTCATAAAAACACATCTCCTCGTCAGTTAATATTCAGTATTGATTCTATCCAACTGTGATCTGATCCGGATCCAGTGCCTCCTTTGAACCAGGTGAATGTCCTTTGATATTTTGCGCCGTACCATGGATCCATATATTGGACATAATCGACGACATCATCATCATAGCCACAGGGAACAACCATATGACCGCCCCCACTGTTCCAACTCCAGCCAGCAATAAATGGACGATTATAATTGTATATTTCTGAACGAATTGTTGTGAACGACAGGCTAGTAAATGAATCAACTGGCGAGTAGCCATATGCTTCCAGGCCGTCACACACTTCCCAGCCAGCTGCAGTAACGTTATAAATCCCTCCTTTTACGGTGATGCAGTAATTACTCTGAGTTGGTGGTGTGCCAAAATAATCAATACAACAAACCGAACAGGCATCCCAACACCAGTTAGAGTTTTGTTGTTGAACATTTGGAGCAGAAACTGCCCATGTCGTTGGATATGCAAATACTGAAGTAGACATAAGTAAGACAACTATGAAAAGTACAATGCCACCAAGCGAGACCTTTGGCATGAGTTTTCCTATATCGACCTTCATCGTTTGTACCTCGCCTTCTCAAAAATGATAAATAAATAATTTTACTTTTGTTTCACCGAGTTAAAATAAATCCTCTTTCCATATTAGCATATCGATTCCATGCAAGTATTGCCCCATTCATAATGAGCGCCAACTTCGGTGAGATTTTCATTGATTCATCTATGTGCTGTTCATTTCACATTTCTACTTTCACATTAACTCCCGCTCCTGAATGGTCTTCATACAAGAGCAGGCTGTCGCGATCTTCGCGATGTCATCCAAGTTGACAGCCACAAGCCCGCCGCTTTTCCTCAACTATATAGACGATGGAGGATGAGGTTTGGTTACAGTTCTTTAGGAAAATTTCGTAAATATGTGGATGTGCATAAATAATGCCTATCTAATTTATTTATTATGTCAACATTTTCTATATAGACTACTATGATCTAGCCGCTCATTATAAGCATACGAGTGTCACTATTCCCCTAAAACCGAAAATAGGTATACTTCATGTAGAAACGATGAACTTTACTACCATTTTTCACTTGCAGGTGTGTGCATCTTTGTACGATAGCCCTCAGTTGTGTGCATTATCACACGATTCCGGTGCAAAGCAAGTAGTTTATAGCCCTTTCAGCTTGCTAGATATGACTGTTCAAAACCCCGAAAGCCCCTGATAGCAAAGGACTCCAGCATTGTATCAATACTGGAGTCCTTTTGTGGAGCCTTTAATCAGAATCGAACTAGACCTCATCCTTACCATAGATGCTCTTCCGAGGCTGGATAGCCTTCGCCTGACATCGTCGCCGTCCTGGTGCTGCGATGCTCGCGTACAGCAGTACGCTTCGCTTCTCGCCCAGTCGGCTCCTTGACATGCTCGGCTCTGCGCCCGCAAAGCTGACCGCTGGCGCGGCCAGCGCGCATCCATGGTAAGTGCGAAAGCAGCCGCTCGATTGTGCAGAAAGGCTCCAAAGCAAAAGGGACTCATATGAGTCCCTTGCTTTGGAGCCTTTAATCAGAATCGAACAGACCTCATCCTTACCATGTCTGCTATTCCGAGGCTGGATAGCCTTCGCCTGCCTGCGTCGTCAGCCAGGTTCTACGGTACTCGCGTACCTTTGTACGCTCCGTTCCTCGACCTGTCTACTCCTTGCCATGCTTGGCTCTGCAGCCTCGTCCCGTCTGCTGTCGCATCCGGGAGCGCATCCATGGCAAGGATGATCAACAGCGCGGTCCTGGCTATACACTTCAACATAAAAAAGGAGCTCCCTGTTCGGGAACTCCTTTTTCATGTTGGAGCCTTTAATCAGAATCGAACTAGACCTCATCCTTACCATTGATGCTATTTGCGGGCGGATAGCCTTCGCCTGTCTTCGTCGCCGTCCTGGCGCTTCGATGCTCGCGTACAGCAGTACGCTCCGCTTCTCGCCCAGTCGGCTCCTTGACACGCTCGGCTCTGCGCCCGCAAAGCTGACCGCTGGCGCGGCCAGCGCGCATCCATGGTAAGTGTGAAAGCAGCCGCTCGATTGTGCAGAAAGGCTCCAAAGCAAAAGGGACTCATATGAGTCCCTTGCTTTGGAGCCTTTAATCAGAATCGAACTAGACCTCATCCTTACCATGTCTGCTATTCCGAGGCTGGATAGCCTTCGCCTGCCTGCGTCGTCAGCCAGGTTCTACGGTACTCGCGTACCTTTGTACGCTCCGTTCCTCGACCTGGCTACTCCTTGCCATGCTTGGCTCTGCAGCCTCGTATCGTCTGCTGTCGCATCCGGGAGCGCATCCATGGCAAGGGCGAAAGCAGCCGCTCGATTGTGCAGAAAGGCTCCAAAGCAAAAGGGACTCTTGCGAGTCCCTTGCTTTGGAGCCTTTAATCAGAATCGAACTGATGACCTCATCCTTACCATGGATGCGCTCTACCGACTGAGCTATAAAGGCGAATCGGCGCTGGAGCGGGTGATGGGAATCGAACCCACGTGGTCAGCTTGGGAAGCTGGAGTTCTGCCATTGAACTACACCCGCACTTTTTCGGTGCATTAGGTATTATAACGGCCAAACAGGGTGCTGTCAAGGCATCTGGAACATTGGGCGGCCCTGGGCTGAAGGGGTCCGGGATGAGAGATACAATTTGCGACAAAGAGCAATATTATTATAGAACTTAAGGAATTATAAAATAATTGACCTTGCCGACCCGCTGACGGATAGACTACTATTATTTTGACAGCAAGCTAATGAATGTTGCTTTCGCAAAAGTCACCCTGAACCGTCAGGCCAATATTAATAGGGCTGCCGGGGGCTGTGAGGTTATTGATGGAAGAAAATCTGCTTGTGACCGAGCAATACGATCTGAGGGAAATTCCGGGCAGTGAGTCGTGGATAAGAGTCAGTGAAATTTCTGACGGTGACTCGGACGATCGTAAATTTTATATCAAGAACATCAATCGCGAGCGCTTCTTTTTACGCGTCGCCGATCGGGTGCATTATGACCGCAAAAAGAATCAGCACGACTATCTAAAATTGATCGCGGCAAGCGGCGGTTCGGTCCCAGAGCCAGTTGGCTTTGGCCTTTGCGGCAATGGAAAATCGATCTATCTGCAGACGAAATGGCTGTATGGTTATCAGGCAACCACCAAGCTGGGCGACCTTGATGCTTATCGGCAATATGACTTGGGCACGTCTGCCGGGCTGAATCTTAAATTCATTCACTGCTGCCCAATTCCGACTCGTCGCGCCGTCTGCTGGGAAGCCGCTCAGCTCAAGCGCTGGCAACGGGCTTGGGACAATTATCGCAAAAGTTACTGCAAAATACCTTATGACCAAAAAATAATCAACCTCATCAACAACAATCTCCCGCTCCTGGCTGACCGGCCGCAGCGGCTTCTGCACGGTGGCTTTGAGACCGACAATGTGGTCATCTCCTATGAAGACAGTTTGAGCCTGATTGACCTTGATAACTGGCAATATGGCGACCCGCTGTATGATTTGGCGAATGTTTTGACGCAATCACGTCATCTCGGCGTGCCATACGCCATCGGTATTCTGGACTGCTACTTTTGCTTTGAAATCAGTGACACCGACTTGCGGCTGATGGCTCTATATGGCGCCATGAATCTGATCGAACGGGCGGCAACGCAACAGATCAATCTGGACGCGTCTTTTCAACGTACCGCCGAATTGATTCAACTCTTTATCCGCGATTTCCATGGTTGTCGGAATATCAGCCCGTTCTGGTATAAACGAATGCGCAATGTTTCGGGCAAGGCTTGCTTGATCAACGATCCATCAGATGCGTTTGAAATGGCGTGCGATTGAGGGCGGCGCTTTGCTGATTTCGTCGCGCACCGCTTTTTGAATCTCGACGTGGCCAATGGGGCAGGTCTGGCTGTTGATTAAGGCCAGGGCATCGATAAACGCCGGCAAAAGCTTGAGATCATGTCCTTTAAGCTGTCCTTGATAGGGCTTGCCTTTGCAGCGTAATTCAGCCTGCTCGGTAAAAAAATCAATGGCTTGACGCACCAGTTGCCAGGACAAATTTTTGATCAGCTCAGGTTGCTGATTGACGCGGCTGAACTTGATGGCGGTGTTGAAATTGTACAAATGCTGCGCGATGATGGACGCTTTACGGCGGGGCGTCAATAGGGACCAGCCCGGTTCGGTCCAGGTGGCGCGGGCAAACCCGTCAGCTTCTTCGATCAGCTCAGCGCGCAGGGCATACATGCGCGGGTCTTTGGGCTGGCAATCAATAGCCTGTCGGCTGTAGGCGTTGAAAAGCGGAAAGTCATGACTGGCGGCCGCATCCTGAGCCAGCTTGCAGAGGCGGTCCAAGCTGTCGGGCATCGCTGCTTGCGATGCGCTCGGCGTGGGCGCGCTATGATTGGACAGCCGAAACGGCGCTGATGGTGCCGCGGGGGCAGGAACGACAGGCGCAGGGATCCAGGCTGCCGGCGCTGCCGTGGCCGGTGGCGGCGCGATCTGTGGGGCCGGCGGGGGCGCAGCCGGTGCAGGGGCGGGTTCCGAAGATGCCGCTGGTGCTGGTGCTGGTGCAACTTCAGTCGCTTCGGCATCAGGTGTGTCACTGGATGTTTCGGCGATAATCTCAGCTAAAGAACGGTAACGTTCCGGCATCGGAGCTGTTGGGGCTGGTCGAGAAGGTTCAGCCTTGGACTCTGTCGGCGCGGCAGATTCAGGCTGCACTTGAACGGGCTCCTCCGCGAGCGGTTTGCCCGACAAAAAGGCAGCAATAGGCGATGCAGGACTGCTGGAGGCGCTGATTTGACGCGGCGCAGCGCCGGGCTTGGCTTGAGTGGTTGCTTCGTTAGCCAAAAGCTCATCTTCCTGTTCTTGAGCGGAACCCACCGGCCTGCCGGGAATGATACCGCGCAAGCGGATCGTATCATCACTTTTTTGCATCAGCGAGCGATTGCCGCAATAGGGGCAAACCCAAAAAGACTGCAAGGGCCGTTCGGTATCCATTTCAAACTTGCCGCTGCAATGAGGGCAGATCAAATTGATTAAAGCCATAGGACAGCCTCCGTAATCCGGCGCGTAATTTTGACGCCGAACTGTTTGTATTTCATTAATTATAACATGAAGAATGAATTATCAAACAAGAAAATCAAAAAGGCACCGCGAGGCACCTTTTTGAAAATGCTGATCATAATTTCATCCCAGTGTCAGTCGATAATTTTACCGTTTGCCGTCCGAACAGTCAAATTCAATGCGGCCAGACGAGCCGACATCTTCTCCATTTCCGCCGGACGCTTGACCTTCAGGGTGGTCGTCTTGATCAAATCTTCACGGCTGAAAACAGTATACTTAATGGCTTTGTAGGCCGGCATTTGCTGGTTGACCTGTTTGATGTGATCAGAAAAATATTTGAACATCGCCTTCTCATCGTCGACCAGACCGGCTGGCAAATCGTCAGGCGACAGAACAATTTTGGCGCAGATGATGACACCGTCACGGGCCGAGTCGTCACCCCAGACGAGTGTTTCCTTGACGCCAGGAACGCGATTGATCAAAAATTCGATTTCTTCGGGGAAGGCCTTCTTGCCGTTGTCGAGAACAATCATCGATTTGACGCGGCCGGTGATGAAAATACAGCCCTGCTTGTTGAGATAGCCAATGTCGCCGGTGCGGAACCAGCCGTCGGCCATCATGACTTCGGCGGTGGCTTCGGGGTTTTTGTAGTAGCCCAACATGACACTTTCACCGCGGGTCAGGATTTCGCCAATGGCACCCGGCTCTTTGCTGTCGGTATCAATGGCGGCTTCGATGGTGGCGATCGGATTGCCCACGCTGCCATTGACATTAACGATATAGTTGCAAGCTGAAATAACCGGCGATGTCTCGGTCAGGCCGTAGCCGGCAAAGAAATCGACGCCGATGTCGTTGTAGAACTTGGAGATTTTGGCGTCAATGGCCGCCGCGCCGCAGACGCAAAGGTTCAAACCGCCACCAACCGCCGCGAGGATTTTGCCGAACAGCTTGGCGCGCAGGTCGATTCCGAAGATGCGCAGGAAATTGGAAATCTTGATCATGGTGTTAACCAGCTTGGTTTTGCCGGTTTTATCCAGCGTTTTCTGAATCTGGTGATAGATGTTTTCGAAGAGCAACGGCACCGCCAAAATGATGTTGATTTTCCAGTCCTTGAGATTCTGGGCGAGATAGCGCAGGCCATCGGTGAAACAGACGCAAACACCGTAAGCGTGCATCATGTACATGCCGACCGTGTTCTCAAAAGTGTGGTGCAGCGGCAGCACCGACAGGGCGCGCTGCCCCTGCTGGATGTTAAGCGTATTGACGACGGCGTAGACATTATGCGTGATGTTGCTGTGGCAAAGCATGACACCCTTGGACATGGCGGTCGTACCCGACGTGAAGAGCAGTGAGCACATGACTTTGGGATCAATAACAGCGTCGACAAAACGGCGGTCGCCGGCCGTCAGGCGTTCGCGCCCATCCTGCAGAACATCGGCAAATTCCATGAAGCGTTTGTCAGCCTTTTTCTGCGCCGGCGTGATAATGCCGGGTTTCATGCAAATAAAATACTTGACCGTCTTGTTGACGGCAGCCACGGCCAGGGCGATATCGTGGTGTGGACCGTTGTAGATGAAGGCGACCGCACCACCGCGTTCGGTCAGGTTGACAACCTCCGGCTCGGGCAGTTGGCGATCCAGCGGCACCGACACGCCCGTACCGTTAACGACGGCGTTGTGGGCAATGGCCCATTCATAGCAGTTGGCCCCGACGACAACGATGTGCTGGCCGGTCAGTCCGAGATTGATCAGACCCGTGCCGAAGTCGTCGATTGCCGCGGCGTATTCCTTGAAGGTCCTGATAATTTCCGGTCCTTCGGGTATCTCGTGATAAAGGTAGGCGGCCATATCGGCGTATTTGACACTGCAATCCCTGATCAGGTCGCGCAAGGTGTTGTAGCGTGGCCGGTCGTAGTACTTTTTGCCAATAACTGTCTGCATGGTCTGTCCTCCAAATTAATATTTTGATAATGAAATAATTTGACGATCAAAGCATAATCATTGTAGCATGGAATCGCCAAAATAACAATATAGCGGGGTTTTACCAGCCCTCTTCCATGATCATATCCGCCAGATCATTAACCATCTGATCGCGCGAAGGACCAAACCCTTCGCCCAGGTTGGGTGCCTTGAGCAGCGCCGCGGCCAAATCGACCGAATGGAAGTGGCAACCGAGCAGCAGTTTGGCCAGAATTTCAATAAAGTCCGAATCAAGCGCGTCGGAATACAGGACGGCCTGGCTGACACAGCCGTTCTCAACTTTGAGGCCGATTTCGACCATGCCCCACGCCATCCGCTTGCTGACTTCAACGTCAAATTGAATGGTCTCGCCGTAGCGCCAATTCCAGGATTCAAAACGAGCGGTCAGATCAAGCAGCCGTGGCTCATCCTGATAATCGGCGTCGGTCGTGCGCAAAACCTGCCAGTCTTTGGAGACAGCGCCTCGGGCCAGCGGACCGAAAACGGCGAGAAATGCGTCTTCCATTACATTGGTCATGGCCTGAACCGAAATCGTCGGATTGAGTTCTGCTAAATTGATGATGCGCGATTGCACCGATGCCACACCCTTGGCCTGAAGTTTTGCTGGCGCAACGGTCAGGTATCGGGAAACGCGCGCATAATCTGAACAGACAAGCAGTGTGCCGTGGTGCAAACCGACATCACCGCGCAAACTGAAGGCGTTGCCAGAAAATTTGCGGCCGTTGACCAGCACGTCGTTGCGTCCGGATCGCTCGGCGTGGATGCCTTGGGTGGCAACGGCCGCGATCAGCATCTCGAAGTTGTGATCGAGATCGAATTGCCGACGCGGCAAAATCAGCGAGAAATTCAAATTGCCCAGGTCGTGAAAAACAGCGCCGCCGCCGGTCGTGCGGCGGGCGAGTCGACCGCCTTCGCTTTCGAGCAGACCGGTCTGGCATTCGCGCCATGCGTTTTGGTTGCGCCCGATGACGACGGTATCCTGGTTCTGCCACAAAAAGAGAATGGCAGCCAGGTCATCTTCGTTATCAAGGGCCTGTTGCATTTGCTCGACCAGATATTGTTCAAGCGCCAGATTATGCCAGGGGTTATATTTTTTGGATCGAACCAATAAAATTTTGGGCATGCCAATTTCTCCGGGGAATGATCAGAATAGCAGGACGCGAGCCTGGCGAGCGGCCTTTTGAATATCATCTGACAAAGCCTGGTCTGAGATGAGGGTATGGATGTTCTGCAGGCGGGCAAAGGTGTAGGGCATACTGTAATTGACCTTGCTGGCATCCATTAGCATGATGACCTGTTGAGCTTTGCGGATGATCAGACGTTTAAGCTCGGCTTCGTAATAATCACCGCAGGAAAAGCCGCTGCCCAGCGAGAAGGCGCTGGCGGCCACAAAAGCCTGATCAATATTCAGCGTCCGGACATATTCGACGGCGTTGAACCCAGAAAGAGTCAAGGTCTCGCGGTTGAGCTGTCCGCCGGTCAGGTTTATTTTTACGTTTTGATTTTTAACCAGTTCCAGCGCGATGTTGGGCGCAGGTGTCAGGACGAACAGGTTCTGATCGGGCATGCGCTGAGCAAAACACATACAGGTCGTTCCGGAGTCGATGTATATGGAACGCCCGGGGGTGACCAGGCGGATTGCCTTGTCGGCGATGCTGAGTTTGGCGTTGGTATTTTCCGCCTGACGCTGAGTATATGCGGCTTCTTTGAGCATGGAAAGATGAGCCAGCGATTTGGCACCGCCGCGAATACGGATGATTCTGCCCTGGCGCTCGAGATACTCAAGATCCCGGCGCAGCGTCATGCTGGACACTTCGGGGTAGCGAAGTTCCAATTCGGTCAGCTTGATTTCGCCCTTGGATTGAATGTACTGATTTAAGTCTTCTCGACGATCAATTGGCATAGTCCCTCCGAATTTGCAGCTAAACATTAACAATAATTGTTGTTAATTAACATGATATCACAAGTATATAAACAATACAATCACTCAATTGAATACGAAGAAAAGGTCATTATGTGCATTATTATAAGCATATAGTGGAAAAGAATGCAAAAATAAGGGCCGCAAATGCAATTATACTCGATTATCATCACATGTTAAAAGTGTGAATATTATTAACATATTTGTGTTAACAATTAACATATAACGTGCTATAATTGATGGGAAACTAAAGAAGCGGGTGAGTTATTATGAAAACGAAAGCAGTCAGACTTTACGGTAAAGAGGATCTTCGGCTGGAGGAATTTGACCTCCCTTCAATCAAGTCAGACGAGATTTTAGCCAAAATCATTTCGGACAGCATCTGCATGTCAACCTACAAAGCATCCATACAGGGGACCGAACACAAACGGGTTCCCCAAGATATTGCCACCAACCCCGTCATAATCGGCCACGAGTTTTGCGGCGAAATCGTCGAGGTCGGCAGCAAGTGGGCCGGACAGTTCAAGGCAGGCGACCGCTTTGCCATTCAGCCGGCCATCAACGATCCGACCAACGTTTACGCCGCGCCGGGTTATTCGTTCCACTTCATTGGCGGAGCAGCTACATATATCGTGATTCCGGCCATCGTTATGGAGCGGGGCTGCCTGCTGCAATACAAAGGCGATGCCTTCTATTTCGGCTCGCTGGGCGAACCGGTTTCCTGCATCGTTGGCGGCTTCCATGTCAATTATCACACTGACCCCGGCAGTTATGTGCACAAAATGGGCATCGTCGAGAAGGGCAGCATGGCGCTGCTGGCCGGCGTCGGTCCGATGGGACTGGGAGCCATCGATTACGCGCTGCACGGCCCGCGCCGTCCGCGCCTGCTGGTGGTGACCGACATTGACCAGGTCCGACTGGACCGCGCGGCTTCGATCTATACCATCGACGAAGCCTTCAAGCACGGCGTCAAATTGGTCTACCTCAACACGTCCGGTATTGATGACGTTCCGGCACGCCTGATGGAACTCAACGGCGGCAACGGCTACGATGACGTTTACGTCTACGCGCCGGTGGCGGCGGTTATCGAGCAGGCCGACAAAATCCTCGGCTTCGACGGTTGCCTCAACTTTTTTGCCGGCCCGACCAATCCCGAGCTGCGGGCGCAGTACAATTTTTACAACGTTCACTACAACGCCACCCACGTCGCCGGCAACAGCGGCGGCAACACCGACGACCTGATCGAGTCGCTCGACCTGATGGCGGCTGGCAAGCTCAACCCGTCGGCCATGATCACCCACGTCGGCGGGCTGGATAGCGTCATCGAGACGACGTTACACCTGCCCAAGATCCCGGGCGGCAAAAAGCTGATCTACACCCAGATCAGCATGCCGCTGACGGCCATTGCGGACTTCCATGCATTGGGCCAATCCGACACAGTTTTCCGCACATTAGCGGATATCGTGGAAAAGAACAACAACCTGTGGTGTGCCGAAGCCGAGCAATATCTGCTAGCGCATGCCACGGCGATTTAAGGAAGGACAGATCAATGCAGGAATGGATTGAACAAGCCGGCGGTGCGATAGGCGCTGCAGTCGCAGTGGCTCCGGCCATCCGCGGAATCTTCGGTCGCGGACGGCTGCTGCAGGTGCAGTACAGCAGCGAGAGTCGCGAGAACGCGAACACATCGAATATTGATATCGATGATCAATGTAGCCTGAAAACGATTTACGACAAGCTGGAAGCATTGGCTGGAAAAGCTCCTGACACGATCAATTTACCGGGCGTCGGCAGTTTCACCCTGACCGACCGAGTGGGCAAAGCGGGCACGCGACTGGCCGGCCGCATCAGCCTGGTCACCGGCGGTGCGCAGGGCTTCGGTGAAGGAATTGCCCGCGAGCTGGCGGCTGCCGGCGGCACGCTGGTCATCGCCGATCTCAATCTGACGCTGGCCGAAACGGTGGCTGCCTCGCTCAACGAGCAATATGGCGATGGTACGGCCATCGCGCTGGCCGTCGACGTCGGCAACGAAACCTCCGTGCAAAACCTGATTCAACAGATCGTACTGCGCTTCGGCGGCTTGGACCTCCTGGTCAGCAACGCCGGGGTGCTGCGCGCCGGTGGACTCGAAGAAATGACGCTGCAAAATTTTGAATTCGTCACGCACATCAACTACACCGCGTTTTTCTTGATCACCAAATACGGCAGCCGCCCGATGAAGATTCAGGCGCGCTTCGATCCGGACTACACCAGTGACATTGTCCAGATTAATTCCAAGTCAGGCCTCGAGGGCTCCAACAAAAACTTCGCCTATGCCGGCGGCAAATTCGGCGGCATCGGTCTGGTCCAGAGCTTTGCCAAGGAACTGGTCGAGAATCGCGTCAAAGTCAACGCCATCTGCCCCGGCAATTACTACGAAGGGCCGCTGTGGAGTGACCCGGAGAAGGGGCTGTTCGTGCAGTACCTGACCGCCGGCAAAGTGCCCGGCGCCAAAACCGTACAGGATGTGTACGATTTTTACGTCGCCAAGGTCCCGATGCACCGGGGCTGTTCACCAGCCGACGTCACGCGGGCTATCGTTTATTGTGTGGAACAATTATATGAGACCGGCCAGGCCATTCCGGTGACCGGTGGCCAGAACATGCTCAAATAGGAGGAGGAACGAATCATGGCAACACCCGTCATCATGCCGCGACAGGGGCAATCTGTCGAAAGTTGCATCATTGGCAAATGGCACAAAAAGCAAGGGGACAGCGTCGCTGTCGGCGACACCCTTTTTACCTACGAGACCGACAAAGCGACCTTTGACGAGGTCGCGACGGTCGCCGGCACCATGCTGGCGGTCTTTTTCGCCGAGGGCGACGACGTGCCCTGTCTGACCAATGTCTGTGTCATCGGCAATCCCGGTGAAGATATTTCGGCCTTCAATCCCGGCGGCGAGACCGCGCTGGCCGCCCCGGCGGCCGCAGCCACAACCGCCGCACCGGCCGTCCCTGCGGCCGTCGTCGCGACACCGGTCGTGGCTGGCGAGCTACCGACCGCGGTTTCACCACGCGCCCGCACCCTGGCTGAACGCAGCGGCGCCGACCTGCGCATGACCGAAGGCAGCGGCCCGTCCGGCCGGGTCATCGAGCGCGATGTTCGTCAGCTGATCGAAAATGGCCAGCTGGCCACCCCGGCCGCCGGTGCCTACGCAGCCGGCACCACCGGCACCGGCATCGGCGGTCGCGTGACGGTTGGCGATGCGCTGGCCCCCGCTCCGTCCGCGGCGGCAATGCAAGCGGTTCCGATCGATGCGACCGAGTCCTGGACCGAAAAACACAGCACCATCCGCAAGGTTATCGCCCGCTCGATGCAGCAGTCGCTGTCGACCATGGCGCAGCTGACCCACAACGCCAGCTTCGATGCCACCCAAATCATGACCCTGCGCGCCAGCATGAAAGAGGCCGCTGACAAGGGGCTGATCGCCGCTGCGCCGACGCTGGGCGACATGGTGCTTTTCGCCGTCTCCCGCGTGCTGAAAAATCACGCCGCCTGCAATGCACACTACGATGATGAGAAGCTGACTTTCTTCAAGCATGTCAACCTCGGCGTCGCCGTTGACACACCGCGCGGCCTGATGGTCCCGACCGTTTTCGCCGCCGACACGATCAGCCTGGCCGACCTGTCCAACCAGGTCAAGTTGCTGGCCGGCGACTGCCGCAAAGGCACGATCAGCCCCGACAAGCTCAAGGGTGGCACCTTCACGGTTTCCAACCTCGGCTCCTTCGGCGTCGAGTCCTTCACGCCGGTCATTAACCCACCGCAGACCTGCATCCTCGGTGTCTGCAACATCACCACCCACGTGCGCGAAAAGAACGGCCAGCTCGAAGGTTACCCGGCCATGGGCCTGTCGCTGACCTATGATCACCGCGCCATCGACGGCGCGCCGGCCTCGCGCCTCTTGCAGGAACTGGTCGCTACGCTGGAAAACTTCACCATTCTACTGGTTCAGGGAGGAATCAACCATGTATGATCTGATCGTTCTTGGCGGCGGGCCAGGTGGCTATCTAGCCGCTGAGCGAGCTGGCGACGCCGGACTATCCGTGTTGCTGATCGAAAAAAACAAACTGGGTGGTGTTTGTCTCAACGAGGGCTGCATCCCCTCTAAAACCTTATTAAATAGTGCCAAGATCTACGACCACGCCAAAAACGGCGAAAAGTACGGCGTCACCGCCGAAAACGCCAGGATTGATCAGGCGGAAGTTGTAGCCCGCAAAAACAAGGTCGTCAAGATGCTGGTCGCTGGTGTCGGCGCGGCCATGAAAGCGTCCAAGGTTACCGTCAAGACGGGCAAGGGCACCATCCTCGGTCGCGAAAACGGCGTCATTCGCGTTCAAGTTGGCGAGGAGACTTTTGAGGGCCAGCGCCTGATTATTGCCACCGGTTCCGAAGCCATCGTGCCGCCCATTCCTGGCGTCAAGGAAGGCATGGTTGCCGGCACCGTCCTGACCAATCGCGAAATCCTCGATCTGGAAACGATTCCCGCTGCGCTGGCCATCGTCGGCGGCGGTGTCATCGGCCTGGAAATGGCCGGCTATTTCCAGACCTGCGGTACCCAGGTCACGGTCATCGAAATGCTCGATCACATTGCGGGTGCTGCCGATCGCGAAATGGCCGCCCTGCTGCAGAAAGCCTACGAGAAAAGGGGCATCAAGTTTCACCTCAACTGCCAGGTGACCGGCGTCAAACCCGGTTCGGTCGAATTCACCGATCAGGGCACAACCCAAACGGCCGAGGCCGATTACACCCTGATGAGCGTCGGCCGACGCCCGGTGACCAAGGGCTTCGGCCTGGAATCACTCGGCGTGCTGGTCGAACGCGGCCGGATCGTGACCGATGCCCAGGGGCGCACCAACGTGCCCGGCGTCTTCGCCATCGGCGACGTCAACGGCGTCTGGATGCTGGCGCACGCCGCCTACCGCGAAGCTGAAGTCGCGATCAACACCATCCTTGGCAAAAAGGACAACATGCGCTATCAGGCCATGCCCTCGGTCATCTACACCAGTCCCGAAATGGCCTTCGTCGGTGAGACCGAAGAGACCTGTCAAGAGAAGGGTCTGGCCTACAAAAAGGTCACCCTGCCCATGAGTTACAGCGGTCGCTACCTGGCCGAAAACGAAGGCGGCGAGGGCAAAATCAAGCTACTGATTGACCCCGTCCACAACCGCCTGCTCGGCTGCCATCTGATTGGCAGCTACGCCTCAGAGATTATTCTGTCCGCCGGCATCATGGTCGAAACCGAAATGCGGATCGAAGATATTAAACAAATTATTTTCCCGCATCCGACCGTTGGCGAAATTATTCGCGAAGCTATTTTTCATGCCTGAGGAGGACAATCGATCATGACCAAGCAACTTTTCATCAACCCCGAGGAAGTCAGAAAGGCCGGCTGGATCAAGTTTCAGGACATTCCGGTCAATCAGTACAGTAAATCCATTAAGGACGAGGCCAAGGTTTTCACCAAGGCCGATTTCCTGCAGATCTACCGCTCGATGCGCCTGATCCGCGAATTCGAGACCATGCTCTATTCGATCAAGACGACCAACGCCTACAATGGCCTGGAATATAACAATCCCGGCCCGGCTCATCTCTCGATGGGTCAGGAGGCCTCGTCGGTCGGCCAGGCTTGGCTGTTGACACCTGACGACTACATCTTCGGCTCACACCGCAGTCACGGCGAGATCCTCGCCAAGGGCATGTCAGCCATTGAAAAGATGGACGACAAGGAATTGCTGACCGTCATGGAAGGCTTCCTCGACGGCGCCGCCTACAAGGTTGTCGAAAAGGCCAATCAGGGCCGCGGCCTGACCGTCAAACAGCTGGCGGTCGAATTTCTCGTCTACGGCGCGCTGGCCGAAATCTTCGCCAAAGAAACCGGTTTTCACAAAGGCCTCGGCGGCTCGATGCACGCCTTCTTCCTGCCCTTCGGCATCTACCCCAACAACGCCATCGTCGGTGGCTCGGGCACCATCTCGACCGGCGCGGCGCTGTATAAAAAAGTCAACCGCAAACCCGGCATCGTCGTCTGCAACATCGGCGACGGCTCGATGGCCCGCGGACCAGTCTGGGAAGGCATGGTCTACTCGACCATGGACCAGTTCCGCAACCTCTGGGAGGGTGACATGAAGGGCGGCCTGCCGCTGCTTTTCAACGTTATGAACAACCAATACGCCATGGGCGGCCAGACGCGGGGTGAAACGATGGGCTACGACATGGTCGCGCGCATCGGCGCCGGCCTCAATCCCGAGCAAATGCACGCCGAGCGTGTCGACGGCTACAACCCGCTGGCCGTCATCGAGGCCATGGGCCGCAAACTGCGGCTCCTGCGCGAAAAGCGCGGCCCGGTGCTGATGGATACCCTGACCTACCGCTACTCCGGCCATTCGCCGTCCGATGCCGACTCCTACCGCACACCCGAGGAGAAGGACATGTGGCAGCAGCAGGACTCGATCGTCGCCTACCGCAAGCAGCTGGTTGACGCCGGCCTGATCAGCGACGCTGAATTCACCGCCCTGGACGAGGCTGTTGTCCGCACCATCACCGATGCCGTGCGCCTGGCCATCGACCCGGCTTTGTCGCCGCGCATGGACCTCAACCGTACCCCTGACGCCATCGAAAAAATCATGTTCTCCAACCAAAAGCGCGCCAAAATGGAAGACCGCCCAGCCGACATGCTCCAGGCCAAAGCCGACAACCTGCGCGTGCAGCAGATCGCCAAAAAGGTGCGTTTTGCCTACGACGAATCTGGCAAGCCGGTCTCCAAAAACAAGGTCTATCAATATCGTGACGCTCTCTTCGAACCCATCCTCGATAAATTCTACGAAGACCCGACGCTGGTGGCCTACGGTGAAGAAAACCGCGACTGGGGAGGTGCCTTTGCCGTCTACCGCGGTCTGACCGAAGCCGTGCCCTACCATCGCCTGTTCAATTCGCCGATCGCTGAAGCCGCCATCGTCGGTACCGCCGTCGGCTATGCCATGGCCGGCGGCCGTGCGCTGGTCGAACTGATGTACTGCGACTTCCTCGGCTGCGCCGGCGACGAAGTCTTTAACCAGCTGCCCAAATGGCAGGCCATGTCGGCCGGCATCCTCAAGATGCCCGTCGTCCTGCGCGTGTCGGTTGGCTCCAAATACGGCGCGCAGCATTCGCAGGACTGGACATCTCTTTGCGCCCAGATCCCCGGTCTCAAGGTGGTCTTCCCGGCCACCCCCTACGACGCCAAAGGCCTGATGACCACCGCATTGAACGGCACCGACCCGGTGATTTTCTTTGAAAGTCAGCGCCTGTACGACGTCGCCGAGCAGTTCCACCAGGGCGGGGTTCCGGCCGAGAGTTACGAGATCGACATCGGTGAATCCGACATCAAGCGCGCCGGCACCGATGTCACCATTCTGACCATTGGCGCCACCCTTTATCGCGCGCTGGACGCTGCGAAAACATTCGAGGAAAAACACGGGATCAGTGCTGAAGTTATTGACGCCCGCTCGATGGTGCCCTTTAATTATGATAAGGTAATGGCTTCGGTTAAGAAGACAGGCAAGATAATCATCGCCGGCGATGCCTGCGATCGTGGCTCCTACCTCAGTGAAATGGCGCGCACGATCAGCGAACTGTGCTTCAATGATCTCGATGCGCCGGTTGTCGTGCTGGGTTCCCGCAACTGGATCACCCCGGCCTTCGAGCTGGAAGAACACTTCTTCCCGCAGGCCAGCTGGTTTGTCGACATTTTCCACGAGCGCATCCAACCCATTCCCGGCTATGTGGCTGACAAGAGCTTTACCGATGTCGAAATGATCCGCAGAAACAAGCTCGGCGTCTGACCCGGAAGGATCGAACATGAACGAACTGATCGAACAATTGAACGCACACGCCAAGGCCGATCGCCTTGACGCCCTGCGAAAGCTCAGACAGCTGCGCGACCAAGGTAGACTGGCAGTGCCGACGCGCGGGCACGACGTTAACAATCATATTCATACGACCTATTCGTTCTCACCCTATTCACCGACCAAAGCCGTCTGGATGGCCGACCAGGCCGGGCTGGCGACCGCCGGTATCATGGATCACGATTCGATCAGCGGTGCCCACGAATTCATCGAAGCAGCGCAGATCATCGGTCTGCCAGTCACCATCGGCGCTGAATGCCGCGTCTCCTTCGCCGGCACTGCACTTGAAGGCCGTCGGATCAACAACCCCGATCAAGCCAACGTTGCCTATGTCGCGCTGCACGGTGTACCACACAACCAGATTGACGCACTGGCCGCGTATTTCGAACCGATCCAGCAGGCCAGAGCCCTACGCAACCGCCTGATGACCGAGCGCTTGAACGAGCTGCTCAAACCGGCAGGTATCATGCTGGACTACGACCGCGACATCCTGCCGCTGTCCGAAGCGACCGACGGCGGCGAAGTCACCGAGCGCCATTTGCTTTACGCCGTAGCCGGCAAGCTGCTGTCCCGCTTCGGTGCCGGACCGCGCCTGACCGCTTTTCTAACCGATTCGTTGGGCATTGAAGTTGCCGGCAAAGCTGCCGAACAACTGGCTGACGCCGACAATCCTCATCTGGGGTTTGACCTGCTGGGCGTCCTCAAAAGCGACCTCGTGGCTAAATTCTACATCGATGCCACTGATGAATGCCCCCCGATTCACGAGATCGCCGAATTCGCCCGCGTCAACGGCATCATCCTGGCCTACGCCTACCTGGGCGACGTGACCAGCTCGGTGACTGGTGACAAAAAGGCCCAGACCTTCGAGGACAGCTATCTGGACGAACTGTTTGCCGGCCTGAGCCAGCTGGGCTTTTGCGCCGTGACCTACATGCCATCGCGCAACACCCGCCAGCAGCTGGTCCGGCTGCGCGAACTGTGCGATCGCTACGACTTCTTCCAGATCAGCGGCGAGGACATCAACCAGCCGCGCCAGTCCTTCGTCTGCGAGGCCATGCGCGACCCCTTCTTTGCCAATCTCTACGATGCCGCCTGGGCCCTGATCGGCCATGAGCAGCTGGCTTCAGCTGACCTGAGCCAAGGCATGTTCTCGGCCGCTACCCTGGCCGCCCAGCCCGGCCTTGAACAACGCATCAGCTATTTCCGTGACGCGGCTCTCGCGTTAGTCCCTAAAACTTGAAGCCCGGCCTTCGCCGGCAATAATTAAGGAGGAACTAACATGCTTAACCCTGAAAACATCCGAAAAGCCTACACCGCCGCCGCCGAAACCTACGCGACCTTTGGCGTTGACACCGAAGCGGTTCTGGCCCAGATGAAAAAAATCGAAGTCTCGGTGCACTGCTGGCAGGGCGACGACGTCACCGGCCTTGAGTCGATCGGCGCCGGCGCGTCGGGCGGCATCATGTCAACCGGCAATTATCCCGGCAAATCCAGAGACGGCGCCGAACTGCGCGCCGACATCGACAAGACCATGAGCCTCCTGCCGGGCAAGCAGCGTCTTAACGTCCACGCCTGCTACGCCGAGTTGGGCGGCGAAAAGATTGATCGGGATCGATACGACACCCGCCACTTCCAAAACTGGATCGACTGGGCCAAGGCCCGCGACATCGCTCTGGATTTCAATCCCACCTGCTTCGGTCACCCGATGGCCGCCGACAACCTGACGCTCTCCAATCCCAATGAGAAGATTCGCCGTTTCTGGATCGATCATTGCAAGGCCAGCCGCAAGATCGCGGCTGACATTGGCAAAGCCCTCGGTAAAACCGTGGTCAACAACATCTGGATTCCCGACGGTATGAAGGATATGCCAGCCGACCGTGGCCTGTATCGCCGTCTGCTGCGCGATTCACTCGACGAAATCCTGGCCGTCAAATACCCGGCCGAACTGTTGCTGGACTCGGTTGAGTGCAAATTCTTCGGCATCGGCGTTGAAAGCTATACCGTCGGCTCGCACGAATTTTACATGGGCTATCTCGGTTACGCTCGCGCCAACGGCAACACCAACCTCATATTGACCCTCGACATGGGTCACTTCCACCCCGCCGAAACCATCGACGACAAAATTTCCTCGCTGCTGCTCTTCACGCCCAAGCTGCTGATTCACGTCAGCCGCTGCGTCAACTGGGACAGCGATCACGTCGTTATCTCCGATGAGAACGTGCAAAACGTCATGCGCGAAATCAAGCGCAGCGACGCCTTTGGCCGCGTTTACCTGGCAACCGACTTCTTCGACGGCAGCATCAACCGCATCGCCGCTTGGGTCATCGGCCTGCGCGCGACGCAAAAGGCCGTACTGGCCGCCCTGCTCGAGCCGACTGATCTGATCAAAGCCGCTGAGCTCAAGGGCAATTTCGCCGAGCGCCTGGGTCTGATGGAGGAAGCTCGTTCGCTGCCCTATGCCGCTGTCTGGAATCAGTACTGCCTCAACGAAGGTGTGCCGACGGGTAGCGATTATCTGGCTGAAATCGACCGCTATGAAAAAGAAGTTTTGTCCCGGAGGTAAATATGTCAGATAACAGCTTTGTGCAAAAGAACGCCGCGCGGCTGGCCAACTATGTCCGCATGTCCGGCACTGCTGGCAGTCGCTCCGACTATGTCCAGGGCGGCGGCGGCAACACGTCGGTCAAGTTTGACGAACGCCAGATGGCCATCAAAGCTTCGGGCTTCCGGCTGGACCAGATCGCGGCCGACCAGGCCTATGCGGTGCTCGACTATGCCGCTATTCGTGACTTTTACCAACTCACCGACCCGACCGCGCTGGCCGACGTTGAAGCGGCGGGCTCGGCCCAGGCCAAGGCCGCCACGCTGACCATCGATGGCTTGCCGCAGGTGCGGCCGTCGGTTGAGGCCGGCTTCCATTCGCTGCTCGACACCTATGTGCTGCACACCCACCCGGTCTACGCCAACCTGGCGACTTGCTGCACCGCGGGTGAAGCGATCGCGACGCGGGCTCTCGAGGGTATCGGCGAGAGCCATGCCTTTATGTCCTACATCAATCCCGGCGCACAGCTGACCTTTGCCATCGGTGAGGCTCGCCGCAGGGTTGCAGCCGCAACCGGCAAACTGCCGACCATTATCTTCATGCAGAATCACGGTCTGATCGTCACGGGTCATGACGCCGACATCTGCCTGCGCCTGCATGACGAGGTCAACCAGCGCATTGCCGCCGCCTTTGGCGTCAGCGAGGCCGATTGGCCGACGCTTGCCTTGAGCGGCCAGGACGAACGCTGGCAGTCCAATTCACCGGCCTTGCGCCAGCAGCTGCTCGGCAGCGCATGGGATCTCGACTTTTTCACGCGTCAAGCCCTGTACCCCGACCAGCTGGTCTTTTTGAGCGGCCAGCTTGCCGTGGCCGAGTCTGGCAGTCTGGCCGAAGCCGCCGCCGCGACGTTGCCCGACAAATGCACCATTTTCCGCCAAACCGGCGAAATCCTTTACCAGTGCGCCTATAATGAAGCCAAAACCATCGAGGAAACCTTGACGGCCATCCTCTTCATCACGCAGACCATCCGTGCGGCTGGTCAGACCGTCTGCACCATGAACGAGGCGGGTAAAGACTTTATCAGCAACTGGGAAAGCGAAAAGTACCGCAAAAGCCTGGCCGCGAAATGATCCTGGAGGGTGGTAACGATGTCTGATGTGAAACAAGTCCTGGCTTTTGATTTTGGCGCATCCAGCGGACGAGCAATGCTCGGGCGCTTCGATGGCACACGGATTTACCTCGAAGAAATTCACCGCTTTGCCAACGACCCAGTGATGGTTGGCGACACCCTGTATTGGGACATCCTGCGCCTTTTTCACGAAATCAAGCAGGGTCTGATCAAGGCCAAGGCCAGCGGCGCAATCAACAGCCTGGGTATCGACACCTGGGGTGTCGACTTTGGCCTGATCGATCGAGACGGCCGGCTCCTGGAAAACCCCGTCCACTACCGCGATGCCCGCACGCAGGGCATCATGGATCAGATATTTATAACCATGCCCAAACACGAAATCTACAACCGCACCGGCATTCAGTTTCAGCCCTTCAACACCATTTTCCAACTGGCGGCCCTGCAGGCCAAGCGGCCGGAACTGCTCGAACGTGCTGACAAAATGCTCCTGATGCCCGACCTGATGCAGTATCTGCTGACCGGCGTCTGCCAGTCGGAGCGCACTATGGCGTCAACCGGACAGATGCTCGACCCGCGCACCGGCGAATGGGACCTCGAAATGCTCGAGTGCCTTGGCTTGCCGACCCGCCTGCTCTGCCCGCTGGTCGACCCCGGCCGCCAGAGCGGCGTCCTGTCCGCGGCGATCTGCGCCGAACTTGGCGTGGAGGCGATCCCAGTCGTCACCGTTGCCTCACATGACACTGCTTCGGCCGTCGTGGCCGTGCCGGCGCTCAGCAAGGACTTCGTCTACATCAGCAGCGGCACCTGGTCGTTGATGGGCATCGAAAGCCCGACGCCGCTGATCGATGCCAATACCTTCCGCTACAACTTCACCAACGAAGGCGGCTACGACCGCACCATCCGTTTCCTCAAAAATATCATGGGCCTCTGGCTGATCCAGGAATCCCGACGCCAGTGGATCCGCGAAGGCGGCAACCCCAGCTACCGCGATCTCGAGTTGGAGGCGCTGGACTGCCAGCCGTTTGTCAGCCTGATCGATCCCGACGACGCCAGCCTGGGCGCACCAGGCGATATGCCTGGCCGCATTCGCGAGCTGTGTCGCAAAACTGGCCAGCCCGTGCCCAAAACCCGCGGCCAAGTCGTGCGCTGCATTTACGAAAGCCTCGCCCTCAAGTACCGCGTGGTCAAAGACCAAATCGAAAGCATCACCGGCCAGCGCTACCCGGCCATACACGTCGTCGGCGGCGGCACCCAGGACGGCCTGCTGTCGCAGTTTACCGCCAATGCCACCGCCAGCATTGTCCAGGCCGGCCCGATAGAAGGCACGGCGCTTGGCAACATTGCTGTGCAGTTGATGGCCAGCGGCGCCATCGCCTCGCTCGACGAAGCCCGCCGTGTCATTGCGGCATCGACCGATATGAAGGAATACCAGCCGCAGGATCACGCCGTCTGGGAAGCAGCCCTTCAAAAATACCACGCGATTTACCCGGTGCTGAACTAACAGACCAAGCGCTGCTTGTGCTAAAATATAGATGCCGGCTGTTGGTCGGCATCTTTTCTGTTGAAGGAGCTTTTGCCCATGAAACTTGAAGGACGGATCTTTCGCGCCAACCTCCTGCTCAGCATCGCGACGGCCGAAAGGCCGGATACCGGCGACAAATTCGTGCCGCAACTGGAGGCGTGTCTGATCTTGCTGTGCCGCCAGCTCGATGTGCCAATTCCGCTTTGGATGAAGAAGAACACCCATGAGTTTTCACGCTTTCATCAAACGATATTTTTTGCCGAGCAATATAATGAAAAAGTCCCTTTTGACCGCTTTCAGATCAACTGGCTGGACTGACAAGGAGATCGTATGCAAAACCGCGCTTGGCAGGAGGGCCTGCCGTCTGCCGCAGAGTTCATCGTTAAAGACAACTATATCCTGCAAGAATTGCTCGACCTCATGGCTTTTTTACGCAGCGATCACGGCTGCCCGTGGGACCGTGTCCAGACGCACGCCACCCTGCGGAAAAATTTGCTGGAGGAGGCTTATGAAGCCATCGATGCCATCGACAGCGGCCGACCCGAGCGACTGTGTGATGAATTGGGTGACGTGCTGATGCAGGTGGTCTTCCATGCCCAGCTGGCCATGGAGGCCGGTGAGTTTACCTTTGACGATGTAATCACAGCCATCTGCCGCAAACTGATCTCGCGCCACACGCACATCTTTGGTGAAGATCAGGCGGATAATCCAGAATCTGTTCTGGAAAACTGGGAGAAAAACAAGCGAGTTGAAAAAGGGTTTGCCAGTCTGTCCCAGGTGCTGCAGGATGTTCCCAAGTCTCTCCCGGCCCTGCATCGCAGTTTCAAAGTACAGCAGAAGGCTGCTCAAGTGGGATTCGATTGGCCGGACGCCAGCGGCCCACGCGGCAAAATCATGGAGGAGCTCGACGAAATAGAATCTTGTATCTCGTCATGCGACCAGGCCGTTCTAGATGGGCGGCTTTCGCCAGCAGACGCCAGTCGTGCTCTGGAAGACGAGGTGGGCGATCTGCTCTTTTCGACCGTCAATTACGCGCGGCATTTGAAAGTGCAGCCAGAAATTGCTTTGACGTCAACCACGGACAAGTTTATCCGACGATTTTCCCGACTGGAAGAAATTGCCGGGCAAAACGGGCAACAAGTCGAGACCATGGGTTATGAGGCTCAGGACCAGCTCTGGGAGCAAGTCAAAAGGGAAGAAAGAGAGGCATTCATGACATGAGACTGGATAAATACCTTAAAGTTGCCCGCGTCATCAAACGCCGAACCATAGCCAACGAGGTTTGTGACGCTGGGCGTGTTTCGATCAATGGCCGTAAAGCCAAGCCGAGTGCCGAGGTCAAAGCCGGTGACATTCTGGAGATAGCCTTCGGCTCCGGCCTGTCGCGCATCCGCATTCTGGCGGTCAAGGAAACTGTGCGCAAGGATGAAGCGGGCAGCCTGTTCGAAATTCTCGAAGAAGGCGACGCCCTGCGCGATTGAGTGATTTTGCCGCACGACCTGTTACGACAGCGTTACATGTCGATTAAGAGACGTCAAATTTGGGCTATCCCGCTTATGCTTCCTTGAGATTTGCGCTATAATCATAATTAATGTTTTCTGATATAAAGGGGCAAGACGGTCTATGTCAGCCGAAAAAGGCCGAACAACAAGGAAAAACACGGGCAACCGCATTTTCATCAAGATCACAGTCGGTCTTGTGCTGATTTTTGCCGTCGCCTCGGCAGTTGCCATCTATTTTGATCAAGAAACGCAAATGCTACGCATGCTCGAAAAACGGGAAACGCTGGCCAGTCAAATGGAAGATGCGCTCGGTGAGCAAGCGGAACTGCAGGAACTCGAGAATATGGTTGATACCGACGAGTATATTGAACGCATTGCCCGAGACCAATTGGGCATGGTCAGGCCCAACGAAATCATTTTTGAAGACTGAATAGCCAAAAGTTTCATTTGACAAAGCCTGAAAATGCCGAGATTTCCGCATTTGATGGCGATATATGTTACGACAGTCAATATATTGATAGTCGTTATGCAAAATAATTTCCCCTTTTATGCAAATTAGTGTAGAATAAGTTCAGAAATCCGAACACATCATACTGAATGTCGAGTCTGCATTGAGGTGCAAGAATGATCAGGTTTTTGCTCAAACGAATTTTATCATCAATCGCAACATTAGTAGCCATCATTTTACTAACATTTTTTCTTATGCATCTGGTACCAGGCGGACCTTTCAATTCTGAAAAAATGAATGCCACCACAAAAGCCAACATGGAAAAGAAGTATGGGCTCGACAAGCCTCTTCTTGAACAGTTTGGCATCTACATTACTCATTTGGCGGAAGGGGACCTCGGACCCTCACTCAAATACAAAGACCGTTCCGTCAACGGGATTATCGCTGAGAAATTTCCGCTTTCTGCCAAGCTTGGCGGCATTACGCTTGCCTTAGCAATCATAATCGGTATAACACTGGGCATCTTGGCGGCAATCACCCACGAGTCGTTTCTGGATCGATTGGTGATGTTGATCACCACTTTTGGTATTTCGGTACCAGGCTTTGTTTTGGGTACGTTACTGCTGATTGTATTTGGCGTTCTGCTCAACATTGCCCCAACGACCTGGTCCGACTCGCCCGAGAATTACATCCTGCCAGTCATCACCTATTCGTTCTATCCGATTTGCTACATCACTAAGCTGACCCGCTCGTCGATGTTGGAAACACTGGGTCAGGACTATATCAAAACTGCTCGCGCCAAAGGTCTTTCGTATACTAAAATCTATTTTAAGCACGCGCTCAAAAACTCGGTCATTCCGGTTATCACCTATCTCGGCCCAATGACGGCGTACCTGATCACCGGTGGATTCGCGGTTGAACGAATTTTCAGTGTGCCAGGGCTGGGACGCTTTTTCATTGACTGCATTGCTGCCCGCGACTATCCGTTGATCATGGGCACCACGATCTTCCTGGCCGTCCTGATCATTGGCATCAATTTGATCGTTGATATTCTCTACACCATTGTCGATCCTAGAATTAAGTTGCGTTGAAAGGGGGAGGTTATTAATGGAACAGATTTTAAAACCCGAGACCAAAGAAGTCCCGAAAAAAACCTTCAGCTTTCATGTTGATCCCCGGCGGAGTGATTTGGCGACGCCCGAGGAAAAGCAAGAGCTTTGCTTCATGCGCGAAAGCACGTCGCTGTGGAAGGATGCCTGGCGGCGGTTCCGTAAAAATCATCTGGCGATGATTGCACTGGGATTCATCGTTTTCATGTTGCTTTTCGCTTTTGTTGGACCGCTGCTGTCGCCCTATCAGTATGATCAATTCATTCGCGGCTCGGAAAATCAACTGCCATCGTGGCAACATCTTTTCGGTACCGATAAATTCGGTCGCGATACACTGGTCCGCGTCATGGATGGCACCCAGGTCTCACTGACCATCGGCCTCTTGGCGGCTTTCGTCACGTTGATCATCGGCTCGATCTACGGCGCCATTTCCGGCATGGCCAGCGCCAGAGTCGATAATATCATGATGAGAATTGTTGAGATAATCTACTCCCTGCCGGACACCTTGGTGGTTATTCTCCTGTCAATTGCGCTGAAAGAACCCCTAGAGAAACTAATCGAATCGTCGCCGTCATTTTCCGGCCTTCAGTCACTGGGCGCGCCGCTGCTGGCGATGTTCCTGGTCTTTGCCCTGCTTTACTGGGTGACCATGGCTCGTATTGTGCGCGGTCAGGTGCTGGCGCTCAAGGAGCAGGAATTTGTTTTGGCCGCCCGCGCCATGGGCGCAAGCAACGGCCGAATTATCCGCAAACACTTGCTGCTGAATTGCATGGGGCCGATCATCGTCACGACAACCCTGCAGATTCCAGCGGCCATTTTTGTTGAGTCCTTCCTGAGCTTCATTGGTCTGGGCATATCGGCACCGAAAGCCTCGCTCGGGTCGATGGTTAACGACGCGCTCAATGGCATCTATTCTTTCCCGCTCAGGCTTGTATTTCCGGCAGTTACAATCGCCCTGATCATCTTGGCTTTCAACACGCTTGGCGATGCGCTGCGGGACGTACTTGATCCGCGTATGAAGAAATGAGGTGCTCCTTTGGAAAATAAACGCCTGGTTGAAATTGACGACCTTTATGTATCCTTCTTTACCCCAGCAGGCGAAGTCAAAGCACTCCGCGGTGTTTCATGGACACTCGATGAAGGTGAAGCGCTTGGCATTGTCGGCGAGTCCGGCAGCGGCAAATCTGTTACTGCGTACTCGATCATGCGTCTGCTGCAAAATCCTGGCCGCGTCGTCAGCGGCAGAATAACCCTGAATGGCAAAGACATTCTCAGTCTCCGTGAACGAGAAATGCGCAGCATTCGCGGCAATGACGTGGCGATGATCTTTCAGGACCCGATGACGTCACTCAATCCAGTCTTCACAATTGGCAATCAATTGCGCGAACCCCTTTATCGTCACCTTAAAATGAAAAGGAACGAAGCAAGGCTTCGCGCAATCGATTTATTGCGTCGGGTGGGTATCCCGTCACCGGAACGACGAGTCAAACAGTACCCCTTTGAATTTTCCGGCGGCATGCGTCAACGCGCCATGATCTCGATGGCGTTGGCCTGTGAGCCCAAACTGCTGATCGCCGACGAGCCTACGACGGCGCTTGACGTGACCATTCAAGCTCAGATTCTGGAAATCATGAAAGATCTCAAAAAGAATACCGGTATGAGCATCGTCCTCATCACCCACGATTTGGGCATTATTTCAGAGCTTTGCGACAAGGTTATCATCATGTACGGCGGCAAGATTGTGGAGTCGGCTCCGGTGCTCGAACTCTTTAAGAAACCCAGTCATCAGTACACCCTGGGTCTGCTCAATTCGCTGCCAAAACTTGAGAACAATGAAAAGCAGCCGCTCCATCCCATTGAAGGCGCTCCGGTTGATCTGATGAATCCCCCAGCCGGCTGCTCATTTGCGCCGCGCTGTGAAAAATGCATGAAAATCTGTCTGGACGAACAACCGCCATTCTACCAGATTGATGAAGATCACCAGTCCGCGTGTTGGCTGCACTTCGTCGATGAATATTTTAAAGAAAACGGAGGTCGCGAAAGTGGACAGCCTGATTGAAATTCAAGACCTCGCAAAACATTTTCATGTCAGCGGCGAAACCCGGGGTCATCACCTGCTCAAAGCGGTTGACGGCGTCAGCCTCAAGATCAAAGAAGGTGAAACCCTTGGTCTGGTCGGCGAATCGGGCTGCGGCAAAACAACCGTCGGCCGCACCATTTTGCGCCTTTACGAGCCGACGCGAGGCAGTATCATCTATCGTGGTGAAGATATCACGAAGGTCAAGATGCTACCTTATCGGCGCAAAATGCAGTACATCTTTCAGGATCCGTACGCTTCCCTCAATCCGCGCATGACCGTCAGCGATATCGTCGGCGAACCGATTGATATTCACAAGCTTGCATCAGGGAAAAAGGAACGCGCCGAAAAGATTACGAATCTTTTGGATCTGGTCGGCTTATCCTGTGAACATGCCAACCGCTACCCGCACGAATTTTCCGGCGGTCAACGTCAGCGCATCGGCATTGCGCGCGCACTGGCTGTTGAACCAGAGTTTATCGTCTGCGACGAGCCGGTCTCGGCGTTGGATGTTTCCATCCAGGCCCAGATTTTAAATATGCTGGAAAAACTTCAGAACGAATTGAAGCTGACCTACCTGTTTATCGCGCATGATCTGGCTGTTGTCAAACACATCTCCAACCAGATCGGTGTGATGTATCTGGGTCGCATCGTTGAATTATACGATGCCTTGGGTCTCTATCAAAACCCGCAGCACCCCTACACGAGGGCGCTGCTATCAGCAATTCCGACGCACGACCCAGAAGTCAGCAGCAAAAGGAAGCGGATTATACTCGAAGGCGACGTGCCCAATCCGATGAATCCGCCGCCGGGTTGTTCATTTTCGACTCGTTGTGCTTACAAAAAAGACATTTGTTCGAAAGTGGAGCCACAACTGGTTGAAATTGAACCCGGACATCTGGTCAGTTGCTTGTTTGCGGGTCAAATCTGATCTATTTTGGTTTAAAAAGCGAAGGCGCTTTTTAAATAATACCCCACATTAAATCGGAGGAGGAAAAGAAATGAAAAGAATTCTCGCCCTTACATTAACTCTTGTTATGGTCTTGAGTCTTTCAATGTTCCTGGTCTCTTGTGGCCCAGCTGCAACATCAGCAACCACGCCAACGGGAACCGGCACAACCGAGACCCAAAAACTGACCGGTGCAGACGTGCTGCTCGACGTTCGCGTCAGAAAAGCCTTGTCACTGGCAGTCGACCGCGATTACCTCAATGATACCATCTGGAACGGCTCACGCGTCCCGGCTTACGCGCTGGTTCCCGGCGGCATCATGGATGCAACACCAGGTACCGACTTCCGCACAGTTGGCGGCGACCTGATGTCCAAGGACTACGCAGCAAACATCGTTACAGCCAAACAGCTTCTTGCAGAAGCCGGCTTCCCCGATGGCGCAGGCTTCCCGATCCTTGAATTCTCTTTCAACACCAGCACTGGCCATCAGCAGGTTGCTGAAGCCGTGCAGGCCATGTGGAAAGAAAACCTGGGCATCAGCGTCAAGCTGGCCTCAATGGAATGGAATGTTTTCACAGAATACCGCAAAACCGCTGACAGCGAAATCGCCCGCCAGGGCTGGTTGGCTGACTATGCTGATGCCAGCTCGTTCTTCGACTTGTTCACAACCGGAGCAGGTACCAATGACGCGCATTACAGCAATGCTGAATACGACAAACTGGTCAAAGATGCCAAATTGGCTACTGACCCGGCTGTTCGCGCCGAAAAGTATCACCAGGCTGAAACCATCTTCATGAACGACATGCCGATTATCCCGCTTGTTTTCTATGCTGATGACGTTCTGGCCCAAACCAATTTCACCGGCTATGGCGTAACGGGTACCGGAAACAAATATTTCTGGGATACCAGCAAAACCAGCGCCTCGATCTGCGTCGGCTCAGAGCCGGCCACCCTCGATCCCAACCTGAACGAAACCGTTGATGGCATGATCTATGTGACCCACATGTTCGAAGGCCTCTACAAGCCGAACGTTGATGGCACATTCTCACTGGGTCAAGCCAAATCCGTTACCAACGAAGGAACCAAGTACACCGTCGTCCTGCGCGATGATATCTTCTGGAGTGACGGACAACCTGTCACCGCCGCTGATTTCGTCTACTCATGGAGACGCCTCTGCGATCCCGCAACTGCATCCTCTTACGGCTACATCGGTGCTGACTTCTTCAAAAACGGCAATGATGTTCTGAGTGGAACCATCACCCCTGACAAACTGAGCGCTACCGCCATTGATGACAAAACCATCGAGTTTGAACTGGCTGCCAATGTTCCTTATGTCCAGGAAATGCTGGCCTTCCCGAGCCTGATGCCTTTGCGCGAAGACATCGTCACAGCCAATCCCGAGGGCTGGGCTTCTGATCCTGCAACCATGGTTTGCAACGGCCGCTACACCCTGGCCACCTTTGCTCATGAAGACAAACTCATTCTGGCGAAGAATGACAAGTACTATGACAAAGCAACAACCAAAACCACAACCTTAACCTTCAGACTCATGAGCGATGACAATGCTATCCTGGCCGCCTTCAAAAACAAAGAGCTGGATATGGCCGACTCCTTCCCCGCTGATGAGCTTGCCGCCCTGGAAGCCACCCCTGAATTCCACCGCTATGGCAACCTTGGCTTGTACTATCTGCAAATGAACAACGGCATGCCGACTGAATAATAAGCAGATCAGCCCAAACAAAAAGAGAGCCCTCCAGCAACTTGATTGTTGGGGGGCTCTTATTCTTTTAAGCATAGGTGCCAGCATTTATGATTTAGATCTCACGCCGACCTTCCATTGCTCGGCAAAGCGTGACTTCATCGGCATATTCCAGATCGCTGCCCATCGGAATGCCGTGGGCAATTCTCGTCGTCCGAATGCCAGCGGGCTTGAGCAGGCGGGCGATATACAGGGCCGTTGCCTCACCTTCGACGGTGGGATTGGTCGCCAAAATGACCTCGGTCACTTCGGTTTCGGTGCGCAGTCGAGCCAGCAGCTCACGCAGGCGAATCTGATCCGGCCCGATATTGTGCATGGGTGAGATGGCGCCGTGCAGCACGTGATAGAGCCCGCGGTACTCGTGGATGCGCTCCATTGCGGCGACGTCGCGCGGGTTTTCGACCACACAAATCTGACTGCGTTCGCGGCTGGAAGATGTACAGATCTCGCAGGGGTCGAGGTCGGTCAGGTTGCAGCAGACCGAGCAGATACGCGTGGTATGCCGGGCGTCCAAAATGGCCTGCGCCAAGCTTTCAACCTTCTCGACCGGCTGCGAGAGCAGGAAAAAGGCCAGTCGCTGAGCAGACTTGCCGCCGATGCCCGGCAACTTGCCGAGTTCCGCGACCAACCGAGCGATAGACGGCGAAAAGCGTGCCATCAGAAGCCGGGGATGCCGCGGCCGCCGGTGACTTGCGCCATGCGGGCCTCAGACATTTGCTCGATTTTGGCATTGGCATCGTTGACCGCGACGATGACTAGGTCCTGCAGCATCTCGACGTCGTCAGCATTGACGACCGCGGGGTCGATGGTCAATTCGCAGACCTGATGGGTGCCGTTGACAACAACCTTGACCGCACTGCCGCCGGCGGTTGACTCAGCCGTCATGGCGGCGATTTCTTCATGAGCTTTCTCGGTTTCCCTTTGCATGCGCTGCGCCTGCTGGAGAAGCTGATTCATATTGCCGCCGCCCATGCCGCCCATACCGCCCATGCCGGGGAATCCACCGCGAGGTCCCTTACCCATTGTTCAATCCTCCATTTTTACCGGGATACCGAGGGTATCCGCGGCTTTTTTGATTTTATCAATCCAGTCTTCATTGGCCGATGTTGCAGCAGGGGTCGCTACCGGCTGATCACAAGACGCGTCGCCCAGGACGGGCAGCACAGTCAACACGCGTCCGGCCAGCTTCGAGGCCGTCGTGGCGAGAATTCTGATGTTGGCGTTCTGATTGATTTCGCGAAAATTAACCTGGTCGTCTGGCGCAAAATGCAAACGCAGCAGATCGTCGCACATTTCAGGTTGAATGGGACGACAGAACAGGTATAAGGCCATGTGACCTTCGCTCTTGACCTGCTCCAGCGTTTTTTGCCACAAGGCTGACGCATCGAGCGTGGACGTGGCGGCAGGCTGCGCGACGGGCGCAGCGCTGACGGGCGCAGCGACAGCGGCCGCAATGACCGGCGTTTCGGTCGGTTCGGCCAGCATATCCTGCTCGTCGAGCGGCGGCGGGACAAAACCCATGTCGGGATCGCCGAGAGGCGCTACAGGTGCAACAGGCGCAGTCGTGGGCACGACCTTAACCGCCGGAGCAGACGCCACCGGCTTCGGTGCCGTTACTTCTGGCTCATGCGTGGTGCCCGTGTTGTCCATCAGGCGGATCAGACCGATCTCCAGTGCCGTCCGCGTATCAGCGGCCCAACGCAGGTCGGACAACAACGCTGACAGCCCCTTGATCAGTTCGACCAGTCGATCACCGCTGACCTGTTTGGCCAGCAAAGACATGCCGGCCAGCGTGTCCGAGGCGGCACGCACCAGAAGTTGCGGATTTTTGGAAACCTGGCAGACCAGGATGTTGCGGCAGTGCTGGGCGAGGTCGGTGACAAAGCGGGCCAGATCGCGGCCGGCCATGACCAGTTGATCGACCAGCTCTAAAAGACCCGGCGCGTCGCTGCTGATCAGCGCGACGGCCATCTGCTGCATGAATTCGTCCTGAACCACACCGGCGAGGTTGAGTACGTCATCGCGCTCGATGCGCCCGGCGAAACTGGCCTTGGCCTGATCCAACAGGCTGATGGCGTCGCGCATGGCTCCGTCGGCCAGGCTGGCGATGGTTTGCAGCGCATCGTTGCCAATGTCGATGCCGTCGGCGGCAGCAATTTCCTTGAGCCGCTCCGCCATGCTGTCAACCGGCAGGCGCCGGAATTCGTAGCGCTGGCAGCGCGACAGGATGGTGGCCGGAATGCGGTGCGGCTCGGTAGTGGCCAGGATAAAGACGGCGTGCGCCGGCGGCTCCTCCAGCGTCTTGAGCAACGCGTTGAAGGCACCGGTGGACAACATATGAACTTCGTCAATGATGTAAACTTTAAAACGCGCCTGCGCCGGCATAAAAACGACCTCGTCGCAGATGCGGCGGATGTTGTCGACGCTGTTGTTGGAGGCGGCGTCCATCTCGACGATGTCGAGCAGACTGCCATCCAGCATGCCGCGGCAGATGTCGCAGGCATTGCAGGGATTGCCGTTTTGCGGGGCCAGACAGTTGATCGCCCGCGCGAAAATCTTGGCCAGCGTCGTCTTGCCGGTGCCGCGCGTGCCGCTGAAAAGATAGGCGTGCGCGATCTGGCCGCTGATGACGGCCTGACGCAGGGCAAAAACCGCGTGTTTCTGCTCGACGACCTCGTCAAAGACCTTGGGCCGCCATTCACGATACAAAGCCTGATGGGCCATTTGCGCGCCTCCTGAATAAAGTAATCGCCATGCCTGACCTGCAGCCGGCACAGGCTTCCCTGCGGCACATGCGGTTGACCGCTTACCGCTGCTTCCTTCCGGACCTGACGGGGTTCACGGGCCGCATCGCACAGGACCAGCGTCGGCTGCAGATCAGACACGGCGTGTACTGATGCTTGAATATTATAACATAGGGTCAGCCCGTCGGGTAGTTCTGTTTATATCATTTTCCGGGGAAGTCCAGACTATGATAAAATAGACGGGTGAGAGGGGGGTCTTCACCCATGGTTCCAATTTGGTTTAACAAGACCTTGCGCCGCAATAGCTGGCAGGAATGGGTGCGGGAGATACTGTCGCTATTGGTCGGCGGCTTTCTGGCAGCCGTTGCCGTCAATGTCTTTTACGTACCGATCAAGCTGACCATGGGCGGCGTTTCGGGCATCGCATCGATTGTCTATCAACTGACCGGCCAGGGCTCCTTCCTGCCGCTTGGCGTGCTCTTCTTCATTCTCAACATCCCCATTCTGCTGATTGGCTGGCGCATGATGAGCCTGCGCTTCATCTGGCGCAGCATGGTCGGCTCGGTGGTTTACTCGGCATTGATCGACCTGACGGGGCCAACCATGAATCAATGGTTTGTGCAATACATCGACCTGCCGCTGGGCAGCGGCGGCGCCGATCCGCTGATCTACTGCGTCTTCGGCGGTATCATCTATGGCGTCGGTCTCGGCCTGGTTTTCCGCGGCGGCTTTACCACCGGCGGCACCGACATCCTGGCCGCCGTCATCAAACGCAAACTCAAGACCTTCAGCATGGGCCAGTTTATCATGATCATGGATGCCGTGATTGTGATCGCCTCGGTCATCGCCTATCGCAACGTTGCCGGGCCGGCCATCCTGCTGGCTATGTATTCCTTCATTGCCATGTATCTGACCTCCAAGAGTATCGATATCCTCCTCGAAGGCTTCGACTTCTGCCGCGCGGCCTACATCATCTCCGACAAGAGCAGCGAAATTGCCGACCGCATTTTGAGCCAACTCAACCGCGGCGTCACCTCGCTGACCGGCAAAGGTATGTACACCGGCCAGCAGCGGGAAGTGCTGCTCTGCGTCCTCTCCAAAAAACAGGTGCCTGACGTCAAGGAAATCGTTTCGGAAATCGACCCGGGTGCTTTTGTGATTGTTGTCGAGGCCCGTGAAGTCGTCGGCGAAGGCTTTGGCAACGCGACTGATTTTTGAGGGGGCGCAGGATGAAACAGCGAAAAACCCCTGACTGATTTAAAATATTGAAAGCCCCATGTACGCTAAGTTTCTTGGGGCTTTTTGTTGGAAATATCGTTGAAAGATCGTAATAACCATTAGCGGTTCGATAATTGTACTTATGTATCAAGCCTACAACCAAGGAGGTTTTATGAAAATTAATAGAATTATGGAAATTATTGCAACGATTACGATTTCCTTTTCATTCTTTTGTTGCTCTTGTGCGTCAAGTACAATAGCAACAACCCAAAGCACCTCGCCTATATATTTCGTTGATGAAAGCTTCGAGGGCAGAGTTCGAGAAACGCTAGAGTGCCCAACGGGTCCGATTTTCCCCGAGGATGTCCGTCAACTAAAAGAACTCTGGCTGTACAGTGACTGCAAGTCCATCGAAGATGTCAAATGGTTTCCTTCGCTCGAGATTTTCAAAATTTCTTGGGTTGATCCGGATGGTGGGCTAGGATCAACGAGCGTTACGGATATCAGTCCGATTGAATCCTTGACGAAGTTGCGTGAGTTTTACCTCACGGGCTCCCAAGTTACAGACTTCAGTCCGATAGCTGATCTGACCTATCTTGAGGTTTTGGAGCTGGCTGACAACAATATTGCAGATTTGTCATTTCTGGAAAATCTTCATAAGTTGCGATCCCTTGGGTTATTCAATAATAAAATCGAAAACATCCAAATACTGGATCAATTTTCGATGCTTGAGAGCTTAGACCTCAGCTACAACTTGATTGAAGACTTCAGCCCTGTGTCGAGAAGAATTACGCTAAAAACTTTATCCCTGGATGGGACGGGGGCGGCAAATATTGACTTTCTTTACGATTTGCAGAAGCTGGAAACACTATTCCTTGGTGACAACAACATTGTCGATCTGTCACCAATTTCAAGATGCACAAAAATCAGCAGGCTGTGGCTCAATTCTAATAGTATTGTCGATCTGAGCCCATTGGAGGCTCTGACCAACCTTGAGTTCTTGTTCTTCAGAGACAACAAGGTTATCAATATTGAGCCACTGAAAAACTTGAATAAACTCACTTCATTGTTTCTAGATGGCAATCCAATCACCGATTTTTCCCCGCTCGCGTCTTTTGTCGATCAAATAAATGAAAAGGATTTTGGGTTTCCGTAGATGAAATTAGGTCCATATTGTTTTGTACAATCATTAAAAATTGTCATACTTATAAACGTGATGTCCACTTTGGAATTCAATTGGAATTTGGTGCGTCGATATTAGGCGTAGGCATATCCGCAGAAATTGAGTTTGTTTGGTTCTTAGACTCACAGTTTAAATATCCATATGGCAGTACACGTTTTATCCCATATGGATTTCTATTTTGAAGGAACGCAAAGTATTTCATTTAGTCGAGGGCTAAACGTATTCAAAATGATTGAAGAGGCACTAGCAGGATTCAAACCAGAGTATCTCTTAAAATCGGTAATAAAATTATTATGTAGGATATATATGTCTATTTGTTTGTTTGCTATAAATGCAAATAGCAAATTTTGGATCCCTTTGGATTTTGTACAGCCAAATAGTATGAGATGTACGCATTCAAGGGGGTCCTAATGCCAAGCAAAATACACCGAAGAATTTTGGCAGCGGACTTATCAAATATCGGAAACGGATATTTTTAACGACTGATCCGCTTTCAGCCCCTCACCCGATCGGCGCTTCCATCGTGTTGTAGAAAATCTCAGCGATATCGGCCTGAAGCTGATGCGCACTGTAAGCGCTACCCATTTCGGTCATGACACACAGCACGAAGGGCTCTTCGCCAAAGACGATGCCGACATCATTTTCGGCTGAGTAGGTGCCGTTGGTGCCGATTTTGTGCGCAACCAAGATGTCAGCGGGGATGCCTTTCTGGATGCCGAAGTCAAATTCGGTGGCGCAGAGGTCATCAATTAGCGGCTGGTAGGCTTGCGGATCGGCCTGCCAGAGGGTGTAAAGATTGACGGCGTGCAGGCCGAGGTCGGTGGCCGAAGTGCGATGGCGGCCGCTTTGCGAACTGCCGGCGTAGTTGGTGTAGGAAACGGATTTGCGGTAGTCGACCACCGCGCTGATGCTGTTGAGGTAGACGTTGACCGTGTCGATACCGCCCAGGCGGCGGATGACCATGTTGGTGCCGCAGTTGTCGCTGATGCGGATGGACAGGCCGGAGGTGTCGCGCACCGAGTACTGGGTGCCGTTGGGTTGGCTCTGGATCGAGCCGGTGCCGCTCTCGTAGTCGCCGGTCGGGTAATTGCGGTTGTCGTAAGCCAGCATTTCAGTGGGCGAAATCTCGCCGCTGGCCAGTTTGGTATAGAGCAAAGTGTTGATGCCCAGTTTGATTGAGCTGGCCGCTACGAAGGGCTGATCGGCATTGATTTGCCAGACGTCGCCGGACACCAGATTCTGATAATAAACCGCGAAACGGCCGGAGGATTGCGCGGACAGGAGAGCGGTGACCTGAGCACCCGCGTCGGCCAGGCGCGCTTGACGGTCGGCCGCGCTGAGGGTGGCGATGGTGGTCGGAGCGGCGGTCGTTTCGACGCTGCTTTCGGTCGGTGCCACGGTCGTCGGAGCGGAACTTTCCGCCGTGCCTTGGGGTGACTGGCCAAAAACCAGCGGCCAGGCCAGCCACACCGCCAGCGCCAGCAAAATGACGCACAGCGCGAAGCTGATGATGTTTAAGGTGAGCTGACGCTGTTTGCTGCGGACACTGCCGCTGCGGCCCAGCGAATGCACTGTGCGGTCGTGGCCATAATCGTGGATGGATGAATTATGCGAATGCTTTTTCATGGAGCTGGTTCCTTTCAGAATAAGCCGCTGATCCGGCCGGTGTCGTCAATGTCAATTTTCTCAGCTGCCGGAGCTTTTGGCAAGCCGGGCATGGTCATAATGTCGCCGGTCATGGCGACGACGAAGCCGGCGCCCGCCGACAAACGCAATTCGCGGACGGTGATGGTAAAGCCGTTCGGCCGTCCCAGCCGTGTCGGGTCATCGGACAGGGAGTACTGGGTCTTGGCCATGCAGATCGGCAAATGGCCGTAGCCCAGCGCGTTCAGGCCGTTCAGCTCCTTGCGGGCAGTCGCAGTCAGAATGACATCATCGGCTCCATAGATGCGGCAGGCGATGGTGCGCATTTTTTCTTCGAGCGGCATGTCCTCGGGATAGAGAAAGCGGAAGTCTGCCGGCTGCTCGGCCAGCACTTTCAGCAAGGCTTCGGCCAGCGCCCGTCCGCCCGCGCCGCCATCGCTGAAGACGTCGGACAGTGCCATCGGCACGCCCATCTGCTGGCATTGGGCGGCCACCAGGGCGATCTCGGCCGCGGTGTCGCTGGCGAAGTGATTGAGCGAAACCACACAGGGTACGCCAAAGGCACGCAAGTTCTCAAGGTGCTTGACCAGATTGGGCAGGCCGGCCTGCAGCGCCGCGAGGTTTTCTTTGGCCAGCTCAGGCCGCGCGACGCCGCCATTGTATTTGAGCGCGCGAATGGTGGCCACCAGCACGACTGCGGCCGGGCGCAAACCGCCGGCGCGGCATTTGATGTCGAAGAATTTTTCGGCGCCCAGATCGGCGCCAAAGCCGGCTTCGGTGACCAGGATGTCGCCCAGTTTGAGGCCGAGACGGGTGGCGCGCAGGCTGTTGCAGCCGTGGGCGATATTGGCGAAGGGGCCACCGTGCATCAGGGCCGGCGTGCCTTCCAGCGTCTGAACCAGGTTGGGCTTGAGGGCGTCTTTGAGTAGCGTGGCCAGCGAACCGGCGGCCTGAAGATCATCCGCTGTGACCGGGTTGCCTGCCGTGGAATAACCAATGACAATCCGCCGGAGGCGAGCCTTCAAGTCGGCCAGATCATGGGCCAGACAGAGAATGGCCATAATTTCCGAGGCCACCGAAATGTTGAAACCGTCCTCGCGCGGCACGCCATCGGACTTGCCGCCCAGACCAGCCACGATGTGGCGCAGTTCGCGATCGTTCATGTCCATACAGCGTTTCCAGGTGATGCGCCGCGTGTCGATTTGTAGGGCGTTGCCCTGGTGGATGTGATTGTCGATCAGCGCGGACAGCAGATTATTGGCCGTGGTGACCGCGTGAATGTCGCCGGTGAAATGCAGATTAATATCTTCCATCGGCAGAACCTGCGCGTAGCCGCCACCGGCCGCGCCGCCCTTGACACCGAAAACCGGCCCGAGGGAAGGTTCGCGCAAGGCAATGATTGCCTTGTGTCCCAACAGGCAAAGCGCCTGGCCCAGACCGACGGTTGTCGTTGTCTTGCCCTCGCCGGCCGGCGTGGGATTGATGGCGGTGACCAGCACCAGTTTGCCGTCAGGTCCTGTGGCCAGACGGTTGAGCAGCGCATCATCGAGCTTGGCCTTGTAATGCCCGTATGGCTCCCATTCCGAATCGTGGATACCCAGCCCGCGCGCGATTTCTGAGATCGGCTTCATGACAGCCTGATTGGCAATTTCAATATCGGAAAGCATAAACAACCTCCAGCATATAAAGCGTCAAAATGGAAAATAGCCCAACATTTTGGGCACTACGCAAATTATACCACAATCAGTAGTGTTTGTAATTTGACTTTAGCGTAACAAAGTGGTAAACTAACTGACATAAGCCCCCAAGGGCATGAACAGGGAAAATCAGTCGCCGGAGGTGTTGTTCAGATGATTGTAAAAGCAGATCTCGATACCTGCAGAAAAGGCATTGAAGCTTATGTTGGCAAGAAAGTCCGGCTCAGGTCCAGTGGTGGACGGAAGAGAACCATCGTACAGGAGGGCATTCTCGATAGATGCTACCCCAACGTTTTCACCGTTCGTTGCTCCAAATGCAACGCCTACCAGGAAATGGTTTCCTACAGTTATATCGATGTGCTGACCCGCGTCGTCGAAATTGCCATTGAGCCGGAAGCATCAGGGCTTGAACTGGCCATCTGACCGAAAAGGACCGATCCATGACAGCCCGCGGGAAACCGCGGGCTGTTTGATTAAGGAGCATCCATGCAGACGCTGATCGTCAAAACACCGGCCAAAATCAACCTGTCACTGGACGTCGTCGGACGGCGGGCGGACGGCTATCATTTGTTGTCGACCATCATGCAAAGCATCGATCTTACCGACCGCATTACGGTCGGACTCGATAAGTCAGGCCAGGGCATCCGCTTGTCCTGCGGGCGCGCGCCGATACCGTCAGACAGCCGCAACACGGCTTGGCGCGCGGCGGCATTGTTTCGCGAAGCCGCGGACTTTGCGAGCGGGCTGCAAATCGATATTCAAAAGAAAATTCCATCCGCGGCGGGCCTTGCCGGCGGCAGTGCCGATGCAGCCGCGGTGCTTTTCGCCCTCGATTTGCTGCTGCCCGGCCGGCTGTCCAGGCAGCACCTTTTTGAGCTTGCCGCCCGTGTTGGCGCCGACGTGCCCTTTTGTCTCCAGGGCGGGACCGTGCTGTGTGAGGGGATCGGCGAAAAGCTGACCCCGCTGCCTGCCTGGGAGGGGCTTTCGGTTTTGCTCTGCAAACCCAATTTCGGTATGCGAACTCCTTGGGTTTTCAGTCAGTTCAGCTTGGAAAATCCCGGTCGACGACCCGAGCAACATGCCGTTGCGGCAGCCATCCAGCAGCAGGATTTGGCGGCGCTGGCTGACGCGACAGCCAACGTTCTGGAATCTGTGTCACTCGTGGCAAAACCGGAGCTGGCAGCAATCAAGAATCATCTGACTGCGGCGGGCGCAATCTGCAGTTTGATGAGTGGCAGCGGCCCAACCGTCTTCGGACTATTTAACGACCCCGAGGCCTGCCGCGCCGCCAAGACCGCATTGACGGCCAAGTTGCCGCACGATACAATGTTATTCACGACACGCACCCTTGCTGCCGGACCCTGGGTTGAAAAGTCAATCGGATGACGACATCATCTGCTGCCAGGAGAACCTGATATGCGTTCAAAAAGTAACACAAACCTTTTAAAAATTCAAAAGGTCACCTTGGCCCGCTTGGTCACCACCTTGGTGTTCGTGCTGTGCATTTTAGGGGGCGTTGTCGGTTGCGGCTCCACCACAATCCCAACGACGCAAGCATCAAATTCTGAAACAACCCTTTTGCCGACCCCAACGCCAACACCCGCCCCCACCGAGCCGCCGGAAATCCGGGCGATCTTGACCGGGGTTGGCGATATCATTTTGCATCAGGCGGTAATTGACGGTGGACTGACCAACCCAGGCGTCAGCCCAGCCGTTTATGACTACACGCCGATTTTTCAGTATGTAAAACCAATTTTCAAGGCCTCTGACCTGGCGATGGCCAATTACGAAGGCACCCTGGCCGGCGCGCCCTACAGCGGTTATCCGCGGTTTTGCGCGCCGGATGCCATTGCTGACGCCTTGTACTCGGCTGGAATCAAGACCGTGTGGACGGCCAACAATCATACCATAGACAAGGGGCTGGATGGCGTTATTCGCACGGCGACGGTTTTCCGGGACAAGGGCTTCGCGGTCATTGGCACCCGGCCGGATGAAAGCAGTCCAGCTGACGCGGTGATCGACGCCGGCGGCATCAAGGTCGGCGTGATGGCCTATACCTTCGAAACAATCGGCACTGAAACGTCAAAAGCATTGAATGGCATTACCCTGCCGGCCGCTGCAGATCCGCTGATTGATTCATTCAACCCCTATCGCAGCGCCGCCTTTGAAGCTGATCTGACCGCGATGCTGGCACGGGCGACGGCTCTGCGCGCGCAAGGCGCAGAGATCATCTGCCTGTCCCTGCACTGGGGCAACGAATACAAGACCAAGAGCTGCAACTATCAGCGGGAGATGGCTCAACGTCTCGCTGACGCCGGCATCGAACTGATCATCGGCCATCACCCCCATGTGCTTCAGGAGATCGAAGTGCTGACATCGGCTGTATCCGGCAAGCCGACGTTGGTTTATTACTCGACCAGCAACTTTGTTCATAATATGGAATATAATACACACAGCACGAGCGGCTACGCGCAGGACGGTGTCATTGCCAGAGTAACACTGCTCAAGACAGCAGAAGGTGTCAGGATCGAAAAGGCAGAATACATACCGACCTATGTCGAGACGGTTGCCAAGGGTCACGGTCTGCAGCATCTCGTTGTACCGGTATTGGACGGTCTGGCAAGCCCCGCCGATTATCAGACAACAACTGCCCATATGCAAGCATCGCTCGAGCGTATCAACAAGGTCCTGAGCACTTCGACCGGCACGGCCGAACTGCCGATTGTTCAATCATCACATTGACTACCCATTGACAGAAACCTTGCTTGGCCTGTATAATCGTAACACTATTGTTTTAATCACGATGGAGGTGTATATACAGATGAAAATGACATTTCAGCCGAAAAAACGGCATAGGTCCAAAGAGCATGGCTTCAGGAAACGCATGAAAACAGCAGCCGGCCGTGAGATCCTCAGGAAGCGCAGACTGAAGGGCAGGAAGTCGCTGACCGCTTGAAGACCACAGGCCCTGTGGTCTTTCTTCTTTTTAGCCGGGTGAATTTTTTAGCCGGACGGGCAGGGAGAGGGATCTGACGTGAAGCTGACGCAACCGCTGCGTTTGAATTTCGAGTTTTCTCGGGTCTACAACAAGGGACGATTCCTTGCTGACCGCCATGTGGTCCTGCATTATCTCCGCCGTCCAGGCCGGGCCAATCGACTGGGCGTCACGGCAAGCAGAAAGATCAAGGGAAGTGTTCGCCGAAACCGGGTCAAGCGACTGCTGCGAGAGAGTTATCGCCTGATCGAAACACAACTGCTGCCCGGCTACGACTTGATTCTGGTCGGGCGCGAAACGCAGGATCAACCTGACTATCACATTATCAGCCGTGAAGTCGAACATCTGCTGCAACGAGCAGGCATCAATCACCCGGAACCGCAGAAAGACATCCCGTTATGATTAGAAGACTGATGATTCGCATGATCCGTTGGTATCAACGTGTTATATCGCCTGGTCTGGGCAGCAGATGCAGATATTTGCCCACCTGTTCCCAGTATGCAGTCGAAGCAATTGAAAAACATGGCCCTCTGCGTGGCGGCATCATGGCCACATGGCGTATCCTGCGCTGCAACCCCTTGAGCAAAGGCGGATACGATCCGGTTCGATAAACGCTGACCGACCCGCCCGAGCAATTCGGCATCGGAACAGCCTTAACAGATAAGGAGCATCGAAAAGTGGATTTTTTGTTTAATCCTTTATACGTCGCCTTCGGTTGGTTCATGAAAGTACTCTATGATTTCATGGGGAATTATGGCCTGACGATCATCGTATTCACGGTGATCTTACGCGGACTGCTTATTCCATTGGGCGTCAAACAGCAGAAAAGCACCATCAAACAACAGGCGTTGGCGGGAGAAGTTGCCGAGATTCAGCGGACGTATCCCAATGACAAGGCCAAGCAAAGCGAAATGCAGATGGCTCTTTACAAAAAACACGGCACTTCGCTGGGCGCCGGTTGTTTGCCGTCGATTCTCCAGCTGATCATCCTGATCCCGATTTTCCAAATTTTCCAGCGGCCGCTGCAATTCATCATGGGCGTCGCGTCTGAAAACCTCGACAAAATCGGTCAATTGCTATTCAACACCATGCCTACCCTGTTTCCGGCGAAAGATGCGGTGGAAGCCGGCACAAAAGCGGTCGCATCAAACATGTCTGTGCTCAATATCTTGTCCGAACATTCAGCGACTTTGTCCAATGTCGTCGACAAAGGCCTGATGAATGCGAATCAGCTGATCGACCTCAGTTTTCTGGGCATGAACCTCGGTGAGACACCACGCTGGATACCGGCCGAGCTCTTTGGCGACAAATGGCAGACTTATGTGCCGTTGCTGATCTTCCCCGTCCTCATCGTAATCACCATGATCATCCAGATGCGTATTGCCAGAGTGACCATGCCAAACTTCAAAAAGCGCATGGAAGCCAAAGCACGTGAAAAGCTGAACCCCGCGCGTGCCGGTCAGTCGCCTGAGGACAAAACCGATTCTATGATGAAAACCATGAATCTGGTCATGCCAGCCGTCATGCTGCTCACGACCTTTTCCATGCCTGCTGCGATGGGTCTGTACTGGATCATCGGCAATGTCATGGCAACCCTGCAGTCGCTTCTGATCTATTTCCTATACACCAAAAAGATCGAACAGCACGACAGGGATCCCAAAAAAGCAATAGAGATTAGTGCCGTCAAGCCCTGACCTGAAGCACTGATCAAGGAGGTAACATCATGGCTCTTTCAGTAGAAAAAACTGGCAAGTCAGTTCAACAAGCCATCAATGATGCGATTGACGAGCTTGGCTTGTCTGTGGATGATGTGATCATTGAAGTTCTCGACGAAGGTGAAAATGGCTTGCTCGGCCTCGGTCGCCGCCCAGCCAAAGTTCGCGTGACTGCTGAGGATCAGACCCTGGCAAACGCGCCCCTTCAGACCTATTACGGGGATGACGAAGAGTACGCCGGAGACCCCGAAACCCCGGAAGAAGCCGAAGCAACCTCATACGTCGCGGCTATTCTGTCAGGCGTTGGGATCCATGGCAAGATCAGCTCCTACCGCGAGGACGATACCCTGCACATTGACGTTTCCGGTCAGGACTGTGGTGCGGCAATCGGACGACACGGAGAAACACTCGAAGCCATTCAATATCTGGCCTCGCTGGTCGCCAACAAAATCAGCGAATCACGCGTGCGTGTCATCGTCGACATCGGCGGCTATCGTCGCCGCCGCGAAGAGACTCTGATCGGCATGGCTGAGCGCGCGGCGGACAAAGTTGTTCGCTCGGGCGCGCCATTCAGCCTCGAACCGATGAATCCTGCTGAGCGACGCATCATCCATTCCACCCTGCAAGATTTCCCGGGCGTTACGACTTTCAGTGAAGGCGAAGAACCTGAGAGATTTGTTGTTATCGCACCCGGCGAAGCCAACTGATTCGTCCGGCAGCATCTGATATGACAATCCCTACCGGCTTAAAGCCGGCTGATTTCAAATCCATCTGCGCAGCAGCAGCGACACCGCCCGGCCAAAGCGGCCTGGCGGTTATTCGTTTGTCCGGCGCCGGCTGCGCGGCCGTCGCAGATCTGGTCTTCCGACCGGCCGGCGTCCATTTTCCAAGGGCAACCGAGATGCCGGGGTACACATGCGGGCTTGGCGATTTCATGGATCCGCGGGACGGGCAGATCATCGATCAGATCATCATAACACGCTTCAAAGCGCCGCACTCCTACACCGGCGAGGACGTGGTCGAGATCAGCTGCCATGGCGGCTCTGCGATCAAGCAGGCCATTCTCGAAAGCCTTTTCAGCCTTGGCGTCAGCCCAGCCGAGGCGGGCGAATTTACCCGCCGCGCCTTTGTGAACGGTAAAATGGACCTCGCCCAAGCCGAAGCGGTCATGGATCTCATTCAGTCCGGTGCCCGCAAAAGTTCTCAAGCCGCAGCTGCGCAACTGCACGGCGTGCTTTCTCGGCGCGTGCGCGAAATGTCCAATGCTGTGTACAGCTTGCTGGCACAGGTCGAATTGATCCTTGAGTATCCTGAGCACGAAGAGACGGCCGAAGCGATGGAAGGCTTGGCCAAGGGCATCAACGCGGTGCGCCAGACACTTGTAGAACTGAGTGCCAGCTTCAGACAGGGACGCCTGCTGCGCGAAGGAATGACTGTCGTCATCGCCGGGCGACCCAATGCGGGCAAGTCTTCACTGCTCAACAGCCTGGCCGGCTTCGACCGCGCCATTGTGACCGCCATCCCTGGGACGACCCGTGATACGGTCGAAGAACTGGTCGATATCGATGGCTTGCCGATTCGTCTGATCGATACGGCCGGTCTGCGAGAAACCGATGATATCGTTGAGCGTTTGGGCGTTGACAGAGCACGCAATGCTTTGAAGTCAGCTGACCTGATTTTTTGGCTGATTGCGCCGCCGCTTGCCAACCTCGATGAAGAATTGACAGGAATCCGCCAGGCATTAGCGGAAGGCCTCCCGGTCGTTTTGATCGCTGCCAAGGACGATCTCGGCGAAAGCCAAGCCGTCCGCCAGTTCATCAAGGCCAATTTAGCCGATCAGCCTGCCGTCAATTTTTCGGCGCTGACCGGCGAAGGTCTGGCAGATTTGCGGCGCGCGATTGCCGATCAGTACAAACAAATTGGCAGCACGGCCAGTGAGGAAGTCCTGATCACCAACAGCCGTCACAAAATGTCTTTAGACCTCGCCACGAACAGCTTGGGTCAGGCTGCGATAGCCATGGCCGAAAACATCCCACTCGACTTGATCGCCTCTTTGCTGCGCGGTAGTGCCGATGCTTTAGCGATGATTACCGGCGACTCCGTCTCCGAAGAAGTCATCAAGACAATTTTCGCCCGTTTCTGCATTGGCAAATGAGCGTAAGACCAGAAAGGACCCTGGCATGACGACCGTCGAACAAGCCCTTCAGGCACAAGGTACATGGCTGGCCGGCGAAACCGACATATGTATTGTTGGCGCAGGTCATGCCGGATGTGAAGCCGCATTGGCGGCAACTCGGCTGGGGCAGCGCGCGATGCTGTTCGCCATGAATCTCGATGCGCTTGCCAACATGCCCTGCAACCCCAACATTGGCGGTACGGCCAAAGGACAGCTGGTTCGTGAAATTGATGCTTTGGGCGGCGAAATGGGACGTGCTGCGGATCGTGCCATGATTCAGTTTCGCATGCTCAATGCATCCAAAGGACCAGCCGTTTTGTCACCGCGTGCCCAGATTGATCGCCGTGAATATCAAAGCATCATGAAGCAAACCATCGAACAACAGCCGCGTCTGAGCCTGCGGCAAGGCGAAATCATTGCGGTTTTAGCCGATCGGACAGACGCCGGCAGCCGTGTGACCGGCGTTTTGACCCGCACAGGTGCCATTTTCAGATGCCGCGCAGTCATCGCCGCGACAGGCACCTATATGGAAGGCCGCATCATCATCGGTGACTGTCAGTACAGCGGTGGCCCTGACGGTTTGTTCCCGTCGATTGGGCTTGCCGCCTCGCTTCGCGCTTTGGGGTTGCCCCTGCAACGCTTCAAAACCGGAACGCCTGTGCGGATCAATGCCTTAACCGTCGATTTTAATCAGCTTGAAAAGCAAGATGGTGATTTGCGGATCGTTCCGTTTTCATACGAAAACGAAAACCAACCCCATCTCGATGCGGGTGATCAGATGCCTTGCTGGCTGACCTGGACGACGCCGGACACCAAACAGGTGATTCAGGACAATCTGCATCGGTCGCCGCTCTACAGCGGCGCGATCGATGGCATCGGACCGCGCTACTGCCCCTCAATTGAGGATAAATTTGTCAAATTCCCTGACAAATTGCGCCATCAAGTGTTTGTTGAACCCATGGGTCGTTCAACCGAAGAGATGTATCTGCAGGGCATGTCCAGCAGCATGCCGGAGGATGTACAACTTCAGATGGTGCGATCGCTGCCGGGGTGCGCCGAAGCCGTGATTCAGCGCAGCGCGTATGCCATCGAATACGACTGCCTCGATCCGACCTGTCTCAAAACCTCGCTCGAATCTCGCGATGTTTCGGGTTTCTTTGGCGCGGGCCAAATCAATGGTTCATCCGGCTACGAGGAAGCTGCCGCCCAAGGGCTGATTGCAGGGATCAATGCCGCCAGGCTGATCGCCGGCAAAACGCCGCTGATTATCGATCGTTCCGAGGGATACATCGGCGTCCTGATCGATGATCTGGTGACCAAAGGAACGACAGAACCCTATCGGATGATGACATCACGGGCAGAATACCGGCTGCTCCTCCGTCAGGACAATGCCGACGCGCGGTTGACGCCGATCGGGCGGGAAGTGGGCCTGATCAGCGACGAACGCTGGTCTGCCTTTCAAAAAAAGCAAGCCAGAATTGAAGCGGAGATCACGCGATGCCGTCAAGCTCGGGTGCGACCTGCAAAAACGGTCAATGCTTTGCTGGAAGCTAACGCCAGCAGCGCGCTTGTCAGCGGCACAACACTGGCTGACCTGATTAAACGACCAGAACTCAATTATGACAAACTGACAGCCATCGATCCTGAGCGGCCAGCGCTGCCCTGGGCGGAATGGTTCACCGTAGAAGTCCAGTTAAAATACGAAGGGTATATCCGGTTGGAAATGGATCGTATCAATCACTTTCGCAAAATGGAACATAAAGTGTTGCATGAAAGCATTGACTATCTGAGCATCACCGGCCTGCGGCTCGAAGCGCGGCAAAAGCTCAGCCGGCTGCGTCCGGCGTCTGTTGGTCAGGCCAGCCGAATCTCAGGTGTTTCACCGGCAGACATTTCTGTTTTGCTGGTCTGGCTGCAAGCCAATGCCAGCCTGTTCAACAGCGGAGGGAAGTCCGATGAATGATTGGCTCGATGAAATCGCGCGTCGACTTAATATCACGATCAACGCTCAGCAAACCGCGCAGTATCTAGACTACGTTCGGCTTCTGCGCCATTGGAACGAGAAGATCAACCTGACCGCTGTTGTAGATGACGAAGGAATTGCCGTTCGCCATCTGCTGGATTCGTTGACCCTGTTGCCTTGTTTGACGGCAAATTCAGCCCCCCTTAAATTGATTGATGTTGGCACTGGCGCAGGTTTTCCGGGGATTCCGCTCAAGATTCAACGGCCTGACCTCGAGGTTCTCTTGCTCGATTCACTCGGCAAGCGCGTCAAGTTTTTGCAAAATGTAATTGAAACGCTTGGGTTGTCAGGCATTTCGGCTCGACATGGACGCGCAGAAGATGTCGCGCAAACCCCTGAGTTTCGCGAAAAATTCGATATCGCGACGGCTCGGGCGGTCGCTTCATTGCCGGTCTTGTGCGAATATTGCCTGCCCTTTGTCCGGGTTGGGGGTGTTTTTCTGGCCATGAAAGGCAAAACAGAAGACTGGTCCGTGGCAAACCACGCCATCAAAGTGCTGGGCGGAGAGCTGTCAGACGTTCGTGAATTCGATTTGCCGGGTACCGATATGAAGCGCACGATTCTTACAATCCGGAAAACTGCGGTCACCCCGAAATCATATCCTCGAAAGGCCGGAATGCCAGAAAAAGAAACGCTTTAGGCCCAAAACGAAGGACAGCAACCCCCCGAATATGATATAATATTTTAGATATATGATGGCTCATAACGGGAGGAAAGACTGGAATGACTGACCAGCTTGACAAAAAACAAATCCAGGAAAAACTCGACAAAAAGGACCTGCAAAAGCTCAAAGAACTGGCAGTGGATGCGGCCTTCAAAAACCCGGACAACACGATAATTCCGATTGATCTTGAAGACGAAATGAAAAAATCGTTTATCGATTATGCAATGAGCGTTATCACCGATCGCGCTTTACCCGATGTGCGCGACGGCCTCAAGCCAGTTCACCGGCGCATTTTGTACTCCATGTTCACCCAGGGTTTCACCCCGGACAAACCCTATCGCAAATGCGCCACGACGGTCGGCGATGTGCTGGGCCGTTTTCATCCGCATGGCGATGCCTCGGTTTATGATGCATTGGTACGCTTGGCGCAGGACTTTTCCATGCGCCACATGCTGGTCGATGGTCACGGCAACTTTGGTTCCCGCGACGGCGATCCGCCAGCAGCCTACCGCTATACCGAAGCCCGTGTTGCCAAGATCTCACTGGAAATGATGAGCGACATCAACAAGAATACCGTCGACTTCAAACCAAATTTTGACGAACACGAAATGGAACCGATCGTGCTGCCCTCGCGCTTCCCCAACCTCCTGGTCAATGGCTCGACCGGCATTGCGGTTGGCATGGCCACCAACATTCCGCCGCACAATCTGGCGGAGGTCATTGACGGCGTCAGCATGCTGATCGAAAACCCCGACGCCACCGTCGAGGAACTGATGACGGTCATCAAAGGGCCAGACTTCCCGACGGCCGGCATGATCATCGGCCAGTCCGGCATTCGTGCCGCTTACCGTACCGGCAAAGGCCGCATTGTGGTTCGCGCCAGGACCGATATTGAGGTCATGAAGAACAATCGCCAGCGCATTATCGTGCAGGATTTGCCCTACATGGTCAACAAAGCACGCCTGATTGAACGCATTGCTGACCTGGTCAAGGATAAAAAGATCGATGGCATTTCTGATCTGCGCGATGAGTCCGATCGCAACGATGCCGTCCGTGTCGTTATCGAACTCAAAAAGGATGCCAATGCCAGCGTCGTCCTCAACCAGCTCTACAAAAACACCCAGCTGCAGGACGCCTTCAATGCCAACATGCTGGCGCTCGTGCCCGACGAGCTTGGCCGTTTCGAACCGCGAATCGTTAATCTGGTCGATGCCCTCAAGTATTATTTGGCCCATCAGAAGGACGTCGTTCGCCGCCGCACGGTTTTTGAACTCGAGAAAGCTGAGGCGCGCCGACACATTGTCGAAGGACTGCGGGTCGCCATTGATCACATTGACGAGGTCATCGCCATCATCCGCGCATCCAAAACCGAGGATCAGGCGAAAATGCGTCTCATCGAGCGTTTCGGCTTCAGTGATCGTCAGGCTCAGCACATTATCGACATGCGCCTTGGCCGACTGACCGGACTTGAACGTGAAAAACTGGAAAACGAATTCCGTGAATTGTGCGAAAAAATCGATTATTTCAATCGCGTCTTGAGCGAAGAACCCTTGCTGCTGTCTATCATCAAAGACGAAATCGCCCAGATCAGAAACCGTTACGGTGATGTCCGCCGGACCTCAATCGAAGCGGGAGAAGACGACGATATCGATGACGAATCGCTGATACAGGAAGAAGACGTGGTCATCACCCTGACCCACTTCGGGTATGTCAAGCGGATGAAAACCGACAGTTACAACATCCAGCATCGTGGCGGACGTGGTGTTACCGGCATGCAAACCCGCGAAGAAGATTTCGTCGAAAACATTCTCACCACATCCACCCATGCCACCCTGCTGTTTTTCACAAACCGTGGCCGTGTCTATCGGCTCAAGGGCTACCAGATACCCGAAACCAGCCGTCAGGCCAAGGGTATGGCAATTGTCAACCTGCTCCAACTTGAAGGCGGGGAAAAGGTACGCACGGTGATTCCTATCATGAAGTTTGATCAGGGGGGCTGTCTGATGATGGCCACACAGGCCGGCGTTGTCAAGAAAACCGACCTCTCCGATTATGCCAACATCAATCGGAATGGACTGATCGCCATCAATCTCCGCGAAGACGATGAATTGATCGGTGTTCAGCTGACCGAGAGTCATCATGATATTGTTCTGGTCACCAAACGCGGCATGTCCATCCGTTTTGCTGACGACGAAGTCCGGTCAACCGGCCGCAACACGCAGGGCGTACGCGGCATCCTGCTGGACGACGATGATGTGGTGATTGGCATGGCACCGACTGACGCCACCCGCACACTGCTTGTTGTTTCCGAAAAGGGCTTTGGCAAACGAACGGAACTGGACGAATACCGCACCCAGACGCGCGGCGGCAAAGGATTGATAACCTACCGCCCATCGGAAAAGACAGGTCTTCTGGCGGGCATCGCCCTGGTCGATGACACAAATGACATTATTATGATTAATGATACCGGCGTCATCATTCGCCTGCCGGCAGCCGAAATTCCAATTTTGACCCGGATTACCCAGGGCGTTACCCTGATGCGTACTCGCGAGGGCAAGGTTGTGGACATTGCCGTCGTTGAACACGACGATTCAGTCGTTGATTTCGCTGAAAATCTTGAAGCAGAACCAACAGAACAAACCGAAACATAAA